>CP070687.1:0-28532 GCA_020353115.1 Bacteroidales bacterium
CTTTACCGGATACGATCGTAAATATTTTCTTATCGTCTTTTCCCGGTTTTACAATAATATGATGATCATGATCTCCGCTCCCGCTCACCCAAACATGGTCGGATCCTGTACTCCCTGAATCGATCGTGATTCTGATTTGTTTGGTACATTCTTCATCTCCCGTATCAAGGGTATCGATAACAACAGCTACCCCTTTGGATATCAAAACACTACCACCCTTTGAATAGGAATATGCCACGGCTTTCTCTCCCGTTCCCGACCTGATCTTTCTCTTAACGGTTACATATTTTCCATCCTCCTCTTCAATTTCAATATCCATAAATTCATCATCGTCGACCGTCAATACAATGGTTTTAATGGAATCCGAGTCCACCTTCTTCATCCCGGAATCGAGGTAAAAGTGGCCATGTTCATCAATTCTATAAAGATCAAGATCTTCAATTTCAGCAAATTCACTGATTAGATTCTTCAATTCATCGCTTTCGGATCCCGACTTTATATAAAATGTGGTATCCAGGGTCACAACTTCATCTTTCTTTACTTTCAGGTGAACTTTTGTTTTATCTTTTTCCTGTGTGAAAGCAAGTACACTACTGAAGAAGAAAATTGCCGCCAGGATTAATTCTGTTTTAAGTTTTACTGTCTTCATAAGGAGTTTTTTAGTTTGTATTTATCAGGAATTATATAAGACAAAGGTAAATCCAGGTTGTGTTAACGAAGCTTAAGGAGTGTTAAATATTGTTAAAAATACAGATGGTTTATAAGGTAGATGTATCTTTGTATTGTTATGAGCAGGAAACTGATATGGATTTTGGCTGTGATAATGACAGCAGGATTAATGGGGCTGATTGCTGTCCAGGGATATTGGATACGTAATGCCGTAGCGGTAAAAGAACAGCAATTCCGTCAATCCGTGAATAGAGCACTCTCTTCTGTTATACAGGAACTGGAAGAAAAGGAGGCACTTCAACGGATTGTTCATGAAATCATACCTGATTCTGTTCCGGGAAGAGTGATCATCACCTCAGAAAATGTTCCTGGCGACAGTTCCGTTGCAGCCATTCATATCGCCGGTGAGACAATCGTTCTGGACAAAGACGGCAATGGCTTTTATCTTCCCGGGTCGGAAGATGTATGGAGTGATTCATTGGATTATGTTTCAATCGATCCCGAGATAGAGTTCCACACCAGCGTATTTTCAGAGACACACATAATCAACAGAGAAGATCTTTATGCTACTCTTTCCAGAAAGGTTACCAACAAAACCGTTTTTGTTGAGAATGTTCTTAAAAAAATGATAAATGTAAATCCCAGTATTGAAGAAAGGATTGACATTCGATTACTGAACGATTTGCTTAACAATGAGTTGAATGAAAGAGACATCCGGCTGAATTATGAATTTGCCGTAAGGAAAAGTCCCCAAAATGAATTTGTTTTTCACTCCGATGGATTTAAGACATACACGAAATCGGCAGTATACCAACAAACTCTTTTCCCGAACGATCTGGTCAACAATCCGAATTTCCTGACTCTCTATTTCCCCAACGAAAAAAATTATTTGTTTAAATCCCTGGGATTTATGGGGATTTCTTCTGCCGTATTAACCCTTTTTCTGGTTGTTACTTTTGCTGTTACACTATATATCATATTCCGACAAAAAAGGTTGTCAGAAATTAAAACCGATTTTGTAAACAATATGACCCATGAACTCAAAACTCCGATTTCTACCATCTCACTGGCATCACAGATGTTAAAGGATGATAGTATTGAAGTGAAGGATAAGAATATCGATCAGATCACCAGGGTAATTGACGATGAGAGTAAACGCCTTGGATACCAGGTGGAAAAAGTACTTCAAATGGCTATTTTTGACAGGGGGAAAATCAAACTCAAAATCAAGGAGATCGATATACACCCTCTGATCCGGAATGTGGTTTCAAATTTCAGTATGCAGCTGGAAAACAGGAATGGCCGGATTGAACTTCAACTGGAGGCTGATCCGTCAACACTAAGGGTAGATGAAATCCATTTCACCAATATCTTGTCCAATCTGCTGGATAATGCGATCAAGTATTGTGACACTATACCGGAAATAGTAATCCGGACAACCAGGTCTGTAAAAAAGTTTATCATTTCTGTGGATGATAATGGAATAGGAATAAAAAAGGATGATCTGAAAAGGATATTTGAACGTTTTTATCGTGTACCATCCGGAAATATACATAATGTAAAGGGATTTGGCCTGGGTCTCAGTTACGTGAAGAAGATCATTGATGAGCATAGTGGCACCATTATTGTGGATAGTCAGCCGGGTAAAGGTACCCGTTTCGATATCTGTATTCCCCATAATGGATCGAAAGATGAATAAGATAAGAATCCTACTGGCAGAAGATGATGAAAATCTGGGATCCCTCCTGAAGGAATATTTAAGCGTTAAGGGATATGAGACAGGTTTATATTCAGACGGTAACAGGGCTTATAAGGGTTTTATTCAGGAACATTATGATCTCTGTCTCCTGGATGTCATGATGCCGGTCAAGGACGGTTTCACACTGGCAAAGGAGATCCGCCTGATCAATAGTGATATACCAATAATTTTCCTGACTGCCAAGTCGCTCAAGGAAGATGTCCTGGAAGGATTTACCATCGGTGCCGATGACTATATTACCAAACCGTTCAGTATGGAGGAACTTTTGTTCAGGATCGAAGCAATCCTCAGAAGAACAAATCCGGAGATGGGAGAATCCCATAAAGACCTGTATCCCATTGGTGAGTATATATTCGACAGCCAGAAACAGCAATTGTCAAGAGGGGATCATGTTCAGAAACTGACCACCAAAGAATCCGAACTGCTGAAACTCTTATGCAATAATAAAAACAAGGTCCTGGAACGAAATTTTGCCCTAAGGACCATCTGGATCGACGACAACTACTTCAATGCCAGAAGCATGGATGTATATATCACCAAGTTGAGAAAATATCTTAAGGAAGATCCATCCATCGGTATCATTAATATCCACGGGAAAGGCTATAAACTCATCGGCTGAACTCCTGATTCGTTAATCGTCTTTCAATTTCCGGGAACGATACACGGATCGTAAATCGTTGTTCGTTAATCGTGAATCAACTGACGATACCGTGCTACGACTCAGAGTAAACCGTACGGTATAAAAAAGTGAAGATTGACTAAACAATGTTGCGAAACGGATCCGCGCCAGGTCACAGCGACTGGAGGGTTTTGTAATCCATACCCTCATACGGCAATACGCAACAAAGCCGGTATTGAACTTCGTTTATCGGTTAAAGTAAACAATTATTGACGATTTACGAATAACGCGTCAGGATCCGGGGATCATTACCGGATAACGACCAACGAAAAAGCTAATCCCTTATATGCCAGTACTCGGGTTTATTATAGCCTTTCATTCTGGAGTATTCTTTCGCCTGGTGCATAAAGGCCTGAAGGCGTAATTCTATTGCTGCATCATCCTGTCCGTCATACGCGATACTCTCATAGGGCAGGTTCCCGTGGTCCTGTTTAAACTTATGGGAAACGGATGCCACTACTGTCCCCGGCATACATGTAAACGGGAGGATGTTCACAATCCCTGATATATTTGTATCGGTTAATCTGACGGAGCTTCCAAGGTTCAGGGCGGGATCGCCATCATAGTGCCTGTGGATATAGGGATCACAATTATCCAGCATTTCCCGAACGGTAATATCCCGTTCTTCTTCAAACAGGCCATGAACTGCCTTATGAAGGTTTCTGGCTGAGATATTTTGTGAATAATCCTGTATTTTCGATTTTAACAGGCCTTTAAAATCTCCTTTCCAAATGCTATCCCTTGTATACCGGTATGTTGAATAACTGAGCCATTCCGAGAAGGGTGCGATAAAGGTCTCTGCCCCGAATCTCTCCAGTCTGTCGACCAGGTATGCGCTGCAGAACGGATTATCCCGCATAAAGATCTCACCTACCACTGCAACTACCGGTTTCCTTTCGCCATTGGTAGTCTGGATGAATTTAAATTTCCGGGCGTATTCACGAAGTACCCGGGTAAGATCTTTCGCTCCCCTTTCCACCGATGAAACCACAGCAGCCAGGGCTTCCCTGTATACCCGTTCTGTTTCTCCCGGAACCACTTCATACGGTTTCCTTTCCTGTTTCAGCTTTCGGAGCAGATCAACGGCAACAAAACCCTTCCATGCTGTAAAACGGAATTTGGTCCCATGCCCCCCGGACAGGTCTTCATACGACGTATCGTTGCTCGGAGAAATGATCTTCACATCCTTATATCCAAGGCGGTCAAAAATAATCTTTTGCAATTTGTTGTATTGTCCGAACCTGCAGGGTCCATTATGATCCGGCATGAAGAAGCTGATTTTGGATGGATCCACTCCCGGTTCCATCAATTTCTTCAAGAAGCTCCCAGTGGTACAGATCATTGGAAAGCATTCCCGTGCGGAGGTATATTTCCTGCCCAGCTCGAGGGCTTCCTTATCCTGCATGGGTAATACATCCGATTGCAGACCGCAGCTCCGGACTGCAGCAGCGACGGTATAGGCAGCGTCACACATATAGGGAAAATAGAGCATCCTGCTGGCTGAAGGGGATGAATCCATTACTCCCGGTCTGTAGATTTCCTTTTGTTTCCCTTTTATCTTTTTTGATCCCCTCAGGCTATCCAGGAAAGCTTCGTAACGGGTTATCATTCCTGCATCAGCACTGTGTTCATCGATCTCTATTTCAAGATATGGCTTCCCTGCCATCTCCTCATGTACAAAATGGGAAAGGAAGGAATCGGGACCACAACGAAAATTCCCCATATAGACGGCATGCAATTTTTTATCCCTGGCAACGATTCTTGCCGCTGCAAGGATTTTCTGCCCGTTTGGCCAGTACATCTGGGGATAATCATTGGTAATCTTTTCACTTCCCAATGGCAGAAAATCAATCGGGATAGGCAATACATCCTGGTTAATCAGTTTTTCAACCATGCTCAGGTTAAGGGCAGGATCCCCTGTATTATAAGACCTGCCGAGCAGGACCAATGCTTCCTTATCTTCAGGAAGGTTGTCGAGCACCTCCTGCCCGCGTAATAACAGCTCTTGTTCAAAAGCAACCTGTACCTTATCTGCCTCCCGTATGGCTTGGACGGTTTTTTTCCTCGATATTCCGAATTTTTCCCGCATATAATCCGAGAGTTCCTTATCCAGCACTTTCCCAAAGTACCTGAAATTCAATGTAGGTACCAGCATCTTTCCGATCAGCTTTTCGTCGTTCAGAGCCGCTTTCATCATGAAAGGGAAAGTCTGAACCCATGGGCAATTGCAGTTGTTTGTCGGATTATCTGGTGCAGCTTTCGAATTGATAATGAACGGGGTAAATACATGGTCGACATCTTTGTTCTCAAGAAGGTTCATAATATGACCATGCATCAATTCCACCGGGAAACAGGTTTCTGCAACGATGACTTCCAGAGATTTTTTGATCAGCTGATTATCCGATTCCGGTGAAATTACGACATGAAATCCCAGTTCACTGAAGAATGTACGCCAGAATGGAAATTGCTGGAAGAAAAGAACCAGTGCCCTGGGAATACCGATGGTAATCCGTCCGTTTTTAGGTTCTTCGGTATAATCCCCCATGAGCATTGCCATCCTCTCATCGAAAAGGTTGGGTATTCCCTTTCCCTTTCCTTTCCGTTCATCCAGTTCGTATTTCTCGCATCTGCCGCCATAGTATAGCGGTTTTTTCTCACCTTCTATTCTTACCCTTCTTATTTCGCACTGGTTTGAACAAGCTTTGCAGGTGAATTTGTCTACTTTATAAGGGATCTTGCTGATATCGAATCCTTTAAACCGTGTCTTCCTGCCGTCTTTTACGGTATCCCTGGCCAACATGGCAGCCCCGATTGCCCCGGTAACATCGAAATGGGGTGGGACAATAATCTTTTTACCGGTAACTTTCTCAAAGGCAGCAACAACGGCTTTGTTATTGGTAACACCTCCCTGAAAAAAGATATGGTTGCCGATTCGCTTTTTCCGGACCACTTTCTGGATATAGTTTTCGACAATAGAATATGCGAGTCCTCCGACAAGATTTTCCTTCTCCACCCCTTTCTGCTGTTGGGAATTCAGGTCCGATTCCATGAATACCGTACACCTGTTACCCAATCCTGCCGGTTTTGGAGCTGCAAGACCGAGTGCTCCGAATTCCTCTATAATATTAATATCCAGTTTTTCCGCTTGTTCTTCAAGAAAGGATCCGGTTCCGGCAGCACAGACTTTATTCATTTCAAAATCAACCACCACACCATTATCAATACTGATAAACTTTGAATCCTGCCCCCCGATCTCGAAAATGGTATCTACCCTTGAATCATAGTCAATGGCGGCTGTTGCCTGGGCAGTGATCTCATTCTGGATGGTATCGGCTCCGACAAAGTCGCCTGTCAGATACCTTCCCGAACCGGTTGTTCCGGCTCCTCTGACAATTACCCTGTCACCCACCTCGTCGCATATCTCCGACATGCCTTTACGTATTGCTTCAAGGGGTTTACTGGCTGTTGGCAGGTATCGTCTTGCAATTACCCGGTTTTGATCATCGATCAGGACCACATTGGTACTCAATGATCCGACATCCAATCCGAGATATACTTCCACTTTATCCTGGTTATCCGGAATCGGGAATACCTCTTTATTATAATCGGCATCTGACTCGACAAGAGGTTCATGAACATCTCCCCTGGACTGGGCACTCGTAAGGTATTTTTCCAGAGATTCAAGTCCCCTGAAGGCACATCCCTCCTCATTTTCCCTGTCAAGTATATGATAAACGGCACCGATCGCTCCCATCGATGCATGGTACTCGGGTATAATCAAATCCTTTTCACCTGCCTTTAACAGTTCCCTGAATGCCCTTACTACTCCGGCATTCGCAGCAACACCACCCTGGAAGAGTACCGGAAATTCAAATTGTTTTCCTTTCCCCAGCGCGCTGATAAAATTCCTTGCAACGGCAAAACAGAGTCCGGCAACAATATCATGTACCGGTGTGGCAATCTGCTGCAGGTGGATCATATCGCTTTTTGCAAATACGCTGCACCGTCCTGCTATCCTGGGAGGATCCTCTGACCTGAGCGCCAATTCCCCGAATTCCCCGTCAATGGAAACACCGATGCGCTTTGCCTGCTGGTCAAGAAATGACCCGGTACCGGCAGCACATATGTTGTTTAAGGTAAAATCAGATAACCGGCTGTATCTTTCTTCCTCATTCTCCTGCATTAATATCAGCTTGGAATCCTCACCTCCCATCTCTATCACCGTCTTAACATGGGGGTATAACTTTGCGACCGACGCGGATTGGGCTATGATCTCGTTTACGAAATACCCGCCTACAAGGTCTACCGCAAGCTTACCACCCGTACCGGTAAAAGCCAATTTCTGAATTTCATATTCCGAATAATCGGAATAGATCTTCTCCAGCAAATCTTTCAGCAGATGGAACGGCTTACCATGACAGAAATGATAATGGTTAGCAACGATCCTCCTTTCACCATCCATAATAATGGTATTGATTGAAATAGAACCAATATCAAAACCAAGATGAATAACCTTCTTCATATTACAGACGTTATTGCCTCAAAGATATTAAAAATAGAAAAAAAATCTAATCGCTGAATAATTGAGGTAATTTGGACTCTATTTAGAATCGATCAGGCATTCGGCAGAAGCTGATACCAACTTAATTTATTTACTAATCCATAATCGGTATTCCATTTTGTCTGTCCGTGTTCCATGGATGGATATTTTCCCGGACTGGGTTACATCTCAGGTTTACATCAGGAATGGCACCAGGATAATACGGGAAATCCATTGAAGGGATTAGTCCAGTTTAAGTACGGCAAGGAATGCTTGCTGAGGGACCTCCACGTTGCCAACCTGCCGCATTCGCTTTTTCCCTTTTTTCTGTTTTTCCAGGAGTTTCCTCTTACGGGTTATATCCCCACCGTAACATTTGGCCGTCACATCTTTTCGTACTGCTTTAACCGTTTCCCTGGCAATAATTTTTGCACCAATCGCCGCCTGAATTGCAATATCAAACTGTTGTCGCGGTATCAGGTCTTTAAGCTTCACACATATCCTCCTGCCAAAATCATATGCATTATCCTTATGGATCAGGGTTGACAGGGCATCAACCATTTCACCGTTCAGCAAAATATCCAGTCGGACAAGGTTTGCTTTCCGGAAACTTGACTGGTAATAGTCAAATGAAGCATATCCCTTCGAAATGCTTTTAAGTTTATCATAAAAGTCGAATACGATTTCGGCGAGGGGCATTTCAAATGTAACCTCTACCCTGTCGCTTGTCAGGTAGACCTGGTTTTTCAAGGTGCCTCTTTTGTCAATGCATAATTTCATAACGGAACCGATGTATTCCGATCTTGATATGATCGAAGCGGTAATATATGGTTCCTCGATACAATCGATTGTAGTGATTTCCGGCAATCCCGAAGGATTATGAACCTCGATAATCTCTTTCTTCTTTGTATATACCTTGAAGGATACATTAGGAACCGTTGTGATTACATTCATGGCAAATTCCCGGTCAAGACGTTCCTGGATAATTTCCATATGAAGCAAGCCAAGGAATCCGCAACGAAATCCGAATCCGAGCGCTGCCGAAGATTCCGGCTCATAGGACAGCGATGCATCGTTTAGCTGCAGCTTCTCCATCGCAACGCGCAGCTCTTCATAATCATCAGCATCTACCGGGTAAATACCGGCAAAAACCATAGGTTTAACATCCTTGAAACCCTCAATAGCTTTCTCACAGGGATTTACAACATGCGTAATGGTATCCCCCACTTTTACCTCTTTTGAACTTTTAATCCCCGAAATGATATATCCAACATCGCCCGTCCTGAGAACATTCCTGGGTTCCATTTTTAATTTCAAAACACCGATTTCATCTGCATGATATTGTTTACCGGTTGCGACAAATTTAACATGGTCGTCGGTTCGTATCTCTCCATTAACTACTTTAAAATAAACATGTATGCCCCGAAACGAATTAAATACCGAGTCAAAGATCAGGGCTTGCAGCGGAGCATGGGGATCACCCTGTGGTGGAGGGATTTTTACTATGATCTCCTCCAAAATGCGGTCTACACCCAAACCCGTCTTTCCGCTTGCTTCTATAATATCCTTCCGTTCACACCCCAACAGATCAACTATCTGGTCCTTGACCTCTTCAGGCATCGCAGCTTCAAGATCCATTTTGTTAAGAACAGGTATTACTTCAAGATCGTTATCGATCGCCTGATAAAGATTGGAAATGGTCTGGGCCTGGATCCCCTGGGTGGCATCAACAACCAGCAGCGCTCCTTCACATGCAACAATGGATCGCGATACTTCATAGGAGAAATCCACATGCCCTGGGGTATCTATAAGGTTCAGGAAGTAACGCTCATTACCCGATCTGTACTCCATCTGGATGGCATGACTCTTTATGGTTATACCCCTTTCCCTCTCCAGTTCCATACTGTCAAGAACCTGATCCTTAAAATCCCTTTCAGAAAGCGTATTCGTTTTCAATAGCATTCTGTCAGCCAGAGTACTTTTACCGTGATCTATATGTGCAATAATGCAAAAATTCCTAATGTTCTTCATCGGAAATTTAGCTCAACCAGAAATAAGCTACAAAGATATTCATTTCGGAAAAACAACTATACGGAAGGCTGGAATTCAGGGTGGATTATTCTTCTTCTCCGCTATCGATAAGTCCCAATTCAGACAAGCTCACTGTTTTATAATTGGAGGGCGGGAGAAATTCTGATATATCAAAATCCTCTTCCCGCATTTCAACTACTTCATTAACGGTTTGATAACCATACTGATAATCTTTGGTTTTGAGAATAAAGTAATCATCCAAAATCCGTCCATATTCATCCGTAGCTTGATAAAACAACTCATTCTCAAAACCTTCACTCAGTTTTCTCTGAAAATTGACAAACTTCCGCAGATCCAGATTAGGTAATGTATTCAGGTTTTCAGCGATCCAGATATCCTCTTTGAGCACTCCGTTTAAAAAAACCTGGTATTTTAAAACCTCATAACCAATAATCGTATCCTTTTCTGCAGTTTCTCTAATGAATACATCCAGAACGGAAGAAGTATCAGGATCTTCCATTATCTTCATCATATTTTGAAATAATTTTCTTGCCTGTTCCTGTTGGTCTTCCGGTAATTTCTCGACTTCTATCTCGATCATTAGTTTCAGTGTCCGGTTTACCTCTTCCCAGTATTCTTCAAGGGTGCCCGACCAGTACATATGGATCTCCGGTCTCAGGAATGTGACCCTGTTATCATTCAGGTCAAAAATCGTGACAAGGTCATTCGTTACCTGTTTTACCATGTTGTCTTCAATATATATAAGGTAATTGACCACCTGTTCTGTGTCCGTATCATAGGATTTATAACGGATAATCCATCCGGCATTACTGTCGGTCGGGAGCATAAAGAAAACGAATAATATGCCAGTAATGAATGTTAAATTTCTCATCTGACGTATCATTGTGTTATCAAATTTAAAGATATTTCCTGAAATATTGGTATATTTAATAGGATATTAAATTGTCCCATTCAATGCTTTAATATTCAATTATTCGACAAATGATGAAGACAGACAGACGTCAATTTTTAGCCAATTCGATTGCCGCTGCCGGTGCGGTAGCAGTCGGTTCCTTTCTCAACAAAACCTTTGGCAGGGATCTGCCGGGATCCCTGATTAACAACGATTTTCAACCTCCCGTTAACATGGTAACGGAAGAGGAATTCTGGTACTGGATCCAGCAATCATTTACAGCCTCACCCAATGTAATGAACCTGAATAATGGTGGAGTATGTCCTCAACCCAAAGTGGTCCAGGATGCTTTCGAACATTACAACAGGGTCAGCAACGAAGGGCCGGCCTACTATATGTGGCAGGTAGTTGGAGAAGGAAGGGAAGCTGTCAGGAAAGATCTGGCCCGCCTGGCAGGATGTTCACCGGAAGAAATAGCGATCCAACGGAATACTACAGAAGCACTTGAGACGGTTATCTTCGGCATGAACCTGAAAAAGGGAGATGAAGTTGTTCTTACCAGACAGGATTATCCAAATATGATCAATGCCTGGAAACAGAGGGAGAAGAGGGATGGGATTGTGCTGAAATGGATCAACCTGCCCCAGCCGGTTGAGGATGACGATCTTATCGTAAAAGCTTACGAAGATGCATTTACCTCAAGGACCAAGGTTATCGAGATCATGCATATGATCAACTGGTCTGGCCAAATCCTTCCTGCAAGGAAAATAGCACGTGCTGCACATAAACAAGGCATCGACGTTCTGGTGGATGGTGCCCACACTTTTGCACACCTCGATTTTACCATCCCCGATCTGGAATGTGAATATTTCGGTACCAGTTTGCATAAATGGTTATATGCTCCTTTCGGAACAGGTATGCTTTATATAAAGAAGGATAAGATCGGGGAGATCTGGCCTTTGACCGCCCCCGGAGAACCTGAAAGTGATGATATACGTAAGTTTGAAGCAATGGGTACCCGGTCATTTCCTGCCGAACTGGCCATTGGTAAGGCGATCGACTTTCATCATATGATCGGCTCCGCAAGAAAAGAAAACCGTTTGAATTTCCTGCGTAACTATTGGATGGAGAAAATCAGGGATATTCCGAAAATCAAATTCTATACTTCATTTAAACCGGAGTATGCCTGTGGGCTTGGTAACTTCGCAATTGAAGGAATGACACCGGGTGAGTTACAAAAAATCCTATTCTCAAAGTATAAGATCTTCACGGTACCAATTGATTGGGAAAACATTTATGGCGTAAGGATAACTCCCAATGTATATACGACACCTGCGGACCTCGATTATTTCGTTGAAGCGGTAAAGGAGATAGCTGCCGGATAAAACCCGTGTCCTGAGTGGCTAAAATACCTGAAATGTATTGGGTAAGGATCTGTTCGCCGGGTTCAACGATAAAATCGGAGCTTGCTTATAAATCCCTCTTATTCCATCACAATTTTTTTGTGATATTCCCTGTCCCCGGTTCGTATTTTTAATATGTAAATTCCTCCCGGCAGGTTCAGGTTGTCAAGATAGATCCGGTTGATACCTTCCGTAAAAAAGGTACGTTTCCCGCAGACAAGTTTGCCTGTGAGGTTGTACAATTGAATATCCGCTGCAGCAAGACCGGGTTGATAAAATTCAACAGTTATCCGGTCGTTTCCGGGATTTGAAAAAATTCGGACCGGATCATCTGTAATTACGGGTACGGAAACCGGTGTGTATGTAAATTCAAATGTTGCATTATCCACAGCATTCCCACTTCGATCCTCTACCAGATTAACCGTAAGAATATGGGTTCCTCCCTGCATGCCTGCAATACTAAGGCATACACGAGTATCTTCATATAAATAAACTCCGGTGACGGAAATGTTGTGGTTCAGTGTATAGTTCGAGGGATTCTGGGAAGAAACGGAATCCAGTTTTTCATTAAAATCAACCATTAAACAGTTGGAATCCAGCACCTGTACATTCATGATCTGTGGCGGACTGGTATCCTCCACCTCCCCGAAATCATTCATGTCTCTTACAAGGATCTGGTAATCGTTGCCATACTGGCTGACAATGCCGGTAATATTCACCACTCCCGACGGAACTTCATGGCCTGCCAGCCGTGAATCATGGCGTGAAAAAAGCACCATGTTTCCTGTACCATCGCTAAATGAAAAGGTATTATCGCTATTATCAATAACGGTACCTCCATCCGCAAACTGGCAGTTACCGATCTTTACCAGCATTCCTTCGTATTCTTCTCCGATCTGGGAGATCGTAAGATCAAGTGTCTCGGGTTCCCTGCTGATGGAATAAGAATAGAGATAACTTATATTTTGAAGTTCTGTAAGATTTTGATATTCTGTTACATCGCCGGTAACAACGATACTGTCTCCAATTCTTCCCCTGCTGTTCGATCCGAATATACATAATCCGCTATACGGATCATCCGAATCCTGGATATAGAAAGTATTATCGAAGTTACCGGTAACGATTCCGGCAGTTGTTACCGTTTGGGAAAGGAGCGGGCTTGAATTTCCCGTACCCTGTATCTCCTTTATGCCTGTAATCTGTGCAGGGGTAATACCGGATGGGAACAGATGGGTTCCCCTCTGCACTCCGGTAGTGGTTCCGTTTGTGGCCACTATCTTGAAATGAAGGTATTCACCCTGGCTGAATCCGGAAAGGTCCATTTCTCCCGAATAAATATTCCCGGAGGATACCATCTCCACATGGTTTGTTTCCGCATCATGGGTGTTACCCCAATAGAGTGATACACTGTTTAAAGCCTGTCCGGATGATATACTGGCAGTAATTGTTGCATTATGGCCTGCCTCCGGATAGAACGGATTCATAGACATACTGTCGATCGTTATTCCGGAAGGTATTCCTCCATCCCAAATCAGATCAGCATATTCCGGGTGGTCGATGAAAGGATTCCTGTTATGCTGTGATTGAAAAATCCGTTCATTCCTTCTCCGTTCGAAATCCGATGGCGGGAAATTCCTGTTCCACTGGATCAGGGTGGATAATTTCCCATGCCGGGGAGTTCCTGCAGTGTTAACCTCATCCACGACCTCAAGATCCATTTCATCCACACTCCCTTCATACCTGACAGCCATATAAAAAATAATCCTTGCTACCTGCCCCTTAACGGCATCGGCGGGTTCAAACCGGCTAACCGTATAATAGGTGCCGGGTGCCTCATCTATTTCTGTTCCTGTAGACGAGCAATTATCAAAATCGAGATTACTTCTTTGCAGGTTAACAGATGCATCGGCCGGCCTGAGGTTGAATGCGTCACCATCCATCGGCCGGATTCCTTCAAAATTTCCATGCGATTTTGCCCAGACATGTTCCCGGTTTATATCATCTTCTCCCGTGCCATAGGTTTCCGCATTCTGGGAACGCTGTGTATAAAAAAGTATTACATTATTTTCGTCATTCGGGTCAGCATCGGAATAATTGATAATATATTTGGCCTGTGAATAGGAAAAGTCAATATGTCCTTTAATGATATCATTTAAAACGGATTTCAGATCACTACCTGTCTTACTGCCCGTACCGTTATAGTATCCGGCAGGTTGTGCCATACTTAATAATACAGGCAGCAAAAAAAATATGGAGATACCGGTTTTTTTCATATTATCGTGTGAAAAGCTCTCGAACCCGGAATAACTGTAAAGATAGATTTATCTATTACCGATATCAATAAAATAATGTGGATTTCGTAACGAATGAAATACGGATCGGATCTGGCATCACAGGGAATCAGGTAAATCCTAGTTTCCTAATTTTCTCAAGATCTTCCGGAGTATCAACTGAGATGCTTTCATGTTCAGTAATTGAGACTTTGATACGGTATCCGTTTTCCAGCCATCGGTTCTGCTCCAGCGACTCGGCCAACTCCAGTTTTGATGCTTTCAGCCCGGTAAGTTCTCTTAAAACAGCTGCCCGGTAGGCGTAAATCCCGATATGTTTGTAAAACGTATGGACTGAGGTCCAGGAGGATTGGTCCATATTTTGTATATGAGGAATGGGTGAACGGCTGAAATACAATGCTTCACCCTTCCGGTTTATCACCACTTTTGGAATGTTGGGATCGAAAAGTTCATCGCCTGAATCAATGGTCTTCGCGAGGGTGGCAATTTGGATCTCAGGACTGGTGAAAGAAGACATAAGATCCTGTATTTGTGAAGGATGGATAAATGGTTCATCTCCCTGAATATTGATTACAACATCGGCTTTACCCTTTCCATCTTCCAGAATATGTTCCAGTGCTTCCGCACATCTGTCCGTGCCGGTTTTATGTTCGGGTGATGTCAGAACTGCAATTCCATTGAAATTTCTGACCTCACGGGCAATCCGTTCATCGTCGGTTGCAACCACGATCCGGTCCAGTACCTTGGATGCCTGTTCATAAACACGCCGGATCATCGGTTTTCCTCCGATATCTGCCAGCGGTTTGCCTGGAAATCTTGAAGAATGGAACCGTGCAGGGATAATACCTAAAAAATGAATCATTTCCTCTTACTGAGAATTCAGGTTTCTGCTAAGGTAAGGAATTTATCCAATACACTCCATATCAACCAGGTAATTCATTTTACAGTTTTTAAATTATTAAAAAATCTCTAATTTCGCAGATGGCTTCATCTTATCGGAAGAGATATGCAGGATGTACAGAAAATAAAGCAGCGTTTTGGAATTATCGGAAATTTCATAGGTCTGAACCGGGCTATTGATATCGCCGTTCAGGTTGCACCAACGGATCTGTCGGTACTTATTTCAGGGGATAGCGGGACAGGCAAGGAAGTATTCCCTCAAATCATACATAATTTCAGCGCCCGTAAACACGGACAGTATATTGCTGTCAACTGTGGTGCCATACCGGAAGGTACGATTGATTCGGAACTTTTCGGACATGAAAAGGGTTCCTTTACCGGCGCAACCGATAGCCGTAAGGGTTATTTTGAAGTAGCCAACGGCGGTACGATTTTCCTTGATGAAGTTGCTGAACTTCCTCTGGCAACCCAGGTCAGACTGCTCCGTGTTCTCGAAAGCGGAGAATTTATTAAAGTCGGATCATCCAAAGTCCAGAAAACAAATGTCCGTGTAATCGCTGCTACAAATGTGGATATCCTTTCATATATCGAGTCCGAGAAATTCAGGGAGGATCTTTTCTACCGTTTGAATACCGTACCGATTATGGTTCCCCCACTCAGGGAACGGGGAAACGACATCCATCTGCTGTTCAGGAAATTTGCAAATGACTTTGCCGAGAAATACAGAATGCCGGCAATAAGCCTTGATGACCAGGCACTTCAGGTGCTGCTTAGCTACTCCTGGCCCGGTAATATCCGGCAACTGAAAAATATTACGGAGCAAATTTCCGTTATTGAACGGAACCGTGTCATCGGTGCCGAAATCCTGAGAAGTTACCTTCCCGATTATCAGGGAGTGAAATTGCCGGCACTGGTCCGTAAGGAAGACAATAAATCATTCGCATCCGAACGTGAGATTTTATACAAAATTCTCTTCGATATGAAAAACGATGTGAATGACCTTAAAAAACTGGTATTTGAATTACTGGAAAAGGGATATGAAGGTGTAGATCTGAGTGATAGCAACGAGCAGCTTATCCGGAAATTGTATAAAGGTTCAGACAGAGTGTATAAGGATGAACCGGTCTCTCCCGTGGAGGTCAAACCTGAAGTGGATGAGGCAATTCAGGATACGGAAGAGATTATTGAGGAATCCCTGTCACTCGTCGACAAGGAAATTGAATTGATTAGAAAAGCCCTGGAGAAACACCATGGAAAGCGAAAACATGCAGCCAGCGAATTGGGGATCTCTGAACGGACTCTTTACCGGAAAATAAAGGAGTACAATATTGACTGAATGCAACGGGAAAATGAATAAACGGGTAATAACCACAAAACATGCTATATTTGCCCTAATAATCGCCGGCGGACCGATTATTGCCGGTACAGGATGTAAAGTGAGTTATTCGTTTACGGGTGCCTCCATTTCTGCGGATGTAAAAACGATCTCAGTACAGTTTTTTCCGAACCGGGCTAATCTGAGCGGCGGCATCATTCGTGCTGGTTTTGACCAGGAATTTACCGATGCATTGAAAGATAAATTTAAGGCTCAGACAAACCTTGAATTTGTCAATGATATTGGTGATGTAAACTTTGAAGGTGAGATTGTAGGTTATAAAACCTCACCCATGGCAATTACCGGAAATGAAACAGCTGCACTGAACCGGTTTACCGTTTCAGTTCGCGTGAAATTTACCAACGCTTTTCAATCCGACCTGAATTATGAGAGCGTATTTACACGTTATGAAGATTACGAAAGTTCAAGGGATCTGAGTGAGGTGGAAGATGAACTGCTGGAATCCATTCTTGAACAAATAACTGAAGATGTTTTTAATAAAGCATTTGTAAATTGGTAACTTTACATCCTGATGAACAGGGAAGAATTTATAAATTATTTGAACCATCCGGAATTGCTGGATAAAAAAAGTGTTGCGGAAATGCGGGAATTGCTGCATGAGTTTCCCTATTTTCAAACGGTCCATCTTCTATTCCTGAAAAATCTTCATTGCCTCGATAATATTAAATTCCCCAGCCAACTGAAAATCTCTGCCGCACATATCACCGACAGGGAAATACTATATCACCTGTTGCATAAAAAACCTGTCGGAAAGGCAATGGAAGAACCTGCAGGAGAAACCGTTGAAAAAAAGGCGGAAGCTCCTGAAATACCTGCCGCTGAATTGCAGGAGGAGAAGAAGGAAAAGATAACGGTGAAAAAGGAGCCTAAAAAGCCGGAACCGGATAAATCAGAAGGAGAAAAGGTCAAACCTGAGGTGCCTCCTTCAACGGTTACGGAAAGCGAAAAGAAACCTTCTCCCGAAAAAATCCGCGAACCGGAAAAGATAACAGGTAAAGCCGCCGCAGAAGAACCTGCAAAACATACAAAAGATGAACTGGCCGACCAGATCCTGAAACGACTGGATGAATTGAAAAAGGGAAAAGGAGCTCCAACTACCGAACCTCCCCCGTCCACAACCGACAAAACAAAGGAACCGGGAGAAAAGAAAAGCATAGCAGATACAATCCTGGATGAACTTTCCCGAAGCAGGGATAAAACAATCCGGAAACCAGAGGACCAGCATCAACCAGAGGAAAAAGAAGCCGTCCGGAAAAAAAAAACCGAAAGACAAATCCCGGGAGAAGTAGAAAACAACAACGAAAATAAATCCAACCCATCCATTGAGAATTCAGAGGAAATGCATGAAGCCATTCTGCTGATAGACGAGGAGGAGGAAATCATTCAACGAACACTGACAAAGGAATCGGCCGGAGATATATCGGCAATTCCCGATTCTGAAGAAGAATCCAACCGGACAGGCACTCCTGCTCATCAGAAAGATCTTCTGGATTTTGAATATTCGGAAAAATCGGAGCTATCCGGAAAAATAACAGATGATACGGGTCAATCACCTGTTAATACCGCCGGGGAGGATAAGTCCGTTTCAGAAAAAAAAACAGAAGATACCCGGGAAAAAAAAACGACGGCAGAAAAAGACATAACAGATGAGCTGAGCGGGGAAAGATTTTCATTTGCTGTCTGGCTCGATCTTCTCCAACATCCCGAAGAAAAGATTCCTTCCGATAATACCGGAGACCGGATGGACTATTCAAATACACAGTTAATCGATAAATTCCTTGAATCGGATCCAAGAATAATCTCCCCCATTGAACCGGAAGAAGACCAGGAAGATATTTCCCTGAAAAGTGTTACGGAAGATGAAGGTTTTATCACAGATACCCTTGCCCAGATATATGTTAAGCAGGGATATTATTCAAAGGCCATATTCGCCTATGAAAAATTGAGTTTGAAATTTCCGGAAAAAAGTAGTTATTTTGCGAGTCAGATTCAAAAGATTAAGGAATTAATTAAGAAATTATAATAAAATACTAAAAATGGGAATCTATACCTTATTCTCAATCCTGGTCTTAATGGCCTGCATTCTGCTGATTCTGATCGTTCTTGTTCAGAACTCAAAAGGAGGAGGACTGGCTGCAAACTTCTCTTCCTCGACGCAGGTAATGGGCGTTCGAAAGACAGCAGATTTTCTGGAGAAAGCAACCTGGACCCTGGCAATAAGCTTGCTGGTACTTAGCTTGCTTGCAAGTGCGACAATCCCAAGAGGTGATGAGACAAACCGTTCCCTGATCGAAGATCAGATCGATAACGCCATAGACCCTACGGCAGTACCTAATTTGCCAACGGCCCTTCCTGAGCCGGATGAAAACACTGAGTAAACCGGATTCCGGTTATTAATGGTATACACGGTATAAGGAACTGTGTCAGACTGTCATAAAGCTGACACTTTTTTTACCTGTTTAATTTGGTTATATTTTAATGATGAGGCCTGATTATCAGCTGATTACTAAATTTCGGGCTATTGTTGTCCGCAAATTGCTTCTGAAAGGACTGTTATTCTGTCCTTTTATTTGTCATGGAATCCGGAAGAATTTGCTTTGGCACAGAATATGATAAAACCGTACACGAAATATTATCGGATGTTTAACTAAAATTCAAAATAAAATGGCTGACGTAAAAATCAAACCTTTGGCTGACAGGGTACTTGTTGAACCCATGGAAGCTGAAACCAAAACTGCAAGTGGAATTTATATTCCAGATTCTGCTCAGGAAAAACCTCAGAAAGGGAAAGTAGTGGCAGTTGGTTCCGGAACAAAAGAAGTTGAAATGGAAGTGAAAAAGGGTGATGTGGTATTATATGGAAAATATTCCGGAAACGAAATAAATGTTGACGGAACGGATTATTTGATAATGCGTCAATCCGATATTCTTGCAATCTTGTAAATCATTTAATAATTTATAAATCATTAAATCAATAGAAAAATGGCAAAAGAACTGATCTTTAACATAGAAGCCCGGGATCAACTGAAGAAAGGTGTTGATATCCTGGCAGATGCAGTTAGAATTACCCTGGGGCCAAAGGGTCGTAATGTCGTCCTTGATAAGAAATTCGGATCACCCCAGATCTCTAAGGACGGGGTTACCGTTGCGAAAGAAATAGAACTTCCCGAGAATTTCGAGAATATGGGAGCTCAAATGGTAAAAGAGGTGGCCTCCAAAACAGCAGAAGACGCCGGTGATGGTACGACCACGGCAACACTCCTGGCCCAGTCGATTATTAATGTCGGACTTAAAAATGTTACCGCAGGCGCCAATCCGATGGACCTGAAACGAGGTATCGATAAGGCCGTTGTTAAGGTTATTGAGAGCCTGAAAACCCAGACAAAAATCATTGGTGAGGATATTGAAAAAATCGAACAGGTTGCCAAAATCTCCGCAAACAATGATGTAGCCATTGGAAAGCTGATTGCCGAAGCAATGGAGAAAGTCCATAAGGAAGGTGTAATTACCGTTGAAGAATCAAAAGGAACGGAAACAACCGTTGAAATGGTTGAGGGTATGCAATTCGACAGGGGTTATATATCCGCCTATTTCATCACCGATCCGGACAAGATGGAAGCCGTACTGGAATCACCATATATCCTTCTCCACGACAAGAAGATCTCAACCATGAAAGATCTGCTGCCTATCCTGGAAGCAACATCCCAGGCCGGCAGGCCTTTGCTGATCATTGCCGAAGATGTCGATGGCGAAGCATTGGCTACCCTCGTGGTTAATAAATTGCGCGGTGCGCTGAAAATTGCTGCGGTGAAAGCCCCGGGATTCGGTGACCGAAGAAAAGAGATGCTGGAGGATATTGCTATCCTTACCGGCGGAACGGTTATATCCGAAGAAAAGGGATTGAAACTGGAAAGTACCTCCCTGGATATGCTTGGAGAGACGGAAAAAGTTACCATTGATAAAGAAAATACTACCATTATAAATGGTGCCGGTGATGCGAAAACCATTCAGGCAAGGGTTAACCAGATCAAAAAGCAGATTGAAACTACAACATCCGATTACGATAAAGAGAAGCTTCAGGAAAGACTTGCCAAACTGGCAGGCGGAGTAGCCGTTCTTTATATCGGTGCCGCATCCGAAATGGAAATGAAGGAAAAGAAAGACCGTGTCGATGATGCACTGAACGCAACACGTGCCGCTGTTGAAGAAGGAATTATTCCCGGAGGCGGTGTTGCTTACCTGAGGGCTATCGATTCATTGAAAGAGGTGAAAGGTGAAAACACGGACGAAGATACCGGAATTGTAATCGTCAAGCGTGCCCTGGAAGAACCGATCCGTCAGATTGTTGAAAATGCAGGAATCGAAGGTTCGATTGTCGTTCAGAAGGTACTGGAAGGGAAAAATGATTTCGGTTACAATGCCAGAACAGACAAATATGAGAACCTGTTTGAATCCGGTGTCATAGATCCTACAAAAGTTGCACGTATTGCACTTGAGAATGCCGCTTCCGTTGCGGGTATGTTTCTGACAACCGAATGTGTCGTGGCCGAAGAGAAGGAAGAAACTCCACCCATGCCACCGATGCAGGGAGGCGGACCCGGAATGGGAGGAATGATGTAATCATTACCTTTATATACCTATGCAAAACCCCACACGATATGTTTCCTGTGGGGTTTTTTATTCCGGTTTGCACTTATGCTTTATACACTGGCCGGTCTTTTATAATGTATACTCCCGAAATAATAAAAAACAAATAATGCAAGCAGTGCAAGACCAATTCCTATGGGATACCCAATTTCAGCAGGTATGCCAAATCCTTCGGGAGCAATCAGCAGGTACGTCATGGTTACTGCCGTCATAAAAACAGAAGGGATAAGAGCCACCCAGTAAAATTTGTTTTCACGGATAAGATATACGGAAACCGCCCAGAGTACAATGGTCGCCAGGGTCTGGTTCGACCAGGCAAAGTATCTCCAGATAATATCAAAATTGATCTGGGTCAGAAGAAAACCGATAACGAAAAGAGGTATGCTGACATATAGCCGGTTGATGATTTTTGCCTGTTTCACCTTTAGGAAATCAGAGACTATAAGCCTTGCACTCCGGAATGCCGTATCCCCGGATGTTATGGGAGCAGCAACCACCCCCAGGATGGCCAGTATCCCCCCAATTTTACCGAGCAGCGTGTTGGAAATCTCGTTCACAGCCCAGGCAGCATTATTACTATGCTCATGCATTGCCCCGTTTAATTCACGTACACCTCCGAAAAAACTCATGGCCGCCGCAGCCCAGATCAGGGCCACAATACCCTCGGCAATCATTGCCCCGTAAAAGACCCTTCTGCCCAATCTTTCATTCTTTATGCACCTGGCCATGAGGGGAGCCTGAGTGGAATGAAATCCGGAAATCGCACCACATGCAATCGTAATGAACAAAATCGGGAAAATCGGGAACTTGTCGGCTTCTGCATTCATGTTTATAATGTTTCCCGGTTTAAGCTCAGGAATGGCATAACGATTCACTATAAGGCTGACCGATATCCCGACAGCCATAAATAAAAGAGCAAGTCCGAATACCGGGTAAATCCTGCCGATAAGCTTATCGATTGGTAAAAGTGTGGCCATTAAATAATAGGCAAAAATGATCCAGATCCAGATGGTGTCCCCGACAATACCCGATGTAAATCCGGTCAGGATATTTGCCGGTCCCATTATAAATACGGCACCGACCAGGACCATCAGGACTACGGTAAATCCCCGCATAAACTGTTTGAATCCGATACCCAGATATTTACCAACTACCTCCGGAATGCTTAATCCATTATGTTTCACCGAAAGCATTCCGGAAAAATAATCATGCACGGCACCGGCAAAAATGGAGCCCAGAACGATCCAGAAAAAAGCTACCGGTCCAAACATCGCTCCAAGTATGGCACCGAAAATAGGTCCGAGTCCTGCAATGTTCAGAAACTGAATCAAAAATACCTTGCCCCATCCCATCGGGACGAAATCAACTCCATCTTCCAACCGGAGGGCGGGAGTAGTGCGAGAGGAATCTGCCCCAAATACCTTTTCAATAAACCTGCTGTACAATAAATAACCAAGAATCAAGGCAATGACCGATATGAAAAATGTAACCATGATGAAATACCATTTATTCAGAAAAATCCAATATAGCAATTATATTCCTACAGGAAACATCAGATTCTGTATCTTTTTTATAAATTAGTGAACCGGCGTATAAAGAACCGTGTGACCTCAGACAAATTATCTGAAATGACAGTCCTCGATCGGATCTATACATATCATACCGGAAGGAAAATACGAAATAACAAATCCACTTAAAATTTTTAGCATGAAAAAAACGATTTGCATTATGCTGTTTGTTTTTACCGGATCGGCAATTTTTGCCCAGCAGACAGAAGCACCCAAACCCGTCGCACCTTACAGCCAGTCTGTAATGACAGAAACCGGGATGCTTTTCGTATCAGGACAGATACCCATTGATCCCGATACGGGTAAACTCGTTGAAGGGGATATTAAGGAAGCCACCGGACAGGCAATGAAAAACATCGAAGCCATATTGAAAAAAAACGGGATGGATTTTTCAAATGTTGTGAAATGTACCGTGTTTCTTACTGATATTGGTGATTATGGAGCAATGAACGATGTATATAAGACTTTCTTTAAAGAGGGATTTCCGGCAAGGGAAGCTATCGAGGTGGTTAACCTGCCACTGGGTGCTATTATAGAAATCTCTGCTATAGCCGCTGAAAAAATAAAAAACAGGCTTACTGTTGAGTAGACAGGGGAGTGCTATAAATACCTGAATTTCTTAAATGTCTCACGATCGTGTCACTAACCTGACACATCCTCCCTAATCGTTTTTCCCCGCGAAATAGTCCATCTCCTGATCCAGGTTAAGGAACGGATATTTTTCCCTGAGATTGCCGGTAATCTCAAGATGTTTCTTCAGGAACACCATATGTGCTTCCGAACCGGGTTTTATTGGCCTGTGACGGTAAGCCGACAGAATGTTACGGACTTCGTTTATGATCTTTCCGGATTCCTCATCAATAAAGGCATTCTCAAATTTTCCCCATATATAATCTGCCGCTACCCGGTTCAGGTGGATCATATCTTCTGCATAAAACCTGTAGTCCCTGAGGTCATCCATCACAATTTCATATGCCGGGAAATAGCCTGTTTCAGGGAAATTCGTTCGGATATGCCGAATGGCGAGATGCAACGTGGCTTTGCTGATCTGGTTCCCCTCGGCACCATCCTTCCAGTGGCGAACAGGACTAACAGTAAAAATGATCTTTAAAGCAGGATTAACATTTTTCAGTTCATCAATCAGTTCCGTATAAAGCCCTGCAATCTCCCCCGCTTCAATCAATTCCCGGTGAAATTTCTTAGCCGGAATCTTATGGCAGTTCGATACCACCTGACCTGTGGCTTTCCATTTATAAATCCAGGCTGTCCCGAATGTAATGAACAGGAAATTTGCCTTCCTGAGGAACTGTGAAGAGAACCGGATACTGTTGTTTATTGTATCCAGGCATTCTTCAGGATCAGGATCAGAAAAAGCGGTTTGATGATAAAAACTAATCCATTGGCCTTCAAACTGATGAAGATCATCTCTGGAGAATTCTTTTTCCCGGATAAGAATATCCAGGCTGTTCTTAACGGATACAGGATTATAGATTATTCCGAACGGATTGATATCGACGGGAAATTTCAATTCCTTCAGCTTTCCACCAATGGTTTCGCTGAAACAGGAGCCCATAAAGAGTGCCGGTTTCCGGTAGGAGAGCCTGGAACTATAAGCCGGTATTGAAAATGTGGTGCGAAACTGATTCATCTTTCCTTTCGTTTGTAATTTGTCGGTTTAAATTCCGTGACGGATCCGCAAAGTTCCGATAAAATACCTTAAAACTCCCTGAATTCTTCTTTTTCGGTGTAAATCCTGATCCAGTTCATGAGAAACTGGAATACTCTGTTTTGATCCGGATCATTTCGCAGCTCATGATGCATTCCTTCCCAGATTTTAAGTGTGGTATGCTTTTTCGAATTTTCAGCAAACTCTTTACTGGCGTCATGTGAAGTTATCTTGTCCTGATCTCCATGCATCAGCAGGAGAGGGAGTTCCAGTTTCCCGGCATTTTCAATTGCCCACTGACCGTTCTCGATAGCACAGTAACCTAAGCGAAGGGAAATCCTGTCATGGACAAGCGGATCTTCACAGTATCGCTTTACCACCTCCCCGTCGGCACAAAGATTTTCCGGATTTAATCCTGACGGTTGTATGAGCCCGGGAAGCAAACGCTTCATAGCTTTCGCAATGAGTAGTTTGACTTCCGGCACCTTCATAGCTAACCTGAGCCATGGTGAAGAGGCTATTATACAGTTGGGTTTCTCCTGGTATCGCAAAGCATGGTTTATCACGAGGGTGCCTCCGAAACTTTGTCCGAAAAGGACCTGGGGAATGTCCGGGTATCTTTCAAACGTTTTTTGCACAAGCAATCCTACATCATCCAGCAGCACTTCATAGGAAGAGCAATGACCTCTTTTCCCCTCTGACCGCCCATGCCCGTAAAGGTCGAAACCCGTAACTGCAAATCCTTCACCTACAAAGTCTTTAGCCAACCGGTTGAACCGGTTTATATGATCACCCAAGCCGTGAACCAGGCTTACAACAACATTTGGAGGTACCTCAGGCTCCCAAATCTTTACATACAACCTGTGCCCGTCAGTAGATTTCCACTGAAGTTCCGTTTCCTTCATGATGATCCTTTTTTATTGTAAATTTATATATTAAATGGATAAAAAATGCGTGAGGTAATACAAATAAGTACAGATAGTCGTAACGGATTGTACGACATTACCGGACAGGTCAGGGAAATAATAAGTAAAAGTAAAATCCCGGAGGGAATTGCAACCGTGTATGTTCAAGGAGCAACTGCTGCGATAATGATCCAGGAGAACTGGGACCAATCGGTCCAGACCGATGTTATAAACCTTCTCACCAAACTGATCCCTCCCGGTGTCTGGCTCCATGACCATCAGGACAGCAATGGTGATGCACATCTTAAAGCCGGCATTATCGGTCCGAGTGAAACAATTCCTATTATAAATGGTGATCTGGGATTATCCACATGGCAGAATATTTTTCTGTGTGAATTTGATGGTCCCCGAAGCAGAAGAAATATTGTGGTGACCGTGCTAAACGCTGAACCAATCTCAGGTGAATAGCTCTTGCTGCAATTTCCCCCATCCTTTATCGGCGAAAGGTTTTTTATTCGAAACAACCTGCAGAATGTTGTTCCCGCTCCGGAATTATTGTTAATACTGCTTAATATTTCTAGTTCAACCAATACAAGATCAACCTGTTAATCAAGCTACAAGATTTAATTCCAAAGGAATTGGCCGAGGTGATCGTGTTACGGAAAAAGGTTACCCTCTTCGATATCCAAAAGAAGTAATAGCCAGGACCTGATCCGACAACCGGAGTATCTCCTTCCTATTAAAGTGTAAATTAATATAAGAATTAGAAAATATTTGAAAGTTTTTGATATTTTACATACTTTTGTTTTAAGAAATCATTCGACATGGAACTTCTCGCAAACCAACGCAGGGATCAGATTATCAAGTTGCTCCAGGAAGATGGGGCTGCAAAAGTAAACAAACTTGCGAAACTGTTCAGGGTATCTGAAGTAACCATCAGGCAGGATCTTGAAAAACTGGAAGCAGACGGTTTGCTCATCCGCGAGCACGGGGGCGCCTACCTGAAAACAGTGGAAGACCAGGTCAGGAATTTAACCTTAGCCAATACCGATAATATGGATCTCAAGGCAATCATCGGTAAAAAGGCTGCCTCTTTGATCGAGAACGGGGAAACCATCATCCTGGATTCCGGGTCGACCACCACTGAAATCGCAAAGAATCTCAAGGGACGAAAGAATCTTACCATTATTACCAATGCCTTGAATATTGGGCTTATGCTGGGCCCGGAACCTGGTATTGAGGTCATGATAACAGGTGGGGAATTCAAGGCTCCGACCCTTTCCCTTACCGGGCAAAAAGCAGCCGACTTTCTTGAGGACATCCATGTGGACAAACTTTTCCTGGCTACGGCAGGAATCTCTTTGAAGTCAGGACTAACCTATCCCAGTATCAGTGACCTTGTGGTGAAAAAAGCCATGATTGATGCTGCCGAAATTGTATACCTGGTGGCTGATTCCACCAAGATAGGGAAATCCTCTCTTGCCAGCCTGGGGGCATTGTCCCTGATCAACTACCTGTTAACGGATCCTTTTATCAAAGAGGAGGATAAACAAATCTTCCTTTCGCACGAAATTGAATTTATCATAGCTTAACGAAAATTATCATATATTTGTTTTTAATTACGATTATATTTGTATTTTTACGTTTTCAAGCTTCTTGCTCCCCATGAATGAAGAAAAGAAGTACATCTTAGCCATAGATCAAAGCACTTCGGCCACCAAAATCCTGTTGTTCAACGCAAAGGCAGAACTCGTCAACCGGGTATCCATACCCCACCGGCAGTTTTATCCTCAGCCGGGTTTTGTGGAGCATGATCCCCGGGAAATCTTTTCAAACACCCTGAAAGGTATGGGCGAGGTCATTGAAAAAACCGGTTGCAGGGAGAAGGAGATTGCCTGCATTGCCATTACGAATCAGCGGGAAACTGCCATGATCTGGGAAAAAAACAGTGGTGAACCAATCGGTATGGCGGCTGTCTGGCAATGCCAGAGAGGGGTTGAGTACTGCGAGCGTTTAAGGAAAGACCATAAAGCGGATCTGATCATGGAGCGAACAGGCCTGATCATTGATCCCTATTTTTCTGCCAGCAAGCTTCAGTGGATCATGGATCATGTGAAAGGTGCTAGGGGAAAAATGGATCGGGGGGAACTCCTTGCCGGTACCATGGACAGCTGGCTGGTATGGAATCTTTCGGGAAAGAAGGCTCATGTTACCGATTTCTCTAACGCATCCAGGACCATGTTGCTGAACCTGAAAGAGATGGAATGGGATCAGGATATGATTGACCTTTTTACCCTGACCCGGAATATGCTCCCTGAACTTGTATTCAGTGACCAGATTGCAGCATATACGGAACCTGGTGTCATCTTCAAATCACCTGTTCCTATTGCAGGCTTGATGGGAGATTCCCATGCCGCCCTGTTCGGACAGAACTGCTTTGAACGCGGCATGGCAAAAGCCACTTATGGAACCGGTTCTTCCATTATGATGAATATAGGAAAGGAAGCGCTCGATCCCCCGGACGGACTTGTATGCTCGGTGGGATGGGGCAGAAACAAAGCCATAGAGTACGTTTTTGAAGGGAACATCCATTGTACCGGGGATACCATCAACTGGCTGGTCAATGACCTTAAACTTCTTGCTTCGCCCGAAGAAACGGAAGAACTCGCATTCTCGGTGAGCGGGTCCGGGGGTGTTTATCTGGTCCCGGCCTTTGTTGGTCTCGGGGCGCCTTATTGGGATAACAAAGCCAGAGCCCTTATTTGCGGTATGGACCGGGGAACCGGCAGAGCACACATAGCCAGGGCTGCCCTGGAAAGCATCGCCTACCAGGTCAAGGATCTGGTGGATTTGATGGTTCTTGAATCAGGCATTGACCTGAAGGAGCTACGGGTGGATGGAGGCCCGACCCGGAACAATTTTCTGATGCAGTTCCAGGCGGACATCCTGGGAAGGTCCATCGTCCGTACCCGTATCGAAGAGATCTCGGCCCTGGGGGCGGTCTTTATGGCTGGTCTGGCAAGTGGGATCTGGAGCAGCCTGGAAGAGATCACTGAACTCAGACTGGCAGATAAGCAATTCCCGCCAGGTATGGAATCAGAGACCGTGAATGCCCTTTATTCAGGCTGGAAGAAGGCTGTAAAATGTACACAACAGATCTATAAA
>CP070687.1:28632-51264 GCA_020353115.1 Bacteroidales bacterium
ATCGGACATATAATTATTTTGGTGTTAACGGTGATGATTTTAAGATTCCTACCAAACCAACGGTAGGAAGTGCGACCAACGTTTTTCCAAGCTACACTCCATTACAGGAAAAAAGAATCAATTCCTTGTACGGGGCTGCCACCCTTTCATTCCGGAATATGGTATACCTCGATGTTTCAGGGAGGAATGACTGGTCATCGACATTGCCGGAAGATAACTGGTCCTATTTTTATCCCTCTGCCAGTTTATCGTTCATGCTGAATGAGATTGTGGATCTCAGCAGTGCCAGGATTGATTTTCTGAAGCTTCGCGGTAGTTGGGCAAAGGTAGGTGGCGACACAGATCCATACCAGCTGGATATTGCCTATAACCTTGCTTCTACAACTTCAAGCTACCTCGGCCTGACCACACTTACCAAGCCGTCGACCAGGCTGAATCCCGATCTGAAGCCTGAACAGACTACCTCCATTGAGGCAGGCCTTGAACTGAGAATGTTCCTGAACAGGTTATATTTCGACGCATCGTACTATACCATTAAATCAGAAGACCTGATTATGGATGTTCCGGTTTCTCCCTCAACCGGGTACAGCACATTCAGGAGTAATGTGGGGCAGATAACCAACAAGGGATTTGAATTTATACTTGGAGGTATTCCCTTTCAGACCGATAACCTGACCTGGGATGTTTCCATGAACTTCTCAAAAAATGAAAACACATTGGATGAACTGATTGAAGGATTGGAAGATTTTACCTTCAGTGATGTTAATTCCGGTATCGTTACCGTCCGCGCAACGGTAGGGGAAGGATTTGGCGACATCTGGGGTACCGATTACAAAAGGACCGATGACGGCAGGCTTATCGTCGATGCCAACGGACGTCCCCAGGCTACCAGCGAACACGTAAAACTCGGTAACTACCAGCCCGACTGGATCGGTGGTATGACAAACACATTGAGGTACAAGGATCTTTCATTGAATATATTGATTGAAGCACGATTCGGAGGTCAGTTATTCTCGGGATCAACCGCATCACTGGATGGTGCAGGAGTGTCGGAAAGATCACTTGATTACAGGGAAACGGGTATTCTTGTTGATGGTGTTGTAAATACTGGTACAGTTGAAGAACCGGTGTATCAAACAAATACCCAGTCCATTACGGCCCAGGAGTATTTCGGTTCCATAACAGGTATCGCTTCGGAATATATATTCGATCAGACCAATATCCGGTTACGGGAGATAGCTCTTAGCTACAGACTTCCTGGTAACTTTTTCGAAAATATTTTTCTCGAATCGGCAACCGTTAGTTTGATCGGTCGTAACCTGTTCTTCATCTATTCTGAAATGAAGGACTTTGATCCTATCTCCAGTTACAGTACCAGTAACTTTGCTCAGGGTATGCTCTGGTTCAATTTGCCGACTACAAGGAGCATTGGATTCAATATTAATGTCAAATTTTAACATGGAAGCGATATGAAAACAATTAAAATATTAATCGGATTGTTCATTGTTTTCGGTTTATTCTCCTGTACAAAGGATTTTGTGGAGATAAATAAAAATCCGAATGCAATTACGAGCGAGGAGGCAAGTGCAAAGTATTTTGTCACCAATCCTCAGTATAAGCTGTATGCTCCCGACCGGTATCCATATTGGAGAGCACACCTGATCCATGTCGACCGCTATTCAGGCCATTTTACCTTCGGATTCCACAGCTGCTGGTGGAGCGATGAGTTGGGTTATTCCTATCACTCTTCCTATACTAACGCAGCATGGGGGTGGCTGGAAGGATATTTCGGGAACCTCAATAATTTCATGGGACTGACAGGACCCGGGGGTGATTTCGAGAATGAATATATGTATGCCGCAGGTAAAATCATCAAAGGCCTTTACTATCAGATGTTTACTGATATATTTGGTGAAATCCCGTACTCCGAAGCCGGTGTTGAAGGCATTGATTTACCCAAATTTGATACACAGGCTGAGATTTACCAGGGTATAATTGCCGATCTGGATGATGCCATGGCAACCATCGGATCTACTCTTAAAACCGGCGATGGAGTGGAGGATATGGCTGAGAATGATCTGTTTTGTGGCGGAGATCTCCAGAAGTGGAAGAAGCTGGCCAATACCCTGAAACTGAGGATGGCCCTGAGGGCGTACGGCGCCGAAGGAGCCACATGGGCCGAAGCCGCTATCGATGCTGCCCTGTCAGCTCCTTTGCTGGATGAAGCCGACGGTGATATCCTTATTGAAAAAGATACGGAGATTACTCAATGGAATGCAGCATGTTATGGAGATATCTGGTTCAATTTTGGAGCCGGTAGCGACTGGAATGTTGGCGAAGTTTTGATAAATTATCTGCGCGACAATAATGATCCGCGTTTGGAAAAATATGCCAAACCCGCTGAAGGTGGAACATTTCCATTCACACGACCGGATGAAGGGATCAATCCGGATGGATATGCCAATTTCTCAAAGCGGATCAATTTCATTGCAAATATCATTGATAATGCAACCGGTGGTGATTTCACCTTTACAGAATGGCCGGATAGTGCGGAAATATCAGTGCCGGAAAATACCTATTACATAGGACAGCCTTCACGCTTAAACAATAAGATCAAGAGCATGGCAAGGCATGAATTTTTCAGTGATCCGACTGATATTGTCATCCAGAAAAAACAGGAAGGCAAACCAATATTCCCGGAAATTGTTCTGACCGTTGCTGAATCCTATTTTCTTCAGGCAGAAGCTGCCTTGCTCGGATTCGGTAGTGGATTGGGTGGTGGTAGTATACAACAGCTGTACCAGTCGGGTCTTACAGCTGCCATGGCTCTCTGGGGAACAGCTCCTACAGCTGATTTCCAGTCTTCACCGATGTGGACCCTTACCGGAACAACCGGGGAGCAACTGGAACAAATCAGTATTCAGCGGTGGATCGCACTTTATACTGATGGTTTTGAGGCATGGTCAATTGTCAGGGAATCAGGTTATCCCGCAGCCCTGGCAGCCGGTGTTTCGGATATCGATATTTTTGGACTGGGTGATATCAATGGTGATTATCCAACCAGGATGCGTTATGGAACACAAGTTCAGTCAACCAACCTGGACAACTATAATGCAGCCGTTTTGCGGCAGGGGGCCGATGTGCAAAACACCCAACTCTGGTGGGCAAAGAAAGTTAAGTAGATTCCCGACAAACTATACTGGGTCGCCCGGAAAGGGTCGCCTGGAAAGGGTTAACCGGACAGGTCTGTCCCTACAGAGGTTTACGGGGATATGCCAGTCTATAAGATTTTTACTTAAAATAAAAATAAATAAGGATTACTATTGAATTGGATTATTATTTTTATTATCTTGGAGATGTTACTCAAATTCCCACATCTGGCTGAAGATGACAGACCGTGGGTTTCATAGGTAAAATTTGGGTTAACGGGTTATGGAACATGGGTGCCGGAGCAATCCGGCACCTTGTTATTGATACATATCCTTTGCAAACCTATAGTGAAACAAAAGATGTTTTTGTATATATAAAAGACATCTGACTGCCGACTGGAGATTGCCTGCTGAGGACTGCCGACCGTTACCTCTGCTCACTCCTCACTGTTCACATCTCACATCTCACACACCGCTCATTACTCCGGTCCTCTTCCCATCCTCGTTTCCACATCTCACTCACACTCACACTCATTCATATCTTAACGAATCAGCAGGGTTTGAATTGGCGACTTTTACTGTATGGAAACTGATGGTGAAAAGGGCTACGAGCAGAGCCATCAGTCCTGCCAGGATAAAGATCCAGATACTGACCGGAGTTCGGTACGCGAAATTCTGGAGCCATTTCTTTATGGCAATGAAAGCGATCGGAGTGGCTACGACAAATGCTATACCAACAAGTTTCGCAAAACTGACCGATAGTAATAATGCCACCCGGTTAATACTGGAGCCCATTACTTTCCGTATCCCGATCTCCTTTGTTCTTTTCCGTGCCACAAATGCTGCCAGTCCGAAGAGACCGACTCCGGCAATAATTATTGCAAGGAGACTGAACACCCCGAACACCTTCCCCGATGTTTTTTCATTGTTGTACATGTTTCCCAGCCTGTCGTCCAGAAAAGTATAGCTGACGGGTTGGTCAGGAATGAATTCCTCCCATCTCTGTTCAATATGTTTAATGGTTTGGTGCTGGTTCTCTTTCCCTATCCGGATATTTAGAATACCAAAACCGCCGAAGGGTCCGGTATTGCTGAAAAGTACGAATGATTTGATATCCTGGTGAAGGGAATTGTAATGGAAATCCTGAACGACACCTACGACCGTCATTAAGGCAGTACCATTGGGTTCGTTATTCAGATATAACTTGGAACCAACAGGATCCTTCAGTCCGAATTCTTTTACAGCCGACTCGTTGAGAATAATAGAAAGAGAATCATTATAAATCTTTGAGAATCCCCTGCCTTCAATCAAATGTAGTCCGAGAGTCGGGATATAATCATAGTCTATAACCATACCCCGAGAAGTCAGGATCTCCGAAGTCAGATTATCTACCTGGAAAAACATACCGAAATAATATCCTCCGGATATCAACGTATTTGAACTGGCTACCGACTCGATTCCGGGATACTTCATTAGCTCCTGTTTGAATGCATCCATGTTTTCACCGAGAAATCCTGCCCGCTCAAGTAATACGATATTCTCTCTTTCAAAACCCAGGTCTTTGTTAAAAAAATACTTCATCTGTCGACTCACAAGTAGAGTTACAGCTATTAGAGTAATGGAAACTCCAAACTGAAATATTACCAGAAGATTTCTCATAAAAATTCCGCCTCTGGAAGTGGAAAACTTTCCCCTCATGAATTGGATAGGTTGTACGGTAGAAAGGTAAAAGGAGGGATAGCTTCCTGCAAAGAAACCGACAAAAAGGGTAAGCCCGGCCAGGACAGGTATGGTAAACCAATTCCCAAAATAGCTGATAATCAGGGTTTTGCCAGCCAGGTTATTAAAGGCAGGTAACATCAACTCAGTCAGTACGACTGAAAGCAGCATACTGCTGAAAGTTACTGCAAGTGATTCGCCCAGGAACTGCCAAACCAGTTGTTTTTTCTGACCTCCCAGAATTTTCCTCATTCCGACTTCCCGCGCCCGGTCAGCATACCTTGCCGTTGACAGGTTCATGAAGTTTATGCATGCAATTATAAGCAGGAAAATAGCTATGGAAATAAAGATATAAACATAGATAATGTTACCGTTCGGTTTTATTTCATTCTCGAGATGCGAATGGAGATGAATATCTTTCAATGGTGTAAGGTAATAGTGATATCCGTTCCCGGCGGCTGTATAATCATCAAATGTAACCCCCATTCTGGATTCGATCTGTCCGGCTGCATACTTTCTAACCAGTTCCGGGAATTTGGCTTCAAGATTATCCGGATTGGTATCCTCTCTTAGCTTCAGATACGTTTTGACCGAAAATGAAATATAATCCTGTACATTGAGAAGACCTGTTCTGCTTAGGGGACCAATAAAATCAAACCGGAAGTGTGTATTGTAGGGCAGGTCTTCGCAAATCCCCGTTACAAGGAATTCACCGAAAGCGGTAGTGAGTGTACTGTCAATTACATCGGTACTGCCAAAATATTTGAGGGCCATACTTTCCGTTAATACCAGTCCGTTGGGAGTTTTTAAAACCTCTTTGCTATCACCTTTGATAAGCGGATAATGAAAGAAGTCGAAGAAATTGGAATCAGCAAGAATAAAGTATTTTTCACGGAATATATTTTCTCCGTACCGGAAAATGATTTCCTGATCCTGGGTAAACAATCGGGTACAGCTTTCCACCTCAGGAAAATCATTCTCCATCGCTTCACCGATGGATGATGGTATTATTGCATAACCGATCTGGTTGTCGGGATATATCCGGTTCAGCGATACACGGTAAATCCGATTCCCGTCTTTAAAAAACCGATCATAAGAAAGTTCATCCTGTATGTTTAGTACAATAAGAAAAGTGCAGGCAATTCCAACCGATAATCCGAATATGTTGATGAACGAGAAGAGTTTATTGTTCGCAAGATTACGTAATGTAATTTTCAGATAATTATGGAACATTGAATTCTTTTTTTAAGAATCAAAGGTGAATTTATTGAATTTTAAAATAGAATAGACAGGGATGATAATCATGGTAAAATCTGTTATTCTATAGTTGTTAGTCCGATCAAACCAAGGTAATTGCATTTATTATGCCAAATAGCGTAAACTATTGCTTTCCAGCTTATTGAGATTAAACCGGTCTCCGATTGAGCTTCCCTGAATGTACGGATTCAATACAAGAGGAGTACGCTTGCGTACATTTATGGATTTCTGGAAAGAATAATGTGACCAGGGAAATTATGTATAGTAAGAGAGACCATTTACAATGATCCATGCCGGCCGGGACTGCCAACCGGATACAAGGTTCCGGGTGCTAGCTTCTCGTTCCTTATTCCTTGTTACTGTCCACTGTCTCATCCTGATATATGTCTGTAAATTAAACAATCATCATTCATCAATAACCAATCAAAATCCCCATGCCCCTTATTCCGGTCTCAACGCTTTTCACTCTCTCACAACTCTTCTCTCCCTTCTCCGTCTCTTCACTGATCACCGATCACTGTTCACGTATCCCTCCTCACTGTCCACTCTTACCCGCCGATGCCTTCCTCAATATCCGTAACTATGGTAAATGTTGTAGCGAAGGCTTACAGCCATATTATTTCCCGTTACCCTTTTCATTCTCGTTTTCTTCCAGCTTTCTGACGACGGCAAATTTAGCAGCGGCAATTGTTTCACGGTTGGCTTTTTCTGTGATCTTGCCCCTTGCAAGGTCTTCCGATGCTATATACCCGTTTTTCAGCAGGAGTTGAATGATCATGTTATTTATAATGGTTTCCCGGCTATATCCTTCTGCTACATACAGGTCATCACAATCCGTATAGAATTCCTCTGCAAATTCCCTGTTATTCGGTAACCACATTAATTGTTCATATGTTTCACTGAAGCCGTTCAGTTCCATATTTATATTCGGGGTTACCAGCAGGGGGCTGAACTGTTTGGTTGCTGGTGATGGGTGGAATCCCTTCAAACCTGAGAGGTTGATTTTCTTACTTGGATCGTCAATCCGGACCAGTTCGGCTTTTCTCATTTGTTCGAGCTGGTACAGGTAATAATTATATCTCCAGACCTCATGGCTTTGTTTGTGATGTTTGAACAGGTGCTGGTACTTTTCATCAATTACCTTTTTTACCAGGTTCTTGCCCGAGTTTATTTCAGGATTGAGTATCCGGACCTCCTGGATTAGTTTCTTAACATCCTCGGCTGCTTTTTGGGGGCCGGTGATCTCTTTACCCTTTTTCCCGAGATCTGTTGAGAGAATGCCAAGCTGGATCTTCTTCCCTTTTCCTTTTCCATCCGGTCTCCCTTTCAGAATCTCAACCAGATGTTTTTTGCCTTCCAGTTCGCCTTCTTCTGCAATAAATGGGTTACCTGCCGGTGTACTGGCAAGGGAATCAAAAATGGTCCCGAAGAAACTCCGGTCGAGCAGGAAGGATATTTCCCCTTCATCCTCTCCAACTTCCGTAGCAATTACCTGAAAACGGTTCTTAATTATATCAAACCTGACCTGGCGGATGGTATAATTTTTTCCTCCCTTAATGAATTTTTTGTCGACAATAATCGCATTTACAATCTCTTCGAGGTCAATTTTATCGATCATTTTATAGGATGATGCGAGGTAATATTTCCCCGTGTAGGGATCTTTTTCCCAATCCAGGATGTCATCAAGGTAATTACCATGTGCATCTATCACATCCACAATATTGGGATCTCCTGTATATCTCAGAAGAGTACGCTGAATATGGGGATTATCGGAACTTGTAGCCTTTTCTTTTCGCTCGCCATGCGAATCTCTGTACAGGATGAAATTCTCCGGATTGGCATAGCGTTTGACACCGGCCTCTTCCCGGGAGAAGTTATAGGCTGTAAGTATTATATCTATCCGGAAGGGCATGGATATATCACATAATCCGCTGATGGTACTTCGCGAATTGAGGTCTTCAACATTACTGTCAGCGCTGCTTTCGAACAGTGACCTGTAGTACCGGATGAATTCAGGATCAAAATCAGTAACCCGTGAAAAATCCCCCACTTCCGTACCGATCCCATACAGATTTCCCCCCTTATCCGGAAAAAGATGGAACATGTCGCCGGCGATAAGTTTAATGGAACGGATCCCAGGAAGGTCCTTTTTCATCCATTTGAGCATCATTGCAGCAAGCATCTCCGATTTTCCGACCCCGCTGTCACCGCTGATCTGGACAACGAAAAGGCTGCCATCTTCCTCCTCTACTGCGAACAGGGAACCGTGGACAGGAACACCCCCCATCTCCTTGATTTTCTCATTTAACATGGTTAACCTTGGTTTCTTTACATCCCCGAAATAATCAACGGATTTCTTCAATGGGGTAACAATGGTCTTAATTTTACCTTTGGGTCCGCTAATATCAAAATATCCGATTTGGGGATAGGAAATAACCTTTTCAGGAGCCCCGAGAAAAAGTATGATATCCGGGACAAAATTCCCGACCTCTTTTAATGTGACCGTTTCTGTCTGTATTAACCTGAAGTTATCGGTCAGGTATTTCATATAGGATTTCTGAAATATATAGAGTTCTTTTACGAGTCCGTTGGTAACGATTTTGCAGCGGTAATCTTCTTCATCCATATTCTTTACAAAATTTGCCATCCGTCTGACAAAAAACTCGGAAGAAGGCCGGGTTGCCATGCTTTTGATAAACTCGTTCGGTGAATCATCCGGTTGTTCCTTTCGTTCCTGGATTTCGTTCTCCGGGCGGTCGACCTTATGAAACGGGTATTCACGCTTTTTGGCATCCGTGGCAATCCGGGTATGTGTCTGAACCGGTTGTTCCAGGACTATGACACCACAACGGGTCATCAGTTCATTAATCCAGGATAAGGAACCCTTGTCCCATTTTTCAAGAGTGTTATTTTCCATGGCAAAGTTTCTGTGAAGGACGATGCCATGCTGGATCATTTCATTAATGCTTGAATTCTGCCGCTTAAATTCAGTCTCTACCAGTTTTATCAGGATATGATTATATCTGTAATAGTATTCATTATTCTTGGTGAGGTTCATCAGTTCGACGTAAAAGAGAGCGATATCCCTGCAAAAGGTATGAAGTTCGGCTTCAGAAATCCTTATTCTTGCCGTTTCCATAATCTCTTCTATTATCTCCTCGACCTCAGCCGGCAGAACCCGTATAACCAGATCTTCTGATATCAATCTTGCTTCGGTTTCTTCAAATTGATCAATGCTTGCCACATACCGCTTGATTCTTCTCCTAAGTTTTGACTCGAACAGGTTTTCTCTCTGCAGAAGGTAGAGGAACAATATCTTATCCGGCTCGGATGAATTGCTTTTTTCCACTCCCTTCTGAATGGATTCATGAATGAAATCCGTGACCTGTTTAGACAGATTCAGCTTTTTATACTTTTTGCTACCCCTTATCTCCTTGATGAACCGGTTAACATAGATCTCCGTATCAATGGCAGCTAACTTCTTACCGGTAATCTCTTCAAACTTAATCCCGGTTGTTTTTACAAGATCCTCCAGGGTTGGATTTTCCGGTTCAAGTTCAAAAGGCAAGTTAAAGTGAAGAAGCAATTCCTGGATATATTTCCGAAGAATCCGGTTGTAACCTTCCAGCTTGGCCAGGTCTCCAGGAGAGTCTTTTTCATTGGCATCTATGGCCAGGATTTTTACTTTTGCATCGGAGAAGAGAATATTCTCCAGTTCAAGAAGGATTTCCTTCATGGTAGTCAGTTCATCGGGATCATCCATAAGATAGGAATCCGGCTGGAATTCCAGTTTACTACGAATGTATTTCATTATGGTGGTTTTGCCATACTTCGAGATGACATAATTAATATCCTGGTTTCTCAGGTGCGGGATATTTTTATATATCTGTGGCAGAAGGTTTTCATAGATTTTTGTGAAAGCCTTGGAAGAGATAAACTCTACGATGTTCCTGCACTGGCCTACATTTTCATAGAATTCGAAAACTGCATTTGCCGAATCTCCGATTGAATTGATGTTCACACCGCAAACAGATGGAAATGCATGGTAAAGGGTTTTGATATCACTTATCTTAAGGGAGATATTAAGCTTCTTGTTGAGGTCTTTAATGGTATCGAAATCGGATAATATCAACTCTATATATTCCTTGTCGGATGCGTAACTAAAGATCTCATCCAGTATCTCTTCGGTACGCATCTTATTTTCCGGCAGGCTTTTCTTTTCAAAAAAATCCTTCCAGTATTTCAGGAAAATCCGTACGGCATTTTCAAATTCCTTCCTGAACATATGGTAGCTCTCTTCTGTTCCCTCAACATAATCCCCCAGGGAAAAACGTACGAATCCTTTCTGATAGGGGATAAGTGCTATTCCCCGCTGTTCAGCAAGTTTGACAGTGAACTTTTCCAGATCCTGAAAAGAGAAAAACTCCTCCAGGTGGAGGTTGAAAAGATATGATCCATCCGATTCAAGAATCCGGATATTATTTATTTCCCCTCCGGTCAAAACGTCCCGGGCAGCTTTTTTTGCCAAATCAAGCCTTTTGTTCGATTCACTCCGGAAGATTTTATTAACCCTGAACTTATTCAGTTCACGGACAAGGTGTTCCTTATAGTAATTGAAAAAAGGTATACCCTTGTATTTAAAATCATCGGGTAGTTCCAGGACATCCAGCTTATCCAGGGAACTAAGTTCTTCCAAAAGAAACAGGTGCAAGGGACTACCTTCGAAAAGAGATACACGTTTTGATCCGGATTTATTGTTGTTGTTTGCTCTTTCACTGATATTTTTTCTGATCTCGGCCATAATGTAATTCTTCAGCTTTTCTTTGATCTTATAACGAGATGCATCCTTGGGAAGGCTTTCATCCATCCTGTCTTTGATCTTTTTGGCAAGCTGTGCAACTTCCAGAATATTTACCAGCATGAAAAGGGAATTTGTATTGCCCTTTTCGACTCCAAACTGTTTGCGTGCAAATTCAATAACATCTTTGCGAGCCGGTGTTGCAGCGATCGATCCGAGCCTGTCACCGGTTGCAGCAAGATTTTTTGTTGTGGAAAGTGAGGAGACAACGCTGATTTTTGCCAGGGTTCCGATGTTGTTCATAATGTACCTTGAGATGGTCCTCCATTTGGGTTCATCCGGATCTTCAATCTTTACGGCATCCTGGTATGCTTCATCGAGAAATAAGGTTATTTTACTATTATTAAGAAATTTCAGGAAGCGAATCAATGATACATTGTTGAAATCAGTGAATCCCGTGGGATTGGCAGGATCATTAATAACGAGGGTTGAATTTTCACAAAACCTGTCCCACAGATTACCGGATTCGTCGAACAACTGGAACGTACTTTTTATCCTTTCCAGCTTTTTCAGGAGTCTTTCCCAATCGATCCTTCCTTCATTGTCCAGCTCAATGTCAATATCAAACGGATTGAGGTCAAACCTGTCTGGCGGAAACAGATCTTTGTATTCCCATGCAGCTTCCTGGTTGAAGAAGATAAAAGGATTTGGTTTCCGGCCCTTATAAAAAAGCAAATCCCGTATGATCATCTGCACATCATCACCGATGGATGTCTGTTCGAGATTTCCCAATCCGCTGATAAACTCATTTATGATCTGCTGCTCGTTTTCAGGTTTGGTTATGAATTTTTTTTCAATACCGAGATCGATCAGGAAATTCATAAACCTTCCCTCGTTATCGGCTTCGTTCTCAACCTTGGTAAGGTATTCCTTGTATTTTTCAAGGAAAAGATTCAATCCGAAATTCTTGTGAAAATGGTTCTTAAGCGTCCTCTGATAGGCATCCGGGATAATATCCAGGATAACACGGCATTTTTCAACGATCTCCTTTTTCACCGGCTTCAGGCTTCTCTGAAGGAGGTATTCACCATAGGTGCGGATTTGATTCCTTCCGCCTCCTTCAACCACCGTGGCAAGATGAAGTTTTGTATTTTCTGAATAGAAATAGGCTTTGGTCCTTTCTTCAAATTCATGGATAAGATCACTGTTCACCCGATTTAACCTCCTCGGATCCTTCAGGTTCTCAATTAGTGAAATGTAAGCACCGAATTTTGAAAGTATATATTTATCCCTGATTACCTGCCTGGCAAATTCGTCAAACTTAAAAAGAATGATGTCCTGGTCTATATTGTCCGGTTCCGCCAGCTGTTCTTTTTTCAGTAAAATCAGTTCTTTTTCATACTCCCCAATCTTTCGTTCAACTGCCAGCCTGAATTTTTTCAGGTTCTCCGAATTCACCTTGTCAAGGATTAATCTCAGGTTAAGCTGTGTGTTGGCCAGTGAACCGAGTTTTTTGGTATGTACCTTGTTCAGGCTGTTTATGATGCCGTTGTGAAGACAAAAGACAAGTGAGGTATTCGTACTTTTGGATTCGGGAGAATCGTCTATAAATACAATCCTTGTCAGAAGAGGGAACCATCTGAACCGGTTAAAGGGATTCTTTCTCATATTCTTTACCCTGACCGCAAATATGCTCGTGCCATCCGAATGTATCTGTTCATAGAGAGAATCCGGGTCAGTGAACTCTACTTCCTTCACGATGGAAGCACTGAATACCTCCTTGGAAAGAAGTTCAATAGCCGTTTCAGCCGTACCGGAAACAATCGTTCTGATAAAACCGTTAAGTCCCTTAAAATTTACCGTGGATTCGGTTCTGCTTAGAAAATTTTCCTTCTCAGCACCCGTAGTGTAATGAGTTGACTGGTTTATCATCTGATCAAATACATCCAGCATGTAATTCCACTGGGCTTCTTCCACGTCTCCGCTGACACCGATCAGATCACGGAATTTCCTGAGTTCCCTTACCTTATCACCGAGGAGGATCCGGTAAAGAAAATCGATCGTTCTCTCGGTTACAGGAGGAGTCCCCAGGGAGTAATCGTGTGTGTTAAGAATGTTTCGGACCTGTTTCTTTGTTTTATCGTCCACCAACTCATTGTCCATAAGCTCATGCAACCGGTTATGGAACATCCTGCGTTTGGCACTGTATTCAAATGCTTTGGAATCCTCATGTGGGAAAAGCATGAGATTTACATCGACATATCCCGGGATAACCTCTTTCAACTCCAGGATATATTTGTGAATTTCCGCCTGTTGCCTGGCCGGATCATCCGGCTCCTCGTAACATAGCCTTACGAAGTTTTTCAGACTTTCAAAGATCCTGTTGGGAAGGAAGTTCTCAGCCCGTTCTCCAAGCTGCGCATAAAGATTGATAAAATCCTTTGCATCAGCATTTAATCTTGCTTTGGGTTCCCCGATTAACTGCATATCTGAATGGATTACGATTGGGCAAAATCTATCAAAATTACAGAAAAGGATCAGGCACTAATGAAAACCCGGGAAATAGTTTTTAACATTTTTTGAATAAAAAAAAACCTGAGAAAATTTGACAATCCAAAGCATGATCTTTTCCGCTCGATAACAATTCATTAGTAAAAAAACAATACGGTTTCAAAATGATTTGTAAATTTGGGTTGGTATTACAAACAAAACTTTTTCTTCCAGCGCCCTTTACGATTTCAAAAACTTTGAAATAGGTACAGATATATTTCTATTAAATAATTACCGATTATGAAAACAAAAATTCTTTTCATTCTGACACTCTTATTGCTGGGATCATTTGTAATCAATGCCCAGAAAATAACCATACTGTATGACAACTACATCCATGATGACGATTGCCGGGCAGATTGGGGTTTTTCCTGTATTGTTGATCATAAGGCCAAATCCCTTTTGTTTGATACAGGTACAAAAAAAGATGTATTCGTTTATAACCTGACCAAGCTGAAAGAAAACCTGGGCCGCGTTGATATGATCGTAATATCCCATAATCATGGAGATCATGCAGGGAACCTGTATACGGTGCTTGAAACGAAAAACGACCTTACCGTTTATATGCCATTCAGTACTCCTGATACGGAAATAAAAATGATAAAGGAGACCGGCGCCAGTGTGGTTCAGGATAAGAGACCAAGGGATCTTGGAAATGACTGGTTTTTATCCGGGGAATTGGGAGGTATGATCAAGGAGCAGGCTCTGATTATGGATACCCCTAAAGGACTCGTTATCATTACAGGCTGTGCCCATCCGGGTATATCCGAAATAGTTGCGCATGTGAAGGAAATTTACAAAAAAGATATTTACCTGGTTCTTGGCGGATTTCATCTGCTTGACCTTCCGGAGAATGAGATCGGGAATATTATCCAGGATTTAAAGGATATGGGGGTGCGGAATGTGGCTCCGACTCACTGTACCGGAGATAAAGCAATCGAGATGTTTGAGGAAGCATACGGTGAAAATTTCATCAGGATCGGCGTTGGGAAGGAATTGGAGATCTGAGTGATACGATGTTGGAAGAAGTGATTTTATCACTCCGGGAATATAAGATGGCAGGAATTGTGAGTATTGAGTTACCAGATCTGCCTCTGTCTATGCTTCGGCTGATAAGAGTGAACAGTGAACAGTGAACGGTGAAGATTGTGACACATCCTGAAAAATGTCTGCACAAATTATGTAGATATGTTAAAAGACGACAGTGTAGTAAAGAATTACAGTGAAAACTTTAAATTAAAAGTTCTTTCAGAGATTGAATCCAGCCGGTACAGTAAAAGTGAGGTTAATCGGATAAATGGCATATCATTTTTATTCCGTTTTCTGGTAGTTGCATCCGTCTCATTATCTCGAGAGTTGCACCCTAAGTACACTCCAAATTCCCATCCGGAGTCCCCTGTGAGAGTTCTTCGGACCTTTGGAGTGATAAAAGAGCCCTTAGAAATGTATCTCCCCGTTGTGATGCCGACTGCCCGTCCCTGACTTCCGTCCGGCAAGGTGTCATGCAGACTTTCGGCAGAACTCTATACTTGTCCTCCTTCCAATAAAATTCCAACGGGGCCTTTTAATCCTTCCACCGGGTAACTAACCGTTGTTACCAGCACGTTGGGCAGGCGAAAAACGAATTCCAGCTAACTTCCCATAATGACAGAGAATAAAAAGCTCACTTAATCCAACTATAAAAAAAATAGCGAAAAATTTGGATAATTCATTTATGTCTTCTATTTTTGTATAGTATAAAAATAATGAAGTATAAAACAATTGAACTTAAATAAATTTATATAATGGATATCAGCGTGTTCAATCGGTCATCAAAGTTGAAGTGGGACAGGACAACAATCCTTTTAATTGTCTTTCTGGCCATATCCCTGATATACATTCCCGTTCTTATCTGGGAAGGTGAAAAATTCGGAACCAGTTATGCATCGCTTGTATGGGGGGGTGTGATAATTCTCTTCGGTCTGATATATCTGTTCATAATTTATTTCCCTATCCGTAGTATTAAAATAATTGTTTTTCTGCTATATCTTATTATCGGGACAATGCCATGGCATTATCATTTGAAAAAGATTGAGGAGAATATTTTTACGGATAATACATATAATATCCATCTCATCTTTTTTCTGGTCTGCACGGTACTATCCTTGCCCTATCTTTTCCGGGTTAAGAAGAAGATTAAAATCCATTACAGAAAAATTTTCGAGTTGGCCGGTAGCAGGGTAACCGGCGTACAGAACGGATTTACCGGCCGTCCTTATCCTGCCGGTCGCTGGAATTATAATATGAAGGAGATTGAAGAGTTCTCCAGATTCCTGAATAAGCACATGATTGCTTTTCCCAGATACCATGATAATAAAATATCGCTGAGTTTCTCGGCGAAAATGATAGATCCGCGTAAACGGGATCCTGAAAGATCAAGTTTTATTTCTTTCGATCGCACAGGAAATATTGTTGTAAATATTTCGAAGGAGGATTATAACCAGTATAAGGACAAGTTTACGTTTGACCAGCTTTGCAGGTCTATTTCACAGGTGTTCATGGACCTTTTCGAGAAATTCAGGGCGGGTAAAAGACAGGAGATTATTCAAGTAATGGAAGCCTTTGAGCCAAAATGGGCAAAACGTGTCCAGATTGGGGCATTCCTGTTTCTATGTATAACATTCCTGGCATTGCTACTAATTTATTTAATCACAAAATGACAATCCTTGCCCTTTTATCAGGTGGTTAAGGATTTGATCCCGGAAGTTCAGAAAGATGCATTTTGATAAAGCCTCAAATATTGCCTCATTGCTTGCCAAGGGTTTTGCCAGGGATTTTTTAAGACTTCTGGTAACGCACCGGAATATCTCCGCTTCCGAAGCAGCCTCAAGACTGGATCTTCATATCCAGACAGCTCAGGATTTCCTGGAAAGGCTTTATAACGAAAAAATTGTAATAAGAGAAGAAGTAACAGAGGGTAAACGACCCTATTTCAGGTATGAACTGGTAAAAAGAGATATAAAAATTGACCTTGATCTCAATTCCCTGGTTGATCGTGGATATGAGCATTCTCTGAAAAATCATTTGATCAGGGAGAGAAAGAACAGTGGTGCGATATTTAATACCCCTGCCAGCCAGGATTATATCACAAGCCTAATCGTTTTTATGGGTAAAGGCAGAAACCGTAAGGAACGTAAGATCAACCTGACAAGACCTCAGGGTCGCTTCCTGTTCCATCTTCCGTTTCCCGGTTCGGATCATGCACGTATTATTGACATTGTAAAAAAGGCTGAACTTGCTGAAAGTTCGTTGCCTGAAATTCTTGACCTGGTGAAAGACCTGGTTAATTTTGGTGTAATTGAAAAGAAAAAATAGAGTATGTTGAAAGAGTTAATTATTCAAAACTGGAAAGGTGTTCTGCGATCACCCAATCTGAGCCGTGACACAAGAAGTAACATTTTCATCGGGATCCTTGTTTTCATCATGATCCTGAATTTCTTCTTTCTTGGATTTTTTTTCAATGAACTGCTCATGGAAATAAATCCGGATAAAAACCCGCTACATCTTTTTAACAGTTTCATTCTATATTACCTCCTGGTTGACCTTTTTGCCCGTCTGGTTCTCCAGAGCGTACCGGGTTTGAGCATACAGCCCTATCTTCATCTAAATATTGGAAAATCAGTTCTTTCACACTATCTATTATTCAAATCGCTTGGAAGTATTTTCAATTATATTCCTTTTGCTATTGTTATTCCATTCAGCATACGCAATTTAAGCAACCCGGATCTTCCCGGTTTTACCATGTCCTGGATAGCTGGGATTTTTCTCTTCCTGCTTTTCAATGCATACCTGGCCGTTTATGTGAAAAGGAGGGCACTTGATAAACCTGTTTTCGAAATTGGTCTTGGTGCGTTGATTATCCTTTCGGGAGTTTTTGATTATTATAACATATATTCTGTTTCAGAGGTTTCAGGTTATCTTTTCCGCCATCTTCTTCTTGATCCGGTATTTATATTCATACCGCTTAGTATCCTGGTTCTTATTTATGGTATTAATTTCCACTGGCTCAAGGAAAAATTATTCATTGAACAACTGGAAAGTCGTAAAACGAGTAAAGAATCATCCATCCGCGGATTCAGTTTTCTTGATAAATGGGGAGAGGTCGGAATGTATATTCAATTGGAGATGAAACTTATTTTCCGGAATAAAAGATTGAAGCAAGCCCTGCCGGGATCACTGGCCTTATTGCTGCTGGGATTTGTAATTTACCGGACGGAAGAATACCGGGATATGATGTTTTTCCTTGTTTATATGGGAATTATCTTTACCGGTATGTTTATGATCTATTACGGGCAATTTGTCCTTGCGTGGGAAAGCCATTATTTCGACAAGATCCTTACCGAAAGGGTAGATCTTTTACAATACCTTAAGGCAAAACAAAGGATTATGCAATTCTCCTGTATCCTGTTTTATATCATTATGTTACCCTTTGCATTGTTCGGTGACCTGATCCTGTATGTAAATACGGCAGTATTGCTGTTTAATTTAGGAATAAACACCCTGTACCTGTTATGGACCGGGACTTCGAACAGGGAAAGATTAGATCTTGATGCAGGTTATTTCACCTGGCAGGGGAAGAAAGGAAGGCAGATAGGTATAGCTTTCATGATGATTATATTTCCGCTTCTGGTTTATTTGCCTGTGAAATTTATACTGAACGAATATGCAGGCCTTATTGCTGTTGGAATTACCGGTATTGCAGGATTGTTATTCAGTAATACATTGCTGGTGAAGATTAAGAATAGACTGATGAACTTGAAATATGATATGGCTGAAGGCTACAGACAAACGATTTGAGGAAATAGTCCTCAGGCATTGACCACATCCATACAATTCCAGTATGTTTGGAAAATAGACTCCAACTCTGGAAGACTGGCGACAAAGTGAGTCGATATGTTAAAAATCATAAATATCGGAATTCACTAAAATAGAACAGAGAACAGAAAACTATAAACTAATACTATCATGATAAAGGTTAACGATTTGGTAAAATCCTATAATGGAAGAGTGGTACTGGATATTCCGGAACTGTCTATTTCTAAAGGTGAATGTTTTGGTTTGGTCGGAAATAACGGGGCTGGCAAGACCACTTTTTTCAGGCTGGTTCTTGATCTGATCCTGCCAGACCGTGGTTTGGTACAGTCAAAGGATTTAATTGTACGAATGTCGGAAGAGTGGAAATCCTATACCGGATCGTTTCTGGATGAAGGCTTTCTGATCGGATTCCTGACTCCTGGCGAATATTTTGAATTTCTTGGAAAACTCAATAGGATGACGAAACCGGAAGTTTATATGGAACTTGAAAGGTACGACGGTTTGTTGAATGGAGAGGCGGTGGATGAAAAGAAATATATCAGGAAATTGTCAAGGGGAAATCAGAAAAAAGTGGGGATCGTGGCAGCCCTTTTTTCAAGACCGGAAGTACTGGTGCTGGATGAACCATTTGCGAATCTTGATCCGACCAGCGTCAGCCGGTTAATTAAGATCCTTAACGGTATAAAAAAGGAATGGAATCCCACCATGCTGATCTCAAGCCATAACCTGAATCATATAACGGAGGTTTGTGAACGGATTGATATTCTCGAAGAGGGAAAGATCATCCGGGATATAAAGGATAATCCGAATGCATTACGCGACCTGGAAGATTATTTTGCAGTATAATGATATATATTCAGGGAGTGAAGAGTGAGCAGTGAGCAGTGAGCAGTGAGAAGTGAACAGTAACGAGCACCGGGTAACGAGGTCCCGGCTCCCTGTCCTGGTGTCCCATGGTTATGCAGGAGGTAGGGATAATGTTACAAACTCCAGGTAATTCCGATTCACCCGGCAAGTAATAATACAATTTATTTTCAGACAATTTGTAACTTTATGAAAAATTTCAGGGATGAAATCAATTCTCTCTGTTTTGATTATTATGCTTTTTTTTCTTCTTGTCCATGAAGGAAAAGCTCAGCATAACAACATTCTTATAACAACGGAAAGAGACCCGAATGAGCCGACTATTGTATTGGATCCTGCAAATCCCGGTCACGTGGTTGCGGGTTGTAACCTTAGAAGCACGTACTACTCAACTGACGGAGGCCTTACCTGGACAGGAGGTGAGGTGACATCGGTATATGGTGTCTGGGGCGACCCGGTATTGATTGTGGATACTGCCGGTCATTTCTATTATTTCCATTTATCCGATCCGGAGGGTGAACCTTGGGTTGACAGGATCGTTTGCCAGAAATCAACGGATAACGGTGCCTCCTGGAGTACAGGTACCTATATGGGATTGAATGGCTCAAAACTGCAGGATAAGGAATGGGCCGTTGTAGACCGCCAAACCAATAATATCTATGTTTGCTGGACACAGTTTGATGTGTACGGCAGCTCCAATCCCTTGGATAGTACAGTAATTCTTTTTTCCAGATCGACAGATAACGGCGGTTCCTGGTCCGACCCTGTTCGTCTCAGTAAACAGGCTGGTGACTGTATTGACAATGATAACACGGTTGAGGGTGCGGTCCCGGCAGTTGGGCCGAACGGGGAGATCTATGTTTCATGGGCGGGCCCGGCAGGGATTGTTTTTGACCGGTCTCAGGATAGCGGAGAAACCTGGCTTGCAGATGATATCTTCGTGGGGGATTTTCCGGGCGGATGGGCTTATGAGATTCCAGGGATATACAGAACAAACGGGATGCCGATAACCGAATGCGATACCAGTGGAAGCCCTTATCACGGTACCATTTATATCAATTGGTCAGACCAGCGGAATGGAACGAACGATACCGATATATGGCTATGCAAATCGACCGATGGCGGAGATACATGGAGTGACCCTATACGTGTAAACGATGATCCTCCGGGAAGACACCAGTTCTTTACATGGATGACCATCGATCAGGCTAATGGTAACCTTTACTTTATCTTTTATGATCGCCGGAATTATGACGACTTAAAGACAGATGTCTATATGGCCGTGTCGAAAGATGGGGGAGAAACATTTACGAATTTCAGGATAAGTGATTCACCCTTCTTACCGAATTCCCAGATCTTTTTCGGGGATTATACGGACATAACCGCATATGATGATTTTATCAGGCCTGCCTGGACGAGGCTCGATTATACTGCTTTGAGTCTGTGGACTGCAATAATTGATGTGAACCAGATGACAGGAATTGAAACACCCCGGGAACCGGATGATTTTACTCTGGACCAAAACTATCCGAATCCGTTTACGGCTCAGACATACATATCTTTTAAGATTGGATCGCAACAAAGCGTTAGCCTGAGGATTTATAATTTAATGGGTCAGGTTGTAACAACACTCTTCGAAAACCGGTCCTATGAAGCCGGGAAACATGTCGAAGGTTTTATCCCTTCCGAAATGAAACTTCCTGCAGGAACCTATTTTTATGTCCTTCAATCGGATCGGGGGGTCCTGAAAAAGAGAATGCTTTACCTGAAATAACCGGATATCTGGTTCCCGAAATGTTTCACATAAATTCAGGTATAATATTCTGTCGGTCCTCACTTCATAAAAGTTAATATATTTACTGACCACTGGCGGTTGAATTGTTAAGTATTCTTTAAATTTGTATCCTTTAATCCTCCTTCGCGTTCGCGTCGGCGAACGGGAAGTGTGGTTTAACCTGTCGGCAGGTTGGTTCCCCGCAGCTTGCTGGGGAAATAAGAGTCCAGAGCTTGCTCTGGGGTTTAATACCAATTTTATAATAGTAATTCCACCCATGAGGAGGAGAGGATCGAGCAGAACTGCTGAACTGGCTGCCATGACCAGAACCCTGGCAACACATTCGACTATCGCTTCGGGCATCATGAATGATCCGTTCGCCCGATATTTTCTGGGTCCTTCCCTGCAGGTACCCTATTTTTTCAACAGGTTGTTCCTGGATCTCAATCCCTGGTTCTGGAGAAGGGGAATTAACTCTGTGGGATTTCTGATCGCCTTATGCAGGCATCGATTCATGAGGGATACTCTGGAGGAGAATCTCAGACAGGGCATCGGGCAGGTAGTTATACTGGGAGCAGGTTATGATACCAATATCCTCCGGGAACCGGATATATTCAAAAGCGCAAAAGTATTTGAAGTGGACCATCCGAATACACAAAAAAGAAAACGGAAGATCCTGGACCGGAACTCACTGGCTATTTATCCTGAGACTCAGTTCGTTCCACACGATCTCGAAACAGGTAATCTTACCAGGGTATTAATTGATTGCGGACTTGACAGGGAGCAGGAGGTATTTGTTATAGCAGAGGGGATAATATCTTATCTGTCGATTAATTCCATTGATCGTTTATTTATGGATCTTTTTGATTTATCGGACGGTAATGTCAGGATTGCTGCCGATTACCGGTTGCCTCAGATTAATACAAAAAATGTCCCTTTTACTATTCGGAGATGGAGAAATGAGTTTAAAATGATGAACGAAAGGTACAGGTCTTTTTTTTCAGCGAATGAAATAGAACAAAAGCTTATGGATCATGGTTTCCGGATAAAGGTGAACAGGAACATGATCGATTTATGGAAGGAATATTCCATGCAGAAACCGCCGGATCACCTCCGACAGGTCGCCGGTATCGTAATAACGGAAAAAATGAGCCCACATAACATGAAAAACCGTATTCAGAAGTAATACAAGCGGTCATGGAAAAGAAGGAGTGGTATGCGGTAATAAACGGAAAGATCCCTTCCCGAAAACAGGAGAAGATTATCCGGGCGCTGAAAGACCGGAATATTGATTTGGCTACCACAACATACCTCGGACAGGCGACTGAATTTGCGGGAAATGCATCCGGTTGTGCCGGAATCGTTTCTGTCGGGGGAGACGGGACATTGCATGAAGTAATAAACGGGATAGACCTTGAAAACCAGAAGGTTGCCATTATTCCTGCCGGTACGATCAACTGCCTGGCCCGGTTTCTCGGTATCAGGAATGCAGGAGCCGGAATGAAACTGCTGGACCAGGGAGCGATCCGTAAAACGGATCTTATTTCCGTGTCCTTTCAAAGTGCCGGGGAGGAGGAGCAACACCGCTATGTATGGGGTTTTCTGACTCTTGGCCGGCTGGTGAATATTACAACGCTGGCCGGTAAGTTCAGGTTTATGCCCAAATT
>CP070687.1:51364-71286 GCA_020353115.1 Bacteroidales bacterium
TATTTATTCTAAAATCCTTTCTTCTTCACTCTCTTCCGGTTCGCTCATTTCCGAAACTGAAATGATCGGCACAAATTTGGAAGCCAGCATAAACAACATACAAAATACGGCTACTCCTGCAAACGTCAGTGCCCATTCGATCCATGTAGGTGAGTAATACGTCCATTCGGGTCTGGTATCCTGGATAGGAAGGAATGGCGTTTCCAGTGTAGGAATAACAATGATATACCTGTTTACCCAGAGAGCCGTTACTGAAATTATGGCCCCGATCGTAATATTTGTAATGGTCCGCAACCGTTTAATTCCGACAATGATGATCGGGATCAGGATACCAATATAGTTTGCATAGATAAACAACTCAAAAAAATCCGTGAACAGTTTATCGATAAGTATCGAATCCATTTTCACCGAACCGTACCATTTGGTAAGGTAATCGCTGAAAGTAAAATAGCCGTAGAATGCTGAAACGATCAACAAAAGAACTCCAACATTAACAAAATGTCTTTTCGTTATATAGTGTTCAAGGTGATATACTTTTCTGAAAATCCACATTAATATAATCAGCAATCCCGTACCTGAAAATACAGCAGCTATGACAAAATAAGGTCCGAAAATGGTACTATGCCATCCCGGCTGAAGTGTAACGCCGAATATCCATGCCAGTACGGAATACACAATAATCGCGATAGCTATTACCATGGCAGCCATAATATCCTTGGAAAGTTTAATTGCTTTTTTCTGTTCCGGAGTTCCGCGATATCCCAGTGCAAGGATCTTATATAATTTTTTTCGCCATTTCGGTACATTCAGATCCTGATAATCTCTGAGGATGGCAAAATCTTCTATAAAAGAGAGATAAAGGTAAATAAAGCAGCCTACCAGGTCGGTAGTTATTGCGATCACGTCCCAGGTAATGGGAGATTGGATACGGGGATGGATAAAAAGATAATGGATCCGGTCAAGTCTCCCGATACAGAAGAAAATAAAGAACGGACCGATAACAAGGGATATCACGGTTATTAGTTCTGCCATCCGGATAACCGGTTTTCTCCAGCTTGATCTGAACAGATGGAGGGATCCGGAAACGAGAGCTCCGGCATAACTCAATCCCATAAAAAAAATGAAATTCACTATATAGACACCCCAGACAACATTATCCCGCATCCCGGTTACAACATGCCCATGGGATATTTGTCTGATCAATCCGTAAATCCCGATAACAAAAATTATGAAACATACGGAAAACAGTAAAATCCACCTGAAACTGGTTTTTTCAAGTTCGGGTCTGAATTCTTCCAGCAGTGTTCTTCTACTTACTTGTCCTTCCATTTCGTTATTTCTTCTTTAGCCTGGGGTGAATGAACTTTTCGTATCGGTTATAAATATCTTCTTCAAGACCATCAAATCCGCTTTCTACGGGGAACATCCTGTTTACGGTTGGCAAATAGTAAACGGTTGGGTGAGTTCCCAGTTCCTCCAGGTACCTGTAACCGGCTCTTTCTTCAATCAGTTCACTGAAGCGGACTGTTTCAGTACCATTGGTTACGGCATCCTCTATCAGATCACCAAAATAAATTACACCCATTGGGCAGGCTGTGACACAACGTGGCAATTCTCCGTTCCTTAGTTTATCGGCACAAAAAACACACTTCCCAACGGTACCTTCCTGGCTTGGCACATTCGTTTCCGGAGAGTATTCCACGTCCGGCTGCTCCACTTCCGACTCTTTCCAGTGGAAAACCCTTGCAGAGTATGGGCAACCCGTCATACAAAATTTACACCCGATACATCTCTGGTTATCAACCAGCACAATACCGTCGTTCCGTTTGAATGTAGCTCCAACAGGGCAGACGCTAACACAAAGGGGCTGATCGCAATGAAAACAGGGTTTCGGGAACCAGTATGGATGGGTATATTCCGAATCCTGCAATAGCTGAACTTTCATCCATTCATGATCACGGGGCAGATAATGCCCTTCCTGGCAGGCATCCACACATTTCCTGGCATTTTTACATTTTGCCAGATCAATAGCCATTACAAATTTTCTGTTTGGCAGGCCCTCCCTGGCCTCTTCAATGCCAACAGGTTCCTCAATCTCAGCAGGTCTGAGCTGGGATTCGTCAACCTCGACAAGCTTCCCTTCAGGAGTAAGAACTTTAACTTTCCTGCCGGATTTCTTCTTTTCATTCCGGTCCGGTTTCCCTGCAACAGACGCTCCGGAAATTCCAACCAGGGATGCTGCGCCAGCGGTTAATCCGAATTTAAGAAATTCCCGCCTTGACTTATTTTTCCTATCGTCTTCCATATATTGGTTATAATTAATACGTTACACTTCCGTTACAAGTGTTCTCCCCAGCTTCAACGGAGTCCCGAAGGGAAAATCCCATGAACCCCAGGAATTAATCCTCACCTACATGGTAACCACTGATCATACCTTTAAATAAACTACCGGGAGTTGACCCTAACGTACATAAATAAATATGGATAATCATAAAAATTGAGATGATAAATCCGGATATGATGTGAATAATATCGGTAAGTATTAGACCACTAACGCCAAAAACCCTTGAAATGGTAATATCTGGAAGAAGTAACCCCCATCCTGTAATGATTATTAAGGGTAAGGCTATATACATTATTAAAACATAAGATACCTTTTGTAACGGATTGAACTTGTTTTCCTCCGTAACAGGGAACGGATGCTTCTGCCCCTTAAAAACACCAAACATGTAATAATTGAACTGGGTATACATATCCTTCCACAATCCCTTGTATTTTAATCTGTAATGTTTTTTATTCGGAGAAAATATATTCCCGAGAAAGAAGATGAAGTAACTCAGGCTTAAGGCTATTCCACCCGTATTGTGCAAAGCAACTGCTTTGTCAAAAGGAATAAGTGGTCTGCCTTTACCGGAATACTGCAGACACAAACCAGTTATGATTAACATCAGGCAAAACAGCGCATTCAACAAATGCCACAACCGGATCCATTTCGGATATAAATACATTATGAATTAGTTTGATTTGATTTAGCTTTCATTCTGAAAAACAGGTGTGCCAGGATACCTGCAATGGTCAGGAAAAAGATGGTTATACTGATTATGTTCAGGTATAAATTCCTGTTGGCGCCAATCACGTAAGATTCCTTAAGCACAGCACCATTCCAAAAACCGGCTCTTGTTCTTTGTTTCTTTGCCTCAAATTTATAAAGTGTTGTCAGAAGTCTGGAATCCCTGGAATGACATTCAACACATCGCTGGACTGCCTGCTCTATCGGCAACAGAAGATGTGCAACCAGGATACTGTCATTTACCTGTGTATGACACTCAATGCATCTCACATTCCCAAAGTGCAAAGCCTGGTTGGGAAGCCAGTCATGCCGTTCGATTATATTGATCTCATCCCGTTCGGTCAGCAGCTGAAACCGGTTGAAGTTTGAATGGCAATCGAGACAAATATTGTTATCATAAGCAATGGTTTCATGTAAGTTTGTTGTATTACGAATGCTTATATGGTAGGTATGTGGATTATGACATTTCCAGCAATTGAATCCTTCCTCTTCCAACTCAGCATGAATGCTTTGTACATATTCCTCCTCGATTTCTTCAAAATGATACTGGGCATAATTCTCATCGTAACCATGGCAATCAAGACAGGCATAGTGTTCCTCCGTTCTTAGTTCAACCGGATGTGGAAAATCCTGATAACCACCATCATGACAATCAAGACAACTGAAACTCTTGTGGTTGGATATATAGTATTTATCCCGGTTAATTACTCTTGACTCACACATCAGTTTATGAACTTCACGTTCAGAAAATTCATCATATAACGAGTACTTAGCCTCGCCGTGGCATTTGAAACATTGTTCGTTTTCCTCATAAAATTCGGAAACCCATTCCGTTTCCTGGTCATTGGAATTCTGGTCTTCCTGTGAAACTGCAGGGAGATATCCGGAGAGAAAAAGGACGGGAACCAAAAAGATCAGGAAAAAATAATGTTTATTTTCAGGCATGGTCAAAAATATTATGGTCAAAACCGGATGCTGATATTAAAACCAAACATCACATCTCCGCTGAAAAAGTCATTTGTATTATAGACCAGATTACGTTGTGCAATGATCTGATTGTAATTCGTAACAAAAACACGAAACGCATGAGTACTTGTACCTATTTCAACACCCGCACTTAAACCGGGTTTTATGTTATCAGAAGCGGTTAGTGGCTGATGATATTCTACTATGATCGAATTCATTCCAATTACCATAGCCCTGGCACCGGCCGATATGGCAAAATTCATGTTGTTAAAGGTTGAATCTTTAACGGCATTATGATATGCCATGCCGGGTGCAATCATGGCAGATAACCTGTCTCCGAATTTCCGGGAAAGAACCAGTTGAGTAAAGTAAGATATCCGATGGGCAAATTTATACTCACTGCTCGAATATTCGAACACATCTTCCGCCCTGGCATCAATTACCATATTTCCATAATAGGTTAAAGCAACCGGCATACTCCCGGACCGGGTCTGCTGAAGAATATTATATTTCCATTGAATATCCTGCAGTTTGTAATCCCGGGTGGTTCCAATACCAACCATAATCCTATCGGTTATTCCATAATTTAATCCGATCCTGGTATTTGCTGTGGCATAGATTCCAAACAGGTCATCAATCTTCTCAATTTTGCCAAACCTATGAAGAATTTCCATTTGCAGAGCACCCTTGAACGGAGTGACAACGGTTTGATTATCAATTAGAGTAACAGTTTCATATGGTGACCTTACAGGCCGGTTGTCCGGTTCATCTTCATCCTGGGAAACCACGGGAAGGAAAGGAATAAAAACCAGAAGAATCGAAATCAGTACAACTTTGAAGTAATAAGTTCTTGTATTCATATTCTAACTAACATTTATAATAATTAAATTCATGATCTGTCTGTTGAAATTCTAAATCAGTTGTTCAGGGCTCCCTGCTTTATCCAGAATAAAATAAGCTGTTTTTCATTTGCAGTAGCCCGGTCTTCATGCGTGCCGGATAAGAGTTTTGTGTATATGAGGCTCTGCTCGGCCTTAGAGGTATCCGATTCAACATATCCTCCGTTTATCAATGCATCATAGGAATTACCCGCAGTTAAATTTGGGGGAATGCCCCCATTATGACAATTGATGCATTTGTTGTCAAAAATGGGTTGAATGGTATCTGCAAAACTGTAAACCACGGTGGTATCCAACTCTATCTCCGGAGGTTCGGTCAGATAAACCTTTTCACAAGATAATGCTGCCAGAAAAAGAATCAGGATAAATATGGGGGGTATTAAATTGAAGTTTCTCATTACTAGTATTTTAAAAAATTATTTTCGATGCATAAGGGTGAAGTTGCGGCAATCCCGCATGTCCCAAAGAATTTGGTGGTAAAAATAGATAAATATAGATAAGTTAAAATAGCTCAAAAGTCGAGATTTATATGTGAAATTGTTGTAATTTATCTATATTTACATCGATATATGTATCAATATTTATGATGTCGGATCTGGGAGGAAACGATCCTGATAATAATAACCGCACCAAATTATTCCCCCGGATGGATCATACATCGGAATGATTTCTGATATTCAACAAATAAAGGGTTAAAGTTCTATGATGCAAAGGAATACACAGACCAAGTGTATCGATTGCGAGATCTGTACCAACAGATCCAACCTGTTTAATGACCTCTCGGCCGAAGATTTATCCCTCATCAATAAAGACAGGTATTCCATCCGGTTTAATCCAAGGGAAATAATAATAAAACAGGGAACTTCGGGCACGAAAGTACTGTCAGTGGTAGATGGTCTGGCCAAACTTTATATTGAAGGATTCAATAAGAAAAACCTGATACTGGCAATCGCAAAACCATGGGAGATAATAGGCGGTCCCGGAGTCCATACCGACAACAGAAACCATTATTCGGTCAGTGCCCTGGTGGAAACAACCGTTTGTTTTATTGACAGGAATAATTTCAATGAAGTATTGATGAGGAATGCCAGATTTGCCGATGCCATGATTAGGCATATCAGTTATAAAACAATCAGCAATTTTGACAAGTTGGTCAGCCTCACCCAGAAACAAATGCATGGCCGTATGGCGGATGCCCTGCTCTATTTATCGGAAGTTGTTTTCGAAGGCACCAAGTTCAATATGCTCCTTTCCAGACAGGATCTTGCCGACCTGTCAGGTATGTCGAAAGACAGTGCCATCCGGATTCTGAAGGAATTCGAAAACGATAAAATCATTCAGATGGATGGAAAGAAGTTGAACATTCCCAATATCTCAAGATTAAAAGATATTTCGGTAACCGGGTGAAAGGAATATGAGGAAATTGAATGTCAGGAATGCCTTAATGCCCCGGATACCTGTCGAAATCTAAGAAATCGGGAGGTGGTATTAAATATACGTACCGAGGATTACTGTCGTTGAGGTAAAAAAGTGCTTCTTCCGCAGGTGGAAAGTTCTGAAAAAGGCAAGTCATAAAACCTGGCATATCACATGCTTTCGACCTAAAAACACTACATTTATGGAAATAATTTCAACAAAAAATGCACCCATGCCGGGAGGTCATTATTCCCAGGCAATCGTCCACAACGACATGATCTATATTTCTGGTCAGGTACCTGTCGATCCGGTTACCGGCGAAAAGATATTATCGACTATTGAGGATCAGGCTTTACGGGTATTAAGGAATATCCAGGCTATCCTTGAAGCGGCAGGCAGTTCAACGGAAAAAGTTTTAAAAGTTACCGTATATATCTCCGATATATCCCTTTGGGGGAGATTAAACGATGTATATGCAAAGTTTTTCGGCAGTCACCGGCCAGCGAGGGCTGTAGTGCCATCCGGGGAGCTTCATTTTGGCTTTCAGGTTGAGATGGAGGCAATAGCATTCAAATAGAACCGGCCGGATTTCTATTCATATTATCTGCCACAGGTATTGGTATCTGCAATTGATCCGGCATGAATTCTCGTATTTATTATGCAAGGATGTTTCATTGCCTCGCAGGATTCCCGCAGGGATAATTCGTGTCGAATCCGGGCCGGAATCCTTCATAGCTGGTTTCAGGGGTAATTATACACTTTTCGGAGCAATCCTGATAGATCTCCCTTTCTCTATTCTGATTTTCTGTTGATCTCTATTTGCTTTTGATCAGGAGATCTGCTTGTATCGGTTTTTAGTATGCGTGTTCCATCCCTTTCTTCTCCCTTCTTACCATCAGGGTAGTAATCCACCCATGCAATGAACACATTGAAATCATCATTAACAAGTTGTGGTGTACGGATGAAGTTGATATTTTCTGAAGCCAGTGTATAATTATCATGGTATTCTTCCCAAACGTCAACGTAGTATATGTATGGCCCAACGTCCGTGAATATTACCCAGCCTTCGCTATCGGTATAACCCTCAGCCAGAATCGTTGCATCGCTATGGGTTAGCCAGTCTTCATAGGTTGCATACAACCATACACTGGCACCTTCGACGGGGTATTCGTCATACCACTCCAATACCCTAATCTCGAGCGGTGGAAAAAAGACTTCAATATCCATGAATGCCCGGTCAACCAGGTTATCTTCTGAAATAGCCGTCAGGGTAACGGTATAGTCACCCGAGGCTTCATATTTATGGGACGGATGAACATCCGTTGAAGAGGTACCGTCACCGAAATCCCAGTCGTAGTAACGGGCATCCCTGGAGTTATTGGTAAAATGAATAAATTCCTGTATATCAACCTCTGTATCAGAGGCATAAAAGCCTGCGACCGGCTCCTTTTTACAGGAAAACAGAAAAAAAGGTACGATTAACAGAGGTATTGCTAGTTTTTTCATGACTTTCAAATTTTAATACGTTAAATATAAAACAAATATGGTGCCATTCTAAATTAGCTTTTTGGCATCCGTGTTTTAATATTTATCTTTGCAATTTAATTTTTAAGAATTTAAAGAACAATGATAAAAATTACATTTCCTGATCAATCGGTGAGGGAATATAAGGAAGGTGTCAGTGGAATGGAAATTGCCAGAAGCCTTAATAAAAGCCTGGCAAAGGAGGTTTTATCGGTAACGGTAAATGGTGAATTGACAGACATTAACCGCCCGATCAGGAAAAATGCATCCATCAGGTTGCATAAATGGGATGATCCGGAGGGTAAACATGCTTTCTGGCACTCCTCTGCCCATCTTATGGCCGAGGCACTGGAGGCATTATATCCGGGAATTAAATTCGGAATCGGACCGGCTATAGAGAATGGCTTTTACTATGATGTCGATCCGGGAAATGGTGTCGTAATTACCGACACGGATTTGGGAAAGATTGAAGAAAAAATGAAGGAGTTGGCTCGTTTAAACAAACCGTTCAAAAGACGGGAAGTGAGTAAAAATCAAGCCATGAAACTTTTTACCAGCAAAGGCGACGAATACAAACAGGAACTGATAGGTGAACTGGAAGACGGCGAGATTTCACTGTATGAACAGGGAAATTTTGTGGATCTGTGTCGCGGGCCTCATCTGTCTGATACAGAGCATATTAAGGCAATAAAGCTTTTAAATGTTGCAGGAGCTTACTGGAGAGGAGACGAAACAAGGAAGCAACTGACCAGGATATATGGGATTACCTTTCCGCGCCAGAAAATGCTGGATGAATTTCTTATCATGCTTGAAGAAGCCAGGAAGCGCGATCACAGGAGGATTGGGAAAGAGATGGAACTTTTCGCTTTCAGCAGGAAGGTCGGACAAGGCCTGCCTCTCTGGTTACCCAAAGGGGCACAGTTGAGGGAAAGACTTGAAGATTTCCTGAAAAAAGTACAGGTGAAATACGGATATGATCCGGTGATGACCCCTCATATCGGTCAGAAAGAGCTTTGGGTCACTTCCGGGCATTATGATAAATATGGAAAAGACTCTTTTCAGCCGTTCCACAGTCCGGATGAGAAGGAAGAATTCCTCCTGAAACCGATGAACTGTCCCCATCATTGTGAAATATACAAAAGTAAGCCTCATTCGTACAAAGACTTGCCGCTCAGACTGGCTGAGTTCGGGACGGTATACCGTTATGAGCAAAGTGGAGAACTCCATGGGTTGACACGCGTCCGGGGATTCACACAGGATGATGCCCACATTTATTGCCGCCCCGATCAGCTAGAGGAAGAGTTTATCAAGGTGATTGATATTGTATTTATCATATTCAGGGCCCTGGATTTTAAGGATTTTTTTACCCAGGTTTCATTGCATGATCCGGAGGATAAGAAGAAATACATAGGTAGTGACGAAAACTGGGAAAAAGCAGAAAAGGCGATACTGAAAGCTTGTGAGAAAAAGGGATTGGATTTCAAAGTAGTAAAGGGAGAGGCAGCATTTTACGGTCCGAAACTTGACTTCATGGTTAACGATGCCCTTGGAAGAAAATGGCAGCTTGGCACCATACAGGTTGACTATAACCTGCCTGAACGGTTTGATCTCGAGTACATCGGAGCTGATGATAAACGACACCGGCCGGTTATGATCCACCGTGCACCATTCGGTTCCATGGAGAGATTTGTCGCCGTACTGATCGAACACACCCTTGGGAAATTCCCGCTATGGCTTGCTCCCGACCAGGCAATCGTTCTTCCGGTCAGTGAAAAATCAAACGATTATGCTAAAAAAGTTTTTAATTTTCTAAATAATTACGATATTCGCACTCTGATTGACGATAGGAACGAAAAGGTTGGTAAGAAGATAAGGGATAATGAGTTAAAGAAGATTCCATACCTTCTTATTGTGGGTGAAAAGGAAGCTGAAAACGATACTGTTGCCGTCCGGAAACAGGGCGAAGGAGATCAGGGAGCCATGAAAATCCACGATTTTGCAGACATGATTAAACGGAAAGTGAAGAAACAGATTGATTTTATTGATTAACAGCAATTTAATATTTACCAAATTTAGGAGGACATTATTATAAGCAGACCGAATTTACGAAGAGGTCCCTGGAGAAAAGTACCCCCAAAACACAGAATCAATGAGTACATTCGGGCTACCCAGGTGAGGCTCGTTGGTGATAACATTGATAATCCGGGGATTTATTCCATTGAAGATGCCATACGTTTGGCGGATGACCTTGAACTGGATCTGGTTGAAATTTCACCAAAAGCCGATCCGCCTGTATGTAAAATCATCGATTATCAGAAATTCCTGTACCACCAGAAAAAGAAACAGAAAGAAATGAAAGCCAGAGCCACCAAAATTGTGGTAAAGGAAATACGTTTCGGACCAAATACGGATGATCATGATTACAATTTCAAGCTGAAACATGCCATGAAATTCCTGAACGATGGGGCAAAGGTCAAAGCATATGTATTTTTTAAGGGGAGGTCGATCCTCTTCAAAGAGAAAGGTGAAATATTATTACTGCGATTAGCACAAGACCTGGAAGAACTCGGGAAGGTTGAACAGCTGCCAAAGCTGGAAGGTAAAAGAATGATTATGTTTTTATCACCCAAAGTACCAGGCAGGAAAAAGAGTTGAATTGAGATAAATAAACCAGAGAATAATGCCGAAAATGAAGACAAATCCGGGTGCAAAGAAGAGATTTACACTTACCGGATCGGGAAAAATAAAACGAAAACATGCTTATAAAAGTCATATCCTGACAAAAAAAGCAACCAAGAGAAAGAGGAATCTGACCTATTACGGAACCGTTAGCAAAGCTGATGAAAAAAATATCAAGCATTTGCTAACAATGAAATAAATTTTTGGCAGTTTTCTCAATTATTCAGTGAATGAATTAGCATCAAAGTGTCTTCATGACCGCTAACCATTTAAAATTTAAATAATTATGCCAAGAGCTAGAAATTCAGTTGCCTCCAGAAGGAGAAAGAAGAAGATCCTTAAGCAGACGAAGGGCTATTTCGGGGCAAGAAGCAACGTATACTCTGTTGCCGCAAATGCCCTCGAAAAGGGTATGGTATATGCATACAGGGACAGACGCAAGAAAAAAGGAAATTTCAGGTCGCTCTGGATCCAGCGAATTAATGCGGCTGCCCGGCAATACGATATGTCATATTCCGAATTTATTGGAAAAGTTAACAAAAAAGGTATCATACTCAGTCGCAAAGTACTTGCTGATCTGGCCATGAATCATCCGAAAGCATTTAAAGCAGTCGTTGAAAAAGTCAAAGATGTGAAGTAGCCTTTCCGAATAATACCTTTTAGGCTATTTCAAAGGCACGCTCCACGGTAACTTCATATCGATTCCTCCGGACAGTTCCCAAACCACCTTACAGTAACTCAGGTATCGCCAAAACCTGGTTTCATAAAATCAGGCAATGGTGAAATCCGGGAATAAGGAAGTTTCGTTTCAGATTACAGAAAGACGGCTTTCAAGACAATAATTTTTATTCTACATTTATCGATCAAATTGAAGGCCAGCCTTACAGCAAGCTTTTCTGGCTGACCACGAATAAAAGCTTATCCAATGAGACTTGGAATAATAGGATACGGAAAAATGGGGCATGAAATCGAGAATATAGCCCTGAAGAGGAACCATGAAATAACCCTGATTGTTGATCTTGACAATTATGATGATCTGAATCCTGATAAACTTAAAACGGTGGACGTTGCGGTGGAATTTACAACTCCCGGTACAGCATATGCGAATATCAGGAAATGTTTCGACGGAAACGTCCCGGTTGTATCCGGAACCACAGGCTGGCTTGAGCATTATGAACGGATAACCGAATATTGCCTGCAGAAGAACCAGGCATTCTTTTATGCATCCAACTACAGCCTTGGAGTTAATATTCTTTTCAGCATTAACCGGTACCTGGCCGGCATAATGAATAATTTCAGGGACTACAGTGTTGAGATCGAAGAGACCCACCATGTCCAGAAGCTTGATGCACCCAGTGGAACTGCTATAACCCTGGCGGATGATATTATTCCTGCACTGGAATATAAGGATCGGTGGATCGCAGAAGGCAATGGAGGTGAGAATGTCATTCCAATCCATTCATCCAGGAAAGATATGATTCCGGGTATCCATACGGTAAAATATGACTCGGAATACGACACGCTGGAGATCACCCATTCTGCCAAAGGCCGGACCGGATTTGCAATGGGCGCTGTTCTGGCTGCCGAATTCCTGAATGGTAAAAAAGGAATCTTCGGGATGAAGGATCTTTTACCTTTTTAATCCGTTAGCCTGCAATATCAAAAGGTTACAAAAGGCAAATGTTTACCAATGAGCACTTTTGTTTCAAAAACGTTATTTAAATACAGCAACAGAAATTATACATTTGCATTTATAATACTACATTTACGAACCAAATCGATTTCCCATGGATCTCTTAAAAAATAAATACTTTAAATTTGGCCTTGCAGGTACAGCTTATATTCTCTGGGTAATCTGGGTTGGAAGCTACTGGTTACTGCCGGGATTGGGAATCGTATTCGATATATATGTCAGCAAGAAGGTAAATTGGGCGTTCTGGAAGAAGCGAAATAAACCCAACAGTACTCTGATCGAATGGCTTGATGCCCTTATTTTTGCTGTGATTGCAGTGACTTTCATTAACATCTTCTTCTTTCAGAATTACCGGATCCCTACCGGTTCAATGGAAAAATCCCTGCTTATTGGCGATCATCTTTTTGTCAGTAAACTTAGCTACGGGCCGCGAATGCCCAATACTCCCCTCTCCTTCCCTTTCACCCAAAATACCCTTCCTATAATTAAAACCAAATCGTATCTGGAATGGATTAAACGGCCTTACAAAAGGCTTGCTGGTTTCGGAAAGATCAACAATAATGATGTTGTTGTTTTCAACTTTCCTGCCGGTGATACGGTATGCCTGGAAAGTCCTGAACAGAGTTATGAATCCATTGTTCGCTCGGCAGGAGAAAATTTCAGGCAGAGAGACCGGATTGCAGGACTACCTGAAAAATCCGACGAAGAGTATTACTCACTCGGAAGGGAACAGGTCTGGCAGCAATATACGATTATTGACCGTCCTGTTGACAAAAGGGATAACTATATAAAACGGTGTATCGGTATACCGGGCGATACAATTGAAATCATACAGGGACATGTTTATGTTAACGGTAAAATGCAGGCAGAATCCAGATATCAGCAATTCAGTTACCAGATTGAAACCGACGGAACACCTATTAATCCCCTGGCTTTCGACCGGCTTGGAATTGCCAGAGCCGACCGTCATAGTTATTCGAACTCCCTCTACATGGTTCCTTTAACCGAAGAAAATGCCGGAAAAATCAGGGCATTCAGGAACGTGACCAGGGTTGAAAAGTACGAACGTCCGGAGGACGAATATGTTTATTATATCTTCCCGCATAATCCTAAATATCGCTGGAATGAAGATCATTTCGGTCCTTTATGGATACCGAAAAAAGGATCAGTACTAAAGCTTACGATGGAAAACATTTCATTTTACAAACGTATTATTCAGCTTTATGAAAAGAACGATCTGAAGATCGAAAACAATAAATTCTTCATCAATGGAGAAGAGGCAACCGAATATACATTTAAAATGGACTATTACTGGTTGATGGGTGATAACCGGCACGATTCTCTCGATGGCCGGTTCTGGGGTTTTGTCCCGGAAGATCACATCGTTGGGAAACCAAAAATCATCTGGTTATCCCTTGATAAGGAGAAGAAATTCTTGGCAAAGATCCGGTGGAAAAGGATGTTTATGCGTGTCCGGTAACCCTCATTCCATTTCATAAATGGGAGGAAGAGATTCAGAATGGCCAATCATCGCCCTCCGGTACCGTTAACTCCTCCTCAGAAGGTTTTTCCGCAACCATATGTATTGCATTTCCATTGACATAAATTGCCTTATAGGGAGTAGTCGGACAGGAAAACTCACACGCTCCGCAACCAATACAAGTTTCCTCCAGAACTTCAGGAATAACAAGACTTCCTTCATAAGGGACCATATGACAGGACTTGGTCGGGCATACTTCCGAACAGGCTCCGCAATCCGTCTTATCCGTATGAACAATACAATTATCCCTAATGAATTGTGCAATTCCCAGCTGGACCAGCTTCTTCTCTTCAAGAATAACAGGTAATATTGCTCCCGTTGGACATATATCGGTACAGATAGTACAATCATAGTTGCAAAATCCGGAATGGTAATCCATATGTGGCTGCATAATCCCGGATAAACCATACTGCATAAATGATGGCTGTAAGACATTCGTCGGACATGCACTTACACATAATGTACAGGCAGTGCACTGGTCGTTGAAGTTTTCAATACTGCACGATCCGGGAGGGGAAACAGGAAATTCCTTTTCCTCCGGAACTTCAGTCGGTTTCTTATTTACCGGTGTATCCTGAATCATTTTCATTCCGGCCATACCCAGGAAAAAGGCCATCGAACCTTTTATAAAAGTTCGCTTGTTCTTATCCGGTTTATCATCTGATTCCGGGATGTGACCGGTATTCTTCCAATTCATGCTCCTCGTGATACCAGTTGTCTGAGGCAGATATTTAACCGCCTCAGCAGGACAAACCGTTAAACAATTATAACAACCGACACAACGTGTGAAATCAACTGATGCCTCATTGTAATTCATACAGGAAGATTTACATACCCTGGCACATAAACTGCACTTTGTACACTTTTCCCCGTCAATACCAATCCTGAAAAGTGATACTTTCGACATTAAGCCCAGAAGGGCTCCGACAGGACAAACTGTGTTGCAATACAATCTGCCTCTTGTGACTGACAACCAGATTACGAGAACAAGCACTATAATTGGCCAGATTAGTATTTTAAAAGGGACCTTCGTAAGAAGAACGGGATAAAGGGCATATATGTCGAATTCTTCCAATATGGAGGAAACATTATTATTTGCATCAACAACGACGGGTTTCAAAAAATAGGTCATAAACCTTCCGAAATTGCTGTACGGATCCAACATGGAAATAAGAAGAACACTCCCGAAAAGAAACACAAGCACCGTAACTGCCAGAATGGTATACCGTAACAAATTGTGGGGGGTTGAATACCGGTAGTATCTCTTCCTTTTCTTTTTGAATTTACGGGCAATCCAGGATAGTGCATCCTGTATAATTCCCAGGGGGCAAATCGTTGAACAGTAAATCCGGCCAAACAGAAGAGTCAGTAAGATAACGATTATGAATCCAAGTACGGATAAACCGACTGCATTCATAAACTTGAGAAGGGAAGGGACAAACTGCAGATAGAGAATGCCCGAAATAATATTCTCGGGTATTAAATTCCTGTAATCGAGAAAAACAAGGGCAGTACAAAACAAGAAAACGAGGGAAACAATTACCCTCATTCTCTTTAGTTTAGCCAAATTCATAGATCAGATGTTAATCCTGGATATCTTAATATTTTCCAGGTTTGTGCTTCCAACACCCATCTCATCTGCTTTTCTTATAAATGATACGGTTGCGGGTTCCATACCGAACATCCGGGCCGCAGCTGCATCAATCGTTACCAGGTTGGTTGAGATCAGAAGTGCCTTCATGTTCGTTACATCAGATTTGGAAACGCCCCTGGGTCCGTTCCTCATTAATGCGTTATAGGCATCCACAATATTCAGATGGGGTTTCTTTTCATAAGTGGCATAATCGGCAATGCATTGATTTAAGTCGTTTGAATGCCAGTATCTTCGGTCCCAGACAACCCCCATGAGGTTCTTCATCGCCAGGGATAGCCTCGTAGAACTATGGTTTTTCAAAACAGGGACATTGATGAAAACATCCGATTCAAGGATAAGTTCATGTACTTTTGCACTCTGTAATCTCTTTCCACCAGGGATCTTTACCTCACTGTAATAACCTTCTGTATTAGCCGGAACCATTTTACCCCCGGCATCCTTGACTGCTTTTTCGATACCGCTGTTTCGGTAACACCTTGTCATCTCATCAATGGTATTATCGAATACATATACCTGGCGGGCACCAGCATTCAAACATTGCTTAACGATTTCCTGAACCATCAACGGATTGGTATTGGCTGCACGTTCCGGCAATGCATCCCAGCCGATATTGGGTTTGACAACCACAGTCTGCCCCGGCTTGACAAAGGTGCTCATCCCACCCAGCTGCCGGATCCCCCTGTCCAACATAACACCGGGTTCTCCACCCCTTACTGCGACAAGGTCAAACTGTTCCGACGAAACGGGTGTTGCTGCCCATATTTTTTTGTACCCTCCAAGACTGAGCGCCGCTCCGGTAACTAAACCTGCCCCCACCGACTTTCTGAAAAACTCTCTTCTCTTCATTACTGATCTCGTTTTGAAAATTATATACACATCCTGAATTACGCGGGAAATTACAACCTTTTTCCCAAACTTATTGCGGAATTCGGAATTTATTAATGAATTTAAAATAATTCTAAATAAAATATAATAAGTAACATAGGTAGATGTTTGTATATATAATCCGGCAAACCGGATTATTCGAATACATGTCATCAAAACCTCCGTATTCGGTTTAGTTTATGTTATGTTACGGGAAATCTTCCCGTTTGTGGTTTTGATAAATTCCTAATTCCCGATTTTCCTGTTTTTAACATAAATACATTATATTTGGCTCCTCGGTTTTGTTCTTACTCGAGGTTATCTGAAAAAAACGGAAATGAAAATATTATACTACGATTGTTTTGCCGGTATAAGCGGTGATATGAATCTTGCTGCTATGGTTGACCTTGGTATAGAACCAGCATATCTTACGGGAGAATTAAAGAAGCTGAAGCTAAAGGATTTTGACTTGCTTTTTACCCGGGATCAACGCCATGGTATTTCGGGAACACGTGCTGATGTAAAACTGAAAAAGGCTGATGATCAGTCTCACCGTACATTATCTGACATCGAATTAATCATTGACAGCTCGGATCTGAACGATAATATCAAATCACAAAGCAGGAAAATATTCAGGATTCTGGCCGAAGCAGAAGCCAGGGTACATAATAAAACCCCGGAATCGGTTCATTTTCATGAAGTAGGGGCGATTGATTCAATCGTGGATATTGTTGGTGCTGCCATTTGCTTCGATCACCTGAAAGTTGAAAAGGTTTTGGCCTCAACTGTCGAACTTGGTGGTGGAGTGGTTACCGGCGCTCATGGTAAACTTCCCGTTCCAGCACCGGCTACTGCAGAAATTCTACAGGGGATCCCGGTAAGCCTGGGGTCGGCCAGTTTTGAAACTACAACTCCCACGGGTGCTGCCATCCTTGCTGCAATCGTCGGAGAATTTACGGACCAGGTGGTTTTTGAGATAGAAAAGACTGCATATGGTATAGGACACAAGCAATCGGACGAAATTCCCAATGTCCTTCGGGTTTTCCTTGGTTCATTGGAAGAACCGGCAGATTCGAAGGAGATAATCATCGAATGTAACATCGATGATATGAATCCCGAATGGTATGATTATTTAATGGAAGAACTTTTCAATGCCGGTGCAAAAGAGGTATTTTATACTCCGGTTATAATGAAGAAGAGCAGGCCCGCGGTGAAAATCAGTGTTTTATGTACCAGGGATAAACTTGATGAGATAGGAAAGGTTTTATTCTCCAATACGACAACCCTGGGATTGCGGTCTTATACGGTTGAAAAAAAGGCCCTTGAACGCAGGTTTACAAAGTTGGAAACAGAATTTGGGGAGGTTACTTTGAAATCCTCCTACTATAAGGGCGAACGAATACATACAAAACCCGAGTACGAGGATTGCAAACGGCTTGCGAAAGAGAATAACATTCCGTTGCATATCATTTACGAAAAAATAAAGGCCCTCCTGGAAGGATCCGGTTAGTACTGTGTGTAATGATAGACCATCCAAAATATAACCGCCTTGTCAGCTACCTGAAAGATCTTGGTAATGTTGCAATTGCATTTTCCGGAGGAGTAGACAGCACTTTTTTACTGGCTGTGGCTGCTGAAGCCTTGAATGACAATGTTATTGCCCTCACGGTAAAAGCTCCCTATATTGCCGAATGGGAGATTGTGGAAGCTGTAGAATTATGCAGGGCTTTAAAGATCCGGCACCAGATTGTTGAGACGGATATTCCCGATAATATCCGGAAAAATCCTCCTGACAGGTGTTATCTCTGTAAAAGAGAGATCTTTTCAACGCTCCTTGATATAGCACGTTCCAGCGGGATCGGGAATGTACTTGATGGCACGAATATGGATGATCCTTCGGATCACCGGCCGGGGATTAAGGCATTGAAAGAGCTCGGAATTAAAAGTCCTTTGCAGGAGACAGGCATAAACAAGGCTGAAGTACGCAGGTTTTCCGAGATGCTGGGGCTTCCGACATGGGATAAACCGTCTTATGCTTGTCTACTGACGAGACTCCCTCATGGTGTGGAAATAGAACCCGGCGAGTTAAAAAGAATTGAGCTTGCTGAAAAATTCCTGATGGATCTTGGTTATAAGGCAGTACGGGTAAGGTCACATGGTACTATTGCCCGCATTGAGGCTGATCCTGATATATTGCCTGAACTTTCCGGGAAAAACCGGGCCGGAATGGTGGTGAAAAAGTTCAGGGATCTTGGGTTTACCTTTGTAACCCTTGACCTGGAAGGTTACCGTACAGGCAGTTTCAATACCTTTAAATCATGAATGGCAAGGATTTAAATCATTTCCTCCCTGTTTGGATCCCTGTAAACCGGTGTAAATAAATTGGTATTTAACCCCCGAGCAAGCTCCGGACTCTTATCCCCACAGCAAGGCTGCGGGGAACCAGCCTGTGGCTGGCAGGCAGTGAGGATAAAAAAACCCGAACGGTGAATAATCCAGTAAGAAGAACCATAAAAACCGGTAAATGATTATACTTTTGTACAGGCTTATGAAGCATTTATAAACTGATCTCAACGTTACATTATGAATCAAAAAGAACTCAAGAAACTACTGGAAGAAGTAAAAGATGGCAAAACGGATATCAACGACGCTATGAAACAGCTCCGGGACTATCCGTATAAGGATCTTGGTTATGCCAAAATTGACAACCAGAGGGAAATAAGAACGGGGTATCCGGAGATTATTTACTGTGCCGGGAAAACCGTTGACCAGGTTAAGGGAATAGCCGAATACATGAACAGCAGGAACACCAACATCATTGCTACCAGAGCTACAATGGAAATGTATCAGGCTATCGGAACCATTATTCCCGAAGCCATTTATCACAAGGAAGCCAGAATAATCAGTATTACAAAGAAAAAACTATCCATTCCGGAGACATATATCTCCGTCATAACTGCCGGAACCTCAGATCTTCCTGTTGCAGAGGAAGCGGCAGTCACTGCAGAACTGCTCGGGAACAAAGTAGAAAGAGTATACGATGCCGGCGTTGCCGGAATCCATCGATTGGTAAGTAATATCCAGATCATCCGGAACTCACGCGTGGTCATAGTTATAGCAGGAATGGAGGGTGCCCTTGCCAGTATCATCGGTGGTTTGATCAACAAACCCATTATTGCCGTTCCCACCAGTATCGGTTATGGTGCAAATTTCGGGGGAGTTTCAGCCCTTCTTGCCATGCTTACCAGTTGTGCAGCCGGTGTAAGTGTCGTAAATATTGACAACGGATTTGGAGCTGGTTACAATGCAAGCCTGATTAATAAGATCTGATTTTGCGGATTCAATCGAATCGATGCCAAATCCATGGCTGGTCAAAACAAAATATTGCTGTCAACAACCTATTTCGGGCCTGTCCAATATTTTTCAAAGTTTTTACTACCGGGAGAAATTTTCCTTGAAAAGCATGAGAATTTCATCAAACAGACTTACCGTAACCGTTGTATTATTTACGGTTCAAATGGCCCCCTGATTCTGACGGTTCCGGTTAAACGGGGCAGTTTTCATAAGGTACAGATCATGGCACTGGAAATCGATTACCGGATCAAATGGCAGGAAAA
>CP070687.1:71386-91232 GCA_020353115.1 Bacteroidales bacterium
GAGAGAAAAACGATATATTCAGGTATTTCAGTCGAATAACTCTTTGGATAATACCATTAATCATATTACGGGAAGGGGTACGGAAGTATGGATGGCAACCAGGAACGGGGTAATCATTTATGACAGCAAGGCGGAGGATATGCAACAATTTTCAACCCGTGACGGGTTACCCCATAACAACATAAACCAGATATTTATTGATTCGAAGGGAAGAGGATGGGTTGCCACGACAAGCAACCGGTTGTATTTCATTAAAGACAGGAAGCTTAGCCTCGGCTATGAAATCCAATACTATACCAAGAAAAACGAATTCAGAGCCATAACGGAAGATACAAATGGTGAATTGTGGGCTGTAACGTATGGAAACGGGTTGTATCACTTTGCATCCGATTCGATATACAACTATACCACCTGGGATGGTATGATCTCAGATTACTGTTATAGTATTGAATCCGATATGGCAAATAATATCTGGATAGGCCACAGGTTGGGTTTCAGTCGTTTTATAAAAGGCGATAACCTGATCCTTACCTATGGAAGGGAATTGGGTATCACCAGTGATTGCAATCCAAATTCCATATTTATGGAGAAGGAAGGAGCAGTGATTTTCGGCACTACCGGCGGTATAATTAGATACGACGCATCCCTTGATAAAGGAAGCCGGATACCTCCAATCAGTAACATAACATCCATCAGTTTTTCCGACAGGGTTGTTGATCTTTCTGAAGATATAATCCTTCCTTTCGATAAATATAAACTCAACATAGAGTTTATCGGCTTGAGTTATCGTAATCCTGAGATGGTTACCTATCAGTACAAACTTGAAAATTATGATCAGGAGTGGTCTGAAATGACACGATTCCCCATGGTAACCTATGGAATTGCTGATGGTGAATATACGTTTCTGCTGAGATCCTATAACCGGGACTGGCAAACCAGTGAGGAGCCGTTATCTGTTCATTTTATTGTCAGGAAACCATACTGGAAAACATGGTGGTTTATTACAACTCTGGTTATCGTGGTTTTGGGTTCTGTCATCCTGATAATAAAAATTCGTGAAAGGAATCATAAGAAGTTACAGGCATTCCTGCAAAAGAGCCTGGATGAGCGAACCAGGGAGGTAGTTGAGCAAAAAGAGGAGATTGAACAAAAAAATCGTGAGATAACGGACAGCATCAATTATGCTCAAAGAATACAGGCCAGTATCTTACCACCGCTTCAGAAGTTGAGGGAGAATTTTCCCGGATTCTTCGTGTTTTACATGCCCAGGGATATAGTTAGTGGCGACTTCTACTGGTTTGACAAAGTTGGGAAAGACCGGTTTATCATTGTCTGTGCTGACTCCACCGGTCATGGGGTTCCGGGAGCATTTATGTCAATGATCGGTGCTACACTTATCAAAGATATTGTCAACCGTCAGGATATTGTTAAACCTTCACAAATACTTACCACACTCGATACTGAAATTACAGAAACCTTAAATCAAAATATTGAAGCCGAACAGTCAACCGACGGAATGGATATAATCGTATGTGAAATTAACACGGCAACAAGGAAAGTTGGTTTTGCTTCCGCTATGAGACCGGTGATCTTCTATCATAACGGGGAACAAATTTATCTCAAGGGAAACCGCAGTTCGGTCGGGGGAGAAATTATTGAAGCAAAAGTATTTGAAGACCAGGAATTCCAACTATCCGAGGGGGATATTATCTATATGTTCTCTGACGGATACCCGGATCAGTTTGGAGGTCCCTTGGGTAAGAAATATAAAATGGTGCGATTGAAGAATCTGCTTGATGATGTGTATTTGAAATCGATGGAAGAACAGTACGAATATGTGAAGAATAATTTTGAACTCTGGAAATCCGATTTTGAGCAGGTGGATGATATACTGTTCATGGCAATTAAAATGTAACATGAGGATGACTAAGCTATTATAACCTGATTTCATCCATTCCCACTATTTTATTCAAAATCGCATAGACCGTCAATCCGGATACGGATTTTATTCCCAGTTTCCTGGTTATATTTTTCCTGTGAGTAATAACAGTATGTGCACTGATATATAATTTCTCACCAATTTCTTTGTTGGTGAATCCAAGAGCAATATGGCGTAAAATATTTTTTTCCCTTTCACTTAATTCGGATGTTCCTTCCTCTTCCGGCTGATAGCCGGAGCTTCTTAAAATAAGATTCTCAATCTTTTTCAAAAGATGACTTTTATTTTCATCAAAACCTATTGTTTCTGCAAATTTAATTTGAGATTTTTTGTTATCCTCCCGGGAGATTATACCTATCAAAACGGGTGCCCGGGGCGATGGGATTTTTTCGAAGGTAGTATGGAATTTACCGGACCGTATGAAAGAAGGATTAAGGAAGAGTATCTGGAAATTGTTTTTATTCACCAGGGAAATAAAAGCTTCTTCATTATCTGTTTCGACAATATTCCCTACCTGTGGAAACTCGGCAAGTATTAAAACCAGGCCCTTACGGATAAGGTATGACTTCTCTGCTATTAAAATTGATAATTTAGGCATCGTAATTCATCCGGTTTGAAAAGGGTCTAATTATCTTGTTTACGTAACTGTTTTTCCATTACAATTACTTTTGGCACCAATACTTTCTCTTCAATCCGGCTGTGATCATTCATATCTTTCTCCAGGTTAAATAGTTCGGAAAGTACCTTGTTGCACAATGCTCTGTTCTTCGGTGGCGGAAGATACTTGATGATGATATTTTTCAGGTCAAATAATTTCTCTTCAATATTATCATGTTCATTTATATAATCCGTAATGGAATATCCGTTCATCTGATTTTTAAGGTCCGGATCGGCTTTCCCCCTGGTAAAGGCTTTTTCAACATGTATGGCATAGGGAAACACAACCTCATCTTCCCGTTTTGTATGATGTGCCAGTTCCTCCTTATATTCTTTGAAGAATTTCTGAAGCATGTTAAGATTATCGGTCTGGTTAAAACACGTATTTACCATTTCATCGATCAGCTGCTCTATTTCCGGTATCTTTTCATCGAGGTAGTACCGATGGGTTTTTGCCAGGTAATCCACGATAAGCCGGATAGAAAAATCCTGCAGGTCCTCATCCGGGAAATAGTCTTTATCATGAAATGCATTTACTATTTCGAGGAAGAAACGAACATCAATATGATGTTCACGGCAAACTTCAAATACGGTTTTATCCCGAAATCCCAGATCAATACCAAACCGGTTTATTACGGATATAAGCAGATAGTTCATATGAATAAGATCTGCCATCTTGTTGTCTTGTCTGATTATCATGATTTTCCGGTTAATCCATAAATAATTTGACCTATCGAATTTAGGAAATTATTATGGATTCTAACATGGTTTGCAGAATCTCCCCGTTTTGGAGAAAATCATTTCGGTGGTCTATTAGTACAATCCGGAACAGGGAGCGGTCGTTGCAGAAGGTACATTTCCGGATCGGTGAAGAGGGTACTGGAATGATCGGGGACAAGTTTCCAAATCGGATCATTCGGCAAACGGGATCTCTGGTGTTTTTTCCACGTTGCTTTTGTGAAAGGCACGGTCGATCAGATAGAATTCGTATTGTATGGTATCGTAGAGCATCAAAAGATATAAGAAATCAACTTTTATTTCACCCTTAAGGGTTTTGTTCTGGCCTTCTTTCTCGATAAATGGAATTCTGTAATTCAAAGGGGTTTCAAGGTCCTCCTCCGGTACCTGAACAAATACTCCATCGATCTTTTCATAAAGCAGAAAGAAGAGGTTGTAATTTTCACTATCTCCGAATAATGTATCCGGAGGATACAGGCCGATATCACCATCCCCGTCTTCAAACCGGAAAACAAGTTCACCGACTTTCCCCGGATTTCCCAGGAGATCGACGGTATCACGTATAGTAAAACTTTTGAATTCAATATACGGGATTTCGGAAAGAGATTCGATTTTCTGACATGACAGAATAACAAATAATACCGAACCTGTAAGAATTAATATCCCTGTAATTTTCTTCATATCTGCAAAAATAGTAAAAAATCTATTTTTTCCGGAAGAATATCTGTATTGGGACTCCTGTGAAATCGAAGTGTTCCCGAATACGGTTTTCCAGGTATCTTTTATACGGTTCTTTAATATATTGTGGCAGGTTACAGAAAAATGCGAAGGAGGGTGCAAGTGTGGGTAGCTGGACGACATATTTGATTTTAATTTGTTTGCCCTTTACCGCCGGAGGCGGGTTATTTTCGATAGCTTCGAGCATTGAGTTGTTCAGACGTCCCGTTGGTACTTTTTTCTTCCGGTTTTCATATACCCGGATTGCCGTTTCCAGCACTTTATGTAGTCGTTGCCTGGTTATGGCGGAAGTAAAGATTATGGGGATATCCCTGAAGGGTGCTATTTTCTCGATGATTTTTTCCCTGAATAACCGAAGGGTTTTTGTATCCTTTTCGATCAGGTCCCATTTATTTACCAGGAGAACGATTCCTTTCCTGTTTCTTTTCACAAGGGAAATGATATTCACATCCTGCCCTTCCATTCCCCGGGTTGAATCAATAAGTGTAAGGCAAACATCTGCATTTTCTATTGATCGTATGGATCTCATAACTGAATAAAATTCCACATTTTCTGTTACTTTGCCTTTTTTCCTCAAACCGGCTGTATCGACAATATAGAAATCGTAATTATATTTCCTGTAACGGCTATAGATTGAATCCCTTGTTGTTCCGGATAAAGGGGTAACGATGTTTCTTTCTTCCCCGAGAAGTGCATTGGCGAGGGAAGATTTTCCGACATTTGGCCTGCCGATAATTGCAAATTTGGGTATATCTTCGAGGTCTTCGTCCGGTTTTCGGGGAAGTTTGCGAACCAGATCATCCAGCAATTCTCCTGTACCGCTTCCATTTATGGCTGAGAGAGGGTATATTTCACCCATTCCCAGCTTGTAAAATTCATTTGTATCATATGCGCGATCAGGATTATCAACCTTATTTACAACAAGATAAATAATCTTCTCTGTTTTTCTGAGCATTCGGGCAATACCTTCATCGAGATCTGTAATTCCACCGGTAACATCCACAAGAAAGAGGATGATGTCGGATTCTTCAATGGCGAGCAGAACCTGCTTTCTGATCTCATCTTCGTAAATGTCACCGGAGCGAATGACATAGCCTCCGGTATCGATTACCGAAAATTCAACCCCATTCCATACGGATTTTCCATAATGACGGTCACGGGTAACACCGGCCATCTCATCAACGATGGCTTCCCTGCTTTCAGTCAACCGGTTGAACAGGGTTGATTTTCCGACATTGGGCCTTCCTACTATGGCGATGATATTACCCATGTCTGTTTTTAATAGCCAAACTTCTTCAGCAAACGCTCTTTATTCCTCCAGTCCTTGTTCACCTTTACAAACAGCTCCAGAAAAATCTTCTTATTAAAGAATCGTTCCATATCCTCCCTTGCCAGTTTACCAATTCTTTTGAGCGATTGTCCTTTATGCCCTATAATTATCCCTTTCTGGCTGTCCCGTAACACATGAATTGTTGCCATTATCCGGATTATTTCTTTCTCCTCTTTGAAAGAGCTGACTTCAACCTCGACGGAATAGGGAATCTCTTTCCTGTACTGCATAAGGATCTTTTCCCTGATCATTTCTGAAACAAAAAACCGCTCTGTCCTGTCGGTAATCTGATCTTTCGGAAAGTAAGGCGGACCCGGAGGAAGAAGTTCGATAATCCGGTTCAGGAGCTTTTCCATATTAAAAAAGTTGATAGCAGAAAGTGGAATTATTTCTGCCTGGGGAAGTTTATCCAGCCATTTCCCGATCAATATCCGAACTTCATCCTGACCGGACAGATCAATTTTATTGAGAATGACAAGGGTTGGGATCTTAAGCTTTTTGATTTTTTCCAGTATGTCCGGGTTTCTGTCCATGGATTCCATCACATCGGTCACGTATAACAGAATGTCGGCATCAATAAGAGCGGACTTTATGGATTTCATCATCGATTCCTGGAGTTTATAGTTCGGTCTCAGTATTCCGGGGGTATCTGAATAGACAATTTGGAAATCTTCTCCGTTTACAATACCCATAATCCTGTGCCGGGTTGTTTGTGCTTTTGATGTAATGATGGAAAGCTTATCCCCGACGAGGGCATTCATAATGGTTGATTTCCCGACATTGGGATTCCCGATGATATTCACGAAGCCGGATTTATGCTCCATTGGATGATTAATTAAACATTCAGGGAAATGGTAAACTTAAATGCAAAGTTATCAATTGTTTTTGTTAAGGCATATGGGCCATAGCGGTAAAAAGCTCCCAGACCAACCCCAAATACCCATCGTGTAATAAGGTTATTAACCAGAATGCCTGATTCAAAATATCCTTTCTCCATTGTTTTACGGTAAAGATTACTATGATTTCCAGAAGGTTTCATATCTCCAATACCGATATTATTAATCCATACAAATTCAGGTCTGAATTTCCATGATGCAGGAGTGAATTTGCCGAAATTGTGCATGTGGAAAAGCGAAATGAACCTGTCGGAGACAAATTCGTCCATCCTCATAGTAGCAAAGCTATTTGCGGTTTCAACCGTGAAATCCTTGTAACTGCCATGCCCGTTATACAGAATGGGAAACGGTACTTCCCCTTTAACCAGTCCTCCGGTGAGGGTTAACTGGAACTCGCCGAGACTTCTTGTTTTAAATATTTTTGAAAGTTTCATTTCGAACTTTGTGTAACTGAATCTGCTATCAAACCAATGAATTCCCTGTATGATATTTCCATTTAGTACAGGGTATCTGGTTCCCATGGATACGAACTGGTCCGAAATTTTCAGGAATTTTTCCTTATAGGCTATACGGAATGAACAACCTAACTCGGTAAACTGGTATCTGTCCAGATATACCTGTGGATTTGTATCATCAGGGCTGTAGAGATAATCATTCCCGAAAGTTAACAAACGATTATTCAGGAATACCGCAGCCTTTACATGACGGTGGGCATGATAAACAATGGAAACTTTACGCTGGATATACCTGTCCATATCCTCGATCAGGAAATTCCGGTAATATTCGGAAGAGAATTCCGTCCGTTCCTGCAGAAAATGATATCCGCCCGGTTCTTCCACATCATCCCTGTATTGGAGATCCACCCTTATCTCCGGATCTTCCTTCAATTTTACCGACACGGATCCACCATATTTCAAACCCCTGTCTCTGAATCCATAGGCTATATATCCGCCAAGAGAAATAAAACGTGACAGTTTATTATTGGTGTTCAGTCCTATACCTATCCGAAAACCTTCATAATCATTATAATTCAAGATGGAAGTGTAGTCGATGTTTATGAAATGGAAAGGTATGTAACCTGTAACGAATGTTTCGAATGTCCGCAATTTCTCATCCAGTTTGATCGACCTGCCAAGCGAGTCCACAACATGGTAAGTTATACTGTCTTTTGAGGTGAGTGGTTCTGTCCGTTGGCTTTCCCAGAACTCTTCTGACCTTTTTGTGGCGCCACTTTCCACTTCAAACTCCAGACCATGATACCTTTTTGGTTCGAGTCCGGGATTTAACCGGATTTCTTTCAGGTAACTTTTACCGATCCCCAATACTCCGATGGTAGCGTTGCTTTTACCGGGTGCCGGTCCCTGAAAGATCAGATCGGTATTCAATTCAACAGGGAACCATTGGATTCCTTCCAGAAACTCGTATTTCTGCTGGATTTTAATATTCATAAAATCGTTCGGACCGGCAGCCTTTGCACTCACATTCTGGATCGCGTAACGGTTTGTGTTTATATGAAGGAAACCTTCCAGACCATCGAACATCCTTCCTTTTTTCGGTTTGAATGAAATAACGAAAATGGTATCATCCGATTCGGTAAGAAGGGTATCTTCCAGAATAAAAAGATACTTGTTCGTACTTCCTTTACTGACCGGATTCAGATAGCTTTTCTCCATGATCGTAATGAAATCTTTGTAAAAGGAAAATGACTGGACCTGCGTAGCAATTATTGAAAATGTTGGATTCCTGAAACCTGAAACTCTTGAAGCAATCACCCTTTCACTGTTTAGATCCGGATATATGAATTGTCTTTTGCTAACGGATTCCATAAGAAAAAGATGTTGTTTCCAGACCAGATCTTTCAGTTTGGTAAGGCTGGTATCTTCCGGAACCGGAATCAGGTTTTGATCGAATTCCGGAAGGATAATGGAATCGGTTTCCGTCAGGCTGTCCAGATTCAGGGTGACATAAAACTTGTTATACGCTGTATAGTCGAATGATTGTCTTTCCTCCGGATCATTTATATTGCGGTTTTTATATACCTCGTTGATGATCCGGTGTGCCGGATTAATTCCCGGATATATTTTCACCTCATCGATTGAATACGATTTTGGTTTAAGCCGAACTCGAATAGAGGAACGTGACTCAAGGGATTTCAGATGAATCGTTTTGGACTCATATCCAACACAGGAAAAGAGCAGGGTTGAAATGGTTTCTCTTGCAGGTATTGAGAAGCGACCATCCATTCTTGTAGTGGTGCCTCTTCCCGAATTATTGAAAACGATGGTAACAAATGCAAGCGGATTTCCAGACCGGGAGTCGGTAACCATACCGGCATAATCCGTCTGTGCCGTTACATTACAAATCACACAAAATATCAGAACCAGAACGAAAAGGGACCTTCCCATCATACATGTACAAAAAAATGATCAATTTATTGGGAAATATTATCATACGCCAGACCGACTGACGTATTTCCAGTTTGATTGGTAAAAAAAGACATATCTCAACGAAATTTTCCCGTTTTTAACATGGTTATTTCCTTTTCCTTCAGGAACCGCCAGCTTCCTCTCGAAAGGCCTTTCTTTGTTAATCCGGCAAAATAGACCCTGTCAAGTTTAACAATCCTGTATCCAAGATGTTCAAAAATTCTTCGAATAACCCTGTTTTTCCCGGAGTGAATCTCTATACCAATCTGTTTTCTGTCGTCCGGATCGACAAATGAAACGGCATCAGCAAATACTTTTCCGTCCTCTAGTTCTATGCCTTCTGTTATACGATCCAGATCGGTTTTCTTCACATTTTTGTGGAGGAAAACGTGATAGATCTTTTTCCGGTTGTATTTGGGATGTGTAAGTTTCGTTGCCAGGTCACCATCGTTGGTCAGGAGTAAAACTCCTGTGGTCATTCTGTCTAACCTTCCGACAGGATAGAGCCTCTCCCTGCAGGCATTTTGTACCAGATCGGTTACTTTTTTCTTTGCAAAAGGATCATCTGTTGTTGAGATGTAGTCTTTCGGTTTGTTTAACAGGATATAGATTTTTTTTTCCTCTTTCAGTTTTTTCCCGTTATATTTCACGACGTCAGATGGGGTGACTTTTACACCTAACGTTGTGGTTACCTTACCGTTTATTGTGATAAGTCCGGTACGAATTAACTCATCGGCTTCCCGTCGGGAACATAATCCCGTTCCTGCAATATATTTATTCAACCGAACTCCTTCTCCCTGTGTTTTTACCCGTGTCGGCGTTCTTCCCACATTGCCTTTCGCTGGAGACTTTCTTCGTCTGTTCTGACGGGGATCCGCAGGTCCTGCAGTATCAGTGCCTCTTCTTTTCCGGCTTCCTTCTTTCTGCATAAATAGAATTTTAATAATTTTCAGCTCCGGCCTTTGGCAAAGGTACGATTTTTCACTATCGAAATAAATTATCATTACGGTTAGCGGTTACTGTTTCCGAGGCTAAAACCTGTACCATTCTTTTTGGCCGTTTGACTATTCACGGATTTTTCCTCAAATTTGTCCTTTATTTCAATTTACTCATTATGACCTTGATTAAATCGATCGCAGGGATCCGGGGCACAATCGGGGGATATCCTGGTGAAGGATTGAATCCTGCAGATATAGTGAAATTTGCTACAGGATATGCTGCATGGTTATCTAAAGAATCGGATAAGGAAAAATTGCTGGTTCTTATGGGCAGGGACGCCAGGATCTCAGGACAAATGGTGAGTAGGATCCTTAGCGGGACATTGTTAGCTACAGGTATTGACGTAGTTGACCTTGGAGTAATCTCAACTCCAGCTGTAGAGATTGCAGTCCGGGAAGAGAAAGCCGCAGGCGGAGTTATCATAACTGCAAGTCATAACCCGATGAACTGGAATGCATTTAAACTGCTGAACAGTAGGGGTGAATTGGTCGATGAGACAGAGGGGAAAGAAATATTATCCCTGGCCGAAAAGGATTATTCGTATTCAGATGCAACCCATCTGGGAGGATTAAAATCGGATGACTCCTATACGAAAAAGCATATTGCAAAAATCCTTGAACTTCCTCTGGTAGACCGTAAAGCCATTTCATCCGCAAATTTCAGGATCGTTGTCGATGGGATCAACTCTGTTGGAGGAATTGCCGTACCGTTGCTTCTGGAAACATTGGGTGTGAGGCAAATCGTGAAACTGAATTGTGATCCCGATGGATTATTCAGCCGTGATCCGGAACCCCTGCCTGAAAACCTTGAAGTGATAACAGAAACCGTTAAAAAAGAGGTTGCCCATCTCGGCCTTGTTGTTGACCCGGATGTAGACAGGTTAGTTATTGTGAATGAAGATGGATCAATGTTTGGTGAGGAGTACACAATTGTCGCAGTTGCAGATTATATCTTACAGAATACCCCGGGTAATACGGTAACAAATCTCTCATCTTCGCAGGCATTACGTGAAATAACTGAAAGGTACGGATTCAAACATTATTTTTCTGCTGTGGGTGAGGTGAATGTGGTGAAAGTAATGAGGGAGAAAAATGCAGTTATCGGAGGAGAGGGAAACGGCGGGGTAATCTATCCGGATCTTCATTATGGAAGGGATGCATTGGTGGGGATAGCTCTTTTCCTGACATATCTGGCGAAATCAGGCATGTCATGTTCCGGATTGAGAGGGAAATTTCCTGACTATTACATATCAAAGAAGAAGATTGAATCCCGGCCCGGAATGGATCCGGACCATGTGTTGAAGAAGTTAAAAGAGCGGTTCAGAGAATATACACTAAACGATATCGACGGATTAAAAATAGAAATTGAAAACGATTGGGTACATCTGAGGAAATCCAATACAGAACCCATAATCCGGATCTATGCCGAGAGCAATACACCTGAAGCGGCTGATTTACTAACCAAAAAATTCATCCGGGAGATAGAATCATTGCTGTCATCTTCCTGGAATTACCAGGTATAGATATATACCGGAAATAGATATCGGAAAATGAGATATGTCCCGCCGAAACCATCCCGGCGGGAATGATATCAGCACAACTTTAGCGTACAGGCGGGAAGTGGTGAATCCCTCGTACTGGCGGTGATTACAAGAAACAATACGATCGTTCACGGTGCGTATTTAAAGTTCACCCGCCCGCATGAAATGGCGAAAAATGTACCTGCAGAGTATGCTTTTAAATTGATATGACGTGTCGAAAGGTTACCTGATGGATACATCAGAAGAATAGTTCAGAGAAAAACGATGGACGGCAAATCAAGAAAAAAAATTGAAATCGGGTGAATAAAATCCGGTTTATGATTGTCTAATATATTCAGAAATATTGTTGCTTAATACTGTAGAAGTTAAAATTTGTTAAAATATACCAGAGTAATTGATGGAAAGAAATTTTTAGTTACTTTGTGTGGTTTTTAAAATTTTAAAATTGAATGATATCCTAAAATAATATCATAAAATGAAAAAGACAATATACATAAGTGTTGCAGTAGTCCTTGTAATAATTATTGGGCTTGTAGTTTTTAATAAACTAACTGCACCAGAAGATTTTACGCAAATTGAAGTTGATGTCAAAAGGGGTCAGTTCCAGATCTTGGTGACGGTTACCGGCGAGTTACAGGCTGAAAATTCTACGCAGATAATGGCTCCATCCGAGTTACGAAGCAGAAACCTTCGCTTCAGTCAGCTTAGAATCCAGGATTTAATACCTGAAGGTACCATTGTTGATTCCGGGGATTTTGTAGCCCAGCTTGATAAAGCTGAAGCCGATAACAGTTTGAAAGATGCTATGGACAGGCTTGAGCAAAGCGCATCGGCCCTCCTTAAGACAAAGCTTGATACTACAATTCAGCTCAGGAATCTACGGGATGAATTGATCAATCTTAAGTACAATATGGAAGAGATGGAGATTACCCTTGACCAGTCCAAATTCGAACCGCCGGCAACCATTAGGCAGGCTCAGATAAACCTGGATAAAGCAACAAGGGCATATGACCAGGCAGTAAAGAATTACGAACTTAAGGTCAGACAGTCCCAGGCGGATATGCGGGAAGCAGAAATTGACCTGAGCAGACGGCAACGTACATTGGATGAGATGAATAAAGTGCTTAATCAATTTACCATTTATGCTCCTGCATCCGGGATGGTAATATATCAGAAAGAGCACAATGGGCAGAAACGGACAGTTGGTTCGAACATCAGTCCGTGGGATCTTACCGTTGCAACACTTCCCGATCTCTCCTCCATGATCTCAAAAACATATGTCAATGAAATTGATGTAAGTAAATTAAGAGTTGGTCAGAAAGTTACCATAGGGGTGGATGCCTTTCCTGAAAGGTCGTATACAGGTGTCGTTACACAAGTTGCCAATATAGGGGAACAGCTGCCCAATACGGATGCCAAGGTTTTCGAGGTTATCATAAATATGAATGAAACGGATCCGATTCTGAGACCTTCAATGACTACCAGTAATCAAATTATTACAACGACATATGATGATATCCTTTTCGTTCCTCTTGAAGCTGTTCATACGGAAGATTCTATTCCGGTTATTTATACGAAGAGTGGTCATAAACAGGTTGTAGTACTGGGTGAATCAAACGAAAATGAGATTATCGTCGAAATGGGTTTGGAAGAAGGTGAAAAGATTTTATTAACCACTCCGGAAGATCCGGAAAAATTCAAACTTAGAGGTGAAGAACTGGTTGAGATTATTGCAGAACGGTTGGAACAGAAGCGCCTTGAAGAGGAGGCAATGAGAGAGGAAGCATCCAGGAGAGCGGCAGAAAGAGAAATCAGAATGAGGCAGTTCAGGAGTATGCCGGAAGGGCAGGACCCCGGAAGGCAAGGCCAGATCCGCCAGCAGGGTGATCAACCCCCTCCACAGGGCGACCAGTCCCGTCAGCAGGATGACCGATCCCTTCAGCAAAGTGATCAAACTCCTCACCAGGAGGGACAATCTTCAGAAACGGGTGGTGAACGTGGCGGCAATCAGACCCAGGATAAAAAATAATTCCTCATATGTTATTTATGAAGCTATACGGTAATGAAAAGATACTTTCACGATATAATTATTGCCCTTGAATCCATCCTCTCTAACAAGCTGAAATCTGTACTGACCGCTTTGGGAATAATCTTCGGTGTAGCAGCAGTAATCAGTATGCTGGCTATCGGAAAAGGAGCGCAGCAGGAAATCCTGGAACAGATTAAGATGGTCGGGGTCAATAATATCCTTATTAATCCGATTGTTGAGGAACAATCAGCAGAAAACGGGGAGGGTAACGGTGAGGCAGAATCCGGTGAAAAGCAGCAAAGGAAATTTTCCAGAGGATTGTCCCTTCTGGATGTTGAAGCGATTCGTAATCACATACCTTCCGTCCAGAGAATAAGCCCTGAGATCGCACTCAACGCCTTTGTAGTACAGAACGGGAAACGATCACCTGCCAAGCTAGTGGGTGTGGCAAACGATTATTTTGGACTCTATAACCTTAAACTGACAGAAGGTACCGTTTTCAATGATTATCAGGAGGACCATGGTATCCAGGTTTGTGTAATCGGAGCAAATATCAAGGCTAAATTCTTTGCTAAAGTGAATCCGATAAACCAGTATATCAAATTCGGAGCAGTCTGGCTAAAAGTAATCGGTGTGCTGGAAAAGACCGATGTAAACCTTACGGGCTTTGAGGAAACAGGTGTAAATGTCTATAACGACAATATCTATGTACCTGTAAAAACCATGCTTTTAAGGTTTCAGAACAGGGCCCTTGTCAGTACGAAACTCAGTACAAGTGCAGTTTCTTTCAGGATGCGGGGAATGGGGTTTTTATCTGTACGTTCGAGTGATCCCTCACAGAATACCACATCAAACTATAATCAGCTGGATCGGATCGTCGTTCAGGTAAAGGAAACAGAACAGATCCAACCAACCACGGAAATATTAAGCAGGATGATTCTCAGGCGGCACTCAGAGGTGAAAGATTTTGAAATTACCGTACCTGAACTCCTTCTGAAACAGCAACAGCGGACGAAAGATATATTCAACATTGTTCTTGGAGCAATTGCCAGTATATCCCTTGTTGTTGGAGGAATCGGGATAATGAATATCATGTTTGCATCCGTAATGGAAAGGATCAAAGAGATAGGTACCAGAATGGCTATCGGTGCCAAAAAGATGGATATTGTAGTTCAATTCCTGTCGGAAGCGATACTAATCAGTGTAACCGGAGGATTTATCGGCATTGCTTTGGGAATGGTGCTTTCGAAGTTGATAAATCAGGTAGCAGACATTTTAACCATCGTCTCTCCCTTTTCTGTTATTATTGCATTTGGAGTCTCAGGAGCAGTCGGCGTCATCTTCGGTTATTCACCAGCCAAAAGGGCAGCGGAAAAAGATCCGATAGAATCATTGCGGTATGAATAAGCAAATTCGTCCAAGACATATTAAAATCCTTCCTTCAATTGTTTTCATTCCACTGTATGAGAAGAATTCGTTTCCCTGAGTTGATTATTTACAGGGCAAATTACGATACCACGAGATTAAGAGCATATATATACCTATAAACGTTTACAGATAATATTTCAAATGAAAAAATCCATTTTTGTCATTCTTCCCGTCCTGATTTTCAGTATTACCGGATATGATGGAGGATCGCAGACTACAAGGAGATTAACGCTTGATCAGGTGTTACAGCTTGCCAGGGATCAATCTCCTGATGCCATTTTGGCTAAGCACCGCTTTCGCGGTAATTACTGGCAATTCCGGAGCTTTAAGGCCAAATACCGGCCTTCTCTGAATCTTACAGGAGAACTTCCCAGGTATAGTCACCGGTATACCCTGATTCCCGACCCTGTAACCGGAAAGTATAACTATGTTGAAACAAATTCCGTTCAATCTTCTCTTGAATTGAATCTGCGTCAGAACGTTGGTTTTACAGGAGGAACCATTACGTTGTATACCGACCTGCAAAGAAATGATGAAATGGGCGATGACCCCGGCACCGAATATGTTTCCACACCGTTAAGTATCCGTTATCAACAAGCGATATCAGCATATAATCCCCTCAAATGGGAAAAGAGAATTGAACCGGTACGGTATGAAGAGGCGAAGAAAAACTATATAAATTCTATTGAGATGGTTCACCGGCAGGCTGTAAACCTGTTTTTCAACCTGGCCCTGGCACAGCTGAACATGGAGATCTCAGGAATTAACTATTCCAATGCAGATACGCTGTATCGTATTGCCCAGGGACGTTACAATATAGGTACTATTGCTGAAGATGAACTGTTGCAGATGGAATTACGATTGCTAAACGCAGGAACGGATTTGAATCAGGCAGGTATCAATCTTCAGATTTCAGAATTTCAGCTGAGATCCTTTTTGGGATTCAATGAAACCGTGAAGCTTGAATTAATCATACCTTCTGATATACCGGAGCTGGAAGTTGATATGAATAAGGCTGTCTCGGAAGCCCGGAATAATAATCCGGAAATACTTTCTCTTGAAAGACAACTCCTTGAAGCAGCTCAGAATGTTGCTCAGGCCAGGTCGGAAAAAGGACTTAATGCCGATCTGTTCGCTTCATTCGGATTAACACAGCAGACAGATGCACGTTTGCCGGAAGCATATCAATCGCCTTTTAACCAGACCCAGATAGTGAATATCGGTTTTGAAATGCCAATTCTTGACTGGGGTATGGGAAGAGGGCAATACCGGATGGCGCAATCACAGGAGGAAGTCGTGCGTACCCAGGTTCAGCAAGCCGAAGTCGATTTTGAGCAGAATATTTTATTAAATGTAATGGAATTCAATTTGCAGGACGATCAGCTGCTTATCGCAGCCAAGGCAGATACTATTGCACAAAAAAGATATGACGTTACAAAACAGCGATTTCTGATCGGTAAAATCGATGTACTGGATCTGAATATTGCAGATTCTGAAAAAGATGTGGCAAAAAGAGGTTATATCTCTGCTCTTAGAAACTACTGGTCATCTTTCTACGATGTACGCCGGCTGACTTTGTACGATTTTATCAGGGATGAAAAACTTGCGGCTGATTTTGACACCCTGGTTGAATAAATCCTTTTGGATTATGGATGTGTACACCCTGAACTGAATATGGACATTTTGCCCCTTGACCGGTTTAGGAATTTGAAATGTTATTAAACAGGTCATCCCTTCAGATATTTCAATTATGGTGTTTTTTGGTTAATTTAGCTTCTCTCTTAAATTATGACTACTAACCAAAACAATTGAGATATGAAAATAACCGTAATCGGTGCAGGCAATGTAGGAGCAACCTGTGCAAATGTGCTGGCGCATAAGAATTTTGCAAAACAAATTGTTCTGGTGGATATTAAGGAAGGTCTTGCTGAGGGTAAGGCACTGGATATCTGGCAAACATCACCCGTGAATATGTACGATACAAGGGTTATTGGTGTGACCAACGATTACTCTGCAACAACAGGTTCAGAAATCGTAATCATTACTTCCGGTATTCCGAGAAAACCCGGAATGTCACGTGATGATCTTATCGGAACCAATGCCAAAATCGTTAAGGAAGTTACGGAAAATGCTGTAAAACATTCACCGGATGCAATTATACTTGTTGTTTCAAACCCGTTGGATGTGATGACGTATTGTGCTTACCTGACATCTAAGAAAGATTCGACCAAAGTTTTTGGAATGGCAGGGATACTGGATACTGCAAGGTTCAGGGCATTTCTGGCGGATGCATTGAATACCTCCCCGAGGGATATCCAGACGTTGCTGCTCGGCGGACATGGGGATACCATGGTGCCTTTACCAAGATATACGACGGTTAGCGGGATCCCGGTTACCGAGTTACTGGACAAGGATACAATTGATAAAATCGTTGCCCGTACGAGAATGGGTGGCGGGGAAATTGTAAAGTTAATGGGAACTTCTGCATGGTATGCACCCGGAGCAGCCGTTGCACAAATGGTTGAATCCATTTTGTTTGACCAGCACAGGATCCTTCCGGTATGTGTAAAGCTGGATGGCGAATTCGGATTGAGTGATGTATTCCTGGGCGTCCCGGTAAAACTTGGTAAAAACGGTATCGAAGAAATTGTTGAGATCGATCTGAACCAGGAAGAGAAAAAACTGCTGTATAACTCTGCAGATGCTGTTAAATCGGTTATGAAGGTTATGGATGATATGAACCTGTTCTGAACCGGTTTATGACAAAATATCCTGTTCCTGATCCCCTGTTTCGGGGATCTTTTTTTTATTCATATACGCGTTTCCAGTCGATTCGTCTGGCTGCAGATCAAACGTTTAGAACGTACCGGTCCTTCCAAATGATAATGGTTTATAGCATCTGTTATCAAAAAAAAATTAATATCTTTGCGCGACATTTCGAGCGATTGAATATCTGAAAGAGATTATATAAAAAACAGAACAATGCGAAACAGAGGAGCCATTTTGTTATTCGCCGTTACCTTGGCTTTAGTAAGTATATACCAGTTATCATTTACAGGTGCAACATACAAGGTACGAAAGGATGCCAGGGAATTTGCCGAAGGGAACCTGGTTTTGGAAAACAACTTCCTTGATTCTATTTCAGACCTTAATAAAGATGAGTGGAATTTCATTGGAAACACCTTTAAAGAATGCCAGGAGAAAGAGATTAATCTTGGTCTTGATCTTAAAGGAGGGATGAATGTTGTATTGGAAGTATCTGTAAAGAATATAATTCTCGCTTTGTCAAATCATAGCCTTGATACAACCTTTAGAAGAGCCCTGGCCCTGGCGGAAAGGTATCAGGAAGACAGTCAGGAAGATTTCATAACCCTTTTTGGAAGAGCGTTTGAGGAAATTGATCCCAATGCACGGTTAGCTGCCATCTTCGGTACGATCGAACTTCGGGATAAAGTAGATTTCAATTCCACAAACCAGGACGTGCTGAATGTGCTTCATGAAGAAACACAGGGTGCTATAGATAACTCCTTTAATATATTACGGAGCAGGATTGACCGTTTCGGTGTTTCACAACCTAATATTTCACAATTGGAGATGCGTGGCCGGATTTTAATTGAGCTGCCTGGTATCAAAGATCCGCAGAGGGTTCGTAACATCTTGCAAAGCACTGCAAATCTCGAATTCTGGGAGACCTATGAAAACTCTGAAATTTACCAGTATCTTGCTGCTACCAACAACTATATCCGTGAAATTGAGGAACAAATGGAGCAGGAAACCCGGGATCAGGGAATTGAAGAGTTACTTGGCATGGAAACGGAGGAAACAGACGTACCCGAGGAGGAGACAACGGGCGTGGCTACAGATGAAAATCAGGAAACTGCCGAACCCGACACAATAACCGAGGAAACTTCCCTGCTTGATCTGATAGAAGCCGATTCAATTCAGACAGAAGACCAGGCTGAATCTCTGGAGCAATTCAATCTCCAGAATCCACTTTTTGCCGTTCTGTATCCCAATATTATGAGAGACGGACAATTTGCACCCGGCAGTTTGGTAGGATTTTCAAATATCAGGGATACCGCAAAGGTGAATACATACCTCAATATGCCACAGGTGAAATCCATGTTTCCAAGGGATGTGAAATTTCTCTGGAGTGCCAAACCGTACAGGTATGACGAATCCAATACGCTGTTTGAGCTTCATGCTATCAGGATAACAACCCGGGAGGGGCAGGCCCCGTTGGGCGGGGATGCTGTTACCAATGCCCGGGTAGCCTTTGGCCAGACACAGGCTAATGCCGAAGTTACGATGTCAATGAATGGGGAGGGTACAAAAACATGGGCCAGGATAACCAGGGAGAATATAAACCGTTTTGTTGCGATAGTCCTTGACGATCAGGTCCGCTCTTCAGCACGGGTTTTGACGGAGATAAAAAATGGGAGTACTTCAATTACCGGAGATTTCACTATTGAAGAGGCACGGGACCTTGCCAATATCCTTAAATCGGGTAAGCTGGACGCTCCGGCAACCATAATTCAGGAAACCATCGTAGGACCTTCCCTTGGGAGGGAAGCCATCAGATCGGGTCTGAACTCTTTTCTGATCGCATTTATCGTTATTTTGCTCTACATGTTGTTCTATTACAGCCGCCGTGCAGGGTTTGTTGCAGACGTAGCTTTGATCGTGAATATGTTTTTCCTGATGGGCGTACTGGCCTCACTAGGTGCAGTCCTGACTTTACCGGGAATTGCAGGGATCGTTCTTACCATTGGTATTTCAGTGGATGCGAACGTGCTGATCTATGAACGGATCAGGGAGGAAATAAAGGCAGGAAAAGGAATTAAACTTGCAATTCCTGATGGATATAAAAATGCATACTCCGCAATCATTGATGCCAATGTAACCACTTTATTGACAGGAGCTATACTTTACATCTTTGGTACCGGCCCGATTAAAGGATTCGCAACAACCCTTGTAATAGGAATCCTGACTTCCCTGTTTTCAGCAATCTTCATTACCAGGATCATTTTCGTTCAAATGTTAAAGAATCAGAGCCGGCTGACGTTTGCCACCAGGATCACGGAAAATGCATTTAAGAATCTCAATATCGATTTTATTGAAAAGAG
>CP070687.1:91332-107070 GCA_020353115.1 Bacteroidales bacterium
ATCTGCCACTGCTGTTGGTGTATGGATTGATTTCAAAATGCCGGGGCTTAATGATATTTTCCCGAATAGTATCGGGTGGGTGATTGCTGTCGTACTTGTAGGTGTGATTATATCGGTTGTCGCAGCATACGGTTACAAGACGGTTGTAAAGATCGCTAATATTGCAGCTCCCTGGATGGTGCTGGTTTTTCTTGCTTTCGGTATCATAGGATTGAAACAGTTTATTGACCTGGAAGGAACCCGGATCCACGGTTGGAGCGATTTGTGGCAACTGGCACAAACCCGGATCTGGAAGGGGGGAGAGCCACTGCCCGGACAGGTAAAATTCACATTCTGGCATGTGATGTTTTTTGCCTGGTTCTGCAATATGGCGATGCACATAGGAATGTCGGATCTTTCCGTATTTCGATATGCAAAAAAAACCTGGTATGCCGTGGCATCCGCTGCTGGTATGTACGTTGGTCACTTCATGGCCTGGATATCCGCATCCATTTTGTATGCTTACCAGCTGCAACTTAATCCCGCAGATACAGATGTTTTACCAGGACCGATGGCGTTCAGAGCGGCCGGTATTGTTGGATTATTATGTGTCATAATAGCCGGGTGGACTACTGCAAATCCGACAATTTACCGGGCGGGGCTGGCTTTTCAGGCAATAGCACCTAAATCCTCAAGGTTTAAGGTAACACTAATAACAGGTGGAATTGCCACAGTGGCAGGGATGTTCCCGGCAATTGCCATGAAATTGCTGGGATTTGTCGCAATATACGGGATGCTATTGATGCCCATGGGAGCAGTGATCTTTATTGATTTCTGGGTAATAAAAAAGTTCAGAATGCACAGTTTGTATGCGGAAAAAAGTAATATCAGCTTTAACTGGGCCGCCGGCCTGACCTGGTTCCTGACACTGGGAACCTGTCTGTTACTTGTTCAGTTTGCAGGAATACAGATCTATTTTGTCAGTCTCCCGGGGTGGTTTGTTGCGTCTGGCTTGTATATTATGCTCAGCTGGTTATACCAGAAAAAAATTCGTCCGTCAATTACCTGAATATATGAAAAGAACTCTACTTCAAACTGCACAAATTATTGGACTGATGTCACTCCTGTTTCTGGTCCTGCCACCCTTCCTGTTTTTAAATGGAAATATTAACCTCGAACAAGTAAAATGGATAATGTTGGCGGCTACTCTCTTCTGGTTTATATCGGCTTCTTACCGGATGATAATTCAGGAATGATTTAAAGATTGAAAAATTGTTGTAAACGCATCCCTCCCGGTCAGGCATGACGGAAGAGCTTGTCATCTCTTTAATCAGTAACCGGTATTCCTCCGGAAGTATTTAATTTGCGATGGTTCGGAAATGTGTTTGTTGAAAGTAAGTTTAAAAGATTCCATGCATTGCCTGTAAAACAAAGAATGATTTTGTACTTTTATTTCATAATTCATTGTTATTCAATTTATCATGGAAAAGCAAATCGGTATCCTAACAGCAGGCGGTGATTGCCCGGGACTTAACGCAGCGATCCGGGGGATCGGAAAAACGGCCGTTTCACATGGAATGCAGGTCATCGGGTTCAAAGATGGATTTCGGGGATTGATGGAGAACAGGTATGTCAGGCTGGATAACGGACATCTATCCGGGATCCTGGCCCAGGGAGGGACACTCCTGGGAACCAGCCGTGACAAACCGCATAAGATGTTACTTGGAGGGAATACGGTAGATATGACCAACGTAATAGCTGAGAATTACCATTCTCATCACCTGGATGTTCTGGTATGTCTCGGTGGAGGCGGTACCGCGAAAAATGCATATAAGCTTCACCAGAAAGGACTGAATGTTATCACTTTACCAAAAACGATTGACAATGATATTTTTGGCACAGATGTAAGTTTCGGTTTTGATACAGCTTTACATATTGCCGTTGAGGCAATTGACCGTCTGCATAGTACGGCACACAGTCACCACCGCATCATAGTGGTGGAGATTATGGGACACAGGGCCGGATGGCTGGCTCTGGGTGCAGGTGTTGCAGGTGGTGCAGATGCCATACTTATCCCTGAAATCCCTTATGATATAAATGTCGTAGCCGAATCTATTCTTTCAAGAAGCCGCCGTGGCAAACGGTTCAGTATTGTTGCAATAGCCGAGGGTGCAGTTTCGAAGGAGTTTGCGGAAAAGAGGAACACTCTGGAGAATGAGCTGGACAAGGAGAAGGAGAAAGCGAAACGAAACCGTCTGAAAAGAGAGTTGAAAGACCTGGAAGTGCAACATGCCGGGAATACCCTTAAACTCTCGCAGGAACTGGAAAAATTAACCGGGCTCGAGTCCAGGTTAACCATTCTCGGCCACCTGCAACGGGGTGGAACCCCTTCAGCTGCCGACCGGCTGTTGGCTACGCGCCTGGGAACTGCCTGTGTGGATTCCATCCGTGAGGGTATCTTTGGCGTGATGATCGCTGCACGTGGAGATCATAGTAAACCGGTACCCCTGGATAAAGTAGTTAATAAGCTTAAACTGGTCCCGTCCGATCATCCCTGGGTTCTCAGCGCAAGAGACCTCGGTACTTCATTCGGGGACTGATATGTTTTACGGAAGAACCGAAGGCTTCTATTAATACAAACCCCTTTCTATGCGAAAACCAAATTCAGTATACTGGAAAATTTGTTGCCTGGCAGCAATTCTCTTATCCGTAATTACGTTTACTCCCCTTGTAATTCCAGCGGGAAAATATGTCCCGCAATTGTTCGGAATGCCATACAGCTTGTGGATAGGAATACTGATAACCGTTGGTTTTGTCATTCTTACCTTTCTGGGGACAATAGTCCACCCCGGTAAAAAGGAGGAGGAACATAAATGAGATCATGGATCTTTATACTGGCGGTCTCCTATCTTGTCTTACTCGTTTTACTCTCGCTTAATTCGAGGCGAAGGAATCAAACAGCGGATGATTTTATTTTCGCCGGATCAAATATCGGCATCTTCCTGGGATTACTGACCTTTGCTGCAACCCTCTTCAGCACGTTCACTTTATTGGGAATGCCGGATTTTTTCAGAATGCACGGGATAGGAGCCTGGATATTCCTTGCCGTATCCGACGGTGCAATGGTCTTCCTGATTGTCTGGTTTGGATATCATCTCCGGAAGAGAGTCCTGAAAAAGGGATTCCGTGGAATGGCCGGTCTTTTGAATGAGAGCTACAGGACCTCTTTTGCAGGATATACCTATTTTGCCGGTGTGTTCCTGTTCCTTATTCCCTATGTGGCCATTCAGATCAGGGGTGTGGCAATTTTTCTGAATGCAAGCTTCCCTGAGGTTTTCCCGGTCTGGGGCTGGGCACTGCTGATCGTTATAACTATGCTGATATATAGTGAGGTAGGTGGTCTGCGGGCAATCATGTATGCCGATACATTGCAGGGTCTCATCCTACTTGTGGTTGTTTGGGTAATAGCATTTAACTGCATTTCCTATTTCGGGGGTGTTAAGACCATGTTCGTATCTGTTGAATCCGTTGATCCGGGTTTGCTGTCGGTACCTGGCCCGGAAAACCTGTTTAACATTCAGTTTCTTCTCGCATCTTTCCTGGCAATCCTGTTATTGCCTGTAACCCAACCTCAACTGACTACACGGCTTGTCGTAATGAGCAACCTGAGGGCAATGCACCGTATGGCTGTGGGAGTGGGATTTTTTGCCATTATGATTATTTTACCCACTGCTGCTATCGGTTTATATGGTGCCGTCCGTTATCCGGAAGAGACGACAGCTGTTTTTCTGTCACAGGTACTGTTGTTCGACCAGCCGGGTATTGTTGCTGCCGCAGCAATTATCGGGCTGATTGCTGCCGCACTTTCAACAAGCGATTCACAGATCTTTGCACTGGGATCTGAGCTGAGATCCCTGCTCCCGTTGCGGGAGAAGAATACCCTGTTAAAAACAAGGATCGGAATGATTGTTTTTGGCTTTGCCTCATTTGTATTTTCCATCCTGAGCAGTGATCAACTGGTTCTTCTGGCACGTGTCAGCTTTGCCGGAACATCCTTACTGGCCCCGATGATATTTGCAGCTATCTTCCTTAAAAAATCACCCGGTATCGAAATCGTAATTGCAACGCTGACCGGACTTCTTCTTTTTATAGCTACGCTTTTCAATATCATACCATCCGAAATCGGAACTATCCGGATGGATCTGTTGTTGCTTATTTTTCTGGGTTTATTTACCGTCGTGATACATTTTGTACGTAACCGGTCTAATGGCTGGTCTCGCAATCAGCATTAGTTTTTCTGCGGAGGAAACAGATCCCCGTTCGTTTAAATGAAATCAATATATTATGGCAAAGGCAGGTTTCGTCAGTTTATTCATACCTTAAGGAATCAACGGGATTAAGTCCTGTAAGTCTTTTTGTATTGTAACCTACAGTAATCAAAATCACGAATGCAGAGATCACCGCTGCCGCGAGGAAAATAGTAAATCCTATGTTCGTTTTATAGGCAAAGTTGTTCAACCATTTTGAAGCCAAAAACCAGCCCAAAGGCCAGGAGATAACATTTGCAAGGATGACCAGGAATATGTATTCTTTAATAATCAGCCAGATAATGGTAATTGGCTGGGCACCAAAAGATTTTCTGATTCCCACTTCCTTTGTGCGTTGAAACGACATAAAAACGGAGAAGCTGAACAGTCCCAATGTAGCGACAAATATGGCGAGCAGGGCAAACAAACCGATTGTTTTCGCAAATCGCCTGTCATCTTCATAGAGGGATCCATATTCTTGATCCAGGAAGAAAAACTCAAATCGTCCTCCCGGCCCATGCGTTTCCCAATAGTCCTCCAGAATGCTCAGCCTGGATTCCGGATCCGCTTTATCGTTTAATCTGACCGCAATTTGACTCACCATTGTCCGGGCCGGTCTTATCATAACCACCAGGGGCGGGATTTTGTTATGGAGTGATTCTATGTTGAAGTCGGACAGCAATCCGATAATTTCGTAATCCGTTCCTGATTTACTGGTGATAATCTTTCCTAATGGATTCTTAAGTCCGAGTTCTTGCCGGGCTGTTTCATTGATTAATACTCTTCCCGAGTCGGTGGCGAAAAATGGGGATAAGCCTCTTCCTTCAATAATATTTAAATTGAAAGTCTCGATAAAATGAGGATCGGCTGTGAAAGCTCTCGTAAGAACTGTCTCATCCTGCTTCCCTTCGGGGATTAATTCAATTCTGTAATACACTGCTGTAAAAATCCCTGCCTGTACTTCTGTCACTGCCTCGATTCCCGGCAGAGTGCGAATTGCATCTGCAAAACTCTTGCAGCTATACAATGTATGGTCGTGAGGCGGAACTATTGCTATAATATTTTCCGGGTTGAAACCAAGGTTTTTCCTTTCAATGAATTTTATTTGTTTGAAAAGAATAATGGAAAAAACAAATAGAACGAGGAAAATACATAGCTGAACCAATATCAGGAACCTTCTTACGTTTCTTCCGCCATAACGGGAGGTAAATCTTGATTTGAGTATCTCTTCAGGCTGGAACCTGGAGATGTAAAATGAAATATACGACCCGGAAAGATATCCAAGCAAAAATGTAATAAGGAATAATCCGGTCAGGTATAACCAGTTACCCAGGTACTCAATTTTAAGATCTGTATTTATCAGCCTGTTGAATGTAGGCAGCAGCAACTCGGAAAACATCAGTGCAAAAGGTAACGCCAGGAATAGAAATATAACCGATTCGAATGTAATCTGAATAAAAATGGATTTTCTGGTGGCTCCCAATGTTTTTTTCATACCTATTTCAAGATAACGATTCATTCCCCTCCCTATAGCAAGAATGACATAATTAATACTTGGAATGATCAGGATCAGGAGTGCTATAGATGACAGAACATATATTCTTTTCAGATTACCCTGCGGTAACTGGTACCATACCAGGTGGTCCGAGTGAAAATATATCCTGGTTAACGGCTGCAGATAATACCGGATCTCCTGGTCAGGATGCCTGAGTTTATAAAAATCTATCAACTTATCCTGTAATATTTGTATGCTTTCCCTGCTTCGTAGCAAAAAATAGGTTTCTATATTTGATAAATTCCACCCGCGGTCTCCAAAAAAGGAAAGCGTTCGTTCCATGTTCCCGATGAAATCAGCCTGAAACGTTGAATATGTAGGGATATCCCTGAATACACCCTTTACGGTATAAATCTTTTCCCCCTCATAATTTCTAACGGTCAGTGTTTTACCTACCGGGTATTCGTCACTGAAATACTTTTCAGCCATTGATTCTGATACTAAAATATCATACGGATCCTGAATCAAATCAGACCTGTTTCCCTGCAGAATTTCATATGAAAATATGTCAAAGAATGAAGGATCAACCATCATGAAGCGGGGTTCATGAATATATGTTTCCTCCTTCTTGATATATTGTCCACCGTAGAAATAATCATAGTTGGAAATTCTTGTTACAAATTCGACATCCGGATATTCTTCCTTCAGGATATCTCCCAGAATAAGTGATGATGAACTCATTAATTCCCATTCGTTCTGTCCCCAATTATACGCTGATAACACCCTGCATATTCTTTCCTTATTCAGGTGAAACCTGTTATAACGGTTCTCATGCAGCACGTAATTTAAGATAAGGAAAGATGATCCCAAAGCAATAGCGAGCCCGCAGAGATTGATCAGGGAAATGAGCCTGTTCCTTCCAAAATCCCTGATGACCGTAATCAGAAAATGTCTTATCATAATTGCATTGTAAAATAAATCAACTTTATTTAAAATGTGGGCAAGTTCGGTGCCAATATCATAACGCTTTGATTGTTATCTGTTTGGCATATTAATTCACAGAATGAATTGTGCCGGATCGCTACATAAAATGTAGCGATATGATACAAAAACAGTTTTATTATTATAGCTTTACAATTAGAAATCCGGCATTAGTACGATGAAACAAAGCGGAAAAATTCTGGTTGTTGATGATAATGAAGAGATCCTTTTATCTCTTGAACTTCTGTTAAGCAAGTACTTTGAAACCATCAGAACCTTAAAGACACCTGCCAATCTGCCGTCCATACTGGGGAGGGAACGATTTGATGTATATATCCTGGATATGAATTTTTCAGCTGAAGTGCAGTCCGGGAATGAAGGCTTTTACTGGATGCAGCGAATTCTTACACTGGATAAAGATGCTGTGATCATATTTATAACAGCTTTTGCAGGTATTGAAATTGCAGTCAGGGCAATTAAGGAAGGGGCAACCGATTTTATTGAAAAGCCCTGGGATAACCGTAAATTAGTCATTACAGTTCAAAATGCCTTTAAGTTAAGACAATCCAGGAATATGGTAACCCTGATGAAGAACCGGCAAAAGGAGGTTAACCGGAGAAATGACCGGTTTAGTGATTTTTACCGGTTTGATTCCGCTATCATGAAACGAGTTTATGATGTTGTAAATAAAGTTGCCGGTACAGACACAAATGTTCTTATACTGGGGGAAAATGGCACCGGAAAAGAAATCATTGCCCGTGAAATTCATTATTTGTCCGGCAGGAGGGAAGAAATGTTTGTACATGTTGATATAGGTTCCCTGCCTGAATCGCTCTTTGAAAACGAATTGTTCGGTCATATCCGCGGGGCTTTTACAGATGCAAGGGAAGACCGTCCGGGGAGATTTGAAATTGCATCCGGCGGTACACTGTTTCTGGATGAAATTGGCAATATACCAGTAGCTCTGCAATCAAAGATACTTTACACACTTCAGAATAATGAAGTCATTCGACTGGGTTCAAATGATCCGATAACTATTAATACCCGTCTGATATGTGCAACAAACCAGCCGCTGTTTGATATGGTTGAGTCGGGAACTTTCAGGGAAGATCTGCTTTACCGCATAAATACGGTTCAGATTGACATTCCTCCTCTTCGCAGCAGAAGATCAGACATCTCCCCCCTGGCTCAATTCTTTCTGGAGAAATATGGTAAAAAATACCACAGATCCGGGCTGGAGATTTCCAGAGACGGTATTCGCAAACTTGTTCAATATGACTGGCCGGGCAATATCCGGCAATTGCAACATGTTATTGAGAACGCCGTGGTACTTTCGACAGATAATATTATACGATCTTCCGATTTTATATTCAGAAGAGCTGCCAAAGAGGAGAAAGTTCAAAGATATTCGCATAACTACTATGCTAATGAAAAAAACCTGCTGATTTCGGTTCTGGATAATACGGCATGGAATTTATCAAAGGCTGCGGAAGAACTGGGTATAGCCAGATCCACTTTGTATCGTAAAATTAAAAAACATGATCTTTAGGAAATATTTCGTAACCAGCCTTTTGCTGGCAATTGTTTTTTCAATATTTGTTTATCTGACCTTTTGGGCACAGACTCGCGAGTACCTGAAATTTACCACTTTGGGATTTGCCATACTGGCTGTAATCACAATTTCATTGCAAATATTTATTGTCACAAGACACAATAACAGTATTTACCGGTTCCTCAGAACCTATAGTGTCAACGAACCATTTCCAAGATTTATCAGCTCATTCAATGACAAATCATTTGAATATATCGGCCAGGAATTAAACCGGATTGCTAAATCCTATCATAAGGTAAAAATTGAGAAAGAAACGGAACACCGGTTCCTGACGTATATCATTGATCACATTGATATAGCACTTCTTGCGGTTGATAAAGAAGGCGAAACACTTGTCTCGAATGGAGCATTAGAAATGCTTTTCCCTGAAATAAAGACTGGAAAACTTGAGGATATTATCACTATTTATCCGGCAGTTGGAAATACGGTTAAACGTATGACTCCTGGTAAAACCGAAGTTATCAGGCATTATCATGAGAACCGTATGAAACAAATTCTTGTTAAAATGTCATCATTTGAGTTAGGCAGTATTTCAGTGAATCTGTTTTCGTTCGATGATATCACAAAGGAAATAGCGAAAGAAGAGGTTATGAATTGGCAAAAACTTTTACGTGTTCTTCGCCATGAAATAATGAACTCAATCACCCCGATAACCACACTTTCAGGTAATCTTATCGAAATTTATGATGATGAAGGATTGCCGGACAAAGCATACGGAGATTATTTATCGATACTCGATGCATCTTATCGTGGATTTAAAGCAATAGATAAAAGAGGCAGGGGATTAATGGATTTCATAGCATCATATAAATCGCTGACCCATATTCCTGAACCGACATTTAAAAAGGTAATCCTGAAAAAACTTATTGAGGATTTGTTGCTACTCTATCCGGATGAACAGAGAAAATATAGTATTGATATTGTTATAAGCTGTCCCGGGAATATTGACCTGGTTACAGACGAAAATCTTCTTAATCAGGTTCTGGTAAACCTGATTAAGAATGCATCCGAATCACTTCAGCAGGTTCCCGGATCAAAAATAATGAAAATAGGAGCTTACCGTACCGATACGGAAATTTCAATCTTTGTATCCGATAATGGAAGAGGCATACCGCCTGACCGGCATGAACTCATTTTTGTTCCCTTTTATACTACGAAAAAACGGGGATCCGGCATTGGATTGAGTTTGTCACGACAGATTATGTTACGTTTGGGTGGTTCCATATCGGTGCAATCGATTCCTGAGTTTGAAACAACTTTTATCCTCTCTTTTAAAGTTTGATCATACATTTTTATTGAACAATCACAACCCCCCGAAACTTTAGCTGCAATATGAAATCAAACCCTCTGATAAAGGTACAATAGCAGGTAGTTTCGTACTAATTGTCAGACTAGTTCGGGATTCGGAAAAACTACAGTCCAGGTAGCTACAGAAAAAAAATCAGAATTTTTTTGTTTTTTTGGACAAAATATGTATATTTGTACGAAAAACGTATAATTAATAAAAAATCGTATGACTCAAAACAATATTAAAGAATCATATGATGAAAAATTCAGGCAGATTACAGGGACAGGAAAGGAACTGTTTTTCAAATACGGAATAAAGAGGGTGACAATTGAAGAGATCTGCAGGGAAGCCGGGGTAAGCAAGATGACCTTTTACAAACATTTCAACAATAAAATCGATCTGGTAAAAAGGATCATCGATTTGCTGGTATCCGAGAATCTTACAAGCTACAGGGAATTGATGGAACGGATCGACATTACATTTGAAGAGAAGGTAAGGCTGACCATTCAGATGAAATTGGAGGGTACCAGTGAGATCGGCGATACGTTTTACGATGATTACCTTGTAAAAAGCGATCCGGAGCTGGCTTCATATATTCAGATCAAATCGGGCAGTGTATTCAAAGAGGTGCTTAAAGATTATATCGAAGCCCAGGAGCGCGGAGATATAAGGAAGGACATTAAACCGGAATTCATTCTTTTTTTCCTGAACCATATTTTTGAACTTGCAAAGAATGAAAAATTATTGAAGCTGTATATGCATCCATGGGAGGTCATTATGGAGCTCGTAAACTTTTTCTTCTATGGTATTATGAGCCGGAAATGAAAGCGTTTTGCACAAGTTACAGGATATATTTAGTTATTTTCATCGCAATGCAAGCGGTAGAAGGCTATTCCCAGACCGCGGGTATTGAGGGTATGCTGTCCGGATGGAGTACATTAAGTTACAGCGAGTCCCTCAACGGCCAGCTTGGGGGAAGATACATCCCCGGCCTGACCTTTGATCTTCCATTGGGTAAGCGTTTCAGGCTGGATGCGGAGGTTTCTGCAAACGTCTGGGGAAGTAGTACCTTCTGGTCTGGTGACAGTACCATCCTGAACGGAAAATTAAAGCCATACAGAATGTGGCTCAGATTTTCAGGGGATCAGTTTGAGATCAGGGCCGGGCTCCAGAAGATCAATTTCGGATCGGCCACCCTCCTCCGGCCGCTTATGTGGTTCGACCGGATCGATCCCCGGGATCCGTTACAGCTGACGGATGGGACATATGGTATACTGGCAAGGTATTATTTTCTTAATAATACCAACATCTGGATATGGGGCCTGATTGGTAATAAAGAGCCCAAAGGCTGGGAAGCGTTCGGATCCGAAAAGAACAGGCCCGAGTTTGGCGGACGCATCCAGGTTCCTGTATTTACCGGCGAATTAGGTCTCAGTTACCATAACCGGTCGACAGATATACATGCTGATACAACGATACTGTCTGAAAATGTAAATGGCCTTGCTCCGGAAAACAGGATCGCCCTGGATGGCAAGATCGATATCGGAATTGGATTATGGTTTGAGAGTTCGATAGTGCATACGGATTTTGAGTATCTTACCAGGGATTTTAACCGGTCATTAACGGTTGGTCTGGATTATACCTTCGGTTTGGGAAATGGATTGAACATGATGACTGAAGTTTTTACGTACAGCGTTTCGGATAAGGTTTTTGGTAAAGGAGATGGTGTAACATTTTCGGCTATATCTGCGAGTTATCCGTTATCCATAATCACAAACATGAGCGCTATTGTTTTCTATGACTGGAAAAATAACGACCTGTATAATTTCATTAACTGTTCCTGGACATTTGACAGATGGACTTTCTATCTGATGGGATTCTGGAATCCTGAACGGTTCCGGGTTTATCCGGGTATGGAGGAAGCAAATCTGTTTGCAGGAAAAGGGTTACAGGTTATGGCAGTTTTTAATCATTAATAAATGTATGAGGGTGTCAAATGTCTATCTTGAATATAAACACAGAGAACACATACCTGCCCGACAACATCATTCAGGCAGGGAAGACACAGGCTTCACTGAGAAATTTAAATCAGATAATTAGCACTTAGTGATCTTCACGTTAACTTTGTGGTTCAATATACTTTTTAATACACTCTCAAAGAACTTTAATTAAACATTCGATATAATGAATAATTCACACATTGTTATTACTGAAGGGCTGGTAAAACATTACCCGATTGGAGGCGGATATTTTACAGCCCTGGACGGAATTGACCTTCAATTCGGGACAGGTGAATTCGCCGGTGTAGTTGGTCCGAGCGGTTCCGGAAAAACCACGCTGTTGAATATCATTGGCTCCCTCGATTCTCCTTCCGAGGGGAAAGCAGTTATACTTGACCAGTCGGTGGGGGAGTTAAGTCAGAAACAGGCTGCACATCTCCGGAAGAAATATCTCGGATTCATCTTCCAGACGTATAACCTTCTACCGGTTTATACGGTTTTTGAAAATGTGGAATTCCCGCTTCTTCTCCTGAATATGAGTGTTTCTGACAGGCGTAAGGCGGTGTTGGATGCGCTGGAATGGGTCGGATTGAACGATAAGATAAAATCCAGACCGGCTCAACTTTCAGGAGGGGAATGCCAGCGGGTGGCCATAGCCAGGGCGATGGTGAAAAAGCCCAGGCTGGTACTGGCAGACGAACCCACTGCAAACCTGGATGCAGCGAACTCTCATCACATCCTGCAGACCATGGAAAAACTGAACAAGGATCTGGATACCACCTTCATCTTTGCCACACATGATGACAAAGTGATCAAATACCTGAAAAGAAAGATCACGCTGGAAGATGGAAAGGTCATTAAAGATGAGATTACTTAATCACATTAAAAAACGAATCATGACAGCAATAAAATTAGCCTTACGGAATTTGATCGGGGCAGGTCTCAGGACCTGGCTGAGTGTTATTGTGCTTGCCTTTATCCTCATCCTGATCATCTGGCAATATGCAATTATAGATGGCTGGGACAAAATGGCCATCAGGGATATGATAGCCTGGGAAATAGGAGGGGGACAGATCTGGACAGAAGGATATGACCCCTACGATCCTTTTACACTTGAAGACAGCCACAGGGCGTTGCCACAATCCTTTATCGATGATATTGAAAAGGGGAATATGGCACCCATACTTATAACCCAGGCATCCATTTATCCGGAGGGCAGGATAATGAGTATCCTGCTCAAAGGAATTGATCCCTCCCAGCAGGTAAGTGAGTTGCCCACAGGTAAACTGCTTGAAGAATATGATGCTATCCCGGCCATTATAGGAAGAGCAATGGCCCGAGATTCAAAACTGAACATTGGAGATTATACCACCGTCCGCTGGCGCGATGTGGACGGTACATTCGATGCCACGGAACTGGTGATCGCCGATATATTTAAAAGTGATGTTCCTGCCGTGGATAACGGGCAAATGTGGATTTCGATTGATAACCTGCGGGAAATGACCCAGATGCCGGGGGAAGCCACACTAATTGTTACGGACCAGGACTATACATGGACGGGTGAAGAAAGCGGATGGGTGTTAAAGGACTATGATTTCCTGCTTAAGGATATGAGGGAAATGATCAGGCTAAAAAAAGTTGGTGGATCGGTTTTCTATATCATATTGATGCTCCTGGCCATGCTGGCAATATTTGACACGCAGGTACTTTCCATTTTCAGGAGGCAGAAAGAAATAGGGACCTATATGGCCATGGGTATGACACGTGGCCAGGTGGTCAAACTGTTTACCGTGGAAGGTGCTATGCACTCAATCCTGGCTGTGATCCTGGGTGCCATACCCGGAATTCCTTTGCTGTATTATTTAGCTAGAGTGGGATATTCCATGCCGGCGGGTTCAGACAGTATGGGCCTGCCCATTGCTGAAACAATTTACCCGGCTTACAGCGTGGGCTTGATCCTTTCGGTCATGATCCTTGTGATCATTACTACAACTATAGTCAGTTTCCTGCCATCAAGGAAAATATCCAGAATGAAACCAACCGAAGCAATTAAAGGAAAATTACAATGATACGATTTCTGTTCAAAGGATTATTACGCGACCGGCAGAGGAGCCTTCTTCCATCCATTGTGGTGGCAGCAGGAGTCATGCTTACGGTCTTTTTAGTATGTTACCTTACCGGGATCATGGGTGGGTTTGCCGATTTTACCTCAAAATTTTCCAGCGGCCATGTCAAAATTATGACCCGGGCTTATGCCGATAATATGAACCAGAAACCTATAGACCTGGCACTGACAGATGTGAGCGAAATAATTGAAAAGGTCAGACAGGATCATCCCGATATGGATTGGGTGCTCCGGACACAGTTCGGCGGTTTGCTGGATGTGCCGGATGAAAACGGGGAAACTCGATCCCAGGGGCCTTCCATGGCTATTGCCATAGACATGCTTACCCCGGGAAGTAAGGAACCCGGCAGGCTGACCCTTGATAATATACTGGTAAAGGGAAGCATTCCAGACAGTCCCGGTGAAATACTGATCAGTGATGAATTCGCTACCAAACTGGAGGTTGTCCCTGGTGATGCCGTAACCCTTATGGGATCAACCATGTATGGCAGCATGAGTTTCTATAATTTCACCATTTCCGGGACCATCAGGTTCGGAGTATCCGTCATGGACAGGGGGGCGATAATCGTAGATTTCTCGGACGCCCAGGCAGCTCTCGACATGCAGGATGCATCGGGTGAGATACTGGGATATCTCCCAAGCGGGAATTATAATGGAGAGGAGGCAGGGGTGGTTTGTGCCAGTTTCAACAGTAAATATACTGATCCTGAGGATGAGTTTTCACCCGTTATGCTTAAACTATCTGAACAGGATGAATTTTTGGGAGGCTACCTTGAGATGATTGATGCTGTGGCCCTCATAGTCGTTTTTGTATTCATCCTTGCCATGTCTATAGTACTCTGGAATACCGGACTGATCGGTGGATTACGGCGTTACGGAGAGGTCGGCGTACGGCTGGCCGTAGGTGAGGGAAAAGGGCATATATATAAAAGCATGATCTATGAATCAGCAATGATCGGGATCATTGGTTCCGCTCTTGGCACTATTATTGGGTTATTGTTTGCATACTGGGTACAGGAGAAAGGTATAGACATCAGCAGTATAATGAAAGGAGCTACCATGATGATGCCTGGTAAATTTCATGCTAAAATAGTGCCTGAAGCCTATTACCTGGGGTTTATACCGGGGTTGTTCTCTACCACACTTGGAACAATGCTCTCGGGCATTGGGATCTATAAAAGGAAAACAGCGCAATTATTCAAAGAACTGGAAACATAAAACATTTTTACGAAATGAAAACAATGGTAAGCATAATACTCATCCTTGTTTCTGCTCCTGCATGGAACCAATCCCTGTCAGGAAAAGAAATACTTGACAGGATAGATAAGAATATGTCTTCCGAGAACAGGGTAATAACAAGCAAAATGATCATCCATGGTCCGCGTACCAGCCGGACCATCGAATCAAAATCATGGTCGGTGGGTGACACAAAGGCCTATACAGAGTATCTGGCCCCGGCAAGGGAACAGGGTACGAAAATGCTTAAGCTGGAAGACCAGTTGTGGATCTACTCGCCCTCAACCGATCGTACCATACAGATATCCGGACATATGCTTCGGCAGTCCGTTATGGGATCAGATCTGTCGTATGAGGATATGATGGACGACTCGAAACTGATCGATGATTATGATGCAGCCATTATCGATGAGGAGGTGATCAATGATCGCAGTTCATGGGTCCTTGAACTGCAGGCCAATACTTCGGATGTTACCTACCAGATTCGGAAAATGTGGGTAGATAAGGATCGTTATATACCGCTTAAGGAAGAACTGTATGCTAAAAGCGGCAAGCTGCTTAAGAAGACAGAACTGTTTGACATTCAAAAGCTGGGTGACCGGTGGTATCCGAAAAGGATCGTTTTCAAAGATATGCTTAAGAAAGGAGACGGAACAGAGTTTATTATCGATGAGATCAGTTTTGATGTGGATATTGAGGAGCATATTTTTACAAA
>CP070687.1:107170-121880 GCA_020353115.1 Bacteroidales bacterium
GCATTTCAATTACTCTTTTGCCGGTGAAATAAATTATATTAATTTTGTCCAAATAAAAATAAGCATATGGTTATCGGAATTTTAAAGGAACCGGAAGGTGAGAACCGTGTTGCCCTTTTACCGGAAAATGTTTCTGAATTGGTTGCAATGGGGGTTACTGTTTATGTTGAATCGGATGCGGGCAATTCCTCGTGTGTTGAAAACGAGCAATATGTTGAAGTTGGTGGAAGGATTGATACCAGGGAGAACATACTGGTGAATGCGGATATTTTAATTAAGATAAATCCTCCGGATCCCGGTGAATTGGTGGAAGGCAAAGTTTACATAGCCATCTTCAATCCACTTCATAACAAAGAGCTGGTTGAAGTTGCACGCAGGATGAATATTACTTCCTTCAGTCTTGACATGATAACCCGTTCGACACGGGCCCAGTCGATGGACATTTTATCATCAATGGCTACCATTGCAGGTTACAAGGCAGTTCTTGAAGCAGCAAATAAACTGCCCAATTTCTTCCCGATGTTTATGACGGCATCCGGGACCATAAGACCGGCTAAAATACTGATCCTGGGAGCCGGTGTTGCAGGATTGCAGGCTATAGCAACGGCCAGAAAGCTTGGGGCTGTGGTTGAGGTATTTGATATCCGGTCTGCTGTCAGGGAAGAGGTGATGAGCCTGGGTGGCCGGTTCATTGAGACCGTCGGTGTACAGGAGGATAGCTCAGCTGGCGGTTATGCTATCGAACAGACAGGAGAAATTATTAAAAGGCAACAGGAACTTATACATGATCATGCCGGGAAGGCAAATGTAATTATCTGTACGGCCCAGGTTCCGGGTAAGAAAGCACCGGTTCTTATCCGCAGGGAAACGGTAGAATCGATGCAACCCGGTTCAGTAATAATCGATCTCGCTGCATCTACCGGAGGTAATTGCGAATTAACAGTCAACAATAAGACGGTATTTCATAACAGGGTCAGGATTATCGGTAAATCCAATTACCCGTCACAAATGCCTGTTGATGCGAGTAAAATGTTCGGGAAAAACCTGATGAACTTCCTTAAAGTACTGATTTCCCCTGCAGGAGAGTTGTCGTTTGATTTGGAGGATGAAATTATCAGCAGTACCTGTATAACGCATGGAGGGAAGATACTGAATGAACGGATCAACGGTTTGATTTAAATGGTCGGATAATGGAAAGCATAGTTCATTTTTTGTTCAGTCACAGGGAGGTAATATTTATAATCGTATTGTCGGTTTTTCTGGGTATTGAGGTCATATCAAATGTGCCGTCCGTTTTGCATACGCCTCTGATGTCGGGTGCTAATGCAATCAGCGGGGTAATCGTTATCGGAGGCATAATCCTGGTGGGGCATTCCGACACAAGTCGTATTTCCCTTAACCTGGTTCTTGGGATTCTTGCCATATTGTTCGGCACCCTGAATGTTGCGGGAGGTTTTGTTGTTACAGACCGTATGCTGGAGATGTTTCGCAAAAAGAAGAAATAAGATCACCGATGGATGCGTTTCTTTTGGATTATAGTTTGACACGGGGTGAGGTAATTCTAGAATTCGGTTACCTTATTGCTGCCGTCTGTTTTATAATTGGTTTAAAGCTTTTAAGCAATCCGGTAAGGGCCCGGAAGGGGAATACGTTTGCTGCCGGTGGAATGTTTCTTGCTGTCATAGTAACAATTGTCTTTCATAAGGATAGTACAGGTGCGGGAATCGCCTCAGCAAACAGCATAATAATAGTTGTTACAATTTCCCTCGGGATTATAGCGGGAGGAATCCTTGCCCGCAAGGTTCGGATGACGGAGATGCCCCAGCTGGTTTCCTTCTTCAATGCAACGGGAGGGGCCGCTTCGGCACTGGTTGCCCTGATCGAATATTCAAATCCTGCCAATCTCTCCCCGCTGGTTACTCTTTTAAGCCTTGTTATAGGCAGTATTGCATTCAGCGGAAGCATTATCGCATATTTTAAACTTGACGGGAAGGTAGGTGATATTTCTTTTTCATTCATGAAATATATAAATAGTCTATTTCTGCTGGTTATCCTTGCCTTTGTTATGATAATGCTCACCGGAGACTACGGTTCGGGTATGGATCAAATCCTGGTATATACGCTCCTGTTCATCTCCCTGATATACGGGGTGTTGTTTGTTATACCGATAGGGGGAGCAGATATGCCGGTTGTTATTTCCCTTCTGAATTCCTTCACCGGTATAGCAGCCGCCCTTGCCGGCTTTATCTACCAGAATCAGGCTATGATTCTCGGTGGCATATTCGTAGGATCTGCCGGTACCATCCTTACCGTTCTTATGTGCAGGGCAATGAACCGTTCATTGTTAAATGTCATCATGGGTGCATTTGGAGGCACCGGTCAAAGTGGGGGGAATGAACCCGGTGCACAGATTAAGGAGATTACAGCAAGTGATGCGGCTGTACTGTTAAGTTATTCCGGGAAAGTAGTTATTGTCCCGGGTTATGGCCTTGCCGTGGCGCAGGCACAACATGAGTGCCAGGAGATGGTCCGGTTGCTGGAAGAGAAGGGAATAGAAGTACGCTATGCGATTCACCCTGTGGCAGGCAGAATGCCCGGACATATGAATGTTTTGCTTGCTGAAGCCGAAGTTCCCTATGAGAAGCTTGTGGAGATGGATACTATAAATCCGGAATTAAAGAACACCGATGTGGTGGTCGTTATCGGGGCGAATGATGTAGTTAATCCTGCAGCTGAAGAGGATCCGTCCAGTCCTATATTCGGTATGCCCATTATCAGGGCGCATGAAGCCAGGAACATTATAGTAATGAAACGCGGAATGGGATTGGGTTATGCTGCTATAGAAAATAGCCTTTTCTATCATGAAAAGTCACGAATGTTTTTTGGGAATGCCAGGGATTCGATCAGGAAGCTTATCGTTGAAATAAAGGTTCTTTGATTCCAGAAACAGAATTGCCGGTCCGGTATTGCATCTGCTCCAGATCCCTCACTCCCTTATCCCTCTTTATAGCCAAATACCTTCCTGGTTTTAATGAAGGTTGAAACATATTTTGGGACCATGCGCTCCCATTCCTTGTCTCCTTTTTTAAGCATTTCAAGAACCCGGTGGGAAAAAATATGAAGCCGTTCTACTTTTACATCTTCAATATCTATGATTTTCCTGTTTTCGATAAGATAACGGTAAATATGTTTCAGATCGGGCGGGAGGGGAAGGTTTTTTGATGTCAGCAGTTCATCGGAATTATCCCTTTTAGCTGGATATACGTACAATTTCATATTGTCGGTGAAAAGTTTTCCAAAAGCTTCAAGTATGCCACCTTTCAGATGGTTATAATATTTCTTGTCGAGTACCTTAAGCAGTGTCGGAACGCCAATGATTACCCTGAGATTTTTTATCGTAAAGCGGGTGAAATAGGAGACGAGTTTGTAATATTCGCTAAGGTTTGAAACCATAACATTCTGTCCCATTCCGTTCAATAAATCAACTCGGTCAAGGAAATCTCTCTCGTCAAAAGAACCTTCCGACAACAGGTTCTTCAAAGTGATTTCGCAAAGGGAGAGGGTATTGAACTTATCATAATCCTTGTCTTTTTTGAAGATGCTGAAACTGGATTTCAGCATATCAAAACCGACATATGTTATTGGTCTGAAACTTCCCCTGAATGCCAGGATATTTTTTTTGTACAGCATATCGGCTGGTTCCTGGACATTACCGTTACGGTCAAACATGATGGCATTTGTCATTCCATTGCTCACAAGCTGAACGGCTAGCAACCGGTTATCGACATACTTCAGTTGAGGCCCGGTCATTCTTATCATTGTAATTTCGATCCGGTCCGTGGACAGATAATCCGTAAGGGATTTAAGGAAGGTATTTGGCTGATCATGGTAATGAAAACAGGCATAAATAAGGTTAACACCCAGGGCTCCGAGGGTATATTGTTGCAGCAGGCTATCATTCTCGAGAAGTCTTACATGCAGAACCACGTCATTGGGTGTGGAATCCGGTGCCAGTTGAAAACGGACTCCCAGCCAGCCCTGGGGATCATTATCTTTGTTGAAATTCAGTGTTTCTACCGTATTGGCAAAAACGAAGAAATTTGTATCCCTGTGTCTATCTTCATCCAGCACCAGGTTCAGTTCATCAAATTCTTTATCAAGCATTTTCATCAGCCGGTTTTCGGATACATATCTTCCGGGTTTATTCTCATTATATATTGTATCGCTGAATGTTTTGTCGTATGCGGAGATTGATTTTGCTACCGTTCCTGAAGCTCCGCCTGCCTGAAAAAATGCCCTGGCAACCTCCTGGCCACCGCCGATCTCTGCAAGGGTGCCATATATGGATTGGTTCAGGTTCAGCCGCAGGGCCTTTCGTTTGATGCTGAATATTTCCCTCTCCGATTTTTCCATTTTTCAACGTTTCCTATTCTTGATAATTTTGAAGCAACTGTATTACGAAGTTAATATTTTACGAGGAATCCATTATCTTTCAATCCTTCCTTCCGGGGAACGGTCAACGGGGTGACATCCTGACTGGGCCGCCGCTAGCCGTCAGGATTTGTTCCCATATAACGATCCGTCAACGGGACTGTCAGGCTTCCCGGTGAGCCATTGATTGAAACCGTTCGGGGATTTGATTAAAACGGGAGGATTTTTTCCACCCTGTTCCTTTTCAGGTATCCTTTAATGATATACTGTATATCTCGATTATCCTGATGAGTTTTAATACAATCGTGGAATGGATCCGTTCCAAAACCGATCTCGTTGATATCGGCATACCCATATCCGATAAATTTCCCATTTTCTATTTTCACCACGGACCGTTCATTTTCATTTCTTCCGGCATCTATTATAAAGAAATTCCTGTGAAGATATTCGAATGATTCGACAGCAGAACGGGCCCGTTTATTATAATCGGCCGGAGATTCAGTCCCTGTGCAGGCTCCGTGGCATATTCCGATCTGATGATGAAAACAGGCTCCCTGACTTTCATATAGTCCGCAGAATTTCTGACAGAGCTGGAATTTTTCCATCAAAAGGGACATATGCTTTTTTGCCATTTCAAGGGATGAAAAGCATGTAAGCGGGGTTTCACAACTCGTATTCTTTTCAATAGAAAAACAGGTATATCCTCCTTCATTCAGGCGGGAATATATGCCGTAATAAAAGGAAGTTCTGCGTTGTGACCGGTTATAGAGAGGTTTGATTTTTTTTATTTCATACGATTCGATGATCAGGGCAATCAATTCGCTTCCGGTGATTTCATATCCGATATCTGCTATCTTTTCCTTCATTTCCATCGCCCTTTTGGAAGAATTATTTTTCAGGTGGGTTAATACCCGTTGGCGTATATTCCTGCTCTTCCCAATATATATTATTTCCCCGTTCTCATCATAGAAGTAATAGATCCCTGTTTCTTCAGAAAGATCTTCGATCACACGGGTATCGAGTACGGGGTTGATCCCGGGAAATCCATTATTAGTTATCAGGGAACAGGTATCCCTGTTCAGGGAGAGGAGCAACTTGAATAAAGCGGCTGTCGCACGGGCATCACCTGCAGCACGATGCCGGGTTTCAATCCGGATATTTAATTCATTGCAAAGGTTTCCCAAGCTGTATGACCGTAGACCCGGCATAATCTTACGACATAATTTCACCGTACAAAGCACTTTTCGTTTGAAATTGAATCCGAGGCTTTTGAATTCCTGCCGGATAAACTGGTAATCAAAATTTGCATTATGTGCTACAAATATTTTACCTTCTGTAAGTTCTACAATTTCCCTTGCCACCTCATAGAATTTCGGAGCATCAACCACCATATCATTCGTTATGCCGGTAAGTGCTGTTATGAAATACGGGATACTGCGTTCCGGATTAATCAATGTAGTGAACTCATCTGTGATCTTTTCACCATCATGAACGTAAACAGCAATCTCGGTAATCCTGTCATACTGATAACTGCCCCCCGTTGTTTCTATATCAACGATTGTATACAATACGCAGAAAGATTTGATTTTTTACATACTAAAATAATGCTTGAAATTTATTTATCATATTGGAATACCTTAATTTTAGAGAATAATTTCAGAAAGTCTCGGTGGAATGAGCGAATGCTATCTTTCGAAATATTTGCATAACCAGGAGGTGAAAGATACCCGGTTCTTCGATGCAGACCTGATCTTCAGGGGGGAATCGTTATATGAGTTATTCAGGATAATTAAAAAAATACCCTTATTCTGGGAAGATCATATTTCCAGGTTATACCTGACCTCTCAAATTACCGGATTAAAGATATGGCTGGATGAGGAAACCATAAAAAATCAGGTTTCGGATCTTATCCGGATTAACTCGGTTGCCGAGGGGAATATTAAACTGGTTTTCAATTTCCGGAAAAGCGGATTGAGAACACGGAAGAATTTCCTTATCTATTTTGTCGAACCGGTTTATCCCACGCCAAACCAGTACCTTCAGGGTGTAAACGGTATATTGTACCAGGCAAGCCGCATTAATCCTACGGCAAAGGTTATTAACCAGAACCTTAGAATTGCAGTATACAAAAAATTAATTGAGAAGGGTGCGTATGAAGCCCTGCTGGTTGACAGAAAAGGAGAAATCACGGAAGGAAGCCGGTCCAATATATTCATGATAAGGGATGGTCATGTATTTACCGCTCCGGACCCGGTAGTTCTTCCGGGGATTGCCCGAAAACATGTTCTGAGTATATGCAGGAGTCGCAACATCCCGTTATCGTTTGAAAAGATCAAAAGGTCGGATCTTGAAGTGATGGATGCGGTTTTTATGACAGGTACTTCACCTCGTGTACTGCCTTTTTCGCGGATCGAAGAGTTCAGATTCAATCCCGCAGATCCGGTTTTAATGAATATAATCGATGGTTATGATGAAAAGATCCATACGTATATAGCGGGTAGCCATGTGTAATATTTTTTATACCTTTAGTGGCCGTTTAAGAAGCCGCAGTATGGACGTGTTCGGGAAAGTAGGTAACAAATGTGATTTTTATGGCCAGTATTCGTTGGTTGAAAAAGGAAATTAACCGGTTGACATTTGAACTGGTTTCGGATTGCTTCAGTTATATGCATGCACATCCCGATACGCATAAGAATGAAGTCCAGAAGATCATGAATGATGCCATTGCCCTGAGGAATGATATGATAGCAAAAATAAATCAATCACATACAAAAGATAATCCCGGATTTTCAAAAGTAGCTGCCCGCGGAATTCTGACCGAGTTTTATAAAGGAATTGACAAGGGATTTGTTCTGCTGAGTAAACTTTCGAAAAAGAAATAAAGGCGTAACGAATTTTTAAGGAACCGGTATTGAACAAAGAATTCCAAAACCATTAGTTTTCTATGCTGGTATTATCAATCAATTTTCCTCCTGATATTCCAATAATGAAATTGTCCGGGTATTTTTAACCTCATGAATTCAGCCAGCATGGTTGTAAGTAACCAGATAATAATCAGGGGAAGGGTTCAGAATGTAGGTTTCCGCTATTTCGCATTTAAGACGGCACGAATGCTGAATCTGAAGGGCTATGTAAAAAATGAAATGGATGGTTCCGTTTATATTGAGGCGGAGGGAAATGAAACCGACATGGAGAAATTTATCGGAGCTCTTAGGAAAGGACCTTCCTGGGCCAGGATTGAGAAGATATATGTATCACCTATTCCTTCACAAGGATTTACGGATTTTCTGGTGAAGTAGCTATTTACTCCCGTTTTGGGTATAGAACAGAATGGTAACGTAATCGACAACTTCGGCAGATGGAATAATCTCTCCTGAATGGCCTCTGCGCAACACTTTGATTAAAGGTTCATCTGCCACCAGCCTTGCATATTCCATTAGTGCCATAATCGGTCCGTAACCACAAACAGAAATGTTATGTTCCTTAACGGTTTGTAAAACCTGTTCTGAATTGAGATCCAGGATTTCCTTAAGTACAAGATTATCCTTTTTTTCACCTACTTCGGGACGGACATAATGTGAAAAATCGGAAGAAGCGATTACGATCAGATTCCTTTTTAATTTTGAATTGGCATGGAAGATGGCTTCTGCGATTGATCTTGAATTGGTGAAGGATTGTATTGCAATGCTAACCGGGACAATTTTAAATGGATACTTGAGGAAATATTGAAGGAAAGGAAGCATTACTTCGGCTGAATGTTCATATTGATGCGCAATAGCCGACTCCGGGAATGCGACTTCATCCATAAAGTCACGATCCAGGTCAACAATTCCCAGGGGGCTTTCCCAGCTATTATTGATGTCCAGGGCAATTGGTTCACCCATACCGGAATGGTTCGGGTTCAGTATGATAATTGTATCATAGGTTTCGCCGGTACGACTTATAATATCAAAGAAATGTACAGCTTCATATCCGGAATACATGTACCCTGCATGGGGAACTATACCTCCTATTACTTTTTGAATGGCCAGGTTCGAATCGATTCCCTCCATCTCTTCGTCATGGATGTTTTTTATCTGCCCGTTTAAGGCATCCCCGCTGCCCGGATAGAATTTGCCGGCAACGGCCGGTTTTCTGATTCTGGTATGATCCGATGAGTATTTCATAGGTTTTGATTTTTAGCTGTTGTTATACCATTAATCCCTCTTTTTTCAATTGTTCCCGTACATACTTAATATACCTCTTCCTCCTGAATTTGTACCATTTCTTTTTGTATTCAGATCCTTCAACCAGTGTTCGGAATCTGGCAAAAGACTTTTTATTTTTCAAAGCATTATGGATTTCGGCAACCAGGTTTTCGTTTTCAACTTTATGAATAAAATCTTCCATAATTTCAAACAGTTCCCAGGCTTCCATACCCCTGATCACACAATAATTCAGCCAGTTCTTTTTTATTCTTGACAACTCCTCTTCCCACAGGTCGGTTACACCTGATAAAAAATCGAAATCATAAATTGACCGGATCTCTCCTGTATCTTTATTAATATACACTTTAAATCCCGCCTGAAGTTCATCTGAAATATCCTTTATCTGGTCATCCGAAAGTTTCATTTACCGTTCTTGATTATGGTTACATTACTCGTGCGGTATCATTTTTATATCCTATCTGTCAGCAGAAGTGAATAATTTTCTTCTGGCATCGGGAACAGGTTCCCCCGGCCCCCAGACCGGGCTTACTTGTATGATATCCTTCCCGGATAATAATTATATTTCCGCAATCCGGGCAAAGCGTATTTTTCCCCATTCCATCGATACCTACATTTCCGAAAAATACATAGTTCAGGTATTTCCTGGCGATATGGTATAACTTTTCCAGGGTGTCAACGGGTGTACTTCGAATCGTCATTTTATACATTGGGAAGTATCGGGACAGATGAAGTACAGTATCCTTGCCGGTTTGGTTGAGGATCCATCGGATCATTTTTTCAAATATTTTCTTATCGTCGTTAAGGCCGGGTATTATCAGATTGGTAATTTCGAGATGTTTACCGGCTTTTCTGATGCGGGCAATGCTTTCCAGAACCGGATCCAGTCTTGATGAAGTGTATTTCCTGTAAAAATCTTCCGTAAAGGCCTTAAGATCGACATTAAATGCATCCATATAGGGGAGCAACTTTTCGAGGGGAGCCTTGTTAATGAACCCGTTGGTAACCATTGCGGTATAAAAATTATTTTGTTTGGACAACCGGGCGATGTCATACATGTATTCATACCAGACTGTCGGTTCATTATAGGTGAAGGAAATACCAATATTATCCCGCCGGGATTTTGCCATTTGAATTAATTCATCAGGGAGGTATTGCGAAACCCGGTGAAAGGATTCTGCCTTTGCCTGGGATATTTCATAATTCTGACAGAACCTGCACCTCAGGTTACAGCCGAATGTCCCTACCGATAAAATCTGACTTCCTGGAAAGAAATGGTAAAGGGGTTTTTTTTCAATCGGATCAAAGTGCAGGGCGGATACCTTTCCATAATTATCGGGATAGAGATCTCCATTTCTGTTTATTCTCACACCGCAATTGCCCCTCTGATCATTGTGTAATGTGCATTCATGAGGGCAAAGCAGGCAGGATAGTGTTCCGTCTTCGTTCGTTTTGAAAAATTGAGATTGGGTCATAAACAAATATACGAACTTAATTATTCAATCCTGAGTTTAACCTGCTCGATGCTTTCAACAGATCCGACAATTGTGAGTATATCTCCCAATCTCAGTCGAGTATATCCTGTTGAAATAATCGGATGGCCTCTGCGTGTTGTAGAGAGTATGAGAATATCCGGGGGCAGATGGAGATTTCTAAGTGCCAGCCCGTGCAAATCGGGATTTTTCACCACGAGGTCAACCGTATCCTGGTTTTCCTCCATTCCAAGCAACAGGGATGTTGCCATTGGGGATCGCACAAAGTGGTCGAGCAAGCTGACCATTGCCGTTGAAGGTTCGACGATCAGGGCGCCCAGTTCATGGAATTTCTTCAGGTTAAACCTGTGATTCAGTCTTACCACCATTTCATGTGTTCCGAAATTTTCATATGTCAATTCGCATATCTTAAGGTTTTCTTCATCCGTCTTCAATGTGACTATTGCGTCCACTTCGGATAATCCCAGTTCCTTTAACTTTTCAAGAGTGATATCGGATGAGTAAACAATACGGACATTTTCAATACCCGGATCAGGAATCCCATGCTGAGCTGTAGCAATCTTTACTTTCCAGTCATGATCGGCCAGTTGCCGGGCCAGGGCTAATGACTGGTCTTCAAGGCCAAAAATAACCGCTTTTCGTATACCATCATGTCTGGTTTTGGCTTTGGAATGGTCCTCACCGGCCATACCAATTGCCCATTTCAGCATTGGAGGCCCTACGATCTGGTTGATAACAATGACCGAAATCATCAGGGTGGCAAACTCAGCACCCCACTCTGTAAACTCTCCTGCCACAACCGTAACAAGACCAAGACTTACACCGGCCTGGGTGATATATGGCATCCAGCCTATTTTAACATAACGGAATGGATCTCCACCCATGGTCCCGCCAATCCAGGCTCCGATCATTAGTGTAATCATCCGGATAAGAAAGAATCCCAGCGTAACGAACCATACTTTAATTATTATATCCAGATGGATTGTTGCCCCCACCAGGGTAAAAAAAGCAACGTAGACATAAGGCAATGTATCTTGGATAATTTTCAGGAACTCCCTCCTGTACCTGGTATAATTTGTAACAAAGAAACTGGCTATAATACAAATCAACAAAGGTTCCATATAGAAATCAACAGACAGGTATCTGGTACTTGCAGCCCTTATAAGATTTGAAAACAGGTATACTCCGTAACCAAGCATAAGAATTAGTATTGCCTTGGTGTTGGTATTCAACCTCCTCGCCAGCAGAAAACCAAGAAATTTCCCTGCCAGATATCCCAATCCGAATGAGACAGATAATTCAAGCCCCAATAATACTAAATAATAGAGGTTGAACTTTATCCCTGTCAGGAGGGTGTTGGCCAGTGAAAAAGTGATCGCAAATAAGATAATAACAAGAACATCGATCAGTACCGTTACACCAAGTGCCGTATGGGTAAAGGGTCCTTTTGCACGTAACTCGTTAATTACGGCTATCATTGTTGTCGGTGACCTTGCAACAAAAATTGTGGAGATCAATATGGCTACGGCAAGCTTTCCTGACGGATGCATTCGCTGTATAAACGGTATATAGCCGGAAACGAAAAAGATGATCGTACTGGATATCAGAAAGGTGGTGATAAGTTGCCAGGTTGTCATCCAACGGATGCTTTTAAACCTGCTCCGTAATTCCTTGAGATAAAGTTCTGCCCCTGCAGCGAAAGCAATGAAAGCCAATGAAATATCATTAATAAAGCTAAGCCTGGATGAAGAGTCAAAGGGAATCAGGTCCAGGAGATATGGACCGCATAGTATTCCCATGAATAACATACCGGTTACAAGTGGAAGTTTGATCTTCTGGAAAAGTCCTGCAATTTGCCTCGCTGCTACTAGGATAATCAGGAAACCGGTTACTGCAATTATTATCTTCCAGTATTCTGTTACTATGATTTCTGAACAAACCAACGAAATACTATTTTATTAAATGAGTGATCAATTTCCTAGGATACATTAATATAGTTATTTTGCAATAAAAAACCAATAAGGTGTAACTTTAATCTTCCCTGCCTGCCAGCCACGACCTGGTAAACCTGCCAGTCCCTGCTGACAGGCAGGCGGCAGGCTGGTTCCCCGCAGCTTGCTGCGGAAATAGCAATTCGGAGCTGCTCTGGGATTTAATACCAATTTATTTCCCTGCCGGATGATGTAAATAGAAAAGCAATTTATTTCAAATCATCCATTACCGGTAAGCTTTTTCAAATTATTGAAGGATATGATCAGGAATCCTGAATATTGTGAAAAAAATTATTACTTTAGACCGTTCGTTTAACATTCCTGATAATATGGAAAATTTTCCTGATAACCGGCCTGGTTAATTACAAAAGAAAGATATATTCCTATTTCGTTGCATCAGGAGTGTTACATTACATTTTTTTTACTGCTATCATTCATCAACCGATAAAAAGATTAAACCATGAAAAGAAATTTCCTTTTTACGATCCTCCTTGGAGGATGTATTTTTTTATTGCCGGATTGTGCAGACCGGAAAGGTTCGGGTGAAACAACAGATGAAGCCACGGCTGGAGAACAGGTGAAAAGTGATCAGGAAACATATAATATACTGACCGAAGAAGAGTTGCAAGAGGGATGGCAACTTTTGTTTGACGGGGAGACAACAGGTGGCTGGCGTGGATTTAATGAAGAATCGATTGGAGATGGTTGGACCGTTATGGATGGGAACCTGGTATCCCTTGGTAAAGGTGCGGATATTGGCGGGGATATCATTACGGAAGAAGAGTATGAAAACTTCGAACTGAAATTGGAATGGAAAATATCGCCCCAGGGGAACAGTGGGATTCTGTATCATGTGCTCGAAGGGGACTATCCTGCCGTTTATGCAACCGGGCCTGAATACCAGCTGATTGACGATCTTGATTTTCCGGAACCTCTAGAGGATTTACAGACAACCGGTGCTAATTATGGCATGCATCCCCCGGCAGGAGCCAAAATTAAACCGGCAGGTGAATGGAATTCTTCCCGGATCCTTATTGACGGAGATCATGTGGAACACTGGCTTAATGGCTCAAAAGTCGTGGAATATACACTCTGGGATACGGAATGGAATGAACTGGTTCAAAGCGGCAAGTGGAATGACTATCCCGATTATGGCAAGGCAAGAAAAGGACATATCAGCCTTCAGGATCACGGGAGTATGATATGGTTTCGTAATATAAAGATTCGAGTTATCCAATAGTACCTTACTCATGAAAAGTATCTCTATTTCAATAATAATCTTCGGATTATTAGTCCTGCCGACAGGCTATACATTACAGGATAGCAAAAGTGAATGGACTGACCTGTTCAATGGAGAGGATTTAACCGGTTGGAATATTCATGGAACGGAAAAGTGGTATGTTGATAATGGTGAGCTGGTTTGCGAGAGCGGACCCGATAAAGAGTACGGTTATCTTGCCACAGAAAAAGCCTTTACCGACTTTGAACTGTCGGTTGATTTCAAACAGGAATCCAACGGAAACAGCGGTGTATTTTTCAGATCTTCCATCGAAGGTGTTAGAATTACCGGTTGGCAGGCTGAAGTTGCCCCGCCGGGAAGGGATACCGGGGGAATATATGAATCATATGGCCGGGGCTGGCTTGTACGGATCCCGGATGAAAAGGAGGATATACTGAAAATGGGTGAATGGAACACTATGGTAATCAGGGTGACGGATGATCAGGTGACCACCTGGTTAAACGGTGAGAAAATGATAGAGCTGGAAGATGAAAAAATTGGAGCGGCAACAGGAGTAATTGCCCTCCAGATACACGACGGAGGAGGGATAAAAGTGCGATGGAAGAATATTAAAATCAGGAATCTTTAATTTTAACTTGGAATTATACACACCTCATTTTTAAACAATCAATTGTTGTCTGAAATTACAATGAAGATTATGGCTCAGTTAAAACTAATGTTAGCCATACTGGCTGTTGCGTTCATTTCAACTTTCAGTATTACGGGTCAGGATACTGTAAAGATCACCTCACCGAAGGAGCATTTTGGCTTTACTCCCGGTGATGACAGGATGCTCTTTGATTACAACAGTTTAATCGAATATATGTCTGTTCTGGATAGGGCTTCGCCCAGGCTCAGGTTGGTGGAAATAGGCAAATCGCCTTTGGGAAAGACAATGTATATTGCATTCATATCGGCAGCAGAGAATATAGCCATGCTTGATGAACTCAGGGATCTTAACCGTGAACTGGCTTTAAATCCCGATATTCCTGAAGAAAAGCGGAAGGAAATGATTGACCGGGGTAAAGTGTTTGTATTGGGTACTCTTTCCATGCATTCCGGGGAAGTTGCCCCTTCACAGGCTTCTCCGCTGATTGCATATGAACTGGTTACAACGGAAGATCCGGTCATCCGGGAACGGATGAATAACGTGGTTTATATGATGGTCCCTAATCACAATCCGGATGGGATGGATTTTGTTGTCAATAATTATAAGAAATATAAAGGGACCAGGTATGACGGAGCATCGTTGCCCGGGGTCTACCATAAGTATGTAGGACATGATAATAACAGGGATTTTGTAATACTTTC
>CP070687.1:121980-135559 GCA_020353115.1 Bacteroidales bacterium
CTGAAATGATAGAATGTTTTTGTCTCCAGCAATTTTGGAAGAATGGATATGCCATTATAAGCCGTATATGTAGCATAATACATAACCTGCCCGTCATCGTCGGTGAATTTAACAAACCTGGCATCTTCAATGCCGTTTTTTTCGGCTTCCGAGATAGGGAAAATGACTCTTTCCGAAAGCGCCGTATCCAGGGAAAATTCGATTTCATAGTGGGAGGAGGCCAGCCACATAATCTGGTTGAGCAGCATCTCCTTGGTAGCCGACAACTCGAGGGTATGTCTGGTCTCCTTCACGCATCTTTCAAGCTCTCCATAGGTGAAGGTATCACCAAGTTTATCGAAAACCAGGGCTGGCGGAACGATGTTGTTAAAATTCTGCATCTCATCCAGTTTCCTCATAAACGTATCCTTGGCATAAACATACCTTTTGACAATTTCGGCTTCATCCAGCATCTGGCCGACTTCTTCAAGATCAAGGTTATTATCTTTATCCAGCACCCCTGTACGGAATACAATGGATGAAATATGCCCTTCTCCCGTAGCCCTGAAACTCAGAATCACCCTTTTCTCACCTGGTGCAAGTTCTGTCTGATCGGGATGTTCTACGATGGAAGGATTAAAAAAAGCTGCCGATTCGATGGAATATTCTTTGGTAAAATAGGACCCAATAAGAACTTTTCTCGGAGTATCGAGTCCTTGCGGATCAATCTGCATTGCATTTAGCAGGTGGGTCACTTTGTTGAAATGTCTTTCAAAGATCCTTGATATATTTCTGTGCCGTTTGGAGTAACTTCTCAGGACCTGGCTCAGGGCAACGTTTATTTCGTTTTCCGACATTGCCAGGACTTTCCGTATAATATTTCCGCTGCGTTCATCTCCGGTATAATGAAAACGGGCAATTACCCTGCTCGGATCGGGGGAGAAACTGGTATCTTTACGGGTTACGGTAACTTGCATGGAAAGATGATTGTATTTATTTTCAATCATTAAATATAATACATATCTTGAATATAATAAGCCTAATTTTCAAGGATTCATATTAAAGGCCACCAAAAAAGGTAAACCATTATCTGTTGTACCTTACCGATTCTGTACACTCAAACCTGGTTTTCCGGTGAGTCATTAAGGAATGCTTCCAATATGAAACGTTCGGTTAGTGTTCCGGATCTCGCTTTCATACCGGTAAAACCAGTATGATCAAATAATAGTTACCAGGAATTAGCTAATAATTGACATTATACATAGCCCTGATGATCCGTTTTAAGGATAGTATCTTTGACAGAGCATCAGGGTCCCGTGATTTTTTCAGTTCGATTATTCTGTCAACATATTCATCGGCCATTTTCAACCGCTCCTGGGCGAAATAATATTTTGACAATGTTGCCGCCATGGTTCCCTGATTAAATTGTTTAATTCCGTATTTAATACAACAGAATTCGTGCCAGAATGTTTAATTCCCAGCTTAACAGTTTGTTAATATGCTGGAATTAAGACATTTTGATGCCAGAAAATGTTCGGAAGCGGATTATTTGATGTACGAAATCGTACTGGATAAGAGGGACAAAATGTCCGGATCGTCTCCAATCAACAAAAATACGGGGAATTACCAGAAGGTAAATCGTCCTGCATTTGCGGGCAGGAATTCATCCTGACACTTTCCATTTCGCAAAAGCTCATGAAAAGTAATTGTTATTTAGTTAAGGCACTTCAGATGGAAATTTCACCTTCAAGATAAGTGACTGCCTTTCCGCTGATATGTACGCGATCGCCAGCCAGTTCGCAGAATAGTTCCCCTCCGCGTCCTGATAGCTGGTATGCGTGTAATTTATTTTTCCGGAGTTTGTTTGCCCAGAAAGGGACCAGTGTTGTATGTGCAGAGCCGGTAACGGGATCTTCATTTATTCCTACGGATGGTGCGAAGAAGCGGGATACGAAATCCGAACGTTCTCCCGGTGCAGTAACAATTATTCCCAGGACATCGAACTTTTTCAGAAGTTCTAATTCCGGTTGTAGCTCCACTATCGTCTTTTCGTCGGGGAATAACACCAGGTAATCCCTGGATTTGAATACCTCCGAAGGTTTGGCACCCAGAGCTTTTGCCAGACTTTCCGTCCGGGATACAGGTTCATAATTACTTGCGGGAAAGTCGAGGGTCAACAGATCTTTATTCCTCAGAACTTTCAGAGGACCACTCTGTGACCGGAACAGAATCTCATTTCCGGGGTGACCAAGGTGATTAAAAAGAACGTGTCCTGATGCCAGCGTCGCATGTCCGCAAAGATCAACCTCCACTTTGGGGGTAAACCATCTCAGGTGAAAAAAGGAATCGTTTTTTACGAAAAATGCCGTTTCGGAAAGATTGTTTTCTGTTGCGATATTTTGCATAACAGACGTGTCCGGCCACTCGCTGAGCGGACAAACCGCTGCGGGATTACCTCCAAAAAGCTTATCTGTGAAGGCATCGACCTGGTAAATAGGTATAGTCATGGTTTCGGTTATTTTATCCTGTGGTTATAGCTTCCGGAATTCACGTTAAATTATAAAAACAAGTCCTATTCGCAAAACGTTTACTTTATTAATATTGCTTTTACTGCCGACGGGACACTTGTTATTGATTTATTCTTCATCCCGGTAACGGATCACTATTCACATCACTTTGTTTCAATCCCTCCGGGACGATCGTTTTTTCAATTAGACCCCGGTGGTAGTATGTCTTGTGTAGAATTAAACTTTCACCTGGTTTGACTTTTATCTTTCAAAGGAATTGTTACTTTTGTTTCCTTTGTCACTACCAGATCTTTAACCTAATCATTCGATCCACATGCATGCAGTAAATGACTTTTTAACGAACCTTCATCAATATATCGGGGGTAGTAACTGGTTTGTCTTGTTATTAATAGGGACAGGTTTGTTTTTTACGCTCTACCTGAAATTTCCTCAGATCCGGTATTTCAGGCATGCCATCCGGATTACCAGGGGAAAATATGACAGGGAGGGTGATATAGGAGACGCCTCGCACTTCCAGGCCCTCTCAACTGCTTTATCGGGAACGGTTGGTACAGGGAATATTGCAGGTGTTGCCCTTGCCATTCACATCGGGGGTCCTGCAGCACTCTTCTGGATGCTGGTAACTGCCATGCTTGGTATGACCACCAAGTTTGTAGAGGTTACCATTTCACATAAATACAGGGATCAGTTATCGGATGGGAGTGTCTCGGGCGGCCCGATGTATTACATGAAGAAGAGGCTGAACATTAACCTTAAGAACGGGAGGATCATTCAAGTAGGGACAATCCTGGGAATCTTCTTCGCCTTTGCGACCATTTTTTCTTCCTTTGGAACGGGAAGTTTACCACAGATTAACAGCATATCCAACTCTATATTTGAAACCTTTGGTATCAATCATATCCTGACGGGTATCGTACTGGCAATCTTGCTTGGATTGGTTATCATCGGAGGAATCAAACGGATAGCCAAAGTTACTTCAAGACTGGTTCCGTTTATGGCCATCATCTATTTTCTCGGGGCTCTGTTCGTCATATTCACCAATTACCAGAATATAATTCCTTCCTTTCTCTCCATTTTCACCGATATTTTTACGCCTACTGCGGCAGGTGGTGGCTTTCTGGGAGGGAGTTTTGCTATTGCACTTAGCAACGGAGTCAACCGTGGCCTCTTTTCAAATGAAGCGGGGCAGGGATCCGCACCCATTGCACACTCCGCTGCCAGGGCCCATGAACCGGTTTCTGAAGGTATGGTTGCAATACTGGAGCCTTTTATCGATACCATATGTATCTGTACCCTTACAGGCCTGGTTCTGCTTTCATCCGGTGTATGGAAGGAAAAACTGGTTAACCAGTTCCAGGAAACGGATATGGAGTTTATTGTCGGGGAATATGACGAAACGGTTAAAAATGACCGGATAGCATTATTCCACCACGTTCACAATAATAAAGATATGCCCAGGCTGGAACTTTATACCGGTTCACTAACGATCGAGGATGGAGTAATGACGAATGATGGAATTACCCTCCTGAATGCCGAATCGGTAGCGGAAGATTACATGTTCCTTCAGGGGAACAAATACTATACAGGTATTATCCGGGTGGTAGAGGGCAAGATGACATTTGATGAAGTTGAAAAACCGCCTTTCACGAAAAGGGTTAAAAATCTGTTCCGGAAAACGGCATCGGATAAGATTGTTGTTGAAGGGAAATCGCTTATGCATAGTGCTCCACTGACGACCAAAGCGTATGAGAAAAGTTTCCTCGGAGAGTGGGGTAAGTATATCGTTTCTATCGGGTTGCTCCTGTTTGCTTTTTCAACAGCAATTTCCTGGTCTTATTATGGAGGCCGTGCCGTGACATTCCTCTTCGGGACAAAGTATATTATCTACTACCGCCTGGTCTATGTTGTTGCTTTTTTCTTTGCTTCGTTCACAGATACAACCATTGTCTGGTCACTTTCTTACATTACAATTGCCCTTATGGCCATTCCAAACCTTATTGGAATCCTTATATTGCACCATGATATCAAATCGACGATAAAAAAGTACTGGGTGGACTTCAGGCGGGAACACCCTGAAGAAAAAGTACCTGAATAAAGAAAGGAACGATCACTTTTTACGTTCGCCTCCTTCAGGAATCCTGTACATTTAAGGTCGGATAAAAGGAGTTGAATTCCTGAAGCAAAATTAAATGAGGCCGGGGTATGGATCTTCAAATCTTATAGGATTTGGATTGAATCGTCTGGCCGGGTGGCCTGATTTTCAATTAATAGCGTAGCTGTATTTCAGACTGATAATATTGGAATGGAGGGGATTTTTAACGTTTATTTCCCTGGAGAGCCTGAAGCATAATTCCAGGTCATTTTTTTTATTGATTTTCCAGTCGATTCCGAAATCAGTCCAGAATTCTTCATACTGGTTATCCTCTGTATTATAATGATACCATGCCTCTCCTGAGATGAAAGGATCAACCGGGAAGTTCCGGATGTTGTAGCTGATTTTCAGTCTTTCACGCAGAAAGTCCTCTATATCATTATCTTGCAGCCATTCTCTTTGCAAACGGTTTCTGAGTGTTATTCTGAAGCGATTAATGTCAAACCGTAACAGCGCATCCCCGCTCAGCCTGTGTTCGAAATTACCCCGCCTGGAGGTAAACCGGTATTTTACCTTAAGACGAAGCCACTTAATCCCTTTATAACCGGCACTTATTTCACCGAAGATCTTTTTTGTCCGTGTCAAATATTCATCGAGCCGGTAACCGACATCGCTCACCATTTCGAAGTCTTTCAGGAATTCCCAGGAGAGATCTGCACGTGTCCATAATTCAAAATCCTTTCGTTGATCGGAATTGTCATCTTGTGCAAGTATGGCTGAACTTGCCAGGATAAACAACGGTAATAAGAAGTATGAAGATTTACTCATAAAGATCTGACCAGGCCACAGGTTACAAATATACCATTTTATGGGATTAAGAAGGTTTATGGGTGGTTTTTTGAAGAAGAACTATATTTTCAACATGATATGTATGAGGAAACATATCCAGGGGTTGGATTTTCAGGACATCGAATTTTTCAAGCAGAAGTTTAATGTCTCTTGCCTGGGTGGCAGGATTACAACTAACGTAAACGATTCTGTCCGGTTCGGATTCCAGAATGGAGTGGATCACCTTTTTATGCACTCCCGCTCTCGGAGGATCAAGGATCATTACATCCGGATTCCCGTTTTCAGCCAGAAATTGTTCAGAAAGAATGTCTTTAATATCACCTTCGATAAATCGGGTGTTATCAATACCATTTATCCGGGAGTTGGTTTCAGCGTACTGAATGGCTTCGGGTATCTGTTCCACCCCGATCACTTTCTTGCATTCCCGGGCAATGAAGTTAGCTATAGTACCGGTCCCCGTATACAGATCATATACGATTTCATTCCTGGATAGCGCTGCAAGAGACCGGACAACATCATACAATCTTGCGGCCTGTTCGGAGTTTGTCTGGAAAAAGGATTTTGGCCCGATTCTGAACTGCAGATCTTCCAGTTTCTCAACAATATGATCTCTGCCTGAATGCAGGATGACATCAAGGTCGGTTATGGTATCGTTTGGTTTGCTGTTTATTACATACATCAGGGAAGTAATCCCGGGGAATTTTTCCCTGACATGGTCCAGCAAGGCCTTTCTCATTTCATCATGGTCACAGAAGAATGAAAGAATGACCATGGCTTCACCGGTAGTTGTTGTACGGATGATTAGATTTCTTAATAATCCTGTCTGTTCCTTCAGGTCGAAAAACTCCAGATTATGGTCGAGAGCAAATTTCCTGATGGTTTTCCTTATTATGTTTGAAGGATCCGGCTGGAGATAGCAGGTATTGATATCCAAAATTTTGTCAAACATACCATGGATATGAAAGCCAAGTGCATTACGCTTAGCATATATGATGTTCTTGCTTAGTTCTTCAGCAGTAAGCCATCGTTTATTGGAAAAGGAGAATTCCAGTTTGTTCCTGTAATATTTTGTTTGACGGGATGGAATTATTGGATATACCGCAGGAGCTTTTTCCGGACCGATACCTGCAATCCTCTCCATCTGATCGGTGACCTGTTTCTGTTTATAATAAAGCTGTTCCGTATAATTCAGATCCTGCCACTTACATCCCCCGCATATTCCGAAATGCTCACAAAAGGGTGTTTCCCGTTTAGGGGATTTTTCATAAAACGTGACGGCATACCCTTCCTGGTAATTCTTCCTTTTCCTTGTAACCTGCAGGTCAACAACATCTCCGGGGACAGCGTTGGATACAAAGATCACCAGGTTATCCTTCCTTGCAACGGATTTTCCTTCAGCTCCGATATCCAGGATCCGAACCTGCTCATACAAAGGATATTTTTTTCTTTTGCTACCCATAACTATACTCCGTGAGGGTAAACAAAGATAGAGATAAGTATGTGAATAAACGAAATCCGGTTAATGTGCCAGATCCCGCACACTGCCCCGGCGGGAAGGGGTAAATCGTAATCATAATAAAAAATGGCCCTCCCGAAAAAAAAGTACCTGCAATGTCGCTTTCCAAAATACGGTATTATTACCCGGTACGGTGTGGCCCTCAGAGGGTGGCCCTCAGAGGGTGACCCGCACAGGGTGACCCGCACAGGGTGGCCCGCACAGGGAACAGGTGAACGGTTATGTATCATCAGGAAGGTATCGGCTGACAGGGTTAACTTTCCAAGATTGAATTATTGTATCTTTGTGCACAACATATGTATGATCCTGATGATCTCCCTGAATCAGATAAGCCTTCAGCTCATTGGCCTTGAGCTATTTAAGAATATCAGTTTGCTGATAAACCAACGTGACAGGATCGGGCTGGTAGGGAATAACGGATCCGGAAAAACAACCCTGCTTAAAATCCTGAATCGATCCATGAAACCGGATGAAGGTGATGTAACTATACCGGATGATCTGACAATAGGTTATCTTCCCCAACAAATGAAGACGTATGATTCCAGGTCAGTTTATCATGAAACCATTTCGGCATTTTCAGAAATACGTAACCTGGAATTGGAAATAGAAAAAATTAGCACGAAGCTTGCCGGGCACGAGGATTATAATTCCATTGATTATAACCGGCTTATCCGGAAGTTGAGTGAAAAAAATGAGGAATTCAGGATCGTTGGCGGGATAAACATTCAGGAGGAGGTTGAAAAAACACTGGGAGGCCTGGGATTTTCCAGGAATGAATTTTTCAAACCTACGGCCGAGCTCAGCGGAGGATGGAGGATGAGGATTGAACTGGCCAAAATACTGTTAAAAAAACCGGGTCTGATATTGCTTGACGAACCGACCAACCATCTCGATATAGAATCAATACAGTGGCTTGAATTATTTCTGAAGAACTACACCGGTGCTGTGGTTCTTGTATCTCATGATAAAGCGTTTCTGGATACGGTTACCAACCGGACCATTGAATTGAGTCTAGGAAGGCTTTATGATTATAAGGTCCCTTATACAAAATTTGTGAAGTTGAGGGAAGAGAGGAGAGAGCAGCAACTGGCTACTTTCAGGAACCAGCAGAAAATGATTGAAGATACGGAACGGTTTATCGAGCGGTTCCGTTATAAAAATACAAAAGCTGTACAGGTGCAATCCCGGGTAAAACAACTTAAAAAACTCGAGAGGATTGAGGTCGAGGAGGAGGATCCCGGCAGAATCAGGATCAATTTCCCTCCGGCACCCAGATCCGGAACGATCGTCATGGAATGCACAGGAATAGGTAAAAGCTATGATGGGAACCTGGTTCTTGATGGAGTGGATCTTATTATCGAACGGGGCGAAAAAGTTGCATTTGTAGGGAAGAACGGAGAAGGGAAGACCACCCTTGTAAGAGTCCTTGTCGGGGAACTGGAATACAAGGGGAACCTGAAGCTTGGACATAATGTTGCAATTGGTTACTATGCACAGGACCAGGATCAGACAATGAATGAAAATCTTACCGTTTTCCAAACCATTGATCAGTCAGCAACCGGAGAAATAAGAACAAAGATGCGAAGTATACTGGGTGCTTTCTTATTTCAGGGAGATGATATAGATAAAAAGGTAAAGGTGCTTTCCGGTGGTGAACGATCCAGGTTAGCCCTCATAAAACTATTGCTGGCACCCCATAACTTGCTGATCCTTGATGAGCCAACCAACCATCTGGATATGCGTTCGAAAGATATCCTTAAACAGGCGCTGGTTGAATTTGATGGTACACTGATTGTAGTTTCGCACGACAGGGAATTCCTGGACGGTCTGGTTGAAAAGATATATGAATTCAGGGGAAGAAAGGTCAGTGAGAATATCGGTGGGATTTTTGATTTTCTGGAAAGAAGGAAAATTCATTCTCTGCGGGAGCTTGAGAGTACTAACAAAAAGATGAAACATGTTCAGGGGAAGGGAAAGTACAAAAATAAGAAGCTATTCCTGGCAAGGAAAGAATCGGAAAAAGAGATAAGGAAGCTCCGGTCAAAGATTTCCGGCATTGAAAAAGAGATAGGAGAGATCGAGCACAAACTTTCTGAAATGGATCAGGTCATAGCTGATCCCGAAAAATTAATGGAAGTGGATGAAAATGCCGGTTTTTATGAATCCTACCGGAAAATGCAGGATGAATTAAAGGGAAAAATCGACCAATGGGAAAGAGTGCAACTGAAGCTTGAAAGTCTTACCGGGGATTTGTAATTTGGAAGACACGATACGTTAACAATCTCTGGTATAAATATCGGCAAACAATACTTCAATCTGCATTGAGCAGGAAAAACACATACTAATTGGCAGATGAAAGTTCAGAGATTTCAATACTCCTATGCCGTACATTCCTATGAACTGGATGCAGGTTTACGGGTTCCCCTGACAGTTGTGGGTAATTATATCCAGGATATAGCAGGAAAGCATGCGAAAGCCATGAATCTTGGTTATGAGGATATGCTGGCATGGGATCAATTCTGGGTTTTATCAAGGTTGAGGATAAGTATGAAAAAGTACCCGGGTTGGAATGATACCCTGAACCTGGAAACCTGGCCTTCGGGAATTGGCAAACTGTTTGCAATCAGGGAATTCAGAATCCTGGATGAGAAAAAGGAAGTTATCGGAGACGCTGCAAGTGCCTGGCTGATTGTTGACAGGAGCAGCAGGAGACCGAGAAGTCCTGAGATTCTGAAAGACCGGATACCCGTTATCCCTGTCTCAACAACTGAGGTAAAACTGGAGAAATTACCGGGTGTCGGTTGCGGAACGGAGCATAAGCCGTTTGTTGTAAAGTATAGTGATCTGGATCAGAACAACCATGCGAACAATGTGAAATACCTTCAGTGGATTCTTGATTCATATCCCGGAAATTACTGTATCGATCATCTTGTAAAGGTTTTTGAGATAAATTTTCTTTCGGAAACATCTCTTGATGATGAGATTGTAATCAGAACAGAATCGGTTAATGGTCCTGGTGCTCTGTTCCGGCATTCTTTGTTCAGGGTGAGCGATGAAAAGGAGATCTGCCGGGCACAGCTTGAATGGCAATAACCGGTTTGCCGATGACCAAATCAAAAAGAATAGCTATCTTTATTCCCGGATTTACCTCTTGAATGATCAGATGATGTTAAGATTCCTGCGATTTTTAACTCCTTTTATAGTGGTATTTCTGATTTCTGCCTGTGTTACCCAGACCAAGTACGACACATCCAGAAATCTTGCATATCTTTACAACCCCAGTTTGACTTCCCTGCATCCCAGGTATCATGTATACCATGAAAGTGATCAGACTTCCATTTTATCCGTTAAGATTTATCCGGTTGAACTTTTGTTTAACCAGGCGAATGAAGCAGGCGTTTACCAGGCCAGGCTGGAAATTTTCTTCAGGCTCTATGAACTGAGCGGGATCAGGACACTGGCTGATTCCGGACATTATTCTTACCCTATTGACATGCAAAATGTGAGGAGGGAGTTCATATCCAATATCCCGCTGAAAGCCGGGAAGGGGAAAAAGTATAATCTGGAAATAATTACGAATGATGTTCTCAGGAGCAAGGCTGTCCAGGCATTCATGCCTGTTGATAAATCATCGGACTACAATTTTCAGAACTTTCAGATTTACAGGCATAATACCGAGAGTAAGATTTTTAATCCCATCCTGGATAGCAACCAGGTTGTTCAGATCCGTTATTCCAGGGATAACGTTGACAGCCTCTATTTGAGTTATTACAGAACCGATTCCATTGTTCCATATCCGCCTTCTTTACTGATACCATCAAGATCATCGGTTCAGGAACCGGATACCTCATGGGTTTTACCTTATAATGACAACTTTCCCATTAAGCTGACAGAGGAGGGTATTTACCATTATACCGTTGATCGGGATATTAAGGAGGGATGTACCCTGTTTTATTTTGGAGAACATTTCCCTTCGGTAAAAACCGCAGGTCAGCTAATTGATCCACTGGAATACCTCCTTTCCGATGCGGAGATGGTCAGATTGAAGAGGGAACCGAATCCCAAACTTGCAGTGGATAACTTCTGGATCAGTATTTCAGAAAATATTGATAAAGCCCGTGAACTGATACGTATTTATTATAACAGGGTTTTTTATGCCAATTACTTCTTTGTTTCCTATAAGGAAGGATGGAAAACGGATCGCGGAATGATATATATTATTTATGGCTCGCCCGATATCCTATATAAGAATGATGAAGAGGAGAGATGGATATATGGATTGGAGAGGGATGAAGATAAGATAGTGTTCACCTTCAGAAAAGTGGATAATCCTTATACACAAAACGACTTTGTACTACGAAGGTCGGAGGATCTGAATTCAAGGTGGGGTGAAGCAATTGCTTCCTGGAAACGGGGAATGGTATTTAGCTACAATCAGTAAAATCTGCACACCTTATGGGAATCAGGGATTCTGAAGTAGTTTTTGGAATGCGATCTGTTATTGAAGCTATTCGCTCCGGAAGGGAAATTGAAAAGATATTGATAAAGAATGATCTCAGGGGCGAACTGTATCAGGAATTATTTTCTCTGGTAAAGCAAAATAAACTTCCGTTTCAGTTTGTTCCGGTTGAAAAAATCAACCGGATAACCCGTAAAAACCATCAGGGTGTTGTTGCTGTTATTTCACCAATAGAATATACAAACCTCGACCGGCTTCTGCCTGCATTGTACGAAAAAGGTGAAATTCCATTCTTCCTTATGTTGGACGGAGTCACCGACGTCCGGAATCTTGGTGCTATTGCCAGGACTGCCGAGTGTGCAGGAGTTCACGGACTTATTATACCTGACCGCAGAGTTGCCCGGATCAATCCGGATGCTGTCAGGACATCTGCTGGTGCCCTGTACCATCTTCCGGTTTGCAGGATATCAGGCATAAAGGGCACTCTTATATACCTGAAAGAAAGCGGATTACAAATTATTGCGGCAACCGAGGGTGGGGATATGAATTATTTTGACCCCGATTATAACCGTCCTACACTGATCGTTGTAGGCGCAGAAGACCGTGGTATTGGAAGGGAGGTGCTGGCTCGTTCCGATGGCCATGTGAAAATCCCCATGAAAGGCAGAACCGAATCGTTAAATGTTTCCGTTGCCGCGGCAATCGTGGTATTTGAGGTCGTCCGTCAGAGGGAACTTTCTTCCTGATTTTTTAATCCACCAACTTCTGAAAATCTTCACCTGAAGGACTCTGGAATACCTGAAGTTCAAATTCCGGGATTACGGCCAGCAAATGATCGAAAATATCGGCCTGAATAGCTTCATAGTTAGCCCACCTCTGATCATTGCTGAATACATAGATCTCCATCGGAATTCCCTTATCGGTTGGTTGCAGATGTCTGACCAGGAATGTCATATCATTATGGATACTGGAATGATTTTTCAGGTATTCTTCCACATATTTTCTGAATGTCCCGAGATTGGTTATTCTTCTGCCATTTACAACGATTGAATCATCAATGTCGTTTTCCTTATTATACCTGGAGAGCTCTTCTTCTTTCTGTTTAATATAGTCTTTGAGAAAATGGATCTTTTTGAATTTCTCAAGCATTTCTGGTGTGCAGAATTTCACACTTTTCATATCGAGATTCACGGATCGTTTAATTCTTCTGCCTCCCGATTCCTCCATCCCTTTCCAGTTCTGGAAGGATTCACTTACCATGGCGTAGGTCGGTATGGTAATGATGGTCTTGTCCCAATTCTGGACTTTTACCGTATTCAGGGAAATATCAATAACCGTTCCGTCTGCTTTCCTGCTGGGCATTTCAATCCAGTCACCAGGTTTAACCATTTGATAGGCAGCCATTTGAATGCTGGCAACAAACCCGAGAATCGTGTCTTTAAAAACCAACAAAAGGACGGCAGCTACAGCACCCAATCCGGTAAAGAGTTTACCCATCCTGATGTTGAAAACTATCGAGATTACCAGGAGAATGGCAACGAAGTAAAGGATGATTTTAACTACCTGGACATATCCTTTTATGGGACGATTCTCTGCTACAGGCAATGTCGTATAGATGGTATGCAGAGAGTTGATAAAGGAATCTGTAACCAGTAAGACAGCCAGCAGGATATAAATATAGGTTGCTTTTTGCACTCCGACCGCAAATTCAGGGTATTCTCTGAACGCGATCTCCACCGTGAAGTAGATTATCAGTGCAGGAGCTATATGCGACAGACGGTTGAAAACTTTCTTCTCAAGAAATATGTCATCCCATTTCACCTTTGTTTTCCTGATAATATTCTTCTCCAATGTAATAATGATCTTCCTGGCCAGCCAATTCGCCAGTATACTGAGAAAAATTATAATGGCAGAAAATACGATTATCTTTATGAAAATTGCCATGTTCTCAGAAAATCCCAATTGAACCAACCATTCGATAAACTTCTGGCTCAAAAAGGAATACTTATTTCCAATGGTCTCCATTTGTAAATCCCGGTTAGGTTTATGAAAAATAAGTTTATGAAAAATAAATAGACCTGCCAAAGTTACCCTGTGAAATGTTGCTTTGCAACAAATCATAGATTTATTTCACAGGGTGAAATGTTGCTTTGCAA
>CP070687.1:135659-147409 GCA_020353115.1 Bacteroidales bacterium
CAATTACAGCAGGTAATCCGGGCCATTCAGGAGAAGTATTTATTAATCAGCACCTTACCCATACCAATCAGGCCAATGAATGCCCAGAAGAATTCAAGGATCACAAAGGGCATAAAATCGATCAGGATGGATGCATAACCTGCCACCGATGCACCGGTAAAATTCATGAATGCATAAACAAACGACCCGGTATGGATCAATTTAAAAAGATTCAAAACAAATGCCAGTAGTAAAAGACTTACTCCAATTGAACCTATAAGTACCGGAGGATCCATGTTGCTTAATATTATAAACTATTTTAAATATAAAGTAATTTTAAATATTTTAGGTCATAATTTTACCAGCTGTACATACGAATAAGCCGGATCATGGAAACAGACAATTTGGTATCTGAGTTTTATCAAAGGTATGGTAAGGCAGGAGGAATGCCGCGAATCTACTTTTCTCCCGGAAGGGTCAACCTGATTGGAGAACATACCGATTATAACGGCGGCTATGTTTTCCCATGCGCCTTAGGTTACGGAACCTATCTTTTGGTTAGGGGTACGGTGTCCCCCGAAGTTCGCTTTGCCTCGATGAATTTTGATTTTACTGCTTCGGTTCCACTGGACAAATTGCCGGTAAAGGCTGGGAATGAATGGATAAATTATCCTATGGGCGTTTTCAATGAGTTCATGAAAATCGGTGTTCCCATTCCCAAAGGAACGGAACTTCTTTATTACGGAGATATACCGGACGGCGCAGGCTTGTCCTCCTCTGCATCCATAGAGACGGTAACAGCATATATGGTGAACCTGAAATACGGTAATAACCTGCTGGACATGAAAGAGATGGCTCTTCTATGCCAGAGGGCTGAAAATAGTTTTGTCGGTGTAAACTGCGGGATCATGGACCAGTTTGCCGTTATTTTCGGGCAGGAGCATCATGCCATTTTTCTTAACTGCGACAACCTGGATCATGAACTGGTACCGCTCAAGCTCGAGGGATTGAAACTGATAATTTCCAACACCAACAAAAAGAGGCAGCTGGCCGATTCGAAATACAACGAACGAAGGGGAGAGTGCGAAACTGCTGTGGAAGAATTGAACAAAGCAAGACCGGTTAGAAATCTGGGTGAACTATCCCTGGCAGCATATGAAGAAATCTCGGACCATATTTCAAACGAGACCGTACAGAAGAGAGCCAGGCATGTTGTATCGGAAGACCAGCGCTGTATCGATGCTGTTACTGCCTTGAAGGGAAACGATATGGAACAGTTCGGAAAGCTTATGGACAGATCTCATGATTCATTGCGGGATGACTATGAAGTCACGGGATTTGAACTGGACACATTGGTGGAAGAAGCAAGGAAAATAGAAGGTGTTCTGGGTTCAAGAATGACCGGAGCCGGGTTCGGAGGATGTACGGTTACGCTGATTAAAGAGAACGCGGTCGGCAAATTTATTGAGAAGGTCGGGGCAGAGTATAAACGAAAGACAGGCCTGAAACCGGATTTTTATGTGGCTGATGTAGGAAATGGAGTCAGGGAAATAAAAGGTAAACCGGATCCTTCCGGTTAATTCCATAAAACGAAATTTTCATATTATTCCTGCCAGGATTGAGAGGATTCTTCAATAATACCCATGGTAAAGACAAAAGGAAGACCTTCCAGGTTTATGCAGGGATACAGTTACCACTTTCGTCCAATACCAGACCGATAATTTAAAATTAATATAAATTGGATCGGTATCCTTATATCTCGGGCTGAATTCTTACATTCGAACCTGATAATTAAAAGCATAACGGTTCAGATTGTTCACCAGACCATACAGGGAAATCAGAAAAGGCTTTTAGTGCACACTATACTATTATAAAATATGGAACAGAGCTTCAATCCCGGATGGATAGACTATTCTATCATGCTGGTCTATTTTGTGTTTGTACTCGGGATCGGCTGGGTTCTGAAGCGTTATATGAAATCCGCCACAGCGTTCCTTGAAGCAGGCAGGTCTCTCCCTGCCTGGGTAACCGGGCTGGCCTTCATATCAGCCAATCTGGGAGCGCTGGAGGTGATCGGGATGGCTGCATCCGGCGCAAAATACGGAATGACCACCTTCCATTTCTACCTTATCGGTGCAATTCCCGGTATGATTTTCCTCGGAATATTTATGATGCCGTTTTATTACGGGTCCAAAGCCCGGTCGGTACCGGAATACCTGAAGCTGCGGTTTGATGAGAAAACCAGGGCATTCAATGCATTTGCTTTCGCTATTATGACCATTTTTGCGTCCGGGATATCAATGTACGCCCTGGCACTTCTTGCACAGGTCCTGTTACCCTTTGACTTTACCGTACGGTTTCTGGGGATCAATATTACGGAATTTGATTTCTACCTTATCTCCGCCGCGCTGGTTGTCCTTATATATACCTATCTTGGCGGTTTAACCTCAGCCATTTATAATGAAGTTCTTCAGTTCTTCCTGATTGTCATCGGTTTTCTGCCTCTCGTAATACTTGCCCTCAAGCATATCGGAGGATGGGAAGGCCTGAAAGCAAACCTCGACAGCAATATGCTCCATACATGGAAAAATACGGGAAGCCCTGATGCCAATCCCATGGGGGTAGAATGGTTTGGTATCGCTATGGGATTGGGATTTGTACTTGCATTCGGCTACTGGTGCACCAATTTTCTTGTTGTACAGAGGGCTATGGCAGCAGGATCCATGACTGCAGCCAGGAAAACCCCTCTTATCGGGGCAATTCCAAAGATGTTTATTCCGTTTATTGTCGTTGTTCCCGGAATGATCGCTATCGCCTTGTTATCCGATCCGGAAAGCGGATTCAGCCTTCCGGTTAAAGGCGACAGCTATGATTACGACAAAGTGATACCGATGCTCCTTGCCACCCATTTTCCTACGGGAGTGCTCGGGTTGGGTGTAACCGCATTACTTGCTTCTTTTATGTCAGGAATGGCCGGTAATGTATCTGCTTTCAATACCGTCTGGACATACGATATTTACCAGAGCTATCTCCTGCCGAATAAATCCGACAATCATTATTTACGGGTCGGTCAACTTACCACTATCTTCGGAATAATTGTCAGTATCCTGGCAGCCTATGTTGCAAGATCCTTCAATAATGTTATGGACTTCCTTCAGCTGATATTTGCATTTATCAATGCACCGCTCTTTGCCACTTTCCTGCTCGGGATGTTCTGGAAACGAAGCACCGGGCATGGCGCTTTCTACGGCTTGATATCCGGGACCATTGCCGCAGCGATCCATCACGGGTTAACGGCCCCGGCAGGAATTCATTCAATGATAAAAGGAGGTTGGCTTGGAAACGTTGTTCATCATTATCCCAGCGAGATGGCCCAGAATTTCTGGACTGCAATCTATGCCTTTACAGCTTGTTTTGTCTTTACCATTGCCATTTCCCTTCTTACGAAAAAACAGAAGACGGATAATGATCTGGCAGGGCTGGTTTACTCTCTTACACCCAGACTTGTGGATAAAGATCTGGACTGGTATAAGCGTCCTGAAGCCCTTGCAATCCTGGTTGGCAGTATTTCAATAGTATTCACAATTGTTTTATGGTAAATAAATCATGGGAGTAGATATTCGTTTACCGATTGGCCTTATGTTCACCGTCCTGGGATTATTGCTTACCCTTTATGGACTTTTTACAGCTGCGGATAGTGAACTGTATAAGATTTCCTTCAATATCAATATAAACCTCTGGACAGGTATCGTTACTCTTCTGTTTGGGGTTTTAATGCTCATCTTTTCCAGAAACAGGAAAAAAAAGGGCGAAGGGAAAGAACAGGTTAATTTCCGATCTTAAAACCAATCGATCATGCGGGATAAAGAGGGACTCGGATCATAACTAAACGATTTCGTTCTTCAGTGTTCCGCACTTACGGAGCAGGAATATTTCTCTTTACATTTCTACCAGTCTTCCCTTCCTTTCGTTAATACTTCATCAAGGTGTCCCATAATCGGGGATATTCTTAACCTGTAATGATAATCATCAGGATATGTCCTGAATGCATGCCTTACTGTTATCGGTGTACCTCCAACGCCACTTACCCGATGGTCGATGTTTAACGTAACGTTTCTCTTTTTCTTCAACTGGTATGGATACCAGGCCGTATTCAGGTTGGTATATGGATTCACACTGACATTCATAAGGTCTTTGGCATATATTGCCAGGCCTTTGCCATTTTCATGAGTCAGGAGGGTCCACCTTACATCCGTATGGTTGCCAAACTCCTGCGGGATGATATAGGGCATTTCAATTTGCTCTATTTCTTCATTATAGATACCGGTACAAGCTCCTGTTTTCCTGTCGGGATAGGTTTCAAAGGGGCCCTTTCCAAACCAGGTAATCCCTGAAATATCTTCAGCCATTTCCATTTGCAATCCTATCTTCTGTAACCATGGAATATCATAACGGGATCTCCGTGCGGGAAATTCTACATGACATTGCACGCTATGGTCAAGGACCAAATCTCCCGTACCGTAAAAGGTATATACATATTCATTCTCGAACTGGATTGAATGATCAATATAGGAATATGAGTTTTTCCTGACATTGATTATAAACTCATTGCCGGATATTCTTTCAAAATTGAGGGATTCGACTTTATGGACAAGGGAATCAAGACCCCATTCATACCAGTCCTTGTATTCTGCGCGTGTCCATGTTGAAATTTCATTCACAATGGGTGGTCTGTATACGGTGAATTCAGGACCGGAAGTTAGTATCGGGACATCCGGAAGAGATATCCGCACCAGATTTGCTGCGCTTTTGTCAAATTCATAAATGGCATCTGCTCCCGTAATGATGATTGATGATTCATTTTCGATCACCTCGAGATTTCCGGATTCAAGTTCATACAGAGGCTTATTCCCTATCACCTGCCAGGGGATCTTAAATTCCTCAAATGTGACTTCATAGAACTTGTCCTGCCAGAGTTTATCCTCATTGAGAAGGATTTTAATTCTCAGGTGGTATTCAGATCCGGGCTTGATTTCCGGTTTTTTCAAGGGAAGTTCAATAACTTTTGATTGGAGTGGTGAAAGATCCACGGTAATTTTTTTATTTTCAATGTCCTGTCCATCCTCAGTCATAGAACAATCAAGTAAAAATTCATTCAGGTTGGTAAAATGATGGCGGTTTTCAATTTCAACTTTGAGCTTATCGAGGTTAACCGGAGATATTTTTACCGGGGCATGGCTCTTTTTGGCCTGCCAGGATTCGGGTTGGTATCCCCGGTCTGAAAAGATGATCCCATCCATTGTAGCCGAACCTTCCGGTGTGGCACCATAGCAGAGGAATAGTCCATCATTTGTATAGTCTTCATAATTGAGCCAAAGTAATAGGCTGGGATCGATTTCGGGTTTATCCGTATAAAATCCCAGTTGATCAGGTTCCAATGCTCTGTTATGTAGTATTGTTTCGTCAAAGATCGCATTGGAGATAAATCCCGGGGTTTGTTCATGATCCCGTTCATGATTTTTCCCGATCGTAATGGCATAGAATGTTCTTGAAATATTTCCTTCGGCATGGCCGGAAGCAATTTTTTTTCCATCGAGGAACATGCTTATCTCATTGCCATTATATATCCCGGCGACATGGTGCCAGTTAAAATTCCAGTCCCTGGGCAAATAAGCAGAAACCTGGTACTTCCGGTCCGTATGAATGGTAAAGAAGATTGAATCCCTATGATTCTGTTCAAGTGCAAATGAATGATTCCCTTTTGATATCATTGAATTGGAACCATTATATCCACGTGGATAGATCCAGGTTTGCAAAGTCAATTCATTTCCAGTAATATTTAATTCGGGAGTGGAGGTGATTTCAATAAAATCATCCAATCCATTTAAAAGAACCGCTTTACCATATATTCCCTCAACATGTTCGGGTCGTCCCATTAATGCGGTTATTTGTTTATATTGGGACTGGTCGGTTGTTTTGAAGAGATCTACCCTCAATCCCTGGTTCACCCAATCCCAGATGTAACCTCCCTGTAGTGACGGATATTTGTAAAATCGTTCCCAGTACTCATCAAAATGCCCCATTGAATTCCCCACAGCGTGGGCATATTCCCCCAGGATCACAGGTCGTTGTGTGGTATCGCCAATGGCATCCAGCATGGAAGGATTGGGATAGCGTGTACCACAGATATCTGCAAACGGAGCATCTCCATTAGGGTAATTGGTTTGGTGATAAACAAACCGGGTTGGATCCGTCAGTCTGACAAATTCGGCCATTTTATAATGTACAGGCGCCAATCCACATTCATTTCCCATACTCCACATGATTACTGAAGGATGATTTTTATCGCGGTGAAGGTACCTTTGTGTCCGGTCCAGAAATGCCTCTTCCCAACCGGGTTGCCAGGCCAGGAATTGTTCCCCGTAATGGCATTCGGCGTTCACCTCATTGCATATATAAAAACCCCATTTGTCTGCAAGCTCGTAAAATAGAGGATCATCCGGATAGTGACAGGTACGTATACTATTAATATTTAATTCCTTCATCAGCTGAAAATCCTTTTCAATCATTGTTTCTGTCATGGTTCGGCCAAGGTTGGGATCATGCTCATGCCGGTTAACTCCTTTTATCATAACAGGCACACCGTTAACAAGCATCCTGGCATCCCTGATTTCCAGTTCCCTGAATCCAATTCTTTCTTCGAGGATTTCCATAACATTCCCTGTTTGATCTTTCAATTCAAGGACAAGAGTGTAGAGGTGCGGTTTTTCTGCAGACCATTTTAAGGGATCCTCAACCTTACCGGTAATTATTAACTTTTCCTGTTTGCCTGCCATAATTGATTTCAAACTACCACTATATACACCCATCTCATTACTCCCCGCCTGAAACAGATGAGCCTCTACCTTTATCTTTGACAGATCGGTTTCTGATTCATTCTTTATTTCACATTCCAGTTTCAGGGTTGCATCCTTGTACTGTTCATCAAGATCAGTTGTAATAAACATATCCCGGATATGAACTTCCGGTAAAACATACAGGTAAACTCTCCTGTATATTCCGGCAAATCGCCACATATCCTGGTCTTCCAGGTAGCTTCCATCCGACCATCTTACCACCTGTACTGCGATTTTATTTTTTCCGGTCCTCACCCATTTTGAAACATCAAACTCTCCAGGAGTCATACTTCCCTTGTCAAAACCAATATATTCACCATTTACCCAAACCCAGTATGCTGCTTTTACACCATCAAAATGAAGAATGATCTTTTGGTCATTCCATTCATCAGGCACTGTGAACTCCCTTATGTAAAAACCGGTCGGATTAAAACTAATGGGAACTTCCGGAGGATCATAGGGAGCGAATTCCATTGGAATATTTCTGTAGATGTAGTACCCGTACCCTTGCATTTGCCAGGTACCGGGAACTTCGATCTCATCCCAGCCGGAAGCATCATATTCCTTAAGGTAGAAACCGTCGGGTGCGTCAAGAGGAGTTTTAGTCCAGTGGAATTTCCATAATCCGTCCAGGGACTGGTAATATGGTGAATTGTTCCAGTTCCCGTCAAGTGCCTGGCCGACTGATTCGAATGGCACATAGGGAACATGCGGAGGTAATTGGTTTTCTTCAACCAGAGAGGGATTTTCGATATATCCCGATAAAACATCTGGCTTACTGAACTGGGCACTACTAATTTGAGAAATCAGTAATGGAAGAGCTGCAATTATAACAAACTTTTTCATACGTACATATTAAAACGAGTAAATCAATGCATGAGCAAACCCGAAGAGTTTTGAATATACCTTTATTCAGGTTTGTTGTCAATCATTAAAATTAGCAAATATGTGTCATTTCGCAATGAGATATAATGATTCTCAAGTTCATGCAAGGAAAAGCAAAATCAGAATTTCAAAAATACCAGGATGTACATTCTCAAAACAATCCTCATCCAAATATTCCGAATTCCAGCCTCTACTAAATGGGTAGATGAACAACGGGACATTTAGGCTTCCTGCATATCGCCGAAGCAACGGCTCAGTGTGTGTCCATATCCACCAACCGGCAGTGCCGGCTTCCTGATGCATCAGAATCCTGTCGGTTTGACAGTCGGCTTCATGAGAACCTGAACCTCTCCTGACGGTTCACCTGTCATAGGGACGAGAGGCAGACAAGCTCTACAAGGAGTCTCCCGGCGGGATAGAATTCATTACAACCAACAGCCCGAGAGGCCAAAAAACGGACTCTTCACAGCCTCTCCTGGTGTCAATTATCACGTTTACAGTATTTTTGTCTCCGGAGGCACGAATCCTCTTTTTCCATCCGAAAAAACGGATATGTTTTTTAACTGCACGACTTTGAAACGCGACCCGGCAAGTAACCGGTTTGTTATACTCCTGTACGTAATCTGTTGATCTTTAAACCCAATTGCTTGTTTACTGCTTCACCAGTTTCTGAACGGTTTTTTTCCCTTCTTCTTCGACAGTCAAAGTATAAAACCCCGGGGCAAGGAAGCCAACGGGAATTGTAATATGTTCAGATTCTGTCCTGAAACTTGAATAAATTTTGCCGGACAGGTCTGAAATAACAACCATATGTTCCCGTTGCCTGCCGTAGAAATGAATATTGAGTTCTTGGGAGACAGGGTTTGGCCATATCCGGAAAAGTGTGGAAGGATCCGTGTCAAGATCGGGGATATAGTTGATTGAACTTACTTTTGCTAGTATCCAGTTATACGGATCGAATTCCAGTGATTGTACTGTCGATGGTACCACGAAAGAAAAGTCCTGGATGGCCTGATCCTGGAAAACCCGGATAACCGTATCTCCTCCTACATACGACAGCCGAAATTCGAGTGAGGTTTTAAACAAGGAGGTTTGAAAGGAAGAAGGAGACTGGATTGACCGGACCTTAAGCGTATCGGCATTCTGGCTCCAGTTGATCTGAAATGTCGGGAAACCCCTTCCAAAGTACCACTGATCGAAGAAATCAGTAAAATCCATTGCGGATACTTCTTCAACAACTTCCCTGAAATCCAGACCGGTTGCAACACTGTCACCGTATTGCTTTATAAATTCCTTCAAGGATTTAAAGAAGAGCGAATCGTTATCCAGTTCAAACCGGATCATATGGATTATCGCCGCACCTTTCTTATAGGAAAGGTTCCCGCTGAAAATCCGGCTAACATTTTCAATCTCTTCAAAGGGAACATAGACACTACCTTCCGGTTCCAGCATAGCCCTCTCCTGTGCATTGATAATCCAGTTATCGGCATCCTCCTGTGAGTACAGGTACTGATATGCCAGGTATTCGGTATAGGATGCAAATCCTTCATTAATCCAGATATCCATCCAGGTGGCACATGTAACATAATCACCAAACCACATATGACCAAGCTCATGAGCAACAAGATAAAAACGGAAATCCAGAAGCGTCGTCATAGTCTGGTGTTCCATGCCACCACCCATGGGTGCTACACAATGTCCGTACTTCTCATCATAAAAGGGATAAAGAAGGAACAGGTCAGAATACAATTCAATAAGATCTATCGTATTATCGATCAGGGATTTATTTTCTGTGAGATATCCGGGAGTATCGTAAATATAGTTCTGTATAAGGATTGAATCATTCAATCCTTCCGGTTTTGCATAAATACTATAATCCCGGTAATCGGCAATAGTGATCGATATCAGGTAGTACGCAATCGGGTGGTGGGATTTCCACTCATACCTGGTTTTATTGCCAATGGGAACAACATTGGTTAATATACCGTTCGATCCGGCCAAAAGCGAACTGTCTGTAGTAACAAATACATAAACCGAATCGGCTTTATCGGCAAGGTCCTGTTTGCAAGGGAACCACCCCAGGGCATTATAAGGTTCCGATAATGTCCATGTAACCTGATTTCCCCAAACCTGGTCGGTTCCAGTGGCCATTCCTGCAAAAAAACCTTGTGTCGGCACAGTTCCATGGTAGAAAACCTGAACGGAAAAATAATCTCCCTGAGGAATAGAGGTTTCAAGATTAACAGTTACAATGTCGTCTCCCGTAATAAAGTTGTGTCTTACATCATCGACCAGAATCGAATCAACAGAAAGGGCCGAACTCAGCTCAAAAATGAAAGTCTGGAGCGATTGCACAACAGGTATGGCACCAATGGTAGTATTTCCTGAAATATGGGTTGAAGTGTTGTCTGCTTCAAGATCAAGAAAATAGAATTTCACATCGTATTCATCCAATGCAGTTGTGTAATTTCCTGCCCGGGAATATATAAGATTCTCCTTCCCCTTTAAGATTTCCTCCATCCGGTCGGCACGATAATTTCTCTGTCCACGGGCCATCATGAAAGATAGGATGAACAGCAAAAAAAGAATTGCCCGTCTATTCATTTCAATAATCTTTCCCATATAAGTTTACGACTTTTTTTTGAATTGTTCGTATTTTTAAACAAACATTAACACAACACTCAATATGAAAAAACAGGTCTTATCAGCCATGCTGGTTCTTATTAATTTTCTTTTCATAATCAATTCTGTTTTTTCCGGGGAATTGCTATTTGAGAAGCCAGAATACCGTATGCGACGGGAGAAACTAATGGATGCCATACCAGACGGGTTTGCTATTATCCCAGGCTCCCGTCATGTAACCGGTTACGACATCTATTTTCAGAACAATGATTTTTTCTATTTCACCGGTGTTGAAATACCCAATTCGATCCTGATCATTGATGGTGTAAGAAGGGAGAGCATTCTTTTCTTCACGATCGCTGAACGTTCAGCAGCTTCGGAAGGTATATCTCTTGATCTGGTAAGGGATCCTACGGAATACACCGGAATCGAGAGGTACATGTCTTACGAACAATTTTCAAATACATTGTCGGGTCTTGCTGACCGGTACAAGGTGATCTATACCTCAATTTACCCGGAAGAATTGATCCGGGAATGCTCTTCTGAAAAGTTCAATGTCCTGAGAAGAGATGTAATGTTAAATGAATGGGATGGCAGGTTAACGCGTGAGCTTCAGTTTGTCAAGATCCTTAAAGAAAGGTTTCCACAAGCAGTTATACACGATTGTTCAAAAATGATATGGGACCTCAGAATCATCAAATCAAAAGCCGAGATTGAGCATTTGAGAAAAGTTGGTAAAATAGGAGTCAGGGCACATACAGAAATGATCAGGGCAACAAGACCCGGAATGTATGAATATGAAGTTGCCGCCCTCTTTGAGTATTACTGTAAGAAAGAAGGGGCAAGAGATCTGGCATATAATGTCATCATCAGTTCTGCGGAAAATCATCCCTATCTGCATTACTATAAGCACGATCGATACCTCGTGGAAAACGATTTCCTGGTGGTTGATGCCGGACCGGATTTGGGGTATTATGACATTGATATTACCGTATCCTATCCGGCAAATGGAGAATTTACTCCACGGCAGGAGGAAATCTATACGGCTTGCAACGAGATAGAGAAAGCATGTTTTAAATTCTATGCGCCCGGTCTTACCCGACAGGATGTTGGCAAGAAAGCCAAGGAATACCTGGTCTCCAAAGGATTCGACCTTTCCACGGATGTATATCAGAAAATGATGCGATATCTTGAAAACGGCGGTGTCAGTCATTATGTCGGGATGGCTGTTCATGATGTGGGTGGTTCTCCCCGGGATACCCTGAAAACCGGAATGGTGTTTGCGCTGGACATTCTGGCCGTTTTCCCCGACGAAGATATGGGTGTGCGGGTTGAAGATACCGTTGTAATAACGGAAAATGGCTGTGA
>CP070687.1:147509-158281 GCA_020353115.1 Bacteroidales bacterium
TATGCTGGAACAACTGGATATGTTTATCCTGTTTTTCTTTATCATTATTGTTTTCTATTCAGGAGAATTGATATGGAAGGAAAGAAGCCTGAAATTTGACCAGATACACGATAGCCTTCCGGTACCGGATTTTGCCCATCTTACAGGCAAGTTTTTAGCCCTGATCCTCTCTTTTCTTGTAATCCTGTTTATCCTGATTATAACCGGGGTAATTATACAAACGTTTAAGGATTATTACCATTACGAGCTGGGATTATATTTTGCAACATTATATAGCGAAACACTTTTCATAATAATTCTTTATTCACTGCTGGCTATTTTCATACAGGTGGTTGTCAATCATAAATTCCTCGGATACGTATTGGTCGTTACTTTTTTCGTTGCCGTCGATTTCGTATATGACCTGGGATGGGAACATTCTCTCGTTCATTTCGCCGAAACAAGCCTGGGTATTTACTCCGATATGAATAAATATGGTCATTTCGTAAATCCTTTTATATGGAGGAATATTTACTGGTTTGGGTTAATGTCTGCATTTTTTGCATTATCCGTTTTCTTTTCAGTAAGAGGAACGGATACTATCCTCAGGTCACGATTAAAATCAGGCAAATCCAGATTAACCAGGCCTTTGCTTATATTTGGCTTTGCTTCATTATCATTTTTCCTGTTATCGGGAAGCTATGTATTTTACAATACCAATGTCATTAATGATTACATCGATTCTGATGATTTGAAAGAAATACAGGCAACCTATGAGAAAGAGCTGAAACAATTTGAATTCCTGCCACAGCCCGAAATTACGGCTGTGACCTTAACAATGGTTGAAATTTACCCGGAAACCCGTAATTTTACAGCAGAAGGCCACTACAACCTCCTGAATACCACCTCAAAATCCATAAGGGATATACATTTACAACTTGCTCCTGAACAACATTTATCATCCGAATATATCACTTTTGAAGGCGGGGCAAAACTTAACGGGGCTTATGACAAATTAGGATACCTGATTTACAAGCTGGACCAGCCTATGCAACCGGATGACAGTATCAGGATGAACTTCAAAATCCTCTATGACACAAAAGGATTTGTCGACGCAAACTCAAATACCAGAATTGTATTTAACGGCACATTCTTCAACAATTCCTATTTCCCCCAGATCGGGTATGATTCAGGAATGGAATTGATTGGAGATAAAGAACGTAAAAAATACGGACTTCCTTCAAAGGAGAGGATGATGGATCGCGATGATCCGAGGGGAAAAACAATGACTCCCTTTGGAGATAATTCCGGGAGGGTTACTTTTGAGATTACGCTAGGAACTGCAAAAGACCAGACAGCTATAGCTCCGGGATACCTGGTGAACCAGTGGGAGGTAAATAACAGGAAATATTACCATTATAAAATGGATAAACCCATCTTTAATTTTTTCTCGGTAATTTCTGCAAAATACGAAGTCGTATCCGATACCTGGAACAATGTAAATCTGGAAATATATTACCATAAGGGGCACGAGTATAACCTCACCAGCATGATGAATTCCATGAAAAGATCCCTTGAATATTACACAACTGAATTTGGGCCATATCCATACCGTCAGCTAAGAATAATGGAATTCCCAAGGTATTCGGAATTCGCCCAGTCATTTGCGAATACGATTCCCTTTTCAGAAGGAATGGGATTTATCATGCATGTTGAAGAGAATGATGTCGATTTCCCGTTTTATGTAACGGCCCATGAAGTTGCCCATCAATGGTGGGGACACCAGGTTTGTGAGGCATACGTTAAGGGTGCCGGAATGCTCGGTGAATCCATTACACAATATTCAGCACTGATGGTAATGAAACAATCCTGTTCAAATGAGATAATGCAAAAATTCCTCCGGTATGAAATGGATAGCTATCTGCTTGGAAGGACCAGGGAAGAAAAGAATGAAATGCCGATCGCCGAGTGTGAAAACCAGGATTATATCCATTACCGGAAAGGAGCTGTTCTAATGTATGCTTTGCAGGATTATATCTCCGAAGACAGTGTAAACAGCGCCCTGAGAAGATATTTAAATGACTGGGCATACCGGGAGAATCAGTACCCGTCAACAAAAGACTTTTTACCCTACCTGGAGGAAGTTACGCCCGACAGCCTGAAGTATATATTAACGGATATGTTTGAAACGATTACTTTGTATGAAAATAAAGCCGAAAATGCTGTGGTTGCCAAAACAGCAGAAGACAGATACATCCTGCAGTTAACCGTAAATTCAGAGAAACTCAGGGCAGATTCCCTGGGTAATGAAACTTCAATTGGGATCAATGACTGGATTGATATTGGTGTTTATACCAAGGACGATAAGGGTGAGGATAAACTCTGCTATATTCAAAAACATAAAGTTAATAACCGGAATCAGGTATTTACCATTGAATTGGACGAGGAACCTTCCCGTGCAGGAATCGATCCCCTGAATAAATTAATAGATAAACATCCTGAAGATAATATTGTTCCTGTACAGCATTGAGGTTAAAATCAGGAACCAGGCAGAGGATAAATAACGAATTATCTCAAAATCCGTTCCATTACCGTCACGACCGGATGGTCAAGACATAATTTAAGGAATATCCGGATTATTCATATCGCAAACTTTCGGCCGGATTTCTTTTTGCGGATTTACGGATGTCCGCCAGCATGGTAAATGAAGAAACAAAGGCTGCAAGAAGAAAAGATACAATAAATGTCCAGACGGAAAGATCCGGCCTGTTGGCAAAATTCTGCAGCCATTTATCCATGATGTAATAAGCTACAGGCGCTGAAATCAAAAAGGAAATAAGAAGGCATATAAACAGATTTCTGAAGAAAAGGGTAACAATATCGGAATAACTGGCGCCGAATGATTTACGAATGCCTATTTCCTTGGTTCTTTCTTCTGTCGTAAATGCGACAATAGCATGCAAACCGAGGCATGAAATCAAAATGGCGACCACAGAGAATATCCCGAACAGCTGCAAATTTCTTTTTTCATTTTCGTATAATAACCTCAGGCTTTTATCAAGGAAATCATATTCGAATGGCTGGTCCGGATTCCGGTCTTTCCAGTATGATTCCACAAAAGATATCACCTCCTCCTCCCTTCCTTCCTGGTATTTTACCAGGATATTTCCTCCCGTATAGATCCATGGAAGCAATGCAGGGCCATAAATGAAAAAAACCTGCGGATCGATAGCATGCTTAAGTGAATTGAAATGTATGTTACCTATCATTCCTGTCACCTGGCCCCAATGCTGGAATGCATAGAATCGCTTTCCCACAGGATCTTCCAGTCTCATTTGCCTTGCCGCCTCCTGATTTATGATGAATGCTTCCGATTTATCCGTGCTGATCTCTTCGGAAAAATCCCTCCCGGCTATCACCTCAACTCCCAAAAGGGTAAAGAAATCATGATCAACCCCGAAAATATCGACAATAACATTCTCATCCTCCTGCTTACCCTCCCAGAAAGCATAATCTTTACCTCCGGTGAAGAAAGACCGGCTCTGAATACTCACCCCTTCGATGAAACTGTTCTTTGTGAAATCCTGTTTCAACGCCTCAAATCGCTGAACAAAAGGTTCGCGGGCCGGGAAATACATTATGTTCCCGGGATTGAATCCCAACTCATAATTCAGCATGTAATTCAGCTGCCGGAGATTTACGAGGGTACAAACCACTAGAATAATGGAGACTGCAAACTGAATGATTACAAAAATATTTCTCAGGGAAATATTCATTGTCCTGAATTTGCTGTCGATCCTGAAAATAAATGACGGGCTTAAACCGGCGAGTAACAGGTTTGGATACAGCCCACCGATTACAACTGCAGCTGCAAAAATCCCAAGAAAAGCAGCTATCCCTTTAATCCCCAGATGGATTCCCCTGAGATCGACATTCGTGAAATGAACGAACTGAGATTTTAATAATTCCACAATAGTTCCTGCAACCAAAAAGGCAATAATGATATAGAATAATGATTTGACAATCAACTCAAGCAACAATTGCAATTTCCTGCTGCCAAGTGTTTTTTTAATCGCCAGGTTTTGCAGGTCCGTTAACTGGTTTGCAAATACCAGCGTGGTAAAGTTAATAACCGAAAACACTATGATCATGACAGCTATAATACCGAAGAAATATATCTTTGTCTTCTTTTCGGTTTTGGCCATTTCAGAACCGAGAGAGGTTGTGAAATGGATATCCTTCAAGGGCTGTAATCCCAGTTCCATCTGATAATAGGAGATTACCTCATTGTTCTCTTGTGCCAGGTTCGAGATTTTCTGTTCAACGGCCCGTATGTCATGCGATCCGCCAATGGTTATATATAAATAATTATTCCACGGGTGAGTGATGCCGTAACGACTCAACAGATCATGCGGGATGAGGATGTCAAACTGAAGATGTGTATTAACCGGCCACCCCTCGAAAACACCCCCTATCCTGACCTCAATACTGTCAATTTCCAGTACCCGGTCAATCGGTGACAGCTCACCGAAGTACTTTTCTGCAATCCGCTCACTTACGTAAATTTCGTAAGGATCATGCAAAGGCGGTTTACCATTGGATGCAGTAATTTTCAGGGTAAATATTTGCAGAAAGGAAGAGTCCACTGCCGCTATTCCGGTTTCATAGAAAACCTGATCCTCCATTTTCACAACACTTCTGGGGAACGGTTTAAACCGGGCACTATGTTCTGCCTCGGGGATATTATCCCGAACCAGAGATAAGATATCCGCATGCATTTCGGCCAGTCCTTCCATATTATCCGCACCCGATTTGCTGATGATCACCCTGTAAATGGTATCATAATTCTCATTGAACCTGTCGAAATTCACCTGGTAGGCCAGCCATAACCAGATAAATATAACGCTGGTCATTCCGATAATTATACCCGAGAGAATAATTGCCGCACTTCTCTTCTGTTTTAAAATACTCCTAAGGATAACTTTAAAATTCATCACAGAAACTGTATTAAATTTTTGAATCTTGCGAACAGGATACTGGTTCATACAACCGGAATCTGCATTCACCCGGATAACCTTCAACAAATTTAATAAGATTTATACGTGTAAGGTAGTTTTGATTTGAGGGAATAATTTTCTAAATTGATATTTCCGTATGAAATAAAACCATGCAAGGTGTCTAAACCGGCTATTCTAAAGTGAATTATAATGAAACGAATTTTAAAACATCTGCTTTTTACAGTTTTTGCCCTGTTCATGTTCTACCTGCTTACCAGGACATTACAGCACTCCCACGAAGAATATTATGGTGCAACGGATTCCTATATCTTTTCAAAAGGGAATGCCCCTGAAGACGTCAGGGAAGAAATTATCCGGTTGCTTAATAAATTCCAGGAGGGCTATACCGAACGTGATACATCCCGGATCGAACCGTTCATGCAACAATTATTCGCTGAAGAGAACCTGTTAGTCCTTGGTACTATGCCTAATGAGATCTGCATAGGGCGTAAGGAAGCAAAGAGACTGGTATTTTCCGACTGGAAGGGATGGGGGGATTGTAAATTTATGATGGATATCGCCAATGTATCGGCATATGGTAATGTAGCATGGATATCTACAATAGGTTTTGTAAAATTCGATCTGTCGCGATTCTTGGTTTTACCCTTGCGCCTGACTGCTGTTATCGTCAGGGAAGATGACCTCTGGAAATTCCGGCAGATGCAGTTCCAATTTGACCTGGATCTTTCATTTATGCTGGTGACAATTATAGCAATGATTATATGGTCGGTGATCAGTATGATGAAACTGGCTGTAGTGGTTATACAATCCGTGAAAAAGCAAAAAAATATACAACATAAGGTCTGAAATGTATACAGGAATTTGTATTACCAATCCACCGAATTCCCTGCAATGAGCCCAATCTTTACGGAGTTTCCTTTTTATATTGCATCCGATACAAATTTATTTGGAATTATACTAAATAACGCCATAAAAAGGCAAATAACGTCTTAAATAGTTGCATAACGTGTTAAAACGTTGTATATTTATAGTATGGAAAAATTAGCTGTCAAAGAAGAAGAAGTAATGCAAATCCTCTGGGAAATCGGGAAAGGACTGGTAAGTGATGTCATTTCCAGGTTGCCCGATCCCAAACCGCCGCATTCAACCATATCTTCGGTTGTAAGACGGCTGGAGAGAAAAGGATTTGTCGGACACAAAGCATACGGTAAAACGTATGAATACTTTCCTCTTGTTTCCAAGGGAGATTATAAGAAAAGGACTTTCAGGGAAATGCTTCATAACTATTTTGATAATTCTTTCGGAAACGTCGTCTCTTTTATTGCCAAAGAAGAAAAGCTTAGTAATGAAGATATAAAGGAACTGGAAAAGTTGATCCAACGGAACGCACAACGAAAAAGAACCGGGAATGAATAGCTGGATACTGAATTATTTTATAGAATCAGGCTTAAGCTTAACCGTGCTCTATTTTTTTTATTGGTTAATGTTAAGAAAATTGACTTTATTTTCTCTTAACCGTCTTGTTTTGCTAGGTGCTGTCGTATTTTCTTTCTTACTCCCGTTAATAAATATTTCATTTCAAGGTTCAATCAATACGGTTTCACCTCTGCTTAATATAGCCTACAGGATCGGCACTGCCGTTAGTCTTATGGGAATAACCATTAACGCTGATGAGGGTCAATCTTTCTTTCAGTCGTTTAACTGGACAGAGATTATTTTTTACGGTTATTTACTGGGGGTAACTATTCTGACATTGAACCTTATCAACGGAATTCGTAAAGTCTGGATAATGGCAAAAACAAAGAATATCAGGAAGTTCCCAAAATATTCATTGGTCTGTACGGACCGGCCTTTCGCACCTTTTTCCTTTATGAATATAATATTTGTGAATGAATCCCTGATTTGGGAAAATCAGCTTGATAAAATAATCGCTCATGAGTGTGCTCATATAGAACAGAAACATACTATTGATGTTCTGATTATGGAGTTTTTCTTAACGTTACAGTGGTTCAATCCAATAATGTGGTTTTACAGGAGGTCGTTAAAGGAAACACATGAATACCTGGCTGATAACAGCGTCATTATCAGCGGATATAATAAGACCGGTTACCAGAGATTATTGCTGGATTATATCAAAGGACTTAAAGCGATTGAATTGACAAATAACTTTAACAAATCACTAATAAAAAAACGAATAGCCATGATGACAAAAAAACAATCGAAAAAGTCAACATATTTGAGGGTTATACTTTTGGTGCCAATAGTTCTGTCATTATTTCTGATTTTTGCATGTTCAAAATCCGAAAATCCGGAAAAAGAATTCGATTCATCATTGAATGAGGAGATAATACCTGTTGAGCAATCCACAGTCCAGGTAGACCAGATTTCCAAAGTTATACCGGAAGGAGAAGAAGTCTTCTTTATTGTGGAAGAAATGCCCAAGTTCAGAGGGGAGGATCAGGAAGCCTTCAGAGAATATGTAAGGGAAAATCTGAAATACCCGGAGAGTTGTAAAACGAATGGAATAAGCGGCCGGGTTTTTATACAATTCGTTGTTACGAAAGATGGAAGTATAGCAAATGTAAACGTAATAAGGGGTGCACATCCTGACCTGGATGCCGAAGCTATTAGAATTATTGAAACATGTCCCCCGGAATGGACACCAGGTATTCAAAGAGGACAAAAAGTAAATGTTGCCTATACCTTCCCGATCGTATTCGAACTTTAGGCATTTACCGGTTTCAACCTGAATTTGATATAGAATCCACTGATAATCAGCAATATTATCGAAATTTATATCGAACCAACCCTGTAAAAATAATCGGAAATATAGCAGTAGGCTTGTAAAACATAAATATTCGAATTTGAGGGAGTTTCCGCACTGGAGGCTCCCTTTTCATTTTTCTTTGCAGTATGACTTAATCCTGTAACTTCGTAATGCGGCTGAAAAATCGTTCTTTTGTCACAAACACCCCAGGTTATTAGTCCTATAATCAGAGGTAGTCCTCTTTTGCTGAAATGACATTTGAAAAAATTTACCAGACAAACTATCAGGGGCTCTACCGGTTTGCCTATCAGTTGACCCGGTCTGACCAGGAAAGCAAGGATCTGGTCCAGGATGTATTTCTCAGGTTCCATGAGCAACAAAAGAGAGTAACAAATACAAAATCCTGGCTGTACAAGGTGCTATACAACAGTTTTTTAACCATGAAAAGCCAGGCTGACAGGCATCGGAATATTGAAAATCAAATACGTAACATACAATCCGGGATTATCGATCCACATGAAGAATACGATAAATCTGAATTACGGAATATTATTTTCACAGCAATTTCTTCAATGCCTGAAAAGGACAGCGCATTGCTCCTTCTTTATTATAACGGATTAAAATATTCCGAGATAGCGGAAATACTTGAAATACATCCAAATTCAATAGGCAAAATACTGGCACGATCTGTAAAACAATTCGTCGAAAAACTTAAGAGGGAATATCATGAAATGTTATGATGAAGGTATTCTACAAGCCTACCTCGATAAAGAGGTCATGGAGCAAATAAAACTGGAAATCAGAGAACACCTGAGGTCTTGTCCGCTTTGCTCAGATAAGCTGGCCCGTATTCAGGAACAGAAGAAACTGCTGGACAGCCTGCTTCAGCATATAGATCCCCATCAAGTACCTGTTCCGGATTTTAAAATGAAAAGAGCCCGGATCAGAATGACAATACGAATTGCCGGTGTAGCAGCGGCAATCATATTTGTCATGGTAATCGTATATACATCCGAAATAAGACAGGCCGGCAACCAGGATATGGAAATACCTGCTGCTGAGATTCTTATACAGGAGTACCTTGATTGGGAGGATCCGAATTACCTGTGGCAAAACAAAATCCAGATCTATCCATTTGAAGAAAAAGGAGAAATTATCATTCCCGATTCATTAGAAAAAAAATAAACGTACCGCTATGAAAAAAATAATAATCCTTGTTTTTACTATGCTTGCTGGTTATCATTTGAACTCCCAGAACCTGCTGGATATTTATAAATCCGGGGAGGTGCATCTGATCCCGGATCAGACATATGCTGCAGGTAATGACTGGGAAAACCTGTTTGCAGGATATTACGATGAACTTATGGGCCGGCAGGTTGGCAACCAGAAGAGAATTGTAGTTGCTACCGACGGTTCGGTTTTTATGAGCCATAAGAACCATCACCAGATATGGAAGTTTGACCCGAACGGTTCCCTTGCCGGGAAGTTTGGCGAATACGGAGGAAAGCCCCACCAGTTTCCCATGTTACCATCGGTTCAGAGCATTGTTGAAGGCAAATATTTCCTAACCTCAGATGTAAATTCAAGACTTAAGTTGTTTGACCTGGATGGCAATTACCAGAAAAGCCTGAGCCTGGATTATATGACGAATTCCATTCAATCCTTAGGAAATAATAAATTACTGGTTTGCGGAAGCGTATTGTGGAAAGAGGGATGGCGTGAGATCGTGTCAATTATTGATATAAACACTCAGGAAGAGAAAATAATTCATTCCTACTTCAGAGACAGGGGTAACGTGCAAACCAGAACAATAACAGCGGGGAACGATACAGTAAGGTTTTTTACAATAACATACGATGACGACCTGGTATATATGCCGAGTTATCAGTATTTTACAAAACATAAAACCGTTTTACTGGAGAATGGTAATTTCGTATTAGCAAACGGCAAAACCGGAAATGTCAATGTTTATAATACGGATGGTAAGCCGATAAATGAGTTTATGCTGGATATCATTCCTTTAGAGATAACCGGGGAGGATGTCAGTGAAAATTATCAGAAAGCATTGGAAAGTAACCGGGAAACTATTAAAAGAATCAACGAGAATGAACATTGGTCCGATGAGATAAAACAGGAATACAGGAAGGTTTATGATGATGATGCGGAAGTCTGGCTTGGGAAAATTAAAGATCTTTCGAATTACTACCCCAATCTGCCATATTACTCGAATGTGATAATTGACAACGAAGGGAATATGCTTGTATTCGAGTATACCAGGAAAGACGAAGATGTGGATAACAGGTTTGCTGTTATTGCATTTAATAACCGTGGGGAGAAGCTGGCACAAACGAGCTTCATATGTACAGAATATGAACTGAAAATTTCAGATGCCACTTTAAAATATCATAACGGATATATATATGCAGTTTGTGAAGAGAAAGGAACAGATGGTATTCCGTTAAGACTGGTACGCTTCAAACTCCAAAATACACCCGGACAGGATAACTGACCGGCTTTGCCACTCGCCGGTTGTTCTATGTCACCCGACGATAAAACCTTCTTTTAACCTAAGGTTTTTAAGATGCAAACATTGGATACGCTAAGCCATCATATCCGCATATGCTCAGCACGTTCATCAGACCAGAACAGGATTGATCATACCGTTGCAATATAAATACCCGGGTTAAAACGGATGATTATCGTGCCGGAGAAAGAGTTGCCCGGTATGTGCCGGAGAACATGGCTCACTTTGAACGGAATTACTACAATAACCAGTTGTGCTATTAAATCCTTTAACTGCCTGTAGGTCAGACTGAGCTAGTCGAAGTCTAAGACCGGTCATACATTCTCCCCAAGGGATCCCTTTGGGAGACAGGCTCAGTATGACCATTTCTTGGCGAGCTTGATTTTCAATTAGTTGAGTTTTAATAACACAACAGGTTACAATATTCTTTATGTAGCTTATCAAAACTTCCGGAGGATCAGCCAGTGAAAAATGTTTTACTGTT
>CP070687.1:158381-168649 GCA_020353115.1 Bacteroidales bacterium
GTAGAACATTCGTACCAGGACGACATTCAAACTATATATGACTTTACTTCCGAGGAATTCATATGGGAAATTTTCATTTATCATATTAGGGGTATAGCAAATGAAAAAGGGATTGGATTCCTTGAAAGAAGTAAACATAAATTAAACGAAAGAATTAAAGGAGTATAAAATGGTATTACAGTTCAGACACCTTTACCTTAATTTCAGGATACTTTTTTGCTGTTCCGTTCTATTATGGTTTATTACCACGGACAGGGCATTGGCTCAGGGAACGGAATCGTTGCTTTTTACCTTAAAACAGGCACAGGAATACGCTATAGAACACAATCCAACCATCCACAATGCGGTTCTTGATGTTGAAATAGCCAAAAAAGTTATCTGGGAAAACACCGCCATGGGATTACCGCAGATAAACGGATCGGTCGGATATACAAATAATCTCAGTCTGGCGACAACCCTAATTCCTGCTGAGTTTTTTGGGGGAGAACCCGGAACATTTCAGGAAGTAAGATTTGGCACCCAACATAATGCAAATGCCGTACTTACAGCAAGCCAGCTAATTTTCAATGGTCCTTATATTGTGGCTCTCCAGGCTGCAAAAATATATAAAAGAGTTTCGGAACAAACGCTTGAAAAAACGGAATACGATGTAAAAGAGATTGTTGCCCAGAATTATTATTTGGTACTGCTTTCGCAGGAAACCATAAAAACCCTGAAGGAAAACCAGCAAAATCTGGAAAAGATCCTCAATGAATCCAGGGAACTCTACAGAGCAGGTTATATGGAAGAAACGGATGTTGATCAGTTACAGGTAACCCTCACTTCAGTTGAAAACAGTGTACGGTCAATGGAAAGACAACTTGAAATTGCAATAAATCTTTTTCGTTACCAGATGGGCATTGATCCGGATATCAAGATAGTGCTGACCGAAGACCTTGAAAATATTCTGAGACAGATTGACCTGGAAGCCATGCTTGTAAAGGAATTCAACCTGAATGATCATGTCGATTACCGGTTACTCAACACACAGGAGCAACTTGCTTATCTGGATTTGAGGAGGACAAAAGCCGAATACTGGCCAACCCTTTCCGCATATTTTTCGAATCAGAGAACGGCATTACGGAATGAATTTGATTTTTTGGACTTTGACCAGAAATGGTTTCCATCATCAATGTTGGGTATAACATTAAATGTTCCGATCTTTTCCAGCGGAATGAAACGGTCTCAGGTCAGCCAGAAAAGGCTGACATGGGAAAAATCGAAGAATTCAAAGGATTTTGCAGCACAGGGCCTGTTTTTGGAAAATCAGCAGGCAAGATACGATTTCAATACGGCACTGGAGCAGTACTACAGTGAAAAGGGGAATTTGGAAACGGCAGGAGAAATATTCGAAAGAACCAGTATTAAATACCGGGAAGGAATTATTTCCAGTCTTGATCTGACCCAGGTAAACAATCAGTATTTGCAAACCCAAACCAGCTATATTTCAGCGTTATTTGAGCTACTCAATGCAAAAATCCGTTTAGATAGAAGCTTAAATCAATTGTAATTACAAAACACGAAACAATGGAAAGAAATATCATACTGCTGTTCCTTACACTGACTATGGCCTGTGCTCCGGAACAACGAAATAATGAACAAACTGCAGCACAACCTGTTTCAAAAGTCCCGGTATATGTGAAAACGGTCCGCCCGGAATCATTCGAGCATTTTATCCAGGTGAGCGGATCGGTTGAGGCCGAGCAGGATGCTATGATAAGTCCTGAAATTAACGGCCAGATACGAACTATTCATGTCAAAGAAGGAGAACATGTAGAGCGGGGACACTTGTTGGTTTCACTTAATACAAGTATTACGGAGAGCACTATAGATGAGGTAAAGACCGGACTGAAACTGGCAACAAAACTATATGAAAAACAGAAGGGTTTGTGGGATCAGAATATTGGTTCGGAAATTCAGTATCTGGAGGCAAAAAATGCAAAGGAATCAACCGAGAACCGACTGAAAACACTAATGGCTCAACTTGAAATGGCACGTATCAGAGCCCCTTTTGACGGAATAATTGAAGAGATCTATAGTAAGGTCGGAGAACTGGCCTCCCCGGGTATGATGCTTTTGCGTATCATTAACCTGTCCGATTTAAACGTCAAGGCGGATGTATCCGAAATCTACTTATCCAGTTTACGTACAGGAGATCCGGTACACTTGGAGTTTCCCTCCTATCCTGATATAAAGCTGGAAACACCGATTACACGAATTGGAAATGTTATCCACCCGCAAAGCCGGACTTTCAGAATTGAGATGAAACTTAAAAATCCGGATAATCAATTAAAACCCAATATTCTGACACGAGTTAAAGTAGTCGATTTCTCAACCGATTCGGCTCTGCTGGTTCCGTCCATTATAATAAAAAATGATGCCAATGGAAGCTACCTGTATATAGCTCAGCAAAACAGCCAGATATTTACAGCACAAAAAATGTATGTTGAAAAAGGACCAACCTATGAAGATCAAACCATGATCATTTCCGGATTGGAATCCGGGCAGAATGTTATTGTGGCTGGATATGACCAGGTTAACAATGGTATCCCGGTAGAGATAAAATGAAAGATAAAGCGGAAACCACAAGCAAGAACATGAATATCGAAAAGAAGATCGACAGCATCATAAGGGATTTTAAAATAACTACCCTGGCTCTGAAAAATCGCAGCACTGTTTTTCTGTTAACAGTTGTTATTGCAATATTCGGTATTTTGTCCTATAACCAGTTGCCAAAAGAACTTTTTCCGGAGCTGGTTATTCCAACCATTCTGATTCAGACTCCCTATCCGGGGAATTCTCCCCTGGATATTGAAAACCTGGTTACAAGACCAATTGAAAAAGAAGTTGAGACGATAAACGGGATCAGGGAATTGAGTTCAAACTCTATTCAGGATGCATCAATGGTGATTGTAGAGTTTAATACCAACGTTAATTTTGAGGATGCCTTACAGGATGTGAAAGATGCTGTGGATAAGGCAAAAAGTGAACTGCCGAATGATTTGTTGACGGATCCGATCGTAATGGATATTGATGTATCGGAATTTCCTATTATTAATATAAACCTGTCCGGTGATTTCAGTATTGAGGAGTTGAAGTCATATGCAGAATACCTTGAAGATCAAATCGAAACTATTAGTGAAATCTCAAAGGTAAATATAAAAGGAATTGACGATAAAGAGATACGAATTAATGTTGACCTTCATCGGTTGGAGGCATATGAATTAACTTTTTTTGATATTGAATCGGCCATCACTGCAGAAAATATCTCCATATCGGGAGGGGAAATAAAATTGGGAACTACGAGACGATCGATCCGTACAGTCGGAGAATTTGATAATACAGATGAAATTAAAGATATCATTATAAATCATGACAATGGGAACATTGTCTACCTCAAAGATGTTGCGGAAGTAATTGATGGTTATGCGGAGCCGACAAATTTTGCAAGACTGGATAAAGAACCCGTTGTTTCCCTGCAGGTGGTCAAGAAAAGTGGTGAAAACCTGTTGTCGGCCACCGATCAGATCATTGCTATTATGGTTGAGGCACAACAAAGCGGTGCCGTTCCTGCAACAATGACGGTGTCTTACTCCAATGACCAGTCCGAAATGATACGGATCCAGCTCAACAATCTTGAAAACAGTATGATCATGGCTGTCATTCTGGTGATTCTGGTTCTGTTTTACTTTCTGGGAACAAGAAATGCCCTGTTTGTCGGATTGGCCATACCCATGTCGATGTTTACCAGTTTTATGGTTCTGAATCTGATCGGCTATAAGATCAATATGATCGTCCTGTTTTCATTGATCCTGGCCCTGGGCATGCTTGTGGATAATGCCATTGTTGTTGTCGAAAATATCTATCGTTTTGTAGACCGGGGTTTTAAACCCCTTGAAGCAGCAAGGCAGGCTGTGGGTGAAATAGCTGTTCCCATTATTGCTTCAACAATTACTACGTTAGCAGCCTTTCTTCCACTGGCATTCTGGGGAGGTATTACTGGAGAGTTCATGAAATATCTTCCAATTACCCTCATTATTGTTCTCAGTTCATCGTTGTTTGTTGCTCTTGTTATTATACCGGTTTTCGCCGGGACTTTAATCAAATCTGGGGTAAACAGGAGAGATAATACACCCAACAGGAAACGTTCTTTCATTATTGTCGGGATCATGTTTTTTTTGGCCGTTATTTTCTATATTGCCCGTACCTATTATGCCGCCAATCTTCTTGCAATATTCGGATTGATTATTCTTTTGAACAGCCTCTATTTTTATAAAGCGGAACGTTGGTTCAGGGAAGTTTTTCTGGTTTTTCTTGAAAACTTCTATTTGAAAATCCTGCTCTTTGCCCTGAAGGGCAAGAACCCAGTCAAATTCTTTATCGGGACGGTTCTTTTATTGTTGAGTACAATTGTTCTTTTTATGATACGGCAACCCAATGTCAATTTCTTCCCTGAAAGCGACCCGAATTATATCAATGTGGTTGCAGAATTGCCTATAGGAACCGATATTTCTGCAACCGACTCTGTAATGAGGTTGCTAGAAACGGATATCGATATAATATTGGGTGAAAGGAAGAATATTGTTGAAACCATCCTTACTACAGTCGGGACAGGATCATCCGATGGATTCAGCACGGGTGACGAGCCCAACAAGGGATTAATTACGGTATCGTTCATCGATTTTCAGGACAGGGGAGAAATCAACACAAATCATATTATGCAGGATCTTTCCAGGGATCTGATTAATAAATACCCCGGAGTACGGTTATCCTTTGAGAAAGACGATATGGGACCTCCTACGGGAAGAGATGTGAATATAGAGATTAGCGGAAGGGATTTTGAAATCCTGATTGCCCTGACAGATTCTGTTGAGACATTTATTAACAAAGCGAATATTCAGGGTATCGAGGGATTAAGGAAGGATCTCGATGTAGGGAAACCGGAATTAATCGTTCATATTGATCGCGATAAGGCACGTCGATTCGGGCTTTCAACTATGCAGATCGCAACTACGCTGAGAACGGCTTTGTTCGGAAGAGAAATTTCAGATTTCAAAGTGGGAGAGGAGGAATATCCAATCCAGCTTAGGCTGAATGATGAATACAGGTACAGTGTTGCTTCACTTATGAACCAGCGGATATCATTCTGGGAAGAAGGAAATCTCATACAGCTCCCGATTTCCGCGATTGCCGATTTAAAATACAGCACCACATATGGTGCGGTGAACAGGAAAGATATGAAAAGGGTTATAACTTTGTATTCCAATGTTCTTCCGGGATATAACGGAACCAGGATAAACCAGCAGCTGGAGACATTGCTCGCAGAGTATAACCTTCCTGACGGATATCAAATTGAGTTTACAGGTGAGCAGGAGGAACAGACGGAGTCAATGCAGTTTCTGGTTCGGTCATTGCTGATAGCAGTGGCGTTAATCCTAATTATTCTCGTTACACAGTTTAATTCCCTGATCAGGCCACTAATAATTATTGCCAGCGTTGTATTCAGTACTATTGGTGTTTTTGGCGGTATCTCCACTTTCAAAATGGATTTTATTGTGGCCATGACAGGTATAGGTATTGTGTCTCTGGCAGGCATTGTGGTTAATAATGCCATCGTGTTAATTGATTATATTGAATTACTAAAAGCCAGGAAAAGAAAGGAACTGGGTATAGGGGAAAATGAATTTCTGCCCGTAGAATACGCAACGGAATGTGTAGTAACCGCAGGAAAAACAAGGCTGCGTCCCGTATTACTTACGGCAATTACGACAGTACTGGGGTTACTGCCGCTGGCCGTAGGAATGAACATCAATTTCAATACAATGCTTAGTAATTTCGATCCTCAACTCTATTTTGGGGGTGATATGATGGCATTTTGGGGACCTGTTTCCTGGACAGTTATCTTCGGACTGACCTTTGCGACTTTCCTTACCCTGGTTATTGTTCCGGTAATGTACAGAATCACGATATTAATTCAAAAAAGAGCAAGGGTTTTATTCAGGTTAAGAAGAATACAATCCAACAGATCCGGCGGATAACAAAACCACCCTGGAAACCAAATAGCGGAATAACGGGTTGCAGGCTTGTGCTAACTGAAATACGTGTAATATAATGGAAGCTAAATTATTCGAATAGGAAATTCCAGGAACCGGCTCTATTTTTTTTCCTGGAACAATAATCATATTATATTTAAAGCCATGAAAAATTACAGTGAATACCCCGATTTCATAGCACGGTTTTATGATATAATATACGAAAAGGTCAGAACCGGTGTGGATAATGATTTTTTTGTCAATAAAGCATCCCGGTGCAAAGGAAAGATCCTTGAACTTGGAGTAGGTACCGGAAGACTTTATCTCGATGCATTGAAAAAAGGGGCGGATATTTATGGTATCGATGTCAGTCCGTCAATGATCAAAGTATTGCATCAGAAAATGAATCCAGCAGAAAGGTACAGAGTTTGGGTTCAGGATGCTGTTCGACTGGAAACAGATATGAGATTTGATCTTATCATTGCCCCGTTTCGTATGTTCTCCCATGTAATCGAAATTGAAGATCAGCTGATGTTGTTAAACCGTGTGGAAGAACACTTGAATCCCGGAGGACAATTTATCTTTGATCTGTTTATTCCGAACCTCCGGCTTTTGCAGGAGGGAATCAATCAGTTCCGGGATTTTGAGGGTGAGTATGAAAAGGGTAAAAAATTGCACAGGATTGTTTCTGCAAAATCGGACCTGCTGCACCAGATCACGCATGTGGAAATGACACTTGGCTGGGATGAGGGAGGAGAAGAGGTGACAAAGACATGGCATTTTAACATGCGGTTTTTTTTCAGATACGAAATTGAACATTTGATTCATCGTTCCAATCTGGAACTGATTAAAATTTTCGGAGACTATTCCGAAGGGGAACTGGGACCCGATTCCAATGATTTCATCGTACTTTGTGGTAAAGGTACGACATGAAGCAATCACGACAACCTCAATCCATTCCTCAAATCGGGTAAATTTGGCTACTAATTATCTTTAAACCACTTTATTAAATAGAGGAGTTTATACGATGTTTACCCCTAATATCATGTCGTTAACCATTGCCATTCCATTGGTTACGGAATTTATTTGCATCATTAATCGTTACATCAACGAAAAAACAAAATAAATTCTAAATTTGTAGTTGGCCAATCGTGATCAATCCTTATGATGCTGAAACCTGATGTTGATCATTCCTTTGTTTATTCTCTTTATAGGGATATGATCAAGTACAAAATCAATTATGGTTATCGTGGTATCTTTACACAGCCTGTCTCAGATGGCCTGATAGCATTTGCCCATAGTATATTTGATATATCCGAAGTAAGCCGAAAGACCAAAAAGAGGGTCTTTTATATTCTTGTTGAATGCGTTCAGAACATTACCAGACACCAGGAACTGCCCGAGGAAAAACCACTCGAAAGCACCGGAATATTTTTTATCCAAAGTGCCGGGGAGAAGTATAATATTTCTCAGGGGAATATAATCCAGAATGAGCATATCAATTCATTGAAGGAAAAACTTGACAATATAAATAACCTGGATAAAGAAGAACTAAAAATTTATTATAAGACAGCATTGCGGGATTCCGTTATTTCGCGAAAGGGTGGTGCCGGTTTGGGATTAATTGAAATTGCCCGCAAATCAGGAAATAAGATCCGTTTTAAGTTCAGAAAAATTAACGACCGGTATTCTTTCTTTTTTATGGATACCCTGATTTGCGATCATGCAGTTCCGGAATCGTCTGCTTCGATGGACTTTTATGGGATTGATATCATCGATGAACTCATGCAGGTTCTCGGGGAAAATAACGTTAATCTCGTCTATTGCAGTCAGTTTTCAGGGCAAAGAGCCTTTGATATGCTGGATATTATTGAAAACCTGAAAATGAGCAGAAACCAGAAATATGTGGTTAAAAAACGAATTTTCAGCGTACTGGTCGAAATGCTGCAGAATATATCACAACATGGAATTGACCTGGAAGGATTTGAAGGGAAAACCGGAATATTAATGGTCGGGACTGAAGGAAATTCAAATAAGATTATTACTGGTAATATTATCAGAAAAGAGGAGGAGGGGGCAATGAGAAAACATTTGGATCATATTAATGATTTGAATGATAATGAGCTGGAAGACCTTTTCGTTCAAAAACTTACAGATGATGATTTTTCCAATCCGTTAAAAAACGGGATGGGATTAATTGATATGCGAATAAAAAGCGGGAAACCACTGGTTTATGACATTATACCTGTCGATGATAATTATTCCTTTCTCTCCATTCAGGTGACGATCGATCATTAGGAAAAACAAAAGGAATGAAACCACTGATTGTTGAACCTACCATTGAAACGCCAAAAATAACATTAAATCCGGAAGCAAATGTATTTGAAATATCCGGTCAGTCCCTGCCGGAAAATGCTTTGGAGTTTTATCTTCCCGTCGTCAGCTGGCTTGAGCAATACAGTCATCATCCTAATCCGGTAACGGAATTCAACTTCCGGCTGGAATATTTTAATACCGCCAGTTCAAGAATGATTTTCAAGGTTTTATCCGTTCTTAAGAGCATTTCGACAGAGCACAAGGTAAACCTGAAATGGTATTACCATAGAGAGGATCCGGATATGCTTGCCTCAGGGAAACGATTTGCCAGATTAGTAACGACCGATTTTGAATTTATTGAATCCTGACTCTAACGGTTCCTGCCGCTTTTTTTCAATTTTGTTTTATCCGTTTCCAGATTCATCTTTTTCCAGCCGGTAATTCCTTCCTTGAGGATGTATACGTATACGAATCCCTTATCGTGTAAAAGATCACATGCCTTACTGCTCCTGAAATCTTCCTTGCAGTAGAAGAATAGATGCTGTTCCAGGTCAAGCGTATCCGCAATACGGAATAACTCCTCACTATTTCTTGCTAAAATGGCATCAGGTATTCGTTCTCTCCGGAATTCATAAAACGTTCTTACATCTATCAATACGTGATTCGGTGACAGTTTCATCTGGATATAAAATTCATGGGGATCCAGTTTGAGACAGGATTGTTGCGGAGGATCCTGTCCTGAAGCCGGAAGGAGAAGTAAAGACAGGAGAATGGTAACCTGGGATTTAATATGAAACATACGGTCGATTGATGATTGGTTTGGTTACAGAATTCAGCCAGGGATATGACTGCCAGGCAAATATATAAAAAAGACCTGGAATTTATTTTATCCAAAGGAACGGAGCCAGATACCTCAGTAATGTTCTGCAAACCGCGAGACACAGCCCGGGATTCATTCCCTCATAAGAGTAATGTCGCATTTCGGACATTTCAGCTGGTAACATGGTGTTCCGGCTTGATGAGGTATTCTATAACCACAACCGAGGCAAATGCATGCATCCGGCCGCCCTCTTTTCCGGTTGTATGCACCTGTTCCAAATCCGGTTTTCCAGTTTCTCAGCGTTTTATTAATATGTTCAATATCCATTGATTTGCAGTGGAGACACTTTTTCTTAGAATCAAAATCAAGGTAGAACAGATGATAACACGAATTGCATCTGAACCACTGTTTATCCAGCATGACCTTTCCTCCTTCAACAACAATCTGAATTCCTTCCACAAATGCACGGGCCAGTTTTTTCCTCAGATGATCGTAAATACGCGTGAAGGTCGGCCGGGAAATATCCATCCTTTCCGCAGCTTCGGCATGAGTTAGATTCTCATAATCGGCAAGCTTTAACGCCTCGAATTCTTCAAACTGGATGGATATGAAATCCTTGCCGGATGATGGAATACCAAAGGGTTTAAAACCCCTCAGCAATGGCGGATTCTTCATTTTCCGGAACTGTTTTGGACGTGGCGACATGGTAAAAGAATATAATAAACATATGTTCAATACAAATATAGTGAACATTAGTTCATAATCCAAATATAGTTGTTGCCCTATCTGCCATGTTGTTCAGATTTCAGTTGAATAAACTTTAACGGTTACATTTAATGCATTATCTTTGGATGGCAATTAAGACGAAGCAACTTACCGGGTAGACTGGCATCCTGGCGGTTTTGAATGCACCGATCTCACAGGGGTGATCCAGTTGAAAACTGTTCCATACCCGAAAAGGGAATGTTAGCGGAATGAAAGCGCTTGTTCATTATATTGAAGATTTTATAGGCCTTCTTTATCCTGATATTTGTGTTGCGTGTGGAAGAAGTTTGTACCGT
>CP070687.1:168749-178599 GCA_020353115.1 Bacteroidales bacterium
CAATAACCATTTTCGGATGTCCTGATTTCAACCATTGATTGGTCCAACCTTTATTCACTCGGCTTAAAACTAGCGCAATATATAACAATTTTCAATACATCCTGAAAATATTATAACAATTTACCGGTATAATACGGGTTTTGATTATTTCATAGGGTTAAAAGGGACAATATCATTCATTAAGGAATCGGTACGGGGTTCTAGTTCCTTTCTGACAGCCGTTCAAGGCACTTCAGGGCATTATTTATTCTTGCGTTTCCCTTGCCGCGCACTATCTCATATTTAAATCCATAGGTTTCCAGTTCATTTCGATACATTGTAAACAACCGTTTCCTGTTTCTGCCACGGTTTTCTCTTATGGGATCCTTCCGCCATGGTAAATCAGGACTACACAATACATACAGATCGATATGTATCTTCCGGATCGCTTTTTCCAGGAAATCCGGAAATTTTTGATAAACTTCAGCAAACCAGACTTTCGTAATGATCAATCCGGTATCAAAAAAAACATAGTCATGGGCTTTGGTGTAGTTTGTTCCAAGTTGTTCAATCTGCTTTTGTGCAATATGGATCACGTCCCCGTAAGTGTAGGGTCTCCGCAGGTTCCGGACATACTCTCTTGCATATTCCGGCACCCAGATGGTATTATAATAACCGGCCAGTCGTTCAGCCAGTGTGGTTTTTCCGGTTGATTCCGGTCCGGTCAGGACGATTTTCCTCAAAATCGTATCTTTTCTGTTTTCAGATCCTTTTTCCATTCAATATATCCTTTAATTGCCATAACAGTATATACGAGGAATAAGATAACCGTAGGGTACATCCCTTTATAAAAGTATAATCCCAGTGAAACGGCATCAACAACGATCCATACCAGCCAGTGTTCTATGATTTTCCTTGCCAGCATCCAGGTTGCTATGATACTGGCGGCTGTAGTAAATGCATCCCAGTAGAGCAGTTCTGATACTTCGATTTCAAGAAGTTCCGGTAATTTTTTCAAGGCGAGGACCAGTAGCCAGTAAATTCCGATGGTAAGCGATACAAGGATTACGGCCATCCCGGTAGAAACAGCCGAAACGTTCAGTGTATTTTTTCCCAGGGATTTGCCTCCGTACAACCAGTGATACCATCCATAAATACTGATAACAACATAATATACATTAAGACCCATATCTGCGTAAAACCGTGTTATAAAGAATACGTAGACATAGAGGGCAGATGTTATAAGGCCCAGAGGCCAAAGCCAGATATTCTGTTTTATGGAAAAATACAAATAGAGCAACCCGGTTATGGCTCCAAAAATCTCGATAAGAACATTATAATTCTCGTAAAACCATTGTAGGGAAATACTTGACATGAGAAAAGCGGCTTGTCTGGAACGTAACCCGGATCAGTCCCCTTCTAATTTACTGAGGTATTCATCGTTGTTATTCAGGATCAGAACCGCTTTTTGATAAGCCGGATCTTCCGTATTTACAACTTCATAGAATTCACTCATATCCCAGATATCCCTGGCAATCAGGCCTTTGATTATCAGTTTTATCTGGCTTTTTGAGATTTCAAAATCTTCAGGTACATGCTCAACACCCTCCTTGAGGGCCAGTTCCGTCAGGTTTTCAAGCATTGCATCAGTAACATCGAACTCCTGCTTGAATTTCTGGAAATCTGTATATTTCTTTGTCAGAGCTTCCCTGTTTTTATCAACATAATCAAGGGTAAAACTGTTGATAATACCCCGGCTGGATAATTTCCTGTAATAGTTTGAGTAACCTGATGTATCCAGAGCAACAAAAAGGTCCGGCATTATTCCGCCTCCGCCATAGACTATCCTATTCTTTATCAGGGTTCTATATTTCAGAGAATCAGGAAATCGAATGCTATCGACACTGTTCAGCTCTCCGTTCTGGTACCGATCGGTCAGGTCCCGGATGTATTTGTCAAAACCGTCATCATACGGTTTTTGGATCAGCCTGCCTGTGGGGGTATAGTATCTGGCTATGGTAAGCCTTATCATGGAACCGTCTGTTAAGGTGAAGGGTCTTTGAACCAAGCCTTTCCCAAACGATCTCCTTCCGAGGATTATTCCTCTGTCCCAATCCTGAATGGCTCCAGCGACTATCTCACTTGCAGAGGCAGAACCTTCATCGATTAGTATTACCAGGCGTCCGCTCTCCATTTTTCCTGCTGCCGTTGCCAGATATTCTTTCTTCGGAACATTCTCTCCCTTCATATATACAATCAGCTTTTTATCCGGGAGGAATTGATCAGCAAGGTGTACGGCAATTTCCATATACCCTCCCCCATTATTCCTCAGATCAAGAATAAGATCGGTTATATTCTGTTTCTGAAGCTCGTCAATTGCCCTGTTAAACTCTCTAAGGGTGGTAAATGAAAAACGGTTCAGTTTAATATAACCAATTCGGTCATCCACAATATATGCCGCATCAAGGCTATTGATGGGAATTCTATCCCTGGTAATGGTAAAATCAAGCCATTCCTTTGTCCTTTTACGTTTAACCTTAACGGAGACTTTCGTTCCTTTTTCACCAAGCAGTCGTTCCCTCACCTTGCCGGTTGTCATGCCTGTGCCTGCAACATTTTCACCTTCGATTTCCACGATCCGGTCTCCTGCCTGGATACCAACTTTCTCTGATGGACCACCCGGGACAGGGGAAATCACAAGAATCGTATCAAACAATATATTGAATTGAATCCCTATCCCTTCAAAATTACCTTGAAGCGGTTCGTTCATCTCCTTCACTTCATCCCTCGGAATATAAACGGAATGCGGATCAAGCTCCTGAAGCATTTTTATAATAGTGCCTTCAACCAGCTTTTCCTGATTAACTGTGTCGACATAATAATTATTTACAAGATCTAATATCTTTCCAATTTTCAGTGATTGTTCGAATGTGCCAATCTGTCCGAATACAAAACCGCCCTGCAGAAACAGGATCAAAAATCCCACTGGGAGCAACCGGTTTATCTTTTCCTTCTTCATCATCATGTAATATCAGTTAGCTATTCAAAGATATGAAAGTTCCTTTGAATATCAAGAAAGCAAAGGTTATACCATATATAATTCGCCCCGAAAAGCCGGGCTGTAATAAACTCTTCAGGCTTCCTATGACCTGTGGAATTAGTTTTGCGAAGATCCCCGAAATGGTAACAAAATCAAGAAATTTGACCATCTCAGGATTCTTTACCTTATACTTTTTCCACAGGATGCTTATGGTTGTACTTTCTACCTCAATGTTTATTCTTTCATCCTGACCTACTCCCATTCAATTGTAGCCGGGGGTTTTGAGCTGATATCATATACGACACGATTAATTCCCATGACTTTATTGATGATTTCATTTGAAACCCAGCCAAGAAAATCATATGGTAATCTTGACCAGTCAGCAGTCATTCCATCGGTTGACGATACAGCCCGTATAACCACTACAAATTCATAGGTTCTTTCATCTCCCATAACGCCAACAGACTGGACTGGCAGTAAGATAACGGCTGCCTGCCAGACATCATCATACAGGTCATGCATTTTCAGTCCCTGCATAAATATATTATCCGCCTCCTGCAGCATACGGATCTTTTCCCTGGTAATTTCTCCCAGTATTCGTATCGCTAACCCGGGACCGGGGAAAGGATGTCTGTTAAGAATCGTATCGCTCATGCTCAATATCCGTCCAACTTTTCTGACTTCATCCTTGAATAAAAGCTTTAATGGTTCAACCACCTTCAGGTTCATTTTCCCTGGTAGTCCTCCTACATTATGATGGGATTTAATGGTTGCCGACGGTCCTTTTACCGAAACAGATTCGATCACATCCGGATAGATAGTACCCTGGGCCAGCCATTTAACCTCTTCCAGCTTTCCGGCCTCTTCTTCAAAGACTTCTATAAACTCCCTGCCAATTATTTTTCTTTTGTTTTCCGGTTCCTGTATACCTGCCAGGCGGTTAAGAAACCGGTCTTTGGCATCAATACCAATTACATTCAGTCCCATATGCCGGTATGATTCCAGGACTTTGCGGTATTCATTCTTTCTCAACAATCCGTTATCTACGAAGATACATGTTAAATTTTCGCCGACAGCCCTGTTAAGGAGGACGGCGGTAACGGAGGAATCCACCCCGCCGGACAAACCCAGAACGACCCTGTCATTTCCCAGTGTTTTCTTAAGTTCTGCTATGGTTGTTTCAACAAACGATGCGGGGGTCCAACTTTGTTTGCATTGGCAGATATTTACCACAAAATTATGAAGGATCTTCTTTCCTTCAGTAGTATGGTACACTTCCGGATGGAATTGTATTCCATAGGTTTTTTCATCGCTGATCTCAAATGCACCAACCCGTACATCCGAAGTGCTACCTATGATTTTATATGATTCCGGGATTTTGGAAATGGTATCACCATGAGACATCCATACCTGTGTACCTTTACTGATACCGGAGAACAATCTGTTTTCCTGATCCACGAATTTAAGATTTGCCCTGCCGTATTCTCTTGTTTCGGAGGGTTGTACCTCTCCCCCGTTGGAATGTGCAAGGAATTGTGCGCCATAGCAAACTCCCAGCAAAGGCACCTCTCCTTTTATCCCTTTCAGATCAGGCACGGGAGCATCTCTGTCTCTGACCGAGAAGGGGCTCCCTGAGAGGATAACTCCCTTAATGCTTCGCCCTATGGGAGGATAATTATGAAACGGATGAATTTCGCAATATACATTCAGTTCCCTGATTCGACGTGCTATCAGCTGAGTATACTGGGATCCAAAATCAAGTATAAGTATTTTCTCCTGCACAATTCTATTTTGTCAATGTCACCAATCCCGGAAAAGCCGGGTCCAAAGTTAAACATCTTTTCCAAATCATTTCCTGCCAGCGGAACCGGATTTAAAATTTACTTAAAGGAGTGGTTAATGGTTCCTGGTCGTATTTCAATCAATATTGAAAACGGCTCCATCTTCTGCCAGAAATGTATTTTCAAAGATCTTTCTGGCTTCTTCCAGAAGCAGGTCAAGGTTTTTATACCTGGCTGAAAAGTGTCCCAGCACAAGCTTACCAACACCGGATTTTTTTGCCAGCATGGCTGCCTGTTGGCTTGTTGTATGGAATGATTCCTTTGCCTGATCAGCCATATCCTGCATATATGTTGCCTCATGGTACAACAAATCAACTCCCGCGATTTTTGTAATAACATTTTCAGTATACAGCGTATCGGTACAATAGGCCATTGACCGCGGTTTTTGCGGTTCCCGTGTAAGCTGCTCATTGGGAATTATTTCTCCCGATTCCGTAGTAAAGTCAAATCCCTCTTTAATCCGGTGAATTTCACGGACCGGAATATTAAATTCTTCGATGGCCTCTTTTTTTATGTTTCTCAGTCCAGGCTTTTCATGGAAAAGAAAACCGCATGTCGGAATCCTGTGCTGCAACGGAATGGTTTCAACCCGCAGATTTTTATCTTCATAGATCATTTCCGATTTTGAACAGTCAAGATCACGAAAAACGAGTCGGTATGGAATATGGATATCGAACGCATCCAGGTGATCATGGACAATTTGCTCCAGTGGCGGGGGAGCATATATATTCAGGTCCGATGATTTGTCAAGCAGTCCAAGTGTTGAGATGAGGCCAAAGAGGCCAAAAGTATGGTCTCCGTGAAGATGGCTAATAAATATATGGTTTATCTTTCCTATCTTCAATTTGTATTTACGCAACTGCATCTGGGTTCCTTCACCGCAATCGACCAAAAAAAAACGCTCATTTACATTTAGCAGATGAGCGGAAGGAAATCTTTGCGAGGTCGGTAATGCAGAACTACTACCCAATATGGTAAATGAAAATGTCACCAACCTATTCGGCTTCTTCAGATATCAATCCTATGGCTTCGTCAAGCGTTTCGGTAATATTTAGTACCGTATCCAGTTGCGAAATGGTGATTAATCTTTCTACAGCTTCGGTCAGTCCTGTAAGAATAAATGTTCCACTCGCATTTTTACAAAGACGGTTAGCTACCAGTATGGCGCTAAGGCCTGAGGAATCACAATAGCGACAATTACTTAAATCAAGTATAATATTCTTTTCCCCGTTACCTGATATCAGTACCAGTTCGGATTTCAGGTTTGGCGCAATATGGGTATCCAGTTTTTCCTCTAATACTTGAATTAATGTAAAGCCTTCTTTCTTTTCTATATTGAATTCCATTGTAAAGGATTTAAAACTTAAATATAATTATTTTTTCTTTTTCTCAGTTGCTTTATTTTCTTTTTCTTCCATTTCGGTTTTTAATGCTGCAAGATCAGAAATATCTCCGAGTGTGGTTTTTTCGATACTGGTTTTAACCTTTCGGGCAACTTTTTTTTGTTCACCGGCTTTGGGCTTTTTATCTTTCATTTCCTTTTCTTTCATCGCATCTTCATAAATCCTGCTATGGGATAAAATGATTCTTTTTGAGGATTTAGAAAACTCGATAACCTTAAAAGATAGTTTTTCATCTATTTTTGCCTGTGTACCATCTTGTTTTACAAGGTGTTTCGGGGTAACAAATCCTTCTACTCCATAGGGAAGGGCAATAAGAGCTCCTTTATCAAACACTTCAACAATAGTTCCTTCATGTATAGAATCAACCGTAAAAACGGTTTCAAATACATCCCATGGGTTTTCTTCCAACTGTTTATGACCCAGGCTTAACCTCCTGTTGTCTTTGTCAATTTCGAGCACAACGACTTCTATTTCGGCATCAATGGAAGTAAATTCGGCGGGATGTTTCACTTTCTTGGTCCAGGAGAGGTCTGAAATATGGATCAATCCGTCGACTCCTTCTTCGATTTCAACAAAAACACCAAAATTTGTAAAGTTTCTTACCCTGGCTTTATGTTTGGAGCCAACACTGTATTTATCTTCGATCTTTTCCCATGGATCGGTTTTCAATTGTTTGATACCAAGAGACATTTTCCTGTCCTCCCGGTCCATGGTAAGAATTTGGGCTTTCACCTCATCACCAACCTTAAGGAATTCCTGTGCGCTTCTCAAATGCTGAGACCAGGACATTTCAGATACATGAATCAGACCCTCCACACCCGGAGCAATCTCAACAAACGCGCCATAATCAGCCATAACCACAACCTTTCCTTTCACGGTATCGCCTACTTTCAATTCGGAATCGAGCGAATCCCAGGGATGGGGAGTTAATTGCTTAAGTCCAAGCGCAATTCTTTTCTTATCATCATCAAAATCCAGAATTACGACATTAAGTTTCTGATCCAGCTGTACGATCTCTTCCGGATGATTTACACGGCCCCATGAAAGGTCTGTAATATGAATTAGTCCGTCAACTCCTCCAAGGTCAATGAAAACACCATAGGAAGTGATATTCTTTACAGTCCCTTCCAGTACCTGCCCCTTTTCAAGCTTTGCAATAATCTCTTTCTTTTGCTGTTCGAGTTCAGCCTCAATTAATGCCTTATGAGAAACAACAACATTTTTAAACTCATGGTTTATCTTAACCACCTTAAATTCCATAGTCTTATCTACATAAACATCATAATCCCTTATAGGTTTGACATCAATCTGTGAACCGGGCAGAAATGCTTCAATGCCAAATACATCGACAATCATTCCACCTTTTGTCCTGCATTTGATATAGCCCTTTATGATTTCGTCATTTTCAAGAGCTGCATTTACCCTGTCCCAGGATCGCAATGCCCTTGCCTTTTTATGCGATAAGACAAGCTGTCCCCTCTTATCTTCCTGGCTTTCCACATATACTTCGACCCGATCACCTAACTTCAGATCCGGGTCATATCTGAATTCATTTAAACTTACCACACCCTCCGACTTGTAACCGATATTGATCACAACCTCACGTTTGTTCATCGAAATAACCGTTCCATCAACCACTTCGTTTACAGAAACGGTGGAAAGGGTCTCATCATACAATGCTTCATATTCTGCCCTTTTATCGGGTGTATAATCATCTTCCACAGCCGTAAACTTTTCCCAGTCAAAATCTTTCAATGCGCTATCTGAATCTTTTTCTTCCGGCTTTTCAGGTGTCTTACTGACCCTGGTACGGGCAGTTTTTTTCTTTTTTGTTGTAACTTCTTCCCTGGATTCTTCTGCAACCTTTTTAACCCCGGTTTTATCCTTTTCTCCCTTTTCCTTCGTCTTGTCTTTCTCTACAGTTTTTTCAACATCAGTTGCTTCTATTTTTTTCTTATCCTCACTATCAGGCTCTTTTTTCTTTTTTGCCTTTTGAGGCTCTTCTTCCGGTTTTCGCGCCCTGGATTTTGCAGCAGTATCCGAGGTTGAAGATTTCTTATCCTTACCGGCATTCTTTTCATTTTTCAGTTTCTTCGGACCGGCGGTTTCTTTATCATCACCTGATTCTGCAGTTTTAGCCTTTGACTTTACCTTTTCCACCTTTTCTTTGTTATCTGCAGCTTCGGATTTCTCAAGGTTTTCTTCCTGAACTGTGTTCTTTTCCTTTTTTGCCATTTAACAATTAATAATTAGTAAGTTAGACTTTATGTATAAAAATATTTGAGGTGCAAAATTAAGATTTTATTCAATACGGGAAGCCAAAGTTCTTAAAAAATATGGATTTTATTTCATAATAACCCGTGGGAAATTGCTGCCGGGGAAACTTTTGACCGGCAGATCTGGAATCCAAAGCACACTTCCTTCTGAAAAAGGAATCTCAACCTGGAAAACATTAATCCGTAACAAAATCTGACGAAGAAATAAACCAATAAACTCCGACAACCAAAACCGTTTCCAGGACACTTCTTTTACAATAACCCGGCCATTTTTAATGTTGTACAAAATCAATTCGCAATTAATATCCATTATTAAATTAATATCTTTGTTGCCGGAACGGATGATGCAAAATAGATTACAAAACCGGGTAATATCACTCCCAATAACATTATCTAGAGCATGAAAATTTCAATTGTCGGAACCGGCTATGTAGGTTTGGTAACAGGAACATGTTTCGCCGAAACGGGTATTAATGTAACCTGTGTGGATATTGATAAGAATAAAATTGATAACCTCAACAAAGGAATTTTACCAATTTATGAACCGGGGTTGGAACAAATGATAAAACGCAACAGGGATAAGCAAAGGCTTTTTTTTACAACCGATCTTAAAAGTAGCCTGGTGGATTCCGAGGTGTTATTTATTGCCGTAGGAACTCCACCGGATGAAAATGGCTCTGCCGATCTCAACCACGTCATCGGTGTGGCATCCGAGGTCGGCAAATATATGGATCATTACATGGTTGTCGTGACAAAAAGTACAGTACCGGTAGGTACTGCCTGTAAAGTCAGGGAAGCTGTTACGAAAGAGTTAAAAAAGAGGAAGGTTGAAATTGAATTTGATGTTGCTGCAAATCCGGAATTTCTCAAGGAAGGAGATGCAATAAGCGATTTCCTGAAGCCGGACAGGATTATTATCGGATTGGATTCGGATAAAGCCGAAAGTATAATGAAAAGATTGTACAAACCCTTTCTACTGAATAACCATCCTATCCTGTTAATGGATATCCCTTCGGCAGAACTGACTAAATATGTTGCCAATGCCATGCTTGCAACCAAGATCAGTTTCATGAACGATATTGCAAATCTTTGTGATATACTTGGTGCAGATGTCAATATGGTTAGAAAGGGTATCGGAAGTGATTCGAGAATCGGGAATAAGTTTATTTACCCGGGCATAGGATATGGTGGATCTTGTTTCCCTAAAGATGTCAGGGCATTAATAAATACAGGAGATAAGAATAATTATTCCCTTGAGATAATGAAAGCAGTGGAAAAGATCAATAAACAGCAAAAGCTAATCCTTATTAA
>CP070687.1:178699-188026 GCA_020353115.1 Bacteroidales bacterium
ATCCTGTATGCTTCCGAGAGCATTTCGGGAGAAGGGTTTGATTCTGCTGCCGGAATGCAATTTGGAAGGTATGATATTGCTTCTGTCAGAATCGAATCAATTTTCTTCTTCCCCAATTTACCCGATATATAAAAGCATGGTTTTAATAAGGAATCCCGAACATTCAGAAGTTGTTCTTCCAGTGCAATCCGATGCAGTGGAGTATTTGGATAGATACGAAGGCCTGTAGTCATATGAACCATATCTTTCGTGCTAATCCGTTTTTCGACAAATCCCAGCGTCTCCCTGATGGTCTCTTCTGTCTCACCAGGACCGCCAAAAGTAAAGAACCACATGGTTGGCAAATCAAAGTCATATAAGAGTCGCGCACATTTTCCCAGCTTTTCAAATGCGAAATTTTTCCCGAGGTTGGACAGCATTTTTTGTGAGGCAGAATCGGGAGTGCAGTCAATCTGGGTAAAACCTGCCCTGATCATCAGAGAGAATAGTTCATGGCTTGCATGAGCAGGATTGATTCCCATAGTCCTGAACCTGGCCTTTATTTTCCTCTTAATTATCTGACGGCATATTTCTTCAGCCCATCCAGGCGGATCGTTGAAGGTTGAATCGACAAATTCAAATGTCAAACTTCCCAGTCTGTGACATACCTGTTCTATCTCATCCGCCACATCAGCTGCTTTTCTAAATCTATATTTCCTTCCTTCAATCCCTGGATAGGTACAATAAATACACCTGTTTGAACATCCTCTTTTTGTCTGAACAGGATAAACATAATTGGCTTTGTCAGGAATAAACCTGATATATTTATCAATTTTTGCATCCGGCAAATTTTCCATTTTGAAATTATTACGGACACAACATCCAGTTCTTGTATTTTCAGCTACAACAACTCCCGGGATTGATGTGATTTCTTTCTTCTCTTCAAGATTCTTCAGAAGTAACGGCAAAGATTCTTCCGCTTCCCCTACAATACCCATATTTATTCCGAACCTGCTCATCAATTCATAGGGAAAGATGCTGAAACCGCTACCACCCAGGATCACACGGGCCTTGTTGTATTGTTTAACCGGAAGGATAAACTCTTTATATATCTGGTCGATATAGTATTTTGTACTGTCGATGACCATATCGTCGATATTCCGGATTCCGATACCGATATAGTCAGGCTGGAAATCTGCAAGCAATCCAGAAAGTTCCCCTTGTTTGGCATACAGACCATCATAAATTCTTATGGAGAACCTTTTTTCAATAATCCCGGCAAGCAGGCAAAGTCCCAGCGGTGGAACGGGATAGGGGAAGATCTCCGTATTGGTATTCACAAGCAAAACTTTCTTCATTTCCACACGATTTCAGATGGCAGATTCTCAAATAAGTCCAACCTTTTTCCTAATCCTTTCACTGGAGAGATGCGTTATACAATTAGCCGCCTGGCAGGAGTTGTCACCATAATCAACCACGACCTCCCCGATGGATTTTGCCACGTCCAGTGCTTTCTCATTAAGGTACTTGTTTCTCTGTCCTATCATCAGCAAAGCATTATTCATTGCATCCTTTACAAAATTTTCTTCCGATTGCAAACTATCCCGGATAATTTTCAGGTATTCCTCAAAGAAAGGATTTTCCAGCGTTTTATTGTCTTTTGCTATCTGGTATAATAACAGATATCCACATTTTCTCCTCAGGGGATCCGGATTATGCATCCACTCTTCTGACAATTCCTTCATAAACGGCACTTTCGGTAATAATATGCTACAATAGCTATGAGACAGCATCCAGAATTCCAGATCCCCTATCTGGTCATTCACCTGTTCCCGGGTTATTTTTGCCGGATCATCTATTATGATTGAGAGTGTTTTTGCATCATAGTTATTTGTCTTCCAAAGCTCAAGTGCTAAAGAATGATCTTTTCCAATTCTTTTACCCAGATTCTTCAATTTGGTCAGACCAATGCCATAAGATTCCATTGTATGTATTCCCGTTCTTTTCCAGTGGGTTATCCCTCTTTCATCCTTGTTTTGTTCAAGCAGGGTCCATACTTCCTTTATAGTCATAAAGAAATGGCTTTTGAATTTAAAGTCAGGAATTTACACCTTACGCAGGATCTGTAAACAGGTTTAAAAATATGATTTTTTTAAGGAATTCAATAATATTATCCGGAAAGAAACATTCCATCCCGTTAACAGGTTCCTCCGAGGAGGATTCGCTATGACTATCCTTATTATTTTCTCAACAGAAGGGTTACGTCTCCTGCGATATCGAATGCGACTCCGTTATAGAATTTCCCGACTGCTTTGTATACGTAAACATCCTGTTTACAGATTTGCCCCTCATAATAACCATCCCAGCCGATGGCAGGGTCATTGCTTTCGAAGATGAATTCCCCCCAACGGGTAAATATCTGTAATGTATAGATTTCAACTCCTTCGTATAATGGATGGAAAACATCGTTTGATGTAGAAGTTGGTGAATAATAGCCTCCACTTGCCTGATCCTGGTTCGGGAAGAATGCGTTAGGGAATATAATATATCCTTCTCCCTCCACGGTTACGGCACCTGGCATGAACATTGAATCCACACAATCATGTTCAGTCCAGACTGTCAATGAGATATCATATACACCAACTTCAGTATATTGATACGACAGTTCCTTTTCGTCAGATGTTCCTCCATCACCGAAATCCCAGAGATACCGTTCACCGTATTCGGAAAAATTAAACACCTTGACCGGCTGGTCCGGCAACATTACCAGGGAAGGTTCTACTTTGAAATCAACATATGGCAAAGTATACACATTTATTTCAGCAAAGTAATAATCGACTCCGCCTTCACCTTCCACTTGCAGCATGATCTGGTAAATTCCTGCATCGTAAAATGTATGTGTGGGTTCAAAATCCGTTGATCTTCCGCCGTCATCAAAATCCCAGTAATAGCTATTTCCATAGATAGAATTATTGGTAAAGGTAACCGTAAGCGGCATACAGCCTGCATTAACGGAGGGCACAAATGCTGCTACAGGAAGTGGCGGGAATATCCTGATCCTGTGTTCAATAGAGTCTTCACACTGACTGCTCCAGGCTTTCAGGGAGATATTATATTCTCCCCATGTAGCATAGTCATGTGAGCCGGGTTCATCCAGTGTGGATGAATTCCCGTCGCCGAACTGCCACTCGAAATTCCAGAATCCGGCATTTGTCTCATTTTCCAGATTGACAGTAACATCAGGATAGTACTGATAGACCGGTGTGGCATTGAATTCTGCATGGGGCATCGGGTAAACGGTAACCTGTTTGGTAATTGAATCGATGCAACCATACTTCGAGGTACCAACCAGGGTCACATCATAAACTTCATCGTTAACTGTGTTATTGAAGTAGGTATGTGACGGATGGGTCAATGCACTCGTTATCCCATCACCAAAATCCCAAGAATACTGTGAAGCCCTAACCGAATAATTGGTGAATTCAGAAAAATAGGGACTGCAGCCGGCCGAATCTCTCTCAAAATCCACTATTATACTTGGATAGACATTTATATTCTGCGAAATCGAATCCTCGCAACCATTAGCTGTTATTGAATGCAGCCGCAATTCATACGTTACAATATCTACATTCGTATTGTTATACGTATGAATGATTGGATTCAAATTATTTGTGACATAAGGTGGTGACCCATCCCCGAAATTCCATGTGAAGGTATCCCCTCCATCGGTTGTATTCTGTATGGTTATGTCAACCGGAGGACAATCAACCGTATTGTCGGCAATAAAATCCGCTTTAGGAGTAGCATAGACCGTAATCTGTCCGTAGGTGGAATCGCGGCACAGATCTGCAGAAGTAACGAGCAGCTTTACATTGTAAACTGAATCGACATTACTCAGGTTGCTATAGGTATGGCTTGGTGACTCTACAATGGATGATCCGTTATCCCCGAACTCCCAGTTATATTCATCCCCGCCCTGGGATGTATTGGTGAAATCAACAATCAACGGATTACAGCCTTCGGTGATGCTGGTGTAATCTGCATTCACTGCATGGAATACGCTGACATCCCTCGAAAGGCTTGAGGTACATCCCTGCGGGCTTGTTACAAGAAGATCTATTGTAAATACCTGGGTATTGGTATAGCTGGTATTCACGAATTGCCTGGAAATCGGTGCACCACTGGTTGTGCTGTAGGGTGTTCCGTCAAATGACCAGTCATATTGCTGCCCGTTAATGGAAGAGTTGTATATGGTGACGTCAAATGGAGTACACCGGGAGGTATATTCTATCGTAAAATCAGCTTCGACATAAGGCCGGACTGTAATGGGGATGGAGAAGGTATCGGTACAGGACTGAGTATTGGTCGCCACCAGTTCCACATTAAAGGTTGTATCGTTCAGGCTGTAATTCTCAAATACCATAACCGGATTCGTATCATCGGAAGACTGACCGTTTCCAAAATCCCAGTTATAGGTTGATGCACCGGTCGAGTTATTGGTGAAATTAACGGTGAAGGGATGACATCCTATGGAAGCATCTGCTGAAAAATCTGCCCTGACTACAGGGTAAACCACGACATCTCTGCGAAGCTCATCAGTGCAATTATTTGCATTCCAAACAGTTAGTATGACTTCATAGGTAACCGGCAGGGTTGGTGACGGATTGGTATATCTATGAGTTACAGGGTTGATATTCAGGACCGTCGTATCGTTGCCATCTCCAAAATCCCAGTGGTACTGGACACCTCCAAGCGAAGAGTTATTAAATGTAACATCAAAGGGCGTACAACTTGAGCCAAGGTCAAATGTAAAATCTGCCTTGAGTTTTGAATATACGGTAATATTCACTTCGGAAGTATCGGTACAGTTATGGTCTGAATAGGCAATCAGTTTTGTTGTATGGGTCGTATTAACCAGGGTGAAATTTTCAAACAGATGGTACGGGTCTTGTTCGTCGGATGAGCCGCCATCGCCAAATTCCCACATGAACGAGGTTGCATATACATTGGATTGGTTTGTAAACTGGACTCCCAGCGGGTTACAACCTTCGGTCACATCCTGGGTAAACTGGGAGATAACCACCGGATAAACGGTTATATCTCGAATCAGAGTGTCTGTACATCCGTCGGCATTTTCAACCACCAGCCTAAGCGGATATACCACTGGTGCGGGCCCGTTGTTCTGGTAAAGGTGGGTAAGGGTTGCTGCACCGGATGTTGAACCGGGTGTACCGTCTCCCCAATCCCATTCATACCCGGAAATAGCTCCCGTTGCGGCATTGTCAACCGTGATCTGGAACGGAGCACACCCCTCAAAATCGTTCACGGAGAAATCGGCATGAATATATGGATGAACGACAATGTTCTGGTAAGATGTATCACGACAGAGATCCGGAGTAGTGCTAACCAGTCGTACCGTGTAATTGGCATTTACAAGGGTGAAATTCTCAAACAGGTGGAACGGATCGGTGTCGGATGAGGAACCTCCGTCGCCAAAATCCCATTCGAACATGGTTGCCGTTGCCGAGGACTGGTTGGTAAAGTTCACGCCAAGCGGATGGCAGCCGATGATATTATCCTGTGTGAATGCAGAGGTTACTTCTGGGTAGACGGTGATGATCCTGGAAATGGTATCCATGCATCCGCGTGTATTGTTCTTTACCACAAGCTGCAAAATGTGTTGGACAGGAGCACCTGTTGCATTCACATAGGTATGGAAAAATGAGGCCGCGGATGTATTGGAAAAATTACCATCTCCCAGATCCCATTCATATTCCTCTATATAACCTGCTGAGTTATTCTCAATACTAATGGTGAAAGGGGAACAGCCCCGAACGGTATCGACGGCAAAATCAGCCTCAAGATATGGATAGACGGAAATATCCGTCTCCGCCGTATCGGTACAATAAAATGGAGATATGGCCACCATTTCCACATGATAGATGCTGTCTGCCATACCAAAGTTATAATAGGTATGGGAAGGGCTGACATCATTGGAATAATTCCCGTCGCCAAGATCCCACTTGTACCGGTCGGTATTCCCGGTTGATGTATTTGTAAAATCAACCGTTACAGGCTGACACCCGTCAACCACATTTGTAGTAAAGCCTGCATTTATTTCGGGCCGGACCATGATATCCCTCTGGAATTCATCCGTACAACCATGCTGGTTCCAAACCAGCAATTGTATGGTTTTTCTCTGGATGGTATCTGTGGTATTGGTGAAGGTATGGAGAAATACGGTATTGGTATCATAGACATAGCCGTTAAACGGGTCATCCAGATCAAAATCCCATTGCACATTCAGCGTATCGCTCATATCTACACCGAATGACTGGTTATCGATTGTAACCTGGTCGGGTGCACAGATATACCACTTATCCATTTCGAAATAGCCTTCAATTTCAGTCGAGATTCCCACAATAATGGTGAATGAAGTATCGGGGAAGCAGGCCCTTGTAATCGTAACCGTATAATTATATACACCGGGTGGGGGAGCTGCAATCGGAGTAGCGATAAAGGGATCGCTCAGATAATCGGAAGGAGACCAGGTATAGGTCAATCCTCCTGATGCCCTGAGTTGGACGGTATCCCCGAAACACCGGCCTATGGATTGGGATCCCGACTCAACGACTAATGCCTCACCACGGGATTCCGCGTAATCGGAGAAATAGCCATACTTACACCCTGTTGTTCTTCCACCCTCAATCAGCCCGAGGTGAAAAACACTTTCGGAATTGGTGATCTTTACCACTTCGTTCTGCGGAACACCTCCTCCCGTACCGTTGGCAAACTGTTTGTTTGCCTCTTTTAAACATACAAAACCTGTTGCTCCTACTGGTTCGAACCAGTTTGCCGGTATGTTAAAGGTGCTACCATCTTCATAGTGCATGGTAAAATTATCCTTTGCCGCATCCAGGGTCATGATATTCAGGTAAAAGCCCTCATTGGTCGACCGGGTAAAGCTTACCTCGAGCGAACCAGTACAGCCATCTATTGTTGGCAGCACAGCACCTCCAAATTCACAACCAAAACCGGAAACATGCAAAACATAGATCGGTTTATCCCCGGCAATATGAGTAGAGTTTTGGCTAAGTTCATAACTTACCTGTTGACCGGCAAATGCAATGTTGCTGTAAAAAGCCCCGTTGACAAACACCTGAGTATTCGGCTGGGTAGCCAGGATAAACACCCTTTCCCCGGAAGGGACTCCATCCGTCGGATCAACTGCCGGGTTGATGAGGTTTATCTTTCCACGCATCACAATATATTCATAACCTACAATCCGGCGGTTGTCCACACGCCGGACCGGAACCACCTGGTCACCGATCAGGTCCTTACAGCCCTGGGGCTCGGCCCAGACGGAATCATCCTTTATCGATACGGCGATGGGCTTATTCGAAGTAATGTGTGTTCCTCCCAGATGATCTGCCGCCAGTTGGGTAACGGCCCTTGCCGAATAGGTTTCACCACGGTTAAGGGTTATTACATAAGGTATACCAGCAGGATGATCAACCGGAACACCTTTCACTGCTGCCGTCGGAGTAATGGTAATCTGGGTATTATCTTCCGTCGCAACAATATCGATGGCCGAATAAGGTACAACGGGATTGTAAATACCATTCCTCCATATATCATTGAATGGCGCATAAAATTCCATTCCGAGACCGTTTCTGCCTTTCAGGGCATATATATCCCGGTTGTAGAATTCGTCCTCATCATAGTATACGGTAATGAGGTTTGTCGCAGTGATATGTATTCCCTTGTCAAGGGGGGTATCATATATATCGTTCTCAAGATCATTCACAAATGGAGTTACATCGATGGACACGGTACTGTTGGCAGGGACATTGAATGTTGTATCCAGACCTGCTGGCCTTGCCGGCTGATAAATCCTTACCGTACTGGGCAAATCCATAGCGGACACACGGAAATATATCGGTTCACCACCGGGGAAAATTCCATGGCTTTCCGTAATTTCAGGCGCAACAAACCAGAATTCGACGTCCGTCTGCGGAAAAGCAGTAAATGTCAATGACACGGAAATCACAGAAAAAATTAACGTTATAAACCTCCGCATATCCCTGTAAAAAAATGTAATTTGGTAAATTATACGACAGGCGCGTACTTTGGTTTGAAATATTTGTAGGTTTTATACATTCGATAACATTATTCTGGCTTTTAGGATCCTACGCTAGCATTTTCATCAAAATTGATAAAATGATTGTAACCATCATTATTTCAATACGTATATATGTTGTAGTATTAAATTGATTGACAAATGATGAAAAAATTATTCTTTCTTTTTACCGGATTATTTTGGTTCTTCCAGATAAATCCGGTATTGGCCCAGGATACGCTTTTTTTCGAAAATTTTGACGATTACCCGGGAACCAAGCCCCCGGGGTGGACCGGTGAGCTTGAAGCAGCACCCTCGAGGATCTGGGAATTTGTCAACGGGGGCGGTGTTGTTGAGCCACCCACTCCACCAATACCTGGCAGCAGAAGACCACCCAGTGCTTATAGTGGTGCGGTCAATGCGCTCTATTTCTATGAAAGCCTTGGAAACGAATCTATTATCCTTATCACTCCTCCCATCGACCTGGAGTTTTCAGTAAAATCTGAATTGAGATTCAGGCATGCCCAGATGACCTGGAATAGTATTTTCGGCGAACACAATGATGAATTAAGGATTTACTACAAGACACATCTCGACAGCAACTGGGTTGAATCGAAAAAGATTGCTGAATATACGGATCCCGTTGAAGACTGGACAGAACAAACCGTCCTGATTCCTCCGGAAGCATTTACTTCAACCTGTTATTTCGGATTTAAGGCAACAACAAAGTATGGTTGGGGAGTATGTATCGATGATGTGGCAATTATTAATTGTGATCTTCCAATAGTAAATGCTACGGCAGACAATACAATTGTTTGTGAGGGTGAAAGTGTAACATTAACAGCTGAAGGTAATGCTGATGTTTATTATTGGAATAATGGTGTTATTGATGGTGTGCCTTTTTTCCCACCTGTTGGAACCACTATCTATATTTTAACGGGTGAATTTTTGTCAACAGTCTGTACAAATACAGATACTATCGAAATAACTGTAAATCCTTTACCAACAGTAATCGCAACAGCTGATCAGACTTCTGTTTGTGATGGCGAAAATGTTATATTAACAGGAGAAGGAGCTAATGTCTACACATGGGATAACGATGTTATTAATGGCGTACCTTTTATACCGCCGGTTGGAACAACTACTTACACTGTACTTGGAACCGATTTGCTTGGTTGTTCTAATTATTCAAGTATCAATATTACAATTAATCCTGAATATTATTTTAT
>CP070687.1:188126-197198 GCA_020353115.1 Bacteroidales bacterium
TGGACATGCATTGCGCTCCCGGCGGACAAACCGGTGATAATATAGACGACAGTTATGGCTATCCGTATCTTTTGAAAAGTCAGTCCTCCCAGGACCTGATAAGCGAAGTATGGGTAAAAATTGCCGGCAAATATAAAGGCGATCCGGTAGTGATCGGCTATGATCTGATGAACGAACCCATCGCTCATTACTTTGCAGATGAACTGGAAGATTTGAATCACAAATTATTCCTGCTATACCAGCGACTTGTCAGGGATATACGACGGATTGATCCCGACCATACCATTTTTCTTAACGGATCTGTATGGAGCGGGAATTTTGATGTTTTCGAAGAGATAATAGATGACAATATTGTTTATGAATTTCATAAATACTGGTTCGAAGTAAATCAGGATGCTATACAAACATACCTGGATTTCAGGGAAGAATACAAGGTGCCAATATACATTGGTGAGACAGGTGAGAACACAGATGAATGGGTAACCGATTTCAGAATATTGCTCGATAACCATAACATCAACTGGTGCTTCTGGCCTTATAAGAAAATGAATAATACAAGGGGCATAATGAATTTTGATGAACCCCAATACTATTATTTGATTACAAAATACGCGGAAAGTGACCGCAGCACGTATGAAAATATCAGAAACAACAGGCCTGATATTACGAAGGTTCAGATGGCGCTGAACGATTTCCTGGAAAACTGCCTTTACAAAAATAATTTCCCCAATACAAGATATGTCAAAGCACTCAATTTTAAAACCGAATGACTGAGGGGAGATGAATATACTGCAATTAGCTTGCATTTGTACCGGCAAACGAGTATAGACAGGACGAAAAAACAGGATTCTTTCCTGAAAGAACAGGCTCCTGTGGGGTTGGAATATATAGGCAGGAATTATGCTATATAAGCCGACAACCCGCCCAGTCAGGAAATTATTGCATCTTGACTAAATTATCCTTAATTTTAATATGTTAAGAATACATTAAAAGAATAATAACGTCTCAACAATAACCCGTTGTAAATCTGTGGCTTATTTTTATTCAATCCGGTTTCAGAAATGGTGTGAACCGGCTTGTCCCTTAAAATTCGGTATTGCAAATGTAAACAACATGAAAACAATATGAAGTGCAATACATAAATTCAAATTCAATACGTCCTTTTGCACCCTTACAGGCAAAATTCAGATAACATGGATGCAAAATATAAAACGTTTCAAAGAGAAAGATCAAATTTTCGCCGTTCAGCTTGCCAAATACTTTGAAACGGAAGTAACTGCAGTTTGAAGTACGGGTAACATTGAAATGGTAAAATCGTTAGGGACTGATAAGGTTACCGATTATACAAAAGAGGATTTCACACGTACCGGTGAAATCTGCGATATTGTATTCGATGTGGTCGGTAAAAGTTCATTCCCGAAGTGCCGGAGAATATTAAAAAAGGAAGGGTATTGCCTGTCGACCGAACTTACCCTATCAATCCCGTTTCATATATTGCGGACTTCCCTTGACGGAGGTAAGAAAGCAAGGTTTCAATCCCAGGTTCCCCTCCGACGGAAGATCCCAAGACAATAGGACGTATAATAGAATATGGGAAACTTAAAACAGTTACAGGCAAAAGATATCCTTTGAGTAAGATTGCTGAAGCACACAAATACGCGGAAAAAGGATATGCAAAAGGAAAGGTGATTATTAATATCTGATACAACCGGGGATTGAAGATTCAGGAAAACAGATATCCGCGATGCAGTTTATAAGGAGCAAATCATACCTGTGTACGTTGTTAGCGGGAACATCGACTTCCTCATTTTTGAAAATAAAAAGAGGCAATAGCAACGAATAAAAAATACGGAAAAATTAAATCATTATATGTATTGATATAAAAATCAGACAAATGTCACTCAAAATAGCCCTTTTATTGTCAGTCATCTTGCAGTTTGCAACTGCAATTATTGCACTGACACTAATCAAAAGAACCAGAACCAATATAGCATGGTGGCTTATTTCGGTAGGTTTTCTATTAATGGCTATCCGGCGATTATTCGAACTTTTTCAGGTATTTACTCCGGAAAGCACGCTCGCCAGCGGATTGCTGAACAGTTGGATTGGGATTTCCATTTCCATTCTGATGCTTGTCAGCTTAAGCTTCATTAAGCGCATTTTTAATATTCAAAAGCGGTTTGAAGAGCTGAAAAAAAGAAATGAGGGAAGGGTTTTTTCAGCTATCATCCGAACGGAAGAAAACCAGAAACAACAGTTTTCCAAGGAACTTCACGACGGACTTGGTCCATTATTATCATCGGTAAAAATGGCCATTTCAGCCGTTGCAAAAAACCAGGATGTGGAAAAAAGCAATAAGATACTGGTCAACGCAGAAAACTTAATAGATGAATCCATTCGTACGGTAAAAGAGATATCAAATAATCTGAGCCCGCATATCTTAAATAATTTCGGATTGCACAGGGCTGTGAAATCATTTCTTAATAAACTTCAAATCAGCAGTAATCCCAGAATAATATTCAACAGCAATATCGGGAAAACAAGATTCTCATATAATATCGAAACGGTGGTATATCGGGTAATTTGCGAACTGATAACAAACACATTCAAGCATGCCGAGGCGAATAATATTTATCTCGATATCCTGCAGGATACAAACACGCTCAATATTAAATATCTGGATGATGGAAAAGGATTTGAATTCACGGATGACCTGAATGAGCAACATGGTATTGGGCTCACGAATATTCAGTCAAGAATAAAATCTGTTCAGGGCAGTTGCCAGATCTTTTCAAAACCGGATGAAGGATTCAATATCAACATTGTAATTAATACAGATTAAATGAAACAATACAACGTCATTTTGGTAGACGATCATAAATTATTCAGGGAAGGATTGAAGCTTTTGCTGGAAAATTTAGATTATATAGAAAAAGTGGATGAAGCCGAGAATGGAAAAGAGTTTTTGAAATTAGCCGAAAATTACCGGCCGGATCTTGTATTTATGGATATCGAAATGCCTGAAATGGACGGTATTACAGCTACCCAAAAGGCATTGAAATTATATCCCGATTTAAATATTATCGCCCTCTCAATGTATGGTGACGAAAGCTATTACACCCAAATGATTAATGCCGGAGCCATGGGATTTATTTTAAAAAATTCCGGGATTCAGGATGTGGAAACTGCTATAAATAACGTGATATCAGGGAAAAATTACTTTTCCCAGGAAATATTAAGCCGTCTGATAGATGGTATCGGAAAAAAGAGCAAATCCCAGAAATCCGGCGAATTATCGGAAAGAGAAGAAGAAGTACTGTTCCACATCTGTAAAGGGTTATCGAACCAGCAGATAGCAAATATCCTTTATCTCAGCAAACGAACAGTTGACAAACACAGGGAAAATCTTTTGAGTAAAACAAAAGCGAAGAATACTGCAGGACTGGTAATGTATGCCGTCAAGAAAGGTATCGTGGAAGTCTGATGGTTGTGTACGCTTTTAAACGTATTTTAAGCATAAAAGCTTATTTTTCTTTTTACGCTTAAAAGCTGTTTTACAGGCTATTTGAGTAGAGTAATTTAGCTTTATAATCGGTATTATTGATTATGAAGCAAATGAATTTTGAGCGATTCATCGCTATTGCAATAATTTGCCTGTTTATTGTAAATGATACAAAGGCTCAGTTCAGAATTGAAGCACAATATCGCCCCCGTTTAGAATTCCGGGATGGTTACCGTAAACTGGCCGCTGAAGGTTCGATCCCGACAGTCGTAATATCCCAGCGTACAAGACTCTCTCTTCGTTATGAATCCGAACAGCTTAAGTTAATATTCACCCCTCAGGACGTAAGGGTTTGGGGCGATGAACAACTGGCAAGTTCCACCGGTGTATATGGTGATAATGCTTCACTGGATCTGTTCGAAGGATATGCTGAAATTAAAACCGGGAATTTCGGCTGGGTCTCTGTTGGACGTCAGCAACTGGTATACGACCGTCAAAGATTGCTGGCTGCCCGAAACTGGAATCAAAACGGTATCGCATACGATGCTGTTGTTCTTAAAATCGGAATCAATCGAATTGATATTCATGTCGGAAGTACCTGGAATTCACTTGATGCAACCCTGACGGATAATTACTATTTACACAACCGCATAAAATCCCTCAATTATTTATGGATTAAACCCAAATTCATCGAGAGGCTCGACCTCTCGTTCTTGCACATAGCTTCGGGTGTAACCGAAACGGATTTTAGCAATAAATTGTACTACAGGCAAACAACAGGTATTTGTGCCAATTATGGTATTAAAAGCCTGAAATTAATTGGAAATGCATATTACCAGTACGGGAAAAATAAAAACGGCAAAACCGTCGGTGCTTTTCTGGTTGATGCAGATCTTGCTTACATAGCCGGCAATCTTACACCGGGATTGGGAATAAGCTACTTATCGGGTGACAAAAATCCGGGTAGTGCCAGGGATAACCTGTTTGATGTATTATATGGCGCAAGGCACAGGTATTTCGGTCATATGGATTATTTCAGGAATTTTACAACTCACACGAATGAAGGCGGCCTGGCGAATTTATATGCTTACCTGGAATACAAATTCTCGAATACCCTTAGCCTGACCAATTACGGACATTATTTCCAGCTGGCACAAACAAATGACCTTACTCCTGATAAGAAAAATCTTGGGTTTGAAAACGAACTGATACTCAAATACGACTTCAACGACTGGGGTTCAATAAAGAGCGAGTATATATTCTATCTGCCGACGGAGTCTTTCAAATTGTTATCCGGTGTCCCCAATGGTACATTTTCACAATTCTTTTTCGTGGAACTAACATTAAGACCAACGCTGTTCAAACAGAAAACAGAATAATTGTAAACTTTTAAAAATCAGAAATATGAAACGAACATATCCTATCTGGCTACTCGTGGCAACCCTGGTACTTTCCACTTGTATTTCCAAAAAAAAGAAGGAAAATACACTTAACTTTTCCGGGGCTTTCGCTCTTTATCCGATGACCATAAAATGGTCGGAAGAGTATAAAAAAGAGCATGAGGAAGTCCGGTTTAACATATCGGCAGGCGGGGCCGGTAAAGGGATGGCCGATGCACTTGCCGGTACCGTAGACCTGGGAATGTTTTCACGCGAAATAACACAGGAAGAGAAAGACAAAGGCGTATGGTGGGTTGGACTCTGTATAGACGCCGTTTTACCTACAATCAGTGCCGATAATCCTTATTTAAATTCATTAAAGGAACGAGGATTAACAAGAGACGAGTTTAAAGCCATATTCATTGATGGTTCCATTACCGATTGGAACGATGTATTGGATATCGGTGAACCAAAAGAGATACAGGTATACACCCGTTCCGATGCATGCGGGGCAGCAGGTACGTGGGCCAAATACCTGGGAGGAAAACAAGAAAACCTCTTAGGTGTCGGTATACATGGAGATCCCTCTCTGGCGGATGCTGTATGTAAAGATCCTTCCGGAATAGCATTCAACAATACAATTTATGTCTACGACATAAAAACAGGAGTGAAACGTCCCGGAATAGAAGTGATTCCAATTGATCAGAACGGAAATAACACTATCGATCCCGAGGAGAATTTTTACGATAACTTTGAAACTATTCTCAAAGCTGTTGCCGAAGGGATGTATCCTTCACCGCCGGCCCGTGAGCTTTATTTCGTGGCTAAAGATAAGCCGGAAAAACAAGCTACCCTCGATTTTATCGAATGGACACTTACGGATGGACAGAAATTTATCCGGGAAGCAGGGTATGTACCAATTACACAGGATAAAATCGATCATTATGTGAACAAACTGAAATAATACATGATTCTAAAACGTGTCGTTTTTGACTGGTTATCAAGAACATGGATGATTACAGCTCTTGCAATCATCCTGTCGTTACCTTTGACAATAGGGATAGCATTATATTTCAAGGCGAATCCTTTGTTTGAGATGCAGTCACTGGCACGTCTTATTAGTTCTTCCGACTGGTCACCATCCGAAGGAGATTTTGGTTTTTTACCGTTTATATTCAGTTCACTATATGTAACCCTCTTATCCTTTCTCTTTGCCGCTCCTGTCTGCCTGTTTGCAGCTATTTATCTTACACAATTTGCCTCCAAACGATTGATACAAGTTATGCATCCCGTGATCGACATTCTGGCAGGGATTCCTTCGGTTATTTACGGGATGTGGGGCATTCTGATCATCGTACCATTTGTAGGTGATGTTCTGGCTCCCGTGTTGAATATCAAATCCCCCGGTTACTCAATTCTCGCCGGAGGCATTGTATTGGCCCTGATGTGCATCCCTTATATGCTGAATATGCTTATCGAAACATTCAACACGGTTCCGATAGGATTGAAAGAAGCCGCATTATCACTCGGAGCTACCCGGTGGGAATCGGTTAAACACGTTATTATCAGGAAAAGCTACCCCGGAATCATATCATCATATGGTCTTGGTATTGCCAAAGCTTTTGGTGAAACCCTGGCAGTTATGATGGTGGTTGGGAATATGGTCCAACTGACCTTTAATCCGTTTGAAGCAGGCTACCCTCTCCCTGCATTGATTGCGAATAACTATGGTGAGATGCTTTCCATACCCAGGTATGATTCCGCATTGATGTTTGCAGCATTGATACTGTTGATCGTAATATTAATCATCAACCTCATTTTCAGGTATTTCATTTACCAGACCCAAAAACAATGAATAGAAGGAAGAAGATCGAGGAAACTATTTTCAGGATCATAACCGGTTTTGCCAGCTACTCACTTATTGCAATTCTTGGTTTTATTATCCTGATCATTTTCATTAAAGGCTTTAATGCGTTATCCCTGGAAATGGTGTTTACACCTCCCCGTGGCGGCTTTTACTACGGAGGTGAGGGTGGCGTGTTGAATGCCATTGTTGGTTCTTTGTATATTGCTTTCGGAGCTACATTAATAGCCATCCTGCTTGGAATGCCGGCTGCACTATACCTCAACGTGCACCTGGTTTGCTACAAGCGTACACAAAATATGATACGCTACCTTCTTGATGCACTTTGGGGTATCCCTTCAATTGTATATGGTGCCTTTGGTTTTACACTCATGCTGTTTCTCGGTATGACTGCGTCATTGCTTGCCGGCATCATTACGGTAGCTTTACTTATTACCCCCATTGTTATCCGTACCTTCGATGATGTTTTAAGCACTATCCCGAAAGGACTGCACGAAGCATCACTGGCACTCGGTTCAACAAGAACGGAAATGGCCTTTAAAGTAATGTTAAAGCAGGGTTTCCCCGGTTTTACCACTGCCGTATTACTGGCTTTCGGGCGTGGTATCGGTGACGCAGCTTCGGTATTGTTCACAGCCGGCTACACGGATTTAATTCCAACCAACCTGGACGAACCTGCCGCCACACTCCCCCTTGCTGTATTTTTCCAGTTAGGTTCACCCATTCCCGAAGTGAGAGAACGTGCCTATGCCTCCGCTGCAATTCTGACAATCATTGTTCTGATTGTGAGTCTGACAGCAAGGTACTTTTCAAAAAAATATTCCAGATCCAATCTACAATAGCGTAAGTCATGAATATAAAAGTATCAGAAACAGCAACCGAACAACTTGTAATTGCACCTGAATTAAAATTGAAAAAACAACCTTCAATTTTGCGTATCAAAAATCTGAATGTCTTTGCAGGTAATCATCACATATTAAAGAATATCAACCTTGAAATACCGAAAAACAGGATAACCGTTTTACTTGGCCCTTCCGGATGTGGTAAAACCACTCTGCTGAAATCAATGAACAAGCTCACCGATCTGTACAAGGAGCTTAAAGTAAGCGGACAAATTTATATCGAAAAGGATGATATCCTCAATACCAATAAGAATATTCCCAATATCAGGCAGAAAATGGGACTGCTTTCCCAGAAACCATATCCTTTGCCGGTTTCTATATATAAAAACGTTGCATACGGAATAAAGTTAAAAGGTGTCAGGGATAAAAAACTTATCGATTACAACGTGGAAAAAAAATTAAAGGAAGTGGGGTTATGGGACGAAGTTAAGGATCGACTGCACCTCTCACCGGAGAGTCTTTCCATCGGTCAGCAACAGCGATTATGTCTTGCACGGGGACTGGCAGTTAAACCTCACTTTATCCTGGCCGACGAACCGACTTCTGCCCTCGATCCGGTTTCAAGCAAGATCATTGAAAATCTTTTCAGAGAATTAAAAAAACATTATACCATTATTCTGGTAACCCACGTTTTAAGACAGGCACAGCGACTGGCAGATAATGTAGTCTTTATGAATTATGGCGAAATTATTGAACAGGGTAATCCTGAAAAAGTCTTCAAATATCCCAGGTCCTCACAAATGAAGGAATATATGGTTGAGGGTAATTAACCAACCTCTTTTCACCATTTATCACCAGCAATTTTCTGCCATATTGCCAATATCCTGCAGGCAGCCCGAAAGTATTACAGAGGTCTTTATAACTATCCGGATTAACCGGATAACAAATAACCCCCGGGGGGACCATCCCATCAAATCGCACCGAATTAATAATCCCATACTGCCGCTTACACTATATCTCCGGTTTATTTTGAACCATGCTAAAACCATCTTACATTTGATAAAATATTAATTAATACCAAAAAAACTTTATGACTTCTCAAGATCCTGTATCGGTCGTCCGGTCATTTAATGATTGTATCAACAACCGGGATACAGAAGGACTCTCAGGTTTGATGACCGAGAATCATACTTTCATCGACCGTGACGGGAAAAGTCACGGTCCAAAATCGTATATGGTTGACGGATGGATTCGGTTCTTCAATACGTTCCCGAAGTACAGGAATACATTCAAGAAGATCGAATCAGCAGGGAACCATGTCTTTGTGCTCGGATTTGCATACTGGTCCGAAGAGGAACCATACGATCCTGTTATCTGGACCGCAGTTATCGAAAACAATCTGGTTGCCGAATGGCGGGTTTATGAAGATACTGCCGGGAATCGAAAGAAGTTTAATTTGTACTGACCATGGCAATAGTCGATATC
>CP070687.1:197298-205924 GCA_020353115.1 Bacteroidales bacterium
ATACCGTTTCCACCCATTGGCTTCAAGTGTACCTGAGAAAAAGGTTGTAAATGAATAGTCCTGTTCACCCCATCGTGATGTTCCATTATTATGTTTCGGACTTTTTCATTCACGAAATCGGATGAAGCATTTTCCCCTAGAAGAACATAACTTTGCATTGCGAAAATATCCCAGGCTTGCATATCCCAGCCAATCTCCTCCATATAATTGAAGGGCAGCAGGAAATCGAATTCCAGGGTTGAATTGGAAGGTATATCTTCAATAACTCCTGTAACGGTAAATTCCGTCCAGCGTCCCCATATTTCAAATTCCACTGTCCTGCCAATCGGATTTTCCTCATTGAGTAGCATTGAAGCAAATTTTTCCGTCAGAATTATAAAATAGGGATCACTGGTGGAGATTTCGGCATCCCCTCTTTTAAAATGGAAAGTGAAGATTTCGAAAAATTCCGGTTCAATACCGCAGCCCCTTCCAAAGTAGGTATCTTCTTTATAGCGTACAGGACTTTCTCTCCAGGTGAACCAGAGTCTTGCCGAGTTTTCAATTTCGGGATAATTGGATTTTAGAGTGGGTGCCAATGGTCCAGGACCATAGGATGAGAGAGAAGTCTCATTAATTGCTCCCAGCCAGACAAGATGTATCCGGTCAATTTTGTCATGAAAACGATCGTAAGACCATTCGTGCTTTGTCCAGGTAAGAATAAGCAATGAAGCGGCTATACCGACGGATAATCCCAGAATATTAAGAAAGGAAAAAGCTTTGAACCGTATAAAATTCCTGAAAACAGTGTTTATGAAATTGCGGATCATTCTTCTAAGGGGTTTTCTGTACGCCGGTCAAATTACATGCCATGATATTAATGAGCTGATAACCAGCATAATGAAAAATTATTATTTCACAGTATTGTCTGTTTTTCCAACATTATGTGTCATTGTACGTAACATTCCGGTTTCAGTGCATACAACTTCACATTTTAATACTTCATCGTCGTTTCAGAAAATAAGACTAAATTTATAAGGTCACCCATTAAATCGGTTAAACTATGAAAACCCTACTCGCATTATCGCTCCTGTTTTTTCTTATTCTCCCGGTACGTTCTCAGGGATATCCACCAATATTCAGCCTTGAAAAACAAACGGAACTTTATAATAAAAACCTGGAGTGGAAACTGGATAATATTCTGCCTGCAATCATGCAACGCGAAGGGATTGATATGTGGGTCGTAATATGTTTTGAATACAGTGAAGATCCGGTCTACCGGACGTTAACTACCTGGCCGGGTGACGGTGCACGAAGATTGTCCATCCTGATTTTTCATGACGATAAGGATGAATTTAAGAAGTTATCGGCCACATGGCATGGGCCGTATGCATCGGGACATATGTATGAAGGGATTTTTAATGACCGATCCGGAGGTGCAGAAGGACAGTTTAAGGCTGTAGCGGATTATATAAGAAAGGCCGATCCGCAGAAAATAGGGATCAATTACGATAACAGCGTTATCGATGATTTTTCACATGCTAATGGACTATCCCATTTTCACTATGAAAAATTATATAATGCACTCGATGAAAAATACCGTAACAGGTTGGTTTCAGCAAAGGAAATCGTTATCGGTTGGTTTGAAACACGAACACCATGGGAGGTGAGTTTATACAGGACATTATGCAGGATTTCACATGAACTGATAAGGGAATTCTTTTCCACGAAAGTGATCGTACCGGATGTAACGACTGCCGCTGAGGTTCGGTGGTGGATATGTGAACGAATAAGGGGAATGAACCTCGATTACTGGTTTTTCCCGTCACTTGATATCATACGGTCACCTGAAAACCGGGACAAATATGGAAGGGATAGCGTGATCAGGCGCGGAGACATTCTTCATTGCGATGTGGGAATACGCTATATGGGTCTGACAACCGACATGCAGCATATTGCATATGTTTGCCGTCTTGATGAGGATGATGCACCGCAGGGACTGAAAGCCCTTTATGCCGAAGGGCTTAGGTTCCAGGAGATTATTCTGGAAGAAATGGTTGCGGGGCGCACGGGCAATGATATTCTTAGGAACGTATTGGAAAGGGGGAGAGCAGAGAATATTATGCCACGAATGTATAGTCACCCGGTAAACTATTTCGGCCATGGTTCGGGCGTAACCATCGGGAGAACCGATAACCAGGAATTCCTTCCCGGTACGGGTGACCGTCCGCTCCATGCAAACACAACATATGCAATTGAGTTTAACGTATCAGACGAAATTCCGGAATGGGATAATCAACGTATAAGAATGGGATTGGAGGATAATATGATCTTTAACGGAGATAAAGCCGAGCTGATTGATGGGTATCCCGGTGACATATACTTGATAAAATAATCCGATGCGGAATATCCCGTTTTATTCAACCATTATGATGTAATTCTAAATCAGGGATCAATGAAAGACGAGCCAAAAGGAGAATTGACCATACAGGTTCTGGCTATGCCGAAAGATACAAATCCGGCAGGTGATATTTTTGGCGGATGGCTGATATCACAGATGGACATTGCCGGCGGTATTTACGCACAGAAAATAGCAAAAGGAAGAATCGTTACCGTTGCCATAAATTCAATAACATTCAAACTGCCGGTATTCAACGGGGATATTTTATCCTGTTATGTGGATCTGGTAAAACGGGGACGAACATCCCTGACGGTTCATATCGAAGCCTACGTGAACAAGCGGTTTGAACTCGAAAAACGAATCAAGGTTACCGAAGGAGATTTTACCTATGTCAAGGTAAATGATGAGAGAGTTCCGGTTCCTTTATAAAGGAGACCGAAATAAAAAAATGGTGACAGCTACCTATTTATTAAATATTATTAGTCTGAAGATCAGCATATTAAAATATTAATCGGTGTTATCTAAAATGGTAATAATAGCTCTATTTGAGACATTTAATGTACAATTTATAAAAAGAAGCTGTCACTATTTTCCAGAAGAAACCGGCCTGATTGAAGAGTATCCCGGTGAACTATTCCTGGTAAAGTAATCCGAAGCTGGGTTTCCTTCTGTTTGTATAGCCATCTTGATCGAAATATTACTACGATCCTCATTTTTTCTCCAATGGTTCTCCCTCAGGCAGTTTTTTAAGATTCGGTTATATTGAATATCGATTTTTTAGTGGCCAGACAAAAACTTTTTTTCTTTTGTTCTGATCATGTATTTTTTGTACTTTTTTTGGAACTAAGGACCTGTAGGAATTGACTGGTCTGATTATCAAAGAGATAGGCGATAAAAGTGACAGGCGGCTATGGCTGGATCGGATTTCATATTTCCGGTGAATTCATTATTGGGTTGCAAATACTCTGTTTTGCGAAAGATTGAGCGTTGTTTCACTATTGAACGGCAATTCAAAGATATTTTCATCCGATCAAAGGCAATAAGCGGAATCATGACATGCATATCCGCGTTTGACAAGCTGCGCTCAAAACAACTGGAAGAGAGGGTAATCATAGAAAAACCCCCGGTATTCATCATTGGACACTGGCGCAGTGGTACCACATTTCTGCATAATCTTTTATCCTGCATGAGCGATGCTGCATACCCGACTACTTTCCACACGGTATTTCCAAATAACCTGTTTGCGTTCAAAGGGATTATCAAATGGCTTATGCAATATTTTTTACCGAAGAGAAGACCGGTTGATGAGGTGAAAATGGATAGTAATAATCCGCAAGAAGAAGAAATGGCTTTCGGAAATGCATTCTTTTTCAGCTATTATTACTGGTTTTACTTTCCGAAAGAATACGATGAAATAGCAGAACGGTTTTTATTCGTTGAGCACATCACAGACGAAGAGCAAGAAAAATTCAAAAAAAATTATGTTCGGTTTATTAAACGTACTATGATTAACACCGGAGGATCCCGTTACATTTCAAAAAATCCACCCAATACCGCCAGAATCCCAATTTTGCTGGACATGTTTCCTGAAGCAAAATTTATCTATTTATCCAGGGATCCGTATGAAACACTGGTTTCTACATACCGTTTCTGTAACGCATTTTTAAAAACCCTTCAATTGCAGGAATTTAACGATACGGATTTGTGGAAAATCGTGATTGATACCTATCGTTCCTTAATAGAGAGGTACAGAAGATATAAGTCTTTGATCCCTGAAGATCAACTAATTGAAATTCAATATAAAGATTTAGTTAATCAACCGGAACATGTATTGGACACCATTTTCGATCGGTTTTTTCCGGGGCTACCTGAAGAAAAGGAACGGATCATTCAACACATTCCTTCGTTATCCGAACATAAAGCTAATACCTATCGTTTTGAAAAAGACTTTATCCGTTGGGTGAATAGGGAAATTGGTCCGCTTATCGTGGAACAGGGTTATTCCCTAAGAAAATATTAACCAGGCGTTAAACAAGTAAAAAAGGGTGACAGCTACCTATTTTACATATTTTAATAGACAACATATCAAAATATTATTATTGCTGTAGCTATTAATATTTTCTACTATTTGTAGTAGTAGCTCTTCTCAAGAAATTAATAGAAAATAATTTACCAGGTAGCAGTCACCATTTTTTTCTCAACTCTGGGATATTATTACTGACCGGTGATATTAAAGCCTGCCACATAAAAATCCTTGTCAATCACCAGAGTGACCGGGTTGATATCATTCAGAGTCGACCATCTTGTTTTGGGATTGAGCCAGGTTGAATTCCTGTTTATCCATACCTTTACAGGCATATCGAATCCCCTGATGCAGTTTCCCCACCTGTAGGCAAGCTGATCGTCAAAAAACCTGTATTCGAGGGTTGGGATTCGTGTATCACGTAAATACTGATCAAAGAAAAGGGTAAGATCATACCTGGTATGGTCGTTCATATACCCTTCAATTTGTTCTGTAGTCACTGTTTGGTGCCAGAATGTTTCATTAAGTCCTCTAAGGATATTCCTCCATTGTTGATCATTATCAATTATCTGGCGGAGTGTATGAAGCATATTGGCTCCCTTTGGATACATATCTCCTGATCCAGCGGAATTCACATTGTATATACCGATTATTGGCCGGTCATTCCGGATATTCGAACGTACACCACGTAGGTATTCGTTACCTGCTTCCTTGCCGTAGAAATAGTCTACAAAGAGGCCTTCCGAATAGGCGATAAAACTCTCATGTATCCACATATCCGCAATGTCTTTATAGGTGATGTTATTAGCGAACCATTCATGCCCCGATTCATGGACGATAATGAAATCGAATTTGTCACCCCAGCCAGTGCGGCTTACATCCCTGCCCCCGTAACCATTTTCATAGCCGTTTCCGTAGGTTACCGAACTCTGGTGCTCCATCCCTGGATATAGTACCTCCACCAGCTTGTAGCCATCTTCGTAGAAGGGATAAGGACCGAACCAGTATTCAAAAGCTTTGAGCATCATAGGAACCTGCTTAAAATGTTCTTTTGCCTTTTCAAGATTATCCCTGAGAACATAATAATCGCAGTCAAGTATTCCAAGTTCTCCCTGGTAGCTCTCTCCAAAATGAACATAATCGCCAATGTTAATATTTACCCCGTAATTGTTGATGGGATTTGAGACAAACCATGTCCAGGTTTTCGTTCCGTCGGGATTTTCTTTCATTCCCCGGAATCGTCCGTTTGATACATCCATGAGGTTTCCTGGTGTTGTAACACTAATTAGCATACTATCCGGTTCGTCGTACATATGGTCCTTGCAGGGCCACCACAGGCTTGCTCCGTCTCCCTGGCAGGTAGATGCAACGAACGGATTTCCCCTGTTGTCCTTATTCCAGGTAATTCCCCCATCCCATGGTGGATTTTGACTCTCCTTTGGATTTCCCCTGTAAAATATTGTGATATTCTGAATGCTACCTACTGTTTGTTTAGCTGTCAAATCGACATACCAGACGTTTCCATCCTTTGCAAACTTCAGTTCTTTGTCATTCTGGGCAATACTGGTTATGGACATTGGTGGTTGCAGGTCTATTTGCATCCGGTTGTTCCAATCAAGTACCTTGTATTGTATCTTGACGCTACCGGCCAGACTTTTGTCGGCAGGGTTAACCTTTACATCCAGTTGATAATAGGTCAGGTCCCACCATGCTCTTTCGGGTGTAATAGAACCTCGGAGCGTATCCTGACGGGTGAGTTCCCGGTACTGAGCGGAAAGGAATCCGCTGGTTAGAATAAAAAACAAAATTGAAAATAAAATCCCTCGTTTATTCATGTTTTAAATCTCTTGCGGAATTGATAAATAACGATATGGAAACATTACGGTGTCTTTATCAGGCATGTCGTATAAGATCCTCGGGAACATCCTGTAATCGTGCTATATCCAAAATCCTGGATCTGATATCAAAACCCATAGTGCACTTAACATTACAGTTGTCGCAGTCGTGACAAGGTAAGGTTCGGAGGCCGGATGAACAAAGTGTTTTCCGAGCCAGGTCCAGGTTCCTGTACCCGTAGGCATACATATAGCTACGCATAATCGTTGGGATATCTATATCTTCGGGACATTGCCTGATACAGCTGCTGCACTGCTCGCAATATAGTCCGGATGATACGTCCCCGGAGGGTGGTTCCAGGTCCTTTTTTTCTTCTTCCGTAAGTTCGAGGTTAGCCATTATAGCCAAGTCCTGGTTTAAATGGTCGTATGATGAACAGTCCGGGACAGTGGTATGAACATTTTTATTCTGCAGTACCCATTTCAGGGCTGCGGTTGAATTGATCGGTTTAGTTTTTTCCCTGTCCCAGAAAGCACCGGCCATTGTTTTCATAGCAATAATTCCTAAGCCTGACTCGGCAGCATACTGGATCGCGTCATCAAGTTCCTCCTTGTTTTGCCTCCGGAAATTATACGCTGTCATGATTACATCATACATGCCAATATCCACCGCAGCACGGATAGCTTCGTGCTCAAGCCTGTGTGTGGCTATTCCCAGATATTTTGCCTTGCCCATTTTCTTTATGTTTTCCATGGCTTTTCTTGCAGGCTCATGAAAAACGGATTCCCTGGTTGCTGCAAATGGTTGTATGAAAATGTCAACATAGTCAACCTCCAGTCTTTCCAGACTATTGTCCACTCGTTGCATATATACTTTAGGATCAAAACCGGAATTATAAACTCCGGTCTGGGTATCGAGCAGGTTAATATCTGTACTATTGGTCATAATTACAAACGAGTCTCTTGGCTTGTCTTTGAGGACACTTCCGACCATCTTTTCATTGTTGCCATTCTGATATGCCTCTGCTGTAGCCAGTAACTTTACCCCTTTTTCCAGGGCTTGTCTTACAAGACTGGGATTGTCGGTATTACCAGTACCCATGCTTATAACGGGAAGCCTTATCCCTGTTTTTCCAAGGGTTCGGTAAACGAATTTGGTGTCTTGTTCTGCCGATTCATTACCAACCAGGGATTGCGGGAGTGATCTGGAAACCAGACCCGCACCGGTGACTGTCAGTAAACTGTTTTTTAAAAATTTGCGACGGTTCTGCATGGTGTTTTTATTAAATTGGATATAGATTTGATAAAACAAGTTATAACAATCCCGGAAGAATGGCAAAGAATAAATTGCCAAATTAAAAATTCCCTGTTTGTTTCAGGACTGAGGAAAATGTATCAGTCACGATAAAACGGTGCATAAACAATTTGCAGGTATATTAACCAAAGTTTGAATTTCAAGACATTATTACAAGTGAAATACCTCATGAAGAATGGATAATCCGAACGCTTCATCAGGGATCAGAGATCGAAAGTCAATTCATTCCTTTTCACATTTAATTTCAAGTTATTGGATCGGCATTCCGACAAATCCTTCTTCTCTTTCTATTGGCAGTCCAAAGGTACTCTTCCCAGGATTTAAAGTTGATTTTGAAGTAAAAGAAAAGAAGGCTTACTGAACTCCTAAGGTTTGTGTATAACCCTATGATTGCTTAAATTTATCAATCAAACAGGTGGTCAATGAGATATAGTTGACTGCGTTATTGTGAACTTTAGCTGCGAAGGAATCAGGTAATGGTTAAGAATGTAATAACTCTGGTTATCATTTTTTTGTTCTTCATCGATCCGTTGTGTCATGGCCAGATACCAATTAAGGTATCGGATTCGCAGCTAGGAATAAGTGACTTTATGCGATGTATATCGTATGATATTCCGGGATGCAATCGGGATGATAAGTATTTAACAGGCATTAACATAAAGAAGGAAAATATGACTCACAATGATGGGACCAGTGATTTTGATCCTGAAGAAGAAATACAAAAAACAGAATTTCAAATGGAAACCAAATCTAAAGATTTCAGCCGGGCAGGAATTGTAATTCAGTCATTGGCTGTACCCGGTTTGGGATTATCACGTGCGACCGGAGATCCTCACTGGTTACGAGGCGTTGCAGGTTATGGATGCATTGCAGGATCAATTGTATTAAATCATCAAGCGGTTAATACATTCAACACAATTGGAGGACTTGATAATGTTGATGAAATTAAGAAGGCATTCGATAAATCAGTGCAACAGGATAAAATATCCGAGGTACTTGCCTGTGCTGCACTCGGGATATGGGTAACGGATATAATCTGGACGATTGCCGGCACTTCCGGTCTTAAGAAACCA
>CP070687.1:206024-214089 GCA_020353115.1 Bacteroidales bacterium
ATGCCTGGGTTGCATCTTCCAGGAAGAATATAGAGATAAATCCGGTTAGTACCATGAGCGTTATGGTTGAGATCCTTCCCATTAGAACATATTCCTTTTCCGTTGCTTCAGGTCTCACAAATCGCCTGTAAAAGTCGTTAACCAGGTAGGAAGACCCCCAGTTCAGATGGGTTCCGATGGTGGACATATAAGCAGCGATAATTGCAGCAACGACCAGTCCTAGCCAACCGTGTGAAAGTTTTGTCAACATGGCTGCATAAGCAACATCGTCTTTAAGATATTCAGCAGTTATAGCCGGGAACTCATCCTTGATCGAACCCAGGTCGGGATAAATTATAATGGAAGCAAGGGCAACAACAATCCACGGCCAGGGACGTATGGCATAGTGTGCGAAATTGAATAGTAGAGTTGCGCCAATTGCATTTTTTTCATTTTTGGCAGCTAGCATCCGCTGGGCTATATATCCTCCTCCACCCGGTTCTGCTCCGGGGTACCACACAGCCCACCACTGAACGGCAATAGGAATAATGAGCAAGGGAATAAAAACGGAAGGGTCTGAGAAATCCGGAAAAAAATTAAGGGTTTCACGCAGGGACGGATGGCTTAACAGGTTCCCCAGTCCCCCTACTTCCGGCTGCCTGACGGCTACGACGGCAGCCAGTACTGCCCCGAACATCGCAATACTGTATTGAAAGAAATCGGCCCAGATGACTCCTTTCAGACCCCCTAGAAGGGAATACATTACCACAACGACTGAAGCCCCGAGAACAGTGATCCAGGGCTTCAAACCAAGCATTACAGCACCTATTTTTATGGCAGCAAGCGTAACCGTCCCCATAATAAGAGTGTTGAAAAACAATCCCAGATAAACAGATCTGAAACCACGCAGGAATGAAGCCGCCCTGCCACTGTATCTCTTTTCATAAAATTCAAGGTCCGTCATTACATTGGAACGGCGCCAGAGCTTGGCATATATGAAAACAGTTACCATCCCGGTGATCAAAAATGCCCACCAGGCCCAGTTCTTGGCAACACCATTCTCCCGAACCATTCCGGTAACAAGATTGGGCGTGTCGGCTGAAAAAGTACAGGCCACCATGGAGATGCCAAGAAGCCACCACGGCATTCCACGACCACCCAGGAAAAATTGTGTTGTATCCCTGCCCGCAGTTTTTGATGCTACCCAACCAATAGACAGAACAATGACAAAGAAGACACCAACAATTGTCCAGTCAATTGCAATTAGTTTCATGTAAGGGGGATATTAAAATAACAGAACAAGATAAGAAAATACGGTTTGCAATCGGATGTAAATCTAATTTTTTATGCATTCCTTTCCAAATGGTTTTGGTCAGGACCAGGATCCAATGTCGGGAATTTTATACCATACGATTACATAACTTAATTTTACTTTTTTTTGCTCAATTTTAACAGGAAATTTGATGATATCTATTTTTATTTCGATCTTCAGGAAAATAAAATTAAACAAGTTGAAATGAAGCCAAAATCATTTTTAAAAAACCTGATATTGCTTCTGGTTACGAGTGCCACGATTATCCGTTGCGGACCAGGAGAGATGAAAAATTACCTGAATGAATCAACCCTGGATTTTGACAAGAGGATGGAGTGGTGGCGCGATGCCGGTTTTGGAATGTTCATCCACTGGGGTGCATATTCGGTGCCTGCCGGAATTTACCGGGGTAACGAAATTCCCGGAATCGGAGAATGGATTATGAACACGGCTAATATACCCATTCCGGAATATGAAGAATTTGTAAAACAGTTTAATCCTGTAAAATTCGATGCAGATGAATGGGCAAGGATTGCAAAAGATGCGGGAATGAAGTACATCGTCATAACATCGAAACATCATGACGGTTTTTGTTTATGGGATTCAAGAGTTACGGAATACGATATAATCGATTTCTCTCCGTTCGGACGGGATATTCTAAAGGAATTGTCTGTGGCATGCAGGAACGAGGGGATCCGCCTCTGTTTTTACCATTCTATTATGGATTGGCACCACCCGGATGCTTCCGGTAACAATTTCCCGAAATACAGGGACGAATACCTTAAACCCCAGGTGAAGGAACTGATTACAGGTTACGGAGACATCGGCGTCATGTGGTTTGACGGAGAATGGATTGAAGAGTGGACGGAAGACCAGGGTAAAGATCTGTATAATTTTGTACGGAATATCGAACCGGATATGATAATTAATAACCGGGTGGGAAAAGGCAGGATGGGAATGCAGGGGATGAATATTGATGAAAGCTATGCCGGTGATTTCGGTACGCCTGAACAGGAAATCCTTGGTGAAAAATCCGGTTTGGACTGGGAATCATGCATGACCATGAACAATACCTGGGGATTCAAGAAGAACGACCACGACTGGAAACCGACGGAAGTTTTGATACATAATCTGGTTGACATAGCTGCCAAGGGTGGCAATTATCTCCTGAATGTCGGTCCGACCGGGGAAGGTATTATTCCACAACCCAGTGTTGACAGGTTAAAAGAGATGGGGCAGTGGATGAAGATCAATGGGGAAGTGATCCATAACTCCAGGGCTTTCCGGTTTTACAGGGAAGGGGATGATATCCGTCTCGTACAGAGTAAGGATGGTGAGACAATCTATGCCGTTACGCTCAGCTGGCCGGGAAGTTCCCTGACTCTCGAAAGCATAAAACCTGATCCGGGCAGCGAAGTAAAATTACTGGGAAGTGAGACACCACTCACCTGGATTATAAATGAAAAAGGGAACCTGGAAATTGAAATCCCCGATAACCTTCGGGAGGAGGCAAACAGACCCTGCAAGTATGCATGGACATTTAAGATCAGGGGAGAAGCTTTCCCTCTGGCAGATGCTCCGGCCATTGTAACAAACCTGAATGAAAGCGGTGATGAAATACTGTTCGACGGGAAAATAGAGGTGCGCATTGAAGGTGCTGATCCGGAAGTCCCAATTCATTTCACAACCAATGGTTCTGATCCGACTCCAGCATCACCCGAATATACCTCTCCTGTTATTCTTGAGACAAGCACGGTCATTAAGGCAAAAGCATTCCTGAATGGCAGCAAAGCCAGCTTTACAGCAATTGCAGAATTTCTGGATATTGAAGATGAGGGATTTCACTGTTTGAATTATGAATATTATGAAGGAGAATGGGAACAGTTGCCCGATTTTAACCAGCTTGACCCTTTAAGAAAAGGTTTGGTTACCGAAATTGGTTTATCCCAGGTCCGTCCACGTGAAAACTACTTTGGAATTGTCTTCAGCGGTAAAATTAAAATCAGCGAACCAGGAGAGTATCTGTTTTATACAGAATCGGATGATGGATCAAGGTTGTATGTTAATGGTGAAATGATTGTGGATAATGACGGCCTTCACGGCATGGAGGAAAAAGCTGGCAGGATCACATTGAAGGAGGGAAATCATGATATCAGAATAACCTATTTTGAAGCAGGAGGTGGAAACGGAATCCGGGTCTTCATGGAAAGCCCTGAAATGGAAAAACAGGAAATCCCAAACGAATTACTGGAGCATTATCGATAATTTTATACTTTCACTCTATAAGAATACGTGCAGCTTCAAACCTATAATTTCAATTTTCCATGACTTTTCTGAAAAGTACGGTTATTATAATAGTATTCATACTATTTCATTTCATCTTATGTGGACAGGATAGTTCAAACGATTCAAACCTGTCAGAATGGCGGTTTCTCAGGCATTATAATCAGGATCACCTTGCAAGGATAGCTTTACCCGTTGGAGGTATTGGGACGGGTACAGTATCACTGGCAGGTAACGGGGCTCTGAAAGACTGGGAGATAATGAACCGGCCCGCCAAGGGATTTAGCGGTGCGCCGTCAGGTACCACAACTCCTTTTCTTGCATTGTATGTGCAGGGTGAAGACGGGCAGAGCCAAACGACTTCTCTTATGGGGCCACTGGAGTATTTCGAATATGAACATATGGAGGGGAGGGGAGCAAATAACCATGGATTACCACGATTCCGGGAATGCAGTTTCGATGCAGCCTATCCATTTGGACGGGTAAACCTCTCAGATCCGGAACTGCCTGTAAATGTCCGTATCTACGTATATAACCCGCTGATCCCGGGTAATGCGGAGGACAGCGGAATTCCAATAGCCGTTTTCCGGATTCTTGTTGAAAATAAAACCGATCAGAAACTGACCGCATCCGTATGCTGGGTAATGGAAAATTTTATCGGTGAGGATGGCTCAAATGTCACCAGGGACTGGAAAGGTGATTTTGTTCCGCAGGGAGCCAGGGAAAATATAAACGAATATAGATCGGATGAACGAATAAAAGGGATTTTTATGTATTCTAACGGTGTAAAGACCGATTCTGAAGCCTGGGGGAGCATAGCCATTACAACCCCTGATATTCAACAGGTTACTTACAGGACTTCCTCCATTGAACAGGACTGGGGCAATGATCTTCTTGACTTCTGGGATGATTTCAGTTCCGACGGTGAACTGACTGAAAAAGATATCCTGATAGGGGATTCACCCCAGGCATCCCTCGCGGCTAAAAATGAAATCGGTGCCGGATCGGAACATGTTTTTACCTTTTACCTTACATGGCACTTTCCGAATCGTTTTGCATGGGCCGACGAACGGGTAGGTAATTATTATACCACAAGGTATAAAGATTCATGGGATGTGATCAAAAGAAATGTCTTAAAACTTCCTGAACTGGAAAATAAGACCATTGAGTTTGTTGAGGCATTCCTTGACAGTGATTATCCGGAAGTGGTCAAGGAATCTGCCTTGTTCAATCTGAGTACACTCCGGTCCCAAACCTGTTTCAGGATTGAAGATGGAAGGTTCTTCGGCTGGGAAGGGTGTATGGATACACGTGGTTGCTGCTACGGCTCCTGCACACATGTTTGGAATTACGAACAGGCTACTCCTTTTCTTTTTGGAGAACTGGCAAAGAGCATGCGTGAGGTGGAGTTCGGTCATGCTACCAATGAATTTGGATTAATGAGCTTCAGAGTAAGGCTTCCCCTTGAAAAAGCTCAGGAAGCCGGTATAGCAGCTGCCGATGGACAAATGGGCACGATTATGAAAATGTACCGGGACTGGCAGCTTTCAGGAGATGATGATATGTTAACGAGATTATGGCCGAATGTAAAGAGAGCTGTCGAATTTTGCTGGATCCAGGGGGGGTGGGATGCGGATATGGACGGGGTGATGGAAGGAATCCAGCATAACACCATGGATGTGGAGTATTTCGGTCCGAATCCCCAGATGGGAATCTGGTACCTGGGAGCACTGAGAGCAGCAGAAGAGATGGCAAATTATATGGGCGATAAAACATTTGCAAAAAAATGCAACTCCCTTTTTACGAACGGAAGCCGGTGGATTGATAAAAACCTGTTTAACGGTGAATACTATGAACAGGAAATCCGTCCTCCGATGGACAACAAAAATATCAATCCGAACCTGATAGTTGGAATGGGTAGCAGTGACCTGACCACTCCCGATTATCAGCTGGGTAAAGGATGCCTGGTAGATCAGCTCGTCGGGCAGTATATGGCGCATATATGTAACCTTGGGTATCTCGTTAAACCGGAAAATGTAAAAACCACCCTGCAAAGTATCATGAAGTATAATTACAGGGAATCAATGTATACCCATTTCAATAAAATGCGTTCCTATGCCCTGGGTGATGAGTCAGCCTTATTAATGGCAAGTTATCCGAAGGAAAGGCCTGCAATACCATTTCCCTATTACACCGAAGTAATGACGGGATTTGAATATACAGCTGCAGTGGGTATGCTGTACGAAGGCCAGCTGAGTAATGGCATAAAATGCATTCAGAATGTGAGAAACCGTTATGATGGCAGGAAAAGAAGCCCCTTCGATGAGGCCGAATGTGGGCATCACTATGCAAGGGCAATGGCAAGTTGGGCAGAAATTCTTGCATTGTCCGGTTTTTATTATTCCGGAGTGGACAAATCAATCCGCTTCAAAGCATATAAGGGAACCTACTTCTGGTCGAATGGCTATGCATGGGGAACAGTTAACATTAGCGATTATAGTGACAGAAAAAAATTAGATATCAATGTTTTGTACGGTGATATTGAAATCCGTGAAATTCAGCTGAAAAATTACGGTTTGAACCGCCTGAAAGAAGATAGGATCCTGGGTGCAGGCGACAAAATATCAGTTGATATTAAGAGAGAACGATAGGAACCTGAGTTATAAAGGTATTTTTATCTGATCCGTGAGGTTAAGCCCCATTTGACTTAAAATAGCTGTAAGTGCAGCATAAAATAATATGAAATATGAACAAGAAGTTTACAATGAATCCGCCGGAAAAAAGGCTGCGAGGGAGTATGCCTAAAATTGGCATCCGTCCGGTAATAGATGGCAGACGCCAGGGTGTCAGGGAATCCCTTGAAGACCAGACAATGAATATGGCCAGATCAGCGGCAGACCTGATTTCGAAAAATCTTCGGCATGCAAACGGGTTGGAGGTTGAATGTATTATAGCCGATGCCACTATCGGAAGATTTGCCGAAGCGGCAGAATGTGCTGAAAAGTTCGCCCGGGAAGGAGTTGGTGTTTCACTAACCGTGACTCCCTGCTGGTGCTATGGAACGGAAGTAATGGATACCGATCCGTTGATACCAAAAGCAGTATGGGGATTTAACGGGACCGAACGGCCCGGGGCCGTATATCTTGCGGCTGCTCTCGCCGGATATAACCAGAAAGGTCTTCCCGCTTTCGGAATATATGGCAGGGACGTGCAGAACCATGATGATACATCCGTTCCGGATGATGTCAGAGAGAAGATCCTGAACTTTGCCAGGGCCGGTTTAGCCGTGGCAGAAATGAATGGGAAGTCCTATCTCGCCATGGGAGGAGTTTCTATGGGTATAGCAGGATCGGTCGTTGACCAGGAATTCTTCCTCGATTACATGGGTATGAGATCCGAAATGATCGATATGACTGAGTTTACACGACGAATTGAACGGGAAATATATGATAAAAACGAGTTTCAACATGCCATTCAGTGGGTGAAGAAGTACTGCAGAGAGGGAAAAGATGAAAATCCGGCACACCTGCAGGTTTCAAGGGAGAGAAAGGATTATGAATGGGAACTGGTGGTGAAAATGACAATGATCGCACGGGACTTAATGATGGGTAATCCCAAATTGGCAGAATTGGGACATGAAGAAGAAGCCGCCGGATTTAATGCATTGATATCAGGATTCCAGGGACAACGACAATGGACAGACCATTTTCCAAACGGTGATTTTATGGAGTCAATACTTAATTCTTCGTTCGACTGGAACGGTGTCCGTGAAGCTTTTCTTATGGCAACGGAGAACGATAGCCTTAATGGAGTTGCCATGATGTTCGGTCACCTGCTGACAAATACATCCCAGATATTCTCAGATGTAAGAACCTACTGGAGCCCGGAAGCCGTAAAACGTGTAACCGGTAAAGAGCTGGAAGGGTTGGCTGAAAACGGTATTATCCACCTTATTAATAGCGGATCGACAACGCTCGATGCAACAGGTCAAATGAAAAAAGACGGGAGATCGGTTATGAAACCATTCTGGGAAATTACGGATGAGGATGTTGAAAAATGCCTGGAGGCAACTGTCTGGAGTCCGGCCGACCAGGGTTATTTCAGGGGAGGCGGATTCTCTTCCAACTTCAACACGGTCGGAGAAATGCCTGTAACTATGTCAAGAGTAAACCTGGTGAAAGGGATCGGCCCTGTATTGCAGATTGCAGAAGGCTATACCGTGGATCTGGATGCCAGTGTCCATGAAATCCTGGATCTGAGAACAAATCCAACATGGCCGACAACCTGGTTCGTACCGAACCTGAACGGCAAGGGGGCATTCCGGGATGTCTATTCGGTTATGGCAAACTGGGGCGCAAACCATGGAGCAATTAGCTATGGCCATATCGGTCACCTGCTCATCACACTTGCTTCTATGGTGAGGATCCCGGTGAATATGCATAACGTACAGGAAACACGGATTTTCAGGCCGGCAGCATGGGGAATGTTCGG
>CP070687.1:214189-221809 GCA_020353115.1 Bacteroidales bacterium
TATTTTAGTTTCCGGAGTTCGTCAAAATTTGTCTCTTTACCCCAATCCGGTGAGATGTTAATCTCCGGTTGAAATGCGTCAAATTTTTCCGCAGCAAGTTCAAACAACGGTCTTGCATTTTCAGCACCACCGCCCATGGAGGGTGGCAGATTCAAGGTATTCATGGCCTGAAGGAAATAGATCCTCGGATTGTCCGGGTTAAGTTCTATCGCATGGCGCAGGGATTCATCAATTTTATTCATGTATTCCATACCCCTTCCGACAGGATCAACCATTATCCTTGAGGGATATAAAAATGCCTGTAATACATGAAGTTCAGATTCATCAGGATCTATGGCAAATGCCTTATCAAGCAACTGCTGTGCCTTATCCAGGATCAGCTCCTTTTTCGACAAATCCTCTTCCATAAAACTTAGCTGGATATAGGCAAACGCGGCATAATAACAGGGAAGCCACATTTCTTTTTCGGCAGCGGCTATACGTTCAAATCTATTCGCACATTGAAGATACTCTTCGGTTGTCGATGATTTCATTAAATCATCAATGGCTGAAAACATGGTTTCATTGTAATCCTGGTTCACACAGAAGGAATACAAAGCCATTGATGCAAACGTTAAACAAAGAATTATTCTTTTCATGATTTTCCGGTTTTGGTTTAACAAAATATATTATTCTGATATAAGAACTGTTGTCATAGTTGGATTGATACCAGCAGAATGGCCAGTCTTTTATAGGGAGCTTTTATTGCCTGTGCAGCATAAAATCCGTTTTCATCGGCCGAATTTCTATACCTGTAGCCGTAAACATTATCGAATCCCAGGACATTGGTGAAATTCAGATGAATGATCGCTTCTTTTTTAAAGAGTTGAATCAGATATGTCAAATTGAAACTAATGTCGTTGTAAGGTTTGGTGGCAGAAGCCATAAAATCTTCACTATTGGGATCGTGATAGGGTCTGCCGCTGGCATATGAATAGGTAAATCCGAAAAAAGTATTGATCCTTAAAAAGAAACGTTTATAAACGAATGACAGGTTATGTGCCGAAACGTAATTCGGGACCACATGTTCCGGATAATCGAGATAGTCTCTTTCGGTATCTATAAACGAATAGGAAATCCAGTAATCGGTATTATTAAATGTTTTTTTATCACGCCAGAAAATATCGATACCCCGGGCATATCCGTATCCGTTGTTTGAATATTCACCTGCATCCGTACTATATTGTGCCGGAAATTTCACCAGGTCGAAATATTTTTTGAGGTAGCCCTCGGCCCGGAAAACACGCTGATTATGCCTGTACTGGTAATTCAGAATATAGTGATCTGACTTTTCTGATGCCAGGCCGGGATTAATCTTCAAATAGTCATTCCCGGGATTCTGATGAAATTTCCCGTATGCAAATGATAGCTGGCTATATTCCCCGGTTTTATATGCTGCAGAAATTCGCGGGATCAAATTCACCTCATTCAGTAAAGTACTGACTTCAGTCCGCCCTCCGAACCGAAGGGCAACTTTCCTCGTAATTGAAAGTTCGCCTTCTGCAAAGGCAGAGATCTGTTCATTGTCGACGATCAGCGCAGGAAAGCTGCCGGAAGGAAACTCCTGTCTGTATTTCTGAAGGATTACATCTCCCCCCAACTTAATCTTCAGCATATCGGTGGTGAAGTTTACAAACGAGATTTTTACCTGTTCAGAAGAGTTTTTTGTATCAACAGAAACCGTATCAAGTTCGGTACTTTCAAGGTCGTAATTACAGGCAATTCCTGCTTTAACCATCCACTTATCGTTCATCATACCATTGTATGTCGTATTGAAATAGACATTATTGTTGGTCAGGGTGAGATCATCCAATGTACCCTCTTCAAAGTTATCATACCTCATTTCCATTGAATTCAGGCTGAATGATCCAAACGATTTTATCAAACCTGTTTCACCTGTTTTTTTTCGGAACATGACCGTTCCGTCTCCTATCATAGGAGCCCTGATCCAATCGATTCTATGCTTGAAGACCGCGTTATTCAGGGCGCTGTTCACGTATTGGCCGGTCAGAGCGAGGGAGGAAGTTTCCCATCTTTTCACGTGGGCTCCGTTTACACCTACTGTCATTAATGAGATGCTCGATTTATCTTCAGGCTCCAGGCCACTTGTATTAAGCACAACGATGGATGAAAGGGCCTGTCCATATTCTGCAGAATACCCACCCGTACTGAAAACAGTTTCGGTAAACAGCAACGGTGAAAACCGGCCTCTTGTAGGTATGTTACGCAAATTTGAAAAATAGGGAGTCTGAACAAGCATGCCATCCATAAACGTTTTTGTTTCGTAACTTTCACCTCCGCGGACAAATATCATTCCGGCCTCTCCCACCTTCTGTGAACCCGGCATGGTGGCAAGCGCCCCGTAAATATCACCCTGTGCACTCGGGGTGGCAGCAATATCGATAGAGTTGAGAATAGCCGATTTTTTCTTATCACCGGCCTCGAATGTGCCTGCAGTTATTACCACATCATCCAGTGCACTTGCTATCTCTTCCAAAACAATCTCCAGCCGGATGTCTTTATCGAGATCAAGTTCTTCTGCATATTCAGCATAACCTATAAAGCTGACAACAAGTATTTGCCTGCCGGATAAATTAGAGGTAAGTATAAATCCCCCCAGACTGTCAGATGTTGTTCCCAGGTAGGAATTCTCAAAATAGATATTTGCACCGGTTATAGGTTCTCCCTGTTCATCTGATATTCCACCTGAAATTTTCACCTGGGCTGAGGTTTGAAGAACAAGCAATGACAACAAAAAAATAAGAGGTCTTTTCATGGTTTCCAATTTCTGGATTCATATGCAAAAAAAAACTCAAAATCCTCAGGATAAAAAAAAATGTTGCTGAACCGGCAAATCAGGAGGATGAAGTGTAGTTATCCGGGAATGGAATTGACAGGGACCTGTAAATAATTTTCTCAGTTAAACCAGTACGAACATTTCACCACCAGGGCTCTGTTTTTAGTCTGAAAGTTGTCAGGCCATGAGTTTGCGGTATAAACGATAAAAAGATCAGAGACCGGTGCAAACCGCCATTGAAAACGGATGTTTACATTCAGGTTATCGATCTGGTTATTATACTGGATAAAGGTAGTAAGGAACAGCTTTTCTGTAAAAGTAAGATCCAGGCGGGGCCCAACAAGGATCAATTCAGCGCTCTTATATGGCTCAGGCAGCATTACCCTGTTGTATGCTGCATTTACGGCGATACTTCCGTATGGCTGAACCCGGTAATTCAGTGCACCATTAAGATTAAGGCGTGTACCGTTGAAAAATCCCCCGTAGCGGGTTGACACTGAAAAATTGAACAAGTTACGCGGGGCGGATGTATAGGATAGTGCAATCTCCTTCGACCGGTATTTGGTTCCGGCAGCCAGTGTGTCACCACCGGTATGTGTCGGATCGAACGGTTCAAGCAGCTTGACGTAGCCATCAACCAGCTCAAGCCTGATTACACTTCTGTCCTGCCATTCAAGAGAATATGTAAATTGAATTTCACGGTCCGTCAGTGAGAAATCCGGGTCGTAAATAAGGTTTACCTCAAGTCCGGGGCCATGGTTGGCAACCCGTTTTGTCAGGGGATAAAACTTGTATCTTACAGCAGGATTTGTCTGATGGAATCCTTTTCTGCGTATAAAACCCATATCTGCCAGGTAATTCTCACCTACCCGGAACTGGTCCCATGAAACGGAAAATTGCTGTGTGTTGTACGCCAGTGTTCCGGTCAGGGCAAACGCTTTGTCCGGATTGTCCGGATAGAATGCCTGATGGTAGAATACTTTCCCGGTCCAGCGGTTATCGGCACTTGCCAGGTTAAAATCCAAACCTGCTACACGATTAAACCGATTCCAGGTAAGGGTTGAATCATCCCTGCTTGTGACCACCTGCTTATTTGTCATGAACACTCCGATGTTGGAACGGCTGAAGATTCGCCGCCGGATAACGGCCACGCTGAAGTTATTTGCAGGGATGGAATCTTTTATCCCTGTCTGGATATTCATAAGCCCGATCCTCCAGTCATTACCTAATGTCCCGCTAAGTCTTAATCCTCCATGCACCGGGCTATCGAGCCCGATTCTCCGTGAAAAGAAAGGACGAATATCTTCACTTCCCAGGTTGGCAAACAGATCGCTGTTTTCCAGGAAGAACTGTCTTTTTTCAGGGAAAAAGAGTTCAAACCGGTCCAGGTTCGTTCGCTGACGGTCCACCTCCACCTGGGAAAAATCGGGATTTAAAGTAATGTCCAGGTTCATTGATGTGGAAACAATAACTTTTGCATCGATACCTGCATCCGCACTGAATTTTGTATTTTCATCCGCTTCCAGATCTCTTGTCGTCATACCTGACACATAGGGTATTAATGAAAAACGAAGTCCCGATTCCGGAGGAGGTTTGTCCCACACCAGGGTACCCGTATAAGCAAGGTTCGCGGATTGAAACTGGCGGGGTACCGGAGCCCAACTCGACTTTTCATTGCTTTTAAGATCCAGACGGCTGAAATTGATTCCCCATTCCTTGTCCCCTTCACGGTACCGTATGCTCCGAAACGGGATCCTGAATTCAGCTGTCCAGTAACCGGGGAAGTTTTTTACAGCCGACTCCCATTTACAATCCCAGTGGAGCGAGACAAACCCTCCGTTTGCCTGTAACCCATCCCATTGAGCTCCTGCGGCTGAAACGCCGAACGAGAAACCATTCGTCTGATCGTTATATGTATCAATGAAAGCGATGAAATTATCGTTCCTGCCAAAATTGAAATCCCTGCGCAAGGATTCTGCCGGTCGTTTCCCCGACAGGGTGTCATGGCAAATAACAGCCATGTAAAAATTCCTCTCATCATGAGTCATCATTACTTCGGTCTGTGCCAAAGCATACCCTGTATCTATGGGAAGAATCCTGTAGAAATGATCTGCACGATCGGCCATACCCCAGACTCTTTCATCCAGATTCCCGTCAATCGTTATCGTGTCATCGGTTTCGTAAACGTGTAGCCGGTACTTATTGCGGTTTAACGGAGCGTTTTGTCCGAAAAGCGGTATAGAACCAGTGAGAAAAAGTAACAGGAAGATAGAAAATGCCTGTTTCATCCAGTGGGATTACCAGTAAAAATGTTAAATCTCAGAACAAATATTGCCAATAAATATGAATCGGGCAAAAGAAATTTGATGCCGGAATAAATTTACCAATAACTTATTTACCTTTATGAATAAAATCCTTTAAAAATGAAGGCAGACAGATTCATATTATCACTTCAGATCGTGATGATGATAGTAGCAGGACTTTCCTGTGGTCGGCAAAACCGTTCTTCCGCTGTGCCCGAGGATCCAGGGATACATAAAATCGATTCCCTCGAAAAAGCAGGATACGAAATTATCGATCTTCACGCACATCTGAAAGGTGGCCTCACCATGGAACAGCTACTCGATCATTCCCGGATAACCGGGATCGGGTATGGGGTTGCCGTGAATTGCGGATTCGGATTCCCCATCCAGAATGACTCTTCCCTGAGTGCCTATTACCATTCGGTCAGGGATTTTTCCGTTTACCATGCCATGCAGGCCGAAGGAAGAGAGTGGACGGAAATGTTCTCCCCGGATTCAATCGAACTGTTCGATTACGTTTTCACCGATGCAATGACCTATTTTGACGCAGAAGGCCGGAGGACGAGGTTGTGGATTAAGGAGGAGGTGTTTATCGAAGAGGCGGACAGTTTTATGGACTATTATGTTGCACAGATCGTGGAGATCCTGAATTACGAACCCATCGATATATATGTCAATCCCACTTTCCTGCCTGAACAGATAGCCGGTCGGTACGATGAATTATGGACACCTGACCGCATGCAAAAGGTAATTCTTGCATTACAGGAAAATGAAATCGCCCTGGAGATCAATTCAAGATATAAGATTCCTTCAGCCGGATTTATAAAGAAAGCAAAAGAAGCCGGCGTTAGATTCACCATGGGAACGAACAATGGTGATAATGAGCTGGGTTACCTGGAATATGGCCTTCAGATGATAGAAGATTGTGATCTTACACCGAATGACTTCTGGAAGCCTGATGGGAAATTGCTACAATGAAAAGAAATGGTCTGAAAACTATATTTCCCGGCTGTAATTAAAATATTGGTTATACGGTCTGATGTCCGTGATTGTTGTTAAAGGTCCGTAACTTAGATACAGGATTTAATTCCAGGCATCACAAATTGATTTAATTCATATACAATTTGAAAATGATAGGACGATTTGAATCGATCCTGTTTCTCCTGTTCTGTTTTTCGCCGGTACAAATTTATCCTCAGGAGAATAATGACCTGATTCGAAGCAGTACCGGAGTGGAAAATTACAGTAATACGGATAATGCAACCTTCAACAGGAATTATTATCATAATTTTCATGATTGGAGTATGGATACCCTTCCGGACAACTATCGATGGAAACATTTATCCTCTGCATCAGGAAGTTTACCTCCCACAGGACTGGGCAGTCAACAGACATCAAGTCTCGTTGCAGACATTGACAAGGATGGAATTAATGACATTGTTTTAACCGACAGAAGTGTAAGCCCTTCTGTTGTCTGGTTCAGATATACACCGAAGGGTTACAAAAAATACCTTATTGACAGTTCAAAAACAAGGATAGAAGCCGGATCAGCCATTCATGATATCGACCGGGATGGAGATACGGATATTGTTTTTGGGGGTGATGCAGGGAGTAATGAAGTCTGGTGGTGGGAGAATCCTTTTCCGGATTTCAGGGAAACAAAACCTTGGAAGAGGCACACCATAAAAAGATCCGGTATGAATAAACATCACGATCAGATCTTCGGAGATTTCGACGGGGACGGAGGGTTTGAACTCGTCTTCTGGAACCAGGGTTCTAATTCCCTGATTATTGCTGAAATCCCGGATAATCCTGCGGATTCAGACGAATGGGCCTGCACCCCAATCTACCAGTACAGTTCAGACAGTGAAATGCAGCAAACCGGCAGTTATCCTTCCTGGAAAGGGACCAACGAACATGAGGGATTGGATAAAATTGACATCGATGATGACGGGATCGAGGATATTGTTGGCGGAGGATTGTGGTTCAAATACAAAAATGGAATGTATATACCAAATTCTGTGGACCATGCTTATACGTTTTCCCGATGTGCTGCAGGACAACTGATAGAAGGCGGAAGACCCGAAATCGTGCTGGTGGTCGGTGACGGGATTGCACCGATGAACATGTATGAATGGATCGATGGAACATGGACCAGGAAAATGATCCTTCCCGGAATCGATAATGGTCATACACTTGATATTATTGATTTCAACGGAGATAGTCACCTGGATATTTTTAATGCTGAAATGAGGCTGGACGGGGGCAATGATGATGCAATGATCCGTATCTTACTGGGAGATGGAAAGGGGAATTTCAGAGTTCATATCGTAGCCGAAGGGATTGGTGTCCACGAAGGAAAAATATCGGACCTCGACGGAGACGGGGATTTTGATATCCTGGCCAAACCGTACAACTGGGAAACACCTCGCATCGATATTTTTTTGAACCTTGGCAAGACGGAATAGCAAAATTTATATA
>CP070687.1:221909-229481 GCA_020353115.1 Bacteroidales bacterium
AGGTTGTAAAATACAATAAGGTCGGTATAATATCTACGGACGAATCCGGTATCATAACCTTGATGAACAATCCCGCATGTGAATTGCTTCAGATTGTTAAGCACAAATCGTGGACAGACCTGAAAAATGCCAGACCTTCTTTTGCAAATGAGGTTGAGAAGATCAACAAAAGCGGAGCCATAATTGTAAAAATCGACTTTCCCTCTTGCAGGAAAAACCTGTCCGTTCATGTGAGTACAATCAAACTTCAGGATGAACCATACCGGCTGATCACTATCCAGGATGTCCAGAATGAAGTGGAAAAAGGTGAAATTGATGCCACACACAGGCTGATCAGGGTTCTGACTCATGAGATCATGAATTCCATAACACCCATCTCTTCACTAACCGAAACGATTTCCATGCTCCTGGAATCCGAAGAGGGTCTGGAAAAAGAAATATCTGAAATAACACCATCCAATATCTCCGATATACGCAAATCAGCGATATCGATACAGGAACGGGTCGACGGGCTGGATCATTTCATAAGAGAATACAGGAAATTGTCACAACTACCAAAATTACCTGATTTAAAAAGGCTGAAGATCAATGAACTGTTTGAAAAAGTTATGAACCTGATGTCAGGGGAATTGCAGAAAAGCAATATTAAACTTATCCTGGATATCCCGGATAAAAACATGGGAATATTTGCCGATTCTCATTTACTTGAACAGGTGTTGATTAACCTGATGGGTAACAGTATCGAAGCACTGCAGGATATAGAGGGTGGGGAAATCCGGATGATCGCCGGTGAAGAGGAAGAGGGACCGTTCATCCGTATTATTGATAACGGGAAAGGAATAGCCCCGGACGAATTCGACCAGATATTTGTCCCTTTCTATTCAACCAAAGAGGGTGGATCAGGGATCGGTCTAAGCCTTTCAAGGCAGATCATGAGGTTACATGGCGGAAATATATCCGTACAATCAAAACCGGAGAAAGAGACCGTGTTTACACTAAAGTTCAAAAACGGGTAAAAGTTAAATAGCAATAATTCTTTTGCTGTATATCCTGAAGTGATCAAATGAAATGACTGGCAAATCCATTTCCGTTTTAAAATTTTTGTAGATTTAACCATCGATTCCGGAACGCATATGTTGCAAAACATTTTTTAAAATGTAATTCTGCAGACGGATGGGACGTCCCACTATAAATCCCGGCCGGATGATAATAAAAAGAATATTCATCTATCTCCTCCTCCTGGTTCAGTATATCGCCGTATTGAACGGTCAGGTCATCAGGGGAAATATAGCGGATAAAGAAGGCAAACCCATACCCTTTTCAACCATTTTTATTGTTGAACTCACCAGGGGTACAACTGCAAACATCGATGGAAGGTTCGAACTTCAGGTTCCGGAAGGACACTATACCCTGTTTATCCGGGCTCTGGGTTACAGAACCGACATAAAGGAAGTCGATGTTGAGAAGGAACCGGTAAACATCAATACAATTCTCTTTGAGCAGGTTTACAAAATCGAGGAAGTAAGGGTTTATTCCGGGCAGGAGGACCCGGCGTATGGGATCATGCGAAAGGCTATCGGTCTGGCTCCCTATTACCTGAATCAGGTAAATCACTGGAATGCAGAAGTTTATATGAAGGGGTCCATCGATGTTCTGAAAATCCCAAAACTGTTCCAAAGGGCCATGAAGGATGAGGAAGAGAAAATTGAAGTTGGCAGGAACTATCTGGAAGAATCGCTTAATGAAATTACCTTCAATGCCCCGGATAAATATGATCAGAGGGTTATCTCGTTCAATTCATCATTCCCCGGAGAGAGTAATGTGGACGTAATGGGATATATTAAAAGCAGTTTTTATGAACCTACCGTTGAGATGGCAATTTCTCCCCTCGCGCCCAATGCTTTTTCGCACTATAAATTCACTTATGAAGGGGTGTCTTTTGAAGGAAAGTACGCAATAAACAAGATAAAAGTCGAGCCCAGAAGGAAAAGCCAGCAACTTTTTTCCGGTTATCTATATATCGTGGACGATTATTGGAATATTCATTCTGCCGATTTGACGGTTGAGTTGTTTATCGGACCGATCAGGATCAAACAACTTTATTCCCCTGTAAAGGAAGATGCCTGGCTACCTGTTAGTTACAACCTGGACGTTAAAGCCTCTATTATTGGCATTAAGGTGGATGTTACCTATTTGAGCTCCGTTAAATATTCAGAAATTGAGATAAACAGCCAAATTACACCTCCTCTGGCTTTGCAGGAAACAATTGAAAAATATGAAGAGCCGGAGATTGCTGAACCCGAACTGGCACAAGATTACAAAACGGCAAAGAAAGTGGAAGAGATCCTGAGCAAGGAAGAAATGACCAACAGGGATATGATCAGGCTGGCCCGTTTAATGGACAAGGAAACAAAAAAGGAACGGGAAAAGACAGACACCTCACTTCAAATAGTAGAGACCACAAGCTATACAATAGAGGATGATGCACACAAGAGAGATACGGCCTATTGGAACAGCATCCGTCCAATCCCGTTAACAGAATCCGAACTACTTGGGTATAAAGCGAAGGATTCCGTCATGCTGGCACAATCGGATACCGCTTCCCTGGCGGATTCCACCAAAAAAGAAAAAAGCAGGATCCTTGAATTTGCTGAAAATCTCACTTCAGCAAAAACATTCCGGTCAAAGGATTCATCCGTTGTTTTCCGGTATGACGGATTAATAGGCTTTGATAAACTGGGATTCAATACAGTGGACGGCTGGGTATACCGCCAGGAATTCAGTATACGTAAGATCTTCGGACCCGGTCGTGAATTTGGAATCTATCCGGATATCGGTTATGCATTTAACCGTCATGTCGTATTATGGAAAATACATAATTCATTGGCTTATGCCCCAATGAAGAGAGGTAATTTTTATTTTGATTTTGGCAAAAGCTCCGCCGATTTTAACCCCGACCATGGAATCGACAGATTCCTTAATTCCGTATCCTCCCTGTTTTTCAGGTATAATTTTCTTCGCCTTTATGAAGAAGCTTTTGCGAAAGCTGGAAACAGGATAGATCTTTCAAACGGGCTGGTTTTCGGGTTTTCCCTGAATTATGCCTATCGTTACCACCTTGAAAATTCTACCGATTATTCCTTCTTTTTCCGCAACGACAGAGATTATGAAGAAAATGAGCCGGAAAATCCACATCTCACAAAGTACCCCCTGGACAACCAGGAAAGCTTTTCAATTCAACTGGGATTGACGTTTACTCCACGGTATCACTACAGGATACGGGATGGAGTAAAACGTATGGTCAACTCCGCTTTCCCGACTTTTAACCTGCAATACCGGAAAGGAATTCCAAACGCTTTCGGCAGCAGAGCCGATTTCGATTATCTGGAAACCCGTATTTATCAGAATAAAGACCTCGGGATGTTTGCTGATATATCATGGAGTGTCGGATCAGGCGTATTCATTACCAACAGCAATGTACATTTTGCAGATTTTAAACAGTTCAACACGCAGGAAATCCCGGTTTTGATGGAAAGGCCGGAAAATGTATTTATGCTGCTTGAATACTATCAGTACGCTACACCTGAATGGTTTGCGGAAGCGCATATCAAATACAATACCCCCTTCCTGATCATTAAATTGTTACCTTTTTTCAGTGAACGGCTATGGCGGGAAACCCTTTATGGGAACTACCTCTACACTCCTGATTTTAAGAATTACGTCGAATTGGGATATGGACTGTCGGATGTGTATTTGATCGCCGATGCAGGAATATTTGTTGGATTTGAGAATTGGAGTTATGGGCGTTGGGGAGTAAAGGTTAGTCTGAATTTTTAACCTATCAACATACTCACGGGGTAAGCCAGGCGGTCTCCACCAGGTCACCCCGTGAGTGATTTTAACGAATAACGAACAACTTCTTACGGTACGGGTTTTATAACCGAATACCGGTAAAGTCTATTAAGCAACTACTTCTTCCTGAGGTAAATATTCCCATGGTAATTTTTGAACACAAACTCCGGTCCTCCACCATTCAGGTTACCGTATACATACTCATCAATCGTAACTTTGTATACTCCTTCCTCGTCACTCTCATCTACCTTCGATTTCTTCCTTTCAAATTCCACCTCAAAATCGGTATAGATATCACCGGATGTGGATTTCATTTTAGCTGTAGCCTTAACAGACCCGGGAAGTGTAACATCAACGTCACCGTTAAAGCTTGCAAATGACATGGGAGTATCCGTATCAACGCGGACCAGGTCGACAAGTATCTTCCCGTTGACCGTATTGGTAACAACCGAACCGGATACATTCGTAAGGGTAATACTTCCATTGACATTGCTGACTTCCAGTGTGCCGTCAACGTTTTGAATTGTTATATTCCCCTGGTTTACCGTACCTACATCCAGTGAAAATTTTTGTGGAACCTGTATTTCAAGATTTATAGCTGACTTCCAGCTGCTACTGCCGATCTCCACAATATTATCCTCTTCTTCGGCCGAAAGGTTGAAAGAAGAAGCAGATATTTTTTTCATACCCTGCACATCCGGTTCAAATCCGGCATCCTCGACAGTAATTTTCTTTACGGGCTGGGTAGCCACCACATGAATTTCGTTACCCGAATACCCGGTTACCGTAATGGATCCGTTTACCAGACTGCATTCAAGCTTCCCCGGCTGGCCGGGATTGGTTAATGGAATGGTTAACTCTTCCTTGCTGCTTTCCTGTGCAAAAATAAGAGCTGCGGACAGGCAGAGAATAATAACCGTACCTGAGATCTTTTTCAATGTTTTCATGATTAATACTATTATTTGTTCAACTTTTCCTTACGTTCATTTTGCCATCTTCAGTATCATATTACCGTTTATGGTTTTAAACAACATCTTAATATCACCTTCTCCGACTCTGAACGTAGGATTCTTCTCTATTTTATAGGTTGTTCCGGATCCTGATTTTTCCTTTGTGGTCTCCACCTGGCCCGGAAGGAGATCGAAATCAAAATCAGTATAAAAATCACCGTGCATGGTTTGATAGCTGATATCTGCGGAAAGATCGGCCGGTAATGTAATTTTTATATCGCCGTTAATGGTATGGAATGAGCAGTCATCTACCGGTTTTTGCATGATTTCACATTCAACATCCCCGTTCACCGTGGACGCACTGGTTACAGCCAATATTTTCTCAAGGTAAACCGAGCCATTCACATTACCGGCTCTGACATTGGCTTTTGTATCCAAAATCGTTACATCACCCTCATTTACGGTAGACACATTAAGCATCGTTCCATACGGGACCTTAACCGTATAATCGAATACAAAATGGTAATCAATACCATTATTATCGTAATTCCACTGGTATGATATTTTTCCGTTTTTACGGTTTAATGTTGCATAAGGTGAATCCGTATATAAGATAATGCTATCCCCTGTATTGATTATTCCAAGGGAGATATCCCTGATTCCTTCCTCAAGGTCCTGCTGATTCTCAGCTTCAATAACTTTTTCAATCTCCAGCGATACCTGGTTTCCCTGGTAGCCAGTAATATCAATGGATCCGTGAATATTTCTTATTAATAATATATTCTGATCGCTGGTCCCGTCAAACACCAGGGTTTCGGAAATTTTTTCTTTATGTTCTTCTTTTACTCCGGTGTAAAAAGACACACCGCAGAGGAACATAATTAACAAGGTTGTTCGAATCATAACGTATCTTTTTTTTAGATTAACAATTTTAGGCTCTCACTGATTTTTTCCTTTACCGTTTCATGCACGTTGTTTTGTTCAAGGAGATACCGCAATTCATCGACAGATCCCTTTTCCTGCAGGCGAATCATTAAATCTGCCATTGCGATCTGTACCAGGGGTGAATCCTGATTTGTTATGGATTGTACAAGGCCTTCCCTAACCTCAGGAATCCGGACTTTTTCAGTTAGAGCATCCAGACAGGCCAGGCGTACATTTACATTCGGATCATTATTCAGGGTTACCAGTAAGGCTTCAATTATATTATTATCTTCCTCCGTTATTTCTGCAGAATAACTTACAGCCTTAAGCCGGTCTGATGCACTGGATTGTTGAAACAATGTAAGAGCCATCATCTTCTTCATATTCTCCATCTCCTCCTTTAACATGGAAGTCTGGATCCGCACTTGCTTGTCAGGAATAATGCGGTGTCCGATAAATACTCCCAGCAAAAGAAGCAGAACAGCATATGCAAGTCGCGGTAAAGCGACCGGTTCAAAAACGGATCGTAAAGGTTCTATTAGGTTTTGCATAAATGACTGTCTGCCAGCAGACCTCTTTTTCTCTTCATTCAGCATCCTGTAAAATCCATCGTGCATTTCCTGGCGAGGTTCCGGGATTTCAATCTTAGTAAGTGAACGATACAGCTGTTTCATTTCGTCCAGTTCAGACAGATCGTATCCCTCTTCCTTCAGGATCCTAATCAATTCTTCAGCTTCACTGTTGGAGAGTTCTCCCTTCAGGTATTCTGTAATCCGTTTAATATTACTATCATCCTTCATATCCATTATTATCAATTTGAACAAAGATTTTACGTAATTCAGCCAGTGCCCTGAATACCCTGATTTTAATCGCTCCTTCGGTAAGATTTAGGATGCTTGCAATTTCACTATATTTCAGGCCCTGATACCTGCTCAGAATCAGCACCTCCCTTTTTTCATCACTCAGTTTATACAACGCATTCCTTAATTGCCGGAGCTGTTCTTCCCTTTCAATCTGTTCATCTGCGCTCAGTCCATCTTTCAGCTCCCATGTTTCCATATTGTCTTTCAGGTCCGTTCTCTGGTTCTTTTTGTAATGGTCAGCCCAGAGGTTGTGTGCTATCTGAAACATCCATGAACTGAACTTCCCTTTCCCTTTATATTGGCGCCTGTTTTTCAGGATCCTGTAAAAAACGGTCTGGACAAGGTCTTCACTCACCTCCCTGTTACCGGACATCCGGAAGAAAAAACCAAAGAGGATCTTATTATGCCTCTCATAAAGCAGGCTCAGCTTATCAATATCGCCGGCCTTTACCTTGAACATTAATGCCGTATCGGAAACCGGATCCAAATTACTTTTTGTAAAGGGATTCATAAGAGAAGACCGTTCCTTGTGGAAAAGGTTACTGAAAATTACATAAATTTTTACTGCCGGAAGGATTTATATATAATTTATGAGAGTATTATTCAGAGCGAAAACCATACTGACACTGAATCATAAAACCTGGCGCCGTAATCTAACCAGTCTGGCCCAGGTTATCCTCGGACCTGCATTGTATACGTTGGTAAGATGGACGATTTGGGGAAGGGTTAGTGTTTCTTGGTTAACGCTTTATCGGTTATTAACGTTCGGATTGCAAACCCGAACGAGCGGGGGCTAATTGTAAAAACACGTCCTTCTTCTCATCCACTCCTGAGAATCCCCCCGGGAAACCCCGCCTGAAAATGGAAAGAAGATCAATTATAAGATCATTCAGAACAGGTGAAAATTATGTCTGAGTGAAAAACATATTTTATAAACATAATATCGTGACGAAATTTGTTTAATTTTATATGAACCACAACGT
>CP070687.1:229581-237007 GCA_020353115.1 Bacteroidales bacterium
ACAGCAGACAAATGCCATATGATATTTACATACCGAAGGAGAACCTTCATAGTGCATTGAACGGTCAAAAAGCAATAGCCAGGATAACTGATTGGCCCATGAGTATGAAGAATCCGACAGGAGAGATAATTGAGGTTTTAGGAGAACCGGGGGAAAATGAGGTTGAAATGCATGCAATTCTTGCTGAATTTGATCTTCCCTACCGATTCGAGGAAGAGGTTGAAAATGCAGCGGCTGTGATTTCAGGCAAAACGACCCGTAACGATATTAAACGGAGGAGGGATTTTCGGGAAGTGCCTACATTTACCATTGATCCGGAAGATGCAAAGGATTTTGATGATGCACTGTCCATACATCGAATGGAATCAGGAAACTGGGAGGTTGGTGTCCATATAGCAGATGTTACGTATTTTGTAGGATTCAATACAATACTTGACAAGGAGGCTCAGGAAAGGGGGACATCGGTCTATCTGGTTGACAGGGTAATTCCAATGTTGCCTGAAATACTTTCCAATAACATCTGTTCCTTAAAACCAAATGAAGAAAGACTCTGCTTTTCAGCAGTGTTTGAGTTGGATGAACAGGCAATGGTAATCTCTGAATGGTTTGGAAAAACCATAATTGTTTCTGACAGACGTTTTACATATGAAGAGGCACAAAATGTTATCGAAACCGGCACAGGTGATCTGAACAATGAAATCCAGCAGCTAAACAGATTAGCCCAAGTACTTAGAGACTGGCGATTCAGGAACGGTTCGATCGACTTTGAACGAACCGAGGTGAAATTTGAAATTGATGAGAAAGGTGCTCCACTTGGAGTTTTCCTTAAGCAAAATAAAGAGTCGAACCAGCTTATTGAAGAATTTATGCTCCTGGCAAACAGAAGGGTTGCCGAATTTATTGGAAAAAAAACCGGCAGTAAACCAAAACCATTTGTTTACAGGATACATGACAGGCCCGATCAGGAAAAATTATCCTCTTTCTCCTTTATTATCAAAAAGTTTGGCTATAGGATATCCACATCATCCCATAAATTATTGTCCCAATCTCTGAATCAGCTTTTAAAAGAGGTTCAGGGCAGGAAAGAGGAAAACCTGATTGAAACCCTTGCTATCCGTGCCATGGCAAAAGCCAAATATTCAACAAGAAATATCGGTCATTACGGTTTGGCTTTTGAATGTTACACACACTTTACTTCACCTATCAGAAGGTATCCGGATATGATGGTTCATCGGCTGCTTCAGGCATACCTGCAACAGGAGGATTCATTTGGGGAAAAGAAACTTGAAGACCTCTGCAAGCATTCATCGGAGATGGAAAGGAAAGCGATCGATGCTGAACGGGCATCTGTGAAATATAAACAGGTTGAGTTTTTGTCGGATAAAATCGGACACAGGTATGAAGGTATAATCTCGGGTGTGGCCGATTGGGGGATTTATGTTGAGATTAATGAAAACAAATGTGAAGGACTTATACCTATCCGGGAGCTTGATGATGATTTCTATGAGCTGGATGAGGGAGATTATTCCATTACCGGACGTCTAACCCGGAAGAAATACCAGCTTGGTGATCCTTTGAAGGTTGAAATCTCACGTGTCGATCTTTCTAAAAAGCAGGTTGATCTGTTAATGATAGCAGATGAATAAAACGGGTTATGCAATATTGTGATTAACAGCTGAAGGATAATTGATTGGATTAATCCTGTCATTTTTCTGTTAATAGCCGGCAAGTTCAGGCTCTGTTTTTATTTGGAGCTTGTTTGCATTCGCATTATCAGGAAGTTATGTCAGTCCCTTGTCGGATTTAACTTCAAAAATAATTCTTTATCTTTACAAAGGGCAAGTCATTTTCATTAGGGAGGCCTGATTCAAAAAGCAGTAATTTCATTAAATAGACATTACCCATGAAAAAATTCTTCATCCTTCTGTTCTTTATTTCTGCAGGACATATTCTGTACGCCCAATCAGGGACCCTCGAAGTAGGAATGAAAGCATCGGAATGGAAGTTTAAAGATGCAGACGGTGTTTTCCACAGTATGGATACATGGAAAGGGAAAGTCCTGCAGATTAATTACGTGGATCCGGATGAATCTGACCTGAATGATCCGTTCAATGACGCCATCGATAAAGCCGTTGATGTTGACAAGATCATTCCGAAGGAAAATTTCAAGGGATTTGGGATTGTCGATTGTGAGTCAACCTGGAAACCGAATGGACTAATACGTTTGATTGCCGGAAAGAAAGCAGAAAAGTATGAAACAACGATTCTTTTTGATTATGATGCTGTACTGCAACAACAGTGGGGTCTGCCATCAGACAGCTATACCGTGATAATTGTTGATAAAAACAGGGTAGTAAGAGCATTGTATAAAGGCAAGATCCCGGATTCAGAAATCTCCAAAATCATAAAGCTGATTATTGAATTGACCAAGGAATAGTCCGATTCCGGGTACCAGGTTTAACCACTGGTATTATTCATCCGGGCATAACTTATTTTAAAGGAATCTGGAACTATTGTTTGAAAAATCTTTTCTGGAAGATAAGTATTAGAGCGACACCGCAGGTTATAGAACTGTCAGCGATATTAAAAACCGGTCGGAAAAAAATAAATTCTTCCGAACCCCGGAACGGGAACCAGCTTGGATAATGTCCTTTTATCACCGGGAAATAGAGCATATCCACCACTTGCCCATGCAGGAAACTGGAATAACCACCTTCTTCAGGAAAAATTTTTGCCACCTGATAATAGCTTTCACTGAAGATCATTCCATAGAAAGCACTATCAATGATGTTTCCAACGGCACCTGCAAAAACAAGTGAAATACTTAATATCAATCCATGTGGGGCATTCGTTTTGTTCAAATGGAATAGGTACCATCCGATACCGATGACTGCGATGATGCGGAACAGGCTGAGGAGGATTTTCCCGAATTCTCCTGCAATTTCCAGTCCGAATGCCATTCCGTTATTTTCGAGAAAGTGAATAATGAACCACTGCCCGAATATATGATACTCCTGCCCGAGGACCATATGGGTTTTAATCCAGATCTTAAGGATCTGATCTGCCAATATGATCAGAAGAATGAGTAAAACCGCTCGTTTTGCTATAGATATTTTCATCATTGATGCGGCAAAACTAACCATTTTCATTGAAATCTTCTAAAATATTGAATTTACAACAAATCAGGCTGATTCCGAAGGTCAACTACCGCTCATCAATAGCTAATTAATACTCATTAATCCTCTGTGATATAAAATGAACGGGGGCTTCGGAATCAGCCTAATTCAGGCAATATTAACTATAAAATCGGTTATCGCTGTCTTTGCTTCGCTTCGATACTAAGTGTTGCATGAGGAACGGCACGCAACCGCTCTTTTGAGATCAGTTTACCAGTTTCCCTGCAAATGCCGTAGGTTTTATTCTCAATCCGTACCAGTGCAGCTTGCAGATGCTGTATGAATTTCAGCTGGCGCTGTGCCAGTTTTCCCGCCTCTTCTTTTGATAGAGTAGCGGCTCCTTCTTCAAGGACTTTAAAGGTAGGTGAGGTATCCTGTGTATCGTTGCTTTCCTCATGAGTGATCGTATGCTTCAAAAGATCATAGTCTTTTTTTGCCTTGTCTATTTTCTTTAGAATAATTTCCTTAAACTCAATGAGCTCCTCATCTGTATAACGTATCTTCTCTGCCATAGCTCTATAATTTTAATATAAATATAACAAATTTTTGCAATTTACATATACGGTCAACTCAATATGAGTAAAAAACACCAGTATTGGTTTAAAATACAGTATAACAGTCATTTAAGACAATGATTTCCGTATTATTATCTTTGTTTCGACTCCCTCATCCAGGTTTATAGTTATGGAATTCTTGTCGTCCAATTTCTCGACCAGCTTCAAGTCGGATGCTAGAGTCTGAGAACCAATGTATTGTGCAAAATTCTCGACGGCTTCGGTAATGGATTCGTGCTTCTGGATCCGAATATAGATCTTATCGGTTACATCAAATCCGCTCTCTTTTCTGAGATTCTGGATCCTGTTGATCATTTCACGTGCAATTCCTTCTTCCTTCAGTTCTTTTGTAACTTTTATGTCAAGAGCAACGGTCAATTGTCCTTCATTTACAACAAGCCAACCAGGTATGTCTTCCGTGAAGATCTCTACTTCTGATAATTTGATTTCCTGTTTTTTGCCTTTTATTTCAACGGAGTGATGTCCTGAATGTTCAATTTCGTTAATATCTTTCTGAGTAAACTGCCCGATTAGTTGCACAACCTGTTTCATATCTTTACCGAACCGCGGTCCTAACAGTTTGAAGTTTGGCTTGATTTTCTTAACAATAAGGCTTTCCTTCTCCTCGGTTATAATTTTCAACTTTTTTACATTTACTTCAGGGAGGATGATTGTCTTTACGGCTTCCAGCTTTTCCTTTTCATCGTAGCTTGTTACCGGGATACTGATTGTATTCAGGGGCTGCCTGACTTTAAGGTTTACTTTCCGGCGAAGACCGAGTACCATTGAAGAGATTTTCTGAGCCAGTTTCATTTTTTCTTCAAGATCCTTGTCAATATATTTCGGATCATACATCGGGAATTCAGCCAGGTGGATTGATTCGACGGAATGTTTACCGGAGATACTGTTCAGATCGCAAAAAAGTTTGTCCATATAAAAGGGAATAATTGGTGCGGATAATAAGGCAACCGTTTCGAGGCATGTATAAAGTGTCTGGTACGCTGCGATCTTATCTTCAGTATAATCACCTCCCCAGTAACGTTTCCGGTTAAGCCTTACATACCAATTACTTAAGTTCTCAATTACAAAATTCTGGATTGCCCTTCCTGCCTTGGTGGGTTCATAATTATCCAGGCTCTCTGTAACTTCTTTGATAAGTGAATTCAAAAGGGAAATGATCCAGCGGTCAATTTCGGGCCTGTCTTTTAGAGGGATTTCATCCTCTTCATATCTGAATCCATCCACATTGGCGTATAATGCGAAAAAGGAGTAGGTATTAAAGAGGGTACCGAAGAACTTTCGTTTGACCTCTTCGATACCGCTTGGATCAAACTTAAGGTTATCCCATGGTTGCGCATTTGTAATCATATACCAACGTAATGGATCCGATCCATGGGTTTCAATGATCTCAAAAGGGTCAACGGCATTTCCGAGTCTTTTCGACATTTTTAATCCATTTTTATCCAGAACAAGACCATTTGAAATGATGTTCTTAAATGCTACCGAATCAAACAGCATAACAGCAATAGCATGCAGGGTGAAGAACCATCCCCGTGTTTGTTCAACTCCCTCCGCGATATAATCGGCTGGAAAGATTTTACCAAAATTCTCCTTATTTTCGAACGGATAATGAACCTGTGCATAGGGCATGGCGCCTGAATCGAACCATCCATCTATTAAATCAGGCTCTCTGAACATTTTTTTTCCGGATGGGGAAACCAGTATTATAGTATCAACAAAGGGACGGTGAAGGTCAACTTTTTCATAGTTCTCCAGCGAATAGTCTCCCGGTTTAAAATCCTCCATCGGATTTTTGGTCATGAATCCAGCTCTGATCGATTTTTCAATTTCATCTTTCAGGTCCTTGGCAGAGCCGATACAAATTTGTTCATCACGGTCTTCTGTGATCCATATTGGTAACGGGGTTCCCCAGTACCTGGATCTTGATAAATTCCAGTCTACCAGGTTCTCCAGCCATTTCCCGAATCTTCCTATCCCGGTTGAGGGTGGTTTCCAGTTAATCGTATTATTCAACGTCATCATCCTGTCTTTTACTGCTGTAGATTTAATAAACCAGGAGTCGAGAGGATAATACAGTACCGGTTTATCCGTCCTCCAGCAATGAGGATAGGAGTGAACGTATTTTTCGATTTTAAATGCCTTGTTTTTAAGCTTCAGGTTTACAGAGATATCAACATCAACTGTCGGATCTTTCTCAGTAAGATTTTCGTCGTATTGGTTCTTGACATAGCGTCCTGAAAACTCGCCGACTCCGTCCACGAATTTTCCCTGTTTATCGACAAGGGTTAAGGATCCTATACCGTTTTCCTGCGCAACCTTGAAGTCATCTGCTCCAAAACTCGGTGCAATATGAACAATTCCCGTGCCCTCTTCCGTAGTTACAAAATCTCCCGTCAATACCCTGAAGGCATCTCCATTTTCCGGTTGTATAAAAGGCATCAGCTGTTCGTATCGGATCCCTTCCAGATCGGTTCCAAGGAATTCTGCCTGAACCCTATACGGTATATTCTTATATCCTTTCCGGTATTCTTCCAGCTTTAATCCTTCATCCTTTTCAGGGAAGTATTTTCTTAGGAGATCTTTAGCCAGGATAACGGTTACCGGTTTTCCTGTATAATGATTAAACGTACGGACTTTGATATAATGAAGCCCCTTGCCAACTGCCAGGGCTGTATTTGAGAGCAGAGTCCATGGAGTGGTAGTCCAGGCAAGGAAAAACAGATCCGAATCAAGATTTTTAAAAAGGAATTCAGACTGTTCATTTCGTATTATTTTGAACTGGGCTACCACCGTGGTGTCTTTTATATCCCGGTAACAACCTGGCTGGTTCAATTCATGTGTACTCAGTCCCGTACCGGCGGCCGGAGAATAAGGCTGTATGGAATACCCTTTATACAGCAATCCCTTTTCGTACAATTTTTTCAGCAAATACCATAGGGTCTCAATATACCTGTTGTCATAGGTAATATAAGGATCATCCATATTGATCCAGTAGCCCATCTTATTGGTAAAATCTTCCCATACTTCGGTATATTTCATTACATCCTTCTTACAAGCCTTGTTAAACTCACTGATCGATATTTTTGTTCCAATATCTTCTTTGGTAATCCCAAGGGTTTGTTCCACACTGAGTTCTACAGGAAGGCCGTGTGTATCCCAGCCGGCTTTTCTTTCAACCAGGAATCCCTGCATTGTTTTGTATCTGCAAAAAATATCTTTAATCGTCCGGGCGATAACATGGTGAATACCTGGTATACCGTTGGCAGATGGTGGGCCTTCATAAAAAACGAAGGTGGACCTGCCTTTCCGGATGTCAAGGCTCTTCCGGAAGGCATCAATCTTGTCCCAGATCTTTAAAACCTCCTTGTTGATTTCAGAAAGATCAAATTTTTTATATTCAGGAAATTTTGAAGCCATCGGTATATAATATTCGTTTTATTAGCTAACGAAAAGAAGTCCACAAAGGTAGAAGAATTGGCTTTAAAAACCAAGTTCAGGAGGTACTATAATTTTCCGGTTTTTCGGTAGAAAGGATATTGGATAAAGGAAAACATAATTCTCTTCAGAATGGGATTATGGTCATATACCGGGTTTCTCACGGAATGCATTACCACTATGGTTAAATGGCCGGTTTTCACGGATGAATATACCGGTATAAGGCCTTATGCTTTCTTA
>CP070687.1:237107-244412 GCA_020353115.1 Bacteroidales bacterium
ACCGTTTGCCATTTTAAACCGGAGTCTTACCATATTTCCGTACCGGGATATGTTTACGGCGGGCTAATTGCCTCACTGATCGATTGCCATGGTACGGGTACTGCTTCGGCTGCAAAATACAGGGAAGAAAACAGGCCGATGAATACGGTTCCTGCTTTCCGTTTCCTGACGGCATCCTTAAAAGTTGATTACCTGAAACCGACACCACTTGATTTGGTACTTGAACTGAGGGGAAGAATAAAGGAAGTACAGGGTCGAAAAGTATGGGTTGAAATTGATCTTATGGCCGATGGTAATCTATGTGCTAAAGGAGAGGTTTTATCGATTCAGGTCCCTGAGGAGATGAAAATAGGGGATCCTGGGAAATAATCAACCCTTCAATTGCATGAAAAATAGGCCGCCGGACATCATTACTGTTTGTGAAAAAAGGAACCAGGGTTGGGTGAACCGTAAATCCAATCCGGTTATTTATAGTTCAGTACCTCCGCTTCTCCCCGCATGATCATCAATCCGTTCATTGCAAGGGCATCAAGTTCATCATCACCCGGGTATATAAAAACCTGTGCTATTTTCGATACTCTTTCTAACAGGCTGTTTACCATATATTTATCATTTGCTATATCTCCTGTAATCAATATACCGTCAACCGTTCCGGGAAATGCCATACTTAAGAAACCGACGCTTTTTGCAACCTGGTAAATCATGGCGTCAAGTATCAGTTTCGCCTTTTTATCCCCGGAAAGTATCCTTTTCTCGACTTCATAAATGCTGTCCGTTCCGAGGTAGGCTTTCAATCCTCCCTCACCACGGACCATTTTCAACATATCTTCTTTTGTGTATTCTCCACTGAAACAGGCTCTTACAACATCTCCCATGGGTAGTGTACCACTTCCGATCGGTGAAAATGGTCCATCTCCGTCGTAACCCTGCGTTGCATCAATTACCCGTCCGTGGCGATGGGCACCCACGGTTATACCGCGGCCCAGGTTCACAACAATAAGATCCATCTCTTCGTATTTCTTCCCGAGGGATTTTGCATGTTCCCTGGCAACAGCTTTCTGGTTTAAGGCATGGAAAATTGATTTTCTCTCAAACAGGGGATGGCCGGATATCCTGGACAGTTCATCATATTCATCCACCACAACCGGATCGGCGATGAATGCTTTTGCGTCCGGTAAATCGGCTGCCAATGCATCTGCCACAAGACCACCCAGGTTAATGACATCCTCACCCAATTCACTGTTCCTCAAATCAGCCTTTATCGCATCGTTCACTATATAGATACCTGATTTTACAGGTTTGATCAGGCCTCCCCTACCCATTACCACTTTGATATCCATAAGTGGAATATCGTTCTCCTTCAACACCTCTATTACCTTTTCTTTCCTGAATTCCGTCTGGTCTGCAAAATTCCCGTATGGAGCAAGATCTTCTGCCGAATGGCGAATCCTTTTCAGAAACATTGCTTTATTCCTGCCATAAACTGCAATCTGGGTATGATCTTCCCTGGGATTAAACGTAAGGATCAGAGCCGTTGACAGGTCATAGCTGGTCTGGGTCATGATTATAGTGATTTATTCACCTAAATTACAAATAAATCCGGACAACTTACATATTTCGCCGGTACTGTCCGCCCACCTCAAACAATGCCTGGGTTATTTGTCCGAGGGTACAGTATTTGGTAACTTCCATCAGGCACTCAAAAATATTTTGATGATTATTAACGGTGTTTTTCAGCTCCCCGATTTTTCCCCGGGCAACTTCACGATTGGTTTTATGGAGTTCCCGTACCATGTTAACCTGGAACTTTTTCTCATCCGTAGTAGCACGTATTACTTCATCCGGAATGGTTGTCGGGGAACCGTTTGGAGAAAGAAATGTATTCACACCTATAATCGGAAGTTTCCCGACATGTTTCATGTTTTCGTAATGAAGTGATTCGGACTGGATCTTGCTTCTCTGGTACATGGTCTCCATGGAGCCAAGTACCCCGCCCCTTTCCGAAAGACGGTCGAATTCCATAAGAACGGCTTCTTCAACCAGATCGGTCAGCTCTTCGATAATAAAGGATCCCTGTAGCGGATTCTGGTTTTTTGCCAGTCCGAGTTCATGATTAATGATCATTTGAATGGCCATGGCCCGGCGGACCGATTCTTCCGTTGGGGTTGTTATTGCCTCATCATATGCATTGGTATGCAGTGAATTACAATTATCATAGATTGCCGTCAAGGCCTGTAATGTCGTCCGTATATCATTGAATTCAATCTCCTGTGCATGAAGGGACCGCCCGGAGGTCTGGATATGATATTTAAGTTTCTGCGACCGTTCGTTACCGCCGTACTTATACTTTATTGCTTTTGCCCATATAAGTCTTGCCACCCTTCCGATAACCGAATATTCCGGATCAATCCCTGATGAAAAGAAAAAGGACAGGTTGGGAGCAAATTTATCGATATCCATCCCTCTTGATACGTAATACTCAACAAACGTAAAACCATTTGCCAGCGTAAATGCGAGTTGGGAGACCGGATTCGCTCCTGCTTCAGCAATATGGTATCCGGAAATTGAAACGGAATAGAAATTCCGGACATTATTATTAATGAAATATTCCTGGATGTCACCCATCATTTTCAGTGCGAATTCCGTCGAGAAAATGCAGGTATTCTGGGCCTGGTCCTCTTTAAGTATATCCGCCTGAACCGTTCCCCTGACATTTGAAATGGTATCGGACATAATTCTTCCATATACCTCTTCGGGAAGTACCTGGTCGCCGCTTACACCCAGCAGCATAAGGCCCAGACCGTCGTTTCCCGGAGGAAGTTTCCCACGGTAAGCGGGTTTCTTCCTTCCCGATTCCCTGAAAATTGCATCGATCCTGGCAAGAACCTCTTTTTCGAGGCCATGCTCTTTAATGTATATCTCGCACTGCTGATCAATGGCAGTATTCATAAAATAACCCACCATCATTGGTGCCGGACCATTAATCGTCATGGAAACGGATGTCTGGGGATCGAGAAGGTTAAATCCGGAATACAATTTCTTCATATCATCAAGGCAGGATATCGAAACCCCTGAATTACCAACCTTACCGTATATATCGGGCCGGACATCCGGATCAAATCCGTATAATGTTACCGAATCAAATGCAGTAGAGAGTCTTTTTGCGGGTAACCCATGCGACAGGTAATGAAACCGTTTGTTTGTTCTTTCCGGTCCACCCTCCCCGGCAAACATCCTGGTGGGATCTTCATTCTCCCTCTTAAACGGATATACACCGGATGCAAAAGGGAATTCTCCCGGAACATTCTCCTTAAGGCTCCATCTTAAAATATCGCCCCAGGACTCATAGCCGGGAAGGGCTATTTTAGGAATCTTCTGGTGCGATAACGATTCGGTATGGGTTTTAACTTTTATCTCATTATTTCTGACTTTGAAAACAAAATCCTCAGATCTATACCGTTCAAGTTTATCTTTCCAGTTCTCAATTATTTCCAGGTTCTCTCTTTCAAGTTTCTGTTTTTCTTTAGTGTATAATTTATTTATCTCCCCAAGAGATTTCCTGTCAGCTTCCTTGTTTTCCCTGAGTGTTTGCAATGTCTGGTCAATACCGAACAACCGGTGGGCAATTTTAACCTGCTGGTCTGTTTTCCGGTTATACGCCCTGACTGTTTCAGTTATTTCGGATAGATACCGGACTCTTTTCGGGGGTATGACATAGATCTTTTCCGATTTCTTTTTATCCGGGACAACCGTTGTCATAAGGTCCAATCCGAATTTCTCCCTGATTTTACCGATCAGTGCCGAGTAAAACCTGTTCATTCCGGGGTCATTGAACTGGGATGCAATGGTACCGAAGACCGGCATTTCGTCAGGATCTTTATCGAAAAGATGGTGATTGCGCTGGTATTGTTTTTTCACATCGCGTAATGCATCCTCCCCTCCCCGTTTATCAAACTTGTTTACGGCAATTAACTCAGCAAAATCGAGCATATCGATTTTCTCGAGTTGGGTTGCCGCTCCGTATTCCGGAGTCATGACATACAGAGCCATGTCGCTATGATCAACGATCTCCGTATCCGACTGTCCTATACCTGATGTTTCCAGTAAAATCAGGTCGAATCCGGCTGTTTTCACGATACATAGGGTATCCCGGACATATTTGGAAAGGGCAAGATTTGACTGTCTTGTTGCAAGAGACCTCATATACACCCGTGGTGAATCGATAGCATTCATCCGGATTCTGTCGCCAAGTAAGGCACCGCCCGTCTTTCTCCTGGATGGGTCAACCGATACAATGGCTAATGTTTTATCGTTAAAATCTTCCAGGTATCTACGGACTATCTCATCGATTATCGATGATTTTCCGGACCCTCCCGTACCTGTTATACCTATAACAGGAGTATGGTTTTTCTCACAACTCTTCTCCAGCTCTTTTACCAGTTCTTTCATTTCGCCGGGATAATTCTCAGCAGCAGATATAAGTTTTGCAATAGAATAAAAATCTTGGTTCTCAATGTCTTCAATCTTAATTTTCAGATCTTTACCTGTAGGAAAGTCTGCCATTTTCAAAACTTCGTTGATCATACCCTGAAGGCCCATCCGTCTTCCGTCATCGGGAGAAAAAAGGCGAGTAATACCGTATTTGTGCAGTTCTTCCATTTCATCCGGTAATATAACTCCGCCTCCTCCTCCGAAGATCCGGATATGATCTGCGCCTTTTTCCCGAAGCAAGTCATACATATATTTGAAAAACTCGATATGCCCTCCCTGATATGAAGTAACGGCAATCGCCTGCGCATCTTCCTGGATAGCGCAATTGACGATACCGGTAACGGATCGGTTATGGCCGAGGTGAATCACTTCCGCACCGGAGGACTGAAGTATACGGCGCATAATATTTATCGCTGCATCATGACCGTCGAAAAGAGAAGTTGCCGAAACAATCCGGATATGATTTTTCGGCCTGTAGGGTTTTTCATCTCTCATAGGTAAAATCGCTTAAGTATGCCAATATAAAGATTTTTCTGATTAACACGTTTTAAAACAGAAAGAGTTCCTTCCTGATTTAAAACAGCAACCGTGCCATGTTCCCGGAAGTGATTATTGGCTAATTATGATAAATCACTCTAATGTCCTTTCTGTCAATACCTTCAGGACAAGAGAGATGATCGGGTGAAAATCCAATCTGTCCGGCCGATTTCAGTCTTTCAAAACTTCCCTTGATATTACAATTTTCTGGATTTCCGAAGTTCCTTCATAGATTTGTGTCAATTTTGCGTCCCTCATCAGGCGTTCAACATGGTATTCCCTGACATACCCGTAACCTCCATGAATCTGAACGGCTTCTTCGGTAACCTTCATAGCCATATCAGCACAATAGAGTTTGGCCATGGCACTTTCAATACCATAGGGTTTGTCCTGGTCTTTCAGCCATGCAGCCTTGAAACATAATAACCTGCCCATTTCGATCTGTGTTGCCATATCGGCCAGTTTGAAGGCTATGGCCTGATGGTTGCAGATCTCCGTACCAAAGGCTTTTCTTTCCTTTGCATATTTCACAGACAATTCGAATGCACCCGATGCCAAACCCAGTGCCTGGGCAGCGATACCCAATCTTCCTCCTTCCAGGGTTCTCATGGCAAATTTAAAGCCAAAACCGTCTTCAGCAATCCGGTTTTCCCTGGGAACTTTAACATCGGTAAACATAACGGAGTGTGTGTCGGAACTCCTCATACCCATTTTGTTTTCATGTGGTCCGAGGGAGATTCCCGGGGTATCCTTCTCAACGATAAAAGCATTAATACCTCTATGTTTTTTTTCGGGATCGGTCTGTGCGATCACCAGGTAGACTGAAGCGGAGGAAGCATTGGTAATCCAGTTTTTGGTTCCATTCAAAAGATAGTGATCGCCTTTGTCAACAGCCATCGTACGTTGCATGGTGGCATCAGAACCTGCTTCCGGTTCGGAAAGAAGGAATGCCCCGATCTTATCTCCGCGTGCCAGGGATTTCAGGTATTTTTCTTTCTGCTCTTCGGTTCCATACTCCTCAATACCCCAGCATACAAGAGAATTATTGACTGACATAATAACCGCTGTAGAAGAATCCACCTTTGAGATCTCTTCCATAGCGAGGATATAAGAGACAGTATCCATTCCTCCCCCATCATAATCCGGGCTGACCATCATGCCAAGGAATCCCAATTCCGCCATTTTTTTTACATGACTGGCAGGATATAGTGCTTTCTCATCCCTTTCAATAACATCCGGGATGAGATCGCGTTGTGCAAAATCACGTGCAGCCTGCCGTATCATGAGTTGTTCTTCCGTAAGTTCAAAATCCATTGTATTCGTTTTTAAAATTATTTACCATCCTCGGTGAAACATATCATTATTTGAAGTAATCGTTTACCGGTCCGTATGCGTGAAAGAATCCCGTTAACAGGACCTTGTTCACATCCTGTTCACTGAAGGAGACTCCATCTTTAACAAGTTGTTTTCCAATTTCTTTTGAACGCGAACCATATTCCATGGCAAGCCTGGCTCCAAGATTGTCCATGGCCGACATTGCAGTAAAGATCTCTTCCAGTTTCCGGTCTTTCTCCGGATCACGGATCAAATCCTTCCATGGCAGCATTCCGGCAGGCAGTGGCCCGAGAACAGGATCCAGTTCCGTCTTGATTTCCTCCAGAGACAGATAGGTTTTCTCTTCCGGTTCAAAAATACCGGTAATCCTTCCGTTTTCATACTGCAGGAACCCGTCTTTCTGAGTCCCGTCGGGATTTTGTCCCCCTATTGCTCCCTGATGGTTCAGACTATCCAACCTGGGACTGTGCAACTTTTCAGACGGAAAATGAGGATCCATTACCTTCATGATCATTTGGACAACATCCACACCAACATAATCAATCAGCTGGAAAATCCCCATAGGACGGACAAGAAACTTCCGGCTAACCGTGTTTACTATGTAGACGGCTCTGGCAAAGGAATATTCGATGGTGAGTTTTTCTGCAAGTTCGATTCCGTAGAGGGCATCCCTCATAAAGTGTCCGTTCCCGATAAATCCCGCCATATCTTTCGAAGGTACTTTTACCTTACCCAGTTTTGAAACAAGGCGATCAGCAAACGCCGCCAGTTCAGGCCTGGTATTTCCGGACAGGATCACCTCAACCAGTTTCTGTACGGCCGGAGGGTTATAGAAATGAAAACCCAGAATACGGCCATCAAGTCCAGCCATCTGATCCAGCTCATGGATAGGTACAGACGATGTGTTCGTCAAAAACCATGGTTCATAAGGGTTATTTTCAT
>CP070687.1:244512-251738 GCA_020353115.1 Bacteroidales bacterium
GATATCATATATTGCATAGAAATCAATTTCATTGCCCAGATGTTTCTTCCCGGGAAGTAGTTCGAGATTTCCGTTTATCAAAACCCCTTCTTGTTGAGGGATAGCAAATCGATTATAGTTCATTTCAATCCGCATCCCATTTAAAGGAAATAGTTCTATCATTATTTCCCGGTCATCCAGATTACTCCATTTAACAAGGTTCATCCTACCATAATACCGATCCCTTGCACCGAATACAGGATCAAAATTCTCATTGTAATCCGTTTGAGCTGAATTCCCTGATGCATATGTATATCTTAAAGTCAGACACGGATGCCATAAAATCTGATTCGATTGATATCCCAATTTGAAGAATAGTCCAAACGCCCTGATTCTTGAATCGTTTACCTTTCCATATTCAAGTGTACTGCTGATCTCATATTTTAAGGACCTGTCGGTTGGATTGTATAATCGAAATCCAACCCAGTTTCGACTGATGCTTTTGTTTCTGATATAGTCTGCACTTCCCTGCCGCTTGTGCGCCATATACAAATCAGTATCCAGAAAGTCGGTTAGATGTATTTTACCATGTAACCCTCCACCTGTAAACTCAGTATTGGTAAAAGGAAGATATGTTTTAACCGGGTCATGGATCTTTGTACCTCCAAACCAGATACCTCCGGACCATTTCTTTTCCTCAATAATGATTTGGATGGCATCCCATGTCCACCTCCCTGTATTTCCCCAGGAACCCGGACCGAATACCCGGCAATCAGTATAAGCGATCTTTTGCCTGCCTGCAATCAAAGAAAAAATATTCAGAATACTGTCGATCCTGAGATTCAGGTCATAGATTTCAAGAAACTCTTCCTGCGGATTCATGATATAATAGGGATCTGCGCTTTCCTGTGGATGCTTTTTGAATGCATCCGGTTCCTTCCATTGGCTGAGTGACCAACCATAAGCCCTTGAATCCTGCAGATGAACGGATAAGGTAATTATATCATTAAAATGAACCGTTGGGCCTGCAATAATCCTTTGTAGCAGAATATTATCATCAGCAGCTCCCATCGCCGGACTGTTTCCATAATAAAGGGCATTCATATTATCCCATTTCTCGAAGCGGTAGCGGAGAGATCCATCAAATGTCCATTTGATACCGGATGATTGTTGTCCGAATACTGTTCCCGGTATAATTGCCGATAACATATATACCGCAAAGGATAAATTGCGATATGGTAAAATCCGGACACAGGTCATCTCATTTCACACCTTTTGTTTTCAATAGTTCTATAATTTCTTCTTCAGGAAAGAATCCCTGATGCCTGTAATATTCTTCGCCCTTTTCATCCAGGAAAACCTGGGTGGGAATTACCTGGATATTGTATTGGTCAGCAAAGGGACGCCCTTCCGGGGTCCATACATCATAGAAGACCACCTTAACCTGGCCTTTATAATTTTCCTCAATGGATTTCATGACAGGTTGCATTTGCTGACAGGGAATGCATCTTACGGAACCCAGTTCGATAAATGTGACTTTATACCGACCTGTATCCTTCTCAGGTTGATCCGGGTTTTGATCCTCCACCGGTTTGGCATCTTCATTGTTTGCAAACGAAAGGCTGGTTACCTTTTCAGAAGTATCCCCGGCCCCGCTATTACAACCAAAAAACATTATCACAACTAAAAGTAGAAGTGTCTTGTAAATCCTGAAATAGTGAATTTTCATAATTCAATTGATTGTATATGATCAACAATCTTTTTTGCTTTTTCCGGTGAAAAGGGGGTTTTACCCTTTATGATTCCGAAGTCAGTAATGTGTATATGTTCGAAGGCTGTAATGCCCGATCCGTACATTGTTTTTTGGGCACAATTGATGGAGCAGCCATCCAGAACGATCAGACGATCCAGGTCCTTTTTTGATTCGTTGGCAAACGCTGTATCAACAGAAAACCTGGCAAGACAAAGCATTTTAACCTTTCCCTCTGCTACTAATTTCCGTGCAATCTCGTCTGCAAACTTGCCCGTTTTGGAGGCGCCACTGCAACTGACAATTTGGCAATTTGTATTATTCATTACGTTATATGTTTGGTTTGGATCTGATCCGTTAATTCCTTCAACAAACCTACAATAACTGATATCTTCTTACTGTTTAACCTGTATTTGAGGCAGATCCCTTCAGGCGTACAGTGTATCAAACCAGCTGCTTTTAATTTGCTCATATGCTCTGAAGTCGTCGATCTACACAACGGAAGCTGCGAAGAAATATCGCCGGCCAGAGCTTCTTCCAGCTTTGACAGGTACAAAATGATCTGTAATCGAGCTGGATGTGCCAGGGAAGAAAAAAGCGGTGCAAGTTCAGTTACGAGGTGATCATATTTTTCCATTTTCAATCTTGTATTTTATAGAGTGTATTTTAAGGTCTTCCGGATTTTATCCAGAGAAGGAACATAACCTCTTGCTACTACCTTCCCGTTAATGACCATTGTGGGAAGGATCCATGTTGGATATTTAAGTATTTCATTCAGAGAATCTTCTATCACAATACTTATTCCCTGATCATCATTGTTTACGGCTTCTTCTGCCCGGGCGATCATCCTGCGGCATTTGCTACATTTCCTGGCTGGACACAATATTTTTATTTCATTTTTCATGCGAATAAAAATCCGTATATCAGTCCTGATAAAGTAGCCATTACAATCACCAATAGAACATAAACAACCGTTTTTTGTGTACCTATCACCCCTCGTATTACCAGCATATTTGGCAGGGATAGGGACGGACCGGCAAGCAGCAGAGCCAGTGCAGGCCCCTTTCCCATTCCCGCAGCAATAAGTCCCTGTAATATGGGGACTTCTGTCAGGGTGGCGAAATACATGAATGCGCCTACGATTGAAGCAAAGAAGTTTGAAAAAAATGAATTTCCCCCAACCAGTTTTGCCACCCATTCGTTTGGAATGATCCCGGCCATTGCTACATCATCATGTGTGGATCCCAGCAAAAAACCTGCGATCAGTACCCCGATAGCCAGCAATGGCATGATCTGCTTTGCAAAATCCCATGAAGAAAGCGTCCATTCCTTGTTTTCAGGGTCATTTTTGTCAATGAGTGTAATGATGCTAATACCGGCCATACCGATTAGCATCGGTATCATGGGATTGGAGAAGATTAATGCACTTGTAGCTGTAATAATTCCAACAACTATTACATGCTGCCATTTTAATCTGAGGATATATATCATGGAAAAAGCCAGCAGAATGGCAAACACGGATGTAATGGGCCATTTATTTGACCAGATCCAGTACCAGCCCCCTTCGGTCACACCTTCACCAGGCTTTCCCCAGTTGGCAAAGACCAGGATCAAAACCAGGATAAAGAAATGGAAGGCGGTCTGCCACATGGGCCTTTTTTCAGGCATTGCGGAGAAATTCATCTGTTCTTCCCTTTTAGTCTTCTCCTCTTTCCTGTAAATAATGGACATGATCGATCCAATAACGATGGCAAATAAGACCGCTCCCACCACCCTTGCAATTCCCATTTCAAATCCCAGGATCCGGGCTGTAAGGATAATGGCCAGGATGTTGATGGCTGGTCCGCTGTAAAGAAATGCGATTGCCGGTCCCAGACCAGCACCTCTTTTATGAATGCTCGAAAACAGCGGGAGGATAGTGCAACTGCAAACCGCCAAAATGGTTCCTGAAACTGAAGCTACGGAGTAGGAAAGCCATTTTTTCGCCTGTGCACCGAAATATTTCATCACTGCACCCTGGCTTACAAATACTGATATAACTCCTGCAATAAAAAAAGCGGGTAAGAGACAAAGGATAACATGTTCACGGGCATACCAGCGTGTTAGATCAAACATGGCCATAATTGCATCGCTGAACCTGCTATTTTCAAGTGGCATTAAGAATGCTCCTAAAAACACCACCGTCATCCAGAAGAGTATCTTAATTTCTTTTTTCCATTCCATGGGTTGCCCGTATTTTAACTAAATATTATTCGTAAATCAACGAACAGCGTTTTTAAATTTTTTTAGAAATAGATAATAACTACATAATAAATTCCCACTCCAATGAAGACAACTGATACAAGCCGTCGAAACCAAACTTCAAAAGTCTTTATTCTAGTATAAAGTTTTCCCACACCAGATACGGTATAAGCCAATAGCCAGGCAAAGATTATTACCGGGATACCTGTTGCAATGGCAAATATCACCGGCAGGTATAATCCTGAAGCGCTACTAATTGTCATAGGGATCAGCATTCCGAAATATAGCACACCGCTATATGGACAGAAAGCAAGAGCAAAAATTATCCCCAGTAATAACACATCCCAATAATTCAGCACTCCTTTCTTTTGAAAACGACTTTTCAGATTAGAAAAACCGGGAAATTTAATTCTGATAAATTCAAGCATAAAAATCCCGATAAGAATGAGTAAGGGGCCGATGATCTTTTCACCATACTGCTGAAACCATCCCGATATCTTCAACTGGTCGGCTCCCAGGAATAAAATAAATGCCAGTAGGGTATATGAGACAGCTCTTCCAAGGGTATAGACAATACCATTGAGAAAAACTACCCTTCTGCTTTCGACCTCTTTACCTATGTAGCCAATAGCAGTTATATTTGTCGCCAGAGGGCATGGACTGATGGCGGTTAGGAGGCCCAGAAACGTGGCTGTTAACACAGGGACCGAACTACTTCCGGCAAGATTGCTGAGAAATTCATCCATATAAAACTACTGACTATAACATTGGCGTAATATGGTCTGAAATAACCTGCTTCAATTTTTCAGGATTACTGCGTGCATACATAAACCCCTCGTTGGTAATATTTATTTTCTTATCACCATTGACAATAAGAAGTGTTTGCCCGCTAATACCCAGTTCTTTAGCCTTTTCTTTCCCTTCTGTTTCGTCCAGGTTATAGCCGGTAAATGGAATAGTTTCACCATAGAGTTCTTTGACCGCTTCACCGGATACTGTTTCAACAGCCTGACAAGTCACACATCTCCTTGTATAGTGGAAATAATATACTTCTATGTTGCCTGCCTGTGAGATTGTTTCTTTTTCAGTATTATTTTCAGATTGTCCCCAACATGAGCAATTGAGGGAAATAGCCAATATTACCGCTAATACATTAAGTGTTTTCATCTTTTATTGGTTTTGAGTGAGTATTTGTTTGAGTTCATTTCTGGAGGGGAGCCTGCCTGAAAGAACTACCTTCCCGTTGATCACCAATCCAGGTGTATGCATGATGCCATATTCCATGATTTTCATGATATCTTCTACTTTGGAAACATTGGCAGCGATATCCAGTTCTGCCAATGCATTAAAAACTTCTCTCTCAAGTGCCTTGCATCTAGGGCATCCTGTACCCAATACTTTTATTTCCATAACCTATCTTATTTTAATTATTCGATATTCGCAAAACTACGAACATGTTAAACAAAAAAATTACCTTAGAAACTTGGCAAATAGTTGTTTCGCCAACTTCCAGTTCTCCTGATTCAAACAATATTTAATTTTGGGTGCTTCAATTTCGCCTTGTATCAAACCCGCATTTTTTAACTCTTTTAGATGTTGCGACAGGGTGGATTTTGCTATGGGAAGCACTTCTGTAAGATCTCCACTATAACAACAGGACTGGTTTGAAAGCAATTCGAGAACATACATCCTGATGGGATGTCCCATTGCTTTCGCAAATCGTGCGATGATCTTCTGATCTTCTGTAAGAATTTCTTCTTTTTTCACTTTGTTCGTAATATGACGAACAAAGGTAATTGGTTTATTTTATTAATCAAAAAAAAAACGTAAATCATGGGAAAAATTAACAAATATTCATATTGTTATTCTGATCTTTAACTCATTATGGTTTGGATAAAAATTCAATTCACCGTTTGCTGTCAATAGCAGACCTGAAAAATGAACTCTATTTTGTAGGGAATTCTTATGGCGTAACTTGTATTGCTGCTTGCTGCTATTTTGATTGGATGGAAAGAGCCTGTATCTTTAATAACTATTATCATTATGACAACAATTTTAGGAAGTGGCCTCAGCTATTCAATTCATCGATTTAAGAAATAGTGAGGAAAGCAAATGAAATTAATACAACTTAAATCAACAATCACCTGCCCCGAATGTGGTTACACCAAGGAAGAAACCATGCCAGAAGATGCATGTACTTTTTTCTATGAATGTGAGGGATGCAAAACCATACTCAAACCAAAGAACGGAGATTGTTGTGTTTTTTGTTCATATGGCACGGTGAAATGTCCACCCATGCAGGCCGGAGAAAAGTGTTGTTAAATTGTGACAGGGATCCCTGAGTATGATCAAATATCCACATTAGTGGATCTTTTTTCGTTCAAAATCAGTTTAGAATTTTATAACAGATATATAGTCTGTAAATTCCGGTAACATTAAGTACCTAATTCCGGATTAGATATCCAACAATAAAGGTATTAGTAATATTTTAATTGTTATATGTTTATTTATTTTTCTGCATCGCTCAACTGAAATCGGGATGGAGTGCTCAGTTGCTCCGGGTTTCCCACCCGTATTCAATACCAGCAATCATGAAGGTAAGTTGTACTTTATAAATTTCTCCCGACTCAACAATCATAACTGAAGTTCATTAGTATCAGAAATCAAATTCCAACAAATCATCATCTAATATTTTGTTTGATGTATGTTGGCATAGTTGGTTTTCAATAAAATCCCAATCCTGTAACCACCAAATACATGGGTAATTTTCACCAATAATATGACTAATCTGATAAATGCGATCAGTTTTTAAATCCTTGACCAGGAGATAAATAAACTGGTTTTCATAGTGGATATGGAGAATCTTAACCGGATCAAAACGAATCCCCTCGGCTTTTAGATATAATCCATTTAGTTTTATTGTTCTTTCAGGTACAGTAAGAAAGCACGGACTATTAACGAAAAACATACCATCTGATAGATCTTTAAATAGGTTTTCTTCCGTTGCCTCTTTGTGATTTTCATTATCAATATCCTTATTCATTTTACTGACATACTATAAGCTAATATTGTACAGCACCTGGGTATCCACCCCTCTCCCCCCTGGGGGGAGCCCTACCTTTTTATAGGCCAGGGGTGCAGCAGAAAAATTCATCATAAAAGAATTGATCTCGTTTATTATAAATATGTAAGTCGTCAGCGAAAAGAGAAATAAATCAGGTAGATATTTTTAGATAGATTTGTTAATCTAAAAATA
>CP070687.1:251838-259001 GCA_020353115.1 Bacteroidales bacterium
CAGCCATGGATCTTTGCTTACAATACCCGGGAATTTCATGGATATGAATATAGTGGAAATTAGGGCTGCTAAATTAATGAAAAGTTAATGTACCGTTGATATCATTGATATTTTACCCCAGGAAAGGAAAATGCTTTAAGGCTGATCCTGGAGCAAGGTGAATTCTTCCAGAATTTTTTATTTTTGTGGACATTTTAATGTTCGGATCGGGAATGAGGACTTACAGGGACCTGGAAAATATTAAAATTGTTAGACCGGTGGTTACTGTCGGAATATTTGATGGTGTACATACCGGGCACGATACTATCCTGGAAAGAATTAAGATTATTGCAGGGGCAATTAAGGGTGAAAGTACGGTGGTGACCTTCTGGCCGCATCCGAGAATTTTTCTTACTCCCGAAGGTGTTGGTTTGAAATTTCTGAGCACAATCAGGGAGAAAAGGGAATTGTTGGAGAATAAAGAGATTGATAATCTTGTTATCATTCCGTTTACACGAGAGTTCAGCAATCTTTCGGCAGGGGAATTTATAACAAAAATCCTGTTTGAGAAAATCCGGGCTTCACATCTGGTGGTAGGATATAATCATCATTTCGGGAAAGACAGGGAAGGAAATTTTGAGATTCTTGAAGAAATCGCTACCGGGAAAAATATTAAAACGGAGCAGGTTGGCGCTAAAATTCTTAACAACCGGGAGGTAAGCTCAACTCTTATCCGGGATGCGCTTTATTCCGGCGACCTGAACCTTGCCAACCAAATGCTTGGTTATACCTATTTTTTTAATGGTAAAATTATTGGAGGAAAGAAAATTGGCAGATCCATCGGTTTTCCAACAGCCAATATTATGCCACTGGAAAGATATAAACTTTTACCGAGAGATGGAGTTTATGCTGTGAAAATAGAGTTGGGCAGCAGGAAATTTGAAGGAATGCTGAATATCGGGCTGCGGCCGACAATGAATGATGTAGAAAACGGGAAAACGATTGAAGTTCACATTTTTGACTTTAACCAGCAGATTTATGGACAGGAAGTCAAGATATTTTTTATCGATCGTATTCGCGATGAGAAAAAGTTCAGTGATGTGAGCCTCCTGGCTGAACAGCTTAAAAAAGACAGGGAACGAATTCGGGAAATCTTATCCTCAAACAGGGAATAACTGTTCGGATCACTGCATGACGGTAAGGTAAGAAGAATATACCGCGGATAGCATACCTGTACGGGATGCAGAGCATGCGTATCATGGGAAAGTACCATAATAATTAGTAACTTTAACTACCAAATAACAGGAACTATGGAATCAACGTTAGTAGAAAGTATGCCTTATAAAGTGAAGGATATCAGTTTGGCGGATTGGGGATTTAAGGAGATTGAAATTGCTGAAAAAGAGATGCCCGGACTGCTTTCGATCAGAGAAATGTACACCGATCTGAAACCACTGAAAGGTGCAAGAATAACAGGTTCTTTACATATGACCATTCAAACGGCAGTTCTTATCAAAACACTGGTTACACTCGGAGCCGATGTCCGGTGGGCCAGCTGTAATATATTTTCCACCCAGGATCATGCCGCAGCAGCTGTAGCCAAAATGGGAGTCTCCGTTTTTGCCTGGAAAGGTGAAACGCTGGAAGAGTACTGGTGGTGCACGGCACAAGCCCTCTCCTTTCCTGGAGGGAAAGGTCCGAATCTGATCGTTGATGACGGTGGTGATGCCACACTTTTAATTCACAAGGGTTACCAGGCAGAAGAAAACCAGGAAATTTTAAATCAGAAAGCCGGAAACAAAGAGGAGGCAATTATTCTGAATCAACTGAAAACCATTCTCAAGGATGATCCGCAAAAGTGGCACAGGGCTGTATCCGAACTGAAAGGTATTTCCGAAGAGACCACCACCGGTGTCCACCGGCTCTATCAAATGATGGAAGAAGGGAAATTGCTGGCCCCTGCATTCAATGTTAATGATTCTGTCACGAAATCAAAATTTGATAATCTGTATGGCTGCCGTGAATCTCTGGCAGATGGACTGAAACGTGCCACCGACATCATGTTGGCAGGTAAAGTGGTCATTGTCTGCGGATATGGTGACGTCGGGAAAGGATGCGCACAGTCCATGCGATCCTATGGGGCGAGGGTGATTGTAACGGAAATTGATCCGATATGTGCATTACAGGCAGCTATGGAAGGATTTGAAGTAACAACGGTGGAAGATGCACTGGAGGAAGGGAATATATATGTTACGGCCACAGGAAATAAAAATGTTATTACAGCCGAACACATGTCAAAAATGAATGACCAGTCCATTGTTTGTAATATAGGACATTTCGATCACGAAATACAGGTCGATCAACTTGAAAAATGGGCAGGTATAAAAAAAGTAAATATCAAACCCCAGGTTGATGAATACATATTCCCGGACGGGCATTCTATCTTCCTTCTGGCAGAGGGACGCCTTGTGAATCTTGGTTGCGCAACCGGACACCCCTCCTTTGTGATGAGCAATTCCTTTTCCAATCAGACACTGGCACAGATCGAATTATGGAAGAACGAATACGAAGTGAATGTCTATCGGTTACCAAAACACCTGGATGAAGAAGTGGCACGGTTGCATCTGGATAAGATCGGTGTGAAGCTTACCAAATTAACATCAGAACAGGCGGACTATATCGGCGTATCGCCGAATGGACCCTTCAAACCTGACCATTACCGGTATTAATTGTAAACATGTACGGAAGTCCCGTCGAAGTGGGTGTTATATCTTCTGAGCGGGTTTTTTGAGGGACCCTCTTCCGTTGGAAATCCGAGGTTTGGAAAGACATATCTGGAACTGCATTCCGGACATACCGCGGTAATTCCGGAATCTTCAATCTCTATGGCAATACTCAATTCTACATCAAAAGTGCAGGTGCGGTCAAATGCATAGAATTCGTCCTGAGATGCCCGGTATATTATGATCCCGTTGTTATCATACCCTGCCGAATTACTGCCATCATAGCTGCTGGTAACAATAACAGCGCTGCCTACGGAATTTAATCCTATAAATTGAGGATCATCCAGACGTATCGTGAAATTTACATAGGTATTCGGTATGATCTCCTCACTCTCCTTTGCGCAACCGCTAAAAGTGAGGAAAAGGAGGAACATTATAGAAAAATTCCTTAATTTTGGTATGGAAAGCTTGAAGTACCTCATACATCCCTTACAGAAGACAAAATTAATGAAATTGTTTTATAAACGGCTTCTTTTGTTTACTGTGGCAATCATCATACCTTTATCACTGGTTGCACAGAGGCCTTCACGTACTGTCAGAAAAGCTCAGAAGAAATCAGAGAAAACGGAATTGCAACAGAAGAGAGATTATGAAAAGGCGAGAAAACAAGCCCTGAAACGCAGGTACAAAATTCAGACCAAACAAGTTCAGGAAAGAATGAAGGAATCAAAAAGGGAGGCCAACAGGAATAACAGGAAAAGAAAAGACCCAATACTAAAACGAGTATTCAGAAAAAGGAGAAGATAGAAATGGAAGATGGATACGGCACCATAATTTATATCGTTATTACGATCATTGCATTAATCATTACAGCACTTGGTAAGAAGAAGAAACAGACGCCAAGAGCCCCCTTGAGAGAAGAACCGGAAATTGCTGTCACGGATCCGTTTGAGGCTTTTGAATTCGAGGAGAAAGAGCAGGAGACCACCATCGCGGAGGAAAAGGAAGAAATACCGGAAGAAAAACCGGTCATGGTAAATGAGCTGGGAATGATAATTGAAGAAGGCGTATCGGCCCTCAAGGACAAGAAGTCATTAAGTGATACTGAACTAGAGGAGATGAAGAAAGATATGTTAACAGATGATGAGGATCGTATATCCTTTGTGGATCCTACATCGCCTTATGAGGAAAAGTTAGAAGAGAGTGAACTGAATGAGATCATGAAGGATTTTGACCTGAAAAAAGCCGTAATATTTTCAGAAATCCTGACAAGAAGAGAGTTCTAAAATTGCTGAGATTATGACTTTTGAAATAACTATTTACTAAAAGAGTCTCCTGAGAATTCCTTTTTTTGTATATTTGCAACTCGAAAGAGTTCCGAGAACCGGAATTCTTTTTGTTTTATAAACATTTCAAGGAGGATGAAATATGTCCGATATTTCATATTTAACGGAAGAGGGATTAATGAAGCTCAGAGAGGAGCTGGAATACCTGACCTCCGTTGAGCGTCCGGCAATTTCAAGGTTAATAGCGGATGCACGCGATAAAGGAGACCTGGCTGAAAATGCCGAATATCATGCGGCAAAGGAAGCACAGAGTATGCTTGAACTGAAAATTGCAAAACTGGAGGATGTGATCTCAAAATCACGGATCATAGATGAAAGCAGAATCGATCTGACTAAAGTCCAGATACTCAATAAGGTTAAAATTAAAAACATTAAGGATAATCAGATAATGGAGTATATTCTGGTTTCCGAGTCGGAAGCTAATCTGAAAGCCGGAAAGATTGCTATAAATTCACCGATAGCAAAAGGATTGCTTGGCAAGAAGGTGGGAGATACCGTGAATATTAATGTGCCATTGGGAAAAATAAAATTTGAGATAATAGAAATTTCAAAATAGAAAAACTATAATTACCAAATTATGTCAAGTATCTTTACCAAAATAGTCGAGGGAGAGATACCATCCTATAAAATTGCTGAGGATGAACGGTTTTACGCCTTTCTGGATATCAATCCTCTTGCAAAAGGACATACATTAGTTATTCCGAAACAAGAGGTTGATTATTTATTTGATCTGGATGATAACCTCCTGGCAGATATGTCTGTTTTTTCAAAGAAAGTGGCAAGGGCAATCGAAAAAGTAATTCCCTGTTCAAGGATAGGTGTTGCCGTCCTGGGCCTCGAAGTACCCCATGCCCATATTCACCTCATCCCGATAAATTCGGAAGCTGACATAAGTTTTTCCAGGCCGAAACTGAAACTTAGCCGGGAGGAATTCATGGATATTGCTGCAAGGATCAGGCAGGAATTGAATCAATAGAACCGGAGAGATCCCCGAAGGGTATATCCGGCAATCCTCATCAGGGATCCGGGGAAATGAACCTGTCGATCCAATTTACAGATTCAGTATGAAATCGAAGGTTCCGGCAAATTATCGGCTGAAATTATGAAAACCGGTAACAGCAATATTATAACCGGTTACCTATCTGGTTTTTAATCGTCCGGGATTCTTGCTGATAAAATCTTTCCAGGAATTGAAGGATTTCGCGGAAGACGGGACATTGGCCTGGAAGAAATGGCATACTGCCGCTGCCAGTCCGTCGGTTGCATCCAGCATGTCGGGCTTTTCATTGTATTTCAGGATTTTTTGGAGAAGGGCTGCAACCTGTTCCTTGGAAGCATTGCCCTGACCTGTGATTGCCATTTTTATTTTCCGGGGAGCATATTCAAAAATCGGAACAGACCGGTATAATGCTGCAGAAATGGCAACTCCCTGGGCTCTCCCAAGTTTCAACATAGACTGTACGTTCTTGCCGTAAAATGCTGCTTCTATAGCCAGCTCGTCCGGATGATATTCATCAATCAACTGGAGGGTCCGTTCAAAGATCTTTTTTAACTTTCCATTGTGATCTTCAATTTTGCTGAGCTTTATAACACCAAGGGTTATCAGTTCTGCTTTGTTCCCTGCAGTTCTGATAATTCCATACCCTGTCACCGTTGTGCCGGGGTCAATTCCAAGAATGATCCTCTCTCTTTTCAAAAGACTACACTTGGGGAATTACGGATTCCTGATACTTATATTCACAGGTTCTGTATCGAACCCTTATTTATTATTTAAGGTACGATTTTCTTATAAGTTCCTTGTACGATAACCTGGTCTTCGGCGCAACTATCTTTTCATATTTTGTTCCTGAAAAACTACCGTTCTCAATATAATACAATACTTCTTTTAAACAGGCTTCCTGCCTGTCATCAAATCGTCTTGTAATATCATCTGCACAAACATAATCAACGGGGATACCATTAAAATAATCACCCTCACCATCGGCGTTGGTGATTTTAAATACGATTGGGAGAAATGCCCAGTCGGCATATTTAAATACATACATTCCCACCGGTTTTCCATAGGTGGATTCTCCAACCAGGGTGATACTGATATATGGTTTCAGACAATTGATGAGTGCTTCACTGGAGGAGGCGGTCCCTTCGGAAGTGATGAAGACAACGCGCTCAACATTTAATGAATTATCCTGCTGCTCGAAGAGTATTTCACTGTTATAATCGGTTTTTTTATCATTGTGCTCATACTGGATCATGATTTTTCCGTCCGTTGCGGGTCCGGTAATCAAATTGGCTAATCTTGCCAGAACATTGGTTAATCCACCGGGATTATACCTCAGGTCAATGATCAGTTCTTCGGTTCCTGTAGTATTGAAAAATTCGAAGGTTTCATCAAACTCAACATACGACGGTTCGATAAACTCCTCAAAAACCATATGCCCTACTATTTTTCCGCTTATATGCAATGTGTCGTAATGTAAGACGGAATTTTTCTGAATCTCCTTTTTTGATACGGTAACCAGGATAACGGAATCCGCGGGAGTACGGAATTCGATCGTGTTGGTAACGCCGACTTCGTTTGGCCCCAGCAAATTCCTTAAATCACTGTTTTCATCCAGTATTGTCCCGTTTATCCTGGTTATGATATACCCTCTTTCAATACCCTCGCTGAATAATGGTGAATCTTTGTAGACAAAAAGGATCCTGTGCTGGCCCTCCGTATCTTTCCTGTGTGCAAATCCGTATCCGATATATTTACCCTGAATTGAATTTTCAATGTATTCTCTTGGGGCAACAAAACTGTAGTGGTCGTCGGGTAGATAACGCATGGCTTCAAGAAGCTCGTATGGATTACTGTACTGGGTTTTATCAACTTGCGGCATTTGATCATACCAGTAGTACCATTCGTTCATTATGTCATGGAGTTCATCCCGTGCCTCTATATCCTCCGGGATTATTTCGTCTTTCTCGCATCCGTGAAAAACAAATAAAACCGGGATAATTAAAATCAGAACAGTCAAACGTTTCCTCAATATTCGCTTCATAATCTCATCGATCCTTTCGTCCGTTAAATTAAAAGCCAAATTCTTCATGAAGGCAAAAATCATTCCATTAATTT
>CP070687.1:259101-266242 GCA_020353115.1 Bacteroidales bacterium
GCCTATATCAATTCAAAACTCTATGTAATGAAACCCGATGGAAGTAATTCACGACTGATATCCGGAGATTTCGATAAGAATATGACTATTGTCGGTTGGGCGAATGATAATTCGGGCGTTTACGTGAATGTGCGGGAAAGGGGAACCGCTAATCTCTACTTTGTTCCTTTGAAAGGCAGTATCAGGCAGGTTACACAGGGCACACATATGCTTTCGATTACGTCAACCAGCAAAGATCAAAGGGCAGCAGGTATTCTGTCTGATCCATATCAACCGGGAGATGTTGTGGCTGTTAATCTGAAGAATCCTGGTATTAAAAAATTAACTTCTGTAAATGATGATATTTTCTCTTCCGTTACATTTGGCAAGGTTGAGGAAATATGGTACAAATCTTCGGATAATCTGGATATCCAGGGATGGATCATCAAGCCACCTGGTTTTGACCCCCTGAAGAAATATCCCTTAATCCTGACTATTCACGGGGGACCCCACGCCATGTATGGCGTTGGCTTTAATTTCAGATGGCAGTATCATGCCTCAGAGGATTATGTTGTTTTATTTACCAATCCGAGAGGTTCTTCAGGATATGGCAGTGCATTTGGAAACGAGATTAAAAATGATTACCCCAATAAGGATTTCGAAGATTTAATGAACGGGGTTGATGCGGTAATTGCAAAAGGATATATTGATGAGAAGAATCTGTTCGTATATGGGGGAAGTGGAGGAGGAGTTCTTACATCCTGGATTGTCGGGCATACGGACCGGTTTGCCGCAGCATCGGTTAATTATCCTGTGATCAACTGGCTTTCATTTGTGGGGACTACCGATGGTGTGTCCTGGTACCGGAATTTTCAGAAGTTCCCGTGGGATGATCCTTCGGAGCATTTACGGCGGTCCCCGTTAATGTATGTTGGCAATGTTAAAACTCCCACGTTGTTAATGACAGGAGTAAAAGACCTGAGAACACCTATCTCCCAAACGGAGGAATTTTATCAGGCCCTCAAGATCCGGAAGGTTCCGACAGCAATGATCCGGTTCAACGAAGAATTTCACGGGACCTCCTCAAAGCCGTCGAATTACATTCGGACGGTTTTGTATTTACATTACTGGTTTGAAAAATATAAGAATAATACAGACTAGACCAGTTCTACTGCTTTTTCCCTTTGGCCTTGAATCCATGGAAAAATGACATGGTTCGTTTGAAATTAAAATCAAATTATTACCTTGGAGTAAAATTTTCACCGACAATGAGTACAAGACGAATTCTGTTACCAAGGATATTTTTCATTCTGTTTGTTCTTTTTTGTTATTTCGCGATTGCAAACGGTTTTGGACAGGAAAAGGAAGAGTCACAGCAAGATCAGACGGAAATCGTTCAACATGAAGAGACACCTGCAGTAGATCAGGGGCACGGCGAAGAAGGAGATATTGTTGATCAGGGCCATGAGGAGGAGGGCCATGGGAGTGATATGTCCCCGTTGTTCTTTGTAATTCTTTCTTTAATTATAGGTGCTGCCACACGGCAGGGTTTGAGAAAGAGTCCGTTGCCCTATACGGTATCTCTGCTAATTATCGGATTGGGATTGGGTGCGGCAACCCGCCTGGGTTGGTTTGAAATATGGAATATTGGTTCCCTTCATATCAATGTCGAATTCCTGAGCAGGTCGGTCGAATGGGCGGGACATATTGATCCGCATGTTATCCTTTATGTTTTTCTGCCAACCCTGATTTTCGAAGCCGCTTTTGCCATGGATGTACATACGTTCCGCAAATCGGTCGGAAATGCGAGCATGCTGGCAATCCCGGGAATAATCATTGCCATGTTCCTGACGGGAGCGCTTGCCATCGGGTTGGATCTTGCAGGCATCGGATTACCGGGATGGGGATGGCCTATCGCACTGATGTTCGGTGCTGTGGTTAGTGCTACGGATCCGGTTGCAGTCGTTTCATTGCTGAAGGAATTGGGGGCAAGTAAAAAGCTGGGAACACTTATTGAAGGGGAATCGTTGCTGAACGACGGTACAGCAATCGTCATATTTATGGTCTTCTTTTTGGGAATAACAGGTGAAGCGGCAGTTTCATCCCCGGTTATCGAATTCATCAGGGTTGCACTCGGAGGTACGTTAATAGGTATTATTGTCGGAGCCCTAACCATTAACTGGGTAAGAAGGGTATTCAATGATGCGCTTGTTGAAATCAGTGTAATTATTGCAGCGGCATACATTACCTTCTATATGTGCGAGCACTTCTTCCATGTTTCCGGAGTACTCGGACTGGTTGCTTTGGGATTGGCCATGGCAAGTATCGGAAGAACACGAATCAGCCCTGAAGTTGAACATTTCCTTCATGAGTTCTGGGAACTGGCAGCATTTATTGCCAATACGCTGATCTTCCTGATTGTCGGCGTTGTAATTGCACAACAAGCCGTCTTTTCAGGAAAGGATTTTCTCGTTCTGGGAATAATTTATATCGGTGTTCATATCATCCGTGCCGTTGTTATCGGGATTTTTTACCCGGCAATGAAAAGGGTAGGATATGGCTTGCAATTGAAAGATTCCTATGTGCTGTGGTGGGGTGCCTTACGCGGTGCAATAGGGCTGGCTCTGGCACTCATAGTAGCCGGAGAGGAATCGATTCCGGAGAATATAAGGAATCAATTTCTGTTTCTGACTGCAGGGCTCGTGACTTTGACCTTGCTGGTTAATGCAACGACAATCAAATATTTGGTAAGTAAGCTCGGGTTGACAAAAATTTCACCGGCAAAAGCCTTAATGAGGGCGAATGCAAACCAATACCTGAGACAGAGTACGGAGAACTCTCTGGAAAAAATCAAGGAGGACCGGTTTATGAGCCGGGCCAACTGGAGCGCCGTGAGAGAATATTTACCAAAAGACGTGGAAAAAATTGAAGAGCAGGATATTGAAATTGAAACCATTGCCGAAACGCGTCGAAGGATTCTTGAAAAGGAGAAAAGCAGTTACTGGCATCAGTTTAAGGATGGATTACTGGGGCCTGTGGCCGTTCGGAGACTGTCAGATGGTATTGATGATATTCTGGATGCCGGCGGTATGATTCCGCTTTCCGAACGAAAAGACCTTGAGGAATCCTGGAAAACCCCCAGATTCCTTAACTGGATGCAGTCTCTGCCTTTAGTTGGGAAACTTGCCAAACGGGCTTTTTTTGAAAAGCTTTCCATCAGTTATGATAGCGCCAGGGGATTTGTAGAGGCACAGGAAGAAGCGCTGAAACTGGTCGAAAGCATGTACAGGGGATTAAAATCCGATAATGCGACTAAGAACAGGGAAGAAGAAGAAAAAAACCTGGCCGTAATCGAAGAGGAAATAAATGAGAACCGGATACACGGGCAAACCTTTCTGAGAAACCTGCGGAAGAACATGCCAGAGATCTATTCTGCTGTCGCTACCAGGCAGGCAATACGCTCTATGTTGAATTATGAAAGAAGGACAGTCGAACGGTTGCAAAAAAACGGCAGACTGGAAAGTGAGGAAGTCAAGAAAATGGTTTCCTATATCGAAGAAAGGATGAAACGTTTAATGGATTCTCCTCCTTCCATAAGCCTTCCTGATGCAATTGAGCTACTGAAAGATGTACCCTGGCTCCAGAATTTAGGCCCAAAGGTTCTTGATAAGGTTGTTGGTCTTTTCCAGGCAAAAGTGTACACGGTTGGTGAGAAAATCATACGGGAAAGCGGACATGACGACGGATTCTTTTTTATCGCCCGTGGAACTGTAAAAGTTACGGTAAAAAATAAAGTTATAGATATTTTGTCTCATGGAAATTTTATCGGCGAAATTGCAGGATTAACAGGATTACCTAGAGCTGCAGAGGTATCGGCTGAATCCCCGGTAACGGTCCTATGGATGTCCTCGGCTAATATGAACCACATCATGAAAGAATCCCCGTTGCTTGAAAATCGACTGTGGAGAATTGCCGGATTCCGTCTTGCCGAAAATCTTCTTGGTGGTATTGAACCATATAACCATTGGAAACAGAATCAATTACGGAATATTTTATCCAAGGGAAAAATTTACAAAATGGATGAAAAGCCGGATATCGACCTGAAAGACAAGCTGGTGATTTTATTGACCGGTAATGTAACACATGGCAAGGATGGCAGGAAAGAACTTAAGGCTCCTGCATTGGTGGAACAAACGGAAGAAATAAATTTTGGAAAAGGATGCCGCATCTTTGTTTGCTGAAGCTCCTTCAAACCGGTAACCCAGAATATGTTTTTGCATCCTTTCTGAAAATAACATTGAATAACAGCTTTTTATCCGTTCGATTGTAATTTTTTTTATTCGAATTATAATTTCTACTTTTGCACGACATTTTTTTTTCAGGATTGTGAAAACAACCGAAAAATTTGTAATCCCTTTTAAGGGACTGAAGATTGGGGAGCATAATTTTAGGTTCGAGTTGGATTCCGGGTTCTTTGAACGGTTTGATGGTTCTGAAATACGGAGGGGGAAATGCACCGTGGTCGTAGTATTAACCAAAAATCCGGATATGATGGAACTCCGTCTTGATATTATGGGTTCCGTGGAGGTTCCGTGCGACCGATGCCTCGAATCCTTTGATCAGCCTGTTCAGATATCGGAAACACTTTTTGTGAAATTTGCAGGGGAAAGCATTGAGCAAATGGAAGACCTTCTTATCCTGTCTGAAAAGGAACATGAGCTGGATATTTCAGGGTATATCTACGAATATATCATTCTTCATCTCCCTTATCAACGTATACACCCGGATGACAGCCATGGCAGGAGCATGTGTAATAAAGAAATGATAAAACACCTGGAAGAGTATCTGACGGATCATGAAACGAAAGAACATTCAGATCCCCGTTGGGAGAAGCTCAGGAGCCTTCTAAACAACAATTAATATATACAGATAATGGCACATCCGAAAAGAAAAACATCAAGACAAAGAAGAAATAAACGGAGAACTCATTATAAGGCTACATCTCCAACTATTGCAACATGTTCCAATTGCGGTACAACCGTTCAGTATCACAGGGTTTGTCCTGAATGTGGATTTTACAGAGGCAGGCTTGCAATTGAAAAAGAGGTGACTGCATAGCGGAAATAATCTCAATTCCGGCTTTAAGCAAAACGTAAGAATATGAAGATCGGACTGGATGTAATGGGCGGTGATTATGCTCCGGAAGCAACCGTTTTAGGAGCAATTAAAGCTCTGGATCACCTGTCCAAAGAACATCGGTTAGTACTCATAGGGGATAGTGAAAAGATCCTTACTATTCTCAGGCGGGAGAACATTGATCCTTCTTCTTTCGGGCTAACCCATACCAGCGATCATATTGAGATGGGTGATCATCCCTCCAAGGCGTTTACACAGAAACCCGGTTCAAGCATAGCCATCGGATATAAAATGCTGCGTGAAGGGGAGATCCATGGTTTTGCAAGTGCTGGAAATACGGGTGCAATGTTGGTAGGGATCCGATATTCCGTAAAGGAAATACCCGGGATTATCAGGCCAGCTATTGCTTCGGTAATTCCTACCCTTTCCGGAGGGGCCACAATTCTCCTGGATGTCGGTATCAACCCGGATTCAAGACCCGATGTCCTGTACCAGTACGGTATCCTGGGTTCTCTCTATGCAGAACACGTGCTGAACATAGAAAACCCACGCGTCGGGCTTTTGAATATTGGTACCGAAGAATCCAAGGGAAACCTCATTGCAAAATCCACATATGATTTAATGAAGGATACGAATGACTTTAATTTTGTAGGTAATGTGGAAGGGAATGATTTTTTCAGGGATGATAAGGTGGACGTTATTGTTTGCGATGGATTCGTGGGCAATGTGGTTCTGAAAGCGATGGAGGCCTTCTATACTATGATCAGGGAAAGGGAAGTCAAAGATTCATTCTTTGACCGTTTCAACTTCGAAAACTATGGGGGGACACCGATTCTCGGAATTAACTCAAATGTGGTAATAGGTCACGGGATTTCAAATGATATAGCTATAAAGAATATGATACTACTTACAGGAGAAGTGGCAAAGGCGAATTTGACAGAAAAAATTAACGCAGTTTTTACATGATGAAAAAGATTTATGCAGCTATTACCGGAGTTAATGCCTGGGTGCCAGACTACAGACTGAATAATCATGAATTGGCAACCATGGTTGATACCTCCGATGAATGGATAATGCAAAGAATAGGAATAAGAGAGAGAAGAATACTCAAAGGTGAGGGTCTGGGTTCTTCCTATATGGGTTCCAGGGCCGTGAAAGGATTACTAAAAAAAACCAATACATCAAGGGATGAGGTTGATGTTCTCGTTTGTGCCACGATAACACCAGACAGAGTTTTTCCTGCCACGGCAAATATAATCAGCGACAAGGTTGGTATTAAAAATGCATTCAGTTTCGACATGAATGCCGCATGTTCGGGTTTCATATTTGCCCTTCAGACCGCAGCAAACTTCGTAGAGGTCGGGAAATATAAAAAAGTTGTTGTCGTTGCCGTTGATAAAATGTCCACCATCACCGATTATACTGACAGAACAACATGTCCGCTGTTTGGTGACGGAGCCGCTGCCGTAATGCTCGAACCAACGGCAGAAAAGATAGGAGTCATCGATCACATATTTCATACCGACGGAAACGGACGACACCATCTTAACATGAAAGCCGGGGGTTCTGAAAGACCGCCCACTTTTGATACCGTTAAGAACAGGGAACATTTTGTATACCAGGAAGGACAGACAGTTTTTAAGTTTGCCGTATCGAAAATGGCAGATGTAGCCGTAGAAATGATGGAAAAACATCACATCTCTGCAGATGAACTGGCCTGGCTGGTTCCCCATCAGGCAAATATGAGGATAATTGATGCTACTGCAAGAAGAATGGGAATCAGAAAGGAACAGGTTATGATAAATATAGAAAAGTATGGAAATACCACATCTGCAACCATACCTCTCTGTTTATGGGAATGGGAAAACAGACTCAAGAAAGGAGATAATATAATACTGGCTGCATTTGGCGGAGGATTCACATGGGGGTCAGTCTATGTAAAATGGGCGTATAACGGAAAGTCTTCTCAGGTATAGCAGATGATTTTTTCCACCCGGTCGTACTTGGTGAATTTCAATACGAAATC
>CP070687.1:266342-273269 GCA_020353115.1 Bacteroidales bacterium
GAGGGGCTCGCCAAGAGGGGCTCGCCAAGAGGGGCTCGCCCAGAGGTACCCCGTGAGTCAAAATCCGGAGAAAGAGTTTGTTTTTCAGAACTGGTGATCTGAGCTGCTAATATCGTATACTTATCCTCTGCCAGCTACGGATATAGGCTGCAATATCCTGTCTCTCCTTGCCATCCAGCATTGGGTACTTATCCTCTCCCCTCCCCCACGATGGCATTTTCGTTCCTCCACGGCCAATGGAAATGGTTGCCATGATAAATCCATTTGAAGCTGCATTGAGAAATTCCTGGTTATTAATTGCCGGTGCTGTAGTTCCTTCTCCATGGTTCCCATGACATCCGGAGCAGTGTTGCCGGAACAATGGCATACCGGTGCTTGCATTTCCGGGATTTGCACCCGCATGAATATAGTTAATACGCTGGTTTGCTGTTGACCGCATATAGGCAATCAGATCACTTATTCCCTGGTTGCCAAGACGCTCTTCATCATACACATCCGTCGACCAGCCGAACATGGCGGTATGGCTTCTGCCTTCTGCAATGGTTGCATAGAGATACGAATCACTTGCTGCATTTACAAAATTACGGTTCAGGATTGCAGGGCCTGTATCGCCTTCGCCAAATTCTCCATGACATCTCGAACACAGGTAATGATATTTTAATGATCCGTTTTCCACATTCCCTTCCGGTAAACGGATTTTGAGGTCATTCCCCGGGCCGGTATTCCAGGTTTGCATATAGGCAAGTAAGTCAGACATTTCACCGCTAGTCAGGTCGGACCATGATGGCATTGCCGTATTTTTTCTACCGTAAAAGATCGTTTCATATAAAAACCGGGAAGATGCACGGCTCAACAGATCCCTTGAATTGACCGGGATGGCAACCCCTCCTGTACCACCCGGACCATGACACATTTCACAATTTTTCGAGAACAACTCTTCACCCCGGCCGGTATTACCGGAGGAAAGGTTTAGTTCAGACAAGTTTGAATTTATGATCTTCCGGCCTTTAAGAAATCCGACAACCGAATCCATCTCTTCACTTTTCCATCCAGAGAGGTCTTCAGCCCATGAACCCATTTGCCTCCTGCTACGGCCTTTTCTTAGTGTAAAATGAAGAAACTCTTCAGAAGCATTTCTAAGAAAATCCTGGTTCATAATTCCCACAACCCCTGTTACGAATGACTCATAATCCTTTCCCTCTCCTTCCTTTCCATGACAGGCAGAACAGAAGAACGCAAAAAGCCGGTTCCCGGTAAGCAGCTCTCTGTCTCCCTTAAACTCGTTAAGTGTCTCAATGGAGAAATATTCAAAGGGAATCTCCGGTTTTGCCAGCCCCATCACAAATGTGACCAGGGCTTCAAGGTCTTCCTCAGGAAGATCCAGTTTAAGCATTTGCGATCCCGGCGAAACCATTTCCGGGTCTCTGAAGTGTTCTTTGAGCCAGTTTGAGATCGTCTGGTCACCTGCAATATTCTGAAAACTGTATTCGTGTTTGGTTTTTTCTCCCTGTTCCGTCAGATCTGGTCCTAGAATCCCTCCTACCCCCCTTGCTTTATGGCATCCCAGGCAACCTTCCATGGTGAATATTACATGTCCGTTTTGGAAAATCTTTGTATCCTCAAGGCTTTTTGGTCTGAAAATGGTAAGGTGGCATTTCCCGCAGGAAGCCTGGATATAAGGTTCTGACAATAAAGGGAAAGGCCAGTGTGTATCCGGGTCCCGTCCGAATGCTTCCTGCTTTTCCAATGCTCTTCCCTGCCCCCCATGACAGATCGTACAACCGAACTGTTGAACAGGATGATAGGTCAGATGATCTCCCGGATGAACGCTGTGTGGCTGGGGTACATGATACATTCTTTGATCTTCCAGCCCGTTATGACATGAAATACAACGGTCGATCCTGTTGAAATGATCCAGTTCAACCTGATATACTTTCCTGCCTCTTCTGAAATCTGCAATATCCGAACTATCCGGATTATCCGTCAGCCGGTTATACTGACGCTGGTATTTTTTCCAGTCCCGGAAAAGACCTTCCCGTAACCAGGCAGTCATCGTAAGAGATAGAAGAATAATGGATGATATCATTACCACCCGCTGCATATTTCGTATGTAGTTGCTCTCATTCATACTATTCATATTACCGGCCACTGCGATCTTGACCAGAAAAAATCCCAGTTGGGCCCGCGGAACCAGATACCCATCGCGGTAAAGATAACAATTGCCACAAGGGAAGCCGTAAATAAGGCAATAGAGGCCATCCTGGTTGAATTTGTTTTTCTCCTTATCCATCCGGCCCAGAGAACAAAACCTATAACGGACAACGTAGCAGGATTAACCAGCATTACTACGCCCTGGGAAATACCCGGGAACCAGTCCCGCAGCCATCCGTACCGTACCATGACAAACAATTGTCCTATCACAACGACAAGGGACATGACCAATGAATATAAAGCGGTACGCATCCCTGTTTTTCCTGCAAACCACCGTCCCTGGTAGTGATCCTGCTTATCGATATATGGGATTGATATAAGAAATCCCAGGTATAGCAGGGGGATCAGTAATCCCCCGGAAAAAGCAGAATAAGAGACAAGCTCCTGTATTCCGAGAAAATACCATGGGGATTTTGCCGGGTTTTCAGGGAATGCCGGGTTGGCCTTTTCGAGAAGAGGTGCATCAACGATAAAAGCCGTCAGCAATAATACGGCAGAAATAACAAAAAGAATGGCCAGTTCGGCCCACATCACCACCGGCCATGTATAGATCTTATTTTTTTCTTCGTCGGATTCCCTGTTCACTCCTTCCCGGAAATCAGCACAGCTTAATCCGCCGTCTTTTCTGATCCTCCAAAAGTGTACTGCAATAAGGACCAACAGGCTCAGTGGAAGAAATATCACATGAAGGGTGAAGAACCTGGAAAGCGCCGGCTGGCCGACCGTCTCTTCACCAATTAAAAGTTTCTTCATGAATCCCCCGATATCGATATAATTCGTAATTCCGAGCAGGTCGGTCAGCTCCCTTGCAGATGCTGCAATATTTGAACCGATGGTAACTGCCCAGTAAGCCAGCTGATCCCATGGTAAAAGGTAACCACTGAAACTCAGGAACAGCGTAATGACAAGCATACAGACGCCAATTATCCAGTTTAATTTACGTGAATGCATGTATGATCCTGTATAAAAAACCCTTGCCAGGTGCAGGAATACAATCAACACCATTCCATGCGATGCCCATCGGTGAATATTTCGTATATAACGTCCCCCGGGGACAATGTAAACAATATCCTTTACCGAGTCGTAGGCCCGTTCAACGGACGGCGTATAATACATCATCAATACTACACCGGTTAATATCAGGATCAGGAACAGGAAACCCAGGATAATTCCAAGTCCGAAAGTGTAGGTGGGTCTGAGACTGCTAATATGCACACGGGTGGAATGTATATGCAGGAAAAAGCTTTGTGATATACGCTTAATTCTTTCCATCCGGTAGGAATTCCCCTCCCGGACCACCTTGTCGGTCCCGGTTTTCTGTGAGGTCATATACAAATCGGTTATATAAAGTAATCCCTCTCTGTTCAGGTGATTAAAAACTTAAAATCAGGGGTAACCATGCTGTTCATATCAATATATAGCCTGCCGTCCGGTGAACCGCCTATACGGAACCAGTTCAAATCCCCCGGGGCAGGCCCTGAAAGAACTTTTCCGGTCAACGAATAACATGACCCGTGGCAGGGGCATAAAAATCCTTCATCATTCGATTCAAGGATACACCCCAGGTGGGTACAGACAGCAGAAACTGCACGTACTCCTTCATGATCACGATACAGGTAGACCTTTTGGTCTTCCACGAAAGTAAAGGTATCTACAGGATAATCATTTAGCCTTCCAAGATTAACCCTCCGTTTCTGACCGGTGGATCTTGGGAAGAACTGTCTCAGTAAACTTGCCAGAGCTACTCCTCCGGCAACGAAAGCCAGTACCTTTGCTCCACGCCTGATAAACGATCTCCGGTTTATTCTGTTCAACATCTTATAGGTTGCTTTTCACTGCACAAAATAAAGTTGGTATTAAATCCCCGAGTAAGCTCCGGACTCATTTTTCCGCAGCAAACTGAGGGGAACCAGTCTGTCTGCCGCCTGCTGGCTGCCTGCCTGTCGGCAGACAGGGACAGGCAGGGCTAACCAGCCTGTAGCTGGCAGGAAAGATTAAAAATCAAAACCTGAGATTTACCTGCCATGCGATAAATTTATTAAGATTCTTTTTGAATTGAACTTGGCAGGAATGTAATTTTCCTAATTTATATACTTTTGAAATAACATCAACCTGCAGAATTCCCGGAAAAAGTGAGGTCACTAAACACATTCGGTATTTCAGTCCTGATGGTTGTGGTCAGCATCCTCATGTTGTCCCATTGCAGAAGACAGGCGGAGACGGCGAACATTATGGAAGGTTCGGATCAGGTAACCGGCCTGCCTGAGTATGCAGGAAGGGAATCCTGCAAAAGATGTCATGAAAAGGAATACAACCTTTTCACCGGATCCGACCATGACCAGGCGATGGATACGGCAATGGAAGGGACAGTCCTGGGCAACTTCGATAATGTTTCATTGACACACTTCGGTGTTACCTCAAGGTTTTACAGGCGGGACGGAAAATTCTTCGTGGAAACGGAAGGGCCGGAGGGAAAAATGGAAGAATTTGAGGTCAGATATACCTTCGGGATCCGTCCTCTTCAGCAATACCTTATCGAATTTCCCGGCGGTGCTCTTCAGTGTCTTCCTCTTTGCTGGGATACCCGTCCGGCAGAGGATGGAGGCCAGCGTTGGTTCCACATTTACCACGATGAGAGGATCCCTCCCGGCGACCTGTTATTCTGGACAAGGATCACCCAGAACTGGAATTATATGTGTGCCGAATGCCATTCGACAAATCTCAGGAAGAACTTCGATTACACTACAGAAACCTACCATACAACATGGTCGGAGATCGATGTTTCCTGTGAAGCGTGTCATGGGCCGGGATCCCGTCATATAGATTGGGCTGAGCTGGTAGAGCAGGGAAGGCAACCCGGTATATATCCGGATATGGGGCTGACCGTTCGTGTGAAAGATACGGACAATGCAACCTGGGTATTTGATCCTGATTCCGTAACGGCCAGGCGATCGGTACCCAGGCATAACAATCTGCTGGTTGAAATGTGCAGCCGGTGCCATGCCAGACGATCCACCATCAGTGAAAACTATTTTCATGGTAAATCATTCCTTGATACACATTGGCCTTCCCTCCTTGATGAAGACCTATATTTTCCGGATGGCCAGATCCGGGATGAGGTTTATGTTTACGCTTCATTCCTTCAAAGCAAAATGTTCCGGGCAGGTGTCGTTTGCAAGGATTGTCATGAACCACATAGCGGAAAGGTTTTTGTCCTTGGTAATGCATTATGTTACCGGTGTCATATGGCCGAAAAATACGGCGGGCGGGAACACCATTTTCATGATCCGGCAAGGGAAGGTGCAAGTTGTTTTGAATGCCATATGCCGGAAAGAACCTACATGGTCATCGATCCCAGGCGTGATCATAGTATCCGGGTACCACGACCTGATCTTTCGGAAAAACTCGGAACACCGAATGCTTGTAACAAATGCCATAATGATAAGTCGAACCAATGGGCAGCTGAATATCTTGAAGAATGGTATGGAAAAGTCCTTCCCGGGAAAGAACATTATGGAGAAGTATTTTGGGCTGGCCGCCAGCAGTATCCCGAAGCTCATGAAGCATTGCGCCGAATCTCACTGGATACAGCCGCTTCAGCAATAGTACGGGCAACTGCAGTCTCATTGCTGGGCAATTATCCCGGCCCGGAAACGGTAAATGTATTGACCAATACGGTTAAAGACTCTGATCCTCTGATTCGTTTTGCTACTCTCTCCATAATTCAGATAGCCGGAGAAGATGCGATTATAGACCTGGCCCTGCCATTGTTACAGGATTCTGTAAAACTGGTCAGAATGCTATCTGCCCTTGCCCTGACACATGTACCCACACAATATTTGCCCAGGACCTCACTGAAAAGATGGAATAATGCCCTTGGTGAATATAAGGACGCCCTGATGATCAATGCTGACCATCCTTCCACCCATGTAAACCTGGGCAACCTCTACCTGAACCTGGGAGATTTTGAAAATGCAGAGACATCCTATAAGAAAGCAATCGAAATCGAACCCGGCATAATGGTATCGTATATTAATCTTGCCGATCTGTATCGCAGGCTGAATCGTGAAGAGGAAGGAGAACAACTGTTACGAAATGCTCTGGACCTGCATCCTGAACTATCGGCGGTTCAGTATGCACTCGGATTACTGCTGGTCAGGAAAAATCAGAATGAGGAAGCAATGGTACACCTGAAGCAGGCCGCATTGCTCGAACCCGAAAATCCGCATTACAGCTACGTGTATGGTATCGGACTGAACTCATACGGAAAACCGGAGGAAGCTGTTTCATTCCTTGAAACCGCGTTAAGCAGGCATCCTTATGACCGGAATATCCTTTATTCATTGTCTACCATTAATCATGAACAGGGCAGAACGGTAAAAGCACTGGAATATGCAAAACGATTGATTGAGAATTATCCGGATGACCCCAACTACCGGCAATTGAACGTATTCCTCCAGTCACAGTAGAAACCCGCCATTGTCATTCATTTTTGCAGGAATTTATGGATAGTAAAGCACCAGGTATAGATTCGAATCTCCTCTTCCACTCCTATTGTATTTAGAGCCTCAATACAAAATTCACATTATGACCGGCGACTTGGCTGTCTCGTTTGTGAGCCGTCCTGCGGATATAAAATACCAACTGTACTCGCTGCCTGCCAGCAACAGGCTGGTAAGCCCTGCCTGTCCCTGTCTGCCGACAGGCAGGCAGCCA
>CP070687.1:273369-280138 GCA_020353115.1 Bacteroidales bacterium
GTTGTTTTTCTGCCTCAGTTCCATGTTCTTTATAAATATCGGAAGGGCCATCCTTACAGCAAGGTCCTTTTTTAGCATTTCTGCATCCGGCTCTTTAATAAAATCATCGAACCTGGACTGATCTGCGAACATGGATTGTGAAAACAGGTCGTCGATAAAATGTGAAATATCACCCTGGTATTCTTCTGTAATGATCGAAAAACTTTCCGGGTAGAATTCATCGGAGATATCCTCCATATACATTTTAAAAAGGGCGTGGGTTATCTTTTTGTCGGTTGGCGGGTTATAATCTCTGAAAAACCGGTCAGCCCTTGATCCCAGGTTTGACAATGTTCGTTCCAGTCTTGATTGATCCGGTTCTTCAGCTTCCAGAAGGTCGATAAGTTGTCCGGCATTAGCAGCAAAGGAGATCAGTTCACTTCCGCTCAGCAGGCATTCCCTGAGGTATTGATAGGCATGGTTAAATTCCCTCCTTCCGGTGTATGATTTTTCAATCAGGTCCAGTGCTTCTCCGTATTTTGCCTTCCTTTCCGGATCCGCATTGATCCATTCCCTGAATTTTTCTTCAATTGTTATCTTCTTTTCCAAAACCTTCAACCGTTTCAATCCCTGTGTCTGGCCTATGGAATATTTCCAGTAGTTGCTGGCTCCTTTGTATTTGGCAGCATACTGAATCCGGATTTCCGGATCTGAATTCATGTCTTCATTCATCAATATGAGTTTTTCACCCCGGATTTTGATCCTGTTTGGATGGGTCACCTCCATTAATTCCTTTATACCATAAGAAGTCATATAACGGTTGGTGCTTCCCGGGTATCCCATGATCATGGCAAAATCACCCTTTTCGATTCCTTTATTGGAAACGGGGAGGTAATGTTTCGGTTTCAATGGTATATTTTCCGGAGCATATTCGGCAGGTTTGCCGTCCGGAGACATATAAACCCTGAAAAGGGCAAAATCCGCCTTGTGACGCGGCCACATCCAGTTGTCGGTTAGACTGCCGAAATCCCCGATTGAAACAGGAGGGGCACCGACAAGACGAACGTCGAGGTACCGTTCAAAAACAAGTAAATAGTACTGGTTGCCGCCATAATAGCTCCGTACTATTGCTTCATAGTGTGTGCCGTCTGTCGCATCCCTTTCGATCACAGCAGATATGGAGCGGATTTTCTGACCTCTTTCCTCTTCCGGCATTTTATCGTTAATTCCCTCCAATACTTTCTCCGTAACATCCTCCATCCGTATAAGGAACGTAACGGACAAGCCGGGATTGGGAAGCTCTTCTCCCCGGGTCATGGCCCAGAAACCGTTCTTCAGGTAATCGTTCTCGAGAGTGGTATGCGATTGTACCTGCCGGTATCCACAGTGCAAATTGGTCATCAGCAAACCCTGGTCCGAAATGATCTCGCTGGTGCAGCCACCCCCGAAAATCGGTATGGCATCCTTGAGACTGGACCGGTTGATACTGTAAATTTCCTCGGCTGACAGATTCAACCCCATCTCATGCATTTTTTTGATATTCAGCTGTTTTATCAGTATCGGCAGCCACATTCCCTCGTCTGCCCTGGCGGATGGGTTGAGTATCAAAATAAGGCTAAATAACAGGCTAACTAATCTTTTCATTGGTTTGAATTTAATATTTTCTAGAGTTCTGCAGAAGCTGGAATAAAAGTATAAAAAAATAAGTTAGAATGTCCTGTCAGGGAATAAAAACAGGGTTGTCAAAAGCAGTCAAAGAAGCAATTCACCCATGGGGGGATTGAAAACTGACTTTAAACAACCCTGTAGTAAAATCTCCGGAAAGAGAGTATAACTTTACGGATGGATTACTATTCCACCACCTTCATTTCTTCCACGAGATGTCCTGCACCGGCTAACTTGTCAATGATAAACAGTACATACCGGATATCTACGTTTATGCATTTTTGCAATTCCGTTTCAAAGGCGATATCGCCGCTCATAGCTTCCCAGTTCCCGTCAAATGCAAGTCCTATAAGTTCACCGTTTCCATTGATAACCGGGCTGCCGGAATTTCCTCCTGTAATATCGTTGTCGGTTGTGAAACAGACAGGCATAACCCCGTCTTTTCCATAAGGCCCGAAATCTTTCGCTTTGTAAAGTTCTTTTAGTTTTTCCTCTACGATAAACTCGACATTCTCCGGGTCCTCCTTTTCCATTACACCTTTTAATGTTGTATAGTGCTTATAATGTACGGCGTCCATGGGATCGTAATCCCCCACCTTACCATAGGTCAGGCGCATGCTGAAATTTGCATCCGGGTAGAAAATTCTCTCTTTCTGCATTTCCATAAGGCCGGCCATATACAAACGCCGCCCAATAGCGAGGTTTTCACTGAATTCTCCGGCTTTCTCGTCCAATTCTGAGGACTTGGAATTAATCGATATAGCAGCTTTATATGCAGGATCATTTTCCAGCACTTCCAGAGAAGGGTTATCAAGGAATTCCAGGAATTTTTCTTCCCCGGCAAAAACAGATTCCCTGAACATCCGGTCAACAAACGAATCATAATCTCCGTTCTCGTTTTCTTCGATCTCGGTGAAAATCCCCGGCTGATGCTCCTTCTTTACATCTGCTGCAAACAGTTTCATCATGGCTTTCACAACCTTCTGGTCCGTTGGTGGATTGTAATCCCTGAAGAATCCCTCTGCTCCTCTCTTCAGCCGTTCGGCCTGCCGGGAGATTCGATCTTCATCCCCTTCGTTAAGGGCTTGTTCCAAACGTCCGGCACGGGATGCAAACGAAATGATCTCGCTGCCGCTACGGAGACATTCATTCATATATTGGGTTGCATGAACGTATTCACTTCTTCCTTTTATTGAAGCTTCAATAAGGTTCAGCGCTTCTCCGTATTTCTTAGAGCGTTTTCTATCGGCCTGGATATATTGCAGGAATTTCTTTTCCAGGTCTTGCTTCTGCTGCTTTATATTCAATCTTTTAAGACCTTTGGACTGGCCGATCGAGAATTTCCAGTAGTTGCTGGATCTTGAAAACTTGGATGAATACTGGATACGGACCTTTTCATCTTTCATCATATCTTCCCAGATGATATCCTGTTTTACTCCCCTGATCTTAATCCGGTTCGGATGCGTAATGTTCAGTAATTCGTCAATCCCGAAAGAGGTCATATAGCGGGTCGTTCCGCCCGGATATCCCAGAATCATTGCAAAATCTCCCTTATCAATTCCCCTGATGGAAACAGGCAAATAGTGTCTTGGCTTCAATGGTATATTTTCTTCCGAATAGTTAGACGGCTTTCCGTCCGGGCCGGCGTAGACACGGAATACGCTGAAATCTCCGGTGTGCCTTGGCCACATCCAGTTATCCGTATCGCCACCATACTTACCGATCGATTCAGGTGGGGTGCCGACAAGACGTACGTCATTAAAGCGTTCGTAGACAAGAAGGTAAAAATAGTTGCCTCCGTAAAAGGATTGAACCCTGGCGGTATAATGCGTATCCTCTGTAGCCTGATTCTCGATTTCTGAGGCAACCTGACGTATCTTTTCTGCTCTTTCTTCCTCGGTCATTTTGTCGTTCAGACTGGAATTGATCCGGTCTGAAACATCTTCGATCCGGACAAGGAATGTGACATATAACCCGGGATTCGCAAGTTCCTCCGCTTTAGTCATTGCCCAGAATCCGTTCTTGAGATAATTATGTTCTGTAGTACTGTGCGATTGAATTGAGCTGTAACCACAGTGGTGATTGGTAAGGATCAAACCCTGATCGGAAACGATCTCTCCGGTGCAGAAACCTCCGAAAATCACAATAGCATCCTTAATACTTGGCTGATTGATGCTGTAGATCTCTTCGGCTGATAATTTCAGGCCCATCGTTGTCATGGTACCCATATTGAGTTTTTCAAGCAGGGGAAGCAGCCACATCCCTTCATCGGCTTTTACAGCATAGTTGAAGGCTATCAACAGGCTGATCGATAAACTGAGAATTTTTTTCATGATAGGATCTTTTTGAATTATGAAGCAGATATCGGTTCAATAAATGATTAAGGGCTACAAATTTAATCTTTAATTTGAAATCCCGAACCTTTGAAATATTGTTATGCAAAAGGTTTTTGAGATAAATCCTCTTATTTTTGCAGGTATGGAGCAAAAAGAAAAACCGGAAATCCGGGACCTGAAACCCGGTGATATCCAGGCTTTTTTCCAGTCCAGGGGGGAGAAGAAATACCGTTCGGATCAGGTACTTGAATGGTTGTGGAAAAAGGGTGCGGTCAGTTTCGGTGAAATGACAAACCTTCCCTTACCGGTCAGGGAATTGCTTCAACAGGCATTCACGATAAATGCGGCCCGTATGGAAATTACTCAGACAAGCAGAGATGGAACGGTTAAAATCGGATTCAGGCTTGCCGATAATCTTCTGGTTGAAGGGGTACTGATACCCTCCGGGTCACGGGCAACGGCCTGTATCTCCTCACAGGCAGGATGCCCGCTGGGATGCGTATTTTGTGCCACCGGTATCTACGGATACAGGAGAAACCTTACTGCCGGTGAAATCTTCGACCAGGTCGTGGCATTGAATGAACTGTCGGTACTTCAAAGAAAGAAACCACTTTCCAATGTGGTATTAATGGGTATGGGAGAGCCGCTGTTGAATTATGAGAATGTAATGCAGGCTATTTACCGTTTGACCTCGGAAACAGGATTGGGGATTTCGCCGCACAGGATCACCCTGTCGACCGTAGGAATCTCCGACAGGATAAAACAAATGGGCGATGACAGGGTAAAAATTAACCTCGCCGTTTCCCTCCATACGGCAAATAAACTGAAAAGAGATGCCATTGTGCCGGTGAATAAATCCAACCCTCTCTCTTCACTATCTTCAGCAGTAAAATATTTTTATGACAAAACAAAGACCCGGATTACATTTGAATATATCCTTTTGAAGGATTTTAACGATGGAATATCCGATGCAAAAGAGCTGGCAGCATTCTGCAGAATTGTTCCGTGCAAGATAAACCTGATCGAATATAATCCTGCCGGAAAGGACCGGTTCCGGAAATCTTCCGCTGAATCCATGAATCATTTCAAAGAGTTTCTTGAAAGCAAAAACCTTATCGTGAATATTCGTAAGAGCCGCGGGGCAGATATCGATGCGGCATGCGGGCAGCTGGCGAATAAATCAAAAAACAGGTGATATGTAAAGAAATACGAAATTTGATTTTCACAACCATGTTCACTGAAAATCATCTGACCGACTCCCGACACCCCACGTATGGTGTTCTGTAGAATCGGGATCAATTATTCAACGGATTTCTTATACATCCTGTAAAATAGAAAAGGAAGAAACCCGAAGTTTATTAAAACTACGGACAGTACAAGTATTATACCCCAACCCGGCCAATGCATTATTTTACCAACAATACCGGTAAGAAATAACCCCAGTCCTACAAAACCAAAGACATATTTTAATTTATAGGAGATGTACTGGGAGAACTCCTTCTTATAAAAATAGAGCGCAATAATAGGCAGTAAAACAAAGATCAGCATAAAGGCACCCAGAATAATAAGTGCAGCTGCCCCCGGCCAGTGCATCAATTTGAACAGGATGCTGGTCGTCCATAATACAGCAGCAATAAATCCCAATATGTACATTGATTTTTTCATGACAATAATATTTTTTGATGTGAGAAGCAATAGGGTTTCTTTATATATTTCATCAAACCCGTTAGGACAAATAATTTGATAGGCTTTGTTATACGAATCTTCAAAGGATCTCCCCTGATCCATGTACTCTTCGATAACACAACTGAAATGATCAATGAGATCTTCTTTGAGTTCAACAGATTCAATTTGACTATTGTTAACCTGTTGTTCAATAAATTCTATTTGTTCATCCGATAATTTACTCATGCAAACTGAATTAATGGTTTGAATGATAACACCTTCATGATTGTAGCCAGGAAATCTTCAATTTCAGAAATTTTATCATTTTTTGCTATTTCACCCTTTGGTGTCAGGGAATAATACCTCCGGATACGCTTTCCAATATTAACTGTCTCAATGCTCACAAGACCATCCTCTTTTAATTTATGCAACGCCGGATACAATGAACCTTCTTTAATCAGTATTTTATTGTCGGACAATTTCTTAACCTTTTGAGCAATCTGGTACCCGTACATCCTGTCATGCTCGGCCAACAGTTTCAGAATGATAGCCGTAAGTGTCCCCTTTAACAACTCTTTTGAATACATAGAACAAAGATACATAGAATTACGATGTATTGCAAATTTTTAAACGTTTTTTCCCCGGGGAACAATTCATAATAGAAAAAAGCAGTGATTACATTCGGTTAGGGTGAGTGAAGTTATTACGCTTTCGTCTGATCCAATCCGGGTCTACGCTCCCGCCCGAACGACGTTTAGTCGGGCAGGCGGTTCTGAATCGGCTTATAAACCTATTCGCGGAGCAAGTGGAAGGTCTTTCGGTGGTACGGTGATATTCCAAACCGGGCAATGGCTTGTCGGTGAGACCGGGTAGGATAACCTTTATTTTTATCCCAGGAGTAACAACTGAATTTTTCATGGATTTTCCTCATATAATCGTCACGGTAGGTTTTGGCGAGTATGGATGCGGCTGCAACCGAAGCATAGAGTGAATCGGCCCGCACGATACATTTGTGGGGAATTCCGTGATATGGTTTAAACCGATTCCCGTCGACCAGGAGAAACTGCGGTTTAATAATAAGCTGGTTAATGGCAAGATGCATTGCCTGGATCGAAGCATTTAGT
>CP070687.1:280238-286942 GCA_020353115.1 Bacteroidales bacterium
AAGCATCTCCTTTCCATTGCTGGGGATAATTCCTGTTCAGATCCAGAATGTTCCATTCGGCAAAAAAGCCTTCTGCCCTGATATCCCGCGCTTCAGGAAGAAAAGCACCGTCAAAACTGGGATTGTTCCATGAAGAGTTCATTGTAACATGTGTGACCTTTCCGGCCGGAACAAAATTCAGCGATTCACTGCCATTAAGGTTCAGGCGGACCTCGAACGTGTATGCCCCGGCTGCAGTTGCCTCATTCATTGAAATAGTGGACCGGACACCTGACTGCAGAAAACGTACATTTGCAATCCCCGGTTCTACAGCTGATGTCTCATTGTTCCACATAATATTCACACCTTTTTTTATTCCCCTCATATCGGGAATCCCGACTGAGATGAAGGCTTCATCCCATAGTATATCCTCCTCCGTGATTTTCCAGACGGAGAAATCCGGGTGCGGGATCCTGCCATGAAGACGTAACCTGGTATTATAAACAATCACATTATAAATACCACGGTACCGGATCTCCGTACCGACATCGCTTTCAATTATCAATTCATCCGGCAAAAAATGAGCATAGTCAATGTGCCGGACCGTTTTTTCATCCTCCTTACTGTACCAGTAATAGGGGACGGTAACCACAGGCCCGGAAATGGTCTGACTGTTTCCCCATTTGGAAAATATCTCACCGGCCACACTGTCTCTCAAACTTTCCCGTTCTGATATCAGGGACTTGATCATTTGAGCCGGGATCAGCAACATCAGTATGATGAACCCGATGATCAGGCACTTGACGGTAATTGAATTGGCTATCCAGTTTTTGGTTTCATTGAATGCGTTCATAGATCTGTTTTTTAGTTGTTAAAAGTACTTTGAATTGCAAAGTATAGTGCCAAAAAAAAAGTATTATTTTCTTCGTATTATGCCCTCCAGTGCGTCAAGATGCCTGTTAAAGGATTCTTTTCCAGTCTTCGTTGCCTTATAGCTTGTCCTGGGTTTTCGTCCGATGAATTGTTTCCTGACGGAGATCATATTCCTTTTCTCCAGGGCTTTCAGGTGGCTGGCAAGATTGCCATCGGTGATATCCAGGAGTTCCTTAAAGGTATTGAAATCGACCCAGTCGTTGACCATAAGAACAGACATAATGCCAAGTCTTACCCTGCTTTCATATATGCGGTCCAGGTTTTCAATAGGATTTTTCATCTGTCGTATTTGTAATACATAAATACCCCGTAGATGATATGGAAAAAGCCGAAACCGGCAGCCCAGAAAATAATGCCTATGGCTGGGAAACCGGCGGCAAGGATTCCACAGACGATTTCACCGATCCCGAGATAGCGTACCTCGTCCAGTGTATATTTCCCGGCGTTAAACAGGGCAAGTCCGTAAAAAACCAGGGTTAATGATATAACAAGGAAAATATCGCGTTCCAGGAAGAGGATCAGACAGAGAATTCCACCGGTCAGAAGAGGTATGAACATATTGATTAACAGACGTTTTGCCGTATTATCCCAAAAAGGGATCCCTTTTCGTCTTGCTTTCCTCTTTGAGAAAAACAAGCTTGTTCCGAGTGACAGGATTAGCACCGTCAGGGCATCAATCAACAGGTATAGCATAAAGGTACTACTGGAAATATCCGGTAACGTTATAATTCCCTCCTCATAGGCCAGGTCACCATACCCGAGAAATATATAGGCGAAGGTAATCCCGGCCAGTGCATAGATCCCGGCAAATATGCCGGACAATCCGCTGAGCGATATAAAACGGGTGGAACGTTCCATAATGGATCGGATCTCACCCAGATCCTGAAGCCGTTCATCATTTGTTGCCATAGATTATGTATTAAAAGTACTTTGAAAGACAAAGTTAATCATTTTATTGTAAAACGCAAATGGCTGTGGAAAATTGTATACTTTTTTAGAGAAATAGATGCTCACCTGTACAATGCAGGTCGATTCACTGCCCGGGTGGTCCGGACAACTTCGTGATACAGTGTCTGACGAACAACGAATAACGAATGATCATACGGGCCCGGTGAAATAGCGGCGGAGTTCTTTAATCCTATTCCGGAATCTCGAGGTGTTCCAGCAGGTACTCAAACAGGTCGTTTTCAGCGAATTCGTCTATAGCAAGTTTCAATACATGTCTTGCATCATACATCAGCTCTTTTCCCTTATAGTAATTATAGGCCGTCAGGTAATCGATCTTTTCATTCAGATCAAATTTTTCAAGTTCAAGGGTTTCCGCCTCTGTGTATACGTTGATAATTCCAATATCCAGAACATCTCTGGCTTTCAGGCTCCAGTAATAATTTTTGCCGGGCTCAAAATTTACGGCTTTAAGTGATACTTCTTTGGTTTCTATTTTGTCCGTTTTCCATACCAGTTCATCTGTCACCTGGTCATATATTTCCAGGGAAAACTGGAAATTGGGATGTACATCGACATTCAAGACTACCTCCGCATAGCTGTTATCGATCAGACCGGAGAGGGATGGAAAAGCCTTTACGGCTGAGAAGGCTCCGCGGACCTTATATGCGGCATTCCGCTGGGAAATCCTTTCATGGTCTTCATCGATCAGTTCGGTAACAGAATTAAAGGTGGTGCGTTTACCGGATGTTTCCGATCCACCCGGTATGCCCGGTACGATATACTCCTCGCCGGCCCTGAGATTGATCTCATCCCCCGAAAACAACATAAGTGTGGCGGTACCCGATTTAAGAAGGATTTTGTCTCCTTTGATATAATTCTGCGGTACCATAAGGGATTCTGACTTGTTATTGCGAATGTATTCACCCTCACCGTCAAGCGAGAACAACATTGCAACGTATTCCTGACTGCCCTGCCCGAAACTCATTAAGGAAAACAGGGCCCATGCAATATACAATACGATTCTTTTCATAATATTCCTTTTTTTTATGACTGTGTTAAATTCTTTCTGTATTCATTCCTGATCTTCACAATTAATATGCCGGTAATTATTCCCAGGGTCATTATGATAACCGGAACCAGTAATGGAATGTTTATGCCATTGAGAAACAAACGGAAACAAAGAAGAATATGTATGCTTCCGAATACAATAATCGTCAGTGTGGAAAACAGTGAATTATTCAGGATAATCCCTGCGGCTATGATTAATAAAGTGATAACCAGAATAATAAACATGTAGTAACTGTTTTTTGCCGGAATGAAATCATCATCCAGAATATTTTTAACCACCATGGCATGGATAAAAACACCAGGTAGCTCTTCCCTGTTACTCATAATCCCGGTAAGAGGAGTTCTGAAGAAATCACCGCTGCCGGAATAGGTTACACCAACCAGGATGATTTTATCCTGGAACCAGCTTTCGGAAACCTGGCGGAATTTTCCTTCCAGGACGTCCTTACTTGAAAAGGTTGCAAATGTTTTAACAGGGGATTTGAAATGAATGCGTTTCGGTTTAAAATCCTTACCGGCATCCTTTCCGGCACTCCGGCATATTTGTGTGGCAAATGAAGGAACATCTTTTGCGGAAAGGTTTTTAAAAAGAAGGATATGCCGGCATATCTCGTCCTTTTCAATCTTTACCTTTGTATAACCGGTATGAATATTGTCCAGCAGGAAACAGTCGATGGGTTCGATAACGTGAATCTTATTTTTATCGTTTGATATAAGATCAAATGCAAGGACCATCGGAATATCGTCTTTCAGGGCATTAGCCAGTCTCTGGTCAGGATCCGAGTATGTAGTATCTGCTTTCTTGAGTTCAGAAAGTACAAGATCAATCCTGTCACTATAGGGAGTCGTGAGAAGGAAATCAAGTCCTATAACCTTTGGATTGTAGCTTTTTAATTCGGACACCAGGTCAGCGAGAAAATCACGGTTCACATACCCTCCATGGATGGACCGGAAGGAGAGGTCATCGATTTTAATGACTACAATATTACTATCAATGGCAGTTTCCGACCGGTGGTCTTTATAAAACAGTCTCCAGTCAAGTGTTTTTTCCTCCCCGATATTAAATTCCAGGAACAGAATTATTAATCCGAGAACAGAGATCTCACCTATAAATCTGTATGGAACGATGCGAAAAAGATGTTTTATTATCAGGTAAATAGTATTCATGTGGTAATAAAAGAACCGGATAATATTTTTCACCAAATCCGGTGTTTAAAACCGAATTTACGATTTTATATTGTACTATATGTTTATCCCTGCTCTTTTTTTAAAACATAATTGAAATTTGTTTATTATTTTTGGTATGCATTAAATACCCAGAAGGGACGAATTCGTCTTTAAGAAGGGATTGTATAATGAAAAAGTGCAGCCTGACTTTTCTGTTTATTATCTCCGGGATACTGGTCATAAGTTCATCCTTTGCCCAGGACAGGGCATTGGAGGATACACTCAGAACCCTGCAGGACCAGGATAAGATCAAGGTGCTGAACGAATGGATTGATAGTCACCCTTTTGATTATGAGGAGAATATAGGTTATGCTGGCAGAATAATCGAGATAGCACGGAAGGTCGACGATAAGGAGGCTGAGGTAATGGCCCTGAAAACTATAGGCTCTTCCTGGTTCAATTTGAATGATAACGAGAAAGCCCTTGAATATTACCTGCAGAGCCTTTCACTGGCAGAGGAAATTGATTGCCGGGAAGGGATATCAGCCTGCCTGTATAATATAGGGATTGTGTACAGGGTTTTGACGGAATATGAACAGGCGCTTGAGTATTTCCAGCGATCGTTGAGGATTGACAGCCTGTCCGGTGACAAGGAAAACATCGCCAATTCATTGAATATCATCGGTGTTGTTTACGAGGATATGGGTAATTCGACGAGGGCGCTTGATTATTATAACCTCTCCCTTTCCCTGAACGAAGAAGTAAACAATATAGAAGGGATTATCAATGCCCTGTTCAATATCGGGAATGTATATAGAGACAGGGGCGATTTCAGCCGTGCAGAAGGCCATTACAGCCGGTCTCTTTTGCTGTCGGAAGAGATAGATGATAAGCAGGGAATGGCTCGGGCATATAACGCTATTGGCAATATTTTCGAAAGACGGTCCGAATACGATAATGCACAGGGAAGTTATCTGAATGCACTGAGAATTAACGAAGAGATTAACGATATTCGTGGAATCGCCCAGGCGCAGAATAACATCGGAAATGTTTACCTGGCAATGCATGATTATGAAACGGCATTATTTTATTTCGAGAATTCGAGGAACAATTACCTGCGCATCAATGACCAGGAAGGTTTGGCAATTTCATTTACGAATATCGGGTATATCCATGAAGTAATGGAGAATTTCAACGATGCAATCCGGTATTACCAGTCCTCTCTCAGAATTGAGGAAAGACTTGGTAATAAGCAAGGGATCTCCCTCGCACTGAACCGTATTGGTAATATCTATGAAAAAGACCTGAATAATTATGAAGGTGCTCTTGACAATTACCTGCAGGCATTGGAGTTGAAAAGGGAGATAGGTGATACCCTTGGCATTGCAAATACGCTTAAGACGATCGGGTATGTACATCAGAAATATGGAAATTTCCCTGAAGCATTGAAATACCTGAACCAGAGCCTTGACCTGGCTAAAGAGATCAATTCAAAAGACCTGCTGCGGACCATTTACAGGATTTTTTCCGAGTTCTACTCAGCAAGACGGGATTACAAGAATGCACTTGAATCGTTCAAGCTATCTTCCCTCTACAGGGATAGTGTCTTTACTGAAGAAAGCCAGCAGGCCATTGCAAGAATGCAAACCCTGTATGATACGGAGAAAAAAGAACAGGAAAATACATTATTGAGAAAAGAGAACGAAATCCAGACACTCCAGATCAGCCGTCAGAGGAATATCAGGAATTCACTGATTGCCATATCCGGACTTGTACTGGTTTTGGTGATTGTGGTTTACGGGAGATACAGGAGTAAAAAGAGAGCGAATGAACTTCTGAATCAAAAAAACCAGTTGCTTGAGGAACAGAAGAACCAGATCGAGGAGCAGAAAATTGAGATCGAGATCAAAAACAAACAGATAACGGATAGCATAAACTATGCAAAAGGTATCCAGGATGCCATGCTTCCACGAATGGAAGTGATTAAAAGTGCCCTTCCACAGCTGTTCATCTATTACAGACCCCGTGATATTGTCAGTGGCGATTTCTACTGGTTCAGTTATAAAAATAACAGGATAATTATTGCTGCGGTGGATTGCACAGGGCATGGTGTTCCCGGAGGATTTGTCAGCATGATGGGTAATGACCTGTTAAATGAGATCGTGGAAGCCAGAGGTATTACGGAGGCCGACAAGATCCTTAACCAACTGCATAAGGGAGTATCGAAAGCCCTGAAACAACAGGAAAACCAGAACAGGGATGGAATGGATATGGCACTCTGTGTGATCGACAGAAAGAAGAACATTCTCGAGTATGCCGGAGCAAAGAATCCGCTGATCTATTTTTGCAATGGGGAGACCCGTAGAGTAATCGCCGATAAAATGCCCATTGGCGGTATTGAAGATGAAGAACTGCAGGAAAAGATCTTTACAAAACATGTGATCGACCTGCACCCCCAAAAGGTTTTCTATATGTTTTCGGATGGGTTCCCCGACCAGTTCGGAGGAAAAGAAAAAAAGAAGTATATGAACAAACCTTTCCGTGAATTATTGTTTTCCATTCACCGGAAACCTTTCGATCAGCAAAAGGAAGTACTGGAAAAAACCTTT
>CP070687.1:287042-292985 GCA_020353115.1 Bacteroidales bacterium
TACGGATTCAGTGTGAGACCGGCGCCAATTCTTGAATTATCGATCGGCTGGGAGTTTGGAAAGTAAATCCACTGGCATCCGGCAGGAAGATCATTCGCGTCGTATTTCAGGAACTGAACTGGTCCGGTTTATATAATCAATGTTTTGAGTAATACGATTCCAGCCTCACAATGATCCCGTGGGTCATTTAAAATCCGTTTAATAATATCATCCGCCTGCATCTTTCTATTTACAAATACTATCTTTGAGCGATAATTCTGTTCTTTTATGCCATTCCTATCCTCAAAACATCTGGTGATACTGAAATACCTGTTCTGGACCTGGCTGGTTCTGATACTCATTGTTTCCTCCGTTCCGGATCTGCCGGTCCAGGAGCTCAGTTCCGGTGATTCCCCTGTCCGGCTTGATTATATTTTACACCTGATTGAATATTTCATCCTGGTAAGCCTTCTTCTTTTCTGGAGAGCCGGCCCGGATCACAGGATCAAGTACCGTTTTATAGTACCGGCTTTTCTCGTTATTATGGTCATTGCAAGCCTGGATGAATATCACCAGGTCTGGATTCCCGGCCGTACCTTCAATCCCATGGATATGTATTATAATTACGCAGGAGTTGTGACGGGTATGTTTTTTTCCCTTATCGTCCTGGCAAGGCTTCGGATGAAACAGCCGGATATTTCATGATTTTTTCAGGAGTAAAGATCATATCTGGTGGGCAGACCGGGGCAGACCGGGCTGCCCTGGACTTTGCGCTTCAACATGATATACCCTGCGGAGGTTGGTGTCCGAAGGGCAGACTGGCAGAAGACGGGTTCCTGCCGGAGCGTTATCCGCTCCTTGAAACCTCCACAGGGGCCTATTCGCAACGGACCCGGAAAAATATTGAGGATTCGGATGGAACGGTAATAATCATTCGCGGGAATTCCCTCGATCGCGGTACCAGGTTAACCCGGAAGATCTGCCGGGAACAACATAAACCGTTCCTAATTATTGATCTGGAAGAAAAAGAGGAGTCTCTGAAAACCCGGCTTGCATTCTGGATGAAAGAGGAAAATATCAGGATCCTGAATATCGCCGGTCCGAGGGAGAGTTTCCTTCCCGGCATTTATAGTAAAACCCTTGATTTTCTCGGGAAATTCCTGCCTAGTGAACCCGGAAACCGCTGAATGTGCCAATGCCGCAGTTGCCTATACCGTCAATATTCACCTGAATACTAATTGTCTCCCCGGAGTAAAGATATTCCATAAAAGAAAACGATGTAAAACCTTCGAAACTGGAAGTAGACCCTCCAAAGAATGTGGTAAAATGGGATCCGTTTTTTAAAACTTTAACAGTCTGTTTACTTCCCGAATTGAATGTTACATAGAAGAAATATACCCCATTTTCTGGGGTTGTGAATAAACCGGCTGACGGATCATATACATCCCCATAATCGTATATTTCGTTTTCAAATTTGAGAATGGCGGAATCAGGAACAGTAACGTGTAACGACGTAGTTTCCTTCAATGCCCTGAATCCCACGAGGGGTATATTTTTCAGTTCACTTAAATCCGCATTGCCTCCGTTTTCAAGCGTCAGCATACCGGAGGAAGAATTATAGGTGAGTTGCTGGTCATCCGTATTATCCAGGTATTTGGCGAGGTCAATACTGGTCGGAGACCCGTTTCTGGTAATTGTCAGGATATTGCCGTTGAGCTGAAGATCCTGAATCTCATTAGACGGATCCGGATCATCATCCTCCAGTAATCCGGTAAGGTCCACGGTTCCGCCGTCAGACAGTGTCAGGATATGGGTTGCCGGATCATAGCTAAGCTGCTGGTTATCCGAGTTGTCAAGGTAACCGGACAGATCAATGGGGTTGGCTTCCGGGTTACCCGTGATCTTCAGAATATGTTCGTTCAGTTCCAGGTCCTGTATCTCGTTGTTCGGATCGGCATCTGCATCATCAACGCTATCGGGAAGTGTAATGGAATTCCCGTAGGTAATGGATAATATTTTTCCTTCAATAGAGAGATCCTGCAGTTCATTGGTCGGATCGGCATCGGCGTCATCCACTACATCGGTAAGCATTACATAATTACCGTTGGTGAGGCTTAACGTATCCCCTTTCAGTGAAAGATATTGTTTGAGTGTCCCAAGGTTCACGGTATTTCCCCCTTCGATGGATAGGTTCTCTCCTTCAAACGAAAGGGTCTGATCATCGCTTGCCGGGTCACCGGGATCTCCTTTTTCACCCTGTGGGCCCGGAGGCCCCTGGGGGCCGGGATTCAATGCTTTCTGTGCAAAAAGTGCATAGGGTACGGAAAGAAACTGAGAGGTCCCCATCACGAGGAATTCCTGGTTGAATTTGATTTCAACTTTCAGATAATGATTGGATTCGCTCCAGGGTATATCTTCAAATCTCTCCACGATCCCGCCTGATCTTTCCCCTTTTCCAACCAGTACCGTAAAAAGACCAAACCGGCTTGTCTGTACATTCGAATGAATCTCTTTCCACTCCGTCACTCCATCAGGATTACCGGCAATAACCGACATCCTGACATCAATGTTGGCATTGACCAGTTCCTCACCGGAGCTGTTTCTCGCGACAGCCTGGTATTTGAGGGCCATAGGTACAACCTGTGAATAGCCTTTATATACCAGTGCGGAAAGTATAAGAAAAGCCAGGTAGAAGGTTTGTGTGAATCGGCTTGCGGTGTTGTTCATTCCCCTTTTTACATTTTGACAATCTTAAAATTCAGGTTAATGGAATGATCACTATCCAGGCTGTAAATCCTGACAATGTAAATCCCCCTCGAAAAGGACGAAAAATCGATGATCTCAATATTTTCACACAGGGGCAGGTTAACAAGCTGCCTGGACAAGACCTGATTCCCGGTCAGGTTCTCTACGTTCAGCATAAATTCCCGCATTACTTCCGCACCACCATTCTGAACCGGTAATGATATGGCTACTTTCAGCTGGCCGGCAACCGGATTGGGATAGACACTAATCTCAATTCCTGCCGGAACCGGATTCACCGATTCCAAAACCATGACAGGTTGTTGAAATCCCTGCGTTAAGAAATGTTCATACGCATTGAATGTCTCGGTAACAATCTCCCCGATCGTTGCGGAGACATAATAATCCCCGTTCTCTGCATAATCACCTCCCGATGCAATCACCTCATGAGAAATCATCTGACCCGACACTATTCCAGCCAGAAAAAACAATATCCCTATGAAAAGTAACCGTTTCATAACAAAATTAGCCAAAAAATCAGGCAAAAGGGATTAAAATTAGTTAAAAAAATGTTAATAACTCCAAGAAAATTGTTAATAACTTGAAAATATTGCAGTTCTTTAGAATCATTTAAAATAAGCGATTCCGGATTTTTATCAACGAATAACGGTGGGATAAACAAAAAATGGTTGCGGGAAATTCCGGGAATATATTCACGTAAATTGCTGATTAACTGCAAGATAGAAAATGTACCATTTGAAATCCGACCCGTTCGGCCCGGGAAAGGATTCCACCGATTTCAAACTGTATCTCCGTTACGTAATATCCGGTAGAGTATCCTGATATTAAGCAGTCGGAATAAAAATGCGATAAGAAGACCTGTTCCGGCAAATATGAACAGGCGATAAAACCATACGACAGAAACCGTCTGAAGAAGTATCCCGGTCAGAATCAGGGCAACGGATAATAAGGTCAGCCTGACAATCAATCCCAGATTAACCGAGAATCGAAGTATGCGATAAACCAGGACTACCTGTATAAGAGCCGTAATGGTCTGTGTTACCAGGCTGGCAATGGCGGAGCCCAGGGCCTGGTATTTTGGTATCAGAACCAGGTTCAGAATAATATTCAGCAGGACACCGGAACCGGCCATAATGTTCATTGCTTTCAGATTGCCGTTTGCCGTAAGGAGTGTTCCGAAAATGTATGATGTGGATATTGCAATATACCCCAGCATTAAAACTGCCAGGATATTGGCCGACAGTTCAACATGCTTCAGGTACAGGAGATCCATAAGCTCGGATCTGAAGAATATGCAGGCCAGTGAAACTATAACGGTTGGTACGATCAGGAGCATGTAGGAGATCTGGGTAAGTTGTTCCACCGGTTCTCTTCTCTTGAGCATCCGTGAAAAAATCGGCAATAACAAGCCTCCGAAAAGGAATCCGACCATTGCAGCTGCATCAAGTATCCTGTAAGCCTGTGCATACATCCCGGCCTGTATTTTCCCGTCGGGTAGCAACCGTTCGAGCATAACACTGTCCACACGATAATAGAACACCATAAAGAGGCTCAACAGCGCAAAAGGATAACTTTGCCTGAAGATAATGATGAAATACCTGATGTCAAATCTGGGTTTGAAAAAGGAAGCTTTTGCAAGAACTATGCTGAATGAGATCAGGGCCGTTATCAGGTACGCAGCCGTTTGTGCATAAACAAACCATTCGATCCGGAATGCACTACGGGTAATATTTCCCCAAAGCAGGATACCGCAAATCAGGATCATCAGAAACCGGTCCAGCACCGATAAAATACTATCGGTCCTGAAGAGATGCAACCCGCTCAGGTTGGAACGAAGATAAAGAACAAAAGAGGCTACGAACTGGTTGAATATAAGAACCAGCAGCAATCTTATTTGATCCGGGGTATAACCGATAATGAAGGCGATAACCAGGCTGACAGCAAAATAAATAATTGCCAGAATAAACTTAAAGGTTACGATATTCGAAAGATATTTACCCAACAGCTGGTGATGTTGTGCTATATTCCTGTTGTTGAAATTGGTAATCCCGGCATCGAGAATAATATTCAGAAGAAGGGAGAAGCCAAATAGTGAAAAATAAAATCCGTAACTCTCTGCTCCGACGACATTCTGTACCGTCCTGTCGATACCCAGTACCCAGAAGGGCTTAACCAGGAAGTTCAGCATAAGAAGAAGTGCCAGGTTGGTAAGGAATGTTTTCTTCACGAAAAAACGAGGTAAATGTTTGAAGTTGATGTAATAGTTTTACTTTTACAAATGTAATAAAGCTGCCTGTTTTTACAACCCGATTGCATATATCCATGTTGCCATGCTGATCGCTGTAAATACACGTCTCCTTATCCCCGGAAAGCTTAATGGTATCGGATGGTTTACCTATGAAACTCTCAAAAGAATAACGACCGGTCATCCGGAGCATGAATTCCTGTTCCTGTTTGACCGTCCTGTCCCGGAGGAGTTTGTTTTTTCTTCCAACATTGAACCGTTGTACCTGTTCCCTCCGGCAAGACATCCTTTTCTCTGGTATTGGTGGTTTGAATATTCCGTCCGCAAAATCCTTGAAGCCAAAAAACCCGATCTGTTCCTCTCCCCCGATGGTTATCTATGCCTCTCAACAAATACAGTTTCAGTTCCTGTAATACATGATATCAATTTCTTTCACAGGAAGGAAGATATTCCCTTTCTGGCCAGGCATTACTACCTGAGGCAGTTTCCGAAATTTGCCAGGAAAGCCTGCAGAATTGCTACGGTATCCGAATATACAAAAGAGGACATCCGTACTTCATATGGTATAGATCCGGAAATAATCGATGTGGTTTACAACGGGGCCAATTCAATGTATGTGCCTCTTAACGAGGAAACAAGACGGAAAACAAAAGAATCCTTCAGCGAGGGTGAGGATTTTTTCCTTTTTGTCGGATCCTTGCATCCGAGGAAGAACCTGGCAAATCTATTACTGGCCTTTGACGGATACAGGAAAGCATCGTCCCGGAAAATGAAGCTGGTTATTGTCGGTGAACAACTTTTCAAAACCGGTAAAACCTTCCGCGTCTACCGGGAAATGAGTCACCGGAAAGATGTCATATTTACAGGCAGGCAACCTGTTGAAAAACTGCAGTATATCATGGGATCGGCATTTGCTCTTGTTCTGGTCTCTTTTTATGAAGGTTTTGGCATACCCA
>CP070687.1:293085-298965 GCA_020353115.1 Bacteroidales bacterium
AACCGGCATTAAAACTCAGGACAGGAATATCTTTGGCAGCAAATGAAGCGAAATCGCTTCCCCCTCTGGGTCTTTCCATGCCTATGAATATGGGTTCCAGGTCAAGTCCATACTCCTCAATATGGATGAGCGTCATTTCTTCCAGTTCCGGATAGGCTTCGGTATACCTTAATGTTGCCTGATTCTCCGAGGTATCGGAAGGGGCATTCCTGGAAATCATATCATAGTTCAGGTTAAATAGGATATTTCCCACGGGGGTAAAGGGATTATCAACAAAATATTCCGATCCCAGCAATCCCTTCTCTTCGGCTGTCCATGCTGCAAAAACAATGGTATTTTTAGGCTTTACCCCTGCAGCCATACATGCCTTGGCAACAGTCATAACACCTACGGTACCTGAAGCATTATCATCACTGCCATTCCATATATACCCCTTCTCTTCTCCCATATGGTCATAATGGGCACCGACAACTATGATCTTGTCCGGGTTCTCACCTTCCAGAACACCCAGAACATTCCGGTCCCTTACGATCCTCGAATTCACGGTCGTCTTCAGATAAACCGATTTTCCGGAAAGCTGGCGGGATGCAGGTTTCATGGTTCTTTGCACCTGCTCTTCAAATTCATTTAGACGAATACCTGTTCCCCTTACTATTTCATTGGCTACCCTCATCGTTACGGATATAGTGGTAGTTCCCGTTCTGAGTGTATCGCCTGGAATTCTCATCCTGGTATATCTTTCCCTCAGGGGAACATCTCCTTCATAAAATGGAGAATTATACCGAAACGGAATATTATCGGCCCACCCTGCATAAGGGGTGCCGCCCGGTGTTACCTCAATAATTCCCGCAACACCTTTACTCTCAGCTATCACATTCTTTTCCCGGTTTAAATAATATGCGGAATAGGGACCTTCCGGGTGGAATTTTCCGAAAGCAGCAGATGATGAATCCAAGTGCCCCGGAAAGCCCGAAAGCCGAAGAATTACCTTTCCCTCTACATCCAGTCCTGCATAATCATCATATTTATTTTCCTTATCTGCCAGACCGTATCCAACAAATACAACCGGGGCATTCAATTCTATTCCTACCTCCGATGTATTTACGGAAAAATCGGTTCTGTAGACAAAATTCAGGGTCCGGCTGCCCGTTCCTTTTTTCGATATAACGGAAAAAAATTGGTCTTCCCCCGGGGAATATTCGATCAGCTGGAAACTCTGGAAATAGCTTCTCACCTGTTTTGGCATAACGCCCATTCTCATTTCATCCCTTGAAGGTCTTATTGTTTCAAGATCCCCTCCGGGTTTCAGACCGTAAACCTTAAACAAACTGGCGATGTAATCGGCGGCCATATATATCCCCGCATCGCCCGTCCCCCTCCCCCTGGTCCAGTCGGAGGCCAGAAATTCAAGCTGCCCCTGAACAGCTTCCATGGTAATGGCATCCAGTCCATTTTTAATTGCATTTTCCTGTCCATAAACTGAACCGGTTATCAGAAGGGTAAAGATTAAAACCAATTTTAGTCCGGATCGTATCATTTTATGATGTTTTTAATGGTTAAAGAATCATGTTTTACGTATTGGATTCACAATGCGTTGCAAATTAGAAAAATTATAATACGTTATCAAATTGGTAAGACTGCTATTTTGTCTCATAAAATAACCAGACGAACTCCTGCCGGGGAGTTGGGGGAATGAAGCCGCACCTGGGGTGGATGATTGACCATTTTTCATCCCCCATGGAAAAGAAATGAATCCCCTGTCCATGACGATCCGCCAGTTGGCGGATGTCAGGATACCTCCTTTAATTAAGGGGGACAATATAAATGGGGATAATGATCATTATTCATCCTCCCTGGAGAAGCCGGCCCGGGTGTATGAACCGGGCTGGTAAAACCGGCTCGTTAAAAGATCCGTGATGCATCTATGGTTAAGAATCCAGCCTTATTTTTCATAAACAAAACGGAGGGTAACATTGAAGTCGGGTTTCGGCTGCAATAACCGGAAAATACCGGATTTTTTATCGCATCTGCATATCATGCAGTTTCCAGTAATACCCGTTTTTTTTCAGGAGATCAGGATGTTTTCCGCGCTCAACAATTTCACCTTCATCCAGGACAATTATTTCATCGGCATGTTTAATGGTTGATAACCGGTGAGCTATTACAATGGAGGTGCGGTTTTTCATCAGATTAATAATCGCTTCCTGAACCAGTCTTTCGGATTCGGTGTCGAGGGAACTGGTCGCTTCATCAAGGATCAGAATAGGCGGGTTTTTGAGAACAGCTCTTGCGATACTTACACGCTGTTGCTGGCCCCCGGAGAGTTTACTACCCCCCTCCCCGACGTTTGAATAATAACCATGATTATGTTCAATAATAAAATCATGTGCATTGGCAACTTTAGACGCAGCGATAACATCCTCTTCAGTCGCATTATCCATACCGAAAGCTATGTTATTAAAAAATGTATCATTAAATAATATGGATTGCTGGCTAACGATGCCCATTAATTTCCTGAGGTCAAACAGCTTCAGGTCATTTACCGATCCTCCGTCAATAACCACCTCACCCTCTGTTGCTTCAATAAATCTCGGAAGAAGGTCGACCAGTGTCGATTTCCCTGCTCCCGACTTCCCGACAAGGGCAATGGTTTTGCCTTTTTCAATTTTCAGGTTGACATTCTTAAGAACCAACTCTTCATTATATTTGAAACTCACATTGCGATATTCAATATATTCGTTAAAACCCTCTATATGCCGGGCATTCGGTTTATCCTTAATCGTTACATCGGCTTCCAGGATACCACCGATCCTGTCAAGGGATGCAAGTCCTTTCTGGATATTGAAAAAGGCGGTTGTCAGTGATTTGGCGGGCGGGATGATTTGTGAAAATATAACCAGGTAAGCAATAAATGTTTCGGAAGACAGATCCCCCGAACCACTCAGAACAAGCGAGCCTCCGTAAAACATGAGCACCATCATAACCGCAGTCGAAAGAAACTCACTGGATGGATTCGCCAGGTATCTCCTACGGTGGACCTTGTTCATTATCCTGGTATAAAAATTATTATTACTGTCAAACCTGCGTTCAACCTTCCTCTCAGCATTAAAAGCCTTGATTATCCTCAATCCCCCGAGGGTTTCCTCTATTACCGACAGAAGGAAACCCAGCTTTTTCTGCCCCCTGAAAGAGGTGCTTCTCAGCTTCTTGCCCAGCCGTCCGATCAGATAGCCACTGATAGGCAGCAGTACCAGTCCGAAAAGGGTGAGTTTGACACTGATAATAAACATATATATTGTGAAGATCAATATGGTAAGCGGATCTCTGATCAGCATTTCCAGAGAACTCATTATTGAAGTTTCAATTTCCTGAACATCCGATGTGATCCTGGAAATAACGTCTCCTTTTCTTGCATCGGTATAATACGATAGAGGAAGCTTAAGTATCTTTTCAAATATCTCTTTTCGGATATCCCTTACCGTACCGGTCCTTATCGGTGCGGTATAATATAAAGCCATGAATTTAAAGAATGTTTTAAAGAGGGTCATGATTACAACCAGCAAGCTGACCAATAATAATGCCATGGATTTCCCCTGATTAACAATTAATTGGGAGATATAATAATTAAATGTATGGCCGAAATATTCGATGGAAAATTCAAACGGTATCGTATCGGTTATCATCTGCTGGGTTCCGAATAGAATCCGCAGGAAGGGCACAACCATAGTGAAGGAGAAGAGTGCCGCTCCGGCCGAGATAATATTGAATACCACATTTAAAGTAGCATAGAACCAATACGGCTTTATGTATTTCAGGATTTTGAAAAAATTTACCATCAATCTGATCCTTATATGTTACACACCATGCAGATTAAATCCCAACGTAATTTCCCGGGGTAATATTTTTCAATTCCGATTTTATTTTTTCAGATATTTCTAGAGAATCGATAAACTGGTGGATGACCGGTCTGCTCAGTGATCTGTTGACACGGGTAAGTTCTTTAAGTTTTTCGTACGGATCGGGATAACCTTCCCTGCGTAAAATGGTCTGGATTGCCTCTGCAATTACACTCCAGTTTTCCTCCAGTTCCTTTCCGATCTTTTCCGGATTTACGATAAGCTTATCCAAACCTTTCTTCATTGATTTTAATCCTATCATAGTATGGGCCATAGGAACACCTATATTCCTCAAAACCGTTGAATCCGTTAGGTCTCTCTGCAGTCTCGAAACGGGTAGTTTTGCTGCCAGGTGTTCAAAAATGGAATTGGCAAAACCAAAATTCCCCTCCGCATTTTCAAAATCGATCGGATTTACTTTATGCGGCATGGTAGAGGAACTTACTTCACCCTTTATGATCTTTTGCCGGAAGTATTCCATGGAAATATACATCCAGATATCCCTGGCAAGGTCGATTAATACAGTATTTATCCTTTTCAGATTATCGAAAATTGCAGCCAGGTTATCATAATGTTCTATCTGTGTGGTTGTCTGGGTACGGTCAAGCCCAAGTGTGTCATTTACAAAACTATTCCCGAACTCAACCCAGTCAATTTCAGGATAGGCAACGTGGTGTGCATTGAAATTTCCTGTCGCTCCACCAAACTTTGCCGAACAGGGAATGGATTTCAGCAGGAGCAACTGTTTGGAAAGCCTTTCCACAAATACACGTACCTCCTTACCTAACCTTGTAGGCGAGGCAGGCTGACCATGCGTCCTGGCCAGCATCGGAATTTCCTCCCATTCCTTACCCATTTCGGAGAGTTTGAATAATGCCTCATCAAGGAGAGGATAATAGATCTCATTAACAGCATCCCTGAAGGAATAGGGAATTGCTGTATTATTGATATCCTGTGAAGTCAATCCGAAATGAATGAACTCCCGGTAGTCTGCCAAACCAAGATCAGTGAATTTTTCTCTTATGAAATACTCAATAGCTTTAATATCATGATTGGTTCTTCTTTCAATATTTTTTACTACAACGGCTTCATCCTTCGTAAATTCTTTATACAATTTTCTCAGTTCCGGATAGACGGATTTGTCAATACGGGAAAGTTGAGGCAGAGGTATTTCACAAAGAGCAATGAAATATTCAATTTCAACCAGAATCCTGTATTTAATCAGAGCATATTCGGAGAAATATTCTGCCAGTTCCTCAACCTTATCTCTGTAGCGTCCGTCGACAGGAGAAATTGACAGTAATGAGTGTGTACTCATATATCTGAAATCGTTGGTGAAAAGCAAAGGTACATAAATTAACGTGAGTAGGATATATTACTTAACATCTTTTATATTTGTAAAAAATATCAGCATGAGACGAATACCGGTTTTTACCCTGATATCTTTGCCCATACTTTTAATTTCTGCAGGAATGCCACGCGGATTATTTCAAACGGAGGGTAATGAGACGGAAAAGACACTTGTTTACAAATTTGAAATCAGGGAACAGATTGCAGCACCTGTATGGAGAACCACTCTAAAGAGTTTTGATGAGGCACACAGGTTGCAGGCCGATTATCTACTGATACACATGAACACCTATGGCGGTTTGCTTGATGCAGCAGATTCTATAAGGACAAAAATCATTAACAGCAGAATCCCAGTTCTTGTATTCATCGATAATAATGCTGCTTCTGCCGGAGCGCTGATCTCGATCGCCTGCGACAGCATTTATATGCGCCCGGGATCGAGCATTGGAGCTGCAACGGTTGTTAATGCATCCGGCGAGGTAGTCCCGGATAAATACCAGTCCTTTATGCGTTCCACTATGAGAGCAACGGCAGAATCACATGGCAAGGATACTGTCATAAGTGGAACGGATACGACGTTGGTTTGGCACAGGGATCCCAGGATTGCCGAAGCCATGGTTGATCCGAAGGTTTA
>CP070687.1:299065-304877 GCA_020353115.1 Bacteroidales bacterium
GCAACCGCAATTTTCACATTTGGCCTGGGTTTAATCATCATGAAATCCTTAGCCTTAAAAGGTCAACATGTAAAGATCCCGATATTATATCATCCGCTCTATCCTTATTTATCCGTTTCATTGCTTCTGTTTGGCCTTGTTTTCATTCAAATAACCCAATCCGCTGTCCTTCGGCTGATATTGTTTTTTTATCTGGGAATTCTTTTAATAATTATGGTATTGGTCGAACCGCTTAAAAAGGGGTACAATGCTTTTTTCACCAACAGAACAGCTAGGAACCTAAAGCCCTTAACCTTTCTTCAAATTTTCCAAACATTATGGACCTATTTTGTCCTTGCATTCGGAAGTATTTTGCTGGGGATTCTCGGACTTCTGTTTTATGGTATGGTTTTTCTGAATATTGAAAAGCGTAAATCGATATTTCATTTTTGTCTGATGGTATATTGCAAATTCTATATCTGGATAATCCCAGTCAGGATAACAATGTTAAATCCAATGCTGGAAGACTTTAAAAAACCTGCCGTGATTATCAGTAACCATCAATCCCTGATCGATATGCCTATATTAATCAGAATGTATTACAAGTTTATTATTCTGACAAACGATTGGGTATACAACTCACCTATTTTCGGACATATTTCAAAGCTTGCAGATTTCTATCCTGTAACAGCAGGCATTGACAAGATTATGGATAAATTGAAATCACGGATAGAGGCAGGTTATTCAATTATTATCCTGCCAGAAGGGACCAGATCATTAACCAATGAAATACAGCGTTTTCACCGGGGTGCATTTTATATTGCTGAGAAGCTGCGGCTCGATATCATACCAATACTCATATGCGGTACCGGTGATATCCTAAAAAAGGGAGAGTTTTGGGGGGGAAGCAATCATATTATCCAGCGGATTTATAAGCGAATATCCTTTGATGATCCGGAATTTGGATCCTCCTATTCAAAACGGCCAAAATTAATACGGAAATACTTGACCGGAGAATTTGAAAAACTTATGAAGGAGTATAATTCCATAAGATCTCTTCGTAAGAAACAGATTTCCGGGAAAGAAAAACTGACAGGATACCGGTAAAGAAGATATTTACATCGAATTCCTCTTTTCAGGCAAAACATTAAATTACATCGGTTCCTTTTTTTATCAGCCACAGTTTCCCGACTTCACAGTGAAATTCATCAGCGGGCAGGTTTGTTTTTGTAACACAATTGAAGAAATTATACTTAGACAGATCGTGATCCACTATATCGTCTGCCATTTCGTGATATAACGGAGTTCCAGGCATCGGGGTCAGAATAGTATATCCGGCGTAGCTCACCCTATGGGAATTAGCATATTCTGCCAGCGCCTGAAAGTCATCGTGTACATAATATCCCGGTATTACATAATTGCCACGTAGCTTTACGCCGTTTTGATGGAAAATACGAATTGATTCTTCAATGATACCTGCCGGTGATTTTTTGTTATAATTTTCAAGTTCTTCATCCCTGAACGATTCAAACCCGCATATGACCACTTTCAGGCCGGATTTGGCAAGCTTTTCAATGAGTTTCGGATGATCAACGGCGGTATCGGCCCGGATATCCATAATGAATTCTTTCTGAATTCCTTCTTCCCTGATTCGATCAAAAAGTTTTTCAATAAATTTTACATTCACAATGGTATTTGCATCGGCAAACCGGACAATTGAATAATCAATCATTTTCAGTTCCGTTAGTATGCTTTCCAGATCCCGCTGGTAGAATTTATTTTCGAATTCACACCAGATGGAACAGAAAGTACATCTATAGGGACAACCGAGTGAAGTAAAAATATACGTAGAGGGATCGACATTTTTCCCGACCTTGTAGGTTGATCTCCACCGGTCGAGAAGACTTCTGTCGGGCATCAGAAAATTTTCCTTTGCGGCATCCCAGGATCCCGGTTTTCCTTTGGACTGAATATGACCTTCCGGGGTATTAATAATGATACCCGGAACATTGTGATAGGCCCGACCTCTCTCTTTGGTTTTAACTATCTCTCTGAATTTATTTCCTGCCTGTCCGGGGCAAACGATATCGACAACAGGATTGGTAAAATCCCCGGGGCACAATGTCGTGTGAAGGCCTCCGGCAACGGTGAGAATGGTTGGATCAAATTCCTTGACGGTCCGGAAAATCTCGAGAGCAGCGTAAAATTCAGAAGTAATGATTGTGATTCCTACAATATCGGGATTGCTTTCTTTCAACAACCTCAGGGTAAGTTCATGAAGATTTGGGGTATTGGGATCGAGATCATATTCACCCTTCATATCAAAAAGTGAAAAATCATAATCACATACTGCGGCAGCAATAGTAAGCAATCCCAGTGGGGGCCCGATCAGTTTTTTATGAATGAATTTCTTTGCTTCTTCAGGGGCATAATCGAGGATTTTATTTTGAGGAGAGCGCGGCGGATTTATCAGAAGTATCTTCATCGTTCGATCAGGCAAATATGACCATTCGGGGTTATATCACTAATTCTTTCTTCCTCACGGATACTGTCAGGCATCAAAGATTGAATACCCTGATTTTATTCTTTCGTAATTTGGATTATATCCATTAACAGGCAACTACATCCACTGTATTGTTCTTACTTTCGGATACCAACTTTGATTTCCATCCTTGATCCGGACAGGTCCTATTCACAGGGACAAAGGCAAGGAGAGAAAGAATATAGGCATTTAATTTCACCTATATAACCTCATATTTTTAGGGTATACGATTCCTAAAATGCTTTTTTTGCCAGCCAGGCACCCAATTCCTTACCGCATTTAGCATAGGCTTCCCCTATGCGGATTCCGGTATCAAAATCCTCATTCCCAAATGTCCTGCCGGGATTATTCTTGGAAATAATGAGAGCTTTCACATTTTCCGGATTAGCCGTTTCGACAAATATGGCCTCCACATTGATCTTAGCCGGTTTTTTGCTGATATAAATGTTATATCCGGGTTCTGTGAATGTTGTTTTAAGGATTAAGGTATACGAAGCATCATCGTTTTCCGGTCCGACATAAACTCCGGGTTTCTCAAGATATTTGTTCAACAGCTCTTCAAATGAGGGTTGAAATCTTGCTTTCCTGTCTCCTATCCATGCTTCCTTCCACTGCTCACCCCTTCCGGTTCCCGGATATTTTTTATCATATTCATCCACTTTCTTGTTCACATAATCTTCCTCTTTGTCAAACTTTCCGACCGCCATATTACTGTAGTCGTATTCGATGTCAATGAATTTTTCACCTTTCAAAAAATCAAGGTCTCCTGATTTTAAAACGATTTTCTGGGCAGATAACGCAGTACCTGCCAACAGAATGATTCCCAGTGCAAAACATATTTTTTTCATGGTTCTTGTGTGTAATGGTTAATAATACTATCGGGCAATGTAATTATTTTTTTAGTTTTCTTCAAGGGATATACCGGCTGTTCTGTTTAGCTTTCAGTCAGCGGTAAATGATACGTATAAAATCTTTTGCGTTATCGAAGTGAGGCGGAATTACCATGTTCCCATTCCGGTCTGTAAATCCCCATCTGCCATTTTGGCGAACAGCGGCATATCCGTTTGAAAAATCCCTTGCTCTTTCAAATTCTGGTTGAATGATCCAGTTGCCGTTTATATCTATAAATCCCCAGTTTCCGCGTAATTCAGTCCTGGCTAATCCCTCATGGAACGGATGATGTATAATATACAATTCACCTTCTCCCAATAATTCACCATTCGTATTAATATAACACCACTGTCCGGCTTTTTTAACCAATCCTATCCCATCGGAAAAATTTTTTGCGTCCTGGAATCGGGGTTCGATAACCCAATTGCCGGTTTTGTCGATGTATCCCCAGGTTTTATTTTGCCTTACGGGTGCCAGTCCTTCCGTAAATTTCCTCATTTTTGAATATTGAGGTGGTATAATGACTTCACCTTCTGTATTTACAAATCCCCATAATTTCGATTTTACGACCGGTGCCATACCATCTGAAAAATCATGTTTGAGTTCAATATCGTCGGGGACAGGAAGAAAGGTATTGGTAATTGAAAGGTACCTGAATCCTTTGGTGGTTTTAACCAGAGCCACACCGTCATGGAAATCCTTGGCTATGAGAAAAGAGGGTTCAATAATCCGGTTCCCGTATTTATCAATATATCCCCAGTATGTACCGGTTTTTACGGCAGCATATCCCTCACTGAAATCCCGTGCATCATCATAAACAGGTTGAATTGCCCATTCTCCCGTTTGGTTAATATACCCCCACAAGGCGTTCTCTTCAACCCGGCCCAGGCCTTCGGAAAAATTGTAACGGACCGTATACGGTTTTCCTTCACTGATCATTTCAGCCTCTCCATTCATATAGTGCCATTCCCCGAGATATTTAACGAGCGCCACTCCGTCGACAAACTTCTTGGCTCCCTCAAAACCGGGTTCGATGATCCACTTCCCTGTGGGATCAATAAAGCCCCATTTACCATTCGATTCAACCTCCACCAATATTTTGTCGGTCGGGATGTTAACTTTACGCTGGGCAAAAAGTGCAAACGGTAAAAGAAACAAAAGGCTGCAGACCCAGATAATGCATTTCTGTATCCTTTTCATAATATGATTGTTAATCGGTTAAACAGTTAACGATGGTCAAAAGAAATTTATATAAAGTGCCAGCAGTCCATGAATAAATGCTCCGACTGCCAATGCAATTCCAAAGAACCTGTGATTTTTAATTGAAATCCGGATCACTTTAAGGCCGCTTAAAAGCTGGATTAATACCAGGATCAGATTAACAATTCCCAGAATGATGATTAAAATATACATACGACTATAGGTTTAATTTTTTCAAATACAAGAATTACGGAACAGGGCAGAATCAAATTGCTTCCCGGATCACATATTATTTGCCCTGCACTCCAATCCTTTTCGGTTTGACCTTTCCGGTTTGATTTTACTGACAATAATTTTGAGGTTAACCGAAAAGATCAACCCGGGGAATTTCAGTATTTTATCTACTTCAGTTCAATTATCATTTCTTCTGCTCCTGCACTTCCATGCTTATTGCAATTTCCCTTTATCTCGATCTTAGATTTTTCGTTAACGACAAACTTATATTCGAGAGTAAAGTTTCCTGCCTCAGGCCTCTCATTTTTGGTATATTCCCATCGCTTCACTTCTTTGTCGTTGACTTTCAGGTAGATCCAATCGGTAAAATGACCGGCAGTATTTCCCATGTGTTTTACATTAATTGTTATGAGAACTTCGGTTCCTTTATCGACCTCCTTCGGAGCATTAATACTTACTGAAGTTTTGTTTGCCATTCCGGTTCCGGGAAGGATTAAGAACAGGAATACAGGTAAAATGATTTTTGGGATCATTTTTTTCATGGTTCCAGGTTTGATTTACGTTATAAATAGCTGCAAATCAAATTTAGAAAAAAAGTCTGTTTTCATGAAATGTTATCGGAACCTTGTATTGGTTCAATAAAATCTGCCAATCAGGCCTATTGTGTTAAAATTGTATTTTCCATGTTGCCATTGGATAGAATCCCATGCGATAGTTTTTGTGTATCTCCCCGGTGGTCACATCAATTCTCTCAAGAAAAACGTTGGTATAATTGGTTCTGTACTGAAAATCCATAGCCGTTTCCATATTGAACCTGGGTCTGTTTCTTTTAATACCCAGGCGTAAACTGGCCCGGATGAAATCGTCTCTTCTCACCTCATATGCTCGTTCCCAATCCATTACTATTTCGCCAAGCCGTACTGTTTCTTCCGTATCATAGGGCACATAAGGAACACCTCCTGCCCA
>CP070687.1:304977-310776 GCA_020353115.1 Bacteroidales bacterium
TTTTTTCCCCTTTTTGAAACTTCCCAATTCATTGTCCATATTCAGGGCTTCGGAACCGTTTAATGTTGCCCATTTCAAAAGATCATTAAGTGGAATACCCGGGAAATGGGATGAAATTGTTTTTAACTCTTCCAGTACCGAAAGGGTATCATTTGAAGCCAGACTATCGGTTCCAATGGCTGTTTTTACTTCCAGGTTCCAAAAAAGGTTTATATCCGGTAACCTCTTTTCAATATAAAGATTTGAATTCGGACACAGTATCCAAAACAAAGCCTGATGATTCCTTTCGGCATAAATGATATCCTCTTCTGATGTAAAAGTGTTATGAATGAGTAGTATATTCTGGCTTTGTGGCAACTTTTTCAGTGTGGTCTGCAGTGAATTTTCTCGGCCATGTCTGAAACCGGAATAGTCCTCACCAAGATCTTCCAAAGCTTGTTTCAATGAGCCTTTGTTTTCCCGGAATAATTCGTTTTCAGAGCGGGTCTCCTGGTTATGAATGGAAATGATATTTTCGTTCATCCTGCAGTAATCTTGAATTTTCCGAAACAGGGCATCTGAAACTGAATATGGAGCATGCGGACAGATCGAAGCATTATGTGGGAAATTACTCTGAAGAAAGCGCAGAAGATTTATGGCATTTATAAAAACTTCATCCGATTTATTGGGGTCGATCGCCCAAATCTCAAGAAAGGTATGATATCTTATTGTACCGGAATTTTTAACAAAAAAACTAGATGAAGTATTCGAAATATCACCAGTAGCTACGACACCATTATTTCTTAATGCTTCATTAGCCATTCTGACCGGTTCGGTTATAATGGAAGGATCATCTGTTCTGCTTTGTACCAGGTCAGTGATAAATCCGGGTAACTTTTTATGGCGTGATATTTTCCCTTTAAGGTATGACAGTTCCAGATGACAATGTGCATTTATAAATCCCGGGACGAGAATTCCGTTATAGAATTCCAGATTTTCCATCTCCCTGAGGTTTCCTCCCGAATCAATAATATCCAATACACTCCCGTCTTCATTCATTATCAGAATACCATTTTTCAATGGTTTTTGAGATATGGGATAAATGTAATTTGCTGCTAATTTTCTCATTTCATTTCCGAAATGATATTTACGAAGGGGATGTTACCGGTATATTTTTCTCTGTTATTCCGGAGGATTTGATTTGATAAGAGGCATATAGTGAACTTTTATATTAAGAACGTCGGCATGTTTTTTCCATTGGCCTTCTTGAGGGGCATGATCTAAAATAGAACCCCTGAAATGGGTTATTCTATCGTCCTTCAGTTCATGACTTATACTATGTACAGTTATTCTTCCGTTTTTTTCGATATGTCTAAGTTGATAATAACCTACATGTCCCAATTCCGATCCGTCATCAAGCCAGAAATACGCTGTTACGCTAGGATCAATGGATTCATCATCTTCATGCATTAGAATTGTAGCGGTAAGGGTATATTGCCCGAGTCCTTTTACCGGGATATTAAAATCGATCCGATTTGTTTCTCCATCTAAAGGGAGATGCCAGATCTCTTTCTGGTTCCAAAGATTTGTTTCCCGTTCGTCGGTTGGCATTTGCCTTCCGGTCTTTTGAATCTCACTTTCAAGTTTTGTCAGTTCGCTGATGACATTTTCATACAGGTCATCCAGATCATCGGGCTGATCAGAATAGTATCTTATTGTCCTGTCAAAGGTCTCTTTTTCATATCCGTATTTTTGCAGGATATCCTGGTAATTGCTGATTGAATCCCTTCCGGGGTACATTTGACGGATTTGTGAACTGTTCATTAATCCATCCGCAAGATGCATTTCTACCAGGATTGGGATAAGGCTGTTTTCGGGAATGATTTCCGACCTCGGGATTTTGCTTTTCTGGTGCAGACAAGCTATTCCTGAAATAATAAAGAATAGTATGACCCAACGAAGGTGTCTCATGATCCTAAAATACGGATTTTCGGTGATATTAAAAAGAGATGGAAAAAGAAGCTATTCCATTTGTCTGAATCTGCTAATCTGCCCATACGGGGAATCCAGGCCGTGTTACTTCCAACGAACATGATTCCCTCATGATATTGTTCATGCATTTGAATTTGTTAGTCGATGGAAATGGGAACAATAGCAATTTTTCACCATTGGGTGAGTGAAGTGAACCGCACACCGATCATAATTTCATGGGAGCCGGAATTATAATTGCGAATATCAGATGTAGAGAAATCGTATGAATATCCGAAATAATACCGTTGGTCGTGGATATAACCGGCAAGAACGGAGGCTGCATCCCTGCTTCGGTAAGATATACCAAGCCAGACCATTTCCTGGTAAGTGACCTTTGCATTCAAATCAATCTGGATGGGAACCGGACTCATTGCCTTGATAATTAGCGAAGGATCAATCCTGAATTCGCTGTTGATTTCATAGGAGTATCCACCGATAAGATAGAAATGACTTTTCAGCTTATTCAATCCGTTTTTCTCATCGTAGATTTTCAGGTTGTTGCTGAATAGCTGGAAAGCAGAAAAACCGGCATACCAACTTCCACCATAGGCATACAGACCTACAGAAGCATCCGGGACAAATGAGGAAGTGATTCCACCCTGCATTGCAAGATCATTCGGATCATGTAGGGTGATTTCAGTCCCGTCGATCTTATTCTGTAAAACTCCAAAGGAGAGTCCCATTGATAAACGGATATTGCCTTTTATTCCGATATTATAGGCGTATGTTCCGTATAAACCGGTTCTGCTGGTCGGGCCGGTAACATCGTTGTAAAGGTACCCGCCAAATCCCATTGGCCTGTTGTTATGGGGACCGTTCATACTCAGACTTATGGTCTGTGGTGCATCTACAATTCCGGCCCATTGGAACCTGCTGATTGAACGGATCTGATAGTGATCTCTTACTCCGGCAACTGCAGGATTAATTATGTAATCATTAAACATATATTGTGTATAGTGTGGCAATTGCTGTGAACACACCTTCAGTGATGCAATACAGTTTAATACAATACATATGTAAAGATATTTCTTCATATTACCTGATAATTGTTACCGGTCCTGTAACCGGCTTTGATCCAAACGGGTCATGAAGATAAATCACAAAATAGTAGGTGCCGATAGGCAGATCTTTTCCATTATTTGTACCATCCCAGAAATTGGATGAATTATAACCTTTAGCATGAAATATTTTTGCCCCCCAACGTGTAAATACATCCACCGTCATTGAAGGATACAGATAAGAATTGGTAATTTCCCATGTATCATTTACCCCGTCATTGTTTGGCGTAAAACCTGAGGGAATTATTATTTTCTGAGCAATATATACATTGACTGAATCCGTTTCCAGACAACCATCGGTCGTTGTACCGGTAACATAATACATAATGTCATCTTCGGGTGTCGATGTGACCGATGCGGCATCTGTCCTGTCCAGGTAGGTTGAAGGCTGCCACAAATAGCTGGCAAAACCACCCGTTGCCGTGAGGACTACCGATCCGCCACCCTGTACGGTGGTATCGTTCCCGGCATCTATTCCGAGCACGGAGAACAGCGAAATTGTAACGGTATCCGTATCCGAGCAGAGGCTACGGTAGGCAGTAAGGATATATGACGTTATAACATCCGGGTTTACGGTAGGATTCGGGGAAGTGGGATCGGGAATAAATCCGGTTGATTCCCAAAGGTACGAATCTCCTCCTGAAGCTGTCAGAGTAATGCTGTCACCCGGGCAAATACTGGTATCGGCTCCGGTATTTGCAATAACATTGATCTTTGCCTCAAGCGTTACTGTCTCGGAATGGAGGCAGTTATTGTTGTCTTTAATCACCACATCATATATCCCTGCATCCAACCCGGTGAAGGAGGAATCGGACTGGTAGGTAAATCCGTTATCAATGGAATATTCGTAAGCCGGAGTCCCTCCGTTAATTATAAACCGTATTGATCCGTCGGAAGTACCGTAATTGCAGGTTGGTTTTGTTGTATCCGCCGTCATGGTTATCACGGCCGGTTCATTAATGGTCAGGGTGCTTCCGGTTTTTTCGCAATTGTTCGTGTCCCTGACGACTATATCATAAGCATTTGCACCCAATCCGGTAAATATTCCCCCATTATCCAAAAATGATAATCCGCCGTTTATCGAATACCGGTAGGGAGATGTTCCTCCGGCAGCTGTGATTTCTATTCTACCGTCGTTTGTACCGTTACAGGTAATATCATAGGCTGTTTCGCTGATAATGGAAATGACGGGTGGATTGATGATTGTCAGGTTGTTGCTTATCGTTGGACCGCACCCGTCAGAATCGGTTATACTCACAGAATACACATTTGCGGAAAGGCCGGAAAATATTCCGGTCGCATTTGAAATACCTCCAGGAGTCAGGGTATAAGTAAAGGTCCCGGTTCCACCTGAGGCGGATATTGTTATCGCTCCATCATTCGCGCCATTACATGAAATATGAGTTACAACCTCGCCGGTAATTGATATTGCGGATGGTTCATTGATCGTGACGGGAATGGGATAGGTACACAGGTTGACATCCCGCACGGTGATGGTATAGCTTTTTGCGGCGAGATTGGTAAACGTACCGGATGCCTGGTATGATCCGCCATCCAAACTGTATTCGTATGGTCCTGTCCCTCCGGATCCGGAAACGGTAACATCACCATCCGATCCGCCATTACATGTTACGTTTGTCTGACTGGATATGGAGCCGGCAACTGCCGTTGCCGGTTGGGTTAGGGTAACCGGGATATCGTATGTGCATAAATTGACATCTCGTACGGTGATTATGTAATCCGAGGCGGAAAGACCGTTAAACGTACCGGATATCTGGTATGATCCACCATCCAGGCTGTATTCGTATGGTCCTGTTCCTCCTGATCCGGTAATGGTAACACTTCCGTCAGATCCTCCGTAACAGGCAACGTCTGTCTGGCTCGTAATGCTCCCCGATACTGCGGAAGGAGGTTGGGTGATTGTTACTGGAACATCATATGTGCAAAAATTTGCATCCCTGATAGTTACAGTGTAGTTTGCTGCAGAAAGTCCGCTGAAAGATCCGGAGGACTGGTAAACACCTCCGTCCAGGCTATATTCATAGGGGAAGATTCCACCGGTTCCGGTGATGGTGACGATTCCGGTTGATTCTCCGAAACATGCAACATTGGTCTGGCTGAAAATGCTTCCGGATAGAGCTGAGGCGGGTTGGGTTATGGTCACAGGGACGTCAAATGTACACAAGGAGGCATCCCTGACAGTAACCGTATAGGTATTTGCCGTGAGATCGCTGAACGTACCGGATGACTGGTATGGAGCGCCATCCAGGCTGTATTCGTAGGGTGTAGTTCCTCCCGATCCGGTGACTGTAACACTTCCGTCCGATCCTCCGAAACAGGATACATTCGCCTGGGAAGAGATGCTCCCCGATACTGCAGTTGGAGGCTGCGTAATGGTTACCGGAACATTGTAGGTACAAAGGTTATTGTCTCGTACCGAAACCGTATAACTATTGGCTGTGAGGCTGCTGAACGTACCGGATGGCTGGTATGGGGCACCGTCAAGGCTGTATTCATAGGATCCTGCCCCACCCGATCCGGCAACGGTAACACTCCCGTCCGATCCTCCGAAACAGGATACGTCGGTCTGGCCTGTGATGCTTCCTGACAGGGCTGATGCGGGTTGCGTAATGGTAACCGGTACATCGAATGTACATTGTATTGCATCCATTACCGTAACGGTATAGCTGTTAGCTGTAAGGCCTGTAAACATACCGGATGACTGATAGGT
>CP070687.1:310876-316487 GCA_020353115.1 Bacteroidales bacterium
TTTCCGATTGGTTCAGCCAGGTTTACAGGAATTACCTGGAATACCTCTCAAAGACCGGTAATATTGAAAATATCCATAGCATAGTTAATGAGGAAAAAGATCTGCATCTTTTGCTGAATACCATTTACCGGGCCGGGGCTGTTGAAAATGATACGATAGTGGAGTATATTGTCCTGAAAGGACTATATGACGGGTATTTCTCAAGTGAATTCAAGGAATCGGCTATTCTCGAAATGCTGGATACACTCAGGAATACCACGGGAATAAAGGAACACAGGTTAACAGCGGAGAACATTTTAACTAAAGTAACCAGGTTGAAAACAGGCAACAAACCTCCCGGTTTTACTTTGCCTGCTTTCGATAGCACCCTTGTTTCCCTTGACGACCTTAAAGGAAAGTTTGTTTACCTGAATTTTTGTACATCCCTGAGCTTTCCCTGCCTGAGTCAGTTTAACCTGATAAAACCGATTTACGAGAAATACAGGGAGGTGTTACATGTAGTTACCGTTTCCGTAGATGAAGATAACAGCCGGTTTATGAACCTGATCCGCACGAATGGCTACACATGGATATTCCTTGATGCCCGGGATCAACCGGATATTATCAATTTGTATGATATACATGCCTTCCCAACCTATTTCCTGATAGGTCCTGACGGCAGACTTGTTTTGTCCCCTGCACCGGAGCCGGGAGCAGATTTTGAGCGGTATTTTTCTGATGTGCTCCGATCCCGGAACGTGTTAAATCCTCATCCCTGATCCGATTTCTATCACATCCGAAATGGATGGAAATGTGTTCCCTTTTATTATTCCCATTTTTTCAGGAGAAATCCACCTGATATCTGTTATACCCTCTTCCTTTTGTGGTGTCAGGGTTCCCTGAAAAGATGATAACATGTCAAACCAGAATGTCCTTTTTAGTATGGTCCCCTTCTTGTATGGATAGGTGTGGTAGGTTATATGAAGAAGTGAGCCGATCGTTACCGAATCAATACCACATTCCTCTTTTACTTCTCTCAAAGCCGTATCTTCAATTTTTTCGTTCTTCTTTTTCTTACCCTTCGGAAGGTCCCATACACCCCTTCTTTTGAGGAGCAGGATCTCTCCTTCCATGTTTCTGATAAGGCCACCACCGGCATCCACAAGTTTAAAGTAACCCGTAAATTCTTTCCAAAGGAGATCCGTATCGGGATAATGAAGAACCAGGACAGGTATCTGCAGATCTTCTTCAAATGTACGTATAACCCGATAAAGTTCATCTCTTCCATGGAATTTATGGAATAAGCCGTATTTTTGTTCCAGCTCTTCAGGATCATCCTTCCTGAAAAGAACATATCGGTCTTGAAAATATACCTTGTAATCTTCAACCATGGAAAAAACGGGAAATAAAATCAGTGAATATCTGCTGCAAATAAAAGCAATAAAATTAGAACCAGCAAAACCATTTACATGGGCATCCGGATGGAAATCACCAATATACTGTGATAACCGGAAAACGCTTTCATATCCTGCTGTGAGGGATTTTATCAAACGGGAGTTTGTCCGTATAATTAAGGCAAAATATCCGGAGACTGAGATAATAGCCGGAGTGGCAACAGGCGCCATAGCCCACGCAGCTCTTGTGGCCCAGGAACTGAATCTGCCATTGGTATATGTTCGGCCAAATCCCAAACAACATGGCCTGGAAAACCTTATTGAAGGAGTTATCAATCCCGGCCAGAGAGCTGTTGTCGTTGAAGATCTCATTTCAACAGGCAAGAGCAGCCTGAAAGCGGTGGAAGCCCTGGAAAAAGCAGGAGCTCATGTTGAAGGTATGGTAGCCATATTTACCTATGGATTTCCTGTCGCCGAGGAGAATTTTAAAAATTCGGGATGCGAACTGACCACACTGGGTAATTATAATGTTCTTGTCGATCTTGCCCTGAAAAGCGGTTATATTAAAGAAAAGGATGTAAATACATTGAGAAAATGGAGGGAAGATCCGGGGAAGTGGAGAGGAGACGAGTAAAGATAAAAGTACAAAGCGTAAAGTACAAAGTAATGCCGAAGGCCTGTCTGCCGACAGGCGTCACGCAGGTGTCCGGTGGATGGAAATAAACAGAACCCAAATATTGAAAAAGTTTTATCGTGTTACAAAGCTACCGGTTTTTCCCCGGGTCAGGTACCCGAAGCCGTTGGTATCGAATTGAAAATTGATAAAACAGACGCAAAGCATTCATTAGTCTTCAGGTTATGACAAAAGTTGAAAGCCGCATCGGTAAAATCGAAGCACAGGATGAAACAATATACAAGTTTCTCTCCGATTTTAATAATTTCAGGGATCTGGTACCCATGGATAAAATCAGCAATTGGGAGTCATCAGAGGATCATTGCAGTTTCAGTATTAACGGTATTGGTGATGTAGGACTGAATATTGTGGAAAAGGAGCCTTTCAGTACCATAAAATATGGCGGGGATAGTCTTGCCAATGTCAGTTTCAATTTATGGATTCAATTGAAACGGGTTGACGATACGGATACCCGTGTGAAAATTACCCTGAAAGCTGACCTCAATACCATGTTATCCATGATAGCGAAAAAACCGCTCCAGGATTTTGTCAATATCCTGGTTGATAAACTGGAAGAATACCAATTCTGAATGCTTATGGATTGTTGTGACCGGATATATTGCTACGGTATTCTAAGATGCATTTCAGATTTATTATTTCTTACAAAAAGGCAACGGATTTCTGTTTTTTTCTCCGTAGTAGAAGGACATATCGCGAAGGGAATTCATTTTGGAATGAAGGCAGGGGGATCTGCTATATCACATATTCCAACTCCCCGAATCTGAACTGACGGATTTCCCCTGTTTCCGTTTCAAGGATAATGGCTCCATATGGATCAAGTCCGGTAATTTTGGCAGTAAACAGTTGTGCTCCCGTCTTATATAAATAAAAATCATTAAACCTGTAGAGCCGGGAAAGATAATCCTGATTTATTGATGCCGTATCCCGGTTTACTACCTGTAAATATCTGCTGTTTAAACATTTACACAAATCATTCAGGGCTCTGTCCAGATCGGTTTCTATCCCGGTAACTATCTTCAGGGAGGTGGGATTAGGGGCATCGCTGGTAAATATTGTCTGGTTAACATTCACTCCGATCCCGAGGATACTATAATCCAGGCTGGACCCGAGAAGTGAATTCTCAATCAGGATACCTGCAATTTTGTCATTATTAACATAGATATCATTAGGCCATTTGATCCGGACAGCTTTTAACAGCGGATCCAGGTAGTCGTAAAGAGCCAGAGATACCATCTTTGAAAGGATAAACTGCTCGTGTGATTCAAGGAAATCCGGGTATAGAATGACGGAAAAAGTGAGGTTCTTTCCAGGTTCGCTCTCCCATGAATTACCCCTGTGGCCACGTCCGGCCGACTGTTCAACAGCCCTGATCACGGTCCCTTCAGGTAATTCTTTCTCCTTCAGATACTGTGATGCCAGCGTGTTGGTTGAACCGGTACGCTTTTTAATAATAATTTGATTTCCGATCAAACCGGTATGAATTTGGTATGATTCAAAAATAGACTCTTTAAATGGTAAATAGTATAAAATATGAAAAAATTTGGATAATGGCACCCAAATTGTACGGATTATTCAGGACTTTTCAGAAAAACCCTGCAGGATGGATTTTCGGATAAGTTCTTAAAAAATCATTACCTTTGTGAATATTTTCCCTCGATGTTGAAATCTTATACATTTGACAATGAAAGTCTTGTAAGAGAAATAGTACAAGGCATTCAGAAGAAGAACGGAAATGAAATAGTAAAAGTGGATTTGGCAGAGCTGGAAAATTCTTTCTGCCGGTTATTTATCATTTGTCATGGCAATTCAAGCACACAGGTGAGTTCTATAGCGGAATCGGTGGAAGAAACAGTAAAAAATGAATTAGAGGAAAAAGTCTGGCACAGGGAAGGCCTTGAAAATGCCCAGTGGGTCCTTCTGGATTACGGTGATATTGTGGTTCATATATTTCAAAAAGAGTACAGGGATTTTTATAACCTGGAAGAGCTTTGGGCAGATGCAAAATTTGATTACATTGAAGAGATTGATTTAGGAGTGAAACAGAAATGACAGAGGACAAATTTAAAAGAAGCAAAAGTTCCGGCCCGGATAACAAACCGGGTAAGAGCGGAAAGCCAAGGTTTAATGCGTACTGGATATATGGAGCAATAGCTGTTGCAATCCTGGTAATTCAACTGGTATACAGCGGATCCGGGGCACGAAAGATCGATATGCTGCGTCTGGAACAGGAACTGGTTCAGAACCACGACATTGCCAAAATTGTAGTAATAAATAAGGAGAATGCTGAGATATACCTTACCGGCGATGCACTTGCATCCAACCGTTATCCGGATATCAAAAGAAAAGGATTTGGCGGTTTGCCCTCTACCGGGCCGCATTTTGTACTTACCATTCCTTCAGGTGATTACCTGGAAGAGAGGCTGAAGGAAGCCGAGAGTAAATATGGGTATGCCGATAGAGAGAGAATCAACGTCAGCTATGAGAACCGAAAAAATATAATGGGAGAGCTGCTCGGCTGGCTTATACCCCTGGCATTGTTAGTCATTGTCTGGATGTTCATTTTCCGAAGAATGAGCGGAGGTGCCGGTGGCGGGGGTGCCGGAAATATTTTCAGTGTCGGAAAATCAAAAGCCCAGATTTTCGATAAGGAATCCAACGTAAAAGTCGATTTTAAAGATGTTGCCGGACTTGAAGAGGCAAAAATGGAGGTCCGTGAAATTGTCGATTTCCTGAAAAAACCGAAAAAATATACCGAACTGGGCGGGAAGATACCTAAGGGTGCATTACTGGTCGGCCCCCCGGGAACAGGCAAAACCTTATTGGCCAAGGCAGTGGCCGGAGAAGCCAATGTCCCTTTCTTTTCCATCTCAGGATCCGATTTTGTGGAAATGTTTGTCGGTGTAGGGGCATCCCGAGTGCGGGATCTTTTTAAACAGGCAAAGGAGAAGGCACCCTGTATTGTATTTATCGACGAGATCGATGCAGTTGGCCGGGCACGAGGAAGAAATCCCAATTTCGGCGCTAACGATGAACGGGAGAATACTCTGAACCAGCTGCTGACTGAGATGGACGGGTTTGGAACAAATGTAGGGGTAATCATCCTGGCAGCAACCAACAGGGCCGATGTGCTCGACAGAGCATTATTGCGCGCCGGACGGTTCGACCGCCAGATACATGTGGAATTGCCGGATCTGAATGAACGAAGAGAGATATTTAAAGTACATCTCCGCCCCATCAAACTTACAAAGAATTTTGATATTGATTTCCTGGCCAAACAAACTCCGGGATTTTCCGGTGCCGATATAGCAAACGTATGTAACGAAGCCGCCTTGATTGCTGCACGGAAAAATAAAAAATTGGTTGAAAAACAGGACTTCCTGGATGCTGTCGACCGGATAGTGGGCGGACTGGAACGGAAAAATAAGATAATTTCCCCTGAAGAAAAAAGAACCATTGCGTTTCATGAAGCAGGACATGCCACCGTGAGCTGGCTGCTGGAATATGCCAATCCACTGGTCAAAGTGACAATTATACCACGCGGAAG
>CP070687.1:316587-322166 GCA_020353115.1 Bacteroidales bacterium
AGATTCCCGATTTCATCGAGGAAGATCGTCCCTCCTGAGGCAATTTCAAACCTGCCGGGTTTATCGGTGGCGGCATCGGTGAATGCTCCTTTGGTATGACCAAATAATTCACTCTCAAATAAACTTTCGGGAATCGCACCAAGATCTACGCGGACATAAACCTGATCTTTTCGTTGGGATAAAGTGTGAATATATTGTGCAACCAGATCCTTTCCGACACCATTCTCTCCCAACAGTAAAACGTTGGCATCCGTGGTGGCAACCTTTCCGGCTGCCTCGACTACGCTATTCATACCGGGCGAATGAGAGATAATCTGATCGGTTTCCAGCTTTACATCCTGCTGGATCGTCTGCCGGGTTAATTTCAATCTTTCAACTTCAAGCCTTGATCTTCGGATCTGTAATCCGGAAAGTACCGATCCGAGTAATTTCTCATTTTTCCAGGGTTTCAGGATGAAATCCAAAGCCCCCATTTTCAATCCCTGTACTGCCAGGTTTACATCACCGTAAGCTGTCATCAGTACGACGACAATATTCGGATCGTGGTTCTTTATTTTCTCCAGCCAGGTCAAACCCTCTTGCCCGTCAATGATTCCCTTTTGAAAATTCATGTCGAGCAAAACGATATCATATGAATCCTGTTTTAAAGTAGGAATTATTTTCCATGGATCAGAAATGGTGCCTACATGTGAAAAGTGTTCGGATAAGAAGAGTTCGGTTGTGATCAGAATATCCGGATCGTCATCAACAACCAGGATGCTGCACTGTTCCATTATTTCCCGGTATACAGAATAATAAAAGTATGAAATTTTATATAAAAATATGAAAAAAGTGCATTAAATTCGAACATCAGGATGCTTCAATATCGAGCATATGATGCAATTTGGAAATGTGTTGTAATGATCTAATCCAAAGATTATCAGCACATAATGATTCCTGGCATAGGGATTGGTAAGGAGTATCAAAACAAGGACAATGACCGGACATATTTTCAAAATCGCCATTCGAAACCTGAAAAAAAACAAAACGGGCTCCATTATAAATCTGGTTGGCCTTACTCTGGGGATTCTTACAAGTGTACTTATCATTCTGGGCATCCGGTTTGAGTTAAACTATGACAGGCATAACGTTCATTACGACAGGATATACAGGGTGAATATGAGGTTTAATTTTGGAGTACAGGAAATTGATCAGGTTGTAACGCCTCCCTATTTAGGCCCTGCCATGGTAAATGACTTCCCGCAGGTTAAGAATGCGGTAAGGATTGTAAATGTTGGGGCAACCGTCTCATTTCGGGAGAAAAAATTCAGGGAAGACCGTGCATTTGCCGCGGATTCAAGTTTATTTCAGATTTTTTCCTTCAGGTTTATTGAGGGGAATCCCGCCACGGTATTTGGAATACCCAATACTGCGGTAATAACAGAATCGGTTGCCGGAAAGTATTTCGGGAATGAGAATCCTGTCGGAGAAATCTTGAATATTAAGTTTGACGGGGGGACAGATTCAACTCTTTACCTTGTTACGGGTGTTATCGGGGATTTGCCTGCCAGCTCCCATTTCCATTTTGATATTGTTGTTTCACTGGAGAGTTTCAGCTCCTGGGTGAATCGCAGCAACTGGTATAACAATGCATTTAAAACCTATATACTCCTTGAAGAGAATGCTTCCGTTGAGGGTTTGACTGAAAAACTTCCTGAATTCACATATAAATACTGGGGAGATACGGAAAATTTTGATGCCTGGCTGCAGAAGGAAAATCGCAGGATATTTTACCTCTATCCGCTTTCCCGGATCCATTTATATTCGGATCTGAGTTACGAGTTTGAAGCAAATGGTAATATTCTGCATGTTAGAATCTTTGCCATTGTTGCAACCCTGATTTTAATCATAGTTTGTATCAATTTTATGAATCTTGTTACTGCCCGGTCTTCAGGCAGGCTAACGGAGATCGGAATTAAAAAAGTGATCGGGGCTACCAGGCAACAATTGATCTTACAGTTTATAAGCGAGGCGGTTTTAATGTGTCTCGTCTCTCTTGTATTTGGTATGGTCATACTTGAGTTTATTCTGCCATATGCGGAACGTTTTCTTAATATAAACCTTAGAATTCATTACTTTGAGTATCCGTTACTGATACCTTCACTTTTTGGATTAGCGCTAATGGTGGGACTTCTGTCCGGGGCTTATCCTGCTTTATATCTTTCTTCCTTCAGGCCGATACGAATTCTTCAGGCAAATGTTCATGAAGGCAGAGGACAATCGTCCATAAGAAGGATCCTTGTGGTATTTCAATACTTTATAGCGACAATCCTCCTAAGTTTTACCATGATTGTTTTCATGCAGTTTCAACTGCTGAAGAAAGGGGATCTGGGATTTAACGACCAGGGTATTCTGGTTATATACAATCCGAATACTCTGGAAAATAACCTGAAATCCTTCAGAACAAGGATAAACGGGATTCCGGAAATAAGCAGCAATACACTGTCCCATTCCTTGCCGGGAACATCCTTCCCCAGCATAGGATTTCAGGCTGAAGGGAGTCCGGATTTGGTGGCCCTGAATATAAATCAGTGCGACGAGGATTTTATACAGACACTTGATATTGAACTGGTTGAAGGCAGATCCTTTCACAGGGATTATGCTACCGATACGGCATCCATAATTATTAACCAGGAGGCAGCCCGGATAATGGATCTGGATAATCCTCTGGGAAAAATCCTGTTCTCCGGGCCGGATCTGGTAAACCGGTTTACGATCATCGGAGTGGTAAAAGATTTTCATTACGCTTCAAAACAGCATGCAATTGAGCCAATGGCCCTGGTTCATTTGAAAAATGTCTACAGGGAAATCCCCAGATATCTTACTCTCAAAACATCAACTGCTCGTTCGAATGAAACCATTGGCAGGATCGAAACCATCTGGAATGAATTCCTGCCTTCGGTACCATTCAGATATTCATTCCTTGATGAAGAGTATGCCATGTTATTCAAAAAGGAAAAGCAATTGGGACGGCTTATGCTCCTCTTTTCCTTATTTGCCATACTATTTGCATCCATGGGATTGTTCGGACTAACAGCTTATTCAATAAACCAAAAGGGGCAGGAAATAGGTATCCGGAAAGCATATGGCGCTTCCGGAGACCAAATTCTTTGGCTTTTTACGGTACATACCACAAAATGGGTGTTGACAGGCAATTTACTAAGCATTCCCATAATTTTCGTTCTCATCGGTAAATGGCTTACCGGTTATGCGAGCAGGGTGGATCTTTCTGCCTGGTATATTATTGTCCCGATTGGAATTACATTAGGGGTTTCATGGATTACGGTTGGTTACCTCTTAAGAAAAGCTGCGAATACCAACCCCGGCGAAATTCTACGTTATGAATAAACCTGGTCTCCGGGTTTTTGCAAAGCCAAATAATGACGTTTCCCCTGACCGGTAAGGGTGATCAGGTAAAACATTCCCATTGAATCCCGATACGTCTGAGGGCGTATCCGATTTCACGGTTATAATCGCCGTAACAGGTCATCCAGTGAAAACCCGGCATATTCCCGGCAATAATCTTGTTATCTGTATTGAATCCGATATCGATTTGGGACCGGCAAATATCCATAAAGGGATTATCCACGATTTTACCCACTAATCCGGTATATCTGTTCATGGCAAAGTCCGGAATAATGTTGGTAACGGTCTGACCTAATGCCATTTCAACTTTCGGTGCCGCCCCATAGTCCGATTCGAAATGGGTAAGGATTCTTGCCGGTTCGGTTTTCCGTCCATCCATTCGTCGTGGTGCGGTACAATGGGCCAGGGTTATGATTCCATCATGAGGATAGGTGGGATCATTAAGAAATACCGGTTTGCCTGAGATATTGGCAAGCAGAATGCCTGCCGGGATCACGACGAAATCCGACTCGCAGAATGCAAGATAGCCTGCATCATTGAGTAAGCTGAGAGTCAGGCATGCCGAGGTCTCAGCAAGCGGCATGATCGTTCCCATACAACCATTAATGGTGATAGCCCTGCAGTTCGCTTTATCCATAATCTTTCGGAAGATCTCATCCAGGATAAATCCGTTATCGACAAACACCCGCTCCGTTTCCAGGCTGGTTCCCGTACTCTGAAGATATTTCTCTGCCAGCTCTCTTGTACGGTCGGCCGTTACATTGTCCGCCCGGGCTTCCCGTATCAATCCTCCCAGTTCCTCATATGAGACGGTTATAATATTGAATTTGAATTTTTCCTCTGTCAGTTTGGGTACTACACCTTCCGGCTGGGCCCAGGCGCCAGGCCCTCCGACAGCTAAAATTGTCGTGTTAATAGTATTCTTCAATCCACAAAGAGCTCGCAGCCGCCAGAGCAATTCGTCCTGGCTGTCAATGACAACATCATCATCATTCACACCGGTAATGGCGGGTTTATCGGTATGTTGCCGTAAGTACCGCGGACTGATAATCTCGTACCACAGATAAACCGGACCCGATTTATGCCGGCAAAAGAAGATCATATCCCTGCCCGTTTTATGCAACCGGTCGAAGGTATCCATCCATCCACCCGCAGCATATACCAGGAAAAGGTCTGCCGATGCCAGATCCCGGATATCATCCAGTTCATCCGGGCCCCGGACACGGGATATGGGAAGGAACTGAACCGGGAAATCAGAAAGGGATTGAAGTTTCTTTAACTCATTTCCAATCCTTGCGACTTCTTCTTTCGCATCCTGTTCGGTCTGTATGCCTCCCCAGGCTCTCCAGCTTTGCTGATCCCGGCGTTCCGGGCTGGAATACACAAGAACCGGTTTTACAACCAGGGAGTCACGCCGGATACCCTGTTGATCTTCTGTTTTTACGGCTGCAAGTGCCTGCCAGGATAAACCAGAAAGGGCAACGATGGAAAGTGTTGTGTTCCCGGTAACCTGTATGAATTTTCTCCTGGTTATCCCTCTGGATAACAGGTTATTATCCCCACTACAGGGACAACATGTGCCAGGAATTTTACCTGATTTGTGATTTTTTAAGGTATCCATGGATGAATATTTATTTGAAGATAAAAAAAAATCGTTTAATCAGGGGGAGATTTCCGGATTCTGTCATAACTGTTTTCCCTGTTTAAAAATCCCGTGAATAAGGATTCGGGAGTAAATATGCAAACGGGATTTCAGCTGATTTTTCATTCGTATGTTTTGCCTGTTAGCAATTTAGTCATTACCTTGTTTCATAATTGGATCCGTATTTGTAATAGGTCAAAAAATACATTCCACTGGATTTTCACTGGCAGATGGAATATTTCAAGTTCAGTCGTTAAATAATTTTAAATCAGGAGGTTAATATGCAAAATAATATCAGGCGAAGGGAATTCCTTCGGCTTACCGCAGCAGGCGGTGCATTTTGCTTCTGCGGTTCAGGTCTTTTGGCAGGCGGAATAAGACCGTATTGGCAAAAGATTATCAGCCCGGGCAACCGGGGCACGAAAGTTAAAGTTGCCAGAATATATCTGGGGACATCACATGGCTTGTGGCCGAAACCGAATATGAACTTTGAGGAGGAGATACGGTTTTATGAAGCCCGTTTCCTGGAACT
>CP070687.1:322266-327751 GCA_020353115.1 Bacteroidales bacterium
ATCGATACCGATATGATCTTCCATAACCGATATCTAGCCATAACGGATGTGAAAGAAATGGGGAAGTATACGTTTGACAACCTGGAAGGATTTGAAGATTTTGCTGCAAAAACACAGCCTGGTGACATCATTGTGACAGGAAAGAATTTCGGAAGCGGAAGCTCCAGGCAACAGGCGGTTGACTGCTTCAAATCGTTGGATGTTCAGGCAATTGTTGCTGAATCCTTCGGAGCGATTTATGAAAGGAATGCCATCAATGCTGCATTGCCAGTCATTACATATGAGAACCTGGAAAGCCTTGATCTTGCAAACGGTGATTCGGTGGAAATAGATTTTGACGCCGGAACCATTACAAACCTGAAAAATGATAAATCCGTTCAGTGTGAACCATTCTCAGAAGTTCAAATGGAAATCTATCGGAACGGTGGCCTGTTTTAAAGAAATTCTGCTCACCGGTGATCCAGGTAAGATACCCCGAGTCACCCGGTGATTGAAACATTAATACCGATGCATGGGAAAACATTTGTTGAAAAGATCCTTGGTGCAGAAAAGGGTGCCATTGTCTTCAGAAAACCGGATATCGTTCTGACACACGATAATACATCCAGTATTTACAAAACATTTGAGAAGATGGGAGGGGTGAAGTTTCATGACCCTGACCAGATTCTGATCGTGCTGGATCACAATGCTCCGCCTACTACTGCAGGGCTTGCAACACAATATGAGGCAATCCGGGAAATTGTAAAAGAACAGAATATTACTGGATTTTATGATGCCGGCAGGGGTATCTGTCATCAAATTATGTCAAATCATGCCAGGCCGGGGATGGTCATCCTTGGGAGTGACAGTCATACCTGTACGGCCGGTGCCTTCAATGCTCTGGCAGCCGGGATCGACCGAACCGAAGCTGCAGGTATATGGAAAAAGGGAGAAACATGGTTGCGGGTTCCCGAATCCATAAAGATCACCCTTACGGGAGAATTGCAGCCGGGCGTATACGCCAAAGATATTTCACTGTGGATCATAGGTATGATAGGATCGGACGGAGCCAATTATATGTCGATTGAATACCATGGGGAGGGTGTTGCTACCCTGTCCGTATCCGAGCGGATGACCATTGCCAACCTGGCTTCTGAAATGGGAGCGAAAAATGCGGTTTTTCCACCGGATGATGTGCTTGCCAAATTTTATGGCAGACAGATGATTGATGGAACCTGGGCGGATGAGGAGGCTGAGTATGCCAGGGAAATTGATATCGATCTCAGCCGCATCTTTCCCCTCGTAGCTGCTCCCCATCATGTTGACAATGTCATATCGGTATCCGGTGTACAGGGGACGAAACTGCACCAGGGAGTGATTGGTACCTGTACAAACGGACGCCTGGACGATATACGAATTGCAGCATCCGTTCTGGACGGAAAAAAGATCGCCGGAGGATTTCAACTGATCATTATTCCCGCTTCACAGGATATTTACCTTATGGCTATGGAAGACGGAAGCCTCGGGAGCCTGATCCGTGCAGGGGCAAATATCCTAAGTCCCTCCTGCGGCCCCTGCCTTGGCACCGGACAAGGAATCCCTGCTGACGGGTATACCGTTATTTCTACTGCAAACCGGAATTTCAAGGGAAGAATGGGTAATAAGAATGCGGAGATTTATCTCGCCTCACCCGCAACAGTTGCCGCTTCTGCCCTGACGGGAAGAATTACCGATCCCAGGGGAACCGGAAGAGACGACATATTTCCATACTCGCGTAAGCAGAGTCGTACGCTGACAATCCCGGCAGGTGAAAACAGGAGATACGGCAATATCTGGAATTATTCGGATGTTGATAATTTCAATACCGATCTGATGTTTGCAGGAAGCCTGACCTATGATATCCTCAGTTCTGATGCCGAAGCAATCCGACCCCACCTTTTCGCCGGACTCGATCCCGGTTTTGCAGGAAGTGTAAAGGAAGGAGATATTATCCTTGGCGGGAATAATTTCGGGTGCGGCAGTTCAAGAGAGCATCCGTCCGTCGGACTGGCAAACGCCGGTGTCAGGGCAGTAATTGTCAAATCCGTGAACCGGATATTCTACCGGTCGGCTGTAAACCAGGGATTGAAGTTAATTGCAATTCCGGAAATTGTGAATGACTATAAGCCGGGAGACAGGATTGAACCGGACCTTATGAACGGCGTAATCATGCTTAATGACAAGAAATATTCCATCCCGCCAATACCGGAAAAACTGATGCAAATCATAGAAAAGAAAGGCCTTGTGAGCTATTTGAAAGATCAATCAAAGGCAGAAGGAAGAATGCAGAAAGAATAGGAGGAACATAACCTGTACGGGGAGGTGATCATATAACTGTTATTTCCGCTCGAACGATCCATGCATTCCGGGTTGATTAGCAATACTTGAATTTAGTTGGAAAAACTCCGCTTGAAATAATCATCTGTTTCAATCAAAATCCAGGGAAGATAACGGATATTCATCCCTTGCAAAATCTGAAGTGTCTTACGGGTGCGGGAACCGTATGTTTTAATTTTCAACCGCCTCCGGCACTTCCTTATCGGAAAATACAGGTATGGTAAAGGTAAATGTGCTTCCTTTACCGGGGGAACTGCTGACCCATATCTTACCGCCATTCTTTTCGATATACTCCTTGCTGAGGATAAGTCCCAGCCCGGTTCCCTTCTCTTTTGATGTGCCGATGGTCTTATTCTTGACGTCGATCCGGAAAAGTTTCATCTGATCCTCTTCACTCAGACCGATTCCTGAATCGCTAACGGAGATCTCGTAAAAATTCTTCTTTTTCCAGCATGAAACCTTGACATCTCCCCCCTGGTTATTGAATTTGATGGCATTGGTGAGAAGGTTTCTGAAGACGGTTTTGATCATGTCAACATCAGCATAAACATAGGTTTTTTCAGGGATATCCGTAACAAGTTTGATATTCTTGTTTTCGGCGTTCATCCGGAGCAACGAAATATTGCCATATACCAGTGTCCGGAGGTCTGTTTTTTCAGGAGCATATTTTATCCTGCCTGTCTGGGACATGGACCATTGAAGCAGGTTATCCAACAGGTTGAACAGGAGGTTTGCCGATTTATGTATACGCTGGATTGAAATGTTTTTTTCATCTTCTGTAAGCTGGTAGAACCCTTCAAGGAGTGCTTCCGTTACCGAAAGGAGGACGGAAAACGGATTCTTAAGGTCATGAGCAATAATTGAGAAAAACTTGTCTTTGGCTGCATTGAGTTCCTGGAGGTTATCCCTCTGTTTTGCAATTTCTTCTTCGGCTTCTTTGATCTTTCTTATATCCGAGTCGATTGCCACCAGTTTGATGATGGAGCCATCCCTGTCCAGGATTGGTGTCAGTGTCGTTTGTGCCCATATGAGTTCTCCCGATTTGCTTTTATCCTGTGCAATATATACGATGGATTTTTTTTGTTCCGTACATTGCAAAAAGATCTTATCTATATCGGGATGGGCACTGAAATCATGCAGGTTACTTCCAAGGTCATGTACAATTTCTTCATAAGAGTATCCGTAAAGCTTGGTAACTCCTTCATTCACCCATTCGATGTTACCCTGGGGATCCATGATTATGATTGCATTATCCGTTTCGCTTGCAACGATGGATAATTTCTGGAGTTCCCTGTTCTTTGTTTTCAGTTCTTCTGCCTGTTGTTTTATCTCATCCGTGGATCGTTTTAGCCTGTCCCTCATCTCAACCAATGCATTTCCCAATGCATCTTCCTCACTCAGGAGAGTATAATCTGCCTTCAGGTCTCCTTCACCGATCTTCTGGGCAAATCCTGCTGTGCTCTTCAGTCCTTCAAGGAGCTTATTGGCTGAGTTCGCCATTTCTCCCAGTTCATCTCCCGAAGTAATCGGGATGGTTTCACTCTGGTTAAGATTACCTTTTGCCAGGTTTTTCAGCAGCAGGGTTGTTTTCTGAAGTGGTTTGGTGATATTATGCGAGATCATGAAAATGACGACGGTCAGGAGAATGAGCCCCATGAATCCCGCGAATATCGATACGGCAAATGTACGGTTTGCTTCCATCATTATAATATCGACAGGGACCACAATACCCATAGACCATGGGGTTCCTGTATTGGCTATTTTAACCGGGACAAATGATATATATGCATTCTTCCCGAATTTGGATCCTTTGGTCATAAAGGAGAATTTGTCGCCGGCCCTGATCTTCTGAGCGAAATGAAAAAGCGAGTCTTCATCCGGATAGATCTCTGCAATTGACTTCTTAATATTCTTCAATTCCGGGTGAGCAACGATATCCCCGTTATTCGCAACCAGGAAAGTGTAGGTCTGCTTAAGTGGTTTAATCTCCTCGATGATTTCCTGGAATCCTTCAAGTGGAACGTCTATTCCCGTGAGCCCTACATATGTACCATTCTTCAGTATCGGGGTGATAATAGTGGCCTCCAGGACAGCATTTTCGCTCGCCGGCTCATCTGCGGGCAACGCCTGGTTCAATTCATAAGAGTAGTAGTAGGGCCGGGTAATTACATCCCGCATAGAGGTTTTTGCCCTGTAGTAAATGCCAGTCGTATCATCACCTTCCGTATCCAGTGTATCCGTTTTATATAAAATTTCAGTGCCGGACCGGTAATAGGTTGTCCGGACCCGGCCGTATGGTTTGGTATACCCGGGATCGATTGCATTCAACTCCCATTGTTCGAAAACAGCAATGTACTCGGGATTTTCAATCAATACATTCCGGATTATATCCTTGTAAATCTCGGTTCTCTGATCGGATGGGATTTTATCATAACCGGTGAATGCCTGGGCGAGGGCTCTTGAAGTTCCGAAATACTCACTAAGGTGAGCCCTGACAAGATTGGCTCCTTCCTTGTTCAGATTATCGGCGATGAGTTGGGCATCATAAATAGCCCGGTTCTTGAAAGCAATACTGATGTATCCGATGGCCAATACATAGATTACCAGGGAAATAGAGAGGATAAACACCGACATTTTTGTCTTAAGACGCCATTTCATAGGCCATATCAGGATTTGGTCTGGTGCAAATGTACTATTATTTAACTAATCCGGTAACGGATATATTGCCTTCCAACGCCTCTTAATCTGAAAAACACCTAAAAGTCAACTGCAATAATTTTGCCAAAAATGAGATGGATAATAAAAACCTGTCTTTTCTGCGGGGCGAATACAAACCTCTGGCTGGACGTCAGATGTGGGATCCGGAATAATTCCCTTGAATTGCATTATTGATACAGATTCAAGTCTTTCTGCCAGAGGCATGCAGTCCTTCGAAACTGAAAACTCTAAACCAGAAACCATAAATCCCAAACCAGCTTCCTACCATCGAATTGGTTCGATGTCATGTTGTGCCAGGTACTCATTTGCACGGCTGAAATGTTTGCAACCGAAGAATCCGCTGGTTGCCGAGAGAGGGGAGGGGTGGGATGCTTCGAGTACAAGGTTACGTGAGCGGTCGATGACCTCGCCC
>CP070687.1:327851-333329 GCA_020353115.1 Bacteroidales bacterium
TACTTTGATCATATTGATGTGCTGATCAACAACGCCGGGTATCTTCACGCGGTTTCTTTTGAAGAGACGGAGAGTAGTGAAGCAGGCCAAATGGCGTCAACAAATTTCCTGGCACCAGCCGAACTGATCCGCAAAACAATACCGTTATTGGGGAAAGCGGGGCCGAGTCATATTGTAAACATCAGCAGCATGGGTGGTATTCAGGGCAGTGTTAAATTCAGAGGTCTTGCTTTTTACAGTGCAACAAAATCAGCCCTGGCAACTCTTACAGAATGTCTGGCGGAAGAGTACAAAGATCAGCGGATTTTCTTTAATTGTCTTGCATTTGGCGCCGTACAGACGGAAATGCTGTCGGAGGCTTTTCCCGGGTACTGTGCTCCTATTACGTCGGCTGAAGCTGCACGTTTCGTAGTTGATTTTGCTCTTACCGGGTATCGCTATTTTAATGGGAAGATACTGCCTGTTTCGGTCACAACCCCCTGATCCGGAATTCCACGGGAATTCTATTTGTAGATCTCACATTTCATATCTCCCCGCATTACGTGCAATGCATTCAAGGCAAGGGTTTTCATTTCGTCTTCTCCGGGATGTACGACAATCCTTGCTATATGTGCTACCATTGTCTTGATATAGTCTACCATCCAGCTGTTATATGCTATTCCACCCGTAAGGATTATAGCATCCACATTTCCTTTCAGTACGGCACTCATGGCGCCAATTTCCTTCCCGACCTGATATGCCATGGCTTCCTGGATCAACTGTGCTTTCCTGTCCCCCATTTCTGCCATCCTTTCGACGGCGTATGCATCGTTGGTTTCGAAATAAGCCATATACCCTCCATGTCCGGTAATCATCTTTTTCACTTCCTCGTAGGAGTATTTACCGCCAAAGCATAGTTTTGCCAGATCTCCAACGGGCAGGGTGCCTGATCGCTCCGGAGAGAAAGGGCCTTCACCGTCCAATCCCTGGTTTACATCGATCACCCTCCCATTCTTATGAGCAGCTATTGTAATTCCGCCTCCAAGATGGGCCACAATCAGACTCATCTCTTCATACTCTTTGTCAAGGAATTTGGCATAAGCCCTGGCAACGGCTTTATGGTTTAAAGCATGGAATATAGAGATCCTCCTGAATTTGGGGTGGCCGGCAACTCTGGCAACGGTCTGCAATTCATCAACCACCACCGGGTCGGCTATGAATGCCCTTGCATCCGGGAGGCACCGGGCAATCTCATCTGCCAGCAGACCTCCAAGATTGCTTGCATGTTCACCCAATATTCCTTTTCTCAGATCTTCTTTCAACCGGTCATTTACCTCATATACACCTGATTTTATTGGTTTTACCAATCCTCCTCTACCGATGACCGCAGTTATTTCGTTAATTTTCACTTCAGCTTTAACCAGTTCATTCATAATGATCTCCTTCCTGAATTTAAACTGGTCGACAACTTTTTCAAATGGGGCAAGCTCTTCCGGGGAATGTTTGATGGATTTCAGAAGTCGTGATTCCGTATTCCTGTATACTCCTACCTTGGTAGAGGTTGAACCCGGATTAATTACCAGTATCCTGTATACTTCCATGTGGTCTGTCAAGTTTTTCTCTTCAAGATAGGCCTTTTGTCTTCATGCATGTGGAGTATTCTCTTTTGGCGGATACGATCCATCATCCCGGTACGATATATCCGAAATATACTAAAAAGGATCGGACATTCTGTATTTCCAACCCACGACTAACGGGCAAGTAAAGCGCCCAGTGCAATGGAATATAATTTTGTATTTACGTTGTCACCTCTTGATGATAGAATTGCCGGAACCCTGGCTCCGGCAACAACCGCTCCCAATTCTCCTCCGGCCAGTTTGGTATGATATTTATAGAATACATTTCCGGATTCAATGTTAGGAAAAAGCAGGCAATCTGCATCCCCTGCAACGTCCGATTTTATTTTTTTTATTCCAGACGACTCTTTATCGATGGCAACATCCAGTGCGAGAGGTCCGTCGATCACACCTCCCTTGATCTGTCCTCTTTCAGCCATCTTTGACAGGATAGCGGCGTCTATACAGGCCTGCATTCCTGGCAGGACCCTCTCGGTTGCTGCCAGAACAGCCACCTTTGGATGATCAATTCCGAGTGCATGTGCCGTATCTATCAGGTAATTGGCAATAGCTACTTTTTCTTTCAATTCGGGAAGAGGGATAATAGCCACATCTCCGATAACCAGCAGTTTATGATAATTCTCAAGTTCGAGGACCGATACATGACTCAGGATTGCCCCGGGATCAATCAATCCCTTTTCTTTATCAAGCAGGGCCTTCATATACTTATCCGTACTGACCAGTCCTTTCATTATCAGATCTCCCTCTCCCTCATTAATCAGGCTAACTGCCCTGGATAGAGCTCTGCTTTCATCCGGTTCGTGAACAATACGGAAACGGGTGGGATCCATTTCCAGTTCCTGTAGGATTTTTTGTACAACGGCCTTGTTGCCAACGAGAATTCCTTCGATCAGTTCAAGTTGTATTGCCTTGTGAACGGCTTCAATGGTATGCTCATCATTTGCCAGAGCGACGATCAATCGTTTTGAAGCCCTGCCTTTCAGTACTTCAAACATCTGATTTAACGTACGGATTCTCATAAATAATAAGAGATTAATTATGAGTTCATTTCGTTTCCGGGCTGTTGGATGCTTTCAGAATATCCACTGTATCTCTTGCAATAACCAGCTCTTCGTTGGTAGGTACAACCATTACTTTTACCCGTGCTTTGTCCGGACTGATCACTTCCTCCCCACCTTTCAGGCTTTTATTTTTCTTCTCATCCACTTCTATTCCTAAAAAATCAAGATCTTTGCATATTTCCATCCTTGATCCTGAAGCGTTTTCGCCGATTCCTCCGGTAAACACCAGGATATCCAGACCACCCATACCTGCCGTATAGGCTCCGATATATTTCTTTACACGGTAATGGTACATGTCAAGGCCAAGTTCCGCACGTTTGTTTCCTTCGGCAGATGCTTCGGAAATTTCACGCATATCAGAGGAAATACCTGTTATTCCGAGCATTCCACTGTGTTTGTTAATAAGTGTATTTGCTGTTGAAATACCGATTTCCTCTTTTCTCATAATATAGGTAAGTACACCAAGATCCAAATCTCCGGATCGTGTTCCCATGATTAGTCCTTCCACCGGGGTAAGTCCCATTGAGGTATCAACCGACTTGCCGTTCCTAATAGCTGCCACGGAAGCTCCGTTTCCCAGATGGCATGTAATGATTTTCTGTTCAATGTAATTGACACCAAGAATTTCACAAGCTCTTTGGGAGACATACCTGTGACTGGTGCCATGAAAACCATATCTTCGGATTCCGTATTTGATATAGAGGGGAAAAGGAATGGCGTACATAAAGGCATGAGGAAGCATGGTTTGGTGAAATGCCGTATCAAATACCCCAACCTGAGGTACATCAGGTAAATATTCCTTCATTGCATAGATCCCTTTCAGGTTTGGCGGATTATGCAACGGGGCAAGGTCAATACACTCTTCAAGCTTTGCGATTACTTCATCCGTAATCAGAACGCTTGAATTGAATTTTTCGCCTCCATGAACCACCCTGTGTCCAACCGCATCAATCTCCTCAAACCCGGAAAGGGAACCTCTTTTTTTGCTGATAAGGATACCCAGCACATACTGGATACCATGCTGGTGATCCAGAATTTCCCCCTGCAGAGTAACCTGGTCGTCGTCAATTCTCTCATGCCTGATAAAGGATCCGTGAAGTCCGATCTTTTCGACCACTCCTTTTGCAAGTACCTTCTGTTTTTCCATATCAAACAGCTGGTATTTAATCGAAGAACTGCCGCAATTTAAAACGATTATTTTCATATGTTTTTTCCGCATCTGGTTATTATTCAATATTAAATTCAGGGCAAACAACCGTTTCCCCGACTACTTTACCATCTTTATATTTATAGAAACCTGTACCGGATTTCTTACCAATATGGCCTGATCTGTAAAGTCTTTTAAGGACCGGGTTTGGTTTGAAATTCAATTCGCCGAATTCCTGGTAGAGGTTATCCATCCATTTGATCACCTTATCCAGTCCAATGCGATCTGCCATTTCAAGAGGGCCGAACTGGAGCCCGAAACCCAGTTTCATAGTTTCGTCGATGCACTGAGTGGAAGCCACTCCTTCCATCAGTGTTTCACATGCTTCGTTTATCAGGGTTACAATGAGCCTTGTACTGATATTGCCTGGTGATTCATGTAATGTAATCACTTTTTTCTCAACCATTTTGGCAAATTTTATAACGAAATCGTATGACTCTTCACTTGTCTTCAATCCCTTTACGACTTCGGCCAGTTTTACGGAGGATGCAGGCGAAAGGAAATGAAATCCGACCGCCCTGTCAGGATACTCGAGCACGGAAGCAAGGTCTGTAATATTAAGTGTGGAGGTATTGGATGCAATAACGGTATCTCTTCTTACTACGGCCTCTACTTTACGGAAGACATCTTTTCTGCTTTCTATATTCGTTCCCGGTTTTCGCGAGTTGATTGTTTCAATGACCAGATCACAATCCTTGATACTGCTGTAATCTGTCGAACCGGCAATTCTTGATAATATGGCTTTCTTCTCACTTTTTGTCATTCCCCATTTGCTGATCACTTCATCCAGGGATTTGCTGATCTCGATAAATACTTCCTCGATGCGTTCCTCTGTCAGATCAACGAAAACAACATCAATTCCATGCTGGCTGGTAACAATAGCAATCTCCTGCCCCATTGTTCCGCAACCTATTATCCCTACCTGTTTCAGGGATCCTTTTTTATGTTCCTGCTTTTGCAAAGCATAATCTTCTAAATTCTCTGTCATTTTATTCAGTATTAAATATATTCAACACAGAATTATTCCAGGCCTGCAGCCTGATTTGCTGTAATTGCCACAAGGTTGACAATATCGCTTACCGAACAGCCTCTCGAGAGGTCGTTTATCGGTGCGGCCATCCCCTGGAGCACAGGTCCGATCGCTTCGGCATGTGCCAGCCTCTGAACCAGTTTATAAGCCACGTTCCCAACATCCAGAGATGGAAATATCAGTACATTTGCATTACCTGCAATCTCACTTCCGGGGGCCTTTTGTTCACCTATAGACCGTATGATGGCGGCATCGGCCTGGAGTTCTCCATCGATTTTAAGGCCGGGTTCCATTTCCCTGGCTATTCTGGTTGCATTAACTACTTTATCCACCAGTTCATGTGAAGCACTCCCCTTGGTAGAAAAGCTTAGCATGGCTACCCTGGGTTCAAAACCGGCAATCGCCCGGGTCGTCTTTGCAGTAGATATTGCAATTTCAGCCAATTCATTCTCCGTAGGATCGGGGTGTACGGCACAGTCTGCAAAAATGAGCATACCATTCTCTCCGAATTCCTTATCGTTCAGGATCATGATAAAAGCGCCCGAGACAACAGATATGCCGGGC
>CP070687.1:333429-338710 GCA_020353115.1 Bacteroidales bacterium
CTCCTCACTGAGCATCAAGGCCTCCTCAGCAAAATTAAGTGCTGCCACAAGGGAAGTCTGGAGATGTATCCTGGAAAGTTCGACATATATTTCAATCTTTTCCGTATCAGTGGAACTTTCGAGCATGTTTTCCAGACTGTCAATCTGGTTTACCTGGCCGGGAAGAGATGTTACGACAACCATGCGAAGTACACAAAATAATATAGAGGAGATCTTCTTCACTTTACTTTTTCGACTTTACTCAGACTTTCTCCTTTATGATACCTGGTAATAATGGAATCACCGGGTTCAATGTCATTGGCAGATTTAATTACCTTCCCTTTGGCAAACGTAATTGAATACCCTCTTTTCAAAACATTCCCGGGATTCAGGAAATCGGCTGTATTACTATGAATGTCCAGTTTCTTATGGTGTTTGGAAATAGAATTTCTGACACGAATAGGAATTGTCTGTAACTGGTTATTCAGGTTTATTTTATTGATATTAATTAAGTTTTTAGAGGTATGTCTAATTCCAGAAAGTATACTTTTCAATTCTTCCGTCCGGGATAACAGATATTTCCGGCAAAGCAGGCCGAACTTCTGTGAGGCATTGTCAATCCGCCTATTGCTGGCATTTAAAATTTTTTGCACCAATGGAGAAAATTGCAGTGTGATTGTATTGATGGCGGTTTTTTTCCTCTCAATTTCTCCCAGGGTAATATTCACAACCTGTTCTTCTGTATCATGCAAATAATTGCTGAAATCAACACATCGGCTGATTAAAAAACCGGCCACGGCAGTTGGAGTCTTAAGTTGTTTATGAGCAACCATATCGGTTACAGATTCGTCTCTTTCATGTCCGATACCTGTAATTACCGGAATTGGAAATTGAGTAATATGGTATGCCAGGTCATAGCTGTCAAAACAGCTGAGATCTGCCTGGGATCCTCCCCCACGGATAATTACGGTCGTATCAAAAAAATGTTCGTATTTATAAATCCTTTCCAGTGCTTTTATAATAGAACTTTCAGCCTCCGAACCCTGCATATATGCAGGGAATAATTTATAATAGAACCTGATTCTGGCCTCGTTGGTATCCAGGTGCTTTGTAAAATCTTCGTAACCGGCGGCAGTTGAGGATGATATTATTGCAATCTTTTGAGGTACAACTGGAAATTGAAGTTCCCTGTTCATATGAAGGATCCCATCCTTTTCAAGCTGCCTGATTATTTCCATTCTTCTTTTTGCCAGTTCTCCAATGGTGTATGTGGGATCAATATCACTAATATTCAGGCTTAATCCATATACTTCATGGAATTCAACCTGGCATTTTACGAGGATCTTCAGCCCTGTTTCCAGCTGTCTGTTTGTCGTTGTTTCGAAATAGGGTTTTAGAATCCGGAATGTATAGGACCAGATTGTAGCTCTTGCCCTGGCTTTAATCCCTTCCGTATCTGGATCCTTCTCCACCAGCTCGAGATAGCAGTGCCCTGAACTGTTTATCCTTAGTTCACTGATCTCTGCAATGATCCAAAAGGATTCTGACATGGTGCTCTTTATAAGCTCCCTGATACGCTGGTTCAGTTCGAATAAGGAAATTGCGTTTTCCACATCCGGTAAAGTCTGATGATAGAGGTTATAGGTTTATGATTATTTTGCTCTGACAAAGTTAATATCCTGCAACACTAATCCAATTTTATTTGGTTTATATCATTATGTCCGATAATAACTTACAGTTTTATCAATTTCTCTTCTAAAATCTTGTCAGGGGTTATGATTTTCATAATGTAAAGCCCTCCCGGAATCTTACCAAGCTGTTGTAAGGAAATTCTGTTGCTTCCCGGTACGATTACCCTGTTTTTTTCATACCAGACAACCCGGCCCGTAAGATCGATAAACTGAATATCTATCTCCTGGATTACCGGTGAAAAAAGGTTGATTTCAACCTCATCCGAGAATGGATTTGGGAAAATATAGTTTATTCTGTAATATTCTTCCGGCAGTTCGATTCCCATTTTTGACAATGCACTGGCAAAATCCGGAATTCCGTAACCGGTAAAGATGTCGGGTGAATCGTAATGATCCGCACTTTCTTCGATTTTTCTTATCAGCTCAATATTGTTCAGGGAAGTATTTACCTGCCAGAGGCATGCTGACAGGCCTGTTATTATTGGAGCTGAAAATGAAGTGCCGTTACCGGTTACAATACTTCCGTCGGTTCCCTGATAAGCAACTCCCTGTCCCATTGCTGCAATATTCGGTTTAACCCTTCCATCTGCAGTTGGTCCAACCGAACTGAAGGGAGCATAATACCCAAGGGAATCAACGGCTCCTACAGAAAGAACACTGTCGGCATCGGCAGGAGCTGTAATGAACTGCCAGGGATCATTTCCCTGGTTGCCTGCACTGGTTACTACAAGGATCCCTTTTGATGCTGCGATATCCGCTCCTATTGAGATACGAGTACTGTTTCCATCCATATCCGTATAGGAATGGTCTTGTTCAGGATCATCAAATTTCGAATATCCCAGGGATGTATTTATCAGGTCAACACCAAAACTGTCAGCATATTCCGCCGCTGCGATCCAGTTATCTTCCTCGATCAGGAATTCGGATGATGTATCTTCGGACCGCAGAAGAAGATAACCGGCTTTCGGTGCGGTACCAAGCAGTTGAAAGGGAATGTTCCCGCACATTATTGAAACAACCTTCATCCCATGGGAATGGGCATCAAAAACCTGTTCATCACCATCAACAAAATCACGGATCGTAAGGATCTGATCGTTTTCCCATAGGCTGGAAAAAGCCGGCAGAATATCCATGCCTGCGAAACCGGCATCGATAACAGCAATCTGCATACCCTGGCCCTGATACCCCAGGTCGTGAAGAATATGTCCGTTCACCATCATAATCTGCCAGTCTGAAAACCCATAAGAATGTAAACCTGTTCCTGATATTTCAGATTCAGCGATATCCGTAAATTTTTCCTTAACGGATTTTTTTGACAGTGGATGGTATACATTCTGAATCCCGGATATGAATCCGAAGGTCAGTAAGGAATCAAGAAGGGAAGAATCTGTCAGTTCAATGGTAATGGCATTGAACCATTTCGACTTATTTAATATTTTGATACCCAGGGACGCAATACTGTCAATATAGGAAGGATTTACAGGAAGGTCATTTACCCGGACGGGAATTCCATATTTCAAACGCCTTTGAATCGATCTTTGAGAAAGATATTCATCGGGATTATCCAGTGAGTAAGGAGTATTATCCTTGTCTGTAAATTGAATCCAGTATTTTTCCGGAGGATTTTGTGCCAGGATGACAGGAATGGGTAGGATTTGAATCAAGAGAATCAGGCTGTAAAACCATCCAAGTCCCGGTTTTACTGCTGAAGCGATAAAACCTTTAAACTGTCTGTCCCTCATTACATAAGCATTGCAGGTTATTAGAATCTCACATCGGAAATTCTGGGATCCCGGAATTTACCCTTATTCTTCTCCAACTGTTCAAGAAGCTCATGCTGTTCTTTATTCAATTCACTTTGATTCAAAGCAATACCATTATTAAAGCTGAACGTTACGATCGTTGTGCCTTTTTCATCATAAATAATCCATTCACCCTGTTTTTTGTCATGCAGGTAATTCCCCTTTATATTTATCGTACCCGACTCAAAATACACGGTGTATGGTCCTTCGAGTAATCCGTTCTTATAAGCTGATTTCAGATATACCGTTCCATCGGGAAAGTATTGGATCCAGTCTCCCTCCTTTTTCCCGTAACTGAAACCTAATTCTTCAGACAACTGTCCGTCACTGTAATATTTTATGGAAACGCCATGTTTCTGTCCCAAAACATAGTTTTCAATATAGGTAAGTGTCGTATCGTAATAGGAATAATATCTCCATTCTCCATCTTTTAACTGGTTGATATACATCCCTTCACCTCCAAGGTTGCCGTTATTATAAAAGATCCTGGCTGAAGCCGTCTTACCGTCATCTTTGAAAACCATTATAGACTGGATTGCCTTGTTATCGTAATATCTTTTAAAAACACCGAGAGGTTTATCATTTTCAAAGAAACCCTCGAATTTTACCGTTCCGTTTTCGTGGAATTTTTTCCAAAAGCCCTGTCTCATTCCGTTTTGATCGGTTTGATTGAAAACCGTATCTGTACCGGAAGTCCATTGTGTAAGACCATTTAAGGGTGTAATTGAAAAGAGGGTGATCCACAGTATTATCTTATGACGCATTGCAGAATGTTTTGATTTAGGTTTTAAAAGCAATGAATCCGGATAAATGAGAACGTGTAAAAGAATCATAAATTATCCGAAAGATGAGTAAAAATAAAAAAAAAGAGGTTGTCCTGAAAGATACATGAAGGACAACCCTGGTAAAATTATTTATTTGTTCTTATTTTACCTCTTCAAAGTCGACATCGGTAACTTCGTCATCACCCTTCGATTCGCCTTTTTGTTCTTTACCCGGTTCTCCGGCTTCTGCTTCGGCACCTGTTGCCTGGCTTGCCTTGTACATTTCTTCCGATGCGGACTGCCATACCGTATTTAGTTCAGCCGTTGCCTTTTCGATGGCATCAATATCCTGGTTTTTATGTGCTTCTTTCAGCAATTCCAGGGCTTTTTCAATAGGCTGTTTCTTATCGTCCGGTAATTTGTCTCCAAATTCCTTCAATTGTTTTTCAGTCTGAAAGATAAGGCTATCGGCTGCATTTAATTTATCCACGCGTTCTCTTGCTTTTTTATCGGTCTCCTCATTCATTTTTGCCTCTTCTTTCATCCTGTTTATCTCCTCGTCGCTTAGCCCGGAAGATGCTTCGATACGGATTTTCTGTTCCTTCCCTGTTCCTTTATCTTTTGCAGAAACATTCAGGATTCCGTTGGCATCGATATCAAAGGTAACTTCAATCTGGGGTATTCCCCTTGGAGCCGGTGGTATACCATCCAGATGGAAACGTCCTATGGTTTTGTTTCCAGTCGCCATCGGTCGTTCACCCTGAAGGACATGTATCTCCACAGAGGGCTGATTATCAGCTGCAGTGGTAAATGTTTCGGCTTTTTTTGTCGGGATGGTTGTATTCGCATCAATCAGTCTCGTCATTACACCACCCATCGTTTCAATACCAAGTGATAATGGTGTGATATCCAGGAGGAGAACATCTTTGACCTCTCCGGTCAATACACCACCCTGGATTGCTGCTCCGATAGCGACAACCTCGTCGGGATTTACTCCTTTGGAAGGGGCTTTCCCGAAAAACTTCTCAACCAGATTCTGTATCGC
>CP070687.1:338810-343985 GCA_020353115.1 Bacteroidales bacterium
TACGCATAAAGACTTACTTGCGAGACTTAAAATTAGTTTTTCTCAAGTAAATCTTTTGCCAAACTTAATGCGGAATTTAGTATTGCATTTAATTCTTCAATGGAAATTTTATCAAATGATACTTCAACACGATTACCAATAATATAAGTATCGTAAATCTTAGGTGAATTATTTTTAATATTCAATTTATAACGGACGTAAAAAAGGAGCAAAGGCAAATCCAGCAGATCTATTATTAAAATATAAAGATGTAGCTGATCTACTTAAAAATAGTGAACTGTCTTTAAGACGCATTGCTCAAATTACAGGGAAATCCATTAATACAGTGAGGAAAGTAAACACCATATTGTGTGTTAAGCTGGCAATTAATGTTTGATGGTTTGATCATCTGATTCCGATTTATTTCTTGCCTTCAACTCAGCATTAATAAAAATTGAATTCATAATCAGTTCAACTATTGCTCCAATCACTGCACCAATCACAATCACGTGAAATAGACTAAGTTTTATAGTTTGAATCGTGCCGATTACTTTGAAGATACCAGCTAAGAAAACGAGAATTATTACCCAAAGAGCTATAAATGTTTTTCTTTTTAGATTCTTGAGATTTTCTGTACTGAGTTCTGTGAGTTTCTCTTTTCTCATGAGTAATTGAATGTAGAAATCAATATCGCCACTTATTAGCCAGGGATACCAAGCTCAACATTACTGGGACTTCAACAAGAACGCCAACAACTGTTACCATTGCTGCCGGTGATTGTAATCCAAAAAGAGCAATGGCCACGGCAACAGCCAACTCGAAGAAATTGCTTGCACCGATCATTGAGGCAGGGGCACAAATGGCATGGGGCAGTTTCAGTAATCTTCCTCCAAACCAGGCGATAAAGAATATGAAATAGGTCTGAATGATTAACGGCACGGCTACCAGTAATATGATAAGCGGTTTTTCCAGGATAGTTGTGCCCTGAAAAGCAAAAAGAAGCACCAAGGTGGTTAACAATGCGACGATTGAAACAGGTCGGAATGTTGGAAGAAAGGTTTGCTTAAACCACTCTTCCCCTTTTTTCCGGATCAAAACCTTATGGGTCATATACCCTGCAAATAGTGGAATCACCACGAAAATAATAACACTTGCTATAAGGGTATCATAGGGGATTTTAATATCAGTGATCCCAATCAATAATCCTACGATGGGAACAAATGCCACCAGGATGATCAGGTCATTAACCGATACCTGAACCAGTGTGTAATTCGGATCCCCATCAGATAGGTAACTCCATACGAAAACCATGGCAGTACAGGGTGCCGCACCGAGAAGGATTGCTCCGGCAATATATTCTCCTGCCAGTTCCGGTGAAATAAATGCAGCATACAATTTTGTAAAAAAAATCCATGCAAAAAAGGCCATAGTAAAAGGTTTGATCAGCCAGTTGACCACCAGAGTCAGGATCAGTCCCTTTGGTCGTTTTCCTACATCCTTAATACTGGAAAAGTCAACCTGGAGCATCATCGGGTAGATCATCAGCCAGATCAGAATGGCTACGGGGATATTCACCCTAAAAAGTTCCAGGTTACTGATTATCTCAATGCTGTTTCCGGCAAAATGTCCGATGGCAATACCAACTGCAATGCAAAGAACCACCCAGAGTGTCAGGTATTTTTCGAAAAATCCGATATGTTTCTTTTTGTTATTCATGCCTTTACCTGTGTAAATAAGAATTATTTAAATGCAATCACCGTAATACTGTATATTCCGGTCCTGTTCTTTTTATATGTCCTGAGTTCATCCAGGGTAATGTAGTTCAGCAGAATCGAATTCGGAACAATGATTTCTTTCTCTTTTTTAACCTTCAGATCATGAAATCCTTGTTTTTGAATGGTTCTCAGGTATTCTTCCTTTTGTATAGCCCCGGATACACATCCTGCATACATTTCTGCTGCATCCTTGAGTTTATCAGGAAGTTCGCCGGCAATCACCACATCGGAAATACAAAAATGTCCTCCAGGTCTTAATACCCTGTATATCTCGCTGAAAGCTTTTTGTTTGTCAGGTACAAGATTTAGGACGCAATTACTAATAACCACATTATAATAATTGTCCGGTAGTGGCATATTTTCTATATCCCCTTTAACGAAATCTATGTTTTTGAAATCAGTCTTTTTCAAATTATTATGGGCTTTTTTGAGCATATCTTCGGTAAAATCAATCCCTGTAACCGTACCTGTTTCGCCCACGAAGTTCCGTGCAACGAAACAATCATTGCCGGCTCCCGATCCCAGATCCAACACATGATCTCCTTTTTTAATCGCTGCATATTGGGTAGGAATTCCGCATCCTAAACCCAGGTCAGCATCAGCATTATATCCCTCAATCTGTCTGTAGTCATCACTGAAGATGGTATAGTCCATATCGTCACAGCACCCGGTACTTCCACAGCAGGATGATTGATTCTGAATTGTGCTTTGAGAGGCGATTTTGCCATATTTTTCCTGAACGATTAGTTTTAATTCTTTTGGATTCATAACTCAGATTTTAATTGTTCTATATATAGTTTGAGAAAGGCTTCATTGATCTTGTCTCGGACCCGGTAATATTCATTCTGAATAGATTCAGGAGTTCCAGTGGCATGTGACGGATCGTCGAAACCTATATGTAACCGGTGTTTGACCTTGCCCAGAAATGCTGGGCAGTTTTCGTTTGCTCCACCGCAAACCGTAATTACATAATCCCATTCGTCGTCAAGGTATATATCCACTTGGTCGGATGTGTGATTGCTTATATCGATCCCGATTTCCTTCATCACCTCCACTGCTTTTGGATTCAACTTTCCCGAAGCTTCGGTACCTGCACTGGCAACCTGAAGGCGACTATCAAAGGATTGCAGGAATCCATGGGCCATTTGACTTCGGCAGCTGTTCCCAGTGCATAAGATTAATATTTTCATGTATCTACATTTGCAATTATCTAATTCTATGGTTTCAATAAATTCAAGCATAATCTTGCGCATCTCTTCGATTCTATCCTGAACGAGGCAATACCTGGTTGTTGCTCCCCGAATGTGTCCCTCAATTAAACCGGCATCCTTCAATTCTTTAAGGTGCTGGTTTAAAGTGGTCCTTCCAAGGGGCAGATCCTCGGAAATATCCCCGGTAATGCAGGTTTCGGATGCTGCCAGGAATTGCAGTATCTTGAGTCGTGCAGGATGCCCCAAGGTCTTGAACATTCTTGCCATCTCTGTAAGCGTTGAATCAAAAAGTTCGGTTTTAGCATGTACCATAATGTATACTTTATGACGTAAATATACGTCTTATATGTCCGAGCACTGAGGGTATCAACCTTTCAGAAATGTATTGTACCCAAAGATCAACTTTACTGTCAATAGTCAATCAGAGTCAATTGAATATTATTGAGGTCTAATTTTTTCATAGAGTCCAAGCAGTTTAGTTTCAAGGATCCTTTCAATCTCCTCTTCATTATCCCCGATAGGCTTAACAGGGATCAGATCTATAACCTCCTCGTGAGTCATATTTGATTTGTAGAACAGCTTGAGACTCCTTCTTAGGGTTGATCCGATAATTCTATTTATATCCGCTTCCGGAATACCTGTTTGTATAGCAATTTCCTCCATTTTCATCCACTGGAACCAGAAATAGGTGGGAAGCATGGCCGAAACAATGGCGTAGCCTTCCAGGGAACTTTCTTTAACCTCAAACGTTTTTCCCAACACTTTTAACAAGTCCAGCAGAGAGGTTTTTTCATCATTGCTGATGGATGCTGAAAAGGATACAGGATTATATCCCTTATTAATAATGGAAGTTGCATTAGGAATCATGCGGACATGTTTCCCTTTTGAGAGCATGCTGGCCATTCTTTCGAGGGTGATTTTTGGAGCAAGTGATACTATGACTGTACTGTCAGTCACAGTTTCCTTAATATTGCCGAGTGCTTCCATCATCACAGGAGGATGAACCGCTAAAAAGACCAAATCCTGGCCTGCAGGTTTGTCAGGGGAATCAGCAACTTTAATTTCTGGAAATTGCCTTTGTAATTCACTTGAGGTTTCGGTGTTGGGTTCAAATACAATAATCGATTCAAATTCGACCGCTTTGTTTTTTAAAGCTTGTAGAATAATCCTTGTTATTCTACCGCCTCCAATAAATCCTAAAGTTGTAGTTTTCATGATAATATGAGTTATGACATTAATTGGTTGTTAGGTTCTAAAAAAGTAATTTCAAGATAAATACAGATGCAATAACAACTTTAATCCCTTTAATTATCTTTCATTAATCTGTAATGTGCATCGGAGAAAAGTTTATGTCCAAGCGATTCTGTGTGACATGAATTGCAACTCATCATTCCACCAGTATTACTTAGTTTGCCCTGATTGCCATGGCATGTCATACATTTTCGGACTGTTTCGTTGTCGTGGCCATTTGTTATGTAAGTATTATGATAGCAATCGTTCAGGACTGTCGTTATATGAGCTGCTACATCGCCTGTTAAACGGCGGCATCGCTCCTTGCGCTCGTCGCTTGTTATTTTAAATCCACTTGCCTTCACCCAATTGGAGTTAGATGCATGGCAAAGAGTGGAGTAGGAAATGGATGATGGAGGAGTGAAATCCAAAATGGACTTCTGAGGTCTAAACTCGGGAAGCTGGGTGTTTTCATACCATTTAAATAGCCCTGTTATTAGACTGTCCTGTATCTTTTTATTATGGGCAAAGAACAGGCCTATTAGGGCAGCTCCTCCATTTAATGCACCACAGGTGGTCCCAAAACCGCCTATACCCCCATGACCATATTTCAACATATGGAATGGAAATGAGGCAAAAGGCTCACCAAATTTATCAGCTAACTGAGAAACCACACTTTTGAAAGTAGCATACATACAGCTTCCACTTGAATAATAATTGTAGGCTAACTGGGCTGTAACAGCTGGATCCAATGGATCATACATCCAATCAGATTCCGGTTTCTCATATTCCAGTTTTTCGGGTTTCTCTTCAGGCAGGTATTTTGGTTTGAATGCATTCATTAGTGTGATGATGCCTGCCCCACCAGCCGCTATCGCTCCAGCGGCGATTGTCATTGCTTTTCGTCTGTTCATATTTTTTCTTTTTAAATAGGTTAAATACTTTTAATAATGAAATCAGTTTTACTTTCATAATTAAGA
>CP070687.1:344085-349244 GCA_020353115.1 Bacteroidales bacterium
GGGCAATAACACTGATCACGCCCATAAAACACAACAGACTCATAGTGTAGATTTTTCTTTTCATATGGTCAGGTTTTGGTTTAACATAATATCTGTTTTGTGATTTTTCATCAATATCCATAATCATTCGTCAGATTGGGATTTGCGTCCACGATATTCTGATGAATCGGTAAAAGTTCCTTTCGGTTTGGTTCGAAGAATTCGGCAATAGCCAGAATATACTCTTCGGTAATATGGTTGGCCCAATCCGTAACGTTTGGCCAGAGGAGCGAGTCACGCTGAGCAATCTGGATTGAATCCATATTGTAATGAAGATTCAGGAATTCGATCATTTCCCCCTCGTTTCTCCAGACCACTCTCCTGGGTATGTTCTCGTATGGAGTTTCCCCGGCAACCAGTTTTCTGAGGTTTTCTCGTGCTTCCGCCAGTTTTGAATCGAGCAGGTTCCAGCGGATCAGGTCGAATTTACGTAAACATTCTCCACCGAATTCCCAGGCCCTTTCCTTTACAATTTCTTCAAAAAATCCGTTATAATCATTTGGAATAGTATGGATTTTATCTTCATTCCCGCGAAAAGCCCTTTCCCTTACCTGCCGGAGGGCATCTATTGCAGCTGCTGATGGTGCGCCGTTAATCTCGTTCTCCGCTTCAGCATACATTAATAAAATATCAGAATATCTGATCATAACCCAGTTGACCCCGTTGTACTTATCCGAACCGGGGAACAGGGGTCTTATCCATTCACGTCTCCACTTGGCGATGAAGGTCTCACCGAATTCCCGGACTACTCTGATATTGTTTTCATCAATCTCGTATAATGCAACTGTGATATCGCGGCGTGTATCCAGGCTGTCGAATGACAGGTAATAGGTGGGCAGGGCCCTGATCCCTCCATCGGCTTTTCCATACCTCGACAGGGGATTGATTCTGTTGCCTACATAATATCCGACCTCACCGCTGCGATAAATACCCATCCCAACTTCGAACATACTTTCGCCGTACTGGGTATCCAGGTTACGCTCACAATGGGTATGGAAGATATTTCCAAACACCGGATTCAGGCTATGCTGACCGCTTTCGATAATATCTTTACACTGATCAAGTGCAATCTGATAATAGGTGAGGTGATCGGAACCCCGTTGCATTGCTCCCGTTTTCCGGAGGGAATAGCCTCCTCTTGCCAGGCAGATTCTTGCCAGAAATCCCTTGACAGCTCCTTTGGTAAGCCGTTCGTCTGCCGGCACTTCCGAACGCCATGGTATGAGGTCCGCAGCGAGAATCAGGTCATTTATTATATGATCATAAATCGAATCCCTGTCGGTTTTGGGAAGATTGAAATTATCCCCTGCCTTTGAAGGTTCGGTTTTGAATGGTACGTCACCCCAGTTTCTGACCAGTTCATAGTAAAAGATCGCTCTCAGGGCAAGGGCTTCACCATGCATCCTTCTCATCTCGTTCTTTTGTTCATCCGATCCCTCTTTGTAAATAGGACTTTGGGGAATATTCTTAATACACACATTTGCCCTTTCAATCGCAATATAGAGATTCCTCCATGGTTTTTCAATTTCAGAATTTCCCGAATTTGCCGCATACCTTGCAATTCCCCTTCTCCCGTTGTCCAACTCTCCACTACACTTTGCTATATCGGTATCAACCCCGTAATACATGCTCAACCGTTTTGAATATCCTTCATCAAGGGTCATTAACTGATAAATACCCAGAATAGCCTGTTTGGTATAATCGACATTATTAAAAACATTTTCGTTTGAGAAAAGCGATACGGGTTCATATTCAAAATACTCCTCACAGGAATGAATTATGGATACCCCGATTACTATCACTAAGCAAAGCGCTGTTTTTATGAAATATTGTTTTCTCATGGTCATCGGGTTTTTCAGAACGTCAGGTTCAGTCCGAACAAATACGATCTGCTTCTCGGATAGGCTGAATAATCTACTCCGGGTGTTAACGGCGTTTGTCTTCTTGTATCCACTTCCGGATCATAGCCGGTATAATTGGTGAATGTATACAGATTGTTGACGGTAGCATAAAATCTCAGCCTTGAAACATATACCTTTCCGGTCCATTTCTCCGGAAGAGTATATCCCAGGGTGATGTTGTTGATCCTCAGGAATGATCCGTCTTCAACCGCCCAGGAATGGAAAAGATATCTGCCTTGCTGTGGAGTCCATATCGATGCATCACTGTTCATTTCGGAAAGCGATACAGGATCTGTAACCTGTGCTCCGGATTCATCGATGGATGTCCATCTTTTATCCGAATTCATATCTGAGACAAGATTTGTATATTTCCTGTAGCCACTGGTAAATTCGATCTTATTTGCATTGTAAATATCGTTTCCATATACCCAGTTGAGAAATACACTCAGGTCTAATCCTTTGTAGTTCATCATAATATTACAACCACCCGTATGTTTTGGATTGCTGTTGCCAATAATCGTACGATCTTCATCAAATGTAACAAGATTACCATCATCAATTGGATTGCCGTTTTCATCGACCGGTGATCCGATATCTTCGAATTGCACACTGCCCGGGCCAAATCCGGCAAATGTAATTCCGGAATTATCTGCCACTCCGGGATTAAGTGTATATGTACCGGTTACATCGTCGTAGGTAAAATCATCGGTGTTATAAAATCCATCCGTGACAAATCCGTACATCAACCCAACCGGTTCGCCAATCTTTACGATATAATCATCACCCGTGTCACTTATCCATCCGGAGGATACCGTAAAGTAGTCCAGGCCGCCCAGATCATCCACTCTTCCCCTGTTAAAAGATATATTGAAGTTCGCGGATAGTTTAAAATCATCTTTATCGATAATATAAGCATCCAGTACTATTTCAACTCCCTGGTTGGTGGTCTGACCGATATTCCGCATTTGTGTATTATAGCCTGACACGGATGGGATCCGGGAACGGATTAATAAATCCTTGACGGTATTTTTATATAACTCAAGGGTCAGATTTATTCTGCTGTTGAATACTCCCAGGTCAATCCCTGCATTTCTTGTAATGGTCGTTTCCCATTTCAAGGAAGGATTGGCAAGGTTATTGGGATCGGGGTAGAGGAATGTCAGCGGAACCTCATTCAGGTAAAATGCCTTATCAGAGCCCACCTTGTATGTCGTGGTCCATAGAAAATCATCTATCCTGTTATTTCCTGCCTGACCATAGCTGATCCTGGTTTTCAGGTAGGAGATAAACTCAAGGTTTTGCATAAAACTTTCCTCGGATATTCTCCAGGCGATTGATCCGGAAGGAAAAAATCCCCAGCGGTTTTCCGGTCCGAACTTGGAAGAACCGTCAGCCCTTAAAGTGAATGAAGCAAGATACTTCTCCCTGAATCCATAATTGATCCTGCCGAAGAAAGAGAGCAACCTGTTAAGTCCTTCAAAGGTAATTGGTTTCTGATTATCCTCACCAAGTTCCATGGATCCGATAGCTACCGATGGAGTAATGTCTTCAGGGAAAGACCTTGATTCTGCACGAACATTCTTGTAGTTGTTATCCAATAACTCCTGGCCCAGCAATACATTTATATTGTGGGAATTTCTGAAGTTCTTCAGGTCATAGGCCAGCAGGTTGGCAAACCTCAGGAATCCGCTGGAAGACTCTTCAATACGGACGATTGGTTTGTCCCCGTATTTCCTGGCATTTGGTGTGGATACTCCGTCGAACCGTTCATACCTCTGCTGGCGGTTATCATACCCCAGTTCGCTCCGGTACTCAAGCTGGTCGATTATTTTAAGTGTCAGGCCGCCGTTGAAATTGATATATGTTCTGTCTCTTAGCCTGTATTCGTCATTTACCAGGGTAACCGGGTCGATCAACCTGCTAACCTCATAATACTCCTCGTCATCAAATTCAAGGTCCGGGTCATCGGAAAAGTCGGACAGGCCATTAACCGGTCTGTAAATAACGGTATGCTTTAGCCTGTTGTTTGTAGAGGTCCCGGGATCTGATGTTCCGGCACCTTCAATCTTTGTATCGTTCAGTTTAACGTCAAAGTCTAGCTTTAGTCTTTCCGTTGTCTGGTTGGAGAATTTGAAATTAAGGTTATTCCTTTTATAACCGGACTGAAGCATTATTCCCGTATCGTTCGTGTTCGATAGGCTCAGGTTATAGGATGATTTGGCAGTTCCGCCGGTAACACTGAGATTGTGATAGGTAGTTTGCGCTTTTCTGCCGAAAACCTCTTCCTGCCAGTTGTTTGCGGAAGATCCGGTGTACAGACTATCCAGTTGTTCCCAGGTCCCGAATAAATCTTCAAAATCACGCCTCTCAAGAAATGAACCGGAGGACCTTTCATACTGGTACAGGACATATTCGTAGGGATCAAGTACATCCAGTACACTTGAGAGTTTCTTGTATCCCGTGTAGAAATTGTAATTGATTTCAGTTTTTCCTTCTTTACCGCTCTTCGTCGTAATTATAATCACACCGTTTGCCCCCCGTGAACCATATATGGCAGTCGATGAAGCGTCCTTCAGTACATCGATGGACTCGATATCGGAGGGTGGAATATCCCCCATGGATTCGGCCGGGAAACCATCAATAATATACAGGGGTGAATTATCCTGGGTTATGGAACCACCTCCCCTGACCCTGATTTTTATATCTGCATCGGGAGATCCTTCCGATGTAACGATATGTACACCGGCCAACCTGCCCGTTAAGGCCTGGGCTGTAGATAAAACCGGCATATCTTTTATCTGGCTGTTGCTGACCGAAGAAACAGCACCTGTAAGATCACGTTTTCTTACCGATCCGTACCCGATAACAACCAGTTCATCAAGATACTGGTTTGCGGTCTTCATTACAAGATCGATGCTGCTCTGATTATTAACTTGTATTTCCTCAGTTACCATCCCGACAAAGGAAAACACCAGTATATCCTGGGAAGGATCATCCAGGGTAAGCGCATAATTACCGTCGATATCGGTAGTGGTACCGGTCTGTGTCCCTTTTATCAGTACGGTTACTCCCGGCAGGGATTCTCCGGATTCATCAGTTACCTTACCGGTTACCGTTTGTCCGGATGCCACAATATGCAGTAAAAAACCCAAAATCACGAATATTGCCTGAATCCGCCGTTTTGACAAATTACACATTTTATAACACTATATTTAGTAG
>CP070687.1:349344-354489 GCA_020353115.1 Bacteroidales bacterium
ATATGGTTGTTATACCGGTTTCAGCAGCCAGTATCGCCCCACTGCCAATCTGTAATGTAATATTTCTTTCAGGTTGATGGTAAAGGGTATGTCCGTGTGATGCAATAAAATCAGGCCGTTGTGACAGATCCTCCGTAAATTCATTTACTTTCTGACCAAGGAATTTACCATATTCGTTATCCAGTGAAATGATATCCGTACCGGTTAACTGGTCTGCTGTAGCAAGCCTTTCTTTCCATACAGCAGGGTATGGTATCGTGACTGAATGTATGATCCGGTAGCTCCATTTCTCACTCGTTTTTGAGAATCGGCACAAAGCAATATCAAGACCATCGAGGGATGTGCCTGACATCATTCCTATGACCGTGTAGTTTTTCATCCGTATTTGAATTAAAGATAGAAATCTTTCCGAAGTTTTTTGCAGACAATAGAACTTTAAAGACCAACGATCCCGGAGAGCCGGTTCGAATACCACACTGTGGATTCATTGATCGGGTTAAAACAGTAGGGGCTGTATCAAAAGTCAAGAAAAGATAGAAACACTCCCAGAGGGATGCCTATGGCAAGAGAACACAGAGGTGGCACTGAGCTCACAGAGGGTTGAAAATCAGGCTATTATAATTTTGCGACCTTTTACAATAGGCATTCCTAAGGGAGTGTTTAACCCTACTTTTGATACAGCCCCTACTTTTGTAACAGCAAAGGTTAGTTAAAAGAATTGGAGCTTTCAGAACCGCTAAAAACCAGCGGTTTGAATGTTTCCCTGTAACTATAGTTCGCTGTACAGGAATTTTAATTAGTTTTGCGGCCGGATAGACGTAAGAATTTATATTGTATGAAAAAAAAACCAACCTTACTGGTATTGGCTGCAGGTATAGGAAACAGGTACGGAGGCCTTAAACAACTCGACAGGGTCGGGCCGTCCGGGGAAACCATTATGGACTATTCGGTATACGATGCGGTCAGGGCTGGAATTGAGAAGGTTGTATTCGTTACCAGAAGGGATATACAACCTGAGTTTCATGAAGTAATAGGATCCCGGCCTGAAGGGAGTGTTGAAATTGATTATGCAATGCAGGAGTTTGAAATGATTCCGGAAGGAATCAAATTCTCGCAGGAAAGAACAAAACCCTGGGGGACAGGTCATGCCATTCTTGTTGCAAGGGATAAAATAGACGGACCCTTCATTGTGGTCAATGCGGATGATTTTTACGGAGCTCAATCTTTCCGGACAATAGTGGATTTTATTAAAACCGGTTCAGAGAAGGATTATGCCATGATAGGATACAGGTTGGACCGTACGCTCTCGGATTACGGATACGTTACCAGGGCCATTTGTACACGTTCAGATCAACATTACCTTGAGTCGATTAAAGAGCTGACACACATTGAACATAAAGGAAGAAGGATATTCTATACGGATGTGAATGGAAATGAGACAGACCTTAACGGTGATGAACTGGTATCCATGAACATTTGGGGATTTCAACCCGGAATATTTGATTTCATTGAAAAGTTCTTCAGGTCGTTCATTGAACGTGAAAGAAATAATCCGAAGGCGGAATTTTATATACCAGACCTGATTAAGGAAATACTCAATCATAACCTTGCTTCCGTAAAAATCCTTCAAACCAGGGACAGGTGGTTTGGAGTAACATACCGGAAAGATAAGGAAGAGGTGATACAAAAGATAAGAAAGCTGGTGGATGAGGGTTTCTACCCTGAATCGTTATGGTGATTACCAGATAAAGCTGCAGGAGAAAACCGATATATTCTCCCGGTTATCTATCACGGTAAGTACCAGCTCATGAACTTTGCCTTTATTGAGTCGTGAGGGATCGAATGCATACGATAACATATCATTTTTCGGGTCATACTCAAACAGTACCCACTGGTCATCAATGAATCCGTTGTATGACCTGATCCCTGAAAAATCATCTGTGATCCTGAATCTCAAAAGGGATGCACCCGTCAGGTTCATGTTATTGACAGGAGTTACCGGTATGATTTCCGGAGGAACAGTATCGGCAACAATAACGAATTTTCCAAATTCCCTTATCTGAACCTCCATCGATCCTTCATTAAACTCTCCACCAACCGGATTCAGCTCTTTTTCATCATCCAGTGCAGCAACGATCAGCTTACCCTCCAGACCCACGGGAAATGGTTCCGGCCGGATACGCATGGTAAATGATTTGTGTACGGGAGTAAATCTGTTATGAACATGATGTATTTCGGAGTAGGTTGATGGCAGGCCGGGTGATTTCGCATAGCTGAAATAAAGGGTGTCGTAGAGTGCATTCGCAGGAATGGAAATTTCAAACCCGTTATGTTCATAGGTATTCGTGATATCATAGGGCATGATCCGTGAATAGGTCCTGTCTGAGTTGCCATACCTTCTTCCCGGTTCCCAATCCGCCTGGACAAACAGGTTGAGTATGGATTCGTTCAGGTACGTATCCCTGATAATTATAGTAATCTCATGTGTCTCATTGTCCATGAGTTTTAACCTTCCCCGGTTTTTTACCTGCTTATAAACAGATAACTTGTTGTTCGGAGCCGTGAATGTCTGGTGAATATTACGTTTATTTTCCAACCTCTCTTCATAGTCGATATGGCTGTTTATATACCTTGTCTCTTCAAACGAGAACTCGGACAATTCCATCTGGAAAGCGGTAACCTGGTCAACCTTCAATTCGATTGAATAAATGCCGCAACGGTTACTCGAGTGATTCAGAAAATCGTTTGTTTCAACTCCAAAGCCGATATATCCCCCGGCGGATACCGGATTAGTATTCCGGAGAGTATACTTGCCGCCACTTCCGGTTACCGGAAACCGCTTCTTTTGATTTTCAAAATCCACATGACTTTCAGGTGATAATGGATAAAGGGAGATACCATAAATTACAGGCCGGATCGTATCTTCAATGTCGAAATCAAACAACATGGGATTCAGAGGATGCTCATTGCTGCTATTTCTCACTTCAAAATGGAGATGCGGTCCCAAAGAACTCCCCGTATTTCCGGAATAACCAATAATATCCCCTTTTGCAACCCGGAACTGTTCCGGCCGGGGGAAAAGACCAATCTGAAAACTCATCTCCCTGTACTGGTTTTCCCTCACATATTCGTCAATATCCCCGTGGAACCTGCTGAGATGACCGTAAACTGTAGTAAATCCATTTGGGTGCCTTACATAAATCGCCTGACCGAAGCCTCCGGGTGAAACGCTGATCCGGGAAATATAACCGTCTTCCACCGTACGAATTTCCTTGCCACTGGCACCCTGGGTTTTTATATCAATGCCGGAATGAAAATGATCGTCCCTGATTTCTCCGAAATTTGCGGAGAGACTGATGGGGAAATCAACCGGAGAACCAAATGATGTTGTTTTACTGTCAATCTGGCCATTGCAGAGAACATTACAACAGATCCCCAAAAGGATAATATTGAACCGAATTATATATTCCATAGAACAACCGGAATATTTGAATGTGTGAATAGGAAAAAGAAATTTGTTTAGAAAAGGGTAAAGCTATAATTAAAATTCATTTTCAGGAAAACTAAAAATTATTTTTTGAATTTATTGAAGCAATATTACCTTTGTAGGAAATCTGTTGTAATGGACAGTGAACAGGATGAGATAGTAAAACAATTAAAAGAAAAGATCAGGCTTTTAATTTCGTTTTACGAGAAAGCACAGAATGAAAATGAAACGTTGCAGCATGAGAGGGTAGAACTGAATAAACAAATAAAATTCCGGGAAACGGAATTACAGGAGATAAAAAATAAATACGAAAACCTAAAAATTACAAAAACGATTCTGGCCGGAAGTGAGGATGTTCATGATGCCAGAATAAAAGTAAATAAAATTGTGCGGGAGATTGATAAATGTATTGCTCTTTTGAACAGGTAGATATTTAGTTGATCAGCAAATGGATGATAAACTATCAATAAAAGTTAATGTTGCAGACCGTTATTATCCATTGAAGATTGACAGAAGGGACGAGGAAAAGATTCGAAGAGCAGCCAAAATGATAAACGAAAAGGTATTACTATATAAGCAAAGATATACCGATAAAGATGTACAGGATTTCCTTGCAATGGCTGCTTTACAATTTGTCATAAAAATCATAGATTGCGATAAAAAACTAGATGATTCACACATTATTGAGGAGCTCAAAGAATTAAACACTGAATTAGAGGTCTATTTAAAAAAAGAGTAATAACGTTCTTTTACATAAAAATATAGTTTTACCCGCATTGTTTCTTCATTCATTTTTGAAACTCAACATTTAGCAAATTGGAGTAAAGCTCAATTGGTCAATGACAGGCCTTAACCCTTCGGGGATCTTCCTATGAAGACAATGGAAGTCAGAAATCAGATGGCAACTCCACCCATGTCATATCGGGGTTTTATAAAAGTTGAGGAAACTAATGCGGGTTTTTTTTTATTATAAACCTATAAACATTGTAACATTATGATACCATCAGTAATTATAAATGATATTGCTGTTTCGGTGGCCGGAGGATTGATGGCTGCAGCCTTTGTTGTCGGAGGATTTTTGTCATACGTAATCTGGCAGAAAGCCCTCAGGAATAAAAGTGAAGCAATTATTAAAGAGGCAGAAACAGAAGCTGAAGTAATTCGAAAGGATAAGATTTTACAGGCTAAAGAAAAGTTTCTTCAGTTAAAGGCAGATCACGAGAAGATAATCAATGAAAAAAACAGCAGGCTGGCCGTTGCGGAGAGTAAATTCAGACAAAGAGAAACGGCATTATCCCAACGTATGGAGGAAAATCAACGGGCCAGGAAAGAGGTGGAAGCCATTCGTGAAAACCTGAATGTCCAGATCGGACTTGTTGAGAAAAAGAACGAAGAGCTGTCCAAACTCCATAAACAGCAGGTTGAACAGCTTGAAGCCATCTCTGCCCTTTCAGGCGATGAAGCAAAGGCTCAGTTGATCGAATCTCTTAAGGAAGAAGCGAAAACGGAAGCCATGTCTTATGTTAACGAAATCATGGATGAGGCAAAAATGACCGGTAGCAAGGAAGCGAAGAGAATCGTTGTTCAGACCATACAACGCGTTGCCACAGAGAATGCAATCGAGAATTCGGTAACTGTTTTCCATATCGATACGGATG
>CP070687.1:354589-359682 GCA_020353115.1 Bacteroidales bacterium
TTATAAACAGGGAGCCAAAACTGCGTGAGTTTGCCGGTAATTTTGATGTAATTATATTCGTCAGCGACAGTGCAAGTTCCAACGGATCCATGTTATACAACATTTGCAAAGAGGAAAATTACAACACCTATTTTATCAGCCGGCCGGATGAACTGGATCCGGAATGGTTCCGTGGTGCCGAATCGGCAGGGATTTCAGGTGCCACATCGACTCCCGGATGGATTTTAAGGGATGTTGCGTCCCGTATTGAAGAGATTTTTTAAAACCGACCTCACCATGTACCGGATGATAAAATTTTCAATAATTTTATTCTTCAATTGGTAAATTAAATAGTATGTCAAAGATCAAACGAATCGGTGTTCTAACCTCAGGAGGTGACGCACCAGGCATGAACGCTGCTATACGAGCAGTTACAAGAGCTGCCATATACAACCAGCTGGACGTTATCGGAATACGGCGCGGATATCAGGGATTGATTCAGGGTCTTTTCACACAGCTGAAAGCTTTTAATGTCAGCGATATTATTCAAAATGGAGGTACCATCCTGAAGACTGCACGTTGCAAAGAGTTCACGACACCTGAAGGAAGAAAAACCGCATACGACAATCTTGTGAAAGAGGGTATCGAAGGAGTGGTGGTAATCGGCGGTGACGGGACCTTTACAGGTGCCAGGATTTTTAACGAAGAGCACAATATCCCTTTTGTCGGTGTTCCGGGGACTATAGATAATGATATTTACGGTACCGATTATACCATAGGCTATGATACTTGTCTCAATACCGTTGTGGAAGCCGTTGACAAGATCAGGGATACGGCAAGCGCACATAACCGAATGTTTTTCATAGAGGTAATGGGTGCTGAGGCAGGTTTTATTGCACTCAACAGCGGAATCGCTTCAGGGGCGGAAGCTATACTTATTCCGGAAATAAAAAACCAGGCGGCCGTACTGAAACAGACTCTGGAGGATGGTTTTAAACGCAGGAAATCAAGCAATATCATTATCGTGGCCGAAGGAGATGATGAAGGAGGCGCATTTAAAATTGCCGATAAAGTAAAAGAGGATTTTAAGGATTATGATGTCAGGGTTATTGTCTTGGGTCACATCCAGCGAGGTGGTTCACCTTCCGCACGTGACAGGGTTGTTGCAAGCCGGTTTGGTTACGCTGCCGTCGAGGCGTTACTTGACGATCAGAAAAGCGTTATGGTCGGATTGCAAAACGACGAAATTGCCCTGGTACCTTTCAGGAAAGCAGTAAAGCTTCACAAAGAGGTAAACAAAAACCTTCTGGAAATCGCTGATATCTTATCTATATAATATCAAACCGGCAGGCCGCCGGCCAGCCGGAGAGAGGATAGCGAATCACGAACGGAAAATTCTCCTTTCCCGGGAATTCATTCACTATGGAAAAATCATTATGGTATGCCGATGTCTTATTACCACTGCCACTGCCTGCGTTATATACATACAGGATACCTGATAAACTAAGAAATAAGATAAAATCCGGGATGCGTGTGGCCGTCCAGTTTGGCCCAAAACGTATCTATTCTGCACTGGTAAAACGGATCCATTCGGACAAGCCTCCCGGTTACAGGTATAAAGATATCCTTTCCCTGCTGGATACCGCACCCATTGTAAATGACTACCAGTTCACATTCTGGGACTGGATGGTAAGTTATTATCTCTGTACTGCCGGTGAAGTAATGAAAGCCGCTCTTCCTTCCGGTTTGAAACTGGAAAGCGAATCAAAAATCTCTCCTTTTCCGGGATTCCGGGATTTCAGCTCCTTATCTGACAGTGAAATAAAAATTCTGAGATTACTCGAAGAAAAAACCACCCTCAGCATCAGGGAGATTTCGAAACAAAAAGATATCCGGAACGCAATTCCCATGGTTAACGGCCTGATATTCAAGAAAGCCATTCTTGTCGAAGAAAAGCTGGTGGAACGGTACAAACCGAAAACGGGGACCTTTGTTCGTTTGAATCCAACCCTGGATGAAGAGAAAACAAGCAGGATTCTTGATCATCTGTTAAAGGCACCCAAACAGCAGGAATTAATCCTGAAATTCTTAGAGATGGCGAACCTGTTCACCGGGGTTGCTATCCGGGAAGTTAAGAAAACCGTACTGCTCAAAGAATGTGGTGCTTCCCCTGCATCACTGAACAGCCTGGTTAAAAAGGGAATCCTCTTATTGTATACCAAACAGATAGGCAGGCTTTCAATGGATGATGTGCCTTGCAGTCCCTTGAAAAAGCTTAATACCCTGCAGCATACCAAATTGATGAAAATCCGGGAATTGCATTCTGAGAAAGACGTGGTCCTGTTACATGGTGTCACCTCAAGCGGTAAGACGGAAATTTATATGCATCTAATCGATGAGTATGTCAAAGCCGGGAAACAGGTACTATATCTGCTACCGGAAATTGCACTCACGGCACAGATTATTCAACGTCTGAAAAGAGTATTCGGATCCGGTGTGGGCGTATATCACTCCAGGCTGAATGATGCCGAAAGGGTTGAAGTCTGGCAGAATATATCGGGATTGAAATCCGAAAAAAGTTACCGGATAATTCTGGGTGTTCGTTCTTCCCTGTTCCTTCCGTTCTCCAATCTCGGACTTATAGTAGTTGACGAGGAGCACGAGAATACTTTTAAGCAGTATGATCCTGCTCCACGTTACCACGCAAGGGATTCCGCCATAATGCTTGCGAAAATTCATGGCGCCAAAGTTCTTCTCGGAACGGCAACCCCCTCAATCGAGAGTTACTATAACGCCCGTACAGGTAAATTCGGGCTTGTTGAACTGATGCAACGTTATGAAGAACTGGAGTTGCCAGAGATCATCCTTGCCAATTTTTATGAAGCACATAAAAAGAGGGTTCTCACCGCTCATTTTACACCCCAGCTGTTGACTGCAATTGAAGAGGCTATAGAAAAAGAGGAACAGGTCATCCTGTTCCAGAACAGAAGGGGATTCTCTCCTTTTCTGGAATGCGGGACCTGTAGCTGGATACCTCGTTGCAAGCATTGTGCAGTAAGCCTCACCTATCATAAGAATATCCGCCGTCTGGTTTGTCATTACTGCGGTTTCACCATTGAAACTCCCGGAAATTGCGACGAATGTGGGAGTCCGGGATTGAAAACAAAAGGTTTCGGAACCGAAAAAATTGAAGACGACTTACGGATACTTTTTCCAGGTGTCCGGGTGGCCAGGATGGACCTGGACACAACCAGGAGAAAAAGTTCGTATGAGAATATCATTCATGATTTCGATCACCAGAGAATACGGGTACTCGTCGGAACACAAATGATCTCCAAGGGGCTCGACTTTAAAAATGTATATGTAGTGGGTATTCTCAATGCAGACAACATGTTGAATTTCCCTGATTTCAGAGCCTATGAAAGAAGTTATCAGCTTATGTCACAGGTTAGCGGACGTGCGGGCCGCACAAAGAAAAGAGGTAAAGTAATTATTCAAACTTCAAATCCTGATCATCCTGTAATTCTTGATGTTGTAAATCATGATTTCAAACACATGTATCAATCCCAGCTAAAGGAGAGAAAGTATTTCCGTTACCCTCCATTCTACCGGCTGATTATGATCTCGGTCAAACATTATGATAAAAACAAGGTAGATAAGGCATCCGGTGAAATAGCCCGTGATCTTCGTAAAGTGCTGGGAGACAGGGTCATTGGACCAGAATTTCCCCTGATCAATAAAATCCAGCGAAAATATATCAAGGTTATTCTCGTTAAAATCGAAAGAGGAAAACAGGTTGAACAAGGGAAAACAGTCATAACGGACACCATCAGGCATCATGAAAAAAATCCTGCATTCAGGTCTGTACAGGTAAGTATTGATGTCGATCCGGTGTAGTGATAGTCCTATTAATAATTAACTCAACCTGAGTTGACTGGCATATCACCGACATAAATTATATATTTGTCTCGCCGAAATAAAATCATTTTGAGGTGAAAAGCGCTGAACTGAAGAAGATATTTCAATCCTTCCGTGATTACAGGATCCTCGTTATTGGTGACGTAATGATCGATTCGTACATGTGGGGTAAGGTGGACAGGATATCCCCGGAAGCTCCTATTCCGATCATAGCGAGTACCAAATATGAAAACCGTCTGGGGGGAGCGGCGAATGTTGCTCTGAATATAAAATCACTGGACGCCCGTCCGCTGCTGTTTTCCGTTATCGGGGATGATGATCCGGGTAAAAAATTCCTGCAAAGGCTGGAAACACGGGATATTGATCCGTCAGGGATAATTATAGGTCCAGAACGAAAAACCACGGTTAAAACCAGGATAATAAGCAATAACCAGCAACTGTTGAGGGTTGATGAAGAAGATGACCGAATACTATCCGATGATCTCCAGAAGAAACTGGTAGGTAATGTAATCCGGCAGATTAACAATCAATCCGTCAATGCCATAATTTTCGAAGATTACGATAAGGGTGTCATTTCGCCTTATGTGATAGAGGAGGTTACAAAATCTGCCTCATCCGCCGGTATACCTGTGCTGGCAGATCCGAAGAAACGAAATTTCAATAATTACAGGAATCTCGAGCTTTTCAAGCCCAATTTCAGGGAACTTGTCGAGGGTTTGAAGCTTGATTTGAAAAAAGGAGATATGGAAGGCCTTTTTGATGCCGCCAGAACGATCCATTCCGGCCGGAATATCAAACTGGTCATGGTCTCTCTCTCCGAACTGGGGGTGTTTATCAGTGACGGCAACAAGTACTATACCGTTCCGGCCGAGGTACGGGATATTGCTGATGTTTCGGGTGCGGGAGATACCCTGATCAGTACATCCAGTCTTTTTCTTGCTGCCGGCTTTTCTCCCAGGGATGTTGCAGGGATTGCCAACCTTGCCGGCGGACTGGTTTGTGAGAAGGTCGGAGTTGTCCCCGTTGACAAGGATAATTTACTGGAAGAGTTGTTAATCCGCAACATTAACGGGTACACGTGGTGAGAATAATTGAACAGAAAAAAGATTATTTTTGCACGGGGATCAAAGTATCTTATTCTTTAGTACAAACAGTATACAATCTAATATCGGGGTGTAGCGCAGCCAGGTAGCGCG
>CP070687.1:359782-364763 GCA_020353115.1 Bacteroidales bacterium
CTGGATCAGGCTAATCAACTTGCCTCCAAAGAAAAAGAGGAGAAGGTTGATTTATCAAAGAAATTCCACAGCGGTACCCGTTGTTGCCTGCTTATTGCTTATGAGCATATTGGTTTACTATGGAATCCATGTGATTAAACGAGAAATTATCTTTATCGATATTGCCCTGGCTCAGATTGCCGCACTTGGAGGCGCAGTTTCCATGGTTTTATCTGAAATGGGTATCGGTCATCAATACCATTCCGGCGAACACGAGGTAAGGACCTTTACGGCCTATTTGTTCTGTACATTGGCCGCAGCACTTTTCACCCTATTGAAAGATAAAAAGATAAAGATTCCCCTTGAATCGATAATAGGTATAGCCTATGCCGTTGCAGCTACCGGTGTAGTAATAATTCTGGATAAAGGAGCCGGTGCTGATGTTCATGTTCACGATATGCTTACAGGATCAATACTCTGGGTCACCTGGAATCAAGTACTCAGGCTCTCCCTGGTAGTCACAGTCATCGGAGGTATACATTATGTTTTCAGACATAAGTTTCTTGAACTGACAAACCAATATCTTGAAGGTAATTCCATTATGAAGAATGCTAAAATCTGGGATTTCATCTTCTATTTCTCATTCGGGATAGTAATCGTCGAAGCAGTAAACGTTGGAGGTATTCTTACAATTTTTTCATTTCTCATTATACCCGCTTCAATTTCGGCATTATTTGCAGTTAAATGGTCCTCCCGGATCATCATTGGATTTGTAATAGGCATTGCCGTGACTATTTTCGGGCTCTATTTATCATGGATTATGGATGTTCCCAGCTCTCCAACAATTATTCTTTTTCTAGGTTTGTTACTTCTTATTTCGCTGCTAATCAGGGGCCTGAACATTTTCAAATCGCGATAATCTGACTCCCATGGATTATTTGCTCCCCTTTCCAGTTCACACGGGAGCAGGATATAAAACATTCATCTCTTTCCTTGTGCGATTCCCCTCTTTTCCTCATTAAGAACGACTCATAATCTTTTTTGGTTAAATTAGTACTTTAAAAAGTATTTATCAGGGTGGCTGAATCAGTACCAGGAATAACCAATACATTCCATATTAAGAATATGGTAAGCCAATGCTCCATCCATCTTTTGAAGGAAAAATTTGAAGAATTAAATATAAGAGTTAACAATATAATGCTTGGTCAGGCAAATCTGACCTATGATCCCGGACAGGTAACTGAAAAAGATATTAAAACCCTGCTGTTAAAGTATGGTTTCGAATTGATTATGGGGCGCGAGAAGCAGTTGGTGGAAAACATTAAAATCTCTGTAATAGAGCTTGTACACCAGATGAATAATATGGACTCCATTATACGAAAATCCGATTACCTGGTTGAGAAACTCGGCATGAGCTACCAGTATTTATCCAAAGTCTTTTCCACAAATGAAGGAATAACCCTTGAGAAATATATTATTCTCCAGAAAATCGAACGTATAAAAGAACTGGTTTATCTTGATGAATATACCCTGAGTGAAATTGCATTTATGATGGATTACAGCAGTGTTCAATACCTGTCAAACCAGTTCAGAAAGATAACCGGCTTTTCGGTTACTGAATTTAAAAAAAATGAAATTCCATTGAAAAAATCAATCGACCGATTACATTGATTCGCTTTCCATGATTTTCAACCTTCTAAACAACCGTTTATCTATAATGATACCTCTTTCATACCAAATTTTACACCATTTTTACAAAATTTTATAACTCCCTATCAACCATTATGGTAAGGATTTTGTGTATATTCATTCAAAAATTATTTCTACAGCACGGAAATAATAAAAGTGTCTACATATCAGAAAAATTATCCTCAAATGAAATTGAAAAAGAATATTGCGATCAGTGAATCGGGATTTATATTTGATCCCAATACCGGTGAGTCGTTTTCGATCAATCCCATTGGAGCTGAGATCATTGGGATCATGAAACTCGGAAAATCAACCGATGAAATCCAATCATCCATACTGGATAAATATGATGTGGATGCTGCATCTTTTGAAAAATATTATTATGATTTTTTAAATATGTTAAAACAATATAATCTGGTTGAAGAAGACGAATAGACTATTAACCGGAGATAAGGAGAGTCAGGATCCAAATGTAACCGTTTCAAATAAACCATCCGTAATTTGATAACGAAAATTATATTTTACCCCAACCAAAGAGAATCATCCGAATGAGCAAAATTAAACTCACGCTTGCAGCAACCGGCCTGAATAACACGGATAATCCGGGGCCCGGTATACCGGTCATCCGAAGCATTAGGGAATCCGGTGAATTTGATATGAGAGTAGTAGGTTTGGCCTATGAGACCCTGGAACCGGGTATCTATATGCATGATCTTATAGATAAAGTATACCAGGTCCCTTATCCTTCGGAAGGATCTGATAATTTGATTAAACGGCTGGAATATATAAACTCAATTGAAAATATCGATGTATTGATACCCAATTTTGATGCGGAACTTTACACATTCATCAAATCGAGCAGCGCTCTTCAGAAAATGGGTATACGAACATTCCTGCCTACCCTTCAGCAACTGGAAGAGAGAAACAAGGTTAACCTTCCTGAATTTGGAAAGAAATACGATATCAACGTACCACTAAGCAGGCCTATTCTTGGTCATTCCGAAATTCTTAGTCTTCGTGATGAATTCGAGTTTCCCGTTATGGTCAAGGGCAAGTTTTACGATGCCTATATTGCCTATAATGAAGAACAGATCAAAATGCATTTTAACAAGATCAGTGCAAAATGGGGTCTTCCCATCATTATACAGGAGTTTGTTAAGGGTACAGAAGTTAACGTCGTAGCCCTGGGTGATGGAAAAGGTAATACCATCGGTGCTGTTCCCATGAGGAAACAATACATTACCGATAAAGGCAAGGCCTGGGGTGGGATAACACTTGGAGACGAAAACATGCTATCCCTGACAAGGAAAATAATAAAGGCGACGAATTGGAAAGGAGGGATGGAACTGGAACTTATTAAGACAACCAAGAATAGTTTGTATGTAATTGAGATCAATCCGAGAATACCAGCCTGGGTTTACCTTGCCGTGGGAGCTGGACAAAACCTTCCTGCGGCCCTTGTAAAACTGGCACTGGACTACAAAGTACCCCACTTCAAACAATACGATATAGGAAAAATGTTTGTCCGGTATTCATATGATATGATTGTTGGGCTCAAAGAATTTGAATCCCTCTCCACCAGAGGAGAGTTATAGTTGCAATAATCGAACAAGCCACTTTATGACGAGAAATAAATAAAATGCCAATTTATCATGGAAAAATTACCGTTTGAAAGACCATTTATTAAAAAACTCAGTTCCGGCATGCCCAGTAAATTTGGAATTAAAATGGAGTTTGATCCGATCACGGAGATTGATGGTTTTCCTGTAAAAGATCTTATCGGTCAGTATGGATCTCCCCTGTTCGTACTGTCCGAAAGTTGTATACGCAAGACATACCAAGAAGCATACCGTGTTTTCTCAACCAGGTATCCCAAAGTACAGTTTGCCTGGTCATATAAAACCAATTATCTCGATGCGGTATGCCGTGTTTACCATCAGGAAGGAGCATGGGCAGAAGTAGTATCCGGATTTGAATATGACAAAGCGCTTGCCAATGGCGTTGATGGTAAATTTATCATTTTCAATGGCCCTGATAAATCAAAAGGGGATCTTGAAAAAGCGGTCCGTAATGACTCCCTGATCCATATTGACCACTTTGATGAATTATACACCCTGATGGAGGTAGGCGACCAATTGAAAAAGAAGCCCAAAGTAGCGATTCGTGTAAACATGGATACAGGTATATATCCCATGTGGGACAGGTTTGGCTTCAACTATGAAAATGGTGAAGCGTGGGATGCTATAAACCGCATTATGATGGCCGGGAAGTTCGATTTGTCTGGATTGCATACCCATATCGGAACGTATATTCTCTCTGCCAGTGCCTATCAGGTTGCTGCATCAAAACTTGCGGAACTTGCCGTCGGGCTTGAAAGAAAATATGATCATTCCATTCGATATATTGACCTGGGTGGAGGGTTTGCTTCTCAAAACACCCTCAAGGGCGCATATCTGCCAGGTTCAGATACGGTTCCTTCATTTGATGAATATGCAGATGCCATAACTTCAGGACTGATCAACTCACAGATTAAACCCACAAATATGCCAGTCCTGATCCTCGAAACCGGAAGGGCTCTTATTGATGATGCCGGGTATCTCGCAGGAACGGTTCTGGCAAATAAACGCCTGGCTGACGGGAGACGATCAACCATTTTAGATATAGGAGTGAATCTTTTATTTACATCATTCTGGTATGAACATCAAATAACACCTGCTCAGCCTTTTTCCCAGCATACGGAAGAAACGGCAATTTACGGTCCGCTTTGCATGAATATTGATGTATTGAGGGAAAATGTGGTTTTCCCCCTGCTGAAAAAGGGTGATCATGTGGTCGTCAGCAGAATCGGTGCATACAATATGACCCAGTGGCTTCAGTTTATCACATACCGGCCGAATGTCGTGCTAATTGACCCGGAAAACAAGACCCATATCATCAGGGAACATGAAACGCTGAAGATTTTTGAAACACTTGAGAAAATTCCGGATCATTTGAAAACCATCAATCTTTAAGAAGTTATTCTTTCATCATGAATCCGCAAATCAGAACGGATAGTAAGCTGTTTATGAAAGGCATTTTAAACAGTTATTCACAAGTCTTTTTTTCAGAACATCGGTTGTTTGCCTTTCTCCTTATTCTAATAACATTTATCGACCTTTTTGCCGGATTCTGCGGATTGCTTTCCGTTCTCGTTACCATCTCCGTAGGATATATTATCGGGCTAGATAAACAAAAAATTTCACGCGGAATTTATGGTTTTAACAGCCTTCTGGTCGGACTCGGACTCGGAATTTATTATGATATAAGTATACCA
>CP070687.1:364863-369805 GCA_020353115.1 Bacteroidales bacterium
GGCGTCGAGTCTATCTATACCGTACAATATTCCGTTAATGATGGTTCCGGTGGATGGAACGGTGGATGGGGCGAAGTTCTGAATTTCCCGTATAATAATGGACCGGGCAGATGCTGTGGTTTCTTCCAACCCACCCAGGATTTCGTCAACTCTTTCCGCGTGGATGCCAACGGATTACCTTTCCCCGATACCTACAACGATGAAAAGGTTACCAATGACCAGGGATTAGCGGTAACAGATCCTTTCACTGAATATCCGGGCCGGCTTGATCCCAGGCTCGACTGGTCCGTAGGCAGAAGAGGCATTCCTTACTGGGACTGGGGTGAACATACCGGTACAGACTGGATCCGGGACCAGTCTTATGCCGGGCCTTACAGCCCGAAAAAACAAGTATACAAGAAATCCCAGGAAGGAATCTATACGGAAGTGGGCAGCTGGACTTCAGGCTGGACGGCTAATGGTTACCGGATGATACGTTATGCTGATGTACTTCTCCTTAAAGCCGAATGTGAGGCCATGACCGGCTCCGACGATCTTGGCCTGGGAGAGGTAAATGCAGTCCGGGCCAGGGCTGCTAATCCCGATGGTTTCGTAAAAGAGGCCGATGATTCTACCTATGCTGCGAATTATTTTATTGGAACCTATCCTGCATTTGCCGACCAGGAGGCTGCCATGAAAGCTATCAAGTTCGAACGAAAGCTCGAGCTGGGACAGGAGGGTCACAGGTACTATGACCTCCAGCGATGGGATGACGTTCAATCGGAGCTCAACCGGATCCTGGAGTACGAAAAGACAATGGAATGGGGCAGGTACCTTTATGGAAATGCAACAGTAGGTCCGGAAGACGTGAACTTCCCCATACCCCAACGCCAGATCGATATGAGTAATGGTAATCTGGTTCAGAACAGGTAGGAATCCGGTTTATCAGTGTATATAGAATCCATCAAGAAGTGTATGATATCCTGCCCTGAAGCGGATGCTGCAATAGATACAATTCCCGGAGTAAGATTCAGAAAGGGGGATTGAAGAAACAATAGCTGATCCCGGCAAGAATGCAAAAGTAGTGTTTTGTTATATTTGCTTGTACGCGAACAACTCACAGGTATATCATAAAAATAATTAATAAACCCCTGAGGGCTCTTAAAGCTTTGAATATCAGAAAAAGGAGTAATAGTACGGTAGTAATCCATCCATTAATTTAAATGAAGTTGAATATCCTGACAAATTCTATTCAAAATATTTGATAAACAAATAACTAAAACTAAATTTTCTGTCACTAATAACATATAAACCTTACATAATGCGTAATACATCATTGTGGAAAATCGCCACATTGTCTCTTCTCCTCTTTAGTTTTGGGGTTAACCTGGTATTCACGCAGGTAAAAACGGTCACGGGTAAGGTAGCTTCTGAATATGGAGAAGCCCTTTCCGGCGTTATCATTGAGATCCCGGGAACTACGCAAAGAATCATAACCGATGCAGAAGGCAACTACAGTATTGAAGTTCCCGGCCCTGATGCAGCCCTGGTATTCTCTTTTGCTGGTTTTACTACGCAAACCATAAAAGTTGGCACACAATCGGTTATAAACATAGTGCTGGTTCCTGATATAGCTTTACTGAATGAAAATGTGGTTACTGCATATGCAATCCAGAGAAGCAGAGACCTGACGGGATCCGTAGGGATTGTACAATCCGGGGACCTGGTCCGAATGCCGCAGGGCAATGTGACACAGCAGTTACAGGGCCGTGTGGCCGGAGTAAATGTGACCCTGGATTCAAGACCCGGACAGCCGGCGAAAGTAAGGATCAGGGGCTTTGGATCCTTCCGGAACAACAGCCCTCTGTATGTTGTTGATGGTGTTCCTGTCACTGATATCAATACTCTCAATCCCGGAGATATTGAATCCTTAACCGTTCTGAAGGATGCCGGTGCAGCCTCTGTTTACGGATCAAGAGCTTCCAACGGGGTTATTGTTGTTGCCACCAAGAAAGGTCAACGGGGACTGGAAGTGAACTATAATATGTACTATGGCACACAGCGTCCCGGATCGGGACCCGGTAATATGTGCAGCGCCCAGGATTATGCCGACCTTACATGGTTGATTTATTCAAATGACGGCACCGCAGGTGAAGTCCATCCCATTTATGGTAGTACACTCAATCCTGAACCCATATTGCCTTTCTGGGCAGACGATACCAACTGGTGGGACGAGGTTACGGATCCCGCACCGATTATGAACCACGACCTTTCACTGTCCGGCGGGACGGAGAATTCCAGGTACTATGCCAGTATTGGATATTTCGACCAGCAGGGTACCGTTATCAGAAACTGGTGGAAGCGTTGGAGTGCCCGATTCAATTCTGATTTCACGATCAGGGACAGGGTTACCATCGGCGAAAACCTGAACATCGTCCATCGCTCCGATAACGGGGTAGCTGCCAACGGTAGTGAAGGTACTGCCCTGATGATGGGTGTTTATCGCCAGCAATCCATTATCCCTGTTATATGGGATGACGACACATGGGTGGGACCGTCTCGTACATGGGAGAATGGCGATTTTGGAGGTACAGGTATTGAATCGAGACTGGGTAACGGAAGTAACTACGTTGCCACCCGGTACAGGGACCGACACGACAGATGGCAGGACATCCGGCTTCTGGGTAATCTCTATGCCGATGTTAAAATCATTGAAGGTCTGAATTTCCGGTCATCCTTCGGAGGATCCATGAATAACTGGTACACGACCAACTGGACCGGAGTAACGTACGAGGATTCTGAAAACGTTAGTACAGCCTCGTATTCGGAAGGTTCGGGATATGGCAGGGAATGGACATGGACGAACACACTGACTCTTGCCCGGCAGTTCGGCAATCATAACATATTAGCGGTTGCAGGTTATGAAGCAGTAAAGACCGGTATTGGCCGTAATTTAAGTACAGCAAAAGCCGGATACTTCTCGGAGTCACTTTCGTACCGAACGGTAACCAATGGAATTACACTTCAATCAGGGAATTCCGGATACTGGACCCCGAGAACACTGGTTTCACAATTCGTGAGGGCAGATTATAATCTCATGAACAAGTATTACTTGAGCGCAACGGTACGAAGAGACGGCTCATCGGTATTCGGGCCGGATACGCGATATGGTATATTCCCCTCGGTTTCAGCAGGCTGGAGAATCAGCGATGAAACTTTCCTTGCAGGGGTCGGTTTTATTTCCGATCTGAAGATCAGAGGCGGATACGGCACCATGGGAAACCAGCGACCCGTGTCAACAGCTAACCAGTTCTATTTATATGGTACCAGCACATCCACATCATATTACGACGTAACCGGAACCGGGACTTCTTCAGAACAAGGTTTCCGTCCAACCAGGATCGGTAATCCGGATGCCAAATGGGAAACACAGGAGACTGCAAATGTGGGTTTCGATGCCGTACTATTTGAACGGAAATTTGAGATCTATTTTGACTGGTATACGAAGCAGAACAAGGAACTTCTATTTAACCCGGAATTGCCAGGAACTGCAGGAGCCGCTTCCAGACCCTATGTAAACGTTGGTGAAATGAAAAATACCGGAATCGACGTTAACGTGGTCTATCGACAGATCTTCTCAGATTTCTCCCTTGAAGCAAGTGCACAGTTCACCTCTTACAATAACGAGATCGTCAAGATCGCAGAAGGTGTCCCATATTTCGATTCAGGTGGATCGAGGATCGGATCATTTAACCGGAACTTACCGGGTGAAGCACTTGGCTCATTCTGGGGATATGAAGTGATGGGTCTGTTCCAGGAAGCAGATGTCAATTGGGTAGTTGATAAATGGGTATTGGTAGATGGAATACCTGACCAGGATGGAGCAGAACCCGGATTTTTCCGGTATAAGAATAACGATGACAGTGATGACGAAATTACCCCTGATGACCGAACCATCATCGGTAATCCGAATCCTGATTTCACATATGGTTTTAATCTCATGCTCGGATATAAGGGATTTGACCTGACGGCATTCTTCTATGGATCCTATGGAAATGAAATCTTCAACTACAACAAGTGGTGGCTCGATTTCTGGCCGTCATTCCAGGGACAAAAGAGTACCGAGCTCCTGAACAGCAGCTGGACCACTGCCAACACCGGTGCAAGCGTACCCAAGGCTTCAAACAAATCCAACTTCTCGACAAATACGGTATCAAACAGTTACTACATCGAGGATGGATCTTACTTAAGGCTTAAGAACCTTCAAATCGGTTATACATTACCCAGATCCATAATGGGCAATGTCTTCAACAATGTAAGGATTTATGTTCAGGCTGTGAATTTGCTCACCATAACGGATTATTCCGGCATGGATCCTGAACTGGCCAGCTTCAACGATACCTATATGGGTGTGGATGAAGGGAACCTTCCTGCCACAAAACAGTACCTGATTGGTGTAAGTCTCGGATTCTAATCTTTAAAAATATATAATATAAGAGATATGAAAAGAATAATAAAGTATCTATCAGTAATAGCGATCATGGCAGGTTTCATGGTATTGGATTCCTGTGATGAAAGCTTCTTGGAGATTACTCCAAATGGTTCTTTAGATGAAGCTGTCCTGGCAACCTATGAAGGAGTCGATGGACTTCTTATCGGTGCGTACTCGATGGTTGATGGAGTCTCATCTCAATTCGGCTGGGAATCAGCAACTTCCGGATGGGTATTCGGCAGTATCAGGGGACTGGAAGCCAACAAGGGGACGGACTCCGGTGACCAGCCGGATATCAATCCCATACAGACGTTTTCCGAAACGGCTACAAATCCATACCTGAATATAAAGTGGAGGGCTCTTTATGAAGGAATCTCACGGTGTAACTCCACGATAGTAACAGCCAGGAAAGCAGAGGAGGCAGGAACCATTACGACCGATGAAGCGACCTCTTTTATTACCCAGGCAAGA
>CP070687.1:369905-374709 GCA_020353115.1 Bacteroidales bacterium
CCGGGAGGTTCGTTTTACGAATTCTTTTATACGACGGGAATTGCTCCTGGCGGATTCGCCAGGAACTGTTAGTAATCAATCCGCCAAAGGGCGGGCAAGGATCAAATTCACCGGTCCTTGGTGCGAAAACAAGTTCCATTTGATACTCCGTCTGCTTACGGCGGGGTAGTTTATTTTATTACTGAAAGAGAGAGATATATTGGAGAAGCTAAATTATATCGAACTCAGATAAACATATAAAACCAGATAAGTAAACAAAAAAAGAGGGTGTCTCAAAAGAGCACCCCCTTTATGCTAGAGCAGTACACTAGTAACCTGTATTCTGCACCATATTAGCATTTGCTTCCATTTCAACCCTCGGTATAGGGAAGGCAAGGTTAAAGCTTCCATATGCCGGTCCTCCATGAGTCTGCTGAAGTGGGTGAGGAAAAGGAATATCCCTTCCTGTTCTCACCAGGTCATGAAACCTCATACCTTCGAAACAAAGCTCTCTTCTTCTTTCAAGAAGAATCATATCCTCATCGACAGGTGCAACATGTGCAACAGCACCCCTGTTCGCTGTGATAAGGTTAAGCTGAACTAAGGCACCCGGGCTATCACCCGTCCTGAATAATGCTTCTGCATAATTAAGGATAACCTCTTCATACCTAAAGAGAGCAATATTATCATTATACAGGGCTGAAGGATATTTACCCAGGTTAGTATAGGGTTTGGGCGATATCAGATCAGGATCTGGATCCGGACCTATCATTTCGGGAGAAGCCCTCACATCACCGACATCAAATGCGTCATACAGATCTTGTAATCCCTCTACATCGCCATATGAACTACCTCTGTATATCTGCTGCAATCCATTGATATTATTATTATCAACATTGCTATATGCTAACTCAAATATTGAGTTTACACCACCGTCGCTTTTCCAGTAGTCAACAAAACCGGCTTCAGGGATAATACTATAATTCTGTGAATTTATTACAGCCTGAGAGGCCGTGATTGCCGTTGCCCAGTCGCCAAAATAAATAGCTACCCTTGATTTAAGAGCATGGGCTGCCCAATGAGTAAATAACTCCTTGGACCCGTCATCCAGTGCAGGATTCATATTAGTAATAGCACTAGCTATGTCAGCTTCGATCATGGTCTTGCATTCAGTAATGGTATTCCTTGGAGGAGCGTAATCTTCTCCCTTATAAACTGTAATATAAGGAATTCCAAGAGTACCACCGGTGTGTTGCTGGCCATAATACCTGAGAAGGTCAAAGTGAGCCATTGCCCTTAACGCGTATGCCTGACCTTTATAGTGGGAAAGAACATCAGCATCACCTTCAATTGAACCTTCGTCAATTCCAATGACAATATTAGCAGATGCAATTACCCGATAACATTCGTCCCAACATAAACCTGAAGCATCGGTATAATCCATTCTGGCATCGGCGACAAACCTGCCGGAATTTCCATTTGAGAAGCAGTTATCGGCTCTTACCTCGCCCCAGATAATATAGTCTCTCCCATAATAACCTGTTGCAGTCAGCCTGTCATATGCGCCAAACAATAAGCCATAAACATCGTCAACGGTATTGATACTTCCCTCAACCGCTTTTGCCTGTGCTAAAGTAGGCTCCAGTGAATCCTTGCTACAAGAAGAAAGAAATCCGGCTAGCAGGACTACTGAGAATAATATATATATTATCTTTTTCATAGTCTTAGAAATTTAAGTTTAAACCAAATACAATGGACTTGATCGGGGGAGTTTCAAACCCTGTGTAACCGTCTGCCTGAGTTTCAGGATCATATCCATCTTTCATCATTTCATCCTTAACCCAGGTAAATAAGTTGGTACCACGAACATACACCTGGATACCGCTGAACCTAATCCTGGAGATCAAGGATGCAGGCAGGTCATAACCAAGAACCATGTCTTTAACCCTTAGAAAGTCTCCGTCAAAAAGGAATCTTGAGGAGTGCAGGCAGTTACTATTATGCCTGTATTGGTGCAATATGAGTGGAATATCAGTTACGTCACCGGGCTGCTGCCACCTATCCATTAAATTGGCTACCCCGTTATACGCATCCGTTGTATAGCGACCGGAATCCCATTGATAAGCTGCCCAGTTCTCATATACTTTATGACCCATTGCCAAATATATGTTGGCATCAAAGAAAACTCCTTTAAAGTCAATATGGAATGTTGCTCCCCCTGTAAAGGTTGGCAGGGCACTTTTACCCTGGAAAGCTGTTTCGGCAAGGTTATAATCTCCAGTAGTACCTTCTGAATCATCTTCCCCGTTCAAATACCAGAGAGGAAGACCAGTGTCCGGATCAACACCTGCCCACTTTCTCATATGCCATTCATAGTAAGGGTGTCCAACTGCAATTCTTCTGGTACTCGATGAGATAATTATATCATTGCCGAGACCATCTTTGGCCAGCTCTGTAACTTCATTATTAAGCGTTGCTAAATTAAAACCGAGTGAAAGGTTAAGATCATCGGAACGAATAATACTGAAGTTCATTATAGCTTCAATACCTTTGTTTACCATGGATCCGACGTTCTGCGTTACGCTTGAGTGACCAGATGTCCTTGTAAGAGGAACGTTTTGTAAAAGATCATGAGTCTCTTTATTGAAATATGAAAAAGAACCGTCAATCCTGTTATCCAGGAAGGCAAAGTCTAATCCCACATCATAGTTCCTGTTTTTTTCCCATGTAAGAGCAGGGTTACCAAATCCGCTTGGAGTAACTGCTCCCTCACCAGCATAGTCACCACCAAAATCAAGTAATGACTGATATTGGTTAAGACCGACGTCTGAGTTTCCACTGATACCGTAAGATGCCCTGATCCTCAAATTATTGATAAAGGATAAACCTGCAAGGAAATTCTCCTGGCTTATATTCCATGCTGCGCCAACAGCCCAGAAGTTTCCAAATCTTTGATCTTCAGCGAATCTTGATGATCCTTCTCTCCTATATGTAAAGTCAGCAATGTATTTACCCATATAGTTATAGTTTATCATACCAAGGTATGAGAGGTTCATCCAGTCTGAGAAACTTGAACCAGCATCCCAGTTTGCCGATGTGGAATTAATATTGGTCAAACCATCTGTTGCGAAGTTTTCACCATAACCGCTAAGGAAATATGACCTGAACTCCTGAAATTCAGCAAGTAATTTGAAATCAATGCGATGATCGTTTAACAGAATCAGCCTATAATCCAGTGAATTCTGGAAAACCATGTTGAAGTCCTGGTCAACAGATGAACTTGTGGTACCATTTTCCTGCAATCCGTCTCCATAGTTCCTGTTCCCATGACCCTTATATGTACCAAGAATATAATCAATACCTACAAGAGTCTTGAACTTAAGGTTTTCAATAATATCAACCTCCAGGAAGTTATTGGTCATCAAACGTGTCATCTTATTCCAGACCACATCATGATCCTTAAGGTAGAGGTAGTTGTAGGTTGTAGGGTTATCTGTAGAAGGTGTACCATCATCATTCCATGGATAGAATGTGGGAGGTGAGAAATATTTTGCAGCATGTGGATTAGCAAAATAAGCAGATGCTTCAAGTAACACACCCTCCTGGTTTGTCTGCGAAACATTATTGGTTGTAGAAAGCCTGACCCTCGTACCGAAATTCCTTGTGTAATTCAAATTTCCTGTAAACCTTTCCAACTCATATCCTACAACAGTAGCTTCATTACTAGAATATCCAAAAGAGGTATAAAAACTCGAAATTTCATCTCCACCTCTGGCTGACATGGTAACATTCAGAACAGGTGCATTCTTGTTCAGTGTAGCACCTTCCCAGTCGCCTTCCCGACGGCCGTCAGCCCTCCATTGTTGAAGGGTAAAGGCTTCACTGAAATTATTCGCTAATGCCCAGTCATAGGCTTCAGCCTCAGTAAATCCATTTGCAGCTCCAAAAGAATTATATACACCTTCGAGGTATAGTTCTTCCCTTTGGGCTGCAGTTAATACCGTACGTCCATCGGTTGCCTTATTCTGAAAACCATAGGAAGCAGTGAGGTTAAAATTGGTTTTACCGATTTTTCCTTTCTTTGTAGTGATTACAATTACACCGTTCGATCCTCTTGCACCATAAGCAGATGTTGCAGAAGCATCTTTTAGTACAGTAACTGTTTCAATGTCGTTGCTATTGAGAGCAGCAAGCGAACCTAAAGAAGACCTTGCTGAACTACCTGCGATGTTCCCATCGATAACCGGTACACCATCGATTACGAACAAAGGATCATTACTTGCGGTGATAGAACCAATACCCCTGATCCTGATTTCCTGTGTTGCCCCGGGAGTACCCGAGTTTGTGTTAATAACCAGTCCTGCAACCTTGCCCTGCAGAGTCTGGTCGATAGAGACTACAGGTACATCTTTGAGATCGTCGCCTGTAATCTGTACTGTGGATCCGGTTAGGGAGTTTTTGGTTCTGGTACTATAACCTGTGACAATGACTTCTGCCATTTCCGTCAGGGCTACTTCCATTGTCACATTAATAACGGTCTGTCCTTCAATAGGAACCTCCACAGTTTCCATTCCCACGAAGGTAAAAACCAGAACTTGTGCGCTTTCAGGTACGGTTAGTGAATAATTACCATCCAAATCGGTAACGGTACCCACTGTCGTACCTTGAACCACAACAGATACTCCTGGTATGGCCAATCCGTCTTCAGAACTGGTTACATTACCGGAGATCTCCTGTGCCTGTGCCTGAAGAACCTGGATCCCAAGAAACATCAGGCACGTGAACAAAACGATAAGTTTTTTCATAGGTTAGAAATTTAGGGTTA
>CP070687.1:374809-379602 GCA_020353115.1 Bacteroidales bacterium
GAGTCGACCTACTTACTAATGTATTCAATGCAGGCCGGTCCTGGCTGTGTAAGGTTTGTAGTCGACTCCTCGTATTAAACTCTTAAGGTACCATAACCATCATGGGTTAATATGGTATTACCAGCCGGGTATAAAATTAAGCCCGAATCCGCCCTTTTGCAGTCCGTTCCCCTGGAACGGGATGGCATAGAACGGTTCGATAACAACAGCCCCAAGGAGGTTTATCCGGAGGGAGGTGCCAATACTATAGACCGGGATCCTTGTAAGAGGTTTGTTTATATTATAGGAGAAGCTTATTTCGCTGCCTGCATTCCAGGCCATACCTGCATCAAAGAACAGGGCAAGCTCTGTCATGATGGAATTCAATTTGATCGGTGCCAATCGTTTCGGACCTGTTACCGGTATTCGTAGTTCGACATTTCCCAATACCATCTTACTTCCGTACAATTGATTTGCGACATAGTTTAATTCTTCAAATGTCATTTCATCATACATATTGTTATTATCATATCCCCTCAGGAACCATGGATAACCGAGGTAGAGGGGAGTAAGCATTCCTTTTTCAGATCCTGAACCGAACCTTCCGTACTGCAAAATCCGTGTAGCAAGGGTTATCGGTCTGATCCTGAAATATTTCCGATAATCAATATAGGTCGTAAAATGACTGAACTTCCCGAAGTATTTTTCAACATGCATCCTGCCCCTGTGTCCGGATAATGGAGAGGCAAAACCAAAAGTTGAATTATCGCTGACAAAAGCAACATCCACCCTTTGCATGTTGAAACCCGAAGGGGCATCAAGTTTTTCCCTGGTCTGTCCTATCATATATCCATAAATAGGATCATAGAAGTATTGCCATCTGTCAATCCGGAAATAATACCATGCCTGGGAAGCTCCCAATTCCAAACGTTTCGTTGTGGAAAAAGGGAAAAAGGCGAAGGCCGAGATCCTGTCTTCAAATAACCTGACCTGATCCATCACAATTTTATTTACCAGTATATAGGTGTCTTCACCGATAATTAATGAATCGATTGCGGGAAAGGCACTGATATACTGGTATGGGATATGTGAAACCGAACCACCCCAGTTCAACCTGCGCTTCTGGTTCAAATATGCTACCTGTCCTCCGAAATCATACACTTCACCATTTATCGCGAGCGACACGAACATCTGGTTATCCCCTACCATGTCGCCGAAGATGGCAAAAACGCTGCCGGCCATACCCGTTCCCATTCTTGAAGAGTTAATAGTAGTACCCATTGAAATATTAGAGATATAATCCAGCTGGAACTTGGGTTTGTATTCTTTTTCCTGAAAGGATAGGGAATCCGTACTCCTGTAGCTCTCCCGGTCATGAAGACTTACATCAACCTGGTTAGTCCGTATAACCCGCCCGGGAGGCAATGTTGCGGCGGCAAAGTCAACCTGATCGGGTGCAACTTCCACGGGTGTAAAGTCGGACAGATTAGCACGGTAAATACTATATTTCCGGTTAAAATAATAGGAATACGTAATCTCATCACTTATACGGGCAATGCTTATGGCTGGTGAATACTGGGTTATACCTGATATTCCGGTAAGGTATTCCGTTAAACGGTATGTTTTATCATTCTCCAGATCGTACATATAAAGGTTCCTGAATCCATCGCTGTTGGAAAGGAAGTAAATTCTTTTTCCATCGGATGAAAACAGCGGGTTCAGGTTTTTTGCCCCTGGAAATACGGAGAGAGTTCGAATCGTATTTTCATTCTCCAGGTCAATGATGGCCAGGTTGAAATCCATGTTGGCATATGGAGTCTCCACATTCCTCTTATCCGTCGAAACAACAATATATCTCCCGTCGGGTGAAAACGCTGGAAGGATATATGAATAGCAGTCATTTGTTACTCTCTCAACCTTTCCGGTATTTAAATAGTACCTGTAAAGATCATTTTGTCCGTTCACTATCCCTGCAATGATTATACTCTCACCATCCGGTGACCAAACCGGATGATTGAATGCAGGTACTCCGGGGATTTCCAGATCTTCTTCAATTTTACCCTTTTTCAGGTCCAGGATTAGCAATTTATTCTCCCCCTTGTCGAAAACACTGAAGGCAAACATGTCACCTTCGGGGGACCATGTTCCTGCCGATTCGAGGTAGTTCAATGCATCAATCTCGTTGTTATAGACGGCCTTTGAGAGCTTTTTTACAATCTTTCCGGTTTCCACTTCTGCAAGGAAGAGGTCAAGGGAGATAACATCCCTTTCAGACAGAAAGACAACATACTTACCATCCGGACTGATGGATGGTGACAGGTTCATATCACCTGCATTCCCGGGGAATAATATCTTTTCACCAGCAAGCAGGTCAATGGAATCCTTAAAAAAGGCTTTGTAATGGTTTTGTGTTGATAGTTTCCAGATGTTGGAAAATGTATTTTCATCAAGCCCAAGATAACTTTTAATTGCCGCCTCATATCCCCTTTTTGCAGTCTCCTTGAAGAGCGGTGCGATAACATCTTCTCCCCATGTTTTCGCAACCAGAGACCAGAATGCCTGACCCCACCGGTAAGGGAAATATCTATAATTTCGTGTAAGTTCCTTCAGGGTGGGGAAATCATCATTAAGGATTGCATCACGCATCCACATGGAAGTATGTGCATCCACACTTCCAATAGAAAGGTATTCGGCCATTCCCTCCACCATCCACAGGGGAAGGTTGTTCAGATTATTCAGATTGGTCGAATCCCCTCTGATAATCATATTATACTGAAACGCATGAACAAGCTCATGACCGAGAACATGGTCCGTCTGGGCATTGGTTGAAGCCACGGGTAATATCACCCTGTTCTTGAATGCTTCAGTAACCCCGCCGGTTCCAACACTAAGAGAACTGGAAACAGCTGTAGTCTCCTGAAAATCAGCGTGATTCTCATAAAATATAATCGGATTCTGTTTCTCTAGGGTATCCCGGAGTACCCGCTGATGCATATGATACCACTCTTCGCTCCTGCGAGCCAATTCCTTAAGTAATGAATCGTTATTCAGGTAATGATATATATCAAAATTGGGCGTTTGGTATACCTTGTAATTAAACACCTTATATCCCGGCTTGTTTTTTCCAAAATCCTGGGCACTTATATTCCACTGGGAAAGTAACATGACAATCCCAAGCAAAGAAAACATCCTGAAAGCATTTCGAAATCCGTTGCTGATACGGCCGATTGTCATAACTATTAATTTAAGAAATGTTGAAATCCTATAGTTCAGGAATACTTAATTGACACAAAAGGTATGAAATTTTTCCACAATTTCTGTACCAGAGGCAGTATGATTCTGAAGTTTTTATCTTTCCGGCCGGACATTGCTATGGTAGTTTTGTTCTGCAGGCAACCGAATACCATAAAAACCGGTTGCACGAGATTGCCCTGACAGGCCTGGTACCCCAGGCTGGGCTATACAGGCTTGGTGCCCCCGGCTGGGCTGCACAGGTTGGGCCGCACAGGATCCCCCGGTGAGTTTTCTGACAATTGTCTTTAAAAACTGATTTTTTAAGGATTCCTGTAATTTAAAAGAAAGATTGTATATTGGATCGATAAAACCGAAGAAGGATGACAACCGGCAGAAAGTACCAAAACCACTCCTCATCAGTCCTGTTATTTATCATAATTTCAGTTATATCCTGTCGTGTCGATCAAACCGGTGATGAACTGCAGGAGTACTTCATTCGCCATAACGAATGGAAGGCCGAACGAATTAAAATGCTCAAATCACCGGAAGGATGGTTGAATCTTGCCGGTCTATACTGGCTCGAAGAGGGAGAGAACAGCATCGGAAGCAATCCGGGCAATTCTATCGTTTTTCCTCAGTCTGCTCCCGGTAAGATCGGGGTTATTTCTGTCCGCGGCAACAGGATCAGCTTCAGAGCTGAGAACGGAGTTCAGGTACTCTTCGAAGGAAATCCTGTCATTCAGTCAGAAATGAAACCGGATATTTCCGGAGATCCGACTTTGCTGGCAACCGGTTCACTGGCCTGGTTTATAATCAGACGTAGTGAAAGATATGGTGTCCGGTTGAGGGATTACAGTCATCCAAACATCCTGAAGCTGGACAGCATACCCTGCTTTCCGGTTGATCTTTCATGGAAAGTTGCTGCCACATACGAACCCTTTCTGCAGGAGCAAACAATCAGGGTGCCGAATATTATGGGAATGGTTGATGAAACACAGGTTCCCGGCATCCTGAAATTCATGATTGGAGAACAGGAATTTAAACTGTATCCCATGGGGAACCCGGAACATTTTTTCCTTGTATTCGGAGATGAATCATCAGGAGTGGATACCTACGGTGGTGGCCGGTTTTTGAATATCGAGCCTCCGGACCAGAAGGGTAATTATTTAATTGACTTCAATAAAGCATACAATCCGCCATGTGTATTTACTACTTATGCAACCTGCCCTTTACCACCAAAGGAAAATATACTGCCTGTCCGTGTAACAGCTGGAGAAAAGGTTGTAGAGGGATTTGGTAATCATTGATGGTGCTGTAGATCCTCTCTTTCCCGATCTCCATGTAAATCCGGGTATCCTGCCGGGGTATTCCACGGATGAAAGGTCAGGATTCGGCCCGGTCCTGGTATTTCTCCATCGGGACAGCTTCGCGACAGTTTGTGCTCTGGGTAAGAAAACGTTCCACTCACCCCTTGTGCAATTAAAGTTTTTAGGCGGATTATTGCTTTATGATCTTTCCGGTTCCAATGATCCTGTCATCCAGTTCAATCTTATAGATATAGATTCCCGAAGGCAGGTTTT
>CP070687.1:379702-384436 GCA_020353115.1 Bacteroidales bacterium
CCAGTTGAAACCGGTTTATAGAAAATGATTTAATGGAATTTTCAGAGTAAAAATTTAATCCTTATTACTTCTTGTTTTTTAAAAAAAAAGAATACCTTTGCAAACCAATTTGAAAAAGAAGATTTTAACGTAATGATTTGTATTTATGCCGACGATACAACAGCTAGTTAGAAAAGGCAGGAAAAAGCTTATAGATAAGAGTAAGGCACCTGCCCTCGATGCCTGTCCGCAAAGGCGAGGAGTTTGTGTACGGGTCTATACGACCACCCCGAAAAAGCCAAACTCTGCAATGAGAAAAGTGGCCAGGGTTCGTTTGACAAATCAGAAAGAAGTAAACGCCTATATACCCGGTGAAGGACATAACCTTCAGGAACACTCAATAGTACTGATACGGGGCGGAAGGGTGAAAGACCTGCCAGGTGTGCGTTATCACCTGATCCGTGGTGCATTGGATACATCAGGCGTCGAAGGTCGAACCCAGAGAAGATCGAAATACGGAACAAAACAACCCAAGAAGTAAACCTCGAAAATTGTTACAAAAGAGATGAGAAAATCCAAACCGAAGAAGAGAATATTGTTGCCTGACCCAAGGTACAACGACCCGCTGGTTACACGATTTGTAAATAATATGATGCTGGAAGGGAAGAAAAACCTTGCCTATAAAATATTTTATGAGGCGCTTGATATTGTTGACACAAAGATGAAGGACTCGGAAAAATCGGCATTGGAGATTTGGAAAAAGGCACTTGAAAATATTACTCCTCAGGTAGAAGTTAAAAGCCGGCGGGTTGGGGGAGCAACATTCCAGGTACCCATGGAAGTCAGGCCTGACAGGAAGATCTCCATCAGTATGAAAAGCCTTATCCATTTTGCCCGTAAAAGAAGCGGAAGATCAATGAGTGATAACCTGGCTGCCGAAATCGTTGCAGCCTATAACGAAGAAGGAGGGGCATTCAAGAAAAAAGAGGATACCCATCGTATGGCTGAGGCAAATAAGGCTTTTGCTCATTTCCGTTTTTAAGTAGCGATTACATAATGTCGTGCCATTTATGAAGGAGAGTTTGAAATATACGAGGAACATCGGGATTATGGCCCATATCGATGCCGGTAAAACAACTACTACGGAGAGAATTCTCTATTATAGCGGCATTACCCATCGTATGGGAGAGGTTCACGATGGCGCCGCTCAAATGGACTGGATGGTACAGGAACAGGAGAGAGGAATAACCATCACTTCGGCCGCGACAACTACGTTCTGGAAATTCAAGGACCAGGAATACAAAATCAATATAATCGATACACCCGGTCATGTGGACTTTACCGTCGAGGTGGAACGATCGCTCAGGGTACTGGACGGTGCTGTCGCACTATTCTGTGCTGTTGGTGGCGTTGAACCCCAATCCGAAACTGTATGGAGACAAGCTGACAGATATCATGTCCCCAGGATTGCTTTTGTGAATAAGATGGACCGTAAAGGAGCCGACTTTTTCAGCGTGGTAAACCAGATCAGGAAAAAGTTGAATGCCAATCCCGTACCTGTTCAAATACCTATCGGTTCGGAAGATTCGTTTGTTGGTGTAATTGACCTTATCGAGAATAAAGCCATTGTCTGGCAAGATGATGAAACACTTGGAATAAATTATGAATTGACCGATATACCGGAGGAGTTGAAACAAGAAGCAGAAGAGTGGAGAGGGAAACTCGTGGAAGCTGCTGCTGAAATTGACGATTCCGTTCTGGAACGGTATCTGGAAGATCCCCATTCTATTACTGCCGAAGATCTGATTACGGTAATCCGTAAATCCACCAATGAAAGAACTATTGTTCCTGTACTTTGCGGAGCAGCCTTCAGAAATAAAGGAGTACAGCGTTTACTGGATTCCATAGCAGGATTTTTACCGAGCCCCCTGGATATCGGACCTGTGAAAGGTGTGAATCCCTATGCCAATAATGAAACACTACGGGAACCGGATTCATCTGAACCCCTGACAGCACTCGCCTTTAAAATTGCTACCGATCCGTTTGTAGGCAGGCTTGCATTTTTGCGGATCTATTCCGGAGTGCTTGAAGCAGGTGAACTGGTTTATAACCCGAGGACCAAAAAAAAAGAGAGAATAACCCGGCTGTACCAGATGCATGCGAATAAACAAAATCCGAAGAAAAAAATCGAAGCCGGGGATATCTGTGCTGCCGTGGGATTTAAGGATTTGAAAACGGGAGATACTCTCTGTGATCCGAGGAAACCGATTTCACTGGAATCGATGGAATTCCCTGAACCGGTCATCGGTGTGGCTATTGAACCCAGAACACAGGCTGATGTGGATAAACTGGGGATCGCCCTTGGTAAACTTGCCGAGGAGGATCCTACCTTCCAGGTGAAAGTTGATGAGGAATCCGGGCAGACCGTTATCAGCGGAATGGGAGAACTGCACCTCGAAATACTCCTCGACAGGATGAAAAGGGAGTTTGGAATCGCATGCAGCCAGGGTACCCCGCAGGTAGCTTATAAAGAAGCAATAAAAGGTTCTGTCGAACATCGAGAGCTTTTCAGAAAACAGACCGGAGGTAAGGGTAAGTTTGCCGAAATACTTGTCGAAATCTCACCGGCAGATAAAAATGTGAAAGGACTTCAGTTCGAAAATCATGTGAAGAGCGGTAATATACCGAAAGAATTTATCCCTTCGGTGGAAAAAGGATTTGTCCTGGCTATGCAGAATGGTGTCCTGGCGGGATACCCCCTGGTTAACCTCAAAGTGATATTGAAAGACGGTTCCTATCACCCCGTCGATTCAGATACCCTCTCATTTGAGATCGCTGCCAAAATGGCCTTTCGAAATGCCTGTAAAAAAGTCACATCTGTCCTGCTGGAACCTATTATGGCTGCCGAAGTTGTTACTCCCGAAGAATATATGGGTGATATTATTTCTGATTTTAACAAGAGGAGAGGAAAGGTGGAAGGAATGGAATCCAAGGCAGGATCACGCGTAATAAAGGCAAAAGTTCCTTTGGCAGAAAAATTTGGTTATGTAACTGTTTTAAGAACATTAACATCGGGAAGAGCAACCTCAACCATGGAATTTTCCCATTACGAGGAAGTACCTCCTGAAATATCAAAAAAGATAATTGAAATATCAAAAGGTATTATTCGTGTTACCGAAGTTTAATTAAATAATGAGCCAGAAGATAAGAATAAAACTGAAATCCTACGATCATAATCTGGTGGACAAATCCGCCGAGAAGATTGTTAAAACGGTGAAATCAACCGGAGCTGTCGTAAGCGGTCCTATACCCTTGCCAACCCATAAACGGGTATTTACGGTTTTACGTTCTCCCTTTGTTAATAAGAAATCGAGAGAACAGTTTCAACTTTCATCGTTTAAACGGTTGCTGGATATCTACAGTTCCACTCCGAAAACTATTGATGCTCTGATGAAACTGGAACTTCCCAGTGGGGTGGAAGTTGAAATAAAAGTATAATAATCGTTAAGTGCTGAATGAGATGCAAGGATTAATAGGTAAAAAAGTGGGAATGACTTCCCTTTTCAATGATGAAGGGAAGAACATCCCATGTACGGTTCTGGAAGCGGGTCCCTGTGTTGTTACCCAAATCAAAACCAGCGATAAGGACGGATATGAAGCCGTACAACTTGCGTATGACGATAAAAAAGAAAAGAGAAGTACGAAAGCGGAATTGGGTCATTTCAAGAAGGCAAAGACAAAACCCAAAAGAAAACTTGTTGAGTTCACCGGTTTTGGTGATGAGGTGAAGCTGGGAGATACACTTACCGTCGATCTGTTTAACGATGATACCTGGCTGGATGTAAGAGGTTATGCGAAAGGTAAGGGATTCCAGGGAGTTGTCAAACGGCACGGATTCCGCGGAGTGGGAGACCAGTCACACGGACAACATAATCGTAACCGTGCTCCCGGATCACTCGGAGCTTCCTCATTCCCATCACGGGTTTTCAAAGGTATGAGAATGGCCGGGAGAACCGGTGGACAAATGGTTATGGCTATCAGCCTCCGGGTAATGAAAATCATTCCGGATGATAATATTCTAATTGTAAAAGGATCCGTTCCGGGTCCGAATGGTGGCTATGTAATAATTACCAAGTAATGAAAATTGCAGTTGTAAATAGTGAAGGTAAAGATACCGGTAAGAAAATAGATCTGAACAAGTCCATTTTCGGAATCGAACCGAATGATCATGCCATCTATCTGGATACCAAACAGTATATGGCAAATACCCGGCAGGGCACCTCCAAAACCAAGGAGAGAAGCGAGGTTATTGGAAGTACAAGGAAAATTAAACGGCAGAAGGGTACAGGTACTGCACGTGCAGGTGATATTAAATCACCCATTTTCCGGGGCGGTGGCAGAACTTTTGGTCCTGCTCCAAGGGATTATCGGTTTAAGCTGAACAAAAAGGTAAAGCAGCTTGCCAGGAAATCTGCACTTACCTATAAAGCAAAGGAGAAAAATATTATCGTTATCGAAGATCTGGATTTTGAAGCACCCAAAACAAAGGAATTTGCTGGAATCCATTCTGTTATAAATCAGGAAAATAAAAAATCATTGTACGTTTTAGCTGAACAAAATAAAAATATATATTTGTCTTCTCGAAATTTGAAGGACGTGAAAGTTGTAACTGTCTCGGAATTAAATACATATGATATACTCCGGGCATCAACTCTGGTGTTTGCAGAGAGCTCAATTGACGTTTTAAACAAAAGT
>CP070687.1:384536-389264 GCA_020353115.1 Bacteroidales bacterium
GGGGAATACCTTGTATTTGATGCGGAATTCGGTTCATTAATTCAAATATGTCCATCGGAAGGAGGGAATCCAGTACGGATTGTACCTGAAAAAGTACCCATCATTCATAGTGGAATGCCTTGCTGGTCACCTGATGGTAAATATATTGCCTTTCATTCGAAGGGAGTTCTATGGACATTGGACCTTGGGAAAGGGACACTTCGTAAAATATTCAGTATGAATGGGAATGTAGTTGTTCCTTTTGACTGGACACCGGACGGGAATTACATTATCGCAGATATCAGGGATACGATCAACCGTGGTGAAGCAGATATTTGGAAAATTTCGTTGAAAGATCCCGGGGGTAAAGCCGAACAGCTTACTTTCCTGGAAGGATACCAGGTTGAACCCAGTATCTCTCCGGATGGGTCGATGATCGTATTCTCGTCATGGAAAGACAGGGAATCAAGCATGGATCTGTTCATTATTTCATCAGAGGGAGGTGAGCCGGTTCAGATAACATCTGGTGAGGGACATGAATCAGAAGCATCCTGGTCTCCCGATGGAAAAAGGATTGCCTTCTCCAGCACCAGGTCTGGTTATTGGGCTATCTGGATTATGGAACCTGATATTCAAAGTATTAAAGAAAAGCTGAAAATCGAATAGACCGATGCAATTTGAATTATTTAGCTCTTCAAAGTTGAATGACAAAAATTGGCATCTGTCAGGTAAATTTGCCACATTGGTAGTACGTTGTATGGTTTTTATATATTAAGCTTTCAAGGGATACGGAATCTTAATCCTCCCGGCCTGGCGGAAGAGTGGTTTCCCGCACCTTGCTGCGGAAATAAGTGTGTATAGCTTGCTCTGGGATTTAATACCAGTTTATTGTGAAAAGGAATAAATTTATTGAAATTAACCTCTAACAACCGAACATAATATGAAAAAGCTGAATTTGTTAATAATTATTCTGTTGGTTGCTTCATGCAATTACACAGATCCGGATCCATTATCCGTGCTCAGATCCGGGCAATGGATTGACCTGACCTGGGATTTTGATGAAAATACTATCTACTGGCCTACCAATGAACCATTCAGACACGATACCGTATTTTACGGTATTAGCGAGAATGGATATTTCTATTCATCTTTTAAATATTCCGCGGAGGAGCACGGCGGAACCCATTTCGATGCACCGGTTCATTTCGGGCAGGGACAGAATTCAATCGAACAAGTACACGTTTCCCAATGTACGGGAGAGGGGATTGTCGTCGATGTTTCTGAGAAAGCGTTACAAAACGCAGACTACCTGGTGACAACTGAAGATTTTATCAGCTGGGAAAGCGAATATGGACAGATACCTGATCAGGCAATAGTCCTTTTATATACCGGTTACGGACAATTCTGGAATGAGCCTGAGAAATATATCGGTACGGCAAAATCCGGGGCGGATGCCATACCGGAACTTCATTTTCCGGGTTTGGATCCTGATGCAGCGGAATGGCTTGTAAAGGAGAGAAATATCAGAGCTGTCGGACTTGATACACCCAGTATAGATTATGGCCAGTCAGAGGATTTTATGACCCACAGGATTTTGTGTGAACACGGTTTGACTATTTATGAAAATGTGGCCAATCTTGACCGGGTACCTTCCGTCGGAGCGTATATTATAGCTCTGCCGATGAAAATAAAGGGAGGAAGCGGTGCCCCGCTTCGAATCGTTGCTTTTATATCTTCTTCATAGTTAATTTTAATGACAGGTTAAGTGCTTTCCGCCTGCCAAAGGCATTCTTCCATCGGAATTCCTATGGGCTATTGGAAGGATGATTGACCCGGTTTTTCAGGTAATTTATCCCTTCGGCAGGTTTACGCAAACGCTCCAGACCTCTTTGGGTGCCGTCGTGCGCTACATATGTATAGCTCCTTAGAAACGACTGTCCGTAATTGAATAAATTCCCGCCTGGATTCCGCACCTTAGGAGAGAAAAATATTTCTCTATATCTCTTCTGCCAATGGTTTGCTCACGGCCGGAATGGCCTCCGGAGCGGTTAATTGTCCGGTGTAGGATGCCCCGCAAATATTTCGCTGTTTTGGTGCGATTGTCCACGTGATATAAGTATATGTCCCTACTGATTCCGCTCATCCGGAGGGTTTGATTTCATGGTACCCGGCATTCTGCCAATATTATTCCCATATGGAATCTTCATTATCTTATAAAGAAACGGGTTCAAAAATTATTAAGCGTATAAACTGATTTACAGAGTTAGCCGGGTATTTGATTTGTAATAGATTAATTCATATATTGTTACCTGTTACATAAGGGGATTGAATCAGAAAATCAGGTAACTTGATATTCATCCGGTAAGAAATCCGGAACGGATTATTATCCCGTTTACATACAGGGCATCATAAATCAGATATAGTGGAAAAACAATCGTACCATGAAGAATACCCGCAATCGTAATACCAAAAGTAAAAATCCCGGATTTACACGCAGGGATTTCCTGAAACATACAAAAAGCATGGCAATTGGATCGGTTATGGTCGGGACACTGCCGGGAGTGTTTTGCATTAATAAAACCACGGTTGCCTTTCAGGCTTCCGGAGGGTACCTTCTTGTTGATACGAAGAAGTGCCAGGGATGCCTGTCGTGTATGCTGGCTTGCTCACTGGTTCATGAAGGAAAAGAGAATCTTTCAATGGCCAGAATCCAGGTCCTACAGAATTCGTTTGAAGGATTCCCGGATGATTTGACAATTGAGCAGTGCAGGCAATGTACTGAACCGGAATGTGTAAAGGCCTGTCCGGCAGATGCACTTCATATCGATACCGGGAAAAGCAATATCAGAAGGATTGATAAAGCAAAATGTATCGGGTGTATGAGCTGTATTGAGGCATGCCCGCACCAACCTGGACGTGTGGTTTGGAACTTTAAAGAGGTACATGCACAGATGTGTGATTTGTGTTCCGACACACCATTCTGGGACGAAGAAGGTGGACCCGGAGGCAGCCAATGTTGTGTGGAGGTTTGCCCGGTTGCTGCAATAAAATTTACGGAAAAAGTCCCGGTGCAAAAAGGGGAAAAAGGTTATAAGGTGAACCTGCGGGGAAATCCATGGAGAATATTGGGATATCCGACAAAATAGATCAATATCATTTAACCGGTAAAGGAGGATTTAAAATGAACGGCTGGACTGGAAAAATACTACGAATAAACCTGTCAGACAGAAACATTTCGGTCATCGAGACAAGGCAGTATGAGCAGTGGATCGGCGGCCATGGAATGGGCTCGGCAATTTTCTGGGACCTTGTTAAGGATAAAACCATTGATGGATTTGATCCTGACAATGTTGTTACAATCATGACCTCGCCCTTGTCTGGTACGCTGGTTCCTGCTGCTTCCGGCAGGACTGAAGTTCAGACAATCGGTGTGCAATCCTACCCGGTTGGATGGTACACCAGGAGTAATTTTGGGGGAAGATTCGGTTCCATGCTGAAATTTGCCGGCTGGGATGGAATAGTTATTGAAGGAAAGGCCAGCGAACCGGTCTGGATAGATATCAGGAACGAAAAGGTAGAGATCAGTTCTGCCGGTCAGTTATGGGGATTGGATACATGGTCTGCCCAGGAAATAATATGGTCCAGGGTGATGGGAAAGCAAATTTCCGGAGGCTGGACAAACCTGAATGCAGAAGAGAATCCGAAAAGAACAACCCAAAAGCCGGCAGTCCTTACCATCGGCCCTGCTGGAGAGAATTTAAGCAGACTGGCATGTCTTATACATGATGCAGGTAATGCAGCAGGACAGGGAGGTTTTGGAGCCGTCTGGGGATCGAAAAACCTCAAAGCCATAAGCGTCATCGGAACGGGTGATATCGAAATACATGATCCGAATGCCCTGATTGAGGCCCGGCTATTACAAAAAGAAAAATATGCATTCAATCTTCAGAATATAAAAAAAAGCTATACCATATTTCAAAGCCCCCCGGTGCCGGGGCTCATTTATGGAAATCCTCCGGGATCAGCCAGACCCCAGGAAGATCAGCGACCACAGGCCTGTACCGGTTGTCACTCCGGATGCCGGGCAAGATACGGTAAAAAGCTGGGTAACGAAGCATCATGTTTTGCAACGGTCTTTTACTGGGATGCACGAACACTGGATATCCAGAGGATGGCAAGCGACCTGATAAATAAATATGGATTGAATGCGGTTGAAGTAATATATGGCTTGTTGTACCTGGTATTGCTTAATCAATATGGAATCCTGAATTCGGGAAATATTCCGAAATGCCCGTTAAATTTTAATGATTACGGAAGCTATGAGTTTGTCGAACAATTTGTAAAGATGGTCGCGTATGGCAACGACGGCCTGGGAAATGAAAATGAGTTTGGCAATGATATTTCCGGTGGATTTGTCAGGGCGGCGGAGAAATGGGACCGTCTGGAAGAAGACCTGGGAAGCGGTATCCTCATGTTCCCGTACTGGGGATTGCCAATCCATAAGGAGCCCCGTGCCCAGGTTTACTGGGGGTACGGGACGATACTGGGCGACAGGGATATTAACGAACATGGTCTCGACTGGCTCAAATGGGATGCATCGGTTTCTAAACTATACGGTGCTGAACCAATGGCATCGGCGGAAGAAGTTGTGAAAATTATTACGGATAAGATGGAACCTTTCCAGGGTAATATGTTAATGCTCGATTTCAGCGATGAAAATATCTATTCCGAAAATATGGCTCAGCTTGT
>CP070687.1:389364-394058 GCA_020353115.1 Bacteroidales bacterium
ATATTGTTTGTTAAAAGGATCAAGTTTAATCGCTACCCTGTATTCCTCTTTTGCAATTTCTATTCTGCCGGTTCTTTCGTAAATCATTCCAAGCCTCCAATGAGCGGCACTTTTAGGGGGATTCAGATATTCATTCTCTAACGCAAGATAAGTTTTTAAACATTCTATAGCGTTTTCAGTGTTTTCTCCGGTAAGTGCTGAGATTTTACCTATCTGATAAAGTGAACGGGGATCTTTATCATCGATCTCAATAGTTTCTTTAAAAAAAGGTAAAGCTTCCAGGTATTCCTCTTTACGCATATATTCCATCCCAATTTCCCAGTATATAGCCTTACTGTTTGGCGAACTGCCATATTTTATATTTAATTTTTGCAGATATTCTTTTATATCTGATATCCCCTCATTTTTAACACTTTCCGGCACCGGCCAATCGACAAAAGTAATTTCCAGTCCGTCATGAAGAGTTACCTGTGGACAATGTCCTCCTCCCTCGTATTCCCTTATCGACCACTTCAGATCTTCCGGGGCCTTTTCAGCCAATATTTCCAGATATCCAGGCATAACCTCATTAACCAGATCTGCCAATGGATCATCACTCCCCATTGTAATAAACAATAATTTATCCAATGAGGAATATTTTACCAGGGAAGTATCGGTAACCGGATACATAAAATTATCTCCCTGACCAATTGCAGGGCTACTGGCTATATACGACTTGAAATAATCAGGATTTGTTAACAGAGTATAGATTGCCAGCATTCCCGTATTGGATTGCCCATACAAAATATTGAATGGAAAGGTACGGTAGTTTTTATCCATATAAGGTATCAGTTCCAGGCAGAGAAAATCAAGAAATTTATCGGCTCCGCCTGCAGCAGGAATATCCGGCAGTTCGACCGGGAAAATATCCCTCAGATAATCAGTAAACAAAATGTTGACAAGTATCATTTCAGGAATATTTTCCTTAAACTCGCTTAAATATCTTATTGTCCCGGAAGCTTTATGAAATAAAATCTCACTACCCTGCAACATATAAAGAACGGGATAATGCTTTTCTGTCTTAAAATAATCTGTTGGAAGGTAAATTAAAATCTCACGGTCTTCATCAAGGAATATTGAGTGTAAGTTGATCTTTTTCCCGATTACAAGATCCTCACTCTGTTGAGTTTGAGCCCCCGCGAAGATTATTATTCCGGAAAGCACAAAGCACAGGATCGGGATCATTAATTTACGTATTACACATAATTTCATGATTTTTTTGAATGATTACAATTTAATCGTTGACTTAACTTTGAATATATAAATATTATCAAACTGGAGAAAATCTTTCATCGATACCAAATAATACCCGGCCTTTTCTGCATCTGAAACAATTTTCGTTTTACTTGTCGTATGACCGAATCCACCTTTCATTTTATCCGGAGAGTATTCAATAATGATCAGCTCACCATTGCGTTTCAGGGAGCGTCGTACATTGGATAGCAATAGTACCGGATCGTTAAAATGACTATAGGAGTTTATTACATAAATCTTATCAAAGTAGTCGTCAGGCAACTTCGGATCGACAACGCACCCTTTCTTTACAGCCATGTTCTTAATTCCTTCTTTTCTTATTCGATTCTTCATGAAGAGTATAGCTCTCATATCTATATCGTTGGCATAAACGCATCCGCTGTCACCAACTCGTTTGGCAACTTTTACGGCAAATCTCCCGTTTCCGGCTCCGATTTCTGCAATTTTCATATTTCTTTGAATAGCTATTGAATCCATAATAATTTCGGCGGGTTGAAATGATTCGTATTTAATTTCCCATTCCTCCGACCACCTCCCCATCCGGGGATTTAAATTACAACTTGGCAAGTACATTAAAAATATGAATATCAGACAGGTATGTCTTGACAAAAAATACATGTCATTTGGCTTCGACTTTAAATATATAGATCAGATCTACGGCTAGTATATCGACTATCCTTATCAGTTCATAACCCGATTGTTCCACCTCTTTTAAAACAGTTTCCTCGGGGGTAGTATGTGAAGTCCATCCGGATTTGGAAGGTTCATTTTCGATTATTGCAAGAATTCCATCCGGCTTTAATGAAGACTTTACAGTTGGTAAAAGATCGATGCGGTTTTCAATATGATGGTAGGTGCCTATTATATAAACAACATCCAGTTCATGAACGGGAAATTTCGGATCCGCCGGGTCTCCTAAAATCGGATAAACATTTTTCAATGAATCCCTTCTGCATCTTTTCTTCAGGTAGTCTGTCTTTTTTTTATCAATATCACTTGCATATACAGATCCTGAAGGACCTACCCGTTTTGAAACGTGTACGACATACCTTCCCTGACCGGCACCTATCTCTCCGACTTTCATTCCAGCTTGTACCCCAATTGCATTTAGAACTTTATCCGGAGGTTGTCTTTTGTTTTGAGCAGCTTCCCATTCATCGGGTGACTGGCACCCGGCAAAAACCGGACTTAATAAAATTGATAAAACCAGGTGGGAGAATTTCAGAAAAAAACATCTTTCCCACGTCAAAATTCCGATCATAATATTAACTTTTATCATTGTTCGGGTTTATTGATTTCCGATAAGGCCTTTTTGGCGCTGGTATTGTTACCATTGAGACAGAGGGAGTGCTGATAGTATTTCTTTGCCATTCTTAGTTTCCCTGAACCAAGATAGGCTTCACCCAGACTGTCGTAGACATTCCAACTGTCCGGAAATAATTGAACATTAAGTTTAAAAATCAGGATTGCTTTATCAATCAGTTTTTTGCTCAGCAACAAGTATCCGGTTGAATTGATTTCATGTTCATCCAGGATATAGAGATCCTTCATTTTTCGGATTGATTTACATAATTTTTTTAAAGCACCCGGGTCGGGTCCAAAAGAAGCCAGCAGTATTTGATCCCTCCCATGGAGATAATCCGGGCATAAGGATTTGTTCAATTCGATAATTTTCATGGCAAGGTCAATACTGTCGATCATCAATAATCGTCCGGAGACACCATGCAATAGTTCTCCTGAAAATTCAAAACAGTCCTGGTGTCGGAAAACCAAGGATTTGAAGAGTGTTTCCACACAGGATATTCCTTTATTTAAACCTTCCTCATACAGGAGATTTATTATGTCGAGATCATTTTTTGTCAGATATTCCAAAAAGCCCGAATTCACCCAGTAAATCCCTTCATTTCTTTTTAAAATAAACAGGTACGCACCATCAGGTGATAAGCTGGCGCTAAATCCGGATGGATTTATATTGTCTCCGAAGGATCTTGGATCCGACCATTTCCCGTCTGGCAGTTGACTTGAAATATAAAGACCGGTTTTTGATCTGTCTCCTTCGCAGGTTCTGTAAAACACCAGTGACTTTTCATCTGACGTACTAAAAATGGCATACTCTTCCATGTGTGTATTGACTGGTACATTCAGTGGAACGGGATCCGAGTATTTACCGTTCTCAAACCTTGATAAATAAATGTCGTAGTTATTTTGTCCATCAGGATTTATATTCGAGAAATAAAAGGTTCCTTCATCCAAAGGAATGTCTGATGTTGATGTCAAATGCCTTGGGGTGTTCCATCCGGAACATGTTCTTTCAACCATCCAATATCTTCGTTCTCTGCCTGGATTTTCTCCATTTTCAGGTCGATTTGAGGAGAAATAAATCCTGTTCCCATCTCCTGATATCTTCACAATATTATCATCATATTTGCCTGAAAAAGGTGCAATTTCCGGTTCCCCCCAGTTTCCGTCAGTCTGCTCAATATGATATATTGTACATTTGTAATTCGAATTTTTGGAGGTATCCTGGTTTGAAAAATATACTTCGTTTCCATCCGGAGTGAAAAACAGACTGGAATGAAGATGGAAATTTCTCTGTCCTGAGGGAGAAAATAAAGAAGGCATGAATGGTGTCGGCATCATTCCTGGTGGTTTCTGTCCAAGATAATCACCGGAAAAACCTTTATGGAGATTGTTTTCCTGAGCTAAACCCATATGAACGATTATAAAAAGAACCGGGACAAATCTTTCTTTAATACGATGTTCCATTTTGTAATGATCTTAAGAATTCAATACCTAAAATATTGTATTCCGGTTTATGGAATCAAAGAAATAGACCAACTGAAAAGTAATTTAGATTATCAACCGGTTATCTCTGAAAAGGGAATAATAAAGCACTTAATTGGTTGTTGGGCTGAAGAAACAAGTTGTTGGTCTATTTATCCTTTCGTGCAAATAATAAGACTTATATTTGAATAGCTGAATCTAAAATCATTACAGTTGAGTTCTCATAAAAGAAAGGATCGACGATTATTTAATCTACTTCTGCATATCGTTTTTTGGTTTACCTATATTCTAGCACTTTCAATATTATATTACTATCGTGAGCTTGAAGATTGGCAGAACCACATAATCGAGATGCTAATCCTTCTGCCTGTGATTATGGCGGCAACCTATTTTACTCTTTACTATATTTTGCCGGGCCTGTTTAAAAGAAACAAATGGAAAATCTCAATTGGGATCCTGGTGATTTCGATATTCATATTTGCATTGATACACAGAATTTTAATTCACAAAATTATCTGGTACAAACTTGAACTTTTTTATCCTGCTCAAACCGGAATATTATCCTATCAACTGTTACATTCTATAGGTCAGGTTTACAGCGTGGTAATCGTGGCAGT
>CP070687.1:394158-398802 GCA_020353115.1 Bacteroidales bacterium
TCAACATATAAGGAGATCCGGGAACTTGCGCGCCTGTTCGGGGCAGGATTGCTTGCCATGGGATTAAATAAAGGCGACCGGGTCGGTCTGATTGCCGAAGGTTGCAATAACTGGATCATTTCCGAACTGGGAATTTTATATGCAGGTGGTGTTAACGTCCCCTTATCCGCAAGATTGGGAGAACCTTCCGAAATACAATTCAGACTGGATCACTCCGAAGCCAGGATGGTTATCGCTTCCAGAACACAGATTGATAAAATACGTAAAATCAAATCAGAGCTCACGTCACTTGAAACCATTATTCTTCTTCATGCCGAACCGGAATATCAGGAGAAGGAAATATACTTCGGGGAAATTCTGGAAAAGGGAAAGAAATATCTTGAAACAAACCTGGAAGATTTTGAAAAGACCTGGACTTCCATCCAGGAGAATGATCATGCAAACATCTGCTATACATCAGGTACTACGGCAGATCCAAAAGGGATAATCCTTTCTCATCTGAATTATGTTGCCAATGTCGAACAGGGGTACACACTGATGGACATTCCACCCTATTATAAAACCCTTCTCGTCCTGGCATGGGATCATTCGTTCGGACATACAGTCGGTTTATATGCATTTATGGGTAAAGGTGCAAGCATAGCATCCGTCGAGGTCGGGAAAACACTTCTTGAAACAACCAAAAACATTCAGGCAAATATCAAGGAAATCAAGCCAAACATCTTCATGAGCGTTCCAACTATGGCTAAAGCTTTCCGTAAGGGTGTTGAAAAAGCAATCCAGGCAAAGGGACCATTTACGGAAAAACTTTTCAGGCGAGCCCTGAAACTGGCATATAATTACAACAAGGAAGGATACAACAGGGGGCGTGGCATCCAGGTATTGAAAAAACCGTTGTACAACCTGTACGACAGGATCCTTTTCAAAAAAATCAGGGAAGGATTGGGCTTCGGGAATATCGAGTTTGTGCTTGGCGGAGGGGCACTCCTGGATATCGAGTTGCAGAGATTCTTTTATGCAATCGGTATCCCGATGTTGCAGGGTTACGGACTTACCGAAGCCGCTCCCATCATATCAGGCAACTCGTTAGCCAGGCATAAGTTGGGATCTTCAGGATTTATTGTAAAAAATCTTGAAATCAAAATCTGCGACGATGATGGTAATGCCTTGCCCACGGGAGAAAAAGGGGAAATAGTGGTGAAAGGAGAAAACGTGATGGTTGGATACTGGAAAAATGAGGAAGCTACGAAAGAAACCCTCAAGGACGGATGGCTGCATACAGGAGATCTTGGCTATATGGATGAGGATGGATTCCTGTTTGTTTTGGGACGATTTAAAAGCCTGTTAATTGCCGATGACGGCGAAAAGTACAGCCCCGAAGGTATTGAAGAAGCAATCACCGAACACTCCCGGTTTGTAGATCAGTGTATGCTTTACAATAACCAGAATCCCTATACAATCGTGCTGATCTATCCGAATTATGGAGCTTTAAAGAATTTTGTCGAACAGAAAAAAATTGCCCCGGATTCGGAAGAAGGAAAACAGGCAGCACTTAACCTTATTCAGGAAGAATTGAACCATTACCGAACCGGTGGAAAATTTGAGAATATGTTCCCGCAACGATGGTTACCGGCTGCCATTGGTATTCTTGAAGAAGGATTTACTGAGGATAATCTCCTGCTGAATTCAACCCTGAAAATCGTCCGGGGAAAAATCGTTGAGAAATACAAGGAACTGATTGACTTTCTTTATACTCCCGAAGCGAAGAACATTACCAATAGCCGTAATATGGATACAATAGGCAGGATGGGTGGTTGAATCGTGTTTAATGAATTTCACCGATATATTGAAAAGAGACAAATTTGTTGGCCGGAAACAGGTCTTTAATATAACCGATCATCCGGTCATACGTCATAAATAAAAATTACAGTTAGACATATTATGAATAAATTATTCCTTTTACCGGTTGCAATTGTTGCTGTTCTTCTGTTCCATACCCGTATGACAACCATTGCCCAGCCAAAAAGCGAACGGATTGTCCGTTACACTATGAAGGTTTCCCTGGATCCGGAAGAAAAAACCATTGACGGGAATATGGAGTTAACATGGAAAAATCCATCGAACGATACTATCCGGGAACTGCAGTTTCACATGTATCTCAATGCATTCAAAAACACGAAATCCACGTTTGTAAAAGAATCCGGCGGACAACTCCGGGGGATTAGTCTCCAGTCATCCGATCCGTTAAACTGGGGCTGGATCGATATACTTGATATGCAAACATCAGATGGTACCGATCTTACACCGAATATCAGATTTATCCAACCTGATGATGATAATGAAGATGATCAGTCGGTAATTTCGGTAGCTTTGGAAGAACCGGTAATACCCGGCCAGTCCATAACACTGGATATCGATTTCAAATCCAAACTTCCCAGGGTTTTTGCCAGAACAGGCTACAGTGATGATTTTTACCTGGTTGCACAATGGTTCCCTAAAATAGGGGTATATGAACCGGAAGGGATGCGTTATGCTGAAAAGGGACAGTGGAATTGCCACCAGTTCCATTCCACCTCGGAGTTTTACGCGAATTTTGGAGTGTACGAAGTTGAAATAACATTGCCACAGGAATTTATTGTCGGTGCAACAGGTGACCTGACAAACCAACATGATAACCCGAACGGAACTAAAACGCTGACGTATCTTGCCGAGGATGTGGTGGATTTTGCATGGACTGCTTCACCCGATTACCTTGTGGTGGAGGACCAGTGGAAAGATGTCAAGATCATGGTCTACCTGCAGCCGGACCATCTGCCCCAGGCTGACAGGCATACTGAATCCGTAAAGGCCGCCCTGGACTATTTCGAAAAATACCTGGGAAAATATCCCTATTCAACTATTTCTATTGTTGATCCACCCCTAAAGGGATTCGGTGCTGCCGGCATGGAATATCCTACCTTCATTACGGCGGGATGTCTGTGGGGTATCCCCGACTGGATAAGACTTACTGAAATGGTGACAATACACGAATTCGGGCACAACTATTTCATGGGAATTTTAGCCTCCAACGAATTCGAAGAAGCCTGGATTGATGAGGGATTCACCTCATATTTTGAAATGCGCATCATGGATGAAACATACGGGGACAGGCATTCATTTGTCGGTCATGAAAAATTCCACTTTGGTGACTGGGAGTACCAGAGAGGTAGCTATACGAATTCAGGTAATCCGAAAATCGCCGAACCATTCAGAAATTCCTGGGAATTCCGCCATGGTGGTTACGGTACCATGAGTTATAATAAGACCGCAACCTGGATGGCTACACTGGACAGGCTTGTCGGACGCCTGACCATGGATGAAATCATGAAGACTTTTTACGAGCAGTGGAAATTCAACCATCCTTGCGGGCAGGATTTTATCGATATTGTCAATGAAGTGGTCACCAAGAACCATGGAACAAAATTCGGAGAGAACATGGACTGGTTCTTCGACCAGGTGCTCTATGGATCTGAAATATGTGATTATAAACTGGCAAGAATCAGAAACACCAGGACAGAGCCTCCTGAAGGTATTCATGAAGAAGGAGGAAACAAAAGGACCTTTAAAAGCATTGAATACGAAAGCACCATCTATAGATCATCCGTCAGAATACATCGGCTTGGAGAAGTGATCATGCCTGTTGAAGTGCTTGTTCATTTTGAAGATGGTGAGGAAATCCTGGAGCACTGGGATGGAAAACAAAGATCGTATGAATTAACCTATGAAAAACCGGAGAAAATACTGTGGGCTAAAATCGATCCTGAAAACAAGATCCTTTTGGATGTAAACTTGCTTAACAACAGCATGACAACGAAACCGAAAAAAGCTGTTTTATGGAAGATAACCTTGAAATTCCTGTTCTGGCTGCAGAATACCATGCAATTTTTCTCCATATTCTCCTAATATAATTCTTTCCTACCATGAATATCTTTAAAGCATACATAAGCGGTTTTAAATCAACAGGCAGAACATGGGGAATGACCACTTTAATCTATGTTGTCAATCTGGTTCTGGGAATCCTGGTAGCTCTTCCCTTCCTGGGCACATTAAAACAGGAAGCCGGATATTCAATGTATATCCAGAATCTGTTATCCGACTATGACCATACCGTTTTCCAGGAATTCTTCAATGAATCGTCAGTGCATCTCGGACAGTTTATTCGGCAGGGGTTATGGATTGCCATTCTGTTTTTCATTGTAAGCATTTTCCTTTCCGGCGGGATCCTTCATATCTTCTACGACAAATCCTATCCGTTCACATTAGAACGATTCTTCAGTGGAGGATTAAGATTTTTCCTGAGATTCCTGAAGTTGAGCATTTATATGCTGGTCATCTATCTGCTGGTAACTGTAATAGTCATTTTCATCGTTTTCCTGATCACAGCCGGATCATTCAGTGGCACGGGTTCAGAAAAAAGTGCCTTCTTCATTATTTTTACAGGCTTTTGCTTCTGGCTTCTACTAATGGTCTATTTCCTGATCATCGCTGATTATGCCAGGTTCTCCATAGTCCGAAATGACTCAAGGAAAATTTTCAGAATAATCTTTCAATCCCTTAAATTTGTATCTGTGAAATTTCCGTTTACATACGGCCTGTACCTGATGC
>CP070687.1:398902-403491 GCA_020353115.1 Bacteroidales bacterium
CATGGAATTATTATTAATGATCGATGCTGCAAAAAGGGCTTCAGCATATAAAGTGGTAGCCGTAATCCCATATTTCGGATTTGCACGGCAAGACCGGAAAGACAAACCCAGGGTATCCATCGGGGCAAAGCTGGTTGCAGATTTATTGATTACTGCGGGAATAGACAGGGTTATGACTATGGATCTCCATGCGGATCAGATTCAGGGTTTTTTCGATGTCCCCGTTGACCATATTTATGCATCTTCACTTTTTGTTCCCTATATCAAAGACCTGAACCTTGACAACCTTGTCATTGCAGCACCGGATATGGGAGGTACCAAACGGGCAAATGCCTATTCCAGATTCCTGAATTGTGAAATGGTGATTTGTTATAAACTCAGAAAAAAGGCGAATTATGTTGGAGAAATCACCGTTATCGGTGAAGTGGAAGATAAAAATGTTGTTATTGTCGACGATATGGTTGATACGGCCGGTACCCTGACATTGGTATCAGAAATGCTTATGAAACAGGGAGCGAGAAGTGTCCGGGCAACAACTACACACCCTGTCCTTTCAGGTCCCGCCTTCGAAAGAATTGAACAATCAGCCCTATTGGAAGTAGTTGTAACAGATTCCATCCCCATAAAACAGCATTGCGATAAAATCAAGGTACTTAGTATTGCCGACATTTTTGCAGATGTAATAAACAAGGTATATAATTATCAATCGATAAGTACTAGTTTTATCGCTTAAAGTTGTTATATTTGCAGGCCAAAAAATAATCAAATCTATTCATGTGCGATGGGAAGTCGGTCCATTCTCCGGTGGCGGATTGAATGCCAACTTTAAGTAGCACAACAAAATTTATATGAATGGAAACTTTTGAAATTAACGGCTCCATCAGGGAAAATACTGGGAAGAAGGATGCCAGGCATCTTCGGAAAGACGGGGATGTGCCATGTGTTCTTTACGGTGGGCCGGAAGTAATTCACTTTTCAGCCCCGGAAAAAGCTTTTAAAAATCTAATCTACACCCCGAATATTTTCCTTCTCAAAATCAATATTGACGGAAAGAACTACGATGCTCTTTTGAAAGATTTGCAGTTTCATCCCGTTACAGACAGGATTCTCCATATTGATTTCATTGAAGTGTCTGCAAACAAGCCAGTTATTGTTACAATGCCGGTCAGGTTAACCGGTGATTCAATAGGTATTAAGAACGGTGGAAAGTTAAGATGGAAGCGCAGGCAGATGAAAGTGAAGGGATTACCAAAAGATTTCCCCGATTACCTGGATGTAGATATTACCAATCTTGAGATCGGCCAAACTATAAAAGTAGGTGAATTATCCTATGATAATCTTCATGTTCTTGATCCTGCCCGGTCGATGGTTGCCGCTGTAGTTTCTTCAAGGTTAGTTGCAAAAGGTATGGCAGCTGCAATTGAAGAGGAAGTAGAAGAAGAAGTCGAAGCAGAAGCCGAAGCTGAAGTTCCCGCCGAGACAGCTGAAGGAGACCAGGAGGCAAAACCTGAAGGTGAAAAATCCGCCGAGAAGGAAGTGTAAAACCGAATGTTTTGAAATACCTCATTGCCGGACTTGGGAATATTGGTGATCAGTATAAGGATACACGCCATAACATAGGATTTACCATATTGGACACTCTTGCCGAAGCGTCCAATACTGTTTTTGCGGATAAGCGTTACGGATTTGTCGGTGAGTTTAAATACAAAGCAAGAACATACCTGCTTCTAAAGCCTTCCACATTTGTAAACCTAAGTGGTAAAGCCGTGAATTACTGGCTTAGAAAAGGCAAAATCCCGGTTGAAAACTTACTGGTTGTTGTGGATGATATTTCCCTGCCTTTCGGTACGTTGCGGATACGCCCGGGAGGGGGTGACGCCGGACACAACGGATTACTCAATATCAGCCAGGTTTTCGGACACCAGAATTACACCCGGCTGCGTTTTGGTATCGGCAAAGAATTTAAACCTGACCGGCAGGTCGATTATGTCCTCGGGGAATGGTCTGAAAATGAACAAGCATTATTGCCGGACAGGGTTGCCCTTGCAATGGATGCAATAAAATCATTCGGCACAATTGGTGTGGAAAGAACCATGAACCTTTATAATAACAAATAGTGTCGTCTGCCTTTCTTTACCGGTCACCTGAAGAAGCAAGCAGGCCCTTCTCAAAAATATGATCTGATCCATATTGATTCCGGAAAGATGGCAGCCCGTTTAAAGGAGAAACATCACTACAATGCAGGAAGAGAGATCTGTTCGTATCGATAAATGGCTGTGGGCGGTAAGGATCTTCAAGACAAGAAACCTGGCTACAGACGCTTGCAGGAAGGGCAGAATTCTCATCGGTAATGCACCGGTTAAACCTTCAAGAAATATTCACCGAGGGGAAATCATTATTGTAAAAAAATTACCCGTTATCTATACCTACAGGGTAAAGGAGACCCTTGCAAAAAGGGTATCGGCAAAAACAGTTAAGGATTTTGCTGAGGACCTGACACCCGAGAGCGAGATCATCAAACTCGAAAAAGCAGCAGTTCCCCGAATATTATACCGCAGGAGAGGTGAAGGAAGGCCAACGAAAAAAGAGAGAAGAACAATAGACCGGTTCAGAGATCCTGATCATAACTTATAGGATAGTCCGACACCAAAAACTTCCTTGAATTGTACCCTTGGTGCCAAATTACCTTCCCCGTCATCAATTTGTATATCATCATCATAAATCAGATGTGTGTTGAAATTTGCCGTGAGGTATTTATTGATCTTCATCGTAATAATTACTTCCCAGCCAGCATCAATATTCTGCGGATCTTCACCATAGTTTGAAAAAAGGTCCAGCTTGGTCAGCAGGTTTACATTCTTCATTATATCTTTCTTGTACATTATCTTTAAAAACCCTCCCAATTCAGAGCGAACTGTTTTACCGGCCTCCACACCATAAGAATCGGCAAGAATTTTATCATTGACAATAGTCATTTTTTCTGTTAATGGTGAAAAGTACAGTGAAAACCGATCATTCGGTTTATAATCCATGCCAAGCGAGAGAAGGATATATCCCGGAGCCATGAAATTCGAAATAACCGAATCTTTTGGATAGAGGTATCCTGCTGCAAACTGTGATTTAAAGTTTAACAAGACACTGTAATAAAGTTTCCCGGTTGCTATTCTACCGTATTTTGATGAAAAGTCGATCCGGTCATCGCTTTTCCTGGTCTTCTGGTCACTCTGTTTCACCAAACCATATCCAAGGTCCAGGTTATTATCCCATGTGGATTTACCTTTTTTATACCCGGAATTGAGATTGACAAAAAGATTTCCGGACATTGAGCTTTCACCTCCTGCAGCCCAGTTGACAAGTGAAACCTGGGAGAATGTGAAGGAACCCATTCCTCCGAATTTCCAGTTCGAGGAATCTGCATTCTCCTGGCCTAGAACATTCCATCCCAGAGAAATTAGAGAAGACAATGCTAAGATAAACTTCTTCATAATGGTAAATGTTTTACTTTTTTACTTGATGAATATGAACATCCGTCTGGGGATAGGGTATGGAAATTTTATTCTCATCAAATTTTTTCTTCACATTTTCATGCATATCATAAAAAACATTCCAGTATTCAGGAGTATTCACCCAAACGCGGACAACAAAATTCACGGAGCTGTTTGCAAGTTCAGAAACTGCAATAAACGGTTCAGGTTCTTTCAGTATCCGCTGATCCGACCTGATAAGTTCCCAAATAGTTTCCCTGGCTTTGTCAATATTATCATTATATCCGATACCAAAACTCATATCCACCCTTCGTTTTGTTTCGGCCGAGAAGTTGGTCATTGCACTTCCGGATAATCCTCCATTCGGGATAATGATGGTCCTGTTATCCGGTGTTTTCAGTATGGTATTGAATACCTGAATCTCCTTAACGGTTCCTGCAAATCCCATTGCATCGATAAAATCACCAATCCTGAACGGCCTGAACAGCAAGATCATAACGCCTCCGGCAAAATTCTGTAAAGTTCCCGAAAGAGCCATCCCGACCGCCAGACCGGCAGCGGCAAGAATAGCGATGAAAGATGTCATTTCAATTCCGATCATGACCAATACACTTATGATTAAAAGTGTCTTAAGGAGGTTGGCCAGGAGGCTTCTCAGGAATGGCCGAAGAGAATCGTCTACGTTGCTTTTCACCATTATCCTGACAAACCACCGTACAAAAATCTTTATTATCCACAAACCGGCGACAAGAAGAAGCAAAGCGCCAATCAGTTTCGGTCCGTAATCAATGACCATTGATATTACCTTTTCAGTATAAACAGAAATGTTTTCCATAGTTGTATGGTTTAATTCCAATTTTTTAAGAAACAGCGCACAAAAATAGTAAACTATTTTATCCTTACTAATCTGGCAGGGTAATATTACAACCGGAAGGTATTTCTTTTTACTTTATCTGTTTTAACCTGAGGAAGGTATCCCTCTGAAAGACATTATCAACTGGCGTGGAAACAAAATCAGCCAGTTAATCCCTGGTGATCTTTTAACGAAGCCTGTCTGGAAAGACGGGAATCCCCACTATGTTCCCTCAGGTCTCAGGGTAAATA
>CP070687.1:403591-408129 GCA_020353115.1 Bacteroidales bacterium
CTACCGTTAGTTTCCCATTCCGGTTCCTGGCATAGGTAAAAGCGAGATCAAGAATCCTTTTTACCTCCTCTCTGGAGTAAACGCAGGTATCAAATGCTGTTTCCCCATTTTCAGATCTTCCACGAGGTTCACCGAAATAAATACCACCCGTAAGCTCCCTTATTACAACAAAATCCACATCTTCAACCAGGTCTTTTCTAAGGGGGGAATTATGAACAAGTGCCTTAAAACTTTTCACGGGCCGGATATTTGCAAATAATCCCAATTTTTTTCTCATGGATAAGAGTCCCTGTTCGGGTCTGATTTCTGCTTTCGGATCATGATCATATTTCGGATCGCCAATCGCTCCGAAAAGTACGGCATCTGATTTCTTACAGAGTTCAAAGGTGGCTTCCGGGAAGGGATTCCCTGATTTATCAATAGCGGCTGCCCCGATAAGTCCTTCCTCATAAAGAAAGCGGTGATTGAATTTATCACCAATAGCATCCAGGGCTTTTCTTCCCTGTTCCAGTATTTCAGGTCCAATCCCATCGCCCGGTAGTAAGGCAATTTTATAATCCATTTCTCTGCTCTGTATTAAAGATTCTCAATAATATTCAACATTTTCTGTGTCGCTTTAATGGCTGCTTCCGTCTGGTCAGCCTCAACTGCCCGGGTTTTGAATTCCCGTTCTTTGTATCTCCAGGTAATAACAGTATCAACAAGTGCATCGGTTTTACCTCCCGGAGGAATGGTTACAAGATAATCAATTAAAACAGGATGCTCTTTCTTAAGAGAACCGTATATTTTCCAGAGTGCTTTCATGAATGCATCATATTGTCCGTCTCCCACTGCGTTTTCTTCATATGTAGAGCCATTTATTTCGATACTTATATTCGCAACCGGTTTTAAACCGTTGGCAAGAGATAATGAATAATTCCTGATTTTTATAGGATTATTTACCATTCCATTCTCCAATACATCGGAAATAATATAAGGAAGATCTTCTGTAGTAACATTCTCTTTTTTATCACCAAGTTCGATGATCCGGTCCGTAACCTTCTTCATCGAATCCGGATCAAGGCTTAGTCCCAACTCTTCAAGATTTTTCTTAATGTTTGCTGTTCCCGATGTTTTTCCAAGCGCGTATTTTCTCGTTCTGCCAAACCTTTCAGGCAGAAGACTATTGCAATACAAATTATCCTTGTTGTCACCATCGGCATGAATACCGCATGTTTGAGTAAAAACATTTTCACCAATCAGGGGTTTATTTACAGGGATACGAATCCCTGAAAATGACTCAACTATTCTGCTAACCCGGGAAAGCATCATTTCATTCAGTGATGTCTCAATTCCCAAATGATCCTTCAGGATTCCAATAACACTTGAAAGCGGAACGTTGCCTGCCCGTTCTCCCAGGCCATTTACCGTAGTATGAATTCCATGTATTCCTGCCCGGAGAGCCGAAAATACGTTGGCCGTTGCAAGATCATAATCATTATGCGCATGGAAATCGAAATGAAGTTCGGGATAGTTTTCAGTCATTTCAAGGCAAAACCGGTAACTTTGTTCAGGATTGAGTATACCTAATGTATCAGGTAACATGAATCTCCTGATATTTGCATTTCTGAGTGCGTCCAGAAGGGTAAAAACATAATCTTTCGAATTGATCATTCCATTGGACCAGTCTTCAAAATAAATGTTGACTGAAATTCCGCACCTGGTCGCATAATCAATTGAAAAAAAAATGTCATTCAGGTGTTCTTCGGGGGATTTTCTTAATTGTCCTGTCAGGTGTCTCAGAGAACCTTTACAAAGTAAATTCATAACACCGGCACCACTCTTTCTGATCCATTCGACAGACTGTTTTCTGTCGACAAATCCCAGCACTTCAATTTTCCCAATCTTCCCGGAATCGTTTGCCCAATTCACAATTTCCTTAACTCCCTCGAATTCTCCTGCAGATACTCTGGCAGATCCGACTTCAATCCTGTCAACTCTTATTTCATCAAGCAAGAGACGGGCAAGCTGTAATTTTTCCTTTGCATTAAACGAGACTCCGGATGTTTGTTCGCCATCTCTGAGAGTCGTATCCATTACTTCAACCATATATATTGCTTTCTGTTTTCGAATTCAATAATCTTCTCCTTGATGTTCAGCAGGTAATCAATATCATCAAAACCATTTAAGAGGCAGTTCTTTTTATACTGGTTGATTTCAAAACTCTCTCTTTCGCCCGTCTTTAGGATCATGATCTCCTGTGCGTTCAGCTCGATTTTGAGTTGTATTTTGTGATCCTCTGCTATTTGGTTAAAGATTTTTGTCAGAAAGGAAGGCGAGACCTGAACAGGAAGTAATCCGATATTCAGTGCATTGTTTTTAAATATATCAGCGAAGAAACTTGATACTACAACTCGGAATCCGTAATCGAAAATCGCCCATGCAGCATGTTCCCTGCTGGATCCACAACCAAAATTTTTCCCAACAACGAGAATCCTGCCTTTAAAGTCCGGATTATTAAGGACAAAATCCCTGTTTAGTACATTCTCACTACTAAACCTCCAGTCCCGGAACAAATTATTTCCGTATCCCTCCCTTGACGTAGCTTTCAGAAACCGTGCGGGGATGATCTGATCCGTATCGATATTATCGATCCGAAGCGGAATACAGGTCGAAACCAATGTGGTGAATTTTTCCTTTACCATTTCGTAATATCCGAGTTTCGTGAAATACCAGACTATAACAAATCTCCGGGGGCCGTAATTACTCCGGTTATGGAAGCTGCTGCTGCCATGAGCGGGCTTGCCAGGAAGGTTCTTGCGCCAGGGCCCTGCCTCCCTTCAAAATTCCTGTTTGAGGTTGAAACGGCATATTTCCCGGCAGGCACTTTGTCTTCATTCATGGCCAGGCAGGCTGAACACCCCGGTTGCCTTAAATCAAATCCTGCCTGTTCCAGTATTTCGTAAAGACCTTCCTTTCTGGCCTGATTTTCGACCCGTTTCGACCCGGGGACTATCCAGACCGTCACATCCCCTGCCTTCTTCCGTCCTTTTACATAATCCGCAAATAACCTGAGGTCTTCAATCCTTCCATTAGTGCAACTCCCGACAAATACATAATCAATCTTCTTTCCTTTCATCTTCATCCCCGGTTTAAGACCCATATATTTCAAAGCATTTGAGAACGATTCCTTGTTTTCTTCCGGAATATGCTTAAGCAATGGAATTCTCCCGTTCACTCTTATTCCCATACCCGGGTTTGTACCATAGGTGATCATGGGTTCAATTTCTTCTGCATTAAAAAAATGCCTTCTGTCAAAATTGGCTTCACTATCTGTTTTCAAGGATTTCCAAAATTCCAATGCCTTCTCAAAATCCTTCCCCCCTGGTGCAAATTCCCTGTCCTTCAAATAGTCATATGTTATTTCATCCGGAGCGATTAGTCCACCCCTCGCTCCCATTTCAATACTCATATTGCAAATTGTCATTCTTGCCTCCATCGACAAATCCCTGATTGTACTACCAGTATACTCAACAAAATACCCGGTTCCACCACTAGCCGACAATTGTGAAATAATATACAGTATTATATCTTTGGAAGTAACTCCTTTATTCAATTTCCCGTCAATTGTAATACGCATAGTTTTCGGTCTTTGCTGCATGATGCACTGTGTCGCCAGAACCATCTCTACCTCGCTTGTTCCGATCCCAAATGCAAGGCAGCCAAAGGCACCATGTGTAGAGGTATGACTATCACCGCAAACTATGGTCATTCCTGGCTGAGTGATGCCCAGCTCCGGACCGATAACATGTACAATACCGTGATACGGGTGATTCAATCCAAATAACGATATACCATGGTACTGACAATTTTCTGTAAGTTTTGCCACCTGGTTACGGGAAAGTTCTTCCCGGATCGGCAGGTGTTGATCTTTCGTGGGAACATTATGGTCGGCAGTTGCAAATATTTTTCGAGGTCTGAAAACACCGAGCCCTCGTTTCTCAAGACCCGCAAAGGCTTGAGGACTGGTAACCTCATGTATCAGATGCCTGTCAATATACAACACACAAGGTCCCTCCTTCACTTCAGTTACCAAATGGGCTTCCCAGATCTTATCAAATAGTGTTTTTGCTGTCAATGTATCTATTTTTTGTGAAACGGATTCGGCTTTGAGTTAATACGGTTCATACGATTTTGGATATGGCATCCAGGAATGCTTCCACAGAAGCCGTTACGATATCCACATTGGCAGAAAATCCATAATAGAGTTTATTACGATTTTCAATCTGAACATGCACCTTCCCAATATCGTCACTGCCCTGCGTTATGGCTTGAATAAGAAACTCTTCCAGACGCACTTTCCTTTTTATCAACTGTTTAACAGCTGAAAATGAGGCATCGATGGGCCCGTTTCCGGAAGCGGTAGCCGACAGGGTCTTGCCATTGTGATTTATTCTAACCGTAGCCATCGGTACAGTTGAGCTTCCACATACAACCTGTAATAATTCAAGATTCATAATTCGATCTTCTTTCTGTGTATTTCCTATAAGCACTTCCAG
>CP070687.1:408229-412705 GCA_020353115.1 Bacteroidales bacterium
ATTCTTGTAAAATCGTCGAATGTTATGTCTGTTTTCTGTGGGGAATGAATATGCTCATCCTGTTCATTGGTATTTTTTGTAGCCATAAGTTTTTCGACCTGTTTTTTAATGATATCGTCTTCGATCTTTTCGAAGAGCAGCTCGGGTTTATTTATCAGATGCCCCTCGTGAACCAGTTCCTCTTTTCCAATATCATCCCATTTCTTCTCAGGGATGGTCATGAAGTTCCTCAACTTTCCAGCCGTGAAAGGAAGGAATGGCTGAAGTATTATGCTGAGATTCGCGGTGATTTGAAGGGATATATTTAAGATAGTACCTACTCGGGCCTTATCGGTTTGGATTAATTTCCATGGTTCGGTATCTGCAAGGTATTTGTTACCAAGCCTGGCCAGATTCATTGCCTCGCGCAGAGCTTCTCTGAATCTGTAGTTTTCAAGACTGAATTCGACTTTTCCCTTCAATACACTGATTTCTGCAAGAGTCTCATTATCAAATGTATTCAGCTCTGAAACGGGTGGAACTTTCCCGTCGAAATAGGTATTGGTAAGAATAAGTGTACGGTTTACAAAATTTCCGAGAATGGCAACCAGTTCATTATTATTCTTTGTCTGGAAATCTTTCCAGGTGAAATCATTATCCTTTGTTTCCGGGGCGTTGGAACACAATACATAGCGCAATACATCCTCCTTCCCTTTAAATTCATCCAGATATTCATGTAACCAGACAGCCCAGTTTCGGGACGTGGATATTTTGTCTCCTTCCAGGTTTAAAAACTCGTTGGCAGGAACATTTTCGGGAAGGATATAGCTTCCTTCATCACGCAACATAACGGGAAAGATAATACAATGAAAAACGATATTGTCTTTTCCGATAAAGTGAACCAGTTTTGTTTCGGGATCTTTCCAGTATTTTTCCCATTCATCTGTCAACTCCTTGGTTGCAGATATATATCCGATAGGAGCATCGAACCATACATACATTACTTTATCCTTCACTCCTTCCAGAGGAATAGGTACTCCCCAGTCCAGGTCCCGGCTTACAGCCCTGGGTTGAAGTCCCTGATCCAGCCAGGATTTGCATTGTCCGTAAACATTGACCTTCCATTCTTTGTGCCCGTCAAGTATCCATTTTCTTAAAAACGACTCATGCCTGTCAAGTGGAAGGAACCAATGTCTCGTTTCTTTCAAAACCGGTTTGCTTCCACTGATGGTTGATTTCGGATTGATCAGATCGGTCGGGCTAAGAGATGTGCCACAATTCTCGCATTGGTCACCATATGCATTTTCGTTTCCGCAATGAGGACAGCTTCCCTTTATGTACCTGTCGGCAAGAAACTGGCCGGCTTCATTATCATAGTACTGTTCCGTTGTTTTTTCAATAAATTTACCGGCATGATATAAGGTTTTAAAAAATTCAGTTGCCGTTGAATGGTGTATTTTTGATGAAGTACGGGAGTAAATATCAAAATCTATCCCCAATCGTTTGAAAGAAGATTTGTTAAGCTCGTGGTATTTATTTACAATTTCCTGGGGGTGCACCCCTTCTTGTCTGGCTTTCAATGTAATAGGAACACCATGCTCATCTGACCCACAAATGGATAAGACATCCTCTCCTTTTAGCCGGAGGTACCTTGTGTAAATATCAGACGGGATATAAACACCTGCGAGATGACCGATATGGATCGGACCGTTGGCATAAGGAAGAGCTGAGGTGATAAGGTATCTTTTAAAGTTCTTTGCAGGTTGCATGTTGCAGGATTATTGAAGGATATCCGAAATTTTGACAAAGATAATTAAGAATTCAAAAAATAAAATTCATACGTGCCTGTAAAGAACGGAATAAATCATATATTTTTGAGTTAGTGTACATTTTTGATCCTGCAAAACGGTACCAATCTTAAATTATCGATGAAAAGAAATGAACTGGGTAAAGTAGGAGAAGAAAAAGCGGTTATTTACCTGCAAAAAAAGGGATTCAAAATACTTCACAGAAACTGGCGTCATAAAGCCTGGGAAATAGATATCATTGCCCTTGAAAAGGAAACCCTTGTAATCGTTGAAGTCAAATCCAGAACTCACGATTATATTGATGATCCGGTGAATGCCGTAACCGGTAAGAAACAAAGATTCCTGCTCAATGCGGCTGACGCTTTTATACGGGAGAATGATATTGATCGGAAAATTCGGTTTGACGTGGTAGCCGTAATTTTCTATCCGGAAAAGATTGAAATCGAGCATATCGATAATGCATTTTATCCCACATTGAGATAACGATGAATATAGAATCCATCAGAGATTACTGCTTATCGAAAAAGGGAGTGACAGAAAGCTTCCCTTTTGACGAAACAACCCTGGTTTTCAAAGTTGCAGGTAAGATTTTTGCCCTTATTGATCTTGAAGGGGATCTGCGTATAAATCTTAAGTGTGATCCTCTGCTGGCAGTTGAACTCAGGGAACAATATCATGCTGTGATCCCCGGTTATCATATGAATAAGAAACATTGGAATACGGTAATTATTGATGGTTCTGTGCCGGTTGGTAGAATATACCAATGGATTGATGATTCCTACGAACTGGTCGTGCAAAAGCTCAGCCAAAAAGACAAATCGCAAATGGAAAACCGGAGTAAAAACACTAAAAATAAAAAACCATGAAAAGAATTGGAGGTTATTTCGTCCAGGGATTGATATATATTGCACCCCTGGGAATTACAGCATATGTGGTCTACCTTATTTACAAGACGGTTGACCGTTTACTGGAAACATATATCGATCCGATCCTGCCATTGAATATCCCGGGAATCAATTTACTGGCGGTTGTTCTTGTTATATTTTTGCTGGGCTTAATCGGACAGACAATAATTGCCAGGCCGGTTAAATCTTTTCTTTCGAAATTGTTGGAGAGGGCACCTCTTGTTAAGGTCATTTATTCATCCGTCAGGGACCTCCTTTCTGCATTTGTCGGAAAGGAAAAGAAATTCACAAACCCGGTTATGGTTAAGGTACACCATCTGTCCAATCTGGAAAAGCTTGGTTTTCTAACACAGGAAGATCTTACCGAACTTGGAGTGAAGGAGAAAAAAGTTGCGGTATATTTTCCGCATTCGTATAATTTTTCTGGAGAACTGTTTATCGTACCAAGCGAATACGTAAGACCCCTGGATATATCATCTGCCGAGATCATGAAATTTATAGTTTCCGGCGGGGTAACCGGTTTATAACCTTACAATCGTGGTATTGGAAACGGGCCCGGAAAACATCCCCGTTTGCTGGTTCGGTTTTATTGGCTTTTCAAGCAGGATACCCGGTTTTTAGTTTAATCAAAGTATGTATTTGAGCTGGCTGCAGCTTCAATATTTTCCTCCAGATGGGTGAAATTTTGCATATCCGCATTAACTACATCCAGTCCGTTTTCAAGGATATAGGCGTATGCCCGCTGAAAAGGGTTCAAAGAAGATTCCAGGAATCTTTTATCATAGTATTTGTCAAAAGCAGTTTCGTCCGCTTTGCCGCCTGCGGTCATTGGCGCCAACAGTCGGACAGATTTCATTCCTATCAAGCCGATTCCGGTATCCCGGGCCTTTTTTAGTAAAGGCTGGAGTTCCTTCAGTGATGCAGTATCTTTCTCTATCTCCCTGGTTGACCAGTCGTAGAATCCCGCGGGTGTGATTCCTATCATGGCCAAATCATACCACCCATTATCAATGGCAGCTTCAAGTACTTTGTTCGCATTTTTATGTGTAGCAAGACCGAAATATCCAACCTTCCCGGCCGATTTGGCATCCAGAAAGGCATTATAAACCTCTTCACTGCTGATTAATGACCAGCTTTTAATATTCATTAAGAAATATGCATCGACATATTCGGTCTGCAGGCTTTTAAGACTTTCATCAAGCAATGCAGTCCAGGTTCTGGCGGCTTCTTTAGCTTGTTCTGTTCCAACGGGATCATCCTGCAGGCTATCATCTATTGGTGCTTTTGAGGTAACCCAGATATGATCACGGTTAGCTTTCATAAACGGGGCAAAGCTTTGTTCACTCCCCTTATAAATTGTTTCGGAACCGCAGTCATAATAGTTAATGCCGGCCTCAAATGCATGATCCAGTAACCGTACTGCCTTGCCGCCTGTTAATGCGGCCCCGCACCCGAATACCAAACGGCTGCACCTGAAATTGGTGCGGCCCAGCTTACGATACGACATAGCCGGTTGCTCATTTCTTCGATCCTGGTTCTCAGGTTTAATTAATGTTTTCGGTACCAGGTCACCCGGAATTAAGAAAGGGGTTCCCGCAGCAATGGTCACCAGCGATTTGTTAAATTCCCTCCGATTCATGGTACTTTTGTTCTTGTTACTTTTCATAATTCGGTCTTTTAGAATTAACTGTTCAATTTGAGAATATTCTTTCGACTCCTCTGAGAAATATGAGAAGGTTGGGATATGATCCAGCCTATTCAGCCTGAATACGTTTCCAAAAATC
>CP070687.1:412805-417250 GCA_020353115.1 Bacteroidales bacterium
ACTAAATAACCCAGGTTCCTGTATGTACTGAACTAATCGAAAAACGGAAAAATCCATATCCATTTTTGTCAGAACAGATATTCTGATAATTATAAATTTTATAAATATCTCATCTGTAAGACGATCAAGAACTATATCATCCTGGAAGGTAAATACGAATGACGAATAACGATTGACCTGACTGGCACTGTGAAATAGCGGTGGCCCCGGACGGAATGCTAATGCAAAGCATTATTTCACGGGGCGGGCATCGTTACCGTACACTGTAAAACGAACGTTGCGCCCGGCATGGACCGGAATGCGTGAAATTACCCGTACCGGAGAAAACGAACTGTTTCTATCCTTCTGTTTTTACGATTCCCTCAATAAACAAGGTTGTCGTTGTCCCGGCTTTGTTGAAATTCACCCTGACGGTTTTTTTAAAATATCCCGAACCTTTGGCATTGTAGGTTACCACGATTTTGGCCGATTCTCCGGGTTTAACAGGATTCTTCGGATAACCGGCCACTGTGCAGCCGCAGGATGTCGTGACTGAAGTAACTACAAGGGGATCCATTGTAGGATTTTTAAAGGTGAATTCGGCTTTTACAGGGTTGTTCCGGGTAATTTCCCCGAAATTGTGAATCGTCCCTTCCCATTCAGGAACCGGTTGTTCATTGACATCTTTGCCGGCCTGTTGTCCGAAAAGCATTGTACACGGATACAACAGCACCAGGAGTGTGGATAGAATCATTGTTTTTCTCATAACGGTAATTTTTGGTTTATTGTAACAATTCAATTAATTGCAGATCGAAGATAATCCCTGATATCGAGACAGACAGTTAATGAAATACAAAGAATTGTTAATGAAATGTTAACGCACCATGCAAATGACAGATATTTGTTAATTTTAATGTTATGAGCGGACGTGCGATACGGGTGATCATAATTCTTGGAGTAATATCCATTATCGGAATTATCTCCATACAGATCTATTTCATCCAGAAGTCCTTTGATATAAAAGATAAGCAGCTTGACCAGTCGATTCATATTATCCTCAGAAATGTTGCCGAAGCAATCTGCAGTTATAATAACACGATTCTGCCATATGAGAATCCGGTATTCAGGCAAACCTCCGATTATTATATCGTGGATATTAACAGTGTGATTAACGCTGAAGTACTTGAACATTCACTTACAACGGAACTTCAAAGACGGAATCTTGAACTCGATTATGAATATGCTATTTATGATTGCGAAACAAATGCTATGGTATATGGTGATTATGTTAAATTATCGGGTGGCAACAAAGAAGTTATGCGGGATTACAGCCTCCCGGCATGCAACGATTATGTATACTATTTCGGTGTTCATTTTCCCGGAAGGAAAGAATACCTGATCCGGACCATGGGAATCTGGCTTTTTTTCTCCATTATCTTGTTGGTCGTGATCGTGTTCTTCGGCTATACACAGTATGTTATTCTGCAACAGCGGAGGTTGTCCGAAATACAGAAAGACTTTATAGATAACATGACCCATGAATTGAAAACACCACTGACGTCGATTACACTCTCAGCTGATGTGCTTGCCGATCCTTCAATTACAGAGGAACCGGCAAGACTTCGTGATTATGCTGAAATAATAAGGAACCAGAGTGAGTTTCTTCAAAATCATATCGAAAATGTATTACAAATGGCTGGTACAGGCAAAAAGTACCATACGCTGAAAAAGGAAATATTCGACCTGCATGAGTTTATTGCGAAAATTGCACAAGATACAAAGCCAAAGATAGAGGAAACAGGAGGGAAGATCAGAACCAAACTTGAAGCTGAATCATCCTGTATCTATGCAGACAAGTTTCATCTCACCAATGTACTTCTAAATATCCTTGATAATTCCATAAAATATTCAAAGCATTCTTCTGAAATCAGTATCTCCACGAAAACGGTGAAAGGGAAAATTCAGATGACCGTTTCAGACAACGGTATAGGCATTCCGCATGAATATCAACAAAAGGTATTTAACCGGTTTTTCAGGGTCCCTTCAGGTAACGTTCATAATATCAAAGGATTCGGATTAGGACTAACCTATGTGAAAAAAATCTCGGATCTTCATCACTGGAAATCCCGGGTTAGGAGTGATGGAAAAACCGGGACAGTTATATATTTTATCATTCGCCCGGTAAAATAGATCATGATGAACCGGAAAGCCCGTATATTATATGTTGAAGATGATGCGACACTGAGTTATATCACACGTGAAAACCTGGAGCGGAAGGGATACCAGGTAATCCATTGTGCCGATGGTAAAAAGGCTCTCGAGTTATTCGACAGTACAGGTTTTGATCTCTGCATCCTCGATATAATGATTCCGGGAATAGACGGATTTGCCGTTGCACGCAGGATAAGGGAGATAAACAAGGATATTCCTCTCCTTTTCGTTACAGCCAAATCACTTCAGGAAGATAAAATTGAAGGGCTGCTGATCGGCGCTGATGATTATATTATTAAACCGTTCAGTTTTGAAGAATTGATACTGAAGATAAAGATCTTCCTAAAACGCAGCAACAGGAGCCAGGATTCATTATCAATACAGGAAGAAATTTACCGGATAGGGGCTTTTACTTTTGATTTTGCAAACCTGGTATTAAAGAATGCACACAAGGAGATAAAGCTTACATACAGGGAAGGCGAATTGCTGAAACTGTTCATACTGAACCGGAATAAACTCATTTCACGTGAAGAGATTCTAGTCAGGTTGTGGGGCGAAAACGATTATTTTGCCGGCCGCAGCCTCGACGTATTTGTCTCCCGGTTGAGAAAGTATCTCAGGGCCGATGGTACTATAAAGATTGAAAACCGCCATGGAGTGGGATATATGTTGCAGGTAAAAAAATCTGGCAGAGGCCTGCATTCCTGACGTTTGCCGGGTAACGTGGCAATAAAATCAAACCTGCCGGAAAGAAAATCCGGGGTAACACTATGGACTGCTGGTCAACAGGGAATCCGGAAAATGGATTATTTATCCATCTTTTCCAACAGTTCTTTCATCAGGGTTTTCAATTCTTCGATTTCAGATTGCTGGGCCACAATGATTTCCTGCTGTTCTTTTATTGCCTCAACAAGCAAGGGTGCAAAATTCCCATAGGCAATACTGTAATAACCATCCCGGTCTTTCGACACAATTTCTGGAAAAACCTTTACAACATCCTGTGCAATAAATCCGTATTCTCTTTTCCCGGAATTTGCTTTCCAGTTGAAGGATATTCCCTGAAGCATTAAAACACGGTCAAGTGAAGTCTGAATTGGACGGATGTCGGTTTTCAGTCTTCTGTCGGATGAATGCTGCCAGCCCGACGTGGTATATGTTCCTGTGGTGGTTCCGTTATACACGGTAAACTTTTGACTCGGTGTGGATGTTCCGACTCCAACATTCCCGTCATCTTTTATATATAGACTTTTAGTAACCAGACCATCAACACGTAAGGCTATGTAGCCACCGGCATCAGTGATTACTCCCCACGGCATTATACCGCCTGAATTCTTCCCGATAATCAATGTATTGGCTGCATCCGGTAAGGCAATGTATCGGTTTGCTCCGGCTGAAAGTGTAATATTCCCTGTGACTTCCAGTTTCTCGCCGGGCGAACTGTCTCCGATGCCAACATTACCGGAGCCATTAATCCTCATTCGTTCAACTGAATTTGATATGAACCGGAAATTCTCACTAGCATCGATTTCCAGGTAATCGTTATTTTCACTCCCGTAATATGCGTTTGCCGATATCGATCCTTCAACTTCCAGGGTATAAGCTGGTGTTACGGTTCCAATTCCGACATTCCCGTTTTTCAGTACCGTTAATGCATTTGATCGTACTGACGTGCTGCTTCCATTTCCTACGATAAAGAGCGGATCGGTTGCCACCCAGCTCGTTGAGCTACTGGATGTCAGGTCATTAAACCTGCCAACAACGAATGATCCATAGGATTTTGATGTCGCATTATCTCCCATAGCAAACGATCTTTCTCCTTCGGATATGCTCCAGAATCCCATGGCCGTTGAATATTGGCCTTGTGTATCCGTATTGTCACCTATCGACACGGAGTAATTTGCATGTGTTTTTGCCTGAAAACCGGAAGCCACGCTATACTGTCCGTACGCTTTTGACTGATAACCGGAAGCCAAAGCTCCCCTGTCTGCCTGGGTATCGTAACCTAACGCAACTCCATGCCAATCGGTTGTTTCGGATGATTGTCCGATAGCAATGCTATTCTGGTACCCTGCGGAGGCAGATGCGCCCAATGCGATCGATACGGCACCGGCAGCACTTGCACTATTTCCTATTGCCAATGCATTAATACCCGATGCATTAGAACTGATGCCGGCAGCGAAGGAATATTGTCCGCCTGCTGAAGAACTGTATCCCATGGCGGTTGAATGCAATCCGGATGCTGTGGTATTATACCC
>CP070687.1:417350-421768 GCA_020353115.1 Bacteroidales bacterium
TTTGCATCCCTGGCTGAAAAGAAAAAAATTGATTTTACATACCATCTTCCCGTAAAAAAGCTGGTGACATGGTTTGATCCGGATAAACTGGAAAAGATCCTGAATAACCTCCTGTCCAATGCTTTCAAATTTACTTCTGAAGGTGGAAAAATAAAGATCACTGTTTCACTGGTTCCTGCAAAAAATAAAAAGTCTACTCTGACGGACAAAAATACATTATTATTAACGATTGAAGATACAGGCAGGGGTATTCCCAAGGATCAACTGGAAAAGATATTCGACCGTTTTCACCAGGTTGAAAATGCCAAAACACCGGAAACAGTGGGTACCGGAATCGGACTCTCATTGACCAAGGAACTGATTGATCTTATGCTGGGTGAGATTAAAGTGGAGAGTCAGTCTGGTAAGGGAACAACATTCTTTGTATGGCTGCCACTTGGTAAAGAACACTTGAGTGAGTGGAATTTTACGATTCGGGAAGCAAGACCAGATCCCCTGAAGAAAATACCTGAGGCCGGGGAAGTTATTGAAGAGGAAAAATATACAGAAGATGTCAGCCAGGATGAGCCCCTTGAATATGATCTTCCGCTGGTGTTGACGGTGGAAGACCATGAAGATATCCGAACCCATATCAGGGAAAACCTGGAGGGTTCTTTCAGGGTGATGGAAGCCGGAGACGGCCTGACAGGACTGGATAAAGCCATTGAAAATATTCCTGATATGATCATTACGGACCTCATGATGCCGGGTATGGATGGGATTGAACTATGCAAGAAGCTGAAAACCGATGAGCGGACCAGCCATATCCCCGTTATCATGCTGACAGCCAAAGCAAGTGTGGAAGATAAACTGGAAGGACTGGAAACAGGAGCCGATGCATATATTGTTAAACCTTTCAGTATTAAAGAACTCCGGCTTAGAGTGTCCAAACTGATCGAACAACGGAAAATACTCAGGGAACGGTACAGCAAGGAGGTAACACTGGAACCAGGGGATATTGCGGTTACATCTGCAGATGAAAGATTTCTTCAAAAGACCCTTGCTTGTATCGAGGAACACATGGGTGATTCTGATTTTGATGTCAGGCAATTCCAGGATGAGATGTCGATGAGCCGTATGCAGCTTTTCCGTAAACTTAAAGCGCTTGTCGGATATACACCCAGCGAATTTATCCGGAATCTGAGACTGAAACGTGCCGCTAAACTGCTGGACCAGGATTATGGCAATGTCGCCGAAGTTTGCTATGAGGTTGGATTTAATAATCTGTCCTATTTTGCCAAATGCTTTAAGGAACTTTTCGGTGTGTTGCCGTCTGAATACCTGAAAAACGAAAAAAGATCCTGATTACGCATATCCCTCCTCTACACGATTACTGATCTGACGCATCAACATAACAGGAAGCCAATTCCAGATTTCATTCTCCGTTAGAAACCTTTCTTAACCATTTTTACCACATTTTCAACCGACGCCACATTTTTTCGGAAAAAACCCTGAAATGATACATAAGCGTTAATTATCGGGACATATCTGTTAGATTTTACCATATATTATATCGTACCTTTATCCTGTAATTATTTTATGTTTTGTTAACAAATTGGGGAGGACAAAAAAATGAAAACGTATTTTTTTAATCAGAACGGGTTCCCCAAATCGCTCGGAATGGTGCTTATTATTTTCATTCTTGGCGTTAGCTGCTGCTCACAATATCTTACGGCTCAATCGCTTGAAAAGAGTGAAGCGCCGGTTCTATATATGTTATCCATTCCTGAGGTTACAATCATCCATTATGGTTTTGAATTACCTCCGAGAGTTGTTGTCAGTATCATCCCGACTCCAATCGCGGTGAATGATTTTGTTGCGGACTATTCCTACTGGAACGAACCATCTCATGGCAGCCTGGAAATCCTTGCCACGAAGATGAAAGACCAGAAAAAATCCAGTGAGTCTGATCAAATCCGGAAGGTTGTTGAAACAATTACTTTATCAGAGGAGGAGACCGGTGATTCTGAACCGAAGGAGGAAGATAACAAGCTCTTCAGATGGTTAAGAAGGACAGATAATAACTGATATTACCGGTCGTCTGAAACAGGCACCAATACATTCCCGATAAGCCGTTGATTATAACTCTGAACAACGGCTTTTATTTTTCTCTCTGTCTTATCCCGGATATCAATGGTATCGTTTACAAGGTTGTTTTGTAACAGGCTGTCCCTTACGATATCATATAATGAAACGCCTTTTTCCCCATCCCATGTCATGGCATGATCGTCCATGATTATCTGGTATAATCCGTTGTTGTAACACAGGGCAAAGTGATCGCAACTTGTGTCGAAAACAGATTGACCGAAAGCTACAAATGACTCGTCATAATTCAGATAATTCAGGACGGACGGAAAAATATCACAATGTTGTGTAATCATATCACTGGTTCCTTTCAATTCCGGATCCGATGGATGAAAGAAAATGATCGGTACGGCATATTTCCCGATCCTGTTCTGGTAGAACGGATTTTCGGTATACGACGTATGATCGGCTGTAATCACGAACAGGGTATTTGAATACCAGGCCATTTTGCTGATTTCCCTGAAGAATTTCATAAGTGCATAGTCGGCATAACGGAGTGTTCTGTAAATATCCAGCCCTTCCTCCTTAAAAAGCTCATTATATTTTTCCGGGATATGGTAAGGATGATGAGATGAAAGGGTAAAAACCGTACTGAAAAAAGGTTGGTGAAATGAATTCAATTTATCTGCATAAAACTGCAGGAATTCCTCATCGAAGATACCCCAGTTCCCGTCATAATGGTTATCGTTTCCGTATTCGTTCCTGCCGTAATATTCCCGGATACCTGCAATTTTGGCAAAGTTATCAAATCCCATGGTCCCGTTATTGCCTCCATGAAAGAAAGACGTATGGTATCCTTTTCCGGTCAATACGGATGCCAGGCTGTTTATATTATTTGACGAATAGGGGGATGAGATATATGAATTAGTAAACAAAGTTGGCAAAGCGGATAAAATGGCCGGAAAGGCCTCAATTGATCTTATACCATTGGCGAAAGCCCTTGTGAATACAAGGCTTTCTCCTGCAAGGGAATCCAGGAATGGTGTGTACCCTCTTCTGTTTGTCATCGCACCGATGTATTCTTTCGACATACTTTCGAGAATAATTATGATCACGTTCAATGGCCTGAATTCTTCATCCTGATTAAATTGATGAACGGGATTAAAGATCTCTTCCATTTCCCCTGGAGGGAAATAACGGACGGGTTTTAAAGCCTGGTAACTTATGGACTTGAGTAATGTGAAAGGTGTATTTAAGACCAGGGACATGTTCTTTGCCTGTGTGTATTTTGCTGCATCTATAATCCTTAGTGGTTTTAACCTTATCCCTCTGAAACCGACCAAAACAAGTGCTAATAATCCGATTGAGAGAGCGGATTGAATCATCAAATTCCGGGTATCTGTTTTGGATGACCTAATATTTTTGTACATCCGGGGATAGAATTTCCACAGGCCGAAGGTGAAAATGATCCATAAAAGCAAAAGATACCAGAAATCGCGGATAAAAGCAGGCAACAATATTACCAGATCGTTGCTGATAAAGATATATTTGAGTATATCGGATGTGGTTCTTCTGTTTGTGAATTTGTAGTATTCACAATCAACCAGGTTTGATCCCAGAATCAGTGAATTGACAACAATGAAAAGGATCATCAGGAGGATCTGATACTCCCGGTATAAATTAATTTTACCGGGAATCAGGTGCAGGATGATGAAAAGTATATTAAATCCAAGAATGGCTGCAATGTCAAAGCGGATTCCAACTATAAAGAGATAGAAGATCTCTGTTACCCGCAAAGAATCAAAGTGACCAAAGTTCAGGATCCAGAAAACAAAGCGGGTTATGGTGAAAAGTGCCAGAACCAGTAACAGTCGTCTAACCAGCAACTCCAGGTTTGAAAAGTAACCTTTCATATAATTTATGAGGAAAAACAGGACAGCTAAAGTTAAAAAAATATTCCATGATCAAATTATGTCTGATTTAAATAGATTTTCAATTTTATTGTTTGAATCATTCAACTTTAGCGGGCAGATTGAATATCTTTGGTGATTATTTTGAAAATACATATTATGGACCCGACACACGTTGAACATATTGGGATAGCCGTAAAAGATCTTAATGAAGCGATCCCGTTGTATGAAAAGATACTGGGACAACCATGCTACCGTATAGAGGAAGTTCCCGACCAGAAGGTAAAAACCGCATTTTTTAAACTGGGTCAGACAAAAATCGAATTGCTGGAATCAACGAATCCTGAAGGACCGGTTGGACGATTCATCGAGAAGAAAGGGGAGGGGATCCATCATATAGCCCTTGCAGTCCGTGATCTGGATTCGAAACTCGAAGATCTTGAA
>CP070687.1:421868-426278 GCA_020353115.1 Bacteroidales bacterium
TGGCAAGTGGCTTGTCGATCCTGGTAAAACGAGTGGTCCTGAAAAAAATCAGAGAATTTTCCAATCCTGATGATTATTTAAGCAATCTTCTGGTTTCAATGTTTCATGGTGTTTCTGCTGCGGCCCTTATTGAAATATTTACAGAACAATTCCTGTTTATCTATGCCACGGTTTTATTGATCTATATTCCGATAGGGAAATTACGTCACGTTGTTTTCTTTTTTACATCCAGAATTCACCTGGGAATATTTTATGGTTGGCGTGGAGTCTGGCCGGCAGGAAGGAGGAAGGAATGAGACAGTCAAATAGGCTGACTCCTGACCAGATAAGGGCTCTGGAACGATTCGGGCAAAACTTAAATGGCAGGCTCCTGACTCATTTGAATAGCTGTGTTCATTGCGGGTTGTGCGGTGAATCATGTCAGTACTACCTGACAACGAAAGACGACAGGTTTATTCCGGGCAGGAAAGCGGATTTAATATCTTCGATTTACAGGAGATACTTTACACTTGCAGGAAAGATAGCTCCCTGGTTGGTAGGTGCAAGAGATCTGAACCATGAAACGGTTTCCGAAATGGTAGATATCCTCTTTGGTGCCTGTACTATGTGCGGAAGATGTTCCCTGCATTGTTCAATCGGGGTTGATATTCCATACCTTGTGAGGAATGCCCGCTCAATGCTGTTCCAAATGGGCCTTGTCCCTGAGGGATTACAGTCAACTGTGGATGCGGCGGTGAATACAGGGAATAATATGGCAATTCCGCGTTCAGATGTGATTGACACCCTGCAATGGCTGGAGCAGGACCTGAAGATAGAGGTAGGGGATGAAAAGGCTTCCATCCCCATTGACCTCACGGGGGGAAAGGTATTCTATACTCTGAATCCGAGAGAGACAAAATTCTTTCCACTATCCATCAGTGCAATGGCGAAGATATTCTATGCTGCACAGGAAGAGTGGACAGTCTCATCCGATTTCTATGATGTTACCAACTATGCATTTTATTCGGGAGATGATGAAAGCGCCCGGAAACTGACCATGCGTCTATATGATGAAATCGAAAAACTTGGTTCCGACATACTTGTCCTGGCTGAATGTGGACACGGTTCAAGAGCTATACGGTGGGAAGGCCCCGAATGGGTTGAAAAACACTATCCGTTCCGGGTAATTACAACAATCGAGTTAATCGCCGAATATATCCGTCAGGAGAGGATTACACTAAATCCGGCAAAAAACAGGATGCCAGTCACCCTGCACGATCCCTGTAACCTGGTCAGATCGGGTGGGATTATTGAAGAACAACGGTTTATTCTCGGTAAGGCCGTTGAACATTTTGTTGAAATGACGCCAAACAGGATTGATAATTATTGCTGTGGTGGCGGAGGAGGCCAGCTTTCCATGAGCGAATTCAACGAAAGGAGGCTGTCTTCGGGAAAAATCAAGGCAGAACAGATCAGAAAAACCGGGGCGAAAATTGTAGCCACTCCATGCCATAACTGCATCGACCAGCTGACGGGTTTAAATATTGAATACAATCTGGATGTGGAAATCAAGACCATTGGTGAGATCGTTGCGGATGTTCTGGTGTTGTGATATGTCTCAAGGTCCGGATTTCCCGAATGTCTCTAATGGATCGAATGAAAATGCACAGAACAACTCATGTGTTTTGGAATTCTTTTAAGGTATTGGTGGCATTTCTCTTTCGGGACATTATCTCTTCGTACCTGCAATATCCCGGATAGCTTCAACCGCCAGATCAATGTGCTCTTCGGTATTAAATGGCCCCAGACTTAGACGTACTGTCCCATGGATCCTGTCTGTTTTAAGACCGGCATGAACGAGTGGAGCACACTGCAGGCCGGTGCGACAGGCAATGTTGTAATCTACATCAAGAATCGTCCCGACATCACCGGAATCCCAGCCCTTAATATTGAAGCTTAAAACTGCATTATGGTTTTCAGCACTGTCGGCACAATATGTTACTACATTCTCAATTTCCTGCAATGCTTTACGGAGCTTGTCCCATAAATACATTTCCTGTTCATGGATCTTTTCAATCCCTTTTTCATGCAGCCATTTTTGTCCTGCATGTAAGCCGGCTACACCTATAATGTTCAACGTTCCGCATTCCAACCGGTATGGAAACTCTTCAAGGTGAAACGGGTATGCAGAACGAACACCCGTACCTCCAAACCGGGTACCTTTTATAGGCACATTTTCACAGACATATGACCCTCCTATGCCGGTTGGCCCCATAAGACATTTGTGACCTGTGAATGCAATTACATCGATATTCATTTCGCGGACATCGATTTTTATTACACCGGCAGTCTGGCTGGCATCAACCGCAAATAAAATTCCTGATTCCCGGCAAATATTTCCTGCCTCGCCTATTGGCTGGACAGTACCAATTACATTTGATCCGTGATTCAGTATAACCAGCTTCGTATTCTTTTTAATTGCTTTCTTTACATCATCCGGATCAATATACCCTTTGCTGTCAAATGGTATATATGTAACTTCAATGACTTTATCATGAAGCTTGTGGTAGAGTGGACGCAAGACGGAATTATGTTCAAGATTGCTGGTAATAACATGGTCTCCCTTACTGGTAAGACCATCAATGATCATGTTTAGAGAATCACTTGCATTATAGCTGAAAGTCAACCGGTTTGGATCGGTCCCGTTGAAAAATTCAGTCAGCATTTTCCGTGTTCCATGAACGATTTCTTCTGTCTCGAGTGTCATATCATAACCCGACCGTCCGGGATTCACTCCGTGTTTCCGGTAAAACTCGTTCATGAAATCATATACCTCCGGGGGTTTTGGAAAAGTTGTGGCAGCGTTATCAAGGTATATTATGTTATCCATGTTCTTAAATCGGTTTATGTTGCTATTGATCTGGTTTATCAGAAAAATTTATTATTAAAATACAGGTATGCGTGTTATCGTCTAACGCTTTTTTATCAATCGGGAATCCTTCTTTTCAGCAACTACCAGCATTTCAAAATCCTCTGTGCTTAATTTATTATTTCTGCTGAAATTACCGGGTTTGCATCCGAATATATCCACCGAAATGAAATCCAGTGATTTTAAATACCATGTGATTTCAGAGGGTGCAAAATATCGTTCATTACAGTCCAGGATCTTTAAATCTCCTGAATCATCTTCGAATTCAATTACGGACGTATCCCGGAAGGTCATAAGATCAAAAGTCAGTTCCTTGATTTTCTGGTCATTCCGGTTCAGAAAATCTTTAACAGGGTGAAACAGTGGAAAAAGGGCATTCAGGCAGGTTAATATTAGCTTCCCGTCCGGTTTAAGCGCTTTCCTGGCATTCTTCAGTATGTTAAAATTCATTTCATCGGTTTCCATAAGGGAAAATCCACCTTCACAAATAATAATCACCAGGTCGAATTCTTCAGTAAAATGCTGCTGGCGGGCATCAGCCTTTTCGAAAGTTACTGCTACGTTTTCAGCAGCAGCTTTCTTCCGTGCCAATGTAAGCTGTGATTCCGACAGGTCCAACCCGGTGACCCGATAACCTCTTTTAGCCAGTTCGATGGTGTGACGTCCGGTTCTGCAACCTATATCCAGGATCCTGAAATCTTTTTGATAATTAATCTCTTTTTCAATAAAATCCACCTCGCCAGGAGTTCCCATTGTGAATGGTTCTTTGTCATAATTACGGGCATAATTATCAAACAACTCTTCGTACCATTGTCTTTTCATACCATTGCGTTTTTAATTTTGCTGATGATTGCTACTTTGCAATGCAATTATTCCTCCAGGTATTTCACCACCTTTTCCTTAAATGTATCAAGATATTCATATAACGATTTTTTAATCCCATGGTCCGTATTGAATTGAATGGCGATGGAAAATCCATATACCGGAAGGTATTCCATCAGCGCCATGTAACCGGGCATAAATCCGGAATGGCCATAGGAGGTTCCGTTTTCACCCTCCCATACAAACGTCCCCATTCCATATTTTGCCTGATCGGGGAGTGCGGCCCTGAATGGTACGGGAGTAGTCATCATTCTTAATGTTTCTTCCGTAAACAGTTCACCTTCATATAAGCGTTTTGCCCATATTGCAAGATCTGCAGTTGTGACAACTAATCCGCCCCCTGTCCATTCCATCTGTGGATTGAAAACCATTATCCCGTCTTCGGATACTTTTTCAGGAATTCCGAATTGTCCTGTATATCCGGTATAACCGGAACTTAATCCTGGTAATTCCCTCCGGTCAGCAGGGATAGTATTTGCCAGACTTAAGGGTTCCAGTATTCGTTCTTTCAAAAGATCATAATAACCGGTGCCCATTAATCTTTCTATAATCATTCCAAGAATAATATAATTGGTATCGGAGTATGCCCAGCCTTCGCCGGCAGGATGCACTGGTTCATC
>CP070687.1:426378-430786 GCA_020353115.1 Bacteroidales bacterium
TAAGCACATCGGGTCCAAACTGTTTATTGAACGGCTGATTCATTTGAACGGGATGGGATTGATTGCCACCCATGATGTCAGGCTTGGAGAAATGGAGAACGACTTTCCAGGACGCATCATGAACAAATGTTTCGAGGCTGAAATAGACGGTGATGAAATCCGGTTTGATTATGTGCTCCGCGAAGGGATCAACAGTAAAATGAATGCGGAGCATCTTATGAAAAACATGGGAATCGTGTGAACGGTTTGGTTTGCCAGAAATACCGGATATTTCAGGGATTTTCACCAAATTTTCAACAACGACACATCAAAATCACTTTTTTATTTATAAAATCCAGTTAATCAGTCCTTTCAGGCATATTCTGCCCGGTTAATCGGGATTTCATAAATACCATCCGCTCTTCCATTGTTGAAAAGTCAGATTACCCTCATGTCTTCTTTTGTATATATTTGCACAAATTCAGGATTCATGACAGCTAATTACTCGGAGGAGACGATAAAAACCCTTGACTGGCGGGAGCATATAAGGAAAAGACCCGGAATGTATATTGGTAAGCTGGGGGATGGTTCCAGCCAGGATGACGGTATCTATGTATTGTTAAAGGAAACTTTTGATAATTCCATAGATGAGTTTATGATGGGTTTCGGGAAATCCATTGAGGTTACCATTAAAGACAGGGTTGTGAAGGTTCGGGACTGGGGACGCGGGATACCACTTGGGAAAGTTCTCGATGTGGCCTCCAGGATGAATACCGGAGCCAAATACGACTCCAAGGTGTTTAAGAAATCGGTCGGCCTGAACGGCGTGGGAATCAAAGCGGTGAATGCACTGTCGTCTAAATTTATACTTCAATCGGTACGTGATAAGAAAATAAAGGAGATCGAGTTTGCAAAAGGGAAACTCGTTCGTGATGAGAAAATCAGGGATTGTGACCTGGAAAACGGTACCATTGTAACATTTGTCCCCGATAACAAAATGTTCGGGAATTACCGGTATATTTCCGAATACATAGAAATCATGATGCGGAACTATGTGTATCTGAACACCGGTCTGACGATAAATTTTAACAACAATAAATTTCATTCGAAAAACGGTTTACTCGATCTCCTGGAGGAAAATATGAGTGGTCCCGGCATTTATGAAACGATCCACCTGAAAAACCATGACATTGAAATTGCATTCACCCACGGGAATCAGTACGGGGAGGATTATTACAGCTTCGTAAACGGGCAACATACAACCCAGGGGGGTACGCACCTGGCGGCTTTCCGTGAAGGACTGGTAAAGGTCATCCGTGAATTTTATAAAAAAGATTTTGATCCCTCTGACATACGAGCATCCATAATTGCAGCCATTAGCATTAAGGTTGAAGAGCCGGTCTTTGAATCCCAGACCAAAACAAAGCTTGGATCAAAAGACATTGGTCCGGCCGGGCCATCCGTTCGGAATTTCATCCTGGATTTTCTGAAAACGTCTCTGGATAACTACCTTCACAAGAACCCGGAAACAGCAGAAAAGATTCATAAAAAGATCCTGGACTCGGAAAAAGAGAGAAAGGCGATTTCCAGCATTCAGAAAATTGCCAGGGAAAGAGCGAAAAAGGCAAGTCTTCATAATAAGAAACTGAGGGATTGCAGGATCCATTATAATTCGAAAGATAACCGGAGGCTGAATACGACCATTTTTATTACCGAAGGCGATTCGGCCAGCGGATCAATCACCAAATCGAGGGATGTTGAAACCCAGGCGGTTTTTAGTCTTAAAGGCAAACCATTGAACACCTATGGGCTTACCAAGAAGATCGTCTATGAAAATGAAGAATTCAATTTGCTCCAGGCCGCACTGAATATCGAAAACGGCCTGGAAAACCTGAGGTATAATAATGTGGTGATCGCAACGGATGCCGATGTGGATGGCATGCATATCCGACTCCTGCTTATTACGTTTTTTTTGCAGTTTTTCCCAGACCTGGTTAAACATGGGCATCTTTATATTCTTCAGACACCACTCTTTCGTGTACGGAACAAAAAAGAAACCTTGTACTGTTATAGTGAGGAAGACAAGGAACGGGCTGTCGGCAAGTTGGGACCAAATCCGGAGATCACAAGATTTAAAGGATTGGGAGAGATCTCACCCGGTGAATTCAAACATTTTATAGGAAAAGGAATGCGGCTGGATCCTGTCCGGCTGAAACGGAATGATAATGTTGCGGAATTCCTTGAATTCTACATGGGTAAAAATACACCCGACCGGCAGGAATTCATAATTGAAAACCTGCGTGTTGAAGAAGACCTGATTGAACAGGACTGAACACACATACAAAATATTCCGGTGATCATAAGATAGTTGTTACATATTCAATATTGCATTTGGCATGCATAAGGAAGATTTTGAACTGAATGAAGAGATGGACGGGAAGCAGGAAACACCTGACAAATCCGACACGGATAAAAAGCAAAGTACGGATCTTTACAAAGTCCTTAACCTTTCAGGTATGTATCAGGACTGGTTCCTGGATTACGCTTCATATGTTATCCTTGAAAGAGCCGTACCCCATCTGAATGACGGTTTAAAACCCGTTCAGCGACGGATTCTTTATGCTATGAAACGACTGGATGACGGGAGATTCAATAAAGTTGCCAATATTATAGGTCATACCATGCAGTTTCATCCCCACGGTGACACCTCGATCGGAGATGCACTGGTCCAGCTGGGGCAACGTGAACTCCTGGTTGAAACACAGGGTAACTGGGGCAATATTCTTACCGGTGATGGTTCGGCTGCTCCCAGGTATATTGAGTCCCGCCTGTCGAAATTCGCCCAGGATGTCGTTTTCAATCCCAAAACCACGGAATGGAAACTTACTTATGACGGGCGTAATAAAGAACCCGTTACTCTACCTGTCAAATTTCCCCTTTTGCTCGCTCACGGAATTGAAGGTATTGCCGTGGGATTGGCTTCAAAGATCCTTCCCCACAACTTTATAGAACTGATCGACGCTTCGATTCTGCATCTTCAGGGTAAACCTGTTGAAATTTTTCCGGACTTTCCGACCGGAGGGCTGGCCGATTTTTCGAAATATAATGACGGACTACGCGGAGGAGTGGTTCGCGTCCGGTCCAGGATCTCAAAAATTGACAAGAAAACCCTTCTGATCAGCGAATTGCCCTACGGAAAAACAACAGGTAACCTCATCGAATCGATTATAAGAGCCAACGACAGGGGGAAAATTAAAGTAAAGAAAATCGACGATAATACAGCCGAAAATGTAGAAATACTGATCCACCTGGCTCCGGGTGTCTCTTCCGATAAAACCATTGATGCTTTATTTGCATTTACCGATTGTGAAATTTCCATCTCCCCGAACTCATGTGTCATTGAAGATGAAAAACCTCATTTCCTCGGAATTAGCGAGATCCTTAAACAATCCACCCGGAAAACAGTTCACCTGCTTACAAGAGAGCTTGAAATCCGGAAAGATGAGTTGGAGGAAGCCTGGCATCATTCATCTCTGGAGAAAATCTTTATTGAAAAACGAATATACCGTGATATTGAGGAGTGTGAAACCTGGGAATCGATCATTGAAACAATAGATAAAGGACTCGATCCTTTTAAGAATTTGTTGAAAAGGGAAGTTACACGGGATGATATAATTAAACTGACGGAAATAAAGATCAAACGGATTTCAAAATTCGATTCGAAGAAAGCAGATGAATTAATTAAAGGCATCGAAGAGGGAATTGAGGAGGTCAATAATCATCTGGCAAATATTATTTCATTTGCCATCAATTATTTCCGCCAGATAAAGAAGAAGCATGGAAAGAAAAAGGAACGGAAAACTGAAATTAAGAATTTCGATACGATTGTTGCAACAAAGGTTGTTGCTGCCAATTCCAAATTGTATGTCAACCGGGAGGAAGGATTCGCCGGAACCTCACTGAAAAAGGACGAGTTCATTTGCGATTGTTCGGATATCGATGAGATTATCGTATTCCTCAGGGACGGAAGGTATATCATTACCAAGGTAGCAGATAAAATGTTTATCGGGAAAAACATCATTCATATTGCCGTCTTCAAGAAAAACGATTCCAGGACGGTTTATAACATGGTTTACAGGGACGGACGCAACGGTAACGTAATGGTGAAAAGGACGGCCGTGACAGGTGTTACACGGGATAAAGAGTATAATATTACGCGTGGGAAACCGGATTCGAAAATTCTCTATTTCAGTTCCAATCCAAACGGTGAGGCAGAAGTGATCCGGGTTCACCTGAAACCCAAACCAAGGTTGAAAAACCTGGTCATTGACTTTGATTTCAGTCACCTTGCCATCAAAGGCAGAAACTCAATGGGCAATATACTTACCAAAAGATTTGTGCAGAAAATTGTCATGAAAGAAAAAGGAGT
>CP070687.1:430886-435257 GCA_020353115.1 Bacteroidales bacterium
ACCCGTATCATTCTTTTACCCATTAGCTGTCAGTGCGAAAAATATGAATAAGATATCCGTTATTTACATTGAATTTCCTTGCTTCACTACCACATCCGCATAGGATTGGTCTCATTACCTTAACCCGTACGGAGAGGGTGGAAGTATTTTCACAATTGCTCAACGTTACAGAAGTCCCCTGGAATGTTTTTCACCGATAACTTTAAGCATATCCAGGGTCATTGTGGTCAGGTTATACTGTGGTTCCCAGCCCCATTCTTCCCTGGCGGCAGAATCATCCATACTATTCGGCCACGAATCGGCAATTCCCTGTTTTGTCTGATCCACTTCATACACCATGATAAAATCGGGAATATGCTTTTTGATCTCATTCGCAAGGATTTCAGGATCAAAACTCATTGCCGTAACGTTAAAGGCATTTCTGTGAATCAGTTTTGAAGGATCGGCCTCCATCAGGTTTATCGCCGCATTAATTGCATCGGGCATATACATCATATCAAGAAACGTTCCTTTCGCCAGAGGGCAGGTGAATCTTTTATTCTTCACTGCCTCATAATAGATTTCAACGGCATAATCGGTGGTCCCGCCACCGGGAAGGGTTACATTTGATATAATTCCCGGGTACCTCAGTCCGCGTGTATCCACTCCGAATCTTTTGAAATAATAATCGCACAGCAGTTCGCCGGTTACTTTTGTTACTCCGTACATGGTTGTAGGTCTCTGAATGGTATCCTGCGGAGTATTATCCAGTGGTGTTGTCGGTCCGAATGCACCTATCGAGCTCGGGAAGAATACCGCACAGTTAAATTCACGGGCAACTTCAAGCACGTTGTACAATGCATTTACACCAACATTCCATCCTGCCTGGGGATTGTTCTCAGCGATTGCCGACAACATGGCAGCCAGATGGTAGATTACATTAATGTTGTACTTTTTTACTACGTTGGTAATTTGTGTGATGTCCGTTGCATCAACCACCTCGTACGGGCCTGAATCTTTCAATTCCCCTGTCGGCTGGGTTTTTCTTATTCCGGCAACAACATTTTCGTTACCATATTTTTTTCTAAGTTCAAGTGTAAGTTCTGATCCAATCTGACCAACAGAACCGGTAACCAGGATATGTTTCATAATGATGTAATTTAAGTACTCTTAATTGGTATTTATCAATTGTTTGGTATTGCGGAAGGTTGTTTTCGCAGGCATAAATCTACCACATAAAATCGGAATTTCATACTGATGAAAACGATATTTTAAAGATTTCAAAAATGCTCTCTATTAAGAATCATTTTTGGTATATTTAAGTGTTTTTACAAATTAATACGAGTCCAACCAACAAAATTATAATAAGATGTACGGAAAAATCAAAGATCACTTAACCAGGGAACTGGCAGAAATTAAAGAAGCCGGATTATACAAGGAAGAGCGGATTATTGTAAGTCCACAGAATGCTGAAATACGAATTGAAACCGGAGAATCGGTTTTGAATTTCTGCGCCAATAATTACCTTGGATTATCTGCCAACCCGGAATTGATTAAAGCGGCTAAAGAAGCTCTGGACACCCATGGATATGGTATGTCATCGGTACGGTTTATCTGTGGAACACAGGATATACATAAGAAGCTTGAGAGAAAGGTTGCCGATTTTTTCGGTACGGAAGATACGATTCTTTATGCTGCCTGTTTTGATGCAAATGGCGGCGTTTTTGAACCTCTTTTCACTGCGGATGATGCCATTATCTCAGATGCACTTAACCATGCTTCCATTATCGACGGGGTGAGGTTATGCAAGGCACAGCGTTACCGTTATAAAAATGCAGATATGGCTGATCTGGAAGAAAAATTAAAGGAAGCCCAGTCCCAACGATTCAGGATAATCGTTACGGATGGTGTGTTTTCAATGGACGGAAATACTCCACCGATGGATAAGATCGTTGAATTGGCTGAAAAATATGATGCTCTTGTCATGGTTGATGAATGTCATTCTGCGGGTGTTGTAGGGAAGACGGGGCGAGGTGTAACCGAGCTGTTCGATATTCGCGGCAAAGTTGACATTATAACCGGGACTCTTGGAAAAGCTTTCGGTGGTGCGATCGGCGGGTTCACCACTGGGAAAAAGGAGATCATCGAAATGCTTCGCCAGCGTTCCCGGCCGTATCTGTTTTCAAATTCCCTCCTTCCCTCCGTGGTTAATGCCGGGATTCGAATGTTCGATATTATGAGCACAACAACAGAACTGCAGGATAAGTTACACCGGAACACCGATTATTTTATGGCCAGGATGAAAGAGATCGGCTTTGATATTAAGCCCACACAATCGGCCATTTGTGCAGTAATGCTTTATGATGCGAAGTTATCCCAGGATTTTGCAAGGAGATTGCTTGACGAAGGAATTTATGTAATCGGTTTTTATTACCCTGTTGTCCCGAAAGGGGAAGCGCGTATCCGGGTCCAGCTATCTGCTGCCCACGAAACCGAACATCTTGACAAGGCCATCAGCGCTTTTACGAAAGTCGGGAAGGAGTTGGGGGTATTGGAGTGACCCAGACAAGGGGGAATCCGGTTTAAGGTCAGGATGAATCTGCAGGCAGAATCGCTATCCGCATTTCGATGATCCGCATTCCATGCATACCAGACATCCTTCCTGGTATACAAGATTCCCGGATCCGCAATCGGAACACTTACCACCTTTCGCTTTCGTACCGTCGGGTATATATTTTTTAAGGGCACGTTCCACTCCCAGTTTCCAGGTATTGATGGTTTCGCTGTCGAGCTGAAGGGACGAAACCAGATTGACCACATCCGGGATCGGCATCCCATGCCGCAAGACACCCGAGATCAGTTTTGCATAATTCCAGAATTCGGGCTGGAACATATGTGAAAGGCCTCCCATTGTCTTTTTATATCCGTACTTATCGGTATACTGGAAATCATACCGGTTCTTTCCGTCTTTTTCCTTGTTCTTTACGATCTGTCCTTTATGTATTGATTTGGGGATAGGAAAAATCTCTTCGTCTGCCAGCCCGGTGAAAATTTCATATGGTTTCCCATCCCTAATACCCACAAATGCTATCCATTTGTCGTTATTATTATTAAAGCGGATTACTTCGGCATCCAGCACTTTCGGACGTTTATGGAAGATCACTTCCCCGTTGCTGTTGGACACCAATACGCCGGCCCGTGAGCCATCACGATACACCGTAACTCCCTTACATCCGGATTCCCAGGCCGTAATATACAACTCACCTACAAGCTCTTTACTTGCATCTTTCGGCAGGTTGATGGTGACACTGATGGAGTGGTCAACCCACTTCTGTATGGTTCCCTGCATTTTAACCTTGCTCAGCCAGTCGATATCGTTCGATGTGGCCTTGTAATAAGGAGACTCTTTGACGATTTCCTGAATTTTAGGATCGCTGTAGTTTCGGACCTCCTCCGGATTATATCCTTTCACGTTAAGCCAGTCGACAAATTTATGGTGAAACACGTTGTATTCTTCCCAGGCATCTCCCGTCTCATCCACGAAGGTTACCTTCACATCCTTGTCATTGGGATTTACTTTTCTGCGTCTTTTATATACGGGTAGAAATACCGGTTCGATTCCGGATGTGGTTTGCGTCATCAGGCTCGTGGTCCCCGTCGGAGCGATGGTTAACAGGGCAATATTTCGTCTGCCATGCTTCAGCATATAGTTATAGAGGCCCTCATCCGATTTCTTCAATCTCATAATAAATGGGTTCTCCTTCTCCCTGGTGGCGTCATAGATGGTAAACGGGCCTCTCTCTTTGGCCAGATATGCGGATGAGCGGTACGCTTCCATGGCAAGCGTCTTGTGTAACTCGACCGAAAAATCTATTGCATTTTCGCTTCCATAGCGCAGTCCCAGCGCAGCCATCATATCTCCCTCGGCAGTGATTCCTATTCCCGTTCTTCTTCCCTCACCAGATTTCTTCCTGATATTTTGCCACAGGTTTCTTTCCACAAGCTTTATCTCGTCACCCTCCGGATCGGCATCGATTTTTGCGAGTATCTGATCGATCTTCTCCATTTCCAGATCGATGATATCATCCATAATCCGTTGTGCCAAACCAACGTGCTCCTTAAACTGATCAAAGTCAAATTTGGCTTCATCTGTAAAGGGATTCGTAACATAACTGTAGAGATTGATTGCCAGCAACCGGCAGCTATCATAAGGACAGAGCGGTATTTCCCCGCACGGATTTGTTGAAACGGTTCGGAATCCAAGGTCTGTATAACAATCGGGAACCGATTCATGAATTATGGTATCCCAGAAAAGGATTCCCGGTTCCGCCGATTTCCATGCATTGTGAACAATTTTATCCCACAATTGACGGGCATTGATCTCCTTTTTGA
>CP070687.1:435357-439697 GCA_020353115.1 Bacteroidales bacterium
CCATATCGGTTAAATCCTGGGGATCCAGGTCTGCCAGGCTGACAATTTCATTTCCGTCATGGAGCATTTCATTAATGGCAGTACTGAGAGAGGAAACCGGTGTAACGGAATTCATAATTTCATGGGTAAGCACGCGAATCAGCTTTTGCCAGGATTCCAATTCCTGTTCTTCCAGTTCGGTCTTAATATCCTGTAATGAGACAAGTTTATAGGGTTTATCTTTGACTTTAAACATTACACCCCTCAGGGTAAGGCCAACCATTTCCCCATCGATAACGGTTTTTATAAGCCTGCCCTTCTCCAGGTCCGGTTTTTTAATTATGTCGAGGAGTTTTTTATCGAATTTCCCGATCCTGTCAATCCTGTTCAGGTTTTTTATTCTGAAGAGGTCTCTGGCTGCCTGGTTTGCCAGCTGGATATTACCATCCATATCAAAACACAAAAGGGCTATGTTAATATGTTCAATTATCAGCCGGAGGTACTGGTAATGGATCTCTTTTTCAATTCGGACATTACGGAGTTCATTGATCACCTCATTCATAGCCCGGTGAACAGGGGCATAGGATTTATCCTCTTCCTTTGACGAATAGGTATTTGAAAAATCCTTGTTTTTAATGGAAATCAAAAAATTACCGATATCACGATTTGTTTTCTCAACATAACGGATCAGGCCGGCAACCATGGTGATTACAAAGATGGCAGAAATGACGGTAGCTATATACCAGCTATCCTGGTTAATGGCGAAAACAAAAGCCGCCATGAATGTTCCGATAAGCAAAACCCGGATAATGACCTGGTATCTGAATCTTTTAAATACCATACTTTTCCATTTTACGGTACATTGTAGTCCGTCCCAGGCCCAGTTCCCTGGATGCCTTACTGACATTACCCCGGTATTTTTTCAGGGCATTTATAATGGTTTTCTTTTCCACCTCCTCCAGGTTTAGGATTTCCTTTGCGGGATGCGGCCTTCCCACATCCGTTATAAAATCATCCAGTTGTATTTCACTCTCTTCCGACATGATTATAGCCCGTTCGACAAGATGCTGTAATTCACGCACATTCCCTGGCCAGTGATAGTTGCGAAGGTTTTTTAATCCCTGACCGGAGATTTTGGGAAGCGGCTTGTTATACTTCCTTGAAAACACCTTTAGAAAGTAATTGGCCAGAAGGGGAATATCCGTTAATCGTTCACGCAGTGGAGGAACACGTATTTCCACGGTATTTATCCTATAAAGGAGATCCTGTCGGAATTCACCATTATCAACCATTTCATGAAGAGGCATATTTGTAGCTGAAATCAAACGGACATCGGTTTTAACAGGCATACTTGTTCCCACCCTGGTAATTTCCCTGTTTTGAATAGCAGCCAGGAGTTTTGCCTGCAGCGGTAACGACAGGTTCCCTATCTCATCAAGGAAGAGCGTTCCGCCGGATGCCAGTTCAAAGCGGCCGGCACGGTCTTCCTTAGCATCCGTAAACGCACCTTTGACATGTCCGAACAATTCGGATTCAAAAAGCGTCTCCGGAACGGCTCCCAGGTCGATCCCAACGAATATCCGGCCTGCCCTCGGGGAGTTTCGGTGGATCATCCTGGCAAACAACTCTTTGCCCGTACCATTTTCTCCAAGAAGAAGCACATTGGCATCCGTAATACTTACCTTCTCCACGGCTACCAGGACGTCCTGAATGGCCTGGGAAGTACCTATAATCTTCGAGAAGGGCTGCTCCAGATCTTCGGTCAGTACCTTCTGGTGAGATTTCAATTGTGCTATCTCTTTCCTGGAAACACTTAATTTATATGTGGACATAACCGTAGCCAGCAATTTATTATTATCCCAGGGTTTGACAACAAAATCAACTGCTCCTTCTTTCATTGCCTTTACGGCCAGGTCAATATCTCCATATGCGGTAATCATAATTACTTGCGAATCAGGAACAAGCTTCTGGATCTTCCTTAACCAGTTTATTCCCTCTCTCCCGCTGGTCGCTCCCGCGGAGAAATTCATATCCAGGAGAATTACATCAAAATGCTCCTTCATAAGCGCATCCGGAATCAGTTCAGGATTCTCAATGATTTCAATAAGTTCAAAATGTTTCTTCAACACGACCTTTGCCGTAAGTAATATCCCTTCATCATCATCAATAACAAGAATTTTTCCCTTCTTAGCCATGGCAGATATCTTATATCGAATAAAATATTTAAGTATGGTAACCTGATCCTTACAAAGGTACTCAATCCCGCTCTTGATGCAAAGAATTTGTTCCGGAATGAAACATGAACTTGTTCTCATTTGGAACATAAAATCCGGATAAAACAAGTCCGATATTGAAATAAATCATTCTTAATCGGTTAGTTACAAACATTGGAACAGATATTGTGTCACAACTGGCGAATTCCTTCAGGTACTGTTTACTGGGGGTAATTTTGGTGAAAACCGTAATATTACAACCTGCTGAAATATGTTAAAAAATTACTTCAAGATCGCCTTCCGGAACTTCATCCGGAATCCTGTATTCAGCCTGATTAATATCCTGAGTCTTACGATCGGAATTGTATGTTGTCTCCTGATCATATTATATATCAGTCACGAATTGAGCTATGACCGTTTTCATGAAGGTGGAAAATCGATTTACCGCGTTGCAATGGAAATGCATAGTTCCGATGGCAGTGTAAAAACGGGTAATACTACTGCAGCTGTTGGTCCGAGCATGCTGGAGGAGATCCCTGAAGTTGAGAAAATGACACGGTTCAGATATCCCGTTACCGGTTATTACCAGTACGACGGGAAATCGTTTTTTGATCAAAGCATCTCCTATGCCGATTCCACTTTGTTTGGTATGTTCACTTTTGAGCTCACCTCAGGGAATCCTGAAACATGTCTTTGTGAACCCTATTCAGTCGTTCTGACTGAAGAGACCGCCCTGAGAATTTTCGGGGAGCAGGAGCCGATAGGGGAACAACTCGTTTTGAACGGGGAGAACTATATTGTAACCGGTCTCGTCAAAACTCCTCCTGTAAAATCTCATATCCGTTTTACTTCCATTATTTCATTCTCTACCCTTTACAAAGATTCAAGGTTTCACATGGACTGGAATGGGGGGTGGCAGTATTTCACGTACATAAAGCTTTTCGATGCATCTGAAATAGAGACATTGGAGGCAAGAATGCCTGATTTTATGTACAGGCATATAAATCGTATATACGAGGAAGCAGGAAGTTCGCTTCAACCCATATTTCAGCCGTTATTCACAATCCATATGGATCCGGAAATAAACAGCGGATTCGGTCCGGGAGGAAGTATCTCCAATATATTGATATTCTCTGCCATTGCCCTCTTCATAATTATGATTGCAAGCATTAATTTCATGAATTTGTCGACAGCCAGGGCCTCAACTAGAGCAAAGGAAGTCGGAATCCGGAAGGTGGTCGGAGCCGACAGGAAAAAGATCATCCTGCAATTCTTCAGCGAATCCATTCTCATGAGTCTGTTCGGGCTCATCCTCGCGATGATTCTCATTGAGATTATATTGCCACAGTTTAACATAATGATAGGCAGGGAATTGAAACTATATTCCGTTTCAAACTGGAAGCTGATTCTGGGCATTCCTTTTCTCGTTCTTATTATCGGGTTTCTGGCAGGCAGTTATCCCTCCTTTTATATATCCGCTTTCCAGCCCGGGAAAATCATCAAGGGGGTAACAACAGGACCAACCGGCTCTCATGGAATCAGGAATTTTCTCGTTGTACTTCAGTTTATTATTTCAATTGTGCTTATTATATCCACCCTGGTAATTTATTATCAGATCCGGTATATGAAAGACAAGGATGTAGGTTATGCAAGGGAGAATATCCTGGTTATTCCATTGGTTGAGGAGGGAACAAGAAACAAATACCAGCTTATAAAAACAGAGATGTCGGCTTTACCGGAGGTTCTGAGTATATCTGCTTCGTCGGATTACCCGGGGCATTCCATAACCTCCAACGGTTATTTACCCGAGGGTTTTAATGATGATGAATGGATCATGATAAATGTTTATGATGTGGATTATGATTTCATCGAAACATATGAATTGGAAATCCAAGCAGGAAGAGGATTTTCGGAGGCATTCCCTTCGGATCAGGATGATTACCTTATCAATGAAAAGCTGGCTGATTTATGCGGGTGGGATGAACCCGTCGGTAAAATGATCTTCAGAGGTACGGATCATAAAGTAATTGGTGTGGTGAAAGATTTCAATTTCGCATCCTTACATGATGAAATCAAACCTCTGATTTTTACCATGCGGCCATATATGGGCTTCAGGTACCTATCCATCCGTATAAATTCTGATGACAT
>CP070687.1:439797-444116 GCA_020353115.1 Bacteroidales bacterium
GCACGCCCTTGTTTTCTGGGGATTCCTTGTGATTCTCTTTGGAAGTATCGAGATGGTAATTGATGGTCTTTCAGGGACAGAACGTATTTTAAATTTCCTGGGTCCCGTTTATAACGTGGTTATTGCATCCGGCGACCTGTTTGCTCTTATCATTGCCGTTGCCATCGTTGCCTTTCTTTCCAGGAGGATTTTTATGAAAATCAAGCGGTTTACAGGCATCGAGATGAAACATCAGTCACATATCGATGCCAATATTGCCCTTACTCTTATCCTCCTGCTGATGATTTCCCTTCTGGGGATGAACTCATTTTATGTGGCATATGCAGAGAGAATGGGGTATGAGTTCCACGGGGTGTTTCCCGTTGGCAGGATTATAGCAGGATGGTTATCATTCATTGATCCCGGAATCCTGCATACCCTCCATGAAGTGAATTGGTGGTCGCATATTCTTATAATCTTCTTCTTTGCTAATTATCTTCCCTATTCAAAACATTTTCATGTTTTCATGTCTGTACCGAATGTATTCCTGAGCAACCTGGATCCTCTGGGAAAGTTACGGAATATGGAACATGTTACACGTGAAGTCAAGAAAATGATAAATCCGGATACAGCATATACGGATGACCCGGGAGGGGAGGATGCTGTTCCCCGGTTCGGAGTTCTGGATGTGGAGGATATCACTTGGAAGAATTATCTTGATTCGCTTTCCTGCACCCAATGCGGAAGGTGTACATCCGTATGTCCGGCAAATATTACCGGGAAGAAACTTTCTCCAAGGAAGATTTTAATGGATGTGAGGTCACGGATGAAAGAAAAGGGCCCCGGACTGGCCGGTACAGGAAAAGAATATTCCGATAAAAAGTCACTTGTAAGGGATTATGTTACCGGGGAGGAGTTATGGGCCTGTACTACCTGCAATGCATGTGCACGTGAGTGTCCGATAAATATCAATCAGCCTTCCCTCATTGTTGACATGAGAAGGTATCTGGTCATGGAAGAGGCTGCAGGACCTGGTGAATTAAACCAAATCTTTTCGAATATAGAAAACAACGGTGCTCCGTGGCAATTCTCCACCGGGGACCGGATGTTATGGGCGGATGGACTCCGCATGAACGATTCGAAGATAGAAGTCCCGGTTATGACGGAACGTTTTGCGTCAGGGAAAAACCCGGAATACCTTCTTTGGATAGGGAGTGCCGGAGCATTTGACGACCGGTACAAGAATGTTACCCGTGCATTTATCAGGATCCTGACCCGCCTGGAAGTGGATTATGCAGTGCTTGGAACCGAGGAATCATCCAGTGGTGATGTTGCCCGACGGGCAGGAAATGAAATGCTTTTCCAGATGCAGGCCCTTATGAATATAGAATTGTTGAAAGGCTACGGGATTAAGAAGATCCTGACCTGCGATCCGCATGCCTACAATACATTCCTGAACGAATATCCCGACCTGGGAGGCACCTTTGAGGTTATTCACCATTCGCAGTTCCTGCAGCATTTGATTCATGATGGGAACCTAAACTTCCTGCCGGATGCTTTCAGCGGTAAATCCGTGACGTTTCATGATCCCTGTTACCTCGGCCGGGCAAATAACGAATACGATGCCCCAAGGATTGTTCTGGACAATATACCGGCAAAATTTGTCGAATTGAAGCGGAACAGGAGTTTTGCTTTATGTTGTGGAGCAGGAGGAGGCCAAATGTTTAAAGAGGCGGAAAAGGGCGATAAAGAAGTTTTCATGGAACGTATTCTGGATGTTCTTGACACGGGGGCAGATATCATCGCAACCGCCTGCCCATACTGCATGGTCATGCTTACGGATGGATTGAAGTATTCCAACATGGAAGAGAAAATCAAGAATTATGATATTGCCGAACTGGTTGCACTCGCTCTGAATTTGAAATAAGAGTGAATATTGTATCTTTATAAATCCAAATACTTGATCAAATTCCAACGTATTATTTTATAACATAGTAAAAGATGGAAAATAGTAAGGCAGTCAAAGGCGGGGAATTCATGGTAAAGGAGACGGAAGCAGGTGATGTTTTTATTCCTGAAGAATTTGATGAAGAACAGAAAATGATCGCACAGACATGTCAGGATTTTCTGGATACGGAAGTAATGCCCATACTCGACCGAATAGATAACCAGGAAGAGGGATTAATGCAACAATTGCTGCATAAATCCGGAGAACTGGGATTGCTCGGTATTTCCCTTCCGGAAGAATATAACGGCTTTGGACAGTCGTTTGTAACTTCAATGCTGACGAGTGAAATCCTGGGCGCCGGCTATTCCTATGCCGTTGCATATTCCTGCCATACCGGTATCGGATCGCTGCCAATCTTGTATTATGGTAACGAAGAGCAGAAACAAAAATACCTTCCCAGACTGGCGACAGGAGAACTGTTGGGTGCATATTGCCTGACTGAGCCCGGTGCCGGTTCGGATGCCAATTCCGGAAAAACAAAAGCTGTTCTTTCGGATGATGGCAAACATTATATATTGAATGGTCAGAAGATGTGGATTACCAATGCCGGTTTTGCTGACCTCTTTACCGTCTTTGCCAAGATTGACAACGACCGGGTATTAAGCGCCTTTATCGTAGAACGGGATTTCCCGGGAATTTCCTTCAATCCGGAAGAGAAGAAAATGGGGATCAAAGGCTCCTCAACACGACAGATATTTTTTAATGATTGTAGCGTTCCTGTTGAGAACTTGCTTGGGGAACGGGGAGAAGGATTCAGAATTGCACTTAATATCCTGCATATGGGAAGGATAAAACTGGGAGGGAATGTCCTGGGTGCGGCAAAATGTACCATAAACCAGTCGGTAGGATATGCAAACGAAAGAAAACAATTCGGAACCCTGATCGCTAATTTCGGTGCCATCAAGTACAAACTGGCCGAACAGGTAATTAAAATTTTTGTGACCGAATCCGCCGTTTACAGGGCAAGCCGAAATATCGATGAAGCCGTGGAACGGAACCTCGAAGAGTGTACGAAGGAAAAAGCAATGATAGACGCTTTCGGACAACTCGCAATCGAAGCGGCTATTCTGAAAGTTTTCGGATCCGAAATGCTGGATTATATAGTCGATGAGGCAGTTCAGATACATGGTGGCATGGGTTATTCTGCAGAAATGCAGGTCGACCGCGGATACCGGGATTCGAGAATTAACCGGATCTTTGAAGGAACAAACGAAATAAACAGGCTGCTGGTGGTTGATACCCTGTTGAAACGGGGTATGAAGAGAGAATATGATCTTTTCGGTGAAGCTAAAAATGTAGCTGAAAACCTGTCTTCACTTTCATCTCCCGAACCTCCTCATCCACAGGATTATTATGGTAAAAAGAGGACGACCATAAAAAATTTCAAGAATATTGCCCTCATGATAATTCATTACGCATCGGAGAAATTTCAAAGAAAACTACTGTTCGAACAGGAAATATTGAATAACATTTCCGATATAATAATGAATCTCTATATAGCTGAATCAACAGCTCTCAGAGTGCAGAAACTGGAAAACGTGAAGGGAGAGGAAGCCATAAAGATATACAGGGATATACTTGATGTTTTTGTCTATGATGCCGCCGGAATTATAAGAAAAGCAGGTATGGATGCCGTGAATTCTTTTGCCGGAGAAGAGGAGAAGGATCTTATGCTTAATGGAATTAACGTGTATTCCACCGTGGAAGGACTGAATATCAAAGAAGCCAGAAGGAGAATCGCCGATAAACTGATAGAGGATAATACCTATACCTTTTAATTAAGAATTTGTTTTATTGTCACTTTATATAACCAGAAAAAACCTTTGAATTACCAGATCTCATATTTCAGGAAAGCACTTGGAATGAGCCTCTCCGGTGTTATTCTGTTATTCGCCCTTTTATACAATGCATGTGAGGATGAACCGAATTGTGGCTGTGACGGGAAAAAGGCTTTTGATGTGAATGATCATCAGGGTACGCTCTATTATGAACTTGAATCGGATTATGCTTACTTTGTTTCCGATGTAACGTATACCAAATTTATTTTCTGCAATCCAGCTGAATTCAGCGATACCCTGGCTACATTCGAGCAGGGAGGGAGGGTTTTTGTATCAGGAACAGCTCATCATGAATGTTACAGGAATCCTTATGCACCCCCGAATTATCTCCTTGATTTGCAGAGTGTACGTATCTATGAAGTTGACGATTGAGATGAAAGCAGGAACGCTGCATTCCTTTTAGGGCCTGCTCGTATTAAATAGGAATACTCTCTCTTCAACCGGTTCCAGCTTGTAAAACGACCGGAGATCAGCTTTACCCTCCCGTAATGCTG
>CP070687.1:444216-448500 GCA_020353115.1 Bacteroidales bacterium
ATTTCACCTATTTTTACCTGGAGAGCAAATTCTGGTTTTTTGTATTGCCCCATATCGTTTTCCTTTTCCTGTTTCCGGTTTGGAAACCAGTTAGGATCTTTCTGCACGAACTGTCACAGGAGAAAAGGAAACGGTTTATCGACCGGTTTCAGAACCTTTTCTTCAAACTGATTTACTGGGGCTTCCCAATGCTAAACTTGGTACTATTCCAGATGCGCTGGGACAACATGATCCTTGTTGTTTTTATTGCACTGGTCTGGTATCTGATGTTGAGTATTTATGCCATTTCTGAAAAGATCCAAAGGGAAAAGATCAATATATACAGGTTAACGGGCAAGTTCCAGCGGTTCAGAAGCATTGTATACAGAGTGGTTGTTGCAATTCCACTGATCGGGAGGAGGAAAAAACCATTTCGTGCCCTCGATGGAGTTACAATGGAAATCGGAAAAGGTATGTTCGGATTACTTGGCCCGAATGGAGCCGGTAAAACCACGCTAATGAGGATTATTTGCGGGATACTTAAGCAGAGCTATGGTAAAGTGACGATAAATGATTTTGACACCCTTGAAAAAAGGGAAGAGCTGCAGGGACTGATCGGTTACCTGCCGCAGGAATTTGGAATGTATGAAAATATGACGGCATACGAGTTCCTTCATTACCAGGCAATTCTGAAAAACCTCATCGACAAGGATAAAAGAGAGGAAATGGTCAATTATGTTCTTGCGTCGGTACATATGGAAGGACATAAACATGAACGAATCTCCTCCTATTCTGGTGGTATGAAACAGAGAATAGGTATTGCTCAAATTCTTCTCCATCTGCCCAGGATACTGGTTGTGGATGAACCTACTGCAGGTCTGGATCCCAGGGAACGGATCCGCTTCCGCAACCTGCTGGTTGAGCTTAGCAGGGAGAGGGTCGTTATCTTTTCTACTCATATTATCGAAGATATAGCCAGTTCATGCAATATGGTGGCCGTGCTGGACCACGGTAAACTCAAATACCTTGGGGAGCCCTCGAATATGGCGAAAATAGCGGAAGGACACGTTTGGCAATTCCAAGTTCCGGCAGAAAATTTTCATAAGCTGCAACATGAACTGCTGATTGTGCATCACATGCAGGATGGTGATCGGATCAGGGTCAGGTGTGTATCGGATAAAGCCCCGGTTCCGGATGCAAAACCGGTAAAAGCGCTGCTGGAGGATTCTTACCTCTATCTGTTAAAGGGAGCAAATGAAACCGAAAGGAAACATCTATGAGCTTAAATAGGAAAATAGTAAATACGGCTGTTCTGCTGCTAAAGATGATACGGTATAATCTGAAGATCGTGTTTGCGAATAAATTTCTCTATTTCCTGTTGGCCGCATTTGCTTTTTTCATTCTGGTAACGGTAATTGATCTTTTCTCCGGCTCAAGCACCTCCGTTGAGGATGTTTATTACCTCCTGCTGTTTCCCGGGATCCTGCTCATATTTTATCCTACGGTATTTGGCATTCAGAATGATGAGGATGCGAGAATGCTTGAGATCATTTTCGGGATTCCAAACTACCGGTATAAGGTGTGGCTGGTTCGCCTGGCACTAATTTATGCCATAGTTTTTCTGCTCTTGCTTGCGCTTGGATGGCTCAGCTCGTTTGCAATGGTCAGGATTCCCGTTTTCGAAATAGCGTTCCAGCTGATGTTTCCGATTTTCTTCATAGGCAGCGTGGCATTTATGTTTTCGACCCTGATAAGAAATGGGAACGGAACGGCCGTGGTAATGGTTGTTATCGGGGTCGGATTCCTGATTGCTGCCGAACCCCTGGAAGACAGTGCATGGAATATTTTCCATAACCCGTTTTATCTGCCGAGGGATATGAACCAGGTAATATGGGCTGAAGTATCCCTGAAAAACCGCCTCTACCTTTTGACCGGTTTAATCCTGTCTAACCTTTACGGTCTCTTCAACCTCCAGTCAAGGGAGAGGTTTGTTTAATAATTTCAATGGTCATCCAGTAGGCAAGAGTGTGGAAGCTCATCTAAGTTGTACAGGTAGCCCTTGGAAGACTACTACCGATAAAAGTAATACTCCGATGGAGTCCTTCGGACAATGGTAATTCGATAGTAATTCCATAATACTCTCCACAAATCAATCTGTCGTCTAATGTCAAACTTCCGATATTAAATATCTATCGTTGACCATTAACATTCATATGCTGAACTTTGAACCTTGAACTCTGTACTTATTCTACCTGTTAATTAACCTGTTGATTTCTTTTTACTTGAACCCATCCCACCACGTTTGATTTTTCCTATTTTTATGCATGCACCTTTCCCGGTGACCGGAAAGGTAAAAAAAGAGTACGACCTGAGATGGTTAAGCTCCGGGTATTCAGTATATCGCTCATTTTAGCCGCATTATACCTTCCCTCGGAACTTGTAGCCCAGAATGATTTCACACTGGTAAGGGCCCGGGAAGGCGAAGGGATCTATGCACTCCTGATTCGAAACAATCTTTCTCCGGGCATCTATTTTGATACGTTCGTTGAACTGAATGGTGCCTCACTGGGCAGGAATCATTCCCTTATCGGCGGGAAAAACTATAAAATCCCGGTTCCGGCAAATGCAGGCCGGTACCCAATCTTTGGTAAAGAGTATGAAATGGTTGAGCGAAAGGATGATCAGCTGGAAGGTGCAGTCTTTTACCTTGTAAGCGGACATGGAGGTTCGGATCAGGGAGCCAGCATAAAGAAAGGCAATTCTATGGTCTGTGAAGATGAATATGCCTACGACATTACCTTGCGGTTGGCCAGGAGGCTTATTGAACATGGCGCCCTTGTTTATATGATTACACGGGATAATAATGATGGAATCCGGCCGGGAGAATTTCTTAAACCGGATAGCGATGAAACATGCTACCCGGATAATCCGATTCCTGCAAAACAGACACAAAGGCTCCGTCAAAGAGCTTCAGCAGTAAACCTGCTTTACCGGAAAAACAGGTTTAAAACATACCAGCGGGCGGTAATAATCCATCTCGATTCGCAAAGCAGAAGCAGCAATATCGATGTATATTTTTACCACCATCCGAATAGCAGGTCAGGTAAAGAACTGGCAACGATTCTGCAGCAAACATTGAAAGAAAAATACAGGATTAACCAGCCAAACAGGGGATATACAGGTACGGTGGGTACCAGAAATCTCTATATGTTGAAAAAAACAACCCCCGTATCGGTGTTTATTGAACTCGGGAATATCAGAAATTACAGGGATCAGTTGCGATTTCTACGGGAAAACAACCGGCAGGCACTGGCCAACTGGCTGTGTGAAGGCCTGATCAAAGACTATAATAGCGGAAGGTAATAGAAGTAATGCAGGAATGCTCATATTCAGTAAACAAAAGGATATCAGTAAGATACAATAATCAGGATAAAGGCATATGGACATGAGAAATCCAGGTTCCGCCACTATTGGCGTCAGATATTCATGCACTGATCATCAGAATTCGGGATTTTGTCAATATTTGATCTTTTTTTTCTCGTCGGAGCAACCTTTTAAGCAAAATATCCATCATTGTATTAAGGGGTTAGTGTTGAAATGAGTCTATTTGTGAGTCGGGATATATATTTACTCGATCCCGGCTCACAAATTTATCGTGAACAAAAACAGGAACATTTTACAGACATGGATGAGGCTAAGAAAATCAATTTGGAAGAGATCAGCAATCCAACCAAGCAGGAAATCATTAAGATCCTGCAGGAAAACGATCTCTGTTCGCTGGGGCAGATAATTAAGAGGCTTTCCATTTCTTATTCGGCAGGATTGAAATATATCCTGGAATTGAAAAAAGAAGGGATTATTGATAACAATTTAATGCCACCTTACTTTAATCTGGCCGGCAAAGTTCTTTAAACCTTTCTTTTACAGAGGGCATTTATATATCGGACCCTGGTGTATACCTTACTCCAGGGTCTTTTTTTTTATATAATATTATCAGTCTATAGATTTAGTAGGATAATAAGGAATTCCTGATTACAAGCCGTAAAAATGAGAGAAAAAATAAAATTTTATAACAAAAAGTTATATATTTACAATAATAAGTTATATATTTGTATTATGGAATCGAGAAAGATCTATAACAGGATAGGGGTACTTAGAAAAGAACGTGGAATTTCCAGGAAGGAACTGGCTGAAAAGATAGGGGTGAATTTCCAGACCGTCGGTTATCTTGAGAGGGAAGAATACAATCCGAGCCTTGATCTGGCTATGAAGATCAGTGAATACTTCGGATTACCCATCGAATTG
>CP070687.1:448600-452820 GCA_020353115.1 Bacteroidales bacterium
GTGAGAAGTGAGAAGTGAGAAATGAGAAGTGAGAAGTGAGAAGTGAGAAGTGAGAAATGAGAAGTGAGAAGTGAGAAGTGAGAAATGAATAGTATGACACGTGACACGTCCTGAAAATCATGAACTGCTGTTAGCAATTCGATTGATTTTCCGGGCTCCTTAATATTCCAGCCGATTGAAAATTAGAGGATTTCCGGGTTTTAAATTTCCCCAATATTAGTATTTCCAGCTGGTAATATCTGCTCCGGCAGGAGCAGTCTCGCTTATTCTCTTCAGGATCTTTGGTACATACATCTGGTTGTATCGCAGCCTTGACAGATGGTTGGGGCGGGTCTGATCGCCGTTCCAGCAATGTTCTGCCCGGTCGCCGTAATCGACCTCGCCTGCATAGTATGGATCTTTTGTGCTTTCAAGAAACTCTTCCATAAGGTACACGGCGTTATTCAGGTAATAATTATCCATATCACCGCAATAGATATGCAGTTTCCCTTCAAGTTTCGGCCCCAGTGTTTCCCAGTCCCGTTCCAGTATATAACGCAGGTCGTAATTCTCTTTCCAGAATTCCGCGACATCAGGATTGATCTCTCCGGACAATTTATTCCAGATCGGTTTCGGATAACCATTTTCTCCGACAGGTGAATAAACGGCCTGCCAGATGTCCCATTGGCCTCCAGAGCGGCTGTTTGTACCCAGTACAAGTTCGAGCAGGTTATCATCCCGTATGGTATTGCTAATTTCTCCGAGGTAGTTTCGTCTTCCCGGTCTAAGGGTTTTCTTGAATTTGCTATCGAGGTAATAGGCATTTGGATGCTCGTATATATTCACCAGGGTATATGCCCTGAAATCGATCGGATCGGGACAGGCTGCAAAACAGCCGTTGTATTCATCCGGATAGAATACCTGGACGGCTAGTGCCTCCCAACCACCTGTTGAGCCACCGTATAGAAACCTTGCCCATCCTTCACCGATTCCCCTGAATCGTTTTTCAACCTCCGGGATAAGTTCATATGTAATGGCATCACCATACGGTCCGAGGTTTTGAGAGTTTACAGCATATGAATCATCATAAAACGGATTGGCATGCTGGACTTCTATAATGAGAATTCTGGGGAAATCCGGACCTGTCCATTCCCGGTAAAACTCATACGCCGCTTCCTGCCGGATCCTGTTGTATCCATGCACATCAAAACGAGAGTTATAGTCCGGTTCAAGATCCGCATCGGGTGGTATTTCCCTGAATCCATCGAAGTCACGTGGGAAATGGCCATGAAATATACACAGAGGATAACGTGCTTCCGGATGATCATCAAAACCTTCAGGCAGGAGTACATGAGCACCCAGATGCATCGGTCTTCCCCAGAATTCCGTCAGCATTTCACTCTGGATCTTTATATGTTTTATAAACTTCGTATCGTTGGGCTCATCAATGGGTGGATTGATCTGGTCCAGATTTACTGATACCTTTTCTTTCTTTTCGGGATCAAAATGGATAAGTCGGGGAGAGCTGTATAAATTGCCCGGTGCACTTCTCCAGTTTTGACCCTCGCCACGGTCCATTGGCAGCATGATTGTATGTCCATGTGCCGGAGTGAATGTCTCATATTTGTGCATTAAAACCTGGAGATAGTAATCCCCCGGTGGGATATCGACCATATTTTCAACAGGATAACCGTAGGTGCCGGATTGAAATTGAAACTCTGTTCCGGGTTCCCATGCCTCAACATTCATCCCGAAAACCAGCTGGGTAGCAGGTCCTGAATTAACCTGGTACCTTGGTTCAATGTTATTGTTATCGGCAAGAAACAGTAACATTCTACCGTTAAAAGATTCTGTGTGTAGGTCGTTGTCGGCAGTAATAGTAAATGATACAGAAGCTGTTTTATCGTCAGGCGGTACAGTACATCCGGGAAATAGTACAGCTGCCAATGGTATGATCAACAGCAAGGTGATGATTGATTTGAATGGTTTGCCTCTCATTGTTCTGTTCTTTGTTTCATATAAAGGTACTAATTTTTGGCTGTATCAGGAGGATTGTACCGAACTGGGGGAAAGATAATTGCATGCCGGAGGAATAATATATAGTTTGATACAGAGAATTTTAATACTTTTATATGTCGTATAAACCATAAAAATCGTCGGCTATGAAGAATATGATACTTTTATGCTGCCTTATTTTTATCCTTGGCTGCAATCCAAAGGAAAAGAAGACACGTGTTGTGGAACAGTATACCATTGAGCAGTTCTACGCAAATACGAATGTATTCGGAGGATCATTTTCCGCAGATGAAACCTATTTGCTTGTAACCAGTAATGAGACGGGAATTTATAATGCGTTCACCATACCGGTCGAAGGAGGTGATCCTGTTCAGCTTACGTTGTCAGATGAAGAATCCATATTTGCAACTTCCTATTTTCCGGAAGATGACAGGATTCTTTATTCGAGTGATCGGGGTGGAAATGAGATCAGTCATATTTACGTCCGGAATGAGGATGGTTCGACGGAAGATCTGACTCCGGTTGAAGGAGCAATCTCGAATTTTGGCGGCTGGACGAGGGACAACAGGAGTTTCTATTTCATTTCCAATCAACGGGACAGGAGGTACTTTGATCTGTACCTGATGGATATTGAAACGATGGAGGGCAGGATGGTATATGAAAACAAGGAAGGACTCAATGTGAACAGTATTTCTGCAGACAACCGGTACCTTGCCCTGGTAAAACCGATAACGACAAGTAATAATGAAATGTACCTTTTCGATCTGGAGACGGAAGAACTGAAACACATATCAGAACATGAAGGAGATGCGACATATAGTCCGCAGGATTTTAGCCTGGACAACAAAATGCTCTATTTCCTTACCGACGAAGGCAACGAATTCACCTATTTAATGACCTACAACCTGGAGACAGGGGAGAAGGGAAAAATAATGGAAACGGATTGGGATATCTGGTATGCATACCACTCATTTAATGAAAAATACAGGGTAGTCGGAATTAATGAAGATGCCAGAACCGTCATTAAAATATTCGATCTCGAGCTGAATGAGGAAGTCGGTTTTCCTGAATTTGAAGACGGGGATATTACATCTGTTTCCATATCAAAGAGTGAAAAGCTAATGCGTTTTACCGTTGGTAGTTCCAAGTCTCCTTCCAATATTTTCATATACAATTTTGAGACCGGAGATTATAAGCAGCTGACCAATACTTTGAATCCTGAAATCAATCCGGATGACCTGGTAGCAGGTCGGGTTGTTCGTTACCCGTCGTTTGACGGATTGGAAATTCCTGCAATATTATACAAACCTCACCAGGCTGCAGAGAATAACAAGGTGCCTGCTCTGGTGTGGGTTCATGGAGGACCCGGAGGGCAATCCAGGTTGGGCTTTTCATCGAGGGTACAATTTCTCGTGAATCATGGCTACGCAATAATTGCCGTTAATAACCGAGGAAGCACCGGTTATGGGAAGACATTCTATAAAATGGATGATCAGAGACATGGTGAGGTAGATTTACAAGATTGTATAAAAGCCAATGATTTTCTGGCAACACTCGGATATATTGATACGACAAAAATTGGAATAATTGGAGGATCTTACGGTGGTTATATGGTCATGGCTGCACTTGCATTTGAACCGGAAGCTTTTGCTGTTGGAGTAAATGTTTACGGTGTGACTAACTGGTTAAGGACATTGAAATCCATCCCGGCATGGTGGGAGGCACAGCGGGAAGCGTTATACACAGAGATGGGTGATCCATATTCCGCCGATTCGGTACGGTTGTACAGGATTTCACCCTTATTCCATGCCGGTAATGTCACCAAACCGGTAATGGTTCTGCAGGGAGCGAATGATCCAAGAGTGTTGCAGGTAGAGTCGGATGAAATGGTGGAAGCGATAAGGCAAAATGGAATTCCGGTTGAATATGTTCTGTTTGAGGATGAAGGCCACGGTTTTGTAAAACGGGAGAATGAAATAGAAGGATACGGCGGGATTCTGGTTTTTCTTGACAGATATCTGAAAGGGGAGGAGTAGATAGTCGAATTAAATCATTACAAAAAAAAGATTGTACCGGCATTTGCCGGACAACCTTTTTTCAACTAGTAAATAAGTATCAATTCACTTCGGCGATCACCTCAGTTGAATACTTTCCGGATTTCAGGTTTTTCTGGATTTCTTTGAAAGCAATTATCGTGTATTCAACCTGTTCAAGTGTATGGTTGG
>CP070687.1:452920-457056 GCA_020353115.1 Bacteroidales bacterium
TTCTTGCCCAGCCCGGGATCCGGAGGAACAGGCTGAAATTTCCGTCACTTTCCGGATTAACCGTTATTTTGACATTGCCATCCCAGGGATAATTTGTTTCCTGTATTATCTCAACCACGTTACCTCCAAGGTCAATGTCGGCTCTGTTGCCAGCGTACAGGTTTATATAGAGTCTATCTTCTGTCTTACCATAAATATATCCCGGAACGGAAGGTATAAAGCGGCAAATATTGGAAGGACAGCAGGCACAGCCAAACCATTCCTGGCGTTCGTGCTGTCCGTATGATTCAAGGCGGTTCGGATAAAAGAAGCGGTCCCCACCAAGGGAAACACCGGAGAGAAGGGCATTATAAAGTGTTCGTTCCAGCACGTCATAATACTTCACTTCTCCCTTATGCAGGAACATCCTGTGATTCCAGAAAACATTTGCTATTGACGCACAGGTTTCACAATAGGCGGTAAGATTCGGAAGGTAATAGGGTTCGGCAAATCCTTCATTCCCTCCGGCAGCACCGATACCCCCTGTAATATACATTTTTCTGAAAACGATATCCTCCCATATTCTGCTGATCGCATCGACATATGCCTGATCACTGGTCAAAGCAGCTACATCTGCCATTCCTGAATACATATATGCAGCGCGTACTGAGTGTCCTACAGCAGAATCCTGTTCAACCACTTTTTTATGCGACTGGCTGTATTCCTCTCCGTCACCGCGAACATCCAGGAAAAATTTCGCCAGGTCCAGGTATTTTTTATCCCCTGTCACCCGGTATAATTTTACCAGCCCGATTTCAATCTCCTGGTGACCGGGATAGCTTTCAAATTTTCCCCAGCCAAAATCACGGTCGACAAGATCGGCCGATTTAATCGCTATATCGAGGAAGGTCCGTTTACCGGTAGCCTGGTAATGAGCTACGGCCGCCTCGTACATATGACCCAGATTATAAAGCTCGTGGCTTAGTATATGGGTTTTTTCCCACCGTTTGCCAATCCAGGGATGGGAATCATCCCCCATGATGGTCCTGATGGTATAAAGGTATCCGTCATCCTCCTGAGCATGACCAATATAATAGATCAATGAATCGATTACGGCTTCCAGTTCAGGATCCGGGAAGGTCTGCAGGGAGTAAGATGCTCCTTCAATGATTTTGAATACATCCGAATCATCAAAAGGGTAGATGGAACAGAATTCTCCCTCCTCGAATCCCCCGGCAATTTTGAAATTCTTTATCCTGCCGGTCTCTTCAGACTGGCTAATGGCAATGGGAATGGTTATGTCGTGATTCCGTTTGATTCTCGGTGCCCAGAACCGATCGGTAAGGTGTACCGAGGTAAACGGAACAGGTTCGATCATCCGAGGTTCCGGTGCCGGTTCCGGCACCGTACAGCCCGTTATCCGTAAAATGACAATCCCTGCAAGAACAGGGAAAAAATTCCTTCTATTCATATGTAATAATGTTGTTTTCACTGGCCTCACTTCAATTTACAATACAATGTAAAGGTATCAAACTCCGGTCGGGTTTAACGATTTACAGACGTTGTTTTTCCAAATAATCAAAGGTCAATGACTTTGCTTCCCATACAGGAACACCATAGGTGTCGCACGGACAGTGTTCGATTATTGGGGTTATTGTATTCCAAAACAATCCGACCCTGCGGGATGCCTGCAGAACCCCGGAGTTGGAATCACAGTCTGTCCATCATATTGCTTCCTTTACCTGTTAATTGCCGGGAACCACACTTTCATGTCGTTCTTTCCCCTGTTGGCCCACGCATAATAGGGTATGGTTTTCAGTTTTATGGATTCCCCTGTTCCCGGTCGTATGGCATCACCTTCAATCAATCCTATACCCCCCAGTAAATCCTCCCGGAATGTATACCTGAATTCCTGATTAACCGGAAGTACAAGATCAAGAACAGAACCATCGTAGTCAACTCCTTCAGCAGCATAGACAAACGGACCGCATACGATAGCAACTTTCCCTGTATCTTCAAGTACTCTTTCATTGGCCATGACGAGCCGGATATCCATTGGAATATCAATTTGCAGTTGATCTCCCTTTTTCCACCTCCGTTTGATGGAGGCATAGCCATGTTGAATTTCCGGTTTTGCAGGCCGATCATTTATCCGGAAAGATACCTGGGCATTTCCCCCGTCCAGAAAATGATATAGTTTTCCCGGTAATGGGGTTTTACCCGTCCATCCGGGAATTCTAATAAAAAGCATAAACTCAGGATTGTATTCAGCGGTAACAGTCAGGTTCACTTCCCCATCCCATGGATAGTTTGTGGTCGTTACTATGGTAACCGGATTCCCGTTCCATTCCGTTTCAATCGTACTTTCCACGAAGAGGTTTACATATATTCCTGATGGCGAGATGGCATAGATATATCCTGGTATCCGCGGCAAGAAACGGGTTACATTTCCCGGGCAGCAGGCGACGCCAAACCACGGAGACCGCTCATACTCCCCGTCCGATTCAAGGGGATTGGGATAAAAGAATTCTTTTCCGTCAAGTGAAACACCCGACAACATTCCGTTGAATAGTGTTCGTTCCAGGACATCCATATATTTGCTCTCTCCAGTAGCTTCAAACAGGCTGGCGTTCCAGAAGATATTACCAATTGCTGCACAGGTTTCGTTATATGCTGTTCCGTTCGGTAATTCATACCCTTCACCAAAGGCTTCACCCCGGTGAACAGCTCCTATGCCCCCTGTCAGGTATATTTTTTCACCTGTCACGTTTTCCCATAGTTCAGACGATGCTTTCAAATACTCAGGAACTTCTGCCAAAATACTCAGACCGGTCATAGCGGTATACATATACGCAGCCCGCACGGCATGTCCGACGGCTTTCTTTTGATCCAGCACCGGCAGATGTTGTTGCAGGTATTCGAGATCATTATAAACGGCAAACCGGGTTCCAGGCGGATGTTCCAGGTGGTCCTGTGGTTTTCCTCTGACATCAAGAAAAAACCGGGCCTGGTCCAGGTATTTAATATTCCCTGTGATCCTGAACAGTTTCATCAACCCAATCTCTATTTCCTGATGTCCCGGGGCTGCCTCCGTCCTTCCATAGCCAAACAGATCGCATACCAGATCGGCGTTTTTCATGGCCACATCCAGAAGGTCTTTTTTACCCGTTGCTTCATACCATGCAACGGCTGCTTCATACAGATGACCTGCATTGTACAATTCATGGCTAACCCAGACATCGATCCACCGGTCCCTGCCGGCCCCCGGTGCAGGTTTTTCAGGATTTATAGTCCTGGTGGTGAACAGGTAGCCATCTTCTTCCTGCGCAGAACGAATCAGATGAATCAGGCTATCCACATAGTGTTCCAGTACCGGATCGGGATGTTCCGACAGGGAGTATGCGGCACCTTCAATTATCTTATATACATCGGTATCGTTGTACCTTTCCCCGATGTGTTCACCTTCCATTAATCCTCCGGCTTTGGCAAAATTGTCTATCCGGCCTGTCTTTTCACATTTTTCAAATGCGTAAGGAATGGTTACCATCCGGTTCGTTTCAATCCTGGGACTCCAGAATTGATCTGAAACCGTCACCTCCTTTAGTTGGGCTAATCGTATCCTGTTATTATTGTGCCCCTCAAAGGTGGTTTGTTTGCATTCAGGGAAGAGCATGAATACCAGGCAAAGAAGGTAAATCATTTTACCGGTTTTCATAATTGTAATACTGTGAAATTACCAATTCATCCGGTCAGTTTTTCCTCCACAAACTTTCCCAGACTTGAATATTTTGCGTATAGTATCTCATATTTTTCTGCATTTCCCGGCTCGGGCAGGTATTCCTTTTCAAATCCACAGCCTATTTCCTCCTGTGCTTCTTCAATTGCAGGATAAATACCCCCAACTACCGCAGCTGCCATGGCAGATCCCAGGGCACATGCCTGTTCAGCCCGAGCGACCTTAATGGGCATATTGAGAACATCAGCCACAACCTGCATCACGAAAGGAGATTTTTTTGCTACTCCACCCAATGCAATAACGCCTTTTATTTCAACTCCTTCCGACAGAAAGCGGTCGACAATCTTTTTGGAACCGAATGCCGTTGCCTCAACCAGAGCTCTGAAGATCCTGGGTGCATCGGATCCCAGGTTCAGTCCGG
>CP070687.1:457156-461270 GCA_020353115.1 Bacteroidales bacterium
CGGTTGATAGAGGCATATAATGAGCTGAAGAAATCATACGATATCATGCTGATAACCATCGGGGGTGTACCTTCAGATCCCCTTTACAGGGAGTTGATTGAGGCAGGAGGGAAAAACCTGGAACGCATCCCGCATGAGGAGATCCGCTGGTATTATTCGGCTGCCGATGTCTATTGCCTGCTATCTACAGATGAGGTTTTTATCCATTACGGAGGAATCGGGACGGCTGTTATCGAAGCACTTGCAAGCAATGTACCGGTAGTGAGCAGACATCTTATCCACTTCCCGGGTATTAACCCTTCACTCCTGGGTGAGATACCGGAGAACCGGGAGGATGTAGCGGAAAAGATTGACAGGGTATTGAACAATCCGGACCGATATCGACCCCGAGAATCGGTAAAAGCCTATTATGATTTTGAACTGATACTGAAAAGGAATATTGAAATATATCACTCCCTTTTCAGGGAATATTATTCATCCTGACTAAACCAACGATTATACATATTCTTCCCCATTCCCCGGCTTATGAACATTACAGCCGGAAACCCGCGGTGGTCTTTGACCTTCCGGGAAACAGCTGGGTTGGGATCTGGGGAACAGACTGGCCTGACCTGGCAGGTAAGGCACTGCTCAACCACAATGACAATTATCATTACGAGGTCTGGCAACCCGATACCAGGGCGGACCGCATATACAGCCACACTTTCCCAGGAGGAGTTATACACAAGATGTTTCCCGCCGTTGAAAAGGTATATCTCAAAGGTTTGAAAAAAGCAAAAGAGGCGTACTCAGAAATGCTTCTTGAACAACTGGAAAAGAAGAACCCTGAGCTGATCCATCTCTCCTCCCCGGTCTATCGCCTGAACCATGAAATACTCAGGAGGCTTCATGATAAACCCGTTATCATCCAGTATCACAGCCGGCCTCTGATCCCCTGGCTGGAAGCACGCAGGTGGAGAAAAAATCTCCCGGCAAACCTTTTTTACCTCAAAATTAACAGGGATCTCATGAAAATGAAGAAACTGTTCGTGATTTTCAATAACCGGACAAATATCCACCTGCTGGATAAACTGAAATTAACCGGGAAACAACAACTGTTTATGGGCTGCGATTTTTCCTACTGGACAACCGGTGACCGCTCTGAAGCCCGGGAATATTTTAAACTGGACAAAAACGAGATTACCCTTTCCATGGCATCAAGGTTGAATTCATTGAAACAGGTCGATAAATTGATTATCCAGCTCAGACAGATTACCAGGAAAGTTAAAAATCCTTTCAGACTCCTTATTGCAGGCCATGGTAATACTGAATATATATCACGACTAAAAACACTGGTAAGACAATCCTCACTGGAAGATGTGATCCGTTTCACCGGTTTTTTAGATGACGAAGAACTGCGGATGTTATACCGGGCAAGCGACCTGTTCCTCTCCTGCTCTATTGCTGAAGGAGGACCTGTATCCGTCGTTAAGGCCATGGCCTGCGAAACAGGAGTATTCTGTACTCTTGTGGGGGGAGTGGATACGGTACTGGATGATCTGGATGCCGGAATCCTTGTCGGTCCAAAAGACTATAATACCTGGGGTACCCTCCTGGCAAGATTCATTGAAAACCGGCTGGAGGTGAATAAACCTTCGAGGGAAAAACTCATGGATATATTTGACTGGAAATCCATCGGAGAAAAGTACAACCAAATCTACCAAACAATTATGGACTGAAATGAAAATTGCCGTTGTTAGTTTTGGACATTCAGACAGTGCACTCTCGATGGTAAAAGCACTTTCAGGGAAGTCACATGTCACTCATTTTTTAAGCTTTGCACAAAACCGGAAAAGGAATAACGTCATTGATTTTCAGGCCCTGGATGTCTCATGCGGACTCCAGCCTCAAAAGATTAACAACCAGGTGTTTTATCATGAATTGGATCAATTCATCAATGAGCGTTTCAGGCAGCATTTGTTTATTTACCACAACCTGAAACTTTATTCGTTCAGGAACCTGCTTCTATCCTTCCGGTTTGCCAGGATCCTGAGGAGGTATAATGTAATTCACTTCAACGGTTTTAACGCTGTTCTCCCACATCTGATGCTTTTCCTGTGCCGGAAAAAAATGATATTTACCATTCATGATGTGCAGCACCACAGTGGTGAATACTCCAGGTTTGGCTATTATATGGTACGATACCTATTGTGGTCAAAGCATCCCGTGATCCTGCAGAACAGGAATGATTTCACAAGAATCCAACATCAGTATCCTGAAAAATCAGAAAGCCTGTATTGTATACCTTTCGGCAAACTTTCGGTTTACAAATTCTTCAGCGGCCATGGGGCAGGTGATCATGACAGTGATTTCCTGTTCTTCGGCAGGGTCTCAAAGTATAAGGGAATTGAGTACCTGGTTGAAGCAGTAAAACGGATACATGAAAAGTACCCGAACCTCAAGGTAATCATTGCAGGCGGGGGAGATTACCATTTCGACATAAAGAAAAAGATCGATGGATTACCTGTCAAATTGCTCCATCGTTTCATTCCAACCCATGAACTGGTCGGGCTTATTCAAAGAACCAGTGTTGTTGTATGTCCATATACCGACGCCACCCAGAGTGGTGTAGTCATGACAGCATATGTATTCAACCGCCCTGTGATCGCAACCAATGTAGGTGGATTTGAGGAGGTGGTAAAGAACGGTGTACATGGCTTTCTCGTCCCCCCCCGCGATGATGAGACGCTTGCAGAGGCTATGAGCCGGATGCTTGACGAACCTGATCTTCTTGATAATATGAGAAGAAATATTGAAAACGACCAGGATCTGGAGGATTTCAAATGGGATAAAATTGCTGACAGTATCATTTCAGTTTACAACAACCTGGTATGAAATCAACAAGGATCCTGTACATTATTGACGGGTTCAGGGCCGGAGGCAAGGAGAAACAACTGATGCAGATCCTGGAACAACTTGAATCCACAGGTGTCGAAACAGGTATCATTACCTTCAACAGGAACCAGTTTTATACACAAATGGCCAGGAAAAAGGTCCTGTTTTTTCACGAGGTGGATAAGGCAAGCAAAGTACATATGGTCAGGGAAACGGCAGGATTAATCAAAGAGTTCCGGCCCCAATTGATCCATACATGGGATGATATCTCAACTATCGCAGCTCTCCTTCCATCCAGATTCAGGAAAATTCTGCTGGTAAATGGTTCCATCCGTGATGCCGGGATTGATAGAGGATACAATAAATTTCTGAAACGGATTCTCCTGTCAATGTCGCATACTGTGGTGAGTAATACATATGCAGGGCTTCATTACTATGGAGTCAAAGGGGTTGTAATCCGGAACCTGCAATCACGACGCCCGATCCCTGAAAAGACTGAGAATGGCTTCAATATGGTTATGACTGCAAATTTCACCGATTATAAAGACCATCACACATTCCTCTCTGCATCTGTTAAGCTGATCGAGGAAGAAATCGTTAACCGTGTTTACCTGATTGGTGAGGGAATTTACCGCAGGAAATGGGAGGAATGGATCGGTCAATACGAGGGTATCAGGGACAGGATAGTTTTTACCGGACAGGTCGGAGATGTTTACGAATTCCTGGGCCGGTGTACCATCGGTGTTCTATGTTCAACCCGCAGGTACAGGGAAGGATTGTCAAATTCTGTACTCGAATACATGGCCTCCGGCCTGGTACCCGTTGTAACGGATATTGGGGCATCATCCGAATACATACATCACGGTATAAACGGGATCCTGGTGCCCCCGGAAGATGCCGGTACTCTGATTGACTGGATAAGAAAGATCCGTAATGATCCCGGATTACAGGGCAGATTGAGAGGGGCAGCCAGGGATTCAGTCCGAAAAGAGTTCGATCCCACAAAAAATTTTAACCGGCTGATGACGTTATACAAGAATCTGCTTCCGGAGACCTTTCAAACCGGATAGATATACTGTCTGAGATATATGCACTTCAAACGATTAATAAGATCATGGCTGAGCAGGTTGAACTTTTACCTTGGCCGTAATCCGATGGTTGAAAGAGACAGGAACTTCCGGAAATGGATACCCGAAGGCTACCGGGCCGTTATTATTTTGTGTGCCGATTTCGAACTGGC
>CP070687.1:461370-465423 GCA_020353115.1 Bacteroidales bacterium
ATTATCTCTAAGTTACAGGTTCTGGTAACGGAATGTGAGCTTTATGTTAGATGCCGATAATGTAATGACATTACCTGGTTTATTATCCGGTTGTACAGACATTAACTGTCATTAGTGATGCTCCGGCAGGTTTACATTTTACTCGTCCCGTTTATCCGGTTCACGGATCAGAATTGCGAAGATAAATAACACGACGGCCGATGCAGCAAAAATTACGATAAGTGAGGACATGATCTTCCTCAGGATATAATCCAGATCAATCACTTCCCAGATTCCCAGAACAGCAATAACCGTAAAAACCAATACCAGGAAGATTAACAAGTAGGATACAATTTTCTTAATTGTCAGCATGGGTCCAGTTTTTTAAATGAGGTTTATTTCTTCAAATGTAAAGATAATTCATAAATTGATTTAAGTTTCAGGATTTTCTCTTTTTTTTGAAGTATCCATGTTCGTTTACCAGCCTCTTCTTCAAGCCTGATTGCCGTCTCTGAATTCCTGTTATCAGTAAGGTTATACCCTAATCTTTCAAGTGCTCTTTGTGTCCAGTAAAGAGACTTCCCTTTACCATAAAGATATATGTTTTCAGCCGGCCTTCTTTTCATCCTGAAATCGCCTGTATCGCTATCAAAATGGAGTTTGGAATTTGCAAAAATATTGCTGAATGAATTGTCAAGTACCAGGTCTTCAGGAGAACCTGACATGATTCGGTCCGGAAGCATAAGCCATATCATATCTGCTTCCTGCATAGCGATATTCAAATCATGCGTTGAGAAAATAATCGTTCTTTCTTTTGTCCGTGACAGTTCGGTAAGGATATGTATGATTTCATATTTACTGGGAAGGTCAAGGAACGCCGTTGGCTCATCCAATATCATCAGGCTCGTATCCTGGGCAAGAGTTCTTGCTATCATTGCTCTCTGCCGTTCCCCGTCGGAAACTTCATTAATATTATTGTATGCCAGATGTTTAAGGCCAACCAGGTTTATTGCATTTCGAACAGACCGGATATCATTTTCCCGCATTCTTCCCAACCAGTTGGTATGAGGGAACCGGCCCAGGCCAACCAGATCAAATATAGTCAGGTTGCTGATATGCACTATTTCAGTGGAAACAAATCCAATTGTTTTTGCCAGTTCCAGCCTCCCGTATTCCTCCAGATTCTTATTGTATATAAAGATATCACCTGATAACGATTTCTGAAGTCTTGTAAGGCTTCTTAACAGCGTACTTTTACCTATCCCGTTTTGCCCCACCAGGGCGATAATCTCCGCTTCCCCTGCCACCAGATTAATGTTACTGAAAACCGGTCTTCTCCTTTTACCGGCATAGCCGATTTCCAGATTTCTTGTTTTCAGTATGGTTCGATTTTCATTCATCTTTAAACAAATACCGATACTTTCCTGCTTCTTACAATAATGGCAATAACAATGGGTATCCCAAGCAATGCAGTGACTGAATTGATAGGCAGGGTTGTTTCGTACCCCGGTAGTTGAGATACCATATCGCTTATCAGCAGAAGGATCGCCCCGGTAAACAATGTTCCTGGTAACAGGATACGATGGTCTGCTGTTCTGAAGATCATTCTGGCAATATGCGGGACGGCAATCCCTATGAATGCTATCGGGCCACAAAAAGCGGTAACACTACCGGCGAGGATACTGGTGCTGAGAAAAATAACAAATCGGGATAACCGGATATTCAATCCCAGACTTCTGGAATAATTCTCTCCTAACAACATGATGTTAAGAATTTTTACCGATACAAGGCTGATTGCTATTCCCACCAGGGTGCTTATGCCCAGAACCGAGAGCTGAGAAATGGATACACTCCCGAGGCTTCCCATTGTCCAGACAACAAAAGCCTTAAGGTGGGTCTCACTGCTGAAGTATTGTAAAATACTTACGACAGCAGCTGTAGCACTTCCAAATAAAATACCCAGTATCAGTATTGTCATGATATCACGGACTCTCAATGATACAATAAGCACGAGAAAGAGTATTATTCCCGATCCCGCCCATGCCGCAATTGCAATAGCCCAATTCCCGAGGCCATACATTCCCGTAACAGCCAAAGAGGAGGAAACGCCTAAAACAAGGATTGCAACACCCAGGCTGGCCCCCGAACTTATACCCAGAACGAATGGGCCTGCCAGCGGATTCCTGAATACGGTCTGCATTTGAAGCCCGCTGAGTGACAAAGAAAATCCGGCAAGTATTGCCGTGAGTGCTCTCGGAAGACGAAATTTCAGGATTATTGTATTATATTCCGGATCGGCAGAACCGGAAAAAAGCGTGCGGCAAATTTCGACTAAGGATATCCTGACCGATCCAATGAAAAGATCCAGTGCGAAAAATAAAACCATGAGAATCACCAATCCGGTAAAAATAAGTATTACCCTTTTCCATTCACCCGGGCGATGCAATTGTTCCTCAGGATACATTTTCATAGCAAATCATAATTCTAGTTTATCTTCCGGTAATACGTCATTTCATCTTCTTGCAGTATCTTAGGGTGAAATATCTGCACAAGGTCTTTTAAGATGAGATGGGGATTTGTAATCCCTGACTCCCAGTAATCATTCCCCCCGCCTGCATTTGAAATTTTATTGTTATTAAAAACGTTACCAGAGATCAGTGGCTTGAATTCAGCAAGTCTTTGATCCACGGCCAGAATATCACTAATTTTGTTTGCTGCACCGGGATTAATCCAAATGTCTGCATTCCGGGCTCTCCGGAATACTGCTTCAATATCAAGAGGAACCGCTTCATGGGTTTCACTCTCATCCCATATATATTCCCCCCCCGCATCCCTGATCAGGTTAACGGCAAAAGATCTCCCTCCGGGAATATACCAGGTATCTTTCCAAGGCAAACCGGTCATGATCCTGGGTTTTGATTTTGTATTTGCTGCCAATAATTTGATCCTGTTATATTCTTCTGCAATTTCATTGAATTTATCCTCAGCCAGGTTTTCCAAATTGTAAAATGCTGCAACAAATTTCACCCACTCCGTTTTTCCAAGCGGGGATTGCTCCAAATAATCCCCGTTTATTACTACGGGGATCCCGAGTTCCTTCAGTTTGTTAATATAACCCGCAACTTCACTGCCAATTCCGTAGGTCATGATCACATCCGGACGGAGTGATATGATTTCTTCGTAATGAATATTTTGCTCGTATCCTATATCAACAATATCTCCTTTTTCGATTCCTGACCTTACATTTTCGTTTGTGACATACCTGCTTCCCGAGATGCCAACAAGTGAGTTCAGTTTTCCGATAAAATCCAGCATACCGATATGGGTTGTCGACATACAAATAATCCGTTTAACAGGTATCCGGATAACCTGAGCATGCTGAGGGAGATTTTCGAGGTCCACACCCTTTGGTGCCAGGTAATATTCCAGGTTCACATTCCTCGCACCCTGCCATGGATTCATAATAGTAATCCGCTTAATGTCATTATAATAATCAATATTAAATCCCGTTGCATACCGGAGGGATAATTTCTGTACTGAGGGTTCGGGATCCAATTCGTTTGCACCGGGTCCAGTCCTTTTTTTGCAGGAACCGGTCAAAGCAAAAAAAATGATTGCAGATATGGTTACCCTGATTCCGTAAACCCGCCAATCTTTTATAATGGATTTCATTTGAAAAGAATACTATTTGGTTATGGTTATTTTGGCCGTATAAACCGCCTTCCCCTCAATTATCCGGATAATATACATACCGGGCACCGAACTGGTCATCCTTATTTTGAAAGACTCCCTGCTTCCGGATTGTTCATCGTTAAGGACCATACGTCCGGTCAGATCGAATACCTGAATTTTCAATTCCGATCCGGAAGGATTTGTATGTTTAATGACAAAATCCCCTGCAGAGGGATTCGGATATACCAGGAATTTCTTTTGTCCGGAAGGACCGGGAAAATCAGGCAGCGACATCGGAATGACTTCATTGCAAAGAACGATCCTTATTCCGAGTGAGGTTGCCAGATTTAAAGGTGGAATGGAGCGGAATTCATTCCAGCTGCCCTCCTTATAAGCATAAGC
>CP070687.1:465523-469573 GCA_020353115.1 Bacteroidales bacterium
GCTATTGAATCCTTGCGCCGGAAAGGATTATCTGTTAACCTCTTGGTATTTGATACGGAAAGAGATTCAGAACGTGTCCGGGAAATCGTCGAGAGCGATTCTCTCAGGGGAATGGATCTGATTATCGGTCCTGTCTTTACCTATAACCTGAAGATTGTTGCCGAATTTGCCAGTGAACGAAGAATCCCTGTTGTTTCACCGCTCGCCTCCAGAAACGATCTTCTGACAGACAATCCGTATCTTTTCCAGGTGCAGCCAACTTTCGAAACTGAAATCGAAAAGCTTGGAAACTTCATTGCAAGATATTATGATAAAAACATCGTTTTGATCCACCCGGGTGACAGCCTAAGGACGGAGGATATTGTCTTTCTGAAAAGAAGGCTTTTTTACCATCTGTCTTACCGTACTTTTTTCGATGAGGTTGTTTTTAAAGAAGTTGTATATAATGAGGAAATAACGAAAAACGATACGATTAACAGTCTGGAACATGCTCTCACTCCTGATGTACAAAATATTGTACTGGTTGCAAGTGATGAAGAGGCTTTTGTAAGCAATGTTGTTTCAAACCTGAATACCCTTGCGCAAGACTATGAGATTACAATTATTGGCTATCAATCCTGGCAACGATTCCGGAATATAGAACTTCAGCATTTTTATAACCTCAATCTCCATATATGTGTCCCATATATTCTTGATTACAATAGTGAATTGGTGAAGGATTTCATAAGGAATTTCAGACAAATATATCATACTGAGCCGGAGCAATTCAGTTTTGCCTGGCAGGGGCACGATATTGCATATTACTTTCTCAGCGGTATAGCACGATACGGGCGGCGATTCAGAAATTACTATACCAGACATTCGGTAAATCTGCTGGAGTCGGAGTATCTTTTTCGTAAAATCGACCGGAATAGCGGGTATGAGAACAAACAGATCCATCTGATCCGTTATAATAAGGATTTTGAAATAACGCCCGTTAATTCCGATTATGAATCAGAGGGGATCAATATATATGACAGGAGGTGAAACCTCTTATTTCCCGGATTCGGATCTCTTGAATTCTGCAACTTTTATGTCTGCAACCCGTACCGGTTCCGGGATCCGATACCGTGTGACACAATTCATAATAATTTCCGCCGACTCATCAATACCAATCCTGTAACCGGGAGATATGAAAACCGGTTTTATTGCGGTCCTGGTTCGCAACACGATTCCTGTTTTCTCGCCTTTTAAATCATATATATAGTGTTTTGCATGTTTTTGCTTTTCCGGTTCCGAATAGGTGCCATTAAGAATTGACTTTGCGCATCCGATGGCAGGAGTGTTAAGTAGTAGCCCCATATGAGCAGCAATACCAAATCTCCTTGGATGAGCTATTCCATGCCCGTCAAATATGAGCAGGTCGGGTTTTATCTTTATCTTTTTGTAGGTTTTAAGAATAAGGGGTCCTTCCCGGAAGGACAATAATCCGGGTACATACGGAAACTTCACAGGTATGGTATCGTAATAGACTTTAACGAGAACCGGCTCCGGATAGCGAAAGATGGCAATAGCGCAAAAACCTTTGTTCCTTGCCGGGTCATAGGCAATATCGATTCCGGCAACAAGATTGATCTTTTCCGGTTTCCCGGTACAGGAAACGAAATGCGAGAGTTCCCTCTGTAACTGAATCGCCTCATTTACCTTGAGATTCCAGGAATGCATGTGGGTTTGTCTGCATGTTTATTGTGAACGATAAATTTACTTCACAGACCGAATGCCTTTAGAGCTGTTTACTCACCGAACGAATCGAAAAGGCCCGCCTGGCTGGCCGTGCACCGGGTCACCCTTTGAACAGACAACCAACAAACGGATCCGGGAAATAATAACAAGTACGACCTTATTCAATTAATAGACAGTTCCTTTCGGGCATTAACGAAAAGAATATTTCCGATTTTATCATACCCGGTAAACAACTCGTATTTGTCGTGTTTGAGTTGTTCACCGAGAAAACCGACAAGAGTGAGACCTGCTTCGCTTGATTTTGAATTTATCAGGTTTTGTATGCTGACCTGCTCTTCTTTTTTTATAAGTTCTATATTTTTCTTAGAGATGGGAAGCCGCCCGGAAATAACAAGTTCATTCAGCTTTTCACGTGTTTCTTCAAAATCTTCTTCTTTACAGACATCAAATATTTTAATTGCTCCTTTCCGCCAATCATGGTGTCCCATGATGATGTAGCTGAGCAGGATCATAAGGTTTGTATTTTCAAAGTCATATCTGCTGATCCAGATATGAATTCCTTTTTTAAAGTTGATTTTTTGTCTTGACGATCCGAGAACACAAATATCAAAATCTCCGGAACGGCATAATGAATAATTATCGATTATCTGCTCGAGGTTGACCGGTTTTTCTTTATCGAATTCAAAGAGGATCATATTATTCTCCATCCCTGAGATACTCGGAAGCTGTATGATCTGGGCGATAGCGGAAGTGTACGATGGGGAGATGACTGTGTCGATGTACACCTTTGACTGTTCGTCTTCCGATTTTTTAACGAGTTGTTGTAAAATATCGAGAGAATCGTTATGTGTGGCCTTTGAATAGTAACCTTCGATGAGGTGAATATAAGTTCCGAATCCATACTTGTTGGATATCCAGCTTAAAAGTTTGAATGCATTGTCGCGTTCAAAGGTATCCCGGGATACACATACCACAGATGGTCTCCATTTCTGGCTGGTCCCTATTTTCTTTGATTTCTGAAGGAACACCTGCATATTCCGGCTGAGCTGGAAAATTGCTCCCTGGAAGATCGCTTCTATACCCTGTCTGTCTTTATGATAAAAATGAATAAATGTATATATGAGGGTCATAACGATCAGTGCCGCAATGGCATAGAATGCATTTATCTTAAACATGAGCCAGCCGCATAGTACAAATCCGATCAGTGAAAGGTACCACCGTGACCGGAACGATGGCCGGTATGAAGGATCGGCACCGAAGTGGTAAAGAAAGGAGATCAGGCATATAGATCCATAGGTTACCATGAAAAACATGGATATGATTTCGGCTACCATGTTAACACTTCCAAGAGTAACAAAAACGAATGCAATGGTACAGGTTATTACGGATCCATTGTAGGGTTCGTTCAGTTCTCCCTTACCTTTTGCTATAAAAAGATTAAGTCTTCTGGAGGGAAACGATCTGTCGATTCCCAGTGCTTGCAGGGTTCGGGGAGCAACCATAACGGAACCCAGTGCGGAAGATATGGTCGAAGCAGCCAGACCGACCGGTATAATAAAACCTCCATATACAGCTATCTTGCTCATGATCAGCTGATTATTTAAAAGATCCTCCTGCGATGCCGAAATATGCAATTTCCATGATACGAATATATAAACGATCATACCGATGATGGTAGCGGAAGTTGTTCCCAGGGGAATTGACCTTCCCGGTTTCCGGAGATCTCCTGAAAGGCCTACCCCTGCTGTCATTCCCGTGAATGCCGGAAAGCAGATAGCAAAAACAACGAAGAAATCCGTCATGTTCCGGAAAGAGCCGGTAAAAAAGTGCTGACTCCCATCCAAAGCATAATCCGTCTTGCCTATGAAAAACATGGTAAGCGAAAGAAAGAGGATAGCTACAACAACGTATAATGCTTTCACTCCAAGATTGGCCCCTTTTCTCAGTATAAGTATGGAAAGCCCCGCCATGGCCGGTAAACTGATAACTTGTCTTGGAAGGATTATATTATACTTTTCTTTGATAAAGTTGAAAAAAGGTTCGAAGGCTTCAGTAAATGCGATAACGTAAAATGCGACGCTTATTGCCTGGGAAAAAAAAAGTGCAATCCCGATGGTTGCCCCTATATTCAAACCGAATGACCGGGATATGATGAAGTATTCACCACCTCCCTTAACTTTTTCATTGGTGGCAATTTCCGACAGGGCAAATGCAGTCGGGATCGTTACAAAGTGACCAATAAGAATGATTAACAGGACACCGTACAAACCGAGCGTTCCAACAGCAAAACCGAACCGGAGGAATAAAATTGCTCCCAGAATGGTGGAT
>CP070687.1:469673-473650 GCA_020353115.1 Bacteroidales bacterium
AAATCCCTGGAAAAAGAGGTCGCTGAAATGGGTATGAAATGTACAGGGTTCGCTTCAGATGCAAGCAAACTGGATGAGACACAGGATGTTATCAATAAGATCCTTGCGGAATTCGGACAGATCGATATCCTGGTAAATAATGCAGGGATTACCAAAGATACCCTGCTGATGAGAATGACGGAAGAGCAATGGGATGCAGTTATCCTGGTTAACCTGAAGTCGGTATTCAATTTCACCAAATGTGTGCAGCCTGCCATGCTGAAACAGCGTGGAGGATCCATTATCAACCTGAGTTCCGTTGTGGGAGTAAACGGGAATGCCGGGCAAGGTAATTATGCCGCATCCAAAGCCGGGATTATCGGTTTTACAAAATCCGTTGCCAAAGAGGTGGGTTCACGCGGTATCCGCTGCAATGCAATCGCACCGGGGTTCATCCTGACTGAAATGACGGAAAAACTACCGGAAGCAGTCCGTAACCAGTGGATCCAGACAATACCCCTTAAACGGGGAGGGACACCGGAGGACGTGGCAAACACCGCATTGTTCCTTGCATCCGACCTCTCCTCTTATGTCAGCGGACAGGTTATTCATGTCTGTGGCGCAATGAGTACATAGGAATCCAATCGACTCTTTTTTATATGGTCATGTAATCTGGGTTTTATTGTCCTCTATAAATGCATCGTTTCCTTCATTTGCCATAGTATGCAATACCGGCGCATATAACCTGGCAGGTGTTGTTCAATATCGGTTCCCTATTGATTTAGATTGAGCATTTTCTTAAATTTGTTTAGCAGAGTACCCTTTAGCAAAAAGAAAACTATCGCGTACTGCCAGGAACCGGATTTCTCCTGCATAAAGATATTTCTCAATGTTGAACTAAACCGGAGGTATGAAAATGGATTCAAGCATTTACAAAGTAATTGAACTGGTTGGAACCAGTAATGTATCATGGGAGGATGCTGCAAAAAATGCTGTCGAGACAGCCAGCAAATCCCTGAAGGATCTCAGGATTGCTGAGGTTATTTCACAGGATCTGAAAATTGAAGATGGAAAAGTAACGGCTTACCGTACCAAAATCAGTTTATCATTCCGGTACCAGGCCTGATCTATGTGAGACATCACAAACCGGAATCAGGTTGTTTCCGGAATCAAACCAAACGGATAAAACAAAGTAATTATGATTGTAAAGAAACTGAAAGAATTCCTTGACAAACATGGTATCGAATATCTTACCATCAGTCACTCCAAGGCTTTCACTGCTCAGAAGATTGCTGCAACAGCCCATATTCCAGGGAAAGAGGTGGCAAAAACGGTTATGGTAAAAATTGATGGTAAAATGGCTATGGCCGTTTTACCGGCTTCATACAGGGTGGATTTCGAACTTCTGAAAGACGCCCTTGGAGCTAAAAAAGTCGAACTTGCCGCAGAGAAGGAATTCAAGGATATTTTTCCCAATTGTGAAGTGGGAGCAATGCCTCCTTTCGGGAATTTGTGGGATCTTGGGGTGTTTGTCGCCCAAAGCCTTAGCGAAAACGAGGAGATCGTTTTTAACGGCGGATCCCATACCGAGCTTATTAGGATGAGTTTTAATGACTTCAAGAGACTGGTTAATCCGGTGGTCGTCAAATACTCTTTCAAATAGAAGCTTAATAGTACCCGATTCATTCTGCTTCTGATATCCTTCGGAGGGTGGTAGAAGCATGTTAATTCTGTTCACTATTGCAGGAAACCGGAACCGAAGAAAGGTATCATCCGGATCAGGACAGTCCGACCACTATGCGATGGCTTAAGGCAGGCAACCGGATTCCGTCCGGATGATGCGCGTGCACGGATGACCGATCGGAAGAGAACGATCTGTCGGCCATCGTATCATCCGTAAAACACTAAAGCCGGAACAATCCGGATCGGAATAAATTTGTATATTTAGCCGCCGTAAACAATGATTAAACCATGCAGGAAATGAAGTACAGTTATGCGGTTATTCTTACCACAGGAATTGTTCTTTTCCTGTTCTTTTCAGGCTGCGGAACATCTAAAATAGTATATGACGTACGTGATCCTGCAGAAGTACAGTTGCCAGGTGGGACAGAAAAGATCGCGGTCTTAAACGTCGTTTCCGCCTCTATCGGTGATGACCTTCAAAAAGTCGATGAACTCTTTAAAGGAGAGGGAGAGCTTGTCAACAAAATTGCTTCCCAGGGAGCAGTAAATAGCTTCATAAAGGAAGTCGGGGAATTAAGCGATATGCAGGTCAATAACCTATCGGTACACCCCGGTGCTATCAGGATTCAGCCTGAAGGAAAAGCTATGATTTCCTGGGCTTTAGTCGATAGTCTGTGTATTGCCGCCGGTACGGAAATTCTTGTAACACTTGAATCATTCAATTCACGTACCAGCATCGATTATAGCAGCTATTCAAGGAAACCCAAAAGTGATCAGGTGAAGATCTGGTCCAACACTATCGCGTACGATATTTCTACTGAGAATATCTATATTGCAAGACTGAAGGTTTATATAGAATCAAACTGGAAAGTATACCATCCCGGAGAGAATCGTATAATAATGGACAGGACATTCACAGATAGCCTCTTTACAGAAGCCGATGGTCCTTCGCAAGTTGAAGCTGAAAAGAGACTGCCTGGGAAAAAAAATGCCATTGAAGATGGCGGTTATATTACCGGCACAAAATTTGCCGCCCGAATCACTCCCGGTAGAACGACCGTTCAAAGGGTATATTTCACCTCAGGAAATGATGATTTCAAAGAGGCAAATAAATTCGTTAAAATGCGCTATTGGGAAATGGCTGCTGAATTCTGGGAAAAGAACCGGGATAACCCGGATACAAAGATAGGAGGTACGGCAAAATATAACCTGGCTATTATCCGTGAAATGAACGGCAACCTGGATGAAGCCATTCAACTTGCTGAAGATGCTTATTCAGAATTACCAAAAAAACTGATCAATTCTTATATACAAATTCTGAAAGAAAGGAAAATAGGAATTGACGATCGTATGAAAAATTGATAAACAGGATATAACGATCAGATGATAAAGCGATTCTCCAGATTTTTTTTCCACGTGTTCTGTCCTGTTATCTTTATCCTTCCTGCTTGTTCAAGTATTAAGCAACTTTCCATCGAAGTGCTGGTACCACCGGATACCGCGGTTTTTAAAAACATACACTCGGTTTCGATCGTATACCGGAACAGGCTTATTCCTCAAGCAGACTCCGTATTTAAGGAAGCGGTCGATTCCATCCTTCTCGACAGCATCTTTAGAGCAAGTCTTCTTGAGGAGTGCGTTCGTGGTGTCCATGAAGCGCTGGAACTGTCACCTGATCTGGAGAGAGTGATAACGGACACCCTCCTGAATGAAATGTCATTTAAAAGATCGCCTGGAGCAATGGATACCCTTCACTGGTCCCTCATGGAGGAGATAGGTAACCGTAACAATACAGGCATTGTTATTATGCTCGACAGGATTCATGCATGGGATACCTTATTCAGGAACTGGATATACGAATCAATTGATATTGGATCGAACTGGATACTGAGAGACAATAACAATATGTTAATCGGTCTGGCAGCCCAATGGACCATCTACAATTTACAGGAAAAAACTGTAACGAATCCCTACATCTATATTGACACGGTTGTATGGACCGTTCCCTACCAAACACTTCCGCCAATAACGGACCAGTTACCCTCAAAGAATAATGCATTCCTGGAGGCATTTTACTGGGCCGGAAATGGCTATGGCAAACATATTGCATCCGGATGGGGGAAAACAGACCGTATCTATTACTGTACCAGAAATGAATTGATGAAACAGGCATGCCTGGACGCAGGTGTAAATAACTGGATGAAAGCAGCAGAGACCTGGAAGAAACTGACCGAACACAAAAACAAATCACTCGCCGCCAAAGCAGCATTTAATATGGCACTGGTATGTGAGCTTGAAGATAAACTTGAACTGGC
>CP070687.1:473750-477674 GCA_020353115.1 Bacteroidales bacterium
CGGAAGGTGGTCCCCCAAGGCGTGGCCGCTTTCAAATGACCACCGAAATACGGGAAGCAATAAATGAAAAACAGAAAGAGCTTACTGATTGGCGTAAAAACTGTACATCTATGGATGCGTTTGAGAAAATCCGTGAAATGTACAACAAGGCCGGGGTAGGTATTAACATAGTGAAATTTGACAATATCGGGGCAGAAGAGAACTCTCCGGAGGAACATGAGTATATGTTTAACGTTGCCAGAGCATTGGGAGCCAGAGGCATAACCACCGAGCTGGATGAGGCAAAGGCAAAGAAACTGGGCCCGCTGGCGGATAAGCATGAAATAGCCATCGGATTTCACAATCATACACAGCTGACCCCAACTACCTATTCGGAAGGTCCCTATTTCTCCCATGGGAAATATATAATGGCAAACCTTGATATCGGACATTACGCTGCCGGGACGGGACAGTCTGCATTGCCACTGGTAGAGGAACTGGGGAGCCAGGGCCGCCTGCTGAGTATTCATGTGAAAGACCGGACATTTGAAGGAGATACCGTTCCCTTTGGCGAAGGGGATGCCCAGGTCGCTGAAATCCTCCGGTTAATAAAGGAGAAGAAATGGGATATTTTATGCGATATTGAACTTGAATACAGGATTCCCGAAGATTCCAATGCAATTAAGGAAGCCATAAATTGTGTTGAATTCTGTAAAAATGCGCTATCATGAAGAAAATAATCCTCTTTTCCATGGCGCTTGTCCTTTTTGCAGGATTTGCCAGGGCACAGGAACTTAAGCCTGTTAAACTGGATGCACCGGATAAGGAAAGGGGAGTAGCCTTAATGAAGGCCTTTTCGCAAAGAGCCTCCGTACGGGAATGGTCGGATCAGAAACTTAGCATACGGGATCTTTCCGACCTGTTGTGGGCTGCCAACGGGGTAAACCGGCCCGATGAAGCCAAACGAACTGCTCCCTCGGCAATGAATGCCCAGGATATAGATATTTATGTGTTTACGGAAGAGGGCGTTTACCTGTATGATGCTTTTAACCAGGTCCTGAACCCTGTCTGCTCAGGAGATCATCGTGCGCTTCCCGGGATGACGGCAGCCCCCGTAAACCTGGTGCTGATATCCGATATATCACGGTTCCGGATGGGGGAGGACTCCCTTAAACTGACATGGGCTGCAATGGATGCCGGTATCGTTTCTCAAAATATTTCCGTTTTCTGCGCAGGAACGGAACTGGTAACCCGTCCGAGGGCCAGTTTCCCCGGCATGGATAAAATGAAAGAAACCCTTAACCTGAAAGACTCACAACATGTGATGCTGAACCATCCGGTAGGTTATCCCAAAGAATAACCGGATCGGTTCCCGGTTCCGGCCAGTGTAATATAGCATGCAGTTTTTACACAGGCCGGAAAACATATGAGCAGGAGTATTCTTGTTGAACGGGGTGATTACCGGATCTCAGATATGAAGATCCTGCCGGTTGTTACTGAACCGGGATCGGAGATCTCTTATTCACTCCGTATCGCAAAAGTACGACGGGATGAATACTGCCGGTTGACGGCATGGAATGACAAATCCTACAATGCCTGCACTTCTGAATGTATGTCATTTCGAACAAATCTGCGAAGCTATGAGCAGATTTGGAGAAATCTTCTAACACCATGAAATGAATCAGGAATACAACGGTAAGATTTCTCAGGTGGTCTGAAACCAGGAGTCAGTGTAATAATCCCTGTTTTCACACCAAATGTCATTTCGAACAATTTTTCTCAGTATGGAGTAAAATTGGAGAAATCTTCCCGCAGGGTAACGAATAAAAAGACGTTTCCAATTGTTCTTAGAGACCCAACTTTCAGGCTTAACAAACATTGAATCGCTCAGGAGGAGGTTTGTTATACGGGATAAAATAGTACAACGATCCTGCCTTCAGGATGGATTTACTCTGCAATTAGCGTTCCGGTAAGCCTGATATCGTCGGATGACGCACCGACCAGGATTTGAACTTCTCCCTTTTCCAGTACGAAAGCGTGTTCTTTTTCATCCCAGTACCGCAGCTCATCCGTTTTTAGCGGTATCGATACGGTAATACTTTCACCGGCGGGAATATGGACTCTTTTAAATCCCTTCAATGCCTTTACCGGGCGTTCGACATCTGAATCCGGGTAGCTTACATACAGTTGCACTACTTCATCACTGTTGACAGATCCTGTGTTCCCGACATCGATTGAAACCGTAACAATATCTCCGTCTTCAATTGTCGCCCGGTCCATTTCCAGTCCGGAATATTCAAAAGATGTATAACTCAGTCCATGGCCGAATGCAAAGAGAGGCTTATTCCTGTCATACATGTAGGTCCGGCCGTTACGAATGTTGTAATCCAGGATAGGCAAAAGCTGGTCAATGGATGCGGACCAGGTTTGTACAAGACGTCCTGATGGACTCTCCACCCCGAAAAGAATATCCGCCACACCATTGCCCAGTTCCTGGCTTGATTGCGTTACGTGAAGAATTGCCGGGATATTCTCCCTGGACCAGGGGATTGCATAGGGGAAGCTGGATACAAGTATTAGTATCGTATTTGGATTGGCAGCATATACCAGTCTTACCAGGTCCTCCTGTTCGAGGGAAATGGCCTGCCGGTCCACTTCTTCACGTCCGTCGCTGGCCACATGGTTCTGACCCCAGTCAAGCCCATAGCTAAGCGGGTGATTACCCACACATACGATAGCCATATCCGATTCACGGGCCGCTATGACGGCCGAATCGGCCTTGTTGCTTGCTGCAAACCGTACTTCCAATTCATTACCGGCTATATTCCGTATACCATCCAGTATCGAAACAGTATAAGGAGGAGTTCCGGCATACCAGTCCGATACGACAAGATCGGCACTTGGCCCGATAACGGCAATGGAAGAAAGGTCTTCCTTTTTCAATGGGAGTAAACCATTATTTTTCATCAACACGATGGATTTAACCGTAGCTTTTCTTGCCAGTGCAATGGCTTCCGGTTTTGTCCACGGCCTGATGGTATCTTCAATTCCGATCTTTGCATAGGGATTATCAGGACTGCTGTCCAGAAGGCCGAGTTTGAGCATTACGCGGAGGGTGCCGCGTACCACCTCATCTATTTCTTCTTCCGTAACAAATCCCTTTTCCATCGCTTCCTGGAGGGCAGGTTTATAGAAATCCAGGAACATGGTAATTCCAGCCTTTATACAGGCTGCAGCAGCTTCCGGTAAACCGGGGTAATACTTGTGAGATTCCACCAGGCGCCTGAATCCGCCGCCGTCGGTGCAGATGATCCCGTTTTGTCCCCATTCGGCTACAGTAATCTCTTTGAGCATCGGATGTACCGTACAGGGAATTCCGTTGTATTTGTTATAGGCAGCCATATATGCACGGGAGCCACCCTCAACCACGCCTTTGAAGAAAGGGTAGGAGTAATACTCGCGGAACAGGCGCTCGTCGAAATCCGACGAGTTGATGAACCGGTTGTTTTCGTTGCTGTTCGCCAGGAAATGTTTCATGAGGGATGCCGTTTTCCAGTACCGGGGATGGTCCCCCTGTAGTCCTGTTACGTACGCAACCGTCAGGACAGATGCCAGGTATGCATCTTCGCCATAGCACTCCTCGGTACGGCCCCACCGTATATCCCTGCCAAGATCGGCATTGGGAGCCAGCACGATCAAACCGGCGCTTGCATAGTTTTTATTCTGGGTCAGGTACCTGGTTTCGTAGGCTTCCCAGGCCGCTACCTGTTCATGAAGGTCCGGGTCCCACATCTGGGCCAGACCTATTGCCTGCGGGAAAGTGGTGGTTGTCGCTTCCCCCTTACCTCTTACAGCCCAGTTGGCGGGACCGCTGAGTGCCAGACCATGCAATCCTTCCACGATCCGGGTTCCTTTCACACCCAACCTTGGTATTCCTGCCAGCAT
>CP070687.1:477774-481688 GCA_020353115.1 Bacteroidales bacterium
TGTTTAGTCCGAGATCCTTGTTTTGGATATACCACAATTGTTTATATATCATTGCTATACAAACGATTAGGACGACAGAGATAAAAAACTGAAAAACAATCAGGATATTCCGCAATGTTTTACTGCCCGGATGCCTTTTGATCTCTCCTTTCAATACATTGACGGATTTAAATGAGGATAGTATCAAAGCCGGATAACTGCCTGAAAGCAACCCTGTAAGAATTACGATTAGAAGAACGGATAATACCAGCACAGGATCTGTATATGCAATCTCAACCTCTTTACCGCTGAGGTTATTGAATGCCGGCCTGATCAATTCCACCAGGATCCATGCGACAAGAAGGGCAAAAAAAGAAAAGATCATCGATTCACCGAGGAATTGCACTATCAGATGTGATCTTGAAGCACCCACAATCTTTCGTAATCCTACTTCCTTTGCCCGTTTTGAAGACCTGGCTGTTGATAAATTCATGAAATTTATACACGCAATAACCAGGACGAGCACGGCAATTACAGAAAAGGTGTATACCGGGATAATTTTTCCGGGCTTGCCGAATTCATTAAGGTAGATTTCTGTAATTGTCTGTAAATCTGAATATTTAGTCCCTTCCGGATCCAGAGCCCTCCATTCCTGCTCTACTTTTCGGATTACCGTATCGGCATTTGCACCTTCCCTGAGAAGGATATAGGTAGGATAATCCGATGCCCAGCTGGTAAGACGGTACATCGGGACATGGTTTATATGGATCAACATTGCAAAACGCAGATGTGACTTCTTCGGCGGATCCCCGATAACGGCTGTTACAGTTAGATCAATAGTATCAAGGATATTAAGACTTTTCCCGATCGGGTTGCTGTCACCAAAATATTTTTGTGCAGTGGACTCCGTCAGAATAATGGAATTCAGGTCTGGCATGGGTACTTCCTGATCCCCTTGTACAACTGGAAAGGTAAACATATTAAAAAAGTAGGGATCGACGAGCTTGATATCGGATTCGAAAAATTTCTTATCTTCATATTGTACAAGGCCTCCTGCAGACCAGAAGCGAGTATAGGCTTCGATTTCGGGCAGCTTCTCTTTCAGCAGGGGACCAAGAGGAGTCGGTGTTGTTGTCCAGACAAATTCCGGATCTGCATGATCCCTTTGCAAAAGCCTGAACAACCGGTCTGAATTCTCATGGAAACGGTCATATCCGGTTTCATCCTTAACCCATAAAAAAATCAGGATAAAACAACCTAGCCCGATTGCCAGACCAAGAATATTTATTATCGAAAATACCTTGTTTCTCAGGATGTTTCTTGTAACAATTTTAATATAATTCCTAAACATATTAAACGGTGAATCTCGTTAAAAATCAGAATCGATTGTTAAAAAGAGTAAACATAACAATTTTTACCAATTGATATACCAAAATTCTAATAAGCTGAATTATAATCAATTATTTATAAATAAATAAAAAACAGTGTCGGAAATTCCAACACATTTGTCTATTTTTCCTACATTTACTAAAACAAACCATTAAATCAAATTATGAAAAAAAGATTCGTAATGAACCGGCGACAATTTATGTCCACATCACTTGCTGCAACAGCAGGTTTGATGACACATATGAACGGTTTGTCTCAGGATAAACCGGAGAAGAAATCAAATATTAAAATTGGTCTGTACAGTATTACTTTCCTTGGAATCTGGTACCGTGGGGAAGCCCTTTCCCTGGAGGAAATGGTTAAACGGGCAAAAGAGTATGGATATGCAGGAATTGAAATTGATGGAAAACGGCCCCATGGTAATCCACTTGACTGGCCTGCAAAACGCTGCAAGGAATTACGGTCCTTTGCTGACAGCGAAGGTATCGAAATTTTCGGGGTGGCAGCCAATAATGATTTCAGCAGCCCTATCCCTGAATTTCGTGAATGCCAGATAGCATACGTTAAGGAACTTATCCGGATGACTTCAGATCTGGGTGCCAAAACACTCCGTATGTTTCTTGGCTGGCCTGGAGTAACTTTACACCCCCAGGTGGCTGAATATACTATAGCTCGTAACATCTGGAACGTAACACATGAGAAATTCACGGAAGAAGAAATCTGGACATGGTGTCGTAACGGAATGAAAGAATGTTCAAAGTATGCGGAAGACGCTGGTATTGTTCTGGCCCTGCAGAATCACGTACCGGTAATAAAAGACTACAGAGATGTACTGAAAATGGTTAATGAGGTCAATTCTCCAAACCTGAAAGTTTCACTGGATGCACCTATTATGGTTGATAAATCCGCGGAAAATATTCAAAAGGCGGCAAAAGATGTTGGCAAACTGCAGGTCCTGTCTCACTTTGGAGGTGAATACGAAAAAGGTGCTGATGGGAAGGTAAAAGGAGCAGAATTTTACAGAGATTTTGTCCGCGCAATGCACGAAATTGAATACGACGGATATTTCAGTTATGAATTGTGCCATCCACTCCCGGTTGTAGATGGTGAACGGGTCGGGATCGAATATGCAGATAAAAATGCCCGGATGGCTGCTGAATTCATGAGTGGTATTATAAAGGAGGTAACAGGCTAACAAAAGTCCGGATATCTCCCGGGAATAACCGGCAGCCTATTATAAAAACATTTACTGTAACTCTTTCCCGCCTGATGTCGGGCAGGCAAGTCGTGCGGGCTGTATGATATTTGAAACATGAACACCTGCCGGCAAACCACCTGTCTTCAACATGTAAATCCCGGAGAGACCGCAATATAACTGGCAGCCGCTTCAGTGGCTGTTATGAGAGAAAAGAACAACAATCGTCCCGGAGATGCCATAGGCATACCTATGGTAGACAGAAAGAAAAGCCTGATGCAAAAAACTACAGGAAAAATATTGATCGTCGATGACAATGAGGAACTTTTGATCGCTCTACGAATGATTCTTTCTCCTCATTTTGGAGAGATAAAAACAGAAAAAAATCCCAATCTTATTCTGTCTCTGATCGAAAGAGAATCATTCGATATCATATTACTTGATATGAACTTCAAAGCAGGAATTAACACGGGAAATGAAGGAATATTCTGGATGAACAAGATCCTTGAAATCGATCCCGATTCAACGATTGTATTCATTACGGCATATGGAGACATTGAACTTGCGGTCAAGTCCATAAAGGAAGGAGCGGCTGATTTTATCCAGAAATCCTGGGATCAGGAGAAGATTTTATCCACCATAATGGCTGCATACAATCTCCGCCAGTCAAAACTTGAGATCTTACGACTGAAAACCAAGCAAAGCCATCTGAAAGAAAAGATTGACCGAGATTATGAATTCTGCACGGGTGAATCACAAATCATGCAGGATCTTTCGAGGATAATAGAAAAGGTGGCCCCTACCGATGCCAATATACTGATTATGGGAGAAAGCGGCACTGGTAAAGAGGTCATTGCCCGGGAGATCCATAAACTCTCTGCCCGGTCGGATGAAATATTTGTAAACGTTGACCTTGGATCGTTGAGTGAAACGTTGTTTGAAAGTGAATTGTTCGGGTATGTTAAAGGGGCTTTTACGGATGCAAAGGAAGATAAGCCGGGCAGGTTTGAAATTGCATCAGGCGGAACTCTTTTCCTTGATGAAATAGGAAATCTCACCCTGCCATTACAGTCAAAACTACTTACAGCCATTCAAAACAGGCAAGTAATACGACTGGGGTCCAATTCCCCGGTTCCGGTTGATATCCGCCTGATTTGCGCCACAAACAAACCGCTTTTTGAAATGGCTGAAAAGGGACAATTCCGGGAAGATTTGATATACCGTATTAATACCGTACAAATTGAGATTCCGCCGCTCAGGGATCGACCGGAGGATATCCCTCAACTCGCCAATTTCTTCCTCAGGAATTTCCGGGAAAAATATCATAAAAATGATCTGGTGATCGGTAAAC
>CP070687.1:481788-485684 GCA_020353115.1 Bacteroidales bacterium
GCAAACAGGGTTACTATTGCCATCGTATATGCGGTAAATCCGGTTGCCTTCTGGATCAGTTTCATCAAAAACCCGGCCCTGGCTGTCATATTTTTGTTTATGTATTCCACCGTCGGGATTAACAATGGCAATTTTATTACCACCGGCATCCAGATGGTATTCAGTGATTGCTGTTCTTATCTTACCCTCATTATCTTCAATTCTGTAGTTATCATCCGTCTTCTCCGGATCAAAAGGATTTTGTGTAAGAATGGGTGTAATGAAAACAGCTTCTGAGACAACTCTTACATCCCCCTGTTCATCATAATCCATCTCAATTCGGGAAAGCAATTCATATTGACCATCTGAACGGCATTGATATTTCCGTATTACTTTGGAATTGTTTAGCTTATCATAGCTTGTAACTTTCAGGTTTCCTGCGGAATCCATTGTAACAAAGGGACGGCCTAAGGTATCCACCGAAGATTTAAAATTGTTTCCGATCTTATACCCGTTATACTTATAACCACCTTTTGGATTAATGGTAAAGAGTATATTATCGGCTAAATCGAAATATGTTTTAGTTACTGAACAATCAGGGGAACAACCTGCCCGTGTCGTTCTGATATGCCGGTTTAACGCATCATAATGAAAGTAAGAACGAACACCACGAGGATTTCTGGTTTCGCAAAGATTATCCTCCGGATCATAGCGATGAACCTTTAATCGTTTTGATTCATCCATACTTGTACCCTCGGTCTCTGTGAGCAATTTACCAATCCTATCATAGGTATACTGTTTTTCTACTATAGCTTCCGGCCGTAAGTTGCCATTCTCATCCCGCCATTCCTGGCATTCAGTAATTATACGCCCTTTTGGGTCATAGCCGGTAAATGTAGTCGAGAGGATGTTGTTAATTTCTATTCTTTGACCAAGAGAATTGTATTTGTATTCGGTTTTATTACCGAGGGCATCCGTTTCACGGATTATATTGCCAAGTTCATCTACCTCATAATCAATCGATGTATGACTTCGGATCCTGCCGATTGACATTGGGATACCTGTTCGGTCATGCATTTCAATTTCATGAATGCCCGGTGAAAGATTGGTAATGATGTATTCATGATGTATTGTCTGATCCCATAATTCAGGCAAGGCATTCCCATCAACCCGTATTTCAACCTCGGAATTATCAGATGCTATTTCTTTCCTGTTTACAGATTGGAAGAGTGCGATCTGTACACCTTCTACTGAAATCTTTAACTTATCATTAATGTCACCCCCGGATAAAAAAGACTTGTCAGATACCTGCCATATACCGATTTTCTTAATCTCCAGGATATCGGGTGTACTCTTATTCAATTCCCAGTCCAGGTGGGGAATCAGCTGTCTACTGATAAAACCTTCCTTCGGTCCATCATCTAATGTAAAGTATTCATTAATCCATTCATACCCATTGACATCGATGCGTTTAAAAGGACGCAATTTCCCATCACTTATAAAATAAGATATTTCTTCATGGATATTTGTGAGGATAGATTCACCAACTATACATGATGGGCGGGATCGATCCGGAAGCATAATTTTTTTTAATTCTTTGTGAGATCCATATTCAAATAGGGTGAGGTGCCTCTTGTGTTTTATGAATCGTGAATCTGAAGGATCATAGTAAGGGTCACCTGGTTTGGATGATTCGTTATGAAGAGGATCTGCAGAGAGAGTATATCTTGGATCAGATTGATTACGGAGTAACTGGGTTTCCTCATCATATTGGTATTTTATAATATGATCAAGGGGTGATTCTTCGGATTTAGGTAATGGAACATGGAATTTCCAAAACTCAGAATCATATGAATTCACCGATTCGGTAATCCGTTTCCCGCGTGTAACTTTTGCCAGTAAATTACCAAAACTCATGCGTTCCTGTATGGAAATATCACCAAGGGAGATTTCAAGATCAGGCCAGTTTTTCGTATCGGCAAGATGGTCTCTTCCATATAGAAATTGCATTACAACACCATTCGGATCAATCCTTGTGGAGATTTCACCATCCGCGTTATAATGGTACTTAGTTACTGGCTCTCGAATACTGCATCCATCGATATATTTCTCCCGTTTTAGCAATTCATTTCCATACTCATTGAGAACATGTTCTACTTTCTGGCCATTACGTTTATATTCAAAGACACGCAACACGGGAATTTCATGATAGGGATCATTGGTATTGGTGTCACCTCTTATTGATTCATAGACAAAATGAGATTCCCCCTTATTAACACAGTGTCGTATAACATAACCATAAAATTCCGAAATAGGATTTACTTCATACTCGTTCTCAATGAATATTCTCCCCTCCCAATCTGAGATACGTACAAGCTTAAATGATTCTCCTACCTGATGGTATTCATATCTTTCAGTAGGCACTGGCTTATCACCAACTGCAAATGGACCAATAATACCTGAAAGGTTACCCCAATCATCATAGGTATACCTGACAGTTCTTCCAGTATGATCAGCAATACCTGTAAGTCTTTCTACTTCATCATATTGAAAGATGGCGAATCTTGATTCTGAATTAATATAAACCTGCTCTAAGAGGTCATTCAGGGAATAAACGAATTTCAGATAATTGCCGTATTGATCTTCAACACGGTTGATCCGATGTTCGCCAGGTTGGTCTGTAGATTCAAAGCGATAAATCATACCCTGAGGTTTTTTTAACACGAACGATGAATCCTCATGGACTAGAATATCATGGACACCATTTGGCGGCACATAATAGTTATAATCCGAACTGCCAAAATATGGGTTTCGTACATAAATATGTTCTGATTGTTGTCCTGTAAGGCATACAATTATGTACTCGTTTTCCTGGTGAAGTCTTATATTATAATTATGATCCCAACTGGGTCCGAATGGGCCAAAGAATACGGTTCGACTTCGATATATTCTTTGAATTTCAAAATTTATTCCCGCGCCATTTATTTTAAGATCTGATGTCTGATGCTCGAATTCACCCCTATGGAGAACTATTGGGTGCCCAACTTTTCTGACATTTTCAACGGGTGAGATACTATGACCAACTGCTTTCCCATTCAGAATCAGGTTGATCAGGTTAAATATGTTTGCGTGCCGGTCAGCTTCTAAAAATCCTTTAATGATTGCTTTAAGGGATGAATTTATATCGGGATTTTCGTTGATAAACACTTCCAGCCAGCAATCGGCTTCCTTTAGTGCTCCCGCACCACCCGGACCGAGTGCTAATAAAAGCATACCCAATGGATCTTTGCCAGCTCTGTCCAGAAACTCAGTTAATTTAAGCGTCTCCCTTGCCATGGTTGAAGGAAATACATTCTGACTGAGAACGGTATCTGACACACCTTTTATAAAAGCAAACCGGGCAAAAGCTTCCTGTAAACCACCGCTGGTTAATCCATTGAGTATATCAGACACTTTTTTGGATACAAATAATAAACCAGCAAGTCTTGGGATGATATTATTCAGGAAAGGGATCATTAAGATAAAAAAAAATGCACATTAATAATTCTTGTTCTGTTATTCTTTCTTTTTCTTCTTCATTCCTGAAGGTGGTTTAATGTTTTGTCTTTGGGGTTTTAGCATTTTCAATACTTTTTCTGGCAATTTTCCCATTGTTCTTGCCTGAACGGGATTAAATGGTTCAACGTCATCCTTTATTTTATGGATGTCAAGTGATTTCAATGCAGTAAAGAGCATTTCTGCCCTTATTTTACGGGCTTCAATATTCGTAACGTTTAGATCATTTGTTATTTTTTCAGGTGAAAGATTCGCCAGGTCAGAGAGTTTCTTAACTCCACTTTTCTTCCCTAATCCTCTGGAAATAAATTTATTCATTCCTTTAATTTTATTTAAATCCTTATCCCCGATTCCAATGCCCT
>CP070687.1:485784-489670 GCA_020353115.1 Bacteroidales bacterium
CAGTGTATTCGTTCCGGTACTTGTTGCACTATTAATGAATTTCTGTTCCGGTACGGAAAAGAAAGAAGTTCTGAAACCAAACATCCTCTATATCATGGCGGATGATCACGCCTACCAGGCCATGAGTTGTTACGGGTACGGATTAAATGAAACCCCGAACATCGACCGGATTGCCGCGGAAGGGGTTATGTTCAATCAGAGTTTTGTTACCAACTCCATCTGCGCTCCCTCCCGTGCCGTTTTATTAACGGGGAAATACAGCCATATTAATGGTCACCGGGACAATAGCTCCACCTTCGACGGGGGTCAGCAGACTTTTCCCAAGTTGCTGCAACAGTCAGGCTACCAGACTGCCATGATAGGAAAGTGGCATCTGCGAAGTGAACCGACAGGCTTTGATTACTGGAACATCCTTCCCGGACAGGGCGCTTATTATAATCCGGATTTTACTGAGAACGGCGTTAAGAAAAAATACGAAGGTTATACAACCAACATCGTAACCGACCTGGCACTGGAGTGGTTAAAGAATCAAAGAGATGATACAAAACCTTTCTGCCTGCTGCTGCATCATAAAGCCCCCCACAGGAACTGGATGCCCGACACATCCAAGCTTCATTTGTATGATGACAGAACATTTGATATACCTGCCAATTTCCACGACGACTATTCTACAATGGGTACAGCAGCAAAGGAGCAGGATATGATGATTGGGAAAACCATGATGTGGGGACACGACATGAAATTCCGGTTTGATCTGGAGGGTGACAGCACAGAGAGATTTTACTGGAGGCAGCTTGACCGGATGACACCGGATCAACGGGCAGCATGGGATGCCGCATATGAACCGGAAAACCAGGAACTGATAAATAATCCGCTTGAAGGGAAAGAACTGGCCGAATGGAAATTCCAGCGATATATCAAGGACTACCTCAGAACCATCTCTTCCGTGGATGACAATGTTGGAAGGGTTCTGGATTTCCTGGATGAATACGGGCTTGCAGAAAATACCATCGTAATCTATACATCCGACCAGGGATTTTACCTGGGAGAGCATGGGTGGTTTGATAAGCGGTTCATTTACGAGCAATCACTCCGAATGCCACTGGTAATAAGATATCCGGCAGGTATTGAAAAAGGACAGGTACTGGACGAGATGGTTATGAACCTGGATTTCGCACCCACTATCCTGGACTATGCCGGTGTATCCGTTCCTGAAGATATCCAGGGCCGCTCCTTCAGAAAAACCCTGGAAGGAAAGACTCCGGAGGATTGGAGAGAGGCAGTTTACTATCACTATTATGAATACCCTGCTGTACACAGTGTGAAAAGACATTACGGTATAAGAACCGATCGTTACAAACTGATCCATTTTTACTACGATATTGATGAGTGGGAGTTATACGATCTGGAGAACGATCCGGATGAAATGAATAACATAATAAACGATCCGGAGAATGCCTCTTTGATTGATGAATTGAAAATAAAGCTGGTAGAGCTTCAGGAACAATATGGCGATTCGGAGGAACTGGCCAGATCATTTATACCTGAGAAATAATCTATCAGATCCCCTGTTCAAACCCGGCAGGTCCCAGGACCTGCCGGGTTTGTTTTTCCCGCATATTAGTTTACATTTACCTGTCCAAACGATTTACCATGTTAACCACAATTGATTATCTTTTCATTGCGATCTACTTTCTTATCATTCTTATCGTCGGCTTCTGGAGCGGGCGGAAACAGGAGAAGGAAGACTACCTCATCGCAGGTAGGAAGCTGAAATCCCTTCAGGCTACAACGACCATATTCTCAAGCAGGATAGGCGCAGCGATACTGCTGACATACACTGCACTTGTATACCTTTACGGACTTGGTGCATTGTGGTACTTCATCGGATCAGTCTTCGGATTGTTTATATTCTATTTTTTCGGAATAAAAGTCAAGAAGCTGGCCGACAGGGAAAAATTCTATACCCTGCCCGATTTCTTTTTCTTTTTAAAAGGGCGCTTTGCCGGGTATCTTGCAACAATTATTACCATCATTATCATGTTCGGCTGGGTAGTTTTGAATTTTACAGCCGGCGCTAAACTGATCGAAGAGTACACGCCTATTAGTTTCGAATTTTCGGTGGTAATCGTCGGAGTAATCATTTTAATCTACCTTCTTGTCGGCGGATTTTCCGCAGTCGTAAAGACAGATATCATTCAAACCATCGGGATCTTTCTCCTTTTTATCCTTATGCTCTATCTGCTTATCAAAACGGATACGAAACCGCAACTGGTTTTTATGGATCTCTTCAATATTCCCGTACAGGAAATTGTCAGCTTCTTCCTGGCCGGTTTTTTTATCCCAATGGCCTCACCCGAGCTGTGGCAAAGGGTTTATGCAATAAAAGACAGGAAACATTTTAAAAGAAGCCTTTTCTTTTCATCTCTCTTTTATTTTATTATCGGATTCATTCTGCTTATGATCGGGTTGGTCATCCGTATCGACATTCCAAATATCGACCCGGATACTTCACTGATCGTCGGCTTCAGCAAGTTACTTCCCATAGGACTGGCAGGATTGTCGGTTGTGATAATCTATTCATCGGTTTCCTCCTCGGCTGACACTTATATGTTCACCACAGCAGCATCCGTGGCACAGGATTTTCTCGAAAAGACAGGTCTTCTGAAAAAGGAAAAACTCTTTATTATGATGAGGCTCACCATGGTCGTACTTATGGCTATGGGCATAACTATGGCACTCGTTATACGGGATATCGTGGATGCTACTTTTTTCTTTGTCTCGATGACAATGTCCCTGGGTTTCCTGGTTCTGGTAATCTGGATCTATCCGAAAATCAACAGGCACAGCGTTAATTTCTCCATCTTTTTCTGTCTTGCCGGGGTTATTATTCCCTCTATCTTATTCGGTATTTCCACAACCCTGGTCGTATATGCAGGTAGTCTGTGTATTACTGGACTGATTTTCGGATTCATTGTGAATTACCTGAAACCGCTGCCGGGATAGAAACAACATAATTCCCCGGATCCGATTAACACCCGCATTTTGTATGATTTGAATTGGACTGCTTTCATCATTCTATTCCTGCCAGGTGTTACCAAACCAATCTGGTCTGATATTTTCATCTCCATTCAGGAGCCTTATCCAGAATCTGCTGAAGATTCTTTCTAATCTCCTTACCTTCTTCAGAAAACAGGTCATCGGGTAGGGCATTTTCTTCAAACGGATCATCGGGCAGATAATAAAACCGTCCATCCAGATACAACTTATAGTCTTCCGATTTAACAAACCGGTTTCGCTGCCGATTCAGAAATTCCGACCATATGGGATCATAATGAATAAGTATCCATTCTTTTCGTTCATAAGGCTTCCCGACTATCAAGGGATAAAAGCTTTGTCCGTCATTCTCAGGCACTTCTGTACGGCTAATCTCAGCCAGGGTCGGGAAAAAATCACAGAAACCGATCAATCCGTCATACACTTTACCTCTCCTCATTTTTGCAGGCCATGAGATGATCAGGGGTACATGAATTCCTGTATCCATTGTTAATCCTTTCCCTCCCGGAATATCACCATCTTTGGTTTTTGTCACAACTCTTCTGCTTGTGCCGTTATCGGCTGTAAAAACGACAATGGTATTCTTTCGGATTTTTTCTTCATCGAGCTTGTCCAGTATCCGACCAACGATCTTATCCGCATATCCCATCATATCAACAAAATACCGTGGATTCCCCTTACTTCTCAGGTCCTTATCGCTCCATTCTTCTGAATCTGGTGTCGGTACAAACGGATCGTGAACGAGGACCATGGGGTAATAAATAAAAAATGGCCTGTCTTCCTTTCGTCCGATAAAGTCCAGAATGAAATCACAAAAAATATCCGGACC
>CP070687.1:489770-493600 GCA_020353115.1 Bacteroidales bacterium
TCCTGTTTCTTTAAAAATGGTGTTACCATGAAAAGTATTTTTAAACCGCACTCTGTGGGACATCTTACCTTAAAAAACAGGTTTGTTCGTTCGGCTACGGGCGAATCTCGGGCAACATCTGATGGGATACTCCGGGAAGAAGTATTTCCAATCTATGAAAACCTGGCCGGCGGTGGTGTCGGGCTGATAATTACGGGTCATATGTACGTTGATCCGGAGTGGAAATGTGGTCCGAGGCAGACCGGTATTTCGGATGAATATCATATACCTGGTCTGAAGCGTCTTGCCCGGGTATCCCGGGGAAACGGAACAAAGGTTGTCGCACAACTTAATTCCGCCGGCCGGCGGCCGGATGATATGACTATAGATGAAATCCGTGATGCATCAGACCGGTTTGTCGCGGCAGGAATCCGGGCCAGGGAAGCCGGATTTGACGGAGTACAGATCCATGCCGCACATGGTTTCCTGTTAAGCCGATTCCTGACACCATCTGAAAATCATCGCTCAGATTCCTATGGGGGTACAGCGGAAGGACGCCGCCGCCTGCTTATTGAGATCGCTACAGGTTTACGCAGGAGCCTGGAACCCCAATTCCCGGTTCTCTGCAAACTTGGAACCGTTGATGGCCGTGACAACAGCCTGCCCCCTGAGGAGTCGGTTGCAACAGCAAAAGCACTCCAGGCAGCAGGCATTGACGCTATTGAAATTTCCACCACCTTTTCCGGGGATTATGCACAAGCGGCTGCAGAGAAAATCGACGTACCAGAAAAAGAAGCCTATTTCTCTGTGCAGGCCAGGACTATCAAACAATCTGCAGACATCCCAATAATTCTCGTAGGTGGTCTCCGGTCAATGGATATCATGCAGAAAGTAATCACCGACGGTATTTGCGATATGGTTTCCATGTCCAGACCCTTCATCCGCGAACCCGACCTGGTTAACGAAATGGAGGCGGGACGTACCCACAGGTCATCGTGTGTCTCATGCAATAAGTGTTACAATCCGGACGGTTTCCGATGCGTTCATGTATCCGGGAGAGACAGGGAACAATAGTCCCCGGGACTTAAGCCGGCATATGTCTGATCCCTGATCTGCATCATCCGGGGTAAGCACAGACAGGAGAAAGAGGGCAGACAGTAAATTTAAAAGAGTATGAACCGCCAGGCTGTTATTATGGTAATAGGTACCAGAATCTTTCCGTGACGATAACCTCAAATCGATATTTACCTCTTATTCCGGGAGCATTCCAACCGCAACGGTTCCCAATCCGGCATGCAGAACAAGTGCAGGACAAACGCTGGTTATCAGGAGGGGCTTTCGTCCGGTTAAATCCTCCATCAGGGAGGCATATCCCTTTGCCGTTTCAGGATTCAGGGCGTGGACAATAACATAGTTCCACAGTTTGTTCTCGGAGATATCCCGTTTTATATGTTTTAAAACCTTCCTGATATTTCCCTCCTGGCTGAATGCCTTATCCAGCAAAACCGCCGTACCATCCTTCCCGACTGCAATAACCGGTTTCAGATTTAGGAGTTTTGCCAGCCATCCTTTCAGGGGGCTGACACGCCCGCTCCTTACCAGGTTTTTCATAGACCGGACACTTATATACAATCCTATTCCGGATTTCCAATCTTCAATTTTTCGGATGATTTCGTCATAATCCATACCTGCTTCAATCGACTCAGCTACCCTTTGGACAATCAGCCCGAGAGAACCGCTTATGGACCTGGAATCAATTACCGTTATCCTTTTGTCCATTTCCTCCTCAACCCGTTTTGCCGCTTTTGAACTGCTTGACCATGTTCCGCTGAATTTCGAGCTCAGGTGTATGGCAATAATGAAATCATAGTGTGAAGCAAGAAATGAATAGAGGTTGACAAATGATGTTTCGTTCGGTTGTGATGTGGTCGGTATAACGTCATACTCCTCTGAAATGTTGTAAAACGTTTCGGAATCAAGGGTAAGCTTATCAAGGTAAATATTCTCCCCAATATGAATATTGATCGGAACCTGATGGATCTGATATTTATCCAGGAACTCGTCGGGAAGATCACACGTGGAATCGGTCACCAGGGCAATATCATATTTCCTGTCATGTGCCACCTGGTATTGCTTGTACATATCCTCGGCTTTCTGATAGGACAGAGTACCACTACACCTGAGGTTTTCGAATAAATCCGCCGGTGAATCGGTATGAATATGCAGTCTTACATGTTTTTCGGAACCGGCAACAACCAGCGAATCGCCAAATTCTTCAGCAATTTTCCTGATGCTTTTTTTATCAAGCTCATCCCCTTTGATTAATGCTTCGGTACAGTACCTATAGGTCAGCATTTCAGGTGAGATTTCCTCCATATGTGAATCTTCCGGCTCAATTGCCTGGCTTATGCTGAGTATTTCCCTTATATTATTGTCTTTCAGGTATTCCAATATACCTTCCAGGAACAGCACAAAACCTTTTGCCCCGGCATCTACAACATTGGACCGTGCAAGAATCTTCAGTTTTTTAGTGGTTTCACTTAAGGATTGTTTTGCTGCCTTGTATGAATCGTGTAACAGGTGCTTAAAATCCTGGATTCTTTCAAGGTTATGGTGTATATGCTCTGCCCACTCACGGATAACGGTAAGCATGGTACCTTCAACCGGGTTTGCTACAGCCTCGTAAATATATTTAATCGAGTTTTTAACCGAATCGCTGAATTTCTCAATTGTTATCTCGTGGTGATTTCCGGTTTCCGAACTCAATCCATGCAGGAACTGGGCAAAAATAATCCCGGAGTTTCCGCGTGCACCTTCCAGGGCTGCAAAGGCAATGTTATCTGCTGTTATTTTAAAGGATTGGTGAGGTTGTATATTATCGATAATGGAACGGAGTGTGGAGGCGAGGTTCGTCCCTGTATCCCCGTCAGGAACAGGAAAAACATTTATCCTGTTTATCTCCCTCTGATGTTCCAGGATCTTTTTAGATCCGGCAAGAAACAGGAAATAAAGATTCTTCCCGTTTAAAGTTCTTACTGTCGTGTTCATTTTTACAAAGTCCTGCAAAGATAATCATTCGTAAAGAATTTATAATACCATGTTTTGGATGAACATATAATAAATGGCTGTTCCTGTCTTAAATTGGCACCATTATTTTTTGTCTGCAGATTAATGAAAAAAAAATCTGCAGTTCCCCCGGGTATATTCAGATACAGGCAATGGAACTGTACAGAAAATAATGCAAAGACCTCCTTAACCACAGATGGGATTCCGGCAGGGCATCGCACAGCCAACTAAATATTCATAATACACACTGCTTTTATGATCGAAAATGCAGGTTAAAACTTTAATGTAAAGACTGTCCCTTTTCCCGGGTCCGACTTCACGGAGATTGAACCTTTATGCATACGCATAATCTGTCTTGCCAGGCTCAGACCGATGCCAGATCCCTGTTTTTTTGTTGTGAAGAACGGTATAAATACTTTATCAATATTTTCCCTGTCAATACCTTTCCCGTTATCAGAAACCTGGATTACCGTTTGATGGTTAACGATTTTTGCTTCAATTTCAATTTTTGGATCTTTTACGTCTTTAATGGCGTCTATAGCATTCAGTATCAGGTTGAGTATCACCCTCTCAATCATTTCATGATCCGCATCAATTTTTATATCCAAACCGGAAGCAAGTATGTTCATTTTGATATTTTTCTTCTCCAGTTCAGGTTTCATAAGGGTTTTCAGATGATTTAGCAAACGCATCACATATACTTCCGTATAGTTCGGTCTCGGAAGTTTTGTAAGATTTTTGTAGGTGCCTACGAAATTGATCAGTCCCTTGCTCCGTTCTTCGAT
>CP070687.1:493700-497508 GCA_020353115.1 Bacteroidales bacterium
GGAGTAATGGTGATTATTTACATTGCAGCCCTGAGATTCAAACTTTCCACTGAACTTTCGATGTTTGCTGCCGCACTCGCCGGTGCATTCGCAGCCGGTCACTGGTTTCCCGTTACACATATTGCAGATGGATCCATCACCTACCTGGATATTAATCTCATATTCATTTCCGCCACACTTTTCATGAACATCCTGAAAGAATCGGGAGGGATATCTTTTGCCGTCAGGGGTGTTATCAGAAGGTTCCATAAAAGCCGTGTATTGCTATTGATACTTCTTACCTTTTTGCTTCTGGTTCCCGGTGCACTAACCGGTGCAGGAAGTGTGACAGTTCTGATTACCGGGGGGATGGTAGCCATCGTTCTGAACTATATGGGAATCTCCAAAATCAGGACTTCCGCAATCGTTTTCTTAATCGCCGGATTAAGCGCCGCCGCCCCGCCGGTGAGCCTCTGGGCAATGATGGCTGCAGCCGGTGTAAATATGCCCTATGTCGGGTTCTTCTTACCTTTGCTTGTTCCCTGTATAATTGCGGCACTTGTAACCATCTTCATCCTGGGCTGGAAAGGAACGAATATCGATATTGAGAAAGCATATTCCGAATTACCGGTACCGCCGGCGAAAATGAGCTGGATAAAAATTATCATACCGTTTGCGGTATTCTTCGGTCTGGTGTTCATCGGCAGGAAATGGCCTCACAACACTCCCGTGGTCGGGTTGCCGCTAATGTTTATTCTGGCTGCACTATCCTCCTGGATCATGTCTCCAAAAAAACTTGATATACTGAAAATTTCGACCGATACAATCAGACAGCTTTTACCACTGATTGGGACTCTGACCTGTGTCGGTATTTTGGTCCAGGTTATGACATTAACCGGGGTGAGAGGATTACTGGCGATATCCTTTATCACGCTTCCCGTCTTCCTGGTTATCGGCAGCCTTTTCCTGTTTCTGCCCATAACCGAATCGGTGCTTATGTATGGATCGGCTGCAGTATTCGGTGTTCCGCTGGTATTGCTGTTCAATACGATGGGATTAAACCCTATAATCGCCCTGGCCGGAATGAGTGTTATCTGGCCTCTGGGTGACGCCCTGCCTCCAACCGCGATCATAGGGAGACTCACTATAAGTGTGGTTGGAACCAAAGAACCGTATATGCAATTTCTAAAACAATGTATTTTACCTGCAGTAATAATATGCATAATCGGTACATTAATGGTAATTTTCAGCAATGAATTAGGATTCTTAACAGGGGTAAATAGATAAATTATGAACGTTTTAAATAACCTGATCTCAGTATTATATTATATTTTAACAGGGTATATAATCTTCCTATTATTATATAACCTGGTCAAATCGAAAAACTGGAAAGAAGAAATCCTATACGTAATAATAATAGTGCCATTTCTTCTGCGTTTACTCAGGTTGAAATAATCGGAGCGTATGAGATATCCGGACATTATCCGTAAGAGTATAATAAGCCTGTTTGGTTTTGTAATTTTTATCTTTTCAGGTATTGGTTTTTATCAGCACAGGCATCTTAAGGAACCGGTAGTCATCGATCCTGTCACAACCCGGTTGAGGAATCTTGGCGATTATTTCGGGGGTGTAAAGGGAACGATGAATGACTGCAATATTTATATACTGGAGGGGAAGGAACCCGGCGGGACCATGATGATACTCGGCGGGTCCCACCCCGAAGAACCGGCAGGCAGGCTTGCGGCCTGGATCATAGTTGAAAATGCTTCAATCCGGAAAGGCAGGTTAATTATCGTATTATCTGCCAACAGGAGCGGCACGACAGTTACAAGACCCGGTGGTGCATACCCTCCCGACTATACCATACCAACCGGATGGGGTATACAAAAATTCAGAATGGGTGATCGCTGGTCCAATCCCCTTGACCAGTGGCCTGATCCGGAAGTTTATATTCACTATCCAAGCGGTCAGAATCTTGCCTACGTTGATATCCGAAACCTAAACCGAACCTGGCCAGGGAGACCGAATGGTACATTGACCGAGAAAACCTGCCATGCCTTTATGAACCTGATAACGGAAGAGAAGGTAGATATCGTAATCGACCTGCATGAGGCGGAATTGCAATATCCTGTGATTAATACCATTGTTGCCCATGATGACGGACTGGAACTTGCCACGCTGGTCTCCATGATGCTGTCCGATCTGGAGGGATTCAATATGGGTACCGAGTTTTCTCCGAAAAACCTGCATGGCCTGTCACATCGGGAGATAGGAGATCATTCGGATGCCATTTCACTATTATTCGAATCACCCGAACCCTTCCTGGATGCAACCCGGGGGATTACCTCCCGGGAACTGCTGCTTGAAGGGAAAGATGAATTCGTCGTCAAAGCAGGAGAACACGGATTGTTGTTCGCACCTATTGATGAAAAGGGCTGGCCTGTAAAAATAAGGGTGGGAAGACATACCTCTGCCATTCTCCAAACCATGGAAATCTGGAACGAATATTATCCGGATAAAGAAATCCTGTTCGACAATATTCCCCGGTATACAGAATTAATTAAAAACGGCGTTGGATTCTATTTGAAGGATCCCTCTGAAACCGGGTCGGATCAAATAATCTATGAGTGAATTATTTATGAGAATAACAGTCTAATTTAAGGAGCAATCATGAAAATGAAACGAATTTCAAAACATGCATTACTGCTGACAATTACTTTCTTTCTGGTCACACAGTCATCATTCAAACCGGTTGAGCCGGTTGATGAAGAATTTTCATCTTGCACAAGTATTATGGTCGGGAAACTGGCCAGTACGGACGGATCAGTAATAACCAGCCACAGTTGTGACGGAAACTACCGCACCTGGTTGAATATCGTACCGCATAGAAAATATGATCCCGGTGCAATGCGTAAAGTATACTGGGGGACGATGCATACGGAAACAGCATGGGATTTGCGTAACCTGATAGAGAAAGGTGAAATACCCCAGGTGGAAGAGACCTACGCATATCTGAATGTCTGTTACCCTGCCATGAACGAAAAGCAACTTGCTATTGGCGAAACCACAATAGGGGGCAGAAGGGAGCTGATGAATGACGACGGACTTTTCGTTATTGAAGAGTTGCAACGGATTGCCCTTGAACGTTGCACCAATGCCCGGGATGCCATAAAACTTATGGGCAGCCTGGCGGTCGAATACGGATACGGTGATTATGGAGAGTGTTTAACCGTTGCAGATAAGAAAGAAGTCTGGCATTTCGAAATATTCGGCTCGGGCGTATTCGAGGTAAGTGCTGTCTGGGCAGCGGTCAGAATCCCCGATAACCATGTGGGTGTTTCAGCCAATATACCAAGGATCAGCACCCTTGATCTTGATAATCCGGATTATTATATGGCTTCGGACAATGTTTTCTCACTGGCCGGGGAATTGGGCTTTTGGGACCCGGAAAGCAAGGAACCGTTTAAGTTCTGGAAAGCCTACAGCGGACGGAAACCTTATTCCATGCGCGAATTTTATATTTTAAGCACCATGGCTCCCTCGCTGAACCTGACAATGGATATGGATGAGCTGCCCTTCTCCGTAAAGCCGGATAAAAAAGTCGATATACGCGATGTTTTGAGGTACTACCGGGAAACCTATGAAGGAACAGAATTTGATATGACGAAAAACCTGGTGGTGGAAAAAAGGCTTCGAAGGGGTGAACAACGCGAGGAAGGAGAAGAACCCGAGATGATTACAAGCCCATTGGCCAATCCCTTTATGGGGTATGATGAACGACAATTTCTTAATGCCCTGAAACCGGGTGTGCTTGAAAGTGTCAGGACAA
>CP070687.1:497608-501359 GCA_020353115.1 Bacteroidales bacterium
CCCGACAATGTATGATCCCTCAAAAACCATCCGGTATGAGGATATTATAAATCCGCTTTACAAGGTAAAAGAATTAATAATAAATAAATACAATAGTCTCTACCTGGAAGAACTGGATAATTTCATAGATAAGGTTAAAATATTTAAAACACATTTTGCGGCTCTCGATATCAGGCAAAACCATACTATCCATAAAAAAGTGGTGGAGGAAATTCTCAGGAAAGAAAACCTTATAAAAGAAAGCCTGGATGAAATTGAAAAAGATGAATTGATCTCTATTCTTCTTCATAAAGAAATAGACATACATCCGGATCAATTTGAAGAAGAGATTATTAAGGATACCATCCGGACTATCACACAACTTAAACAAATACAAGGCAAAAACGGCGAAGAGGGCTGCAACAGGTATGTTATCAGCAATTCGGAAGATATTTTCTCCGTTTTATTTGTATATGGGCTTATCCGGTGGTGCGGTTGGCAACAGGAGGTAATACCTTTTGATATCATTCCGCTTTTTGAGTCCATGGAAGGTATGATGAATTCTGAATCCATCATGAAAAATCTTTTCGCTATCCCCGAATACAGACAGCATTTGGATCGGCGCCATAATAACCAGACAATTATGCTCGGCTTCTCTGACGGTACCAAAGATGGTGGATATCTGAAGGCAAACTGGTCTATTTTCAGGACAAAAGAGAAATTATCGGCCGTTTGCGACCGGTACGGTATCAAGGCTATATTCTTCGATGGCCGGGGAGGGCCACCTGCACGCGGCGGAGGTAAAACCTATAGATTCTATGCTTCACAAAGCAAGGAAATCGCCAATCATGCAATCCAGTTAACCATTCAGGGCCAGACTATTACCAGTAAGTATGGTACGAAGGAGCATTTCATCCATAATTGCGAACAATTGCTTACAGCAGGTTTGTTCAATAGCCTTTTTGAAGAAGAGAATACTATCTCCGGTGAATCGAGACAAATTATTGAAGAGCTGGCCCAATTAAGTTTTGAAAAATACAGCACCCTTAAAAATCATGAAATGTTTATCCCGTATCTGGAGAACAAGAGTACATTAAAGTATTATGGCAAAGCCAACATTGGCAGCAGGCCGGTCAAAAGGGGTCAGAAGGAAAACCTGGAATTAAAGGATCTGAGGGCTATTCCATTTGTCGGCTCATGGAGCCAGCTAAAGCAAAATGTTCCCGGTTATTTCGGTATCGGAACCGCACTGCATGCATTAAAGGAAAAAGGGAAACTGAAGGATTTGAAAAAGCTGTTTAAAGAAGTCCCATTCTTTAAAGCACTAATCCTTAACAGCATGATGTCCTTATCCAAATGTTATTTCGAATTAACCGGCTATATTGCCAAAAATGAAGAATACAAAGAATTCTGGAACATATTATTCGAAGAATACAAACTATCAAAAGAGATGGTCCTGCTTATTTCCGGTTACCGTATTTTGATGGAAGAAGAACCTGTCTCAAGAAACTCGATAGAGATCAGGGAACGAATCGTATTACCATTGCTCGTTATACAGCAGTATGCCTTACAGAAAATAGAACAAAATTCAGGGCATATCCTTACCTATGAAAAAATAGTTAGACGGTCATTATATGGCAATATTAATGCCAGCAGGAATTCTGCCTGATTCCGTATAACTTTCGTTATATCAGGCTGATTACCGCTGGCAGGGTACAGGTTATTACAAGTGTCAACATGGACCGGAAAGATGCACATCCGTTGTGCCATCTTGCCAGAAAAGAAAAAACAGATTGTATTTATTAACAACTGCTTCGGCGGACGGACTCGGATACCTGTTCTCCGAATCCCGGTTATCTCGTCGTATCATCCTTAACCATATCTTTTCCTCACTCTTATATCGCTCATACGTTATACAAAAGGAAGAATTGCTCCAATTCCAAGGAGTAATTTACATTTTTTTCCGGTGGTTTTTCATTAATAAATAACTATCTTAGGGATTACCAAATTTTAATAAACTAATTATTATGAAAGAGAAAACCGATAAAGGATTAAGCCGGCGTGAATTTATGGGTTTATCCGCGCTTGGTCTTACGAGCCTGACTATTCTTCCAAGTTATGTTATCAATGGTATACGTATTGCACCCAGCGATCGTGTAGTTGTTGGTTTCATCGGGTGTGGTCAGCAAGGTCTGAATGATTTCGGAGGATTCGCAAGTGTCCCCGGAGTTCAGGTTGCAGCCTGTTGTGATGTAGACAGTATGAAACAGATACGTTTCAAGAGGCGTGTTGAGGCATGGCAGGAATCAAAAGGCCTGGCACCACGCTGTGATATGTACGAACAATATGAACAATTACTTGAACGCAAGGATATTGACGCCATTGAAATCGCCACTCCGGATCATTGGCACGCACTGAATACTATTCATGCCTGCCAGTCCGGTAAAGATGTTTACGTTCAGAAGCCGTTATCTTTTACCATCCAGGAAGCCCTGAAGATGGAGGAAGTTGCCAAAGACACCAAACGGGTTGTACAGGTTGGCAGCCAGCAACGATCAAGCGGTGAATTCCAGAAAGCCATTGAACTTGTTCAGACAGGTGCAATAGGACATATTGAAAAAATATATTCAAGAGTTGGGGATCCCCCAAAACCATTCGACCTCCCGGAAATGCCGATTCCAGGAAACCTCAACTGGAATCTCTGGCTCGGTCCCCTCAACGACGAAAACATTCACTACCACTCCGACCTTTGTCCTCCCATCTCCCTGGAGCCTGAACAAAGGGAACAACTCTGGGGTGCATGGCGCTGGTATCGTGAAACCGGAAACGGATATACGGCTGATTGGGGAGCACATATGTTTGATATTGCACAGGCAGCGATTGGCATGGACGGATCGGGCCCCGCCGAAATCATACCGAAAGGCTACAATGGACAGGAATTTCTGACATTCAAGTATCTGAATGGTATTGTAATGACCGAACAGCCTTACCTGGAAGATTATGCCCGTGCACAGGGCATCAAGTTTATCGGTACGGATGGCTGGATTGAAGTGGCACGCGGTTATCTTGGATGTTCAAAAGCAAACCTCGTTCCGGAAGAACTTGCCGGTAACCGTCCAAGGCAAATGACCGCTGAAGAACGCCGGGCTATGTTCGAACGGATGCAAAGAAGCAGGGACAGGGGTAGCGGTAGTTTTGAAATCAGCTCGCCCCATATGCAAAATTTCGTCGATTGTGTACGCTCACGGAAAGATCCCATTGCACCCATCGAGGCAGGTTGCAGTACTTCCATATTATGCTGCCTTGGCAACATAGCTACAGAGCTGGAAAGACCGGTAAGATGGAATCCTGCGACACGGAAGTTTGTTGATGATAAAGAAGCCACCAACCACAGGCTAAATTCATACAAGTACAGAAATCCATATAAACTCTATTAAAACCAAAAGGGAGCCGTCTCATGTTAGCCTGTGTAACGGCTCCCCTTTTCTATTTCAAGGCCTTTTGAACAGGATTAGTGAAAATTAATGTAATTCCGTTCAAATACCTTTATAACTGCAAAAACTTCCCGAAAAGGAAAGCCTCCTCAGATAAGTGTACCTTCCAGTTCATTGAACCACGGAGGAGCAAACTGTATAAAGAGCAAATCAAACAGAAATCCAATATTCAATTCCTTTTTGACCTCGTCAATAAAATGTTCTAAAATAAATTTGGTATAAACTCCGGACTATTATTTCCGCAGCAAGCTGCTGGGAACCAGCCTGTGGCTGGTATG
>CP070687.1:501459-505176 GCA_020353115.1 Bacteroidales bacterium
GTTCACAGAGCCTAATCTCTCCCCTCTTCTTAATAAATCAAACACTCTTGATTGCGAAGAATATTTGAATCTTGAGCCGGTAAAAGTAGAATGAATATTTTATAAATGCAAAAAAATGAACGGTTATCGACTAAATGAGGGATATCATAACGGATATTATTGCTAATTTTACCGTCTAAAGGACTGAAAATGGCTGATCCGGGAAATTCAGAGCTTTACATATACAATACACTTACCCGTAAAAAGGAAAAATTTGAACCTCTCAATCCTCCTTATGTCGGGTTATATGTATGTGGACCAACAGTTTACGGTGACGCTCATTTGGGCCATTCCAGACCTTCACTCACCTTTGATCTTCTGTTCAGATATCTGAAACATCTTGGATACAAAGTCAGGTATGTACGCAATATTACGGATGTTGGACATATGGAGAGTAATGCAGACGAGGGGGAAGATAAGATCCTGAAAAAAGCCCGTCTGGCAAAGCTTGAACCGATGGAAGTAGTCCAGTATTATACGAACCGTTTCCGTCATAATATGTGGAGCCTGAATGTATTGGAACCAAGCATTGAACCCCTTGCCTCAGGACATATTATTGAACAACAGGAATTCGTGGACCTCATCGTTAAATCCGGATATGGTTATGAAGTAAATGGTTCGGTCTATTTTGATGTGGATAAGTACAACCGTAATTTCAACTACGGAAAACTTTCAGGACGGGTTATCGAGGATCTGATCAGCAATACACGTGAACTGGAGGGACAGGAAGAAAAAAAGAATCCGTATGACTTTGCCCTCTGGAAAAAAGCAAGCCCTGAGCACCTTATGCACTGGCCATCCAGATGGGGAGAAGGATTCCCGGGCTGGCATCTTGAATGCTCAACCATGAGTACAAAATACCTGGGTGAAGAATTTGATATCCATGGCGGGGGAATGGATCTGTTGTTCCCGCATCACGAATGCGAAATCGCCCAATCAACAGCTGCCCTCGGAAAAGAATCGGTAAAATACTGGATGCATAACAACCTGGTTACTATTAACGGTCAGAAAATGGGCAAATCCCTGGGAAATGCAATCAGCCTGTTCGAGTTCTTCTCAGGTGATCATCCGTTGCTTGATAAAGCTTACCATCCTATGGCTATCCGGTTTTTCATCATGCAAGCTCATTACCGGAGTACAGTCGATTTCTCAAACGATGCCATCCAGGCATCTGAAAAAGGCCTACAGAGACTATTTGAAGGAATAAAAACTCTTGATAAACTCAAATCATCTGAACATTCAACGGTTGATGTGGAGGCTCTTGAGAGGAAATGCTACGATGCCATGAATGATGACTTGAATTCACCCGTCCTGATATCCCACCTGTTCGACGGACTGAAAATAATAAATTTTATCAATGCAGGACAGGATTTCATAAATGAAAAGGATTTGAAGAATCTGAAAAATCTTTACCATGACTTTCTTTATAATATTCTTGGTATCGATAAGCCGGAAGAGAAGATCGATACCGAAAATTTGAGTGATAGAATTATCCGTAAATTCCTTCAGGTACGTAAGGAAGCAAAACAGAGAAAAGACTTTGCCACAGCCGATCTTATCCGTGAAACATTGAACCAGCTTGGTATCGAGATAAAGGATACAAAGGATGGCTTTGAGTGGAAGATCAAAACCTGATGACACCTCACAAGAAATCAAAACTCCATAACTATCCCTCCCTGAAAGGCTATTCAAGATATAAAACGAGGGAAATCCGGATCGGAGATATTCCCCTGGGTGGGAGCCATCCCCTTCGAATTCAATCAATGACCAATACCAACACAATGGATACCGGGGCAACGGTAGAGCAATGTATCCGGATTATCAGGGAAGGAGCTGATTATGTCAGGATAACAACAAGAAATATCCGTGAGGCTGAAAATCTTGAAAATATTAAAACCCGACTCAGAAACCAGGGATTCCGGACCCCTTTGATCGCCGATGTGCATTTTAATCCTGAAATTGCACTTATTGCTGCACAAATTGTAGAAAAAGTACGTATTAATCCGGGTAATTTTACCTCAATGCTTTCCGAAGAAAAAAAGGACAATGAAACTATAACGAGTGCTTTGATCCCTTTACTGACTATCTGTAAAAAACATCATACGGCCATCAGGATCGGAGTAAACCATGGCTCTCTCTCCAGGCGGATGCTGGAAAAATATGGTGATACTCCCATGGGAATGGTTGCCTCTGTAATGGAATACCTGGAAATATGCGAAAAGGAACAATTCCATAAGATCGTTGTTTCAATAAAATCATCCAATACAAGGGTGCTTGTACATGCCAACAGGTTGCTTGCAGGGATAATGTATAAAGAAGATATGAATTATCCTTTTCATCTTGGAGTAACTGAAGCGGGAGAAGGGGAAGAAGGAAGAATAAAATCGGCTGTCGGAATCGGCACATTACTTAACTATGGGATCGGCGATACGATAAGAATATCATTAACAGAAGATCCTGAAGCAGAAATACCTGTCGCACGAAAGTTGATAGCCTATTTTTCCAAAAGGGAAACTTACTCCCCTATACATCCTGTTTGTCAGGTAAATATTGATAATTACACATTTACTAAAAGGGTGACGGATCCCGTTTTAAATATCGGGGGAGGCAATATTCCCGTAGTAATTGCCGATTTCAGTCCTATGCGTTCGGATTTTCAAAATATTCTTGAAATGACAGGGTATGCCCTGTCGGAATCAACCGGCCAATGGGTCGGTTCAGACCAGGCTGCAGATTATATCTATCTCGGTAATATCCAACCTTCGATACCACTACCGTCTGTACCAGCCTTTATTGTAGATTACCAAGCCTGGAAATTCTATGATAATCCTCCGGAAAACCTTTTCCCACTTTATTCTGCAGACGAATATTTTATGAGCGAAAAAAAAGGAGTGAAACCAGGCTTTCTGAAAATTGAACTTCCGGTTAGCGCGGAAGAAACAATATCACAGATAAAAGAAGATTATAATTCCGGCAAGAGTAAATCCTGGCCCGTCCTGGTACTGGAGACAAAGAATTTGCAAGGAATTGCTGAACTAAGAGCATTTATGTCTGAACTCATTCTTTACTCCTGTAAGATCCCTGTAATCTTTTTAAGAACATATCAGGACGAGGATTTTGAATCTGTTCAATTAAAGAGCAGCTGTGATCTTGGAGGTTTACTGATTGACGGGTGTGGTGACGGAATCTGGATAAAAAGTGAAAACACTGCCCATTCCGGCAGGATTGTACCAACCGGTTTCAGCATCCTTCAGGCTTGCAGAACAAGGATCACCAGACCCGAGTACATTTCATGCCCTTCATGCGGAAGAACATTGTTCGATCTGCAGGAGGTAACTGCTGAAATCCGAAGGGTAACCGCCCATCTTAAAGGACTGAAAATTGCAATTATGGGCTGTATAGTTAATGGCCCTGGTGAAATGGCAGATGCAGATTATGGTTATGTCGGGTCGGGAAAAGGACAGGTCACTCTGTATAAAAATAAAAAAATAACAAAACGGGGAATTCCTTCGGAACATGCTGTGAGAGAGCTTATTCACCTGATAAAATCTAACGGCGACTGGGTGGATCCTTGACAGGAAAACCAGGACGGGCTGCACCGGATCAGGATTTAACACAGCTTAAAAGGCAGATTCATTGATTATTCGGATAAATTGCCGTAATTTTATCCTGTTGAAG
>CP070687.1:505276-508982 GCA_020353115.1 Bacteroidales bacterium
GCCACACGGGCAGGGAACGTATACCTGGAATTCAGGGGAAATCTATGAAGGCAAATGGAAGAATGGAATGAGAAACGGGTACGGTAAATATAGTTTTGTAATTAATGGAAAAGATTCTGTACAGGAAGGACAGTGGCTTAACGATGAATTTAAAGGATTAAGAAAACAACCCGAATACAAGGTCGTACGAAAGCTAAATGTTGAACGTTACTCTGTTCATAAAACCGGTGAAGGAGAAGCAGTCTATTACAACATAATGCGCGGAGGTACGCCAAACAGAGAGATTGAGAATCTGATCTTATCATCCGAAAGTGGATATGAGGTAAGGCAGGGAACTATTCTGGGATATGAAAACCTCACCTTTCCGGTGACGATAAAAATATCCTATTATGTCTGGAATCATCTTCATACGACACAATACAATGCCGTTTTTGAAATAACGTTCAGTCAGCCAGGTATTTACGAGGTAAATTTATATAACTGATAACAACCTGTAGAATAAAAAGAAACCCGGAGTAATTCCGGGTTTCTTTTTATTGTGAGCAAGGAACAACGAATTAATTTACCCCGGTTCGTGTATCCCACCACATCTGCTGGCCCCAGAAGGCATCCACAATATTGTCTTTAACCAGATCATGATTAGCTTTATTCAGCTTAACCTCCTCATCCGGATAGAGATACCGGAATGGACAGCGATTGTGACCGGGATAGAAAGAACCGGGAGCTGCCGGACGAAATGGAACATCTGTTCTTCGTACTTCAGCCCAGGCTTCAAATCCCTGCTTAAACAGTGAGATCCATTTTTGAATCCAGATCTTTGTCAGTTCGTTTCCTGTAGTAAAGTCAACTTCAGGTTCTGAAAGATAGGTAGTAATTTGCCCTGCTGTTGCACCATGCTCTTCAAGTGAAGCTGTAATGCCGGCTTCATATGCAGCCTGTGCTGTTGCACCGGTATTCCATCCTCTTTGTGCAGCTTCCGCAATAATGAATTGTATTTCAGGATACCTCATCCAGTAAGTATATCCGTCAGCCTGATCCCTGTACCGGTAACCTATCCGCGAAATGGTAGACAACTCGAATCCTTCATCCTCTGACTTAATCCCTGCAACAATCCCCCTGTATTGACCATCCGAGACAGCCGGATGGGCATATTCCGGCAGCCTTGGATCATTGTAATTCAGCAAAGTATCGATGATTGCTTTGGCGCAGGCATGGTCATCTCTTGAGCCTCCTCCATATAAGTAATTTTCAAAGAAAGGTTCCCTGTAAGGGGAAGCAGTAGTCCATTTCAATTGAAAATTATCACTATTGCTTGTCATAATCGGGTAACTGGCAGGGTTGCCCATTATACTTTCAATGATCGACTGTGCCCTGGGTGCATCTATGTTGGAAATCCGTATTGCCACCCGCAACCGCAGCGAGTTACAGAATTTCTGCCATTTCAGGACATCTCCATCATATACTATATCACCCGATCCGACATTTGCACCAATTGCACCGGGATTAAAAAGGCCGGCAGCCGTTTCCAGATCGGCGATGATACCAGTATAAATAACATCCTGTGTATCATAGGCAGGATTTGTTATTCCTTCTTCCCCACTGACACCCTCAGTATATGGAAGGTCTCTCCAGGTATCTGTAAGCTTTTGCCAGAGAAAAGCTCTCAGAGTCAATGCTACGGCTTCAAGATCCTGATTTTCATCTTCCTGTGCCTTCAGTAATAGCTTATTGAGATCTGAAATACGGGTATATAAATCCGTCCAGAGATCACTTATATGAGCCGGCCTGTATTCATATCTTGCTTCATCTATATATTGAATTTTGCTTATATGGCCAGCCATGGAGCTTGTATATTCACCGTCATCAGTAACATTATAGAGATCCTCGGAAACTTGGCGCAGTACATACGTCAAAAGAACATCTGCCTGAACATCGGTCGGAGCATTGGGACTGATGTTCATTTCCTCGAAATCCTTGGTGCATGAACCTATAAGTATAAGACCAATTACCAGGATTGCTTTAATATTTAATAAATATTTCATTTTTCCAAGATTAAGGTTTGATTTAGAAATTAACGCGTAATTGAATTCCCATGCTGCGTGTTGCTGGTAATTGGTATTGTTCCATACCAACCTGAGAATTTCCTGTTCCATATGTCGTTTCGGGATCAATATTAATTGTATTCGTTTCATGTGTCCAGAGCAATGCAAGATTTCTCCCGATTAATGCAATGTTCGCACTATTGACGAATCCAATCCTCTCCATAATGGATTGCGGGATATCATAACCGATGGTTAATTCACGAAGCTTTATAAATGAACCATCAATTATACATTCTTCATGCAGACCCCACCAACCCTGGAAATATTCTTCCGCAGCAATTCTGGTAGTATTTGGAGAACCATCTGCATTGACTCCGTCATACAATACACCTTCTTCCCTGACATTCCCATCAACCGTTTCCTGGGACACCCCTGAATATCCTCCGAACCAGTCGGTAACACTAAATATATCACCACCTTTCCTTACATCTATAAGGATGCTTAACTGCAGTCCTTTCCATGAAAGTCTGTTAGTAATTCCTCCTGTCCAGTCGGGTTCGGTATTGCCGAGCAGCACAGGATCCGGATCATGTTCCGGAAGTCCATCGGATACAACAACCCTTCCCTGATCATCACGCAGGTAACCGCCCCCATAGATATTACCCCAGGGTTCACCCGGACGTGCTTCCATAGAAACGGAGTTCCATGAACTTCCAATCTGATATGCTTCCAGGTCTCCGTAAAGCTCATTGATCATATTATTATTCTTAAAGAAGTTCACCTTAACATCCCAGTTTAATCCCGTTGACGATTGCAGAACCGTTCCATTAAGGATCAGTTCAATACCCGCATTTTCAATTTCACCGGCATTAATCCTCATGCTCGTAAAACCTGTGGATGGTGTAATGTCAACAGCCATGATCTGGTTACTTGTTAAACGGTGGAAATAGGTAAGATCAAAACCAATACGGTTCATGAAGAATTTCATTTCACCTCCCACTTCAAACGCAGTTGTTTGTTCTGGCTTCAGATCAAGAGGTGGAAGTTCACGTGTGTAACGATACTGTGGAATACCATTAAAAGGAGATGCAGCACTGTACGTCGGTACGATCTGGTATGCACCGGCAAAAGCACCTATTTGAGCATAGTTTGCCCTGATCTTTCCGTATGAAAGAATGTTTCCTGACAGACCAAAAGCATCGGTGAAGATGAAACCAAGGCTAACGGAAGGATAAAAATAAGACCAGTTATCCTTCGGCAACGTGGATGACCAGTCGTTTCTCCCTGTAAAAGAGAGGAATACATAATTTCTGAAGGCAAGGTTTACTTCGCCGAAAACACTGTTTGACTCGTATTCCCTGTCCGTCATACTATAACCCGGATTTCCTGTAACATTACCAATAGTAAACAGGTTCGGAACCGTTAATGCACTTGCAGAAAGCTGCATGTAATTATATTTGTTATTCATATAATTGGCTCCGATCTTTCCATCAAAAGTAAAGTCATTGGTAATATCTTTTCTTACCGTAAGAATCACATCAGCGTTTGTTTCAACGGCTGTTCTGTGCTGTTGCCAGAATTCTCCTCCCTCATGATTTTCATTCGACTGGTCATAGATGATCCGTTTCCTTGTTTCAAAGTAATAGTCCGTTCCGATTCGGCCC
>CP070687.1:509082-512733 GCA_020353115.1 Bacteroidales bacterium
CGATACATCGTTCGATTTTTGAAGCCTCAACAGGTTTATCTGAATATGCCCGTATACTTCGTCTTTTCCTTACCAGATCGAGGAAATAATATTTATTGTTCATTTATATATTACTTGTCGCGCCCTATTGCCTGCAGAGCATTAATTAGTATAAAAACCCTGCATTATTTTCCATTCCCTGAAAGGGAAAGATGGTTGTTAGAACTTAGTATCCTGCGGCCTGCCCATCTTTTCTGGATTCGGAAGCCCCGTAATAAACTTTGTTTTTTTCATCCAGCAGAATGGCCTGGTATCCTCCAAAACCTCCAACCGTCCAATCGATATCATGTCCTTTCTGCATCAATTCACGGATTACTTCTTCGTCAAAACCGGATTCCAGGAAAACGGTTCCCCCGTCGGTCATTTTCTCACCGGTAGGTTGTGATGATCCGCCATGCCTGATCCTTGGTGCATCTCCCGCTTCCTGAAGGTTCATCCCGAAGTCGATCAGGTTAACAATGATTTGTACATGTCCTTGTGGCTGCATGGCTCCGCCCATTACACCGAAACTGATCAGGGGCCGGCCATTTTTTGTCACAAATGCGGGGATAATGGTATGGAAAGGTCTTTTTCCCGGGGCATAACAGTTATTATGACCTTTCTCGAGGGTGAACAGTTCACCGCGGTCTTGCAGCATAAAACCCAGATTATCCGGAACCATTCCGGAACCCAGGCCGCGGTAGTTACTCTGGATCAATGAGACCATGTTCCCCTCCTCGTCGGCTACTGTCAGATAGATCGTATTGCCCTGTTCCAGTTCACCTGCATCATAACGTCGTGCGGCCCGTTCCGGATCGATACGTTTCCTTCGCTCGCTTGCATAATCTTCGGAGATCAGGAGATCAACAGGAATCTCGTTAAATGCAGGATCAGCATAATATTTTGCCCTGTCCTCAAAGGCGAGTTTTTTTGCTTCAACGAAATGATGAATGTAATCGGCACTTCCGAAACCCATTGATGCAATATCGAATCCTTCCAGGATATTAAGGATCTGCAGGGCAGCAATACCCTGTCCGTTGGGAGGCAGTTCCCAGACATCATACCCGCGGTAATTCACGGATACTGGTTCCACCCATTCCGATTTGTGACTGGCCAAATCTTCATATGACAGGAACCCTCCATTCTCCTTCATAAACGTATCAATGGTTTTTGCTATCTCACCTTTATAAAAAACATCCCTTCCCCCCGTTGCGATCTTTTCCAGGGTATTTGCAAGGTATGGATTCCGGAAGATCTCCCCTTTGGAGGGAGGAGCTCCGCCGGGCATGTAAACCTCGCTGACGTTCGGGAAACGGGCGAGAGAACGGGCGGCAGTCCAATAATATGCAATTACCTCGGTTACCGGAAATCCTTCCCTGGCATAGGTAATAGCTGGTTCAAGAAGTTGTCTCACAGGTATGGATCCGAATTTATCATGCATTTCGAACCAACCGTCAACACACCCGGGAACAGAGACAGGTAATGGTCCGCGGGAAGGGATACGTTCAAACCCTTTTTCCAGGAAATAATCCAGGGTCAGCGATTCCGGGGACCTGCCGCTTGCGTTCAATCCATACAGTTTTTGCGTTTTCTCATCCCATATTATGGCGAAGAGATCCCCGCCGATACCGTTGCCGGTGGGTTCGACAAGGCCGAGCACGGCATTTGCTGCAATGGCTGCATCAATTGCATTTCCTCCCTGTTTAAGTATGTCCAGGGCAACCTGGGTCGCAAGCGGTTGACTTGTACATGCCATACCATGACGGGCAATCACTTCTGACCTTGTGGCAAAATTCTTTCCGGTTAACCTGTCCTGACCGGATAATGTGGCTGAAAGGAAGAGCATAATTGTTGCGATTGTAATTGTTTTCATTTTCAGGGTAGATTGTTATTGGTTAAAGAGGTCAAGAACAGCCTGGCTCATGGCTTTAATACCTGTAACGATTGAATTCTGATAATCAGGAGCCAAATGGGGTGAATGTAAGGGAGGGAGTGCTGTTCCCTGCTGCCTGCTTTCTGTATAATCCATATGGTTCACCGTCCCAAGCCAGAACATGAAGATGGGGACTTTTTCGGGTGTCCGTCCATACCTGCCGAAATCTTCACCTGCCATGGTCGGTTCCACCTTCATCACGTTCTCTTCTCCCAGGATCTTACAAAACGATTCAACCGCCCTGCCGGTCAGTTCCGGGTCATTCAAGACCGGCGGAGTATAGGATTCATATATCTTTACATCAGGATACTTCTCTTCTTGCAAACCCGCAGAAGCCGCAATCCCGGTCGTAATCCTGTGGATCGCTTCAATGATTTGCCGGTACACCATGTCATCGTAGAAACGGATCGTAAGCTGCAGCTTTACCTGGTCCGGAATAATGTTATGCTGCGTCCCTCCGTGAACTGATCCGACGGTGACAACCGCAGGTTCCAGGGGGGATAGCTCTCTGCTTACCACGGTCTGGAGATCCAGTATTATCCTGGAAGCCAATACAACAGGATCTTTGGTCTTGTGCGGATATGCACCATGCCCCCCTTCACCATAAACAGTAATATCAGCTGAGTTGACTCCTGCAGCAGTTGCTCCCGGACAATAACCAACGACAGTGGATGGTATTTCCGCACTGATATGCAGTGCAAGGGCATAATCGGGAACAGGGAACCTGGTAAACAGTCCTTCCTCAATCATCTGATCAGCACCTCCACTCCTCTCTTCTGCCTGCTGGGCGATCATGATCAGCGTACCCTGCCATTGATCTTTCAAATCTGTCAATGTACGTGCCACTCCCGTCCAGACGGTCATATGTATATCATGACCGCAGGCGTGCATTACACCGACCTGGTTCCCGTTCCAGTCTGTTGCTACTACCTTGCTCGCATAGGGCAAACCGGTTTTTTCTTCGATGGGAAGGGCATCCATATCCGTACGGATCATGACCACTGGCCCCATTCCATTGCGATATATCCCCACAACACCTGTTCCTCCGAAATTCCGTGTAATCTCAAATCCAAGTTCGCCCAGCTCCGAGGCCATCCGTTCCGAGGTGGAGAATTCCTGGAATGAGAGTTCCGGATGTTCATGAAGATACCTGTAAAGCGAATAGTACCGGGAAATATTCAGCTCAACTGACTTTGAAATCTTCCCGGCAGAACCGGATTCCTGGGAGTAAAGGAAAATCCCTGAAAATAATAACGGAATAAGAATGAAAATTCGGTTTTTCATAGGTTATAGCTTAGATACCGTCAAAGATATATATTGATTTGTAAATACCACATAGGATCGTGAAACGGATATTGCATTGTATGAATATGGAACATCATATGGATGATTATGGAACATTCCGGAATGACTGGAACCGGAAGGTGAAATAGTAATCGTTTTATAAAGAGACAAATAGATGTTGTGGTATGCCTTTTGGTCTGTTATTGTAGAAGGTGAGAATATTCCCTCCAAAACCAATCTAAAAATAAACAGATGTTCAGAAATTACCTGATTGTCGGATTGCGAAACATTTACCGGAATAAGCTTCACACGTTCATCAATATAGCCGGATTTTGCCTTGGCCTGGCGGTGGTGATCCTGATTGGCCGGTTTGTACACAAAGAACTAAATACAGACAAGTTCCACCACAATATAAA
>CP070687.1:512833-516483 GCA_020353115.1 Bacteroidales bacterium
ATACAATCCGGTCTTGTTTAAACGGAAGATTTCTCCGTATTATTTGTTATTTTTCATAATTAAAAAAGCCGGAAAGGTGCGGGAGAGAAGTAGTTCTCTGGTTTACTGTCCGGTCCGGATTGCAGAGTTGAAGTTTCATTTAATGTACAACCGGCCCAATGACTACTAGTCGGGAAGTTTCAGACAAAATTAAAAGACATGCAATGCAGCTTGGATTTGATGCATGCGGTATATCGAAAGCCGATGCTCTTGAGCAGGATGCGTTCCACCTTGAGCAGTGGCTTGAAACCGGTAAGCATGGTGAGATGAAGTATATGTCCGCTTATCCTGAAAGAAGGAGCGATCCGCGTAAATTGGTGGAAGGCGCCGGATCGGTAATCTCCGTAATCATGAATTATTACCCGGAAAAGATCCAGTCCGATCCCAAGGTCCCGAGAATATCCAAATATGCATACGGGAGAGATTACCACAGGGTTATGAAGAAGAAACTGTTGAAATTGCTGGAATATATAAAGGAGAATATTGGCCGGGTAAAAGGGGAGGTATTTGTCGATTCTGCTCCTGTGCTTGACCGGGCCTGGGCGGCAAAAGCCGGACTTGGATGGATAGGCAAGAATTCAAACCTCATATCCCGCAAATTCGGATCCTTTGTTTTCATAGGAGAGCTGGTGGTTGATATGATCCTGCGTTATGACCATACCGTAAAAGACCTTTGCGGCGATTGTACGCGTTGCATCGAGGCCTGTCCGACCGGTGCTATCGTTACAGAAAAAGTTATCGATGCCCGAAGATGTATCTCTTACATTACCATTGAACACAGAGGAGAAATTCCTTCCCGGATGAAAGGGAAGATGAACAACTGGATATTCGGATGCGATGTCTGCCAGGATGTTTGTCCCTGGAACAGGAAACGGATTCCCCACGGGGAGCCTGATTTCAAACCACATCCTGAGCTTCTACAAATGACCGGAAAGGAGTGGTTTGCATTGGATGAAAAAAGATTTATAGATCTCTTCTCCGGTACTCCGGTGATGCGTGCCAAGTATGCCGGGTTAAAAAGGAACCTGGAGTTTTTATAAGTAGTTAAACTTACCGGGTGACTTTCCGACGAAAAAGCTATGCCGACACGCAGTCACCCGGTGAGTATTTTTTTCATTATCCGGGACGGATTGCTTATTCCGGAACAATCGTGATGATTATCCTTTTATATCTTGATAAAGCGGGAATCCCTTTATCTGTGACCTTCAAGATGAAATGAACAGTCTTGGGGCTTTCCACCTCAGGAGCCCTGATGGTATGAACGTTATACAAGTTTTCGGCAAATGGACGAAAGCTTACCATGCCGTCATAGGAACCAGCTTCCGGGTATTGAAACCACCAGTAACTTAGTGCATCACCATCCGGGTCATAGGATCCATCTGCATCCAGCTTGAAGATATCTCCTGAATTTACAGTGAATTGCGTGGGTTGGTTTAAGTTTGCCACGGGGGGGTGATTCGCTTCTTCGTACGACATGACACACCAGTCCATACGTGCGGCGAAATCATTCTGGAAATCTTCCCTCCATCTCCAGAGTGTGACATGATTGCCTGTATATTCTGCTGTATCCGGCACGATAGCCCTGCCTATGTAATTGGGTAAACGGGGCCTGTATGTATCATCCGCATTGGTCCAGATCGGACGCGATTCCGGTTCCGGGGAATCCCTTCTTTGCATTCCTGGCGATGGAGATTGAGGATCCGGAGTATACAATTCATACCGGCCTCCCCAGCCTCCGTAATCGGGATGATCGTCCCAGTAAGGATTCAACCCGCTGGGAATCAGGGACAACCAGGAAGGTGTATCGCCTTCCATTCCATAGGCCACATCAGGATACTGTGCACCAAGGGGTCCGTGACCCTGCTGAATGTTTTCGGAGAGCCAGGTATTGCTGATTACTTCATTGTTGGCTCCAGGTATCTCTCTGAGAATCGCTGACCAGGTAGCCGCAAAGTAACTACCCGGACTGACCACATAGAACAAATCCGGAAATTCCTTACGCATCCATGGCCCTGAGTCATCCTGGTCTGAAATGGTATAAACTCTTAATTTGCCGATCAATCGGGCCGCTTCACCTGCATTTTTGGTATCCCTGATCTTCCAGAGTGCCTGTGCCAGTGTATTTGGGCCGCCCCATACAGATACCCAGAGAGGCCGGTCATCATCTTTTTCAAGCACCCGGATGATCCAGTCAGATCCTTCTGAATCCTTACCTTCTCCGACGGCCCCCATTCCATAGATCGGAAAACCCTGTTTCACAAGAGCATGTAGAACGGCTGCTTCAGGAAAGCCCGGGTCATGTTTGAGCAGGTTCGGTTGAACTTTTGCATAGGCTTCAATAATCTTGTGAATGGTTTCCGGCGCAACCCTCGTTCTCTGGTGTGTGGATGTGGTGGCAATCAATCCCTCAATATCAATTTCATTGGAATAGAGGAGCAGCCTTACAAGTGTCTGGGAGTCATCAGGATCTGCCTCAATATCGGTGAGCACTACCAGCCGGTGCCTGGTCATTTCCTGAGCTTCAGTGAGTACCGGATAGATAAGTATTGGAATTACAATTCGCAACAGTAATGATACCTTGGTTTTCATGTCTTACGGTTTTGGTTCAATAGAGAATAATGTGATATCTGGTGAATTAAGAGTTGTCTATTTAAAGAAGAGGGTTGCTATTTCTGAAAGGTACAATCTCCAGTTGTTCCATGAATGTCCGCCATCCGTTTCATGGTACATGTATTTGAATCCCAGCTCATCGTATAAAGCAAGCAATTCCGTTAATCCCTGATATACCAGGGTGTCATATTTCCCGCATCCAATATAATATAGCCTGGGATTACTGTCCTTTAATGCCCTGATCTGTTCAGTCAGTTCCGTTTTGTCAACGTTCCTGAATAAACCCATGCTCATCACACCGATGTAATTGAATTTTCCGGGATTCCTGAAGGTGATATTCAGGGTATGATAGCCTCCCATGGACAATCCTGCAATACCACGATGGTCAGCATCTGGTATCACCCTGAAGTTCTTTTCGATGAATGGAACGATATCCTTTATCAGACTCTCCTCGAACTTTCCCGAGATCATTGCTGAAAGTCCGCGGGTGTTTGTTTGTTCCTTCACGGAAGGAACGGGTCTTTCACCCGGAGCTGCAGGAACAGAAGGAATACCATTTGTCATAACAACAATCATAGGTTCTGCTTTTCCGGATTCGATCAAATTATCCATGATGTAATTTGTCCGTCCCCTGCTGGTCCACGCTTCTTCATCACCGCCCCCGCCATGCAACAGGTAAAGCACAGGATAGGATTCGCCGGATGTCTCATAACCTGGGGGTGTGTACACGATCATCCTGCGGTCCATACCAAGGATAGGTGAGGGATACCACAAGGTATTCAGTCTACCGTGCGGCACATCCTTCACATCATAAAGGTCAAAGGTTTCACCGGGAATCACAAGCCTGCTTTCAATGTAGGAACCGTCGCGGACAACGATCTTGTTGTTGGGATCCAACATGCTGATGCCATCTGCAATATAGGTGTAGACATACATGTCCGAAGCAAGGGGGCCGCTCTTTGCCTCAAAAAGTCCCGTGTCGTTTTTCACCATTTCAATCC
>CP070687.1:516583-520209 GCA_020353115.1 Bacteroidales bacterium
TCTTAATATCCGATGTCGTTTCAATAGTTAACCTATTCCCACTAATATTATAATTTACAGCATTCTTCAGTTCCCTATAATATTTTTCTTCCCAGTCTCTGGCAGTATTATTTGGACAACCCCTCGATGTTGTTGCTACACTATCAATTATTATTAGATTTGGATAAGAAACTGCATAATATTAATATCCGTCAAATATATAACATGAACTAATTGCATGATTTCTGTTAGTATCACTAGATTCAATATTCATATTTTTTAAGTTGTCCGGTTTAAATTTAACAACATCAGTTTCATAATTTAAGAATCCTATTAGATCCATTTCTTATCTATAAGAAATTCGGGCGCATTTTTTTAGGTGCTGGAGTACCGCCTTGACGGGACGGGCAGACAAAAGTTCAGCTTTGGCTGAATGTGTCTGAAGGGTTATGGCTATGCTTGGTGCGGGAGTAGGATGGTTTTTAGTATCATGCTGCACTTCAACCCGTCATTGCGCATAGCCGATGTTAGCACCAGTTCACTATATTTTTTTAAACTTTAGGTTTTTCACTCTGCCTGCATCTATCTCAAACCCTGTTATCAAATCGTCATTTCGTTGAAATCTAAGTAACATAAAACTGTAGGAAAACTGATCAGCATTGTAAGCAATTATTTCTTCAGGTTCATTATTCCCAATTGAAACTTGAAGTTTATCCTTTTTGGTGGATATTTCGTAAATAACATCTAACTCTTTACTGTAATATTTTCCTACATATTCTTCTGGTTTAATTGAATTAAGGTCAATGTTCTCCTTTCTTTTGCAATGTGTATTTCGACCATTCTGAAGTATTGTAAGCTGATTCGTGCTCCCATTTTGTAAATCCGAAAAGGTAAAGCCAATATCTGTATTTCCGGGAATTTGAAATGTATTCCCTTTTGTTCTGGCAATTTTATAAGAGGTTGAATCCCAGCTTTGAACGACATTCAATGAATCATTCTGTAGGTTAATCTCAAGCGTCAAACCGGGTTGCAAGATATAAATGCCTGATAATTGCTCTAGATTGAATTCGATCTCCGGACTATTGTACATTTGTTCAATATCTTCTGGAGTCGATTTCTGAACGATTAACTGGTCTTTTAGAAGGATGTCAGCAACCTTGTAGCACATGCTAGTAGGATTAGCGTCTGCACGATTTGCAAATAGGGCTACAGATAACTTCTGCTCTGGGAAGCGAACTATATCTGCACGAAAACCAACGAATGCTCCTCCATGGCTTATTGTTTTCAAGCCCTTATAATAGCCCTTTATTAAACCACATGTATAGTCCAGGGTATCTCTATTATTTAGTACACCACGTTCAAGCATCGTTGACCAAAAACTTTCACTTAAGATATCCGACTGATAATAAGCGTCATCCCATTTTTTTATATCTTCAATTGTCGTAAAAATTCCTCCATCACCTATCATATCAAGTGTGGTCATACTTATCCTAAAGCCACCTGAACCATCTGGGGCGTAACCAGAGGCTCTGTTTTTTACTATTTGAGAATGATTATTATGAAAATGGGTACTGGTCATCCCAAGAGGTTCGAAAATTTCTTGTCTGGCAAAATCGGCCATGTTCATTTCTGCTACTTTATTGACAATTTGACCTAATAGCCAGTATCCAGAGTTGCTGTACAGGTATTCTTCCCCTGGTTGAAAATTAAGATCCATCTGATTGACCAATAGTTTCATGACATCTCTATCCTCGAAGAAATCGTCATCACCCAAGCCTTTAAGTAAGGCTAATGTCAAATAATCACGAATTCCGCTGGTATGATTCAATAGGTGACGAACAGTAATTTGATCAGCATATTCTGGAAATTCAGGGAAGAAATCACCCAGTTTATCATCCAAGTCTAATTTTCCTTGTTCTTCCAATAGTATGATGCAAGCCGCTGTGAACTGCTTGGAAGAAGAACCTATTCTGAAGACCGAATTTGTAGTATTTGGTATGTTATATTCAAGATTAGCCATGCCATAGCCTTTTGTATAAATCAACTTGTTATCTTTTATGATTCCAAGAGCACAACCAGGAACATTTGGTTTGTTCCATTCAGAAAATATACTGTCAATTGCCAGGCTATCCCAGATTTGGCTAAAACTATTCAACGGTAAAAAAAGCCAGAATAAGAGGATGAATTTTTTCATATTAACGGTTTTTAAAATTGGTGCTGACGACGGTTGTAATAAACCGTCCTTTTAATGCGGTTTATTTTATTGTTGAAGACAGTTTAATTCTTCCCATATTAATTTACGTACTTACATTCATTAAACATATCCTCATTTAGTTCTACTCCTAAACCTGGTTTATCAGGTACTTTTACGCAACCATCTATAATTTCAATATTATGTTTCAAAATATTCTTTTTAAGAAGAGATAATTCAGTAAACTCGCTAGCTAATGGATGTATTTTCATCGATGCTGCTAAGTGGAGTTTAGCAATCATTGAGAAGCCTGGTTCAATTTCAGTACCGGCAATGCATGACATACCAAGAGCTTCTGCAACATTTTCAATCTTTTTGCCTAAATGTAATCCGCAAGATTTTGCTATTTTGATATTCAATAGATCTGCTGCTCCATATTCAGCAATTCGTATTGCATCTTGTGGTGTCCAGATACTTTCATCAGCCATTAAAGGAATACCGATATTATTTCTTATATGTGACATTCCTTTTAAGTCCCATCCGGGAATAGGTTGCTCTAAGAGCTGAAGATTGCAATCTTCAAGAAGTTTCATCGTTTTTATTGTGCTGTTGACATCCCAGGCAGCATTTGGGTCCAACCTCAGTTCGATGTTATTTCCAACGGCTTTACGTATAGCTTTTATTCTCTCAACATCCAGTATATGATTGCTAGATCCTTTTATTTTTATGACCTTAATTCCTAAACCTAAAACTTCAAATGCATTTTTAACCATGTTCTCCGGAGTATCTATTCCGATCTCAGAAGCAACAGGAATCATGTCCCGAAATTTACCCCCCAGTAAAGTATAAACAGGTACATTCAATATCTTGCCCAAAAGATCATGAAGTGCTAAGTCAACTCCTTCTTTGGCACATGTTATTCTGGCTAGGTTGGCATCAATGACAGATAAAATTTTGTTAATGTTTCTTGGATCCTCCCCAATAATTTCCGGAGCAATATATTTTACAATTGTTGTGCTAACTGATTCCAGCGTCTCTCCGTAAAATTCAGGTTCCCAGGCACAGGCCTCTCCATAACCGACGTGACCATCATCTGTATAGATTTTAACTAAAACTGCATTCGATACAGAAAAACCGGTATAGGCATCTGCAAATTTTCTTATTGGAATCCCAAATGGGATTACTTGTACTCTTTCTATCTTCAAATTCTGGATTTATTAATGTTCGTTAAGGGAGATGGTTTACAAAGTTAAAGGCACATACCTTACACCCAATTAGTGCTCAGCCTTGTTGATTTTTCTTTCTCTCTTATATCTTTTTCATTAAAGAAAGTATCCTAAAGTTACATTTCGGTAAAACACTTTCCAAATTCCATTTCCAATTTCCTCAGCAACGACATGAGGTTCAGGCAGGTTTTCACTGGCACCTCCTTGATCTAGATATTAATCATGTTTAC
>CP070687.1:520309-523885 GCA_020353115.1 Bacteroidales bacterium
GAATATGGTTTTTCTTTCCTGTTTGAAGATAATGCTATAACTTTGTTCTACTTAAGATACCCGAGAGAAGAAGTAGCTAACCGAGGAGAAAAGATATGAAAAGAATTATCGTTTTTGGCCTGCTTATGTCGATCTTTCCCGTGCTTTACGGACAAAGGGATTCGATAAAACTCGTAAAATATACCCCCGACTTTCGTTTTAAAGAAGGTATCTTCCTGTATTTCGATCAGGTTAAGGAAAATAACCCGGTACCGAAAGCAAGAATTCTTACCCCGGTGAGTTTAAACGACAAGGAGTTTTTCCGGAAAATACTGGTCAAAGACGTACTCTATTTTTATGATGATTTTGGAACGCGACAGGAAGTGAAAACAGATAATATTTGGGGATATTCCAGGAATGGAATCCTGTATATCCAGGTAAGCGGGGACTTTCACCGGATTGCAATATTCGGGGGGATCAGCCATTTTGTGGCAAACATTACAACCCATGAGAACCGGTATTACGATCCCTATTATTACCGGTATAATTATTACGATTATTACTATTACCCTTCAAGATCATCTACTTACTCAAAAACTGAGATGAAGCAATTCATCCTGGAATTCGACTCCGGTAAAATAATGGAATATAACGTGAATAGCGTTGAATTATCACTGATGAAAGATCCTGAACTGCATGATCAGTATATGTCTCTGGGTAAGAGAAAAAAGAAGCAAATGAAGTTTATGTACATCCGGAATTTTAATGAAAGAAATCCCGTATATCTCCCGTCCGGATGATAATTTTAGTATAAGATCCGGTGCAGTTATCATCTTTTTCCTGTCCGGGATGTAGAATCTTTTGAGTGAACGATCTTACTTGTTATTCAAATGGTTCAAATTCCGGAAAAATATCTTACTTTTAAGTTATGTTTGGGACAGGATATCAAAATGAAAAATGATACTGCCAGTTATAATCAATGACTGGATATGGATTTCAGCCTGACCTTTTTTAAAACCATGAATCAAAGATTATATAACCCAATTTAAATTGATAATACCATGAGAAAAATAATTGTATGCCTGTCGATCAGTATCCTTTCAATGACTGCATTTCCTCAGGCACCATTCCCTACCGGGCGGGATATTGATCTTTTCATGAAATCCAAAACGATGGTTGTCCTGGAGGCAAGTGTGTTTTCCGATTTTAATATATATATAAAGAATACCATTGAACAAAAATGGAAAATCACACCCTATGAATTTGTTAATTATGACGAATTTGAGAACTTACGAACCGATTCCTCCTATTCGTTCCTTGTCCTTACCCAAACCAGTTTTGAACGGGATAAAGCAAGTGTTTATTACAATTTTCTTAATCTCCTTTTGGGAGCAGATGTGAAGTATTTATCTGAAATGCCTGAATTCTGCTCGATGCCATTGTCCTACTCGCAAGTTGAAGAGCCAAGGTATCCTCCAAAACTGGGATTAATCATTGATTTTATGCAGCAACATGTCAGAAATTTGGCAGCCGATCCGGGAAATACACTCCTTCGTAATCTCAGCTATTATAATAAAAATTCGAATCTGGTCAAGAACAAAATGCTTCTTGTAACATCCGGGGACCTGGCAGGGGAAGTGAACACGCCGACCAAGATCAAAGCTACATATCCTCATGAATTCAAGCTGGTTTCCGAGGAGGAAGTAATTGAAGCCATCGAGAACATGGAGCCCAATACGGTTATCGTTCATAAAGTTGGTCCGGAAGATACGAACCGTACGGGATGGTGCTATAAAATCCTGTTTGGGACCGATGACTCAAAGCTCTATTTCTTTGATAACCACACGTTATCTTCGAAAAGACCCGACGGATTGCTCGAAAGAGATTTCAGAAGACTCAGGTAAATTTACGATAAAAAAAACGCAATAATATATAGGATTAAATCAGGGAAAATGGTAGAAATCAGACAGTTAAGCAGTGATGAACGGACCTTTGGGATGCTTTGCCATCTCGCAGCACTGGCAGGATTCGTGTTCCCTTTTGGTAATATTATCGGGCCGCTGATAATCTGGGCTATTAAGAAGGATGAATCTTCCTGGGTGGATAAGCAAGGAAAGGAATCCCTGAATTTTCAGATCTCGATTACAATCTACCTCATCATTTCTGTATTTCTGATAATTTTACTTATCGGTATCTTCCTGCTGGTTGCTCTGGGGATAATTAATCTGATCTTTATAATAATGGCCAGTGTAAAGGCCAATAACGGGGAAGATTTTTCGTACCCCCTTTCCATACGTTTTTTCAATTAGGCATTAAAAGCTGAAACGTGCTTCTTAAAATCCGGCCCGTATCATGGCATTTCTTTTCTAATTTCATATTTTTGTCCTCTTAATAAAGGGTGTTAACGAGTGACTGAAAAACCATCTATACCCAAAGGGACAAGGGATTTCTCCCCATCTGAAATGGTGAGAAGATCATATATTTTTGATACCATTCGATCGGTCTTCAAAAGATACGGATACCTTCCTATTGAAACCCCGGCAATGGAAAATCTCTCCTCGTTGCTTGGTAAATACGGTGAAGAAGGAGATAAACTCCTGTTCAAGATCCTGAATACAGGTGACTTCCTGTCGGGTCTGTCTGCGAATGAACTACTGCAAGGTGCCCCATCCGGATTGTCAACCAGGATTTGTGAGAAAGGACTCCGGTTTGACCTTACCGTTCCTTTTGCACGCTATGTAGTACAGCACAGAGGTGAACTCACATTCCCGTTCAAAAGATATCAGATTCAACCGGTATGGAGAGCGGAACGTCCTCAGAAGGGAAGATACAGAGAATTCTATCAGTGTGATGTTGATGTGATCGGAAGTTATTCCCTGCTTAATGAGGTGGAAATGATCCAGATTACGGATGAAATATTTAAGAATCTGGGCCTGAATATCCTGATCAAAATTAATAACCGCAAAGTTCTGAGCGGAATTTCAGAAATAATCGGAGAAGGCCGGAGAATGATGGACATTACCTTGACCGTTGATAAATTGGAAAAGATCGGACTGGAAGCAGTGAACCGGGAACTGGCAGAGAAGGGTATTTCTGATTCGGCCATTGAGAAACTGCAACCTATTCTTTTTATTTCAGGTGATATAAACAGTAAAACCGGCGAACTGAAGAGAATCCTGGCAGGTTCACCTGCAGGCCTTAAGGGAGTGGAGGAGATTGCAACAATATTTCAATACCTCCGGGAACTGGATATAACCTCTGAAGTCATGTTAGATCTGACACTTGCCAGAGGACTTGATTACTACACGGGCGCAATTATCGAGGTATTATCAAATGATATCAGTATCGGGAGCATCGCCGGAGGTGGAAGATATGATGATCTGACAGGAATCTTCGGGCTTCCGGATGTTTCCGGCATCGGAATTTCCTTCGGAGCCGACAGGATATACGATGTGCTTATCCAGACCGGTGGATTTCCTGAGGAATATGAGTCAGCTACAACCCTGCTTTTTGTGAATTTTGGTTCGAAGGAAGAAAAATATTGCCTGAAACTTCTGGAGAATGTCCGGAAATACGGGATCAATGCAGAACTTTTTC
>CP070687.1:523985-527543 GCA_020353115.1 Bacteroidales bacterium
AAATTTATAATTATCAGAATATCTGTTCTGACAAAAATGGATATGGATTTTTCCGTTTTTCGATTAGTTCAGTACATACAGGAACCTGGGTTATTTAGTAGTTTTGTTTTTCCAGGTATGAGAGACAGTGATTAAAAATTAATACTTTTGTTACTATAAAAATCATCAATCGGGCAGGTACAACTATTGTGGGAAGCAGATATTTTATTCACTTAGCGTTCAGGGGAACTGATTTTCATGGATGGCAGATACAGCCGAATGGGAACACCGTCCAGGCAGAGATGAACCGGGCGCTTTCGGCTATTCTTAAAGAAAACATTGAAGTAACCGGAGCCGGCAGAACCGACACGGGGGTTCATGCCCGGAAATTTATGGCTCATTTTGATACGAATCAGAAAGAGATACAATATTCCCGGCTCATTTATCAATTAAATGGGATTCTGCCTGCGGATATTGCGGTGCGGAATATTAAAGCCGTCAAATCCGATGCTCATGCACGGTTTGATGCCATATCCAGAACGTATGAATACCATATCCACCAGCAAAAGGATCCGTTTCTTGATGGGTATTCCTGCTTCTATCCCGGAAACCTGAATATTGACAAACTCAACAGGGGAGCTGAACTCCTTTATGATTATTCCGATTTCAGCAGTTTCAGCAAATCGGACACCAATGTGAAGACAAATATCTGCAACGTAATGGAGGCCAACTGGATAAAGGAAAGCCACCGCCTCATATTTACCATAAAAGCTGACCGCTTCCTGCGGAATATGGTGCGGGCTATCGTCGGAACACTTCTAGATGCCGGTTCTGATAAAATATGCCTGGCGGAATTCCGGAGAATTGCTGAATTGAAAGACCGGTCTGCTGCGGGAAAATCGGTCCCCGCCCATGGTCTGTACCAGACAGATATTGAGTACCCGGAGAGGATTTTTCTATAATATGGAATTGGCTGCCTGGAAGACCACCATACCCCTACCCTGGCCAGAAGCCATATAGGAATTGATACTGAAGACCTGCCCGGAGAGCTGTTCTCCGGTGATACGTATACCTGCTATCATAACAGGTAAGGAAGACGGACAGGAATAATTCAAACCAGGTCACATGCTTCGGGTGGAATCCAGTGAGAATCCCTGCCTTCCCATTTTACAGTACATCCGATCGGATTCGTAAGAGGGACAGTAATTTCCTTACCCTCCAGATGCTCATCAATAGCTCTCTCAAGATCATTAATGGTAATACGGGACGCGTCTTTGGGACTGTCTACCGCCCTTCCGGTATATATCAGTTTCCTGTCCCTGTCAAACACATAAAAATGAGGTGTCTTCAAAGCACCGTATTCAAGTGCAACGGACTGGCTCTTGTCATGAAGATATATCCATGGGAAATTGTATTGTTCCATTCGTTTCACCATATGCGGAAAGTCATCCTCCCGGTAGGTGTTCTCAGAATTCGAGTTAATCCCAACAAACCGGACTCCCCTGGTTGCATATTTTTCTGCGGTGAACCTGGTCACTTCATCCGAACCCAAAACATAAGGACAATGGTTGCAGGTGAAAAAGACAACCAGTACAGGTGCATCAGAGAAATCACTTAAACCATATGTTTTGCCATCCGTAGCAGGCAGTTTAAAATCGGGAGCTGTAGCTCCTATTTCCAGAGTAAATGCCATTTGACTGAATTTTATGATTGATATATGTTCTTCTTCCTTATGAAGCTTCAATAACCTTTTTCAATTTAGTATAGTCCTCCTGCGATTGCCTGGACATGGAGTTTCTTAATAATACATTCAGCGATTTCCAGAAAAGATTTTTCCCATGTACCGTGTTTTTCCCTGTTATTTCGGTTTTCATTTCCTGGCGAACAAAACGGATCTCACTTGAAACCGTCATTATATCATTCTCAAGCGTAAAAGCGAACATTTCATTCCACCTGAAGCCGGTTACCTCCTCAGTAGCAGTTACCTCTCGTCCATTCACCTCCATCGTCAGCAAGAACCTGCTGCCGGGCATATTTGGCATTCCACTTATAAGTTCGATACTTTTAAAACCGGTAAGCCATTGGCTCATTTTCCGTACATCGAGAAATACCATAAAAGACTTATCAACCGGACGGTCAACTATGACTTTGCTTTCATACTCAACTTTAGGGAATAACAAGCCTAAACTAAAAAACAATATAACCAGAATAGCAATTGGGAATAATATATATTTCAGAATTTTCATAAAAAGAATCGTTTGGTTTTTCAAAAAAAGGAATCGGAATCGGCATTAATATTTATTTAATCCAAATAAGGCAAATATACGAATTCAGAAATAATAACAATATAGTTTCCTGGATTTTTGCTATTTCGGGTTCCATATTTCCCATGCTTTTTCCGCCTGGTATTCCAGCATTCGTTTTCCGTTCAGTGTTACAGCGCCAGCCTCCTGGCCCTTTTGCATGAATTGTGTAGTTTCCGGATTATAGACAAGATCAAAAAGAAGGTGTTTGGGAGTAAGATCCTTGTATGGGATATCCGGACAACCTTCCACGTCAGGATACATTCCAAGGGGTGTAGTATTAATGATCAGCTGATGCGCCTGCACTATTTCCCTGTCCAGGCTCGAATAGTGTAAATAACAGCTGTTTCCTGTCTTGCGTGATACACTTACATATGGTATACCCATTTCTTCCAGGACATATTTTACGGCTTTTGCCGCCCCTCCTGTACCGAGAATAAGTGCTTTTCTGTGACCGGTTTTTAAATACGGCCGTAACGATTTTCTGAAACCGTATTCATCTGTATTGTATCCGGAAAGAAGGATATTGTTATTATCTCTTTGCACTTTGATTGTATTGACAGCACCAATTTTACTTGCGGTATTATCCAGATGATCCAGGTAACCAAGCACGGATTCCTTATAGGGTATTGTAACGTTAAGGCCTTTAAGTGAAGGATTATGATTCAGAAGGCCGGGCAATAGTTCTATCGATTCAAGGGGAAAGTTTTCATACACTGCATTGTCGATGGATTCTTTACGGAATTTGTTCTCAAAGTAATTTTTTGAGAAAGAGTGTGTTAAAGGGTATCCGATAAGGCCGAATATTCTCATTGATTCAGGTGGTATTAGAACATGACAGAGTGTTTATTCCGGATTCTTTTCACTTTTTTCAGCCACTTTTTCTATAAGCCAGATACTGATAATCCCTGCCAGCATAAAGCAAACGGCAAACACAACTTCAGTACTTATAGTATCCGGCAGTATCCGTTTATAGCCTTCGATAACTGGTTCGCCGGTATTTTTAAGAACAAGATTACCCAGTTCATCCGTGTAATAGATATATTTCTTCCATGGCCACAGTATGCTGAGGGATCCAAGAATAAAGCCGGTCAGTAACGAAATGGTTATATTCCTGAAGCGTTTAAATATCCATGACAGGAGATGAGAGAAGGCAAGCAGTCCAAATCCTGCCCCCAGAATAACGGGTGACAGAATTTTAAGATCCATGTCATTTACAGCTTTAATAAAGACCAGTTCATAATTCCCCATTAATATTAGCACGAATGATCCGGAA
>CP070687.1:527643-531200 GCA_020353115.1 Bacteroidales bacterium
AATGGTTCAACATAATGCTATGCTTTATTTTCCTTTGGTAATTTTGGCTCGCAAAAATAATTTTTTTTTCTGTCAAAGCAAAATATATTCCGGTTTTTAAAAATATGCAGTGCCCGTTTGTTAAGATTAATTTAAAGCTAACCGGATAATTAATCTTAAGAAATTGGAACTGTTTAAGTATATTTGTATCCAACCGGATCATACCTCATGTGGAAATAAAATATATCGAAAGACTGGTAAAGACTTAGTGAATGGAGAATTTTATCGTATCAGCACGGAAATACCGACCTCTTACATTTGACACGGTTGTTGGTCAGGAAGCTATTACAAGCACACTGAAGAACGCCATCCGGAACCGTCACCTGGCACAGGCATATTTGTTTTGCGGTCCAAGAGGTGTGGGCAAAACCACTTGTGCCAGGATCTTTGCAAAGACGATTAACTGCAAAAATATAAATGACAAGACGGAGCCGTGTAATGAATGCGAATCATGCAAAGCATTTGAAGAAGCAAGGTCTTACAATATTCATGAACTGGATGCGGCAAGCAATAATTCTGTGGATGATATCCGGAACCTGAACGAGCAGGTTAGAATACCACCTCAAATCGGTAAATATAGCACCTATATTATCGACGAAGTCCACATGCTTTCGGCTTCTGCGTTCAACGCTTTCCTTAAAACACTTGAAGAACCACCTTCACATGCCGTTTTTATTCTGGCAACAACCGAGAAACAGAAAATTATCCCAACCATCCTTTCCCGCTGTCAGATCTTCGATTTCAACCGGATTAGCGTACCGGATATGGTTGATTATATGATCTACATTGCAGGACGGGAAAAAATCGAAGCCGAACCCGATGCATTGAATGTCATTGCTCGTAAAGCAGACGGAGCTATGCGCGATGCACTTTCCATTTTTGATCAGATCGTCAGCTTTTCAGGGAACCGGATTACATATAAAGAGGTTATTGAAAACCTGAATATTCTTGATTTCGATTATTATTTCAGGATTACGGAAGCTTTTCTTGAGAATAATCATGTTGAAAGCCTGATGATTTTTAACGATGTGATTGAAAATGGATTTGACGGCCACCATTTTATGACCGGTCTGAGTTCTCATATCAGGGATCTCCTGGTTTGTAAGGATAGTGAAACCGTTCAACTCCTTGAGGTTGGCGCTTCCATTCGTGAGAATTACCTGCGACAATCGGCCGGGTGTACTACGGATTTTCTGTACAAAGCCCTTGAAATATGCAGCTTTACGGATATTTACTATAAAAGCAGTAATAATCAAAGGCTTCATGTCGAACTGGCATTAATAAAGCTATGCCGGCTTACCGGGGATCTTTCGGAAAATACTGGTTCCGTGGAGACACAGCAAGACGAGTTATCCGAAAAATCCGAACCTTCAGGGAAAGATGAACCGGACTCTGCCAAAACAGGTGAAACGGCATATGAAAAAACGGAACGGACGGAACCGGAAACAAGAAAGGAAAATACCATAAAGCCTTCCGGTAATGAAAAGAGCTCGGAAGATTCGAAGGTTCATGAAGAGATCCCTGAAAGCAGTGGTGAAACTGGAAAGGATACCTATCAGTCATCAACAACCTCTATCAGGAATGCATTGAATGGTTTGTCGGAAGACAGCGATAAAGATTACGAATCCGGTAATCCTACGGATCCTGAAATCCAACGGGATATAGCTGAAATCAATGATTTCGACGAACAGACCTTAATTGAAAAGTGGCATCTCTTTGCCGATTCCATAAAATCCCTGAAACCTCGCCTTTCCACAACCCTTAAAACACAATTGCCGGCTTTACTTGAAAAGTACAGGATCGAGGTGGAAATGAATAATGGAGCCCAGAAAGATGATTTTGACCGGGTGGTAAAACCTGACCTGACTGAGTTCCTTAGAAATGAACTCCATAACCGGGAGATCCAAATCTTTTCATTTGTTGCAAAGGAAGAGGATAATAGTAATTCATTATATACCGACGAGGAAAAATTCAAATACCTGAACCAGGTTAATCCAAACCTGGGAAAGTTGAAACAACAATTTAACCTGGATTTTGATTAGATACATAGTTCGTTTCAATGTGATATCATTCTCCTGGTGCCAAATGAAAGGATGAAATAATAGTCCGTCTGGAATGACAAGTAAAGAGGCTTTCTTCAGATTATTTTCATCCGGGTGTATTTGCCGGGCAGGCTGATTTTTCTATTTTTGTGATCAGTACCAAACCAATATATTCTTATTATGAACGGAGAAAAAATTACCATCAAAAATGGCGTTTTACAAATTCCAGATTTTCCAATAATACCATTTATTGAAGGAGATGGCACTGGACCGGATATTTGGGCAGCCTCAGTCCGTGTTTTTAATGCAGCCATAGAAAAAGCATATCAGGGCAGGAGAAAAATCATGTGGAAAGAAATCTTTGCCGGAGAAAAATCTTTTAACCGGTCCGGAGAATGGCTGCCCCAGGAAACACTGGATACCATTTCGGAATATCTGGTGGCTATCAAAGGACCGCTGACAACCCCTGTGGGAGGTGGCATCAGGTCATTAAATGTTTCCCTGAGGCAAATTCTAGATCTTTATACATGCCTGAGACCAGTAAGATACTACGAGGGAGTTCCGACTCCGGTTAAGAATCCCACCACAACGGATATGGTCATTTTTCGCGAAAATTCGGAGGATATTTATGCAGGGATCGAATGGTATTCGGAGACGGAAGATGCAATAAAAGTAAGAGACTTCCTCATCGATGAAATGAAGGTTACCAAGATACGATTTCCGAAAACCACCTCCATAGGGATCAAGCCGGTTTCAAAAGAAGGAACACAACGGCTGGTAAGGGCTGCAATCAAATATGCCATATCCCATAACAGGCCTTCGGTTACCCTCGTACATAAAGGTAACATTATGAAATTCACAGAAGGAGCTTTCAGAGACTGGGGTTATGAACTGGCTAAGGATGAATTCGGAGCTAAAGAACTCGACGGAGGACCATGGTGCACATTCAATAATCCCGACACGGGAAGCGAAATCCTTATCAAAGATTTCATTGCCGATGCATTCCTTCAGCAAATCCTGACCAGACCTGCCGAATACAGCGTTATTGCTACTCTTAACCTGAACGGTGATTATATTTCAGATGCACTGGCTGCCATTGTTGGGGGAATAGGTATTGCCCCAGGGGCAAATATTAATTACGAGACAGGTCATGCCATTTTTGAGGCTACCCACGGAACAGCACCTAAATATGCAGGCCAGGATAAAGTTAATCCCGGATCGTTGATCCTTTCAGGGGTAATGATGTTGGAATATATGGGGTGGCAGGAAGCCGGTGATCTTATTGTTAAAGGTATACAGGCAGCAATAGTAGCAAAGAGGGTTACCTATGATTTTGAACGATTAATGGATGGCGCAACTAAACTTAAATGTTCAGAATTTGGTGACGAGATTATAAAAAATATGTGATTTGGTTCGTGCCGGTATGAATAATCAGGACCGGCTGAATCACTACTATTTGTCCTTTTTAAAACGTAT
>CP070687.1:531300-534831 GCA_020353115.1 Bacteroidales bacterium
TGTTTGGACAGTTTTGGATGTATCACACCCAAACCGCCCAGGTATATGATTCTTTTAACATTATTTTGTTCAGCAGCTTTACGAAAATTTTCGGCAGCCTTTATATCGGCAATTTCAAATTCCTTCCTGCCAAGTAATAATGAATGAATCAGGTAATAGGCAATGGTTATTCCCCTTAATGCTTCATTAAGCTGTTCCAGATTCAAAGCATCGGCTACCACAATCTCCGCCCCGGGCCAACGGTCATTCAGTTCCGGTGAACTTCTCCTTGCCATAATCCTTACAGTATACCCCCTGGCCAGTAATTCCGGTACAAGTCTTCCGCCCACGTATCCTGTAGCGCCGGTCACAAGGATTTTTCCGGTACCGGGAATGGGTTTGGTCGGAAGATCCGGACAGGCCAGGTCTTCGTTACCAAAAATGCTTTCTTCTATTCTGTATATTAAATTCCCCATTTTCCTGGTTCGTAATACATTGAGTGATTATTCAATTAGATAGTGTTGCTATTCAATACTTCATTCATACTCCCTCGTCGATAGCCTTCCAGATCAATGGTTACATAGGTATAACCAATTTGTTTTACAGATCGCAGTATACGGTTTCGCAGATCACGGTCAAAGAATTTGTATATCTGGCCAGGATCAACTTCGATTCTTATCGTATTTTTCGAATGGCGGGCACGAATATTACGAAATCCCAGATCCGACAGCAAATTTTCAACCATGTCTACCATATTCAACTTTTCCGCGGTTATTTTCTCTCCATAAGGAAACCTTGAGGATAAACAGGCTAACTCATCCTTTTCCCAGGTGGGTAAGTTCATTCCCTTCGAGAATTCACGAATTTCCTTCTTCGTCAATCCGGCCTCCATCAGAGGGCTTCGGACTTTCTTTTCTTTCAGTGCTTTCATACCCGGCCTGTAATCCGACCTGTCATCGTAATTGGACCCATCAACCATATTTCCAAATCCGTCTTTTTTTGCCAGTTCTGATATTTTCTGGAAAAGTTCACTTTTGCAGTAATAGCAACGGTTTACAGGGTTATTATTGAAAGTAATATCTTCCAGTTCCCGGGTCCTGATAACCCTTAGTTTTGCACCGATTTGCCTGACAATTTCCATGGCTTTGGAGTATTCACGGGAAGGATAGGTTGGAGATGTTGCCAAAACTGCAAAAACATTGTCATTTAGCACATCATGTGCCACCTTCAACAAAAATGTACTGTCCACTCCGCCACTGAATGCAACCACAACATGCCCCATATCCTTAAGAATGGACTTTAGTTTTAATAATTTTTCATCTTTGGTCATATCTTCCTGCATCCTAACATAATGGTATTGTTGTTCCCATATTAAAACAATAGTTATAGGGTCAGTTAAGTTTTTATAAAATGCTTACCGGAAATCCCTCCCGTATAAATTATTACGATTATGATTGAATGTATTATGAATTCCGCCGGAAAGATTAAATACATTTGGCATTTGTTCCACCCGTTGCAGATATTCTACAACAGCATTGCTTTTTACCCCGAATTCGCACAGGATAATAACCTTTTTATCTTTCGGAATCAGATCCGGGGTGTTCATTAGTTCCTCGGCCGATATACACTTGCCACCAAGGTTATAGCTTTTAAACTGATCCTGCTCCCGTAAATCGTAAATCAGGATATCCTCCTGTTTTTCCTGCATATGCTTCAGCTCCTGAAAGGATACAGTATTGATATCCGTATCTTCCAGGTTTGAAGGCGAGGTAGAATGTGTATCTGCCCCGCGGCTGAAGTTGATTATTTCCATATTAAAATTCAATGTGTCAAATTGTAATAGTCTTCCGGAAAGTACTTCCCCTTTTTCCAGGATTATTTTTAATGTTTCATTTGCCTGTATCGTTCCGATAATTCCAGGCAATATCCCAATTACACCCGCAGAAGCACAATCCGGGGAATCATCATCGTCAGGTTGCTCCGGGAACAGACATCTGTAAGTGGGTCCGTTCTTATAATTAAATACCGAAACCTGTCCACAGAACTTATATATAGCACCGAAAACCAGGGGTTTGTTAAGCATTACACAGGTGTCATTAACAAGAAAACGGGTTGAAAAATTATCCGATCCGTCTATGACAACATCATAATCCTCCAGTGTTTTGGTAGCATTTACATTTGTAAGTTTATGGGTATAGATATTGAATTTTACAAACGGATTAAGCTGCGATAATTTTTTTACCGCAACATCCGTTTTGTATTTTCCGATGTCATTCCTGTCATATAAGATCTGCCTGTGAAGGTTCCTTTCGTATACCCTATCGTAATCCACTATCCCTATTGTACCTACTCCGACTGCTGTAAGATATTGTAAAACCGGACATCCTAACCCTCCGGCTCCAATCATTAAAATCCGGGATTTTTTTATTTTTTCCTGCCCGGATATTCCAACTTCCGGCATAACAATATGACAATTATACCTTTGGATTTCAGAATTACTTAACATTCTGTTATTTGATAAAACTTCTTATTAAGCTTTTTAAATCCATATTCTCTTCCAAAATACAATAGACACTGCATTCCCTGCAATTGGTATTCCTGCATTTAAGACCTTTTTCAGACGCTTCCCAACACGGATTGGTAATGGATTTGTATGCCTGGCACTTTTCCCGGTCAGATACTGAACAGGAACGTATAGCCCAGCAGGGAAGTAATGCCAGTAAAGACTTTATTCCGGCTATATTCAAACCCTGGTCCTCCAATTGCTGGCGAATATATTTCAGGCGGATTATGTCTATATCGGAAAATAGATGACGTTTGGAATCCTTCTTAAATGGTATAATCAGGCCCTTGTCAATGTATTGCCTGATTGAGGGTATAGGAATTTTTGACAGGCCTGATGCTATACTCAATGTATATACAGGGGAGGTCTTTTTTACAAGTGTACTGTCCGATTTAGGTTCCATGTTTTTCGCAGAGATTAATTATTTAAGATCTAAATTACTATTTTTTTTTGAAAAGTGTATCATATACTAATTAATTTATATATTTACGAGCACTTATAATATGTATTTGAGGATACAGAAAACTAAATTAATCCCTAACCTACGACAATGAAGTTCTATATTCCTCCACAGGTTAAACGACTATCATTTTTCCTGGTAATATTTATCGCCATTTTTCTTTTAACCAGGCATCTTCTTACACCGGACACCTTCGGTGAATTTGGCCATTACCGGGGTGCATCATTACAGGAAAACGCATCATTGGAGCTACTATATGCCGGGCAGGAGTCCTGTAATGAATGCCACCAGGAGATAATGGAAATGAAAGAGCAGGATCTTCACAGTGATGTCACCTGTGAATCCTGTCATGATTCCGGTTATAAACATGTTCAATCTCCGGACTCTTTCCGGATTTATATACCTCGTGGGCGCAAATTTTGCGGAATATGTCATTCCCTGAATACTGCCAGATCAACAGAGGCCATTTTCCAGGTCGATTTAAATGAACATAATATTGACAAGGATTGTATTGATTGCCATAATCCAC
>CP070687.1:534931-538433 GCA_020353115.1 Bacteroidales bacterium
TTTATATTGAATACATGGTGAACGGCACTCCGCAGGAGCCATCCACTCTGGCATATGAAGTTGCAGATATCTTCAGCGGGGATATGGTTTTTCAGGAAGGATCCCTGCAACATGGCGATTCAATCCAGTACAGAATTGTTGCCGTGGACAGCTCACAATCAGGGAATATTGCCTATCATCCCGATTCGGCATACCATGTATTCTATGCCTCGGCTATTCCTGAAGCAGTTGATACATACTCAAATGATTTCAACCTGATTTCCAATGATTTTCTGGGGAATGGTTTTGCTCTGGCAACACCTGCCGGTTTTAACGATCAGGCTCTTCATACAAACCATCCATATGAAAGCCCTGATATGGAAAACCAGTTCATTAATTACATTGCCCAACTCAGGTATCCCATACGGGTAAATGACACAAGCGCTTACATGAAGTATGATGAGATTGTACTGGTTGAACCCGGTGAGATTGGTGTTCCATTTGGTGAAGAGGGTTTCTGGGATTACGTGATAGTTGAAGTATCCAAGGATTTGGGAGTGAGCTGGATTCCTGTTATCGACGGTTATGATTGCAGGTTTGAATCGGTCTGGTACGGTACGTATAACAGTTCCATTGATGCAAACGGCAATTCTTTGGCCGTTGCTTCTCCAAATTTGTTTCGCACACATGAAATTAACTTGCTAAAGCACGACTCAATCCAGAGCGGTGATGAGATCATAATCCGTTTCCGTTTATTCTCCGATCCGTTCCTGCATGGCTGGGGATGGGTAATAGATAATCTTCAGATACAGGGATATATTTCCTCGGTTCAGAATAACCTCTTCCACCCTGGTGAGATCCTGATATATCCAAATCCCTCCAGCAGCTATTTTAACATAAAAGGAACGTTCCGTTCTCAGATCGATGAACTGGATATTATGGTAACCGACCTGCTCGGGAGAGAGATTTTAAGGAGAACTGTTCAACCCGCAGGAATACAATTGTTTGAAACAATTAACCTTACGGGATTTGAAGAGGGAGTGTATTTTATCCGGCTGAAAGCCGGTAACCGGCAATCCGTTTATAAAATTTTCAAGAGCAGTTAGGTAACTTCATTTGCGGGAATGTAGAGAATCAGCCTTTTGGTCATTCTGCCATGCCCAAAAGGAATTCTTTTGGAGACTCATTTGGATAATTTGCCTTACCACTGACTGTGGAGAATGTATACACTCCGGGATCCTCTAGTCTGAACATTTGACTCGAATGGACCGCCCATGGTCATACGGCGCGTTTGAAAAAAGGTAATGGCAGGACAGCGGAATGAATTTTATAATCCGTTAAAATAAACTAAATTTGCTAGCTAAATATTTCGAAATTCAAAACAACCTGGACAATGAGTATCGTACGTGTTTTGGGAAAAGTCTTCGGTAACAAGGCAGAAAGGGACCTGAAAGAGCTTAGTCCGTATATTGACCTGATTGATAAGGAATATGAGGTAATCAGGGAATTGTCAAACGATGATCTGAGAAAGAGAACAGTCGGGCTGAGAGAGGATATCCGTAACAGCATCCGGGATGAAGAGCAGGAAATTGCTTCAATAAGGGAACGAATTGAAGGAGAAGAGATGGATATTGATGAGAAAGAACAGTTGTACGATACAATTGATCGAATTGATACAAAGATCGAAGAGAAGCTTAAGGAGGTGCTTGACCAGTCAATACCTGTAGCATTTTCCATTGTGAAGGAAACAGCCAGGCGATTTAAGGAGAATGAAACCGTTGAAGTTACGGCTACTCAGTTTGATCGCGATCTTGCTGCAACACGTGAGAGCATCGGGATAAAGGGAAACCGTGCTATCTGGGAAAGCAGCTGGATGGCTGGCGGGAATATGACACAATGGGATATGGTGCACTATGATGTCCAACTCATTGGAGGAGTCGTCCTTCACCAGGGGAAAATTGCTGAAATGGCAACCGGTGAAGGGAAAACTCTCGTTGCAACACTTCCCGTATTTCTGAATGCCCTGACAGGACGTGGTGTACATGTTGTCACCGTGAATGACTACCTGGCAAAAAGGGACTCCGAATGGATGGGACCCCTCTTTGAATTTCATGGACTTTCAGTCGATTGCATTGACAAACATCAACCCAATTCCACCGACCGGCGGAATGCCTACCTTGCTGATATTACCTATGGAACCAATAATGAATTCGGTTTCGATTACCTGCGCGATAATATGGCGATCAATCCTGAAGACCTGGTGCAGAGAAAACACAACTATGCGATCGTGGATGAAGTAGACTCGGTCCTTATCGATGATGCACGTACTCCGCTTATTATATCAGGTCCGACACCTAAAAGCGATACTCAGGAATTCGATGAACTCAAACCGAAAGTTGAAAAGCTGATAGATGCCCAGCGCAAGCTCGTAACCCAGGTTCTGGCCGAATCGAAAAGGAAAATTGCAGAGGACGATACGGAATTGGGTGGACTGTTCCTGCTGAGAGCATTCAAGGGATTGCCAAAAAACAGTGCGCTGATAAAATTCCTGAGTGAAGAGGGTATGAAAAGCCTGATGCTGAAGACAGAGAATTTTTATATGCAGAATAACAGCAAGGAGATGTATAAGGTCACCGATGATCTTTACTTTATTATCGACGAAAAACAGAACTCCATTGAACTGACGGAAAAAGGTATCGATCTGATCTCAACTTCAGCAGAAGATGCAAGCTTCTTTGTTCTTCCCGATGTGGGTAGCGAAATTGCTGAAATCGAAAAATCGGATACGAATGATAAGGAGAAGCTGAAGGCAAAGGATATACTTCTTCAGGACTATGCCGTTAAATCGGAAAGGGTGCATACGATGAATCAGCTTCTGAAGGCTTATAGTCTTTTTGAAAAAGATGTGGAATACGTGGTCATTGACAACAAGGTTAAGATCGTGGATGAACAGACCGGTCGAATCATGGAAGGCAGAAGATATTCGGATGGCTTACATCAGGCTATAGAGGCCAAGGAAAGAGTGAAAGTGGAAGCCGCGACGCAAACTTTTGCAACCATCTCCCTTCAGAACTATTTCAGGATGTATAAAAAGCTTGCCGGTATGACCGGTACTGCCGAAACGGAAGCCGGAGAATTCTGGGATATTTATAAACTGGATGTTGTGGTCATACCAACAAACAAGCCGGTAATACGGGATGACAGGGAAGACCTTGTCTATAAAACGAAACGGGAAAAATACAACGCTGTCATTGATGAAATAGATCACCTGGTTAAGAACGGACGACCCGTACTGGTTGGAACCACCTCGGTCGAGATATCTGAACTTCTCAGCCGGATGCTCAACATGAAGGGACTAAAGCATAACGTATTAAATGCTAAACTTCATCAGCGGGAAGCCGAAATTGTTGCTGAAGCTGGAAAGAGAGGTACCATCACCATTGCAACCAATATGGCAGGTAGAGGAACAGATATTAAGCTAACCGAAGAAGTGAAGAAAGCCGGAGGGTTGGCCATTATCGGG
>CP070687.1:538533-542023 GCA_020353115.1 Bacteroidales bacterium
CATACTGGATACGGAGGAGATAGAGAACCGCCTGAAATAAAGAGGAGATAACATAAGGATTATTTCATTCCGGATATAATTTAATATGGTATTATATCTGGTTACCGGATTTAAAATTTGGTATTAATATGACATTTTGTCCAATACGTCTTTTTATGATGGAATTTATATCTTTGGCCTGAGTATTGCAGCACCTCTAATTTAAATGATCAGCAAGGAGATTTTGTATGAGTTATTTTAGAAGCAGGGGTTTGGGAGCCATGCCTCCTGTAGTAAAGAATCTGATCCTTATTAATGTGATCCTTTTCGTGGCTACTATTGTTCTTAAGGGTAGCTTCGGATACGACATATCACAGTACCTTGCTTTATTTCATATAAAATCCGAATATTTCCGGCCATTCCAGTTTGTCACCCATATGTTTATGCATGGTGGTTTGACTCATATTTTCTTCAACATGTTTGCCTTATGGATGTTTGGCCGTGTCCTTGAAAGTGTTTGGGGGCCCAGGAGGTTTCTCTTTTATTACCTGGTTACCGGCCTGGGTGCTGCCCTGGTCCATATGACGGTACTTTATATTCAATACGTTTCACTGGCTTCACAGATGAGCCAGGAACAGCTGGAAATTGTAATGTCGGAAGGATACCGGATATTCAGTCAGAATCAGAATTTTGTTGATCCCCTGATGGGAGAAATGAATATCTTACTGAACGTTCGAACGGTCGGTGCATCCGGAGCAGTATTTGGGATTCTACTGGCATTTGGAATGCTTTTTCCAAATACCCAGCTAATGTTGCTGTTTCCACCCATTCCAATCAAAGCCAAGTATTTTGTCATCATTTATGGTGGAATTGAACTCTGGCTTGCGTTTACACAACCCGGGAGCAATATTGCCCATTTTGCCCATGTCGGAGGGATGTTATTCGGCTTCCTGCTTATTAAATACTGGAAAAAAGACCGGAGGAAATTTTATTAACATTGTCTAGATGAACCTTTTTGAAGAAATAAAATCATCCTTCAAGCAGGGCAGTACACTTATTCAACTGATCTATCTGAACCTGGGGGTTTTCATTCTGGTAAAAATTATCCAGATGTTTTACATCCTTTTTGCGGCCCCGCAAGGATTCGAATCGTTTATCCGATGGTTTGCAGTACCATCCTATTTACCGGAATTAATCCGGAAACCATGGACCCTGATCACCTATATGTTCTTGCACGAAGGATTTCTCCATATACTTTTCAACCTGTTATGGCTTTTCTGGTTTGGAAAGATCTTCCTTGAATACCTTGATCAGAAGAAACTGGTAAGTGTTTATCTTCTTGGCGGACTGGTAGGAGCCGTTTTGTATATAATTTCTTTCAATGTTTTCCCGGTTTTCCAGAATGTGGTTGAAGAATCCGTTGCCCTGGGAGCATCGGCAGCTGTTATCGCTGTCGTTATCGCAATTGTAATATATGTTCCAAACCATACCGTTTATCTTCTGTTTATAGGACCTGTAAAGATCAAATATATTGGTATATTGATATTTCTTGTCACTTCAATCCTCGATTTTTCTTCCAATACGGGCGGGAAAATAGCCCATATTGGAGGAGCCATCCTTGGTTTTATATATACGAACCAGTATAGAAAGGGGAAAGATATTGGAAGGGGACTTAACCGTTTGCTGGATCGCTTATATACCCTGATCAAACCACGGAAAAAGTTGAAGGTCACCCACAAAAAACCGATGAATGACTACGAGTATAATCTAAATAAAGCGAAAGAGCAACAGGAAATAAACCGGATTCTGGATAAAATATCAAAAGGTGGGTATGACAGTCTTACAAAAGAAGAGAAGGAAACCCTGTTTAAAATGAGCAATAAAAAATAGGATCTCATCTGAAGTCCAGAACCTTCTTCGGCGAAATTAGCTTTCCACATAACCTGTTGATAATTATTATTACCGAACCAAACGTATTCCCCCTTTGTTTTGTATTTTAGTCTGGCACCAAGCGCTATACTCTTGAAAAAAGTAGTCAAAAGAGCCCTGCTTATATTAAATTGTGTTATTTCCGGTTGTTTGATACTTGCCTACCTTTCTGTATTCGTGAGTCCGGAAAGATTCTGGCCATTGGCTTTTTTTGGCCTGGCTTTTCCCCTTCTGGTTATTTTAAACCTGTTAATGTTTATTTTCTGGATCATCCGAAGAAACCGATATCTGTTTATCTCCCTGCTGACCCTTATACTGGGAGCGGGTTATTTCGGCGTTTTTTTCCAGATCCCCTTTTTTCAGAAAAATGGGATTGATCAACCCGATAATAATACCACAGGAATTGGTCGTGCAGGAATTTCATCCCCGGTGATCTTTCTCTCCTATAATGTCCGTTTATTCAATTTTTACAATTGGTCTGAGAATCCGGAAGCCCGGGACAGAATTTTTGAATTTATATCACAAAAAAGACCCGGCATCCTCTGCCTACAGGAAATCTATACACAGGAAAAGGATAAAATACCGCAACTCTCAATCGAGGGTAAGAGTGGCTATTCCGGGTATTCACATATAGCATATGCCAGCGGAACCAGCTTAAAGGGGAAATACGGTATAGCGACTTTTACTGCTTTCCCCATTCTAAGCCGTGGTGAAATCCGGTATCCTGAAACAAACAACCTGAGTATTTATACCGATCTGGCAATCTATGAGGACACCGTAAGAATTTATAATAATCATCTGCAGTCCATAAAACTACGGAAAAAAAACTATGATTTCATCGAAACGCTGAACACGGGGGATGAAGAAGAAACAATGGATGAAATCCTGGATATTTCTTTCCGGCTCAGAAATGCCTTCAGAAAGAGAGCCCAGCAGGCCGATATCCTGGCTGATCACATCCTCAGTTCACCTTACCCGGTAATTGTTTGCGGAGATTTCAACGATACTCCTGTATCCTATACCTACCGGAAAATAAGGGGAAATCTCAGGGATGCATTTATCGAATCAGGAGGCGGTCTCGGGAACACCTATCTGGGTAAGTTCCCTTCATACCGTATCGATTATATCCTGCATAGCAAGAATATTAATTCCGGGTATTTTGAAACCTCAAGGGTGAACTATTCCGATCATTACCCTGTAAGCTGCATATTCGAGGTTAAAAGGGAAGATGATCAAGATCAACGTTCCCGCCGGTAAGTATAATTCCCAGACGCTTCCCTGAAAATTCCTCCCTGTTCCCCAGAACAATTGCAAGGGCAACAGCAGAGGATGGTTCAACGATAATCTTCATCCTTTCCCAGATCATTCTCATTGCTTCAATGATTAATTTTTCCGGGGCTGTGATTATATCTCCCACTTTGGCACGAATAATTCCAAAAGTAAGAGGGCTCAATGAAGTAAGTAATCCATCTGCAATTGTATCCGGGTTCACGGAAGGGACCAATTTGCCGGATTTAAATGACCGGTAAGCGTCATCCGCATTTTCCGGTTCTGCGGCTATAACTTTAATATGGGGATATTT
>CP070687.1:542123-545612 GCA_020353115.1 Bacteroidales bacterium
AGTGTATATGGTGTGAAAGGAAAATTATTGCCTACAACCCTTGCAATCCTGTCCTTTTTCAAATGGAACCGATCGTAACTCAACTCAAATTTAACATGAAGCAGAATTATTGTACAACTTACCAGCCCCAGCGATAATCCCAGGATATTGATAATTGAAAAAAGCTTATTTTTCCATAAATGCTTTAACGAAGTTTTAAAATCCTTTATCATGTCTTAATAATGCATTAAATGTATTTACTAAAGTTTTGCACTTCACTGGAAAAGCCGACCAAATTGACCCCCTTTCGCCAGTTCAAACTGACCACTTGAAGCCGGGATCGTTTGACCCCCCTATTTTTCGCAGGAATACCAAAGAACTTTTCTTAAGCCAATCAGTTTTAATTTAAAGATTTTTTGATACAGTTAAATTACTACTAATTTCTGATATTTCTGTTTTTTCGCAAAGAGTCTCCATCAATTTCGATCCTGTGAGCATCGTGGACCAACCGATCGAGTATCGCATCGGCAACTGTTTTTTCCCCAATTAAATCGTACCACTCCTGAACTGGAAGCTGGGAAGTAATAATCGTAGACCGGTTTCCATGCCTGTCTTCAATGATCTCCATCAACGCAGACCGATTCTGGTTATCCATGGGCTGCAGTCCGAAGTCATCCAGGATTAACAGATCCTGTTTCTCGATTCTGGATATTTCACGAAGATAGGATCCATCGGCTTTCATCATCTTCAGTTTTGCAAAAAGCTTATTAAGGTTCGTGTAGAAGACCTTGTAACCCTTCATGCAAGCCTGGTTCCCCAGGGCTGATGCTATGTAGCTTTTACCTATCCCTGTACAACCTGTGATCAGGATGCTTTCAGCTTTTTCGATAAAATCACATTCGGCAAAGCGCATCATCTGATTCTTTTCCAGATTTCTTTCCGGACCATAATACAATTTCTCAATGCTTGCATTGTACCGGAACTTAGCATTACGTATATGTCTTTCAATACGTCGGTTATGCCGGTCATCGTATTCCGAGGTGATCAGGAACGAGAGCATTTCATCTGCCGTCATCCTGGCCGTTCGCCCATCTTCAAGGCAACTGCTAAAGGCACGGGCCATGCCATAGAATTTCATACTTTTCATTTTCTCGAGTGTTTCTGCATTCATAACATTTGATTTATATGATTAAGTAAAAGGGCCACCCGCTGTGGCTAATAGGACCATGGCAGGTGGCCGTGAACTGTTATTTGTAATATCGTTTGCCTCTGATATTGTTGTGCAGAGGAATGGTCTTTATATCATCATCTTTGCTGGGATCTGTAAAGTCCAGCTTTCTTTCAATGATGGTTTTCACAGTCTTGTAGCTGTACTCACCAAAATAATCTGCCCTTGCACAGGCATTATTCAGACGCTCATTCCCGACCCTTTTGGCCAGGCTTAGGATGCCCTGGCAGGACCGGTAAGCCTGTTCTGCATGCTGGGGCTTTTCAAGAACCTTCTGTATATATACCCGTGTATCCATCCCAACCTTACCGGCGCGTTCAATAAAACTCTCCGGTGTCCAGTCTGTAATATATTGATGGCTCGATGCCAGGTGTTCTGATACGGTGGTATACCGGAAGGGACGATGGTCCCTTTTATGACTGGCAATCTTTTCATACTGATAATAGATCTCAAGATCAGCCTGGTTGTAAAACAGTTTGACCTTCTTGCCGATATATTCGTAAGGCACACTGTAGTAATGCTTGTCGACACTCAGGCATACATGGTTGTTCTTCATCACCGTGGCTACCTTTTTATGCCTTATCTCAAAGCAATGAGCCGGAAGAGGCTGGAGCGCTTCACGCTCGGTCTCCTCGAACAGCATCCGCCGGCTGTAGGGCCTTCCCTGCATTAACTTGTTGTTGAGCTTATCCAGTTCTATTAAGAGATCCCTGTTCAGGTCCTCAAGACTGGTATATTTGTTCTGCCTGATTACAGGGTAGATTACCCGGTAGATGATCTTAACCATCCCCTCGGCCAGAGCCTTATGACGCGGCTTGTATGGCCCTGCAGGAAGGGCTGATAAACCGTAATGAAGGGTAAAGTCACGGAAGGCTTCGTTCAGCGTGGGCTCATACCTGTCGCTTTTTATTACTGCTGATTTAAGATTATCGGTGATAATGGCATGTGGAACACCACCAAAATAATGGAGGGCATTCTCGCAGGATTGGATGAAGTCTTCCTTCCTCTGCGAGAAGCTCGCATTAACATAGGTAAGCTGGCTGGCCCCCAGTACTGCAACAAACACCTCAACCTGACGTAATTCACCTGTGTCCATATCAACAATCTCAAGGCGATCACCAGCATAGTCAACGTACATCTTGTCACCAGCCTTATGTTCAATATGCATTACTCCACTGGACTGTTTTCGCCATCGATTGTAATGCTCCTTGAACTGGCTCAAACGGTAACCATCAGGGTTCTCTGATATATACTCATTCCATAGCAGTTCACGGGTAACACCCTTCTTTTTCAAGGCTTTCTCCATCTCAGGAAAATAACTCTTCAGGGTTTCGAGCTTTTTGCCTGGAGAAGGAGGTTCTGATTTAAACAGTTCCTCAAGGGAAGTGTTACTGAGTTTGTTCAACTCTTCAAAAGTCATCCCCAGGGCTATAAACTGGCGGATGTACTTCTTGACAGTGTTGCGGCTGCAGCCGCTTTTCTCACTAATGGTTTTCTTGCTTACACCCTCGGTGTACAATCGAATGATAAGTCTTACTTTTTTCATGTGCGTTAATTGATTTGACATAAATGATTAATTGATAAATAACCCCGGTAGATTAATCATTTATGAGCTAATCAGCACAAGAAAAGTACTTTTTCAGATGGTCAATTTTTCCCGGCGAAAGGTGGGCCGTTTATTTCGGCGCAGTGGTCAAATTAGTCCGGCATCAAGGTGGTCAATCAAAATCGGCGGGAAGGGGTCACTTTGTCCGTTTTTTCCAATCAATTCTTCAGTTAAATTCTGGGAAATCATATTTACTCACTTTGAGGTAAAATTAATAAAACACCATTAGATAACCAGGGAATGATATAGGAAATCACAAGATTATTTATTTAAACTTCTGATTGTCACAAGTTTGTCCACACCCATTTACCAATACCCCATAATCCTCTCACCCTACTCTCTCTTGATCCAGGATGTGATATTTTTCCCGCAAATGCGGCCTTTGGCCAGTGAACAGTCAACAGTGAGCAGTGAACAGGAATATATTAATTTGGGCATTCCGGAAGAATGGATTCCTGTGTTACAGGAGTTGGGGTATGATTCCATTGCAAAGCTGGCTGAAGTAGAGAAGCATACCAAGCTACACCAGGAGATAATGGGCTTCCGCAAAAAGAGTAAACTGGAGATTGGGACAGTCACTCCGGAGGAAGTTGGCAGTTGGTTGGAAAAAGTACGCAGTATGCAGTAAGCAGTAAGCAATTAACAGTGAATAGTGAACAGTGAACAGTTATGAGAA
>CP070687.1:545712-549099 GCA_020353115.1 Bacteroidales bacterium
ATAAATCCGAACTTTTTCGGGTAAAAAATTAAGGTGTGGTTTCATAAAAACCTCCCTTTGTTTGTTTTCTGTCGCAGGGGAGGTTGATGTTTTTAATTGTTTGGGGGAGGATTATTTACTTTTAGACAGTTAATGTTGAATGCATGTGACGTTTAATGGCTCAAGCACTTCTATTATTCACAGGTTATTAATTTACTTCAATTTCCAATACTTATTTATATTCTTGTTGGGCTAAGTATTGTGCATCGTCAAACCAATTTGAACTTTTTGAGCTAAAAAATAAGTTGTGCTTTCATAAAAACATCCGGTAATTCATATTTATAGATCAATCTCCAAAAAATTATATATCGCCATTAAAACATATAAATAATCGTATTTTTATTTTCTCAAAATTTAACAATATTACTATATTGATAAATTGAATTATATGAAATCCAATTTTATTTTCTACATCAGAAAGTTCGTCATTAGCTGGCGCAGTAAAACACATTATAAAGTGGAAAAAACCGAGGCGAAAGAAAACCCTGTTTACATTTATGGTAGAAATATTGAGATAAATGAATGAAATACATTACTGATTCAACAAATCAAAGGAGGGTGACATGAAAAAGAAAATATATTATTCATATTTATTTACCATCTTATTTTTTCTTGTTACTTTTTCAATTGCGTGCCTGAGACCAAGTGAAACAGCAACTATTGGTGAATATTCAGACTCAATTCCTATGTTCGAAGTAGATCCATTTTGGCCCAAGCCTTTGCCAAACAATTGGCTGATTGGCCAAGTTTCAGGTGTTGCGATCGATTCAAAAAATCATATTTGGATTATCCATCGACCTCAGAGTCTGGGGGAAGATGAAGCTGTACAAAACGAAAAGTCAGCAGCGGCACTTCCCTATGTCCCAGCACCACCAATAATTGAGTTTGATGTTGAGGGAAAAGTCATCCAGGCCTGGGGCGGTCCTGGTGGGGACTTCGAGTGGCCAGAAAGGGAGCATGGGATTTTCATCGATTATGAAGACAATGTATGGATTGGTGGCTCTGGACCAGATGACCATCAGGTTTTAAAATTCAATTCTGTTGGTACATTTCTCCTTCAAATTGGTAAAGCCGGAAAAACCGGGGGGAGCAATGATACGAATCTATTAGGTCAACCGGCTGAAATCGATGTAGATGAAATTACAAACGAAGTTTATATCGCTGATGGTTACCTTAACCATCGTATCATAATTTTCGATGCCATTACAGGGAAATACAAGCGTCATTGGGGAGCTTATGGCAATACCCCGGACGATTCTGCCAAGGATTTATATGATCCAGAGCTACGCCCTACAAAGCAGTTTGGAAATCCGGTACATGCTGTTCGGATTTCTAAGGATGGCCTTGTTTACGTCTGCGATAGAATTAACAACCGCATTCAGGTCTTTCGAAAAAGTAATGAATTTGTGCAAGAAGGATTCATTGCCAAGAGTACAATAGGAAATGGTTCTACATGGGATATCGATTTTTCAAATGATCCTCGACAAACATTTATTTATATTGCCGATGGTACAAATCAATGTGTCTGGATATTATGGCGTGAAAGTTTGAAGGTTGCAGGAAATTTTGGCCGAATTGGGCGCTATGCTGGTCAATTCATTTGGTTACATAGCCTGGCCGTGGATTCCAAGGGTAATATCTATACCTCTGAGGTACACACAGGAAAACGTGTGCAGAAGTTTATCTGCCGAGCAACTCCTTCAAGGGAATATCAATAATCTCCGCCATTCATACTTCGCACCACTGATCTTTGCCATTCTTCCAAAGCCATTTTCATTTTTGATACCCTTTCTGGTTCCCTATTGAGTTGATTTAAACTTTCCTGTGGATCTTCATCCAGGCGATAAAGTTCCCATTGAATATCACCAGATTTTTTATAAATACGGTGTAATTTCCAGGGCCAGTCTAACCAAGCAGCGTGCCCCTTCAGAGTATCCAATGGATATTGTGTTTTGATCTTAATATCTTCCAGACGCAATCGGGAGGAATCACCTACCATGTTGCCATTTTTTTGTGATTCCAGTAATTCCGTCATCCATTCAGCACTCGGGGTAGGGATACCAGAAGCCGGGTAATGCCAAAAGCCCATAGGCTGGGTCCGGTTATCTATCTGACCGTCCAATAAAGGAACTAAACTAATGCCATCATAAGGTCGGCTTGCATCCACTTGCAAACCAACGATATCCAGAAGTGTTAGGAAAATATCGGAAGTACTGGCTGGTAATTGAGTTATTCGGGATTCCTTAATCTTGGCCGGCCATTCCATAATAGCAGGAACTCGAAGACCGCCTTCATAAACATCTCCCTTATGCCCACGTCCACCAGTTGAACCCACCCGGGGTAATCCACCATTATCGCTGCAATACCAAAGAATGGTATTCTTATATGTACTTAGTTTTTTAAGTTCTGCCCGTAACTTGCCAAAAGCCCGGTCCATACCGCTTATTTCACCGTAAAAATGTTCCAGGTCATCAGGCTGATCACAATATAATTTTCGGTCTTCTTCGTAAGCTTTATGAGGCAAATGAGGTGAGCCAAACCAAACCACCACAAAGTAGGGTTTTTTCCTACCTTCATGTTTGCGAATGAATTCCAGTGCCGCATTGATTGCGACCATAGAGCTTTCCCCTTCAGTTTGCATTGCAATACCTTCCAGGCTAAGGATGGGATTATTGTCAAAGAAGTTAGGTGCTGAGAACCATTTGTCGAATCCAACAGCACCTGGATTCACCGGGCTGCCCTGGCGAACGGAACCCAGATGCCATTTCCCAAAATGACCTGTAACATAACCAGCACGTTTCAGCACCTCTGCAATTGTAATCTCTTGAGGTCGGAGGGTGTATCCCCAGGAAAAGCAGGCAAAACGGTTGGGGTGACGCCCAGTCATCACACTGCCACGGGTAGGTGAACATACTGGTGCAGCTGCATAAAAGCGGTCGAAACGCAAGGCTTCAGCTGCCATGTCGTCAAAGTTGGGGGTCTGGATAACCCGATGACCATTATACCCCATATCGCCCCAGCCCTGGTCATCAGCCATACAGAGAATAATATTAGGAAGTTCAGTTAGGACTTCGTTAGTTGGACGGCATTGATACATGTCCAGACAAAAGAATAAGGAAAACAGGAAAGTAATTACCTTTCTCATATTATTGAATTCAGAAATTAAACAATGGTGAGCACTTTGAAAAGAATGTTTCATACGCCTGTCGTATCTGAAATACTCCATGCATTAACATTTGAAACTGTAACAACCTCCGCTCCCACATAACTTATCTTCCCATCTCCATCTTTATCAACTCACAGTTCAATCAGTGCATTTAAGAAGTTGGACATCAGGGATCTTAACTT
>CP070687.1:549199-552580 GCA_020353115.1 Bacteroidales bacterium
TTGGAGATCCTTCCGGTACGTACGTGATTTCCATTGACGACTGGTATGGAACCATCGCAAATGTCCGGATCAATGGAACCCTTGCCGGAACAGTGGCCTGGTTGCCCTATGAGATCGATGTCACTTCTTTTATTACAACCGGAAGAAATTTGGTGGAGGTTGAAATCACAGGCAGTCTGAAAAATACCCTGGGCTATCACCACAACGAGATAACAGGATGGATTGACGGACCATGGAGCTGGAACGCGGCTCCGGAAATACAGCCTCCCGGTGATAAATACCATTTCCAGGAATATGGACTTTTTGGCAGGATCAGAATGGTAAACCAGGTGACGGTTGAATAAAAGCCTCTGAAGATTCTTACTTCCGAATTCATATACATCCGTGCGGAAAGAAATAAACTGACTTTACGGGTGGGTCAATTCCCATCCCGGGTAACCCCGAACACAACCTGTTTATATTGCATTGCCGCCGAACGAAGTGGCATATCCGGCTATCGGTTAGAGAAACAGGGGTTAACAATCGTATTCAAATTATTTGATTTTCAATGACCGAATTACTAAATTGTACGTTCCATAATTTATTAAATCAGCACATTTTATACGTTTGACTACGCTAATCAATTCAACAATACATAATGAACATACGATGGAAAAGAAATCTTTAAAGCAAAGTATTCTGTTCGTCCTGCTTATCGGATCTGCATGGGGTCTGACCGAAGCTATTGTGGGACTCAATCTGCATAATTCATTCCAGCAAATCGCAGGATCCCTGATGGTTGGTCTGGCTCTATTCTTTATTGCCACGGGATGGATTACGACCCGAAATATCCTGGCAATAACCGGAATAGTAATTCTTGCCGGCTTATTCAAGATGCTGGATGCTCTCCTTCTCTCCGTTCCGGTTAACAGCAACAGCATTCTCAATCCTGTATTCGGCTTCTTCACCCAGGGTGCAGGATTTCTGGTACTGTTTGGCATTCTGAAAGAAAAAGGGCTGAGGACCAGATTATTACAAGGCATGTGGGGCGGAGGTGCTGCACTCATAAGTGCCCTGCTGTTTCCCCTGGTATTGGTCTTTACAGGATTCCCGGCCTGTGTTTATGCCCAGACAAGAATCCCCTTATCCATTATGTTCGCTCCTGTTGCAATTGCGCTTTCATTTATACTCGTGCCGCTCGGATTTCAACTTGGAGAGAAGCTGAATGTGATATTGTCCGGAAATCAGGCAAAAGAAAAGAAATCCGTTCCTGCAACAGTTGTCTCGCCCCTTTTTCTTGTTATAAGTGTGGTGATTATCGTTTTGGTACGGATGATTTAGGCATCCTCTATGCAAAACATTTATTCATATATAAAAAAAGGGTTAAAAGAGAAGAAGAATCTCGTCATTGCGACCATTATAGATACCAAAGGTTCTGTTCCACAGATTCCGGGCTCATCGGCTTTGATATGTGAAGGAGATATTTGGAAGGGAACCCTCGGTGGCGGAATAATGGAATCTGAAGTCCAGCAGGTCGCAAAGAAATCCGGACAAACGAACTCCCCTGTCCTGTACGAATTCAACCTCGATGCTGATATTGGATCATCAGATGGTGCTATCTGTGGCGGGAAGGCTACCATTCTGATCGATGCAGATCCGGAAAAACATGCACATGTTTTTTCTGCTCTGAATAAATCCCTGGACCGGAAAATACCTGGAGTACTTATAACGATCATTCATAAACCGGAAAATAAACCTCTTTCCATTGAAAGAAACTGGAGTACAGGAATTAACGATCCGAAGGAATCGCAATTTAAAAACTTCAACATTACATCCGAAATAAAAGATGTTTTAAAAGATCGAAAAACCAGGCTTGTAAGGGCAACAGCTGACCAGAGCCATCCTGAACCTGCAGAAACCCATATATTCCTGGAACCGGTTTTCCCACTTCCGAAACTGGTTATTGTCGGGGCGGGACACATCGGGCAGGCGGTAGCTCATCTGGGAACGTTGCTGGAATTCGAGGTCTGGGTTATTGATGACAGGCCTGAATTTGCCAACCGGAACAGGTTTCCTGACAGCGATCATATAATCGTGGAGGAAATCGGTACTGCGATGAAAAAGCTTTCCATTACATCCGATTCCTACATTGTTATTGTAACCCGTGGTCATGCACATGATGCCGATGCCCTTAAACCCTGTATCGGATCAAATGCGGCTTATATCGGAATGATCGGCAGTTCAAGGAAGGTAAAACAGATGAGGGAGGAGTTTATTAAAAATGAATGGGCAACACCTGAACAGTACGATTCCGTTTATGCTCCTATCGGGATCGATATTTCCTCCGTAACCATCCAGGAAATTGCGGTCAGTATAGCCGCCCAGCTTGTCCGGGTCCGTAGCGATACCCGGAAAAGGAAGAAAAGACCGGCTATCCGATCGATCATCCTCGCCGCGGGCGAATCAAAACGCATGAAGGAGCCGAAGCTTCTGATGCCCTACCAGGGTAAAACCATTATTGAGACGGTTGTTGAAAACGTGAACCAATCAAGGGTTGACGAGATACTGGTGGTGCTCGGTGCATGGAAGGAAGAAATCAGGAATCGGCTTCAGAATCACCCGGTAACATTTTGCATCAACGATAACTATACAGACGGCATGATTTCATCCATTCAGACAGGTGTTAATTCCATCACCGGTTCAGATGGTGCCTGCCTGGTTTTCCTGGGCGATCAGCCTATGATCCCATCAGCTGTTATTGACCAAATCATCGACAATTACCATTTGACCGGGAAAGGAATTGTACAACCGAAATATCAAAATAAAAAGGGACATCCGGTACTAATCGACATGAAATATAAGGAGGAGATCAACAAACTGGATCAAGAAATTGGGCTGCGTGAACTGATCCGTAAATTCCCGGATGACATGGTTGAAGTTAACGTGGATAATCCCGGGATTTTACGGGATATTGATACCCTGGACGATTACAAAAATGAAATAGCTAAAATCAACTGAATATGAAAGAGATTATTCGTTTCGAACTAAACCATGAACCAAGGGAATTGGTTGTGGATACCGACGTGGTCCTAGCCTGGGTTCTTCGCATTAACTTCGGTATGACGGGCGTCAAGGTGGGATGTGAACTGGGTTTTTGTGGTGCTTGTACTGTCCTGATTGATAATGAACCGGTGAGATCCTGCATGCTTCCCGTCAGCGAGGTACAGGGGAAAAAGGTTCTGACCATTGAAGGTCTGACAAAGAACGGTGAACTGCACCCGGTGCAAAAAGCGTTTGTCCAACACGATGCATTACAATGCGGGTACTGCACACCGGGTATGATACTAAATGCATACGGGTTGTTGATGAAAAATCCCGAACCTTCCAGGAAGGAAATAATAG
>CP070687.1:552680-556019 GCA_020353115.1 Bacteroidales bacterium
GACGGGAACGGAATTCTTGCTGTTGGCACTCCTTTACTCAGTGTTTCTGCTTTACCCTATACCACTGAAGATCTTACGCGGCATTACCGGGGATCATTGCATGAATACGAATTGAAAGAAAAGGATTTTATTTCTGTGAATCTGGATTACAAACAGAGAGGTGTGGGAGGTGATGACTCATGGGGTGCAATGCCGCATGCGCAATACCGGCTTGAAAATAAGGAATACGGTTATGAATTCCGGCTGATTCCATTACTGCCGGATGATGACCCTACGAAACGAAGTAAGATAAGATACAAATAATCGTCATTCTGCAAACCTGGCAGGTTGTTCCTGGAGAGAGCTCCGTAAAAATATGGGTATGTTATTTCTGCCGGCCGGATCTTATTCTTTTAGGATTTTACCCCCCCCTGGTCTGATATACCGGTTTCTTAATACCATAGCCGGGAAAGTGTAATTAAAAAACGGGTGTATCAGTGTACACTCTTTCAAACCGTCACTCATGAATATTACATTAAAGGGACCAAATCCTTTTTTCGTCATATTGCGATGATTTTGGTACAGATCACCCTGACTTTGAATGGGATATTCGATAATTTGACGGTTACCCGGAATTCTCCAGGATGATAGCCTCCTGTAGTTTTTTATCCCGTGTACCAATATATGCATAATATGCAATAAATGCATATGCAATAAGCGGCAGAACCATACTGATTGCCATGCTATGTGTAAACTCGTATATCTTTCCCATAAGCGGTGGATAAACGGCTCCGCCGATGATAGACATGATGATCAATGATCCCCCCAATTTCGTATTTGGCCCCAATCCTTTGATTCCCAATGCAAAAATCGTAGGGAACATCAGGGACATAAAGAAACTGGTAAGGAAAAGCGACCACATACCCATACTTGAAGGATGCAGTATGGCTATGGACACGAGTACGACATTGATGATCCCGTATAAACCCATGAGCTTATTGGGTTTGATGTATTTCATAAGATATGTGGCCGAGAATCTTCCAACAGCGAAAGCAGCCAGGGTACCGGTTAAAAGGTATCCGGCCAGCTTTTCATTCCGTCCTGTGTAATCCTGCACATACTGGATAAAATAGCTCCAGGTACCTACCTGTGCACCGACATACAGGAACTGGGCAATAACGGCCTGAATAAAATGCGGATATTTGAATAGCTCGGAAAATCTACCTTTTGTGCCGTTCTCGTTTTCTTCTGATGTTCCCTCTTTTGGATTTGGAAAACGGGTTCGGATCATGAAAAAAGCAAGCAGGAATACAACACATGCCAGAACCATATATGGTGGTACTATCCTCCATAACTCTTCATGTATAAAAGCATCATAGGTGCCTTCGGTCTGCATGGCTTGTACTTCCACCGCATCCGGTTCCCGGCCGGAAAAAATAAATACCGTACCCACAAAGGCGCCGGTAATGGCACCAAACGGGTTGAATGCCTGAGAGAAGTTCAGTCTTCGTTCGGAGGATGCCGGATCCCCAAAAACGGCAATAAAAGGATTTGCACCGGTTTCAAGGAATGCCAGGCCGCTGGCTATAACGAATAGCGCAAACAGAATGGCAATGTACCTTGAGATTAAAGCTGCCGGGAAAAAAAGGAGGCATCCCATACCATATAAGATAAGGCCTGCAACCAGTCCTGTTTTGTAATTATATTTCCGCATAAGTAATGCCGCCGGTAAGGAAAGCAGGAAATATCCAAGATAGAATGCAGACTGGATATAGCCTGCTTCGAAACGGCCTATGCCGAACACTTTCATGCTTTGCTTGATAAGTACATCATTCAGGTTGTGTGGAATCGCCCACATGAAGAACAGGGAGGTGACAAGGACAAATGGTATAATATATCCGGGGAGGATAAACTTTCCTCTTGCGGATCGGCTCGATTCGGTTGTCATGCTGGTCGTACTTGGTTAAAAATTGTCGGTTGCTTGAAAGGTTTAAAAATAACATTTCCCGGAAAATAGGTAACAATCCCGTTAAAAAAATGTCATACTGAGCCTGTCTCCCAAAGGGATCCGTTGGGGAGAATGTATGACCGGTCAAGACTTCGACAGGCTCAGTCTGACCTGCCTCAATTATATCCTAAACCCCAAAACATTGATTCTCTAATGTATAGATTATCCTTTCTTTTCTTTTACCTTATCATAACTTCTAGAGTATTCAACAAGTCTATCATAATCTCCTCTAATTAAAGCTTCCTTCTTCCTTCTTGTCCATCCTTTAATTTGCTTTTCAAGTCTAAAAGCTGCATATGGATCACTGAATTGCTCAAAATACACAAGTTCTACTGGTCTTCTACTGTATGTATATGCCCGATTGTTGATTCCTGAATTGTGTTCCCGGATTCTTTTCTCAATATTATTAGTAACTCCAGTATAGTATGAAGCATCTGAACACTTAACAATGTAAACATATATTATCATGAATTACCAATATTATAAAGTGCTGTACGGTTTGATTGTAAATTATTGTAAATCAAAGTCATACTGAGCTTAGTCGAAGTATGACCAATTAAGATTCATCCCAGGAAAGGGTAATCCTGCCGGATCAGCCCTTCCTCCTTCATCGCCTTCCAGAATCCATCCGGTATCCTAACCTGCACCAGCTCCACATTTTCCCGGATTCGGTCCGGCCGACTCGTATTCAGGGCAATGCTTACAACGCCTTTTGGGGACATCCCGAATTGAACGCAAGCAGCAGCAGGATTAATCTTATACTTGCTGCAGATGGAAAAGAACTTTTCTCTCCAGGCAAACCGGGCCTGATCTTCCGGATCACTTCGGTTGGTTCTCCGGTAATCGAAAAATTCACTTCCGGCAAGGAATCCCGAGTGAAAAACAGCGGAGTTTATAACCCCCACACCCTTGTTACCTAATTCTTCAATAAACTCCAAAAGATCAGGAGGATGATGCATTACAGTCAGACTTACAGCCAGCATGGCCCAGTCCAGACGGATATGCTTGCTGACCTCCCTTATAATATGCCAGTCCTTGGCTCCCACACCAATAGCAGAAGCTTTACCTTTCGTTTTCAACTCAGACAATGCCAGGTAAGCTTCCACAATATCCATCATCTTTTCCGCTTTTTCCTTATCCGTATTTGCTTGTGCAATGTATTCATCCGGATCATGGACAGAAAGGATTTCTGCTTTATATCCCTCTCCCAGGAGTTCATTTCCCTGCTGCCAGCATTTTTTGATTCCATGGTAGTTGATTTTCTGAATTGCATCGTGCTTTAAGTCAATCCATATGCCCGGTTCAAATGTAGGTTCAGGTGTTTTAAGCGGGGTTCTGATCCAGCCCAGTTT
>CP070687.1:556119-559455 GCA_020353115.1 Bacteroidales bacterium
GAGTGGTGGCCTTTTTGATTATTTTAAAGAAAAACATTTCATATATCTGGTTAGAAAATACCTGACTTTTCTGGCCGAAAACGGTGAAATGATTATCGGAAATTTTTCCAGGAGAAATCCTTCAAGGAAGATGATGGAGGTGCTTTCCGACTGGTATCTGAACTACCGCACAGAATATGATCTTATCCGTATGGCAATTGAAGCCGGAGCAGATGAAGATCATATTAAAGTAGATCATGAACCGCTTGGTGTAAACCTTTTTCTTACCATCAGGAATCCGGTTTAGGTATAACCACGAATCACAACTCTTTATGATAGGGACATAAAAGATGAAATTTTTCAAAAAATTAGGAGCATCGATAGTAACCGGCGGATCCTCTTCCGGTGAAGAGATGAAACTTCATCCGATAACGCTCCGATTCAGAGGAAACCAAAGCCATCTCGAAGAAGAATTCCAGAACGATTATTTCCGGAAATCCCTGGTACCATTACGGTTTGCATTGGCACTGGCTTTGATATTTTACGGACTTTTTGCGCTGGTTGATGCGGTTCTGATCCCCGAGCTTAAAGGCACATTATGGTTTATCCGTTTCGGCATAATAACCCCTGCTATTATTGCCGTGATGGCATTTACTTATTTTCCGGTATTTAAAAGATATATGCAACGTACCATTGCCGCCCTAATGTACCTGACCGGCCTTGGTATAATCCTTATGATCATTTTTGCATCAACTGTGGGAAATTATACATATTATGCCGGTTTGATCCTGATCTTTATTTTTGGATATACTTTTATTAAGGCCCGGTTTATTCATGCAACACTTGCCGGCTGGTCCATTGTCCTTTCCTATGAATTAGCGGCAATCTTAATTGCAAAGACACCACCTGAGGTTCTATTCAACAACAACTCCTTTTTTATCAGTGCCAATATCATTGGAATGTTCATCTGTTATTCAATAGAAAATTCGACAAGAAGGGATTTTTACATATCCAGATTGCTTACGAATGAACAGGAAAAGGTTAAGGCTGTAAATGAAGCACTTGAAAAACGGGTCCAGGAAAGAACAGCCCAGCTTACCAAAACCAACCGCGAACTGAAGAAGGAAATTGAAATGCGAAAGCATTATGAACTTGAGCAAACAAAGCTGGAAGCACAACTTCTGCAGTTGCAAAAAATAGAAACCATTGGGACTCTTGCGGGTGGTATTGCTCATGATTTCAATAATATCCTGACTCCTATCCTCGGTTACACGGAGATGGCACTCGAAGAACTAACGGAGGAAAGCAGCCTGAAATATGATATAGAACAGATCAATAGTGCAGCAGTAAGGGCAAAAGACCTGGTAAACCAGATTCTGACCTTCAGCCGTCATGTCGATGTTGAGAAGAAACCACTTCACCTTCATGTTGTCATCAAGGAGATCCTGAAACTGGTAAGAGCATCCTTTCCTTCCAATATTGAAATAAAACAGAACCTGGATCCAGGTTGCGGAACCGTTCTGGCTGATGCCACTCAGATACACCAGATTATTATGAATCTCAGCACCAATGCACTTCATTCCATGTCCGGGAAAGGAGGAGTTTTTGAAGTAAGTCTGAAACCTGTCGAAATAAATTCAAAGTACTCAAGAACCATCGCGAATCTTGAACATGGATCATATGCCCGGATTCGTGTTCGGGATGGTGGTATCGGAATGACGATTGAGACAAGAGAGAGGCTGTTTGAACCCTTTTTCACAAATAAAGAGGTAGGTGTGGGATCAGGCCTGGGCCTTTCGGTGGTTCACGGTATTGTGAAAAGCTATAACGGAGCAATCACCGTAGACTCTGAACCGGGAAAGGGTGCAACGTTTGATATCTATCTTCCACAATATGGAAAGGGTTCTTCCCGTAAACGACAGCCTGCAGACAAGGTAATTAAAGGGAAAGAGAAAATCCTGTTTGTCGATGATGAAGAGGAGATAACTTTTATGGGCAAGAAGATGCTCGAAAGCCTCGGATATACGGTGGATATCAAAACGGACAGTCTGGTTGCACTCGAGGAATTCCGGTCGGATCCTGACAATTACGACCTGCTGGTAACGGATCAGACAATGCCCAACATGGTTGGTACCGAACTGGTAAAAAAACTGAGAGAAATACGGCCAGATCTGAAAGTTATTATCATTACAGGATACAGTGACTCCATATCGAACGAAATGGTGGAAAAAGAGGGCATCAACCAGCTGATCATCAAGCCGCTGATTCTGAGTGATTTCAGCAAGATAATACGACGAGTTTTAGACAATAAAAAAGTAAGGGTATGAAAAGAATCCTGATAATAGACGATGAGGTTCACATCCTGCTGATGTTGAAAAAAATGCTTGAAAAAGCCGGTTATGAAGTAGACCTGGCAAGGAACGGGCAGGAAGGAATTGATTTGTATAACAAGTCACCTGTTGATCTCATTATTACCGATATTGTAATGCCAGAGAAAGAAGGCCTTGAAACCATCGTTGATATAAAATCCAAACATCCTGAAATAAAAATAATCGCTATTTCCGGAGGAGGCAGAATGGATCCCCGCGAATACCTGGAACCTGCAAAACACTTCGGCGCATCAAAGATTCTTAAAAAACCATTCAATCAAAAGGAAATTGTGAGTGCTGTTAAAGAATTGATTGGTGATTAATAATCCGACAACCTCATATTGTGTCACACACATTCCCGGAAAAGGATGAGTCATCTTCTTTACTCTTCTATTATAGCATCACAGATTAACGGTCCTATAATGACAGAATTCCTGCCTCCTGTTAAAGTAGTAAACCACAATTATGAATTATGGGCATTAACCCACAGAGAAAGCTCCTGACTCTTGTCTCCGAAGGAAACTGCGGGAAACCAGCCTGCCAGCCACAGGCTGGCAGACCGGGAGGATTAAACGTTGAAAAATGTTATTTTTGCCTGGATCAACCTTAATCCTGAAAATAAATGGATACGTGTAAAAAAGAGAACAACAGGGAATTCTGTAACTGCTCCTATCCCTGCAGTAACAAGGGCATCTGTTGCGAATGTATTAAATACCACAGGGAACGGAAAGAATTACCCGCGTGCTACTTCCCGGATAGTGTGGAGAAAGGGTATGACCGTTCTGTTGAAAACTTCATAAGAACATATCAGGAGGTAGGTCCGTGGTGGAACTGATGAACGACAATTGAAACCAGACAGGATCCGGTTTTAATTGATTTTTTCATTACGACTGATAACTGTAAACAATTAATCATATGACGTATCGTTGTCAGTGGAGTACAACAAATCCTTTACTGCTTCATTATCATGATACCGAATGGGGTGTTC
>CP070687.1:559555-562885 GCA_020353115.1 Bacteroidales bacterium
GATGTCGGCAAAAGATGAAAAACACTCCCTCTTTGCAACTCTTTGGTTCCAGGTTGCTCATTTCGCAATACGTCCCTGGCCCTGGGTAATCGTCGCACTGGTCGCTTTGGTTTTATATCCTGACCTCGCAGCAGACCAGAAAGGTGAAGGATTCGTTATGGTTATCCGGGATATATTGCCCCACGGATTGCTTGGATTATTGCTGGCTGCATTCCTGGCTGCATATATGTCAACCATCGCTTCACAGACTGTCTGGGGAACATCCTATATCGTAAATGACCTTTTCAAACCCTTTGTTAAAAAAGGAGCAGATGAGAAATATTATGTTAAGGTTGCTAGAGTTACAACCTTCCTGCTCATGATCTTTTCCCTGTTTGTCACTTCAAAGTTTGACAGGATTAGTGATGCATGGATCTTCGTTCTGAACTGCAGTGCAGGCATCGGCCTTGTTTTAATCTTCAGATGGTTCTGGTGGAGGATAAACGCCTGGACAGAGATAGCAGCAATCATCGCCCCGTTTACCATCTATCCTTTTATCTATAAGCATGTGGAATTTCCAAATACACTGCTCATTATCGTGGTCTGGTCCTCCCTTGTCTGGCTGGTTATTACCCTGCTGACCAAACCGGAAAAAGAAGAAAAACTGAAAGCATTCTATACCAAAGTTCACCCCGGAGGCTCCGGTTGGCGCAAGATTGCCGATAAAATGCCTGAAGTAAAAGGAGACACCGGCTATAGATACCTGTTTATGAACTGGGTTGCAGGATGCTTCCTCGTTATATTTACTCTTTTTGGATTTGGAAAGATTATTTTCGGAGAATTCGGGAAAGGATTCCTGTTTATTGCAATAGGCCTTGCAGCAGGGATCTTAATCTATTTCAATATGAAGAAAATAGGCTGGAAAAAAGTAGGAGAGTAAAAATGCGGTCTCTCTTCCGCACGGGTTTCGTATAATGAAGAAAACCATACTTTAACTTTTTGTGCGACCTGGTTATTATAATCCATCCCAACACGGGAGGTTCGTTCTACAAAAGAGTTTTGTCCAACGATTTTCTTTACGGTTGAATTAAACATACCGGGAGATTCGTTCTACGGAAGAGTGTTGTATAACATTCAATCTTCCATTCGGAGAATACAGTATACAGAGGTCTTACAAGGATTATTTTTATGCGGGACGGGAAGTTCAATCTGCATTTTTTTATACCTTTATAAGTGTTATTTAAATATAATAAATAATGAATTCAAATCACAAGATAAACTATTATCTAACGAATTGGTTGACCGTTATCCTGATATATTTCCTGTTTCAAAGTTTTGATGCAAGTGCCGGGATTATTTCTGACTTTAACGAAGAGTTTGGAGCAGCCGGTGATACCGTAATCTTTAAATCCTTTACAGGTCAGGTAGTGGATGATGAAAAGAATGATCCTGTTGTATTTGCGAACGTATTTGTCACTGGTACAAATCTGGGTACTGTTACAAATGCCGATGGGGAGTTTATCATAAAAGTACCGGAAGAATATTTGGATCAATCCCTTGGAATAAGTCATATCGGATACGGCAGGGCTACAATCCTCATCCGGGATCTGAAACCGGAAGGAAATATTATCAGGCTACAGGTTTCTCCGGTTCCTTTGAAAGAGGTTGTTATTCCAAGCATAAACCCACTTCAGATATTAAAAAACTCAATTGGTAATATCTCGGAGAATTACCCCGGCAATTCGATGATGATGACATCTTTCTACAGGGAGACTATAAAAAAGAACAGGAATTACGTGGCCATCTCCGAAGCCATTCTTGATGTTTATAAAGCGGCATACGGTAATGTTACCGATGTTGACAGGATCAGGATTTTCAGGGGGAGGAAAAGCCGGGATGTATCAAGAATGGATACGATTTTGTTCAAATTTCAGGGCGGACCTTATAACTCTTTTTTGTTGGATGTGGTAAAGAATCCCGGCGAAATCCTTTCGGAAGTCAGCCTGGATGATTATTACTATTCATATGCAGGTATGATCAATGTGGATGGAAGGGAAACATACATTATTGAGTTTGATCAGAAAGATAATATTGATTATCCACTCTACAAGGGAAAGATCTATCTCGATGCTGAAAATTTGGCCATCGTGGGATTGGAATTTGGCTTAAGTCCTAAAAAGATCGAACGGGCCAGCGGAACTATGATTAAAAAAAGGCCGCTTGGAATGGCAATCGATATTGTATCGGCCAACTATCTGACAAATTACAGGTTGATTGACGATAAATGGTATCTTAGCTATGTACGATCTGAATTTGTGGTTTATTGCAAGTGGGACAAGAAGCTTTTCAGATCTATTTATACTGTCATGTCCGAAATGGCGGTAACGGATACGGACCCGGAGAATTTAAATAAGTTCAGGATCAGGGAGTCCGCAAGATCAACGGATATACTGGTGGAGCAGATTGCAGATTTTGAAGATCCTGATTTCTGGGGTGAATATAACGTGATAAAACCGGATGAGTCAATTGAAGCAGCTATAAATAAACTCGGCAGAAGACTGATGAGACAGAAGAACAATTAAGCATAGTGATTATTTGTGATTTCTGTTCCCGTGGCTTCTGAGGAGAGCAAGTATAATTCCTAAAAAAAAAAGACATGGCACAAAAAAAGAACATGAACCGTCGTGAATTCATAAGTTCTACAGCTGCTACATTAGCATTTACAGTTGTTCCGAGACACGTGCTTGGTGGACTCAATCATATTGCACCAAGCGATAAGCTTACCATTGGTTATATTGGTTGCGGAACCCAGGGTTTACGGGAAATGGTACGCCTTATTACTAATCCGGAAATACAAATTGTCGCTGTCTGTGATCCGAACAGGAACACTACAGACTATGTTGACTGGTCTTTGAACGGAATAAGGAACGGGATACGCAGGGCCCTGGAAGAGCCATCCTGGGGTGAAGGCCTTAAGGGTATTCCGGGCGGACGTGAGATCGGACAGGAAGTGGTTAATACCTATTATGCTAAAAAAAGAGCCTCTGAAAATTACAACGGATGCTCTTCATACAGCGATTTCAGGGAGTTGTTGGAGAAGGAAACGGATATCGATGCACTGAAGGTGATGACTCCCGATCATCTCCATGCAACCATTTCCATTGCAGGTATGAAGAAGGGGAAACACATTGTTATCCACAAACCTATTGCCAACAGGGTTTATGAAGCCAGGCTGACTATAGAGACTGCACGAAAAACGGGTGTCAGCACTCATCTCCTGGCCTGGAGCAGAAGAAGAGAGTATGACCTGGTACTGAAATGGATACAGGACGGTGCAATTGGAACACTGCG
>CP070687.1:562985-566289 GCA_020353115.1 Bacteroidales bacterium
TATCCTGACATCCGCCAACTGGCGGATCGTCATGGACGGGTGATATTTTTGTATCAAATTCGGATCTAATATTCCCTTCATTCCCCTTGCCTGCCTCTTAACTCACCGAAGGAGAGCTGGCAGGGTTCAGATATTGGTAGCCCGGGGCAAAGCCCCGGGTTGGAATAAACCTAATACCCTGGTCCAACTGCCACACCATTCAACGGGAAAACGTTCCATGGACCGGAACGCACCCGGCTTTATTTTGAAAAACTAATGCGAACTAAGTTACCGGATAACGAAAACCGGGATTCCCTCCGGAAATCCCTCCCTGGACCGGAATGCAACAAACATTTTGAATAAAGAAATACTCAAATGCCCTTAACATCCCCGTTTGATAATCTCAACTCCAGGTGTGCGTAATAATATTTTGCCGATAGACCAGTTTTTACTATTTTCCTCCTTAACTTTTGCAAATAAGTTCTTCACAAGATAATTCTCTAAATCCATCAAGAGATGAAAACCAAATTCACAAGAAGGCAATTTCTTCAAACCTCGGCAAAAGGTGCCTTGGTTATCGGAACCGGCGGATCCCATATCCTGATCCAGGGATGTTCAGAAGGCAGGAAATACGATATCATCATCGCCGGCGGTATAGTATTCGACGGATTGGGTAATCCGGGTAAGGAGGCCGATATCGCAATCAAGGAGGATAGAATCGTCCTGATCGGTGAAAACCTGAACAGGGACAATGCCGCAAAGATAATAGAGGCGGATGGAATGGCTGTCTCTCCGGGATTTATTGATGTACATACCCATACCGATGTGGGATTAATTACCAACCCACTTGCAGAAAGTCATATCCGTCAGGGGATTACCACGGAAATAAGCGGTAATTGCGGGAGCACTCCCTTCCCTGTTGCGGAGGAAATCTCCGGAGAAATGAAAAAAAGGCTGAAAGAAGAGTTCGATGTTGATCTTAACTGGACTGATATCAATGGGTTTTTCCAGCGGCTGGATGAACAGGGGATAGCTCTTAATTACGTCACCTTTCTGGGGCAGGGAGACCTGAGGGGAAAGGTTGTCGGATTTGACGATCAGCCTGCAACAGCGGAACAGATCGTTCAGATGAAAATCATCCTTGAGGAGAATATGAAGGCCGGTGCATGGGGGATCTCCACGGGACTTGAATATGCACCGGGAAGTTATGCCACCACCGAGGAGGTCATTGAACTGTGTCGTTTGGTGGCCGCGAATAATGGTATTTATGCAACCCATATGAGGGATGAGGGAGATATGCTCATCGAAGCAATTGATGAAACCCTGAGGATTGCCCGTGAAACAGGTGTCAGTACCCAGGTATCCCATTTTAAAATTGGTTATCCCCGAAACTGGCATAAGGTCGATGCTGCACTTGAAAAGGTAGAAAAAGCGAGGGATGAGGGAATTCAGATAATGGCTGACAGGTATCCCTATATTGCCGGATCAACGGGATTAAGTCTTTATTTCCCGCTCTGGGCAAGGCAGGGAACCACAAAGGACTTCATCGCAAGGTTAAAGGATCCTACCCTTGAGGAAAAATTCCGTAGCCACTACCGGGAACAGGAACAGAAACTCGGATCATGGGAAAAAGTCAGGATATGTTCCATCTCGACCGATAAGAACAAGCACCTTGAAGGGAAGAATATCATTGAAGCAGCCGGGGAAGCAGACAAGGATCCATATGATTTCATGAGAGATCTACTGATTGAAGAGGAGAATCAGGTAGGTATGATCACATTTATGATGAAAGAAGAAAACCTGCAGCGTATACTTGCTCATCCGTTGGTAACTGTCGGATCGGACGGTTCTGCAGTAGCCCCTTACGGTGTCCTCCACAAGGGTAAACCCCATCCTCGCTTTTATGGCACTTTCCCCAGGATTCTCGGAAAGTATGTCAGGGAAGAAAAAATCATGACATTACCTCAGGCACTTCAGAAAATGACCTCTATGCCTGCAGATAAGTTTGGCTTCAGGGGCAGGGGCAGAATTTCCGAAGGCTATTTTGCCGATCTTGTAATTTTTGATCCTGACAGGATAATTGACAGGGCTACCTGGGAAGATCCTCACCGTTATCCCGATGGTATAGGGTATGTTATTGTTAATGGTGAGGTCGTTGTACAGGAAGGAGAAACTACAGGAAAACTTCCCGGCAGGATTCTCAAAAAAGAACCCTCTGTATCCGTTTAGCAGACTGATCCCGCCCTTTACCATTTGGCCAATCAGCTTCTCCAGTTTACATCCCGTTTTACCGCTTCTCTGAATTGTGGATAACCATCTAAAGATTAATGAAAACGATGTCCCCCTTTTCCCGCTCCAAAGGAGTCCCTCGGGAAAGACCAGCCTGCCGGACTGGCAGGGATGCCTTTGGCAGGCAAAAGGGGGAATTATCCCGAAGGTGGCATAGCCATGTTCCAAAGGAATCCCTATGGGGCCTATGGCAGATCCCAATGGGGAAGGGGGATTTTATACCACCATCAAGCGATCATCAACTCTTCTCCCATTTTCCCAAAGGCCCGATCCACTGTGTCATCCGGGTGGAGGATGGCAACCGGCAGACAGGCATAAAAGGTAAAAATCCTCATGTACTGCCTGCAAATCTGATCCGACCGATGCGGGATATTGCCTGCGGGTTGGTCCCGGTCAGATCGGTACGCGGCATGGCCGGTGGGCTGCTTCCGGTCCGACCGGTTTAACGCATTCTCTTTTTTATTGCATAACTATCTCCTTATGACTAACTTGCCGTTCGAATAAAAGCGAACATCATTAATCTGGGAAAGGATAAAAACCATGGTTCTAAAAGCATTGAGGGAATTCCTGCGCCTGGAAGCATCCGGTGGAATTTTGTTGTTGATTGCGGCAATTTTAGCAATGGTAGCCGAAAATACACCCGTAAAAACTTTCTACGATGCCCTCCTCGGAACCCCCGTAGAAATACGGTTTGGTGAATTCGAAATTGCAAAACCCTTGCTGCTCTGGATCAACGATGGTTTGATGGCTATTTTCTTCTTTCTGATTGGACTGGAAATAAAGCGCGAATTTATGGATGGGGAATTATCCGATCCCTCCCGGATAGTATTACCGGTAATTGCGGCAGCAGGTGGTATGGCTATTCCAGCTGCAATCTACAGTGTCATAAACTGGGGAGATCCGGTAGCCATGAAAGGCTGGGCTATACCCTCGGCAACGGATATTGCATTTGCTCTCGGTGTTCTTGCTCTTCTTGGTAACCGTGTACCCTATTCGTTGAAATTATTCCTTTTAACCCTGGCTATTGTAGACGATC
>CP070687.1:566389-569682 GCA_020353115.1 Bacteroidales bacterium
GATTATCAGAATTACAATTTTGTTTGGTGGAATAAACGTATTATTTAAAAAACATCCGGTTACTCATTATTCTTATTTTTATAAGGCACAGACCGGATTACAAGGCCGATTCCCGTAAGGATAAATGGAATGCTAAGCCATTGGCCCATATTCAGTGTCATACCGGATTCGAATCCAACCTGATCTTCCTTAATGAATTCAATCAGGAACCTGGCTAAAAATACAAGAATCAAAAACAAGCCGAACAATAAGCCTCCTTTCACTTCAGCCTTCCTTTGTATGTAAATTAGATATAGAATACCAAAAATAATCAGATAGCAAAGTGCTTCATATATCTGGGTCGGGTGTTTGGGCACTACCTCTGCGTTCCTGATAAAAACGAATCCCCAGGGTAATGTGGTTTCAATTCCATAGATTTCGGAATTCATAAGGTTTCCTGTTCGGATAAAAAATCCTCCAAGTGCTGTAACGATAACGATTCTGTCCACCACCCAGAGGAACGGTTTTTTTTCGCTTTTCGCAAAAAGATAGAGCGCTATAAGTATTCCAATGGCGGCACCGTGACTGGCAAGACCGCCTTTCCAGATCATAAGTATTTCGACAGGATGGCTAAGGTAATATGACGGTTCGTAAAATAAACAGTGTCCTAACCTGGCGCCAATTATCGTACCGATAGCCATGTATATGGTTAATTTATCCAGAACTTCAATGCGGATACCCTCCTTTTTAAAAAATTTACTCATGATCAGGTATCCGAAGAGGAAAGCGGAAGCAAACAGCAGACCGTACCAGCGGATGGCAAAATTACCAATCCTGAATATCTCGGGATTTACATTCCAATCAATAAAAGCAGTAATCATTGCTGAAAAAGATTAATTATCAAACATACGAAATATATCCTAGATAAGGCCACTTACTTTCCCCTATATTCATTAAAATCTTTATAATCTTCGTATGTTTGTATGACAGTAATACCAACCCGTTTAAAGGATTGAAGGAAAAAGATATCATACTGCCATTTGTTTTGTTATTCGTCATTTTACTGACGCATTGCGCCAAAGTGGGTTCTCCTTCGGGCGGCGAGGTTGATAAGACTCCACCGCGTGTACTGAAAAGTTACCCGGATAACTATTCAGTTGATTTTCAGGGCAAAAAGATTGAGATAACCTTTGATGAGTATATCCAGCTGATGGAATTAAACCAAAAACTCATCATTTCTCCACCCATGAAGGAAAAACCCGATATAAGACTGAAAGGAAAATCCATCCTTGTGGATATTGAGGAGGAGTTGCTGGAAAATACGACCTATACGTTTAACTTTTTCGATGCGATTGCGGATAACAATGCGAACAACCCCCTGGAAAATTTCGAATTTGTATTTTCGACGGGCAATACCATCGATTCATTATCTCTTGAAGGAAAGGCGATCAAAGCTTTTGATCTACAACCGGAAGAGAATGTGTTCATCGTAGTGCATGAGAATCTGGATGATTCGGCTTTTATGAAAATGATACCGGTTTATGTTACCAAAGCAGATGAGAAAGGATTTTTCAGGATCAATAATATGAAACAGGATACATTCCGGGTTTTTGCCCTGAAGGATGCAAACATGAACTATATGTATGACCAGCCGGGAGAATTTATAGCTTTTGCAGATACGGTAGTCATATTGAATCCTCTCCTTCATGCGGCGCCGGATTCCAGCCTGACCGATTCATTATCGACACCAGGTATTACGGAAAGAATATCTGGAATTAACCTGTATCTGTTCCAGCAGAAGATATATAATCAATATTTGCAAAGTTCTGAAAGAAAAACGGCAAATCACCTGTTGTTTGTATTCAATGAGCCTCTGCTCCGGCAACCCAGGATTGAGCCGGTAAATTTTACGGCAGAGGGTAGCTGGTATATAAAGGAATACTACGTTACGGGTGATTCATTAAGCTTTTGGATACGAGATACAACCATCAGCAATATGGAATTTCTGGAATTTGAATTTTCATATTTAATGACAGATTCCACGGATCAACTGAGCGAATTTAAAGATACCATCACACTTCGTCACTCCGAACCGGCCAGAACAAGATCCCGCAGAAGACCAATAGAGGAAGGGACGGAAGAGACTCCTGCCATTCCTATTACATCCAATACATCAGGTGGAATACCTTTTGACCTGAATAAGAAGATTGTATTGGAGAGCCCGACACCTGTGTTAATGGTGGATACCTCAAAGATTCATGTTTATGAAAGCAGGGATACTATGAAAAATAACCTGGATTTCATGGTATTGACAGATACACTGGGGCCACGGAAATTTTACCTAATAAGGACATGGAAGGAAGATACAATGTATGATCTTCGTTTTTTGCCGGGAGCTTTTTCAGATATATACGGATTGGCAAACGATACTACCTTTATACGGTTTAAGACACGAAACCTGGATTATTACGGTACGCTTATGTTATCCGTAAACCGGGTTGACCAAAATCTTCTGGTTCAATTATTAAATGAAAAAAGTGAAGTACTCAGAGAAAACCGTGTGATGAATGATACACTGATTGAATACCGGTATCTTCATCCGGGGAAGTACAAATTAAAATCCGTATGTGATTGGAATTCCAGTGGCAAATGGGATCCCGGTAACTTGCAGGAAAAAAGACAGCCGGAAGAGGTACTGTTGTATCCGGAAGAAATACAGATCAGATCAAACTGGGAATACGAAATCGACTGGATAATAGCACCTGCACAAAACCGACAATTACCTGAACCATAATAAAAAAACAGATGATTATGAAAAGAGTTTATAGTATACAGATCTTTTTAATATTGTTTTTGCTTTTTGGATGTACAACGAAGAAATATGAAATAAAAAGGAAAACCGATGAGAACGGATATGTTTATGAGTACGTTACAAAAGATCCTTTGGAAGCCAGGATCTATACTCTGGATAACGGATTGAAAGTGTTCCTAACGGTAAATGAAAATGAACCACGATTACAAACCGTTATCGCCGTTGATGCGGGTTCCTCTTCGGATCCCATTGAAACAACCGGTCTTGCACATTATTTTGAACACATGATGTTCAAGGGGACAGATGAAATTGGTACTATAAACTGGGAGAGAGAGAAAGTGTTTCTGGATCAAATTTCGGATCGATTTGAAGACCACAGAAATACGGAAGATCCTGTGTTAAAAAAGAAAATCTACCGGGAAATTGACAGCCTCTCTGCCTTAGCATCACAGTACGCCATTGCCAATGATTACGATAAACTGGTATTCAGCATCGGCGGAAA
>CP070687.1:569782-573070 GCA_020353115.1 Bacteroidales bacterium
GATGAGTAGATCCAGGGATCGTTCGCCACTTCGACCAGCCTGTCCCAGAATTCAAGGTGGTTGCCGGCGATATTCATTTCAACCACGGTTTGAACCGGGATGCCGTTCTCAAACAGTTTTCCGTATATGCCTATGGAAAAATCGCCGGTTGTGGAATTCGAATTACCACCGATGAATCCGGTTACCAGGATGCCTCTGCCAAGGTCTTTCATAATATCCTCTACGGATCGGTTACCGGGGGGTAATATCAGGTTGGAAGGCCCTCCTGTGGTCGGTTCCCATCCAAGCTTCTGGCTGTAATACCAGTCGATAAAAAATTCTTTTAAAACACCCGATTCAATCATGGTCCGTTTTCTTGAGGCGAATCCGTCTCCGTCAAACAGTTGACTTCCCATGCCTGCCGGCAGATGGGGATCATCGATTAATGTGAAATGTTCGCTTGCCACGGGTTGGTCTTTTTTATCGGCAAGGAAGGATTGTTTCTGCTGTATGTTTCCTCCGAACATAGCTGACAGGAAACCGCCGGCAACTCTTGGTACATTCCTGTTTTCAATAATGATCGGCAAAGTTTCCGTTTTGATCTTCTTCCCGCCAAGCAGATCCAGTGTTCGTTTGGCAGCCATATTCCCTATTTGTACTGGGTCAGGCAGGTCGCTTCTGTGCCTGGTTCCAATATAGTGATACTCCTGTGGTCTTCTGTCCCCTTCATCTTTCACGGCCATTTGAGCTCCTGCACGGTAAAAAGTTGATTCTCTCATCCCTTCGAAGCCGTTACTGGTGATTATAACCGATTCTCCATGACTGTCCTGGACTCCTGCTGTAACTGAAATGGTTTTTTCACCGCCGGTCTCCAGACAGGCATTTTCAATCATTCTGGCAAAGTTATGCCGGTCATCCGGGCTGAACTGTTCGTATGCAGGATCCACGATTTCCAGATCGGTATCGGCCCTTCCCTCATAATATTTCGGATCGGGGAGTGTACGGTACGGGTCTTCGGCTAGCAGTTTCGTTGTAGCAACGGCGTTGGAGATGAAGCTATCCAGGGATTCTTTCCGTAAGTCGGAAGTACTTTGACCTGAATAACGGCCATTGACAAAGATCTCAATAAAGAGGTCCATGCTGGATGCCTCCTTTATACTTTCAGGTTTCCTGTCCCGGTAACTGATGTTCACGGATCGTTGCCTTGAGATACCGGCTTTGCAATCGTCAGCTCCTGCAGTCTTGGCAGTATCAACCGACCATTTCGCTAAATTATATATTTCTTCATTCATGATATTTCAGATTATGATTTAACACCGCCGACGGTCATTGATTTTACCAGAACAGTCGGCATTCCAAAGCCGACAGGAACTCCCTGTCCTCCCTTACCGCAAGCACCGCCACCACCCCGGGACATTTGAAGGTCATCGGCTACCATTGTAATGTTTTTCAGCATCTTGGGACCATTACCCATAATATTAATATCTTTTATTGGAGCTGTGAGTTTCCCGTTCTCAATTATTTTCCCCTGTGATACATAAAAGGAGAAGTCACCTTCCCCGATTTTTACCTGTCCGTTACTCACATTTTCAACATAGATCCCGCTTTCAACACTCTCTATTACTTCTTCTGGTTTGGACGGTCCTTCAAGCATATAGGTATTTCTCATTCTGGGCTGGATGAAATGTTCATAGCTTTGCCGTCTGCCATTCCCCGTAGGTTGCACGTTATAATAACGCGCGGAGATCTTGTCATGCATATAGCTTTTCAGAATACCGTTCTCAACAAGTACTGTTTTCTGGCCCGGAGTTCCTTCATCGTCGACATTCAGCGAACCGGGCAACGCGGGATTTGTCCCGTCGTCAATAATGGTCACAAACGGTTCGGCAACCTGCTTCCCGATCATCGTACAATAGGTGGATAATTCCTTCCGGTTGAAATCAGCTTCCATTCCGTGTCCTATTGCTTCATGAAGGAGGATTGCAGGAACACCTGGACCAAGTACAACAGGTATCTCTCCTGCCGGAGGCTGAACGGCGTCAAACAAAATAAGTGCCCTGTTAACGGACTCCCGGGCAACTTCATCCACGACATCCTTTGTATAGAAGGAAAATTCTTTACGGCCACCCAGATTCCATCCCGCTCTTTCCCTTTTACCATCCTTGTTGACAACAACAGATGCATACAGATAATTGCGCGGTAAAAGATCTTCGGCTTTCTGACCTTCACTGGTAACAACAAGTACCCTTTTCTGCTGGTCATGAAAACCGACATTTACTTTCTCAACAAGGGGAGAAAGAGAAAAACACTTTTCATTCGTGGATTGAATGATGGGTAACTTGGATTCCAGGGGAACAGATGTCAACAGGGTTGTCAACGGATAGTAGTTTTCCAGTTCGAGCGATACAAACTGGCCGGCCGGTTCCGTTTGGGATGAATCGGCAATGGTTGCCGCTATGGATGCGGCTGATAACATAGCCTCCTCCGTTAATTCCTGTGTAAATCCATAGCCTACCTGGTCACCCTTAACCGTCCGTATCCCTACCCCCAATGCGATATTTGAATAAGCCTGGTTTACCTTTCCGTCTTCAAGATTCAGCCAGTTGCTGATGGTGTGCTCGAAAAACAGGTCGGCAAAATCTCCTCCCCGTGATAATGCCCTGGTGAGGACTTTCCGGCTTAGGGCGTCGGAAATACCGAATTCAGATTCAAAATACCCTGCCGTACTTTTACCGGAAAAACGTAAACAGCCGGAGGGTATCATAGGCGCTGCCGCAACGGCAATTGCTGCCGCGGTACCTGACCTTAGAAAAGACCTTCGTGTTATTAATTTCATAGTACCTCCTTGGTATTTTGGATTATGATCATATGAATTCTGTTCGTGATACCTGATGGTAGTGAAATAACCTTCATTGAATCCCGGATTTTCCTTCCTGATACTGAATATGATTGTCCCGGGAATAAAGGTTTAGCAATTTATGGAAATTAAATCCAAAATCAAATTTTTCGTGTATATTCTCCCGTATAGCACCGGGTCATTTTCAAAATAATTTATGAAATAACCATAACAATATAAGGTGCCCTGTAGCCGTTATTTATATAACGACCGGGATGTTAATTTTTTGTTAAAAAAACAGGGTTTTTAGCCTTGTTTATTACCCTGAAAATAACCAAAATTTGCTATATTTGTAACGGAATCAGGTATGTTTCGGATTGTTTTACAACATCCTGGATTACAGTTAGTTATTAAGTTAAAGAAAAAAAATCTCAAAAATAGTATAATCCTCTCTACAGGTAGCGGACAGTTAA
>CP070687.1:573170-576440 GCA_020353115.1 Bacteroidales bacterium
CGGGGAACAAATTAAAGGATACACAATGTGGCTATCGTCTTTATCCTTTGAAGCAGATACAATCCATCCGGTTCTATTCTTCAAAGTATGAATTTGAGGTGGAGATTCTGGTTCGATCTTCATGGAATGGTATTAAAATGGAATCCGTTCCCGTTGAGGTGCACTATCCTTCAGCAGGCGAACGAGTATCTCATTTCCGTCCTGTGAGAGATTTTACACGGATAAGTATATTGAATACCATTTTTTTCTTTATCACTTTTTTTTACATCAAGCCCTTTAAATATGTCAGGGAACTGCGGAGAATGGGATTTAAAAAAGCGATGAGAGAATTATTCCTCACTCCGAGTGACTCCAATTCAAAACTGGCATTTTCTGTAACCCTTGGTGTTTTTTGTGGTATTTTACCAATATGGGGATGGCAACTGGCCGTGGCCATTTTTCTTGCGTATGTATTACGATTGAATAAAATGGTTGTGATTACAACTGCAAACATCAGCATTCCCCCGATGATACCTTTCATTTTGTATCTCAGCTATGTTACGGGGGGACTGATTCTGGGTGAGAATTCAACCTTTGTAAAATTCAGTACCAGAATTGATTTTGAAGTTGTTATGACAAATCTATATCAGTATGTAATAGGCAGTCTCGTTTTTGGAGCTTTCCTGTCGGTACTTCTTGGTGGTATTACCTACCTGAGTTTATCGGTTTTCAGGAAAAAAGATGGAGGCGCAGTACCAAAATCTGTCAAAACCTAGTTTCGCGATATCTGTTTGTCTCCCATTTTTTCATAAATGGAATTTGATTAGAAAACATGCCCTTTATACGGTCATATAACTATTTTAGAAACAGGAAGATCCTGCTGACCGTTCTGGCAGCTTGTGTTATATCCTTGTCGCTGGTTTTCATTACCCGGCTCTCATTTGAGGAAGATATTACACGGGTCATGCCGGAAGATGAACAGCTTGATCAGGTAAGCAAGGTATTTGGAGAATTCGATTTCATTGATAAACTGGTTATTACAGTTTCACTTGAAGATACAAAAGCAGAACCAGATCCTGGCAGATTGATTTCCTTTTCAGAAATCCTGGTCGATTCTTTGAAAAAAAATCTCTATCCTGAATTAGTGTCAGCGGTTTTAGCTTCAGGGGCGGAAAACCAGGTGGCGTTATTGTATGATTTAATTCTCGAATACCTCCCAGTATTTCTGGATAGGAATGATTATTTCATTCTTGACAGTCTTATTCAGGAAAGTTCGATAAAAGATGCTCTGTCAAGAAATTATAAAACCTTGATTTCTCCGGCCGGATCAGTATTCAAGAGATTCATTGTCCATGATCCCTTGAATTTTACTGGTATTGCACTGAAAAAGATGGAGGATTTCCAACTGAGTGGGAATTTTATTCTTTACAATAATTATTTCTTTTCGAGGGATTTGAAACATCTTTTTTTGTTTGTAACACCGGCACACCCATCGAGTGAATCGAAGAAAAACGGATTCATGCTTAAGAAAATTGATGAATATATCGCGATTTTATCTCAGGCGGAATCTGATGTAGTAGCTGAATACTACGGTGGTGTGGCAGTTGCAGTAGGTAATGCCAACCGTATAAAAAAGGATATTACTGTAACGATTACGATTGCCGTAATCCTTTTGCTTTTGGTTATCGGATCTTTTTACAGGCAGATCGGAATCTTCTTTATCATTTTCCTGCCAGCTCTGTTCGGGGCAGCCGTGGCTCTGGCTCTTATCTTCTTTATTAACTACAGGGTTTCAGCCATCTCACTTGCAATTGGGTCTGTGCTACTGGGAATAACCATCGATTATGCATTACATCTGTTTACTCATTTTAAACGTATTCGTTCGGTCAAAAAGGTTCTGGAAGATGTTGCTTTACCGGTGATGATGTCCGGTCTTACCACCGCTTCAGCCTTCCTTTGTCTGCTGCTGATCGGCTCTGATGTGTTAAGGGATCTGGGTTTGTTTGCTGCTATAAGTGTTATTGTTGCTGCATTCTTCTCGTTAATCGTACTGCCACATTTTTCCGGGATTCTGGTAAAAAGTACGCGGAATTATCCTGCAGGTATCCTTGAGAGGTTCACCGCTTACCGGTTCGACCGCAACAAATTTATTCTTGGAACTGTCCTGGCCTTATCAGTTCTTTTCCTGTTTTTCTTTCGTAAAGTCGGTTTTGATGGCGATATGTATAATATGAACTACATGTCTCCGGAACTAGCAGAAGCAGAATCAAATCTGGACAGTCTGACCAATCTAACCTTAAATTCCACGTACCTTGTTTCCAGGGGTAAGGATTTTGATGAAGCCCTGGCAACAGGTGAAAAGATTTTACCTGAACTTGAAAGGATGAAGGGAAAGGGTATCGTGAACAATTTCGTCTCCTTAAACTCCTTTTTTGTTTCTGAATCCCTCCAAAAAGAAAGAATTGCCAGATGGCACCAGTACTGGTCTCAGGAAAAAACAGCCAGTCTGATGAATGATCTGGTGCTGGCCGGAACAACCTTAAAATTTAATGAAAAAGCTTTTGCCGGGGTCACCCGGTTAATTGCAAAAGACTATATTCCCTTAACCGGAGAATACCTTCTGGATCAGGATATCAGTCTGATTAATGATTGGATTTCGGAATCCGAAACGGAAGTTCTTATAGCATCACAGGTTAAACTGGACAGGACCAGGAGGAAGATCCTCTATGACCGTTTCTCTGACCAAAAGATCATTATTTTTGACAAATCATTCATTACAGACAAGATCATCGAAGTCCTTCAGTCAAATTTCCGGTTTCTGGTTTTCGTTTCACTTACCATAGTATTTTCTATTCTTTTAATCTTTTTCGGGAGAATAGAGCTGGCGATAATCAGTTTTATTCCAATCCTGTTAAGCTGGTTATGGACCCTTGGAATCATGGGTCTTCTGAGTATAAAATTTACAATTTTCAATATTATCATCTCGACATTTGTCTTTGGACTGGGAATCGATTATACTATTTTCATCATGCGTGGACTGCAACAAGAATACAAATTCGGCTATCAGAATTTCAGTTCCTATAAAACATCTGTTTTCCTCTCTGCCTGTACAACCATAATTGGGATCGGTGCGTTGATTTTTGCCAGACATCCTGCACTTCGGTCAATAGCTGCCGTATCAATAGCCGGGGTTGGGAGTGTCGTTATTATTTCATATACCATCTTACCCGTATTATTCCAGTGGTTGACCAACCGGGAAAAGGATAAGGAAAGTGAACCGTTTACGTTTCT
>CP070687.1:576540-579802 GCA_020353115.1 Bacteroidales bacterium
TCCTGATAAGTATACCGGCCGACATTGACTCCGGTCAGTACAATCTCTTTGAAACCAAAATCGAAGACCTGACGGATATTTTCAAGAATTTCACTATCCGGACGGCTGACGGCTCTGCCGCGTACCTTTGGGACAATGCAGAAACTACAGAAGTTATCGCAACCTTCCTGGATCTTTATCATGCTCCGTGTATGGAATGTATGACTGGCAGGCCTGTATCCGAACTGATCCGGAATCAATTCATCCGGGGTGAAAGGTTTTCCCCTGAAATGAGCATTGACCAGGGAAAGAATTCCGCTTTTTTTTGAATTCTCAATAACATAGGTGATCTCCTTGCGCGCCTGCAACTCCTTTTTGTAATGATCGGCAAGACAACCTGTAACGATAACCAGTGCCCCTTTTTTTCTCCGGATAGCCTGGTTTATCCGATTTCTCGATTTCCGGTCGCTCTGGTTTGTTACGGTACATGTATTGACAACATATACATCTGCAGGAGTATTAAAATCGGTGATCCTGTATCCGGCTTCATTGAATGCGGAGGCTAGTGCATCCGTTTCATACAGGTTTAACCTGCATCCGATGGTTTTAAAGGCAATCGTTTTTTCCATTTTTGAGAGCACACTACCTGCCCGGTTCTTTTTATCTCAAATTATTAGCTCAGGCCTGCAAATTTGACTATAATATTAAAATTATCAAAATCCTGAACGTATCAGGATCAAACTCAATGAAGAGTTAATATCCGGGGAGTTACAGGCATATCCGGTTTGAAACGGATTGGAAAAGGAGTTGCTTATAAACGGAACAGCAATGAAAGAGGTGAAAACAAGATCAGGGAAACATGTGCCGGGGTTAAAGGCATGATGCTTCGTGTTTTTATAAACAGATAACCGGATTCGAGGCCACCAAAATATGTTGTAATCCGATATCTAATGCTGGAAGGGAATAGCCGGTTCCCTGTGCCATAAACCGGGAGAAGATGTGGATCGTACCGAAGAAAGGCTTGTAAGGATCCTGCCTCGGAGGTTCCCAAGTCATTTACAGAGGTGCTTCTGAATGTATCCACGGCAAAAGTGCTCCTCGGACAACCAAACGAACAACAATTAAAAGCAGCCCCCTGATCTTTAAAATAAGTGCAAACGAAAAAGGAATACCCTGAAGCAGAGTGAGGCTAAACGCAATCAATGCAAAAGGTTTTGCCTGCTTTACAGGTGTACGGCCACCGGAATTTGGGAAAGAGTTATTTAATTCTTCCTGCATGCCAGCCCCAGGCTGGTTCCCCTCAATTTGCTGTGGAAATAAGAGTCAGAACTTGTTTCGGGGTTTAATACCAATTTATTACTTGTTTGTTTTAAGATATTTTGCCCTGTATTCCTCCCATTTCTTCTTCATACCGGATTCGACAGTTATTTCCGGCCGGCACCAAATGAAAATTGAACAAATTATCATTAAAAATAGTGCCGGTATACCGGCTTCTGGTCCATACTCATCGCCAGTAATCCATGCCTGTCCTGTTTCTTGTACATCAAACAGGGAATAGGATGATTTAGTGCCACTTACAGGTAAAGAATATATATTGCGCATAAAGTAATTCCAGCTGAAATGTAAACCGGAAGCCAGGTATAGCGATTTCGTCTTAATGTATGCTAAGGCATGCATGGCACCAAAAACACTCAGGTTTATTGCCACTATCCATTTGGAATTTGGAGTTAGCATATGCCCTGCTCCAAAGACGAGGGAAATAATTATTATTGCTGCAAACGAGTTTGTAGCTTCAATGAGATTCTGAAAGATATATCCACGGAAGAATAATTCTTCAAATGCGGATTGAAAAAATGTGGTGAAAAGTGAGATTACCAGAATATGTTTAAGTAGAGAGATTGTAATTCGTTTAAAACTTACTTCAATGGATCCTGTAATAATTTCGAAGAAAAACAAGATGGAGACCAATACTGTTCCGATCAAAACGCCCTGAAAATATTCTGTCCATGCTCGCCGGTGAAAATAAAATCCGATTGTAGATATTGGTCTTTTATCAAAAAAACCGACGAACATGAATGAAAGAATCAAAAGCAGCCAGAACAGGATGAAATATCGGAGCAATAATTCCTCCCAGTAAAGGTATGTCAGAAAATAAAGGGGAGGGAAAGCGATTGCAAAAAACAGAAGTATTCGCCATCCGGATCGTAACCGGTTCTCTTTAATTAAAATTTTCTTTACTGAGATCATAGAATTCGGTTATCTCAATTTCTTAATATTGTCCAGGTTGTTTAGTGGTTTTGGATCCGGTTAACAAGTGATTCCATGCCTTCTGACTTGCTATGGAGTCGATTGTGCTTGTCGGCACGGCTCCTTGTTGTTGTGCTATCAAGGCTTTAATTACCAGCGTATTACAGAAGATGGATGTCATTAACCAGACATTCCCGTATCATTTCTTCCGGCCATACGCTCGCCTGGACCTCTCCGATATGTGCCTTTCTCAGGAAAAACATGCAAAGCCGGGACTGTCCGATACCTCCTCCCACAGACAGCGGAAGTTCATCATTCAGGAGTCTGCGGTGGAAGTAGAGATCTTTACGTTCTTCGTTTTTCTTACGCTTCAATTGTTCAATCAGGGATTCACGGTTAACCCTGATACCCATTGAAGATAATTCATAGGCACTTTTCAGGATGGGATTCCAGACAATAATATCTCCGTTCAGTCCATGGTATCCCTCTTCATTCATTGTAATCCAGTCGTCGTAATCGGGTGCCCGGCCGTCGTGTGGATTACCGTCTGACAATTCATTTCCGATCCCGATGATAAATACAGCACCGTATTTTTCTGCAATTTTATGCTCTCTCTCTCCCGGAGATAAACCGGGATATTCCTGTAACAATTTTTCCGAATGAATAAAGGTGATTTTTTCAGGCAGAGTTTCCCTGATCCCCGGGTAATTCTCAAACACAATGAATTCCAATCCCCGAATCACGGAGTATATTTTCTCTACCGTATTTTTAAGGTAGGCAAGATTCCTGTTTTCCGGGTGGATTACTTTTTCCCAATCCCACTGGTCGACGTATATGGAGTGTATATTTGACAGTTCTTCATCCGGACGGATCGCATTCATATCCGTGTAGATACCACGATCGGTTTCAATTTTCAGATCTGCAAGCATGAGTCTTTTCCATTTTGCCAGTGATTGAACCACCTCCACTTTCCTGTTCTCCAGATCCCGGATCGGGAAGGATACAGGACGTTCTACACCGTTCAGATCGTCGTTGA
>CP070687.1:579902-583158 GCA_020353115.1 Bacteroidales bacterium
GCCCGAACGGCTGGATCCGCAGCCTGCAAAAGACGGATCGTTTGAATTGTGGTCCTATTATCATTTGGGAATCCTGACATTCAGCATGGATTTCTGGACACTCCCAAAGGTAAAAGAGGAAAAGAAGGAGGATTCGGGATTAAATGCAGAGAAGATTGAAAAAATGAGTAATGACGAATTTGTAGAATTGGGAGAGGAAAAGATTAATGCCTTTCTAAAAGAATCCGGTGCCCCACCACAGTACAACGCAGCGATGGTTATAAATATGGTAAGGGAAGGAAAGATATCTCCCAAACAGATCGCAGAAATGATGAAAAGTACGGGGAGTGAAAAAAAGGATACGGAAGGAGGAGATCCGAAAGAAATAGCTTTGCTGGCATTTAGTGATAGATACCTTAATGGTAAAGGTTTTGTGGAATGGAAGGAGTTTGATCATCCGACCCTCGGGATGGTGGAAATCGGCGGGGCAGTCCCGTTTACGGATAATACACCCCCTGCCGGAATGATTGATTCCCTTTTATCCCTTCAGGTACCCTGGATATTTAAACTGGTTGAAAAGCTCCCTGAATTGAAAATGCTGAAAACGGAAACAAAAAATAAGGGCTCTGGTATTCATGAGCTGACTGTATGGATCGAAAATAAATCATATCTCCCTTTCCCGACAGCTATGGGAAAAAGAAACAGACAACCCGCACCTGCTGTTCTTCGTATTGAAGGGGAAAACATCATGTTTCTTTCCGGTAAGCAAAGAACACCGGTAAACCAGGTTGACGGGTATAAAAATGTAAAATTCTCCTGGATCCTTCAGGCAGAGAAAGAGGAAGAGATTGCCCTCATACTTGAATCAAAAAACGCATGGGGTGACCGGAAACAAATAAAGATAGGAGGTGTAAAATGAAAAAGTTAGCAATCCTAGTCAATATAACTCTGATGCTATTATCTTCATTGGTGGATGGACCCGCCCAGCAGGGTGAAATAACCGTACCTCTTCGATTTGACTTTTATTATACTTACGACCAGGTCGTTGAGGCACTGAAAGCGTTAAATAAGGCATATCCGGATTTGACTACACTGGATCTGGTGGGTAAAAGTGAAGAGAACAGGAATATTTATGCATTAACCGTAAACAATCCTGAAACGGGAGATGCGTTGAGCAAACCCGGTGTATATGTCGATGGGAATATCCACGGCAATGAGATCCAGGCTGGCGAAGTATGTCTTTACTTCCTGAATCAACTCCTGACCAAATATGGGAAGAATGAAAAAATAACCCGCCTTGTAGATAAGAATGCATATTATGTGATCCCCGTGGTAAATGTTGATGGAAGATATCATTTCTTTACCGATGCAAATACATCCAGTTCAAATCGCGGTCTCAGACGGCCGAAGGACGATGACAGGGACGGGTTGTTTGATGAGGACTTTACGGATGATCTGGATGGCGACGGGAATATTTGCCAGATGAGAAAAAAAGATCCTTTCGGAAGATACAAAACCGACCCGGAAGATCCACGGTTAATGGTACGGATAGAACCGGGTGATAAGGGTGAATGGACAATCCTCGGACAGGAAGGGATTGACAACGACGGAGACGGCAGGGTGAACGAAGATTCCGAGGGTTATGTGGATGGAAACAGGAACTGGGGCTACAACTGGGCACCTCCATATGTGCAGCGCGGGGCAGGTTATTACCCTCTTTCCGGTACAGGGATTAAAGCCATTGCTAAATATTTGCTCGACCATCCGAATATCATTATGGTTTATGCCTTTCATAATTCCGGAGGAATGTACCTGAGGGGACCCAGCACCAAAGACCAGGGAGAACTGCTGTCCAGTGATATCCAGGTGTACGACTATCTCGGGGAGAATAACGAGAAGATCGTTCCGGGATATCGATACCTGATCTCATGGAAAGACCTATATCCTACGTACGGAGATTTTACGGATTTTACGGATAACGTATTGGGATCATATAGTTTTGTCGGGGAGCTGTATCAGTCAAGTGCCGAGACGTACCGTAAACCGGATGAACCGGAATCAGAAGAAACGGAAGGTGACCGGTTCCGCGAAAACAGGGCCCGGTCAAGGGAAAGACTGGAATTCAACGATTATGTTGTTCAGGGAGAGTTGTATAAACCCTGGAAACCTTTTAAACATCCTACATATGGCGATATAGAAATTGGGGGCTGGGTGAAAATGAGCTCCCGCCTTCCCCATCCATTTATGCTTCAGGATCTGGTACACAGAAACGCCTCGGCAGTTATGTTTTCATCGGAACAGACACCTGAAATAACCATGGAGATCTTTGAAAAAACCAAAGTCGGAAAAGATCTCTACAGGGTACGCGTCAGGCTGCATAACAGTAAAGCAATACCGTCAATGACATATCGTAGCGTACAGAAAAAACTTTATCCTCAGGATATTGTAAAAGTTAGCGGGAACGGAATCAAGGTTGTCAGCGGTGGAAAACTGACCGATGCATACAGGAACCAGGTAACGTATAAAGAGCACAAACCGGAAATACAATTTTGCCAGGTTCCCGGTTTCGGTAAGATTGAATTCCAGTTTCTGATTTCAGGAAAAGGGAAAGTAACGATCGATTATTCTTCCACTAAAGCAGGAAGTCTGAATAAATCAATCGACTTGTAACCAACCCATCCCGGGTTGCCCCGGAACATGGTGATAACCGTCTTTACTGTGACATTTTATATAGCGAATTTCCAGTGAGACGATACCGTTAGAGCCTTTCCCGGATTCGGTGATTTATTCGGGATGTATGAATTCATGTTATTAATTGTCTGTACTAACGAGATGTTCCGTGCTTCGGCTTTACGATAAGAAGTAATGTAATTAAACCCTTTGGGTTTTCCCATTCGTTGGAACTGCAAGTCACAGGGAAGTTTGTGACATCTTTCTTGTTTGAGGTATCTATGCTTCTTTCAATGTATATTCATACCCCTCCATAATGGGATTGGATAGGATCCTGTTGCAGGCTTCGTTTACCTTTTCCATGGCTTTTTCCTTGCTCTGCGACTCGATCTCCAGGGTGATATGTTTACCAATCCTTACATTGGATATTTCCTGGAAACCAATATTCTTCATGCTTTGAGTGACAGCTTTACCCTGCGGATCAAGAAGCGCTTTTAAAGGCATGATATTAATTTCAGCAATAAATTTCATAAACGATGGAATTAGGTCCTGTTTTTTGTTAAATAATAACCGGCCGATACAATTATATACAATAAAATAATAACCG
>CP070687.1:583258-586497 GCA_020353115.1 Bacteroidales bacterium
GTTTGCTCTGCTCATATCAACCGGTTCAATGAACAGGATTTCCGGTTCATGTGGGACCGGTTGTACACCCATACGGGCCTGAGGAAGAGGCCTGGTACTTCTGCCGTGTAAAACGAGGTATGCATCAGGTTCATTGAGCCCTGTCAGGTAGTAGAAGAATCCCCCGACACGGGGGAAGTTAAAGGTTCCTGCTGCCTCCCCGCTCGAAAGTATCATAACGCTGTTGGGCTCCATCTTCCCGATAACAGCATCTCTTCTTTCCTGAAACTCATTTGGAGATTGTCCGCTGACTTCAGGGGAGGTGAAAAGAAACGGAACCAGTAACAGTATGGTTCCTGTGAATCCATCTGTAATTCTCATAGAAATATATCGTTTTAACTAACAATCAGTGTCTGCCGGTAACTGACCGATAGAAAGCTGTTACCTGACCATTTGCAATCGAGAGGGTAACTACATCAAAAGTTCAGATTTACACCGATTTGAATACCTGAAAACTTCAATTCAAAATTCTCGTAATCCTGGTCACTGGTTTTGGCACCATCATAGGCAAGAAATATCTGTGGATTGAAATTGAAGTTATTCAGGCTGAATCCTGCCTGGATCCTGTATCCGGCGGTATTGCCACTATATTCTTCAAACTTCATGATATGGTACAATACACCCCCTCCGATGAAGAAGGAATTCCTGGCGGAGCTGGATAACGGGATCAGAATATTGGCAATAAATCCGGGCGAAAACCGGCTCAGATGGAAAAAATAATTTGATCCCCCGCTTACACTGATATACTTCATACCTGCACAATACTCAAGTGTTCCATAAAGCTCGATATTATCATTTATCCGGTAACCCATATCGAAATGGGCACCTAAATTCATGATCATATCCGAAGTACCAAGCAATTCAAGAAATCCTTTACTTGACATCCAGTCCTCTATATACTGGTTGACATCTTCAGGATTGAAGAAACCGATATTGATCCCGATGCCGACAAGGAATTTCCCCTTAGCGAAACGAATTGGTTCATCCTGTGCCTGCAGGTCCGGGCAAATCAAAGGCAATGCCAGAAGTGCCCAAAGAATTCTTATTTTCATGATATTCAGGTTTGTTGTGGAAGGTTAAATGTAATAAAATTAACAATATCCATCAATATGTTTTTAATACAATAAGCTTGATAAAAGATTTATTTAGCAGCAGGTTCTATCAATTTTGATGAAAAACTTGACAATGAATGTTTGTTCAAGTAATTTTATTAAACCGTTTCGTACGGGAAACGAACGGAAAATCAAAATCAAGAATTATGAAAACAAAGAAACTGTTAATGCGGATATTTTCTGTCATTGCTCTTCTGATACTATTCGTTGCCCTGATCGATTTCATTTTCACACCTAAATTCCTGATTGTAAATCATGTGGTAAATTATTTCCATGTTGCCAATTCGTTTCTTCTGCTGGCTATTTTTACCGCTTTATATCCGGTGGAGGAGGGAGCCGGGGAATAGGATTTCGGGGAATTTGCCCTTTCGATAAATGTTCTTACCCTGCAGGAGTTCTTGCTTTACAGACAGGTTCCGGCCAAAGATTTAGCCTGATGAAATGGCAGGATTATACTTTCAGGATACCTGGTCCGGACCTGAAATCCATGATATTTAAAAACAGGGTAGGAATGTATCGTAAATTATGGTGAGGAATCACGACCGTAATAACCCGATTTTACGCAGGGATGAAGATCTCCTCCTCCCTTGTTAATAAGATGGTGATATAAATACCTCTTTTCGAATTGCCTGCTGCCTGCATTCGATTATCTTTACCAGCAGGTTCATTATTCATTTCCTAAATTAAACATTTACTTATGATTACCTATAAATCAGTCATTTCTGACATGATTAGGGATTTTGTCCTGGAAGGAATAGATCTTAAGGGAACTGAGACGGTATTTAAGCCGGATTCATTCTGGGATAACCTGAGAAAAACCGGAACTGAACTCTGGCTTGATACCGGTGATATGGAAGAAGCTGCAGAGATCTGGACGGTTGAGATGTCAGCTCTAACAACAAATAACACCTTACTGAACAAGGAGATTCAGAAAGGGATTTATGATGAATACATAAAAGAGGCAGATAAGGTCCTGGATGGTATGGATATGAAATCCAGGATCCTCGAGATTGCATTCATACTTAATGCAAGGCATGGATTGCGCCTGGTCGAGAAGTTTGGCGGAAAAGTTAGCGTTGAGCTGCATACCGATTTTGCTCATGATTTACAAGGGATTGTTGAATACGGGCAGCGGTTCCATGAAATCTGTCCGGATAACTTTTTTATCAAAGTACCCTATACGGCAACGGGTTTACCCGGGGCAAGAAGGCTGGGAGAGTTGGGCGTCCCTGTTAACTTTACACTTGAGTTCAGTGCAAGACAGAATGCATTGGTCACTGCCATTGCCAAACCTGCCTTCCAGAATGTTTTTCTTGGCAGATTAGGTTCTTATATGACCGATAACCAGCTTGGGAATGGAAAGCTTGTGGGTGAGAAAGCCACATTGTCAACCCAGAGGGTGGTCAGGCAACTGACCGGTGATGATCCGGGTAAAACAAAGCTAATAGCTGCAAGTCTCAGGAATGCAAATCAGCTGGAAAACCTGGCCGGGATTAACGTTTTCACCATACCCATAAAAGTTGCGACGGAAGGCAAGCAAATCCTGACCGGAGATTTCAGATCCAGGCTCGATGAAGAGTATAAGGTAACCCTTAATCCCGGGATTGAAGCGGAGAAAATAGGATTATCAAAATTATGGGAAGTAACAGAGAGCGAACTTGCACTGGCCCATGACCTTGATAAAGATCCTCCTTCGGATGGCGAGGAATTGATTGAACGCGCAAGGGAAAGAGGCTGTAAGGATATGTTCCCCGACCTGACAGTTTCAGACTACAGGGTTATTGCGGAAGACGGGAAGATTCCCGTTCATGCAAAATGGGCAGACCGTATTGAATCCGGAGAGCTTGCGATTGACACGTTATTGAATCTTGCAGGGCTGGCATCTTTTGCAGCGGATCAGAAAAAACTGGATGACAGAATAGGAAGCATTATCGGGAACTGAATCGATCCGCCTGGCAATTACGTACCTTCTGGCAGAAAAGCATCACTATCTAAACTACATGGATCAGTTATAAAAGATTGATCCAACCGGTCCACCCTTCCCGGGTCCTGCCATAATAGTAATTTTTAAACCTGCCAAGGATATGA
>CP070687.1:586597-589815 GCA_020353115.1 Bacteroidales bacterium
TGATGGCAATTACCGAAAGTACCAGCAGCAGAAGGCTGAAATACAGGATCCTGAACCTGATCGATTTTTTTGAAACCCAGGGAGCCTACGAGGGTTAAGGACTAAGTAACAGGTAACTGGTAAAAAGTAAAAAGTAGAAAGTATAACGTACCGCTACAGGCTTTCTTACGGGAATTGTAATAAGTATACCCACTATCCAAAATCCTCTCTTCGTGTTGAGCATTAACAATGTACAAGGTGTGCCCGAACCCGGGTTGATTGTTACTTCAGCTTTATACGCATAAGGTACATATCGGCCGTAATGAAGAGGATCGATTTATCTTCATTGAATGCACAGTTGGATGTTGCCTCTCCCGTTTTTATTGTCCCCAGGTGTTCCCCTTCGGGTGAGATTACCCATACTCCGCCGGGTCCCGTGGCAAACAGGTTTCCCTGGTCATCCACCTTCAGGCCATCGGGCAATCCTCTTTCTTTACCGGCCTGTTCCGTGGCATCGAGGAAAATCCGGCCGTTTGCAAGGGTACCCTCCCCGATAACATCATAAACCATCCATATGGCATTGGCGGGATCCGAGTTGGCTATGTAAATCTTTGTTTCGTCCGGTGAAAATGCAATCCCGTTGGGACGGCTGAGCTCATCCGTAAGCAATACCGTTTCTCCGCCGGGGGTAACCTTATATACGCCCTGGAAATCCAGCTCTTTTGTCGAATCGTCCACATTCTGTTCCAGTCCGTAAGGCGGATCGGTGAAGAAGAGTTCATTTTTGCTGTTGTAAACTGCATCGTTGGGGCTGTTCAGCCTCTTTCCGTTATACATGCCGGAAAGGGTTGTAAATACAGGTTCGGGATTATCCAGGCCGGCATCCATCCTGGCCATACGGCGGTCGCCATGCTGACAAAGGACCAGCCTTCCTTCATTATCCAGCAACAGGCCGTTTGACCCGGACTCCCCGGATCTCGAAACCGTATCCGTATATCCCGATGGTTTCAGATATAGTTCAAGCCCTCCATCTTCATCCCACTTGAAGATCGAATTAACAGGAATATCCGAGAAAATCACCATCTTCTGGTCCGGTAACCATAACGGACCTTCCGACCATTCGAATCCTTCCGCAAGGATCTCGGGAAGTGCATCCGCCGGAATAATCTTATCCAGCTTTTTACTTAGCCTTTCAACTTCTCCGGTAGTCTGGTATTTCTTTTCAGGAGAATCGGTAGCTTCAGGAGGTTCTTTGGTTCTCATGTTTTTACAACCCGTTACGATAATAGCTATTGATAAAAAAACAAAGGTCAGATATTTCATGGTTTTTCATTGTATGGTTAATGTGCTTTTTCTATTCCATAGATCCATAGATTATAAAAGTAGTAAAACATCTGGATGGTCCAATGGCATTTTATCAGGATTCACCAGATGCGGTGGGCAAAATCAACCATGAGGGAAGGTGTCTGACCGGTATCCTCTATCTGGTAATCCGCTTTCCGTCTTCCGCACTTATCCTTTTTCCTTCCGCCCTCCGTCTTCTGCCTACCGCCTTATTCTCCAACAATCCCCCGTTCCACCAGCAATTCATAGTAAAATTGATTGAAACTGCGAACCGGCTCTCTGCAGAGGTATGCCTGTGTTCCGAATTCCCTTGCATACGGATGACTGATCCGGCCGATTTCCACGATATCCGCAAAAAGTTCCAGAACATCATCATTCGGTTCAGTACCGATATAGATTAAAGCCTCGGTTTCATAATCCAGTTTTTCCGGTAACCAGTACCTGTAACTGTCGTTTAAGCTTAGTGCTTCCGGAAGCCCGTACTTTTTCCCGATCACCGAAACAGCCCCGGCCTGCCCGTAATTCTGGCAATAGATAACACAACTTCTTTTGTTTTCAACACTATCGTATGCCTGTTTTGCGATCCTGGCTAATTCCTCCCATCCCAGCATATCAGCATAGTCCTGCGGAAGAGGATGAATGGTTCCGTCCTCCCATCGCCTCCCCACATCCAGGTTATATTCATTTTCAAGTTTCTCAAAGTACTGGACCATTCCTTCCGCTTTATAAACCGGTACTCCAAGTGGGATAACCGGTAAGGTAAATAGAACCATGAGGATGATAATCCCATACCTTAAAACCTGTCTTTTCATTATGTTCTCCCAGAAAATGGCACCTGCACCTATCAGTACCGGGAAAACTCCCATAGTATAATATCCTTTACCCCGGAGCATTAACAATACAAACATCACAAAAACTGATGTGTAGGCTATAAGCCTGAAATCTTTCATATGCTTTGAGACCAGGAGGTAGACCAAACCCGGTATAACAAGTAATGTGGCCATGTAGGGCATCAGGAGCTGTTCAATAAGAAAACCAGTTCTGCTTACATGTACCAGCTGGGTATCCCTCAGCGCAGTCATATGGTAAACTACCGGGAGATCATAATTCAGTTGCCAGATAATATTCGGTAGAAACAAGAGGATTGCCACCACTCCTCCGAAATACAGGAACCTGTTCGAGAATACCGGTCTGTATTTTGTAAAAGGCAGCAGTAATACCATCCCTGCAAGCTGGAGGGCGATCAGGTATTTATTCAGCAGTCCGAATCCGGCTACTATTCCCAGGATGAAAAGGTACCGGTCATTCCCGGTGTTCATATACCGCAGCAGATAGTAGAAAATAAGGGTCCAGAAGAACAGGTCAAGGAAGACCGGCTGAAAAAGCGTGAAAGTGCGCATGCAAAAGGGGGTGATGATAATGGCCGTTCCGGTCAGGATCCGGGCATAGGATTTTCCACCCAACTCCCTGGTGATCGATGCTGACAGGTAGACAATCACACCGCTAAACAAGGCCGGCAGGATTTTGGCTGCAAACTGCGAATAACCCAGGACTTTGATCAGGAGGAACGAAAGTAATCCTATCAGAGGCGGGGTTGTGGCATACCCTGCAGCCGGGTGGGTTCCCAGTGAAAAATAGAGCAACTCGTCACGATGGTATTCAAGGTTCCTGTATATAATAATGTGAAATACTACATTAAACAGAGATAAAAAAACAACCATATAAAATGCAAAATCCCTTTTAATCCATTTTAATGTCATGCTGTTTTTCATATTCTGATTAAAATTATTAATTTTCGGGGTATTCCAAAACCTAAAAAAAAGAATCATGAAAAAGATTGTCTATCTGTTTTTACTGGCGGGAATATTTGTTTTCAGTGCATGTGGGGGAGGTTC
>CP070687.1:589915-593109 GCA_020353115.1 Bacteroidales bacterium
TTTTTTTTACAATAATCATTAACATGTCTGGCAATATCTGTCAGGATCCCTAACGTATAGATGAATCCATAAATGGTTTCTGCCGATTCAAAGTCCTCTATATGTGAATCATAGAAGGAAACGGATTGTGCTAAAATCCTGTTTAATCCTTCTTGATAGGCCTGCTGAATCTGTTCGGTCTTCTCCGAGCCCTTTGTGGACCATGCCGAAAGGTTATTGACTGCATTCCTGGTCCTGATTCCCGGTTTGAAATCCTTTTTCCCGGATAACTTGATAAAATAATTTGCAAATCCTTTTGTGCCATAAGCAAAGTCTGAGATTTCTAAACCGAATTGTTGCATCCGTTCCAGAGCTTCCTGTCCATAGGCATGAAGTGTGTCGGTGAAAAAGCTTCTGATTTTATACAGCTTCTTCAGGTAATCATTCAGAAACTGTTTATCACCAAGCTTGTCAATAAGCGTTTTACTGAACAGTTTGAACTTTTCACTGAAAATTTCCTGTCCTGTATTCAGAATGTCATTTTTGAAATTCCAGGATTTCCCTTCCTCAATTCTACTTTCGGCAAACCTCACCAGCCAGTCCTTCACTACTTCTTCACCTGGCAACTGAAATAGCATTGTATCCACCGATTCCCTCAGAACTTTACTTGTATCCAGTTCAATATTAAAACCTGTCTGCAATCCGATTTCTCTTGCAAACGACCTTGTTACCCGGTGAAAAAACCGGTCAATGGTTTCCACATAAAACCTCGAAAAATCATGTAACAGAAGTTTAAGTGAAAGGCCGGCACGTTTGCGGATCTCTTCCGGGGGCCATTCATTCTCCCTTGTTATCGCTTCCAGGTATGGAGAGTTGTTGCCTGTGGCCAGATTATTAAGTTCCAATAAAATTCTTTTTTTCATCTCTCCGGTTGCCTTATTGGTAAATGTTACGGCCAGGATTCTTCGGTAAGCATAAGGATTCCGGATAAGATGTTTCAGGTATTCGAGTGCTAGGGTAAAGGTTTTTCCCGATCCTGCTGAAGCTTTATATACTTTTAGATAAGCCATCGAAAAATGACACATGAATACGAATTAAATGTACTGAAAAAACCAGGAACATCGGAATGTAGAATCCAGATTTTGTCAGATACAAGTGGTTTCTTGTTTTGAAAGGGCAATGAGATTTTTTATATTTATCAAAGGCTAAATCAGAACCAAAATCAATTAGCCCTGAAAGGGAGTAAGCAAAATAATTCATGCTATGCCACAGTCGCTATCAAAAGTATATGTACATATAATATTCAGTACCAAAAACCGCCAGAACCTTATTAATGATAATATTGAAAATTCACTATATGAATATTTGGGAGGTATTTGTAAAGGTCTGGAATGCAACCCTGTAAAGGTAGGCGGGCATAAGAATCATATCCATGTATTGTGTTTGCTTTCGCGTAAAGTAGCTCAAATGAAATTATTGGAGGAAATAAAAAAACAATCGTCAAAATGGATTAAAACTAAAGGCCCAGCCTATTCAAATTTCTATTGGCAAGACGGTTATGGGATATTTTCGATTAATCCGACTCAAACTGACGAAGTAATTGATTATATTCAATTACAGCATGAACATCATAAGCATAAGAGCTTTCAAGATGAGTTCAGGGCTTTTCTCAAAAAATACAAATTAGAATATGATGAACGGTATGTGTGGGATTAAGCTTACGCCCTTTCAGGGCTTAGATCTTATGCCGGATTTCACAGGGCGTTGCCCTGTGTTACTGCTTATGCCCTTACAGGGCAATAAAAATGCCCCGAAGGGGCAATGGCAACAGCACAGGCATCACCCTGTGAATAGACGAAGGCAAATTATATAGCCCCGTCACATTGTGGCCCCATTCGGGAATGGACGACAGCATATGCCCCGAAGGGGCAATGGCATTAGCACAGTGTATCCCTGTGAACTAAGACACAAGAATTTATATTAATCGTTATGGAAGAATATACAAGTTCTGCAGACCGGTATAAGCACATGAAATACAACCGGTGTGGCAAAAGCGGTCTGTTATTGCCGGCCGTATCCCTTGGCCTATGGCACAATTTCGGTTTTGTCGATTCTTTTTCAACCTGCCGGGACATCATTCTGCAAGCCTTTGATTCCGGGATTACCCATTTTGATCTCGCAAACAATTACGGTCCGCCGCCCGGGTCTGCCGAAACGAACTTTGGCAAGATCCTCTCCGGAGATCTTGCACCCTATCGTGATGAACTCATTATATCAACAAAGGCCGGATACCTGATGTGGCCCGGTCCATACGGTGAGTGGGGATCACGAAAGTACCTGCTTGCCAGTCTGGATCAAAGTCTTCGGAGAATGGGTATCGATTATGTTGACATTTTCTATTCTCACCGACCCGATCCTGACACACCGCTGGAGGAGACTCTCGGAGCACTCGATCATGCGGTACGACGGGGCAAAGCTCTTTATGCCGGGATTTCGAACTACGACCCCGAACTTACCCGGAGAGCATACCATATCCTTAAGGACCTGGGGACTCCCTGTCTCATACACCAGCCGAAGTATTCCCTGCTCGTAAGGGAGGTGGAAAAGGGACTGCTGGATGTTTTGGAAGAAGAGGGAGTGGGTTGTATCCCATTTTCACCTCTGGCACAAGGTCTCCTGACCAGCAAATATCTTAAAGGGATACCAAAGGATTCCCGGGCGGATAAGCCGCACGGATTCCTGAATCGGTCGGACATTACTTCCGGTCTTATAAAAAAACTGAATAAACTCAACGATCTTGCTGCAAAACGGAACCAATCCCTTGCACAGATGTCACTCTCATATCTCCTCCACGACAGGCGAATAACATCCGTGTTAATAGGTGCCAGTTCGGTCATTCAACTGCACGATTCTCTCGAATGTTTAAAAAATACCGAATTCAGCGATTCGGAGCTGGTGCAAATAAACCGGATTTTGAGAATAAAATAGCAATTCATACCTTTAGCTCACGGATTAATGTAGAAAAGATATGATCCGGAATACATTTCTCCTTTATTTCATTGCCGGAGGAACCTGCCTCGCCGGAACAGCAGGGCCGTCAGACGACGAAATTTTCCTTTTTCTCATACCTCTGGTCCTCTTCATCATGTACATTGGAATACCGCCACTGTACCGGTCCTTAATCGAAAAAATGAAAAAATTTTCAGAAACCCGAC
>CP070687.1:593209-596394 GCA_020353115.1 Bacteroidales bacterium
AGCATTGCCCCGAATTTCCAGCAATTTTTCCCCGACCTTCCCGAACAAAAAATTAAGATCGGAGATATCTGGACCGAAACTGATACGATATCCGAAATAAGTGATACAGAGAATGTCACGACGATACTGGAAAGCGAAAACCGGTTTGAAGGGATTGAGAATATCGATGGGTTTGATTGTGTTAAGATTGTGTCAACAGTGAAAGGACCACGGAAAGGCTCACAAACCACCCCCGCCATAACACTGACTACAGTCGGAGATGCCGAAGGTACAATGACCTGGTATTTTGCATGGAAGGAGGGATTGTTTGTAAAATCCACAACGAACACCAGGATTGAGAATACGGTTACAGCCTCAGGTGCCCAGAACCTGTCGTTTCCAATGGATATGGAGGTGACTTCGAATGTCGAAATGATGAAGAAATAAACTGTATAGGTTCGGTTTGCATTTAGTATCATCATTAACATCATGCAATGATGGATTCAAACTAACTATTTAAAATATTAACCCAAGTAATAATACTATCATGGAAATTACCTACTTCGATTCACTTTCAAGAGGATGGGACCGTATGAAGAACGGGCTTTTTAAACCTTTTGATCTCGGGAAATGGTTTGTAGTTGGATTCACTGCATTTCTCGCCGGCCTTTTGGATGGACCCGGAGGAGGCGGTAATCTGTCAGGAAATAAGTGGGACGACTTCCCTAAAGTACATGATATTGCTGAGTTTCCCTCTGTTGCCTGGAATTGGCTGATGCAGCATCCCCTGTGGACATCCCTGATCTTCTTTGGAACATTGTTCCTGATTGCGGTAATCATCGTTTTCACCTGGCTCAGTTCCAGGGGTAAATTTATGTTCCTCGACAATGTGGTTCACAACAAGGCTGAAGTCACCAAACCCTGGCACCAGTATAAAAGAGAGGGGGATTCACTTTTCCTCTGGCGATTGGTATATGGGTTTATTGTATTTGTCGCGATAGTTGCCATAACTGTATTTTTCGTAGGGCTGATCCTGAATATGGTTCAAGGAAATATATCAGGACCACAAAAGGTTTACACCATCATGGGAATGGTTTTTCTTTTTCTCCTTTTTTTCATTGTCATCAGCTATATAAATCTGTTTCTGGATCATTTTGTCGTTCCGATCATGTATAAGCATAGCCTGTCGGCCATGCAGGGGTGGGGTAGGTTCCTTCCCCTGATGAGTCAGCATTTTGGTTATTTCCTTTTGTATGGTCTGATTGTTTTCTTCCTGATAATAGTTGTTATATTTTGCGTCATATTGTTTGGATTGATGACTTGTTGTATTGGATTTCTTTTACTGGTTATCCCATATATCGGATCTGTTGTAATCCTGCCGGTCTCATATACATTCCGGGCATACAGCCTGGAGTTTCTGGGACAATTCGGTCCTGAATTCGAAATTTTTCCACCGGCCGGGAAAGTGAATGTTGCCTGATAATTAATGATCAGCCAGGGAGATGCCCAAGGATAATACCATGATATTGAGCGATCATTTTCTGACAATTCGGTTGCCACTTGGGAAAGCACAATCCATCCTGATCCCGGGAAGGATCGTAGCGGTTTTTCTTCTGTGCATTATCCTGGCCGTTCCATCCCTGCTCGAACCCGATCATCCGGTTCTGCCCGATTGCTATTTTAAAAGATATACCGGGTACAGCTGCCCTTCATGCGGACTGACACATTCGTTCTATGAAACTTCCCATTTCTATTTCAGGGAGGCATTCCGGCATCATATCCTGGGCCCGGCAATTTATATTTTTCTTCTCTTAATGCTATTGAAATACCTGATCGAAATGTTTACCCTGAAACAAATTTCAATCGGGGTAAATACAATGCTTAAAAAAACTGTATTAATCATCCTCGGAAGTGTTTGGCTCGGATTCTGGCTAATCCGGTTTCTCGGAGAACTTAAAACGTAGATTGAATTGAGTTTGATTTACCTGAACTTGCCTGCAAAATCCTTAATGGCGGTTCTATCCAGCAGGGAAATACTTTCAGTAATATTTGCTACTTTTTCAATGATCCTTTTTTCAAAAGCGCTCATCTTTGCAAAATCAAATTCACCTCCGAACATACCTTTTTCTGTTGCATGATTCCGTAACTCTTCCGGGAACGCGTTATTGAACTGGTCCTCTGCCGTTTTGCCGGTTTCCATACAGCAAACAAACAGGCCCGTCTTCTTCTTCAGCAATTTCTCCATATTTCTCTGGCAAAACCTTCTGATTTCCGTTTGTATCTGGCCTGCATGGATTGATCCGCCGATAATCACCGTATCGTACCCGTCAATGTCAGGGGCATTTTCATTCTTCAGGTTTTTTACGGATATATCCTTACCTAAATGCTCAGCCAGGATCTTTACGGCTTTTTCAGTACAACCGTGTCGGCTCATATAGACTATAATCGTTTTCATTGAAACATTTTTATGGAGGTGGTAATCCTAATATTTTAAAAATCAGTTTTTTCTAATAATAGAATACAAAGTGATCAGCATCAAAATGGCTATTAAAGGTAAGATTTTTGGAGAACCGAGATACAGGTTAAATCGTTCCAGTTCCGACAACAATTGTCCGTCAGTCGTATAAAGGTGATTACAACCGAACATTACAGCCATCCAGCTTGCATGAAATGCCCATGCATAACCTACGTGACCAGTGAATAGTATCAGGTTGTTTCGGAGAATACCAACGAAAAGGAGTGAAGTTAGCGTTGAAACCATCAGTATACCACTGTCCGTAAATATCCACCGGTAAAATATATAATGAAAGATCATAAAGATAACAGCAACCAGGAGAGAAATCATCGCCGGGTGAAGCGTAGTAAATTTCCTTCGTATTATGCCAAGTAAAACAGCACCCAGAACAATTTCTTCGTTTAGTGTATAAAATATGTCATGAATATAATTCGTAAAGGTTTCATATTGAATGGTAATTCCATTTTCGGACGCAATTGATTTCATCAGTATATAGGCCCCTGTAGATAATATTACAACCAGGATCAGTGAATACATAAGTTTACGGGCGGAGATTTTCAGGCCGGTTTGGGTGAGAAAGTCAGCCGGCCATATCCTGAAAGCAAAAAAGACAATCAGTAACGTTCCCAGTCCCGAATACCACCACCCGTCAAAGTAGTAATAGGAGAAGCTCAGGTACGAGGCAATCATG
>CP070687.1:596494-599676 GCA_020353115.1 Bacteroidales bacterium
TTATATTGTTGAATATTCCTGACATTTCATTAAACATATATTCTGTTTCAACAAATCGCAGTTTTTGATAATCATACCTGTTAGGAGAACTACTGCTTGAATATAAAATATCATTAATGTCCCGGTTAAATGTATTTTGAACTAATCCCTGATTTTTCCTGGTACCTGTTTGATCCCATACAGATTTTGGCCAATATTTACTCTCTTCCAGTACCCATTCCTGATTATCAAGCACTGAAACATGACTTGCCTCTGATAGTTCCTGATCGACCAATCCGTCACCATCCAGATTGGATTTAAAACATGAATGGAGTCGCTGTCCCAGTATAAAGATATCCCCGGATTGAACTTCTTCATCCTCTTCATAAACTACGACAAGGGTAGCATATGTATATGCGTATTGCGGATACAATTGCAGGAATAATGATGCCTTATTAAAGTCGTCTTCATTCCATGCAGCATGATTTCTCCATTCTTCCCTGACTGGTTCCCCCTGCATATACTTTATGGCTGCGTTCTTATGCAATGTGTCTAAATAATTCCAGTGATATACCAGGTTTTCCAGTTCATGATCATATCTTGGATCGTCGGGTGTTACTGGAACAATTTTGTCGGGATTACATTGATCTGACATTAAATAACTCTCATGTACGACTTTTGGCTTAACAAATTTATCTTTAACAAAATGGGCTGTTTCCAGATCGATCTTAATACAGAGCCCATTAATATTGTGTGGCCTGTTGACAATAAGAAAAAATTCCTGTATCCCCTCAAGCTTTCTTGGTCCTTGAATAAAGGTAAATTTTGTATTCTGAATATGCGGCCTTGGTTGCAAAAAGAAGAGCGCACGATTTGTACCGAGATGGTATCCTTGTAATAAACTATATATGTTATTAATATTCGTTGAATAGGAAAACGATTCCCTTTTATCGCGAGAAGAATCCTTTGTAATTACTTCTTGTGATTGCCGATTTTTTCGTGCAATTGTACCCCATTGACCAGTTTCAGATTCTGACTCTTCCTGGGCATGTTCATATGCTGCCAGCCCAAAGCCACCACTTCCACTATCACTAAACCCATACGAATAACTTGAACCGGTGTCAAGATCATACGCTTCTTCATCCAATGTGTCAGAATACTGTTTGCCTACGTTAACATTATTAGAAGACTGACTTAATACTTCACCGCTTTCGGAAACGGTTTCGTACATTTCTCTTTTCCTGGGCTCAAATGCGGAAATATAAGGATAATCATGTATAGCAACATTTTGAGATGGATTAGGTAATACGGTGATATTCACTAAAGCACCATAGCACGGTAGTGATTTCTTCAGGTTATCACAATAATATTGTGTGAATCTGCGAGCGGATTCCGTCTCATTCAGATGTTTTAAAGCGGTAATTTCCTCATCGGATAAATGTGGACTGAAGTTTGTTAAAGTACACACGACTTTCAAATAAGTTATTCTGCGTCCACAGTATTCTGGTGGAATTTCAGGCGGTTCATGATAAAAAACAGCAATAGAAGAACGCCACCTCTTCGGTTGTGCATCATCATTTGCCTGATCAATCATGTCCTTTGAGACCCCTATGCGTTTCCAGGGGATACCGGCTGGTAATGACATTTCAGTTATAGCCATAATAATTTTCCTTTCAATTTAGTTTTAAACATGATTTAAATATCAATGCCTTTATAGGATAAAGAGAAACAATGGAATAACCACAAGTTGCTAAACTGATTGCCAAATTGATAGCAATTTAAGATTCTTCCAGCTTGTGATCTGATTGTGAGGGCCAATTAATTTCTCAAAATCTCTTCTGTCGCGAATTATTGAAACGCCCAAGATAACGATTATTTTCATTTGGGATAATAATTCTGTTTTTTTTAATAACCAGCCTTTGTACATAAACTCTATGATGTAAAATTACTTTGTAACTACGGCTTATTTTGAAATCCTGATTTGAAAGTATTAGCAAGGCATTATTGCTTTTCTCTACAGCGAGGTTATGGTCGGTGAAGCAGAAAGTCATTACTTCTCCTAATCACTCTCATTGATGCACGAAGACAAGAGGATTGTTTATTCCTTTCACTTTGGAGCCGGGTGCTTCAGGTCCATGCGGAGCTTTCCCGTTGAATGGTGGGGTAGTTGGAATGGGTGTAACTTGATTCTTTTTCCCTGGTATCCGCATAACGATCTACTGATGATATTGCTTTGCCACCTTCAAGGCTTAACTTATTGCTCACTTTTCATCCGTCAGACGGAAAGAATCAATAGCGTAAATACCACTCGTCATTTTTTAGATCGTGTTTAATGATATATGACCCACCGCAGGAAGTGGTAACCCTGAAGTAGTTTGAAACGGGCAATTCGGGATCCCGGTCTCCCTGGTACCAGCGGTCAATGATCTCAGTTATCTTAAATCTCACATTATTCCAGTAGAAGCATTTCGGATACTCATCCGCCTTGTAACCGGAATGACATTCCACTTTTATTGGGATCAATTCTGTCCTGCCAGGTGCCATAAAAATTTATTTTCAAATTTATTCATAAAATAAGACTTTTTTGCGGATTGCATGCATAGGCAGGAAATTCGTTGTCCTGTATCCAGGAGCCAGGTGATGAAGCCCCTATGCGGGCCACCCTGGCTACCAACGTTTGATCCCTATGGGGTCATCCTTTTCAGATCCTGAAATGGGATTATAAATTCCGGTCCATAGAAGGTTTTCCCGCTGAATAGCTGCGTAATAGGACCTGTATTAATTGGAAAGAGAAAGAACCAGTTCATTTAGTTTCAAAGCATTTTTTACGGCAAAACCATGGAAATCATTATTGAAAAACACCCATACTTCTTGATCTGTACTGAGCCAGTCAGAAATCTTTTCAGCATAACGTCGTAAATCCGACTCACTATAATCGGAAGCATATAACTTTTCATGTCCATGAAACCTCATATATATAACTTCTGCTGTAACCGCTTCATGGTAAGGAAACCGTATACCGGAATCGGCAATTACAAATGCGATTTCTCGTTGCCTCAGCAGTTCAAAGAAATGATCCGTGATCCAGGATTTGTGTCGAACCTCGATCGCAAAACTGTAGGTATGATATTGTGTGCTTAATACATCGAAAAAATCGGATATTAGTAATTTATCATAGGATAAACCAGGGGGTAGCTGAATTA
>CP070687.1:599776-602951 GCA_020353115.1 Bacteroidales bacterium
ATAGGACAGAGCTACAGAGCCATATCCGAAAATTCCTTTTATCCAGTGCGGTTTCCCATCGGTGAGTTTCGTACTTCCCCAACCGGGGCATACGGTTGACAACAACATTGCCTTACCCAAGCCCGGGTAAGCACCAGGAGGTCTTCCCGCAATTTCCGGAGAAACGGGAACTGCATGAACTTCGATGCTAACCCTGCCCGTGGTATAAAAGTTGTCTTTCTCATAATCCCAGATTATGACTTTCTCCCGTCCACCCGGTACATTATCATTCACATCTCCCGTAACGGAACTGGCTTGTATGGTATCGCCGGTTTCGGTAACTGCAAATACATACACGGTAAATAATTCTCCTTTCCGGGATTTGATAAGATCGTACTTTATCTCAATTTTGCCTTCTACTATTCCGAAATCCGTATTTACAATTTCAGCTTTACTGGCCTGCTGGCCCATGAGCCGGACCGGGGCTACGATCAGGAATACCATGCAAATCAGGAAACAGGTGATCGATCTTTTATCCATAATGGTTTTTCAGTTAAAGATCCCAAGGCTATCCAGTTCTTTATAACTGACTGTTGGGGGAATTATGTTTCTTTTAATTTTATCCACAACAAATTCGGCCGTTTTCCTGGCTTTTGCTTCGGTTTCAAATTCCGAAATACCCTGAACAGCCGGTATCATAGGCTGATGGATATATACTTTGCCGTCAATAAATATGTCATAGCCCCATCCCTCACCAACCTGGAATGTTGTAATTTCCATACTTATTTCCGTAACGGTTTCTTCTTCTACATTACTTTCACTGGCCTTTCTTCTTTCGCCCCTGTTTGATTGTATTATCATTACCAGTGTAATACCTGTCAGGACCACGATAGCAGCCAATGACACAATATATCTGTAATTTCGCTCCAATTGATATCCTGGTTCATATCTCAGAAGACATCCGGGGTATATTCCCAGAAATCCTTATGGTAAACAATACCGCCTCCTCCATCTTCGTGATCACCTGTACCTACGTATGCCCTGCCGTTCAATTCAAAACCCACAGCATTTACCCTCGGTATACCGGGAAACGGTCTTGACATTGTCCATGAATTAGCCATTGGATCAAAGATCAGGAACCTGTCCAGGTTAAAGATAAAGCCCCGGTTATCGATGGTAAAACCTGTAAACCGGGTAGCTGCCGGTGCATCTGCTCTTCTGGTCCATTTTCCGAGCGGATCACCCAGTGCATCAAATCCATTGCTCTCATCTGCAGGGTCATACATCCAAAAGTCAAATTTGGGTTCCGGTTCATCTGTTGTAGTAATGCTGAATCCAAGGCCGGCATATCCGATGTTTCCAATGTTGAAACTTACGGCATTTTCCCGTCCTGCAGCCGGGAAATCCGCCTTCCGAGTCCATAAATCATTTCCCGGATTATATTCCCAGAAATCTGTCGGATAAATCCGGTCCGGATCATCCACCACACCACCGCCAAAGTAAATCTTTCCTCCGATCTGAAAGCTGAATCCCAATCTCCTGCCCACCCCGGGAAAATCATTTATTCGCTCCCAGGTATTCGTAGAATAATCATAGTGCCATACTTCGGAAGTGGCCTGCAGGCCTATTATTGCGAGAGATGCAGTGGCCACATAAAAACTGGTTACGGATGTCCAGCTGGGAAATTCGGCCCTCTGTGTCCATGAATCCGCTCCCGGGTCATACTGCCATAAATCATACAGTTCTCCTTTACTGTCGTTGACACCCATACCGATATACCCCTTATCATTTACAGTGAAGGCGATCCCACCGGATCTGGGGTCACCTCCAAAATCCGATTTCTGTGTCCAGATATCTTTTATGATAAAAGAGATGGGGTCACTATAGACATAATTGGTGCCATCCGGTGTTGCATACGTTCTGACATGATACATTACCCTGGCATCAAGTTCCCCTACGATCCGGAAGAATTCTCCGGGAACCGAACCTCCGGAATTGATTATCCGTTCGGCAGAATTAAGAATCGTCGGGATTGAGGTCGTGGAAGAAAAGACAAATCCATATTCCGTGATTCCGTCACCGACATCGATTATTTTACCGGATATTTTAGCTGAAGTGGAGGACAGAATTTCAACATCGTAGATTGAAAGGGCGATTTCCTTTTTCAAATCCAGTTTCTGACACGAAGACAGGATAAATCCCACGCCAATAATGAACCAGGCAAAGAAACGACAGGGATTCAAATTCATATGTATTCTTTTTATCTGTTAGTATCCCAAAGTTTCCCGGATTCCCCGGGAAATGGAATTCTCAATAAAAATAGTAAATAATACAAATCAGCGCAAAAAATCAAAAGGTTATTAATCCTGAACACAATCTCAATTTCCATGCTTCAATTCACTCAAAATATTAATTTTGTAGGATTGTTGACCGTCGTAATCAAATCTCAGAATATGAAATTTATTTGTTGGTTGATTTTGTTTTTATTGCTGGTACAGGAAGTATCCGGACAGGAAAGGAAAATAGCAGATGAATTCCTGATTGTTTTTTATAATGTTGAAAACCTGTTTGATACGGAGAACGATCCGGCCATACTGGATGATGAATTTACACCGGACAGTGAAAAAATGTGGGATGCGGAAAGGTATGAAAAAAAGCTGGATGATATAGCCGAAGTACTTGGTTCCATACGAAAAAGGGATCTTCCTGAAATTATCGGATTGTGCGAAGTGGAGAACAGGAAAGTATTGGAGGATCTGATCAATGCAAAAAAACTGAGAAGGGAAGAATTCGGAATCGTTCACCAGGATAGTCCGGATGCCAGGGGTATCGATGTTGCTTTGCTTTACCGTAAGGAGAGATTTAAGATACTGGCGCAAAAGGTATTACCGGTTGATTTCCCCTTTGATACCATAAGAACCCGCGATATCCTTTATGTGAAGGGAGAAACGGGTGATCCCGAGACATTCCATGTTTTCGTCAATCACTGGAGTTCGCGTACGGAAGGAGATAAAACAACAGAACGCAGGCGTATTTATGCTGCTGTGAGTTTACGAAAATCAGTCGATTCGATACTTAACTTCGAACCGGATGCTAAAATTATAATCATGGGTGATTTTAATGACGAACCGACCAATATGAGTCTGCATACTGTCCTGAATGCCGGCAATAAACGCAAGAATGCCACTAACCGGGA
>CP070687.1:603051-606190 GCA_020353115.1 Bacteroidales bacterium
CCTGTCATTTCGAACCCGCCCAACAGGCGGGTGAGAAATATTCTGATAATACAACGGGTAACTTTTTGCCTGCCCATTCCACCTGCAAGAAGAATTCTCCCCGCTCAGGCGGCTCGAATTGACATTGGTCATGGAACTACAGATATTCCCTAACCTGTCATTTCGAACCCGCCCAACAGGCGGGTGAGAAATATTCTGATAATGATTATATAAAATTTCGTATTTTAGGAGAAATGTCCCGTCAAAATACATGAATCTACCCGACCGCATAGCAGCGTTTAGCGAGCTTGGCAGGGTGATTAACCATATTCTGGATGGAAATGTAAATCATAAAGGCCTGCCCTCATCTGCTATAGCATTAGGTCAGATGATAGAAACAATCCGGGATCATAATCCATGGTTCACATATGATAATATCACTTCAGCTCTTTCCGCCATTGCGAGATCACTTACAGGGAAGAACCTGGTGAACTGGACCGGCAGATACCCGCAATTGAAAAACAGACCGGGATCAAAGCGTATCGGTATCACCATGGCCGGAAATATACCACTGGTCGGTTTCCACGATTTCATTTGTGTCCTTGTTTCCGGTAATTTTTTTGTCGGCAAGTTATCGTCGAAAGACAATAAGTTGCTTCCTCAATTAGCCGCAATACTATGCGAATTACAACCCGACTTCAAAAACAGCATTGAATTCACGGAAGGAAACTTTAAAGACGTGGATGCAATCATTGCAACCGGAAGTGATAATACGTCAAGGTACTTTGAATATTATTTCGGGAGATACCGCCGTATCATCAGGAAAAACAGGAATAGCATAGCCATTTTGGATGGAACGGAGAGCCTGGAGAACCTGGCCGGTCTGGGCAGTGACATTTTCAGTTATTTCGGCCTGGGTTGCAGAAATGTTTCGAAGATCTATATCCCTGACAACTACGATTTCGAGATGCTTTTTAATGCGGTAAAAAGCTACCACAGCATCATCGATCACCCGCAGTATTATAATAATTATATATACAACAGGTCCGTATTCCTGGTTAACCGGAATGCGTTCCATGATGGTGGATTTTTCCTTCTCGCTGAGAATACCGGTTTCGACTCCCCCATCGGAGTTGTATATTATCAGTATTGTTCCGATCCAGTATTATTGAAAGAGGAATTTCTGGTAAATTCGGAGAGAATACAATGCATCGTGGGCAACAATTGCCCTCCTGCAAACACGCCGTTCGGACGTTCCCAGGAACCGGAATTATGGGACTATGCAGATGATATTGATACCATTGCATTCCTTTTATCACTCGAATGATGAGGATGTATGGAATGACAACCTATTTGTGCAAACCTGGAATCGATATTCGATACCTATTACTCTGACAGGTGACCAGCAACTTGTTTAAAATCTTCCTTCCTCGTGGAGGATCTCCACGATTTCTGTTCCGGCTAAAGGAGGTTCCCTAAACGTTATTCACAAGGATAAAATTTCCATTTTATTTTAAAAAGTCGTAAATTGTCTCTCAGAACAACGGTTGATCATCAAAACCGGTTATGAGTAGAATGGTATACACATTTCGAATAATTTCACACGAGGAGGAAAGTTTCGTGAGGGATTTTTGTATACGAACCGATCAGACATTCTTTGACTTTCATATGGCTATCCAGGATGAATTGGGTTACGATAAATCGCAAATGGCTTCGTTCTTTCTTGCCAACGAAGAATGGGAAAAAGAAAAGGAGATCACGCTCTTTGAGATGAGTGATGATCGTTCAAAAGAATACCTTGTCATGGACAAAGTCCGTATCGGTCAGGCAGTTACTGAACTGAAACAGAAAATTCTTTATGTTTTTGATTTTTTTTCAGACCGGTGTTTCTATGCGGAACTGATAAAAAAGGACAAGGAAGATCCCTCAGCCACATATCCTGTATGCGTCCGGGCAAAAGGTAGAGTTCCCATCCAGATCATAATGGAAGATAACAATATCGACATGTTCAATTCAGATGAATTTGAAGAGTTCGATGGCCTGAATGACGATATTACCTTCGAAAGCATCGACGATTACGAGGAATTCTAAGAATATCCCCGTCCCGATACTCCTTCCCCTCTTCGTATTCCATCTTTCTTTTCTTCCGGATTTAGTCTACTTTTATACCCGTAATTCTTAAGGAAACACTGATTTAGAGAATGAGTAAATCGCTTATCGTAATTACCGGACCTACCGGGATCGGGAAATCAAGAATTGCCATATCTGTTGGTAAACATTTTCAGACCCAGATCATTTCCGCGGATTCCAGACAAATCTACAGGGAAATGAAAATCGGGACTGCAGTGCCACCGGATGATCAGCTTCGGGAAGTGAAACATCATTTTATCGGGACGAAATCAATCCACGAATATTACAATGCCAGCATGTTTGAAGCCGAGGTTATGGATCTCCTCGAAGAGCTATATGAAACCAGAAATATCCTTCTCCTTGCCGGAGGCTCAGGTTTATACCTTGATGCCGTGACAAAAGGAATTGATGATATACCGTCGGTGGATCCGGAAATTCGTAAAACCCTGAAGGAGAAATTTGATGACGAAGGAATTGAGAGCCTCCGCAGACAGTTAAAAATCCTCGATCCGGAATATTATGGACAGGTGGATCTCAGGAACCATAAACGGATCCTGAAAGCAATTGAAATCTCAATCGTGTCGGGACGGCCCTATTCCTCGTACCTCACACGTCAGTCCAAGAAACGGAATTTCAATACCCTGAAGATAGGTCTTACAATAGAACGGGACCGGCTGTATGATACGATCAACAAACGCGTCGATCAGATGATCAGGAACGGACTGATTGATGAAGCCAGGTTATTATTTAAGTATAAAGGATTGAATGCCCTCAATTCAGTCGGATACAGTGAGCTTTTCGACTATTTTGAAAATAAAATTTCACTGGAGGAAGCAATTAACCTGATAAAAAGAAACTCTAGAAGATATGCCAAAAGGCAGATTTCCTGGTTTTCCAGAGACAAAGAAATCACCTGGTTTCATCCCGATAATACGGAGCAAATAATCAGTTTCATTGAAGAAAACATCGTTAACAATAAATCAACCAACGAATAAGTTCAAATAACAAATTCAAAAATTCCAAACAACTG
>CP070687.1:606290-609428 GCA_020353115.1 Bacteroidales bacterium
GGATCCTTATTCCTTATACTTTCATTACAGTTATTTATCTGCATGTTGAAATATTTCATTGCTTCCTCTTTCTTCCCATTCATCCATAAGATAATTCCAACACGATGTGCATTATTCAAATCTGGTTCTGAGAAATCAATATCTGTCCTGATGACCTCCTCGGCTTCCTGAATTCTGCCAAGAGCAAGCAAAGCTTCTGAATTTCTTACTTTATTAATTCTTTCGTCTATAGCAAGTAGTTCTTCCCATTTACCCTGAATTGCAGGTATCCATATCTCCATATCTAAGAACATTACATCTAATTCTTTGGATTTATTAACATATAATTCTGCTTTTTGCAGATCTCCGACAGAGAGATATATATACCAATAACGAACATATATCATTGCTAAATTCTCATCCGACCTTTCCAGTTTTTCAGCTTTCTTGAGATTTATCAGTGCATTTATGTAATCTCTGTTATTTAAATATGTCGAACCTAACCATAGGTATCCAACTGAATTATTGGGAGAAATGGTGATAGCTTTTTCCAGGTCATTAATAGCTTTTTGTATTTGGCCTTTCTCAAAGTAATATCTACCTCTTTCTGCATAAGCATCTGCAAGGGTTGGATCCAGTTCAAGTGCTTTATTAAAATAGAACAGTGCTGTATCAAGATAGAAAGGCCGTCCATAACCATACAATAGTCTGTCACTTAAAGAACTTACACCAATCCAATAATATCCAAGTGCAAATTCAGGATCCAGATCAAGAGATATATAAGCTAACTGGTTAACTTTATCCAGATCGCTTCTATCGTCCGAAAAAATATACTTATAATAAAAATCCTGTGCCTGCAAATGAAGGTCATAAGCTGTCAGATTGGTAGTTGGGACTTCATCAATAAGCTGTTTTTCTTCAGGCGTGATCACAGCATTCAATTCACCTGCAATAGCCTGGGCTACTTCGCTCTGTACAGAAAAAATATCTTTCCAGTTCCTGTTATATTCGTTTGACCAGACATGGTCATCCTTTCGGGCTTGAATTAACTGAACAATCAACCTCACATTGTCCCCAGACTTTTGAAAACTACCTTCAAGCAGGTATTCCACTCCAAGCTCCCTGCCAATTTCAGTTATCGTTTTACCGGGCTCCCTGTATTGTTCCGTTGAAGTCCTGGACATCACATGCAAATCTTCAATTTTAGATAGGTGAAGCAGAATAGCATCCATCATACCATCGGCAAGATATTGTTTATCCGGTTCTTCGCTGAGCAATTTAAAAGGAAGGACAGCAAGAGATTTTTCAAGTTCTTTAGTCTGTTTTTCTCCTCCAATGATGTCAAATAAGAATAAAGCCACAACAACAATCGCAACCGCCGGTGCAAGTCCGGATATCAATAATATCAACCTTTTCTTTGGTTTCTGGATTTGTTTAGTAGGATCAACCGGGGCTATTGTTTCATCTGTTACTTCTTCTGCATCTGCTTTAACATCGATTCTAGTATCCTTGTATTTCAGATACCATTCGATTATGGTTGTAAGATTATTAAGGACTGGTTTTACTTGTCGTGGATCGAATTCTTTTGGATGAGCGCCATAAGTTGATAAACTGTTCAAGTTATGCATCGAGGTAATAATATGAGAAGGAATTTTTTCCTCCTTATTCAGTTTATCAATGACTCCTTTTAAGGGTTCTGTCTTCCTTGGTCTTCCCAGTTCACATTCGCATAGATCTGTAACAATTACCTCCAGGCATCTTCTGGAATAGAGCATCACAACATTAGCATCTTCTGTCTTGATCAGCTGGTCCAGTTCCTTCTCCAGGTCAGGTAGCTTACCTTTTAAGGATTCATATAAGGCGGTTAGCTCCTTTATTTCTGCCGACCAGATTGTCATTGGTTTATTGATTCAACGGAGTTGAGTGGTTTGGATATATAAAGTTAACCTATCTGAATATCAAAATCAAATGGGAGGTAATTTAAATAGAAAAGGCTGCCCGGTAAGGACAGCCCTTAGATATTTTTATAGTATCGTACTTTAATCCCTGACACAACGAACTGAAAATCCACATTTGCTATCATAAGGTCTTATTATTAACATATAAAGATCATGGTTAAGCCTACGGGTATATGCTCGGTTATTGGTAGGGAAATTGCTACTAAGCGGCTCAGTAAAAATGGTAGCTGTCCAAAAAACTGTAAATTGCCCACCATATGTATAAATGGCACCCTGATTGCTTCGACCCTCACCGGGTAGTGCAGTAAAACCACTTTCGTTAGTTGCCCCGATATTTGGTGAACTCCAATGTATCGTATCGGTCTCTTTTAATTTCCCCCCAGCAAATTCCTCTCCTCCAAGTGAATTGGCTAATACACTCCATTCTTTATCTGTCGGGATATGCCAGCCATCAGGACATATCCCCTGGGTGGTTTCAACAATAGCTGTGTCAGAAGGACCATAGTCCATCATCTCATCCCAATCATATAATCCCCCATATGTATCACAATTCAATTCATTGTTCTCAAGGCAATATTTTTCTATGATACCATTGTCTGAAACATCTGAATGAGAGATATCATCATTATATACACTCTCCACAAATATCCCTGTATTCAAATTCTCAGCCATCCACCATTGGTCTCCAATCTTAATGGCTCTGTATTGTTTACCGTCTCTTTCGTCAATAAAATAGTATGATCGGTTGACATCCATATTTATTATTTCAGGTTCACCACCATTGGAGATAATTTCTTTCGTTTTGCATGAAAAAAGTAATGTGACACACAAACCAAGAATACTAAATCTAATTAATTGAAATAATATTCTTCTTGTTTTCATAGTCCTCTCATTGTCTTGAAAGTACAAGATACAAAATTCAGGACTGAAAGTCAATAAATACCAAGCCTACCAATAACCAGAGATTACTTCATAAACGGGATATCTAACAGGATAAAAGAAGTTCCGGCTGTGATAGTTTTAATGGAGAACATGTATATGTCATTGATTAAAAGTGCTGAAAAGTTCAATATACTTCCATACAGCCAATATATATGCAATTAGGTAATTACCCTTAGGAAATATAGATTGTTCCTGTATGGAACTGTACCGAAGTTTATAGAACTTTTATTAAATGAGAATAATGATTCAGGGGGGAACT
>CP070687.1:609528-612634 GCA_020353115.1 Bacteroidales bacterium
GTGAGGCAAGGAAATTCAATGTAAATAACGGATATCTTATTCATATTTTTCGCACTGACAGCTAATGGGTAAAAGAATGATACGGGTACGATTTGCTCCAAGTCCGACCGGGCCATTACATATGGGGGGAATGAGGACTGCCCTGTTCAATTTTCTCTTTGCCCGTCAAAATAATGGGGTCTTCGTGCTGAGGATTGAAGATACCGATCAGGCACGGTATGTGAAAGGTGCTGAGCAGTATATCATCGATTCGCTCGAATGGTGCAATATATCTGTTGATGAAGGATTTCATGTCGGCGGCGACTACGGACCTTACCGGCAATCGGAAAGAAAATCCATTTACAGGAAATATGCTGAAAAACTGGTCTTGGCAGGGAAAGCATATATTGCATTTGACACACAGGATGATCTTGAAAAAATAAGAAAGAATTATGAAAGAAGCGGGGAAACCTTTAACTATGGAGTTTATACCAGAGAAGGGATGAAGAATTCCCTCTCCCTGCCGGAAAATGAAACGCAACAACGTATCGAATCGGAAGAACCATATGTGATCCGTTTTAAGATCCCCGAAAATGTCGGGTTGGCTTTTTCCGATATTATCCGTGGAATGGTGAACGTAAATACATCAACCCTTGATGATAAAATTCTTTTTAAATCGGACGGTATGCCAACCTACCACCTTGCAAACGTGGTTGATGATTACCTGATGAAAATATCACATGTTATTCGAGGGGAGGAGTGGCTCCCTTCATTACCGCTTCATATATTGTTATACCAGGCTTTTGGATGGGAAAACGATATGCCTGAATTTGCACATATGCCCCTTACCCTGAAACCCGACGGAAAGGGAAAGTTAAGTAAACGTGAGGGCGACCGAATGGGATTCCCTGTTTTCCCGTTGGAATGGACAAATCCGGTAACGGGCGAAAAATCTTCAGGTTACAGGGAATCAGGCTATTTCCCTGAGGCTTTCGTTAATATACTGGCATTCCTGGGATGGAATCCGGGAACTTCGCAAGAGATATTTTCTATGGAGGAACTGATCAGAACCTTCTCCCTGGAAAGGGTGGTTAAAGCCGGTTCAAGATTTGATCCGGATAAGGCAAAGTGGTATAATCATCAGTATCTTCAGAAAAAAAGCAACGCCGAGCTGGCAACAAGATATCTCGAAATCCTCAATGAAAAAGGAGTATCGGCCGGAAGAGAGAGTGTGGAAAAAATAATTGGCCTGATTAAAAACCGTGCAAATTTTATTGAAGACTTCTGGGAACAATCTTCCTTTTTCTTCATACCTCCAGTGGAATACGACCAGAAAACAGTTATGAAAAGATGGAAAGGAAATACACCACAAATACTGGAGAAATTGAAGAGGTTCATTGCAGGTATTGATGATTTTACTTCAGCAAACTGTGAAAAGATGGTGAAAGAATGGATAGAAGAAAATAAGCTGGCAGTTGGAGAGGTCATGAATCCATTCCGGCTGGTCATTGTGGGAGCTGCAATGGGTCCCCATCTGTTCGATATTATTGGGATCCTTGGGAAAGAAGAGACATTGGGAAGGATTGAGGCAGGCCTGAAAAAAATCAGGATACCATTGTGAAATATGACCCGGTCCGATATACTTCTTCCAGGGAAAAAGACTGGTCCCTACCTGGAATGATTATTTATCTGTTGACAGGATGGTACATAACAGGATCGATTCAGGTTCCGCACCATTAGGGGGTTACCGGTCAGACGGCTCTTTCCTCTGTATAAACGGGAGTGGCATAAAATTTTCCCGAACGATGAAAACTCCTTCCATGTATGCGTTTCAAAACTTTGCCGGAGAGTGTCGTCAGAAATATATTAATTTTATTCCTTTTACGATTTAGATCAGTTGTAATGATGCATTAATGGCTAAAATACGTCTTTTATAATATCGGATTAGAATGTATATTAGCCATTGCCTGAATAAAGACTTAAGTTGGATTTTATAAAATCACGACTTAAGTTGGATGATAACTCGGAAGAAATGTCGTTTATTGTATAGCAATGGGAGATTTTTATCAATCAGAATGAATGGATCTGACCCTGTTGACAGGTTATGAGGATACGTATTCAAAATCTGAATAAGATATATAAGAACGGGAACCAGGCGCTGAAGGATGTGAACCTGGATATCGGGAATGGTATGTTTGGGTTGCTGGGCCCTAATGGGGCCGGGAAGTCCACATTGATGCGTATTCTTGTAACGCTGATGAAGCCTTCGTCGGGATCTGTAACAGTAAATGACTGGGATCTTCAGAAAAACAGACGCCATATCCGGAAACTGCTTGGTTATCTTCCTCAGGAATTCCGTTTCTTTTCAAAGCTGAAGACATGGGAATTTCTCGATTATTCGGCAGGATTGGCCGGAATCAGGAACAGAAAAGTCAGAAGCCGGCAGGTGGATGAAATGCTCGATCAGGTTGGATTATTTGAAGTGAGGGAAAGAATGGCAAACAAACTTTCCGGTGGGATGAAGCGAAGATTAGGCATTGCACAGGCGCTGATAGGGGAACCAAAGATCGTCGTGGTGGATGAACCCACAACCGGTCTGGATCCGGAAGAACGGATCAAATTCAGGAACCTCCTGTCGGATATGAGTCAAAAGAATATCATCATCATTTTATCCACGCATATCGTGGCCGATATCTCAAGCACCTGTAAAAGCATGGCCCTGCTCAATGAGGGAGAAGTGGTTTTTTACGGACCTCCGGAACGATTGATCGATGTGGCAAAAGATCATGTTTTCCTGATACAGGCTACAATGGGCGATTTCGAAACCATTAAGGAAAGGTTCCCGGTTATATCAACTATCCCTTCAGAAGAAGGATGGGAAGTTCAGGTTGTGGCGGATAAAATTGACGGCTTCAGGGCTGAAAGGATATACCCGAGCCTTGAACATGCATACGTCTATTTCATGGAATATCAGCAGGATCGGGTGGTGTATTAAGAAATAAGGAATTATTACAAGTTTTCATATAAAACGATTGAAGACAACAAGTTGTAAAGTATGCTATCAATAAGAAAAATATTCATTATTGCCCGTTTTGAGATCAAAACCCTCTTCAGGAGTTGGCTTTTT
>CP070687.1:612734-615838 GCA_020353115.1 Bacteroidales bacterium
CTTAATTCTGCAGGCTGAGGAAATCAGCGATAGTTACGATGGGAAACCGGTTCATATGAATGCGGTAAACCTGAGGTTCTTGATTCCACCTCAGCATGGCTCATCCGTTACGGAAACCATAAACAATACTTCAGCCGCTATCAAATCACAGGAAGAATCCCTGAACCGGCCTCTGTTTTATTTTATAAATCATCCCAATTTCGGATGGGCAATGACATGGCAAAACCTTGCACAGGCTGTGGGATTCGAATTCTTCGAAGTTTATAACGGGCATCCTTCCGTAAGAAATTACGGAGACAGCTTGCATCAATGTACTGAGGACCAGTGGGATAAAGCGAATATTGAAAGGCTGACAAAAGGAATCCCGGTCTTAATGGGTGTTGCAACAGATGATGCACACAACTATCATGAAATTGGGACGGACAAGGCAAATCCGGGCAGAGGATGGGTTATGGTAAGGGCAGGTAGCCTTGAAAATGACATGATTATCCGGGCATTGAAAACCGGTGACTTTTATTCTTCAACCGGCGTAATATTGGAAGATTTCAAAAGAACTCCTAAAAGTTATTCGCTGAAGATCAGGAAAACACCCGGTGTACAATACACTACCCGGTTTATTGGGTGCAGGAAGGGAGATAATAAAGTGGAACTATTCGATGAAATAGAAGGCACGGTAGCGAAATACAGATTTAAAGGTGATGAATTGTTTATACGCGCCAAGGTTGTTTCGTCTAAACCGAAATCAAATCCCTTCAATGAAGGTGATGTTGAAGTTGCCTGGTTACAACCATTTGTGCTGTGATATCTGATATATATTCATATACCCGGTTTATTGAGCAAAACAGATTTATGCAAATGAGAAGGATTCGAACGGTTGAAGTATTTGGGAGAATGTTCAACGAAAGAATGGATCCATATACAAAACTTGCTGCCAGGCATTATTTCAGGATTGAGAACCCGGTACTAACGCCCAATCACGACGACCCATAAAACCTTTTTCCTACATGTAAAAAAAATATGAAAATGTTTGATATATTAAGGCAACAAAACAAAAAATAGTCGATTATGAAAAAAATACAACTTCATCTGATTGGAATTATACTAATACAGGTATGTGTTAATTCTGCTTTTCCACAGAATAAATCCGCTGAGAAACTTCTAAAAGGGCTTGATCTTTATATTGAAAACTCCATGAAGGACTGGGAAGTACCGGGCCTGGCGGTGGCTGTTGTAAAGGACTCTTCACTTTATTTTGCTAAAGGATACGGGTACAGGGATGTGGAAAAAAAGTTGCCTGTTACGGAAGAAACCCTCTTTGCAATAGGATCTTGTACTAAGGCATTTACAGCTGTATCTGTCGGTTTGCTTGGAGATAGGGGAAAGGTTGAACTGGAAAAACCTGTAATCACCTATATCCCAACATTCAAAATGTATGATGATTATGTTACGAATCATATAACACCACTTGACCTGATGTGTCACCGGTCAGGATTACCCAGGCATGATTTTGTTTGGTATGGTAAAAATCTTTCACGTTCCGAATTGATGAATACCCTTCAGTACCTTCAGCCTTCCAGGGGATTCAGATCCGCTTATCAATATCAAAACCTGATGTTCATGGCTGCCGGTGTCCTGGTGGAAGAAGTTGCAGGTATGAAATGGGAAACTTTCATATCGGAAAATATCTTTACCCCCCTCCAAATGAAGAAATCCAACTTCTCTGTAAACGATATGCAAAAATCTGACAACTTTTCCTTTCCTTACTCAAAAAGGGATGATAAGATAGTAAGCATACCTTTCAGGAATATTGATGCTATCGGACCGGCTGGGAATATTAATTCCAGCGTTCTGGAAATGAGTAACTGGATGATAATACATCTGAATAAGGGAAGATTTAACGGTAAGGAAATAATTTCCGGGAGTTTCCTGAAAGAGACACATTCTCCTCAAATGGTGGCCTCAAAAACCATGACCGATGAAGTTTTCTTTGGAAGTTATGGTTTGGGATGGTTCCTGACTTCATACCGGGGATATTTCCGTAGTGAACATGGCGGAGGGATTGACGGATTTATTTCATCGGTATGCCTGTATCCCAATGATAATCTGGGTATTGTTGTACTTACCAACTATGATAATGCACAGATTACCAGCGTAATAAGGAATTATATTACAGACAGAATGCTCGGTTTGGAAGAGATTGACTGGCATGAAAGGATCTTTAAACCTGTAAGGGAAGCTAGCGAAAAAGGAGAAGAGGAGAAAGTGGGGGATGTCAGCAGATTGAAAGACACCAAACCTTCCTTTCCGCTGGAAGACTATACCGGTAAATACAGGAGTCCGGCTTACGGTACGGTAACGATTTCTTTATCTGGCGACACACTCCTGGCTATTATGGAACCATTCCTGTTGAAGCTGAATCATTATCACCTCGATGTATTTGAAGGGGAAGATCCGGATTTTGGAAAACACAAATTGAAATTTCATTATAATATCCAGGGTGAAGTGAACATGTTAACCATAAATCTCCAGGCAGGTGTTCCTGAAATTGAATTTGTCCGGGAACCGGATATCCGGGAGATGGAAAAGGCAGACCTGGAAAAATATGCCGGTGAATATGATTTTGGTGGTGCATCCCTGAAAATATATGTAGTTGGAGAAACTATCCTTAAAGCATTTATAGCCGGTCAGCCGGAATACGAACTAACCCCTCTTCAGGAGCATGTATTTGCCCTGAAAGGACTGGATGGGTATCGGATTATTTTCAATTTAAACGAGAAGGGGGAAGTTTTTGAGCTGATATCCGAACAACCCAACGGTTCGTTTAAAGCTGTAAAGAAATGATCAAGATCATAATTGTTATACTATTGCTCTTTTGATAACAGATCTGACTTCTTCCTGCTTTGATAATACCCGCGGTTGGCAGCATTTTGGTTGACCGGATACTGACGAATTATTCAAATTCCAATCCTTTCAGTCAGGCAAAATTACAGTAGCCGGTAGAGTAAAGAAAGTGATAAAGTCAGATCTGTTATCAAAAGAGCAATAGTATAACAATTATGATCTTGATCATTTCTTTACAGCTTTAAACGAACCGTTGGGTTGTT
>CP070687.1:615938-619032 GCA_020353115.1 Bacteroidales bacterium
GGTTTCCATATACTTTTTCCCGGCATTCAGAAGATCCTGGTATAAATCCACGGGCTGATCAAGCAATACCGACATTTCAATAAATGCCGTCAGGGCACCCAGGTAAAAACTGCTGCACATCCCGTCAGGCCCCCAGAATTCAATATCATAGGTATTGTGGTGCGGCTCTTCAAGCACCCCTTTATGCCGGGGATCCCAGATATTAATACAGTAATCCAGGCTTTGTTTCACTTTCGGATAGAGCGTCTTCATCCATTCCGTATTCCCGGAGATGTGCCAATCGCGGTAAACCTTCATAATTCCTCCGAGCTGTCCGTCCGAAGCTGCATGAAAATTATGTGTTACAGGCCGGATAGGAAGGTTGGTTCGGAATGTCTGATGTCCCAGATCATTCTGGCTGACAAAAAACTCCGTTTCACGCAATGTCCTTTCCAGGGACGGGAAGAGATGAGGAATAGCCTGTGCATAGTTCCATACATGAGTGCAGGATCCATGACAGCAACCGGTTTCGTCACTGCATCCCTCGAAATTCCACAATCGGCCATCTTCCTGGCGGAGGATTGTCGGGGATTTCAGAATGGTAAGATTTGCGGCAACTGCCTCGATAACTTCAGGTGGTAATGTCGAGGCATAAAGGGCATCCGAGAACAGCGCAGAGTTGTTTTTAAGATTGTTGTAATGCAATTGCCAGTATTTTATTACCTCTTCGATTGATCCGAACCGGTTGGCATACCATGGTTTATAGAATTTACCGACCGGGCTTTCGCAGCATGCCTGTCCGGGCAGGGCTGGTTCCGTAATTATCCAATCCCCGTAAGTAGTGCCTTCAAAATCATGGAGTATGGTAACGGGTGAGGTTCCACGAACGGCTTCAGGGGATTCCGACGGGTTATCACACATAATGATCTGGTCCACGTTGATATGCCCCCAACCACCGGTTTCATCATCAATAATCGATAGCGTGGCTTTTTTTCCCCTGAATTCGGCTACATCCCAGGTATGTGGAAGCAATGTTTCATCGTTGCGGCCCGTTGCCGTCCGGACAACCTTCTCATCTACGATCAGGTTTATACATGTTTTCCCGTGGAAATTTCCTCCGCCGATAAGAAACCGTATATAATTCCCCTTGATTTCAAATTCGGGTGATGTCAACGTTCCGGTTAGTCCGTCACCCGACGGATCATAGGTATTGACCAATCCGGCGCCCAGGAATCCGCTGACATTCTGTTGACCGGGTGCTGTTCCCCGCGAAGGTGAAGTTCCGAATGCCGGTCCTTGCGGTTGCGGATCAGAACCATAGACCATATCTGAAGATGGTACATACCAGGTGAACATCAACCGTATGGTTTTTTCTGCTTTGGGTTCAAGTTTAACAGGTACAAAAAGAGAGGCGCCCGGAGCATCCCTTTCGATCGGATCACGTCCGGCCATTTCACCTTTCTCGATCCCGTTCCATGTCATGGTAAGTGGATCCCACCATCCGCCCCTGAACCAGCAATGGTCGACCTTGACATTGTTGTCGTCAACAAACACTGCAAAATCACCCTGGTACTCCGGATGATCTGAGGTGCCTTCCTGATGCAGAATAAAACCATTTCTTGTCGGATTGATGGAATTATCGGATGTGATTTTTATAAAATTCCTTGTGTTCCAGGAGAATACAGCTTCGATGGTTTGACCGGTCGGATTTCTGAATGTATATTCAATAGCGGCAACCGGTATACTGGAGTTGTCTGCATCTGCCGGAATAAAGGGACTCCATGCAGTAAGGCTTATCTCAAGCGGGATATCCGGATCTTCCAGAACCATAGTGGCGAAAGGAAACCGGGCTAGAAATTTCGCCTTGTCAAAACGAGGTAATCCGTAACTGGTCCCGCCTAAACCGTTACCGGTATTTTCCCGGCCGAATAATTTCCATCCGGGAACCGGGCCTTCCAGCACTTTCGCACCGTTCTCATACCCTTTTACAGAGATGGCGGCAAAACAGCAGGGTTCGTTGAATATTTCCGGCCTGTTACGTATGGAAACATGAGAAATGGCGCCGGTACCTTCAATACAAATCATACCTGCACCCATCCCACCCATGGGGAAGGCAACATGATTTAAATAATCACCCTGGTACCAGTCGTTAAAATTCCTTGCGAAATCCATCCCATGCTGATCAATGGATTGTCCGATAACAGCATAGAATGTTCCTGCCACCAGAGAAATGGTTAAATAATTCCTGATCGGTTTCATAATTCAATGTGATTGATTGTTATATGTTTAAAGTTTCTTTCAGTCTGTCAGAGGTATGCCTTTAGTCCCTTCGGGACGAATGTATTTGATGGTACACACCCTGTTGCCAATCAGTCTACCATGGGTATGCCTATGGCACCTGCGGGATGATTATAGTTGCCAGTCCGCGAAATAGACACTTGTTATTTTTTTGCCTATATTACGCTCTTTGTATAGGTATTGATTCAAACCTTTGAATAAAAATACTGGTTTATAAATTATAAAAAAAATCGTAACTTGTAATATATTGAAGATTGAAACGGCAAATGCCAACTAGTTACCAAACAAACCACAGATGAGATTGATAAGTTCTGTTTTGATTCTTTTGCTCCTTGCTCTGAATGAAGGGAATTCACAGGATGAATTTCTTGCTGTTATGGAAAAGGAAATGGTTAAAGTAGGTAACCGATTATATGCATCCAAGTATGAAATCTCAAATAACCATTACAACCATTTTCTGAATTTTCTTGTTGAACAGGATAAGGTAAGAGAGCTGGAAATTGCCAAACCCGATACATCTCAATGGGTTGAGGCTGGTTCTGAATATCTGCCATTATCAAGAATTTACAGGTGGTATCCTTCCTACACCAATTATCCGGCATTGAATATTTCGTATGAAGCAGCCTTGCTTTTTTGCGAATGGCTGACCGAACAGTATATGTTTTACCCGGATCGGATATTTGAAAACATCCGGTTCAGATTGCCGGGCGAGGTTGAATGGATGAATGCTGCCAGGGGAGGCCTTAAGAATATAATCTATCCCTGGGGCACGGATAAACCTACCAATGATGAGGGAGTTGCACTATGCAATTACTGG
>CP070687.1:619132-622213 GCA_020353115.1 Bacteroidales bacterium
ACGGGGTATTGTATATCCGTCATGGTGAAGCCTTGATGGCCTATGATATAAGAAAAACAGGAGCACAGTGATTGAGCAAAAGCAATACGCAGATCACCGGGTGCGTAAGCCGATCGAACAGCGCAGAAACTTGTACCTGCTCAGAAGTAGGATGCAATTCGGGAACAAAGCCAAACAGATCTATAAAATTCTTTCATAACAATTTTATATTCAGTTATTATTACATAACCGATTAATTATCATTTTTCAACCCTTCTTTTCGCAAATCCCCGATAAAACTGGTCTCAATCCAGAAAAGCCTGCTTTCTTCTTTTAGAAAACGTATTAAAAACAGGTATTTCCCGTCAGTCGACAGGGAAGGAACAAAACTTTCTTCCCATTCGACGGAGTCAATACGTTTTGCTTCAGTCCATGTCCCATCCTTTTTCTTAAAAGAGCAGTACAAAACATCCCGGTTGAGAATCATATAGCTGCCGTCTGGTGCAATTTGCGGACAAAAATTATAAGCCCCTTCACGGTTGATTGTTGAGGGAAGTCTTTCCGGTTTACAATACCGATCGTCTTCGTATTTCGAAACATAAATATAGCCTGTTGTCCTGCTGGTCCCCTTTTCGCCCTGCCAGGTTCCAAAGTAGAGGTTATTCCTCCTGTCAACAGATATTCGCCAGTGTATTTCCTCGTCGGATGATTGCAGAATGAGGGGTATGGGTTTTGGATCGGACCATCCCTCATTTGTCCGGTCAACAACCCAGATGTGTTCTTCCCCTGGTTTACCTCCGTTTTCAATGGGCCGGGAGGACACAAAGAAAAGCCTTCTGCCATCCGGGGAAATGAACGGGCTGTCATCCATGCACCCCTTAATGGAGATGGAAAAGGATGATACCATAGGTGCAGTCCAATATCCATTTTCAAGTTTTGATACGAAAATTGCCTGATTCCTGGTTTCATCATTTAACATACCCTGCCAGTAAGCTTCTTTACCATCCGATGAAAAGCTTATGCAACTGTGATATTTTATGAACCTTGAATCGAAGAATTCCCGGGCAAAAGGCTTAAGTTCCTTTCCGGGAGGTTCCTGGCCTAAGTAGGGACCCGTTAATTCAGGTAAATCTGATTTTGTAACTTGAGCGCCAAGAGTATTACCGGTTACCCATAACAGGAAAAACAAGCTGAACGGTAATATCATTCCCGGAACATGGTTTTTGGATTTCATTGTTTGCTTTAACAGAAAATTTGTTTTGCCCCATTATGTTAAAATACCAGCCTTTTATACAGGTATAGGTGTATTTTATGGTTTCAGCATCACCCGGATTGTGGATTACAGTGAGCTGACCTGGTATGTTTTGATTTCCAGTCTGTTGATTTCAATTCTTTCATTGCTGCAGATGTATTTTCTTTACCGGACAATGTATTTACTATTACCCATTCAGTTACAATTCATGGTTATTTCCCAAAACATAAATTACCCAGGGGGCAATACTGGTTTCATTAATCCAAACAAAGGGTTCATTATCTCTTCCCAATGGTTTAGCGGTTTCGAGTAACTCAAATCCTGCCATATCGAAGCTGAATTTATAGTCCTCTTCGAACCAGATGATGTCTTCCACGGCTCTTTTGTCTTCCACATCTTTCATAATAATCTTTACCGGGTCTCCACCTTTTGCTTTCCTGTTTTCCGGGAAATCTTTTGTTGAGAAAGAGGCCCATTCATGAAAGTAGATTTCAGGGGTTGAGTCCAATAATATTACTATCCCGTCATGTTTCATTAAACTTCGAAGTCTTATCAGAAGATGAATCCGCTTATTAAAATCTGGAATATTATCAAACGTGAAAGCAGATAAAATAAGATCAAAGGATTGCTTTGCCAACCCATCGAATCTGTCTTCTTTTATTAATTGATATTGTCCTTTTCTGTCTCTGTCTTTGGCTAGCCTGATCATTTCTTCAGAGATATCAACCCCGGTAGTCTCAAAACCAAGGTTGTTCAGATACCTGGTTGATCTTCCGGTTCCGCAACCGAAATCAAGAGCTTTAGTTCCTTTTACATATTTGAAAATAATAGCGGCCAGATCCCTGAATGCCAGGAAGTATGTATTGGGGAATCCCAGTTTTGAATAGGATTCTGCACGAACGCTGTCACTATATGAATTTTTAAATTCCATAGGTTTTATTTTAACGATTATCATCTCTTGCTTCATGATCAAATACAACAGGAGATTAGTCGTATATGTTTCAAAATAAATCGTAATCTTCAGGGCCCTATCCGGAACGATCGTCTGCCGGGACTGACTGTACTGTTAATACTCCCTCATAATCTGTTGAAATGGTCCGAACCGGTTTAAATTCTCCGGCCGGAAAGGATATCCCGTTGCTCTTCAGGAGGCATAAAAGGTCATAACCAGTTTCACCATATACGATAACCGGGTCGTTTATCATACAATTTTCGATTTAAAAACAACCGTTGTGAAGAACTCTATTATTAATCCATAGATACTCCCCAGGATTAAGGCAGCGATGAAAACACCATAATTCAATTCACTTATTAAACTTCCAAGTGCAAAGGGTATTCCAGCGATAAAACCGATCATTGTTCCATGAATTGCCCATTGGATTTTTAATGAAGAGATTCCTATTATAAAACCTGCAAGTGTTCTGTTTGCAATCAGATAAATCATCATTATTAAACTGATTTCATCTTTTAATCCGTATTTCCCACCTAAAAAACAGATGATTCCCGTTATGAATCCAAAAAAGGTAGATACAAATATTCTTTTCATAAATTATACTTAAAGTTTATTATCGACACACATTGTAATTGAACCGTTCAAATGTATAGCCTCCCTATTTGCCAAGCGTTTCCCACATCGAAATAATATTTTGCTCGTGCAGACTATTTCCAAGATTATCGGTTATTTCTTTGGATAATAAATCCGGAAAGGCATTTTGAAGACTATAATTCCGAAGAAGATAGTCAATATCCTTACCACCTTCAATAGCCTTTTGAATACCCCTTTTCATTTGAGTGATATAATTCAGGTACGATTTCATTTCTGCCGGCTCTATTAATTCGAAATGTCCCGG
>CP070687.1:622313-625375 GCA_020353115.1 Bacteroidales bacterium
GATACCGGGTATTCGAATGTCTCCTCTTCGAGGTATTTTTCATCGATAACGGGGAAAGATGCGAAAACGATGCTCTCTTTGTGACCCAGTTTCTCCCAAAGTTCTTCTGTTACGTGGGGAGCATAGGGTGAAAGAATTATAATGAATTTTTCCAGGATATCTCTTTTGCGGCATTTCATATCGGCCAGTTCGTTCACACAGATCATAAATGCACTGACCGCTGTATTCAGGGATAACCGTTCAATATCATCCTGTACTTTCTTCATGGTTTTATGAAGGATTTTCAGTTCCTTTTCATCCGCCGGATCATCCGTAACCTGTAATCTGCCCTGATCATCGAAAAATAATCGCCAGAGCTTCCTGATAAAACGCGAGACTCCTTCAATTCCATGTGTATCCCACGGTTTATGTTGTTCCAGTGGTCCCAGGAACATCTCGTACAGGCGAAGGGTATCGGCACCGTATTTTTCAATCAGTTCATCCGGATTCTGAACGTTGTGTTTCGATTTGGACATCTTTTCGATCTCCCATCCGCAAATGTATTTGCCATCCTCCAGGATGAACTCTGCGTCCTTCAGTTCCGGTTGCCATTTCCTGAATGCTTCCTGATCAAGGATGTCGTTGTCAACAAGGTTAATGTCGACATTCATTCGTATGGTATTATACTTCTTCCGGAGGTTGTAGGATACGAACCGGTTGGTTCCTGAAACACGGTAAACAAAATTGGATCTTCCCTGGATCTTCCCCTGGTTAACAAGTTTCTGGAAAGGTTCATCGGTGCATACCAGTCCGATATCGTAAAGGAATTTGTTCCAGAACCGGGAGTAGATCAGGTGGCCTGTCCCATGTTCATCTCCCCCGATGTACAGGTCAACCGTTCTCCAGTAATCGTTGGCTTCCTTTGAGAAGTATCTATCGTTATTCCAGGGGTCCATGTAACGGAGGTAGTAACCGCTTGATCCTGCAAATCCGGGCATCGTATTCGTTTCAAGGGGGTGCCCTTCTCTGGTTTTCCATTCTTTGGCTCTTGCCAGTGGAGGATCACCGGTTTCCGTCGGCAGGTATTTATCCACATCGGGCAGGAGCAGGGGCAACTCGGATTCGTTCAGCGGATTGGGCATACCATTCTTGAAATAGATGGGAAAGGGTTCACCCCAGTATCGCTGACGGCTGAATATGGCATCCCGGAGGCGGTAGTTGATCTTACGGAAACCGAACTTTTTTTCTTCAATATGTTCGATAACTTTTTTTATGGCTTCCCGGACTTCCAGGCCGTCCATGAATCCCGAATTCACCATGATTCCTTCCCTGGCATCGTAGGAATCTTCCCAGGTGGCCGGATCTTCCAAAGGTTTGTCTCCAAGCCGGACAACCTGGATAATGGGAAGTTCAAAATGTTTTGCAAAAGCAAAGTCCCTGCTGTCGTGTCCCGGGACGGCCATTATGGCTCCGGATCCATAACCGGCCAGTACATAATCGGCAACCCAAATGGGAATTTCTTCCCCATTCAGGGGATTGATGCCATAGGCGCCGGTAAATTCCCCGGTTATCTGTTTCACATCGGCAATCCGGTCCCTTTCGGACCGATTCTTTGCCAAGGTTGCGTATCGGGTTACTTTTTCACGATGTGCGGGATCTGTAATTTTATCCACCAGTTCATGTTCAGGGGCAAGGACCATGAATGTTGCTCCAAAGAGGGTATCCGGTCGTGTGGTGAAAACATCGATTATCTCTTCGAATCCTTTGATCCTGAAATATACAACGGCACCCTCAGACCGTCCGATCCAGTTTCTCTGAACCTCCTTGAGTGATTCGAACCAGTCGATGGTCTCCAGTCCTTCCAGGAGTCGTTGGGCGTATGCCGTGATACGGAGTAACCATTGCTTCATCAGTTTCCGTTCCACGGGATGACCGCCTCTCTCTGAAAAACCATCTTTCACTTCATCATTGGCAAGGACCGTCCCGAGAGCCGGGCACCAGTTTACCCATGTGTCATCAAGGTAAGCAAGACGGTAGTTCATAAGGATTTCCTGCTGTTTCTTCTCCGTCATCCCGTTCCATTCTTCGGCTGTTATTACCGGGATTTCACAGCAACCGGCATCAATGTTAAGATTACCGTTTTTCCGGAATTCGGAAACAAGGGTACCGATAGGTTCTGCCTTTCCTGTTTTATTGTTATACCAGGATTTGAACAGTTGTATGAATGTCCACTGTGTCCATTTGTAATATTCCGGATCACATGTTTTCACTTCCCTTCTCCAGTCGTAGGAGAATCCGATCTTGTCCATTTGTTTCCTGTATCGCCCGATATTTTTCTCCGTGGTAACGGAAGGATGGGTGCCGGTCTGGATGGCGTACTGTTCCGCCGGAAGTCCGTATGCATCGTAACCCATGGGATGCAATACGTTGAATCCTTTCAGCCGTTTATACCTGGCAAAGATATCGGATGCAATGTATCCCAGGGGATGTCCCACATGCAATCCCGCACCGGAGGGATAGGGAAACATATCGAGAACATAGTATTTTGGTTTGGAATGATCGATCTCCACGTCGTAAACGTGGTGTTCTTCCCAGTACTTTTGCCATTTCTTTTCAACTTCCCTGAAATTGTAGTCCATCGGTTGCTCTACTTTGCCGGATTTATAGTATCAAACTGCGAAATTAATTATATTTTTTAACTTTGCGGCGATTATGGTCCCGTAGTTCAGCTGAATAGAACGTCAGATTCCGGTTCTGAAGGTCGTGGGTTTGAATCCCGCCGGGATCACATCACAAAAAAGCCTCCTGACAGGGAGGTTTTTTATTGCATATAACTGCCAGAGCTTGCTCTTAAGCAGTTATATGCAATAAAAATACATGGCAAAGCCATTGTTTTTTTGTGATGTAAAATCCCACCCTATGGGATCACGAGCCACGCACAGGCGTGGCGAGTAATCCCCACCAGAACGGGTTCTTTAGTAGCAACCGGATATAAAAAATACACCGTTTACGGTGCTTTTTTGTGATGTAAAATCCCACCCTATGGGATCACGAGCCACGCACAGGCGTGGCGAGTAATCCCC
>CP070687.1:625475-628518 GCA_020353115.1 Bacteroidales bacterium
ACCAGCTTGGGCAGATAGGTATCCAGTGCATGATATGGAAACCCTGCCAGTTCGACAAAAGAAGCCGCACCATTAGCCCGTCTTGTGAGGGTTATTCCCAGGATCTCTGCCGCTTTTATGGCATCTTCACCGAATGTTTCATAGAAATCCCCCACCCTGAAAAGCAGGATGGCGTCAGGGTGTTTCCGCTTGATGGTATTGTATTGCTTCATCAGCGGTGTTTCAACATATCTTGTTGAATCAGCCACGGGATGGTAAGATATTCACTGGTTCCTGGCAAAGATAAGACTAATACCCTGCGGATGAAAGCATATTTTATTTCTTGTTAATATCTTTTCGGAGGAAACGGATCTGCACCATTAAGATATCATCAAATCCAGTAAACTTTTACCGACAGCCAGAAATAATTCGAAACATATAAAAGGTTACCCTGCATTACAGCAGGCAGGATTTGGACCTGCATACCCTATTAAAAAAGTCAGGATCTGACATCAAATCAGATCCCGACCTCCCTTTTATAAACCCAATGTTAACCTGAAAATAGGGGAATTTTTAGTATGAGTACGAACGATTTATATGGTGCCCGGATCAACACTCTTTATCATTTCCGGTTTGGGGAAATCCGCGAAAATCATTTCCGACCGCAGGATCTCCTCTTCCGAAAGAGCAAAATTTGTCAGTTCATTATTAAAATACATGACATAAGATCCGAGATCCATCAGGCCGTGGCCGCTGAAATTGGCAAGAATAACTTTTTCCTTACCTTCTTCTTTCGCTTTATTAGCCTCTTCAACCACACAGGCGAGTGCATGATTTGTTTCCGGTGCAGGGATGATCCCCTCTGTTCTTGCCACCAGCACTCCTGCCTTGAAAGCATCAATCTGGGTAACCGCTTTAGGAGTAATGAGGTTATCATTCACAAGCTGGCTGACGGTAGGTGCCATACCATGATACCGCAACCCCCCGGCATGGATCGGCGGAGGGATAAAAGCATGGCCAAGGCTGTGCATGGCCAGCAAAGGGGTATATCCGGCCTCGTCTCCGTGGTCATAAACAAAAGGTGCTTTTGTCATTGTCGGGCATGCCGTCGGTTCGACCGGATAGACTTCTATCTCCCTCCCGTTAATCTTATCATAAACAAAAGGATAGGATAAACCGGCGAAATTGCTCCCTCCTCCCGCACACCCGATTATTATATCGGGATAATCGCCGACCTTTTCCAGTTGCTTTTTCGCTTCAAGACCAATAATGGTCTGATGGAGCATCACATGATTCAGAACACTGCCAAGAGAATACCTGGTTTTTCCGGAAGAATCACTTACCGCCACCTCAATTGCTTCACTAATGGCGATACCGAGACTGCCGGGAGTATCCGGATAATTTTCCAGGACTGCCCTGCCGGCATTCGTCCGTTCACTCGGACTGGCATAACAGACTCCTCCCCATGCCTGCATCATGGTTTTACGGTAAGGCTTCTGGTCAAAACTTACTCTCACCATATAAACTTCACAATCCAATCCAAACTGACTGCAGGCGAAAGCAAGGGCACTACCCCATTGCCCCGCACCCGTTTCCGTTACCAGCTTTTTTATTCCAAAGACCTTGTTATAATAAGCCTGTGCAACCGCAGTATTCGGTTTATGACTGCCGGGAGGGCTGACACTCTCATTTTTCAGGTAAATCCTGGCCGGTGTCCCCAGCGCTTTCTCCAGGCTAAATGCCCGAATCAGCGGCGTGGACCTCCAGCCGGACAATACTTCAAGAACCTCCACGGGGATCTCTATCCACCGTTCCGGACTGACTTCCTGTTCAATCAGATTCATAGGGAACACCGGCGCCAGCATATCGGATTCTATCGGATTACTATCCGGCCCTAAAGGCGGATTCATTTTTATGTCGGCTAAAATATTATACCATAGTTTTGGCATTTCTTCAGCCTGTAACGTTATTATTCTCTGTTTCATCTTTCCTGATAGTTAATATATATTCAAATTATACGAACTCTTTTCAACCAGTAAAACAGACTGGTCCTGCACAATTCAGTTTCCGGCCGGGGCACCTGCCCCATCGGAAATTGATATACCGCCACCATTTTACCAGATAACCTTTCATTTCAAGAATTTTTTAAATGTCTTATATACAATTCCTATAAAAAAAAGCCGCAGGAGAAATTCCTGCGGCTTTTTAATATCTTATATTTAATGGAATTACCGGAACGAACTTCTCGAGCTGCGTAAATTCGTTTGCCACCACCAATAATATTTCATTCCGGAATTCATTCCTTTCAGTTTGGTTTATCAATATGTAAAAGAAATAAAAAATCCATAAAACACAAAAAAAATGAAAAAAATAATGATCGTAATACAATACTCACCGGGTAAGCCTGAGCGGCCCCCCAAGTCACCCTGTGAGTTTCTTCTTAAAACTGGCTGGTTGCTCAGGTTCATTGTCACTTCAGGAGAGACGATCTGCATAATTTCGGGATGACACGAAAGAAGAGAATGATAATGAAACAATCCAGGTTGACTTTCCAAGTCGATCCTAACCGGATTATCCTATTTAGAATCTCTCTAAATTTTATTTATTTTATTTTTTATTTATTACCGGAATCGTTCATTTTCGAACACGGTGTGTATAATATCGGACGATTTTAACATATTTTAACAGTTTTACAATTAAATCTAAAAAGCTCTGAAAAAAGGTTTTAATGTCTTTGGCATGAAATGTGCAAAAGAAGGTAATGTAGTGGTAGAGGAGGAACCAACCGGAATTTTTGCCTGAATCCACTTTTTGTTTCAGTTCAGTATAAATTCCGAACGGTTCTCCAGGGGAACCGGATAACCCTGGTCTGTATTGACCTTGATGGAGAGAAGGTCAGATGTGTTATCAAGTCGTTCTTTCATAATATTTTATAAAGAAACAATCCCCGATCGTGGATTAACCGGGGATTGCAAATTCAATATCTTCTTCCAGCGGTGAAAAGTAAGAAGTATATTAACTGGGTAAACTTACAAATTTTTAGGTAAAAATTCAATAGGTTTAT
>CP070687.1:628618-631657 GCA_020353115.1 Bacteroidales bacterium
TATCATTCATACTTTAGCGTGTCTGCTGGCGTTATTTTCCCAGCCAGCAGTGCCTGATATGTCACGGTTAATAAGGCGATCGATATTGCAATTAACGCAGCTAATAGAAATTCGAATATCCTGATTTTTGTTTGGAATGCAAAAATCTGCAGCCAGTTATTCATTATGAAAAAGGCAACAGGCCAAGCCACTAAATTGGCAATGAGAATCCATTTTAGAAATTCCTTTAGAAGAAGAGCAATAATCTTTAGGCTGGAGGCCCCATGAACCTTCCGGATTCCTATTTCTTTGGTTCGCTGTTCCACCATGAACATTTCCAGACCCAGCAAACCCAATGAAGCAATTATAATTGCAAGCAAGGCAAAAACCCAAAAAATTGTTCCCATCCGTTCTTCCCCTTTATATGATTCATTAAAGGTTATATCTCTGCTTTTTTCGATGTTTTAATGACCCATTGATAACAATCCTATAGAACCAGGTTGAAAATTTTGATTTACCTTTAAATGATCTAAGTTTCCTGAAAGCAGTTATATAAGCGTCTTGAACTGCATCCTTTGCATCAAATTCCTGTTTAAGAATAGACACGGCTATAGTAAATGCCATGTCTTTATACTGCTGAACAAAATATCGAAAAGCATCAATGTCACCATTTAATACCTTGTCAATATATAGTTCATCCATTCTTGTTTGTTTTCTTGGCTTTATTTATGAAATGAGCAATCATCATAGCAAGACCACCAAATAGGAATCCTAATATAGCCATTAAAAACATTATGGCATCACTAACAATACCTAGAGGGAATAACACTAGCAGAATGAGGGCTGTTAATACGCCAAGACTAATTCCAGTTATTACAATTCCAATTTTTAACCATGGGAAAGGAATTTGTTGTCCAGCTTGAGCATAAATCTTTGATACATCAAATCCCTTTTCAATGAGAGCTAACCTTTCTTTATTTCTCGCTTTAAGGTAAAATATCCAAGAAATGACTATTGCTGCAAAAAATCCCAGCCAAGGTAAAGTTTTAAAGAATAGACTAAGTGAATTCATGATTTTGATAATTAAAGTTATTGTGCATGTTTGATCTTTTTTTGATGAAAAAGGTTACAACAATAATCACTTGCTAATACTCATTCTGCTGATTACCTTTCACGATCATTGTTTATCAATATAATCTTCCTTATCGATGAACGCGAGCCGTATTTTTTAGACCGCATTTTTTGAGACGGTTTCCCCGATACCAAAGAACCCCTGAAAATAATGCAGAAGGATTGCAACATGTTATGATCTGAATAGAGAGTGTCTGTAATGGATGGTCTCTTCTTACGACGATAAGTTTAGATTTTTTTGCTTAACTTACCTTCCGGTCTAAGGTAGCAATATCAATCTATCGTCTAATACAAGTTACATAAATCGGCTTATTTAGCCATGGGATTTGTTGATAAAGTTGCAGTAGTTAGGTTTTAATTGAAGAGCTAGTAGAAATCATTACGTTGCAGCTATGTTGCACCATGCAATAAGAAAAGGCTTTCAGATTTATCTATAGGCCGTCTTATTATTGAGTGGGCAATACTTAGTTATTCGTCCCGCAAGATGCAGAACTCATGATCTTTCACAGGGTGCCTTCACCACCCATTCATAACCCAATACTCGCTATCGCTTGATATGGATTTTATTTGTCACTCTGCCTTATAAAAGCAAGCTTTTAACGTCATGGTACTGAATAAAAAATCCGAATGAATAGTCATTCGGATCTGTAATTTGCTTGTGGGCGATGTATGATTACCTCCCTCTATGCCTGACGGCGGATCGGTCTGTGATCCAGACCGGGGGACTTCACCCAAGTCCCCCGACAAAACGGCAAATCATTTTCGCTTCTTTAAAACATTTCTCATTGCTCGTTTTGCAGAGCCTCCAGGATTGCTTTAGACGGCTTATTGGGGATCTCAGCAATGACCTCTCCGTTATATTCAAAAATTCCCTTATCACCAGAGGTAACCTCTCCTATTACCGAGACATTATCAGTTTTGGATCGTACGGCCTTCAATACCTCTTCGACAGATTCTTCCGGGATTTGTATCAGATACCGGGCCTGGGTTTCACAAATTAAAATCTCCTGCGGGGTAATCCCCATCACTGATACTGGTACCCGGGACAGATCCACTCTGGCTCCCAGACCTCCATATCTGGCTGATTCGCATACTGCAGCTCCAATACCTGCAGCACCTAAATCAGAACAAGCTCTGACCTTACCGGTTCCAAAGGCAGCCAGGGCCGCCTCCTGGGCAATTTTTTCCTCATTAAACAAAGCCACTGCCGGGCGCATCTCTTTCACAAGGCCTGCCCTGTAAAGTGTATCATTGCCATCATTCCCTGTCACACCAATAATGATAATCTTATCCCCAGCTTTTTTTGCCGGTTTGGTAAGAGGTTTTTCTGTAATTAGTTTACCGATTACAGTCACCACAACGGCCGGCACAATATCGGAAAAAGAGGTGGAGAACCCTCCTCCGACAATAAACACTTCCATAACCTCACACATATCCCTCAATCCTTTAACCATTATATTCAGCCTTTCCTGACTGGTCATAACCTTACAGTTACCGCATTCACAGTGTCCTGAAAAGCCGCAAGGACCCACTATGACCTCCTGTTCAAGGGGCCTGGTCCCGATGAAGTCCAGAAGAAAAACAGGCTGTGCGCCCATGGCAACCACATCACGCATTGCACCCCCAGCGCCGGTGGCAGCAGCATCGTATGGTCTGGGTACACAAGGGGAACAATGGCTTTCCATCTTAGCCACCACCAAACCTTCCATGCCCGGTATTTGAAAAACCGCGGCATCATCGTTTTTTTCAGGCCCTATCTCCAAAACTCCTGGCCAGACCTTTCCTACCTGGCGGTTAAGCTCCTGAAAGCCCCTGAAATCAATTACTTTGTCAATATTGTGATGCAAATGTACAAACAATCCATGCATCAATGCTTTTTCTATTGTTTTCATGCTGATTTTTTTAATATTAGACATGGGATTAATATTA
>CP070687.1:631757-634777 GCA_020353115.1 Bacteroidales bacterium
GATGCACGTGATGGCAAGATCTATAACATCGTAAAAATCGGAGATCAGTGGTGGATGGCCGAGAACCTGAATGTTGGCACCTGGATTGACAGCGATATTACTGATCCCACGGATAACGGTACCATCGAAAAATATTGTTATTACGATATTGAATCTTACTGCGATACATATGGCGGATTATACTTCTGGAATGAGATGATGCAATACAATCCATCAGATGATGGTATAGTGGGGACAACCCAGGGAATATGTCCGGATGGATGGCATGTGCCAACAGACCTGGAATGGAAAACCCTGGAATTATACCTTGGAATGGCACAACTGGAAGTTGACGGGACCGGTTCAAGGGGTACAGATGAGGGCGGTAAGTTGAAGGAGACAGGCACCACCCATTGGTTAGCCCCAAACACAGGAGCAACGAATGAAACAGGTTTTACAGCATTACCCGGGGGTTATAATTACGCTTCTGGAGCTTACCAGAGCGCAGGAACCACAGCCTTCTTCTGGACCGCAACTGAAGATGTTACGAGTGGAATTGACCGCCAGCTTAGGAACACTACTACTCAAATCGAACGTTGGGAACATATCCCTAAGGATGAAGGTTTTTCGGTTCGCTGCATAAAAAATACCGATTCGCTGGAAATTGTTCTTACCGGAACGAATATTTCTTCTATCGGGGGAACTGACGGTTCAATAGATCTTACGGTCAGCGGTGGTACCTCACCCTATAGCTATTCCTGGTCGAACGGAGCAACAACCGAGGATGTTTCCGGACTAACTGCCGGAGTATTTTCAGTAACCGTAACCGATGCCCTGGATAGTACTGCAACTGACAGCATCCGTATCTTCGGTACATTTTCGGATGAGAAGGATGGGCAGGTTTACAAAGCCGTCAGGATAAGCGATCAATGGTGGATGGCAGAAAATTTAAACGTATATGCAGAGAACTCGTGGTACTATAACAACGACAGTGCAACCTATGCCGATACCTATGGCCGGTTCTACAACTGGGCTGCTGCCATGAACATCGATCAGTCATACAACACAACTGGCTATACAGCAGCTTCCCCACACCAGGGAATGTGTCCTGATTACTGGCATATCCCGACGGATGCCGAATGGATAACCCTGACGGATTACCTCGGAGGCTTGCTGGTTGCCGGAAGCAAAATGAAGGAAACGGGTACAACTCACTGGAACCCACCGAACAGCGATGCCACAAACGAGAGCGGTTTTACCGGCCTGGGTTCCGGCTACCGTGGTAGTGACGAAATGTTCCACTACCTCGGGAATTACGCCACCTTCTGGAGTACAACGGATAATAACGGTTCGGAGGCAGTGGCCCGGGACCTTGTCTACAACAATACCAATGTAAACGCCTACTTCTGCGATAAGGCTTACGCATTCTCCATCCGCTGCCTTATGGATTCTATTGATCCCATGGTCCTCTCCCTGGAGGGAACGAACACATCATCTACAGGAGGTTCTGACGGTTCCGTTGATCTAAGTATATCGGGCGGTCTGCCTCCATTCAGCTTTGCCTGGTCAACCGGTGCAACAACCGAAGATATTTCCGGACTTACTGCCGGAGTATATTCCGTAACCGTAACAGATGCCCTGGATAGTACAGTAGCTGATAGTATCCGTATTTATGATACATTCACAGATGCGAGGGATGGTCAGATCTACAAAGCCATTACAATTGGTAATCAAACTTGGATGGCTGAAAACCTGAATGCCACAAAATATGCAGATGGGACTCCACTTGTTGATGGCACTGGAGCAGGTGATATATCAAACGATTTTACCACTAAATTCTATTTTTATTATAATGATGATTCTGCAACGTATGCTGATACATACGGTGCTTTATATACATGGGCAGCCGTGATGAAAGATGCCATAAGCAGCGATAGTAATCCCAGTGGTGTAGAGGGTGTATGCCCTGATAATTGGCATGTTCCAAGCGATTCTGAGTGGAAAGAGATGGAAATGTATTTGGGTATGAGCCAGGCTGATGCTGATAATACAAGTTGGCGCGGAACCGATGAAGGTGGTAAGCTTAAGGAAACAGACACAATTCACTGGAATAGCCCTAATACAGGTTCTACCAACAGTAGTGGTTTTACTGCATTACCTGGAGGTTATCGTTATAAAAATGGTAATTATGACAATATTGGTCAGTACACCAGTTTTTGGTCTTCTCAGGAAAACAGTAGTAACTCAGCATGGATACGGAATCTGGCCTACTCTATGTCAGAAGTTAATCGTGACATAAATAGTAAGGAGGTTGGTAATTCTATCCGGTGTGTAAAAAGTTCTCTTCCTGAAGTACTCATTTCCCATACGGGTCTTACTGAAGAAAATCTAAACGGTACCATAGTTTATCTTGCCTTGAATTATGAAACCTTCATTGATGCAACACTCAACATTGCCTCCTTTACCCTGAACAATGTCCCTGCTGGAACCTCTATAAATAGTATATCATATATAGATACCGCACACGCCGAAATTACCCTGGCATTCGATGGTACCGATTTCGATACCGATATTGCCAATTTCAGCATAACGGTATCCGCATCGGAACTTACGGGCGGAACGGATCTGACAAGCAACGAGCTGAACATTACAGCAACGGTAGAACCGTTAAGCCCTGAAAACGATATCCTGACCTTCAGCTTTCCTGAAGCAGCCGGTAATGCCCTCATTGATGCAGTAAACCACGAAGTGTCCATTGAAGTCATCTTCGGAACGGACCTGACCAGCCTGATGGCGAGTTTTACCATTTCTGCCGGTGCAACCATCGATATTCAGGGGACTCCCCAGCAGAGCGGGGTAACCGTAAACGATTTCTCCTCTACCGTTACCTATACCGTTACCGCGGAAAACGGCACACCCCAGGATTGGGATATTACCGTTACTATAGTTGACCTTATCACAACATTTCCCTATTTCCAGGATTTTGAAAGCGGTACCGGCAACTGGTACTCCGCAGGAACCAATTCATCCTGGCAATTCGG
>CP070687.1:634877-637895 GCA_020353115.1 Bacteroidales bacterium
CCTCTGCCAACAATGAATTGAAGGGGTTTATCGCTTTCCTTCGAAGAGAATACCAAACCGTCATGAGTTGTACATGTATAATGCAATCTTACGGAATCATTTTTTCTGACTTGTTTCATAAATAGTTTATTTTGATTATTAAAATAAAAAGGTAGGCTCAAAAAAAAATAAAGCAGCGAAAAAATTATCTTAATCAGGTACTTAACTTTGAATCTGCTGTAAAGGTAAGTATATTAAATGTAACCTGTCATCAATTACTCATTTATCAAAGGTTTTCAGTACTTCTAAAATCAGAGGTTATTTTGTTTGATACGATATAATGCCCGAATGTTTGTTACCTATCACTGGGAATGATGATATTTTGAATTTTATGGAAGAGAGTCGTTTGACCTGTCAGAAATTATATAAAAACAAACTCTTCTTACTTCATTCAATTTCGTCCAGATGGTACGAAGATCAATACCTTTATGTTTATTGTATTCTGAAGATTTGATGTCATAGGTAAGGCGACACTGCTTCTGATACTAAAAAAAAGCAGTTAAACTGGTAATACTCTGAAAATAAAGCATACCTTTGCACAAATTACAGATTTGAGAATTTGTGCTATTATCTACTAATTACCTCGCAATATTAGTTTATCACTGCTCTCTTTTTTAAATCCATTAATTTAACTTTTTAATAGCAGGGTTAGTATAAGTTATGCTTGTTTAGTTGAAGTTGCTTCACTAGCATTCAAACGATGAATTGGTACTGTAGGTGTTCATCCAGGAAGGATACTCAATACTCCCGTGGAATTGCATCGGAGTTTCATCTGCCGTAATTTCCAAGGGCAATTCCAGTTTAAACTTCGAAATGCCAGATAAGCAAAATTCTTTAAAGTGGATAAAACGACCTTATTGTTAAAAAAATTAGTAACAATTTAATATTATAAATTATGAACATTTATGTAGGAAACCTTGATTTCAAGGTAAATGAGAATGACCTGGAGGAAATATTTGAAGAGTATGGAACGGTAAGTTCTGCAAAAATTATTACCGATAAATTAAGTGGCAGAAGTAGAGGCTTTGGTTTTGTCACAATGGAAAACCAGGTTGAAGCATCTAAAGCCATAAAAGAACTTAATGGTGCCACATGGGAAAACAGGAAACTTTTTGTAAATGAGGCAAAACCAAAAAGAGATACTACTAATATTTAATAAACATTTTATCATGACAAAAGGAAAAGTAAAATGGTATAATGAAATCAAAGGTTTTGGTTTTATTGAATCGGAAAACGGTGAAGATATATTTGTTCACAAAACTGGTTTACATAGTTCATATAGAGGTCTTCAGCCCGAACAAGAAGTAGTTTTCGAGATCAAACAGGGAGATAAAGGTTTCTTTGCAGTTGACGTGAAACTGGTAAAATAATTCATTTGATTTGAATTCATTCTCTATTGGAGATTTTTAATTAGTCGATCCTTAAGAAGATTTTAACTATCTGGTTATCAACAATATAATGTTAATAACTTATATAAAAAGATAGTTAAAAAATGCAAGTTTTTTTGCAAATTAGGTAAAAATCTTGCAAAAAATGTTAGGAAAATCACCGGATCAAAAACAGAAGAATTTATTTCAACCCTTGTTAAAAGAATTTATAAATCCTGATCATCCCTTAGTGATATTAGCAGAAAGGATACCCTGGAAAGAGTTGGAGGATGAGTTTCGTGAATTATATTCAGATACAGGACAACCATCAAAGCCTGTGCGGTTAATGGCTGGACTGCTGATATTAAAACAGATGTACGATTTAGGAGACGAAACAATTATGCCGGTATGGGTGCAAAATCCTTACTACCAATATTTTTGTGGAGAGGCGGAATTTCAGTGGAGCTTTCCATGCGATCCGAGTGATCTGGTTCATTTTCGTAAACGTATAGGAAAGGCTGGAGTAGAAAAGATCCTGGAGTTGTCCATAAAGCTGCAACCCAGGAAAGATTTAAGGAGCAGAGATGTATTAGTAGATACCACAGTACAGGAGAAGAATATTACCTATCCTACTGACACGAAGCTGTATGTAAAGATTATAAAGAAGAGTAATAAAATAGCAAAGAAAGAAGGCCTTGTTTTACGTCAGAGTTACAAAAGAACGACCAGGAACTTGTTGCTTAAGCAGCGTTTTGCCCACCATCCAAAAAGAAGAAAAGAGGCATTAAAGGCTCAGAGAAAGCTACGTACAATTGCCGGAAGATTAACACGGGAAGTGGAAAGAAAACTATCAGAAGAAAAGCTTAAGCTATACATTAATGATCTGGAACTTTTCAAGAAAGTGCTTGCCCAGGAACGATTTGATAAAAACAAGATTTATAGCTTACATGAGCCCGATACAGCTTGTATTGCAAAAGGGAAAGCAAGTAAGAAATATGAATATGGATCAAAAGTATCTTTTGCCATGCTTCCGGGCAGTAACATCATAGTTGGTGTCGTAAATTACAAAGGTAACCCGCATGACAGTACTACACTTGAAGGCACATTAAACCACAGCAAAAGAATATGCGGTAGAGAATTTGCTAATGCAATAGTTGACCGGGGGTACAAGGGTAAGAAGAAGATCGGGAACACAAACATCGTTTCACCAGGTCCACCTATAAGGAACAATGAATACCAGAGAAGAAAGAAAAGGAGACAATGTCAAAGCAGAGCAGCAATAGAACCGGTGATAGAGCATATAAAAGATGATTGCCGAATGGCCAGGAACTATTTAAAAGGTATAATTGGAGATGAAATAAATGCAATATTAGCCGGTGCTGCTTTCAATTTCAGGAGATTGCTCAGGGTAATTGAGCAAGAAATAATTTTTTCTGTTTTTGAAAAGATATTTCCAAAGAAAAAACTTGCATTGATTTTTCAATTTAATGAAAAATCAACTTATTAAGGATCGACTAAATAACCCAGGTTCCTGTATGTACTGAACTAATCGAAAAACGGAAAAATCCATATCCATTTTTGTCAGAACAGATATTCTGATAATTATAAATTT
>CP070687.1:637995-641008 GCA_020353115.1 Bacteroidales bacterium
TCTTTTTTACGCAAAAAGTATTTCATTCCATCAGTAATAAAGATAATCCCGTTCATGAAACAGAGAGGAATCTTATGCTTGTCCGTGATATAACCGATTCACTGATGACACGTCCTAAACTATACCCTGCACAAAAGGATTATTCAAAAGTTAAAACCGTTTCGGAATATATCTGCATCGCTCCTGCTTCAATCTGGTATACCAAGCAATTCCCTGCCGGCAAATGGATTGAATTGATAGAGCGGCTGGATAAGAAATTTATGGTATTTCTTATCGGAAGCAAGGAAGACCGTTTGTTATGCCGTGAGATCAGAGAAAAAACCACTCGTAATAATATAAAAATAGTTGCCGGAGATTTAAGTTTCCTTGAAGCTGCAGCTCTAATGAGCAATGCCACAATGAGTTTTGTGAACGATTCGGCACCATTGCATCTTGCCTCGGCAGTAAATGCCCCTGTTACAGGTATTTTCTGTTCAACCATCCCTGAATTTGGATTCGGTCCCCTGTCCGATATATCTCATGTTATAGAAACAGATGAAAAACTCCCCTGCAGACCCTGTGGGCTTCATGGTAAAAAGCGGTGCCCGGAAAAACATTTCAAATGTGCTGATATAAACATTTCAAGGATCTTATCAACGGCTGGATTGGACTAATCTTCCGGTACAATCCGGCCTCATCTCCAAACATCAACGATTGGATTCTCGTTATCCTTCACGGCAGCATTTTAAACTGTCGCTATTTACACAAGCTCATTTGCAGGCTGCATTCCAGTAAAAGTCAAAAGGATTAAAACTTCGGGATTGGTTTTAACGTCCGTATCTCCGGATTTATGCAAGCTTACCGACTTCACTGAACTTTATCTTGGTATACCTGAAGTATAATTGTTACGAACAATTTCCTTTATTCATATTTCAGCGATTCAACCGGATTGATCATTGCAGCCTGCACTGATTTATAGCTGACAATAAGAAGTGTAAGTATACCCGTTAATAAAGCGGTGAAAACAAATGGATAAATCTTAAGTTCAATAGCATACGGGTAATTCTGCAGCCACTGGTTCGTAACAAGAAATGCCGCGGTCCAGGCAAAAACATTGGCTATCCCTGTCAGAAGTAGAAACTTCCTGAGGATCAGAACAACTAAAGAACCGGCTGAAGAGCCTGCAACTTTCCTGATCCCTATTTCCAGTGTGCGCTGATTGGTAGTATATAATGCCAGACCAAACAGACCAAGACAACTAATTAATATGGCAAGAATAGAAAAAGCCTGGAATATGCTTCCAAGTCTTTTTTCAGCCTGGTGCTGGCTGTCATAGAACTCTTCCAGGAAGAATGAATTATAGGGGATCTCAGGAAAAAGCTCCTCCCATTTCTCTTCTATTTGGCTGATCGTCATTGGAATATTATCAGGATCCAACTCCAAGACCAATCTTCTGGCCCGATTCTCGATCGGACCCTCATTACGAATGTAACGGATGAACGTTGGTTCTATTTCGGAGTATAAAGACCTGATATGAAAATCTTTATAAACTCCAATAATTTCCCATTGTGAAGTTTCTGACTGGTTATTTTCAATAGAAAGAATTATATTCAGTTTTTTCCCAATCGGATCATCCCATTGGAAAGCTTTTTCTGCCGTTTCATTGATTAAAATACCATTTTCATAATCCGTTGATAAATCAGGTGAAAAACCCCTGCCCCGTACAATTTCGATTCCTATCGTATTGAAATATCCGTAATCAACAAGAAAGTTCTGCATTGTAATGGTCTGGTCAGGTGTGAAATTCTCAGGATAAACGTTGCTGGAAAACAGATACATTTCCCCAGGCACCATGGATGAAGCACCTGCACTTTTAATACCGTTAATCTTCAACAATTCATTCTTTAATGATTCAAGATTCAGTCTTACCGGCTCATTCTGAAGAGCCACTGCCAGGATATTTTCTTTTTTGAATCCCAGGTTTTTATTTTCCAAATATTTCTGCTGGGCTTTAATAGTAAGTGTAAAAATTATCAGGAAAATCGAGGTGGCAAACTGGAATATTACCAGTGCAGAGCGGAAAAAGGGCCTGTTTTTTCCATGACCCGTGCCGCCTCTAAGGACACAGGCAGGATTAATAGCAGAAAGGAATAATGCGGGATACATCCCGGAAATTGCAGTGACAAACACGAACATTCCTGCCAGACTTATAGTAAACCATTTGAATTCAATATAATTTATGGTTATTCCACGACCGGCAAGGTTATTAAAATATGGAAGTGCCAGTAGTGCAATAAATGCTGCTAATATCACCGATATAATTATAAAAACGGTCGATTCTACCAAAAATCGAACAACCAGCCATTTTCGCTCCTCACCAAGTATCTTTCTTATCCCGACTTCTTTTATCCGTGTTGAAAAAATGGCTGTGGTAAGGTTCATAAAATTCACGCATGCAATCGTTAATATCACCAGAGCGACCGATAACAAAGCATAAACGATTCTTATATTCCCGCTATTACCTATACCCCCTCTAACATCGGAATGTAAACGGATTTTTAACAATGGTTCCAGCCTGTTCTTTAATTCTATTCCTCTGGATATCAGAACTTCTCCAAGATATTGTTTGTTAAATTGTTCAAATTTCTTTTCAAAGATTTTGTAATCCGTTTTATCCCGTAAAAGAATATATGTTGGAACATTCCATCCCCACCAGTAGTCGGCCAAACTGGGATCATAGGTGAAAAAAGTGTTAAATGAGGCCAGAACATTAAAGGTAAAATGTGAATTGGGAGGCGGATCTTTAACCACACCGGTTATGGTATAATTGAATTTATTATCCCAGTTCATGATCTTTCCTACCGGGGTTTCATCGCCAAAATACTTTTGTGCCGTTTTTTCAGTTAACACCATGGTGAACGGAACATCAAGCATAATTTCCGGATCACCTTCCAGCACCTCAAACGAGAAGATACGGAAGATTGAATTATCGGCGTAGTAAATATCCGATTCAAAAAAACGTTTATCATTATAT
>CP070687.1:641108-644111 GCA_020353115.1 Bacteroidales bacterium
AAGTGTTGCAATGGAAAGAAACGATACCGGTTTGTACCAGTTAACGATTGAACCGCTTGCCCCGGAAATCTATACGTATACCTTTATAGTTGATGGAGTGCGTGTCCTTGATCCCGGCAATTACAATATCGTCCGTGATGGTGTACGTAACGAAAGCGTCTTAACGATCCCTGGAGAAGGATCGGATGTTTACAATGTTTTTAGCGTTCCGCATGGCACGGTTTCCAAAGTGTGGTATCCTTCTCCGACACTGAATATGGATCGAAGAATGTACGTATATACCCCTCCGGATTATTTCACGAGCGGGAAATCCTATCCGGTGCTCTACCTTTTTCATGGTGCCGGAGGAGACGAAGATGCCTGGACAACCCTTGGCCGAACGAATTATATTCTCGATAACCTGATTGCTGCCGGGAAAGCCCTTCCGATGATCGTTGTTATGACCAATGGTGTTCCTGCCAATGCCGCATCTCCTGCCGATCAGCCCGTTGATCTGGAAAATAATCGTGTAAATGCCGCTGGTCCCGGTGGAATGGTTTCGGGTAAATTCGAGGAGAGTCTTGTGAAGGATGTCATTCCCTTTATAGAAAAGAACTACCGGGTCATCCCGGATGCCGGTCACCGGGCCATTGCCGGTCTTTCGATGGGTGGTTTCCATACACAGATGATTACGAATGCTAATCCCGGTATGTTCAACTATATCGGTGTCATGAGCATGGGACTGTTTAACGATACACGGTTCGGAAATTACAGTGAGGAGGATCACAAAGCACAAATCACCGCCCTGAAGGATAGCGGAGTAAAATTGTACTGGATTGCCTGTGGGAAGGATGACTTCCTGTACGAATCGGTTGTTAATCTGCGGAAATTCTATGACGACCTGGGTCTTGAATACGTTTACCGTGAAAGTACCGGGGGGCATACATGGCCCAACTGGAGGATCTACCTTTCCGAATTTGCCCCGATGTTGTTTAAATAGATTTGTCAGAAACTTAAACCATAGTCGATAAATGATAATTCAGGAGGAATTATTTCCGGTCCCTGGTCTTTTACACCGATTCGTTCATTGCATTTGGCGGGTTTGAAATCCGACAGCCAGGATGACCGGTCGAAGAAGACCATGAATAAGGAATACCAGGTAATTGGAAGTCGTTTCCTGACGAACAATTAGCTTCAGAACAAAATGTTTAACTAACCATAATATTAATTTATAAAACGTAAGAAAAAATGATCAAACCTACCCGGAGAAATTTTTTTAAAACTTTGGTTACAGGAACAGCTGGTATCGGTCTGGCAGCTGCTCTCCTGTTAACCGCATGTACTACAACAAAAGAGGGTAAAACTGACACGGATGACCAGGTGTTATTTGTCGGTGATGATATCGCCATTACTGAAACAGTTTATGGGAAAGTACAGGGATTTATCCTTCGGGGAATTTACCAGTTCAGGGGGATTCCCTATGGTGCGGATACCGGTGGTGAAAACCGCTTCATGCCACCGCAGAAACCGGAACCCTGGGATGATATCTATCCCGCAGTGTGGTGGGGAAACTCTGCCCCCCAGATCATGGATAACCGGTATGGCAATGCATGGGCCTCGTTTGTCGATCACTGGAATTATGACGATGTCAGCGAAGACTGTTTAAAGCTAAACGTCTGGACTCCTGCACTTGCCGACGGCGGGAAAAGACCCGTTATGGTTTGGTTTCATGGCGGTGGTTATACCAATGGGAATGGAATTGAGCAGGATGGCTATAAGGGTGAAAACCTGAGCCGTAAAGGTAACATCGTATTTGTATCGGTCAATCACCGGTTGGGACCAATCGGTTTTTCCGATTTGTCGGGTGTCGGTGGCCCGGAATATGCCCATTCGGGAAATGTCGGTGCACTGGATATGGTTGCCGCCCTGGAGTGGGTTCATGAAAATATCGCCAACTTCGGCGGCGATCCGGGTAATGTGACCATAATGGGTCAATCCGGTGGTGGAGCGAAAGTATGTGTGTTATTATCCATGCCCCGGGCAAAAGGATTAATTCACCGGACGGTCCCGTTGAGCGGTTCAACCGTTCAGGCTATGGACCAGGAATACTCACGCCTGGTAGGCGAATACATCCTTAAGGAAGCCGGACTGGAAACTTCGGAAATCGACAAACTCAAGGAAATCCCCTGGAAAGAATACATCCTGCTGGCTGGCCGTGCAGCGAGAAAATGTGCGGAAGAAAATGCCGGGAGCGGAATGATGCGGGGAAGTTTCGGCCCGGTTGCTGATGGCGTGAATATCTTAGAGGGAACGTTCTTTTCCGATCCCGAAGGACTCTCTTCCGATGTTCCCATGTTGATCTGCACTACTTTCCATGAGTGGTCCATGAGCCGTAATAACCCGGAACTGGAAGAAGTTACTGCTGAAAGAGCGAAAGAGATGCTGGCTGAACGTGCGGGTTTCCGTGGCGGACTGGGAGAAAAAGCAGGTGAGGTATATGATGCATATGCCAGAACCTTCCCCGATGCAAAACCAATTGAACTGATGATCATGATCAGCAGCAACCGTAAGAGCGTTATCAGAACGGCCAACGCCAAGGCAAATCAGAATGCACCGGTTTATGTTGCCTGGTTTGGATGGGAACCACCTCTGTTCAATAACCGCATGAGGGCCTTCCATTGCTCCGATATTTGTTTCTGGTATTACAATACAGATCTCATGCTGACCCATACAGGCGGTGGTGAGCGGCCCAGGAAATTGTCGGAGAAAATGTCAGGTTCATTATTGCAGTTTATGCGTACGGGAGATCCCAACGGTGGCGGATTGCCGGATTGGCCGGCATATACCGTTGAAAACGGTGAAACCATGATACTCAATGATATTTGTGAAGTGAAAAATGATCCCGACAGGGAAGCACGCAACACCATTCCGGATTGATCACATCAGAAGATTCGGCAGATAAGGCAGTGAACAGTGAGCAGCCGGTTGGATACGGGAGCGAGAATAGGCTTTTGTATTGTTAGC
>CP070687.1:644211-647204 GCA_020353115.1 Bacteroidales bacterium
TCGTTCTGAAACATCTGCAACATTTTCCTTGTGCAGAAAAAGTTTTGTAGCATACACCTTATCTGCAATTTCCTTGAAAACCGGACCGGCAACCAGGTTGCCATAATAAACGGAGTTAGAGGGTGAATTTACCACAACAATACAGGAATAACGGGGATTATCGGATGGGAAGAATCCAACGAAAGAGGCCTGGTAAGAAATCTTCTCTTCGAACTTATAGCCGTATCTTTCATTGGCTATCTGGGCTGTTCCCGTTTTACCAGCAATCTTATAATTCTTGTTATCCAGGTTTTTTGCCGTTCCGTTTTCCACAACGCCTTCGAGCATTAAAATTGCCTTGTCAATGGTCTCTTTTGAACAAATGGACGGATGAAGCACTTCCGTTTTAAAGCGTTTAATTACTTCTCCATGATACTGTAACTCTTTAACAAACATCGGCTTCACCATTTTACCATCATTCGCAACGGCGTTATAAAAGGCAAGTATCTGTAACGGAGTCATTCTGAGCTCATACCCATGGGACATCATGGGCAGTGAAATTCCGGACCAATAGGAATCCCCGGGATACTTAATTTCCGGTATCCCTTCCCCCCTGATCTCCACCCCGAGTTTTTCATTTAACCTCATTGCATATAACCGGTCCACAAAATCTGTTGGCCGGTCATGGTAATTGTCATATATTAGTTTAGAAATCCCAACGTTTGATGATACTTCGAAGGCTTCCTTAACGGTAATTTTTCCATACCCTTCCTGCCTGGTATCCCTGATATCCTTATCGTAGAACCGGATAATACCGTTTCCGGTATCGATGGTATCATCCGGTTCCACGACACCATCTTCGAGTGCCACCAGCAGGGAGGCCAGTTTAAAGGTTGATCCCGGCTCGGTACATTCACCGACAGCATAGTTGTAGAGTTCCCTGTATTTCCCGTCGTCTCCTTTCTGCAGATTGACTATCGCCTTCACCTCCCCTGTTTGAACTTCCATGAGAATGACAGTCCCATGATGTGCATCCTGTCGTATGAGCTGTTTCAGAAGTGCATTCTCAGCCACATCCTGTATATTGATGTCTATGGTTGTTATCACATCATTCCCATCCTTCGGTTTAATTTCATCGGCATCGCTGACCGGCATCCAGACATTTCCCGAGAGTTTCTGCATAAGTCTAATTCCAATCCTGCCCGTTAATTCATGATCATATGCGCCCTCAATTCCAACGATATTTCCTGATGCTTCTTTAGTAAGATATCCGATCGTTCTGGATGCCAGGCTTGAATGAGGCAGAATCCGCCTGTTGTCCTGGACATAGATAAGCCCTCCCTTATAACGTCCTTCACGGAATACGGGGAATTCCTTCATTTCTTTCAACTCAATATAGCTGACCTGACGCCTGATAAGGTGGTATCGTTCCCCATTCCTGCGCGCAGTAACTATCTCCCGCTTATATTCCTCTTTTGATTTATCCCTGAACAATCGTGACAAGCATAATGCCAGTGAATCAATCTTTTGATTGAATAATTGAGTGGAAAGGGCATTGCTGTTCGGATCCATCCGAACTTCATAGAATGGTACAGAACTGGCCAGCAGGCGGTTATCCGATGCATAAATATCACCGCGGTTCGGCTGAATCATGAAATCCTTCAGGGTAAGTGTTTCAGCTTTGGCCGCCAGTTCTTTTCCCTCAACAAACTGTAAATAAACGGCCTTCCCCAGAATACATATTCCCAGAAGCAAAATGCCGAGGTAGATCACAGCAACTCTCCATACTATGTCCTTTTTCAATGACATCAGATCCTATTTTTCCTTAATTATTATCTTTCCCGGTGGCTCAAGAAGTTCCTCTAATTCCAGATTATTCTCCTTTACTAATCTGGAAACCACCGATTGCCTGCTTTTCGACATGAGTTCTGCCGATGTGGTGATGGCTTCCGATCTCAGTTCCTTAACCTGGTTCTGCAGGACAACCGTTTCACGTACTATTTTCTCGGCATGATACCTGTTGCCGATATAGATGATCGCCAGGAAAACCACGAAGATGATAAACGGAAGTTGTTTTATAACAATTTCCCTGGTCAATATGCTGCCATCGATAAAATCCCGGATTGAACCCTTTCTCGATTCCTTCCGTGCGTCCTGGTCCTCAATAAATTCAATATTCTCCCTCATGATGCTGTTCTTTCTGCAATTCTTAATTTGGCACTTCTGGCCCTGTTGTTTTTTCTGATTTCTTCCTCTCCCGGGACGATAACCTTCCGGTTTACCTGAAAAAAGGGTGCCTTTACATTACCGTAAAAATCTTTCTCAATCTCTCCCTCAAAATTCCCTGAACGGATGAAGTTTTTCACTAATCTGTCCTCCAACGAATGATACGTAATAACAACCAACCGTCCACCAACCCGGATCAGTTCAATACACTGGCTCAATAATTTCCTCAAACACACCAATTCCTGATTCACCTCAATCCGCAGCGCCTGAAACACCTGTGACAGGTACTTATTTGTCTGTTTGCCTTGGATGCATGGTCTGATTACTCTGACAAAATGCTGCACCTCACGGATCTCTTTCACAGACCTGGCCTGTAAAATAAAGTCGACAAGCTTTCTGCTGTTTCTTACTTCGCCATATGATGTAAATACCCTTAGGAGTTCTTCTTCACTGTAGTTTTGTAATATTTCCCTTGCCGTCAGGGAGGATTTCCTGTTCATACGCATATCCAGTTCACCAGAATGCATAAATGAAAATCCTCTTTCCGGCACGTCCAGATGGTGTGAAGAAATTCCAAGATCAGCCAGTAACCCGTCAATCGATTGAATTCTGCGATACCTCAGGTTATTCTGTAAGAACCTGAAGTTTTGCCTGATAAATAAAAACCGTTCGTCCTTAATTACATTTCTTTCAGCATCTTCATCCTGATCAAACGCAATTAAACGACCGGTTGTCAATCTTTTCAATATTTCTGCCGAATGCCCCCCACCTCCAAATGTTGCATCCAC
>CP070687.1:647304-650248 GCA_020353115.1 Bacteroidales bacterium
ATAATACCAATCGGCATAATCAACTTTAATCAGTTTCCCATCAGCATCGTAGATAAGTGTATCTTTTTCACGGGAAGACTCCTGATTACCAAAAATAGGATTTATCCATTGAGATTTAGTTTCAATCTGAACGATATAACCACATTTAGTCGTTAAGAAGGTCGAAGAGGTGTGATCGGTATCATATCTGGTATAGCTAATTGGCAATTCGTTCTCCAAATAAAGTTCGATATGACCATATTCATCTGTTCTATTGACCATGCCATCTGAAAAATAGGTAAAGTTCTCAGTCGAACATAATTGCATCGAATCACCTTGCGTAACGGGACTGTATATCTTAATTTCGGTTAATTGATTGTCTTCATTGTATTCAAATTTCTTCAGTGTTGTCGGGTTTCCATTATAATATTCAGTTATTTGCGTTGGCCTGTATGCAGGATAAGATCTGGTATAATAATGTTGACAATCCGTAGGATCATCTTCCTCACATGCTAATAAAACTAATAATATGAAAAACAATAAGATTGTCCTTTTCATATCAATTTCAATGCTTATCTAATATTCTAAGGAATTACGCTTTATCAAATTTAAAACTTTCAGGAACAAATGTCAATAATATATTTTTTTTTACCACTCATATCTCATGTTATATCATCCCTTAAGCCTTTGATTTTACCATCTTATTCCTTCCGATCTTTCCTTTTGTCGTTTAAAACATCCTAAAGATTTGGGGGTTGAACGTATGTATTTTAAGCTCCAACCGAGCGAAATCATTTATCCCAGGGTAAGCGCAGCGCAACCCAGGGTAATGTGATCCGCTGAACCACCGGTCCAACTGCCATCCTCTTTTTAAACGGGAAAACATTTCATGGACCATAAGGCACAGAATCTCTTATCAGTTTAAGAAGTTACCAGAGTATACCAATAACCTAAAACAGGTCACCCGACAAGGGAGGTGCTCTGGGATAATTGACTCATTTTGAGTATAATAGTAAGACTAATCCACATCAATGATCAAGGATGATCGTTGTACTATAACCCGGTAAAGCGAAACGTGTTCGTCTGACTATAGTTGTCTAGTCCGGAGCGAATTGCTTGCGGGATTGAACTCACATGTTGAATAGCATTTGAAGTAACTATTTAGCAAAGATCCCGAATTGTTTTTTACCTTGTTTTAAAATTGACGTATTATTAGTAACCGAAGTTATTGATCTTGGATATTAATGAAATAATAAGATCCTGTTTAATTCGGGATAAGGCTGCGTTCAGAATGCTGGTTGACCGATACTCAGATTTTGCGTTTTCCGTTGCTTTCAGAATTTTAAACGATGAAGACGAATCGCATGATATTGTACAGGAATCATTTATTACCGTCTGGAATAAAATTGAAGCTTTCAATCCTGAAAATAATTTCAGCAACTGGTTCTACAGGATCATTGTAAACAAGTGCATTGATGCGCTCAGAAAAAAGAAAAGAAATCCTATGGTCTATCCCGATGCGAATAGCTGGAGCATCCCGGGTTTATATAGCGAAAGTAATCCTGATACAAAACTGAACAACAAAGAGATTGGAAAATTGATACGTTCATTGACAAACCAGCTTAGCAGAAAACAAAAGATTGTATTCGTTCTGAGTGAACTGGAAGGGCTTTCGCGTGATGATATCGCTGAAATAACCGGGATGACCCGAACATCCATAAAAAGCAATCTGTTCCACGCCCGGAAAAAAATCGGGAAACTGATAGAAAAATACATCTGAGTATGAAAAAAAACGAAAAATATTCCAAAGTAATTGAGGTACTGAAAGGGAACAAACCCACTCTGGACAACAAAGAGGAATTGATCGATGCGGTAATGCAAAAGATCCAGTGGAAATCACAGAGGGTAACAGTTTATGAAAAGCTGAGCAATTACCTGTTTGGCTGGACCGATTTTGTCTGGATCAGGGGAACAATGACAATTGCTGCCACGGTTTTCATCGGAATATTCATTATTCAACAGATTGTAATAACCGACCGGATCAATTCGCTCGAAAAACAATTGGTTAAAACCGTTAATACCCTCCAAATTCAGGAACCGGATCTCGGAATAATGCAAAAGATACTACTGAAAATTGTTGCAAAAGACCAAATGGCGGAAGACAGTGTCACCATATCAAGATCCGACCTGGAAGAACTGTTGAATTCCTATCAGGAACTGCAGGAAGACTATGAAAAAATTAAACAGGATGCCGGCCTGGAACCTTATATCAGGAAGGTGCTCAGACGTAATATCCAAAATAATGAAAATGATGATGAATCGAAATTATAATTATAGCGTTATGGAAAGGAAAGTTAATTTGACTTTTATAGTAATCTCGATGATTATTCTTTTCTCGTGTGATTATGAAACCCATGTAATCAACACGGTTCATGAAGATGGATCCGTTACAAGAAAAGTCATTGTGATAAACGATACGAACAGGGAATTTGAATCCAAAAACTTCAGAGTGCCAATCGACAGTACCTGGAATACAGAGGTCACCGAGGAATTGAACGACAACAATGACACCATATGGATTCTCACTGCGGAAAAGCATTTTGCCAGTGTTGATGAGATCAATGAAGAATATATCCACGATAAGGGAAGTAACCGGGCTTTGAAGAGAAGGGCAAATTTCTCGAAGCGTTTTAAGTGGTTCACTACCGTATTCCGATACAGTGAAACCGTAGGGAAGGTTCTTACAGTTACCTGTCCGGCAACGGATTTCATGACAGATGAAGAACTGACCTATTTTTATCTCCCGGAAAGTGTAAAGTCAGAACTTGCAACCGGAAAAGACTCTGTCAGATATGAAGCGTTATCAGATTCCGTTGAAACGAATTCTGAAATATGGTTGTGGACCGGTTTGGTCAGGCAATGGATTGAGACATTCTATGATCTGTTTGGAGATCATCCCCAGCTC
>CP070687.1:650348-653288 GCA_020353115.1 Bacteroidales bacterium
TCGTCCTTTTCTTTAGCCCATCCATAAGGAATAATTACAAAATCCGGATCTTGCTCCTCCATTCTGGTCAACAGTTCATCCTGAAAAGAATCGGCGCAGATCAGGATTCCTATTCTTCCGATTTGTGTATTCACTGCTTCAATTGTTGATCCGGGCGAATAGGGCGGAGTCATTAGCTGGTCGAGGATATTTATTTTTCTGTGCTTCAGAAGGATATTTCCCTTGTTGTCGATAAGCAGGGCTGCGTCGAAAAGCTTCTCCCCGTCCTTTTCCGCCAGTCCTATACTGATAAATATATTGTTATTCTTTGCCAGTTCGCAGAGTCTGTCAGAATCTTTTCCTGGAACAGGATAAGCAAGTTGATGTGCATCAGGATTTACCCATCCGAGAATGGATGTTTCAGGAAAGCAAACGATGTCAGCTCCCTTTTCTACAGCTTCGGTAACTGCATTTTTTATCCTGACGAAATTACCCGGGCGATCCCCGTCGATGCAAAAAATCTGGGCCATGGCGATGCTCACCTGGCGTCCCTGTGAATAACTTGTCATACCCGTAAGGGTAATAAGAATCAAGCTTACGATAGTTTTATATTGGTGATTCTTTAACATGAATGCGACGAATTGTTATAGATATTATTTTTCAATTTATTTCTTATAAAAACGTATACATCATTTGTGTTCGATAACGTAACATAATGCCATTGTTAAATGATTCCCTCCGGATGCTTCATCTTCATGTATGAAATCAGGATAAATTCGTTATCCGATAAAGAGACCTGAGTCATCGAACAATTCTGGAACTTCACCTATAAATACGCAAAAGCTATGGGAGAAAACGATACAGTAATCATCTATTTTAAGTCCTCCGCAGGAATTGCCATATCTGCAGACAGATGGTTAAACTCTTTTTCGTTTTTTAAATTATCGTTATAGTTCTGCAATTCTTTTGTTATAAAGTCAGCCAGTTTTTCATTCCTTTTTACAATATCCTTCTCAGCCGGGATGACCGGTTTATTATCGTTTATCAGTTCTTTTGCACGTTCAAGAAGATCTTCAGCTTCGGCATTTATGGGACTAAGGCCGACATGAGGTTTCCAGAAACCCGTTATTACATCGACTATAACAATGTAGGTTTCTCCTTCACGAAGTTCTGCAGTCATGAACTCTTTATTCTCTGTTGATGCCCAAAAGAGGTGCTCACCCGGGTCACATTCATACCTGAAATACTGCTTCCCTTTCAATTCCCCGAAATATTTATCGTGATCGAAGAATTCAAAGGCCATCGGTTTGCCATAGATACTGACCCGTGCAAAATATACAACCGATTTTCCTTCGGCGGGTGGTGGAAATCCCTGGGCGAAAAGAGAAGTAAATCCGCAGAAAATCATTAAGAATGAAAATCCAATAACTTTTGTTTTCATTTTTTTCTTGTTTTGTTAACAATTTATATTTCCATGTTAAAAGTAGGACAATTCGTTTCGGGTATCAAATTTTTAATGTTTATTCATTATCATTTTCATCAATATGATCGGACAAATAGTCCAGGTCGGAATATTTATCTTCATATTCTTCCCTTGTTTCATCTTTGAGTTCACCATCCTCGTCATAATCTTCGTCCAGATTTATTATCTCTTTAGCTTCAACACGTGTCATCCTGACCAGGTAGTACTTTTCATCGGTTTCGAATGGCAGCGCACTTACCAGATTCCCTTCTTTGTCCGTAAACGTGATCAGGTACTTGCTAAAACCATGCGGATATACCAGTTTAATCTGTTCCTGGAGTTCCTCGCTTAACTTCTCAAAATCCTTAATAACCCGAATTTTTTCCGTTTTCATTTTTAATGATTATTTGTTCAATACTTTAGTTCCTTTAATTACTGGATACGACACGGATCCCAATGCACAAGTACGCTAATAACAGATAACCTGTCAACATACCAATTCCATATCGAATAAAGGTGCCAAAATGCAGTTCCTGTAAGATATAATATTATAAACTCAATACCTGCTGCACCTACTGTTCAATAAGCTCTTTCCTTCTGTTAAAGAAACTTAGTAACTCCTTGTCCTCAATCTCTTCCGACAAGGTCTTAATAACATCAGTCGGGAACTCATGTAGATCGAGTATCATCAGTCCATCCAAGCAATTATTAAATTCCGGATCAAGATTAAACCGGATTACTTTTGCATTATGTTTAATATATTTTTTGAACAGAACCGGTATAGGTTTGTTTAACGGATCTGTTTCCTTTACATACCGGTCCAGTTCTGCAATATTGTTATTTATCAAACCTAAAATTACAGATAAATCCAATTCCTTCAACTTCGGATTGAATTTATGTTTTGGTCTGACCAGTTTGGATAACCTGCTTTCAAGATGGAATGACCGGAAAAACTCAACGATCAGTTGTCTTGAAAAATCAGAATATTCATTACTAATACTTACCGGCCCAATCAGGTACCTGTAGTTCCTGTTCTTAATCAGAAAATAAAGTATTCCCTTCCAAAGGAGGAATAAGGGTAATCCTTTTTGCTGATACTCCGGAACAATGAAAGATCTCCCAAGTTCAATTGATTGTTCTAACGTTGTAATTAATTCATTTTTTATCCTGAACAGCGAAGATATATAGAATCCTTTTTTGCCCAGGGAGGCAAGTATTTTTTTCCCCAATCCAATTCGGTACGAGCCGATGATTTCACGTTCCTGTCTGTCCCAAAGGAACAGATGGTCAAAGTACTTATCATATTCATCCAGATCGATACTTTTATTGGTTCCTTCTCCAACTTTCCTGAATGTAATCTCCCGTTTTCTTCCAATCTCAGTTAACAAGTTCGGGATTTTTGCAGCCGGAGCACAAAACGCTTCCAGGTTACTTATCTCAAATAATTTACTCTCTTTCGTAATTTGCTCAATTTCATCTTGCAGATAATTCTTGTTGAC
>CP070687.1:653388-656327 GCA_020353115.1 Bacteroidales bacterium
GAGAGGACGGAGAGCACGGAGAAAAAAAGGAACACGGGAAAAAGGAACACGGAGACACGGAGGAGACGGAGGACACAGAGAAAAAAGAGGGACACTGAGAAAAGAGGAACACTGGGAAGAAAGAAACACGGAGAGCACGGAGGGACCGGAGAGCACGGAGGGAAAAAGAAGGGGCTATGGAGGACAGGAGTAAGTAGTGAATAGTGAGTAGTGAATGGTGGACAGTGAATGGTGAACAGTGACGAGTGAGGAGGGAGCAGTCTCCAGTCTCCAGTCTCCAGTAGGCAGTATGCAGTATGCAGTATTTCACGGGACGGATCCGGATTGGAAATCTTCTTTACCGAAAAACGAAAACCGGATTCTATGCGGTCCAAAAAAGATGATTATATTTGTGGGAAGGCCAGCGTGGAATGGTTTGACCATTGTTTTTAAATTCGTATAATGAAAAGAATTGGTTTGTTTTATGGTCCTGAGGGCGGATCTGTCGAGCGCGTAGCGTTAAAGATAGCAGGTATGATTGGAGAGGGGAAGGTGGACCTGCATCCCATAAAGGATTCATCTTCGAATGACCTGGAAAAATACGATAACCTGATTCTTGGAATATCTACCATTGGCAGGGAAACCTGGAGTTCAGAACCACCGGCAAACGATTGGGACGTATTCCTGCCTCAGTTTGATAATGTGAAATATCAAGGTAAGAAATTTGCATTGTACGGGTTGGGCAACCATATTTCATATGCCCTGCATTTTGTGGATGCATTAGGGACACTGGGAAAAATCCTGACGGATCATAATGCGGAAATCATAGGTCAGGTCTCCACAGAAGGTTACGAGTTTGAGGATTCTCAGGCGGTAATTGGAAACCAGTTTATCGGTCTTCCCCTGGACGAGGATTTTGAAAGTGAGAAGACGGATGAAAGAATCATTAACTGGCTGGATATTATAATTCCTCTATTTAAATGAATAAAGGATAGTGAGGGCAGCAGGTTTATACCACTGCCCTTTTTTATTGAAAAATGAAACAGAAGGATCTACGGATGAGAATGTAAATTTCTGAAAGTGGATGATTTCAGGAATGAACATGTATTACCTTCCATTATGAAAAATACACCGATAGATTATCAGACTGTAAAACGCGAGATTCGGGAAACCGGCCTTCCTGAGATAGGTAAGGGAACCATCCGTGAGATAGTCCGGCTGGTTAACAGGATCGAAGAGGAGACGGGGGAAAAATATGTCAGGATGGAAATGGGTGTTCCCGGACTTGAACCGGTAAAGATAGGTATTGAAGCCGAGATAGATGCGTTAAAACAGGGGGTGGCGTCCAAATACCCGATGATCGAAGGTGTCAGGGAATTGAAAGATGAAATGTCGAGGTTTGCAAAATTATTTCTCGACATCGATATAAAACCGGAGGGATGTATACCTACCGTGGGATCCATGATGGCAAGTATGGCAATGTACCTGGTTGCGAACCGGAGCGATCGTACAAAAGAAGGCACCTTATTCATTGATCCCGGATTCCCGGTACATAAACAGCAGGTAAGAATTTTGGGGCACGACTACAGGTCATTTGATATTTATGATTACCGTGGAGATAAACTACGGGACAAGCTTGCGTCCTATCTGGAATCGGGTAAGGTATCAACCATTATGTATTCCAATCCAAATAACCCTTCATGGATCTGTTTTACAGAGAAGGAATTACAAATTATCGGGGAGTTGGCCACCAGGCATGATGTTATTGTGGTTGAAGACCTTGCATATTTTGGAATGGATTTCAGGGTCGATTTCTCAAAACCCGGAGAACCTCCATATCAGCCTACGGTAGCCAAGTATAATGAAAATTACCTGATCCTGTTTTCCAGCTCAAAAATATTCAGTTATGCAGGCCAGCGGGTCGGGGTTATGTTGATTTCGGATACGCTCTTCAACCGGAAATATCCGGACCTGAAACGTTATTACACGTCCGACACATTCGGCTATTCCATCATCTTCGGGGCTCTCTATGCTCTGTCGGCTGGTGTAACACATTCAGCACAGCTGGGTCTGGCAGCTATGCTGAAAGCTGCCAATGATGGTGAATATAATTTTGTGGAAGGGGTTAAAGAATACGGGGAAAAGGCAAAAATCATGAAAAGGATGTTTGTCGAAAACGGATTCAGAATTGTATATGATAGGGATGAGGACAAACCTCTTGCCGACGGATTCTTTTTTACCATTTCATATCCCGGGATGACCGGTTCGGACCTGCTGGAGAAATTGCTATACTATGGGATCAGTGCCATTTCTCTTTATATTACCGGCAGTGAAAGGAATGAAGGTATACGTGCCTGTGTTTCTCTGGTCAGTCGTAACCAGTTCAAAGACCTGGAGTACCGGTTAAATAGATTTCATGAGGATCATTCCTGAAATCCCGTTGCACGGTTGATAATTAAATCGTGTTAAAGGACAGATTCAAGTGTGTTAATAATCATACGGAAACATCGATGATTTTTTTATCTTTGATAAGAGCTATTGATATACGTTAAAAATCTTTATAAAAATGGCGAAAGTTATAGGCGCAATTGTTGTTGATGTTGAAAAATGCAAAGGATGTGAGTTATGTGTCGTTTCCTGTCCGACCGATGTGATTTCCATAGCAGATAATGTAAACGGCAAGGGATACCATTATGCTTACATGAAAAACCCGGATGCTTGCACAGGATGTACAAATTGTGGGATTGTTTGTCCTGACGGTGTTATCACCGTTTACCGTAAGAAGATAGAACTAACTACAGTGTAGTATATTATATGAATAAGATCCTATGGAAGAGTATCAACTAATGAAGGGCAATGAGGCGGTAGCTGAGGCCGCCATTAGGGCCGGAACAGATGCTTATTTCGGATATCCGATTACTCCGCAATCGGAAGTTATGGAATATCTCATGGCGGTGAGA
>CP070687.1:656427-659364 GCA_020353115.1 Bacteroidales bacterium
ATCCATTTCGGGCATTGGAATTTGTGTTCCCGGAATATATTATTCAGAAACGGGTCATGTTTGGGCTCCCAACATTCCCGGTTGGGAATACTACCCCTTGCTGGAAGAATTATCAGACTCAATGAAAGGTTCTTCCGTACAAATAAAAATTGACAGCGATCGTGCCTGTTATATACTCGGTGAAACATGGCTGGGTGCGGCAAAAAATAGCAAAAATGCAATTTTTATGGCAATTGGCACAGGCATTGGCGCAGGAATTATTTGTGACGGAAGAATCCTCAGGGGGTTTGGCGATATTGCCGGTTCAGTTGGATGGATGGGATTAACCCCCGAATACAGGAATCAGTACAGGTCCTGTGGCTGTTTTGAATACCATGCTTCAGGAGAAGGCATATTGAAATCAGCAAATGATTTAATTGCAGCAAATAAAAATAAAACAGGATCCCGCAAAAAGTTTTACAATAATACTGCTGAGATATTTGAAGCCTATGACAAGGGAGAAGATATTGCTGTTTACATACTTGAGGAGGCAATTAAATATTGGGGCAGAGCCTCAGCGAATATCGTCAGCCTGTTCAATCCCGAGATCATTGTTTTCGGCGGAGGTGTCTTTGGTCCGGCAAGCCGGTTTATTAGCCAGATAAAAAAAGAAGCAGAAAGATGGGCACAACCTGTCAGTATGAAACAGGTTACGTTTGGCTTATCTGTGCTTGGCGGAAATGCAGGGCTTGCTGGTGCGGGCAGACTAGCATTACAAATCTAACATACATCTTTTATGGGCACCTATAACAAAAAACTGATCTTCACTGCTGCCTGCCTGGGTATGCTTATGTTCGGAATAGTGATGGCAGTTCTTGGAGCAGTCCTTCCATCAGTCATTGAAAAATTCCAGATCGATATGGCAGATGCAGGTTCCCTGTTTTTTATGATGAGTATGGGTATGCTTTTTGGCTCAATGGTGTTCGGTCCTGTAGTCGACCGTTATGGTTATAAAGGCCTACTTATAATTTGCGCTATTTTAATATTTGCCAGCATTGAAGGAATTGCATTTGCCTGGTCAATGACAATCCTTCGTATTTCACTGCTTATTGTTGGATTTACAGGAGGTGCTATTAATGGTGGAACTAACGCACTTGTTTCGGATATTAGTGAGAAAAATCGTGGTTCAGGACTTAGCTTCCTTGGTGTTTTTTTTGGGATAGGAGCTTTTGGTATTCCATTTTTACTTGGGATTTTGCTCGACCATTTCTCCTATGAAACGCTTATAGCAATAGTTGGTTCTCTTATTCTGTTACCCCTTGTGTTTTTCATACTTCTGAAATTCCCCGCTCCGAAACATGAACAGGGATTTCCCCTGAGGGAAGGAATAGGACTTACCAGAGAAACCACTCTTTTACTCTTCGGATTGATGCTTTTTATTCAAAGCGGTATGGAAATGACAGTTGGAGGCTGGTCAGCTACATTCCTCAATAAAGAACTTAATATTGAAGCCAGCAAATCAGTTTTAATACTTTCCCTTTTCTGGATGGGACTAATATTGGCACGCCTTTCCCTGGGAAAGATCCTAAACCATATTGCTAAAAGCAAGGTATTGCTCAGCTCTCTTTTTATTGCTATTGCAGGATCATTATTTATGCTGCTGTCAAACAGGAGCATTATGGCACTTTCAGGATTGATAATTACCGGAATAGGATTTGCAGCAGTATTCCCCCTGGTACTAGCTTTCGTGGGAGATCTTTATTCAAAGCTGTCAGGTACTGCATTCAGCCTGGTTCTTGCCATTGCCTTACTGGGAGGGATGCTATTCCCCTATTTGGTCGGCATCATGGCAAATTCTATGGGATTGAGATTATCACTTGCACTGGTTCCTTTCAGCATGTTTTGTTCTGCCCTTATTTTCCGTTTGATCCTATTTAGGTTTAAAAAGCAAACAAAAATGCAATAAATTATTGGATATTTAGACTTAATTTAAAACGATTCAAAAAAGCATGATTGAACCAGAAACCAATTTTTACCACTGATTTTTTAACCTGCCGGATTCAATTTTAATTTATAAACCATTTTAATCAAAGGAGATAATAATATGTTAGCAAAACAATGGTTATCCAACGCAAGGGGAGTTATGGACACAATTGAAAAGACCCAGACCGAAAATATTAAAAAGGCTGCTGAGGTGATGGCCGGCTCAATAGCTGCCGGGAGATGGGTGCATACGTTTGGTTGCGGACACGCTACAATACCCGTTGAGGAGATGTATCCAAGGATAGGAGGATTTGTCGGTTTTCATCCCATTATTGAATTACCTCTTACTTTTTTTACTCGTATTGTGGGTGAAATGGGTATCCATCAATTCTTGTTTCTTGAAAGAGCAGAAGGATTCGGAAGGGAAATAATGAAAGGATACAATTTCGATCCGAAAGATACCATGTGGATTTTTTCCCATTCAGGAATTAATAATGTTAATATTGATATTGCCCTCGAATCAAAGAAGTACGGGATGAAGGTGGTCGTTTGTGGTGCAGCTGAAGCTGCAAGAGGGAAAAAATCAAGACACTCCTGTGGTAAGACAATCTTTGATCTGGCTGATATTGTAATCGACTCATGTGTTCCCCTCGAAGATGCTTCTGTCCCTCTGAAAAACCATTTCGATAAAATTGGACCGGTTTCTACTATTGCATTTGTATCAATTGTCTGGATGATCATTACTACTGTTGGAGAGATCCTTGCAGAAAAAGGAACGAAACTTTATATTCATCCGTCACACAATGTTCCGGGAGATACTACTGCTCTGGAAAGACTGGATGAGGCTCTCGTAGAATACAAGCGCAATATTGCCGGGGTTTAAACTTATATTCCCCGGACCCGAATGAATTAATTCCAGGCATCTGTCGCCCCGTCATCTGTATCATTATATGTCGGGCATAGTTCCTTTACCAG
>CP070687.1:659464-662399 GCA_020353115.1 Bacteroidales bacterium
TACGTGACAACTCTAGTTTAGTAATATATTCTCACAATACCCTGGTAAATTATTGAAATCCTCTGAAATATTTGATGCTCAGCTTAGCTTTGGTTTTGGCTAAATTTTGGGGTATGTCCAAAAATAATGTCCACTTGACTCGTATTGTTTATTGCATTATCTTGTATATGTTTAACCAACATCCTGCTATACCAAAAACCAAACCATACGATTATGAAAATCAAAACAACCTTTTGTGTGTTGTGGGCTATCCTTTTGCCCACGGTTTACCTGTATTCACAGGCACCGCAGGGATTCAATTACCAGGCTGTGGCCCGTGATGATTCAGGTGAAATTTTAGCCGGTACAACTCTGGATGTAAAGATCGGACTGCTTGCCGGCACTGCTTCCGGCACCCTGGTATGGGAGGAGGAGCACTCGGTCACTACCAATGAATTCGGATTATTTACACTGGTTATCGGTGATCCTTCTGCCACACGGATCGCAGGTACTGCAGCATTCTTTTCTGACATAGAATGGGGATCTGACAGCCACTACCTTAGGGTGGATATTGATACCGGGTCCGGATTCCAGGAAATGGGAACGGCAAAACTGATGTCGGTACCTTATTCCATGTTTGCTGAGAATGCGATGGATATTGACGATGCCGATGCCGATCCGGAGAATGAAATCCAGGATTTGCAGCTGGTCGATGATACCCTGACCATAACCGGGAATCCATCTCCGTCAAAAATCGATCTGAGCGTTTACCTTGACAATGCCGACAGCTGGACAGTAGAAAACGATACAACCATCTCCTACATGGGGCATGTGGGTATCGGTACCACCCTGCCTGGAGGAAAACTGGAGGTTATGGGTGACGGCATGGAAGCCGATGACGATCCTTTGTTTGAAGTGAAACGAAAAGACGGGCAGACGGTGTTTGCCGTATATCCGGAAGGAGTCCGTATTTATGTGGAAGAATCAGCAACCAAGGGAACAAAGGGCGGATTTGCCGTTGGAGGTTTCAGCCCGTTGAAGGGTATTACCAATGAATTCCTGCGGGTAACACCCGACAGTGTCCGGATTTATGTTAATGATGATGATTTGAAAGGTACTAAAGCAGGTTTTGCCGTGGGTGGCTTCAGTCCGGTGAAGGGATATACCAATGAGTACTTCAGGGTATCGCCGGATAGCGTCAGGGTGTATGTTGACAGCAGTTCGGTTAAAGGAACAAAGGGAGGATTTGCCGTGGGTGGCATTGTTGAGAATAAAGGAGCAGATACAGAATTCCTCAGGGTGACTCATGACAGTGTCAGAATATACGTCGATGGTGATCCGGCAAAAGGCACAAAGGGCGGATTTGCCGTAGGGGGATTTTCCCCGTTGAAAGGATCGGCTGATGAATACCTGAGGGTAACATCAGATAGTGTCCGGATATATATTCCTGAAGAATCCTCGAAAGGAACTAAAGGCGGATTTGCAGTGGGAGGATTTAGTTCATTGAAAGGAATTACCAATGATTATTTGAATGTTTCGGGAATGGGTATTGCTGAGATTCTTGATCCCAGTGAAGCCCGTGTATTATGGTATCCGAAAAAAGAAGCATTTCTAACCGGAAGAGTATTAATTGAATCGCCGGATAGTGTAGGAACGAACTCAATGGCCACAGGTTTTGAATCAAAAGCTATCGGTAACTATTCACAGGCTATGGGTTACCAGGCCATTGCAAGAGGAGAGAATTCCACGGCAATAGGGATTAATGCAAAAGCAACAGACATGAGTTCTTTTGCTTTTGGTGATCATGCGGAAGCAACAGCTTTCGGATCTTATGCAATTGGCTCAATAGGACGCGATTGGAATGGCAATCCTACAGGTAAAAACACCGTGGCATCCGGAAGTTGTGCTATAGCAATAGGTCTTGGCGCAAATGCGATTGAATATGGAGCATTTGCATTCGGGATAGATGTGGTATCAAGTTCATATGCGTCTTTGGCTACAGGGCATGAAACTGTGGCAAGTGGATATTTCTCTACAGCAATGGGTCGTAAAACTACAGCTAGTGGGGAAAATTCCGTTGCATTGGGATATTGGACTACAGCTTCAAGATGGGGATCAACCGCTATGGGAGAATTGACAAAAGCAAATGGAGATTGGTCAACTGCCATGGGAAATTGGACAGAGGCAAGTGGTGATTTCTCAACTGCAATGGGTGTTGAATCAACAGCTAGCGGAAATGCTTCAACTGCAATGAATAAATCAACGGCTTCCGGAACATATTCCACCTCGATGGGAATATATACAAATGCGAAGGGAACAAGTTCAACTGCAATGGGATCATATACGAATGCAATAGGGAATGCATCAACTGCCATAGGTGCTAATACAACAGCAAATGGCCAATATTCCTTGTCAGCGGGAGCCTTTACAAATGCCAATGGGAACGGTTCAGCTTCAATGGGATATTTTACGAGAGCCGAAGGTAACTATTCGGTAGCGTCAGGGCTTTATACAGTGGCATTGCCATACTTATCTGTGGTTATCGGAAGATATAATGATACAGTTCCAGCCTCATCTCTAACTACCTGGGTTGAAACAGATCCTTTATTTATTATTGGGAACGGAACAAACAATAGCAACAGACATAATGCCGTTATGGTCAAAAAAAACGGAGAAGTTTATTTGCCAAATGTGTATGATCATGTAGTTGGTCTCACAAACAGGGACTTGTTTATTGATAATACGGGGAAAATCGGATATGTATCCTCCTCCCTGAGAAATAAAATGGGAGTCACGGCAATGGAGGATATAGGATGGCTGTACCGGCTCCACCCTGTAAACTTTATTTATAAGGATGATATAGCGAAAACCAAACAGTACGGACTTATTGCCGAAGAAGTCGAACAGGTGAATCCCTTGTTTGTAAGTTATAGTAAACAAGGAGAGGTTGAAACGG
>CP070687.1:662499-665427 GCA_020353115.1 Bacteroidales bacterium
CGCGATATTGCCTATAATTACCTGAACTCATGTGCCCCGAATGCAATACTATTTACAAATGGTGATAACGACACCTTCCCGCTTTGGTATGCACAGGAAGTTGAAGGCATACGTACCGATGTAAGGGTTGTGAACCTGATGCTTTTCAATACCGACTGGTACATCGACCAGATGAAAAACAAGGCGTATGATTCGAATCCCTTGCCTATTTCACTTCCCTATGAAAAGTATAAGGACGGAACAAACGGGCAGGTATTTATGCTGGAGAGGGTAAAAGACTTTGTGAATGTAAAACAGATCATTGATTTCATAGCCGACGATAGCGATGCGTCAAAGATAAGATACGTAGATGAAATGCTGGATTACATTCCCACGAAAAAATTCAGGATTCCCGTTGATTCCGCAACAGTGGTCAATAATGGTACGGTATCCCCCGATCTGTCCGATCAGATAATAAAATCAATAGATCTGGAATTTAACAGAAATTACCTGATGAAAAATCAGGTAATGGTTCTTGACATCCTGGCTCACAATAATTGGGAACGGCCTATATACTTTGTAACAGGAGGTCATGATGATGCGCTTGGTCTTGAGGAATACTTTCAGATGGAAGGCTTTGCTTACCGTCTGGTTCCCATTAAGACAGAATGGAATAACAGCTTCCTTGATATGGGCAGGATTAATGCGGATGTGATGTATGATAACCTGATGAAAAATTTCAGGTGGGGTAGAATGAATGAACCGGATGTTCATCTTGATTATTACAATAAAAGGACCTTTTCGGTTATTAAAATAAGGAATAATTTTACCCGTTTGGCTGAAGCATTACTGCTGAAGGGGAAAAGAGACTCAGCAATAGCCGCTTTGGACAGATGTATGGAACTTATGCCTCACGATCGCATTCCATATGATATATTTTCAGTTGGAACAGCAGATATGTATTATCGTTGCGGTGAAACAGAAAAGGCAAACAGGATCGTTGATGAGTACGCCGTGGTTTGCGAAGAGGACCTTAAGTACTATTTTTCGCTGAGACCATCCATAGGCATGGCAGTTGATTACGAAAAACGGGTACAGCTACAAATCTTACGGGAACTCGTGAATCTTGCCCGGCGTTACAGGCAGGAAGAAAGAGCCGATAATCTTGAAGAAAAATTTAACGAGCTTTATGCTGAGTATATGGCAACTGCTCCGGGATAGAAGGCTCTTTTACCGATTACCGGATCAGATCGGATAGTCTGTTTCGGTCCAGTATAGTAATCTGTTTTCGGGAAACATCTATTATCCTTTCCTTTTCCATTTCTCCCAATACCCTGGCCAGAGCCGGCCTTGTAACCCCGAAAATCTCTGCCAGTTCCTTTTGCGTTTTGGGTATCCGGATTTGCCGGTTATCTTTTCCCGAAAGGCTCAGAATAAACTGGGCTAGTTTACCCCTTATGGTACGAAATGAGAGAAAGAACAGTTTATTGCTTAGAAACTGAGCTCTGTCGGATATAACATTAAGATAATTAATGAGGAAAGTACGGCTCTTCTGCATGAGTTGAATAACCGATGATTTCGGGATTACCAAAATCTCTACCTCATCGTTTGCAATAATATCGACAGGAAACAGGTTGTGTCTGCCAAACAGGAATGCAGATGCAACTACCCTGGGTGCTTCAATATCCTCTATCTTTATGACTTTACCTGAAAAATCCAGCATTTCTCCCTTTACACTTCCTGAAATGATTACCATCAAATCATTACAAACCTCCTTACGCAGGGCGATCACCTTTCCTTTTTTGTAACGTTTTGTCCGGTAATTGACTTTATCGAGAATCTCCCGGATTTCACCGGCCTCCATTCCGTGAAATACCGGCGATTGAGAAAGAATAGTAAACATATTCTGGTCGTTTCAGGCGAATGTAATGATTTGCAATAACTGTTACAAATCATTGAAAAATTTTCAATAAAAGCAACGCTTTGTAATATATGTTACAAATTATCGGAAGAGAAATGACGAATATTGAAGAAAAAAGATAAGATGAAAAGAGAAATAATTCATATTGATGAGGAGAAATGTACAGGTTGCGGGGAATGTATTCCCGGGTGCCATGAGGGAGCGTTACAGTTAATCGACGGAAAGGCCAGGCTGATCAGCGACCTGATGTGTGATGGTCTTGGAGCATGTATCGGCCACTGTCCGGAAGGAGCAATACGTATGGAAAAAAGGGAAGCCGAACCATATGATGAAGTAACCGTAATGAAAGAGATGGTCAAGAAAGGTAAAAATGTGGTTGTTGCACACTTGAAACATCTGAAAGAGCATAATCAGAAAGAATTCCTGAAAAAGGGGGTTCAGTACCTGGCCGATAATAAATCCAGCCTGGATTTTGACATAATGGAAGTTCTCGCAGTGGTTCATAATGCTGAACCCGCTCACGATATGTTTAATAAGGAACCGACGGTAAAAGTTCAGGCTATGCATCATGAACATAAAGGTGGCTGTCCAGGCTCAAAGGCTTTTGCATTTGATGAACCCTCCGGAGCAAAGGTTGTCACCAATCAGGAGGAAGTACAATCTCATTTAACTCACTGGCCTGTTCAGATGCACTTGATTAATCCAATGGCACCTTATTTTCAAGGATCCGATCTGTTGTTTTCTGCCGATTGTGTTGCACATACACTGGGGAATTTTCATGGCAGGTTCCTGAAAGGAAAAACCCTGGTGATTGCCTGTCCGAAACTGGATTCTCAAGTGGAAGTTTATGTTGAAAAGTTGCAGGCACTTATTGACCAGGCAGAAATAAATACAATTACCGTGATGGTTATGGAAGTGCCTTGCTGCAAAGGATTGCTACAGCTTGCAAAGACTGCCTCCGGCCGCGCCTCAAGGAAAGTGCCGGTTAAATCAGTAACCGTCGGAATCCGGGGAGATATCCTTGCGGA
>CP070687.1:665527-668445 GCA_020353115.1 Bacteroidales bacterium
ATCCGGTTTTCGAAAGGCATCTCTTCCAGCCTGTCAAACAGCATGGACCGGGCAATTTCAATATCTTTTCCGTAGATATGGTATGAATCGGCCTGCCAGTTCATTCTGCCAAGATTTGTCTTTTTCCCGGAACGCTTTTCAATTTCAACTGCAAGAATCTCTTTATTGAACTGGATGAAACCGAACATGTTCATAAAACTGGCTCCCCAGGCATCGTTACTTCGGAATCTGATATTACAGTTCAGCCATTGTACATGGTCGTCATCCTCGAGAATTCGGTACCATAGAGATTGAAGGCAGGGTGGATCAAAAACCTCCAGATCAATATTGGGCATCCAGGTGATCATCTGTGCCTGCCGGGTATAAGGCTGTTCTACCAGTTTTCTAATGACATGCTCTATCTGGTTTATCTTAAAACCCACTTCCTTGCTTCCTGGAAGTTTTGCATCTTTGTTCCGTTCCTTCCATGATCCGTATGCAACAAGCCTTCCATGATAGGTATACTCCCAGCGTGTATCCTCCTTGTCATCCATATTCTTTACCCAGTGGTCCTTAAATCCTTTTAGTTCCATGACATACTCTTTAAGATCTTCAATACCTCCGGGAAACGCCTGGTGTATCATCGGATCGCTTTCGGGTTCCAGGATGGTAAGGTTCAAGGTACAATCAAGGCTGAGCGGATCATCCGGCCTGTCATACTGCGTTCTGAAACGGGTGCCCTCTTTATAAAGCCGGATCAAGGCCTTTTCATATGCTTCTGCCAGGGATCTTTCGGAAATAATTAACACAGGGATATTCTTCATATTAAGCCGGGATAGAATTTACCAAAGTCATTAAATTATAAATTATATTCGGTATTATGTCCTTTCAATACACGTAGTTATCCAGAAGTTTTCAAACGGTTTCTGGCTGATGTTACCACAGAAAATTTTTTTGTATACATAGACGAATTTTTTGACAAACACTCTCACTGCCAGGGACACAAAAATATTTTAGCCAAATAATGACAGCCGTTTATCCTTAATTCCGGGCAAGTCATAAATTAACTGTTGACTTTCGGTCAATATTATTTTAAATTGTATTTTATCTTTTTATAGCATAAATATTTACTAACCATTCCTGTACTTTTTTAATTCCCATAAACCATAAATAAACTGTCTGACATGAAACATTCTTGCTTATCTAAACTGACCTTTGAAGTAGCTCTAACAGTTTTGTTAGTTATGAATCTTTCCATCCAGGGCTTTTCCCAGTTATCCGGAGCTTATACTATTGATCCTTCCGGCGGACCATTCCCTAATTTTGTGAGTTTTAATGCTGCTCTCGATTCTTTAAAATCACAGGGTGTGTCAGGGCCTGTTGTCATTACTGCTGTTGACGGGGATTACAGTGAAAGACTGTGGATCCGGGAGATCGAAGGAGCCAGTGCTGTGAACACCATTACCTTTCAGGGAAATGAAAGTGATTCATCGTTAGTCCGGTTACACCAATCTTCTGATGGCCCGAATAATTATGTTGTTGCATTCAGTAATAATACATCTCACTTTATTTTCAGGAAAATGAAAATAGAAGCAACGAGTACAAGCTTATACGCAAGGGTGGTAGGATTTTATAATGGTGCCGACAGTATCATAGTTGAGAATTGTATATTAATGAACTACCAAACTGGCTCAACTAATCATATCAGCGCAATAATCTATGCTTATGAAACAGTTCTCAAGAATGTTATCATCCGGAATAACTATGTTTTAAACGGCAGTCATGGCTTTTTTGTTGATTCTCACAGTGGAGCTATATCAAATGATGTTCGGGTTCTTAACAATGAATTTCGAAACCAGAATACAAGATGTGTTGTTTTTGAATATGTGAATGATGCGATTGTAAATAACAATACAATCTGGTTGGAAAATAAAAATACATATGGAATATGGCTATGGGAGTGCGATAACAATACATCGATTCAGGGAAATACTTTGATTATGCCAGACAATAATAATCATGGTATACGGTTGTCGGGGTGTCAGGGGAATGCTGCTAATAAGGGTATTATTGCAAACAACTTTATATCTCACAACCCAACAAGTACCAGTTATCATGCCATTTGGCTTGAAAATTCATCCTATCAGAAAGTTGTTCACAACAGTGTTTACCATGCTTCCGGTTTTGCAGCGTTTTATGTCTCGGGGGGAAATAACAACATTGTCAGGAACAATATATTCGCAAATTTTGGTGGAGGCTACCCTTATTACCTGTCGGGTGCAGGAGTAGTAAGTTCTTCAGACTATAATAACTACTTTAGCACCACCAACTACATTGCGAGATGGGGGAATGACTATAAAAGCAGTCTGGAAGAATTGCAGGCAGTCACAGAGGATGATGCACATTCGGTTTCTGTCAATCCAAATTTTATCTCCTTTAATGATCTTCATACAACAACATCATGGCTGGATGGAATCGGAGATCCGGGAGTTGGAATTACTGAAGATATCGATGGAGAAACCCGTCTTTCTCCTCCCGATATCGGGGCTGATGAATTCACCGCATCCGGAACTCCTTTGTCTGGTCCCTATACCATTGGGGGCACAACTCCCGATTATCTGACATTTAATGATGCCGTTGATGATTTAATGGAATTTGGGATTTCATCGTCGGTAGTTTTCAATGTCAGGGATGATAGTTATAACGAGCAGATAAAGATCTTACCAATAGCAGGTGCTGATGCCAGTAATACCATAACATTCCAATCTGAGTCAGGTGATTCAACAAAAGTGATTTTGGAATATGCCTCCGGTTCAACCAATAATTGGGTTGTCAGGTTCCAGAGTGCTGATTATATCACATTCAGGCAAATGACACTCTCTGCTATTGATCCTGTAAGCTCTCGTGTTATTGGTATATACGGTAATTCGAATAATATT
>CP070687.1:668545-671463 GCA_020353115.1 Bacteroidales bacterium
TCTTAGTGATCCCACTGTGAAGATAACCTCCTTCCTGTTCTGTGACTACCGACCGGATAACCCCCTTCTTGGTTTTGAAATTATATGTAAGTGTCTTGGATTCAAAGCTTTCCGATCCTTCCTTAAATACAGGTTTCCCTACCTCCCTTCCCAAGCTGTCAATCACACCGCTGGCAAAAACCTCATCATTGGTCATATCCAGTTCAATATATGCTGCACGAAGTTCTATATCCTGATAGGTTACAACGGCATTTCCATAAAGATATACCTTTTCTTCAATGATGTTAAGGTTCAGGGAATCATCGGCCTGGTAATCAATCGGTGCATCGATAGCCTCCGTTTCCGAATCGTCACTTACCTGTGCAAGCGTATCAACCGAGACCGTATCTTGAGGTATTATCAGGGAATCACGAACGAAGACGGGATCCTGGCCCGGTGCAACACCGGCAAGACCTGCCGAAAGTAAAATAGTGAAAACAAATTTTGGAAATTTTAAATCCAATTTATATATACTATTTTTGTGTGATTCTGGTTATCAGTAGTTACCTGAACATGTCGATGCCAGCGATAATAAAGGCATTCGACAAAGCTAACTAAAAAATACGCTTCTTATAATGACCTTTTACAGATTATCCGATCTTTTACCTGAAAAACGGTTAATACAATTAATTCTTGTTCTTCCGGTAATTTATTTGTTATTCATTTCTTCTTCTGGTTACCAAGATTATAATGAAAAGAATAGCTGGACCGTCGTGATCGATCCTGGTCATGGGGGAAAAGATCCTGGTGCCCTTGGCAGAATCTCGAAAGAAAAAGATATCGTTCTGGGTGTCGGACTGAAGCTTGGAAATTATATCGAGCGGAACTTCGATGATGTGGAGGTCATCTACACCAGAAAGACGGATGAATTCATTGAGCTGGACAGGCGTGCAGAAATTGCCAACAAAGCGAAGGCAGACCTCTTCATTTCGTTGCATGCGAATTCCTGGGAGAACAGAAATATTGCCGGATCTGAGACATATGCAATGGGACTGCATACCGATGCCAGGAATCTTGAAGTCGCAATGAAAGAAAATGCTGTTATTACATTCGAAGAGAACTATACGACAAAATATGAAGGATATGATCCGGAATCTCCGGAGTCTTTTATCGTCTTTTCCCTTATGCAAAATACATTTCTGGAACAGAGCCTGCAATTTGCATCATACGTACAAACACAATTCAGGGACCGGGCCAAAAGGATTGACAGAGGGATTAAACAGGCTGGTTTTATCGTTCTCTGGAGAACAACCATGCCAAGCGTATTAATAGAGATTGGGTATATATCCAATTCGAATGAAGAAAAATATATGATTTCCGATACAGGACAGGATTATATTGCATCGGCTGTCTTCCGGGCTTTTCGTGAATATAAAAACGCAATCGAAAGAAAAAGCGATTTTAGCCAGGCGGCTTTGGATACCACCCGAATCCATTTTATGGTACAGATTTCTGCCTCAAAAAGACCCATTCCTGCCGAATCTGAATATTTCAAGGATCTTGATGATGTGAAAGAGTTTAAAACGGATAAATTGTATAAATATGCCGTTGGCAACGAATATAGCTATGATGAGATTATGAAGTACATACAAATAATAAAAACCAGCTTTCCGGATGCCTTTATCATAGCAGTGCGAAATGAAAAAATAATTCCTTTAAGAGAAGCGTTAAACGAAATAAATGAGTAAATTCAAACACGTTACTATTATGAAAATAAGAAACGAGGTAAAGATTGGATTGCTGGCGGTTGTGACCATCGCCCTTTTTACCTGGGGGTACAATTTCATGAAGGGAAAGAATCTCCTCAAGACTTCCAGATCCTATTCGGCAATTTATAATAATATAGATGGTCTTGAAGAATCCAACGGTGTTTGGCTAAGTGGTTACAGGATTGGCCTGGTGAACAATATCCGGTTCCTTTCTGATAATTCGGGAAGAATATTGGTTGGCATTATCATACAGGAGGATATTGATCTTCCAAAAAATAGCGTTGCACAAATCTATCCGGCCGATGTTATGGGAACAAGGGCTATACGTATAATTCTCGGTGATTCGGAAGAGATCTGCCAAAGCGGAGATACACTGACTGCAGCCATGGAAGGAGGACTGCAGGACCAGGTAAAAAAGGAGATTCTTCCACTTAAAGACAAAGCTGAAAATCTCATACAATCCCTCGATTCGGTATTGGTAATTGTCCAGACAACATTCGACAAGGAATTCAAGGAGAGTTTTACCGAGAGTTTTACTCACCTGCAAAAAACGACGTATACTCTTGATACCATGCTCACCAATGAAGAGGGCCGTATTGCTCATGTTCTGTCAAATATGGAATCGATCTCCTCAAATTTACAGGAGAACAATGAAGAGCTGACAGCTATCTTCCAGAACATTTCAACTATCTCCGACTCCCTGGCACGGTCAAACATCCGAAGCACGGTTGACAATCTGGACCGAACCCTGGCAAACATGGATACACTTCTGACACGGATCAACCGTGGTGAAGGTACTGTTGGTATGCTTATGGCAAATGATACCCTGTATCAATATCTTGAAAATACGGCCAAAAGTCTCAACGATTTACTGAAAGATCTGAAAGAAAATCCAAAAAAGTATGTAAACGTATCCGTTTTCGGAGGCAGATCATCAAAGTAGATGATGCAACATTGTCAACCACGGACTGGGTGGAAAAATGGAAATGGATTTCTAATCCGGAAAACTGAAACCGGGTTTGGAAATTTTCGAACCCTATTTATTACTTTAAGAAGCATAATATTATTTTAGGCTTTTTTTCAAAGGAATAATTTTGATAAATGACCCAATTTTTTTGATTAAATTCTATGGCATCCATCATACTTTTTTAATCTTTCCTTCAAATAATA
>CP070687.1:671563-674470 GCA_020353115.1 Bacteroidales bacterium
AAAGGTAAAAAATAAACCCGTTCGTCCTGCATTTGCAGGACTCAGTGTAATTCGTATCTTCCTCATTGCTCTCTGCGTATCCTTTTTAATAAGTTATATGCAATTTTAAGTTGCGCTTTTGGAAGCGCAGGTAACCCGGAGTGAACCAATAATGCGGCCTGAGCTGACCAGCAAAAGAAAATTGGTCCAGGCAATTTATGGAAAATATTGACCCTCAGGGATCGAAAATAACCTGTAATCCCATGGGTAATTAATCGCGCTCCGGGTTATATTATCCAGGTAATATGTCGTCAGAACCAGGCGATTCTGTATAGTCACCCTTTTCCCTTCTTTCTTTCAGCAATCCGATATATCCTGCTTAGACGATTGTCACAAAGGCTAACCGTACTACAGTCACCAGGTATCATCCTCATAGGATCGTCAAGGTGTTACAATTGAAAATTTTATTTTACCTTTGTGCCGGTGTCCGGGTTGCCGTTATCAAAGGCATTGCATTTCAGTTAAATAATGGGAATAATGAAAAGGGTAGTTGAATATTTACGTGAGAAGCAGGAATTCATATTCAGGGGATTAATCATCCTGGTATCTGTTACCATACTGGTCTATCTTTTTCCGAGGGAAGGAAAATTCCGGTATGAATACCAGAAGGGCAAGCCATGGGGGCATGAAGATCTCATTGCACCCTATGATTTTCCGATCTATAAGCTTGAAAATGAATTAACTGCGGAAAGAGATAGTATCTTAAGGGAATTCAAGCCTTATTTCAAATATGACACAGTTATCGCTATAAACCAGCTCAACGAGTTTTATGAATCATTTGAAGAACAATGGAAGGCTCATTTAAGAGAAGAGTACGGGATTACGGAAGAGTTGAATGAATCACGGTGGGCACACAGAAGATTGATTGAACAAGAAGACCGTTATAAGAGTTTTGCTGTTAACCTTCTTGAATTTGTTTATTCAAAGGGGATTGTAGGTGTTGACGACGTCCTTGATAGAGTGGATAACATTGACCTTTCTATTGTATTGATGCGTGGTAATATTGCAGAAGAGTATGATTATTCGGAAGTATTTACACAGAAAACAGCATACGAATATTTACTGAACGAGGTAAATTCCATGAAGCTGGAAGATGTCAGGGAGGGTGAGGATATTGCCATTGCATTTTTTAAGGAACTGAATCTTAATGAATTCATTGAACCTAATCTATTCTATGATGAAGAGACATCCAGCACAGTTAAGGAGAGCCTGATCGGTGAAATATCCCTGACCCAGGGGCTTGTACAAACAGGGGAGAGGATTATTTCAAGAGGAGAAGTCGTTAATACCCAGAAATTCAGGATTCTTGAATCCTTGCGTAAGGAATATGAATCCAGGATGGGCTATTCATCCAACTACTTTCTGGTTCTTACCGGACAGATGATCCTTATATTCGTATCCATCCTGGTATTGTTTCTGTTCCTGTTTCATTTCAGGAATGAGATTTATCAGGATAATGTAAAGACTATGTTTGTCGTATTCCTTCTTGTCCTGTTTGTTTTCATCAGCAGGATGATACTAAAAACCCAGGTGATCAGCGTTTATCTGATACCATTTGCCATTGTTCCCATCATTGTAAGGACTTTTTACGATGCCAGGCTGGGATTGTTCATTCATATGCTTACCCTTCTGGTCATTGGTTTTCTGGTGGCCAATGCATTCGAGTTTGTTTTTCTGAATATTATCACCGGGATTGTAGCCCTTTTCAGTCTTACCAATATTTACCGGAGAGGAAAACTTTTTCTTACGGCTGTGCTTGTATTTATCAGTTATGGTATTGTTTATTCCGGTATGGCTATTCTACAGGAAGGGAACCTCAGCAGTATTGAGTGGCTGAATTATGCCTGGTTTGCCGGGAACAGCGGTTTGATCCTGTTATCCTATCCGTTAATCTATGTTTTTGAAAAGACGTTCGGATTTCTTTCCGATGCTACCCTTGTGGAGTTGTCCGACACCAACCAGCCACTGCTAAGGGAACTGGCTGAGAAGGCACCCGGATCATTTCAGCATTCGCTGCAGGTAAGCAACCTTGCTGAGGAAGCCGTTCGTGTGATCGGGGGTAATCCTCTCCTTATCAGAACAGGAGCATTATATCATGATATCGGTAAAATGGATAAACCTATTTATTTTATTGAGAACCAGAGAAACGGGTACAATCCTCATGATTCGCTCGAGTTTGAAGAGAGTGCAGAGATCATCATCGACCATGTTGCGAAAGGAGTGGAAATGGCAAAAAAGCACAGTCTTCCCGGGCAGATTATCGATTTTATCCGGACTCACCATGGAACGACCATGGTTCAGTATTTCTACCGTTCGTACATAAAGAAATTCCCACAGGAGGAGGTTGATATTAAACGGTTTACCTATCCCGGGCCAAAACCCTTCTCAAAAGAAACGGCTACCCTGATGATGGCTGATTCCGTGGAAGCCGCCTCGAGAAGCCTTAATTCATTTTCGCAGGAATCGATTGATGAACTGGTTGAAAATATAATCGATCGTCAGGTAAGGGAGAGTCAGTTCTACGATTCGCCTATTACTTTCAGGGATATTGATACCATAAAAGAGATCTTCAAGAGACGACTGGCCAATATTTACCACGTGAGAATAGCCTACCCGGAGGAGGCAGGAAAGTAATGTGATTTCGATATAGATCTTATCTATTGTTTCTTTCCCTTAAATGAACTACGATAAAGGAACTTGCCGGAGCAGATGGCCAGAAATTTGCACGGATGATATTTTTCGGACAGGTCCTGGTGGCCCCGGCCGGATATTCAATGCTTAATCTTTCCTGCCTGACAGCCACAGGATGGTTCCCCGCAGTTTGCAGCAGAAATAAGAGTCCTGAGTTTGCTCTGGGGTTTAATACCA
>CP070687.1:674570-677463 GCA_020353115.1 Bacteroidales bacterium
CTGACTGGGGGAGCTTTATAACCGGAGGGGCATGGCTCTGTACCCATATATGGGAACATTATTTATACAGTGGAGATCTGGATTTCCTGAAGAGGATGTATCCTATAATGAAAGGGAGTGTGGAGTTTTTCCTTGATTTCCTGGTAGAACATCCGGGATATGGCTGGCTCGTGACCAATCCTTCTACATCACCCGAAAACTTTCCTGGGAGACCTGGGAATAACCGTTTTTTTGATGAAGTGACAGGTTGGATGAGTCCCGGAACAACCATATGTTCCGGTTCAACTATTGATATGCAGATCCTCTATGATCTGTTTGGTTATGTAGCTGAAGCTGCAGCAATCCTTGAGATGGATCATGACCTTCAGGAAAAGCTCCTTGTCGCTCGGGAAAGGCTGGCTCCGATGCAAATCGGGGAAAAAGGCGATCTGCAGGAATGGCTGGAAGATTGGGACCAGAAAGAGAAAAGCCACCGGCATATATCCAACCTCTATGGTCTGTTTCCGGGCAATGTAATTTTCATTCGTACTACTCCTGCTTTAGCTGAAGCTTCCAAAGCGGTCCTCGAACAGCGTGGTTTGGAAGGTAACGGATGGGCTTCTGCCTGGAAAATGGCATGCTGGGCACGACTGCTGGAACCGGAAAGCGCAATGGAAAATTTTTCCTATTGCATTGGACATTATACGTTGCCAAATTTATTTTCCTTGTGTTCCCGCGCCTTGCAGGTTGACGGATCTTTTGGATTAACGGCTGCAATTGCAGAAATGTTGATGCAGTCCCGTGAAGGGAAAATCCATCTTCTGCCGGCATTACCTGAAAGCTGGGGTACAGGATATATAAGGGGTATAAGGGCCCGCGGTGGTTTTGAAATCGATATGGAATGGGGAAACGGGAAACTGGGGAATGCCCGTATTCGTTCAATTCTTGGTAACAAATGTACGATCCTTGCCGATGGTGATTTCAGGGTAAACGTTGAAGGGAAACCGGTACGTATCCGTATAGCCGATGATGGTCTCCTTGAGTTTGATACTGAAGCAGGCAAGGTTTATATTGTCAACAGAACCGTAAACTGACAACAAAATTTCATATTTATGAAGGTAAAACATATAATTGTAGTATTCATCCTGGGAGCAATTTTTATAATGCTTGGTGCTCTTTTCAAGATTCAGCACTGGCCGGGAGCGGCAAAACTGTTAATTGGAGGCTTGGCTTTTCAAATAGTGGGATTGGTAATGATTATCTGGAAAATCCTTACTACCGATAAGTATAGGGAATTCCTTGATTTATAGTTCGATATAACTTATAATATAAACATAATGACTAGCCGGCGAAGATTCTTGCAGAATACAGTATTTAGTCTGTTCAGTTTGCCTTTTTTGACTGCAGCAACACGCTGTAGATCAGGGACAGTGGTGACTGAGTTTCCCTCAGATTCGGATCCAGATTACTGGTTAAAGATAAAGGAATTGTTTCCCATGCCACCGGATGAAACCTACTTCAATGCATCCACCATCGGCGCTCAGCCTAAAATGGTACTTGATGCTGTTATTCATCACCTGCAATATTATGCCGTTAATATCGCGAAAACGGATTGGAAAGAAGGAGGAAAGGAACTGCTGACCGGATATTTTCCATATTTTGAGATCCGTCGAAAATTAGGGAAACTCAAAAATGCAGATGTAAATGAAATTTCCCTGACTCAAAATGCCCATATGGGTATGAATTTTATTTCAAATGGACTTGAACTGAATGCGGGTGATGAAATCATTATGACCGACAGGGAACATGTTGGGGGAAAATGCGGTTGGGAACTGATGGCCAAAAGAAAAGGTATTGTGATCAGACAGATCGAAATACCGGTACCGGCAAATGATCCGATTGAGATTATTGAAAAAGTGGAAAGCATGATCACCCGAAGAACCAGAGTTATAGCTGTTCCACATATTGTTTCAGCTTTCGGACTTATTCTACCGGTCAGGGAGATATGCGCCATTGCCAGGGAAAGAGGAATTTTTACGGTCATTGACGGAGCCCAGGCGATTGGACATATACCGATAGATGTGAAAGATATTGGTTGTGATGCCTACTATTCCAGCCCGCATAAATGGTTACTTGCACCGGCAGGTAACGGTGCCCTTTATATCCGGAAAGAAATTGTATCGGAGGTTTGGACCACACTGGCCAGTGGTCAATGGGATAATCATGAGGATGATGGATACCGATTTACTCAGAGAGGAACGGGTAATCCGGCAATCCTGGCAGGTCTGGAAGCCGCTATTGATTTTCATAATACGATAGGCAATGAAAAGGTAACCGGCAGAATCAAATTTCTGGGGGATCGTCTCAGGGAGGGATTAAGAAGTATTAAGAATGTTGAGATTCTTTCATCCATTCATCCCGATATGTGTGCAGGTGTTACAACATACCGGATAAAGGGTATTACAGGACGGGAACTGCAGGATGAATTATGGAAAAGAGGTAAACTGCAACCCCGTGCTATGGGAGGAGATTTAGGGATAAGACACAGTACACATATATTCAATACAGTGGAGGAAATAGACCGGACCCTGGCAATCGTGAATGACCTGGCAGCGAGAGTATGATACTTTTCTAATCCCCATCATGGGTCTTTTAATATTGCCCAGTCTCAGCTGCTCCCATCAGAGGTGGAGACAGGTCCTGAACTCTTACCGGATATAATGATCAGAAAGAGGAATAAAAGTTTGCTGAAAGAAATCTATCCATGAATGAAATGTAAAAAGTTGATATTTCTGGGATTGCTATCCACAAGCCTGTTAGGTGTAACCATTTACAATTGTACCCGGATCAAAACTGATCGCAGGCCCAATGTAATCCTGATTATGGCCGATGATATGGGATATGAGTGTTTATC
>CP070687.1:677563-680434 GCA_020353115.1 Bacteroidales bacterium
AGTAAAAGTATTCTATAAACCTTTTTAAAATATTAAAATCATTTCTCCCGGGAATTAATTCAATACTTTCAACGTTCCAATCATCCAGGTTTTGTCTCAATTTTTCCCAATTATTCTCAAATTCAGTAAATTCACCCTGCTCGTTATCAAGCAGGACAGGATAACATGGTATGCCACCTGCATGTAAAATCAGGTTTTTTATATCATCTACTGAAAGAAATGCTTTTGCATCCTCCTCTATATAAGCAAAGCCTCCTTTTTTCAGAAGGTTTTCCCGGATTTCATTTTCAACAGCGGCATCATTTCCCGTACCGGCTACCGAAATTTTACTACCGTAAAGCTTTTCCAGGAATTTTTTCCGATCATCGGATAAAGGATAGCATTCATTAACCTTTATACGAATTGTTTTCGCAATGTGTCTTTCCCTCACTAGACTCCGGGTATATCCAAAAATCTCATCCCGGGAAATACGAAACCGTGCCTGAACTTTCTCAAGCAACTGGTTTGTTTTTTTTATCATAGCGGAAATATGCAGATGGTTCTGCTCTACCACTCCTTCGATCAACTTCCGGTGATCTTCATTAATCGTCAGCGGATAATCCAAGCCCTTCCCGCAGAAGTATATTCTTCCGGGATTGGAGGGATCATTAATTCGGATTTTTTTTTGCTGATGTTCTATTGACAGGCCAATAAATTCGACGTTAAAAAGTGGGAAAATATTATACTCTAATGCTAAGCCATAGAATTCTGCATATCCCTCGGTTGTATAAAAATCGTTGATACCCAGTATTTTAACATCTTCTTCACACGCCTTTTCAAAAGCTTCTTCGATCCGGTTGAAAGCACTGAAAGAATAGGGTGTATGAATATGGCTGTTTACCTTATACACTACTGATGCCTTCTTCATTACTGACCAATGAAGCAATTTGCTGGGATCCGGATAACGGGCAAGGATGTTTTGTTCCATGCTTTGGGATAGCTTAAGAATCGGTCTGTTATGTAAACAGGCTAACGGTCAAGATCAAGGTTTTCCAGATGTTCATTAATGAACATAATTTCTTCCTCACTCAGCTCAAAATCAATCGCCCGGTAGTTTTCATCAACCTGCCTTATGTTCCGTGCACCTACCAGACATACAGTAATACCCGGTTGTTGCAATGTCCAGCGGATCACCATTTGTGCAAGCGTAATTCCTTTCTCTTTTGCAAGGGGAGTTATGTTTGCAAGAAATTCATTGGTTTTAATCAGGTTGGGAAGTGAAAAGAAAGGTGTATCCGGTCTGCTATCCCCGTTATTAAATCTGTAATTCGGTTTGATTTTGCCGGTTAAAAGCCCACGCTGAAGAGGGCTGTATGCCAGAATAGAAATATTGTTCTCCATACAGTAAGGGATAAGTTCGGTTTCAATATCCCTGTTTACCATACTGAACGGCACCTGATTTGAACAAATACTCAAATAGCTGCTTGCTTCCATGAGTTCAGATGAAGAATAGTTGGATACTCCTGCTGCTCTAACCTTACCACTATGTATAAGTTGTTCAACAGCTTCCATTGTTTCCTGTATGGGAGTTGTGGGATCGGGCCAGTGAATCTGATAAAGATCAATATAATCGGTTCCGAGCCTTCTGAGGCTTGCTTCGCATTCCTCAAGAATGCCATCTTTTCCAGCATATTTGTAAATATCAAAGGAATTGCCTTCAGAATCCATGCTGGAAAAGTGAAATTGTCCCCTGGTATCGTTCCAGTTCAATCCGTATTTCGTCAGGATCTGTAGCCTGTCACGTTTTCCCTTGATTGCTTTACCAATAATCTCCTCACTCTGTCCGAATCCATACACTGGGGCTGTATCTATTGTAGTAACGCCCAGGTCTATAGATCGTTGAATTGCGTTGAGCGCGTCTTTTTCATCTGCACCACCCCACATCCATCCTCCGATTGCCCAAGCACCGAAGGCTATGGGAGTGACATAAATTTCACTTTGTCCGAGTTTAACTTTATCCATTATTAAATCTTTCTTTTAGGGATAGAAAAAAATAACCTTATAATATACTCCACTTTGTTATCAAAATTAAACATTCCTTCTATGATCATCAGACTCCCAGTTTGTTTCTTCGGATCATCTCATCACCTGAAAAATCATTACGTGCTGAGTGTCCCTGCAAGGGGAATATTTTTTCATTGATGGCATCCAGGATCCAGTCTTTATGTGGAAAGAAATGTTCTTCCATTTCATAAGCCGGAACGATCCAGTTCCGTGAACCGACAACAACCGGAGGTCCGTCCAATTCATCAAACGCAAGTTCGGCAATTGTTTGGGCCATCTCCTTCAGGAAGGATCCCCTGGATGTTGCATCGCTTGCCAGAAGGATTCTACCGGTTTTCCTGACGGATTGAATTACGGGTTCATAGTTAAAAGGCACAAGGCTCCGGGCATCAATTACCTCGGTTGAAATGTCATATTTACCGGCCAGTTCATTCGCAGCATCCATAACAGTATATAATGTAGCCCCGACAGATAAAATGGTGATATCCCTTCCTTCTCTTTTAATATCCGGCTCTCCCAATGGTATTTCGTAGTAGTCTTCCGGAACTCCTCCTTCATGAAACAACTCGCCCACATCATAGATTCTCTGACTCTCGAAAAAAACCACCGGGTCAGTTCCCTGAAGGGCTGAATTCATCAATCCTTTTGCATCATAGGGTGTTGCTGGAAAAACAACCTTCAGTCCCGGTATATGTGCTACAAGGGATGACCAGTCCTGTGAATGCTGGGCTCCGTATTTGGAACCTACTGAAACCCTCAGTACTACAGGCATTTTCAGAATATTTCCGCTCATAGCCTGCCATTTCGGAAGCTGGTTGAATACTTCAT
>CP070687.1:680534-683397 GCA_020353115.1 Bacteroidales bacterium
ATTGTATTGCTTGCTGCATTAAGCGTTTTCGCTTTTTCGAATGAAACGAGAAAGAAAATGGTGGCTACAAGAGCTTTGGTACAACCGAAAATAGATGGGGTACTGGATGATCCGGGCTGGACCGGTATACCTGTAGCTTCCGATTTCATTCAGTTTTCTCCGTTTAACGGATCTTCAGCCTCTATGAGAACGGAAGTAATGATCCTTTATGATAATAATGCATTGTATATTGGTGCAATGTTATATGATTCGAATCCTGACAGTATTTACAGGGAACTGGGGGAACGAGATGGCGATTTTGATCTTAATGCCGATAAATTCAGTATCGATATAAGCCCGTTTGACGATGGAGTCAACGGTGTTTCGTTTAAAGTGTCTGCATCCGGTGTTCAGTCTGATGAGATGAGATCTCCCGTAAGCAGGCGCGGATCGGATCCAAGCTGGGATGCTGTATGGCACAGTGCAACAAGCATCAACAATGACGGTTGGGCGGTGGAAATGAAAATTCCCTATTCGGCTATCCGGTTTTCAGGCCGGGAAAATCAAAAATGGGGAATAAATTTCTGGAGGGAGATAAGAAGATACAGGGAAACAGCATCCTGGAATTATGTGGATAATGAAGTAGGCAATACATTTACCCATCTCGGACTGGTGGAAGTGAACGATGAGATTACCCCTCCTTTCCGGCTCTCACTAACACCCTATCTGTCGGGCTATATTGAAAAGAATCCGGGTGGATGGGGCACCTCTTATAACGGTGGCATGGATCTGAAATACGGTATAAATGAAAGCTTTACATTTGATGCAACGCTTATTCCCGATTTCGGCCAGGTTCAATCCGATGACCAGGTTTTAAACCTTTCACCTTATGAAGTGAGGTACAATGAAAAAAGACAATTCTTCACGGAAGGAACGGAATTATTCAGTAAAGGAGGTCTTTTTTACTCACGCCGTATTGGATCAAAACCAGGAAAATATAACAAGGTAGCCAACAATCTGGATTCAACAGAAATTATCATAGAAAACCCGGATGAATCAAGGCTGATAAATGCTTCTAAAATATCAGGAAGAACCCGCAGCGGACTGGGGATCGGGATCTTTAACGCCGTTACAGGTAATGAGTATGCTTCAATATTGGATACCGAAACATCGGAGACTCGCAAGATTCTGACCCAGCCTGTCACAAATTATAACCTGTTCGTTCTTGACCAAAGCCTTCGTAATAATTCATACATCAGCCTAATAAACACGAATGTATATAGAAATGACTACAGGGATGAAGACAACTATACGGCCAATGTTACCGGGACAGCCTTTGAACTGAGGAGTAAAAGCAATCTCTATTCAATCAGCGGAAAAGCTTCGGTCAGTCAAAAATATTATGATTCCCTGGATAATTCATTCGGACACGCATATTCTTTCAGGATGGGAAAGACAGGTGGACGTTTTCGGACCGAGTACTCGCAGGAACTGATGAGTGATACCTATGATATCAATGACATGGGGTATATCCGCAGGGCGAACGAATTCACCAACCAGCTTTTGATAAGTTACAATATTTTCAAGCCTGTATGGCGGATCATCAATTCCAGAAACACAATTTCTTTTCGCCATTCGATGCTACATACCCCACGTGAATTTACGGATTTGGAGATCGGAGCCAGCACGTTTACTACTTTCAGAAGCTATAATTTTGTGAGGTTAAACGTGGAATTCAGACCTTTGGGATCGGATGATTATTTTGAACCAAGGATTTCAGGCTGGAAGTATCACCGGGATAAAAGTATGCGAATTTCGGGCTGGTTATCCAGCGATCGGAGAAAACCGTTTTTTTACCGTATGGAACTGGAATACGACAAGAGGTTTTCAGATCATGATGAACACGGCTACCGGTTTGAATTCTCTCCAACCGTACGTGTGAGCAATAGATTCAATGTAAACCTCAGAATGGAATATGACAGGAAAAATAACAACCCGGGTTATGTCAATAATAATGGTACCGATTCCATCTATTTTGGTATTCGAAATATCAAGACCATATCAAATACGGTATCGACGAATTATATATTTACAAACAGGTCGTACCTTAGCCTCCGGTTCCGACATTATTGGTCCAGGGCAGACTATAAGAATGAATATTTTCTCTTAATGAAAGATGGTTCCCTGCAACCGGATGATTATTCGGGATATCATAACAGAAATTTTAATACCTTTAATATAGATATGGTTTATACCTGGAGGTTTGCTCCCGGCAGCGAATTGTCGGTCGTATGGAAAAATTCAATTTATCAGAGCGACACAGGGGGAAAGGATGTTATCATTAACGGTTTCTTTGAGGATTTGAAGTATACCCTCGCATCACCCCAGGTTAACAGCATTTCAGTAAAAGTTCTTTATTATCTTGATTATCAATACTTGAAAAGAAAAACTTGAAGATCAGGTAAATCTGACAGATCGAACGTCAGTAGGAATAAGGCATTGTTAAACCGAATACTATATTAACCATGCTCCAGCGTATTCAAACAATATATTACTTTTTGGCTTTTGTCGTGGCAATTCTGATGCTTTTTGTTCCGTTTATCCGGTTTATTGATCCGGACGGACAGGTCTATTTACTCCGGGCCAGGGGGATCGTATCGGCCGAAACAGAACCTGTTGAGTTGGTCCTTAATACCAGCCCGCTTCTTATCCTTCTGCTTCTGATTTCACTGCTGGTTTTAACCGGCATTTTCTTATACCGAAAAAGAATGCTGCAAATCAGGTTGTCCATCTTCAGTATTTTATTGCTTTTGGGTTCAATCGGGCTTATTTTTTTCTATAGATACTACGGTATCCGGCACCTTTCGGCAGATTCCTTCTTATC
>CP070687.1:683497-686356 GCA_020353115.1 Bacteroidales bacterium
AGTGGCAGGCAGTAAAGTTTTCCGGCCGGATCAGCTGGCAATAACAGGACCGTTAATAACAAAAGCGATAGTAAGGGACGGTAATACAAGATTTTTATCCGGATTATTTTGATTCTGATTTTTTTTTGTAACTTGTCTTGAAATTTTGAATTTTTATCATCAAAACTTCAGAAAAATCTGGCATATGAAAAGAAGAATTTTACTCTCCATCATATTTGTTTTCGGGATAGGTGCCCTTCTGGCACAGAATTACTCTCTTACTCCAACCGTCATTTCAACAGCCGGGCACTTTAGTTCGGCAGGTGGTTATAGTTTGTCCGGAACCGTGGGTGAGCTTGCAGTTAAAACCCTCGACCCGGGCGGTTCATATATTCTCACCCAGGGATTCCAGCAGCCATTTGCCCTGGGAGTAAACCCGGTGATAGATCCACAGGGGATCGACTGGTCGGTGAATGCGTACCCGAATCCGGTATCCGAATTCCTTAATATTCAATTCAATATTGAAAAATCGACTGCATTCAACATTGAAATCATGGATATGACAGGGAAAAAATTATTGATCAGGAACCTGCCCGGAATTACACCTGAAGAAATAATTACGGTAGATCTCACAAACTTTGTGAGGGGAGTATACCTGCTTAGGATTACCACGCCGGATCAGAAAGTAAACAAGGTTTATAAAATACAAAAGTTTTAGCAGACTGCTATTTAGATAGAGGTTTTTCAGGAATACGGATTATTTCGATTATATGATCTGTATATTTCTGAATAAATAAAAATAAGGAAGTTCAAATTATGATTTTCCATTACCGGGGTTGTTTCAAACCGGTAATTTTTTTAAACCTGTGACAACTACCTGAAAATGATATTCTACTTAAATTTATTGTTATGAAAATCAAATTATCAGCTTTGTTCGTTTCTGCATTGTTTTTTCTTGCCCTCATGTCCCTTACATACGGGCAGGTTCCTTCAGGGCTTAGTTACCAGGGGGTAGCACGCAATGCAGCAGGAGAGACGTTAAATTCAACAAACCTGGAGATTAAATTCGGGATTCGTTCCGGCAGTGCCCAGGGTGAGCTGGTATGGGAGGAAACCCATTCCACCCAGACCAACGAGTTCGGGATATTTACCCTTCAGATCGGAGATCCGGGTGCCACCCAGGGAAGCGGTAGCCTGGGAAGCTTTTCGGAAATCGACTGGGGGACGACACAGTATTTCCTGAATGTACAGATGAAGGTGGATGTTGATTTTATCGATATGGGAACAACGGAAATGCTTACCGTACCCTATGCGATGTTTGCCAAGTATGCTGCATCCTCCAGTACCTCCGTCGAGACATCCTGGGTCGATGGTGACAGTACGGTTACAACCACATCGGATGTTGGGATTGGAACAGGTACCCCGGGAGGAAAACTTGAAGTGGTTGGTGACGGGTGGGAACAGGATGAAGATGCGCTTTTCCAGGTGAAGAGAAAGGATGGAGAAACGGTATTTGCCGTATATCCGGGAGGAGTCAGGGTTAATGTAGATGATTCGGGGGTAAAAGGTACCAAGGGCGGATTCGCCGTGGGGGGATTCACTCCCGGGAAAGGTCTTACGGATGATTATATGTTCGTCACACCGGATAGCGTCAGGATTTATGTTGATGAGACCGTTTCAAAGGGAACCAAAGGCGGATTCGCCGTCGGAGGATTTACACCCGGGAAGGGAGAACCGACCGACTTTGTACACCTCACACCGGATAACTATTTCATCGGCCACCAGGCCGGTAACTCGGTTACTACCGGACTCTATAACTCGTTCTTCGGGTACCAGAGCGGCTTTTCCAATACATCAGGAAGCCGGAACGTATTCATGGGATACCTCTCCGGTTACTCCAATACCTCCGGTAATTTCAATACGTTTATCGGGAATAAGACAGGACATGGTAATATTACCGGCGAATCCAATGTGTTTATCGGGGATTCAGCCGGGTACGATAACGAAAGCGGATCCTATAATGTTATAGTGGGAACACTTGCCGGTGTGGAAAATATTGACGGGTATTTCAATATCTTTATGGGTGACTCGGCAGGCTATTCCAATTTCGACGGAAACCAGAATATCTTTCTCGGTGTCGGATCCGGATTTTCAAATATCTCGGCAGGCCATAACGTTTTTATAGGAGTGGAATCGGGCCGCCATAATACGGAAGCCGAATCCGGTGTATTCCTTGGAGATTTTGCCGGGCACCACAATACGACAGGAGGTTATAATGTCTTTATCGGATCGGCAAGCGGCTACGCAAACAAAACCGGGAAATCCAATGTTTTTCTCGGTACGGCAGCCGGATATTCAAACGATACCGCGAGATGGAATGTATTTATCGGGAACCTTGCCGGTTATAGTAACACACTGGGCAATAAAAATATATTCCTGGGTGCAGAGTCCGGGTATTACAATACGACCGGAGAAAATAATGTCTTCCTGGGGAATGTGGCCGGGGCATTAAACGAGACGGGAAACCGGAATGTTTATGTAGGAGCCTATTCCGGGTTTTCTGCAACAGACGCTGTGTATAACGCATTTCTCGGTGCATCCTCGGGTTATTATACTACCACCGGAACCCGTAATACCTTTGTAGGAAACGAGGCGGGATACAATAATACAACCGGGGGCTATAATGTGTACCTCGGAAGACTTGCAGGCTACACCAATACCAACGGAAGCTATAACGTATTTATCGGGAACGAGGCCGGGAGATACGAGGATGGACTCTCCAATACGCTGATCATCGAAAATTCAGGTGCCGATGCAGCCGATGCCTTGATCTACGGGGATTTTTTAAACGATGATCTGAAGTTTAATGCCAATGTGGGG
>CP070687.1:686456-689275 GCA_020353115.1 Bacteroidales bacterium
TACAAAATTACTTAAAACAGGAATGATAAAACTGGCAAAATAGGATCCAATGGTAATCAGCAGCAATATAATTGTTTTCAAGTTGTATGGTTGCATTTTAAATTTAGTATATACAAAAATAAACCTGAGAAAGTTATAGATGAAAGAGCTGATGGCAGATGCCAGGGCTGCACCGACAATTCCGTATTTGGGTATAAAGATCAGGTTTGATATTACAACCAGTACCAGCAGTACGAGCATAAAATAGGTTTGTACCCGGTAATATTTTGAAGTTGCAATAATAAGATTAGCCACACCCGTTGCCAGTTCAAATAACTTGGCCAGCATCATAAAGAATATTACATATTTACCTGCCTCATATTCTGCCGGCAGAATATCAAAGACATTGTGGATATTTGCCCAGATACCTATAAACAACAGAAATCCCAGTATTAATTGATTAATTGAACTTTTAAGGTATATATTTTGAATCCCGCTAAAATCCTTCTTCTTCATAAATTCAGCTACGAATGGTACAGAAATATTACGTACTGATTTAGAAGGGATTAAGATTAAAACACTGAAATAGAAGGCAACCGAATAGACTCCTGTTGCACTCAGATCTATCATCGAATTGATCATGAATTTATCTATGGTGGACATTGCTATTCCACTCAACCCGGCAAGAATGCCAAACAGACAAATGTTTAACATCATCTTTCGCATTTTCCTGGAAATAAAATCCGGTTGCAACCGCAAACTGAATTGCCTGCGGATTATTAAAATTACGGTTATGATAATTCCCGGAAGACATTGAACGATGACAAATGCGAAAACGAACTGAGGAAAGGTAATTAGTTTAAACAGGTACAATACCAATGTGATAAAGTAGGTGACTTTAAAAAAGAAATCTTTCAGGAAGGTGCCCAGAACAGCATCAAAAAGTACCCGGTTGTAAGCATCTAATATTGTAAACAGGAGTGAAAAGAAAATTAACAGCACCAGGTAGTCCATATACTCCACAAACAGAGGGGATTGTTCGATATTGTCCTGTACGAAAATGGGCTTCAGTACGAAATAGGCAAGCAGGGACAATAAAAATCCCCCTAACGTAACAGAGAGTGTCAAAGCCAGAAATCCATGATGGTTGCTTTTTTCATTCCTGAAATAAGGGAACATTCTGGTTATCACACCTGGAAATCCCAGGGTGGATAATTGTACAAATGGTAGCGAATAGGCAACAAGTATATTGATAAGTCCGATTTCTTCTGTAGTTAATATCTGGGGAGCAATAATAACAGCATTGATAAAACCAACGCCTATTCCCAAATAGGAATATATGGATCCTTTTATTGCCTGCCTTTGAATTATTCCCACAGGTTAGAGCTTTTCTTCGAACGACTTCGCTGGTTATGACTAGTTTATCACCAACATTAGTTTATTCACTAAATTGCTTATATTCGTAATCCTTAATAAACTATTTTAAAGATATATTATTTTGTTCATTATGAGTAAGATTTCATTCAAATCATCACTTCCCTATATTTCTGCTCTTGCTATTTTCATCATTATATCATTCGCATATTTTCCTGATTACCTTGAGGGTAAAACACTGCAGCAGTCGGATATCCGTTGGTGGGAAGGAATGTCAAAGGAGCTCAATGATTACAGGGCCGAAACAGGAACGTTTACACTTTGGACCAATAGTATGTTTTGTGGTATGCCTACATATCTTATTACCGGTCCTCCCTCACTAAACCTACTTTCGAAACTTCATACAATCCTTAATCTGTTTCATGCCAGACCACCTTCACATCTCTTCTTATATCTAATGGGCTTTTTTATTGCACTTTTGATCTTCAGGGTAAATCCCTGGCTCAGCATCGCCGGTGCATTAGCATATGCCTTCTCATCTTACTTTTTTGTCCTGATTGAAGCCGGTCACCTCACAAAAGTACAAGCTGCCGGATATATGACTCCTATTATAGCCGGTGTTTTTCTCGCCTTCCGCGGAAGACTCCTGCTTGGATCCGTCCTTACCGGTCTTTTTCTTTGTTTACAACTTGTTGTGAATCACCTACAGATAACATATTATACTCTACTAATAATTCTGGTTTTTGGTATAATTGAACTGGTTGAGGCTATTAGAAAAGGCCGGATGATTCTGTTCAGTAAAACGGTAGCTGTATTGATACTGGCTGTTTTACTGGCGATTGGATCAAATATGGTAAACTTCTGGCTTACTTATGAGTATTCAAAATATTCAACCCGCAGTAGATCAGAACTTACCATGAATCCTGAAAATAAAACCAGTGGCCTCGACAAGGATTATATAACGGCCTGGAGCTACGGGATTGACGAAACCCTTACCCTACTTATTCCTAATTTCAAAGGAGGAGCATCGTATGGAGCATTATCCGAGAAATCCGAAACATATGAATTATATGAACAGGCCCAGGGTGAAAGATCTGCCAAACAGATAATTCAAACCCAACCACTGTACTGGGGATCCCAGCCTTTTACCGGAGGGCCGGTATATGTTGGTGCCGTAATATTCTTTCTTTTCATTCTTTCCATGTTCCTACTTAAAGGTGCCGTTAAATGGTGGCTCCTTTGTACAACATTGCTGGCAGTATTTCTTTCGTGGGGTAATAATTTCATGTTCTTCTCAGATCTCTTTATTAAATACTTCCCAGGATATGACAAATTCAGGGATGTTACAACGATCCTGGTCATTGTCCAGGCGACCATGCCCCTGGCAGGTATGCTTTTTATGCATAAGTTTCTAAATGGTGAATTTAAGAAGGAAAATCTTATAAAATACGGTAAGCTGTCTTTGT
>CP070687.1:689375-692188 GCA_020353115.1 Bacteroidales bacterium
GTATCAACCTGGCACCGAACATGATTGCATTGGCAGAGGATGAACAGGCTGTATTGATCGTCGCGACAAATCCTGTAATATTCAGGATATCAGCAATGCGTTCCGTACTTTCACCACAATCGTGAGTATGGATATAGATATTTTGTGAATTATTCGACAGCAAATCGTAATATATAAGTTCCGTCTTACACATTCCTCCAACAGTAGTGGCAGAAATCAGGCCTGTCCGGAAATCCAAATCCGGTTCCAGTCCTGCATTTTTATATGCTTCTTTCGCTGCAATAATCCCGAGCAATGTTGTCCGTGTAAATCCTTCAGCTTCGGGAAGGCCGGCCATTCGTGCAAGCTCGGTATCTGTATATTTAATTTCAGCTGCAGGGAGCTGGTCTTTCAGAGAGGTCTCCAGTAAACGGATCTTACCCACTCCGGATTTTAAGGATAACAGGGATGATAAGTTCTCATTACTACCCGTCCCGATCGAAGAAATTATGCCTAGTCCGGATACCAATATTTTTTTCGTCACGTTGGTTGGATATAAAGAATAAAAGGGCCCGGGGAATTTTTGGGGGTAGGGGCCCGGAATATAATTAAGCCCTGTTCTTTTCAATGAATTCTGCCATGGTCTGAACGGAATAAAAAACATCTTTCCCTTTTTTCGGATCGTCAATTTTTATTCCATAATTCTTTTCCAGGAGTACTATAAGTTCCAGTGCATCAATGGAATCAAGTCCCAGGCCCTCTCCAAAAAGCGGGGCACCAGTTTCAATTTCATCAGGCTCAAGATCTTCCAGATTCAGAACCTCAATAATCTCATGCTTCAGCTTATTAATTAATTCACCCATAATGCTTTGCTTTCAAATCGCAATAATGTTTTTCCAAATACGATGTTTCAAATTTAATATTTAGATTGGTAAAATCCACCTTTTCTACCAGATACATGACAGATTCATAATCTTTGCCAGACCGGCCGTATTCAACCCAGCCCGCAATGCAGGCATTTACATGCCCGTTTGTCATCAGAAAAGTGACATATTCATAAAGAATTTCAGGTTTATATTCTTCTGAAATGAATACGACATTTTCACCCATAATTCTATTCCGGATAGATATTTCACCAATCATAATATTCGGCAACGTATAAACAAAAACAGCCGGACTGGGAAAATAGTTCGATCTATCCCTGATGGAATGATAATGTTTGTCATCCGTTTCCAGTGTGGAACTTGAATTCAGCAGGACAATACCTGTTTCTTCCGGTTTATACCGTTCCGTTAGTTTCCTATCCCTCAATAATATTTCCGAAGTTAAAAAGGCCAGTTTCGACAAATTATCCATTTTATAAAACTTCGGAAAGCCTATTTTGAAGTGTTTATATGCTGCCTTTATAAATCCTGTAAAATCCGGAAAATCCTGTGGATTAAAACCGCACTTCCCGTCAGTACAAATATTCGTTCCCACAATTGAACCTGAACCGGTGATAAATATCTTTTCCATAAATACGTTTCGGTAAAACATGAAAACATTACTGGTTCATCGATTCTTTCCGATAAACCACAGCTGCATTGCATCCACCAAACCCGGAACCCAGTTTAAGGCAGTATGATAAAGGTATATGTTTCCGTTCCCTGATGATATTCAGGTCTTCTGAAACGCCCAGTTTCTCAAATCCCATGGAAGGGAATAATTCATTCCTAATAAGCGACTGTATTCCCAGTATCGATTCAATCACTCCTGCAGCACCCATTGTATGACCAAAATATCCTTTATAGCTGTTTACGGGCTTGTTCTCCAGAGAAGCCCATGCAATAGCCTTGGCTTCCATTTCATCATTGAAGTCCGTACCTGTTCCGTGAGCGGAAATGTAATCGATTTCATCTTTCCCAACACCTGCTTCCTGCATGGCGTGCTTTATGGCAAAATACAATCCGTCTCCTGTTCTGGATGGTCCCGATATATGGTTGGCGTCATTGGATGATGCTCCTCCAGAAATGCATATTCTATGATCCCCGTTTAAACCGGTCGGTTTAGATGTTAATATTATGGTTCCGGCTCCTTCACCAACGGTGATGCCTGACCGGTTTAAATCAAAGGGTTTGCAGGGTTCGGGACTGATGGCCTGGAAGGATTGAAATCCTGAAATAATGAACTCGGACATAATATCCACTCCTGTGATGACGACATTCGAATATTTCCCTGTTTTCAATAATCTCCGCGCAACAATAACGGCCATCAATCCTGAAATGCATGCATTTGAAACAACAAGAGGAGTATTGGGATTTTTAAAGTACCGTTGTATCTCCTGTGCTGCAGACCATAAATGTATTCTCTGTTTATCGTATTTTGCTGCCTGGGTTTTATCGAGCAGATTAATGTTTCCCTTGGTGGTTGAAATAATGATAAGGGTATTTTGATGGCCAATTTCGATCTGAGATCTTTGGAGCGCATCGGATATTGACAAAATCGCTAATTTCTCAAACCTCGTATACTCCTTTTGCAAATGGATTTTGCTAATTTCATTTTCCAGAATCCTGGTTTCCACACAGGAAATATAGAGTGGTTCAGGGTATAATCTTGCATCATCCGATACATTTATTCCACAATAACCCCTGATTATTTTCCCGACATTTTCCGAAGTTGAGAATCCAAGTGCAGAAATGATGTTATCACCCGCTAAAAAAACCATTATCCTTACTCCTACGAACTAACCTAGCAAACCTATTTTCTTTTTCCAGTTTTCATAAAATTCCGGCAGTGTAAGGTAGAGCTCATAGTTTTCATCAAGAAATACCTGGGTACTTTTTCCTGTGGCTACC
>CP070687.1:692288-695097 GCA_020353115.1 Bacteroidales bacterium
ACCCTCAGAGGCATTGGTTTTATCTTCAGAACAGATGGATGAGCAGGCCGGTCTGTTCCCTGTTGTCCGTACCGGATTGCTACCAGATCCTGATTCCCATAACCAAAATATCGTCGACCTGATCCAGCGTCCCCATCCACTCCCTTAAGGTTGCATCCAGCTTATCTTTTTGCTCATCCATGGGTAAAGTATGGATATTCAGCAGTAAGTCCGTAAATCCTTCCATCAGGTATTTTTTCCCCTCAGCACCACCGAACTGATCGGGAAAACCATCCGAAAACAGGTAAACCAGATCTCCCTTCTTGACCGCAATGTCATGGTTCATGAAACACTGGTTTCCCTTCCCTGGCATCCCGATGGAATGCCGGGTTCCCTTGAATGTGGGAATCTCATTATTCTGTAACAGCAGCAGGGGCCTCTGGGCACCTGCAAATTGTAAGGTCATGGTTTTCGGGTTGAAACAGCAGAGGGCAAGATCCATTCCATCGGTAACCTGTAAATCGGTGGTCTCATGCACACGGGTTTGCTGGAATTTCTTACATATGAAGTCCAGAATCTCAGAGGGTTTGGACAGCTTCTAATCATATATTGACTGTTCGAGAAGGCCATATGCGATCATGCTCAGTAAAGAGCCGGGTACTCCATGCCCCGTGCAGTCGATGGCCGCAAAGTAAAGGTTGTCTCCGGATAAACTTACCCAGAAAAAATCACCACTCACAATATCCTTAGGTTGTTGAAAAATGAAGAATTCAGGAATCAATTCTTCCATATTGGTTCGTGACGGCAGATAGGCCGATTGAAGGTACCTTGCATACTTATTGCTATCGGTCATATCCTTGTTCCTTTTGGATATGATCTCATTTTGTCTCTCAATCTTACTTTCATACCGTCGGATAATGCGGTCTGCCATAATAAAACCGACAAGAGCTATGATAAGAGCGGTGCTGACACCGATCGGATACAAGGGTTTTACAAAATTCTTTGCCCTTAACATGACGACTTCATAATCCTGGTGTACATTTAATCTAAGATTAAACCTTTCTATCGGGATGGACGCAATGATATTTGTTCTTGTTCCGTTTTCGAAAATAAGGATCCCGTCATACTGCTTATCCGGATCCAATTCCTCCATGCCAAAGGAGCGATGCCGATTCTGATCTTCAAAATCAACAACATCCAGATTCTTCTGTTCTCCGGGGATAAGTCCCGGAGCGGCAACCAGATCACCATTCGGCTCTGTGGCACAAATAAAACCATTATTCGGGAGCATGACCTCATTGCAAAGGGTTTGTAGTGTCTGAACGATCAGCTCTTCATCATCCGTTTCAACATTCTGCTGGATAAAGCGCAAAATCTCCTCCCCGATTACATGGTTATCCATAATAACCTGTTCCATAATACCTTTAAAAATGGATTGCCGGGTTACCAGGGCAAATCCTGTAAATCCGATAAGAATCAAAACGAATGTCGAAAGAGAAATTATAAATTGAAATTTTTTTCTCAGAATACTTTTCGGCTGGGAATTCGCTTTCATAGATTGTTGTTTGATTAACGATACAAGTTATATAATTCTTTTCGTAAAAATGAATGAAATCCGGTTGAGATGGAATAAACGTAAGACGGATCCGCAAAATATCCTGACCTTTACTCTTATTGCAAATTTATTTTGTCAAACAATAATTACTTTGTTGGAAAAATAGTAAACCTTTTATCAAATTTGAAGTATAAAACAGATAAGTGGCAAAAAACTTTGAAAAATGAAATGTACTGGCTTAATGATCATCCTTATTTTTGCTTTCTGCTTTTTTGGATGTGAGAAAGAAAAAAGAACACCTAGAATTGTAATCGGAACGGGTGAGGTGGTTACCGAAACCATATCGGTTTCTTCGTTTCACAGTCTTCGTATTCTCGGTATTGAATTACTGACCATTAAAACCGGAGATAACCAGGAAGTCAAACTTAGTGCTCAACAGAATATAATCGATGCGATAGAGCGAAACGTTAATGACGGGATCTTAATCCTCGACTTGTCGAAAGTCACAGTGACCACTACAAAGCCTGTGAGTGTGGAAATCATACATCCGGATCTGACAAAGGTAACGCTCGAGGGAATCGGGAATTTTGAGCTGGACGGAGAACACAGACCTGAAATTGACCTTGAATTTGCTGGTACGGGGAACCTGGATGCGTATTATCTCTATTTATCCGTTTGCAACTTTATCCTGTCGGGTAGCGGAAATTGCGAGATCCGGGTTGACAGCATACTGAATGTATTTCTCTCAGGTATCGGTAACGTGACATATTACGGAGATCCTGAACTCACGACAACCATTACCGGAACAGGAAATGTGGTCGATGGCGGTTGAGATGACCGTGTGAGATCATTATGGAGGGAGGTTTTGTCCAATGATTTTTCAGCCGGGGATCTAATGGTATTTTACTGCCAATCGGAATGTAAAGTTATTAACTTGACGATCTGAATTTTCAGGAATCTCATAAATAAAGAGAAAAACAAAGCATGTAAATATAAATTATCCCGGATACTTCTAACATTTAACGGATGTATCTTGTTTTTTATATAAAACCTAAGTATTATGAAAAAAGTATGGATTCTTAATTTATTTCTATTCATGGTATGTATAGCCTGCGGACCCTCAGGGAGTGAGAAAACTGAAGAGAAGACGGAACCGGTTGATTCGGAAGAACAAGCGGATGTAGTTCAGACAGATATTGCCACTCCTGAAGACAGGGCAATAGAAATCCTCACTGCCTATCAGGCAATTGAACTGGAAAAACTGGCTTCCCTTTC
>CP070687.1:695197-697999 GCA_020353115.1 Bacteroidales bacterium
ACGAGTTGAAGGAGCCTGAGGAAAACGAAACAGGGCAGGACTAAACATCCACACTATGGATATGAATCCAATTCCTTTGTTTTGTATCCAGCTCTCCAAACAGGGCCTGTTCCTTTACCAACCGAATAATCTCTTCCTCATGGGATGGATATACCTTCAGGGACTTCCCATTAATGCAGAGAATATACTTGCCGTCGGGCGAGAACCGGGGTTGAATCCCATTAAACGTGTGAAGGGGCAATTGATCCCAGTGAAAAAGATTGGAGTAGCTGCTACCCAGGATATTTGATACGACATACCCCTGATCAGCCATGTCTATCCCGCCATAAGGATAGATTTCACTTTCCGACCAGGGATAGTTTTTTGTGTATTTATTTTCTGACATAAGCTGCCAGCGACTTTCAGGAGCCGCAATGAGCAAAGTTGCAAAATAATCACGATCCCCCAGTGGGTCTTTCTGTTTCTGTAACCACCACTTTTTATCATTCCGAACGGTAAAGATGACCGCATTATCATTTCCTGTAAAGCGGGCAGACACAACTAATCCGGACATCACCTCAACTAAAAGCTGCGGCCATAATTCATAATAAACAGTATCATAGACTGCATCACCAAGGTATTTCCCTGTCTTCTTAAAAGGATATAGTCGGGAGACAGAAGTCCATAATGAAGTATCTGTGGATGCACACAATACGTAATCGGAACCGTTTGAAAAGTCAACGGACCATACGACATTCTGGAAAGCACTGAAATGCCAAAACCTATTAAATTGTCTGTTTAATGAATCCTGTCCCCAGACGATAACTGTTGAATCTTTGGAAGCGGAAGCTATGAGTTCCCCGTTCGGGGAGAAAACGGCTTCATTGACCGGGGCGGTGTGCCCTTCGAGTTCATACAGCAGATCTCCGGTATAATCCCGAATCTGGACACAATTGTTGTTTGCTACGTTGGAAAATATCTCCAGGGTCGGGGAGAAGCTGATTACCCGGGCAGGATTCAACGGTTCGTAATAAACATGGACTGAGCAGGCAAGGGCTCCGTTTCTATTCCAGATGAAGGCTAAGCTATCTTCATATATAGCGGCGATGTGTCGGTTATCCGGTGCAAAATTCACAGCCAGAATGGTGGTATCCTTCAATTTCTGAGAGAAGATTTCCGATCCATTTTTCTTCCAGATCTTTACCGTATTGTCCTCCAGGTATCCGTATATGTATTCCCCATCTTCTGAGAACCGGGCAAATTCAATGTCTGACTCACAAGGTTTAAAGTCAAAGATCTCCTTCATAGGATCATGGACAATGCCGAATGAATCAGTTACATGGTTCTCCTCCAACAATGCATAAAAGGCATTAAACAGGGCTTTGACAGCAAGCGATGAGGTGGTATCCTGTTCGTATGCCTTCAGGGCTGTGGTAAAGCTTAAACCGGGGCTGAAACCGAGTTGAAGGGAAGCTTCCTGGGTAAGTCTTCTGGATTTTATCGAAGATGTTGACTGGATATAATAGAATACAACAGCGGCAATAAGCAGTAGAAAACCGGCAGCGGAAATGCTCAGGATCCGGTTGAAGGATCGTTTCTTCTCCGATATGATCCGTTTGCACTTCTGCACAAACTCATCCAGTTCACCCTTGAGAAAGAGCCGGTATTCGTAGGTGGCGATATAGGCAAGATCCTCTGAACCCAGCGGAATGCCCCGTTTCCGGTAGTTTGCATGGGCATTCTCAATGAATTGCCGAACCTCCAGGATCTCCTTTTCCACCAGCGTGATCTTTTCGTAAATCTTTGATGCCAGGCTGTCGTGCCGCAGTTCATACCTGCCGCTCTCATCTTTTTCCCGCAGGATCCTTAGGTTCACAAACCGGATGACCAGGTTTAATAATTCCTCCTCGGAAATTTTCTTTCCCAGCGAACCAGCAAACTCGCCAACATCTTCCAGTGTCACCTGCCGCTTGGTGCCTTTTATGGAGACAAAGGATTTCAGGATCACCAGTCCTGTATCCGGGACATCGAGCTGTACGATCTGGTCTTCCAGAAAGCTCCCCAGGAGGTCCGAAACATCCCCAATCTTTTCTAAATGGGATTTTAAGAATTGAATATGAACATTATCCCCAATCTCTTTGTTCTTTGCTCTCTGTTCTCCGCTTTCTCTTCTTGATTGTTGAACGTTGTATGTTGGATGTTGAATGTTCAACAAAGCGTATCTGTATATTTTATCCAGCATCACCTGCAAATAGGTCAGTTCCACCTCGCTGCTTTCCGGATTCAATTTCTCCAGGGCTGCTTCAGCAAATCCTTCTTCCAGCTCTATCCCGGCAACCCTGCAGGGTCCTTCGATCGCGTCTTTAGCATTGGCCCAGGTCATCTTTTCGATCCGCATCCGGTTGGTAAGGATGGTGGGTATCTCCCTCTCAAATTCAATGGCTGAAGCCAGGTACTCTTCCCGCAGTACCAGGATAATTTTGCACTGCACATCCGAATTGAGAATCTGTTTAATCACCGTCATAAACTCCTTCCGCTCTTCCGGGTTCCCGAAGATGAACACCTCCTCAAACTGGTCAAATATCAGGTAGATCGGCTTAAAATGGTCCAGGTACAATGACTGCAAAGTTTTTACAATTCCTTCCGATGTTAATACTTCATCTGCGGACTGCGGACTGCGGACTGCGGACTGTTCCACCTTCTTTGGAGTTATTGCCTGTTTAGTTAATTCGATAGCTAAACTTGATAGTATATTTCTTCCCCGGCGTACATTCACCGGCAGCCAGTCACTATCTTCAAACTTATTGGCCAGTCCGCAATTGA
>CP070687.1:698099-700884 GCA_020353115.1 Bacteroidales bacterium
GATAAATCGTCACGACCGAATCAGTAAAAAGAAAGGGCTTTCGGTACGCTGTGTCAAAGATTAAATTCCAAACCTGTAAGGAACTTACCATACCCTCCCTGGAAGGCAGGTCCTCTCCTGCCAGGCATATACTTTGTTCAGACACCTTTTGTACTTCCTTTGAATTGTGATTTAACTGTTATTATTTGGGAGATTTGTGTTAGATTCCGGCATCCCTCCTATCTTAAATTTGTTACTGATGAGTATATAAGATTGGGGTGACATGAAATCCGACTGTTTTGTTTAATCACTCTTTCCGGAACATTTCCCGAAAGCGGGTCTTTTAACGCTTAATTGGGAATCAATGCACCCGTAAGAGTAAACCAAATACGTACGTAACGATATGGCAATTCTGAACAAAAAAGAAGTACCGGATAAAATCAGATATCTTCAGGATAGTCAGATAATCGGTATTCTGTTAGCATTATCACTGCATATCCTGTTCATCGGATTGTTCGCAATAATCAGGGTCCATGCTTTAATGTGGTTTAATTTGCTTATCAGCGTGCCTCTGTTCACGATCTGTTTCCTTTTAAGCTATAGAGGCAAGTTGAGGCTTTCACCGATTCTTGGGACAATCGAAGTGGCTGTTCACCAGGTTTTGGCCGTCCTTTTAATCGGGCAGGAAAGTGGATTCCAGTTATTGCTCTTCTGTCTGGTTCTCACGGGAATTTTATTTAAAAACTGGAAAATTGCACTTCTGACAAATTCGCTTATCTCATTAACCCTTTATTTGTTCTTTATATGGTTCGATTCAGGACAATTTGTTATGTATGAACTACCGGTAATCACATTGAGACTGATAAAATCTATAAACTGTTTTGGTATGTTTACCATTGTAGGAGTAATCCTGTTTTATTACATAGCATATAACAAAAAGTTATACAATAAACTGCAGGTAACGAATAATAAGCTCTACAGCACCAACGAAAAGCTGAACAAGACGTTAGATTTGGTAAACAGGCAGAAAGAGGTGATCCAGGAAAAGAAAAAAACACTGGAATACCAGAAAGAGGAGATTTCATCCCAAAGAGATGAACTTACCAGGACTCTTGAAAACCTGGAAAGGACCCAATACCAATTAATCGAATCTGAAAAATTGTCGGCCCTCGGAGGACTGGTGGCCGGGATTTCCCATGAAATAAATACCCCGGTAGGGATTGGTGTTACAGCCGTGTCAAACTTACTTGAAGAAACCACACATATGGCTGATCTTTATAAGAAAAATGGGATCTCAAGATCTGATTTTCAGGAGTATCTTACGTTAACCAACCGATGTGCCACCATAATACAGAAAAATCTTGAACGTACCGTATCCCTTGTCCAAACCTTCAAACAGGTATCGGTTGACCAGTCAACCGAACACAAACGGGAATTTAACCTGAAATCCTACCTGGGGGATGTGATACGAAGCCTTAGTCCTGAAATAAAACGGAAGAATATTGAGTTTAAAATTAACTGTTGTGAAAAACTTGTATTGAATTCGTATCCTGGTGTTTTTGCCCAGGTTTTTACCAACCTGATCCTGAATGCAATTGTTCACGGATTTGATGAAAAAGAAAAAGGAAAGATTTTCATTGGAATTACCGAAAAGAATGAAGAGATTGAAATTGAATTCCGGGATAATGGAAAGGGAGTACCGGAGGAAATCATTCCAAAGGTCTTCGATCCCTTTGTTACTTCGAATCATGGTAAAGGAACCGGGCTGGGTTTACATATCGTTAATAACCTGGTTACCTACAAATTGAAAGGAAGAATTACATGTGAAAGCAAGTCAGGAAAAGGAGCAACATTCTACGTCACGTTTCCTGTCTTATGAATAAGATATTAACGAATCGTACTACGTTGAAATAATCCTGTTACCCGGTAAATTCCGGTGAATGGTCTTCCCTGTTCTCATAATAGGATATAATATCGTTTGTTAGTTATAACCTTACGGGTAAAGAATCAGAGCTGCCTTGTGATGCTGTCATATAATAGCTTCCGGCAGCTTGGCGGTTCTCCGATTGGTTCCCTGAGAATTTAATTGACATATACCTTTGGCAACAGCCTCCTGGCAGGCATAAAGCAAAAATCTTGTGCCGGTGAGACCAGGTCTTGACTGTGTTGAGATACCAGGTATGAAAAACCTTTCGATGTTTTCCGGAACGGATAATTTAAAATTGTCTCCGGTAACTTACATTGCCATATATTTAAACGCCTCATAGACTAGAAAGGCAGGCCATACAATCGCTTTTAAGAATCCCAGTACGCCCATCCAGAAACTGGCCGCATGGGCAATAAAATAAACGGCAGCTCCTATTAATCCAAGGCCATATACTGCACCCGCAGGAGCACTTTTTTGAACTTCCTGTTTCATGATCTTTATCTTTTGTTTTCTTCATCTATAAATGTACTCAAAATTTCAGTTACCATAACCATGCGAAAAGGATATACGATGATTCCTATTCTTATGTACCAGGCCATCGCCTGATGAAGATCCGGGAATATTCGCTGGGTGACACCTGACGAAGCCGGCCATGTGTGATTCTCATAGCGAGCCTCTCTGAGCGAGCCTCTCTGAGCGAGCCTCTCTAAGCGAGCCTCCCCGATTCACCTTGTGAGCAGGTTTGTTACACCGTAAATTAGCTGGCCACATGGTGGGTTGGGGTATGGTTAAACGTTGATGAACCCATTGGGGATCAGACATTGGTATCCCCGATGGCACTGTCGGCGTCAGGTGATAAGCAGGAAAAGTTCCGACTGC
>CP070687.1:700984-703764 GCA_020353115.1 Bacteroidales bacterium
TGGAAGAAATGATTCTGAAGTGTGATTCAATGGGATTCCAGATCGGAATTCATGCCATCGGACCTAAGGCAAATACATGGATTTTGGATGCCTTCGAGAAAGCCCGCGAAATAAACGGAATCCGTGATAGCAGGCACCGGAGTGAACATGCGCAGATTCTTATTGCAGAAGACATTCCCAGGTTTACCGATCTCGGTGTTATCGCTTCAATGCAGCCAACGCACTGTATAACCGATAAACGATTTTGTGAAAAACGGATAGGAAAAGAGAGGAGCAGATATGCCTATGCCTGGAGAAGCTTGCTGGATGCAAATGCAAAGATTGCCTTCGGAACCGATTATTCTGTTGAGCCACTGGATCCGATGGAAGGTTTGTATGCAGCAGTAACCCGTAAAGACCGAATGGGAGAAGAAGGGAACGGCTGGTTCCCGGAGCAGAAACTTACTATGGAAGAGGCATTGGAACTGTATACCCTGGGTGCCGCATATGCACAATTCATGGAGGATAGGAAGGGAATGATCAAAAAAGGATACCTGGGTGATGTCGTGATAGTTAACCAGGATCTTATGACTATTCCCGAGGAAGAAATCATGAACACCAAAGTTGATTATACTATTGTGGGTGGTACGGTGGTTTTTGAAAGAAAGGTTTCCGATTGACAGAGTAGTATTTTTATTCCTGACCTCAAAGTGAGATGAGATTATCTCATGAGTCCCGTATAGTTTGATGATAAAAGGAGTCTCATCTTTTTCTAATAATATTCGTTTAACCCTGTTTCTAAATTATCTGAATCCATGAAAAAAATTCTGTTCATCCTGTTCCTGAACAGTTTCCTGTCAGGTTACTCCAATACAAGGCCAGGTTATTATCGTTTCCCTGCTATTTATAAGAATACTATTGTTTTCACGGCGGAAGGAGATTTGTGGATTGTATCTGTCGAAGGTGGGATTGCAAACCGACTGACGACACATCATGGTTTGGAGTCACATCCCTCCATCTCACCTGATGGAACCACAGTAGCATTTTCAGCTCAGTATGAAGGTCCTACGGAAGTATATACCATACCCATTGACGGCGGAATACCCGTAAGGCGAACGTTCGGAGGTGTAAATACCACCGTTGCCGGTTGGACACCGGACGGTAAGATCATTTATTCGACACGGAAATATTCCTCATTACCGAACAATCAATTGGTAACTATCGACCTGCAGTCGGGAAAAGAGGAACTAATTCCTCTTGCACAGGCTGATGAAGGTACCTTTTCTTCAACGGGCGAGATTTTGTTCTTTACACGTTTACCTTTCCAGGGAAGCTATACAAAGCGATATAAGGGTGGAACAGTTCAGAATCTCTGGAAGTTCACATCCGGTTCGGAAGAAGCAATACCACTTACAAGTGATTACCCCGGGACCAGCAAAGCGCCAATGTATTATAATGGCAGGATCTACTTCTTAACCGACAGGGATGGCACCATGAATATATGGTCCATGGATGAAGATGGAAGCGATCTGGTTCAGCATACCTTTCACCAGGGATGGGATATCAGTAATCCTGAATTGAGTGATGGAATAATTGTCTACCAGCTGGTAGCGGATATTTATATCTATGATATTACAGCTTCTGCAGATAAAAAAATCGAAATAATGCTTTCTTCTGATTTCGACCAATTACGAGAAAAATGGATTAAAAAACCGATAGACTACCTTACTTCGGCCAGCATATCACCAAAAGGTGACTACGTTATCCTAACTGCCAGGGGACAGGTATTTTGTACTCCCTCGGAGGAAGGAAGGCTGGTCAGAGTGACACGGAAGGAGGGAGTGAGGTACCGGAACGCCAGGTTTCTGCCTGACGGTAAACATATCGTTGTGTTATCCGATGAAACGGGTGAATATGAATTCTGGAAATTCCCTTCTAACGGTACCGGTGAAGGTGAAATAATCACGAGTGACGGCGATGTTTTAAGGTGGCAGGGAATACCTTCACCGGACGGAAAATGGCTGGCATATACGGATAAGAATTACAGGATATGGCTGTTGAACCTGGAGAAAGGCGCTCCATATCAATTTGATGAGTCGGCGGTTGGAAACTTCAGCGATCTGAAATGGTCTCCCGACAGCAAATGGCTGGCGTATGTTACAGCAGCCGATAACAGGTACTCTCAAATCAAGTTGTTTAATGTTGAAAACCATCGGACAATTTTCCTTACCAGTGACAGGATTGACAGCTACGATCCGGCCTGGAGTACTGATGGAAAATGGTTGTATTTCCTTTCGGACCGGCATTTCAGGAATTCAGTTTCCAGCCCGTGGGGTCCGAGGCAACCGGAACCCTACTATGAAAATACAACCAAAGTATATATGGTGGGGCTGATCCCAGGTGAAAAATCACCCTTTAAACCAGCCGACGAACTATTCAGGGACACAGACAAGAATGAGGTAAAGAAGGATACACAATCAACTGATCCAGACAAAAAGAAAGGAAGAGATGAGAATACAGCGGAACAAAAGCAAACCTTTCCTGAAGTACAAATCAGCCACGAAGGAATTCAACATCGCGTAACGGAGGTTCCTGTACCCCCCGGGGACTATTATAATTTGTCCGTGACAAAGGATCATCTTTTTTGGATGGGCCAGGATGCTTCCAGAAAGAGAAAACTTCTCTCACTGAAAATCGACAGCAAAGATCCGAAATCTAAAACAGTCATTGAAGACCTCCGCGGTTATGAACTTTCCATGGATGGAAAAAAGATGCTGATACAGAAAAGTTCTGAGATATAT
>CP070687.1:703864-706620 GCA_020353115.1 Bacteroidales bacterium
TACTCCCAGGGCAAATGGCTGCTGGAATCCCTGGGTAAGGGTATAGTTCCCCGACTGCAGGGTGGTTACGGCTATTTCGCCGATGGTGGCAGATATGCTGTAACCCCCGGCTGAACTGTAACTGCCTCCCGAGGAGACTACCGTAGGAGACAGTTGCTGGGCATAAAGATCTGGATATGCCGCAGCAAGAAGTAAAATGAAAAATATGCTCCCTAATCTCATGTTTTGCGAATTAATATGGTTGTCGTATTCATATATTACTTATTGCCCTCAAGCTTATCAATTCTATCCTGAAGTTCTTCTATCATACTCTGCTGTTCCTGAACTGCTTTAATAAGAACAGGAATAAGTTTCTCATAATTCATGCTCCACAATTCCGTATTCTCATCTTCTGGCACTATGACAGCTTCCGGAATAATTTTATACACATCCTGTGCAACCAATCCAATCTCCTTTGAATTTTCCTGTTCGTTAATCACTAATTCGTCGTTCAAAAATTCAGAAGAATATTGATTATAACTTACAGGTGTTAAATTCAATACTGCATTTAATCCATACTGCAATTCCCTGAAATCCCCTTTAACTCTGCTATCGGAATAGGTTGCCCAGGCATAGGCCAGTCCCCTGCCCTCAGCGTTCAAAGAATTGTTCGGCAATTGGAACTGGTAAGTTGGTGCACTAACTCCCACTCCAAGTCCTGTAGAAGTAAGGTACAGAACGGTACCATTTTGAAATTCCAAAACATCGGAAGAACCTCTATGCATAATTCTTGAATGAAGAGTCGAGTTAAGCTTAAAATCAATTCCGGAATTATTGGTTGAGCCTGTCCTGATCAGTTCTATCCATGGGTAGGTATCGGTCAGATGGATATCACCTGAATTATCTGATGCATAAATATCAAGTTTAACCGACGGTGATACGACACCGATACCAACACTTGCATTAAAGTTCAATTCATCCGCGGAAAAATCTCCATAGATGAGGGGACTGGATACGGCGGAATTATCGATATACAATTTATTGCTTCCCGTTTCATTGTATCCTGCCTGGTATCCGATAAAGACATTACCGGAACCGTTTGCCATAGAATTACCGGCATAGCTTCCCAGGAATGTATTCTGGTTGCCATTGCCCGAACCCCAGGTTCCATAGCCGGAATGAAAGCCGACAAATGTATTGTCGTCTCCGCTAAAGAAATCCCTTCCGCAATAGGATCCCAGGAATGTATTCCTGGAGCCTGATTCATTTCTGAGGCCCGCCATGGTACCCATCATAACATTATTACTGCCAACGGTTTTATATGCGCTGACACGGTATCCGACAAAGGTATTCCAGCCGCCGGCAGTATTATCCTGTCCGGTGGTATAACCGATAAAGATATTCCCGTCGCCTGTGGTATTGCTAACACCGGCATTGGATCCTATGAACGTGTTATAATAGCCATTTGTACTTGATTTCCCGCTTCGGTATCCGATATACACGTTGTTATGACCCGTGGTATTGGCATTTCCGGCCTCGAATCCCATGAAAGCATTGTAATTCCCGGCAGTATTGCTGAAGCCGGCATTATCTCCAAGGAATACGTTGGAAAGCCCATCAACATTTGAATACCCGGATGAATCCCCGAGAAAGACATTTGTGCCCCCGGTAGTATTCGAATATCCTGACAGGTTACCTATAAACACGTTGGAGCTACCGCTTTCATTGGAATACCCCGTTGAATTTCCCAGGAAGGTATTCTTTTCACCGGTCGTATTGATCCTTCCGCTCTGGGTTCCTATGAAAACATTATTCGATCCTGTTGCATAGACGCCGTCATAAATGGTTGAGCCGGCATTATATCCCATGTAAACATTATTTATTCCCGTATGGTTATACCATCCGGAACGGTAGCCGATAAATACATTGCCCGTTGCATTATTCCTTACTCCGGCCTGGTAACCCAGGAATACGTTTCCCTGTCCTGTCTGGTTATCATACCCGGCCCAGTTCCCGATAATCAGGTTATCATTACCGGTACTATTTGCCCTTCCGGCAAGATATCCAAGGAAAATATTGTACATGCCTGTGGAATTGCTGTATCCGGTCCTGTATCCGATCAGGGTATTATACGCACCTGATGTATTGTTATAGCCGGCGCTGTCGCCGATAAACACGTTGTAATTGGCATTGTTTTTATACCCGGCTTTATTCCCGATGATCACATTGCTTTTTCCACTTACATTGCTAAAAGCAGCTTGGTTCCCCATAAATACGTTTGCTTTCCCGGAAGTGTTTGAATACCCGCTCTGGTAACCGAGGAACGCATTGGCCTCCCCGCCGGTATTCTTGTTTCCGCTGTTGTTCCCTATGAATACATTATTGTTGCCGGTCGCGTTAAGATATCCGCTCCCATTACCGAGGAAAACATTGCTTGAACCGGTTGTATTGTTCCGGCCGGTGTAATATCCTATAAATGTATTCAGGTTTCCTTTCCGGTTATTAAATCCGGCCTGGAAACCGATAAATGTATTGAAATCACCCTCTGTACCGGTCACTCCTCCAAACGTATTATAATATCCGGTATAATCACCTATGAAAATATTGTAGTTTCCCTTATTATGATACCCGGTATAGTAACCCATAAAAATATTGTTCTGCCCGGTTGTATTGTTATATCCGCTGTTTTCACCAATAAGGATATTGATGCTGCCATTGTTATAATAACCAGCGGACTTACCAATGATAACGTTACTGCTACCTGTGGTGTTTTGATA
>CP070687.1:706720-709475 GCA_020353115.1 Bacteroidales bacterium
GTGCTCTCCGTCTCCTCCGTGCCTCCGTGTTCCTTTTCCCCGTGCTCTTTTTTCCGTGCTCTCTGTTCCCGGTTCACTGTTCACTCTTCACTGCTCACTATTCACTGTTCACTCTTTTCCTCTGTGCTCTCTGTTCCCTCCGTGCCTCCGTGTTCCTTTTCCCGTGTTCCCTTTTTCAATCAATTTTCAGGGTAAACAAAATGCTCTCCACCTGTCTCAGGAACTCTCTTTTTTCGAGTCCTGCTGCAAAAACAAACCCATCCACGGTAATTACACGGTTTCTCTCTTCATCTACGGTACTGAGGTTTACAAAAGGGCCTCCCATGGCACCGTTCTCCATTTTCCACAAACCCCGCAATTCGGCAAAATACCTCCCATCGATTTCAAATTCTTTCATCACCGGTGGCAGGAGGTTTTCAGTCGCCATATAGGATCCCGGATTACTACCGGAAATGTATTTACCGGTATATTCGTTTCTCTTGTCAACCAAAAAATCCGTTGTAAAGGTATTCGTATCCCTGTAATCATAATAATAGATCAGGATGCTTTGCTGGGAATAGTATGCATATCCGGCTTCGCCCGGTTGTGCTGATTCGGTTGACAGCCAGACGAAATCACTATCATCTGCCGATATTTCATAACCTTTGGGAATAGCAATGCTCAGGTGATGTTTATCCTTTATCTTATTATGTAAGTCGGCAACCTGGTAGCTCCGGTAATATTCCATGAGTCGTTCCCTTTCCGCCTTATTTATCCGGTCTATTATCTGGCCCCCTCCTTCTTCAATCAGGCTGATGCATTCTGCCTCATTTGGAGCCTGGATGTTGATGATCAGTTGGGGTGTGGCCCATTGATTTCTCTGGATTGTTATCCTGGGTTCCTGGAATTCGGATCCTATCCTGGCAAAAATGATATTCCGGTGGACCTTGAATATGTTGGTAAATCCTGCAGGAGAAGTATGCATCAGTTTAAAAACGGGTTCAGGTTGTGGAAGGGTAAGAATAGGTTGTGTCAGTATCTCGTTGAGTTTCTCCCCAACCGGGCCATCCCACATCCTTGTTTCTATGATCAACAGGACCTCTCCTGCGGCACCGGAAATTTTAGGCAGGAGTGTCTTCTCATCCGGTTTGCAGGAAAACAGGGTAATCATTATTAAAAAAGATATCAGTTGCAGAATGGATTTTTGCTGTTTCATGGTTTTGTTTATTTTATTTCATAAAAATTAGGTTCTACTCCCGGTGCGGCCCAATCTGAGCGGACTTACATTGCACATGCAATTATACAGGACGGTTCTCCCGGGTCGCCACCGGCTTTTCACTTTTACGGTTAAACGGTTTGAGGAACGCTTTTTACCTGTCTTTTCTTACATTAAGGGCTATATCTCCGGACCGACAAAAAAGGTGCCGGTAACTTATTCTGATCCCTAAAATTACAATTAATATTTAACGATGGTGTCTGAATCCTCCTGATACAATATTGTTTTTAAAGGCCGGAGCATAAAAAAGCCTGCCACACAGTGTATCTCTTCTCTGTGTGGCAGGCATTCCAGTATATTTCGGAGTTCGGCTTATTCCGTTTCCAGCTTATCCTGTTCTTTTACTGTACTGCTCTTATCATCATCTTTTGTGGCTTTCTTAAATTCCTTCATACCCTGTCCCAGTCCTTTCATCAGTTCCGGGATCTTTCTTCCTCCGAAAAGCAGAACAACAACCAGCAAAATTATGATGATTTCCGTGGGGCCTAAAAAACCGGCCAGAATGAACAAATTCATTTTCTATAGTTTTAGTTTGCTAATACAAAATTAACATTATTTCTTAAATAAGCGGATAATATCATTCCCATTTGCGAATACAAGAAGTGCGAGAAGAATGATCATCCCCGTGATCTGTGCATATTCGAGAAATTTATCGCTTGGTTTTCTTCCCGAGATGACCTCATACAAGAGAAACATAACGTGTCCTCCGTCGAGTGCAGGAATAGGCAGAATATTCATAATGGCCAGGATAATGGAGAGAAATGCGGTCAGGCTCCAGAAGGAATACCAGTCCCATTCTCCCGGGAAGATACTCCCGATGGTTATAAATCCTCCCAACGACTCATATGCTTTTGTTTCTCGGGAGAATATCAGCTTGAATTGTTTCAGGTAGTCCTTCATGGTTTTCATTCCTTTCCGGATTCCTGCCGGAATGGATTCGAGAAATCCGTATTCGATTGTCCTGAACTCGAAAAATTTTCTTATATCGTGTGTAATTCCGATCAAGCCTTCGGATGAAACGACAAGAGGGAAATCAATCTCCTCTGCCCCTCTCCTGATATTTACAACGATTTCCCTGCCCTTAAATTCACTGATAAAGTTCGAATACTCATCATAATATTCGAAACGCCGGGAATTGACTCCAAGGATTTCATCATCGATCTCTATTCCCGCTTCCCGGGCGGCGGATTTTTTCATATACCCGTTAACGATAAGCGGGGAGAAGGGGATTCTTGCTTCAATGACCGTTTCCCCCTTTATGATGGCCGGTATTACCGATTTGGGAATTTCGATATTCATTCGTCTTCCATCCCTCTCGATCTGGATGGTTTTGCGTTCATTCAGAATGATATCGGGTATGATCTGGAAGAAATTATCAATATTCTGGTCATCGACCGAAATGATCTTATCACCGTTTTGCAGTCCTATTTCCTTTCCGACCGAATCAACCAGGACGCCATATTTTACATTTTCGGTCGGCAGGTAGCTGACACCCCAGAT
>CP070687.1:709575-712326 GCA_020353115.1 Bacteroidales bacterium
ACCGTTCCAAAATTAGGCCCCCTGAATCCATACTTCATGGAAATCATACCTGCTGCGATATCGGAGATCATTTTTGGAATATAGAAAGGGCTGAATCGGGGAGTCCCATCTCCCTTTGTGAATGCTCTGACCTCTTCCATGAATGTTTCTATCCCTCCGATACCAGATCCCCAAATTACACCGGCCTCATCACCATTAACGTTTTCTTTATTGATGTTGGCATCCCGAATGGCTTCGTCTACGGAAACCATGGCATATTGTGCGAACCTGTCCAGCTTTTTTAACTCTTTCCTGTCGAAGTAATCCAGGGGATCAAAATTTTTAACTTCGCACGCAAATCGTGTCTTGAATTTTTCGGCATCAAAACGAGTGATCCAATCAGACCCACTCACTCCTTTTTGTAAACCATCCCAGTATTCCTGAATATTATTCCCAATCGGAGTAACTGCTCCAAGGCCAGTTACGACCACCCGTTTCAACTCCATATATGTATCCTTTTATTCCGGGATATATTATTATTTTGCGTTTTCTTCGATATATTTGATGGCTTCACCTACGGTGCTAATTGTTTCAGCCTGATCATCAGGAATTCCAAGATTAAACTCTTTTTCAAACTCCATGATCAATTCCACAGTATCAAGTGAGTCTGCTCCAAGGTCGTTGGTGAAACTGGCTTCATCTGTAACTTCGTTTTCATCAACTCCCAATTTGTCAACGATTATCGCTTTAACTCTGGATGCAATGTCTGACATAACAATAAATTTAAATTAATACTAGAATTTTTACATGATTTACACCGGTGCAAAGAAGTGCAATTCACCAAAATTATTCACGTAAAAATAGCCTTTTTTAATTTTTTTGAATGGATTTTTTAAAAAATTTTGGAAATAAAGCCTAATTTTGATAAGCCAACCAATGTAAGTAATTGTAAATGAAAAGGATTGCCATTTTTGCATCGGGTTCCGGAACCAATGCCCAGAATATTATTGAATATTTTCAGAACCATCATGAGATCGATGTTACCCTGGTCTTGTCCAATAAAAAAGATGCCTATGTACTGGAACGTGCATCCCGTTTCAATGTACCGACACGGACATTTACCAGGGAAGAGTTTTATCAATCGGAAAGTGTGCTGGAAACCCTTCGTCAGCATAAAATAGATTTTATTGTTCTGGCCGGGTTTCTCTGGTTGATTCCCACTTACCTTTTGCAGGTATATACCGGACGTATGATCAACATCCACCCCGCTCTGCTGCCAAAATACGGGGGGAAAGGAATGTATGGCAAATATGTTCATGAGGCTGTCCTGGCGAACGGGGAAAAAGAATCGGGTATTTCAATCCATTTTGTTAATGAGGAGTACGATAAGGGAGACATCATATTTCAGGCAAGGTGCCCGGTTGAAAATGAGGATACCCCGGAAAGCCTTGCCCGGAGAATCCATAAACTGGAATATGAACACTTTCCCAAAGTGATCGAACAAGTAATCTCCGGTATAGGTTGATTCGCTTCCCTGCCGTCGGCCGGATCGGATCATTTTCCTCTCTTCATTGAGTGTCACTCGCCTGCCGTAATTCTCTCATTTCATTCGCTGTGATACAATTGTTCGACAATCCTGTGACAACCGTATTACAATTGCATAACGATCGTATGACGGGTAAAGGAAAGAGTACTGCACGGGGCATCCTTTCGGGAGAAGTAAAAAAGGGAAGGCTACCGGTATCGTGGGATTACTATCCTTCCAAGGGCTTCTTTGCAGAATTGCTGCCGTCTGAAGTACTCATTCGGAGAATCACCACCGAATTTCTGTCGAATTACTATTGAATTACCAGGGGATTACTACCGAAATACATCTCATATCATATCGTATCCAGGATTTCCAGGATCGCACTCTTGATCCTGTTGAAGGTTTCAAGGTTTTCTTCTTTGACGGGTTGAACAGGCGGGGCTTTCACCCGGAGGGGATCTGTTGGCGATCCGTTTCTGTAAAAGCGAAAATCCAGATGGGGCCCAGTGGATAATCCGGTACTGCCGACAAATCCTATGGTTTCTCCCTGCTTTACATATCTCCCTGTATACATTCCGCTGGAATAATGACTTAAATGCAGGTAGGCGGTAGTATATACACTATTGTGACGAATTTTCACCATGTTCCCGGCTTCTCCGTTGCGGCCCATTTGTATGACTCTTCCGTCACCGATAGCAAGGACGGGAGTTCCGACCGGTGCAGCATAATCGATTCCGTAATGCGGTCTCCTGATCTTCAGTATCGGGTGAAGGCGGCTGTATGAAAAACCGGAACTGATTCTTGAAAATCGCAGGGGGGCTTTCAGAAAGGCTTTCTTCAGGCTGTTGCCATTCTCATCATAGTAACTTTCTTCACCATCCTGGATCAAGGGTATGGCGTAAAATTCTTCACCGGCATGCCTGAAATAAGCCGTATATATTTTGCCCAGTCCGATGGAAACAGTATCCAGGTAATATTCCTCATAGATTGCTTTGAATTCATCGTCCTCCTGTAAACCGAAGAAATCAATACTCCATGCAAATATTTCCGAAAGTTCAATGGCCAGGAGAGGGTTGATCCGGTTATCGATCATGGCATACCAGAGTGAGGTTGTAATTTTCGCGGATGCGGTTTTCTGGACCACCTCGATCTCCCTCTCTTTCCTGGAAACTTCTACAGAATCCCGCAAGTCGATCACAAAATATTCGGTGGGTGTATGCTCATAAATAAATATTTGAGCAGTA
>CP070687.1:712426-715176 GCA_020353115.1 Bacteroidales bacterium
AAGCCGATTTCACTCCATATAAGGCAATCATGGTTGATAAAAGGATATTTGATCCGCAAAGAGCATTGGATCCATTCGATGAGGAATTTAACTGGGAAGCTCTCGAAGAATCCCCCGAGATTGATAATGTAGAAGATATGCTGAAAGACAGTAAGGAAGTGGAGAAGGACCGTTTGGAGTACAGCAAAAGAGAAATAAAAACAGAGACCTGATTCGGTTAATAAATTTCAACCGTAGGAATTAATCAGATTTACTCCCACAAAATATAAACCATCCTAAGTACCTGAAATCATTTTCAATGACGGATATTATTGACTAGCCTGTTTTTTCTCAATTTATTTCCATACCTGAACCTAAAACCTCTTAAAAATGAACGTATTGGCAACAGGATCATATGGAATTACTGGCCGGTATATATTGCCTCACCTTAATGAAACCGAGCAGTCTGTCGGGTGTCGGGTTCGCAAACAAGCGATACCAAAGAATCCGGGAGTATTAATGCTGAAATTATAACCGGTAATGTAACAGAACGTTCTTTCGTTGGACAGGCATTTTCCGGCCCAGATATCATGATTAATCTTGCCGGCATCAATGAGTTTTGGATCCCTCCCAATAAAGACTTTTACAGGTTCAATATAGAAGGAACAAGGAACGTTCTGGAGGAAGCACTCACCGCAAATATTCGTAAGTGCTGCATGTCAGTACAGTAGGAATTCATAGCAATCCGGATGACCGGTCTTTTACGAAAGAAATTACTCCGGCGGCAGGATAACCCGGTAAAGCCGGGATGGCACCCTGGATTCCTCGGCCGATATAAAAACGGTATCCTCCCCTGAGAAGACAATGGCTTCCGTCTGAGCCCTGTAAACATCCATTAGATTGATCCTGATGTTATTGTGGGAGAATAATCTATTCCCGTGAACTCCTGAAAAGACCCAAATGAACGGATAATAATCCTTATATCCCAGCAAAACCAGTTTATCCTGTTTTTCATTAATATCCGCTCCGCTTATCAGTCCGTCGGCTGCAAAAGAATCCACCAGTTCGGCGACATATTCTCCTGGTTTTGCCGGCACCCTGTACATGCCGGTATGTTGGTTAACCCAGTCTTTTGTAAACAGATAGAGTGAATCATTCAGACAAACGAATGCCTCACAATCAAAAGAGCTATGTTGAATGGTAAACCTGAATTGATTCTGATCGGGATATACGAACCGTATTTTACCGGCTTCGACGGATCCGTTACCGGCATCCGGAATATCCAATTTTCTTATAATATAAATCGTAAGATCCCTTCTCCTGCCATAGTTATTCCCGAAGTCGCCGATATAGATGTTCTGATCATCCGCAGCCAGTGATTCCCAGTCATTATTTTCAGCATTTGTAATCCGGACGATTTGTTTTATTTCGCCAGAAGCGGGATCGAAACCGAAAATTGCCGCATTTCCCCCGCTATCGTTCATTGTCCAGAAAAGTCCGTTAAAAATCTCAAGACCTGAGGTTTCATAAAGTTGAGCCGGCAAATAGGGTATAACAATTTCCGGTGAAATCTCATATAAACCGGATGAATTGATGCCGGCTGGTGAACTCACCCTTCCACTATGATTCCTGCAATTTGATAACAACAGAGCGGAAAAAAGTAAAAGATAAGCTAAGGTTTTAGTCATTTTCCAAATTCAAAAGATCCATAAACTTGAAGAATATCTCAGTATTATCGTATATCCCGCTAAATTCTCCGGCACCGGGTCCAAATGCGAATACCGGAACCATTGTACCGGTATGTCCTTTGGTTGTATAGGCAGCCTCGACCGTTCCTTCATCCATATCTCCGTCAAGAATCGCCATTCCACCTGTCTCATGATCGGCTGTAATTACCACGAGGGTGTGGCCATCATTTTCAGCAAAATCAATTGCTTTTCCGATCGCCCGGTCGAAATCGACCATTTCATCGGTTACATACTCCGTGTTATTCTGATGTGATCCCCAGTCTATCATTGAACCTTCTGCCATGAGGAAAAAACCCTTTTCATTTTTGTTTAATATTTTAATGGCCGCCTGCAGTGCTTCTTCCAGCATACTCCCCCTCCCATGTGATATTCTCGGATTGTGCATTTCGGCGGTAAATCCCGCAAGTTTCCTGCTGTTCACTTCCGCTATTTCGTCCATCGAGTATGCAATGGTATATCCTTTATTCTTCAATTCTTCAGTAAGGATTCTTCCATCCGTACGATCATCGAAATGGTTCCTTCCTCCTCCGATAAACACATCGATATCAGTCTTCAGGAAATCTGCCGCGATCTCCTCATACCTGTTCCTGTTGATCTGATGAGCGATGAAGGAAGCAGGAGTGGCGTGTGTGATGCTACTGGTAGAAACAAGCCCCGTAGCCAGGCCTTCATCTTCGGCTATTTCCAGAATTGTTCGTAGAGCAGTACTGTCAGGATCCATAGAAATCATACCGTTCTTCGTCTTCTTTCCACATGCAAATGCAGTGCCCCCTGCAGCTGAATCAGTTATATAGGAATTCGAAGAATGAGTTTTAACGAATCCTGTAAATTCGCATTTTTCAAGGTTTAACTTTCCCCTGTTTGCCGTTAGTCCCGCATAGATCTGGGAAACTCCCATACCGTCTCCAATCAGGAAAATAATACTCTCCACAACCGGTTGATCGTACTCCTTTTCTTCTTCTACTTCCGGCTTACAGGAAACTGCAACAGTTGCAAAACACAATCCTACGAGGGTAATTCGGT
>CP070687.1:715276-718024 GCA_020353115.1 Bacteroidales bacterium
TCAGGCTGGCATGTACCGACAGCAGAAGAATGGCAAAAGCTTATTGACTATCTGGGCGGGAGTTCCGTTGCAGGTGGCAGGATGAGGGATACAGGTTCTGATTTATGGATCCTTCCCTCACCCGGCGCAAATAACCGCAGCGGTTTTTCCGGTATTCCGGCGGGAGGACGTGGACGGTTCGGCAGTATAGATGAAATTGGATATTATGCTACCTGGTGGTCATCTTCTTCTCATGATTCAACCTTTGCGTGGCATTGGGGATTATTCCCGGATAAAAACAGCATAAGATACAATACCGGTCATAAGGCCAGCGGTTTTTCTGTACGATGCATAAAGACAGAATGAATTCCGGCTAAACAAATCAAAAATGTCTAAATTGCTGAATAGAAAATTCTCCCGGTAATACTCACGTTAAAATATGTAATCCATGCTATTACGTTTTATTAAGGGTTTCGTTCGGACTTTTTACTCACCGAGATCTCTCTATGAAGAAATATCAGCCGGAGAACAAAACCCCAGCTGGTTTTGTGTGTTGATATACTGCCTGATATATGTTGGTGGTTCACTCTGGCTTTATTTTAAAGGTTTTACACCATTTGTCGACCCCTGGATAAAATTACCCCTGGAATCTTACTACCTGGTACAATCTTTCTACATAATTCCCCTTGTATTCCTTATGTGGATTCTCGGTACAGGAGTGCTTCATATCGCCGGTAAATTTTTTGGCGGAAACGGAAGGTTTGATGTTTTGCTTGTAATGACAGGTTATTCATTGTGGGCTCCATGGTATCCGTTAATAATTGTTGATTTCATACACGCAACTCCTGAATGGTTATATTATACCGTGCTCGGAATTTGTATAATCCTACTGCTGGCAGTAACAACCTTAGCTTTAATGGTTGAAGAAAAGATAAGACCGGCAGGTGCATTTGCCTCTTCTTTAATTGCTTTTATTTCAACAGGCTTGATATTATTTACATATATTCGTTAGTTAATAAATACGACAGAATTCGGATAACAGCCAATGGATCAGGGCTCCAGCATTTTTGTCATTCCATTAATATTGGTATACCGAAAGTTTGGAAACGAAAGGCAATCAGAACAGTGCAGGCATTGGAATCAGAACGTGGTAAAACAAAAGTGATACAAGAGCCAGGTGAACCTGTATTATTCGTGAGCGTGTAATTAACCTGATTGGAAACGAAAGCATCATCGTTCTTCTTGTAATTTCATTACCGGCTGACAGGTTAAGACATATGATACATGGCGCTCTTCAGATGTGCCGGGCGGTATGGATTAGGCCGGATTACCATTAAAGGAAGCAGGGATCCATCCCCTGCTTCAAAAAAAAATGTGATTATCCGGGATGAAAGATTACCCGATCTAATTAAACGGTTAAAATATTCAAACCATGAAAACCATTCGAATTAAAACAACGATTATCCTTACATTGGTAATTTCCCTTATTGCCTATTCGCAAACAGGAGAAGATGACAAAATCCGGATCGGACCGGTAAACGGTTATTTGGTCCTTGCCGGAGGAGGTGGTCTGTGTGACTCTATTTTTAAGCGATTCATCGATCTGGCCGGTGGACAGGATGCACCAATTGTAGTAATTCCAACCGCTGACGGACGCGAAACTCATGGTATTGATGCTGCAGGTGCGGGCACAATGAGGAAACTGGGGGCGAAAAATATTACTATCCTGCACACAACTCAAAAAAATATAGCAAATACGGATTCTTTTGTTTCACCCTTATTGGAAGCAAAGGGAGTATGGTTTGGCGGTGGTCGCCAATGGAGACTTGTAGATGCATATAAGGATACAAAAACCGAAAAAATGTTTTGGAATGTACTGGAACGGGGAGGAGTCATTGGCGGTACATCAGCCGGTGCCACTATCCAGGGTTCATTCCTGGCACGCGGAGATACGAAAAATAACCAGATCATGATGGGTGATCATGAAGAAGGATTTGGATTCATCAAAAAAATAGCTATAGACCAACATGCCCTGGCACGAAACAGGCAATTCGATATGTTCCAAATTCTGAAAAACCGGCCCGATTTGCTTGGAATAGGTATTGATGAAAATACAGCTATAATTGTAGAAGGCGATAGCTTTGAGGTGATTGGTAATAGTTATATTCTTATATACGATGGATCATTTTGGTCCAGGGAAGGCTGGGATTTAAAAAAACTGCCGGAAAGCAACAGGTTATTCTATTTTTTACGGGAGGGAGACAAATATAATCTGGCGGAAAGAAAAATAGCAGATTAAATAAATCTGAACTTTCTTATAACTGATTTTCAACAGAAATATCCATGCATTTCACATAATTAATCCTGTCCGAAATATATTTGTCGGACAGGTCCTCCGTTCTTTTAATTTTGAAGAGGTCTGTTAAAAATTCAGCAAATTGATACCATCTGCTCTTTGATTCATGCCATACTTGAGGTATATTTATCTCAACTCACCAGAACAAAAGAAATGAAATACGTACACACAAATATCATCAGCAGGAACTGGCAGCAGCTGTCGAGGTTTTACATTAAGGTATTTGACTGTAAACCAGTTCCGCCGGAAAGGGAACTGTCAGGGGAATGGCTGGAGCGCGGGACCGGATTAACCGGAGCCAGCCTTAAAGGCATCCACCTGAGATTACCGGGTTATGGAGACAAAGGCCCGACCCTTGAAATACATCAGTATAAGAACCTTATTTCGGATAAATCTCCCCGCGTGAACCAAAC
>CP070687.1:718124-720868 GCA_020353115.1 Bacteroidales bacterium
TAGGAATCGGCCAGGCCCAGTACTTCGCCTGTTGAACGCATCTCAGGGCCAAGTAAAGGATCGACATCAGGAAACATATTGAACGGAAAGACAGCTTCCTTAACACCAAAATGTTTAATTTTATGATCGTTGAGGTCAAAATCGGAAAGTTTTTTTCCGAGTAGTATCTTGGTTGCAATTTTAGCCATTGATATGTTACATACTTTCGAAACCAGTGGGACGGTCCGTGATGCCCTGGGATTTGCTTCCAATATATAGACGATATTGTCATAAATGGCATATTGTATGTTCATTAAGCCAATCACTTTTAATTCAACCGCAATCTTTCTGGTATATTCTTTAATTGTTTCCTGGTGTTTTTCGGTAATTATCACAGGTGGTATGACACAGGCTGAATCTCCTGAATGAATTCCGGCGTATTCAATATGCTGCATTACCGCAGGAACAAATGCATCGGTGCCATCCGCAATAGCATCGGCTTCAGCTTCAATTGCATCTTCCAGGAAAAGATCGATAAGCAGGGGCCTGTCTGGAGAAACATCGACTGCTTCCGCTACATATTGCTCAAGCATTTCTTCATCAAGGATAATCTTCATTGCCCTGCCACCCAGAACGTATGAAGGCCGCACCATCAGGGGGTATCCAATTCTTTTCGCAATTTTTTTGGCTTCTTCGAGTGTACTAGCCATTCCCGATTCCGGTTGAGGGATCCCCAGTTTTTTCATGATTTGGCGAAAGCGGTCACGGTCTTCTGCCAGGTCGATCGTATCGGGATTGGTACCCAGGATATTTACACCGGCTTCGGCAAGCTCATTTGCCAGGTTCAGGGGTGTTTGCCCCCCGAATTGAACAATAATTCCTTCCGGTTTTTCCTTTTCGTAAATACTAAGCACATCCTCGGTGGTAAGCGGTTCGAAGTACAATTTATCGGAAGTATCATAGTCAGTTGAAACGGTTTCCGGGTTGCAATTTACCATAATTGATTCGTATCCTGCACTGCGGATGGCAAATGCAGCGTGAACACAGCAATAGTCAAATTCGATACCCTGTCCGATCCTGTTTGGTCCGCCACCCAGCACCATGATTTTCTTTTTATCACTGACTTCAACTTTATCAGGAGCATTATAGGTTGAAAAGTAGTATGCTGCATTTTCTATTCCGCTTACCGGTACAGGTTCCCATGCTTCCACGATTCCCATTGAAATACGCTTATTTCTTATCACTTTTTCAGGGACGTTCAGTAACTGTGATAAATATTTATCGCTAAATCCATCTTTCTTTGACTGCTCAAATATTGTTTCAGGAAGGGTTTCCCAGGTATATTTCAATATTTGGCCTTCCAGTTCCACCAGTTCCTTCATCTGGGAAATGAACCAGGCTTTGACATGAGTTTTTTTGGAAAGTTCTTTTATATCTGCTCCCTTGCGCAATGCCTCATACATTATAAACTGACGTTCGCTGGAAGGATGCCTGAGTAATGTCATGAGTTCATTCAGGGATTTTTCGTTAAAATTCTTGGCAAAACCGAGTCCATACCGCCCTATTTCCAGTGAACGAATGGCTTTTTGGAGAGCTTCCTTATAGGTTTTTCCAATACTCATCACTTCACCTACAGCTTGCATTTGTGTACCGAGTATATCTTCAAGGTTGTCAAATTTTTCGAATGCCCACCGTGCAAATTTCACCACCACGTACTCACCGGAAGGTGAATATTTCTCCAGAGTTCCGTCCCGCCAGTATGGTATCTCATCCAATGTTAATCCTCCGGCAAGCAGTGATGATACGAAGGCAATCGGGAATCCTGTTGCCTTGGAAGCCAGTGCAGATGAACGCGATGTACGCGGATTTATCTCAATCACAACGATTCTTCCGGTTTCAGGATCATGTGCAAACTGTACATTTGTACCTCCTATCACCTCGATCGCCTCAACGATGTCATAGGAGTATTTCTGCAAGTGTTTCTGAAGTTCCTGATCAATGGACAGCATGGGAGCGGTACAATACGAATCACCCGTATGCACACCCATGGCATCCACATTTTCGATAAAACATACGGTTATCATCTGGTTTTTAGCATCCCTCACTACTTCCAGCTCAAGCTCTTCCCACCCCAGGACAGACTCCTCAACCAATACCTGGTTTACGATACTGGCTGATAAGCCCCTGTTAACGATAGTACGTAATTCCTCAACATTATAAACCAGGCCGCCACCGGTACCACCCATGGTGTATGCGGGTCTTATCACGACGGGATAACCCAGTTCATCGGCAGTCTTTTCTGCATCTTCGACGGTATTCACGGCTCTGCTTTTGGGCATTTCAATACCCAGCCTGTTCATGGTTTCCTTGAAAGCTGTCCGGTCTTCACCTCTTTCAATTGCATCGACGTTTACGCCAATAATTTTAACACCGTAGAATTCCAGAATCCCTTTTTTAGCCAGAAGAGAAGACAGATTCAACCCTGTCTGTCCACCCAGGTTAGGCAAAAGTGCATCAGGTCTTTCTTTTTTAATGATTTGGGTCAAAGCATATTCATTCAGTGGTTCAATATAGGTAACATCTGCCATGTCCGGATCGGTCATAATAGTAGCCGGATTGGAATTGACAAGTACAATCTTATAACCCAGCGAACGCAATGCCTTGCATGCCTGTGTACCCGAGTAATCAAATTCACAGGCCTGCCCGATGATGATAGGGCCCGAACCAATTATTAACACCTTCCCGATGTCTTTATGTTTTGCCAT
>CP070687.1:720968-723711 GCA_020353115.1 Bacteroidales bacterium
ATTTGTATTACTGTCTTCAGGTTTCAGAATTTCCCCAAATCCATAGCTATATCTTAGTTCAAAATTCAGGTTGTACTTTTTAAAGAATGGTATCCCAATACCACAGCCAAATACCCAACCCCAATCATCATTTCTAATCAGTCCTTCAATATCATCATAAACATTTACCTGATTTAAAATGTAAGCATCCTCTCCACTATATTCATTTGTGGCGATGCCTGAACAACGGGCATTCAACCTTAGACCAACATATGGACCGGTATTAATATAAACTGAGAAGGTTCTTCCGAAATGGACATTTAACAACAGAGGAATTACAATATAGTTGATATGAGTTTTTGTATCAACCTGGTACATGGATACTCCTTCAGGAAGATATCTGTAAAAGGAAGCGCTTGAATCTTTCATATTGTAACCCTTGCGTTCTAACACAATATCCATTTGCAGTGAAAACTGTTCATCAAATCGATAATCCAGTGAAATACCAGCAGAATATCCTGCTTTTGCTGAGTAGCTTTTATTATGTATGTCCGCTTTGATCCATGAAACATTTAGGCCTCCTGTATATTTAATCCATATCTTATACAGGGAACTATCTTCGTATTCATTCCCTGGTTTGGTAGCATCAGCTTTTTTAAGAAAACCCGAATATCCTATTCCAAAAGTTAATTCAGTTGCCCCGTTTTTACCTTTAATATGTTCAATGAATACCCGACGTCCGGAGATATACCGTCCGTCCAAAAAAATATGTAGATTACGATTCAGAGGATATGATAAACCGGCTGAGAAAATATATCCAAAATCATTTTTTGGTGGCTTTTCAAAATACGCCGGGATACCTGTCTCTGATTGAGCAATAAAAGAATAATATGCACCCCCTCCAAGCTCAAATTGTAACCTGGTTGGTGTATTCAATTTCAGGTATAGCGGGATGCGAAAAAAACTAAAATCCCATTTTTGATTTTCAATTTGTGAATAAATCCAGTATTCAGGTTCCCACGGAAATGGTAATGGGTGTGGTTCGTATCTATAAGGCTGGTATTCATAATATATTGCAGAATAGTCCAATCCAGATTGCAATGTAATTATTTTGTTAAATGAATAACCGATAATTAAACCGGTTACAGGTCCTGGTTTGGATTGCCATTTCCCTGTTGTAAGTTCGCCATGTATATCAGAAAAATTTACTCCACTCATTATACCAGCAATAAGTTTCTGTGAATAAACGGCTGAGGAAATGCTAAACAGGAACACTAAACTAATTAGAACAACAGACAATCTGGTATTCATATTAAGAAAGTGTTGGTTTGAAATTGCACTGTAATTCCAATGCAATAATTATTCCAAAATCATATTTATAAATATTTCCAGCTGATAAATTTTGGGCAAACCTCAAAATTGACAATATCATTCTTTGTATTGGCCTTCAAACCTGGTTCTCGGCTAGTCTGCCAGTGATTTAGCAATGTAAGTGGGGATTATTTATTAAGAGAAAAAATCCGTCCTCCGGTTTCATAACGAGGTGAATAATAGCCTATACAATTTTTAATCCAACCTTCCTGCTTTGGATACATAAATTTGGATCATTTTGTATCTCTTCTGTCGATACTCGTCCGGTTGCTTGATAAGAAATTCCTTTTCTAAAATCAGATCTATTGAGTATTTTTATATGGAATCACACCCAGTTTATTACCTTTAAATACTAACTAAAAAGCATAGGAGAAAAGAATATGGAAACTTTGAAACTTGGTTTTATCGGTGCCGGTTTTATTGCAAAATTTCAGGTTCAGGCGATTACCCAGTTAAACAATGCGGAAATAACTGGCGTTTATTCGAAAGAATGGTCCGGGGAACTTCAGAAATATGCAAATGAGCACGGTGTCGGTAAGTGCACGGTTTATAACAGCATCAGGGAGCTTTGCGACAACTGTGATGCGGTCGCCATATATGTACCGAATTATGCCCGTATCGAAGTCATGGAAGAGATTGTGGATGCCGTGAAGGCAGGGGCCGGGTTAAAGGGCGTCGTTTGTGAGAAACCGCTGGCACGGACTGTGGCAGAAGCCCAAAGGCTTGTGGACCTGGCCGATGAAGTTCATCTCAACACCTCCTATCATGAGAACCAGATTTATATGAAAGCCATTCGGAATGCACTTATCCAGCTGGAGCCTGTACAGCGTACAATGGGACCGATTGCTCTTGCCAGAAGCTCGGAGGAACACAGCGGACCTCACGAACCATGGTTTTGGGATCCCACACGTCAGGGAGGCGGTGTACTGGCGGATATGGGCTGTCATAGTATTGCTGTTTCCTGGTACGTGCTTACGCCGGCAGGTAAACCTGTCAATTTTCTGGAACCCGTTTCAGTCTCCTGTGACATTTCACTGCTGAAGTGGGGGAAACCGGACTTAAAGAAGAAACTGATGGATAAAATGGGTGTTGATTACAGCAAAGTGCCGGCCGAGGATTTTTGTACCGGCATCATTACCTTTCGTAATCCCGAAACCGGCCAGATAGTGAAAGGCCAGTTTTCAAACTCATGGATGTATGATAAGCAGGGATTACGACTATTGATGGAGGGTCTGGGCCCGGGTTATACTTTCGAAGTGAATTCACTGCGCTCCTCCCTGGAGGTATTTATTGCAGATGAAGCGGCCGAATCGGTTGCCGACGCCGAGGCAGCACTGGAAAAAGCCACAGCAACAAGGGGTCTTATGGCCATACAACCCAATGAAGCAGACCT
>CP070687.1:723811-726519 GCA_020353115.1 Bacteroidales bacterium
CCAACTCCAGTATCCATACATCACCACCCGACATAAACGCAATTCTCCCGCCCCCAGGAGACCAGTTAGGATATCCGCTGTGAACGACGGGTATCGATTCAGGGACTATTCTCACGGGTGTTCCTCCCGTTGAAGAAACGAGCTGAATAAGAGAGCCCATGTAACCATCAAAAGCAATATATGCTCCATCCGGAGACCAGGTGGCGTGATGGGCAAATACATCAGTAACGACTTCAGGAGCACCTCCCTCAGAAGGAATTCTCATGGTGTAGACATGATCCCTGCTCCCTGCAGAATATATGATATACTCTCCGTCCGGTGACCAGTATGGATAGCCGTCGTGGGTTGAATCACTGAAAGTTACCTGCTTTAACGAGAGGTGCTGGGCATCCGTTACTGAAATACTAAGTAACAGGGTCAGGCATAGAATTGGAAGTGATCTCAATATTCTGATCCGATTCATGGTTATGGTATAATATAGCCCAGTCTTTGACACCAGATTGATCACGGATGTAATTCAACTCAGGAATTCTTCCGGGATTTCTTTTATCCTGGCTATATCCGTAATTCGTTCTTTTATTTTTATTCCGTTGGGACAAATTACGCTGCAACTATCGCAATCATAACAAGGAAGCATATCGGGAATACTATTTTTCAGGACGGTTTGTGCCAACGCCAAATTTTTATATCCGTAAGCATACATAAAACTCCTTATAATATCAGGGATTTCAAGCTGGAACGGGCACTGCAACAAACATCTTCTGCATTGCCTGCAATATAATCCTGCTCCCGGTGGTTCATCATTGAGTTTCAGATCTGCTTTTTCCTCTTCGGACAGGGTGAGATCCCCCATAATCGAAAGATTAGCCTGTAACTGGTCATGGGTAGAAATTCCAGGAATAGCAGTATGGACATTTTTGTCATTGAGTACCCATTTCAAGGCAGCCCTGGTATTGACAGGTTGTGTCTGTTCCTTGTCCCAGTAGACACCTGCCATAGTCTTCATTGCAATGATTCCCAATCCCGCCTTGGCAGCCCGTGCCATTTCATTCCTGACATCCTCCCGGTGATTTTGCATGAAGTTCAGAGCAGAAAGTACTACATCATAAACTTTAGCGTCTACCGCAGCCCGTATGACTTCGGGCTCATTCTGATGGGTTGCTACTCCAATAAAGCGGGTTTTACCAGCTTTTTTCAGGTTTGCCATTTTCTCAACGAACGGATCGAACAATACCGCTTCCCTGCTATTAATGCCTGCCATATAGAAGATATCAACATACTCCAATCCCAGCCTGCGCAAGCTATCCTCGAACTTCTCATCAAGCGGATAATTCCTCAGCCTGTCTGCAAAAGATGTCTCTTCAGGGCTACCCGATCCGAACAGGATACTTGTTGCTATTACGTAAGAATCACGTTTCCTTCCTTTCAATACCTCTCCGACAAGCTGTTCATGTCGTCCGTTATAATAATACTGGGAGGTATCGATATGAATAATGCCAGCATCAAGCGCTGATTGATAAACAGATTTATCATAACATCCGGCTCCGATACTGATAATCGGAAGTTCCAGCCCGGTCCGGCCAAGTCTTCTGAATATCATATTTTTTCCGCTACCATACCTCGTTCGCCAGATATCTTTGGGGCTAGCCAAAGCGCCGGGTATTAAAACGGCACCGGCAAATCCGGCGATGGAGTTTTTCAGAAAGTTTCTCCTGTTCTGAACGAGTGGATCTTTTTTCATTGCTGATGGTTTAGGTTATCTGTGATTATTCATACCGAAGTGTATCGGCCGGGTTTTGTGATGAAGCCCGGACCGCGCGGTAACTGGTTATCAATAATGCTAAAAACAGGGTAACAATTCCTGCCAGGATAAAAAGTACCCAGTTTATCTCTATCCGCTGATAAAAATTTTGCAGCCAGCGATGTGTAAAGAACCATGCAACCGGCCATGCAACAAGGTTTGCAATAATGATCAGCCGGATAAACTCATTGGATAATAATTGTATCACACTACCCACCGAAGCACCAAAAGCTCTCCGGATTCCTATTTCCTTCGTTTTCTGTTCTGCCAGGAAAGCCGTCAGCCCTATTAGTCCAAGACTTGCTATAACCAGGGCAAGGATGGTTAGCATAACTGAAAACTTGCCAAATTTATCTTCATCATTATACATGTTATTCAGTTCCTCATCCAGGAACGAATACTCAAAGGGCCGCGTCGGAGCAAGCCGTTCCCACTTATCCCTGATAAAAGAAAGCAGTTCCTGATAATTCCTGGTATTTACCCTGATTGCAATGTAACGAAGCACTGCAAATTCCACCCTGTGCAAGTCCAGGATGAAATTATTCATAGGACTATGAAGAGAAAGAATATGAAAATCCTTGAATACACCGATTACGCGCTCATCACCATCTGCCCGGATCCGTTTTCCGATCGCTTCTTCATTCGTCCATCCCATATTCTTAACCATGGTTTCATTAATCATAATGGCATTTACCGTATCGGAAAGAATGTCTTTTGAAAAACCACGACCTTCAACCACTTCAATATCAAATGTTTCAACAAAATCGTGTTTGACAATAAACATGGGATACCAGTAACTTTGTTCCGGATCCAGTTCCTCGATCACAACCGCACGAGTATTGTGGTTCACTCCCAGAATATCTTCCATACCGGTTACATACTTTACATCCGGATTTTGAAGCAATTC
>CP070687.1:726619-729322 GCA_020353115.1 Bacteroidales bacterium
CAAAATAATCCCGGTCGGCATATAATTCCCGGTTGGCATGTCTTTCCATTTCGCCCGTATTGCTTTCCCAGAGAAAAGCCCATCCGCTGATTCCATAACCGGGAGTTGTGCTAGAAAACGATGAACGTACGACACCATGATGGGTATTTATTACCTCCCGGTAAGCGGACATTTTTCCCCTGATCTTTTCATCCCTTACGGAAATCAGCAATACTTCTTCCCTGTCGAAACCGAGATCTTTGCTTCTTACGTACTTGAGCTGCTGGTTCATCAGTAATGTAAGGGCAACCGCACCAATGGATATTGCAAATTGAAAGATCACCAGAATATTTCTGAAACCAAACTTGTGAGAAGCCTCTTTTGCATCACCCCTCAAGGCTTTTACCGGAAGTATCCGGGATAAATAGAAGGATGGATAGAGTCCAGAAAGTATACCCACAATAATTGTTAATCCGATAGAACCCACTGCCAGAACCGGATTGTGAAAAAAATCAATCTGAAGGTCTTTATCAAATACCTCGTTCAGGGGAGTAAAGACGAAAATCACTTCTGCAATTCCCAGTCCCAGTAGGAGCGAAATAACGGACAATACCATCGATTCCCCCAGAAATTGAGTTATCAGCTGTTTTTTACCCGCTCCGGTGACCTTTTTCAGACCGATCTCCTTTGCCCTTCCTTCCGCCCTTGACGTAGCCAGATTGATATAGTTGATACAGGCCAGGACAAGAATGAAAATTCCAATAGAACTGAGTCCATATAACAACCGTCTGAAAACATCGGATTCTCTCGTTGTAATTTCCGAACGAAGATGAATATCCTTTACTGGCTCTGCAATAGCTTTATATTGTATCCTGTCATACTCTGCGAGGTTCTCATCATAGAACGCCTGAAACTGGCTGTAGAAATCCTCCCTGCGAAAATCTTCCTTGAAGAGAAAATACAACTCAAAGAACATATTGCCTCCCAGTCTCCTCGGATTGTATACATCAGCGATATCCTGATCATGGTACAAGGTCGAAAACGACATTAATCCGTCAAACATAAGATAACTGTTATCCGGGAGATCTTTTATTACCCCGGTTACGGTAAACAAACCCTGGTTTTCAATTTCCACTGTTTTATCCATTGGATCGGCATCTCCGAATATCTTTCCTGCCAGCTCTTCCGTAAGTACAATTGAGTTGATGTTTTTCAGACAGGTTGCGGGATCGCCGGAAATGAACTGGTGGGTGAAAACATGGAAAAGGCTTGAATCGGCCCAGAAAATATCTTCCTCATAATACGCATCCCGGTTATGCTTGATCATAATTTCACCCGGCTTCCCGATCCGTACAAACGATTCTATTCCGGGCATGTAATCCTTCAGCAGAGGCCCTACGGCAGCATTACATGTAGTCTGGGAACTGTTCACACCGCCGATGGTCATGTTTACACCATACCGGTAAATGCGCTCTTTTTTTATATGGTGCCGTTCATAGGTCAGTTCGTTCTGAACATACAACAATACAATGATGCCACAGGCAATCCCTATTGAAAGCCCTATAACATTTAAAACCGAATGAAACTTGTCCCTGTATATTACCCGCAGGGCATGTTTGACATAATATCTTAACATAGTGCAGGATTTTAATAAAGATAATGATGTTCAGGAATTTGTAGACCTGATAGAATATTCATTTGCAAGATAGACAAGTAGCATACCATAGTAATTATTGTATTGAATACAAGTTATTTAAACATTATTTATTCCGGAATATCCGATATAAAACTGTCTGTTTTTAATACATAAGGTGTCTTGTTTTAATACATAATTACTACCTTAGCAAGGAGAAAACATACTGGCATTTCGCAAATAGTTACGGATAAATGCCATGAAAAGAAAAGAAGGAAATATTCTGATCGTAGATGATGACCTCGATGTGTTGGTCACAGCAGAGATGTTTCTCAAACAGATTTTTCCACTTGTCAGACCGGAGCAGGATCCTTCAAATATCAGAAAGCATCTTTCTTCAGAAAATTTTGACATCGTTTTGCTGGATATGAACTTCTCACCGGGCAAAACCGATGGAAAGGAAGGTATATTCTGGTTAAATCAGATTCGTGAAAAGGATCCTTTCATCATTGTTATCATGATTACCGCATACGGGGAAATAAACCTTGCGGTTGAAGCCATGAAATCCGGCGCCTCTGATTTTGTTGTAAAACCATGGAATAACGAAAAGCTGATGGCAACAATATCCTCTGCAGTTGAACTCAGGAAATCACGCCTGGAGGTCGAAAAACTGAAAAATACCAGGGTAAAACTAAACGAGGATATGGATCATCTGGCAGGAAAGCTGATCGGAAGCTCCTATCCCATGAAGAAGATATTCCGGATGATTGAAAAGGTGGCAGGAACGGATGCAGACGTTCTTATCCTCGGTGAAAATGGAACAGGTAAAGAACTAGCCGCCAGAGAGATACATAAACAATCGGACAGAAGCGGATCGGTATTTATTCCTGTAGACCTTGGAGCTATTAGTGAATCTTTGTTCGAAAGTGAGCTTTTCGGACATATTAAAGGAGCTTTTACCGATGCAAAGGAGGATAAACCGGGCCGTTTTGAGCTGGCCTGCGGAGGAACCATTTTCCTGGATGAAATCGGAAATCTTCCTCTGCGCCTTCAGTCAAAAATACTCACTGTCCTCCAGGAAAGAAAAGTCA
>CP070687.1:729422-732110 GCA_020353115.1 Bacteroidales bacterium
GTGACACCGGTTGCAGTAAGGTCCGAATAATCGAACAGTGCTACTGTCGGGACCTCCCCTAACGTGGTGAAGCTGATTTCTTCACCGTAAGAGGTTCCCAGGCTGTTAACAGCATAAGCTACTACATAATATGTCATACCTGGAGAAAGGCCATCAAGGGTATCGGCATAGCTGCCTGTACCGTTACCAATCATCAGCTTCGTTCCGTTCGACTGCGGTTCGGATGATGTACCCCAGTAGACGCCCCGCTCGGTTATATCTGTACCACCGCTGGAGCTAACGTTCCCGCCGACAACTGCTGAATAAGCCTTGATATCCAATATATCTGAAGTAAAAACTGTAGGTAGTTCAGGTTCGGTTGAAAAACCTATTTCCTCACCATATGATGTTCCTTTGACGTTGGTTGCAAAAGCTATAACGTAATATGTTAAAGCACGTGTAAGTCCTGTAAGTGTTTGGGAAAACTCGCCTTTCCCGCTACCAATTACGAGTTTAGTACCAGTGATCCGTGGGTTCGGCTCTGTTCCCCAGTGCACACCTCTTTGGGTAACTTCAAAGCCACCATCATCAGTTACATTACCACCAATTTTCGCTGTGGTGGGTGTTAGTTCCGTTACCGGTGATGTTGATACTGTGGGTAAACTAATCTGTGTGGTAAAGAAGGTTTCGTCGCCATAAGATGTCCCCATGCTGTTAATTGCATAGGCTTTTACATAATATTTCGTGCCGGATGTAAGTCCCGAAAGAGTATCGTAAAAGATTCCTATTCCTGTTCCAACCTGTAACTTCGTCCCTGATGTTTCAGGAGTTGTGGATGTGCCCCAGTATACACCACGATCGGTGACATCGGCACCCCCGTTATCAACCACTCTCCCCCCCACCCTGGCAGTGGTGTTATAGATTTCATCAACCGATGCTGTTTCTACGGTTGGAAGGACTATCTTTTCTTCCTCCTCACATGCAAAGAATAAAATGAAGATCAGTAACAGGATGACTTCACAAAATCGTTCTTTTTTCATGATTATACAGGTATATATCTAACGGTTTTCTATCTCAGTATAACTTTATTACTCTGGCCCCGGATTTAGCATCTTCCTCAAAACATTTATCCAGTTCATTCTTAATTGAGGCCAGGGTATCCTTAATAAAGCTTTCCTTAAACTCAGGTTCTGTTTCCAATCTTTCGAAAAACGGGTAGCTTGTAATATCCACTCCTCTTTCTTCCAATGTTTTCTTGGCCAGGCTTATACCTTCAAGAATCTGTTCCCTCGTAACTTCGTAGTATGTAATGGTTCTCTCATCGGTGAGCTCTGTCTGATCCTGATACAGTTCAGCCTGTGATGAATTCTTCTGTTGACTGGTTTGAATCAGGGATGCATAGTTTGGAACGAGTTGGGATAAAATATCATTCATCAGGCTTATTTGTTCCTTCAGGCTGTTAATTTCCTCCTCCTGCTCCTTAATTTTTTGTTCCTGTTTAATTCCCAGTTTTGCCACATCATTCGCATTCAGACCAACGGCAACGTTAACAAATCCATATTGAAGTGATTCTGAACCTGACCAGGCAATTCCTACAATCTTACAATACTGGCCGGGTTTAATTTCATCAGGGGATACAGCTATCCCGGCTCCATTATTATTGCCATCCGGTATTATATAATCCCCGGGCTGAACGTTCCCGATAACTTTAACAGGTACCTGTCCCATAAAAGCGACTTTCTCATATTCGGCCTCTTTCCCCTCCTTTGGCATATTCCCTAAAACGATCGGTGAATGGGAGATTACCATTAAGTGATCCGCATTATCGGTCGATTTGGTAATAAATCCTCCCTTAGTGCCAACAATATCCCCGGGCTGGAATTTTTCATCAGGATTTAATTTGGGAAGCCATTCCGCATAGTCTCCGGATCCCGATTGATATGTCACTCCGATATTCGTGTGTTTGAATACATTGTACATAATCGGTTCGGCAATCACCAATGCCAGATTGGCTGATTCCATAACCACTTCTGCTATGGCTCCTGCAATAAGTGACGGAACCGGAGCGGTTACACAGGCTCCAAGGCCTGCACATACGGTGGATGATGACGAAGCCGATGCAACACCTGCCACAGCCTTTGCCACATCAACAGTTGAACGGATTATTTCATTGGCAAAAAGAACATTATCAAAAATATATTCCGGATCCGTTAACAGATCTGTGGTTGTCTGACCTTCAATTCGACCCTGTATATTTTTTTCATCCCAGAATGTAACAAAATAATTGTCGCTGGTTCTTGAACCCTTTATCTTTACTGCAATCCCCTGATTGCCCCCTTCAACTCTCAGCGGATAGGACGCATAACTTGATTTATCTTTATCCTCACCGAAATCAGGATTAATGGTAACCTGTCCTTTCATGCTGCTTTCTGCATTAACAGTTAGGTTATTATTCAATGTGGTGTACTGATCAACCGTCAAATCGCCCGAAAGAAAAGTAGGGCTTCCGTCGGTAACATCCAGCCTGCTTTTCAGGCTCGTCATACCATCAACTTCCAAAGATCCGGTGGCGGTAATATTTCTGTGATAGGCATAAGGGACAAATGTAAGTTCCTCGTAACTAAAATCTGTGTAAAAAATATCGGTATCGCTAAGGCTGATATCCACTTTAAGAGCTTTTGGTGTTCCATTCCAGTCGATTTCCGAAAA
>CP070687.1:732210-734897 GCA_020353115.1 Bacteroidales bacterium
TACACCCCCTCGCCTAATTCGGTGGTAATTTATTCTCCGCCAGCTGGCGGACTTAATATAATTTACAAGTCTGCCTGTTAATCCTTCTGTTCCACACAAAAGGAGGTGAAGCCAAATATGCCTAATTACCTGAAAATCATTTAAGAACAGTACATGTCACGCCTCTTATAACTCACCCCTCACTTTTCACCCTTTGCCCGCCGTAGCTTTAGCGCAGGCGGGATTCACCGCTCCTCTCTACATCTTACCTGCATTTTTCCAGGATCTCCCCGCGGAGGAGTTTATCCGATTCAATAACCGTAAAAAAACCGTCGATATAGCGGATGAGATTTTTGCGGATTCCTTCATCCAGGTATTCAAACTCACGTATCGTCCGGTAGATGCCTTCCTTTTTGTCCAGAAACCCACGGCAGGCTTCCCTGAACTCCTCAACCGTATGGCATATTCCGAGGTACAGTCTTTCTGTTACACTCCCGATACCCATATCTTCAAACGGAATGGCATAACTTGCGTTTACCAGTCCGGAGTAGTCGAAATCATAAGGAACAGGGATCGGCGCCGTCTTGCTTAACTCCTTAAACCTTATATATTTCATATTGTGTGAATTCGGCACAGACCAGTCCGGATTCCCGATCATATACTGAAAAAGTGCAACCCGTGTCATGGCATCCTGATCCAGGAGGTGCTGACCAATGGTGTAATCCATGAATTTCAATTCCATGGCATTATTCCGTTCAGCCATGAGATCCACGTCCTCGATGATGAATCCATAACCGGAAAATTCCTTCGGTTTTCTTCTGCCCGTGTCGATATAGTTAATTTTCACCAGCCGTACACGGAAGCTTTGTTCCGTGAGCAGATTGTAGAGCTTATATGCAAGGTATTCCTTCAATACATATTGCTGATACCTCTTATTATATATGCAATAGGTGACCAGTTTCAGGGTTTTCATTTTATCCAGATCCCCCAACGGATCTCCGGATTTTTCGAATCTGATCTTTATGGGAGGCAGACTGCAATACTCTTTCCGGAAGAAACCCCTGGCCTTCAGCTCAATGGTCTTTCTGATGTTAACCGTATCGTTCAACCGGTACACCAGTGTTGCTTCCTGGTAGGTTTCGTCATCCTTTTCCCTCATGAATTTCATCATATCGAATTCAAGGATCCAGATTAACGGTTCATCCGAAGTAAAAATCCGGATATCCTCCGTAACATTATCACTAATTGTATTGTAGTCCGGAATAAAATCAAGTGAGTCATCCGGTTCCTGACAAAAACCACTCCATACGGATGTAATTAAAATCAAATGAAGCAATAGATATTTCATTCTATTTCAATAGGCCCTGTAAGTTACAAAAAGTATATGAGTAAGAGATTACAATGTATAATAGGAATAACGCTTGAATAACATGTTAGTCTTATGTCCAGGATCAGTGAGTCACAGAATCCTTGTTCGACAGACGTCAAACGATGGTCATTTGCTTCCCTGTTTGATATCAGATTTCGGTTCCGGGTGACTTCGAAACCTTTCCTGCCTCCTTTTTTCTCTCTTACCGGCTATCGGATCGAGAATCCTTACCGGGTAATGCGAACGTCAGGAGAACAGGTACCAAGGACCTTTTCGCTTTCCTTATCTCTCATTTCTCGCCCTTGTCCTCCGCAACCGTTAATTGACATAGGAGGCGGAACTTATTACTCTTCACTTACCTCGTTTCCATATTTTCCTGCTACTTATTACCAGCTGCATCCTGCATTTTGCATCAATATAACAATTCATCCCTCCGGAACGATATTCGCTTTGGACTCACAACTCAACACAATCCAAGTCACCCCTTCACATCGTCTCTCTCTCCCCACAGCCAAGGTGATAAGAATCATCTTTTTACGGTATGGGATGTCATCCGTGTTCGGTTGCATTGTGCCTGATTTGGAAGTAATTTTGATATAAGTGAACAGCCTGTTACTGTTTTTTGGTAACATATCTGTAATTCAAATATTTGTTAAGCCATTTGAGCAAGCCACTCGTTTGCAAGATTAACGTATACTAAAATCCTGAACCTGAAAATGTGAAATCAACGGTAGATTCCTATAATCCGGGAATCATAAATCCATCAGCAAAAAGATTCCAATGCAATACTTTATGGACAACACAGATTTATTGACTGTTCCTCATATCAATGGTGAAATCCGTGTTTTTTTAAAAAAGCTGTTAAAAAACGGAGGGCCTGAACCTTCTGAATATGAGAGATTTATACGTATTATTAATGATCTGGAGCCGGAGGAGATTGAACCGTTCAGGGAGGTGATCCGGCCTTCGCTGGATCAGAACACCATGCAGGGGTTCGGATTTGTTAAACCGTATGGATATCCCGGGGATTTCATGATTATTGACCGGATATATAAGTATCACAAAAATGCTGATACGAAATACACCAACTGGGATAATTTTTATCATGAACAGCATGCACCACAAGCAGTAAGAAACCGGAAGGATTATTTTAAGACTGTCTGTAAATCCTTTGAGGAGAAGTCGGATGTTGAAAAAAGAATGTTAATCCTGGGTTGTGGTCCGGCCACAGACGTACGTGAATACCTTCTTTCAAACCGGAACAGCCAGATCCGGTTTGACCTGGTTGACTGGGATCAGAATGCCATAGACTATGCAACCGAAAACACCCGGGAATTTC
>CP070687.1:734997-737677 GCA_020353115.1 Bacteroidales bacterium
ACCTCAAACTCAAGGATAAAATCACTGTAATGCTCTTGTGTACATAAAAAGCTGTTGGGGGAATTGAAAACCGTTTCTCCGACCAATTCACCGTTTTCAACATAGTAATTGGCTTTGCCGTTCAACTGTTCCCATCCTTTAAGATCCATTCCATTGAACAGGAATTTCCACCCATCCTGTGCATATGATTGTACAAGGGATCCCAGGAGAAGAAGGATTACAAATTTATTTTTTTGCATACCAGAATTTATCTTAGATGAAGATTCGCGAATTCAATAAATACGGCCCAGTCCTCCGGCTTAAGATCATGCTCACCTTCCCGGATATGATACCCCACAGACGATGAGATCAGATGACAGGTTTCAGGGAAATAAAAACTCCCGATGCCTTTGCCGGTCAGCAACCTGTACACCGGATCGGCTTCCCTTGCTGACAGGAACTCCCCCAGCGGATCGGCCCATAAATCTTCCGCAGCACTGCAAACGAGGACCGGGCGGGGGGCAATTAATGCAATTAACATATGCTGGTCAACAGGCATTTCGTACTCTTTCTCATTGAATTTTGTCAGGCTTTCACTGAACCAGTGTGGAAACCGGTCATTAATCTGCTCCACCGTTTCACCGGATCTTCTTCTGCATAGTGCTGCTCCCATACATCCGGAGTTATTCGAGATGACCAATGAAAATCTTTCATCATTGGCACCGGCCCAGAGAGCCGTTTTACCAAGTCTCGAATGGCCAAAGACAATTATCTTTTCAGGATCACATATCCCGTCACTTTCCAGGTAATCCACAGCTCTGATCAGGCACCAGGCCCAGGCGCTTATGGCACCCCATTCGCCTTCTTCAGGAGTGGTGATCCCTGCTGATCTCAAGGCTTCCCGGCCGGCAATAAATCCTTCGGGATAATCCGGAAATATATCACCGTAATACGCTGTAGCTACCCCATAACCGGATTTAATAATGGTTTCCAGAGGCCACCTGGATGATGATATACCCCTCGACTGTTGCGTAGCCTTGAAATCAACAACTCCCATATCAGGTATATTACGCATCCAGCGGTCGGACATGATAATTGTTGAATCGGGGTGTATACTGTGATTACCGTAAAAGTTTAATCCCAGAAACAATGGGACCGGGCCGGATGCATTCTTCGGATAGAAAACCGCCAGGTGAATATCAGGACCATCCGAACGGGATGAAAATTTTATATTAACCTGTTTTTGTACTGCCTTCCCATTCAGGGCATCCTCATGTATTGCCAATGTTTCATATAGTGTAACCGGTGGCCGGCCGGGGATTTTCCCATACACTTCTTTTTCAAACAGGGTTAATATTTCCGGTCTCCTCTCTTCATTCCATTGCTGCCGGCTCCCCACCAGATCTCCATTTACCATTAGAAGGGGATCCGGCATGTTCCATGATTCCGGAATCAACCGTTCGTTTTTCAGATCCTGTCCTGATAAGGGAACGAGAATCACAAAAAAGACCAGGATAGCTGTAACCTTCGAAAATAACACGATTCGGCGAATTAGGTTTATGAACATAACATGGATAAATCAACGACAAAATCTGGATAATTCTCAGACATATTGGTTAACGAGTTGCTCATACAATTCCTGTTTCCCGCTTAATTGTCCAGGTTCCCCAACGTTCAGTGCATGCTCTCTGAGGTTTTCGAGTGTAAGTTTCCCTTTTTCAAAAGCTGCTCCTTTACCGGTATCAAATGAAGCATACCGTTCGTTTCTCCATTTTTTATAGGGTGAATCTGTCAGTATCTTATCGGCAATAATGAGAGCCCTTGCAAAGACATCCATGGCTGAAATATGTGCAATAAAAATATCCTCCAGATCGGTTGAGTTACGGCGTGTTTTTGCATCAAAGTTTACTCCGCCTGCAGTAAATCCTCCCGCTTCCAGGATGACAAGCATAGCTTCCACTGTTTCATAAATATTCAGGACAAACTGATCCGTATCCCAGCCGTTCTGGTAATCGCCTCGGTTTGCATCGATACTGCCGAGCAAACCGGCATCTGCGGCCATTTGCAGATCGTGTTGGAATGTATGCCCGGCCAGCGTCGCATGATTGACCTCGACATTCAGTTTGAAATCTTTATCCAGTCCGAAAAATCTCAGGAATCCGATTACGGTTTCTGCATCAAAATCATACTGATGTTTTGTAGGTTCCATTGGTTTCGGTTCAATAAGGAAGGTTCCTTTGAAACCCTGTTTCCTTGCATAGTCTCTGGCCATCGTCAGGAACATTGCCAGATGTTCCTTTTCACGTTTCGTATCCGTATTCAGCAGAGACATATAACCTTCCCTCCCCCCCCAGAAGACATAATTTTCGCCACCGAGTTCAATGGTTGCATCCAGTGCATTCATAACCTGTGTACCGGCCCAGGCGACGGCATTGAAATCAGGATTAGTGGATGCTCCGTTCATATACCTGGGATGACTGAATACATTGGCCGTTCCCCACAGAAGTTTGACACCGGAGGAGGCTTGTTTTTCCTTTGCATACCGGACCATTTCTCCCAGCCTTTTTTCGGATTCGGCAATTGAGGAACCTTCATCCACAAGGTCGTAATCATGAAAACAGTAGAAGGGAATACCCAGTTTAGTTATCAATTCAAAAGCTGCATCCATTTTATCCCTGGCACGCTCCAGAGGGTCAGATGC
>CP070687.1:737777-740452 GCA_020353115.1 Bacteroidales bacterium
GGGCACACTATTCACAAGCTCATTCAGATATTTTCGGCGCAAATCCATTGACTCCGGATCTGTCGTTGAGCTGTAAAGTTCCGTGAGCTGATAGAGCGATTTGACATGACCGGGAGTAAGCCGGATTATTTTTTCAAGTTCATCGATTGATTTCCCGCGCTGATCGCTCATTTCATAGACCTTTGCGAGAATCAGCCTGACATCCGGATCCTCCGGATCCAGGTCGATGGCTTTTTTAAGCCAATCTTCCGCTTCATCGTATTCGCCCAACCTCAAATAGACAATTCCCAGATTGGCATATCCCAATACTTCCTTTGGATCAAGTTCAACAAGTTTGAGGAACTCTGCTTTGGCTTCCTCCAGCTTGTTCTCTTCCAGATAAGCCAATCCGAGTGTCCTTGCGGTCATCATCTCTTCATCCGTTGCAGCCTGTCTGTCCCTCTGCCGGTTACATCCGGAAAACAACAGGATGATGATCCATAATGATACTAATATTTGTCTGGAATTCATCTTTATAATATACAAAAATTTCTTTTACGAATCACATCTCTTTTTGCAGCGCCGGTTTCAGTGTCCAGAGCTGTAGTTTTGTCATTTCTATCAGATGGCTCATATCCAGATCCTCCCTGTGAACGGGCCATTCCTTACAGGCAGCCACTTCACCGATTATTTTATCCTCATTCACAGAGGGATACGACTCAAACGAAATCACGGTAAACCGATCCGGTATGTCGGGATCCCCGAATTTTGTATAAAGATCACTGAACAGTGCCAGTAAAGACCCTGTACCGATCTTTTTGTTGTTATGGGAAAGGAATGACGGCAAATGTCCTGTTTTTTCAATAGTCTCCTTTGCCCCGGATGCCAGCTCATATATTTCGTTTATTAAAATATGATGTATTTCCGGATCACGGAGCGGCATTTCGACCGGGCCGAAAGGTCTCTGAACCGTGACCTGAGCCGGAAGCTTGTTTCCCGTTTCATAATAACATATTGCATCGGACAGAGCCGCAAAAATCTCTGCCGGAGAATAATGATCATCAATTACCACTTTCTTCTCACTCAATATCCTCCCTGCTATCTCACCCAGTTCTTCCCTGCTGATCGTTTCCCTTTGAAAGGAGAATCTATTTGCCAACTCCCGGAAAGTAGTGAGTTCAATATCATCCCGGTCCCTGAGATACTGAACCAGCCGTCTGAAATTCTTCTGTGCTGTTTTCATGGACTCCAGCGGTCTCAGTTCGGGCGTTTGCCATTCATCGGGACCAGGATTGGCTCCCCTGTAATAATTGAAATCCCAGAATTGTATGCTTCGTATTTTACTGGGATGGTTTGCAAAAAACGCCATTACATCAATATTTCCTAACGAAGCGGGAATCAATGAATCCAGTGCATCCAGCATGGGATTGAACAGGTCATCGCGATAATATGCATTATCAAAAAAACCGTAATCTCCCTCCCCGTGAAAGTTAAGGGTATTGCAGAACCAGACGGCATTGTGTCCCGGCAGGCTTACCGGTGAATAGACGTATCCGGCACTCAACCGGGACAGGGCACCGGTCAATTGCGGTCCGAAAGATCCTCCGTGCCTCGCCAGGTTAGCCGGTCTCTGCCCAAAAATATCTTCCAGGTCGCTGAATCCTGCACTTTCATTCCTGAACATCGTTTCAAGCCCCTCCTCCCAGCTGGCATACTCAAGAGTTTCGGTCACCGTGTGATGGATCGAGCCATGATTTGTATGGCTGCCGATATCGTGGTTTGCCATGGCCCGGATAACATCCTTCCTGCCCCGACTTTCAAGCATACGGGCCTTTTCCCCGATCACAAAGAAAGTACCCGTCACACCCTCTTCGGTCATTATTTCCGCCAGCCATTTTGGTATATCATCCATACCAACCGAATCCGGCGAGGTATAGTCCTCAACATCAAAACAGATGACCATAGGAGTTTTTACCAGTCCCGCAACTTCTCCCTTTTTTACAGAACAGCCTGAGAAAGTCATCACGGCAGCTGCCAGAAGTATTAATACAGAAATTCTCATCGTTATTTTCAATTAATTTTAATAAAGGTAATATAACCAATCGCAATGAAGATTAATCATCACGATGAATGATAATCGGAATCCCGTTTTTAACAGTCATCAGGTCCGGAATGCCGATCCTGTTTCCATAGCTGTCAAACCGGATCTCACCGGTAATACCAATTTTGTAAGTCATTTCTGCAAAGGCATCAATTATTCTGTCACGATCCGGTTCGCTTCTTTTTATTACCTCGATAATAAGGTTTATACCATCATAGGCATAGGCTGCAACTGCACCTGGCTGATAGCCAAAAGATTCCTGAAATGCTTTCTGAAATTCAATGCCTGATTCCGTGAACCAATGTCCGGAGGTAACCAGGTTCATCCCTTCGAGGATGCTCCACTCGGGGCCGTATGCTTTTTGATCATCCATAACTGCCAGCGAACCAAAAATTGTTTGTTTCATATTTCGCTGCTGTAACAGCGGCATTATATCTGAAGCCAATTCTGGTTTCCCCAACAGTACAATAGCCTCAACATCATACTGATCGATTTCCTTCAGAATCATTTGTAAATCGCTGGTGGATGTTCGATATATAAATTGTCTGGGTGCAGCGATCTTCAAAGAGGCAACGGTTTTTATAAATCCTCGAAC
>CP070687.1:740552-743222 GCA_020353115.1 Bacteroidales bacterium
TGCCCAAACCGGATATGAAACCTGCAGGAGTAAAAGTACTCCTTGAGGATGTTTGTTCACTCTGTTCACAAATGATCCGGAATTCGAACATCCGCATCACTTGTACAGTTATTCCGGATAACCTCCAGATTCTAGTGGACAGGAAAATGACAGAACAGGTTTTGATCAACCTAATCCGGAATTCACTGGAGGCGCTTACAGATAAACCGAAAGGCATCCTGACTATTAAGGCGAAACACCTGAAGCATGATGCCGTACAGGTTAGTATTGAAGATAACGGATCAGGCATCCCGGAAGAAATCATGGAACAGGTTTTTGTACCGTTCTTTACCACAAAGGAAAAAGGGTCAGGTATCGGGCTTAGTCTGAGCAGAAGGATCATGCAACTTCATAAGGGATTCATCAGGCTTAACTCAAAACCCGGAAAAGGAACAACGGTGATTCTGACATTTCCGGCAGATCAGAATACACCAGATTTTACTAAGCTGGCTGAAGAGTAAAATCTACCGATTGATTCATGGTGATTTTTGAACCTTGGCGGAATTCAGTCAAATTGGTTGTAATCCTGAAGGAATGTTATACCGGGCGGTTCAGTCCGTCAATTCATTTTTTTTTCTTTATCCAGTAACAGCTTCTCCAGCAGATCAACGGTTTCCTCTGAAAATATTTCATAGTTCATCCTTTCCAAACCTTCAAGAGAATTTTGATATTCCTTCATCTGATCGATGATATTTTCTATTGCCAAGATATCCATGTCACTTCCTGTCTTTTCAAGTATAGCCTTCCTGTAGTTCAGGTTTCCGTTCAGCGATATAATATCACCGATATATTCCTTTCTCTTCCTTGGCCATACCGTTGCCAAATCCAGTCCCCACTCCTGGAAGGTAATACCTTCCGTAAGTTTCTTTATTTCCGTTTGGCTTATTCGGCGTCGATACAGGGAAAAGTCGTTATCCGATTCCATCATTTTTCCTGAATCGATTTTGAAAATTCCGGACTTTTTACCGTCTGAAAGAATTATTGTATTCCCATCCAGCCATCGTAAACCTGGATGATATTCGTCTCCATAAGGGAAGGAAGTAAGTGATTTGTTCGTATTGTCTGAAAGATCAATCAGCCTTAATTCGGTTTTAACCGAATCGGAAACCAAATAGACCATAAGATCTTCATTTGGAGAAAGTGCGGGTTCAAAACCCTTATTGGTAAGACGGGTAACGGTATTGTCTGTAATGTTACAGATAAAGATTCCGCTGAAATCGTTATAGAAAGGGATATATCGTGAATTCGATGATTGCTTTATAATCCATTCCCAGCTGCTTAATGGGGAGATACAGAAGATTATTTTATTCCGGTGCCATGAAATTTTCCCCCGCCAGAAACTGGCATCTGATGGTAAATTTCCATAGCGGAACAGGGTGTTCAGTTCGCCCGTTTGGATGTTGTACCGGTATAACGTCACATCCTTGAATAGTACCTCATGTGATCCGCCATCGGGAAACCGGCTGATACCTTTTGGTGGTTTTCCTGCCATAAGGAAGTGGAAAAAGGCAATTTCTGTTTCAGACTGGTTATAAATTCCAGGGGTAAATTCTGTGAATATGTTAATATAATCCTCGTAGCAACCCGAGAGGGCAAGTGAACCGAGAATTATCAATAACGGGAGTGAAGGTAATCTTCTTTTGTATCTCATCTTTCGGATCTCGATTAGAAAATAAAAATACGAATAAGAAGAGAAAGGTCAATGCGATTATAATCAAGGGAACATAATTTTATGTATATCTCATCTTTAATGACAATTTATCGGGTCAGCGAACCGAATAGATCCGGAAAGTGAATCCTTTTTCAATTCTTTCGAGCGACTCTAAGCAGCCCAACCTGTACGGTCCAACCTGTGCGGCCATATTACTTCGCAGATAATCATCAGCCAGAACTGTTCGAACAAATTGCATAACCATGATGTTCAGTCCCTCTTCTGTCAAAAGTTATAAATATTATTGCTGCACACAGGCTCAGATTTGATTGTTATCTTTACCTGATACAAATATCCTTGATCATGAAAAACCTACTGCTCATTACTACGTTATTTTCTCTGATTATTGTACGTAATCCTGCAATGGAATCTGATATTCCTGATGACGTTATTATAAGACGGACGGAGTATGGAGTACCTCATATCAAGGCGTCCGATCTACGGGATGTTGCTTTTGGTCTGGCCTGGTGTGAACTTGAGGATTACGGGGCAAGCGTTATACGAGCTCTGGTCAGTGCCCGTGGTGATCTGGCCCTGGTAGAGGGGTATAATGCCATTGAGTCTGACTTTATCCGTCAGCAAAGTTATCAGCGAATCCTGGAAACCTATTTTTTACTGGATCAGGATACCCGTGATTTGTGTGAAGGATTTGCTGAAGGGGTTAATTTTTACCTTCAGGAATTTCCTGGTGAATTTCCGGAATACAACGAGTTTACGTTTAGCGGTTACGATGTTGCAGCAGCCTCTGCCAGCATTGTAACTGCCTCCAGTGCCAGGAGATTTTTAAACCGGATGAAGGAGAAAAAAGCCCTGGAAGATTCAATCAGGACCATGCGGGAATCCGGATCCAATTCCTGGGCCTTTGGTCCGGAACGAACCACATCAGGGAATGCTATCCTGCTACGTAATCCGCATCTTTC
>CP070687.1:743322-745942 GCA_020353115.1 Bacteroidales bacterium
CCGAACCATCGGCGAAATCCCATTTATACGATATTACCCTGCCCTGGTCATCATCCGCGGTAAAATATATGGTATCCCCGAAGCATTCATTGGACCAGTCAAAGTAAGCCCTTGATATCTCCTGGAATTCGATGATCTTCTGGGTAAAGTCCGAACACCCGAAATTATTAGTTGCTTCAAGAACGATCAGTTTTGTTCCGACCGAGTTATAATCATGCCATGGGCTTTCACTTGTACTGGAACCGCCATCACCGAAATCCCACTCCCAGGACACGACACTTGCTATGTCGGGAGACAGGTTTTTAAACAGGATGGAATCCGTCCCTGCTGTGACAAACATACAGGTATCCATTACCTTGAAATCAAGCGATGGAGTTGGATTCACGGTTATTTCCTTTTCATCATGAATAATGCATTGAGAGAAATCCCGTGTATAGGTATAGGATAATATTCTCGTGCCGACCGATCCTTCCCGGGGGTTAAACCAGTAATACCCTTCATTAGGCCCGGATACTCCTGTCCCGGTCAATTGCTGGATACCTTCGAAACCAGGGACATCCTCATTATTTATACTTCCTATCAATTCGATCCTGACCGAATCTCCATTGGTACAGTATTCATCCAGCAAACCGGAGATTATCATAGATCCCGGGGCATCCACTTCGAATACCTCAACCAAAGGAGGTGCTGGTCGTGGTACCTGGACCGTATCGATATCGATAATGATCGGCATGAACAAGGTATCCAAACCCCAGATGTATATCAGACTATCAACATTTATGGTATAGTTGTACGCAATTTCATGTACCCCCGTACCTGCTTCAGCCGGATCAAAGATTGCCTTATCGTTTCCGATATTGATGATTCCTTCTCCCGTGAAAGTACCGCCAGGATTGCCATACACGGATGTGCCGGTCAGCGTATCCTGAAGTGCATCAAAACAATAAACAAAAGTATCAAGATACATATGGGCGTTCGGGGCATGTATCTCAGCCGGAGTGACGATCACAGTAAACTCGACCGTATCACTGTTCGGGCATCCTGTAACGGGATGAGTATAAAAATAGATTACCGGATTGGGAAGGAGGGTATCGGCCAGTTGCGGGTGGAATGTATTACCACCGGTAACTGCTGCCCCGACAAACGTGCCGCCGGGAGGATCCGCTTCAAGCAATACAGGGTCATCATTATTGAAATAGGTTGTCACTGAAGGGTTGAAGTTAATTGCCGGCGATTCATTTACGACAATGGTATCCGTATTATTCAGTATCTGGCCGGTACACCCTTTGTCATCCACTACTGACAACAATGTATAGGCGATTTTACCCGGCTCCGGCAAGCTTCCCGTCAGCTGGAAATCATCAGGATAAACGTTCGTAGCGGATGCAAATCCTTCATATCCGACCGTATAGGGTGGTGTACCTGTAAAGAGAGATATATCAAATGTGCCTACATCATCAATACAAATCGAATCTTCTCCTTCAATGGCTATGGTAGCAATCGGTTTGGGATTCTTGGATACATCAAACGGAGCAGAGGGTTTACTTAAACATCCGTTTGCCGCTCCCCGCTGCACCGTAAATGTGCCGGGTTCCGTAACGACAATGCTCTGTGAGGTGGCCGTTGTATTCCATAAATAGCCGTATGGAATAGTAACATCACACTGGATAAGTGCGGAAGAGCCCTCACAAAATTCCGAATCGCCTGTTATTCCCGGTGCCTCTGGTGCCCAATCGACTTCAGCCTCATAGATATCCGTTGAGTCGGTACATCCTTTACTATCCGTTTCAATCACCCTGATGTAGCCTTTATCAACATCCCAGTTCCACCGGATAGCTACGGTATCCAGGTCCGAATCTCCGGCAAATACCCCTCCGCTGATAATCTTCCACTGATAGGTGCTTCCCGCATTGAGAAGAGTATAATATGTTCCAACCGTATTTTCACAGTACGAATCTTTCCGACTTTCGATTGACGGTGTGGGTAACGGATTCACGGTAATATCCGCACTGCCCGAAACAAAACCGATCAAACCGTCATCACCCTTGACTTCCACAAGTGTGTAGGTACCATCCTGTAATTCCTGGACATAATGGGGTGAAACGGTTATCCCGGTCACTTCCTCCTCCGAATTATCGGGTTTTTTATATTTTATGGTCCAGGGAGATACTCCGTTGCTCAGATCAAAACGGATATCAAATGTTTCCCCGTTATCACACACCTCACCGGATCCGGATATAACAGCATCCGGTTCATCAGCAGCAGTGAAGGTTACACCCGTACTTACAACAAGATCAGCGCCTGTATGGTCATCAACTTCATTGTTTGTTATATTAAGGGTCAGGTCAGTGATATTATCATCATAGTCCGCGGTCCTGTTTCCGCTCAGTTTGATGGTAACTTGGGTGGCACCGATCCGGTTTACCGATCCTTTTGTTACACCTGCAGGCAGATTGGTAAGCGTGAAATTGTCCGAAGTGACCGGATCGGCAAATGTACCCCCGGATAGTGTTACGGTAATGACCTCGCCATCCTCATTCGCTTCCGTAATATCACCGTCATCCTGGATTGTTATACTTTCGATGTCATTGTTGGCTGTGAATGTCACACCGGTATTTGC
>CP070687.1:746042-748662 GCA_020353115.1 Bacteroidales bacterium
GAAATCTTGGACATAATCCACAATCAATTCCACAACATCCGATTGTGCTGTGATTTTTTAATTTTTCTAGCATATCTATATGATTTTAAGTAAAGTATCTTCAATGATTCGCAAGCTGAAAAACAGGCGTCTCTCGGCCGGGCAGGATCGCAAAGCAATTCGTCATCACCCTTAATAATTGCTGATTCGTTTGACAACCTTTGAATTTACTGTCTTTTGACCTGTTTTCAATATGTATTTTCATTCCGGTTATTACAAAATATCGACATTTTCCCTTGTGTAATTCATGAGGTTTTCAATAAAATAGAGCCAGATTCTCATTTGCACATATTGCCAGTTTTGACTCCATCCATGACCACCTCCGGGGACTACCAAATAATCAAAATATTTACCAGCTTTCATTAATTCATTGACCAAGCGGGCAGAGTTCGATGGATGAACATTCGTGTCCATTTCACCGTGAATTAAAAATAACTTACCTTTTAAGTTCGGTGCTAATGATAAGTTTGTATAAATTGTATCCGCTTCGTTAGTACTGATTGGTGTGTTGAAAAGGTCGCTCCACCATGCATGGAATACCCTCGGATCATGTTGACCAGCCCTTGAAACACTTACTTTATAAAAATCAGGATACTTCAGAATAGCAGTTGCAGCCATAAAGCCCCCGCTTGAACCTCCCCATATTCCGACGTTTGAAAGATCAATAAAAGAATACTTTTTGGCCAGTTGCTCAATCATATATTTATTGTCATCTACGGGATAGTCGCGTAAATTTGTCCTGTAATATTCACTGAATGCCTTTGAGCGTTTATACGAACTGCCTCTTGTTTCACACATTACTACAATAAAACCATACTGAGCCAAATGAACATTGTTTAATTCTGAAAAGAATTCAACCGGGACAAAATTATCCTGAGGACCAGGGTAAACATAACTGATTATCGGATACTTTTTGGTAGTGTCAAAGTCAAATGGTTTCCACATAACACCCCATAAATTGGTTACGGAGTCCGCTGCTTTCACTGTAAAGATTTCCGGATTCCGCCATTTGTTATCAATTAACCGGGTAATATTTGCATTTTCCAGCTCCATAATTAAATCACCTTCTGAACTTCTCAATTGCGATTTATGAGGCAGATCTGCTCTGGAGATTATATCAACGAAAGATCTCCTGTCCGGTGAAAAATAGATTTCATGGTTTGCATTTTCCGGGGTAAGTAATTTGATTTCTTTGGTTTGAAAATCTACCGAATATAAAAGTGAGTAATACGGGTTGACGCCAAATTCTCTTCCATTTGCAAGAAGATATATTTTATTTAGACGTGTGTCAACGTTTAATACCTTATCGACCGTATACTCACCTTTGGTTAATTGTGATACATTGCCTTCTGAATCATAAAGATACAAATGTCCCCAACCATCTCTTCTTGAGAACCACAAATAGTAATCACCCGGTAATTCGCGAAATTCTTTCGGGTAAACATTTGCATCGGGATTCTCTTCAATAAGAATTTTGTACGTACCGTTTTTGTCTAATGATAAAATATCGCATTTGTTTTGCTCCCGGTTAATTCGTTGAATGAAACAATTTTTCCCATCTTGACTCCAACCCAAAAACCAATAATTCTCATACTCCCATTTTTTCAGGTTAACCAGAACAAATTCCCTGTCCGACACATTGTAAATCCAAACTTCATTTTTTGCAGATGGCTCACCAGGATTTCTTTGTTTATATGTAGTTATTGTTGGCCTTGGTTCGCTAATTGAATTAATAACCCAGTTATCCTGAAGTATACGAGCGTCCGTTCTAAATGCGACAAAAAAATCCGAATTTGGGGACCAACTTATATTCGGAGATTGAGGTAAACTGTCATTAATCAATAACTCATTCGTGAAGTTGTAATCAACGTTTGCTTTAAAACTGTAGAAGGTTTCACCATCATTAGATAGCTGCATGGTTTTGTTATGATCAAATAATGAAATGTACAAATTATGTTCTATTACTACAACCGAATACTTTTGATCAGGTGATTTTTCCTCAGGATTTGAAATTTTCGGTTGAACAAAATCATCACTAATTTGATTTGTAACTGAATTGAATGAATATTTTTTTGACTTATACGTAAAACTATAGGTGTAATCACTGGTTTTTGAGATTGCGGAATCCAGTTTTATTTTTTTCTTTTTCCCATTTTCAACAAGGTGTATCGCCACATTTTTATTCTCATCGGTAATCGCATAAATAAATGAATTACGATCATTTAGCCAAAAAGGAATTACTTTATTTGATTTGTAGCGATTGATTAATTTCAGGTAAGTGTTGTTTCCGGCAAGTTCGAGATTTGGCATTATCTCTTGTCCTTTTGCAATTGAAACGGAAAGACATATTAAAAGAAAGGATATCAGACTTTTCATTTTATTCTCTTATTGGTTGTCCTGTCGCAAGTAATGAAGTTCGAGTTTTTTCATATTCGGTTCATTTTACCGTAATGAGGTTTTAAACCATTGATTAGTACTTTATCCGTTATTGCACAGATACTTTTTAGTATAAGTTTGCTGTTATTCCCCCCTTACGTAAAAAACCATTTATACCTTGATTATTTTCATATTTTCCAGTATA
>CP070687.1:748762-751342 GCA_020353115.1 Bacteroidales bacterium
AAGGTTCATTCTGCTGGGAACAGGTGTTAAAAGCAATGGTGCACAATAATAAAAAAAGAAGGTGATGAAGCGGATTCAAATCTCCTTTTCTTACCCGGTGGATTACAGTCATGTATTTTGATTTGTTGGTAAAGATAAGCATGCAAGATCTTTTGAACTAATATCTTACAAAAAATTTCAATAGGGAAAATAATGGAAATATTTAAACCAATGTTTTAAAGTTGTACCCGGCTTATTGGAGTTCGACAATCATGATTCACTTCAACTTTGTTTTGTGAATCTTGTGTCTCACTCATACCTTAGCGCATCCACGGGATTTTTCCTTGAAGCACTCCAGGAATGGTACATGACGGTGAGTAATGCAATTGCCAGGGTTATCATGCCGGCGAGAAGGAAGAAATGCCAGGGCATATTTATCCGGAAGGCGAAGTTATTGAGCCATTTTTGCATAAAATACCAGGCTACAGGCCAGGCAATGATATTCGAGATCAGTACCCATTTAGAGAATTGACGGGTGAATAGCATAATAACGGACCGGTTATCCGATCCCATTGCTTTTCTTATCCCGACTTCTCGGGTTCTCTGGTTTGTAGCAAATGAAGCCAGACCTAGCAGTCCGAGGCAGGCGATGATAATGGCAAATACTGAAAATCCCGTGAAAATTCGTTTTGCTTTTATGTCTTTATCATATTGTCTGGCAAAATTCTCATCGAGAAACGTATATTCAAACGGGAAATCATCGGAAAATTTCTTCCAGTTTTGTTCAGCCAGTTCAACAATTGAAATTACATTTTCTGTATTGAATCTTATAAGAACATGATACACATACCACCACATGTCATCTCTGATCGGATAAAGGATCCAGGGTTCAATCTTGCTATGTAAAGAATAGTAGTGGAAATCTTTCACGACTCCGATTATCCGGTAATTTATGCTATCAACAGCCGGCCATTGAGTGTCATCAAACTGGGCTTCAAGTGGCTCTTTCAATTCACAGAAGCGAACCATTTCTTCATTTACGATTGCGGTAAACGAATCCGTTGACATATCCGGATTAAAATTACGCCCGCTAACTATCTCCAGGCCGAGTGTCTTAATGTAGTCATAATCTCCCCAGGCAACGTACGGAGCGGGTCTTTCATGATCGGGGCGTCCTTTTATATGTAGTCCCTGCTGGTTATGATGGATGCCCGGCATATTATAGCCAAATGCAACCGATGTAATGGCAGGGTGTTTTAATAGTTCGTCTTTAAACAGCTTATAATTCTCTCGCAGTCCATATGCCCTGTTTATAACAAGGACCTGCTCTTTATCAAATCCAAGGTATTTGTTTTGAGCATAATCCAGTTGTTTGAATACGATCAGGGTTCCTATGATGATCACGGTGCAAATGGTAAACTGGAAAACCACCAGTATGTTTCGAAACCAGCTTTTGCCGGTTCCCCGGCGGGTCAGTATTAATCCTTTCAGAGCAACAACCGGCCTGAAGGCTGAAAGGGCAATGGCAGGATATATACCGGAGATCATCCCGATGGACAGTGTAAAAACCAGTAACCCGGGGATGATCAGGGGATTACTGAAATAATCCAGGTTCAATTCCTTGCCGGTCAGGTCATTGTAAAAGGGGATGGACAGTTCTACAAGCAACATTCCCAGGCACAACGCAATAAAACTCAGCAATACCGATTCGCCAAGGTATTGCACTACCAGTTGTGACCTGAAAGCCCCGGTAACTTTACGCATTCCTACTTCATGTGACCGGTTGATGGCCATAGCTGTCGAAAGATTCATGTAATTGACACAAGCCAAAGAGAGGACGAACAGTCCGATCAAACCCAGAACATAAACAAACGATTTTGTGTTATGATCCTGGTTGATCATCTGGCTGAGGTAGACCTCTTTCAGAGGGAGTAACCAGAACCGATACCAGTATCCCTGTTCTTCATACCAATCAATCGTTACACCACTTCCAGCTTCCATAACAGGGCCAATGTTATCCCTCACAAATCGATCGAATTTTGCCTCGAGGTCTGAAGGGTCAAATCCCTCCTGCAACACCAGGTAGGAAGAGTAGGTATGATTGAACCATCCCTCGTCATTTACCCTTGCCTGTTCATGTGTAACCAGGGAAAACATCATATCGAAATAAAAATGAGTATTGTGCGGTTGATCCTTAACAACTCCTGTTATCTCATAGTCAACCTGGTTGGAACGCTTTATCACTTTCCCTATGGGGTTATTCTCACCGAAATATTTTTTCGCCGTCGACTCTGTCAGTATGATCGTATTTGGCCTGGATAGCGCTCCTTCAGCAGTACCATGAACAAACGGTATGTCAAAGACATCAAATACGGTTGAATCAGCACCTATAACAAATTTTTCGGCAAATGTTTTGTCTTTATAGCTAAATATATGTTCAGAGTACCAAAGGCAGAGACGTGTACCGGTCTCAATTTCCGGGTAGGTCTCCATCATGACAGGCAACATGGGCGGGGTAGTCCAACCCGATTTGTACTCACCATGTTCACTTTTGCCGTCCCTGCAAACCATATAGGTCCGGTCAGCCTTATCATGGTAATT
>CP070687.1:751442-754022 GCA_020353115.1 Bacteroidales bacterium
AATCCACCTTTTTTTTCAGTTCAGGATCGATATCAAAAAATGATCTGGGATATGGAGATCCGGAAAAATTAGCAGAAGTTGATACAAGAGGTTTCCCAAATCTATTTATGATTGAAGTGCACAATTCATCCTGTGTGAGACGGATTCCAATGCTTCCATCCACGTGGATAAGAGGTTCCGCAAAATTCCTCGCCTGAGGGTAAATAATTGTCAGCGGAGTTTTTGCAGATCGCAGAATTTCCAACGCCTTTTCAGGTATTATGGTTACATATTCCTCCAGCATCCTAATTGAGCTGATCAAAACCAGCATACTTTTCGAGTCGGGCCTGTTTTTAATTTGGAAAATCCTTCCCACAGCTTCAGTATTGGTAGCATCGCAGCCAATTCCCCAGATGGTATCCGTTGGATATAAGATGGTCCCTCCATTTATCAGTGTTTTCAGTGCACCACTCACAGAAGTTTCGAATGCCTTCATAGTTTGCGAAGATATCTCCTGTACCTTTTTCCTGTAAAACCGGTTACAATAATAATGGGATCAGACTTCTGTTATTATTTACCTGTAACAAGAATGTAATTTTTAAATCCGAACAGGGTTCGTTTGAAAACTTTTTTCTCCAGAAAAGTCAGAAATTTATATTTAGACTTTTCATGCTTAAGTCTGGGTCTTTTTCTGGCCGGCTGAGAGAGTTTTTCGGCCCAGTCAAATTCCTTGATTCGTTGTTCCATAACCTTCGGATGGGTTCTTTTAAATACCGGAAGTTTGGTCAGGTCACCATAGTCAAATTCAATGTCATTCTTTTCATGTAACTCTTCTGCTCTCTCCTTTCCATGGTGGATAGTGGAAAATACAATTGCTTTATTCGTCATTATGTGGGGTGGCCGGACCCATCCGTAATGGTATATATCGGCATCCACTCTAGCCACCTTCAGTTTATAGGTATTCTTTTTTACTCTGTAATTCAATCCGTCAAATACCGGTATTCTTCTGAACGATTGGGCCGATTCCCAGCTATGGATTTCAGGATCATTTTTAATGATTCTGATTTCGTTCTTATACCAGGAGTGGGAGTGGTGGTAGTGGTAATAGTCACCCCAGAAATGGATATAGTTAAACAATAAACCTTCCACATTCTCATCATTCAGGAATTCTTCACATCGCTGTCTGATAACCGGATGGTCTTTTTCATGAACAATTTCGTCTGCCTGAAGGTAGAATAACCAGTCTCCCGAACACTGTTCTTTTGCAATATCCGTTTGGTGTGCGTGTTCCATACCTCTGGGATATTTATCCAGATCCCAAACCGTATCTATAATCCTGATCTTGTCACCCTCAATCCCGGCAATTAATTCCCTAGTTTTATCGTAGGGATCACAATCTCCAATAGCGATTATAAATTCATCAACAAGGGGTAATATGGATAGAACGGTTTCCTTTACCGGATAACCCAGTTTATCCGCATTTTTGGCCATGGAGAAACCACTTATTTTCATTGTATAATGTTTTTGAAAGCCCTGACAAATTTATGCTATATTTATATTAACGGTATCTGATTTCATAACCTGTACCCAATGCAGTTGATATTAATTTTCAACGTGTTACACATTTACATCGGAACAGTCAAACGGCAACTTCATACTCCCTGAGAGCATCATTCAGTGAAGTTTTCAGGTCGGTAGATTCTTTCCTTTTTCCGATGATCAATGCACAGGAAACCTCGAAATTCCCTGCAGGAAATGTCTTTGTATAGGAACCGGGAATCACCACGGATCGGGGAGGAATTACACCGGTGAGAACTTTTGGAGTTTTGCCGGTCACATCCATTATTTTTGTTGAACCTGTAATCACGACGTTAGCTCCGAGAACGGCTTCTTTTTCAACTCGGACTCCTTCAACCACAATACATCTTGATCCGATGAAGCAATTATCCTCAATGATAACGGGTGCGGCCTGTACCGGTTCTAGTACACCACCTATTCCGACTCCGCCGCTCAGGTGAACGTTTTTACCTATTTGTGCACAGGAGCCAACCGTAGCCCATGTATCAACCATTGTTCCCGAATCGATATAAGCTCCAATATTTACATATGATGGCATTAGGATTACACCTTTTGCAATGTACGATCCATATCTTGCAATGGCATGGGGTACAACCCGTACTCCAAGACGGGCATAATCCCTTTTCAGTTTAATTTTATCATGAAATTCAAATGGTGGAAGCTCAATGGTTTCCATTTCCTGTATCGGGAAATAAAGAATAACAGCTTTCTTAACCCATTCATTCACATACCAACCATTAGTGCCGGGTAATGCAACACGCAGCTTACCCCGGTTTAAAAAATCAATTACTTCCCTGATTGATTTCCGGATTTCCGATTCCTTTAAAAGTTTCCGGTCTTCCCAGGCCATTTCAACATGGTTTCTGAATTCTTCTTTCATATGTTTCCTTAATAATCATGGTAAAAATACATTGAATTTGTATGTTATTATAGAAAAACTGCATGAAAGATATCATTTTAGGATTTATTATTTTTGTATATTCATTAATAAAAACCAATCATCATGAAGAATACAAAATTTTT
>CP070687.1:754122-756685 GCA_020353115.1 Bacteroidales bacterium
GTATAAAAGTGAAATAATGAGTCGATCCGGGTTTTCTGAACAAGGAACTGGTTTTTCGTATGCAGAAAGGAAATGAGGAGTGTGTCGGTAACTGTGTATTCAAGTATTGCATCCCGTGGAGTGATTGTTTCGGCCAGCTCCCTGTGAGTGGTAACATCCGTATTGAATTTAAGGGAGTAATATGCCGAATAATCTTGTTCAAACGAATGAATTAACGAATCGATCCTGTTTTGCAGGTTGAATATATAGTTTTCCCAGAGATTGATCTTAGTGGTATCCTGGTTTTCAAGCATCCGTTCCTCGTAAACCAGTTCCTTGTATGAACTCAGATCTGTCTTGAGGTTCATTTCCTGCTGAAGAAGCACTTCCGGAATTCCACCAAATTCCTCTGCCTCAACGGTGCGGATAGCAGCGAGCAGGTTGGCGGATTTACTTTTCTCCGTGTATTCAAATGCCTTATCACGATAGTACGGATCGCCGGTTTTTTCAAAAAGCCTGATTGCATCGTGGATAATCCCGTCGAATGTACTCTTCTCATTTTGTGTAAGGATAAGTTTGCTCTCTTCAGCTTGATAACTCATCCGTATCTTTTCAATGGAAGAAACGGCAAGTTCCTGGGTCGAGAAACTCAATCTCAGGTCATTCAAATCCTTCTGGCGGTAATATCTGGATCCTGCAAGATCTGCTTTTTTCTTCAGGCTTATCAACAGGTCAATATCCGGTGGAATCTGATATTCATCCGGATTTTCATGGTAATCTGTTTCATGAAAATCACTCAGATTCGAGATTATGGACTTCTGTATGTAATAAAGGGCTGAATCGGGTTGGTTCCTTCCTTCGAAATAAACGCCGAGATTAAAGTATGCCCTGGCTGTTACAGGATGCTTTTCACCAAGGTATTTCAGACAAAGATGAAGGGCTTCCTGAAACAAATCCATTCCTCTGGTATAGTCATTCATAATATTTAAACTAAACATACCATGATTGAGGTAATACCTGGCCAGCTTTATATGGTTTTTACCGACTTCAGTCTCGCTAGCGATGGCCTTGGTGAAATATCGGTCGGCAAGAACATAGTTCCCCAGGTTACGATAGGATTCGCCAATATTATTGTATGCTGATGATAAATCCTGTGTTTTCGTTTTAATTTTTAGGTCGAGGCTATTCAGAAACCATTCCAATGCCTGGCCATATTCCTCCATTGCCAGATGGATGAGGCCGATATTATTGTAGATACTTGCAATCTCACGTGTAAAGTCCTGGCTCTGGTTTTCGAATATACGGAGGGCTGATCTGTGATGGTCAAGCGCTTTCGGGTAGTCTCCCTTTTTTTCAAAAATAAGTCCCATATTTGTATATGCGGCGCCCAAACCCGGGTAATTCTTCCCCCGGTTAACCTCAAAAATCCGTACTGTTTTATCCAGGTACTCAAGAGCTTCATCGTAGTGTCCTTTATAGTCCATAAGGACTACCCCGAGGCCATTGTAAATGGCAGCAAGCCTTATATCTCCGGGCTCCAGCAGTCTCTCCCTGAGATCAACTGATTTCTTGTAAAAGGTGTAAGCCTTGGTTAAATCACCAAGATAATAGTAGCTTTCGCCCATTGAGGAATAAATCCTGGACAGATTATAGTCTTCCAAACCGAGTGACAAGCGAATCTCAAGAGCCTTCATTAAGGCTGAAAGAGCGTTCCTGTGATCACGTAAACGGTTCCGGTAATACCCCTCTGTTAATTTCAGATCCGAACTTACCGTATCTTCCGATAGCCCCGAATCATTCACCACATGCTCTGCCGAATCGATGTATTGATATGCAGCCGGGAATTGCTGCATTCGCATCAGCGCCTCCGCAATCCTTATCAGACATTTGGTATAGCCAACTGGTATCTCATACTGCTTGTACCACAAGGCGGCTTGGTTAAACAATGCATAAGAGGAATAGGTTTCATATCCTAAAAATAAAGAATCGGCAAGATGGTAAAGGCTGTCACCTGTGCGATCGGAGCCACCTGCGAATGACTGTGCACGGATTCCCGTAGAAAATAGCATAAACAAACCCAATACAAACGGGAAAAAAAAGCATTCCAATCGCCGTTCAGCGGGAATGACAGGATGGTCAGAATGGCTTGCGGTAATATTATCTATTGTAAAATTCCTGTTCACAACAGAACTAAATGATTATGTTTCAGTTACGACTGTTATTTTCTTCCGGGATACAAAAATACAAAATATTGTAATATCCATTGAATTATTTTTTCTCAAAATGCTGAACAACAGATAATAATATTTAGAATAATTATAAATTAGAAGTCATTCGTCAAAAAATCGAAAAACAGGGGTAACCTTTTCCTCTTTTTCGGAATTAATAGGTGGAAACAGATTTAAGAAAACAACCATAAATTCTAATCAAAACATTACACCCATGAAAACACTTGAAGATTTCAACCCAAATGAACTGAACCTTTATGAACTGCTTGTTACCCGAGGAGGAGACGGAGAAGGAGAAGGCGGGGGAGGCCAGGGTGACCCGATCATTATCCCGGATGAACCATAGAAAAATCCTA
>CP070687.1:756785-759346 GCA_020353115.1 Bacteroidales bacterium
TAATATTACGGGCTGAGATCAAACCCTTGTAACCTGATCCGGGTAATGCCGGCGTAGGGAAAGTCTTTAACCCCATATTATACTTACTTAATAAAAATTATCATGAAACGGGTAATTTCAATCCTATTTACCCTGCTCATTGTTTTAGTTTCATACGGCCAGTCCAGGCTTGAAGGAACCATTAATGATGAGACAGGTAATCCTCTGATCGGGGCAAATGTAGTAATTCAGGGTTCTTTTCATGGAACGACAACGGACCATAACGGGGCATTTGTTTTCCCCTCCCTTAAGGATGGTATATACCGGCTTCAGGTCTCATATGTCGGTTATGAATCAATGACATGTGAGGTGGTTATCGAAGGTAATACATCCGTTTCCTTTGAGATGCAAAAGGCGGCAATTCTTGCGGATGAGGTGATTATCTCTGCACTGAGGGTCTCTGAGAATGATCCCATTGCATTCACAAATATCAGGAGCGAGGAGCTTCACCTCATTAATACAGGGAGTGATATCCCATTTCTGCTATCCGGCACACCATCACTTATTGCGACCTCAGAAACGGGAACCGGGATCGGTTATACTGCTTTACGCATCCGCGGATCCGATCCTACAAGGATCAATGTGACCATCAATGGGATTCCATATAACGATTCGGAATCGCAGGGAGTCTTCTGGGTAGATGTGCCGGATATGACTTCTTCGGTTGAAAATATTCAGGTACAGAGAGGGGTTGGTACTTCAACCAATGGTGCCGCGGCTTTTGGAGGGACCATAAATTTTCAGACATTTGCCTTGAATCATGATCCCTACCTTGAAATAAGAAGTCTGGCAGGATCTTTTAATACATTCAGGAACTCGGTAAAACTGGGAACGGGCTTGATTGACGGCAGGTTTTCCTTCGATGCCCGTGTTTCCGGAATTTCTTCAGACGGTTATATCCGCCATTCTGGATCTGATCACAGAGCTTTATACCTGACCGGAGCTTATCATACTCCCGGAAGCCTGTTAAGAGCCACTTTTATGTCAGGCGAAGAACAGACAGGGATAAGCTGGTGGGGAGTCCCGGATTATATGCTTGAAACCGATCGCAGATATAATCCGGCCGGTGTTTATACCGATAGCGAAGGGAATCAGAAATACTATGAAGACCAGAAGGATAATTACAAACAGGAACATTTACAGCTCCATTTTTCCCATGAAATCTCAAGGGAACTGAATATTAATACAGCCTTACATTATACCAAAGGCGCCGGCTACTATGAACAATTTATGGACGATGAGAATCCATACCATTCAAGCTATTTTTATGAATATGGCCTCGACAGCATGTTCATCCTTAATAACGATACCGTTATACAATCGGATTTGGTCAGACAAAAATGGCTGGACAATGATTTCTATGGAGTAATCTTTTCAGCCGTTTACAGGATGGACAAGATTGAAACATCCCTTGGAGGAGGATTTAACAAGTATGACGGGGATCATTTCGGCTATATTCTCTGGAGTGAAAAAAACAACCTGATCCCTAAAAATTATGAATGGTACTTCAACGACGCCACTAAAACCGATTGGAACGCTTTCCTCAAATTTAATTACCTGCTTGATCAGGGAATAAATATTTTTGCAGATCTGCAATACCGGAATATAAACTACCGGATGTCAGGACCCGATGATGATCTTAAAAACCTCGACCAGAAGCATCATTATCGCTTCCTGAATCCTAAAATAGGATTATTTTATACAATTAATCCTTCAAATAAAACGTATATTTCATTCTCCGTCGGGAACAGGGAACCTACCAGAAGCAATTTCAAGGATGCCACCGGTGATGAGAGTTCTACACCAAAACCGGAAAGACTTTATGATCTGGAAGCCGGATATACGATTGCCGGAAGACTATTTAATCTCGGTATAAATCTGTATTATATGTACTACCGTGATCAGTTGGTACCTACCGGTGAAAAAAGCAATGTGGGGTATGATATTATGACAAATATTGACAAGAGTTACCGGGCTGGAATTGAGTTGACCGGAGCCGTCAAGCTGTACGATCGGTTATTGTGGGATTTCAATCTGACACTTAGCGAAAATAAAATCCTTGATTACATCGAGCATGCTGCGTATTACAATGATTTATGGGAAATGGAATACCGCTCAAATTCCCTGGGAAGAACCGATTTGGCTTATTCCCCGTCTGTAACGGGAAGCAGCCGGATTACACTGGAGATTACTGAGAATCTGGACCTGAACATCATCTCCAAATATGTGGGAAAGCAGTTTTTCGATAATTCTTCCAGCAATTACAGAAAACTGGATCCCTATTTCGTAACGGATGCAAGGATGGATTTCGTGTTAACCCCGGAACGGATAGAACAATTGGGATTCCAGATCCAGATTAATAATATATTCAATAACCATTACATAAGCAATGCATACGGTGGCAACTGGTACGAACAGGAGGTGGAGAAAACCTGGGCTTATTTTTTCCCACAAGCCGACACACATTTTATGGCAGGAATATTTATGAAGTTTTGAGAAACAGTTGAGGTGTCTTTGTTTTG
>CP070687.1:759446-762006 GCA_020353115.1 Bacteroidales bacterium
CTGTCTTTTTCATCCCTATTTTGCTGGATGCGCAGGAGTTAAGGTGTAATGTACAATTGGTAACCCAACAGATACAGGGGACCAATAAACAGATTTTTCAGACACTGCAGACTTCCATTTACGAGTTCATGAATAACAGGAACTTTACCGATCATGTATATGAGTTTAATGAACGTATTGAATGCACGATGCTGCTCAATCTCCAGGAACAGATCGGTGCCGATGAATTTCGAGGGACAATTCAGATCCAATCCAGACGGCCTGCCTATAACTCAACCTATAATACGACCATGTTCAATTTCCAGGACAATGATTTCCGGTTCCGTTATATCGAATTTGAGCCTTTGGAATTTAATGAACAAACACACCTTTCGAATCTTACATCGATCCTTGCATATTATGCTTATATAATTATCGGGCTGGATTATGATTCCTTTTCACCGGAAGGAGGCACTCCTTATTATCAGAAGGCGGAAGCCATTGTGAATAATGCACAGAATGTGCCGGAGCCCGGATGGAAACCTTACGATGGTGCAAGAAACCGGAACAGGTATTGGCTTATTAAAAATATACTGGATGATGAGTACCGTCCCGTCCGGCAATATATGTACAGTTATCACCGGCTCGGACTGGATCTGATGGATGAAAAGGTAAACGAAGGCAGGGCGGAGATTGCCGAATCACTCAGATTGCTCCAGCAGGTATTCAGGGAAAAACCGGATCCATATCTTTTCCTTCTTCAGATTATCCTGGATGCGAAATCGGATGAGTTTATCAATATTTTTTCCGAATCTTTACCGGAGGAGAAACGAAGGGTGATTACCATCCTCAGAGAGATCGATCCGGCAAATTCCGACAAATACGAAAAAATTATGCAATAGATTTCAACATTGCTTGATATCTAATCTCATTTTCTTTAGTTTTATCTTTACCTTGAATGCCGCCCTGTATCTATGCTAAAGTCTTTATTTATACAGAATTATGCTTTAATCCGGCACCTTGAGATCAATTTCCGTTCCGGTTTATCCATCATTTCCGGTGAAACCGGTGCAGGTAAATCAATACTTCTCGGTGCACTTTCACTGATCGTTGGACAGAGAGCTGATACCGGCGTACTGATGGATAAATCGAAAAAATGTGTGGTTGAGGTTGGATTCCAGCTTGAAGAGAATGAACTGAAACATTTTTTCACTGAGAACGATCTCGATTTCGAAGTGAATACAATTATCCGCAGGGAAATCAGCAGCAGCGGGAAATCACGTGCTTTTATCAATGATACCCCTGTTAACCTGCCCGTACTGCGGGAACTTGGTCTCCGGCTTGTGGATATCCATTCCCAACATCAGAATTTGTTGCTCGGCGATACCCTTTTTCAGTTGAAAGTTGTTGATGATTTTGCCCGTCATTCCAGGATCCTGAGCGATTACAAAACGAAATACGAAATCTATAGGAGGTTGGATGTCAAATATAAAACCCTTGTTGACGAGGCCGAAAAATCAAAAGCCGACCTGGATTATTTTCAGTTTCAATTTGACCAGCTTGAAAAGGCCCGTCTAAAGGAAGATGAACAACAAAGTCTTGAGGAAGAACTGGAAACGTTAACCCATGCAGAGGAAATTAAAACGAACCTCAACCATGCTTCTTTCATTCTCTCTGATGATGAAAATGCGTTATTGCTGAAAGTAAAAGAGGTATCCTCTCTCCTCAAGAAAATTATTCCATTCTACCCGGGTGCAGGGGAGCTGGAACGGCGTTTGGAAAGCTCACATATTGAACTGAAAGATATAGCTTCTGAAATAGAAAGCCTCGGGATAGGCATCGAGCACAATCCGCAAAGGATTGAAGAAATCAGTGAACGCCTTGACCTCATATACACCCTGCAGCAAAAGCACAGGGTTGATAATATACCTGAGTTAATTAAAATAAAAGATGACCTTCAGGTACGACTGGATGAGATCACAACCTATGATCAGCAAATTGAAAGTGTTTACATTGAACTCGAGGGAATAAGGAGTGATCTTAATGCCCTGGCTGAAAGCCTATCGGGAAACAGGAAAAAAATCATTCCGGAACTTGAAAAGAAAGTAACCCGCCTCGTACATCAATTGGGGATTCCAAACGGGAATTTTGCAGTACATTGCTCGGGTACGGAAGAATTTACATCCTTTGGGAGGGATAAGATTGAGTTTCTGTTTTCAGCCAATAAGCGGAGCAAACTGCAGGACATTGCAAGTGTCGCTTCCGGAGGAGAGGTTTCCCGTCTGATGCTTAGTATCAAATCGCTGATCACCAGGTCCGCTGCACTACCTACAGTGATCTTTGATGAAATAGATGCCGGGGTATCGGGAGACATTGCAGATAAGGTGGGAAATATCATGAACCAGATGGCTGACCATATGCAGGTGATCAACATTACTCACCTTCCCCAGATAGCCTGTAAGGGAAAATATCATTACCTTGTCTATAAGGAGGATAAGGAGGATTCGACATATACATTTATCAAACTGCTAAACCGCGATGAACGGATCGTGGAAATTGCCAAACTGCTTAGCGGTGAGGA
>CP070687.1:762106-764662 GCA_020353115.1 Bacteroidales bacterium
GGCATTCAATTCTTTATCGATGCTGATCCACAGGATGACATTGACAGGAAATTCCGGTGGGAACTTGTTGAAACATGGGAATATGAAGCAGAAAATTTCATACAATATTATTACGACGGTTTGCTTCACGAATATCCCGATCCCTGGGCACTCTTTCGCTGCTGGAAGACGGATAATATTCACTCAATATTTGCAACATCAACCTATAATTCGACCAGCACTAAGATCAAAAGATTTCCTTTAAATTATGTCTCGAATCAGAGCAACCGGTTGAGAATAAAATACAGCCTGCTTGTGAAACAATATTGTGTGAGTGACGAAGCGTATGAATACTGGTATCAGCTTCAGAAACAAAGCCAGGAGAGCGGAGGTTTTTACGAGACACAACCGCCTCAGCTGACGGGTAATATTTATAATGTTGACGATCCGGAAGAAAATGTTCTGGGATATTTTTACGTTTCTTCAGCGGCGGAGAAAAGAATTTTTGTGGATGAGAACTTTCTGTTCCGGACCCCGGGCCCTGAATGTATCCTTGACACGATTCAATCATTCCAGAAATTGAGAAAACTAGGCGGGCCATACCCGATTTATCTTATCTCTCTTTCGCAAATGGGAACGGGACCACCTTACGGTAGAGGGTGGGGTTTATGTTTCGACTGTACAACTGGTGGGGGCACCACCAGCAAACCTTGGTTCTGGGAGTAATCAGATAACAATTGTGAACAGATCTTTATCATACCTGCTTTTTGCTCTATTGATTGCACGCATTTCAACGGATGCGTGTGCACAGGACCTTTCCACTGAAACCGGAATAGTGAGATCAGAACTCTTCCGGGAAAAATTTCATCTTTTTACCGACCGGTATATCTATGCCGTAAATGAGAAAATATGCTTCAGAGCTTTTAACCTCAGTGAGCCCCGCCTGAAACAAAAAAACTGGAGTAAAGTTCTTTACATGGAAATCATCGATGAAACAAATACAGCCATAGCACGTGGCAAATATATATTAGATACAAAGGGTGCATGGGGATATCTGACTATTCCACCTGATGCGGCTACAGGTCTCTATACCATCAGAGCCTATACCAAATGGATGCGGAATTTTCCACCGGAAGGGTACTTTCACAAAGCTATTGCCATAATTAATCCCAATGGAAGTGGGATGAATAACTTAACCATAACGAAAGGGGAAGAATTGTCTTCTGATCCGGGGAAAGCAGGAAACAATAGAAGTCCGGTACAGTGCAAAACAGACAAATCAGTATATAGTAAGCGGGAGAAAATTCACCTTGATATTTCAGTTCCTGAAATGATAAATACTTCAAACGAAGGATTTTGCGTGACCGTTGTCAAGAAAGGCAATTATGATACAACGAACCCTGATTTGTTATTTGCTTCTTTCAATGATGAAGACCTGCCCGAAACGATAAGATATTATCCGGAAACACGTGGTTTATCGGTGTCCGGCAGAGTGACAACAAGCGATGAAGAGAACCCCTTTGCCTCTAAACAGGTTCATATGACCCTTTTAGGAGATGTTCCAGAATATTATGGTCTCCTGACGGATAATACAGGGCGTTTCAGGATCTCTCTTCCGTACAGTAAGAGAGCAGAGGATATTTTATTTTGTGTGGAGACCAAAGCTGACCGGACGGTGAATGTCTCACTGGATAACGATTATTCTACGGATTTTCATAAACAACCGGAACAAATTTTTGATGGAATGGCTTTTAATAAGGGAACTGTTGAAGAGATTATGTTTAATGCCCAGGTTGTCAGTCAGTTTAAATCCATCACAAGTACGAATGATTCTGTGGAACCACCTGATAAATCAAACCGATATTTTTACGGATCTCCGGAATTGAGATATAAAACAGAGGATTATGTGAAGCTCCCTACATTGGAGGAATTCTTTTTTGAGTTGATCCGTAACATTATTATTTTAAAAGAAAAAGGGAAACAGTCATTGTACCTTAGAAGGGATAATTCTGATTTGTATTTGTATATACCTCTTATACTGCTGGATAATGTTCCCGTATTTGATATTGAAAAGATATCACGCGTCTCACCCCAGGAAATAGTGCACATTGATATTGAAAATTCAGTATATATCAGGGGAAGTCTGCGCTTCGGTGGTATTGTAAATATCGTTTCATCACGGGGTGACAGGGCAGGGGTGGACCTGCCCCGGAATTCATTCTTCTTTAGCTTCAAGACTTGTGAAATCCAACAGGATATAGCTTTTCCTGATTACGGAAAAAATCCGGGAGATCCAAGGATCCCGGATTACAGGAATTGCATGTTTTGGACTCCGAATATTAATGTTGGTACCGGAGGCACAGTCGGTCTCGATTTCTTTTCATCTGATCTACAGGGGGAATATATGGTAATTGTCTCCGGCATAACAGACGATGGAAAGGTAATGCATGGGGAATGTAGCTTTACAGTAAAATGAATACCTGCCCCAGGTTCCCCGTAATCCTCATAGTTTTCGAAAAATGCAATGATTCGGCAGGAGCCGGAGAAGTCCTACCTGGTTTTTCCTTTGTAGCCGAT
>CP070687.1:764762-767317 GCA_020353115.1 Bacteroidales bacterium
CAAGGAATTTGATTTATGCTATCTTTCTGTTCATTAGATCATTAGCCGTCTGCCGGCTTCGCTGGCTTGTGGGTGGAGCCGTCTGACGGATACATTAATGAACGTGTGGTAAATTGCGGTCCATGAAATGGTTTCCAATTGAATATCAGAGCAGTTGGACCTATTTATCTGGATCTCAATCATCCCAGGGTTTACCACGCTTCGCGTGGACACCCTGGGCTACTAATATGTCGCTCCTACGGAGCTAAAAGGTTAATAATCAATTACTAATAAGAATTATCCAGCCTTTAAGTTCAATAGCACAACGGGTTAGACTGTATTGTTCATGTAGTTGATTTGCAATATTTCCGGTTATTGTTCATCAGGATTATTACACCTTTTTTACAGACATATCTGTATTATATGCTGGCAGCCCCCCTGATGGCTCCGGGTCGCTTTACGGCCTAACCTTATATGCCGGCACGGGAGTATCGAACCGTACTAATCATTTCAACTATCCCTGCTGCTTCTTTTCCGAATAAGCAGAAGCCCGAGAAATGTCAACAAACCGTTTACAATAAGAAGCTCAAAACCAAACCGGTATCCATTGAACCAGTTTACTGAATTGGCATTTATGATATAGCTGATCACCGGAGAGATTATCGCTACAACGGGAACCCACTTGTCGTTTACTTTCTTCCTTGTGAACAATCCGAATGTATACAAGCCGAGAAGCGGGCCATATGTGTACCCGGCTACCGTAAATACAGCCGTTATAACACTATCATTATTAATGGCCCTGAAAACGACAATAATCAGGAACATGATTGTTGAGAAAGCCACATGAACCGCGAAACGGATACGTTTGCCGCGTTTCTCTTCAGTGTTTCCCAGATTCAGAAAATCAACACAAAAGGCAGTTGTAAGTGCTGTAAGAGCGGAATCGGCACTTGAGAATGCGGCTGCAATAATTCCCAGCAAAAAGACAATTCCGGTAAAAATGGAAAAATAGTTCAGGGCCAGAACCGGATAAAGATCATCGGAAAGTGCAGGGACCGGAATACCCTTCTGGGTGGCATAAAGGTATAGCATTAATCCCAGGCTCAGAAACAACAAGTTGGCAGGAACAAGGATCAGACTGAACCAATACATGTTTTTCTTCGCTTCCCCGATGTTCCTGCAGGTAAGATTCTTCTGCATCATGTTCTGGTCAAGCCCTGTCATAACGATGGCAATAAATGCCCCTGAAAAAAACTGTTTGAAGAAATATTTGCTGCTCTGCCAGTCCCAGAAAAAGACCTTTGAAAATGGATGATTGCGAATGGTCCGGACAATCTCTTTGCCCGTAAGATCAAGTTCCCCGGCAATAATAAAGATGCTTATTACCACAGCCAGCAGCATAAAAAAGGTTTGCAGGGTATCCGTCCACACAATGGTTTTTATTCCTGCCCTGAATGTATAGATCCAGATCAGAACGATGGTGACAAGAACAGTAATTCCAAACGGGATACCAAATGAATCGAAGAAACCGATCTGAAGAACTCCTGCAACCAGAAAAAGCCTCAGCGAAGCTCCCATGGTTTGGGATAAAATGAAAAACAGGGAGCCGGTTTTATAGGTTCTTAAACCAAATCGCTGATCAAGATAGGTATAGATGGAAACAAGGTTAAGCCTGTAATAGAGCGGCATCAGTACATTGGCAATGACAAAATATCCCAGTAAATACCCCAGGACAAGCTGAAAATAGGAAAAGGCTTTAAAATCAGGCTCTTCCGGAGAGATCAGAGCGCCGACCTCTCCGGGGATTGAAATGAAGGTAACTCCTGAAAGTGAAGCTCCGATCATTCCGAAAGCCACTACAAACCATGGAGATCGTCTGTTGCCTGTGAAAAATGTGACATTGCTTGCACTCTTCGAAGTGAAAAAGGAAACCAGAAGTAATAAGGAAAAGTATCCTGCAGTAATTCCAAAAACCAGTCGGGGATCCATAGAACAGTTATCTTCAATTTTGTGCAAGGATAATAAAAACAATTCAACATAAAAAATATTGGTAAAACACACATTAGGTATTAATTTTAGCAACATTTAACTTGAGGTGCAGATATCATGAGCGTACAATCTTTTCCATCCAGACTGCTCGAGAATGCAGTAAACGAATTTGCAAAACTTCCGGGTATCGGTAGAAAAACAGCATTAAGACTGGTCCTTCATCTGCTGAAACAGGATAAAGATGCGGTCACACAATTTGGCGAGGCCATGATTCAACTGAGAAATGAGGTTAAACATTGTGAAAGTTGCAACAATATTTCAGATACGGAAATCTGTAATATATGTTCAGATAACAAAAGAGACGGATCAACTATTTGCATTGTCGAGAGCATAAAGGATGTAATGTTAGTCGAGAATACACAGCAATACAATGGAATTTATCATGTTCTCGGCGGGATCATTTCTCCGATGGACGGTATTGGTCCGGGAGACCTCCGGCTTGATACGCTGGAAGAGAAGATCAGGTCCGGCAAAATTAATGAACTGATTTTCGCTCTGAGTACAACAATGGAAGGAGATACTACCAA
>CP070687.1:767417-769951 GCA_020353115.1 Bacteroidales bacterium
TACGTTGAAGAAGTGGCTGATATCGAGAAAGAATCGGTCGAAAAATAAATTCTTCTTTCCTTTTGGATTTTAAGTGACAATATGTACTTTTGCAAGCCGTTACCAGAAAGGCAAATTGATTTTGCGGTTATTAATGAGATACTGAAAATGAAAAAAGACATACATCCGGATAATTACAGGCTGGTGGTTTTCAAGGACATGTCAAACGGTTATGCATTCCTGACCCGGTCGGCAGCGCCTGCCAAAGAAACCATCAAATGGGAAGACGGGAAGGAATACCCCCTTATCAAACTGGAAATATCTAATACATCACATCCCTTTTACACCGGCAAGATGAAACTGGTTGACACAGCCGGACGTGTGGATAAATATCTAAGCCGGTATAAAAGCCATATGGATAAAAAGAAAAGCAAAGAATAGAAGGATGACTGTTTCAATCACAGCGCAAAGTAACACACAATCATTAAGGATCTTCCATGGATTTAACTCTGCATCGCATGGGAGGATGCAAAGATAACCCCGAAGCCACACAAAGCAATTTATCAATCCGTTATTCACTGTTTCCTTAGCATACTTTGTTTTTCCGTTGCAAAAAAACGGGAAATCCTTTTTTTCATCCACATCTCAAATCATTACGTATCTTTGGCATGTCGATTGCCATATACCTTTTTCGTACATTTGTATATCGGATAACTGACATATTGTCCATTGAAGATATATACATTCTTTTTGGTTTAAATGATGAGCGGCAAGATTGATTTGAAATTCAGGAGTTTGATGCTCCCGGAATCGATGGAGGAAGAGACGGAATTTATACCCTTGATCTCCGATGAGGAGGAGGATGAACTTAAGAAAATACATATCCCGGATGTTCTTCCCATCCTTCCGTTGAAAAATACCGTACTTTTCCCGGGAGTTGTTATACCGATAACTGTCGGTAGGGATAAGTCCCTGAACCTGGTTAAGGAAGTATACAATAAAGACCGTATAATTGGTGCCCTGGCACAGAAGGATGCTAAAATCGATGACCCGAAATTTGAAGATCTGAATGCTATCGGAACCCTGGCACAGATCGTTAAGATTCTCGAAATGCCCGATGGCTCAACCTCCGTGATCATTCAGGGAAAACGTCGGTTCAGGGTGGAAAATCTTGTTTCCAGAGAACCCTATTTTACGGCAAACGTATCGGCCCTTGAGGATATTAAACCCCGGGAAGAAACCAGAGAGTTTCATGCCATTGTAGGTTCGCTGAAAGACCTGGCTCTCCGTATTATTAAATTATCCCCGAATATCCCCCAGGAAGCCTCCTTTGCAATAAAGAATATTGAAAGTACAACTTTCCTGATCAATTTTATCGGATCGAATACCGACGTGAACGTACAGGAAAAGCAGAAGCTTCTCGAGTTGAACAACTTGAAAGACAGGGGGATACTTTTGCTTGAATACCTTACACGTGAAGTTCAGATGCTGGAGTTGAAGAATGATATCCAGACCAAGGTAAAAACAGACCTGGATCAGCAGCAACGCGAATTTCTGCTGCATCAGCAGATGAAAACAATCCAGGACGAACTTGGAGGAAGCCCGTTGGAACAGGAGCTGGATGAATTCAAAAAAAGGGCACAGGAAAAGAAATGGAACAGTGAGGTATCTAAAACTTTTGATAAAGAGCTTGAAAAACTGCAGCGCCTTAATCCGGCAGCAGGAGAGTATGCCGTCCAGCTGAATTATATCCAGGTTCTCCTTGACCTTCCATGGGGTGAATATACGAAGGATAACTTTGACCTTGAAAGAGCAGAGAATATACTGGATGAGGACCACTATGGCCTGGAGAAGGTAAAAGACAGGATTCTCGAACATCTTGCCGTTCTTAAACTCAAGGGAGACCTTAAATCACCTATACTCTGCCTGTACGGTCCTCCGGGAGTCGGAAAAACCTCTCTTGGTAAATCTATTGCAAAAGCTCTTGACAGAAACTACGTCAGAATGTCACTCGGGGGATTGCATGATGAAGCGGAAATCCGCGGTCACCGAAAAACCTATATCGGAGCCATGCCAGGCAGGATAATCCAGAATATTAAGAAGGCCAAATCATCAAACCCGGTTTTTGTGCTCGATGAAGTGGACAAGGTCGGTACAGACTTCCGTGGTGATCCGGCATCCGCCCTGCTCGAAGTACTTGACCCGGAACAGAACAATACCTTTTATGACAATTACCTTGAGCTGGAATATGATCTTTCCAACGTTATGTTTATTGCTACTGCCAATACGGTTAATACCATCAGCCCGGCCCTTCGCGACCGGATGGAAATGATTGACATCAGCGGTTATATAGTCGAGGAAAAAATCGAGATAGCCAAAAGGCACCTGATACCAAAGCAACTGGATGCTCACGGGGTGAAAAAAGACCAACTGCTCTTTGCCAGAAGAATTCTGGAGAATATCATAGAGAATTATACCCGGGAATCGGGCGTAAGGGAGCTGGATAAGCAGATTGCCAAAATTATACGAAGAACTGCAAAAAAAATTGCATTCAA
>CP070687.1:770051-772585 GCA_020353115.1 Bacteroidales bacterium
GAAGTTAAAAAGGCTGCAATCTCAATATCTTCCGGGCTGGAGAAAAGATGTGGTATTTGTACAGGATCGGAGTGGATAAAAGCAGGACGGTTATAGATGTCATACTTCTCTTCCAGGAATTCCTTCAGCAGCTCATCCTTCACCTGAAACGATCTTTATAGATTTATAAATCTGCCGTCTTTCATTTTCAGAATCCTGTCTGCCATATTTGCCAGGTCTTTATCGTGAGTTACGATAACAAAGGTTTGTTCATACTTGTCCCTTAGGGTAAAGAAAAGTTCATGTAACTCCTGTTTATTCCGGGAATCGAGGTTGCCGGAAGGCTCATCGGCCAGGATCACGGAGGGATTATTAATCAGGGCTCGTGCCACTGCCACACGTTGCTGTTCCCCGCCTGAAAGTTCATTTGGCTTATGGTCAAGACGTTCGTTCAGCTTCATGAAGCTAAGAATATCCCGGGCCATTTTTTCAGCCTTTGGTTTTGGAACATTTCCAACAAAGGCGGGTATACAGACATTTTCCAGGGCAGTAAATTCAGGCAATAAATGATGAAACTGGAAAACAAATCCGATATGTTGATTCCTAAACTTTGACAGCTGTTTCTCTTTTAACAGATGAACTTCCGTATCTTCATAAATAATCCTTCCTGAATCAGGTCTGTCCAGTGTTCCCAGTATCTGGAGAAAGGTGGTTTTACCGGCCCCACTTGGACCTACAATGGAAACAATCTCTCCTTTTTGTATTTTAAGATCAATGCCTTTAAGTACGTTTAGTTCTCCAAAAGACTTGGTAATATGTTCCGCCAGGATCATTGGTTATGCATTTCGGATCAGTAACAATTTATACATCAAGCAAAAAAAATCAACTATTTTCTAAACACAAGATAAATATAAACGGCATATATTACAATGAATACAACTCCTTCAAACCGTGTAATCCTGCTCCCCTTAAATGGAAGAATAAAGACAAACAGAAGCAGTGATATTCCCAGGAGCCAGAAAACATCAAACTGAATCACGGAGCTTTCAACCGGGATTGTTCTCACCATGCTGGTTATCCCAAGAATTCCCCACAGATTGAAAAGGTTTGAACCAATGATATTTCCTATCGAAATATCCATTTGTTTCCGTATCGCAGCGACAATCGACGTAGCCAGTTCAGGGATACTGGTTCCAAGGGCTATTACTGAAACAGAAATGGCATGTTCGCTCACCCCAAAGGCCCGGGCAACCCCCGATGCACCCTTTACAAGCCAATCCGCTCCTAACATCAGCCCTGCCGAAGACAAAACTATCATAATAATTGCGACAGGAAAAGGGTACCTGGGTTTTTCAGCTCGTTTACCAACAATATAATTCTCCCTTCTGGAATTATAAATTGACCAGGAAACAAATCCCATCAGCAAAACGATAAAGGTTAATCCTTCAAAAAACTGAAGGTTCCCGTTGAGGATAAAAAGATAAAAAAGTATGGTTGCCACCATCATGATAGGCCAATCGATTCTTACGGATTTCCGTCTTACGGGAACTGGGAGAAATATTGCAACCAAACCAAGTACCAGAGCGATGTTGGAAATATTCGAACCGATTACATTACCTATAGATATTGCAGGATGTCCCGTCAATGCTGCATTAACACTTACCACAAGTTCCGGGGCGGAAGTTCCAAATGAAACGATCGTCACTCCAACGACTCTCGTTGAAATCCTGAATTTTCTGGCCAAAGCCACACCACCTTTCACAAGAAATTCACCGCTTAGGAGAAGTATTATGAATCCTGCCAGAAGATATAGATATTGCATAGAGGGGATATGAGTTCACATAAAGGAATATCCGGGAAGTGAAAAAGAAGCAATCATCCCTTTTCTGGATTGCTAAAGTTGTTCCTCAATATTATCTTTCATTTCACTGATATCTTTTTTGATATCACTTGAGCTTTCATTAATTTCCCGTTTAATATCATCGGTAGCCTTTTTGAACTCACGCATACCTTTGCCAAGTCCTTTGGCGATTTCAGGGATTTTTTTAGCACCAAATAATATCAATACTACAACCAGAATGATGAAAATCTCGGATCCACTTATAAACAAAATCTGGCTCATTGTCAGGTACGGGTTAACTCAATTGATTATATTATCATAATTATCCTTTTTACAAAACCGGAAAGGGTTCTTCGAAAATACGAAAGTTGTCACAAATAAAAAAGTCCGGATAGCCAATTTACCCTGCTTGTGTAAACAGGAATAACCTTAGCTTCTCCGCTTACCTCTCAGCACCCTGACGGTTCCGGCTTTTCTTACCGTATCATAAACAATCGGTGTGGCCACGAATAAAGAGGAGTAGGTTCCGATGATAACACCGATAAGCAATGCAAAAATGAATCCCCTGATTACTTCACCTCCAAATACGAAAATAGCGAGCAATACAACAAAAGTACTGAGTGAAGTACTGAAAGTCCGGCTAAGTGTACTGTTTAATGCAAGGTTAAGAATTTCCGTTCGCTCTCTTTTTCTGTATAATCCCACGTATTCCCTG
>CP070687.1:772685-775216 GCA_020353115.1 Bacteroidales bacterium
TATTAAATCTGACAATCGATGAAGAATTATAATTATTTGGCCGTTTATTGCATTTTCATTCAAATATTTGTTACTACGCCTGCCGGATCTCTGTTTTCCCAATCATCCGTTAACGTCTGGAAAGAGACAATTATCATTCCAACATATTTAATCCGGCCTGCCGAACGCAATCCCATATTTTACACGGGACGTGCCTACCAGGGGGCACAGGGAAGGATATATCCGTATCCTTATCAGAACCAGTTGACGGATAGTCTGGTAGAGAAAGAGTATACTGGTTTGTTTCTGGAAAATGAATACATAAAACTATGTGTCCTGCCGGAGCTGGGAGGGAAGCTATACTATGCGGTTGATAAAACCAATGGTTACGATCTTATTTACAGGAACAGGAAGATTAAGCCGGCCCTGATCGGTATGCTTGGAGCCTGGACATCCGGGGGAATTGAATGGAATATTCCACATCACCACCGGGCTTCCACGTTTATGGCTGTGGATTATAAGCTGGAAGATAATCCCGGTGGCAGCAAAACGATCTGGATCGGCGAACTGGAGATCCGCCACCGGACAAGATGGATGGTGGGAATCACACTCTACCCCGGGAAATCCTATATTGAAACCATCCAGAGATATATAAACCGGACACCGGAGATTCAGTCATTCCTGGTCTGGGCGAATACTGCTGTTCATGCGAACGAGGATTACCAGGTTATTTTTCCTCCCGGAACGGAATATGCCACATATCACAGTAAAGTTGATTTTTCGGAGTGGCCTGTTTCAAACCAGGTGTATCGGGGCACCGATTTCAGGGGAGTGGATATCAGCTGGTGGAAAAACCACCCGGGTGGAATTTCCTTTTTTGCATGGGAAGCCGGAGGCCGGTTTGTCGCAGGCATCGATCACGGGAGAAGGGCGGGAATATCGGTTGTTTCCAATCCGTATATTGTACCGGGAAAAAAATTATGGAACTGGGGTACAGGACGATCGGCCCGGATGTGGGACAAGATCCTGTCGGATGACGACGGACCGTACCTCGAAATCATGACCGGGGCTTATTCAGACAATCAGCCCGATTATAGCTGGTGCCATCCGTTTATGGTAAAGGAAAGCAGGATGTATTTCTGCCCTGTAAGGGATCTGGACGGAATTAAAGAATCAAACCTGAACGGGTCACTGGATCTCAAGGTGCTCAATTCACATGAAGTAAGGATAGGGGTGAATCTGACTTCTGAAAACAAACAGTGCAAAGTGATTTTGAACGAGGATCAAAATGTGATTTTTGAAAAGAGGACCGATATTGACCCTTACGAACCTTTCACAACAGTGGTAAACATGAAAGGGCCTGCAGATGAAGATAACCTGTCAGTCCGGGTTTTTTCGTCCGACGGACAGGAATTGATTTCCTATCACCCGCCGGCCAGGGAAAACGGCCCGATGCCGGAAACGGCCAAACCCCCGCAACCTCCGGAAAAGATCGGGACAGTTGAAGAACTCTGTTTAACCGGCCTGCGACTTGAACAGTTCTATAATCCTTCCTACAAACCCGAACCTTATTATTTGGAGGCGCTGAGGAGAGAACCCGATAATGCCCTTGCAAATACCCAGCTTGGAATTCTCTATATCAGGAAGGGCAAGTTTAAAGAAGCAGAAAAGATGCTGAAACTCGCAGTGAATAAGAATTCGGCAAATTATACCCGTCCGAAATCATGCGAAGCTCTGTATTACCTTGGTGTGGCATTGTATAAGCAGGGGAAGTATGACGAAGCGTATAGTATATTCTTCCGGGCAACGTGGGATTATGCATGGCATTCCCCGGCATACTACTACCTGGCGAGCATTGAATGTTTGAAAGGTAATTACCGGGAAGCCCTGGATTGGGTAAACCATTCCCTGGTAACGAATTCTCTAAACCCCCGTTCACGAAATCTTCAGTTGATGATTTTTCGAAGGTTGGGAAGAAAGGACGGCTCGGATACCCGGATCAAAGAACTGCTGGCTGACGATCCCTTGAACTTGGTTGCTTTAACAGAACGTTATCTGGATCAAAGGGAACTTAATAGCCCGGATGTAAATGAATACCTAGAGGATTTCACCTCCATCCTGAGGGATGAACCGCAGAATTATCTTGAGCTGTCAACTGAGTATGGGAATTCCGGTTTCTATACCGAAGCAATCCATATCCTTGAATTGGCTTTACATTCTAACTCAAAACGCCTCCGTGACCATCCGTTAATATCCTATCACCTTGGGTATAACTATGAACAAACCGGCAGGATGGACCAGGCAAGGAAGTACTATGAAATGGCTGCTTCACTGCCTTCAGATTACTGTTTCCCTTTCCGGCACGAAACGGAAAGAGTGTTGAAAGCCTGTCTGAAATCAAATCCGGCAGATGCAAATGCCCATTATTATCTGGGGAATCTCTATTACGATAACCAACCGGATCTGGCCGTAAAAGAGTGGGAACGGGCGAATGAACGGAATCCTTCGATTCCTGTCCTGCACCGAAACCTGGCATTTGCTAATTATTACTA
>CP070687.1:775316-777847 GCA_020353115.1 Bacteroidales bacterium
GTGGTTCCGGGACAAACGGATCTGACCTTTGAGCTTCCATACGATGAACAAGCCTCCTATACATGGACGGTGCCGGAAGGAACAACCATTTCGGGCAAAAGCGATTCCAGCGCCATTACGGTTGACTGGGGATGTACGGAGGGTGCTGTTGTTTGCCACCTGGCTACTATATGCAGCGGGTATGAACGTAACATCCAGGTAAAAATTCGGGAAAACAAAATCGAGGGAGATATCTTCTTCACGGATAACCAGTCGGGGATGGAATACTCTGTTATGGAAACGGCAAATGCTACCTATAGCTGGTCGGTCCCTGAAGGGGCTGCTATCACTTTCGGGCAGGGAACAAACTCAATCACCCTGGATATGGGGACAAAAGAAGGCCTCGTTACCGTTGAGATAGAAAATGCCTGTGGAAAGAATACCCTGGTTAAATATGTTTTATATCCCGGACAATACCCGTATCCTGACCCCATGCAACCTCATATACTGCCGGGTACTATCGAACCTGTACTTTTTGACTACGGGGGAGAGGGAGTTGCCTACCACGATGGTTCCACGTCAAACCAGGGGAACGGATCCCGGCAGGATGAGTTTGTGGATACGGAACTGAACGACGGAGGGGAAACAATAGGATACATCCTGGCAGGTGAATGGATTGAGTATACGATCAGGGTAGATACACCAGGTATCTATTATACGGAAATGAGAATAGCATCGGAACTGACTACCGCAATACCTTTAAAGATCCTGGTAAATAACCAGGACCGGCTCGGGCAGATCACTTTGCCTAATACGGGAGGCTCGCAATTTGTTTCCGTTTACCCCGGACAGATGGAACTGTTTGTAACCGATACGATCCTGAGGTATGAGATGTCAGGTGGCGGATTCAAGATCGGACGGTTTATCGTAACATCGTACAACCCGGTATCGATACTGGAAACCACCGGGTACTATACAAGGATCTATCCAAATCCGGTCGATAACTACCTTATGGTAACGGGTATTGATAGGATAAATAATATTGAAATAATGGATTTATCGGGCAAGATCATAAAATCGGTATCCGTCCTTGATTGTGAATCCGGAGTGGAAGTAAAAGGACTATCACCGGGCATATACGGATTAAGGATCACCTATTCCGACGGAAGCCGGTTTATCACTAAATTCGTTAAATTGTAAAATATTGTGCATTCGGCATTGATAAATAATCAGGCACGAATGACCTGAAGTAATAACCCTTAAAATTTCATAATCATGAAGTCAATCCAATCTTTGTTTCTTTCTATCCTGATGGCATTTTTAATTATTTCCTGTATGCAGAAAAAGGAGCTTGTATGGTCCGATGAATTCGACTATAACGGACTTCCGGATTCCACGAAATGGAACTATAATGTGGGAGGTCATGGCTGGGGCAACAACGAGCTCCAGTATTATACGAAAGAAAGAGCCGAGAATGCAAGAGTGGAAGATGGAAATCTCATCATTGAATCCAGATATGAAATGATGGAGAATATGGAATACACCTCTGCCCGGCTAACAAGCAGGAATAAAGGTGACTGGAAGTATGGAAGAGTGGAGGTCCGGGCAATCCTGCCTTCAGGGACCGGCGTGTGGCCGGCAATATGGATGCTCCCTACGGAATGGAAGTACGGAGGATGGCCTGAAAGCGGTGAAATAGATATAATGGAATATGTAGGATTTAAACCGGATACAATACACGGCACCATCCATACGGAAGCATATAACCATACCAAAAATACACAGAAAGGCAGCAATATCCGGATCCCGACAGCCGAAGAGGAATACCATATATATATTCTTGAATGGCAGGAAGACAAGATAGATATTTTAGTAGATGATCAATCCTATTTCACATTTATGAAGGAATCGGATGATCCGGCCGTATGGCCCTTCAACCAGGATTTCCATATTGTATTGAACATCGCGGTCGGAGGTAACTGGGGTGGCCAGAAAGGGGTGGATACAACCATATTCCCCCAGCAGATGGTTGTTGATTATGTAAGGGTATATCAATGAGACGGTTTGTAATGGTTATTCTTTTGAACCTTAAAATAAATTCCATGAATACGAAAAAATACGTAACGGTTTGTTTTTTAATATCGGTCTTTTCTCTCCTTCTCATCCTGGTTTCCTGTCAGCCTTCAGGAGTAGGTCAGGAGAATGAGATTGACAGAAAGGTTGATTCGGTACTCTCCCTGATGACCCTGGAAGAAAAAGTGGGACAGCTTATGCAATATACAGGATTTGGGGAATTCACAGGACCCGTATCCGAAGATCATAATTATCTGGAAAACCTGAAAAAAGGAATGGTCGGTTCCATGATCAATGTCAACGGAGTAGAATATACCCGGACATTACAGAAAATTGCCGTTGAAGAGACCAGGCTTGGAATTCCGTTAATCTTTGGATACGATGTAATCCACGGATATAAGACAATTTTTCCGATCCCGCTTGGAGAAACGGCAAGCTGGGATCTGGAATTAATTCAAACTTCCGCATCTGTGGCGGCT
>CP070687.1:777947-780475 GCA_020353115.1 Bacteroidales bacterium
GCCGCATTTTCCATTTGATAAAAAGCTGAATCCAGTCCACTACCACCCCGGTTATATTCAAGATCGTAGAGAGCCTGCTGAATTAACCTGCTGTACCTGAGATCAAACTCATTTCCCTTCATCCGGTATACCTGTGAAACGGAATAGTACTGGATAAAGAGGAGCACCAGCAAGGCCAGCAAGGATACCAAAATAACAATCTTCGGCTTCATTTTCGTAACGGATTTTAGATAAAGGTAATTCAATTTACGAATTGAATCAGCGTATTAACCCAACATTAACAATGTATTAACATTATCTGGTGTTATTTCGTATTATTTTTAAAATCCAATGTGATATGAATTAAAAGCAAATTAAAAGCAATTATCATGAAAACGAGAAAATCCACTTTACTTTCCATTCCTGTCTTGTTGTTTATCGCTTCCTCTTTCATTTGTTCAGCACAGGAGAAGGTTGAGGAAGAGGACAAAAAGGTCATTTCACTGGGACGGGCTATTCCAGCAACAAGGACTTTTGAGGAACCGTTCTATCATGAAGCCATCCCGTTTGGTTCCACCGGTATATGGTCCCTTTCCGAGGGAAAATCAACCCGGCTGATTCTCACCAAAAAATTCGACGGCGAATCCATTACCAAAGAGAGCAAATTCGAAGTCGAAGATGAACAGAAGCGTTTGAAGATCGTTATTAAAGGTATATGCGAATCGGGACGGATCCTTGTAACCGTACGCAGGCCCTCCAATCAGGAATACAAATCGGTCATTATCGATTCATCGGCTGAGGTCGAATGGTCTCAGTCGGTTCGTTTTACGGATGAAGAGAGCGATTATGTCGGCAACTGGATCGTTCAGATTGTGGCAGAAGAGGCTAACGGATACTACACCTTCACCATTTCAGCGGATTAACTTAATCCCGGCAGAAATTGCATGGTGAAGATTCTTTAATCCATTTGAAACCCATCAGAAACCATACAACGGATGAAGGAGATCATCCGTTGTATGGTTTTTTGGTCTGTAATACTGCTACCTCGCTGCACTATCAGGTAAAAATCTTTATCTTTAAGAAATAAATGATCTCACTCTAATTTTTTACCTAAAACCTGATAAAATGAAGCAGCAAAAAATTGTCCTGACCGTAATTTCGGTTGCAGTCATGCTTTTAACCGCATCCGTAATCTCCGGCCAGAAGAAATTGCCGGTAACCGATGGGGCGGATCGTATGGTCCGGTTTGACCAGCATATGAAAATGAAGGTATCTTCTTCTTTCAAAGATCTTAAATGGCAGTTAATTGGCCCTCTCAATATAAGCGGTCGTTGTACCGATATTGAGGTTGTGGGCCCCAAAGGGAGCAACTATACTATTTATGCCGGTTCGGCCTCCGGCGGTGTCTGGAAAACCGAAAACGAGGGTACCACCTGGGTGCCAATCTTCGACCAGCATGCATCCACTTCCACCGGGGATATTGCAATTGACCCGAATGATCCCAATACCCTATGGGTCGGAACCGGAGAGGCCAATATTTTCCGGAGTTCACAAAACGGAGCCGGAGTATATAAAACAACCGACGGGGGAAAGACCTGGCGGCATATGGGTCTGGAAAATACGCATACCATAGCACGAATTGTCGTCGATCCGGACAATACCGATATCGTCTACGTTTCGGCAACCGGTCATGAATGGACCAGAAACAGGGACCGGGGGATTTATAAAACGGTAGATGGTGGTGCGAACTGGGAGAAAATACTCTATGTAGACGACCTGGCTGGGTCGAATGACCTGGTAATGGATCCGACCGACAGCCAGATTCTTTATGCAACAACATGGCAGCGAATCCGGAAGAAATGGAATGACCCGAGGGTTGAACCGGGATATACCAAAAGCGGGATTTACAAGACCACAGACGGAGGACAGAACTGGGTAGAGATAAATACCGGGCTCCCGGAGGCAAAATACCGCGGAAGGATCGGAATTGATATTGCACGTTCAAATCCCGATATACTCTATGCACTTGTTGATAATTATGAAATTGCCCGTCAGTATGAGGGTCAGAATACAGATTCTTACGGCCGACCGATAGGTGGTGTAATTAAAGGAGCCACCATTTACCGGACCGATAACCGCGGAGCAGACTGGATTCAGGTCAGTGGCCTGACAGAAGAAATGCAAACTTACATGGAAAGGCATTCTTCCACATATGGTTGGGTTTTCGGGCAGATCAGGGTTGATCCGAATGATGAAAATACGGTCTATTCCATGGGCCTGGCTCTGAACGTATCCAACGATGGAGGAAAGACCTTCCGGAGGCTTCGTGGAATGCACGTAGACCATCACGGATTATGGATAGATCCGGATAATTCCGATTACCTTGTCAATGCAAACGACGGTGGCATAAGCATTTCCTATGACAGGGGGCTCAACTGGCGTTCATTTACCGACAACTTTCCCCTGGTCCAGTTCTTCAATATCTCATACGATATGTCCGATCCCTTTTATGTTTACGGATCCGTTCAGGATCATGGGAGCTATCGCGG
>CP070687.1:780575-783086 GCA_020353115.1 Bacteroidales bacterium
TGTCCCTTTCAAACAGATTGTCTCGAGTCATTCGATAATTGTACATTCAGATAACCGGAAATTTGTTCAGGAGACCGGAGCATTGCCCCCTTTCTTACGGAATATTGATCCTGTTGATCTGTTATTTCTTTCGTTCTACCTGCGACATAACATTCCCGGAGGTCAACGCAAAAAATGTACCAATCGGAAATCCGGTTTCTTTAATAGCCCTTGCAATCCAGACGTTACAGGTTTTAAAACCATGGTACTTTTCCCGGGAAAGATAGAACTGGCCACCTATATTGCTGTTATTCCTGACTTTTATGCTTGTGGAATCACTGTTTAACGCAAAACTGTTACTGAAATATTGAGCCAGGTTGATAAATCCCTGTTCTGATATCGTGAGTTCAATAAAATCCTCTTCTTTAAAATACCAGAAGGGATGGTTCTTGAACGGCATGATATGAAGAACCGATTCTGTAGGAATAAGAACAGCTTTCAAAGCTAATCCCACCGTTCCTTTCTCAGCTGTAAAAAAATCCTTTTCACCCCAGCCCACCTCCAGGTAATTTACACCGGGAAAATCATCCCTGATGGCAGGAAGATACTGATCTGCCGTCTTTTTGCTGATAATAATCCCTGTATGCCAGGTATGCCTGACAATAAAGATCTTCTCAACATCCGGTTGAGAAGGCGCCGGAGGATAAAGATTCCCGCGTGGCGTTGCACAGCCTATACAGAGAAGAAAAAAAAACGGTATCAGGATTCTGCCGGACATAGCTGAAAGGATTCTCGTTACTATCAAAGTTATGCATTTTAACCTGCTTTTTATATCTCCGGGATTTTAATATTCCTAACGGATAAATTACTAATTTGGAACTGGAAAAGCCGGAAGCCGGTGCATTTTCCCCGCATTTATCCTGCCCCGGGAAATATCTGCCGGTACCGGAAGCCTGCGGATGGTATGAAACTGATAATTGCAAATACAAAAGATGAGTTCTTTGCGGGAAAGGAGTTGTTCCTTGAATATTCAATAGAACTGAATGTTGATTTGTCATTCCAGGATTTCGAAAAAGAGTTACGGGAAATCGACATACAGTATAATACACCAACGGGCGCACTGATCTTACTCAAACTGGAAAAGGATTTTATCGGGTGTTGCGGTATCCGGCAATTTAACGATCGGGTTGCCGAGTTGAAGCGGATGTATATACGGAAAGAGCACCGGAAGAAAGGATACGGAAGATACCTGCTGGATAAGGCAATTGAGATTTCAAGAGAGATGGAATACGATAAAATCCGTCTTGATACATTGGAGTCCATGCAGGCAGCCATTGGATTATACCGGTCATACGGATTCAGGGAAATTGAACCGTACCGGCTAAATCCTGTCACAGGAGCCAGGTATTTTGAACTTAACCTTTGAGAAACCTGTATCCTGAGAACAACCAGGAATATCTATAAAAGCACGAAATTGTTGTTTCGGAAATATAAAGGCCTGGTCCAGGAAACCACAGAATTCCCGGCAATATAAGCAGTTACAATTTGATGGTTTACTTTTCCGGGAAAATCTTATCAGTCCGGTTGCAGGTATTTGGTTAATCGTATTTCTCCAATCTTATTATTCCTTCACCTTCCAAAAACAGAATATAACCGGTTATGTAATAACTCTCAGTACTATAAAGTACCCGAAGCATCTGTTCCGCAAAGCCTGACTCACAGCAAACAAGCGTACATATCAAAGGCTTAAAAATAATTTCACCTTTGTCAGGAATCTTATATAGGCTTGGCACACAGGCATTGATATCAGGATTTATATGGTATGTCGAATCCAAGATGAACTGAAGAATGTAATCGTTTTCCGGAAATTCGTAATTTGCCCTGGATTTACCCTGGATTTGCCCTGGGATCCAATTTCAGGCTAGCCACTTTCCACCTGACAGCAGGGATATTGAAGGCTACATCCTCATCAAGACATCCTTGAACATTTAACATGACAAGGAAAAGTAATATTATCTTTTTTGAAATTCTTTGCTACATATTATATTTTTACAATGTCTGTGAGGAATCAACGGGCAATCGATATTCAAATGAAGGATCAGGTATGTTTTTGACCGAATGGATTATCCCCTGTTTTATGGAGACGATTACAAACCCAAACCTGCTTACCGTAAGCTGAAAGAAATACTGTGACAGGTTCATTCATATATGAATACAGAAATAAAATACAGTCAAAACTATACATACAGAAACATACAATTCTGCCTGATTACTCTAATGCAGTTATAAAGGCAGTAAATTATTTTGTTTTTCTATCCTGTTGTACAGGTAAAAGAGATCTATGAGAATGATAAACCATTAAAATTATAAGGCATGCGCACTTTGTTTTTTACCCTTCTGTTAGCAGTGAATATAATTGCCGTCAATGCAGTTACCAAAATTGAAAACCTGCGGGTAGAATATACGAAAAATCCAATGGGTATTGATGTGAAAACCCCCCGGTTTAGCTGGCAAATGAATGGATTGCCGGGT
>CP070687.1:783186-785691 GCA_020353115.1 Bacteroidales bacterium
GAGTACAGGATGGATCCTGTGTTTGATCTGGATGATTTTTTTAAACAGCACCAAAGGATAATGGAAGAATTTATGTATCAATTCAGGTTATTTAATGATTCGGTTCTTTTCTATAAACAAAACCATCCGGTTCCACGGATAAAAGACCCCATGGTCTACAGAAAAAAGATTTAATTTTACATCAAGAAAAAACATCGTAAATAATCCTCGATATATGGATATTAAAATTGAGAACCTTACTAAAAAATATGGTGTTCAGAAAGCTGTTGATAATATTTCGTTTGAGGTGAAAACCGGCGAGATTGTTGGATTTCTTGGCCCGAATGGTGCAGGCAAGACAACCACGATGAAAATTATCACAAGTTACATGGCTCCTGGTGAGGGAACAGTATATATTGGTGGCAGATCTGTGGTGGATCATGCCGACGAGTTAAAAAAACATATCGGTTATCTTCCGGAAAACAATCCCCTTTACCAGGACATGAACGTAATAGATTACCTCCGGTTTTGCGGTTCTCTTCAGGGAATCGAAAAAAATAATCTTAATGACAGAGTCAGGGAGATGATCCGTATATGCGGGGTAAATGCGGAAAAACATAAGAAAATAAGTGAATTGTCGAAGGGATACAAGCAACGTGTCGGGTTGGCTCAGGCCATGATTCATGATCCGGATATTCTTCTTCTTGACGAACCAACTTCAGGTCTGGATCCAAATCAAATCGTTGAGATCCGTAAACTGATTCGAGAACTGGGAAGGGAAAAAACGGTTATCCTCAGCACCCACATTCTGCCGGAAGTTGAAGCCACATGCGACCGGATATTAATTATTCACAACGGCAGGATCGTTGCTGACGGTACGTCTGATGTATTACGAAAACAGGCTCAGGGCCAGGAGATCCTAAAAGTCAGGATTGAGGATGGCGATGCCGATGAGATTTTTACTGACCTGCAGAAACTTTCCACAGTATCTATAGTGGATTTCAATGAGAGATCAAAGAACCTCTTTGAAATACAGAGCCTGCCTGAAAAATCATCACGGCGTGAAATATTCAACCTGTGTGTTAAGAAGAAATGGGTGATCATGGAAATGATCCCGCTTGAGACCAAACTGGAAGATATTTTCAGAGAATTAACGATGAATTAAAATTACATAGCAATATGAAATCTGTTTGGATTATAGCAAGACGTGAACTGGGATCGTTTTTCGACTCCCTTATTGCATATGTCATGCTTCTGCTTTTCCTGGGTTTTAGCGGATTATTTACCTGGTTAGTAGGATCGGATATTTTTCTGGTTGGACAGGCAAGTCTTCGCTCATTTTTTGGAATTGCTTATTGGACCCTGTTCTTTTTTGCCCCGGCGCTCACTATGCGGTTGCTCGCTGAAGAGAGAAGATCCGGTACACTTGAGTTATTGCTTACCAAGGCGGTCTCAGATCGCCAGGTGGTCCTGGGCAAATTCCTTGCGACGGTGATTCTGGTCTCAATTGCGCTTAGCTTTACCCTGCCATACGTTATTACCGTTGCAAGTATTGGTAACCTGGACAATGGAGGTGTCATTTGTGGATATCTTGGCCTCTTCCTTATGAGTGCCACCTATATCAGTATCGGTCTCTATGCAAGCAGCATAACACATAATCAGATTGTTGCTTTTTTAACGGCCCTTTTTATCGGTTTGTTCTTTCATATCATTTTTGACGTGCTTGCTTCAAATGCTACCGGATTTATTGGGGGATTATTCCATTTCCTGAGTTTATCCGTTCATTTTGAAAGCATCTCCAGAGGGGTGGTCGATTCAAAAGATATTATCTATTTCCTTTCCCTGATCTTCCTTGGTTTGTTTATGGCTGAAGTATCCCTTTCGAGACGTAACATTTCAAATTAATAATCGAGCGGAACGATGAAATCGAACAATATTTATACAACACTGGCTTTAATTTCAGGAATTGTTATCGTTGTAAACCTCCTTTCAAACCAGTTCTACATAAGGCTTGATTTTACCGAAGACAAACAGTATACCCTGAGTAAAGCTACCGGGAATATTCTGAGAGATTTGAATGAACCGGTAACTGTAAGGGCCTTTTTTTCTGAAGACCTTCCACCGGACATTGCAAAAGTCAGGAGGGATTTTCAGGAGATCCTGATCGAGTATGAAAATCTTTCGAATGGAATGGTCGTTTATGAATTTCTTAATCCGAACAAAGATGATGAGTCGGAGAGAGAAGCAGTTCAAAACGGTATACAACCGGTCATGATAAATATCCGGGAAAAGGATCAGATGAAACAGCAAAAAGCATTTCTTGGTGCCCTGGTCCAGATGGGTGAACGTAAGGAGATTATACCTTTCATTCAACCGGGATCTGCCATGGAATATTCCTTGTCCACGGCTATAAAAAAAATATCGGTTATCGATAAACCTTCCATTGCTTTGATACAGGGTCATGGTGAACCGGGAATATTTGAAATGCAACAGGTATATACAGGTCTTGATGTTCTCTATAATTTT
>CP070687.1:785791-788288 GCA_020353115.1 Bacteroidales bacterium
ATGATTCGGAAGGATCTCATTATACCCGTGAAGCATTTGTATCTTTTCCTGATCAGGTAATGATAATATCCTTAACAGCGGAGGGAGAATCAAAGTTGAACTTCGCCGTACGGTATCAGAGCCTTCTGAAACACTCTGTCCATATCTCCGGCAATTCAATTTATCTGAAAGGCAAAGCACCGGTTCATGCCGAACCAAACTACAGGGGAGATATTCCCGATGCCGTTGTTTATGATGAGCGAAAGGGCATGCGATTTGAAGTCCGGACAATGATCAGTTGCAAAAATGGAGAAGTTGCCGGGACAGATACATCCCTTTATGTCCGGGATGCGGATGAAGCATTAGTATTCATTTCGGCAGCAACAAGCTTTAATGGATATAATAATGAACCTGGAACGGAGGGTAAGGACGAAAGCAAAATTACCTCCGGTTATCTTAGCCTGGCTTCCGGTAAAAGCTACCGGGAACTGAAGCGTACACATATCTCCGATTTCAGGAAAATCTTCAACCGCGTGATGCTTGATCTCGGAACAAATCCTGTTCCTGACATCCCTACAGATAAAAGGCTTGAAAGGTATACGAATAATAACAAGGACGAAGATCTTGAAGCACTCTATTTTCAGTTTGGTCGATACCTCATGATCAGTTGTTCCCGGCCGGGAGGGATGCCGGCAAATCTTCAGGGAATATGGAATCCACATTTGAGGCCTCCCTGGAGTTCCAATTACACCACCAATATCAATGCCGAGATGAATTACTGGCCGGCTGAAGTATGTAATCTTTCGGAATGCCATAAACCTCTTCTGGATTTCATTCGCAACCTCAGCATTACAGGTGAAATCACGGCAAAGACATTTTATGATTGTCGCGGATGGTGCTGTTCACATAACACGGATATCTGGGCTATGACCAATCCGGTAGGTAACTTCGGTGAAGGGCATCCTTCATGGGCAAACTGGTCAATGGCCGGACCGTGGTACTGTACCCATCTCTGGGAACATTTCCTTTTTACCCTTGATACTGTTTTTCTGAGGGATTATGCCTATCCGCTCATGTCCGGAGCTACACGGTTTTGTATCGATTATTTAACCGAAGGCCCTGACGGATACCTTGTAACTGCCCCCTCAACATCTCCCGAGAACCTTTATATTACACCTGATGGTTACCGCGGGGCAACATTATACGGATCAACTGCGGATATGGCTATGATAAGGGAACATCTGGAGAATACAATGCATGCGGCAGAAATGCTTCGTATTGATCCGGAACTTACCCGTGAGATTAAAGAGGTGCTGGGCAAATTATACCCATACCGGACCGGGGTGAACGGAAATCTCCGGGAGTGGTATCACGACTGGCAGGATGCCGATCCTCACCACCGGCATGTGTCCCACCTATTTGGATTATATCCGGGTACCACAATCTCTCCTTACACAACACCTGACCTGGCAGATGCCTGCAAACGTTCACTCGAAATAAGGGGTGATGGTGGTACGGGTTGGAGTAAAGCCTGGAAAATCAATTTATGGGCACGGCTTCTTGACGGTAATCATGCATACGCCATGTTAAGAACACATCTGAACTATACCTCTCCCTCCCCTGAAACAGGATACCAGGGTGGCGGTACCTATCCGAATCTCTGGGATGCCCACCCTCCATTTCAGATCGATGGCAACTTCGGAGGTACAGCCGGATTTGCTGAAATGTTACTCCAAAGCCACCAGGGGATAATCCATCTCCTGCCGGCCCTTCCCGATGCCTGGCCTTCCGGATGTGTTAAAGGGCTGAGGGCACGGGGAGGTTATACCGTTAATATCACATGGCAGGACGGAAAACTGACAAGATCTGAGATTGTCCCGGATTTTGACGGTGAGATTATTGTGCGTTACGATAAACAAATCAAAACCTATAGTGTGAAAAAAGGGAAAACCGTTTGGATTGAAAAATAGCGATACTGCTTCAATTATATCTTAACTTTGAACCTAATGTATTTGCTACTTTGCATTCTATACCTTCCCCGAAAAACATGCCCGGCGGGAAGGTCTGTACGTCCGGCTGGCTTTGGTTATTTCCTTTACCTTTTATTTTGTTCTTTTATCTTGATATCCCCTCCGTTGTGTCGGGACACTGGTGGGATTGTACCAAAGGTCAATATTTAAGTCATCCTGTCTGTCAGAGCTACAACGTGCCTGTTCAAATGGCACCAAATAAATAAAAATGGTTGAGGATTTTCCTATTTCTTTTTTTCATTGAAGCTGCGCTCTGTATTAGGATCGCCGGCTCCATCGTATATTGCTGTTCCGGGATAGGGGAATACCGGTCTAGTCATTACAGCCTCTCCGCCTTTCATTTTCGATACAATAACCCGTTCCGGAGCATTGCCGTTCTCTGCCCAATCCCTCACCAGATCAAGCCAATCTGCCTGACCCGGACCGGGTCCCCCTCCACAGTGCAGGACACCAGGCAGCATATAAAGCCGGATATATTCTTCCAGTTC
>CP070687.1:788388-790867 GCA_020353115.1 Bacteroidales bacterium
GTAGACCTTCCCGGTCTCACCCACTCTCACTGCAAGCTGTACGACATAACGTCCACGTCCGGCTCCAATTTCTGCAACAACCATTCCTGGTTTGATACCAATAGCATCCATTACCTGTTCAGGTGGCTGCAGACGATTCAACCTTGCTTCATTCGCATTCTCGGGAGTGAGTACATTCTGCACCTCCTGCGAAATGGAAGTGGTAACAGAAACCAGGATGGAAATGAAAAATAGCGGGACAAATCGTATTAAATTCATGATGTTATTTCCTATTTTACTTTGATTTCAATTCTTTTGGTTTTAATTCCTTAATGATCTTTGAATCCACCCAGTAAATATCCCTGTTGCCTCTTATAGTACTTGTATAAAAGAAATATCTTCCATCAGGGCTGACATAGGGTCTGTTCTCAGATTTCTCCGAATTGATTTTATCACCCATGTGTACAGGATTGCACCAGGAACCATCATTTTGCCTAAATGTAATATAAAGATCATCACTTCCTAAACCTTCCGGCTTTGTGGAACAAAAGATCATATAATCTTCATCGGGTGAGATATATGTATCATACTCGTGGTGTTTTGTATTAAGTACCTGACCGAGATTAACAGGTTTTTGATAGATGCCATTAATGAATTCTGAAATGTACAAATCCGAATCTCCATATCCTCCAGGTCTTCTGCTGAAGAAGTAAAGATTCTTATTTCCTGCAAGACAAGGATAACTATCGTGATATTTTGTGTTTATTTCAAGACCGATGTGTTTGGGTTCAGTCCAACCGGTTTCTGTTTTTTCAATGATCCAGATATTACCACCTTCTCCATCTGAACCGATCTCATCAATTACAATATTTGAGGCAAAAATCATTGTTTTGCCATCCGGAGCTATTGTAAAGTCGCCCACCTGGTATTTATCAAAGAATGGCAGTAATTCAGCTTTACTCCATATTCCGTCGATTTGATTCATAATATAATGTTTCGAATTACCGTCGATCCATTTTTGAAAAATAAAAAATTCCATATTGTTACCCCAACCGGAGCATCCTTCGCTTATACCGGTTGATATAACACCGGGAGCAAAAAGTTCAGGTGTGCTGGAAGGTGGTTTCTGCCCAAGATAGGGGCCTGTAAGGTCCTGAAAGAAAGATTGCTGATTGTGACCTGGGGTGATGAAAAAGGATAATAAAAGAACCGGGATAATGGTTGTTAAGAATTTTGACATTTTTCCCTTTGTTACATATTTTGCCTGTTCAATATCTCATTTGATATTCATATTCAGCCACTTCATAAAAATTCCAGGTCTTGTCAGGGATTTCTTATTATCCTAAGGAAAATTACTTTTCGTAACTCAAATGTACAAAATATCTTTCATTCAGGATATAACAAATAAAAAAATAGTGACAGCTACCTATTTATTTTTTCTATATTTTTGATTATGAACCTTTTAATATTATTATATCAGAAAGATAGATTGTTATTATCTCATATAAACTATTGTTTAACTGAGTTTTAATGAAATATTAAAAATAGGTAGCTGTCACCATTTTTTTGACTGTCACCATTTTTTTGACATTATTTGTCACTATTTTATAATATTTTTCGATATTCGCTTATTTTCTTACAATTGTATACGAGCGTCTGATGAACGACAGCTGGGCATGATGGATCTTACCTTCCTCATCTCTGGTGAATATCAAGGTCCATGGTGCCTGTTTGAAATAAAAGAAATCTCTGGCCACGGGATAGATTTCATCTGGACCGAATTCCATGATTTTAAGCCGGCCATCTTCTTTCCAGATCTCGAGCATCAGATAATCCCCAATATAGTATTTCCCGGTGTATTCATCCAGTTCTGTTGGAGTAAGAGTGATCGGATCCGGTTTTTTAAAATAGAGGTGTTTTGGGAACCTGCCCTGGTTGTCCTTTACTTCTGTGGACAGACCTCTTTTTTTTAGCATTTCGATGATGTTGTCGTGTCCGCTGCGGAATGCATAGTGCATGGCCGTCCATCCTTCGTTGGTAGTTATCATCGGATCCGAGCCGTGGTCGAGAAGGTACTCGACCGTTTGAATATTCCCCCGCCAGATGGCCGTATGGAGTTCGGTCATGCCCCACTGGTTCTGAATGTTCAGTCTGGCCCCTTTTTCCACCATCAAATTAACGATCACCACGTTATCATGATGGACTGCCCAGTTGATTTGTGTACCGCCGTCTTCGCCCTCCACATTCAAGTCTGCTCCTTTTTCAATTAGATATCTGGCAATATTCCAGTGAGCGCGTATACAGGCCCAGTGAAGTGCTGTATAATTATTCTCATCTGTAGCATTAAGTTTTGAAGGATCCTGAGTCAGGATCGTTTTTACGGTCTCCAAATCACCAGTCTTTGCAGCTTCGACAACCTTTTCTGCAGAAAGAACGCCGGTTGTAACAGCCATAATTGTCATTGTTAAAAGGATAATTCGTTTCATAACTTTGTGGTTTT
>CP070687.1:790967-793423 GCA_020353115.1 Bacteroidales bacterium
CGGTGTCCGTATAAAACGGTTTTTCGGACACCCTCCATTGCACATATCCCGCACATCACATTCCAAACAATATTGTGGTAATGAATCCAGCTTATTGCGGCCGAATGCTGCCTGGTCAGGGCTGTCCAGCAGATCCGCCAACGGAATATCCATAATGTTCCCCAGAAAATGATCTGGTTCAACAAAATGATCACAGGAATAGAACGCTCCGTTATGCTCTACAACCGGAACATTTCCACATGTTTTTTTAAAGATGCATAACGTATGATCCTGGCCAAATGCGCTCCTGGCAGCCTCCTCAATAATCTGAACTTTCACCTTTCCAATATCCTGTTCCATCCATTCGTCAAAAACGCTAATCAGGAAATTGCCAAACGATTCGGAAGGTACAGAAAGAGAGGTTACCCCTTCCGAACCATCCCTTTCCACGACCGGGAGAAAAGTTAAATAGGAAGCATTTAATTCTTTATAGAACCCGTAGACCTCCCGGGGATATTTGACGTTATCGGCATTCACCACGCAGAGTATCTCACACAAAATCCCGTATTCGCGCAGGAGATGATAACCATTTACCGTTTGCTGAAAGGTCGACTTTTTATTTCTTGTAAGTCGGTGAAGGTCATGGAATTTTTGAGGGCCGTCAATACTGATTCCGACTATAAAATTCTCTGAGGCGAAAAAACGGCACCATGCATCATCAAGCATTGTCCCGTTGGTCTGGATACCGTTTATAATCCGACGGTTTAAAGGCAGGTGTTTCTTCTGAAATTGTGTGATCCTTCGAAAATAATCAAGTCCTGCAAGCAATGGTTCCCCTCCGTGCCATGAAAACGTAATGACCGGTCCTGTTGAGGCGTTTATGTGTTGTACAATATATTCCTCCAGTATATTTTCAGGCATCCGAAAATAAGTATTCTCCGGAAAAAACCGTTTCTTCTCCAGATAGTAACAATAATGGCATTCAAGATTACATACGGGACCAACCGGTTTGGCAAAAACTTGAAATTCACGGGATGTTTTCATCATGTTGGAATAACCGGGTTAATTTCAACCCTGGTTTCGAAATTCTGCCGATCCGTAAAAATAGATGTTCCATTTTATTTATTGAAATGTCTTGTAACGTATTTGATTGCAAATAGTATTTTAAGGCAATTTAATCAATTAAGGAATTTCATTGAAGTTACAGCTTCCGGAAATTTATTTTTTATCAGCGGTATTCATCCGGTATTCCTTACCCGATGATTATCTATATACTTTCTGAATCAAACCTGTTCATGCTTTCCATTTACGTGATCCGGAGTGCTGTAACAAATCGGACCTCCCGAATAAGGGGTATCCTGATTCTGCCTGTAATATTAAAAGGGAAGATGAATAACAAGGGGTGATCAGCTCTACCGGGTGCTACAGCAGATGTTTGTTCCCAATCCGAACATTACTCAGGCCGGCTTCATAAGCTGCTGCTTCAGCTTCCCGGGCATGTCGTGCCGAGGTATACGGAAGATCGCTCATATAAAACTGAGGTGCAAAAGCGAGCAGTGAATAAGGAATTTCAGGGTTCAGGGAAGCAATAAAACCGGCAATCTTATACACCTGGTCCCGGTCAATATAACCCGGAACCAGTAAGGTGCTGGCAAGAACAAGTGGCGGGTTGTCTCTTTCTGTTGATCGCCCGGCAGCCCTTTTGAAATTCTCTTTCACCGCTTTATTCGAAATACCCGTCAGGGTTTTGTTCAATTCATCATCAAATGCCTTAAGATCAAATTTAATGCACCCTCCCGTTTTGAGTGAATAATCTATTGCTTTATCAAGGTAATCGGGATTCATTAATCCATTGGTTTCCCAGCATATCCGGACCGGCATCCCGGCAAAACGTTTTGAAGCGGAGAGGGCATGAACCATTTGGGATGAAGGATCCCCTCCGAAAAAACATACACAGAAAGTTGCAGGGGTGGCAAGGGCAGCCAGATCTTCTGCGCTGATCCCTTCTTTTCCTTCCGGGGAGGATTTTCTGAAATGCCAGTTCTGGCAGAAAAGACAGTTCATCGTACAACTTTCATAAAATACGGCAAGATTATGATTACCCGTCCCTGTATGTCCTTCACAGACCCAGTCAGCTACGCAATTGGTTGGTAAAGGATCACGGTACCATTGCAATAAACCCTTGTCTGCTGTACCTGCAAAATGAACAAACCTTTTATTCCGGACTTCCCGAAGGCCGCAAAAACCCTTTTCACCCTCAGCCGGTTTACATTGATTTGCACAAAGATTACATACTATTCCATCCCTGTGATCCGGGGGTTCTGGCGGAAGTTCAAATCGGGCTCTACTACTGGTGTGAATCGCCCTGATTCCGGACCTTACTGCAGCAAAGTTACCCTTCAAACAGTCTTTACAGATACCAAGGGATTCTGCAACAATCGAAGAAGCTGAGTGGCAAATGCTGCAAGAAATTTTTT
>CP070687.1:793523-795971 GCA_020353115.1 Bacteroidales bacterium
CCGGTTCCCATAATTTGTGCATCCAAGCTGTCCCGGATACCAAGGCTGTCTGATTTAACCGCTTCCTGCCGGATCAGGGTATCATTCAGAACATGGGCCGTATCATTATATGTTTGCTGAGAAGTGAGATTTTGTGAATGGGATAGAAGTATAAGGGTAAATTGAAGGATGATCAGGCATCTTTTCATTCGCAGGATAATATTAGTCTTTTTTCCTCCGGTTTAATTCATCACGTATTTGGGAGGCTTTTTCATAATTTTCCTTACTGATAGCATCATCAAGCATTTCTTTAAGTTCTTTTTGGGACAGTTCTTTCAGTTCCAATCCTGATATAGGTCCTTTCGATGAAGGAGCAGGTTCAATAATTTCATCATCAGAAATATCATCATCCTCATTTTCAACATCCAAGACAATTCCGGATTGCGACATTATTTCTTCCGTTGTGAAAATCGGACATTTGAATCGCAATGCAAGTGCAATTGCATCGGAGGTTCTTGCATCAATGGTTACTTCCCTTTCACCATTGACACAAATAAGTTTTGAATAAAAAACACCCTCCTCAAGCCGGTAGATATTAACTTCTACCAGTGAAATATTGAAAGCGGTGGCAAAGCTTAAGAACAAATCGTGGGTCAAAGGCCGGGGGGGATTCAATCCTTCGAGCTGTATCGCGATAGCCTGTGCCTCGAATCCACCAATAATTATTGGTATCCTTCGATCACCATCTTCCTCCGTCAGTACCAATGCATAAGCTCCCGACTGAGTCTGGCTATACGATATGCCTAATACGTTTAGTTTGATCTTATCCATCTTGAAAAAGCAGGCAGGACCACTTACCATTGCTTCTGCCTCTGTACAAATATAATGAATTCATTGTAACAGAATTTTTAATACATGAAAAAACTGTCAGAATCAAATGATATCACCGTTTTAAAAGGTACGCAAAAGGATCTTTCTCCAACTTCAATTTATATTTCCGGACAGATCTATTCGCATCAATCGGTTACCCCGGTATGAAACTAGTACAATGCGATTTCGCGTTACGGATGAAGAAGGTTAATTACTTGATTACCGAGTGATTAGTAATCCATGTAAATAATGATTAAAAAGTTTGTTTATCAATTATATTTTATATTTTTGCAGTCCGATATTCTCATACCAGAAAACAGGATTATAATGTATGCAATAGTAGATGTTGCAGGACAACAGTTCAAGGTTGAAAAGGATCAGAAGATTTTTGTCCATAGGTTAGAAGGAAACGAGGGTGACCGGGTGGAATTCGACCGGGTTTTACTCATTGATAACGGAGACAAGGTATTGATTGGAGAACCTGTTATTGAAGGAGCAATGGTTAGCGGTAAAATCATCTATCATCTCAAGGGAGACAAGATTAATGTCTTCAAGAAGAAGCGCAGGAAAGGATATGAGGTATCAAGGGGACACAGGCAGTTATTATCACAGGTTCTTATTGAAAAGATCACTGAAAAAGGAGCAAAGAAAAAAGAAACCGTGAAGGAGGAGAAACCGGAACCAAAAATGAAAGCAGAGGTTAAATCAAAGGATAAAACCATTGCTCCGAAAGCAGATCAGATCCCCGGCAAAAAAACGACCAGGACAAAGAGAGCCGGCAAGGTTGGAGATACAAAGGCGAAATCGGCAGATAAACCTGCTGATAAAAAACCGGCCGGCCCTAAGAAAGCTGCGGCAAAAAAGTCTGATGCAAAACCTAAAACCGGAGTGAAAACAGCCTCCCCGAAAACCCGTTCAAAAGCAACAACCGGGAAAACAGATTCGGGAAAGAAAAACGTGGTAAAAAAGACCACCCCAAAAAAGACCGGTACAAAAGAAGATTCAGCATAAGTTGAAATAAAAATCACAAAACTCATTTACCATGGCACATAAGAAAGGAGCGGGAAGTTCCAGAAACGGCCGGGAATCCGAAAGTAAAAGGCTTGGAGTCAAACTGTTCGGAGGACAAATAGCAAAAGCCGGGAATATTATCGTTCGCCAGAGAGGAACGAAACATCATCCGGGAGATAATGTTGGTATGGGGAAAGATCATACTCTGTTTGCACTGGTGGATGGAGAAGTTGAATTCAAGAAGAGAAAGAATAACAAATCATACGTTTCCGTTATTCCAGTCACAGATTAAATCCCGGCTTATGCCGATATATCTCCTGTACAATTTGCTGCCGGATTTACAGCAAGGAATGCAGGAGTTTTTTTATTTTTACATGCCGGCTTTATAAGACCGCTTCATTGAGAAATGTTTTGATGAATGATTTAGACTAACCTGCCAAATTTATCCTAAAGCGAACGAAGGAATAACATGCTTACGTTAAAATTCATCCAGGAAAACAGGGAAATGGTGATTCATCGCCTGTCAGTTAAAAATTTTGATGCATCGGATATAATCGAAAATATACTCCAACTGGATAACAAAAGACG
>CP070687.1:796071-798510 GCA_020353115.1 Bacteroidales bacterium
TTTGATGCAGGAGATGATATAGACGACCTTATGGACCTGTGTGAGGCAGATATTACTTCGAAAAATGAAACAAAAGTCAAAAACTATATACAAAATTTCCGAATTGTACGTAAAAAACTGATAGAGATCGAGAAGAAAGATGCAATCCGGAATTTCCAGCCACCAATCACCGGTAACGATATTATCCGGATTTTTAACCTGCCACCATCAAGGGAAATCGGAATTTTGAAAAATGCCATCAAAGATGCAATCCTGGACGGGAAAATCGGTAATAATTACGAAGAAGCATACCAGTTTTTGCTGGAAAAAGCTGCAGAACTAGGATTGAAAAAAGCGGAATAAATCGTTTGCTGATCCAATATGAACGAAATGTTGTGTGCTAACCCTGTCCTGGTGATCCCGTAAAATAATTCTTTGCATTATTTGCCATGCAACTATTTCAAGGGGCCAGCAAAGATTTGGCGCCGCCGGCTAGGCGCCGCCGGCTAGTGTCACGTCACACCTCAAATGACGGATAAAGTCTTTCCAGTTTTATCCTGGCATCTTCTGTTTTAAATTGCCAATTAATCTTGGCATTTTTCTTATTTCTATTGGTTACCCATGCTTTTATTTCCCGATCTACTGTTTCAATCTTATCAATTCTTCTTGACAAGCATTGACCTTGTAAAACATTCAGCTCTATTTCTGCCATATTCAACCAACTTCCGTGCTTAGGTGTATATACAAATTCAAATCGATCCACTATGCGTTTTGCTTCAGCCGGCTCAAATACCTCATAAAATGCACCTGATTGATGCGTGCTTAAATTATCAAGTATCAAAGTTATTCTCTCTGCATCTCTGTAATACTCATCAGATATCTTCTTCAAAAATATTACCCAATCTTTCTTTGTCCTTCTTTCCGTCACCTCTACATACCGCTTACCAAGCAAAGGTTCACTTGCTATAAAAATATTACAAGTTCCACACCGTTCATACTCATAGTCAATCCTTCTTACTCGTCCAGGCCTTGCTTCTATTGGCCTTCTTTTCTCCTTTATTAATTGTCTGGGAGATTCATCCATGCACACAACCGGATATTTGAAATTATAATCACGCTTGTAAACATCCAACACCTTCTCCATGTCAGCAACAAATTGCCCATTTCTTACACTCCCTATTACCCAGCACTTGGTTTTCCAGGGTTTTAATTCGTTTTTTTTAGTGTCCGTCTAATGGTTTCATATGAGACATCTTCTACATATTTTAACTCAACCATCTTGTCTGCTAATAATCTTAATGACCATTTTGAATGCCCTTCTGGCGGATCACTGCAACTTAGTGCAATAAGATGAGCTTCTGCTTCTCCATCTATTATGCGTCCATAAACACGTTTACTTTCTCTCATAGCTCCAGACACAGCCGCCTCAAAACCATCCTCAACAAATATTTTTTTAACTCTATCAATGGTACGCAGACCTATGTTTAAAATCTTTGAAAGATCGTCGTTCCTTATCTTCTCCCCATATGGACCTTCATCACAATTCAATAAAATCAATGCATTCCGAATGGTTTTGGCATTCCTCTTTCCCTTTTTAATAATACTTTTTAGTTCTTCTCTTTCTTGTTTTGTTAAAGTAATTTTGTACTTTTTCATCTTTGGTCTTTTTCCAAAGATACAAAATTATTCTGATGCGTCAAAGCATATGTGACGTGACACTAGTAGATAATGGCAATGCCATTATATTCCTTATAGTGGCAATAGTAGTTTTGTTAGTTACCTAATTAAAAGCCCTGCAAGAGAAGAAAGTCAGTTAAGGTCTGCACGAACGAAAATTACTAAGAAAGCATGCAATAAAGAAATTGCTTTTGATGGCTTGCAAGAACAGGGTATCAACAAACTTACACAAAAATCAAATAGAAGTCAAGGAAAGGCGTTTGAACCAACCTCCTTAGAAACTACATAACAATCTATAATATATTGCAGTATTGCAGCCTATCCCTCCAAAGAATAAGTAGTATATCCAGCAAGTTACAAAAATACCTATCCAAAGTTAAGCATGGATTACTACTAGCCCTCCCCCGGTTTGGGAACAGCGCCAAGCTGCTGCATCATGCCCAAAAGATCATAACTGCTCCATTCTTCCACAGCTTTACCTCCAACGTACCTGATGATGTCGTTTCCTGTTGCCGTCACCAGCACGCCGGTAGGAGGGATACCCATCAGTTCGCCTTTGTGTGTGCCGTTAGCTGTCCAGCGGGTTACTTCCATATCCCCTTCTGCGATCTGATCCTCAATCGTGAATTGAAGATCGGGAAAGGCGTTACGGTACATAGTGACTAATTGTTTGAATCCTTCAAGTCCACGAATCTCGCCAGTAGGTGCTTGGTAAATGAAGTCGGTAGCATAAATCTCGTCTATTACGTCGAGTTTCCCTTGGCTCCACACCTCTTCAAATGC
>CP070687.1:798610-801036 GCA_020353115.1 Bacteroidales bacterium
TCTATATGCATTTTTGCCCTTCGGCGGTTAACCCGTTGCACCGACCTGGTTGAACTGTCTATTTTTATCAAATTTCTGGTAGCCTTGTCCTTGTTTGTTTATTATTTTTCAATTTCTAAAAATGCAACGGTTATCCTGACAGGAATTGCAGAACTGTTCATGGGTATTATTCTTTTGTTCCTGTTAATCAGGACCGGTCTAACCAAGAAAGATAAAGACTATAACAAAAGCTTATAAGAAGGAATATTCAGGGCAGGTGGACTATCGGCTCCGGCAGAAGAATTTCAGGTTAAAGTGTTTCACGCATATAGCATCTTCTTATTTCATCCCCGTATCTCATCCATGAATTGGTACATCCGACCCGGTTACAAATCCCCAGGCAATTGGTGAACTCAAGGTCCTTGCCAAGGAAGAGTGTGATATACTGGCCTCCGCAGTCACAGGGTCCATACACGGGGAATGAAGCTCCGCATTCGAGGCAGGATATTTCCAGCAATTCGCCTTCCACCAGATCAACATCAAATGAAAACCTTGATTTATCTCCGCATATAGGGCTAAGGAAAACCAAACCTGATTTACCTGCACACTTTACTTTAAGAACAATGCCATTATATTCTCTGAAAACCGATTGTGTATTAACGAGGTTATGTCCATTCGGGCAATAACATTCTTTGATTACTTCAGGTTCCGCTTTCTCTTTCCCATGCTTTTTGTGACTGGGAAAAATCATTCTGCCTTTTGTATTAAATCTTTTCATTTCGTCCACACAAATTTTTACATCGGTTGATTTATATGGAGGCTTCACCATATAAGGCCGGTTCCAGGAACGAACATATCTCACGGTAAATCTGATCATATTTCGATTGAATTTCCGGAGAAAAGGATTCACCGAACAGGGTATCCTCAACAATTTCTATGGCGATGATCAGGATTTCGGGTGGGATATCGAATCCAAGTTGTTTCCCAAGTTCAAGTGCTGTTAAGAAGGAGACATCGTGAAAGGTTGATAAATGCAATGTTTCCTTAAAGTCATCCGGTGTCATCAGATATACATCACCCGGAGTACCGGTAGTGGTTTTTATGGCATCGATAATTACAACCTTACGATAGTCCCGGATATATTCAATAATTTCAAGTCCTCCAAGGCAAATATTCTCGTAATGCAGGTTCGGATGGTGAAAATTTTTTCTCAGCCTGTTTACCAGTTTAGGGCCAATCCCATCATCCATTAGTATTTCATTGCCCACACCCAGAACAAGTGTTTTGTTCTCTCTAATATCTTTATCTGTCACCTGGATTTTGATTCAATTTTGTTTAATTGATTCGTTCCCTAACTCTCCCTTTTAACAGTCCGGATAAGTTTACCCGTACTATCCCTGAAGTTCACAATCAATGGCATTTCTCCCGGCAAGCTATGTGTTGCACAGGAGAAGCATGGATCGTAAGCCCTGAATGCCATTTCCACCATGTTCAGTATTCCATCCGTGACCTCGACTCCTTTTTTTATCAGTCCCTGGGCTGCTTTCTTTAATGACATGCATATTGCGGCATTATTGTTCGTTGTTCCGACGATGATATTTGCCTTGGTAACTATTCCCTTTTCATCGGTCCAGTAGTTGTGTGTCAGTGTTCCCCTCTGTGCTTCGACAATTCCGACTCCTTGGCTTGGTTTGCCCAGGGGAGCTCTCAATTCTGTACCTGTAATGTCGGGATCGACAGCAAGTTCAAGGCATCTTTCCGCACTGTATATCAGTTCGATCAATCTTGCCCAGTGCATTGCCAGGGTTGCATGGACAGGTTTCCCACCGAGTGTTTCGTACATTTTATCATACTCTTTTTGTGCAATGGGAGTTGCCATACCATCCGAGGCGTTCAATCTTGATAATGGGGTAGCATGGTAAACACCCGAATCCTGCCCGTCAACAAATCCTTTCCATCCGACCTTTTTGAGGTATGGAAATTTCAGATAGCTCCATGGTTCAACTCGTTCCGCCACATACTCGGTATATTCTTCAGGAGAATATTTACAATGTTCTTCCCCTTTTGTATCAACAACCCGTACTTTACCATCGTAAAAATTAACCTTATTATTTTCATCGACCAGTCCCATGGAATAAAGGTTCAGCGAATATGGTCCGTTCAGGATTATATCAACATAATCTTTGTTTCCCAGAACCACATCTTCAAAGATTTTCATGGAGAATTTGGAGAATTCCACAAATCCTTTTGCCTTTTCTTCAATATCTGCTCTTTCTTCTTCCGTAAGTCCTTTCCTAACTCCTCCGGGTATATTCATGACAACGTGGGTCTGGTGTCCGCCCAGCAGGGCCTGTATTTCCTGGGCAATTCTCCTTTGTTTTATCACTTCGGTTCCGATTTCCACTCCTACTTTTCCGATCACCCCGAGGATATTTCTTTCTGCTGCC
>CP070687.1:801136-803558 GCA_020353115.1 Bacteroidales bacterium
CCCCATGAAGATGCTTCACGAAGCGTTGATCCCGAACAACCTCCGTCCCGTGCATCCGCAACTGTGATTTGCACGGCATATTTGTGCATTGGGGCAAATTCCCCTACCATTTCAGCACACACAACAATATCTTGTGCAAAATTCTTTGGAACACCGCCACCTATTATGAATAAGCCGGTATTTTCGGAAGCAAGTTTTATCCTTGTAAGTTCACAAAAGTCTTTCACCGAATCAATGGATACATGGTTATCAGGATTTTTCCACTGGTGCATTACAAGTCCAAATCCTGCACTGCTGTCACTGAACGCAGGACAGAATACGGGTACATCCTTTTCATACGCCACCCGAACCAGGGATTTATTCACCCGGGAAGTTGCTTTCAGGTATTTTCCCATCTCCCGGATAAATTCCCTGGAAGAGTAAACACCAGGATCCATGGAATCTGCAATCTCTTTTATGGTTGTATCACAGACCTGTAACTCATCTTCATCAATAAATGTATCATATATCCTGTCGATATAATGATGTCTTAATTCCTTGTCCTTAACATTTGTTTTGCCTTTATAGTGTTTGAAACCAAGCGCTTCGAAAAAATCCATATCCACTATAGATGCACCGGTTGCAACAACAACATCAATCATATTTGACTCTAACATATCAACATAAACCTGCATACATCCCCCGGCACTGGTACTTCCGGCCAGGGTTAATATGTTTGTCGATTCATTATCTTTTATCATACGGTTAAAAATATACGCAGCATTTGCTGTTTCTCTTGCTGAAAAGGACATGTCCCTCATTGAATCAATAATCGATCTTGAATCAAATGAGGTAACATCAATATGCTTGACCGGATGCTCCAGGTAATCCCTTTTCTTCATAATACTTTAGGATTGATATTTATAACTGAGTATTTTGTAGAGAAGTTTCGCAGCCAGAAAATCCGGGGCTTTATTTGATTCGTTCGGGCAGAGTTCAACTATATCAAAACCGACAAGAGATTTCACAGAAATTACCTTCTTTAACAGTTTCAAAAGTTGATACCATAACATCCCTCCCGGTTCGGGAGTTCCGGTTGATGGCATAATGGAAGGATCAAGTCCATCCAGATCGATTGTAATATAAACACTATCTGTCAATAATCCAATAACCCTCTCCATCCATTTATCACCTTTCCGGATCTCATGAGCCCAGAATACCCTCTCCTTTTCAATCATAGCCCTTTCTTCGATATCCATGCTTCTAATACCCACCTGGATGATAGGGCAATATTCCCGTATTCTCGCCATAACACAGGCATGATTGTAAACCAAACCGTTAAAGGAATTTCTAAGATCGGCATGGGCATCAATTTGTATAACAGAGAGATCCTTGAATTTCTCCGCAAAAGCTTTAACTGTTCCCAGGCAAACGGTATGCTCTCCGCCCAATGTAATGATAAACTTTCCTTTGTTGATCCAGTACATTGAACGGTCGAATACGTGTTTAATCATCTGTTCAGGAGAATGGTTCTCCAGTACAGGTTTATCGGTGAATATACCCTTCCTGTAGACTTCGGTTCCTGTTTCAAGATCATATAACTCAAGATTACAGGAAGCTCTAAGCAAGGCATCAGGACCCTGGTCAGCCCCTTTAATCCAGGTACTGGTCCCGTCATAGGGGACTGGTATTATAACAACTTCAGAATCAATCCGATCCGAAAATGATTCCGGAATGTTCCCGAAATTAACCATCTTTAAGTAATTTGTCTGTTGCCGTTTATAATCGGATAATGATAAGAGGTAAAACATAGGGCCACCAAGGCTGTTCCGTATTTCTTCTCCGGAACAAAACTCTCGGAAAGAAATTCAATATCCCTTAATTCATACCCATCAGCAAATCCATTTATATATAATTCCTCAAGGCTCATACCCAATCTTTTCCTTAGTTCTACGTTGTCGTATTTCCCTGCATGTTCACATACAAGGCCACCGTATTTCTCTCCTGTAATTCTATTGAATAACCATCCATATATGATTCCTGCAGTGGATCTTTCCCCTTTACGTGAATGACATACAGACATGATGGATTCCATAACAGAGCCATGAACCGGAATTCGTGGTCGCTTTACTCTTCTGGCAATTCCAGGTAATATGGAAGAATAGGTTACTATATTATACCGTTCAATGTTTGCACTCTTTAATGCGAGATGGTACGATCCCGCATGAATTGCGATATCGCTTTCACCAGTTCCCCGCGTTTCAAAAAAATCCACGGGGATCCGGTTACCTAAAATCAGAAATTGAGGTTGTTTTTTTTCTCTTATCGATTTGTATTTGATTAAATGATCTTTCATCGTCTTTGATTATTGCTTCAAAAGTTAATAATCTGAAAATATTACTTCGATCACACGTTGAAGGATGTATCCGTTGGCTATGTGTCT
>CP070687.1:803658-806049 GCA_020353115.1 Bacteroidales bacterium
ATTGATGAAAGAATGGCGAAGAACCGGGAGTTCTATAAGGAATATGATGGATTCTCAAAAAAGAGAAAACGTCAGATGAAGGAGCAATACGAAGCAATGGATCAGGAGCAAACTACAATGATGGTTTACCTCGAAATGCTTCAGGCAAAACTCAAGGAGATTCAGGATGAAAAGGCAAAAGCCCTAAATACAGGCAATGTTCCCGGTGGTACACCCACACCCGAAGCACCTTCAATGGCTGAGGCACTTGAAAAAGAAGCCAGGGCACTCGAAAAGGTAGCCCAAAAAGCCCGGTTGGAGTATTCGAAAATGAGCAAAAGGCTCAGCCGGGATCTTATGGAGGACACTCAGGAAATTCTTGACGAGATAAATGCTCAATTCGAGGAGGAAGACAGGGAATGGGAACAATGGTTGGAGGATCGGTATGAATTTCAGAGGAATATGCTCTTTAATTATACCACCGAATACCAGGCCATGCTGATTCGTTTGGAAGATCTTGAGGAAGATTACCAGAGAATGGCTTTAGTCAAGGATCAGGCTTACTATAATGCAAAGAAGCAGATTATTGGAGAATACGTGATCAGTGTTGCAGGCCAGATTTTGCAGGTTGGACAGGCATTCTCAAAACTGTATAAATCAATTACCGGAGAAGCTACGGAGGTGTTCGATGAATTTATGGGAGTCTTTGATGGTGTGATTGCAGCAATAGAGGGTTATTATTCGGGTAACACCGGACAGATGTTATCCGGAATACTCGGAGCGTTCGACTCACTCTATACCACACTTGACAAATGGATCAATGAGGATGTTTACGAAAAGCGGGAAAGTTATGACAAGTGGCTGGATTCAACGATGGAAGCCCTTAAAGGTCAGAACAGGCTTTTGGAGAGACAGCTTCAGCTCGTAAGGGAAATTGCCGGAATCAGGGTTTTTGAGGAGTGGGATAAGGCTCTAAAGATGATTGAGAAGGAATTGAAGGCAATCGAAGAAACCCTCACCCAGTTTGACATTCACCGCTATGCAATAATGTCGGAACCCGGCTCCGGAGTGGTGATGGATACAAGCAAATGGTCGATTGATGATTTCAATGCAGCTTTAGCTGATCCTAATTTGAATATTAAGAGCCGGGAAGCCGTTCAGGAACTTATAGACAAATATTATGAGCTTATAGATGCCCAAAAGGAGTTGCAGGAGCAAATAAACGAATCCATTACTCAAACCACAACGGACAGCATTGCTGATAGTATTGTACAGGGTTTTGCTCAGGGAAAATATGCAGCACAGGACTTTGCGGACGATTTTGAAACCATGATGAAAAACGCAATCATGGAAAGCTTTAAAAAGCGGATCGTCGAAGATCAGGTAGCTCAGTTCTATGAGCAATTTGTTGCAGCAGCAGAATCCGGAGGAGCCTTGAATTACGTCGAGATTGAGGAATTGCAGGAACAATGGAATGCAATGATTGAGCAAATGCAGGGATTGTGGTCAATATTAACGCCTTCCAATGTGGATGATTGGTTTGGAACCGGGGATATTGCAGATAGCACTCTAAGAGGGGCAATAAAGGGGATCACCGAAGAAACCGCAGGTGTAATTGCCGGACAGATGAATGCAATCCGGATGAATGTAGCCGAGGGTCTGGCTGTTTCGATAGATCAGCTTCAGGCATTAAATGACATTGTAATTAACACAAGGTATAACAGATACCTTGAAACCATAGATCAGAAATTAAGTGGAACACCGATTGATTTATTGAGAGCTGATGGCAACTAAATTAACGATAGACAACAAAAATGTTTTCACGGATTACGGAGTAATACTTGTAAAATCGACAGGAGAATTGGATTACCTGAAGTACAAAAAGCCATATTCTCACAAATGGGATGATGAACATGGCGAGGAGGTGGATTTGTCGGAACGGTTTTTTGATTCGAGGAAAATTGTGTTGGACTGCCTGATTAAAGCGACCTCAAAATCGGACTTCCGGGCGAAGATGAAGAACTTTTGGGAATTCCTGTCCGCTCCGGGATTGCGGATGATGTTATTGCCGGAATTGCCGTTCGCTTATATGGTTTACCCGAAGGGAGGGGCAAAGATTGAAAAGCTTACCAAATGGAACGACACCCTGATGTATGGTCGTGTGAAGATAACCTTTGAAGATCCCGAACCAGTTTCACGGCAGTTCACTACGGATCAGGACCCGTTAGCCCAGGTACAGATACAGCTTACCGGAACAAAGGTATATACGATCTATTGGGGGGATGGAGATATTGATACAATCGGGCCAGGAACCGATGTAAGCAAAACGCACGATTATTCACAAACAGGGGATTACCAGATAGTCCTGACGGGAGATATTGACACAATTACAAGTTTAACTCCGACAAATGC
>CP070687.1:806149-808539 GCA_020353115.1 Bacteroidales bacterium
CCGTACCGGTCAATCCAGGGGTAATCGCATTGAGGTAAATGATTTCGGACAGGTAGAAAAAGAATTCAGAGATCACCTGAAAGAATGCCTGACTGAATTGTTTGATCACGGGCTGCCATTCAGCCAAACCGGTGATGAAGAATTTTGCCGGCTATGTCCTTACAGAAAAATCTGCCGCCGGTGGTGAATTAAACAACAGGGAGCTATCAAAATTGTGGTTCAAATCAAAGTATTCATTGTACCAGTTTCCCAGGTTCCGGATCTCCTTGTGACCGAAGTCATCCCTCCTTTCTAATGCCAATCCGGCCCTATTCATCCGGGCGGGGATGGAAATGAAACATTCGGTAATGTTCGTACTTTCCTGCCATAGATCCTCCTGTCGTATAACGTAAGGGCAGGACAGACATCCGTTCACTGAGTTAAAATCTTTTGATTTTCTTCCAAAAGGTCCCATATTTGGGTAGGACTTTTTTCCTTGATATCGATCTATTATATTTGTAACGAAGCAATGTATAATTCATTCTCTCAATGATTCTTAATTACCCTTCTTTCAAGGTTGAGGTTAAAAATATCAAATTCAAAACCGATGAGGGAGTTGTTCTTCCGAAAACTGCAATTGTTTCTTTCCTCATGGAAAACAGGGAGGTTTCGTCGGTTGAACTTTACGGGCACATCGATACGGAAGATATTTACCGTATGATCGAGAACGGGGAACCGGTTAACCTTGATTATTGCTACATACAGGATCTGTCGCTTTCGGTATACCGCAGCCAGCGAAACCTGGATAGAAAAGCCTATGTCAGGATCGGCAACTTCTCTGCACGACACGCTTTTTTTGATGCAAAGTTCGGAACGGATTTTTCACATGCAGAGTTTGACAATCAGGATCTTTCTTTCGATGATTCTCATTTCGCCAATGGAAGAGTCACATTTAATTCGGCCAAATTCGGTGATGGAGATGTTAGTTTTGCACATGTCTATTTCCGTGACGGAAACGTCGATTTTGGGAACTGTACATTTGGAGAGGGAGATTTCATTTTCAAGAATTCGATACTAAACAAGGGAATTAAAGATTTTCAGTATACCGATTTCGGGAAAGGATCGATCACGTTTGCCAATACGGAATTCGGAGGAGGGGAGATTTCGTTCATAAATACGCATTTTAGCCACGGGAATGTGAGTTTTAAGATTGCCCGGTTCGGGAATGGAAAGATCGATTTTCATTATTCGAAGTTCGGTGAAGGGGATATTTCATTTGAAAGAGTTGATTTCGGCAATAGTAAAGTGGACTTCCGAACCGTAGAATTCAATGACGGAAGGGTGAATTTCAACCGCTCTGTCTTCGGTAATGGTGATGTGACTTTTGAAGGAGCGGAGATAAAAAACGGGAAATTCAGCTTTAACAGGGCAACATTGGGTGACGGAGCGTTTAATTTCGAGCTGGCAGAATTTGATAATGTGGATGCAATATTTGACAGAACAAATTTTGGCCAGGGGCCGGTCTCTTTCCATAGTTCAAGATTTCACCAGCTCTCACTTAAATCCTGTCACCTGGATCACTATTTCGATCTTCGGCTGCAAAGTTGCGAACTGTTGGATCTATCCGATACAATCGTACGTGATATCATTGACCTGAAACCATATGAGTTTGATGTAAATATCACAGTGCTCAATCTTTCAGGTATGCGTTTGCTCGGAACCATTTATCTGGACTGGCAGAACAACCGGATAAAGGATGTAATTTCCAGGCAACCTGATACTTCGCTTGCGGATAAGGCAGAACAGTTCAGGATTCTGAAAGAGAATTTCAACCAGACAGGACAGTATGGAGATGAAGACAAATCGTATGTTGAATTCAAACGCTATGAAGCGAGGTCACGGCTGGAAAAGTCAGTTGGGAAAAACATATACAATGGCATCTGGTTTTATCCGTGGCATGGATTTAAATGGCTGGTGCTTGACCAGGCAGGCCTCTATGCTACGGCTCCCTTACGCGTTTTGTTCTCCATGCTGGGTTGGTATGTTCTGTTCAGTCTGTTGTATTGGATACTGTATATGGCGGGGGTTTCGGAAATCATTTCCGGATCAGGTTATGAGCTTCCTCCGTTTGCACGTGCATTCTACCATAGCGCCATTACTTTTCTAACCATAGGTTACGGAGATCATTTTCCAACCGGCGTTTCGAGGATCATTTCATCCATTGAGGGTTTTGCGGGTATGTTCCTGATGGCTTATTTCACGGTTTCACTGGTTCGAAAAATACTGAGATAATTCTTCCTGCAAGACCGGACCGTAAATCGATACTCCGTCACCGGCGGATTGCTGTAGTTCCCAGCTGACCTTCTTGTAATTCGCTTCCTGGGAGGGATGTAATTCATACGCCGACTCCT
>CP070687.1:808639-811029 GCA_020353115.1 Bacteroidales bacterium
ATCCCCTATCGGTCAGACGGCCTGGCAGGCCGCGTAATAGCCGTCAGACCGGGTTCCGCGTCACCGTCTGAACCATTTCGGGTCTGACGGACGGGATTTCTAACCAATACCTTTCCTATTCAACACCTGATGCAGTGCGGTCCATGGAAGGATTTCCCAATGACTGGCGATGTAGTTGGATCGATATCTTTTTACTCAAATTAATCCCGGACTGAATTCCGGTGCTATTGGCTTTCAACTCTAACAGAGTTATTTCTTACCTGAGACATGGAAAATTTGAGGAGGAAGTCTTTTGGATATAGACAATTTGATTTATTCATTGTAGCGGACTGTTGCTTGGTGGGCAAGTGAAAATATCTTTCATTTACGAAGTGGTGAAAATTTAATAGCCCCGGCAGGGGAGGCATGTTTTTAGGATGAGTTGTAACCAGGATAAACCGGTTTAACTGGGATAATCCACTGAGGGAAATCGTTTTATGAACCGGAACACGCCTGGCAATTATGAGTTATTGGAAACATGACGTCGTTACAGGATTTGGTGATACAGGAATGTTTTGCAGCCAACGATGCATAAATTGTCCGTCTGGCGGATTCGTGAACCAGTTGGTTGAGCTCACAAACCAGCTTGGGTCATAAACTTTTTACCCTCCTCTTTGCAAATTAATTGAATGACCTGGCGCCCGGACATGGCTGACATCACAGTACCCATAAAGGGTGCTGTCCAATGGCCAACCATCCGCAATCCTTCAAGCCCGGGAAGGGTACGTACAGGTTCATCATCACCTATGTTATCCGGAGTAATGTACCATCCGTCGGGTGATGCTTTCCAGTTACCCGTGTAACGCATATAGGTGGCAGGAGTCGGAACATCAATCACTTCTACCTGGGAGGCAAATCCGGGCCATCGCTTGTCAAGTTGTTGAATTGTATAATCTGCAATCCGTTTTTTCTCAACTTTGTAGTCAGTCTTGTTTTTATAAAGTTCCTCCCAGTATTCGTATTCTGAATCATACCATACCTCCACAGCAGATTTGCCCTCCGGAGCCATGGATTTATCGAAACAGTGATGGATCACTGTCAGCCACCGGTATTCCCGCCCTGCGATGGTGATCGGTTCATCGGGTTCAAAGATTATACGGTGGGGCTCTTTGGACAGATCCCGGTTCACACCCATCATGACATGAACAATCGGTTTCACCGGGATCCACTTTTCATATATGTTCCTGATCTTATCATTGATATATTTTCCTTTAAGAATCTCATAAATGAGCGTGTGTCCATCCCCTGCCCAAATCACCTGATCGGCTGTGTACCGGGTATCATCTTCCAGCTTGATACCCATCACCCGGTTATTCTCTATGATCAGGTCTTTAACCCGGCTCTTAAATTGAATTTCCCCGCCTAGCTGCTTATACAATTCGGCCATATGGTACACAACTTGTTGTGAACCACCAAGCGGTGCTCCGGCTTCTATCACCCCACTTCGTATGAAGCCTGCCAGTGCCACCATTGGGAACTCTAACATAGGCCATCCGGGAGTATCCACAATGAAACGGATCGCTTTGCGAAGAAAGGGATCCTTAAACCGGCCTGAGAATTCTTGGATGGTCATCTTGTTGTATTTTCCAAATGTCCTGAAAAGGGGAAGGAGTGCAAATAGCATCCGGACTGAATCCCAGATATTCTTAAGCACTTTTGGTTTCAAGGAGGCAGCTTCCATCATGTCGGGTCCGAAGATAAGGCGTGTGAACTCTCTTATCAGATCCGCATCTCCCGGTGAAATAGCAAGTAACTCCTCATCAAGTTTTTTTCTATCGGTTGAAAAGGTGAGTGTCTTCCCCATGCCTTCGACATGGGAGATGTGATCGTGGTAATGGAATGAAAACTTCTGAGGAATACCCATCTCCTGCCACATTCTGTGGATGGGACCTGAAAGGGAGCCGGTCAGCATGTGCATGCTGATATCGAATGTATATCCCTTACGCTCCCAGGCGGTACAAAGGCCTCCGGGGATACTGTTCATCTCGAATATGGTGGTTTTGTAACCATTCATTTGGGCATAACAACCAGCAGATAAACCTGAAATACCTGCTCCGACAATAAGAATATTCTTTTCCATGTGGGTGGTCTTACATTATATGTTTATCAATGAATAATGATTTGTTAAACTTCACAAGTTAAGTAATATATTATTACTATAATCATCTGAAGTAAGATTGTCTATACGTTTTTTTAGATTTCAAATTAAATCAAAGAATATAATCTGAAAGCTGTAAAACACTGAATAACCACCGATGGTTACAGGTGGTTGAAAAAAGGTCGGGAAGTTAAAAACCCCTGAAGCATGGCATCAGCGGGACTCTTAAGCCATCGATGAGGTTCTCATATAC
>CP070687.1:811129-813515 GCA_020353115.1 Bacteroidales bacterium
TTTCATTTAAAACAGCAACTATGAAAAATCAACTTCTACTAACCGGTCCCGGGGCATTCCAATCCTGGACACGCCGGAAATTTTTCAAAAGGTGTACTGCCTGCATGGCGGGTTTATCCTTCCTGCCTTATCTCAATATATCCGCGTTTGACAACCGGATATTTTTTTCAGGAGGATCCGTAACGAAAGCCCGTGTGAAAGCCATATTTGCCTATCCAACACCTGATGAACCGAACTGGCCCAATATAGGTTATGATTTTGATGGGAAGATCGGGGAGATCCGGGGATTGCTTTCAGAGAAATGTCCGGGAATTGAGTTTATACCGGTATCGACCATGGACGGATCTGCAGAAAACGGGAAAAAGATCCTTAATGAAGATCCGGATGTGGAGGGTTATGCAGTGTTTCATGTAGGGTGTCTCTGGGGAGATCTTACGGAGACTATTGCATCCTCGGGAAAACCGACGGTCCTTGTAGATCACCTCTATGCCGGGTCGGGGGAGTTCCTTACCAGTTATGCAGCGATGAAACGGGCAGGTCATAAAGTAACTGGTGTTTCCTCTTCTGATTTTGACGATGTGGCGGAGGCTGTAAATTGCTTCGATTGTTTACATAAGCTTAAAGAATCGACCATCCTGGTTGTGGGCAGTAAGGCGGATGAGCAGATTACAAACGTTTATGGAACCCGTTTGTTGGATGTCAGCTTTGAAGAGATGAATAATGCCTATCATAACATTGACCCCGGGGAAGCGAAGGAGGTAGCTGCCGGGTGGATTGATGGTGCAGAAAAGGTAATTGAACCGACGGAAGCGGAAATCGTCAAATCCGCATCGATTTACCTTGCTATGAAAAACCTTATGCAGAAGCATAATGCACATGCCATTACGATCAATTGCCTTGGAGGCATTTACTCAGGGAATCTGGTTGAGGCATATCCCTGCCTCGGTTTTATGCAACTGGATAACGACGGTTATGTCGGTGCCTGTGAGGCTGATCAGCGCTCTGCCATGACAAAGCTGATCATGACCTGCCTGGCTGGAAGGCCCGGCTTTATTTCCGATCCGGTGATCGACACTTCAAAGAACCAGATTATTTATGCTCACTGCATTGGACCGACCAGGGTTTACGGGCCGGATGGCCCCTCCAATCCTTATCATATAAGGAGTCATTCGGAAGATCGCAAGGGCGCCTGCAACCGGTCGTTAATGCCGTTGGGTGAAATGGTTACCACATTACAGTTTGACCACCTGAAGAAACAGGTAATCTTTCATCAGGGTAAATCGGCGGAGAATGTGGATGAAGATATGGCTTGCAGGACCAAACTTGCCGTTGAGGTAAAGGGGGATATCTCCAAACTGCTCAATTACTGGGATCAGTGGGGCTGGCACAGGGTAAGTTTCTTTGGTGACCTGAAGGAACCGGTTAGCCACCTGGCATCGCTCATGGGATTCCAGGTACTGGAGGAGGCGTGATCAGTTTATCTCCCAATCGGCGAAGCTTGAGTCGGCTTGACGGATTCAGAATCCTTCCATCCGCCAAGCGGCCTGTGGGGGTCATCAGAAGCCGCTAAGCGGATTGGTATACGTTTGTGGCCGGAACCGTCTGAAGGTTGACAGTAGCCCGCACAGGTCGTTCGCAGGATGGAGATTATGCCACAATGGGTCGGAAAGGATAGTATAACATGTTAATATCGGTTGGATTACTCCATCGTTTTGGATTCGGAAGTCAATCTGGCATCTTTCATCTTTTCAATCAGGTCTCCGGGATTATCCGAAACTATGATCATTTCACGGTGTACCGGTTTAAGGAAGTGATCTTCCACCATTCGGTCAAGGAATTCAAGAAGCTTGTCAAAAAATCCATCGATATTAAGCAATCCGAACGGTTTACTCTGCAACCTGAGCTGGTTCCAGGTAAGCATCTCAAAACTTTCATCCAGGGTACCGAATCCTCCCGGAAGCGTTATGAAACCATCCGATAATTCGGCTATCTTCTTTTTTCTTTCATACATGGATTCCACCATAATCAGTTCGGTCAGGCCCCAGTGGGCAATCTCTCTTTCAATCAAAAATTTTGGCAAGACACCAATTACATGGCCACCCAGGCTGAGCACTACTTCTGCGAGCACTTTCATAAGACCGATATCAGCACCACCATAAACGAGGTTTATCTTGTTTTGGACAAGGATCTTGCCAATTGAAATTGCAGCCTCCTCGTATTTAGAGGAAGCCCCGGTACTTGATCCGCAGAATATCCCAAGTTTTTTCATTTATTATGATTTAACCGATTCCTGTACTTGTTATAATTTTAAATCCTTTTTACCGGGTTATGGCTTCTGTAAATATATCAATACTTACTGTTCTATACAACTCTCTCCGGATATGAC
>CP070687.1:813615-815996 GCA_020353115.1 Bacteroidales bacterium
CTGGTACCCGGCTTTTCCGAGAAGGAATTTCAGGGAACTTCGAACTGCCTGATCATCATCGGCCACAAGTATTTTGTACGTTGTTCCCATACGGTATCAAATGTACAAAATTAATCACTCATATTTCAGTGCATTGGCCGGATGAATGGAAGAAGCGATTTTTGCCGGGAGCCATGAACAGACGACAACCAGTACCAGGAGTATTACAATGGCCAACGCCTGGGAAAGCAAGAACAGGTTTCCCTCAATCACTGCTATCCTGAGGCCTTTCGCCTGGGCCAGGATGATCAGCACAGGTATAGCGCTTAACAGGGAGAGAATTATATTTTCAGCGATAATCTGCCTTATGATCCGGTTACCATAATTACCCATGGCGCGCTTTATTCCTATTTCGTGGATCCTGAGATTGGTATTATACCAGAGAATCCCGATGATACCCAGTAAGATATTTATTATAACGAAAAGGGCTACGATAACGCTTATCAGTCTTTTAAACCGGCTTTCAGAATTCTGCCATGCCTGCTGATTCTCAAGGGTGTTCAAGGTACTTATGGTCCAGTAGCGGCTGTTCAGTACAGAGAAGACCTCCCTGTTCACAATATTGAGGAAGTCGTTGACATGTCCTTCCCTGACGCGAACCAGGAAATCCTCCCACGAATATGAGTTTGAATCCTGTATTTCCCTGAGATGGAAACTGGTTGGAACAAAAGGACGCTCGCTGTCACTCCTTTTAAAGGCACCTGTTATTCCCACCACCTCGTAGTTATCTTCCCCGAATCTTTTACCGAGGGCATCGCCATTAAATGTTTCGTCTTCTATTTCCTTTTCCAGGACCACCGGCCTGACTTTTTTGCCCCTGTCGGTTTCATTGAACCACCTGCCCTTTAGCACATTGATCCTCATGACCTCCCCATAATCCAGGTCGACGGTTCGATACGCAGAACCGAAACTTTCATCGCCGTATTTGTATGAATTGGAGGACAGGTTATAGTTAAACGGAGTAGCCATATGCGAAATGGAAACTGCCTCCACATACTCATTTGCCTGTAAAGCAAATTTGAGATTATTAAGGTGTTTTCCAAAATAGGCCTCTTCCGGCCCTTCCCCCTGGGAATTGATGGTGATGAGTACAACGTTTTCATGCTGATAACAGTTCGGGATACGGAGGATCGATACCAGGTTGGTATAATAGACGGACAGGTTGGAAAGAACCAGGAAGACCAGCAGCATTTCAATAAAGATCAGGATATTCCTGGATCTCTGGTTCCAGATTGTTTTGAAGAAAATCCGTATCATAATTCACCTCCTCTCAGGACCTCGACAGTTTTCATTTTTGACATTTTTATGGCAGGCAATACTCCGGACAGCATGGAGAAAAGCAGGCAGCTGGCCAGTGCAAATAAAAAGATCACTATATCAAATGAATAGGTTATTTGCACACTGTTGATAAAATCTATCGGTATCCTGATTTCCGAACGGAAGATCAGAACCACGATGTAGGATAATAGTATACCGAGGATCCCCCCAAGCAATGTCATCATGATGTTTTCAAAAATGAATTGTTTCCTGATGACCGAAGCCGAAGCCCCGAACGTTTTTCTCACACCAATCTCTTCAGAGCGTTCCCTCATTCTTGAAAAGTTCAACGCCATAAGGTTAATGGCAGGCAATAAAAGGAAGCCGAAGGCTTTCCCTAAAAACTCCAGGAGAGGCAGACTTCTTCCCGAGTACTCTTCAGGATCCCCGTATCCGATCAACATTTTGTCAAACTGGGTATTCGGACCGGGCATGAATAGTTTCAATTCATCGTCAGCAGCGTCAAGTCTCCTGATGATTTCCTGTACTTCCTCAACAATTGCCGCTCTGTCCTTTTTTCTGGCGGCTTTAAATATCACCTGATACCCCCCGATATAGGGTCTTACCCCGGAATCGGTTACCAGGTTATAGGGTATATAGATATCTCCGCTGGTATTGAGTGCAGTTGGAGGAGGATGCTGGATCACACCAACAACCGATAATTGCATGTTATTATAATCGATTGTTTTTCCCAGGGATGATTCCCCTGGCTCAAACAGGATTTTACTCAACGATTCGGCGATGACAGCGTAATTTCGCTTGTCAAGCACATCCTGCTGTGTGAATGGCCTGCCTGCAGTAAACTCAAAGTCATAGATTTTCCAGAAATTACCGTCGGTCCTCGTGCAGGATTTCTCATACCTGGTCCCGTTGAAAATAAACTCCCAGTTATTCACTGCGCGGATGCTTACCAATTCAGGTGATTTCAGGTCTTTCAGGTACTTTTCATAGAGGTCTACACTAAGGCTGGAGTAGGATGATCCAACCTGGCCTTCGACCGGACTCTCGGTCTTGAATCTCCATCC
>CP070687.1:816096-818457 GCA_020353115.1 Bacteroidales bacterium
CCATTTCGGTTCCGTCCCCGGCATCAATGATCACCGACCGTACCGAATCGGTGCCAAAATCTACTCCTATCACAAAATTTCTTTTCATTTGAGAAACCTGCTTAATTTATACGCAATACGACCACCGATTTTGCCGGTATATCTATTTCCAATATCCCTCCCCGGATATTCGCGCCCGTAAATTCTTTCGGAACCACTATCTCCCCCCTGTTAAAATCATTGTGATCATTCATGTTGCCAGCAGTCAGGATTTCACCCTTTACATCGGTTATCTTTCTCCCTCTTACTTCACATTTGACTGCTTTACTTTTCCGGGGATCAAGGTTCGCCAGCGACAGATGAATGATGCCGTTTTCATTGAGCGAGGAAGAAGCGGAAAGAGAAGCAACCTGTTTCTCCTCGAACCGGTAATTCTCACATGTCAGGTTCAGTGGAAGAAGTGTTGCATCCTGGTGCACCTTGAACATCCGAAACGTATAGTATGAAGGTGTCCGAATCATTTTCTCTTCGTTTGTCAGGATCATTGCCTGAAGCACATTCACTGTCTGAGCAATATTGGCCATTTTCACACGATTACAATGGTTATTAAAAATGTTAAGGTTTACCGCGGCAACCAGTGCATCCCTGAGTGTATTTTGCTGGTAGAGAAACCCGGGTTCGGTTCCGGGTTCCACATCGAACCAGTTCCCCCATTCATCGACATACAGGCCAATCCGTTTTTCCGGATCGTACCGATCCATAATTGTGGAATGACGGATAATTAGCTCTTCCATGTTCAATGTTTGCTGCAAGGTGGATATCCATTCCCATTCGCCGAATTGTGTTGCCGATCCCTTATGTCCCCAGCCATCCATGACCGTATAATAGTGAAGTGCCAGTCCCTGCATCATCCAGCGGTTTTTCGGATTTTCCATTAACACTTCAGTCCAGGTATAGTCTGATCCACTGGGGCCACAGGCTATTTTCAGTAGCCTGTTGCCACCAAGGTTTCGGCAATAGGTTGAATACCTGCGCATAAGGTCAGCATAATAACCCGGTGTCATGTTACCTCCGCATCCCCAATTCTCATTTCCCAAAGCCCAGAACCGGACTTTCCAAGGATCCTCCCTGCCATTCTCCTTTCGGAGCTGTGTCATGGGACTCTCGGCATCTGAAGTGAGGTACTCCACCCATTCGGCCATCTCCTGTACGGTTCCGCTACCCAGGTTTCCGCATATATAAGCCTCACAGCCGAGCTGTTCACAGAGATCCATAAATTCGTGGGTTCCGAAGCTGTTGTCTTCGGTGACACCTCCCCAATGAACGTTTACGATAGAAGGCCTGGATCCGGCAGGACCTATACCATCTTTCCAGTGGTATGTATCGGCGAAACAACCTCCGGGCCATCGTAAATTAGGAATATCAATCTCTTTAAGCGCTTCAACCACATCGTTCCTGATTCCCCGTGTGTTGGGAATCGGGGAATAAGGGCCCACCCAAATTCCACCATAAATGCATCGTCCCAAATGCTCGGCAAAATGACCGTAAATATGTTTGCTGATCTTATGCACACCCTGATCGGTGTTGATGGTAATCCTGTTTTTTGCTACCTGGGATGACTGCGAAAAAGCAAACGATGCGAAAAGAAATAATGCAAAGAGCAAGTGTTTTGTTGATTTCATTTGAAGATTAATTTTAATCGGATAATGTATTTAACGAATGCATAGATTTCTGTCACTCTCCCCTCCAGTCATCTGTCTGCATACCGGCGATCAGACTAACCTTCCAATCGACTTTCAATACCACCCACTATTAATATTCATCTCTTCCGGAGCTGTTTTCACTTCATCATTCTCCAACCGGTATTCGATGTTCGAAACCCTGTTATTCTTTCTTCTCCTGCCCGTAGTAGGCACCGGGACCGTGTTTTCTTGAATGGTGTTTATCCAGCAGGTTTTGATTAAGCCTGGCATCCGGGTTCAACTGCAATGTATGATATGCCATTCGTGCAACGCTTTCCAGCACAACCGCATTATATACCGCATCTGTAGCGTCCATTCCCCAAGTAAATGGTCCATGTCCGTGCACCAGGACACCCGGGACGTCAAGCGGCTGGATGTTTTCAAACCTTTCACATATGACTTTTCCCGTCTCCCGTTCATAATCCCCTTTTATTTCCGACTTTTTTAACGGTCTGGTGCATGGTATCTCACCATAAAAATAATCGGCATGTGTAGTTCCCAGGGGAGGTATGTTTTTACCTGCCTGGGCCCATATTGTTGCCCATTCTGAATGGGTATGAACGATTCCCCCGATCTCCGCAAAGGCTTTGTAAAGGAATAAATGAGTAGGGGTATCTGATGATGGCCTCATGGAACCCTC
>CP070687.1:818557-820915 GCA_020353115.1 Bacteroidales bacterium
AGATTTGAAGGTCAGCGAAATCGGATTTGGCGCCTGGGCTATCGGAGGAGCGGCATATGCAGGGGAAATACCCATCGGCTGGGGAAAAACGGACGACCGTACTTCCATAAAAGCCCTGAAGAAAGCATTTACGCTTGGTGTTAATTTCTACGATACGGCCGATTTTTACGGCCTGGGGCACTCGGAAGAACTAATCGGTAAAGTCTTTGGAAACGACCCTGGCGTTATCATCGCCTCGAAAGCCGGACATAAACTGAATGCAGATGACCGGATCGCGATCGACTATTCATATGGCTATCTTATCGAAGCATGTGAAAAAAGTCTTAAACGTTTAAAGCGAGAAACAATCGATTATTACCAGTTGCATGTGGCAAAGGTCAAAGATCTTGAAAAAGGGGAATGTATCAGGGCCATGAAGGATCTTCAGCAAACAGGGAAGATCCGTTACTGGGGAATATCTCTCAATACATATGATCCGGAACCTGAAGCACTCTGTTCTTTTAAACATCAGATAGGAGACGGCTTCCAGGTTGTGCTGAATATCATAAATCAGAAAATCCTTCCTTTGTTACCGGAAATGAGCAGGAAAGGATACGGCATAATTGCAAGAATGCCGCTCCAGTTCGGCCTTTTATCAGGAAAATTCTCTGCGTATACCAGATTCTCTCCCGATGATCACAGAAGAGAACGGCTCAACCCTCAAATCCTGGAAGATGCCGAAGTTCGTTTAAATCCCGTCAGGGAACTTGCCGTGAAATATAAAACGGAACCCTACACCTTTGCCCTCCGGTTTATACTAAGCTTCCCTGAAATATCCACTGTGATTCCTGGTATCCGGAATGAAGAACAGGTGGTGAGGAATACGAACGATCTGAGAATTCTCGAACCGGATGTAATGAAAAAATTACAGGACTTGTATACAAATGACCTGGCGGATTTCCTTGACAAGATTAAAAAATTCGGCTGAACCTGGCGGATAAAATTAATGACTCTCTGTCTGAGAATTGCATAATTACCCCCCTATTGCCACCTCCTAAAGCCGGTTTACCCGTTAAGTATTCTCACACGTCAATGATGCATTCCGATATTTAACCATTTTTTTAAAAAAAACTTGTATTAATAAAAAATCACTACATTTGTAAAGATTGTCAACCTATTGAATTTTGGCTACCCCTGGTGCCGTTTTAGTATGTATTAATTCTCCTGCGTAAGGAGAGTGAGTGTTTAATTATCAGGACTTTACCTATGTCAAGTAAGGCAGGCAGAGCAATGATGGTGCTGCTTATTGTATTACAGTATGCTGCAGTCGGACAGGGTTTTATTTCCCGGGAAGAAGCGCTGGCATGGATCGGGGACAATATTGAAAACAGTACAACTGTCCCCATCAGGTATCATGTTTCTCCTGCAGAATATGAATTTGGTGAGGATGTCCGGTTCTTCAAACTATCCAAAATCGATGGATGCAAACTCATTCTGGAACGTTATGAGCATATCAACGGACAGCCACAGGTCAAATCGGTCTACGAGGTTCTGCTCGAAGAGATCGATCCGGAAAATATAAGGATGTCCATTGAAAAATACAGCCGGAATATCTGTCTGGTACTAAAACCGGATGACAAAAGGAAAAAAATAAAAGTTACACGATTAAGCGGGAAGAATTACAGATTTAAGCAGGTCCGGAAAAAGAAATCAATTATACTGGAATTTAATCAGGAAGCTATTCAGAATAATATACATCTACAGATGCAGAAAGCATTTCAATACTCTATCCAGAAATGCAATCAGAATTCCACAATCCTTAACTATATCTATAGTTTAAATTTTTAAGAAAACCCGGGAGAATATAGGTAAAATTCCGGTTGTCAGAGAGATATCCGTTCTTTTTTCCTGAGCTCCTGTTCGATGTATTCAACGCAATCGCCCACGGTCTGAATATCCGATATATCCGAATCCGATGTTATATTGAATCGTTTATCAAGTGCATAAATCATTCTTGCTTTTTCCAGTGATCCCACACCAAGATCTTCCCTTAAGTTCAGCTGTAAAGACAATAATGAATTAATGATACCCAGTTCTCTTCGTATGATCCTGAGGATCTCTTCACAATAATTATACATGATAGTACACCCCTTTAATAATGGCACACATAAAACAATGGTTACCCTGAACAAAAAATTTAAAAAATTCACTTCGCAATAAACATACCAATGATTCTTGTTCCCCTCTATTGTTAGACAGTATTTTCACCAATATAGTTGCGTTTCTTTGAAAAATATAACGAAAAAGTATTTGAATGCCCTGGGAAGAAGAATAATCCGGAATTATTCGGGAAGGATCAAAAACAAGAAGTTCGTGGTG
>CP070687.1:821015-823363 GCA_020353115.1 Bacteroidales bacterium
GGTGATTGAGTTAGTGGGTTAGTGGGTTAGTGGATTAGTGGGTTGTTGAGTTATTGGAAATGGTACTGGGTGCCAGGTAAAGGTGACGAGGGATCATGGATCAGTGATGAGTGATCAGTGATGAGTGACGAGAATAATATTTCATAAATTTTGTTTGAAGAACTGTTTATTAATCTTAACCAAAGTATTATGAAGTCATCCAAATTTTACTCACACAAGGACCTGGAGGTGTGGAAAAGAGCTATCCAGTTAATTAAGAAGATTTATCAAGAGAGCGCAAAATTTCCAAAAGAGGAATTATATGGATTAACAATTCAGATAAGAAGATCTGCTGTTTCAATCCCTTCAAATATCGCTGAAGGTGCTGCAAGGCAAACGATAAAAGAATTCATTCATTTTCTTTATATCGCCCTTGGTTCAATCGCAGAGCTTGAAACACAATTAATTGTGGCGCAGGAATTGGATTTTATCAATAGTGAGGATCTGCTGAATGAACTTTCTGAAATAAGGAAAATGCTGATTGGCCTGATAAAGTACCAAAAGAAGAAAAAACAATAACGAGGAATCAGTGATCAGTGACGAGAACTATTTTCTAATTAAACCAAATTTTCTGTTTCTCGTCACACCTGACTGCTGTCAAGCAGTCGTCACTCGTCACTGGTTACTTGCTAAGAAAAGAGTGAACAGTGAACAGTGATGAGTGATAAGAGATGAGAAGTGAGAAAGGAGTTCCGCCTTCGCTGAAGCTACGGCGGACAAGGGTGAGTTGTGAGTCTGGAGCGGTAGTAAATAAGTTAGTGAGTTAGTGGGTGATTGGATTAGTGAAAATTAAAAATTCAGCGATACGATTCTTGAGGATTTGGAAATTTATCAGATAGCATTAAAAATTAGTGACTTAGCATGGGAAATATACAAAACATAACCCAAGGAATTAAAATATTCAACCAATCAACAATTCCTTGATGCTTCAGATTCTTTAGGAGCAAATATTTCAGAAGGATATGGGAGATTTCATTACAAAGATTCACCGAAATTTTATTACAATGCCCGGGGATCTTTATGCGGGACAGATTTTTGGCTTAATCGTCTTCAAAAAAGAGAATTGGTCGACACTAAATTCTATAAAGAATTACAATCTCTGATCGTTACTGAAAAATTGAAGCTCAATAACTTCATAAACTCCATTAAATCAAAGATTTGAAAAATACACTTAATGACTTATTAGTGTAATAACTTTCATTTTAACAGTAAATTATGATCATATGATTGAGACGGATTCATTACTTTTGTTCTCAACATAAAACTACGTTTTCATGAAAAAAGTATTCGTTTCCGGATGTTTTGATATGCTGCACAGCGGCCATGTAGCATTTCTTAACGAAGCATCAAAATTTGGTGAAGTATATGTAGCCCTGGGTTCTGATGAGACCATTAAGGAACTCAAAGGCAGGGATACGATCTGTTCCGAAGCCGAGCGGAAATATATGCTGGAATCCCTGAAAAGTGTGAAAGCATGCTTTGTAAGTAAAGGATCCGGTATGCTCGATTTCCTGCAGGAACTGGATGAAATAAAACCGGATATCTTTATTGTGAATGAGGACGGTAATACTCCTGAAAAAGCCGATTTATGCAGGAAACGGGGGATCGAGTACAAGGTCCTTAAACGTATCCCTGCAAATAACCTTCCAAGCCGGGCCACCACGAAATTACAATCCATTGATACCCTACCCTACCGTATCGATATTGCAGGGACCTGGATCGACCAGCCGTACGTATCCATCCATCACCCGGGTCCGGCAATCGTTGCTTCGCTTGAATCCACCTACGATTTCATCGAAAGAAGCGGAATGGCGACCAGCACCAGGCAGAAAGCAAAAAAACTCTGGCCAATGGGCCTTCCATTCGGGAAACCGGAAGAACTTGCAAAAATGTTGTTCCGGTATGATAATCCACCCGGTAAGAAGGAGATATCGGGATCCCAAGACGCCCTGGGAATTGTTATGCCCGGAATCAACAAACTTTACTATGAAAAAAACGAATACTGGCCATCAAGCATTGAATCCGTACTTGATGAAGAGACCATTACCTGGCTTGAAAACCATCTTTATTTTATGACCCTGTGGCCTCGTCCTGTGGAATTCAACGTCCTGGCCAATACCAACCTTTCCGAACCGGGAGTGAAGAAGCTGGCGGAAGCAGCAGAGAAGTGCTGGAAAGCAATTCTGACCAAAGATCTCCGTAGTTTCAGCAGGCATTTCCTGGAGTCATTCGAGGCCCAGGTGAACCTGTTTCCCAATATGATGAATACAAAAATCAAAGATGTAATCCACTCCTATAAAAACCAGGCC
>CP070687.1:823463-825761 GCA_020353115.1 Bacteroidales bacterium
GAGACTGAAAATATCATTACCAATACGGGAGACTTTGAGTGGACAAAAGAAACGGGGATGCTGTCTGTCTGGATTCTTGGGATGCTGAATCCATCTCCGGGAACAACGATCGTTATTCCTTTCAGGACAGGTGATGAAACCGGGCTGGGCCGGATCGTCAATGATGAATATTTTGGGAAAGTTCCGGCGGACAGGCTGGTTGTTGGGGAGGGTGTGATGTACTTTAAAGGAGACGGGAAATACCGAAGCAAGATCGGTCTTACACCAATGCGGGCCAGGCCGGTTGCCGGAAGCTACAGTGAAGAGCACCGGATTCTTACCATTATTCAGTTCAGCTTACCTGAAGGACGATCCGATTATGTCAATTCCATGTGGGAATTCCAGGATGATCCCTTTTCAGGTGATGCAGTAAACTCATATAACGACGGGCCTCTGGAAGATGGCGGACAAATGGGTCCTTTCTATGAACTGGAGAGTTCATCCCCGGCAGCTAACCTGTCACCGGGAGAACGAATTGTTCATTATCACCGGACCATTCATTTCAAAGGAGAGGAAAAAAATCTTGATCCCATTTCAAAAGAGGTCCTTGGCGTAGGCATTAATCAGATCAAAGCCGCCTTTTGAAAATCCTTAAAGAAGGATAATGGCTGTCAGGGCGATTATCATAATCGCAGTTATACCCTGGATAAGTGTTGCAATGGTATGGCTTTTCAAGGCTGTCTGAACGTTCATACCGGAGAATTGCGATACGACCCAGAAGTAGCTGTCATTCAGATGGGAAACGGTCATAGCGCCGGCACCAATTGACAGGACACCAAGTGCTCTACCCATGGATGATCCCATCCCGAGAGGTTCCATCAGTGGAGCCACGATCGCAGCAGTAGTTATGATTGAAACCGTGGATGAACCTTGTGCAGACTTTAAAACAGCTGCAACAAGGAAGGGCAGAAATATTCCTGCCTGAATTCCGGAAAAATTTGAACCGATCAAATCACCAATATCGCTGACCCGTATTATATTTCCAAATGCACCCCCGGCACCTGTTATCAGTATAATAATACCCGCCTCTTTCAAACCACCGGATATCCAGTTATGGTGATTGTTTTTCTTAGGGTTCAGAAAAACATAGGCCAGGATAACTCCGGCGAATAATGCTGCAACAGGACTTCCGATAAAATTCAAAACCCGGAACAGGATTCCTTGTCCCAGGGGATAGGTTGGATAGATGGCAGCGGATTTCAGGGCAATTAAAATAATGGGTATAATGATCGGGACAATTGATTCCAAAAATCCGGGTTGATCCTCTTTCACATCAGTGGTCTTTGATTGCTCATCAACAGGGATGTGAAAACGTTTACCTATAATTCGTGCCCAAATATGACCGACGATACCTACCGGAACGGAAACAATAATTCCCAGCAGGATAACGATACCGAGGTCCGCCTCAAGTGCTGCAGCGGCTGCAAGAGGCCCGGGAGTGGGAGGTACAAAAACATGTGTAGCATATAAACCTGTGGAGAGGGAAACCGCCAGGATGACCAACGAAATACCGGATTTCTTGCTTAAAGCTTTATTTAGGGGTGAAAGAATGACAAACCCGGAGTCGCAGAACACAGGGATGGAGATTATCAGGCCGGTAAGGTTCATAGCAAGCGGGGATCGGTTGGTTCCTACTGCTTTTAATATTACCTCCGCCATAACCCGGGTCCCACCGCTTTTTTCAAGGAAAATTCCTATGACGGAGCCCAGTGCAATGATAATACCAATACTGCCCAGTGTATCTCCAAATCCTTCTGCCAGGGCGGTGACAACCAGGTTGCCGTCCAACCCGGCAGCAAATCCCATTATAATGGCCGCAATGAGTAAGGAAAGAAAAGGATGTATTTTATATTTTGCAGTAGATACTACAATAAATACCAGTACCAGAAAAAGAAATAATAATTGTTGCACTTCTTCTTTTATCTATCTTTCTTCAAGGTACTTCAAAACCTGTTGATATACATTTTCACCTGTAAATCCCAGTTTTTCATCCAGGACCTTATAAGGTGCAGAGAATCCGAAGGATTCGAATCCCCAAACCCTCCCATCAGGTCCTGCCAGGTTTTCCAGGGTAACCGGTAAGCCGGCTGTCAGGCCGAAAACGGGCAATTTTTCAGGGATCACTTTTTTCCGGTAATCTTCCGGTTGTTCCCTGAACAGTGCTTCGGAAATTACGGATACAACCTGGATCTTTAATCCCTTTTCCCTTTTCAGTATTTCGGCTCCTTCGATCAGTGTGGAAACTTCCGATCCGCTGGC
>CP070687.1:825861-828153 GCA_020353115.1 Bacteroidales bacterium
CACGATGTCCCTTCTGTATGCAAGGTTTGCTCCGCTGCAGAGAATGGGCCGGCCAATCCCGGCAGATCCGCCGGAAGATCCGGCCAGGCTTAAAAATTCAAGGCTCTGTAGATCCTGGAAAATACCGGGCCCTTCATTCAAAATCACTGGACCGATTACCAAATCGGGATTGTTCTTCTCAAAATAAGATACAACGGATGATATCCAGCTTCTGCCAAAGCGGCAATCTGCATCGGTGGTTAAGATCAGATCTCCTGAACTCAGATCAATTCCTTCAAGGAGAGCATGTTTTTTACCGGTCAGTGTACTGGATATCAGGGAACAACAGCTGTTCTCTTTTGTGCACAGGGCAATTACTTCCCTCGTTGAATCCGATGAATGATCATCTACAAGAATGACTTCAAAAAGTTCTTTTGGGTATTCCTGCCGTCTTAATGCCTTTATAAGATCCGGGATATGTACTGCTTCATTTCTGACCGGAATGATAACGCTGACTTTTGTTTTTTTCTCAAAAGAGGTGTCCCGAAAGATCCTGGTTTTTTTCCATCCGGCAAGGTAGGAAATGACAAGGATCATATAAGCAATTCCACTTAAAACTGAAAAAACATACATGAAAATCATAACGGGCTGCCCAACAGTATATTAAAGGAGTACTTCATACCAGCGATTCCTAATCCCACAGCAATCAGGTCGTCTTGTATTCATCCCAGCTTTTGATGGCAATATCTTTTATGTCGAGCTTACAGAATGCGAGCACAAATGCACTGGCCAACCTGGCATTTGTAATCAACGGAATATTATAATCAACGGCTGTTCTACGGATAAGATAATCGTTATACAGTTCCCCTCTGGATAGATTTTTAGGTATATTAATTACCAGATCGATCTTTTTCTTCTTCAGAAAATCCAGAGTATTCGGCTGTTTCTTTTCGTCCGGCCAGTGCAATACCGTTGCCCGGATGCCATTGTTTCCGAGGAATTGCTGTGTTCCTCTGGTTGCATACAGTTTGTATCCCTTGTCCTGTAATGCTCTTGCGCTATTGATCAATTCCACCTTGGACCGGGCAGGACCGGTTGATAGTAAAATGTTCTTTTTCGGAATCGTATATCCTACGGATAGCATTGATTTCAAGATTCCTTCATAAAAATCTTCTCCGAGACATCCGACTTCCCCGGTGGATGACATATCAACTCCAAGAATGGGATCAGCCTTCTGAAGACGGGCAAAGGAAAACTGGGGAGCTTTGACACCAATATAATCGAGGTCGAACAGGGATTTGCCTGGTTTTTCAACATCCAACCCAAGCATTATCCGTGTGGCCATTTCTATGAGATTCGACTTCAGAACCTTTGAAACAAACGGCATGCTCCGGGAAGCCCTGAGGTTGCATTCTATTACCTTAATATCATTATCTTTTGCCAGGAACTGCATATTGAACGGACCGGATATACTAAGTTTTTCAGCAATCTGTCTTGAAATCCGCTTGATTCGTCTGATGGTCTCGAAATATATTTTTTGAGGTGGAAAGACCATGGTTGCATCTCCGGAGTGAACCCCGGCAAATTCGACATGTTCGCAGATGGCATAAGCCAGAATTTCCCCATTCCTGGCAACGGCATCAATTTCAATCTCTTTGGCATTTTCTATGAATTCGGATACCACGACCGGGTATTGTTTCGACACATTGGTGGCAAGCTGAAGAAAGTGTGCAAGCTCCTCCCTGTTGGAAACAACATTCATGGCAGCCCCGGAAAGCACATAAGAGGGCCTTACCAAAACCGGGAAACCGATCTTGTCGATAAAATCATAAATGTCTTCTATACTAGTAAGTTCTTTCCAACGGGGTTGATCGATTTTCAGTTTATCCAGCATCATTGAAAATTTATGTCGGTTTTCCGCATTGTCGATGGAAACAGGAGAAGTTCCCAGTACATTGACTTTCTGATTGTATAACCTGATTGCCAGGTTGTTCGGTATCTGTCCGCCTGTTGAAACAATAACTCCCCTTGGATTTTCAAGTTCTATGATGTCCAAAACCCTTTCGAATATAAGCTCGTCAAAATATAAACGGTCGCATATGTCATAATCCGTACTCACGGTTTCAGGATTGTAATTGATCATAATGGACCTGTATCCCTCTTTTTTAATGGTATCCAATGCATTAACACCACACCAGTCAAATTCAACACTGCTACCTATACGGTATGCACCTGACCCCAGAACAATAACCGATTTGAAGTCATTGGCGAATTCAATATCATGCTCGGATCCGCTATAGGTAAGGTATAGAT
>CP070687.1:828253-830544 GCA_020353115.1 Bacteroidales bacterium
TTACAGAATCAAATTCCGGGGCATATAACCGGAAAATGACAGAACCATCCTGCAGCACTTCCGGAGATTTGACCTGGCAGGTTGCGTTCAGGCAGGAAAAAAACAAAAGAGTTGTTCCAAATAATGTTAGCAAAAACAGAGATTTCGGTAAGCTTCTGAATTTTAAAACGGTCATTTTTTGCAGTTTTTCATGAGTGAATTTTCATATTTAGTATATTCCATATCGACCTGGGCACATAGATTATTTGGATTCAAGCAGTTCCAGGGCGGTATGATAAATCCCCTTGGCATCGATCCCATAATGGGCAAATACCTCCAGTGGCTTGCCATGAACAGCATTTTCATCAGGAATGCCAAGTATCTTCATCCGGGTGGGGTGATGTGTTGAGCAGAGTTCAGCTACCGCAGCTCCCAATCCCCCTAAAATACTGTGTTCTTCAACGGTCAGAAGGCAACCGGTACGTTTTGCCGTTTCAAGGACGGTTTCGCTGTCAAAAGGTTTGATGCTGAACATATCCAGAACAGAGGCCTTCAATCCCTGCTTTTCCAGTTCGCCGGCAGCTTTCAGTGCATGGTATACAGTTTCTCCGCAGGAGATAATGGCAAGGTCATTTCCGGATTTGAGCACCCGGGCCTTCCCTATTTCGAACTGTTCATTGCTATTATAGATATCCGGTACTGCATTCCGCCCGACCCTTACATAGGCGCTTTCTTCACTGGCAGCCAGGTGACGGGTAAGCCATGCAGATTGAAATCGGTCGGATGGAAGGTAAACGTTCAGTCCGGGTAAGGTGCGCATGACGGCCACATCATGCAGGCTGTGGTGGGTTGAACCCAGGGCACCATAGCTGACACCGCCACTTACACCAATGATTTTCACAGGGGCGCCGGAATAGGCCACGTCGACTTTTATCTGCTCCAGGCTCCGGGCCGAATAGAAACACGCCGGGCCGCATACAAAAACATTCTTGCCGCACAGAGCCAGGCCGGTCCCGATACCCACAGCATTCTGTTCGGCTATTCCAACCTCAACGAACTGCCTCGGCAACTCTTCGGCAAATGCATTCAGAGTGACACTGCCTCTGGCATCGGAAGTGACCACGAAAAGATCCGGGTTGTTCCTGCCCGCTTCCAACAGGGTATCGGTTATGGCCTTTCTGCAAGGTATGGTTCCCATATCAGATGTTTGCCAGTGCGTTATCCAATTCCTTCAGGGCCTGCTCAAGCTCTTCCCCGGTGGGAACTTTGTGATGCCAGAATTCCCTGTCCTCTATAAAAGATACTCCTTTTCCTTTGATGGTGTGGGCGATGAGCAAAGAAGGTTTTCCTGTGTTGAACGGCACTTTACTCAGAACATTGATCAGTTCGGATATGTCATGTCCGTTGCAGAACCTCACCTCCCATCCGCATGCCCTGTATTTGGCTTCCAGATTCTCGATAGCCAGAATCTCTTCCGTTCGTCCGCTGATCTGCAGGGTATTCCTGTCGATGATGGCCACCAGGTTATCCAGATGATAATGACCTGCTGATGCAGCTGCTTCCATGTTAGACCCTTCTCCCTGTTCTCCATCCCCCATAAGTACAAATGCCCTGTAGGTATGACCGGATCGTTTGGCTGCAAGGGCCATGCCTGTGGCAATGGAGAGGCCGTGACCCAGAGCACCTGAATTCACTTCGATCCCGGGTACTTTCCTGGTGGGATGTCCTGCCAGGAGGGAATTGAATTCCCCGTAGGTATCCAGAATCTGCTCGCTGAAATAGCCCCTGAGTGAAAGGACGCAATGGTAACTTTCCACCGAATGACCTTTGCTCAATATGAAACGGTCCCTGTCAGGCTGATCCGGATGTTTTGGGTCCACGTGCAAGATCCCAAAATAAAGGGCAGTCAGGATGTCCACCGAAGAGAGGGATCCACCGGTATGTCCTCCACCAGCTTTCACGATTCCCTGAAGAAGTTTCTTCCTTACTTCGATGGCGATCCGGGACAGTTCCTTTTCTTTCTCCATAGATCAGGTATAAAGGATTAAGCATTGGACAAGGTGATCAGTACCAGGCCGATCAGAAACAATATAAACATCGTTGCCAGAATCGCATTGGTACCCTTCGGGGCATCCCTGAATTCTTTCCAGATGAAGACACCCCAGAGAATAGCCACCACCGGGGCTGCATTGCTTAACGCGTAAGAAATGGCAGGATTGGAGGCACCTGCGGACATGAAACTGACCACCATCCCGGTCATCCAGATCAGGCCTCCCAGGATACCGGTCAAATGGGTACCTAAACTGCCCGTG
>CP070687.1:830644-832923 GCA_020353115.1 Bacteroidales bacterium
GTGAGCAGCGGAACAACAGGAGCAAATCAAAGCCGCCATCTGATCTCCGATCTTTCGATTTATAAAAAGAGTTTTACTGCAACGTTTGAACTGTTTTACGGTAATATTCAAAATTACTGTATTCTGGCTCTTTTACCTGGTTACCTTGAAAGGCAGGGATCTTCTCTGGTTTATATGATCCGTTCGCTAATAGAACAGACAGGCAATCCGGATAGCGGATTTTACCTGAGAAATTACATGGAATTGGGAGAAAAACTCTGCCAGTTCCGAAAGGATGAACAAAAAATCCTTCTGTTTGGAGTCAGCCATGCCTTACTGGATTTTGCCGAATATTTCGATTCATCCCTTGTAGGCACCATCGTTATGGAGACAGGCGGCATGAAAGGCAGAAAAAAAGAGATAACCCGGGAGGAGTTACACAGCAGGCTTTGTAAACATTTTGATCTGCAGGTAATCCATTCGGAGTATGGAATGACGGAACTTCTTTCACAGGCCTATTCCAAAGGCAAAGGGATTTTTTTCACCCCGCCATGGATGAAGGTGGTTATCCGCGATGTCTACGACCCATTCCATTACCTGCCCCGGGGAAGAACCGGCGGCATTAATATCATAGATCTTGCCAATGTTAACTCCGTTTCCTTTATTGAAACAAAAGACCTCGGCAGGCTGAATTCAGATGGCGGATTCGAGATCCTCGGCCGTTATGACAACAGCGACCTGCGTGGTTGCAGTTTACTTCTCGAGGAATAGAATACCGGGAATGTTCTATATAAAGTAAACGAACCGATCTGATATCCGTTTACAAACGTTTACAAACGACAACAAACGTTTAATAACCGACTAATCCGCATCTTATCGTTTAACTTTGGTAAAAAAATACAGCCATGAAAACAATTCATGTCGAATCCGTCATTCACAGAAATGAGAAAAGGATCAAGCTGATTTTCAAATATGATCAGGAAATAATTGATAAAATAAAGGCGTTACCGGGTGCCCGTTGGAGCCAGACAATGTTTTGCTGGCACATACCTTTCAGGGAGGATTACCTTTCTGATCTTGCTGAACGATTAGAAAATATTGAGATCGTACATGGGAAACCGCCTGAAAAACCCGGAACCGGATTAAAGGAATCAGATTCTGTACGAAGAAAAATCAATGTCATCCATAACATACATGAAGGATTATACTTCCTCAAAATCCCATATTCCAAGAAGGACGAAATCAAGAAACTTGAAGGAGCCTGGTGGCATCCGGGTGCAAAAAAATGGTCTGTCCTCGCAAACCCGGAAAACCTGACCCAGCTAAGGGAAATATTCGATCAGGAAAACTACATTCTTTCTTTTATAAAAGATGAAGGTGAAACCCACGGAAAAGTAATACAAAAATGGAAACCTGTACCTGAACTGGTTGAAAAAAAGTTTGAAAACGAAATGATTTTAAGGAATAGAAGTCCCCGTACCATTGAAACATACAAGAGCCTGATCAATCGCTTCCTGGACCATTTTAAGGGAATGGAGATAAAAGTACTGCCGGCAGATGAAATCAGGGAATATATTCTGGAAAGAGTAAACGTTGATAATTATTCCAGATCGTATCAGAGTCAGTTGATCAATGCTTTAAAGAGATATTATGAATACGTTCACGACAGGGAATTTGAGGATTTTGATTTACCACGGCCCGAGAAAAAACAGAGATTGCCGAATGTTATTTCACGCGAAGACATTCAAAAAATACTTGATGTAACAAGGAACATGAAGCATAAAACGATACTAAGCATTTTATACGGTTGTGGATTAAGACTAAATGAAGTCATAGGGCTAAGAATAGAGGATATTGATTTCAACATGAATGTTTTATTCGTAACCGGGAAAGGTGACAAGCAGAGAATGATTCCCCTTGGCAACAACCTGGTAAGGCAAATAGAGAGATACCGGAAAAGTTATTTACCAAAAGTCTACCTTTTTAATGGACAGGGTTCTTTACGATACTCCGGCAAAAGTATTCAGAATATAGTAAAAAATAAAGCCCGTGAAGCAGGCATTACGAAAGGGGTTACTCCTCACACATTCAGGCACAGTTTTGCCACGCATCTTCTGGAGGATGGTGTTGATTTAAGAATAATACAGGAACTTCTGGGGCATTCAAGCAGTAAAACAACTGAAATTTATACTCATGTAAGCAGGAAAAACCTCAGGAATATAAGAAACCCGTTGGATAATTTAAGAATTTAACGTAAATTGTTACTATACATAAACCGAACAAAACATTCGTTTTACTTC
>CP070687.1:833023-835301 GCA_020353115.1 Bacteroidales bacterium
TTTTCCAGTTTTTCTGCTTCAGTAGCATCGGGTACCCTGACGCTTATATTCAGATCGACTTCCCGCATGACGGTGGTGGTCATAAAGAAGAATAAAAGCATGAATACGATATCTGGAAGGGAGGCTGTGTTAATCGCCCCAACCATTTTTTTACCTTTGCGTGAGAATTTTGCCATTATTATCTTCCTCCAATTGCTTTTGGTTCTGCTTCTGAGAGTACAGAAGGATAATAATCCTTCACGGCCTCCTGTCTTGCTTCATCAAGATCGGCAAATTTCATTCCAAACTGGCGCTGTGAAATTTCATCCCGGAGCTCATTTTTTGCAGCAATAAGCTCATTCTGGACTTTAATGTACATTCCATAGGATGTGCCTCTGTCATTCTGGAGTGAAATTACCGCGTTTTTCGTTACCATTGTCCTGCCGAAAAATGGCAAATCCTTTTCTACTAATTCAGGCAGGTCGCTTTTATTTCCCGGGTTTGCAATGAATTCCTTAGCAGCTTCCCTCAGATTAAACACATTCATGGGCATGTTTTCCACCATGAGTTCGTCGTCTTTATTTATCAGCACGACAAATACATTCCTGTCGTGTATTTCATCCTGTTGATCTTGCTGGTCCTCATCCGGGAGTTGAGGCAAACCCCTCATCAATCCCGTGTCCACATCCATTGTGGTGGTTACAAGGAAAAATATAAGGAGGAGGAATGCTATATCGGCCATCGAACCTGCATTGATCGGTTGTAATTCCCTTTTCGCCATAGTCGGTTATATTTAAGAGAACCGTATCTTTTGATTCCCTGTTTACTTGAAGTACTTAGAAATCTCTGAATAGAGAATGGTAAGGACTGCCAGCCCTGCCAGTATGTATGTTGTAAATAACCCGGTACCGGCAAGCTTTAGAGTTGAAGGCACATTATCCTTTCCCTCATAATGTGGCATATCCAGTACCGCATTCGAAGCAAGCATCCAGGCAATAAAAATGAGAAGAGCAGCTCCCAGAACCGTAAATAATGTTCCTTTTGCGGCTTTCGGATTGGTAACAATATTTATTATCGGGAAAACCAGAGATAGTATGGCTGTCAATCCTATCAGAATACCTGCCCAAAGAAGAATTGTTTTTGTAATGACAGGTTCCTCAAAGTTCGTATCCTCCGTACCCGGTACAACTTTCCCAAAGTAAAAAAGTATCACCAGGATGACGGAAACAAACATGAGGGCATACAGAAAATAAGTAACTATATTCGATAATTTACTGTCCATGGTTGGTTATTTTTTTAAATTGTATTTTACAAGCATATCGATTAGTGAAATTGATGAATCTTCCATGTTAACGACCAGCGCATCAATTTTCGTAAGGATATAGTTGTAAAATATCTGTAGAATTACGGCAACGATCAAACCTGAAACAGTTGTAATAAGTGCAATTTGAATACCTCCTGCGACCAGCTGTGCGGAAACCGTTCCTGCAATACGGATTTTATCAAACGCATCAATCATACCGATAACGGTACCCATAAATCCTAACATAGGTGCGATTGCTATAAAAAGCGAAATCCATGACAGGTTTTTCTCGAGAAGCCCCATCTGAACACTTCCGTAGGAAATAACCGATTTTTCAGCGGCTTCGATCCCTTCATCCACCCGGTCAAGCCCCTGATAGAAAATACTTGCAACAGGTCCACGGGTGTTACGGCAAACCTCTTTGGCACCATCAATCCCATCAGATTCCAGTGCTGATTCAACTTTATTCAGGAGTTTTTCGGTATTTGTAGTGGCCAGATTTAAATAGATGATCCGTTCAATGGCCAGCGCAAGACCAAAAATCAGGGTGAGTAATACAGCTCCCATAAATGATGCACCACCTTCGATGAATTTTGCCTTTATCTTTTTGTGCAACTCACTGCCTTCCGAAGCAGTTTCGCCAACTTCTTCCGCTGTCACATCTTCAGTGACTGGCTCAGCGACAGCTGTCGTATCCTCCATTTCATCCATAGTAGTGGTATCAGCTGTCTCATCCTGAGCAACTGCATTTAATGATGCTCCCAAAAAAAGCATCCCGAGTACTGCTACAAATGCAAATAGTTTTTTCATGATTTGTTTTCAGTTTAAATTAATAACGATATTTCTAGTTTACAAGTATTTAATTCCTAAAATTAGTGCTTCTGAAAACCTTTCTGTAAAAGAAAAAAGATTTGCTCTCCCAATTCTGCGAAGACTTGCTTACAGCCTGGGAGAGAGATTATTCGTTCGTACAGGCCAACCTGTTGCCTGCTCTTG
>CP070687.1:835401-837666 GCA_020353115.1 Bacteroidales bacterium
ATCGGATCACTGATCAGAAAAAGCGGAGATTATGCCGTTATCTCTGACGTATATAAGGGATTCCCGGCTGATCTTGCCGGATTTAAGACCGGGGATCTGATTATTGAAATTGATGGAAAAACCACGAAAGGCATGGCCATCACAAAGATCAGCGATCTTTTGAAAGGCAGGCCCAATTCAAATATCAGGATTACGGTCAGAAGGTTTGGTGTGGATGATCCAATACAAAAGACACTTACGCGGGAAAGAATACAAATAAAAAGCGTTCCTTATTATGGCATGATGGACCAGAATATCGGGTATATCCGACTATCAAACTTCACCCAGAATGCCGGAAAAGAAGTGCGGAAAGCCGTGCTCGATCTAAAAGAATCCCACAATTTATCCGGTCTTATCCTAGACCTTAGAGGAAATCCGGGAGGATTACTCATTGAAGCGGTTGAAGTGGTAAATCTGTTTGTAGAAAAGAACCACGAAGTTGTCAGTACCCGTGGCAAGGTCAAAGATTTTGACCATACCTACTTTGCCTCTAAAGATCCCGTTGATGTAACTATTCCGTTAACTGTACTGGTAAGCAGAACTTCGGCTTCAGCATCCGAAATTGTGGCAGGAGCAATTCAGGATCTCGACAGAGGTATTATAGTTGGTGAAAGAACATACGGTAAGGGATTGGTACAAACTACACGCCCGTTAAGCTACAATTCACAGCTGAAACTTACAACAGCAAAATACTACATCCCAAGCGGAAGGTGTATCCAGGCTCTGGATTTTTCAAACCGGAACGAAGATGGAAGCGTTGGCCATATCCCTGATTCCCTGATCTCAGAATATACGACGAAAAATGGCAGAAAGGTGTATGATGGCGGTGGTATTGTACCGGATGTGACGATAAGAAATGAAAAACTGAGCCAGATATCTTTAGAATTATATAGGCAGTTTTGCCTGTTTGACTATGCAACAAAATTTTCTTCAGAACATGAACGTATCGCGGTTCCCAATGAATTCGAATTGACAGAAGCAGATTTCAGGGATTTCGCCGAATATATCGTAAATATGGATTTTAAATATCAGACCCAAACGGAAGAAGCCCTGAAAAAATTGGAAGATGTGGCAAAACTGGAGCAATACTATGAAAAGGCCAAGAAGGAATTTATAATCCTGAAAGAGAAACTTGGCCAAAATACACATAAGGACATGGAAAGTCACAAGGAGGAGATCATTGCACTTTTAACTGAAGAGATTGTCGGGAGATACTATTACCAGGAAGGTAGCATCCAGGTCTCCATAGCCTCCGACAAACAGGTAATGAAAGCTTTTGAAATAATAGTAAATCCGGATATCTACAGTATTCTTCTTCGTACGGATCCTTCTGAAATCCTTGCTGAAATTGAGTAAGTTCTTTCGGGTAATAAGCCATTGCGATTATGTAAATTCTATTACCTCACCCATAGGACCCGGGAGAACTTCTGAATTGAATAATCTTTTCCTAATAAAAGAGTTCATTTCAAGGAATAAATTGAACGGTCGTACTGTCTAACATCAGGCAAACCAATAAACAATAACCAAATGACGATGAAAAAATCCGGGTATCCTCCTGGTGGAAAGATGATTCTGTATCTTCCCGTAACTATCTTCCTGCTGGTCTCTCTTCTTTCATTCCCATTTACCACATTTGCCCAGAATACAGATTTTTCAGGCACATGGAAATTTAATGAATCAAAAAGCATCATGGGAGAACGCGGACGTCGTGGAACAAACTCTCCCATGACAGTTACCCAGGATGGAAATGTATTAACAACCGAGCGTATTTTCGTAAGCCGTGAAGGTGAAGAAATGAAAACTACGGAAACGTTTACCCTGGACGGGAAGGAATGTGACAACTCCACAGGAATGCGTACCAGAACTACAACGGTAACCTGGTCTGAAGATGGAACGACACTTACCTTTAATTCCGTTATGGTATTTAACAGACAGGGTGAAACCATGGAAATGAAAAGCAAAGAGATATGGAAATTATCCGATGGGGGAAAAATTCTAACCATCGATTCCTCTTCGCAGTCACCCATGGGGGAAAGGACAATGACACTGGTTTACGAAAAGCAGTAAAGCATTTTAACAAATTATTACTGCTGTAATATTCCACAGGTTTATTTTGCGGCCATCGGCTTTATTGGCAGGTCGACCGAATATGCTCTGCTTGTTATCGGTCTATTCTCTTTCTCGAAACGTAAAAGCTGAGCTAGGATAAGACTTCCCTGTCGCCTA
>CP070687.1:837766-839996 GCA_020353115.1 Bacteroidales bacterium
GGGTCTTTTTTCCGGACAAGCCTGGTACGGGTTTCATGTATCTTATTCACCAGATTGCGGTTTAATAATATATCAGCCAGTGCCCGGTTATGGTTGTCATTTCGCAATTCCAGAACCGCCTCACCGGAACCCAGCTTTCCGACCAGCCTATTATATTTCAAATCTTTTTCATAGCTTGCCTCCTGGTGTTTGGCATTAAATACCATCCTGGCATTTTCGAGGTAACGATCTATCATGTTATGAGCTTCCAAAGAAAGAGAATCGGTACCGATTTTATCCAGGGGGAAAATCAACGTCATTTCCGGGGTTTTCCCAAGTCGGTCTAATTCGTTCTTTAACAGGGCTATATCTCTTTCAAGTTTCTTTTTATTATTTTGCCGGGTTTGTTGCGTACGGATATTATCCGATATTGATAAAAGCCTGGGGATCAGAAATGTCGAATAATAAGAAGCATTACTCATTTCCTGATCCATACTAAAAAATTCCTTCTGAAAAGCGTTGCTGCCGAACTGTCGAACCGTAAGAGCTTCATATGCCCAGCGCGAAGTCATCAGTTCCCCGATAATCGGCACATAGACCGAGGTGGTAATTCTTTTATGCAGTTTATCGAACGGAACGATTGCTCCGCTGAACAAAAGTTGGGGAACAAGGATCAAAGGGACCAGGATATAAATAGTCACAACCGAATTGAATGCCGAAGAAATATTCAGGCCGATAAGGTTGGCCATACTGGCAGCAGTAAAAAGTACAATCCAGAAACTTATTGACATCCCTTTTATTTCAAGAACAGCATTTCCGATCAATACAAAGCTTAATGTCTGTATGGCTGAGATAATAAATAAGACCACTACCTTTGAATTCAGGTAACTAAACCTGCTTAAATGGAGGAAGCTCTCTCTTTTAAGAAGCCTGGCATCACGGATAATTTCTTCCGCACTTACCGTCATTCCCACGAAAAGTGCCACTACAACGCTCATGAAAAGATAGGCGGGAAGATTGTCGTTTTCGAAAAACACGTAGGCATGCGGATCTTCCGGAATGCCACTTATATACTTTGTAAAGTAGCCGATAATAACAGCCAGGAGAGGGGTTTCCAGGAAGTTCACAAGGAGATACTGTGTGTTGCTGATTTTGGAGAGAATATTACGCTGGCAGAAAATAATAAACTGTTTCATTCTGCCAGGTATTTTGAAACGGCTTTCCGGCAGAGGAATATCTTTTTGGCTTACCTTTTTCTTATTTTCAATATTTTCCTTATAAAGTTGATACCACTCCTTCGGGCTAACTCTCCTGTTCCCTGTATATTTCCCGTATTGATTCACGAATTTTGTCTCCACAATCTGCAGAACCTGTTCCGGGTTTACGTTGCCACATGTAACACATTGTCTTTCATCCGCATTCACATAACTGCTCATTCTTTTGAAGTAGGTTACGGCATCTAGCGGATTCCCCTGGTAGATTGGATACCCGCCCTTATCAAGGATCAGCAGTTTATCGAACAGTTTGAAAATGAATGAAGATGGTTGGTGGATATTGACAATTACCAGTTTGCCTTTCAGTGTCTGCTCTTTCAGGAGAAGCATAACCATTTCAGAATCCATGGATGAGAGCCCCGAAGTTGGTTCATCAACAAACAAAATGGAGGGTTCGCGCATTAATTCCAACCCGATGTTAAGTCTTTTCCTTTGTCCTCCGCTGATGGTTTTATTCAGGGGATCGCCCACCTTCAGGTGTTTAATCTCTGTCAGATCGAGATCCTGCAGAACCCTTGCAACCACTTGTAAAATCTGCCTTTCTGAATAATCGGAAAAACATAACCTGGCATTGAAAAAAAGATTTTGAAATACAGTTAGTTCTTCGATCAGGAGGTCATCCTGGGGGACATAACCGATGATGCCCTCCAGCAGTTCTTGTTCCCGGTTCAGATCCACGTCGTTTATCAGTACCCTCCCACTCCCGGGTTTATAATTACCGTTAAGAAGGTTCAGGAGTGTGGATTTACCGGTTCCGCTACCTCCCATAATTCCAACCAGTTGTCCTGCCCTGGCACTGAAATGCAAAGGCTGGATGCCATTTTCGCTGTTCCGGAATTTATATTCGATATTATCCGCGACAAAAACCAGTTCTGTCTTTGCTGAAGCCTGGTAGAATTTGCCTGCAACATCACTGTAATACAACGGAATGATCTTATCATTCCGAATTACCGATCCGTTATCCATGATATACGACC
>CP070687.1:840096-842309 GCA_020353115.1 Bacteroidales bacterium
TCAGCCCGGGCAACCGGGGCACGAAAGTTAAAGTTGCCAGAATATATCTGGGGACATCAGATGGCCTGTGGCCGAAACCGAATATGAACTTTGAGGAGGAGATACGGTTTTATGAAGCCCGTTTCGGGGAACTTAAAGATGAATTGTCGGATGTGGAATTTACGGTAGATCAATTGATCACATCTCCTGAAGAGGTTAAAAAAATAGGTGAGAGATTGAAAGAGGTTGACGGTATCCTGGCCATTCATTTCAACATCGGAATACAGCCCGCTCTGGAAGAAATTCTCAGGCTGAACCATCCGACAATGATTTTTGCAGTACCCTATTCAGGACATGAATGGGTTAATTTCGGGGAATTGCAGAAACAACCCCTGGGAGCGAAAATGGATTGTATTCTTACCAGCGATTATACCCAACTGGCGGCTGCCATAAAACCTTTTCGTGCCATTCATCATTTAAGAGAAGCTAAAATCCTGAACCTTACCACCAGGTCTTTCACCGAATACACACAGAAAATCAATGAAAAATTCGGAACTGAAATAAAGCAAATCGGACTGGAACAGGTAATGGATACTTATGATTCAATCGGTGATGACAAGGCAAAAGCAGAAACGGACCGTTGGATCAATGGAGCGATGAAAGTGGTGGAACCTCCCGAGAAGGAGATCTACAAGTCCTGTAAACTTGCCCTGGCATTTGAAAAATTGCTGGATGAAGAAAGTGCGACTGTAATGACAGCCGATTGCTATGGCAGTATGCATGTCCCTCTCTGTCAATCCGTTGCCTATCCTTGCATCGGGTTCACCAGGTTGAACGATATGGGATTGGGTGGTATTTGTGAGTCCGACCTGCCCAGCGCTATGACCCACATCCTTTTCCAGGGGTTATCCGGCAAACCGGGTTTTATCAGCGATCCTACGGTGGATGAATCCGATAATACAATCATATTGGCTCATTGTCTGGGATCGACGAAAATGGATGGTCCGGACGGACCTGCTGCCCCCTATAACTTACGGACAATAATGGAGAGACAGGAAGGGGTTGTAGCCCAGGTGAAAATGCGGACCGGCCAGAAAATCACCCAGGCCAAACTGGTCGAAACGGATATAATGCCTTACTTTACAGGTGAAATAGCAGGTACACCGGTTGCGCTTGAAGATGACCGGGGTTGCAGGACCAAAATCAGTGTCAGGGTAGACGGAAGTGTGACAAAACTTTGGAAAAACTGGGCGCATGGCCTGCACAGGGTATCATGTTACGGCGACCTTACCAGGGATCTCGAACGATTCTGCCGGTTTAAAGAAATAATGCTTGTTAATGAAGCCGTATAGTTTTATTACATATTAACACATTTCTTTATCAGCTACCCCATCCTGTTCGGTTAACCAGACAACCCTGGTTTCCGAACGGTGCTCCTTACCGATTATATCTCTGTATAATTCGGGTCGTCTCGCATTCGTGTAACGCCTTCCCCCTGAAAGTTCCAGCTTGTCAGCAGTGACGGTTGCCATTGCAATTTCATTCTCAAAACTCCGGATCTCGGTAAGGATTTCTCCATATGGATCGATGATCATGGAATCTCCATTCTTGAGATGTTCTCCGTCGTATCCGATAGGATTGGTGAATACGTAGTAGACTCCGTTGTCATAAGCTCTTGCAGGAAGCCACCGTAACAGCCACTCCCTTCCCTTTGGACCGTCAAACTCCATTCTCAGTGTTTCAGGATCCGAGAACCTGTTCTGCCATAGCTTACCACCCACGTAACCCCTTCCGGGCATAGCAGACGGGGTGCATCCCGTTACATGGGGGGCAAAAATTATTTCCGCTCCCAGAAGGGTAACTGCCCTGACATTTTCTATTACATTGTTGTCATAGCAAATGAGAATACCGCACTTCCATCCCATCAGGTCGAAAAGAACATATTCATTGCCAGCGTCCAGAAACCGGCTGATGAACGGATGGAGCTTACGGGATTTTGCAACCAGTCCTTTGCCGTCAACACATACATAGGTGTTAAAAACCTTCTGACCGTCCGTTTCAGGTAAACCCGCCAGGATGGCTATATCATGCTGTTTTGAAATGGAAATCAGCTTTTGGCAGCTTTTCCCGTCAGGCACCTTCTCGGCAAGTTCAACTATTTCATCCCTTTCCAGGTCCTTAAAGAAGGTGTATGCCGTTACGGACATCTCATGAAAGCTGATTACTTCAGCTCC
>CP070687.1:842409-844618 GCA_020353115.1 Bacteroidales bacterium
TCTATTTCAATATCACCAAGTGACAATTCCTCTTCAAAATAAGTGTATGTTGGTCTTGCCGGCAATTTGAATGAATAATCAGCAACTATTTCAGATTCACCCGAAACAGTGTCATATTTTGAAAAAGCCATTAACACCTGTGCCGAATCACTACCCACAGGCAGAAACCGGTAATAACCCGACAGGCTTGTCGGAACCTCATCGTACGGAAAGCCACCTGAGAATCCTCCGATAAAAAGATCCCCCGGTGTAATAATCCCTACATTCTGCTCGAGCATATTAAGATGGATGGTTGTCATCATCAGAGCATAATCCCCCGAATAAGCCTCGTCTGTTTTGATTGCAGATAGTTCACTATCGGTGATTACCGAAAACCGGTTCACACTTTCCCACCCAATTGGATCCTCATAGGAAAGCATCTCCCACGATTCAAAGCTTCCGTTAGGAATATTTGCCGTTGTATTTGAAAAATGCAAACTATCGGCAATCACCCAGCTGCCGGCAACCGGTGAATCCGGGTGTGTGGAAGATATTGCAAAAAATGCGGAATCCGGAGTTTCAAGCAATGTATCGAGTTCAAATCCAATTTCAGTATAATTTTCCTGTATCCCGAAGAGCAGAAAGTAGTTTTCGGCCAGGATTATCCCGTTCTTTCTGAATGTAACGATAATAAATGCAGTATCGTTCTCCTGAATATTGTATTTGAAGTACCCGATAAGTGAATCGGGCTTTTCGCTGAAGGCAAATCCTCCTATATAATCGATGTCCCTGACTCCCTCCCCGCCAACAATCATACCACCTGCCACGGCATATGCCAGCAAGGTATCTTCACCGAATACAACTGTCTCGAGGTTCAGGGCATAATTCCCTGAAAATGAATCCTCCGTTTTTGTCACATTTGTCATGTATTCTCCTGCAGAAAAAACAGTGGAATTGCTGGTATACCATGATACAGGTCTTTCATAAAGGTTCCGTACTTCCCACTCCTCAAAACCCCGGTTCGGAATGTTCTGCCCCGATACATAGATTGAAAATATAACCAGGACAGCTATTATTTGTATGCTTCTTTTCATGTAGGATTGATTCTTTTGATTATTGATAATTTATGCCAAAATTACGAAAGATATGTAATCAAATCAAAAATTGATTTACAGGGTATTTTGAACGGTTCATTCCGGGATTTCATATCGACAATCCGGCCTGGTCCTGCCTTTATGGGGTGCTTCCGACAAACTCCATTACGTACCGGGTATCCCTGGAAGCCCCCCGGGCAAATTACTCCGGTTTCTTTGTTCCAATTTAATTTTGACAGATAAAATATATTACGCACTTTCGCAATTCAGTTTCAGAACGCGGTCATGAAGAATCTAACCGAAGGAAAAGAAAGCAGGTTAATTCTGAATTTTGCACTTCCCATGTTGCTTGGCAATGTTTTTCAGCAACTCTATAACATTGTTGACAGCGTCATTGTCGGGAACTTTATCGGGAAAGAGGCATTGGCTGCTGTCGGTGCATCTTTCCCTATTATCTTTACACTGATTTCCCTTATCATCGGGATTGCGTTCGGAACAACCATTGTAATAGCACAGTACTTCGGGGCAAAAGATATTACACATGTAAGGAAGGCAATTGATACTCTTTATATTTTCCTCTTCTTTACATCCATTATTGTCACTATTGTGGGAATCCGGTTCAGCGAACCGATATTCAGGTTGTTACGGTTACCTGAAGAGATTCTTCCCCAGGCCAAATCGTATATGAACGTCTACATGCTCGGAGCAATTGCTTTTTTTGGTTTTAACGGTACAAGTGCGATTCTAAGAGGGCTGGGGGATTCCAAAACCCCGATGTACTTTCTTATCATCTCAACATTCTTTAATATAGGATTCGATCTGCTCTTTGTGCTGGTATTCAAATGGGGAATCGTTGGAGTTGCGGTTGCCACCATCATTGCCCAGGGGGGAGCATTTCTGACAGCTGTCATTTACCTGAATAAATACCATCAGGTCATCCAGGTCTCGGTGCTCAGAATGAAATTCGATCGTGATATCTTCCTGAAAAGTTTCAGAATCGGGTTGCCTACAGGTTTTCAACACACATTTGTTGCACTGGGTATGATGGCCCTGCTCGGTATCGTCAATACATTCGGCACCGATGTGATCGCTGCCTATTCCGTTGCAGGCAGAATCGATTCAATCGCAGCCCTCCC
>CP070687.1:844718-846898 GCA_020353115.1 Bacteroidales bacterium
TCTCCTGCCGGCAGGAGATAGCAGATCCTTCGGACCGGAAAAAAACGTGTCAGACAATGCCATTCAGGCAGGCGGTATGATTATATTGTGAATTACCATAAGATGTAACTTTTAATAAAGAGTTTAATTATAAACGAACCGATCGAACTATGAAATCAAATCGAAGAAAATTCATTAAAAATGCTGCAGCAGCAGGTTTTGGACTGGCTGGACTCGGGTATGCCTGTCCTGATGTTCTCGCTAATGGGTCATATACCGGTGCTGAAAAGACAGAATCCGGATTCAGGAATAAAATTGGCGTTTCAACCTATTCGTTCTGGCAGTTTAACGGACCAAAAGAGAATGTGCCGATTGAAAAATGTATTGATGATGCCGCAAGGATGGGTTTTGATGGCATAGAATTGCTGCTTTATCAGATGGCCTCTGAGGAAAAAGAGTATCTGAATAAATTAAAGCGCCGGGCATTTCATAACGGGCTTGACCTGATGGGATTCTCAACCCACCAGGGATTCCTTTCCCCGGATAAGGAATACAGGGAGGAAAACATCAGGTTAACGATCCGTCAGATTGAACTGGCATACCAGCTTGGAATACCAACCATGCGTTTGAACACCGGTCGCTGGGGAACCATAAGATCGTTTGATGAGTTAATGGAGAAGAAGGGAATTGAACCCCGTCTGGAGGGGTATAGCGACGATGACGGATTTGAATGGGTGATCGATTCCATTCAAAAATGCTTGCCTAAAGCGGAAGAGTGCGGGGTAGTCCTCGGCCTGGAAAATCACTGGGGACTTGGCAGAACAGCTGAAGGCGTATTACGGATTGTAAATGCCATAAATTCCCCATGGCTCATGGTTACTGCTGATACCGGAAATTTCCTGGAAAATATGTATGAACAATTGGAGATGATGGCTCCAAAAACCTTCCTGATCCAGGCAAAAACCTATTACGGCGGGGGTAAGTGGTATACACTGGACCTGGATTACGAAAGGATCGGGCAAATATTCAGGAAGTATGATTACCGTGGGTATGTCTCCCTTGAGTTTGAGGGAAGTGAATCCCCGGAAACGGCTATCCCGAAAAGCCTGGAAGTATTACGGGAGACATTTACATACTTATGACAACCGGACTGAATTTGACCGGTAATGCATGCCGGAAAATCCCGGATGAAATAATCGATCTTTACAAATCCGACAACAGTGGAATCCCTGATCAGCGCGAATAATAGTTCCTTTACCATTTAACATACCTATTGAATTGAAGACTTTATTATGAACCGGTAATCAGCATGAATTATGGTTACTATTAAAGATATGCTGAATGAGATACTTCCTGAACTGGTTGAGTTGCTGAGACCGTTACTGTCAGGTGTTCGTTCAGTTATCGATATCGGTACAGGTTCCTCCGTTACAGCTCACTTCTTTGCGAAACATTTCCCGGATATCGAATTCTTCACGGTTGATATTGCGGATATGAGACAGGAAAAGGAATTACCCTTCATCCTGTACAACGGGAAAAGCTTACCATTTCACGACAAAGAATTTACCATATCCGTTCTGAACGAAACATTACATCATACTCAGGATCCCGGATCTGTGTTAACAGAAGCGAAGCGTGTTGCTGAAGCTGTCTATGTAGTTGAACATTTTCCTCTTCCCGGGATTCCGACTGACAAATTGCGGAAGGATGAGATGTCCACACTGGAAGACCTTAGCCTGGAATGTTCATATTATAAACCTTTTACCAGAAATTCCCTCTTCGATTTATTTGACCGGACAAATCTTGATGTGGAAGTGAAGTTCAAGATGCCCTATCATGGGAGCAGGGAAATAGAGAAGTATTTTTTTAAACTGGTCAGAAAGTAGGTGAGGGTACATTCATATAATTATCATTTTCCTTGTTTGATCCAGAAATTGATGTAATGAGAGATGATTTGATTACCTCCTTGTCATCCTTTTTCCTCCGGAAAAACCTGGCAGGATGCCCGGCCGGCAGATTGGGACCTGTCAGTATTTTGATTTTTCAGAGGTAAGTTTTTAATTTCCGAATCATGCTTAATCCTGATAAGGAAGTGAAAATGGTTTTTTATTAGAACCCATGCATATGTATAGGCCATGGAAGGAATATATTAAACCCGTTATGCTATTAAATCCTTTAACTGCCTGTAGGTCAGACTGAGC
>CP070687.1:846998-849176 GCA_020353115.1 Bacteroidales bacterium
CCCAGCAGAACGGGTTCTTTAGTGGCTACCGGATATAAAAAATACACCGTTTACGGTGCTTTTTTGTGAAGTATAATCCCACCCTATGGGATCACGAGCTCTGACGATGAATGTCAGGGCGAGTAATCCGAGGCAGAGGTATCTCTAAAGTAGTTATTGAATATAGTAAGACCGGCTTGGTGTACTACGAAATATTACCCCCGGAGTACCTGGCAGAGATCATTTTGTTTTTTGTGCTACTCCGGGGGCTAAAGTATATTATTCTTGCAGTAGCTTGTTTACCAGATCTTTTAATTCATCTATTTGTAGCTGCTGATTTTCGATCAGTTTTTGTTGTTTCTGGTTCTGAAGGATAAGTTCCTGTACAGCTTTAATCGTAACCACTTGTGCCGGATAGGTATCTATCTGTAACATTTCTTTGGGATCTCCGTACAGGTACTCTCCACTACCTTGCACAGCTTCAGGAAAGACTTTCTGATACTCCTGGGCAATAAAGTTGTAATATGTTTTATCTTCAATTCCGGGATGTTTTTCTTTCCAGTCTTCGGAATATCTGAAAGCGACAGGTCTTAGTCGGAGAAGCGTCGTCATGGCATTTTCAATATCATGGATATCCGTTTTTATTCGAACATCCGAATTAGCAAGCCAGTCTCCTGCCGTTGTTTTTGATGCATTGCCTTCCAACTCCAGTTCATTTGTTTCTGTATTTCTTCCAATACCAACATCAGCATTTAACCGGAGCAGATCATTGGCAAAGTCTCCCCAAATAAGTGGAGTTGAGCTACTTGAATTATCAATATAAAGTTTATCGGAACCTGATTCATATCTTCCTGCCTCATATCCTAAGAAGATATTTCTTTCACCGGTTGTGTTATTAAATCCGGCAAAATAACCCAGAAAAATATTATTATTTCCAGATGTGTTAAAATATCCTGCCTCGTAGCCCATATATATATTGTAATTTCCGGTTGAATTTGAATATCCCGCCTGGTCGCCAATAAAAACATTTCTGAATCCCAGGGTATTCAATTCTCCGGCCTTATTCCCCATAAAAACATTTCCATATCCTTCGGTGTTGGAATATCCGGAATAATAACCAATGTAAACGTTTCCATTTGCGGTTGTATTCTTATTCCCGGCATAGTAACCCATAGCAACATTATTCATCCCGGTTGTATTTGAATAACCGGTCCCACTGCCAAGAAAAACATTATAACTACCATTACTATTTGATTGTCCTGCACTGTTCCCGACAAATACATTACTATGCCCGGTAGTATCATTGACTCCGGCCCTGTAGCCTATAAAGATATTCTGACTGCCTGTTGTGTTATTGAGTCCTGCTGAATTCCCTACAAAAATGTTATAATTGGCTGTTGTATTTTCTTGTCCTGCACTTCTACCGATAAAAACATTCTGGCGTCCTGTAGTATTATTTTGCCCTGCCAGGGTACCTAAAAAAACATTCTGATAGCCTGTTGTATTATTTAATCCAGCCTGGTAACCCGCAAAAACATTATTATTTCCTGTAGTGTTATAGTATCCTGCTCTGCTGCCCAGATAGACATTATCGGAACCGGTTGTATTCCTGTTTCCGGCAAGATGTCCCAGAAACACGTTGTTGGTGGATGAGGTATTTCTGTATCCTGCGCTATTTCCCAGGAAAACATTATAACTGCCGGTGGTATTTGAAAGTCCTGCCTGGTAGCCCAGGAATACATTATAGTAGGCTGAAGTACTCAAATTCCCTGCCTTATAACCTATAAATATATTAGCGTCACCATCGTCGTTTGAATATCCTGCCAGCGGTCCGATAAAAACATTATGATTCCCTGTTGTGTTCAGATATCCTGTTTGATATCCGCCGAAAAAATTCCAGGTACCCGAGGTATTTGAATATCCTGCTTTATCCCCGAGGAAAATATTAGATCGACCAGTAGTATTAAAATACCCTGCATTAAAACCTATGTAAACATTGGAGTAGCCTGTCGTATTGCTATAGCCACTTGCATTTCCTATAAAGACATTGAAATCGGCACTTTCGCTTAGTAATCCGCTTTCGTAACCAATAAATATATTATTATTCCCATCTAAATTATTATACCCTGCTTTATAACCCAGAAATGCATTATAACTTCCTGAGGTATTGGAATATCCACTATAAATACCAATAATTGA
>CP070687.1:849276-851391 GCA_020353115.1 Bacteroidales bacterium
TCTATCTGGATGTAAGCCAATATTACGATGACTGCAATAAAAAGGGTGAACAGGCCGGAAACATAACCGGTCATTTGCAACAGCTTGATATTTTTTTCAGGGTTGCTCATCTTTAGCAATTTTTTCAATATGTACGGGACAATATTCAAAGCATCGACCGCAACTATAACATTTCCCCTGGTGTGGCTTATACTCGTCTCTTTCTCTTCTGATTGAATAAGAAAGAAGAGCTATTCCGAATGACAAACCCAGGAAAGCGCCTGCCCAGGGAGATCCTTTTTTGAACCTTCCAATTATATATTCTTCCCTGTTATAAAGATCATCAACTGTCTGGCCCGATTCTTTGAAGGTCACAGCTTGCTGTGAAGTGGCCTTAATACCTGCCTCATATTCAAGCCTGATTTCCCTTGCCAGCCGGACATCACGATGAACCAGTGTCAGATCATCGGAAAATCCGGCGGTTATGCGAATACCACAAAAGGTAAATACGGGTATCAGGACCAGGTAAATCGTGAACCTTGTTCTGGATGTGGTGGTTTTTTCCTTCGGCGCATCAATGGTTGAAGGGATAATAGCATTGTAGGGACATGAATCTTCACAAAGTTTACAGTTGATGCATTCATCAGGTGTAATGGTAAGGTGTTTTTCGGAGAACCTTGAAAACCAATTCAATAATACACCATACGGACACAGGAACCGGCAGTATGGGCGGTTAATAAAAATTCCGGCAAGCAGGAGAAGAACCCCGAAAACTATCATCGTACCCGGTGCATTCAACCTGAAAATACCCACAAAAGGATCATATTTGCATATTATGAAATGGCTGTCTGTAGCTGCGAACAAAATCGCCAGACCCAGATAAACGTATGGTACCGAACTTAAAATAACTTCCATACTTCTTGCCATTTTTACCGGATAAAGGCCCGTAAGTTCCTGTATTGCCCCAAGGGGACATGCTCCTGCACAGAACTGTCTTCCATATAACAGAGCAAATACAAGCGGTATAAGGAAGAACAAGAGGGCGGTTAATGGCAGGTTATAACCCTCATTGAAAAGAGCAAGAGAGATATTCTGAACGGATCCAACCGAACAGATACAGCCTTCCCTGTAAAATCCGAAATATGCAAGAGAAAATACGGATACCCAGACAAGAGAAGACCTTGAACGTTTATACAGGGAAAACCGGGTGGTCACAACCAGGACGGCAATAAGGACAACCACGTCAAGATACTCCAGTACCGGGCTTCTCGGACTGATAAACTGGTACTCCGGGTATACGTATCCCGATTCAAATTCCGGCTTGGGAAACCGTTGCTGCGCATAAAGAATAACATGCCAGCCCAGAAGAAAAAACAGGATTATATAGGGTAATTTATTCTTCATCAGCCTTGTACACCGTATCCTGATTTTGGTTTATAAGGTTGGGTCGCCGGAACCCTTTCAATTGCATTCGACGGGCACGCTTTTGCTATGCTGCACTGGTTGCAGTTTTTACAGAGATCATGATTAATTTGCATATACAGGGATCCGTTTCCAAAAGCGGTGCATCCTTTAACACATTTGGCACAGCCCGTGCAGAGGTCTTCATCTATCGTGTACTCAAAATACGGCTCCTCAACAAATTTTCTGGTAATAGCTCCCGTCGGGCAAAGTTGCACTTCAGCACCGGTATCCAGATCCTTGACTCCCTGGCGAAGGAAGCCGCTGCAAAGGTCACAGTATCCGCACATTTCAAATGAATGCATACATTTTGACGCTGAAGGAGTAAGGACGCAATGTGTTTCGCACTGACCACACTGGGTGCATTTCAACGGATCAATCTGCCAGACATACTCACTTACTGTTGTATCACTGATTACTTCAACGGTAAGATAAGCCATGGGGAAAACCGCAACAATCTTACCTGCCTTTTTTACAAATTCCCTTCTTGTCTGATATTTATTTTTACCGGCCATATTCCTCTATCTGTATAAAAAAATCTCACATGAGCCTGAACCCGGGCAGGATGCATATTCCGGACATGAAGAGCACACCTTTTTCAGGTCAATCTTTTTCCCAAGAAATGCTGTCAGTCCTGCGAGGAAAATCAGCATACACCATCTTACCAGTCTCCTT
>CP070687.1:851491-853586 GCA_020353115.1 Bacteroidales bacterium
ACATTGTACACTTTACACCTGGATCTGTCCGGTCTGATTACAAATGAACCATGAAGCCAACTGCCAGGTTTATAAAACTGATATTCTTTTCATCAATCCTTAATCCCTCGGAAGTGTTAAATCCAAAATGCATTTTGCTGAACTGATACTCTGCTTCGATAACCAGTGAAAGGTATGGGGTAATATCGCATTGAAGTCCTGCACCACAGATAAACAGAAGACTGTAATCAACCGATGAGGTAATCTCAAAATATTCGGGTCCGACGATAAAATACTGTGGCTTATACAACTGATAAGGAGTTTTAGCCCGCATTGATCCTCCAAGAATTTTCCCGTTTGCCCGGAACCGGTTTAAAAAGGACCATCTTCCATAAACTCCTGCAGAGACGGATTCTGTCCGGAAAGCTTCAGACCGGATGGTTATATAACTAAGGAAAGGGTCGGATTCGATCTTGGCTTGAGCCAGTTGCTGAAGATCAAGTTTATGACGATTCAGTCCGGTTTGTCCTCCAATGCCAAGCCAGGGCAGGAAATACCATCCGCCTTCAATATTCACGTTTATTCCTGTAATGGCAAAACTGCCTTTTTCCAGGTCACACCTGGCGTAATTCCCGACAGGATATGAAAATCCGCTTTTAACTGAAAAGAATGAATCTTTTTTCTGGCCGGAAACAATTGTGCAGTTCAGCAGATACAGGAAAAGCAATAAAAGGTTTTTCATCGTTCGTATCTAAAACCAGCTGTTAAAAGTAGAAATAAAATTTCAATTCCACCGGTATAATAATTCGCGGTTTGCAGATGAAATTTTATCTCATTACTATCTTTCCCGGAAGGGATGAAACAGTTGTATGTTATTGAGCATTTTACCAGGGATTTTTGGCTGATTTCATGTGTTTTTCAACACACATTTTTGGAAATAAATCATTATACAAAGCTGGTTAAAAGGCTGTTACGGAAACTTAAATTTTTATTTACCTCCCTTATGCCTCTTGATAATCGTTTTACATTTTTATAATTTTATCATGAATTTGATGAACTTTTTCCAATTAAATAATGAACCGACGATTTCTTATCTCCAGGGAAGAGTGGGATAAGGTCATAGCAGGATTACTAGTTGAATATGATATTTATGCTTCGGTCTTAAACGATGGGATCCAGGACTATCAGTTAATACAGGAGAGGGATACCGGATTAATTGTATACAATCGCCCAAAACCAACCACACCGTTAAAGACTTTTTTCCTTCCGGTTAAAGAGAATGTAATAAGAGAAGTAAAGAAGGGTAAGCAGAGAATCATTATAGGAGTACCATCCTGCGACCTTGCCGGTTTGAATCTGATTGATTCAATCTACCTGGACGATTCGTATCCGGATCTTTATTATCAGGACAGGAGAGATAACACCATCCTGATTGGTACGGATTGTTTCAGCGTCCAGGAGCACTGCCATTGTACTTCGTATGGGATCCAGCCTGTGGCGGAAGCGAATTCTGACATCTCTGTTTTATCCATCGGGGAAAATATGATGGTCTGTCCTCATACCGAAAAGGGTATGGTCATGTTCAATACGATTAATTCGGATGATGTTTTCAGAGAGCCCAATGAAAATGAATTGAAGACGTTGCAGGCCAGCCGTGATGAAACCATTGATCTGCTGGAAAGGAAAAACCATCTTTTGCCGGATACCAATGAAACAGGAAGGCTCATCAGGAAATCCAGGGATGAAATCTGGAAAAAATACTCTCTTTCATGCGTCTCATGCGGCGCCTGTGCAACAATTTGTCCGACCTGCACCTGTTTTCTTTTGATTGACCGGCCGGGTTTTGAGAAAATCAGACATTTGGATGCTTGTCAATACCCGGCTTTTGAAAGAGTGGCAGCCGGAGAGGATCCTCTGAAAGAACGTCATAAAAGATTCAGGAACCGGTATTTGTGTAAATATGTCTGGAAGCCGGAAAAGTATAATCATGTTGCATGTACCGGCTGCGGAAGATGTATTGAAGCGTGTATCGGGGAGATTAATAAAAATGAACTTTTCATGGAACTCTCTTTATAGAATACCAGGAGATAACGTATGCCAAAAACTCAGAACATAT
>CP070687.1:853686-855739 GCA_020353115.1 Bacteroidales bacterium
TGCTCAGTAATATTTTCTAGTATTGCCTTTATGCAACATAATTATTTTGTCTATTTCGTAACAAATCCTGGCCGCAGCACAATTTGTATGGGTATTACAAACGATTTGAAACGGCGTCTGCAAAAGCATTATGAAAAGGGGATCCAAATGACGTTTGTCGGAAGATACCACTGCTACGATTTGGTTTGATATGAACGTTTTCAAATGGTCGATCATGCTATTGACAGGGAAAAAGAAATAAAAAAGTGGAGAAGAGAGAAAAAAGACAAACTAATACAATCTTTTAATCCCGGATTAAAGAACCTGAATCAAGTAATCTGGTATACGTTCTAATTGAAACCTTCCATCAACCGCGAGAAGATTTCTCCAAACCTTCTAAATGTTTCGAAGGTTTGCTCGAAATGACATTTCTGGTATTACTACTTGATTATTTATTAAATAAACCCTTGGGGTTTGATTATCAGATGTATATTAACCTCTGGCAACTATTTTTTATATGACTGGCAGGTATAGGTGGTTTAAAATTTAAACATGTTCCAATATTCCCGGTAATCTCTTTTCTTTCCACCTGCCACGGGTGAAATCGGGAAACTTAACAGGTGCAGATCCCAGTTCTACAGAAATTTCAGAGAGTGGTCCGACAACGCTCCAGGAAGCAGCGTCGTATACATCCATATCCAGCGGCAATCCTTTGTTAAGATTATCGATTAAACGGTAAATTTCGACGAAATCCATTCCACCATGCCCGCCGTACTTCTCGATTGGTTCTTTCAGGCTTTCCCAGACGGGATGCTGGTATTTATCCCAATATTCTTTATACTCCTCCTTGCCAAGCCAGTCATGACCTGCTCCCTCAACGGACAGGCGGCTCGGATAGCCTTCATGGTATGCCCTGGTTCCGGCGAGTGCATTGATCCGGCTGTATGGTCTTGGAGTAACCACATCGTGCTGGAGTAAGATGGTCCTTCCCATAGCTGTTTTTATGAGACTGCTATTCATATCCCCGTGTTTAAAGTCGCTCCTGCTGAAAAATTCATTATCCGGCTCTACCGTTTCTGAATATTCGGAAAGCGATGCCTGGAGAGAACTCATTGATGTCATAAATTCGAACCGGTCACCCCGTTCAATATCCAAATATTGGGCTACAGGACCAAGTCCATGGGTAGTATACAGGTTTCCGTCACGATTCAAGTGGTGTCTTATTCTCCACATGTTATAATAGACATCGCTGAACAGATAACCGGTCCTGAGGTTGTGTATATATGCGGCTTCCGCATGGGTCAGCGTTCCGAACACTCCATTCTTTACCATGTTCAGTATCCAGAGCTCTTCTGCACCGTAACATACATTCTCCAGCATCATACAATTCTTCCGTGTCTCTTCTGCCGTGTTTACCAGTTTCCAGCAATCCTCCACAGTGTATGCCGCAGGGACTTCAACGACGACATGCTTACCTTTCAGCATGGCTTCGATACACATGGGCACATGAAGATCCCAATGTGTAAATACCATTATCAGATCAATATCATCCCTGGCTACAAGTTCCTTCCAGGCGTTTTCAGTCCCGGAATAATTTGCAGGATCCTGACCCTCTTTTTTCAGGAAGTCGAGGGTTTTGTCCACCATTTCCTGGCGGATATCACAGATGGCAGTAATGGTTGCCTTATCCGGACAAAGGGTATTTACAAGGCGTGTCATACCGAAACCCCTGTTGCCAAGTCCGATAATTCCTACCCGTACCTGTGAAATAGGGGGAACTGTCAATCCCATGACGGATGTTCCTTTCCCTGGAACATCCTGGCTTATTTTTTCCAGGATTTCCTGTATTTGCTGTTGATCTGACGCTCTGGATCTTAGCCCTGAAATTCCGAGCATTGCCCCTGATAATGCAGAAATTTTAAGAAATGATCGGCGGCTGAGTTCTCTTTTCATTGCAGGTATTTTAGTTAATTTATGTACATTTAAATCTACTAATTTTTAAGGCATTTTCCGTTACGATCCATAGATTAATTTAGTGTCGCTCGCAACCTGACTTTCCTAAAGGGATCGCTAC
>CP070687.1:855839-857873 GCA_020353115.1 Bacteroidales bacterium
TAAGTTCAATTAAGTCAAAGAGGGTCTGATGTATCACAATATTAACAGAAAGAACTGCACGTTTGAAAATAGTGGAAATTAATAAACATAGAAGTAAAAAATATGGCACGCACCCCAGCCGTAAAACGTTGTGGCTCATTTTTAATTTATCATCGGTAATTAGATAAATTCAATAATCATGAAAAAATTAATAATTATCAGTAGCTTTTTATTTTCTCTTCTTTTTATACCTGGCTGTAACAGTTTTAAAAATCAGAGTAATAACTATGAGTACATAATATCTAAAAAGAATGGAAGAATAATCCTTGCTTACAAAGCATTTATTGATTTTCTTAAAACGGACAAAAGTTGGGATAATTATAATAAAATGGTACTGAACGCTTATCCTGAGGTACAAGTAGTGCATGATAAACAATTAAGTTGGGGAGTAATTGATTCAGTAAGTTTTCCAAATGATATAAAGAATTATAAAATAGAAGATTTTGAACATTTTCTCACTCAATACGACACCAAAACTCTCGATTATTTGTATGATTCAATTATAATAATGGCGCATTCTATTTTACCTCCTGTAAGAAGCAAGCAGATTGATTTATGCTTTTTTCTACCTTATGGGAGTTGTTTTGTAAGTCCGGAGGAAGACAGAAATACGATATATATTTCCATGTGGATTAATCCTGATGATATTGAAAAAATCATGGTTCATGAATACGGGCATGTATTGCATTTTGACAGGAAACCGGAGGAACCGCTGACCTTGAAAAGAGAAATAATTTCTGAGGGCATGGCTGTTTATCTGACTAATCAGATAATCTATGATATTAGTGTTTCAAACTCAGTACCATTTATGCCGGAAAATTCATTTAACTGGTGTATTGAAAATGAACAATTAATAAAAGATTCAATAAGACTGGAATTAAATGATACTTCGATGCAACTATTTACAAGATATATATCAGATGGAAGTATAGCAAAACCTCCGGAAGGATTTGTTCAAAAAACAGCATATTTTGTAGGGTATCGAATTATTGAAGAATGTATCGGAAAAGGAATGGAACTGGAAGAAATCTGCGAAATGAAATCTGAGGAAATAATAGAAAAAAGTGGTTATTTTAATTAAAAAATAGTTACACATACAATAAAGCAAACCGAGGTTCAGTAATAGTATGACAGGTAAATTCAAATTTTTTACCACATAAGGGCAGACAAGCTGGCCAGGTTCACATCCGCCCTATTTTTATCGGTGGACCACCAGGAGCTTTATGCCAATATTATCTTATATTTCATGTTGCGATAATGAATTGACAACATGCCTCATAATGCAAAACTAACTGATAATTGATTTTTAAAAGGAAACAAATGAAACGTGCAAAATGGATTTTTTTAACCGCTGGAATATTTGGATTAATATTGACAATTCCACTTGTTTTCGCTGAAAAGGTGATATCAGTACAGGAACCAGAGTTTTATTATGGCTTTGTTTTTTTAAACATCTGTTTGCAGATTATTTATGTAATAATATCAACCTCCCCAATTCGGTATCGTCCGATAATGATTCCGGCTTTTTTAGCAAAAGCAACCGGTTCAGCCGCTTTAACATTGTTATATTTTATCGGTCGAATCTCATTTCAATGGATAATAATAGGTGCTGTAGATGGTATTTTTGCAGTTTTATTTCTCATTGGATATTATTCAACACCTGCAAATTATGATAAAGTGAATACTGATAAATCGTAATACTATGCCAACAAGTTTTATTATTTCATAGTATTTTGCCTTATAAACAATGAAAGTATAAAGTATTAATGCAGAAAATGATGATGAAAAGAATGGCTCAAATATCCGATGAAGAGAAAATGGAAATGATACTTTACCCCCAACCGACAAACCATATTTCAGGCAGGCGATAATTAATACTATCGAAGGTTTGAATTGATATTTATGAATCATTATAATCAAACATCTTAAAAGTTAGCTTCATCTGGATTCAAATTAAAAGAAATCGTTGTTTTTATGTCAAACCATTTAATATTT
>CP070687.1:857973-860006 GCA_020353115.1 Bacteroidales bacterium
ACGGTTATGGACAGACCAATCGAATCGGAAACAACAAAAATAGTCGAGAATTCATACCGGGCAACCATCCTTGCCTTCTTAAATGAATGGAGCATCTTTGCAGAACGGAATGGAGTAGACCTGACAAAAGTTATCAAAGCGATAAAAATGCGACCCACACACAGCAATATAATCTTTCCAGGTCCGGGGATCGGTGGATACTGTCTGCCTAAAGATGGTGGATTGGGGTACTGGGCATACCGTCATATTCTCGGGTTCGAAGATGGGGACAGTGTTTTCAAGGTAACGCCGATGGCCATCGATATAAACGATACGAGATCTTTGCATGTGGCGGAACTTACACGTGACGCCCTGCGAAATATGGGGAAATATATTGCCGGAACCGAAGTCTTGCTCTGCGGTGCCAGTTACAGGCAGGATGTGGGAGATACCAGGTACAGCGGCAGCGAAATGGTCGTACGGAAACTTACCGAAATGGGTGCCGAAATCCGGGTCCATGATCCTTATGTTGACCATTGGTACGAATTTGAAAACCAGGATACCTATCCCGAACCCGGACACTCCTGGTCACGGTTCTTCCGCAGCCAGGATGACCTGATAAACCTCCGTATCAGGAAAAAACTGCCCGAAGCCCTCAAGGGTGTGGAAGCCCTGGTTCTTGCAGTTCCTCATCAGGATTACCTTAACCTGGATCCTGAGGATATTGTCAGATGGGCGGGAAATCCAATTGCCGTAATTGATTGTTTCGGTATCTTATCCGATGATACCATAAAACAATATTTCAGGCTCGGTTGTGAAGTCAAAGCCCTGGGAAGAGGGCATATCCAAAAAATCAAGAAGGAGGTAAGAAGCTCAACCGGCTGATAATAATTGTAAATAACGAATCGTAACCGGTATGTTATTGCATAATTACAGGAAAGGATAATACGATTTTCCAATCCGGCCACTATACGGACTTATTTGACTTTGATTAAACCATTGCCGTTAACTCTTTGAAAAGTTTTTTATAACTTCAAAATGTTTTTTAAACTTTGCAACCAGACCTGTTTCGCAGGGATATACCCTTTGAAACTATACGTAAAATAAGTTTTTGGGATGAAGATTGCCATTGCCTCTGATGACGGTAAAACCATTGCCTCCCATTTCGGAAGAGCAAGAGGGTTTGTTCTGCTTGACATTATAAACGATAAGATATCTTCCGGGGAGTATCTGACCAATACCTTCACAGGACATGCCCGGGGGCTGGAAGGACAGGATCATCATCAAGACCGTCACGGTCCGATAATGAAGGCACTCGAAGAATGTAATGTTGTTATTTCACATGGTATGGGCAGAAGAATATATATCGAACTGCAGGAGGCTGGTAAAGAGGTTTTTATTACTACCGAGACGGATGTGAAGAGTGCGGCAGATCTCTATCTCAGGGGAAAACTGGTCGACAGGCCGGACCTTGGGTGCGACCATCATCATCATTAGTTTTTAATTTCATACTGGCAAAAATGGAAAAGCACCAGGCAGCATTGTTAAAGAAGTCGGGCTATTCTGATAAAGCAATTCACTATTATCTTGAAAAGATAAATGTAGGTACTATACCGAATCCCAGTGCCCATCAATCCTACACAGGAGCATGCGGGGATACAATGGAATTCTTCCTGAAAATTGAATCCGGAGTGATCAGAGAAGCAAAATTCCAGGCTATAGGATGTGCAGGTTCATTCTCTGCCGGATCAGCCCTGGCAGAAATGATCAAAGGGCTTACTCCCGAGGAAGCGCTAAAAATATCCGAAGCCGATATTTACAGGCATTTGGAAGAAGTACCCGAACCCAAAATCCATTGTATTACCCTGACAAGAAATACCCTTGTCAGGACCATTGAAGAGTATAACGCCACGACAGATCAGGCTTGAAAAGATGATCCTGGAAGATTTGGGATACAATCCAAGCCTGGAAAAATACCGGACGGATCAAAAACTCGATTCGTTTGGTGTCGGAAGGATCATATCAGAGCACAAAGAAAGATATGTTGTTAAAAC
>CP070687.1:860106-862138 GCA_020353115.1 Bacteroidales bacterium
TGCAATCGTACTATTTTCCTGGAATATCCGAGCCCGATGCCGGTACCGGTCTTTTTTGTAGTAAAGAAGGGTATAAAGATCTTACCGAGCATAGCTTCGTCAATCCCGGGCCCGTTATCCCTGATCCGGATCAGGGTTTTGTTATTTTCATCTTTTAATGCATTTATCCTGACCTCCCCGTTTGACCTGTCAGTCATAGCCTCAGCAGAGTTCTTGATGACATTTATGATGACCTGTGAAAAGAGCTCTTTATCAGCGAATATCTCAAGGTCTATCGGTTTTATATCGATCTTTATTTCGATGGCTTTGTTTTCTTCAAACAGCAGCCGGATATTGTACAGGAGTTCTGCAACATTAACCCCTACACGGTTGAGCTGGGGTGTTAAGGTTACTTGCCGGTATTTCCTGACAAATTCAAGTAATCCCTTACTCCGTTCTTCGATCAGATCAAGGCTTTTGTCTGTTGCTTCAAGAAATCTCTTGCGTCTGGCAGCATCCCCTCTCAACTCTTTTTTTATGGATTGGGTAAGAGCCGTAATGGGAGTGAGGGTGTTCATTATTTCATGGGTGATTACCCGAATGAGTTTTTCCCACGATTCCTGCTCAATATCAGAGTATTCATTGCTAATATGGTCGAATGCAAATAGCGTCAGCTTTTTGTCTTCTGTATTGAATTCGCTTTTTTTCAGTGTCAGTGTACGGAGGTCATTTCCGGTATTTAACCTGTGAATTCTACGTTCACCCGTTTTGATCTTTCCGAAAACCTCAGACAGTTCAGGGTAGGTTTTCCACAAATCCCGGATAGAGCTGAAACGGTTTATACCCAGGATCCTGAGGGCTGTGGAATTCAGCCACAATATATGCTCTCTGTCATCAAAAAGGATGATTCCCGTATCGACATTTTCAAGAAATCTTTTCATCAGAACCTCCCTGACCTGGCTCTCCTTTCTTACTGCTTCAACATGTTTTTTAAATTCATCAAGGGTATGACCAAGGTTACTGTGTCTTTCTATTAAAGGAGAGGTTGGGTTGACCGACTGAAAATCATCACATGACAGCGATTCAAAATAGCCGGATAGTTCATTGTCAATCCTTTTACAATACCGGATGAGAAGGATAATTTGCAGGAAGATCAACAGCAGAACACCAGTCACCGAAAACAGTTTATCCACATTAATATAGAAATAGATACCTGTTAAAACCGTAATAAGGATTAAAAAAAGGCGGCCCAAAAGCTGAAATACGAATACTCTTATATTCATTTTTTTACATTAATAGGTAATCCCATATCTTTTACATTTATTGAAAAGGGTTTGCCTTGTCAAGCCCAATTCCCTGGCAGCGTTCACAATGCTTTGGTTATTATTCTTCAACGCCCGGATAATGGCGTGTCTTTCAATATCCCTGAATCTCAAAGGCCAGGTACGGTTATCTGCCGTACTTTGATGACTCTCAAGAATAAAATCGTTCTCCGTAAGCAGGTTATCCGAAGATAAAATTACAGCCTTCTCCACCCCGTGCATTAATTCCCTGATATTACCGGGCCATTTATAATGCAATAGTTTGCCATAAACGCTTTGCCTGTATTTCAAATTAGGTTTGTTATATTTCCCTGCAAACCGCTTGAGAAAGTATTCTGCAAGATAAATGATATCTTCTTCTCTTTCACGCAATGGGGGAACTCTTATCATTACGGTATTCAAACGGTAAAAAAGATCTTCCCTGAAAGTTCCGATACCGATCTCATATTGCAGATCCTTATTGGTGGCGGATATCAGGCGTATATCAAAGTAGAATGTTTCACTGCTTCCTACCGGATTTACGGCACGGTTCTGTAGTACACCCAGAAGTTTGGATTGCAACGAAAGGGGAATATTGCCGATTTCATCCAGAAAAAGAGTTCCTCCCGAGGCTAATTCGAATCTTCCGGTTTTATCTTCAAACGCATCGGTAAAAGCACCTTTTTATGGCCAAACAGTTCACTTTCGAACAGGTTCTCATTTAACGAACCAAGGTCAATACTTATAAAGAT
>CP070687.1:862238-864246 GCA_020353115.1 Bacteroidales bacterium
AGGAACTTGATGTAATAGTACCTGCCGTAGGATTTCCGGTTGTCGTACATGGGCACTGTGATATCCAATCGGAAACACCATCCCAGTTTGTAACCAGGAGGGTAGCCAGATCATCTACTGAGCTATTAGAATCCCAGCTCAAGGTTACTGTAGCATTTGCCGTACCTGCAATCCTTTCCAAAGTCCAGTATTCTGAGGCACTGATATGATCTACAGAAACCGGATTCCCCAGTGTTTGTTTGGAAAGAAAATACTCAGCTTCATATGTATTGGATCCTGATGCAGGTGTTACGCCGATCGGTCTGTAAGATGTCCCATCACCTACCGGGAACTCGAAGTATGCCGTGGTATTGGTCATTTTGGCCATCAATCCTTTAACATGACTGGCATTACTTACTGCACCAACAGTGGAACCAGTGCTCATCGTTAGCATAGCTCCGGCAGATGAGACAAGGTGTCCGTCATTAAAGATTAAGGTATTATCAACGGTAATATCGTCGCTTAATGTAAGGGCTTCAGAAGCAGTGGTTTTATTAAGTGTGAAATTATAGAATGTTTCACCGGATGGATTTGTAATCGATGCAGCATTTGGTCCATCGAAAGTTACAGTACCACTGTTCTCATTAAACGTCCCACCGGAGTTTGTCCAGTTTCCACCGATGTTAATCCAATAATTTGAACCGGTAGTCTCCAGGATAACTCCTGAATTTATGGTCAGATCCCCATTGATATCAACATTATTCTCAAGGGTTTTTGTAGTACCGGATCCGGTTAAAACCACATTCCAGTAGTTGCTGTTAAGTGGAGCTCCTGTAAGACTTTTAATGGTCTGATTCCCTGCTCCGTTAAATGTGACAGTCCCGCCAGTGACATTATACGTACCGGTAAGCTCCGGAAGGATAGTTCCCGTCTTTGCCAGCTGCAGATCTCCTCCAGTTGCAGTTAGTCCTGCTGTACCACTCAGAGTATTTGTGCCCATATCAAATACTCCCTCAGTCATAGTAAGCAGGTTTGTAACAGTAATGTTATTATTGGCTGTTATTATTGTTCCAGCTGATTTATTAACTATCAGGTTATAAAAGGTTTCTCCGGATGTGTTTGATATAGATTGGGCAGCACCTCCATTAAACATAACTGTCTCTGTTCCCTGATCAAATGAAAGAGCCCCAAGAGTACTGGTATTGGACCAATTCCCGGCAACAGTCAGGTTATTGTCATTGGTATTGGGATCCAGACTAGCCGATCCTGAAATAGTTACATCTCCATTGATGTCAAGATCCGCCTGAACTTCTTTTATTCCTGTATTTGAAAGTGAAAGGTGCCAATATGCATCCTGAGGAGTGACAATAAGCTGATCCCCGGCAAAATTATAAGTAAAGGTACTCCCTGTGTAATCTGAAAATAACCTGACGCTTGGATCATAATTGGCACCACTATAATTCCAGGTGCCACCGGCATAATTATAGAAAGTGCTTTCCCAATCGATTTCACCGGTTAGGAACAGACCATTCAGATTCAGAATACCGGAATTATTTATCCTGGTATTCCCATTGTTAAAGTTAAAATCACCTCCAAATGTAATTACACCTGTACCATTATTGGTGAAAGTATTATCATTATCCTGGCCGGAATTAACAAATAAATCATTGGTTACATCGATAGTTCCGTTGTTAATTACCTCACAATTATCATCATCAAAATGTATATCATCCTGAATATAGATTGTGCCCGTACTATTATTTGTAACCGTTACGCTATTAAAGGGGAAATACAATTCGTCCGTAATGGTTATATCGGATGAACCAGTGAAAGTAAGGTTGCCGGATTGATTTTGTAGTACAATATCTTCGATTATAAATGTTCCCTCATTGGAAATAGTAAACGAGGATGCATCTGTAACAAATTCAATTTTCGCTTCAGCTTGTCCATTTGAATTCAAAACACCGCCTGCTTCAATTGAGATTGCTCCATTATTATTGATTTGCAATTCCAGATTTATATTGTTCCA
>CP070687.1:864346-866339 GCA_020353115.1 Bacteroidales bacterium
AGAGGATTACCTGTCTCATCATTAATGGTTCCTTCAAGCCTGGACTGGCCGTATGAAACTAAAACAATGAGCAGGGTAAATAGGATTGATATTACCCTTTTCATGATAATTTTCATTTACTAAATATAAAATATGGGGTTGAAGACTTTCCCTACGCCGGCATTACCCGGATCAGGTTACAAGGGTTTGATCTCAGCCCGTAATATTAGGGCACCCCCGAAATCAATAACAAATTTATATTTTATATCAGACAGAAACAAAAAAAGCCGATAGTAAATATCAGCTTCATTGTAAAAATATGATGAAATCCTGTTTAGCTCTTTTCTACTTTCAAAACATCCCTGATGGCCTTTTCAAATGTATCCTTTGGCAGGGCACCCATGGCCATTTGTGGTTGTTCTTCCATCGGGACAAACAGAAGCGAAGGAATACTTTTAATTCCAAATAATCCGGCCAGCTCCTGCTGATCTTCGGTGTCCACTTTGTATATGTTTAATTTACCTTCGTACTCGTCAGATAACTCTTCCAGTATCGGAGCTACCATCTTACAAGGCTGGCACCAGTCGGCATAAAAATCAATTAAACATGGCCGATCTCCTTCAAATTTCCATTCCTTGTGTTCTTCATAGTTGAATACCTTTGTTTTAAAGGTTTCCTTTGTCAAATGTTCTATCATTTCAGCTATTTTTAATTAGAATTATTTCTTTAACCCTTGATTCCATGCTTTGTCCGAAACTCTTCAAATGATATGCCAGCCTTAAATATAGGCATTACTATTCCAAAAACCCCAGTTAAATTGTAATTTTGTCACAGAAAAGTAATGAATTGTCATATCTACATATGAAGAAATGTCTGAATAAGCCGGTTTTTGAAATCATTTCGCGAATTGTGACCCGGGAAAAAGTTCCGGGGTATGTTATAGGCGGATATGTACGTGATTTTCTGCTTAGGCGAAATCTCGAAGGACGGGATCTGGACATTGTGGTTGTTGGTAATGGCATCGATATCGCCGGAAAGGTAGCTATGGCAATGGGAAAGCAGAACAAAGTAACTGTTTATAAATCTTATGGCACAGCCATGATACGCTATGGTGGTTTTGAAATCGAATTTGTCGGTGCCAGAAAGGAGTCATACAGGAAAGAATCCAGGAAGCCTGTGGTTGAGAATGGCACACTGGAGGATGATCAGAACAGGAGGGATTTTACCATCAATACATTGGCAATCAGTTTGAACAAAGAATCATACGGCCAGCTTATCGATCCGTTCAATGGACTTGATGATCTGAAAAACAAATTATTACGGACACCTCTTGAACCGGATCAGACATTCTCGGATGATCCGTTACGGATGATGAGGGCAATACGATTTGCTACTCAGCTTGAATTTAAAATTCACGATAAAACCTTTGATTCGATTGCCAGGAACAGGGAGCGTATTTCCATAGTCTCGATGGAAAGGATTATTGCTGAATTAAACAAAATAATCCTATCCCCAAAACCTTCGACAGGTTTTAAATTGTTGGAAAAAGCCGGCCTGCTCCGTCTTGTTTTTCCTGAACTGGACAACCTGAAAGGAGTTGATGTAAAGGAGGGGAGACAACATAAGGATAACCTGTTGCATACCCTTGCCGTGCTGGATAATATTAGTAAGATGTCAGACAACCTCTGGTTGCGCTGGGCGACTCTTCTGCATGATATAGCCAAGCCTCATACCAAGCGTTTTCATCCGGAACAGGGGTGGACATTTCACGGGCACGAGCATCAGGGTGCAAAAATGATCCCAGACATCTTTGAACGATTAAAACTGCCGCTTCATGAAAAGATGCGGTATGTTCAGAAGCTGGTTTTACTGCATCTGAGGCCCATAGCCCTTGCACAGGAAGAAGTAACGGATTCTGCTGTCAGAAGATTATTATTTGATGCAGGAGATGATATAGACGACCTTATGGACCTGTGTGAGGCAGATATTACTTCTAAAAATGAGAAAAAAGTCA
>CP070687.1:866439-868411 GCA_020353115.1 Bacteroidales bacterium
GGATCAATACGGGTGGATATAATTACCGGGCAGTCGGTTGCAAATGGATGGCCGGTGCCGGTTCCCTGCTGAATGATGTCAAGTTTGTCGGTGGGCATGGAACCCTGAGGAAAGGCCCCTCCCAGCCGTACCGAAGGAGCAGAACCCCGCAGATAAGTTCGCCGGATAACCCGGTTAGTGCCCAGGGGAAAGATCTGGCCTGGGATAACCAGTACTGGAGCCTCTGGGTTACCAACAACGGTGGAGGAACCCTGAAAGATATCTGGAGCGCTGATACATATGCCGCAAACGGACTGTTCGTAAGCAATACATCTACTCCGGGAAGGATCCTTGCCATGTCACTTGAACACCATATGCGCAATGAAGCGACATTTAAGAATGTTTCCAACTGGAAAGTATATGCTTTCCAGCTGGAGGAGGAAAGCCGGGAAGGAACGGATTGCGAGCCTGTGGATATGATAAACTGCAGAGATATGGTTTTTGCTAATTTCTGGCAGTTTCGTGTAATCCGTGTAAATACTCCCCGACCTACCGGGGTAAGACTATGGGATTGCGAAAATATAGAAATTCTGAATTCTCATGCCTACGCGCAGGTTATGTTTGTAACCGAAGTTCCATACTATGATGTGAACAAGGACCTGAAGGTATTACCATGGGAATTCGCAAAACTTACAATTACCGGAAATGAACCGGGTAAAAGAAAGATTACCCGCGAAACGGGAAAAGTAGAAAGGCTGGCTTCGGAATTTGAGTTCGCACAGGGGATTACCAGTGACAGCAAAGGAAATATTTATTTCTGCGAAACACGGTTGGGCCGGATTTACAAATGGTCGGTTGAAACCAATACGGTGACGATGATTGCCGATTTTCCATGGCAACCCTTCACCCTTGCCACGGATACCGAAGATAACCTGCTGGTTGTTTTCAGGTACGATCCGCAGCCCGGTTACCTGATAGATGGTGAACAGGAGAGTGTTCCTGTTCTTCCTGACGATAACCCGGGATACAGCGGCTGGGGTAACAGCGGCTGGGCAGCATGGGCTTATTCAATCGATCCCGGTAACCCGGCCGGGACATTAAAACCCATGACCCGGGTGCCAACAAGCGAGATCAAAACGGTTCATAAAGCCTTGTATCCATCCAGCCGCTGGCGTTATGATTTTGACGAGGCAGCGGTATATCTCCCGGAAACCTGTTTTATGGCTCCAGACGGGGTTACCATTATCCCTGAGACATATGACCTGGGACGCAGTGCCGCCCTCTCCGAGGCTTTTCCAAACAGACAAGTATATATTTCCGATGAAAGCCTGAAAAGAGTGGTTACACTGGATGTCGGTGAGAAAGGGAAACTATCCGGTCTCAAGGATTTCACCCAGAAAGGGGAATTCTCACAAGCGGTGGATAAAGAAGGGAACCTTTATGTAGCCGACGGAAAAATCTTTGTTTATGACAGGAACGGAAATGAAACCGGGATCATAGAGGTTGAGGAAAGACCCATATCAATCGCTTTCGGGGGCAAGGATTTCAATACCCTTTTTATAACATCAAGGACTTCATTGTTCAGCATTAAAATCAGATGATCAATATCGATAATAGACTTTTATTCGGATTCAATATAGCAAAGAGACAGGTATATTCTGGTTCCTCTCAATTGCACCGTGTATAAGGCGAGGGAAATATTATGTCCGGAATTTCTGAAACCCGGTATCGTTCCTGCCAAACCAGCCCGGAAACTGTATTCCGGTGCGATTGTAACAACAAAGACAACAGGAATTGTGCCGGTTTAACAATAAACCAAATAATATATCGGAGCTATGAAAAATTTCATTAAAAAAAGAGTAAACCACATCCGTGTGTATCAAAGAACCATTTGCTTTTCCGGTTTGTTCCTCTTAATGGCTTTTGCAATGCAGAGTAATGCCCAGCGGGGCAGAAGACCCGTTGTATCACCGGATATCCAGGATAACAATTC
>CP070687.1:868511-870483 GCA_020353115.1 Bacteroidales bacterium
TTGGGTAATCCGTTCTGGTTTAAAAAATCCTTTCTCATCTTTTTGAATTTCACGATAAAGCTACGATATATTACATGGTAAAATCTAATAGATATATCCCAATAATTAACACTAGTGTAACCCTTTAGAATTTTTTTATTAATAAGATAGGTTGGATTAAAATGTGGTATTATTTGGTAATTATGTGAGTCGTCAGCGAATGGAGATTCCAGTGGTATTGAACCATCAATTCCTGATTTTACCGTAGGCCCGCCTGCCGCCTGCCTGTCGGAAGACAGGGACGCCAGCCCGAAAGAATGTATCTTTCATTCTGGTGCGGGCAGGTATTCCTCTGGGAAGTAGAGCTACTTCATTAGATCAAAGCCAGCCAAATTATTCCATTGTAATATAAATTCTTAGCCTTGCATAAATAGTTGTTTTTATTCAAAAAAGGTGACTCAGTTTCGATCGGAGAGGGTGGTTCACTTTGACCAGAATTTCCAATTTACAATAAAATTATGCAAAACTCATTAATTTTTAAGTTTGTTGCCCCCTATAAAGTCCCCTTAAACAAAAATACCCTTGCAAATTATTAATTCACAAGGGCATACTTTCAATTCCTGTGGTGCCACGCGGAATCGAACCACGGACACCAGGATTTTCAGTCCTGTGCTCTACCAACTGAGCTATGGCACCGCCTGTAAAGGCAAGCAAACTTAATCCAAAAAATGGTATTTTCAAAGGATTTATAGTTCGAAATTAAACCCTGAGGGTTTTGTGCCTAAGGCATCTGCCAGTGGCATGGCTATGCCACCTTACGGAAAAAAACCTCAGGTTTTTTAAAAATTTATGTACGTTTGTACGTTATTTTTTGGCAATGGAATACCAGACATATGAGCTTGATAACGGAATCAGGCTGATCCACCACAATACAAACTCTCCTATAGCTTACTGCGGTATGATCGTACATACCGGTTCAAGGGATGAATTACCGGAAGAACACGGTCTGGCTCATTTTATCGAACACACGATCTTTAAGGGAACCCGCAAAAGAAAAGCATATCATATCCTCAGCAGGCTGGAAGATGTCGGCGGAGAGCTGAATGCCTATACCACAAAGGAGGAAACCTGCATTTATGCCTCCTGCCTGAAAGATGATTTCGGACGGGCTGTCGATCTGATCAGCGATATCCTCTTTCACTCCACATTCCCGGAAAAAGAACTCGCCATGGAAAAGGAGGTTATTATCGACGAGATCAACTCATATAAGGATAATCCATCCGAACTGATATTTGACGATTTCGAGGAACTGATCTTCCGGGACCAGCCGATCGGAAGGAATATCCTGGGAAGTCCGGACCTGATCCAGGGCTTCTCAAAAGAGGATATTTTACGTTTTATCACCAGGAACTACCATACCGACGAAATGGTATTCTGTTCGGTAGGAAATATTCCGTTCAATAAGGTAAAAAAACTGTTTGAAAAGTACTTCAATCCGGTAGAACCTAATTCCAGGAATGAGATCCGGGCAAAAGTCAAAGATTACCACCCGGAGAAAAGGATACTCCGGAAAAATACATACCAGTCTCACTGTATCATCGGGAATATTGCATATGACCTGAAGGACCGGCGGAGAACCGGCCTGTTTCTGCTGAACAATATCCTCGGGGGACAGGGACTGAATTCCAGGCTGAACCTGTCGCTCCGCGAAAAGAACGGTTATGCCTATAATGTTGAATCCAGCTATTCACCCTATTTTGATACCGGGGTGATCAGCATCTATTTCGGTACCGACAAGAAAAACCTGGAAAAGAGTATACGGCTGGCATATAAGGAGTTCGATAAGCTGAAAAAATCCAGGCTCGGCTCACTCCAGATGTATAAAGCGAAAAGGCAGATGATCGGACAACTGGCCCGTTCCGCCGAAAACCACGAAACCCTGATGCTGAGTATGGCCAAGAGCTACCTGATTTATAATAAAGTCGACGGGCTC
>CP070687.1:870583-872501 GCA_020353115.1 Bacteroidales bacterium
TTCCCGTAGTGGAGATTGATACGGGGAGCAGTATCGGCAGACCTGAGGTTAAATTATTTGAATCTCAGCTCTCCCAGCTTGAAAAATCCGGAAATTTGCTGAGATCAAACCGGTTCCCAAAAATCTTTTTTTTCGGTCAGGCCGGTTACGGGCGGCCCGGTCTCAATATGCTGAACGATACCTTTGAACCCTACTATCTTGTGGGTGCCAGGATATCCTGGAATCCTTTTGACTGGAAGGTTAACAGAAGACAACAGCAGGTGCTTGATTTGCAGCATAAGCAGCTGAACAATCAGCTCGACGCATTCAATCTCAGTATTGAAACTGAACTGGAAAAGTACCGGTCCGACATACAGAAATATGAGGAGCTGATCCGGTCGGATGACGAATTGATCGAACTACGGTCAAACATTGTCGAAACATCAACTTCGAAATTTGACAATGGTATTATTAATTCGGCCGATTACCTTTCCTGCCTGAATGAGGAGAAACAGGCCAGGTTAAACCGGGAGGTTCACCGGATCAAAATGGTTCAGGCTAAGGCTGATTATCTGGTAATAAAAGGAAATTGATTTTACAAATTGTTCAAATACATAAAGATGAAAATCACAAAAATCACCTTATTTATCGTTACAGGTCTTGTATTTCATACCTGTGTAACGAATGATGATGTTGCTGATGCTTATGGTAATTTCGAGGCAAGGGAGATCATTGTGTCGGCCGAAGCCAGTGGCATGATAATGGACCTGGATATTGAGGAAGGTCAGCTCATAGAAAAGATGCAGGAGGTAGGATGGATTGATACCTCCGCCCTCCATCTTCAGAAACAGATGCTCAGTGCACAAAAGGAGGCAGTTCGTTTGAAAAACCGGAATGTCATGGCTGAAATGGATGTCCTGGAAGAACAAAAAAAATCCCTCCTGAAGGAGAAAGAACGATTTGACAAGCTTCTTGAGGATGGGGCGGCAACCGAAAAACAGATGGATGATCTTATAGGCAACCTTGCCGTACTTGATAAAAGACAGAATGTCATTCAGACACAAATGCAAAATATCCAGGCCGAGTTGAAGGTTGTCGATGCCCGGATTGACCAGGTAAATGAAAAAATAAAAAAATCTGTTCTGGTCAATCCTTCTGCCGGTACGATACTGGAGAAGTATGTTGAAGTATCGGAGATGGCGGTAATCGGTAAGCCCCTCTACAAAATAGCAGATATGTCAACCATGATATTAAGAATTTACATTAGCGGTTCCCAATTGGTAAATGTGAACATCGGCCAAAAGGTCCGTGTTTATATTGATGAGAATGAGAAAGAAATGCAGGAGATGGAAGGAATTGTCTCCTGGATCTCTTCCCAGGCTGAATTCACTCCTAAAATTATCCAGACGAAAGAGGAAAGGATTAATCTGGTATATGCCGTAAAAGTCCTTGTGAAAAACAACGGCAGCTTGAAAATAGGGATGCCGGCGGAGGTAAGATTCGGTTCAAATAACTAAACACATACTAAGTTGGCACTCCGGATTGAGAACATTTCAAAACGCCATGGTGAGATTCAGGCACTGAATGAACTGTCCCTTACCATTGACAGCAACCAGATATTTGGGTTAATCGGACCTGACGGTGCCGGTAAAACAACCCTGTTCAGGATCATTGCCACCCTCTTGCTACCTGACAACGGAAGTATAAAGCTGAATGATCTTGATGTGGTGAAAGATTTCAGAAAGATTAGAAAAATGATCGGTTATATGCCTGGCAGGTTTTCCCTGTACCAGGATCTGACGGTAGAGGAGAACCTGGCATTTTATGCCGGGGTGTTCGGCACGACCATAGAAGAGAATTACGATCTGATAAAAGATATCTATTCGCATATTGAACCATTCAGGGAGAGGCAGGCCGGTAAATTATCCGGGGGAATGAA
>CP070687.1:872601-874518 GCA_020353115.1 Bacteroidales bacterium
GTATCGTTTATAAAAAGAATATCTTCATTGTTAATCGTATTTACCCAGTCTCCGATTATTTCCTTGTTTATTTCCATAGACTTTTCTCTCTCACAGCTCAAAGCCATAAGTGTAATAATTCCGGATAGGATTAATGATCTGATTATTGTTCTCATAGGCTTATCCTTTTGCCGGTACGTAATTGAATTATATTTAGTCGGCTATTTTTTTAAATGTATCTCCAGGATATTCAGGAAAGTACGTATTCAAATTTTCAATTGTCAAAATCATCTCCTGTTGGTCCAATGACATATGAAAAGTTGTTTCAGGACACCATATTAGATACCTGCCCCTGTATTGCATTTTAATACTATCGGGCGAAAGAATAGTATAGTTATAATGATGATAAGGTTCACCATATTGAGTATCAATTCTACTGATGAGTGTATCGTTTATAAAAAGAATATCTTCATTGTTAATCGTATTTACCCAGTCTCCGATTATTTCCTTGTTTATTTCCATAGACTTGTCTCTCTCACAGCGAACAGCCATAATAGAAATTATTCCGTATAAGAATAACATTCTAATTATTGTTTTCATGGTTTCTAATTTCTTGTTAGACTTCTTCATTGATTTTCAACAGTTATAACCTTCTGTTTATCATCAATTGTCAGCTCCATTGCCGGTTCAACAGATCCTTTCTGGCAACTCATTATTGGTACCGTAATCAGGGCAGATAAAAAATAAAATACTTGTACCCTTCTCGTCATGACATTAAATTTTAAAGACGGTAATTAAACAGCACTTTAACAACCCGGTCATTTGTTACAATAACCTGAAAAAAACTAAGGGAAAATGGTTAGTGAAAACCTTGAAAAGCATATCAAATTTACGAATTCCCATAAAAAATCCCGGAAGATTCCGGGATTTTTCACCGGCTCCTGTTACAGGCCGGTTCATTTTCTCCAGTTATGCAATCTGTTCTCTGCCGGTAGATTTATGTAGATTCCTCCATAGAATCCTATTCCTTTGGCGTTTGATTTTTACCTGCCGGATAATACCAATGAATTGGGCTGGAGGGGGATTATGAACCGTTGTATCCTATTCTTTTTCCGTTTTACAAATTCATCTTTATTTACATCACCTCCCTTGTCCGTTTTTGCGGTAAACGGTAAGCCAGTACCATTACATATTGTCGAAAGTCACGCCGATTCCAGGATCGCTTTCAGGTTCCGGCCTTCTTCCGCCATATGTTTCCTCATTGCTTCTATCCTTTTACCGAACAGTAAAGAGAAAATGAGATCGAAGAGATCTCCGATAACCGGAGTGCCGGGACCTATATCCAGCTCTGCCACAAACCGTACGGTATCACCGGCTACCCGGGCCTCAAATGCCCCCCGTCCCATTCCTTTCACCTCGAAATCAATGCGTTTGTCCGGTATCACTTTCGTTATCCGAAGCCGCAAGGAGTGTAATTTCCCATGAAGATATTCCCTGCACTCAATAACTGAACCCACTTCGGGTAAGGATCCGTGAACAACCAGGCAGGATACATGATCCGGATGCCATGACATGTACTCTTCCGGTAAACGGCTGAACCATGCAAAAATCTTTTCGGGAGTGGTACGGATATCAATACTGTCTGTCAGTGAAATCATATTTCTCAGAACCGGGTTCTACATAAAATCCATCTGTGAGTTTAACAGCCTGCTGCAGTAATTCATCCATTTTGCCATACGTGTTCATTTCATTCTGATTCATGGATATGCCGATATTCTTTTCCTGTCAGTAAAACTCGTTGTATTCATATGCCCCGCTGCGGCCGTATATTTAATGATGCCAATATACTTAAATTCAATGAATTAAACTAGAAAGATCCTGGTATAAAATTCGGGTTGCCTTTTTAACGTATTATTTCAGATTGGTCATTAAGGTTGC
>CP070687.1:874618-876531 GCA_020353115.1 Bacteroidales bacterium
GCACAATCGGTATCTTCCGATATACTGTCGGCTTCAAACAATGCCGCATTCGTTTTTTTGAAATGTGCCTTCTCATCCTGGATAAACAGGGTTCCCGGGTAACCTTTTGCACCACAAATATACAGATCATCCCGTCCATCGCCGTTTACGTCCCCCACAGTCATATGAGGCCCTTCATTGGATAACATATGGAATAGCAGACGGTCGCGTTCAAAATCCACAAAATCGTTTTCCCGATGGGTGAACTCAAGTCCTTCAAACCGGTCTGTTTTCTTGAATACAGTTGAGTATTGTTTCTCCCGGATTTCTGAACATTCGTGATTCGTACTATTTTGATCCAGTGTTAAAAACCGATTAACTGCCATATCGTATATAACCATACACCTGCCGTCAGGCCAGTTTACTACCATGGAATCGATTGTTTCTGATGTTCCAAGCCCAAAATGCAGTCTGTTATCGACACAGGATTTAAAACCACGCATTGGCACCAGTTCCTGGTAATTTACATTCCCATTGTAGTAAAGTGTAATCCCTGCACCAATTGCAGCGGTGTTTCTTCCGGCGCCTTTAAGACCGACCACAAGGAAATTTGTTCCCGGCTTCCGGTGTGATTCATTCCGGTAAATGAATGGAGGCATATTCACATTGTTTACAACCAGATCCAGGTCTCCGTCGTTATCAAGATCACCATAGGCTGCCCCATTTGAATGTGAGGGTGTGTTAAATCCCCATTCAGCTGAGAGGTTGGTAAAAGTGAGGTCCCTGTTATTATGAAAAGCATAGTTGGGAATCCTGACTGAAGGAATCTGGTCAATGACAAGCAGAATGGCTTTTTCTTCATTTTTTATCATAGATCGCATGATGGAGGGATCGGAGTAGAGGTCAAGGTAATCACGATCCAGCAGGTCCTTATAAATGCCGTTGGCAACGAAAATATCCTTCCATCCGTCGTTGTCAAGATCCATGATCAACGCTCCCCAGCTCCAGTCGGTAGTGCTGACACCACTCAATCTTCCTATTTCACTAAAAGATCCATTTCTGTTATTCAATTGAAGCACATTCCGGGCAAATTGATGGTAGTAACCATTGGCAACTTTCTTTTGATAGTCATTCCATGTTTCAAACACCACTTTTGTTTTCAGGCGGGCATCTCCTTCGGCAGTCATTTCAGTCACGTAAATCTCCGGATATGAATCGTTATTCAGATCCGCTACATCTGCACCCATGGATCCCAGGCTTATTTCGCCCAACCAGTCCTCAAGTGATTCCGTAAATGTACCATCCCTGTTATTGATATACAGGTAATCGCGTTCAAAAAAATCGTTAGAAACATACATATCCATCCATCCGTCGCGGTTCACATCTGCGATACTCATCCCGAGACCAAATCCGATCTTGCTTCCATATATACCGGCCTGTTCACTTATATCCATAAAATAGCCTCCTTCATTCCGGTAGAGCTTGTTTCCACCAAGGGTATCACGTATCTGACGTTGCCCCGGTCGAATATCGTATACGGTTACCGATTGAAATGAGTTATTCAGGAGGTAACAATCCAGGTCTCCATCCCGGTCATAGTCGAAAAACAATGCGTGGGTTGACAGTCCAAGATCTGCAATCCCGTATTCGGTAGCTTTTTCCGAAAAGGTTAGATCACCATTATTAATGAATAGTTCATTTCGACGGTTTTCGGTATTCGGATCTCCCGATTTACATACATATATATCCAGCCATCCGTCCCCATTCACATCTGCCAGGCTTACACCTGTTGACCAGACCTTCGGGCAGGCCACACCAGCCCGCTCCGTAACATCCTCAAAAACAAAATCACCCCTGTTGATATAAAGCTTGTTATCTGCAATATTTCCGCAAAAATAGATATCGGTCAATCCATCATTGTTGAAGTCTCCCAG
>CP070687.1:876631-878539 GCA_020353115.1 Bacteroidales bacterium
ATATAGTTGCGTTTCTTTGAAAAATATAACGAAAAAGTATTTGAATACCCCGGGGAAGAAGAATATTCCGGAATTATTCGGGAAGGATCAAAAACAAGAAGTTCGTGGTGGTTTATTGGCCGGGAAAGTGTAACTTTATATTACTGGTCGAATAGTATCACTTTTCATTTCACCTGATACGTAAGGTATCAGGATTTCCGGGAATAACGATTCTATTCATTTTCTTCCGGTTTTTATTCTCTAATCAGCCACCTTGTGAGATCCGAAAGAACAATAAATTCAAGGAGAAGGTTTATCCGTTCCTGCTACCGTATGCTTATAGCAGGATCAGGAATGAACATCCTGGCTTTATGCACGGGTTTCAGGAAAAAGGAGATATCGGTGATTCTAAATGAGAACTCCCTGCAAGAGGAGGATATATCCGGTGATGATAACGAGTTGAAAACCGGTCATTCTTTTGAACCTTCCTATCTTAAATTGCATAGAACCGGAGAATTGAAAAAACGCGGGGAAGAACTCTGGGATATAATGGAAAGCTGCAGGCTTTGCCCAAGGATGTGTGGGGTGAACAAACTGTCAGGCAACAAGGGATTTTGCCAGGCAGATTCCCGGCTGGAAATTTCTTCATATCATCCCCATTACGGAGAGGAGAAGCCGCTTTCCGGCCAGTACGGATCAGGTACCATTTTCCTGACAAACTGCGGATTGAGGTGTGTCTTCTGTATTAACTGGGACGTAAGTCAGGGCAGTCGTGGTTATAAAAGAAGCCTTGAAGATATGGCGGATATGATGGTTGACCTTCAGGAAAGGGGATGCCATAACATCAACGTGGTTACACCTACCCATTACTCTCCACATATCGTTCTTGCCCTAGACATAGCCGCAGGAAAAGGATTACACCTCCCTCTTGTCTACAACACCTGCGGATGGGAACGCATTGAAATATTAAAGAAGCTGGATGGCATAGTAGACATCTACCTGCCCGATTTCAAGTACTGGGACGGTGAAATCGCTTCGAAATACTCCTCCGGGGCACTTACTTATCCCGAAGTGACCCGGGTTGCCATCCTTGAAATGCACCGGCAGGTTGGAGTAGCAAAACCGGCTGAAGATGGCCTGATGTACCATGGACTTATGATCCGCCACCTGGTTATGCCGAACAGGATAAGCGGATCCCGGGAGATAATGAAATGGATATCTGAATCACTGCCAAAGGATACCTATGTGAATATCATGTCGCAGTACCGGCCGGTATATAAGGCAAATGATTTTCCCAAAATCTCCCGGCGTATAACACGAAATGAATACAATGAAGTAGTCGGCTGGGCACGGGAATATGGCCTCACCAACCTTGACATCCAGGGTTACTGGTTTTAATCCCTCGGGCAAGTAGGAAAAATAAGATATTGACAAGGAGAGGCTTATTCAGGTGGGCGCACGGGATAAAACCTGGCCGTATCAAAAGTACTGCCATTCGATCCCATACAAGAGTGTTTCTATCTTTAATCGACTTTATAAACCCAATTATTTTATTCATTCATACCGTAACGATTCAACCGGATTTGCCAGTGCTGCTTTGAAGGTATGGTAACATGATGCAAGGAAAGCAATAAGAATGGCTGCAATACCGGCAAAAATAAAGGCCAGAGGTTCAACCTTTGCCTGGTAGACAAAACTCCTGATCCATAGCTTGAAAATAAAATATCCGAATGGTATGGCCATGAGTATGGATATCAATAAAAGGAAAAAAACACTTCTGAAAAGGATCATCACCATAGTTAATATACCGGCACCATGTACTTTCCGTACCGCGATCTCCTTTACTCTGCGTAATGTACTGAAAGAAGTCAGACCCAGCAATCCCAGGCAGGAGATAACAATGCAGATCCATGCGAAAATATCGGTAAG
>CP070687.1:878639-880542 GCA_020353115.1 Bacteroidales bacterium
CTATGAGGAACGGATCGTTGGATTTCCCGAAATACCAATGAGCCTGATCACCTATTCCAATCCTGGAGATGTAACAGCAGAACTTGTTTGGGTGGGTTCAGGGACAACCGATCGTGACTACGCAGGCAAAGATGTGAGGGATAAATTTGTACTTGCCACAGGTTATGGTGGATCGGTACATCGTCTGGCTGTCCTTAAATACGGTGCGAAAGCCGTTGTCTGCTACCTGGATGATGACCGGGCAAAGGAATATCCGGATATGCTGGCATACACTGGAATGTGGCCAAAGACAGATGAGCTTGAACGGGTTACATTCGGTTTTAACCTGACGAACAGGCAGGGAGAAAAACTGAAAGAATTGCTGGAATCGGGAGCGAAGGTTGTATTGAATGGATGGGCAAAAGGTACCGGACTGGAACCCTACTTTATGGATGTGGTGGTAGCTCACATCCGGGGATCGGAAAAATCCGAAGAGGAATTTCTTTTCACGGCGCATCTTGACCACCCAAAAGAATCAGCCAACGACAATGCAAGCGGTTCGGCGGCTTTACTCGACATCTGCCGTAGTATGAAGGAACTGATCGGGCAGGGCAGGATAGATCCCCCGAAACGTTCCATCCGGTTCCTCTGGGTACCCGAATTTTACGGTAGCATGGCTTATGTTGATACCCATGAAGAGGTGAAAGGTAAAGTCCTGGATGGTCCATTCCTGGGATCTGTCAATATGGATATGGTCGGTGAACATCTGGAACTGCTCCATTCCAATATGATCCTGACCAGAACACCCTATTCTCTTCCATCGGTTTTCAATGATGTAGTTGCCAATATGGTTGAAATGGTTGACCGTATGAATGTCCGAACCCCGCGTGGCAGCTCCAGCAGGTTTAATTACAGGATAACACCCTACAGCGGAGGAAGCGATCATGCAGTATTCAACGACCGGAAAATTCCATCAACCATGATCGTACATAGCGATTACACACACCATACCTCAGAAGACACACCGGATAAAGTGGATCCGGTAGAGATCGAAAGAGCAGAAATCATCGCGCTTGGCTCAATCCTGTACCTGTCTGAATTAACCGAAGATCAGGCCGTTGATTTAATGTACCTGTCCGGATCAAATGCTGCCCGGCGTCTCGGTGTATCCGGGCGCAAGGCATTTAACCTCATCCGAAATGCCAATGAAAACGAGTTATACGATGTCTGGTCCGAAGCATATAACACCGTCAAGCATTCATTGCAATGGGAAAAAGAGTGCCTCTCATCTGTTTTGAATTACACCCACGGTGAGATATTGAATAAGAACATCTCTTATTTCCACTCCCAACTGGAGGAACAATATGATTTCGCTATCAGATCATTAACTACTGCCATCCGTGAACGCGGATTAACAGAGGTACCTGCCAGAGATCTTACAGGCAAATCCGATTCCCGTGTTCCGGTGCGTTTAACAAGAGGACCGATCGGATCCGGGATTCCTGAAGAAAAGTTAACTGAAGCGGAAGCTGAATGGTATTCTACTGCAGGGCGTGTACTGAACGGAAATGTACGGTATGAAATTGTGAACTTCATTGATGGCAGGCGTACCGTTTCTGAAATCCGTAATGCTGTAAGTGCCGAATTCGTTCCTATACCATTACCTTTGGTTGCACGCTATATTGAAGATCTGGTAAAAAGTGGCATTGCAGACTGGAGTTATTAAAGTTATTTTTTAAATAACATAATGTAAAAAGTTCTATACATTGCTGTTTTAAATGTTACTGTTGTTGTTCCTGTTTCATTGGCAATGAATCGTTTCTTTCACTATCCAAACAAATCCGATGAATATTACCAATCCTAAACTTCTGCTAAAATTCCTCAAGACCTGGTTTCTGTTTTTACTGGTCATTATCCTGTCGAC
>CP070687.1:880642-882523 GCA_020353115.1 Bacteroidales bacterium
GGAATAATTGCACAATAATTGTTCTGGATAAACATTAACATTATACCTACTGTTCGTTGTGGTCGGACATATCACTTATGGCAGATCCGAGGCGATTGGAAACCACCGTATTAAGCCATGCTTATGACGATGATTTTCCTTCTGTGCATGTTCCTTCTTCTGAATACTTTTTCAGGCTATGATTTTTTATCTCAATTAACTACAAGTTCGGGTCTGTTTACCACTTCTATTAAAATAGAGTACTGCAGACATTTTACCAGGGATCTCGTAAACAATCACGGACCTGTCAAAAATACTTCAGGAAACTCCTCCCCGGTCGAGGTGAACGGCCCACTTCCTAGGTCTGTCATCGATTTCATCCGCCATTTGCCTCCCGGGGGGGACTCATCTATGCTAATGTTAATATAAGCTAGTTATGGTCAGGCACAATTTTATCATCGCTCTTAGAACTATCCTCCGGAACCTAAACTATTCCATAATCAATATCGGTGGTCTTGCTATCGGATTGACCGCTTTCATTTTTATTATTATATATATAACGGATGAGCTTAAGTACGACAGGTTTCATGACCAGGCAGACAGAATTTACCGTGTAAACCGGTTCTACAACTCAAATGAAGTTAATGAGGATGCGGCTACCTTATCTTTTCCGGCCGGTCCGGCCCTTCAGTTTGAGTACCCCGATTTGATCGAAAACATGTGCCGTTTTTTCGACTTCCAAACAGCCAAGATGTTTTTTGAATACAGGAAAGACAGTAGTGAGATTGTCAAATTCAATGAAAGGAACTTTTTCCTTGCCGACTCGACCGTATTTGAAATGTTCACCTTCCCTTTTGTGGAGGGAGATCCAAAGACAGCCTTGCTTCGTCCGAATACTATTGTTATTACTGAATCAACAGCCCGGCGGTATTTCGGGAATGAATCACCAGTAGGTAAGAGTTTGCGGATTGAAGAATTTGCAGATATGGAAATTACCGGGGTGATCAGGGATTTACCTTCACAGTCACATTTTAAAATTGACATTCTGGGTGCCCTGTCGACATTCCGACAACTCGGGGGAGGACAATTGCCGCAGACCTGGATCTGGAATCCCTGCTGGACCTATGTTCTATTAAAGGAAGGAATATCTCCTGATTTGCTGGAAGAGAAGTTTCCGGAGTTTTATGAAACCCATTATTTTGACCTGAGCAACCAGGATGTTACCCTGTATCTTCAACCACTTACCGATATCCATTTGAGATCGCATCATGACTATGAAATGCAAGCCAACAGCAATTACATTTATATCTTTATCCTTTCCGCTATTGCTGCTATCGTCCTTGTACTGGCATGCATCAATTTTATGAACCTTACAACGGCGAATTCAGCTTGCAGGGCACGGGAAATTGGCGTGAAAAAAGTCTTTGGCAGCTCGAGGAACAAACTTACATGGCAATTTCTTGGTGAAACCATAATCCTGAGCTTCCTGGCACTGATCATTGCAGCAGTATTGGTTGAATTGCTGCTAACGGGATTCAATAACTTTACCGGCAAATCGATTCCTCATACTATTATTTTTAAACCGGAATCCCTGGTTTTTGCCATTTTATTAGCTGTTCTGGTCGGAATGTTTGCCGGGATTTATCCCGCCGTCTTCCTGTCATCATTCAAACCGGTGAAGATCCTCAAGGGGACTTTGGGTGGCGGAGCAAAAAGCGGGATCGCACGTAAAGTCCTGGTTGTTTTTCAATTTTCCATTTCCATTGCACTCATAATCGGTACACTTATCGTCTTTGCACAGCTGAAGTTTATCAGGAACGCCGATCTTGGATTTAACAGGGATCAGGTCATTATTATTCCCACAGTCAGGGATATTATCCTTAATTACAGGACCTTCAAACA
>CP070687.1:882623-884453 GCA_020353115.1 Bacteroidales bacterium
ATCTTCCAAAACGGGATCTTCCCGGGTATTGCAACCCACGATAAACCGCTGGTCAACGGGGCCTATGAGCTTATCGATAAATACAATGTCCCGAAAGATAAATATGAGTTCCAAATGCTGTACGGCGTGACACCCGATCTCAGGAAATCAATCCTCGACAGAGGCCATACCATGAGGGTATATGTACCGTTCGGTGAGCAGTGGTTCGGGTATTGTACAAGGCGGTTAAAAGAGAATCCCAAGATGGCTTCCTATATTATCAAAGCCATTTTCGTGAAAGGATGAGTTTCCCGTTTTTAAGGTGTTCATGAGATCGCCCGTCCCTGCCCGAAAGAATGAATTCTTTCATTCCCGCCCGGATGACCCGGTCGGACGGGCAGGCGGGCGGTCAGGCATCCCAATGGGAGTATCATCCCCGCCTGAATGACGTAGTCGGGCAGGTCTGTGTTCTCTTGCCATAGGCATCCCTCTGGGAGTGTTTTTGTCATTTAACCGGCTTTTGATACACCCCGTAATTGAAAGTATCATAATTTGAGATATATCCCCTGCAAGACAAATATTTGTAAAAATCCGGGAAGAAGCTCCCTTGAAAAATATATACAACCTTATACCTGACGATACCAGCCCTGAAAAATCCTTACTCGTACCGCGAACTTCAACCCCACGGATCTCTCACGCAGTCGCTGTACGATATTTCTCTTTCTAAAGGAAAAATGTTGATCCTGTCAGAAGGATCATGATGACGGTTTGCGTGATCAGTTTTACATACCCGGGGCCCTCCGGTTTCACATTCCGGACAATAAACAGTATCAAAAATACAACAAGTCCAGCCAGGGTAAATCCGGCCAGGTATTCCTTCAACGGGAATGCCATGCTGGCAAATATTACACTCAGATAGGCGCTTGCGAAAAAATACCCGGTAAAGAATAACAGGGCCGTATGATCATCCTTGTTTGCTCCTTTCAGGAAGTACCAGCCTCCACCCAGGTAGAACAGACAGAATATTAATACCAGCAGGGTGAATACCTCGAGCTCTTTTAACAGAAGGGATAATACCGCGATTATTGTTCCGGCAATGAAAATTGCAAGTTCTGTTTTTTTAATTGTTGAAATGTTAGTCATTGTGAAATTATTTTAGTTAACAATTACATCTATTGCACAATCAAGTGCTTTAAATCCTAAACATTGTGGCCAGGTGAAAATACACCATACTTTCTCAAGATAACAATTATCACAATTCTGTAAATCTTCCAATTTCTGAACAAAACAGTCTTTCCAATCACCTTTTGAATTGACATATTCTAGATTAATATCTGTCATTCCTACAACTAAATATCGTAAAACTGTTGAAAAAACCAATATTCTCTTTTTCTGGTTATCATGTAGACAATCAGCATCTAAAATAATTTTTTCGATAAATATTGATTTGGCGATGTAAGGATTAAATCCTTCATTTATAATTATATCGAATAAAATCTCTTCAATTTGTATTTCAAAAGGGTCCAAATTATCTGAATTTAATTTCAACAAATCATTCGGTAGTTTCTCATATAACAATTTTAGGAACTCATCATTTACTGAATTTGGATCAGATTTTTTCTCCACTACAATTTTTACTGCTTTAACCATACTATTATGAGTGATAATTCCAGCTTCTTCGTATGGATTTAAATAATTGATATAATCATCACTATTGTATTCAACAATGTTTAGAGTTTGATTTGCCACAAATGAAATTTCACTAAACAGGTTTTGTTTTTGAGATTTTTCTTTGTCATCAGCATATTTTTCTGAACATGCATATAAAAGCACTAAGATTATTACAACACT
>CP070687.1:884553-886358 GCA_020353115.1 Bacteroidales bacterium
GGAACCTTCCTCGTTAAGGTAACCTCCGGAGAAAGCATAGGTAACGTTATCTCCTCCACCGGTTAAGGAAAGGTCATACTCCTGGATAAGCCCATTACGGTAAATCTCATCAAACCAGTCGGTTCCTTCCTTGTTGGCTTCAATGATCATATAGTCGGGATAACTGTACAAATCGGGATTGACACCGGGATCACCACTCATTGCTCCAGCTGGCAGAATATAATCGGGGATACTTGGCTGAGTCCCGTCACCATACTGAGGATGAGACCAGTCAACTCCTGGTGTATATCCCCTGTTCCTTGCCTCCAGCCACAACATCTCACCAAATTCGGATACATTCAGCATGTCATACTGGTTAACTGCCGAGGTTATTCCCATCCGGGCGCTAAAGGTGGTAAGCTTTTGATTTTCACGTCCACGTTTGGTGGTAATAATTATAACACCGTTTGCACCTCTTGTACCATAGATAGCTGCCGATGAAGCATCCTTGAGGACGGATATTGACTCAATATCGTTGGGGTTTAGCTCATTACCGGGATCAGCAGGTACTCCGTCAATAACATATAAGGGTCGGTTGTCGTTAATGGTCCCAAGTCCACGTACACGTATTGTGGCAAAACCTCCGGGTGTATTGGAAGTAGTAATGGTAACACCTGAAACCTGACCTTGAATGCGGCCAAGTGCACTGGATGAGGTTGAAATTTCCATATTCTCTCCCGACATGGTGGAGACTGATCCGGTAAGTGCCTCCCTGAGACGGGTGCCGTAACCAATCATTACGACTTCATCCATACCTAATATGTCCAATACCAGTGAAACATTGATTTGGGTTTGATCTCCGACAGTAATTTCCTGGGTTTGATATCCAACAAATGAGAATACAAGAACCGCTGTGGACGGATCCGCAATTTCAATAGAAAATGTGCCATCCGGATCCGTAACCGTCCCAATGGTGGTGCCTTTAATAATTACATTGGTTCCGGGGACAGGATCTCCGTTCTCATCTGTCACGGTTCCGGTAATGGTCCTGGGTTCCTGTGTGGTTTCGCTTTCAAGTGTAGCTATTACATCGGCAATGTATTCCTTTGGAGACAATACAATCTGCCTGTCCATCACTACATAACCGGTATTGGTATCTGAGAATATCAGGTCAAGTATCTCTCCGATTTTCTTATCGGATAATTGTACATTGACTTTCCTTTCCGTATCAACCAGTTTCTGATTGAACAGAAAATAGAACTCGCTCTGGCTCTCAATTTCAGTGAGCACTTGTCCAACATTTGTTTCACCGAGATTCAGGGTCATTACCGTATTCTGAGAATAGACACCTTTTGGGAAGGCCTGCAATGCGGCAATCAGGAGCAGAATCGTTGATAGTTTCATGATGCGCAGTAATTTGACCATGCTGTATGATTGTAACAATGCATGGCTTATTTCTTTACATTTTTTCATATATTTGTTTGGTTTTAGCGTTAAATAATTTGGCAATCTTTCTTTAGATCAGGTTGTTAGCGTTAGGGCTGAATGTTTCGGGAAAGTGTTGCCGCACTTTCCCGATTTTTAGGTGATTGTGGTTTCTTTCATAAGCAGTTGTTTTTTATTGGTGGATTTATTATTGGTATCGGGATTCATCGTATCGTTACATCAATTTCCTGGATTTTATAGGTCCCATCGGCCATTTTTTCCCGCGGATGTTTATTAAACTTGACCGGGCCCGTAAGTGACAGGAGCCTAAGCACCTGGTCCAGATTCTCCTCCTCAAAGGTTGCCCAGTAGGTATATTCGTTAATCCGATTATCCTTGAT
>CP070687.1:886458-888235 GCA_020353115.1 Bacteroidales bacterium
AAAACGCCAAATGCACCATAGGTTGCCTGTATGCCCCTCAATGCCGATTCAATGGCCTGCGTGCTCTCATCATCACTGTCTCCTTCCAGCATATCCCCACCGTACAGCATGAGATCGGGTTGCAGGGCATTCACCTTCCTCACGAACTGTTCGATAAAACCCTGACGGGTATTTCTCTGAAGGTGCAGATCCGCCACGAAGGCAATCCGCAGTTGATCTGTCCGGGCATCCCGTCGCGGAACATCCACCCGGTATTCCGACACGCGGATGGTATTCAGGTTTATGGTTCCGGCTGCCACCACCATAACCGAAAGGACCACCATTGCCGAGAGTGTATACAACCTGAACCGGTAACTTTTCCTGGTCTTATGCCCCAGGATCCGGATACCAAGGTTGAGCAGCAGGAACAGGTCGAACAGGAGAACAGACAGAAAGAGATAGAGGTAGAATGGAAGGATATAGCCGGAGAGGGTGGATAATATCTTCATCAGGATGTTCATATCCTCCCCGGGGGATAATCCGGTAAGGGGATAAATGACGGCCAATCCCAGATAAACAATCGTATACAGGATCCTGTACCCCTTGCTGATGAAGAGATTCATTATGCGGAAAAAAACATAAATATTGGGGATAATATAGGCCAGGGTAATAATAAGGTGAAACATCATATAATATTTGGAGATTTAAACCGTGATGAAAATATACCTTTATATTAATCAACTCATAGACCACCAACCTGTATTAATCATGGAGCACCCTTTCCCTTTAATAACATATTTATCGCTTGTTGTGGGAGTTTAATATAAATCTTTGAATTCTTGAGAAGAAACCCTGACTTCAGTCCAATATTGAACGTTGATTTATCAAATGCCTCCTCTATTAATTTTGCTTGCTGTTCCGGATTCAGAGCAGACCAGGTTTGAGTTAATTTGCTGCCAACCCACCAGTCATATCCATCACCGAACCATTGTCCGATCAATGCTTCACTAATATAATCTGTCCCTCCCTTCTGGAATTGCCAGATATGGGTTAGTTCATGTATTAGAGTAAGGGCCCAATTCCCTTTAGGAGCTGTTGCTAAGTCATTTAAGGTCTCCTTCATATATATTGTATTACATAGTACAAACGGGCGATCACTTAAGCTAAACAAACCGGCGTTTCCCTCCACTATCCTGACATCGGATAAATCCACAGAGCCTTGAAAAACGGGGCTGATTAAACCGAGTTCTTGTTGGGTCATTTCTCTTCCAATCTTTTCTACTCTCAATGCTGTCTGGACAGCGCTAATTAAATGTGCTCCGATCACCAATGTAAAATCCAACGGCGTTTGAGCAAACAGCTTTAGCAATCCTTTAGCGACCATTGGAATTCCGGAATGAAATTTTCCGACTCCGATTTTAGTTCCTCCTTGTCCTATGGATTCAATCCCCTCTATTATATTGGACAGTAAACCGGTAAAAGCATACGAAATTCCTTCACCAAATCTTCTGATACCTGCAGAAATATACTTGGAAGCATACCTGTCAATGGAGGAAAAACTTGCCTTTATATCACTTAAGACGCTTTGACCGAACGGATCAAAATAATTCAGGGGATTATTGAGTGCGTAGCTATACAAATTCATATCATCTAAAAAGCCAGCAGGGTCTCTCTGAAGATACCGACCCAGATCTGTCCTATAACTTCGCCTGAGGGAATGGAAGAATGGAATATCCTTTGTATACCACATTCCTGCATATCCCATGCAGATAGGATTTAAGGCTAATTCACTGCTTTC
>CP070687.1:888335-890103 GCA_020353115.1 Bacteroidales bacterium
GTCCGTTCCCTGACCTTTTCCTCAAGATCCTGGCGCAATTCTTCCAGTTCGGTAATGGACTTGTATGCTCGCAGACTGGCCAGGATCAGGGTGAACAGTTTAAAGGAAGTAAGTTCTGTTTTGGTTTTGTAATCGTTGATATCGTAGGACACGATCACCTCCCTTTCCGGGGCATAACCAGGATATCCTGTACGGAGAATAATCTGGGTGAACTTGTTTCCCAGCTTATCCCGTATATACTTCACCAGGTCCAGCCCGGCCGTATTGGTCTCCATGACCACATCCAGGAGGATAACTGCAATATCCGGGTTTTCCTTCAGAAGTGCCTTTGAATCCCTGGCGGAATAGGTATCCAGAAAATCAATCTCCTTCCCCTGATAGGTAAAGCCTTTCAGTGCCATTCTGGTTACCGAGTGAATATCCTCCTCATCATCAACGACCAGGACTTTCCAACGTTCTCCCTGTTCCTTCTCCCCAGATATTGCTTCTTCGACCACCTCCCCGTCTGGTTCGTCTATGAAAAGACTCTCCTTCTCCTTATGCTCGGATTCCTTCTCAAACAATTCATCGGGATTGTCCGGATTCATAGATCTATCACTTTGGTAAAATGAATATTGGAAATTGTCCTCATCTAAATTCTGCTTCCACCAAGTTAATACTAAATAATCTTTTTCGCAAAGCAAAACCATTAAGTCCCCGCATGGTTGTCATGATGAAAGGTCAGGATGCAACCTGGTTTGGGCGGTTCAACCTCGTACTCTTACAATGGAGCAGATACCACTCGCCGGGTGACTCAGTTAGACCGCACCTTGAGTCACCCGGCGAATACTTCTGATTTTTAAATTTTCCCAAAGGTATGCCAATAGCATATCTTTTATCGTTCACTAAACCTTATCCCCAAAACGAGGATATCATCGATCTGTACCATATTTCCCTTCCACTCCTCATGCTTCTTTTCCAGGATTTCTTTCTGTTCATTTATAGGTTCCCTGTGGATATCGGTCAGCAATTGCTTGAATTTCTTTGCCCTGAATGTTTTCCTGTCCGGCCCCCCGATCTGATCCACATAACCGTCCGAGAACAAATAGATCGTGTCGTTCTCTTTAAGATCGAGCTCTTTGCTTGAAAAAGGACGTTCCTTATCATCATATATCCCGATGGGCATGAAGTCCCCCTTGAACTCTTGCAGTGAATTATCCCGTACAAGATATAGCGGGCGGAAAGCACCCGAGAATTGCAATTTCTTTTTCGGAAAATCAAACACACAGAGTGCAATCTCAATACCATCCCTGGTCTCATCATCCCTCCCGGTTTGATGAAGTGATCGTATGACCTGCTCCCGGACGCGGTTCAGAATTTCATCCGGTTTCAGGTATTCTGATTTAGACACAACCTCATTTAAAGTGCTGATTCCCAAGATGCTCATAAAGGCTCCGGGAACGCCGTGACCGGTACAGTCGCCTACCGCAACAACAATCTTTTCCCTTTTCCGCGCAATCCAGTAGAAATCGCCACTTACAATATCCCTCGGTTTATTCAATATAAACCAGGAAGGCAATAACCCGTCAATTTCTTCACGCAACGGTAATAGTGCATTCTGGATTCGTCCTGCATAGGATATGCTGCTGGTAATCGACAGGTTTTTCTCTGCAAGCTCTTTTGTCCTTTCCTTTACCTTATCCTCAAGTGACTTCCTGTAGTTTTCAACTTCCATTATGGAAGCATAGGAACGGATACCGGCCAGAACAGATGTAAATAACTTCAGAGC
>CP070687.1:890203-891968 GCA_020353115.1 Bacteroidales bacterium
AAAAATCCTCCTGGAAAGAAAGGCAACGATGGCAACGGCAATGATAAGAGCAAACAGGTCGCCGGATGCAATAACCACATTATAAACGGAACCCAGGAAATTTAAAATACGTTCTGTCCCTGATAGACCATCGATTACCATCTCGATACTTCCAAAGAGAATCACAAGGAATCCCCAGAAAACAAGGGCGTGCATCAGACCGATCACTGGTTTCCTGAAAATCCTGCTCTGTCCGAAAGCCACTTTCAGAGTGATCCCGATCCGTTTTTTCAGGTTTCTGACAGGAAATGCCGGTTGTGTAAAACTGAAAAAGGAGATTAGCCTGCGGATGGTATATATAAAAACAGCAAAAGTCAGTACCAGTGATATTACAAAGACGATTTGTTTAACCATTGATCATTGCTTTTGTATCCAATCAGACGGATGGGTATTTCCCTGTGATATTACAGAAGACCTGGTGGATAATATCAGGTCCTGCTAACATAAGGGTTAATTATGATTTTGCTTCTTTTACAGCATTGATAAAACCGGGTAATACTTTCATTGCATCACCCTGTATGCCATAATCTGCCGCCTCGAAGATCGGAGCGTCCGGATCTGTATTAATGGCAACGATGTATTTCGAAGAGCTGACCCCGGCCAGGTGTTGGATGGCTCCGGATATTCCAACTGCTATATAGAGATTGGGAGCGATGATTTTCCCGGTCTGCCCGGTATGTTCCTCATGGGAACGCCATCCCTCATCCGAAACCGGTCTCGAACAGGCTGTGGCAGCTCCGAGCAATTCGGCCAGTTCCTCAATCGGTCCCCAGTTGTCCGGTGATTTCATTCCCCGTCCTCCGGACACAACAATTTCAGCGTCGGTAAGTATTATTTTCCCCGTCTGTTTCTGAACTTCCTTTACCTTTGTTTTTATTTCCGCTTCACTTACCTGTGGTTTAAAATCCTCAATGGTTGCCTCATTATCCCTGTTAATCAATTCATATGAATTCTGGGAAAGTGTCAGAATCTTCATTTTTGACCGGAGAACAATGTTGGCAAAGGCCTTACCTGAAAATACCTTTTTATATACAGTAAACGGATCGGTTGAGGAGGGTAACCTGGTAAGGCCGGAACCGAGCGCCGCCTTTAATTTGACGGATAGCCTCGGGGCCAAGGCTTTACCGGCATTATTGTGTGAAAGAACGATAACATCTGCTTCTGCCTTCGCGGCTGCCTGAGCGATTATATTTGTAAAAACCTGATTATCCAAATATTTGTAATGATCCTCTTCCGTGCGGAGGATCCTGGTTGCACCAAAATCACCGAGTTTCTGTAATTCGCTCTCTTCCACATTCCCGATTGAAATTACGGATGTAGAAGTATTCAGCATTTCCGCTATTTTGGATGCAAAGGAAACCAGTTCAAAACTGAGCTTCTTAAACTTTCCATCCCAATTTTCTGTATATACTAAAACGGCCATGATGAGTTATTTACTTAATTTCCGTATACATATTTACATGCTTAAAACACCTTTGCTTCATTTTGCAAAAGTTTCACCAGCTCTTCGATGTTTTCAGGGTCGATCATTTTACATTTTGCCTTAGGCTGGGGTAATTCAAAACTTGTGAATCCGGTCACCGGTTCGATATCCACGGGTTCCACAACGGTAAGGGGTTTTTGCCGGGCCATCATTATTCCACGCATGGCCGGGATCCTGGGCTCTTTGGTTACTCCCTTCTGTATGATGGCAACAAATGGGGTTGTAATCCCAATGATCTCTTTT
>CP070687.1:892068-893801 GCA_020353115.1 Bacteroidales bacterium
GCGGCCATGTTAAGGCATTCATGGAATATTCCACGGTTGATGGCGCCATCCCCGAAGAAACAGAGAACCACCTGGTCTGTTTTCTTCATTTTTATTGTCAAGCCCGCTCCGGTTGCCAGGCTGAGACCTCCTCCCACAACTCCATTGGCTCCGAGGTTGCCTGTATCCACATCAGCAAGGTGGAGAGAGCCGCCCTTGCCCTTGCATACACCCGTGGCTTTTCCCAGTATCTCGGCCATGAGTTCCGGTAGTTTCCCGCCCTTGGCGATACAATGCCCATGCCCCCTGTGCGTGCTTGTGATATAATCATCCGGTCTAAGGGCAGCCATGGCACCAGTAGCAACGGCCTCTTCTCCCGCGTAGAGGTGTGATCCGCCTTCAGCGATGTTCTGGGCCAGGAGGTCCATGATCTTATCCTCGAACTGCCTGATCTGCATCATCTGTTCCAGGTAGAGCCGGGCTTTGTTTTTCGGAATAGTTTTTTGCGTCATTACACTCTCTGTTTTCTGATAAAGCTTGTCCTATCTACTTATAGACTACTAAAGGTAGCCCCTGTCTTTCAAGAAGGGAGCGATCTGCTTCTTACCTGACTCCTTCCAGGCCTTAACAAGCCCGACCGCTTCTTTGGTTCCATTCAGTATCTTCTGCTCCATATTTCTGTCCCCCTGGTTTTCCCAGAGTGTTTTCAACTTGCGCAGGGCTTCAGGGACTGTCAGGTCTTCTTTGTAAACCAGTTCCCTGGGTCTGTCAGGATCAAAAAGGAATAGGGCCGAAGCTATACCCAGGAAATAGCGGCGTGGTTGTATTCCCGCCCGGATTGCTTCTCTGATAGTACTGGTGATCCTGTCGTTCCATCCCAGTTTTCTTCCCGGGTCCCTGATCACCCTCGGTACAAGATCATACAGGAAGGGATTGACAATCCTGCGGCAGAGCTGCTCCGTCCATTCCCTGAATCCCTGTTCCGTGGCTACCTGTTCACCTGTTGATCTGTATTTTTCTTTGAACCAGCCTCCTGTCTCGTGGAGCAGGGCATCCACTCCAATTAATCCGAAATCAGAATCCCCGTTATATTCAGAGATGAACCTGTATCCTTTCAGCCCGGCCAGGCACCCTAGAAGGAAGTGCACTGCATTGTGTCCCAAGAGTTTCAGTTCCTCGAACATGTTTATCCTGTGTGTAGCATGGAACCTGTTGAACAGGGAGCTGAATCCTTCTACCTCCTTGAATTCTGTCTTTTCTACAATAATTCTGTCAAAGTCTTCCACAAGTAAGGCCTGGTCCATGGCCGGCGTAACGGGACTGAGATTGCAGGACTTTATGAACTTCTTATCAAAATGGGGACCACCCATTCTTTCGATAACCGTATCTGCAAACCTGATATGATTGGGCATCTTTTTACCAAACACAAGTTCCTTTAATATAACTGCTGCCTCCATATGGTTCTCAGAGGCATAGACCAAAGCAGGTTTTTTTCTTTCTGAAAGTCCCTGTCTGAGAATCCCGGCAATGCCACCCTTCTCATACAGGTCGACAGAAGGAACAGCAGTCACAATGTCATTGGCTACTCTGACAGCATCCAGTATCTTTTCTCTCTCACTATTTATAACAGGATTCAGGATCTCTACCGGGCCAATCCTCACAGGAGTGATCCTGTCATAACTGGCAATGTTGATTGAATAGGAGGATTCGTTCCTTCTTATATTTTCAATTTTCTCTTCATCCACCTCGGTCAG
>CP070687.1:893901-895621 GCA_020353115.1 Bacteroidales bacterium
TAGTAATATAGCAGAGTAACCCGGAGATGTATTAATGAAGAATTATTGAATGGTGCTTCAAGAAAATGGGTGAAATAATAGCACTATAATAGAGAAAGCATTGGGATGGAGGATAAAATCGCATATTGTGGTTTGGCGTGTGACAGTTGTCCCATACATCTGGCAACATACGAAACGGACAAGTCACGTCAGCGAAAAATGAGAACCTCAATTGCTGAAATCTGTTCGGAAAAGTATGGGATGAACCTTCGACCCGTGGACATAACCGACTGTGACGGATGCCGGACTACCACCGGCAGATTGTTCTTCGGATGCCGGAATTGTGAGATCAGAAAATGTGTAAAAAATAGAAGCCTGGACTCTTGTGCCTACTGTCCTGATTATGCATGTGATAAACTTGAAGACTTATTTCATCATGATCCGGAAGCACAGGTCCGGATTAAAGTAATACGAAGTAAAACCAGAAAGTAATCCTTTTTGATCAATAAGAAAGTACAGATACGTCACCCCTGGGCAGAATTATTGTGTGTAATGATTTCCGAAACTTAAGATCTTTTGATCGTGTCGCCGAATATTGCCAGTCAAATACATATATTCGGCCGGTATTTTAAGGGTTCCTGTTCCTGTTTCACAGAAGATTCTTAAATTTAATACCGGATAAGAGGTCAGTCTGGATGTAAAGGGAGAATCCCCACAGCTTCACATGTTATATATACATTGAAGGCAATTAATGACAGCACAATATGACATGAGACAAACGGGGAACCATGTAAATCCGTAGCCGGAATTCATAACAGGTCGCGTTGATACAACAATATATCCGGATCGGGTAGCTGAATTAAAATAGATATCCGGGAATTCATACAGAGTATTGATACAAAGCAATAAGAAACAAACTCATGGATACACCGGCAGTAGTAAAAGAATTTGAAAAATCGATAAAGAATAAGTTTAATGTATACAATAGCTTATTTCTTAACCTTCCCTTCAGGAAAGTCAGCAATATAGGCATGCTTATTCCTTTAATGCATCAGGTTTGCAAGACCGGACTTGAAACAGGAAATGATCCGCTCGAAATACTTGATTCCTTTTTCAGCCAACATACGAATATAAGTTCAGAACATGAGAAAATCGATTTCATGTTCAGGGTTATTCAGTATGTGGAAAGACAGGTTGTGCTTTATGACAGTGTGGAAGATGCCGCTTTCCCCCATATTATTAAGTATGGTAATCACAGAACCCTCAAAGATTTTATCCATCTGACGGAAAATAAGAGGAGTTATGAAAGGATATCAGAAAAACTGTCCACATTCAGTGCACGAATAGTTTTCACAGCTCATCCGACCCAGTTTTATACTCCGTTTGTATTGAACATAATCAGCAAATTGAGATCCCTTATAAATGAAAACGATATAAATGGCATTGATCTTATACTACAGCAACTGGGATTGACGTCACTGATAAACACCATGAAACCGACACCTTTCGATGAAGCAAAGAATATTATCTATTTTCTCACTGATGTTTATTATGAAGCCATTGGAGATCTCTACTCTTATATCAGGAAGAACATCGAAAACAGTGAGTTTGATAATCCCGATATCATCCAGCTTGGATTCTGGCCCGGCGGAGACAGGGATGGAAACCCATATGTCACTTCCGATGTAACCATGGATGTTGCTGATGAACTGCGAATGAGCCTGATGAAATGCTATTATAC
>CP070687.1:895721-897433 GCA_020353115.1 Bacteroidales bacterium
ACTGAATAGAAGCCGGTTGGATTGTTTTGATTAATGTATTCGGTCAGTAACCAATCGGAGGACCGCCAGGTATTCAGGATTTTGATTTCATCAAGGATACCATCAAATGTTCTGGATCCGCCAGCAGCACTTGCAGGTTGATTCCCGATGCAAACATCTATTGAATTATCTGTATTGATAGCACCTGTTTTGCCCTGACTCCCCACCGGTAAACCATTCTCATATAATATCATATCGTTCCCATCGTAAACTGCTGTTACATAGATCCACTGTCCTGTGGCCAAACTGCTATTATCTGCGATGAGGGTACTTGTTGTCCCGTTGGTCTTCAAACGGTATCGTAGCTTAATACCGCCTGAACTTATTGTACTTAACATCCACCAGTGATCAGCATCATTAGAACCATTTGCCTTTGAAACAACACGAGCATCGGTCTGAGTAAAGCTTGAGGGTTTAATCCAACCGGATATTGTCATTGCCGATGAATTAACATCAAAACTCCCAACTTCAATTCTATCGACATCACCATAAATAAACTGTTCTCCATCCCCGACTTTACCAGAGACATTATCGGTTCCTCCCGGTGTTCCGTTATTATTGTTTAAGGTGGCATCAAATAAGTTGTTTCCCAAATGCCAGACTGCAATATATGATGATGACCAGGTAGTTTTAACGGACGGATCACTCGTTTCTTCCGGATTTCCATAAAGAATTTTTATTTCTGTATCGGTATCGTATGATAGTACAGGAATTCTTACCCAGGCAACATATTCTCCTGATGTTTCAACATATTTTTCTATCTGGTGATCCAGTTTGTTCCCTTCAGAATCAGTAAAAACAATATCATATCCGTCGGTATTTTCCACATATCCTCCATTATCCGTATCGGCAAGGTCAGGATCGGTTACACTGAAAAGCAAGGGGAAGTCAATTAGGTCTTCATTTCCTTTGACCTTATTGTGATCAATAGTTATTGTTTTCTGATAACCGTATCCTAATCCGGAGAATGGTTGTGAAATAGTCAGGATCCCCGAATTACTGGTTCCGGTAGCCCCGCAATCAGTAGTCACTATGCATGTATAACTTCCTGCATCAGAATCAGTAATATTATTAAGCGTCAAAGAGGAGGTTGTTTCTCCTGGTATGTCAACCCCATTTTTCTGCCATTGATACCCTGTAATTGTTCCTGAAGATGTAGCTGTTACAGAAAAAGTTACATTGTTATTCAGACATTTCGTTTGCGAAACAGGATGCGCTGTGAACTTCAGACACCCGGTCTTTCCGATACAGAACTGGGTACCTGATCCTGCATTCCATATTCCTCCAGTAAGTCCGGTTCTATATAATTCCGGTGGATTACCGATAACATGTGTCCCATCGAATCCCCAACTCCCTCCATCTGTTCGTTTAACGATCCTTGAATCGGAATTCAGATCATCTCCGGAAAAACCATTAGCCAAGAGGGTGATATCATAGTTAGAGGTGTTCAATCCATCCGCAGCAAAAAGATTCCAGTATCCCTCTGTAAACTGTGCATCAACAGTGGTCCCGGCATCTGATGCAGGCAACCCGGTTGATCCGGGATCACCTGTAATGAATTCAATAATCACCGATCCGGATGAAGGAAGGTTAGTAAGATTGAGGGTGGTAAAATTCTCATAAATTGCAGTTCCAACCGGAAAAAGGTAGTCATTACTTGTAGTGTTTATAAA
>CP070687.1:897533-899237 GCA_020353115.1 Bacteroidales bacterium
TGCTTTACCCCGGAAAGTATGGCAACCAAACTGGTTTCCCTCTACCCGGGTAACGTGGTGAAAGGGAAACCGGTAATAAACGGTATCGTGATCCTGAATGATGCCGAAACGGGAGAACCTCTGGCCGTTTTTAACGGGGCAAAACTGACGGCTGTCCGGACCGGGGCGGTAGGAGGGGTCGGTGTAAGGTATTTATCTGATCCCTCTATAAATACAGCCGGTATTATAGGACTTGGAGTCCAGGGATTTCACCAGGCAATATTTGCATGTGCAGTCAGGGGAATCCAAAAACTTTATGTTTATGATACGGATCCGGGTACGATTGAACCGTTTAAGGAAAAATTCAGTTTATATTATCCTCGTGTGACAGTAGAAGCTGTATCTTTCGTTACAGACCTTATCAAAAAATCGGAACTTATCGTTACTGCCACCACATCGAAAACACCGGTTATTCCGGATGACAAAAGCCTGTTTTCAGGGAAGAAATTTATCGGATTTGGAACATATAAACCGGATATGCGTGAATTTCCGGAAAGCCTTTTTAGAAGTCTGGAACAGATATTTATAGATACAGGTCATGCCCTGGCCGAAACCGGGGACCTGATTGATCCTTTAAAGCAGGGATGGATCAGGGAAGACCAGGTATTCACCATGGGAAAGCTTATCATGGGAGAAAGAAAGATTGATTTTTCAGGGACAAACCTGTTTAAATCCGTTGGAATGGCCCTTTTTGACCTGGTGGTTTCAGATTTTATCTACCGGGAAGCGAAAGAACAGGGAATAGGTACGGAAGTCGAGATATGACAACCGGATGCGGCAATTGTTGAAGATTAGGAGAAGGGATGGTTCTTCCGGTTTTTTTGAACCGGCTGATCAGCTCTATATGGATTTCAATAAAATCACAACCACTGTATGATGGCAAAACCTGACTGCAGAATGCATTTAACGTATCAGGGGTGGAAGCGGCATAGTATGATAAAAGTAATTTTAAAAATGAAATACAATCGTTAAATTCAAGCTGCAAAACCATAAAGTAAATGACAGAAAACTTCAGCTGGAGTCCTCCCGATGAGTGGATGGTTTTAAAAACCGTCGAAATGCACACAGGTGGTGAACCGCTTCGGGTATTTGTCGACGGTATACCGGAAATAAAGGGTAATACCATTCTTGAAAAAAGGAAATATTTCAGTGAAAACTACGATTATATAAGAACGGGGACCATGTGGGAACCCAGGGGACATGCCGATATGTATGGTGCAATCCTAACTGAGCCGGTTACAAAGGATGGTGACTTTGGGGTATTTTTTCTGCATAATGAAGGATATAGCACCATGTGCGGCCATGCGATCATTGCTCTTACAAAACTTGTTCTTGATACAGGGATTATAAAAAAAGAAGGTAAGACACCCGAGCTGAAAATTGATGGGCCTCCGGGGAGGATCGTTTCGAGAGGGCACAGGAAGGATGGGATTGTGAAGAAGGTCTTTTTCAGAAATGTTCCCTCTTTCCTGCTTCTCGAAGACCAGATGGTTGAAATTCCGGGAATTGGCAGAGTTGCATTCCATGTTGCCTTCGGTGGCGCATTTTATGCTTTATGTGAAGCCAAAGAATTGGGCCTTAACCTGGATCACACGGATTACGATAAGCTTATCGATTATGGTAAACGGATTAAAAAAGGTGTTGCCGGCAATTTCATAATCCGTC
>CP070687.1:899337-901013 GCA_020353115.1 Bacteroidales bacterium
ACACATCAGCCGGGGTTTCATTGTTTAGAGATTCATGATATCTGTGATTATTGTAATAATTTATGAACTCTGATAACCTGATCCTTAATTCATCTGGACTGTAAGAATTCTCAAGCTTAATCACATTCTTCATGGATCTGTGATAACGTTCTATTTTCCCCTGGATTTGTGGATGATTTGGTTTCCCTCTGATGTTAAGTATCTTTTTTCATTCAGGTATTCCTTTAGCTCTTTGGATATGTAGCTGGATCCGTTACCAGTTAAAAGTTGGGATCGTTGATTTTCATCCAATCCCGTAATCTCAAGTGCCCGTTCTGCAATGTCCATTGCTTCCTGAGCTTTCATGTTACTGCACAACTCCCAGTCTATAATGTATCTTTTTGGTTTAGAGCTGCGTTCAGGCACATTTCTTTTTGGTGCTGGAGTGCTGCCTTGGCGGGACGGGCAGACAAAAGTTCAGCTTTGGCTGAATGTGCCTGAAGGATTCCAGCATATCCGAAGTTTCGGGGAAGGCGAAATTTGAGCGAACGAAACGAGAGCCGTAAATGCTGTATTAAGCGAAGTCTCTGACATTATTAATCTTTCCTTAGAAAGAATGCACAAGAATCTCCTTGATTCTTTTGGTTTAATTCTTTTGCTTTTTGTTTGAATGAAGCAATTTCTATATCCGAGAAAATTGAATTTGATGGAGCTACACTATAGGAATGTGGAGCGGTTAAAGGTATATCTCGGATGTATTGCTCACTTCCCCAAAATTGAAAATCAGTTGAATCATACACAATTTCTTCTAAAACAAGATTTACCTTTTCTGCTAATAGGGCAATATCTTTAATAGAATGGATAAACAAGTGTCTCGGTGCGTCAAGTTGAACCCAATTCTCCTTATAATGTTCCCAGGCATAAGAAGAAACGGTTGGGATTCTAATTAAACAAACTCCTCTCTCAGTTAGTAATCTTGAAACTGACTGGAGAGTCTCTAAGGGATCTGGAATATGTTCAAAAGAATGATGAAACATTATTAGATCCCATTTATCATCAAGTTTATGAATCGACTTTTTAAGGATTTTTAATCCATTCTCATACTCAATATCTTCTTTGATATACGGATCTACCCCAAGCAAATGTTTAAAACCAATTTCTGAAAGATAATTCAGAAGAAAACCACTTCCGCACCCAACGTCTAATATAGCACTGTTTTCTGTTAGACAAATTCGTGAAAGCATTCGGAGGGTATCATTGGGAAAAAAGGTGTAGATAAGTTTTCCAAGAACTCCTTTATTAAAGATAGCATATCTGCCTCTCTTTTTTTTAATTAATCTCTTAATTCGATTGCCTGATCTTTGTGTGGAAGGTAAAAGAAAACTGAAGTAATTCGAAGGATAGTATCTTGACATATCTACAGGAAATTCCGCAATTTGCAGGCACCCACATATTGAGCATTGGAAATAAGTAAATATATCTCTAAAGCCAAACATCATTTCTTTCACTTCATACACCTTATTTTCATGCGAGTTATTACAAATTTTACATTTCATATTTTTTATCATCACTCGTTAATTCTATATTAGAGATTTTGGTTAACGTTCTGCAGCGAAAAGTAGTGCGGACTTTAATTGCACTTCATTTTTAAGCTGCTATGTTGTTTATTAAAACATTCAACTTGTTTCAATTCACAA
>CP070687.1:901113-902765 GCA_020353115.1 Bacteroidales bacterium
CCGGGAAACCCCTTCTGAAAATAGAAAGAGGATTAATTATAAGATTATTCAGAACAGGTGAAAATAATGTCTGACTGAAAAACATATTTTGCAAACATAATATCGTGGCGAAATTTGTTTAATTTTATATGAACCACAACGTGTTTTTTAACCTGAAAAGAAGAAATTTCATTCAACAGGCAGTCCCAGTTGCGGATCACATGCCGTGTATGACTGGCGGATCGATAACCGGCTATACTTTCTGCCATCGGAAAACAAAAGGAATTTCTTTACGGGTAAATAAAGAGGTTGACAGCTTGATTTGACATGTATATGATAAACCAATACCCTATTAAATTTTAGTAAAATGACAAGTAAAAATTCATACAGGAAGAAGAAATCAGAGCATCAAGAAAAGCAGATCACACGTCGTGATTTTATCTCCCTGTCCGGCATGGCCACAGCCGGTTTGGTTATGGCCGGATGCAGCCGTTCGGGGAAGTCTCCAACATCCGCCTCAACGGACAAAAAACACAAAGTGGCTATCGCAAAAACCGACAGCTATGACAGGGGAATTCTAAGCCGGGAGGTCCGGAATATGTTTGATGAATTAGGGGGTCTGGGGGATATCATCAAACCAGGCTCGAGGGTGGCTATTAAAGTCAATCTGACCGGCGGGTTGAAATTTTCCGGAGAAATGGCGAAGGTTGGAATTAACGCTCACTGGACTCATCCCGAAATGGTAAGGGCAGTATGCGAAGCATTAATTGATGCCGGAGCGAAGGAATTGTTCATAATGGATGGCCTGTATGAGGATACAACATATGAATTTGCCGGTTATAATGAGATCGCCGATGCTTTTGGAGCCCGGCTTATCAATTTGAATGATCCTTCACCCTATGATGAATTTTTTCATCAGAATACAGGAGAAGGATGGTATGTCTATGAAGAATTTATTTTTAATCGTCTGATTAGTGAGGTGGATGCCTTTGTCTCCATTCCAAAAATGAAATGTCATAACAATTGTGGCGTAACGCTTACCCTTAAAAATCATATTGGACTTGCTCCGGTCAGACATTACTGCTCAGATGCCCGGCCTGACATTCGTTCTGCAATGCACGGAACAGGAGAAGAAGTGCGTACCCGTTTGTCAAAAGTGATTGTGGATCTTGTACGTGCACGGCCCATCGACCTTTCGGTTATCGACGGGATCAAAACTGCCGAAGGAGGGGAAGGCCCGTGGATTGAAAATACGTTTGGTCTGGTGGAACCTGGAATCATTGTTGCAGGGAAAAATCCCGTCGCAACCGATTCCGTGGCAACCGCCGTTATGGGTTTTAATCCCGATGCCGCAGCCTTCGAAACACCTTTTGTCAGTTCCGATAACCACCTGGCACTGGCTTCCGAAAACGACCTTGGCACCAATCGCCTGGAAGAAATTGAAGTGCTCGGGGCAAAGATTGAGGACGTTGCCTTCCCGTTTAAACCATGTGCAAAGGGTGGTTATATCATTTCCGAAGATACCTGACTTTGTTAACTAGACCCTGCAGCATGCTAAATAATTCGGTATGCATGTCATCTTTTCCGGACCAAATAATATTGTCATAACTCATAGTAATACAAACACCTTATGTTTAAAAAAAGTCTATTATCATCTCTATTCCTGATTGTAT
>CP070687.1:902865-904513 GCA_020353115.1 Bacteroidales bacterium
AAACAGAATGTTCGGAAACAGACTTTATCGGCACGTCGGATATATGCCGGTCGATCTGCTTTCCTTTTACCAGTTCAGAGTAAGTTACTCTATTTTCTGCATTCGTTTTGTCGCTCACAACACCATTTTTAACAACCAGGCGCTCAAGTGGTATATTCAGTTGTTCTGATGCCATTTGCAGTAATATTGCCCTCGCTTCTGCTCCTGCCCTTCGAAGTGGCGGCCCATAATATTTCGTGCTGCGTGAACCTGTAGTGCCGCTATCCCATGGGCAAAGCCTGGTATCTCCCATTACCATGTCAATCGAATCAAGCTTTACATCAAGCTCTTCAGCAAGCATCTGTGCCATTGATGTAATGATTCCCTGCCCCATTTCTATTTTACTACAAAACAGAGACACCCGACCATCATCCCCGATTTTCAGATAAGCATTGAAGTCGCCGGGATAGCTTCTGCCTCGTTGCTGCAGTGCAATCGCACCGAAAGTTCCTGTTGTAAAGAATATAAAAACCCCACTACCTGAAATCTTCAGGAAGTCACGCCGTGACAACGGCCTGCCGCCCGAATCAACATTATCTTTTTTTTGTAAGAATTGTTCTTCATTCATATCAATGGCCCTCCTTTAAAACATTGGCAGTCGAATTGATTGCCTGCCCATAACGGCCCGTTCTCTATAAAAAAGTTAACTGCCATTCAGTTTTTGGTCTACTTAAAAATACAACAAAATTCAATAGGATTTAGAACTGTGGGCAAGGAATGCGGTGATGTTGTCCTTATTTACTGGTTTTTATTCAAAAGAGTATTATTTTCGGTTTTTGTTTTGTTCAATAAGGTATATTCAATCCATGTCAAAAAGTAAACTCTCTTACTCGACTGCTGCCGTTGCGCTGGCAGGTTTCCTATTCGGTTTCGATACGGTTGTGATTTCCGGGGCAAACCTGCCTATCAAGGAATTGTGGGACACCTCACCTCTTTTTCACGGAACATTTATCATGTCGATGGCGTTATGGGGAACGGTGATCGGGGCTATCACCGGGGGTATACCCACGAATCGCTACGGGCGCAAGAAAACCCTGTTCGTCATTGGAATACTATATGGTGTTTCCGCCATAGGTTCCGCCCTTGCCCCCGATCCCTACTCCTTTTCTCTGTTCAGGTTCATAGGTGGTGTTGGTGTCGGAATATCGAGTGTCACCGCCCCTACCTATCTTTCGGAAATATCCCCCGCTGAGAAACGGGGAAGGCTGGTTGTCCGGTACCAGTTCATGATTGTATTCGGTATCCTGATCGCTTTTTTCAGCAACTACCTGCTGGAGGGTGTCGGAGGCAGGAATGACTGGCGTTTCATGCTGGGTGTTGAAGCCGTACCAGCCATATTATATACCGTTATGGTATTGTATGTACCGGAAAGCCCCCGCTGGTTGCTGGTTAACAGGAACGATGAAAGCGGTACTCGTGAGGTGCTGATACAGCTGGGTAACCAGAATCCGGAAGCATCGATCCGTGCCATCGGGCATTCGGCGACTGATATCTCCTCCAGGGGATTCTGGAGGAAAGCTTATTCATTTCCTATCATACTTGCATTTCTGGTTGCATTCTTCAACCAGCTTTCCGGAATTAATTTCATTCTATACTATGCACCTGAAAT
>CP070687.1:904613-906247 GCA_020353115.1 Bacteroidales bacterium
GTACGTGGAATGGACCGGAAGCTGCAGGCCTGGATATCTGTACCAAACTTATCTGGTAAACTCACGGGGCAATACTGGGCGAAACCCTCGAGTCACCCGGTGAGTTTTAGCGTTCAATAATTTTATTATATTATCTATCTTTGAGCAATAAATTTTACAACAATACATATGGATGAGATAACGGAAGAGCAGAAACAAGCTGCACGCTTCGCAAAAGCAATGAGTCACCCCATACGAATGTATATCATGGAATTACTCTCCAACCAGACCTGCTGTTACAGCGGAGACCTCTCCGAAGTACTGCCCATTGCAAAATCCACGCTGTCCCAGCATTTGAAAGAATTGAAAGACTCGGGACTTATCCAGGGTGAAATCGAACAACCCAGGATTAAATATTGCCTGAACAGGGAAAACTGGGAAATGGCACAAAAGCTGTTTAAAAAAATGCTCAGGATTTAAAAAATTTACAAATATTGTTCGTATTTTTACGAACTACGAACAAATTTTTAAAGATGGAAATAAAGGTATTAGGAGTGGGATGCCCAAGGTGTCGAGCACTTGAAAGGGCGGTATTTAATTGCCTTGCTGAACTGAATATAGCTGCCGATGTAACTAAAGTTGAAGATATCAACAAAATAATGGAATATGGTATATTGAGGACACCTGCTTTGGTGATAAACGGGAAAGTTGTTCTTAGTGGCAGGGTCCCTTCAGGAAAAGAATTAAAGGATTTATTAACTAAATATAAGTCATAATGAAAAGGGAATTCCTGCTATTATTGAATATGGTATTACTATCACTTTCATATTCTTGTAATGCGCAATCTGATAAAGGAGAAGTATCGGAAAGTCAATTGCAGTCTGGTATGGTGAAGGTATATTATTTTCATTTTACCCAGAGATGTGCTACCTGTCGGGCTATAGAGGATGAAACAAAAAAAGCCATTGATGAACTCTATTCCGGGGCACTTGAGGAAGAAAAGATAGCTTTCATCGCCTTAAATCTTGAGGAGGAGGATGGAGAGAGGATGGCTGAAAAATTGAATATTTCAGGACAGACACTTCTTATTGTAAAAGGCGGTGAACAGGTGAACCTGACCAATGAAGGATTCTTATATGCCAGGACCGATCCGGAAAAATTAAGGGAAGCTCTTCAAAAAGCCATTGGTGAAATTTAGGCCACTACCTGAAGGATGAAAGAATTCCTGACCAACCTGCTTGCTTATAGCTCAATCCCAATTTTGTCGGCCTTTATTCTTGGATTATTAACGGCAATAAGTCCCTGTCCTCTGGCCACAAATATTACTGCAATCGGGTATATTGGGAAAGACCTTGAGAACAGGAACCGGGTTTTTTATAGTGGATTGATTTATACTGCAGGGAGAGCAACCTCATATACTATCCTTGCCTTGATCCTGTATTTGGGTGCAGACAAGATTAAGCTTTCGGGATTCTTTCAACGGTATGGTGAGAATATTATCGGACCACTTCTTGTGTTGATTGGTTTGGTTCTGCTTGGAATCATCAGACTGAATTTCGTATCCTTCGGAAGTATCAGGGAAAAGTTACTGCCGAAAAGATTGAAAGGATACCTGGATGTATTTTTACTGGGCACTGTATTCGCTCTTGCCTTTT
>CP070687.1:906347-907950 GCA_020353115.1 Bacteroidales bacterium
GTTATGAACTTTCCATGGATGGAAAAAAGATGCTGATACAGAAAAGTTCTGAGATATATATTATAGATGCCAGCGGGGATGCACCCAAAAATCTGAATGAAACCAAGGTTGATCTGAGCGGGTGGTCCTTCTCTCTGAACCCCCGTGATGAATGGAGACAGATGTTTCTTGAAGCCTGGCGGCTGGAAAGGGATTATTTTTATGACACAACCTTGCATGATATAGATTATGATGGATTGCTTGAAAAACACCTTCCGCTTGTCGCAAGAGTATCCGACCGCTATGAATTAAGCGATCTGATCTCCCATCTTGTCGGAGAGTTATCGGCCCTGCACATTTTTGTCCGTGGAGGAGATCTCAGAGAAACACCCGATGATATACAAATCGGATCTCTGGGAGCCAGATTGATCCGGGATGAAGCCCGTGGCGGCTACAGGATTGACCATATAGTCCGGACAGATCCCGATTACCCGGAGTTGAGATCACCCCTGGCATATCCTGATGTGGATATTAAGGTGGGAGATGTTATAAAAGAGATGAACGGTGTCTCTTTGCTAACCGTTACCGATCCTTCCATACTTCTTCGCAACCAGGTTAGCAAGCAGGTTCTTCTAACTATTGTTTCCGGATCTACCGGAGATTCGCACCAGGAGATCGTGAGAACCATATCAGCCAGGGAGGAATCCGATTTAAGGTATCACGAATGGGAATATGAAAGGAGACTGATGGTTGAAAAAGAGGGAAAAGGAGACCTTGGATATGTTCACCTGCGGGCAATGGGGGGTAATAATTATTCGGAATGGGTGAAAAACTTCTATCCCGTTTACAACAGGAAGGGTTTGATTATTGATGTGCGACATAACCGCGGTGGTAATATCGACAGCTGGATCCTCGAGAAATTATTACGGAAAGCATGGTTCTATTGGAAACCGAGGGTTGGCCAACCAACCTGGAATATGCAGTATGCATTCCGGGGTCATATTGTGGTCCTGATCAATGAACGAACGGCATCCGATGGTGAGGCTTTTGCGGAAGGATTTCGCAGGCTGGGACTGGGAGAATTAATCGGGACAAGAACCTGGGGAGGAGAAATATGGCTGTCATCGAACAATTTTCTGGTTGACAGGGGAATTGCAACTGCTGCAGAAACAGGTGTTTACGGTCCGGAAGGAGAGTGGCTGATTGAAGGTCATGGCGTTGATCCGGACATCATGGTTGATAACCTGCCCCATGAAACATTTAACGGGAAAGATGCCCAGCTTGAGAGGGCAATAAGATACCTGCAGGAAAAAATCGAGAAGGAACCTGTTGATGTGCCGGTTCATCCGCAATATCCGGATAAATCCTTCCAATATGATGATAAAATACCCTGAGTGAGCTGCTTCTGTACAGTATAAATTCAGGGAATGAACAGATATTTCTACTTCACGAGGGTAAATCGCATTTTACCTACACCAACCGGTGAGATCAGGATAAGAGATCCGATATTCCCATCCTGATCCCTGTCAAATTCCACCCTCCACATGGCCTGGGCATGGAATTTATCTTCTCCCCTTGGAATAAGCGGTTCAGTAAAAACAGGTAAATACGGTTTATATTGCAA
>CP070687.1:908050-909620 GCA_020353115.1 Bacteroidales bacterium
AGGCATTTCCTGGAGTCATTCGAGGCCCAGGTGAACCTGTTTCCCAATATGATGAATACAAAAATCAAAGATGTAATCCACTCCTATAAAAACCAGGCCCTAGCCTGGAAATTGTCCGGTGCCGGAGGCGGAGGGTACCTAGTCATGGTGGCTGAGAAACCGGTCGAGGGAACATTCAGGGTGAAGATCAGAAGGAAAAGTTTTTAGTAAAGGAAAATCAGTGATGAGTGAACAGTGACAAAAGAAAGTGAACAGTGAGCAGTGAGAAGTGTCCGAAGGACTCCTTCGGAGAACAGTGAGCAGTGATGAGAAATGAGAGGTGAGAAAGGAGAAGTGAAAAGTGATGAGTGAGCAGTGAACTGATGAGAAGAGATGAGTTGTGAGTTTGGAGCAGGTAGAAAATAAGTTATTGAGTTATTGGGTAAGTAAGTTTTGAAAATTCTGATACAGATATAAAAAATCTACCACAAATAATTTCATAATCCCCTGTAATCCAATGAATTCAAACAATGTGCCTAATAACTCAGTAACTTAATAACCTAATTACTTTCCAAATACCTGGGATAAATAGCTGTATACAATAACTTTCTCAAAATCTGTCATTTCCGGACTACGATTTCTTAAAAACCAATTATGCTGTAAATCATTTAAGCAAATGACAAAGATCATAGGTTTGATTTGAGGGAGTTTGCAAATTTGGCAATTGAAATGAAAAAAGGATATGTCTATATAATGAGTAATAAAAAGAGATCAGTTTTATATTTAGGTGTTACAAGTGATTTAAAAACTCGAGTTGGAGAGCATAAAGAGGGGATCGGCTCTGTTTTTACAACTAAATACAATTTAAAAGATATTATTTATTTTGAGGAATTTCAGGATATTGATCAGGCAATCACAAGAGAAAAACAATTAAAAAACTGGCACAGGGATTGGAAAATAAATTTAATACGATCCATGAATCCTGAAATGATCGATTTTTACGAAAGTATCTAAGTTTAAAGATGCTGAAATAAATTCAGCATGACGTTGAGAGTCTTCCAGTCCGAAGCTCCGCAGGAATCCCTTCGGAAGATTCCTTCGGAGAACTTGTTTCAGGATCTGAAATAGATAACTTTGAAAACAAGATTCCGATCCGCCGTTTGGTGGACGGAATGACAAAAAAATAAAAATCAATATTACATGTACTGCGACCTGAAAGTGCTCAACCAGTGACACAGTACGAACCGATCAAAAGATATACTATGTTCAATAAGCTGATAGCGGCAATGCTGCCGTATATGCCGAAGAAATTCGTCTGGCTGTTTTCCAGACCATATATTTCAGGGGAAACCGTCGACGACGCCATGAGGGTATGCAGGGAGCTTAACACCCAGGGGCTCAAGGTTACTATCGATGTTCTCGGTGAATTCATTAAAAGCCTTGACGAAGCGGAACACAACAGGAACGAATACCTCGACCTGATCGATATTGCCGAAAGAAACAAGATCGATGGCAACTACTCCATCAAACCGACCATGTTCGGCCTGCTTATCGATAAGGAGGTGTGCTACAAACACGTCAGGGAGATCGT
>CP070687.1:909720-911266 GCA_020353115.1 Bacteroidales bacterium
GATATTGTTGTGTGTGCTGAAATGGTTGGGGAATTTGCCCCTATGCACAAATATGCCGTGCAAATCACAGTTGCGGATCCACGGGACGGAGGTTGTTCGGGATCAACGCTTCGTGAAGCATCTTCATGGGGTAAGGTTGATATTGCGTATGAACAAATGGTCTTTGCAGAGGCTACTGCCGTTTTACCATTAATAGCCAGTTATGTTTTTCATAAAGGGGACTGGAAAAAACGAACAGAAAAAAAGTGGAATACTATATTTGATACTAACTGAAATTATGACATCGCATGAAAAGAAAGAAATCTTCCATGAAATCTAAAAGGAAAGATAAGAATAGTTCTTTCCGTGAAAAGAAGATCAAGGATCCTAGAAAGGATAAGCCAGATAAGGATTTTTCTATTTATGATGAACTAGAAGAGATTGATCCTCAGGAATTGCTTGATGAATTTGAGAAGTTCAAAAAGGAAGATGAGGATGAGGACTTATATTAACCAATAGTGGTTCTGCAACAAGATTATCTTTGCCGGATCAAAATATAGTATTTAACGAAAATCAGGCAGTATATGACAGCACCTTCAGGGTTTCCTCAACCCGCCTGGTGTAGTCATCGACCTGCTCCGGTTTCTCAAAACCGATAATCAGGGTATCGACGCTACCAAGGTTTAATACGTAACGGATCGATTTATCTATTTTTTCCGGGTCATTCCTGAAATTACCATTTCCAATCAGTTTCATTCCGACTATTCCCTTTCCCTGGTCGTGAAGTTTTTTAATGACACCAGCAACAACATCAGGATTTTTATCATCCATGGCATCGCCATATGCATTTATCCTGGCGTGGACAAAATCAACCCAGGGATTATCGATACAAGCTTTCAGGGCATCCAGAGAATGTGCCGAAATCCCATGCGAACGGATAATGCCCTTCTCCTTCATCCTATCCATTATTTCCATCTGTTTCTCAAATTTCTCAGGCCAATCTGATTGAGTGAGACAATGCATCAGGAGCAGGTCAATATAATCCGTATTAAGTTCTTTCAGGAATCGGTTAATTACGATATCCGCGTCCGGTCTCTCTTTTTCAGGAATACCTCCGGAATGGAACCAGATCTTGGAACTCAAAATATATTTATCTCTTGGTATAGGCTTTAAAACATTGGCTACGAATGGATGTGTTCCATAGGTATCAGCGCAATCAAAGAACCGTATACCCCTTTCAAATTCGTAATGCAATAACGCTTCAAATTTATCCTTTCCCAACCGTGTCATGTTGGATTGCCGGTTTGCTCCACGGTAACCGGTACCGGCACTTAACAGGGGGACCTTTATCCCGGTATTTCCCAATGGAACCAGCTCAAACGGGTCCTTAACAGGAGGATGAATAAGCCTTTCTGCAAACAACGAACGGTAAAGGGTTAAACCAGTAAGGCCGGTAATGCTGGTATTGATAAATGTACGTCTTGATATTTTCATGGTCCAGGGAATTTAGGGCCTGCAAAGATACTATTTCATGGCTACAAGGTACAAAAAATCAGAATACACTTTT
>CP070687.1:911366-912894 GCA_020353115.1 Bacteroidales bacterium
GATCCTGTACAAATACCACATCTTTTCTCCAGCCCGGAAGATATTGAGATTGCAGCCTTTTTAACTTCCATTTTCGCCTGGGGGAGGAGGGAAACCATAATACGAAATTCCAGATCCCTAATGAGATCAATGGGTATGACTCCCTATGACTTTGTTTTAAATGCAGGCAAGGACGAGATAGACAGAACCGGTGGCTTTTGCCACAGGACGTTTCAGGGAACGGATTGTATCTATTTCATTGAATCGCTGAGAAATATCTATACCAAACATGGCGGCTTGAAAACCTTGTTTGAAACTCCCGTATGTAACGGTGGGTCAATAAAAGAATCACTCATTCATTTCAGGAAGGTCTTTTTTGAAATACCTCACCCGGCAAGGACCTTAAAACATATTCCTGATGTTGGAAGAGGATCAACGGCAAAAAGACTTAATATGTTTTTGCGATGGATGGTCCGATCGGATAACAGAAAGGTTGATTTCGGGATCTGGAAAGGAATATCGCCGGCCGATCTCTTTTTACCCCTGGATGTACATACAGGCAGCGTAGCAAGAAATCTGGGACTCCTGAAAAGAAAATCAAACGACTGGAAAACTGTGGAAGAGGTGACTGAAAACCTGCGAAAACTTGATCCCGTTGATCCTGTGAAATATGACTTTGCCCTCTTCGGGCTGGGGATATACGGTGGATTTTGAGAGAAAGGAAATCAAGCCTATTTCTTCGGATCTTTCGGTCACGCAGCAGGGAGCCTGCCTTTTGTGCCAGATATGTATTCAGACCAGGATTCAGGAGTAACTGCCCCCCTTCCTTGTAGGTGGGAAGGTTTGATAATTCCGTGCAACCTGACCAGCCGTTTTTACTTTATTGGTTTTTCCTAATTTTGTAGCATTAACAGAACGGCATTATGCCAAATCCCTATTTCCGGTTCAAGCAATTCACTGTCTGGCACGACAGGTGTGCTATGAAGGTAGGAACAGATAGTGTACTGCTGGGTGCCTGGGCCGATGTCTCGGGAGTGAACAGAATCCTGGATGTCGGGACGGGAACGGGGCTTATGGCACTTATGCTTGCCCAGAGATCTGCCGCCATAATTGATGCTATCGAACCGGATTATGAGGCATACCTGCAGGCAGGTGAGAATATATCCCGCAGCCCGTGGTCGGAAAGGGTATTGTTATATAATACAACGCTACAGGAATTTCAGGAATATGACATGGTGGAGAAAAACGGGCCATTTTATGATTTGCTGGTTACAAATCCACCCTATTTCTCCCGGTCAGAAAAAGCCCCGGATAAAAGGCGGATGCTATCCCGGCATACCGACAGCCTGAATTCGAATGATTTATTGAACGGGGCAGAGAAACTTTTAACTGAAAACGGGAAGTTGTGCCTGATATTACCTGCCAGGGAGGCAAAGCTTTTTATTGAAATGGCGACTGCCATACCTTTATTTTGTACAAGGGAGCTAAATATAAAACCTCTTCCGGACAGGGAGATTAAACGTGTATTGTTAACCCTCGAGAGAAAGAA
>CP070687.1:912994-914502 GCA_020353115.1 Bacteroidales bacterium
GATACCTTACAGTTGTGTGAGGAACACGGTATCAATACCTACCTGATAAATCCCACACAAAGCACAAGGGATATGCTGAAGAAGTACTGGAATGACCGGGGCGGTAAAATTCAATGGATCGTGGACTCCCGTCCAGAACCGGATGACATAAGTACACGTCTGAAAATGGCGATAGATGCCGGCGCATCGGGTATCTACGTCAACGGTGAATGGGCCGAGGATTGGGTCAGTGAGGGAAAAACGGAATTGCTGGGTAAGGTTGTGGATTTTGTCAGGGATAACGGTCTAATTGCAGGTATCGGAGGGCACAGGCTGTTCGTGATTGAAGAATGTGAAAAGATGGGTATAAAACCCGATTTCTATATGAAAACCTTGCATAGTAAAAGTTACTGGTCTGCTGAAAATGAAGAGGAGCATGACAATATCTGGTGCAGGAAGCCCGAGGAAACAATTGAATTTATGAAAAGTGTAACCGTACCTTGGATAGCTTATAAAGTTATGGCTGCCGGTGCGATTAGCCCGGCCAAAGGATTCGAGTATGCCCTTCAAAACGGTGCCGATTTTTTATGCGTAGGGATGTTTGACTTTCAGGTAACAGAAGATGTAACGATCTTCACCGGATTATTCGAAAAGGAGATAAAGAGAGAACGTCCATGGAGAGGATAATCCTGCTATTGCACCAATCCGTACAGCGAATTCCTGTCATTTATCGCCCGGCAACACACTGTACAAATTGTCAGTCACCTGCTTCATAAGAGTACCCGGTTGGGTATGAAACTCTTTTGGGTTATTTATTAATTGTATTGATGAATTGTGGTAAAAACAACCTCAAAAAGGCAGAATGCGGAAGAAATAAGAAAACAACTCGATGTATAGATAATAAAAACTAAAAGAGAAAACATGAAAAAACTATTCCTGATTGCAATAATAATCTCGCTTACTGCAAGTATTCATCCTCAGGGATTGAGCAGAAATGTGGCAAACTTCGTTGATGTTCCTGCCGGTATAACCGCCCTGACAAATGCCACAATAATAGATGGCACGGGATCCGGGGCAACGCATAACATGACAATCATTATTAATAATAACCTTATTGAAGAAATCATACGTTCTGATGATGCAATTATCCCCGGTAATGCAAGGGTAATAGACTGTACAGGTAAAACGGTTATACCTGGTCTGGTAATGCTTCATGAACACCTGTTTTACAGTATGCCCTTCGAGAACCACTTTACAGTTGGCCAGATGTCGTTTACATTTCCCCGTTTGTACCTTGCAGGAGGTGTAACGACTATTCGGACGGCGGCAAGTATTGAAACCCAGACCGACCTTAACCTGAAACAGTGGATCGACCGGGGAAAAATTACAGGACCGAAAATAGATGTTACCGGGCCTTTTATTGACAGGCAAGGTATCGAAATACCTGAACTTACTTTTATCAGCAATTCTGAACAGGCAGGGCAGATAGTGAATTTCTGGGCTGATAAGGGTGTCAGCTCATTCAAGGT
>CP070687.1:914602-916093 GCA_020353115.1 Bacteroidales bacterium
CTTGAATTAATACCTGTCAGGTGGGCCGATTTTATTATTAAAAGTTTGATCCGGAAGCAAAAAACCAATTAACTCAAGTTCTGAATCAGGAAATTATAACATTAGTGTCCTGTTTAATTAATATAGTGTTCTTTGAAACCTTTGGTATATCTGGCTTGTAGAGTTTTTTAGGTGCGTGACGATTTGAATTGAGATCTGTGTTTTTAGCTTTGTAAAAAGCTGAAAATCATGAATCAAGGTAAATATGTCTTTGCTCAACTTACAGATTTCTTACCACAACGTGTATTTGACCGCTTAGTCATCAAATATGATGGTAATAAGCATGTTAGGCACTTTTCTTGTTGGAATCAGCTACTCAGCATGATCTTCGGACAGTTAACTGGCAGAGACAGCCTGAGGGATCTGATGGTTAGTATTGAACCCCACAAACCCAAGTTTTATCATCTTGGTTTTGGTAAGGGTACCTCCAGATCCAATTTTGCTAAAGCCAATGAGAATCGTGATTGCAGGATCTTTGAGGAATACGCATTTCATTTGATCGATTTGGCAAGAAAAGCTTCCATTACGGATAAGGATTTTCTTCTGATTATTGATGGAAATGTATATGCCTTTGATTCTACAACCATTGATTTGTGCTTGAGTGTGTTCTGGTGGGCAACGTTCCGAAGGACAAAGGGTGGTATCAAACTGCATACGCTATATGATATCAAGACCTCTATTCCTAGTTTTATCCATGTATCTGCCGCTTCAGTAAATGACATGAATGCCCTTGATTTATTGTATTATGAACCAAGAGCTTATTACATCCTTGATCGGGGATACATTGATTATGAACGGCTCTTCAGAATACATCAGAGTTCTGCTTACTTCGTGGTCAGAGCTAAAAGAAATCTTCAATATCGAAGAATGTACTCCAAAAGAGTCAATAAAGACAATGGAGTGCTTCTTGATCAGATCGGTAAATTGACTGGATTTTATACTGCAAAGGAGTATCCTGAAAAACTTCGTCGAATTAAATTCTACGATGAAGAAACGGATAATCATTTGATGTTTCTATCCAACAACTTTGACCTGACAGCTGAAGAAATCGCTCAGCTCTACAAATACCGCTGGAAAATCGAGCTATTTTTCAAATGGATCAAACAGCATTTGAAGGTCAAATCTTTCTGGGGTACGACTCTGAATGCTGTTAAAATCCAGGTCTATTCGGCAATAATTGCTTACTGTTTGGTCGCATTAGTTCGTAACAAATTGAAAGTTGACCACTCAACCTACGAAATATTGCAGATTTTGAGTATTTCTCTACTCGACAAAACGCCTCTAAATGAGCTGTTTACAAATCAGAATTACCAAAACGTCAAAGAACTATATGATAAACAACTGAAAATCAGTTGGATCTAACCGGACACTAATGATCTTTTTACATAAGTTATTAACATTATATTGTTGATAAACAGATAGTTAAAATCTTCTTAAGGATCGACTAATTAA
>CP070687.1:916193-917684 GCA_020353115.1 Bacteroidales bacterium
ACCGGAGTATTCAGGGCAACGAATTCAAGAGAAAAGAACCTTTCCCGGTAATCCAGAATGATCTCACTGGTGTAGGAAATATTTTCAGGTATGAAATAAGTCCCTTCCTTATTTATTATGGTATTGCGAACGGGTTTTAAGTTCTTCCGATCCGAATAAGGTAAAACACGAACTTCATTTCCAAGAATTTCCAGCTTTGTAATAACGATTTCGGATATATTTTCGGTTAACGTTACCTTTTCGGGATTTATAATATTCAGACCGTATACTCCCGCGAAATATAAATGCCCACTACCCCCCTTATGAAATGCTCCTCCATTGAATTCATTACTTTGAAGACCGTCGTTCAGAGTGAAATTCCTGGTTGTGTAATCCGTTAAGCTGAACCGGCAAAGACCAAAATTGGTACTTAACCAGATATTATTGTTCTCGTCGGGCAGAATCCCATAAATCACTTCATTTGGCAAACCTTCAGTAATCCCGAACCGTTTAAATTTTTCAGTTACAGCATCAAACCGGTTTAAACCACTGTTAGTGCCCAACCAGAATATACCTGCTGAATCCTCGTAGATGGAAAATACAACATTGTCACTAAGACTTTCCGTATCCCCGGGATTATTCATATACCGTGTGAAGGTTTCATCCCATGGATTTAACTTATTCAGCCCTCCCCCATAAGTACCGATCCATAAATACCCATTTTTATCTTCATAAATCACAGAATAGATAAAATTATTGGATAAACTCGCTGAATCATCATCTGAATGAAAGTACCGTTTGAATTCCTGTTTGACGGGATCGAACCGGTTCAGTCCTTCTCTGGTACCGATCCATAAAATTCCCTCATGATCCTCTATGATTACTCGTACAGAATTATTGGACAAGGTGGAAGGATCATTCGGATCCGATAAATAGCGGGTAAATGTTCCTGTAGAGACATCAAGTTTATTTAACCCTCCCCCATCCGTTCCAATCCATATTGTTCCATTCCTATCCTGGAATATTTTCCTGACGGAAGAATTTGACAATGATCGGGGATTATCCGGCTGGTGATCGAAGAAAGTAAAATTTCCTGTCCGGGGTGAGTAGTGGTTCAACCCCTTATCATTGGTGCCAATCCAAACAGAACTATCATTGTCTTCAAAAACCGACCAGACAAAATTACTGGAAAGACTGTTTTTATCTGCCGGATCATGCTTAAACAATTCAAATATATGGGCTTCAGGGAAAAAAATACTGATACCGGCTCCAAATGTTCCAAACCACAAAACACCTGAACGATCCTCATAAATACAATTTATGGAATTTTCCGAAAGGCTGTACGGATCGGCCGGGCTGTGTTTGTAATTACTTATGCTTCCATTGTCAGAATCTATTTTGTATAATCCGGAACCAAAAGTCCCGTACCACAGAAATCCTCTGCTATCCTTGAAAAACGGTTTTCCTGTGTTAACGGCCAAACTATGAGAATTATCAACGGATGCTATCACA
>CP070687.1:917784-919263 GCA_020353115.1 Bacteroidales bacterium
TCCAATGAAAAAAAATGATATAAGCGACTCGGAGAGTCGCTCTCCATGAAAAAAAATATTAAACAAAATTCAGGTCAATGAGCATAACCAATTCCAAAGGTTTAAAGGACTATCCATGGAGGATCGCTTTTGGGCTTGGGATAGTACTTTCAGTGCAACCTGAATAAATGAATAAATTTAAGATGAAAACACGGATAGTCTTATTAATGATGATACCCCTGGTTTCATTTGGCCAGGGGAGAAATAACGTGGAGAGCACACTCGAGGTGCTCAATATCCAAACCGGTGAAAGGGAGGTCATCCATAAAGATACCATCCATTTCGAAGCTCCGAACTGGTCCCGCGATGGAACCTATTTCATCCTGAACAGCCGTGGGAAGCTTTTCAAACTGGTACGAGGGGAAGACCGTTGGGAAGAGATCGATACGGATTTTGCACAACGTTGTAATAACGATCATGGGATCTCTCCGGACGGAAAACAGCTGGTCATCAGCCACTATACGGAGGTTGCCGGAGGAGCTGCCGGATCCGCTATCTATATTTTACCTGTTACCGGAGGCGTTCCCGTTAAAGTAACAGGAAAAGTTCCTTCGTACTGGCATGGCTGGTCGCCCGACGGAAAGACACTGGTTTATGTCGGACGGCGGGAAGGTGAATATGATATATATTCCATTTCGGTTGACGGTGGTGATGAGACCCGCCTTACCCGGTGCCCGGGGCTCGATGACGGCCCGGAATACTCCGCCGACGGGAAATATATTTACTATAATTCCTTTTGCTCGGGACGAATGGAGATATGGAAAATGGAAGCCGACGGCAGTAATCCGGCACAGCTTACCGATGATCCCTGTTCAAACTGGTTCCCGCATCCCTCGCCCGACGGCCGCTACCTGGTATACCTGAGCTATATCACAGACCAGCAGCAGGGGCATCCTTTCGGGAAGGATGTCAAACTGAGGTTAATGGATCTGGAAAACGGGAAGATCAAAGACCTTACAGAGGTTTTCTTCGGGGGGCAGGGTACGATCAATGTTCCTTCCTGGTCCCCGGACAGCAGGGAGGTTGCTTTCGTAAGCTACCGCCTGCTGGAATAGAAAACAAGGTCAACCAAACGGGAACTGTTTCTTTTCCGGATCGTTGTTCAGGCAACGGTCCGGGCAATTCCATTAGAGCTTCCTCTGCATGACGCAGGACGATCCTGTGCGCACCACTTTTTACGAGCCATTCCGGGTTGTATGTGCTCATAAGACGGCTCTGGGAGAACGATCCTGCCTGCTATGCCATCGGCAGACGGACCCTGCGTATCCGTCAGGCAGGCTTGTAAGTCGACTCTTCCGTAGTCCCGTAAGGGATCACTACGTGAGAATGCCTTCGGCAGGGAGAGGGCCGCTCAGGTTGGGCCGCATAGGTTGGGCCGCTCAGGTTGGGCCGCATAGGTTGGGCCGCATAGGTTGGGCCGCATAGGTTGGGCCGCATAGG
>CP070687.1:919363-920830 GCA_020353115.1 Bacteroidales bacterium
ATACCTAATGCTAATAATAAACAAACCAATGCTTTGTTCTTCATCATAAATCCTCCTTATTTTTGTATTTCTTGATATCGTTTCATAATTATCACTAAAGATAAAATATATACCCGATGATACTCTTAAAAGTGAGATCTACTGGTTAAATTGTAAATTATGACTTAATTTTAACAACGGGAACGTATGGAATAGCACCATACAGGGGGCTGATTCTTTACATTTATTATGACATTTACAACTTCATAAAACCTGCAATTTATCACAATGCAAAAGATAAATATTGAAGAGAAATTTGACCTGATTACAGAATACTGGAAACCAAAGGTAGTAGGAGAGTTGAATAATCAGCAAATCAGACTCGTTAAGATTAAAGGAGAATTCGTATTCCATAAACATGACAAGGAGGATGAATTCTTTCTGGTGATTAAGGGTTTGCTGAAAATGGAATTCGAAGACAGATATGTAATTTTAAAAGAAGGAGAGTTCATAATAATTCCGCGTGGAGTTAAACACAGGCCTGTAGCTGATCAGGAAACACATTTATTGTTGTTTGAACCGGATTCAGTATTGAATACCGGAAATGTAATTAATGAATTTACGGTTGATTCACCTGAAAAAATTTAATAATCATTCAAAATGGAAAACCTCGACAAAGAAAGAATAGGCCAGATCATAAAGGGCCGGAAGCAGGCGCATGCATACTATCTGAAAAACTCAAAGGTATATCGCTCCTTCATTGATATGGAACAAAATACCTATAAAGACGGAGAACTTGGCAAATTGCAAAAGGAATTAATTGCAATCGGGATTTCGGTTGTGATAAACTGCGATTCATGCATGGAATGGCACATTCATGAAGCATTAAAAGACGGGGCAACGCATAACCAAATAATTGAAGCGATTGAGGTAGGAATTGAAATGAGCGGAGGACCCGGAACGGTCTCAGCCAGATTTGCAATGAATGTATTGGAGTATTATAAATGACTTAAAAAGTAATATGGAGATGAAAATAGTAATAACCGGGGCAACCGGGATGGTAGGTAAAGGCGTGCTATACGAATGCCTGGATAATCCGGATATTAAAGACGTGCTGATTGTAAACAGAACTCCAGTCGGTATGGATCATCCAAAAATGGAGGAGATCCTGATTCCTGATTTTTTTGATCTTGAAGGGATTACCAAAGATCTTGCTGGTTTTGATGCCTGTTTCTTCTGCCTGGGAGTCTCCTCATTCAGAATGTCGGAAGAGAATTACACAAGAATCACATACGATCTGACTCTGAACTTCGCACAAACCTTTCTGAAACAAAACAGGGATAGCGTTTTCTGTTACATATCCGGTGCAGGAACCGATTCCAGTGAGAAAGGCCGCATAATGTGGGCAAGAGTAAAAGGAAAAACGGAAAACGACTTGTTGAAATTACCTTTCAAAGCATCGTATATGTTCAGACCGGGTTTTATACA
>CP070687.1:920930-922393 GCA_020353115.1 Bacteroidales bacterium
ATGGCCCAAAAGAATTTAATCCAAAACCAGTTAAGATTACCATTAACACCTGTCAGCCGTTCGTTGTATACAAAGATCACAAAGCTGATTGAGGAGGTTTGAACGGAGTAGGGAATTACAAAATTCCCATCCTTGTTTCGGAAAATCCATAATGCTGATCATACCCCGGCTCTTGCCTGGGGTTTAACGCCGACAGGGCTGCCATGACAATGTTTGTATTTCTTTCCTGAGCCGCAGGGACATGGATCGTTTCTCCCAACCTTTTTATCCACACGTACCGGTTGTGCCTTTTGAGGCTGTTGAGGTCGGCCGTCGGCACTTTGTTCATCCGAATAGGAGGGCATTTCCGTCTTGGTGGTTTTGTAGTTACTCATATCCAGTCTTCTTCTTCTCTCTGCTTCACGGACCTGGTTGGGATCGGAAATCGGTATATGCCCTTTCATCAGGGTGGCAATTACATCCTTATTGATCCTGTTTATTATCTGTTTGAATAATTCAAACGACTCGAATTTGTAGATGAGCAAAGGATCTTTCTGTTCATATGTTGCAGCCTGGACGGATTGTCTCAGGTCATCCATCTCCCGCAGATGCTCTTTCCATGCTTCATCGATGGTAAGAAGAATGGCTGATTTTTCATATGATTTCACCAGTTCTTTTCCCATCGATTCGGCTGATTTCTTCAGATTGGTAACCACCTGGAATACTTTAGTTCCATCGGAAATCGGAACAACGATATTTTCATAGACATGGGATTGTTTCTCAAAAACATCCCTGATCACCGGATAGGCTTGCGCAGCAATTGCCTCTTCCTTTCGCTTGTATGTATCAATAACGATTTTATTGATCTCTTCGATTATTTCATCCGGGTTTGCTTTCAGGAACTCCTTTTCAGGAACCGGGGATTCGACGGAAAACGAACGTATCAATTCAAAATTAAAACTTTCAAAATCCCCTACACTGTGGTATTCACCGACAAGGTTTTCCGACACATCATACATCATATTTGCGATATCGACTTCAAGCCTTTCACCCAGGAGAGCATGTCTTCGTTTGGTATATATAACCTCTCGCTGCGAGTTCATAACATCATCATACTCCAGCAATCTTTTCCGTATTCCGAAATTATTCTCCTCCACCTTTTTCTGAGCTCTTTCAATGGATTTTGTGATCATCGAATGTTGTATCACCTCTCCTTCTTTCAATCCCATCCTATCCATTATTCCTGCAATCCGTTCCGATCCGAATAACCTCATAAGGTCATCTTCAAGGGAAACGAAGAACTGGGATGATCCAACATCTCCCTGCCTTCCGGACCGTCCGCGAAGCTGCCGGTCAACCCTTCTTGATTCATGTCTTTCTGTCCCGATAATGGCCAACCCCCCTGCTTTCTTCACTTCTTCGGTAAGCTTAATATCTGTTCCTCTACCTGCCATATTGGTTGCAATGGTGATGGTACCTCTCTT
>CP070687.1:922493-923951 GCA_020353115.1 Bacteroidales bacterium
ATTCGAATTAACATTAATATTACCCTGGGTCATCAGAAGAAGGTTTGTAACAATGGCATCGCCGTTTCCAAGTATGATTCCTGCGCCGGAGTTATTAATTGTTAAGTTATAAAAGGTTTCACCTGCCAGGTTTGAGATAGTCTGTAGTGCATTGCCTTCAAAACTAACTGTTTGAGTCCCTTCATTGAATGTACTGGTATTTGACCAATCTCCGAGAAGGCTAATATCGTTGTTATTAATACTTACATCGAGAACCGCTGTTCCCGAAATAGTCAGATCGCCATTGACAGTAAGATCTCCCTGCGTTTCTTTAGTGCCGGAATTTGTAAACGTTACATGCCAGTAAGCATCCTGGGGAATAATGATATCCTGATTCCCTGCCGCATAATAGATAAACGAATTTGCATCATAATTACAATAGATCTGGGTACTGGCATCAAATGAAGCACCTCCATAATTCCAGGTAGCTCCGGAGAAATTATAAAAGTTACTTCCAGAGTCAATCTCACCATTCAGGAAGCTGCCATTTAAGTTGAATACCCCGTAGTTATTAATGACAAGATCAGCATTATTGATATTAATATCGTTTCCAACAGTAAACGTATTTCCGGCCGTATTTGTAATAATATTATCATTATCTCCGAAACCGGCAGTTATGTCATCGGTTACATTTATACTTCCGTTATTGTTTACTATACATCTATCCTGTGTAAAAGCAAGGTCATCACCAACGGTTAAAGTTCCGTTGTTGGTAAAGGTAAGATCGCTTGCCTGAAAGCTTAAAGCCAATCCGATATTTAGGGTGCCGTCATTTGTTAAGCTTCCACCATTGACATTTACGTTATTGGCAACGACCAGAGAGCCGGTATTAGTTGTTGAATCGTCAATTTCAACAGCCGGCACTCCGCCATTTCCGGAGATCTGACCGCCTGTTGCCTGCATATTCAGCGTCAGAGATGTATGTGAGATTACCTTATTAATTATGGCATCTCCATTCAGGAAAATATCATTCCCTGTTGTTGTGCCAATTATATCACCATTGGCATTGATGGCCAACCCACCATTCCCGACATTCAGATCCCTGAAATTCTGTGTAAAACTTAAGGATCCACCAGTAGTTGTACCAATTATTAATTCCCGGCAATAACCGGGATTATCATTCATGACGATAACATCCCCTCCTTCAATGAACACCAGATTAATTGCTGTGGGTGCCGGTGCCCCCGGAGTACCACCTGATCTATAAGCCCATGAATTCGGATCATTCCAATTGCCAGTGCCACCTACCACGGAATATCGTTCATTACTTAAAGGATTAAGATTCATAACACTTCCGCCTAAAGTAAAGTACTTGCTGGTGGAGAAATCGAAGGAACTTGATGTAATAGTACCTGCCGTAGGATTTCCGGTTGTCGTACATGGGCACTGTGATATCCAATCGGAAACACCATCCCAGTT
>CP070687.1:924051-925505 GCA_020353115.1 Bacteroidales bacterium
TTTGGCAAAGTATTTGTGTTTGTTATAACGAAGAACAATTCAATCTGAATAATACGTGATAATCATGAAAAAATACTTCGCTATATTACTTATTGTGTTTCTAACCACCACGTTGGTATTAAATGCCCAGCAAAGGTCCGGCAGTAGAAGTACCTCTTCCAGCAGGAAATCGAGTACAAGTGTCCGGACCAGTAAACCTGCCAGAAGCTCCAGACAGGCCGTTTCCCAGGCCAGGAGTAGTTCCGTTCAACGGAAAGCAGTTCAGACCAGGCCTGCTACCCGTAAATCAACTCCTTCTGTTAGGACAGTTCAGAGGAGCAACTCTTCCCGGAGTACAAGTTCTGCAGTTAGAGCCATTACCAGGAGCAGTTCTTCGGTCCGGAACCGTGAAACGCCAAACAGGCAATATTCGTCCAGGAGCCCGGTTGATAAAGGTTCATCTTCACAGACCCGCACTGCAGCTCCGACCAGAAATGCTACGCCAAGCCGTTCCCCGGATCAGAAATCACTGGAGAATATAAGTCGTCCTGTAATAAGGAATCCCATTCCGGGCAAGCCCAATGCCTACAGGTCAACCAGGAAATTCAGGTTTGAGCGGCCAATAAGATACCATTACCGGTTTGCGCCATACCCCAGACATTACCGGGCCAGATACTTTCCTTACAGACGCCCGATATTTGTACACTTTTACTGGTCCATAAATGTTTATCATCACTGGTGTGCTCTTTATCCTGTCATTCAGTACTGGGATTATTACCCGGATTACAACGTAAGTACCATTTCAGCATATGATGCACTATTCCATATCGGTGAGATCAGAAGGGTATATGGTAAGGTATCTGAGGTATATTTTGAAACAGAAACGGACGAATACTTCCTCTATATCGGGGCTTATTATCCATACCATGATTTTACGGTGGTGATTCCCGGTGAAATTGCACGCCGGTTCTCCCGTAATCCTGAATTCTACTTTGATAGTGAACACATTGAAGTTACCGGATTAATTACGGAGTATGAAGAAAAGCCGGAAATAGTAGTGAAAGAAAAGAAGCAACTGAAAAGATACTAAAGAAAATCTGGTGTTAATTACCAGTGGTTAGGTTAATTTTAGGGTTAGTAGAAAGAGCCATTCGCTCCCGCGGGTGGCTTCTTTTTTCGTTGTGAACAGTGAGATCCTCCTTCGCCAAGGTTACAGGGGACAAGGGGGAGCAGTGAGCAGTGAGCAGTGAGCAGTGAGAAATGAGCAGTGAGAAATGAGAAATGAGCAGTGAGAAATGAGCAGTGAGAAATGAGAAGTGAGAAATGAGCAGTGAGAAATGAGAAGTGAGAAATGAGCAGTGAGAAATGAGAAGTGAGAAATGAGAAATGAGAAGTGAGAAATGAGAAGTGAGAAGTGAGAAATGAGAAGTGAGAAATGAGAAATGAGCAGTGAGAAATGAGAAGTGAGAAATGAG
>CP070687.1:925605-927044 GCA_020353115.1 Bacteroidales bacterium
TCGGCTCGGTAACCGATTATCATTTCCATGTGGTAAGCGATAAGAATTTACCTCCCGCCGAGGAATTCCCCAAAGCTTCCGTTGCTATGGACCTGGTATCCGTACAGGGTTACATTTTGAACGGGAGGGTACATGCACACATCGCATTATCGGATGAGAACAGCGTAGTAGGCGGACATCTGGAACCGGGAACAAAAGCCCTTACGTTCTTTATCCTGTCCATCGGTATATTGCCTGACGAACTGGAAATTGAAAATCTTGACCGATATTGATTCCAGGAGTTTTCAATGCCTTTCCGCGGAACCTGGTCCTGGTATCAGAATTTAACTTGCATGTGCCTGAGGGTAAACGAACTGTTGTGGGCCGCATACCTGCCTTACCCTCCTTCGGCGGGTAAACCGGCAGGCAGGGGCTCGTTTTACGGGTGAAGCCTGTACAACGATCCCGCCGCAACGTGACCCCGGCAGTTATGATACAACTGCGATGGAAAAGTCAAGGTGTCGATTGCAATGACAACACTTTTACTCTTCCCCTGCTCCCGAAAGCTCAACCACTATACCCGGTTCTTCGGATTCCTTCAGAATATAAGCAGGAATACGGATTTCCAGTCTCTTCAGGTTCGGAATGAATTTATCATATGGCAAGGGAGGCGGATTCAGCGAAACAACCGAAACATTCATTACCGGCGGATTGATAATTTTAAGTTTGAGTGTTCTTTCATCCTGTTTCAGAATCGCACCATTTTCTACAGTCTGCACATCAGCCCGGGTTATCATCGCCCATGTTAACGATTCGGTATTATCCAGCACCCTGAAATTATCTTCAATCCTCAGCGTATAATCATTTACTTTTGTGAACTTTCGGGAAGTATTTTCAATATACCCCTGGAAGATCTCATGAAGATCTACAACGACACTTTTCTCCCCATTATTATGTATAATTTCGCTGATTGGTGCAAATCCCTCAACCTTATGCCGTTCGTCACTTACCGTAAGTGTGCTGTGATAAATATTCCCTTTGGTGAGCAGGTTCCATCTGTATGAATCCTGGCTCTGGTCCCAGAGATTTGAGGAACCTATGGTCTGCTCCAGTTCATAATAGCCCTGGTTCCCCGGATCAACAGACCATCTTACCCCGTCCAGCTCAAAGACAAAAGACCCGGCATCGAGGTTGGAATGATTCACCGTAGCCGATCCGCCCTTTATAGCCAGGTAAAAACCGTGGTCTTCTCCGGGTTCGGAGCCCAGTATGGCAATCGGATTCCATCCGTCTGCTTTCCAGTAAACAGGTAATTCGCTGCGTTTCTTCTCTTCATATTGCGAAAGCCAGACAAGAATGGCCCCTGAAAGCCGGGGATACCTGTTACCTGTTCCCGGATCGTCTGTTATTCTCTGAAGAAAATCTTCCCTGTTCAGGAATATACCATCTCCGGTTTTTTG
>CP070687.1:927144-928571 GCA_020353115.1 Bacteroidales bacterium
TGGTGGATCTTATTTCGGGCCACAACACCCGTCGATTCATCGTAGTTATTCCCACCCGTATTCAGGTTTCGGTCGAATCTGGGGAAATTGCTGCTGCTGACTTCTATCCTTATCCGGTGTCCTTTGGCAAAAAAATTACTGGTTGACAATGGTGGCATTTCCAGCCTATAGATCTTTCCTTCTTCCATGAATACTTCTTTGTCATAACCGTTTCTGTATCTCACCCTCAGGATGGTTTCATCGAGGTTAAAAGCCCGGCCGTCGGGATAGACATCGATCAGCTTAACCGTAAAGTCTGTATCCTTTGCATCGGAAGAGACGAATAAGGTAGTTTGGATAAATCCGCTCACTTCAATACCTTCCTTCAGTGGCCCGGAGGTGTACACCAGGATATCCTCCCTTGTTTCCATCTGCTGCTGGTCAAATGAACCTCCTCTCACGGCATTTCCGGTGCAGCAAACATTCCCTCCATAGGAGGGTACAGGATTATGTGGATCATAGGTAAATGTATCGGGACGATCTTCATCTCCCGTAGCTTGGAGATCAAGCCGTCCATCCCCATTCAGTGTGTTTGCACCACCATTACTCTTCAGGTAAAAAGTGGTCATTTCGGCATCTGCAGGGGGCCATGTTCCGGAGGTCTGCCATTTGTTCATACCCATAGTATAGTATTGTACATGAGGCGTTTCTTCAAGGAACTTATTATTTTCATTTTTCAGCCAGTAATCGAACCAGCCATAAATCAGTGCATCATAATCAAGGCGTGCGTCACCCAGATCCCTTTCGCCCACGATCGTATGTTCCGAAGCGCCCCAGTAGTTACAGTGCAGTGTCGGTGCTATCACAAGATACTGGTTGTTCGCCACATCCGGGTCTTTAATGTTTTCACGTATGTGATTGAAGAGCGCAAGGTTCGGACTGGAGGATACATCGTACCATGAGACAAACCAGAAACCGGGAACACCGAAAGGCATATCGTCGTGGTATAATCCTCCCTCATACCATGCCGGATCATTCGGTTTTCGTATGATCATTTTGTCCCAGATCCCTTTTGCGCCGTTAACGTTTTTCATAATATCCCGTACCGGCAGATGCTGCAATGCAACCGACCAGTCGACCGGAGGCATTTCCGGGGCCATATCGTAAAATCTCTGGATACGCAGAAGATCGTCCCGGGTTATGTTTGCAGGAAGTCTTGGCCTGAATTCATCATGCTGGGTACCATAAAGCCATGCTGTAAATAACATTTGATGTGCTCCACCCCTGTACCAGTTCCCCTGCTCATAATATTCACCCACTCTTCCTATTCCGGCACCGAAACCCATGGGCACCATGGCAGCATGGGAAGGATGATCCAGGGCTGCTACGGCCATCTGCCATTCTGCGGTTGAGGAACAGCCATAGGTGCCTATCTTTCCGTTACACCA
>CP070687.1:928671-930063 GCA_020353115.1 Bacteroidales bacterium
ATAAGGAGATCCATGCCAATGATATCCTGAATGAACTTCGTGCTCATGTCATCAAATCGTTACGCCAGACTGGCAAAGAAGGAGAGAGTAAAGACGGGATGGATATTGCCTTATGTATTATTGATACGGAAAATATGGAACTGGAATTTTCAGGTGCCAACAATCCGCTACTGCTGGTCAGGAATGAAGAATTACAGGTCTTCAAAGGTGATAAAATGCCTATCGGTATTCACCACCGCGCAAAAGAACCTTTCAATTTGCATACGATCAATCTTCAGGAAGGTGATATCCTTTATACCCATTCCGACGGATATGTTGACCAGTTCGGTGGTCCTGAAGGAAAAAAATTCATGTCAAAAAAGTTTAAGGAACTTCTGGTGGAAATTCATAAAAAGGATATGCAGGAACAGAAATCCATCCTTGAAAATACCCTGATGGACTGGATGAAAAATACCGAACAGGTTGATGATGTTCTGGTAATGGGAGTAAGAATTTAGCTGAAAGATCAAACTCGTACTACGAACTGTCGCGAAGCAATCCCTTACGGGAAAGTCGTAGTACGAGGAAAAATATTCATACCCGTAGCCCGATTTCAATTCGGGCTGCGAGTTTTTAGTAATCCTATTGTATTATTACCTTCCGGAAAAGGGTGTTGTTATCGAATCTTATCCTGAGAATATAGAATCCCTTTGGCATTGAATTTAATCCTACAACATCTTTCATATAGTTCGCGGCGGGATAAAGTTCCTTCTGATAACAGATTTGTCCATTTATATCGATCATTTCAACCAATACATTACCCAGGTCCACTTTCCCGATTTCAATGGTTATTCTTTCCCCTGCGGGATTCGGATAAATGTTCAGATAATAATCGGCTGGCAGGTTGCTGATACCGGTTGACTGGGCTTTTGTCGTTTTCACCCTGTTTGACCTTACCGTATTGTAGGTACTTGCTTTTGATTCAGTAGCCGTACAACCACCACCGGGATGATCGACTTCGATCATATAGAAAAGGTCTTCATCATCAGGCGGATCCATATCGGTATAGGAGGTATTATCGCTGGACAGACTGTCAAGTCTCTCCCAGCCGGCTGCTGTAGAATAGCGCATTATCCTGTATTGGTTCACAACAAATCCTTCATAGTGATCCCAAATCAGGTTGACGGTATTTCCTATACCTACGTTCATCGTAAGATGGATTGTCTTATGATGGTCGCTTAACTCCGATTCATTTCCGCAGACATCAACCGCGGAAATTTTGTACTTCCAGGACCGGATGGTCGGATCGGCAACCGAATCGACGAATATACTCAGGCTATCGACGTTCCTGGAGCCGATTTGCTGATATACTCCCTTTTGGGATGTTTCCCGGTAGATATTATAGTATGCGAT
>CP070687.1:930163-931538 GCA_020353115.1 Bacteroidales bacterium
CTTCTCTATCACGATATTGCCGCTTTCAATACCATCACGGCAGCTTTCCGGCAAACCGATCATTTCTTCATTAATATAAAATTCATACTGGATTCTTCCCAGCAACGCAAGGTTTCTGCTTTCCCTCCCTGCCCCTGAATCCCGGTTGGAAAATTCAAGGAGCTTTCTCTTTTCTATCCTTCCATATCTGCCTTCCGAATAACGAACAGGAATAACATATTTTACATCCTTTTGAAAGACGAATTGTTCCTCATCAAAATGCCATGCTTCAATAAAAAGCACAGATTCAAGCTCATCAGGATCATATGCGGTTGTATATTCTCCCGGGGCAATCTGTTGGTCATTACTCCTGATTAAATCCAGTTTGGAAATGACTCCAGAGGAATCATATGGTGGTCTGCTGTCTCTATCCCCATATGGATAGAATTCCCCCGGAAAATCAGGATGCAACAGATCCAGTTCCCCATTCAGGGCTTTATCAATATAAAGGCATGGAAAGGTTTTTCCCGGAGGAAGCCTGAAATTATTCATGCTGCCGAAGGCATCCTTTGAGAATTTAACATCACAGGCTACCAGAAGTTCTTCGGGGTGAAGAGCATTTCTGCCTGTCGCAGCTCCCTGGGATTTCGATCGGGGAATTACCATATGTAGGAGAATAATCACAAGGAAGGTCCACTTCGCTTCTTTGATCATAGTTATCAGGTTTAGGAGAACCGGATCGTTCATGGAATAGCTCCGGTTCTGCAGTAAAGGTTATAAAGTTCAATTTACGAAGAAATTCATGATTTGGGAAATATGGGTGATCTGATCTAAACCGGATCCTTGCATTGCCCCGGCTGAAACCGATGCTTTTAAGTACAGGTTTTCAGCCTGACATGTGGTCTTATTCACTTTAGCCAGGTATAGCAAATTACAGGGAACGGATCGTGGTCACTCCTGCTTTCTCAGCCGTATGCTTTCAAAATAATTAACCAGTTTCCTGAGAAGATCAAAATAGAGGATGACAAATAATATGAAGACGGTAATCCAGATGAAAAGTATATTGAACCAGAACGTATCGATTTCAAGATTGCCCAGCCGTTTCACCGGTGCGTATAAATGTGCCCTTCCAATACGGGATTCGGGGATCATATATACAGGGTCTTTTTTCCGGACAAGCCTGGTACGGGTTTCATGTATCTTATTCACCAGATTGCGGTTTAATAATAAGTCAGCCAGTGCCCGGTTATGGTTGTCATTTCGCAATTCCAGAACCGCCTCACCGGAATGCAGCTTTCCGACCAGCATATTATATTTCAAATCTTTTTCATAGCTTGCCTCCTGGTGTTTGGCATTAAATACCATCCTGGCATTTTCGAGGTAACGATCTATCATG
>CP070687.1:931638-933003 GCA_020353115.1 Bacteroidales bacterium
ACTGCTTAATCTCGAATTTTCCGATTTGTAAGCTCTCAAAATAATATGTCAAATTCAGGGGGAAAATAATAAATTTCAGCGTTCTTCAGGCCGGGTCTATACAACTCCTGTTCTTCGGATCCGGATTATCAGATATTCAGGCGAAGACCATTTATGGACCGGAATGAAACAAACATTACTTCAATAGGATGCTTTTTCATGATGGTAATAAATGGAACATTTGTAAAACAAAGAAATTTTTAATCAAACCATTACTGTTATTGTTTACCAGCACGACAGTAGTCATCCGCATATACTCCAGGGAACCGGTACAAATCAACCCTCAGTCGTTGACTAAACCCTGGCAGGCCAGCTGGATATCCTTTCCTGAACTATCCGGTGATGAATACTTGCAGGATGCACTTAGAGGGGAACAGAGAGGATCAATAATGGTGCAATACAGGCTCTCTTATTCATTTTTTCAGCCCCGTAGGTGCGAAATATCTTTTGAGATTTTATCGTGGTTGTATTATGACGCACCAGGTACGACATGATTATTTATCCTGAGAAGAATATCCGCTTAACATTCCACACAAAGGGGTTGATAATCATACCCTGAGTTAATCAGTTTAATCCAACCTTACCGTGTACAGATTCAAACAATCCTTTTGAATTAAAGCCCGTACCCTCTTTAAAAACAATTTCCATTTTACGAATATTTCGAATATCCTTTTCCAGGTCTCCATCAATAATAACCAGGTCAGCTGTTTTCCCCTTCTTAACCGATCCTGTCTTTTTTTCGATACCAAGGTATTCTGCACCATTCAGCGTTGAAATATTAACTGCTTCGGCTACGGTGAATCCCGCTTCGACAAACAACTCAAGCGTATGCTGGTTGGAATAACCTGCCACAACCCTGCCTGCACCTGTCGGATCGGTACCGGCAACAAGCAGTCCTCCTGCATCATAAAATTTCTTTTCCCAATACATTTCCTTTTTAAAAAGACGGATACTCGCAGAATCCCTGTTTACATTTCTTGCATAAACGGTGAGAACTCTTTCCCTTACCTGGCTGGCCAACGCTTCAATTCCGCCTCCGGGAACCACTTCGCGACCGGTATACGGTTCAAAAACATTAAGGGTGGAAGTTAATGCCACTCCCTTTTCTATCAGGTGATTTATCAGGTCTTCCATCTCAGGGCTATCCTTATCAAGATCCATTAACGACGGTCTGATTTTCCGCGAATTGCATACATCAGGTTCCTTATCTTTTATAAAATCGGAACTGCTCAGAAATCCATGTTCCAGATTGTCTATACCGATATCTGCTGCTTCCCTGTATGTTAATGCACAGATGTGACCGGTAACTTTATAACCCCATTCATG
>CP070687.1:933103-934455 GCA_020353115.1 Bacteroidales bacterium
CCATATCCATTCTGCTGCCATTTTTTATAAAGGTTCACTCGCCATGCAAGTTCTGGAGAATGTTTCACTTTTCCGTTCCTGATCTTCGATTCAGGATCCATTCCACATACATTCTCTCCAATTGTCAAGGGTACGCCGGACAATGCTGAGCCTATTGCCAGACCTTCCCAGTTATTTTTTGCAATTGATGTTGAACCCAAGCCAGGAATTACAAAAGGTAATTTGAGTTTTATATCCTTTTTACTTCCAATATTTCTTTTCAGATCAACATTGGTAAATAATGCTTTATCACTATCGGATTGAATTCCCCAGGCACCTTCAACACCCCCGATAATCGTAAAATGGGATAGATCAACAGGATAATTTTTTTCAGACCCGGAGGTAATTATCCCGAAAGGTTGTGGATATATAACCTCGTGACCTCTGTAAGCCGATTTTCCGATCTCACACATTCCAATGCATCCGTCAACGCATGTTGCACACATACCACTTAATTGTGATATGGTTCCAACTGTCCTGTTCTTTGATAGTGTAGCTGCACTCGCATTAATCTTGGTTAAAGACATTTTTATTCCTCCATTTCATTAACATTCTTTTTAATTGGATTTCTGACACATGTTCCGCAGCCGGATTCGACCATGAAACACTGTGCTTCACTTGAAAAATCCAAACATGTCGGACTCATTTCCAAACAACTTCCACAAACAGCTCCCGGCGGGTCCGGGCCCTGACATCTAAGTTCGCATATGGGACATATATACATACAACCGCCGCATGTACGACACAAATCTGATTTTTCATCAAACGCCGTGGTTATTCTCCGGTCCTTGCCCCTTCCAATAAAATCGATGGCTCCCGACATCATCTGCTCCTTGCACATACGTACGCATAATCCGCAAAGTAGACAATCCTCATGTTTTATTTTGAACCTGATCTTTTGTACATTGTATTTTGAAGCAAGGTCCTGTAGAGTTTTAGAATTCGGACAACGGGCGATCATTAATTCGATTACGACCTTTCTGGCTTTCATTATTCTTTTTGAATGGGTTCTTACTTTCAATCCTTCAAGGGCAGGATAAGTGCATGAGGATACCAACTTTGCATTCTTTCCCTCACCTATCTCTACCAAACAAAGTCTACATGCACCATAAGGAGAAAGTCCATGATCATAACATAGAGTTGGAATATCAATTCCGTAGAACTGACATGTTTCCAAAATAGTCCATCCATCCTCAGCCTGTACATCCAGACCATCTATTCTGAGATTTATCATTATCAATCACTCCCAGCTCTTTTATCAATCGCATCAAATTTACAGGTCTCAAAACAAATCCCGCATTTGATGCATTTTT
>CP070687.1:934555-935888 GCA_020353115.1 Bacteroidales bacterium
GTTCTTACCATACCAAGTCGGTAGAGTTCGAAAAATGAACTCTTCAGGAACTCAAGATCCTCCTGGTCTGTGAAATATACCTGATGTCCTATATTCGAATAATTGACAAATGTCCGCTCTTTTTTAATGAGAATTTTTCTCAGGTAGGTTTGTGAATCAAATTCATCTCTGAAACCGGAAAGATCGATACGTGGATCCACCGTAACCAGGTTTACCGGTTTTTTCATTTTCTCAAATGCCAGATAGAGGCCGTATGTATTGTCCTGACTACCTCCGAGAATGATCGGTATGATATTATTATTCATCAATTTAAAGAGAACGTCTCGTACTCCGAAATAGGTATCTGCGGGACTATCTCCTGATTTCAGGTTCCCCAGATCAATAAACCGGATTTTTGCAGGAAATTTAAATAACGGATAGAATTTTCCCCTGATTCTATCAGGAGCTCCTGCGCTACCCTTATTGGGTGAATTCCTGTCTTCAGGAATCCCCAGAAGAGCAAGGTGGTATCCTTCAACGCTCCCGATAGGATTATTTGGGGTATGAATCGCTATGTTTCGTCCAATGGTTAGTTCTTCCTGTAGTAGTATTTGGGAAGGCTTTTCAATGCTTACCGGGTCGAAATAGTCGTTCAGATCCATATGTCTTATCTCCTTTTTTTCCCGGTTCCGGATCTCCCGGCCGATTTTATCAGTTCCATGCACTCGTCATAGGTCAACGATTCCGGATCTTTTTTCCGGGGAATCCTGAAATTGTTTTTTTCATAGGAAATGTATGGTCCGTATTTCCCACGAAGAATCAGTAGATCCGGGTTCTCAGAAAAGGTTTTAAGAATTCTTTTCTTCTCACTCTCCCTTTTTTCCAGAATAAGTTCAATAGCCCTTTCGGATTCAATTGTGAGGGGATCATCCACTCCCCTGACCAACGAATAGAATTTCGTATCGTGCCTGATATAAGGCCCGTATTTTCCCATTCCTGCGATTAACTCTTTTTCTTCAAAAAACCCGATGGTACGGGGTAGTTTAAAGAGTTCAAGAGCCTCCTCAAGTGTAATGGTTTCGATAAGCTGATCTTTAAGCAAACTGGCAAACCGTGGCTTTTCATCATCCTGACTGTCACCCAATTGTGCAATTGGTCCGAATTTACCTATTTTCACATAAACGGATCTTCCCGACGCAGGATCACTCCCGAGAATTCGCTCCCCCTTCTTCTTTTCAGATTGTTCAAGAGCACTCTTTACTTTTTTATGAAATGAAACATAAAAATTATCGATCATCTCTGTCCAGTCCAGTTTTCCCAGGGCAATTTCATCAAATTCTTTTTCAACCCTGGC
>CP070687.1:935988-937302 GCA_020353115.1 Bacteroidales bacterium
AGTCAATCGGGATTGCACCGTATTCGGTCAGGATATGGTGTTTGTTTTCAGATGCTATCCCGTACATTTTGAGACCGGCCAGTTTGCCCAGTTGTAAAAATGCTGTTCCTATCCCTCCGCTTGCACCGATTATAAGCACTTTATCTCCGGCCCTGACCTTTGCAGACCGGTGGAGTGTCTGGTAAGCAACAATATAATTCAATATAAGTGGTGCAGCCTTCACCGGATCCAGAGTGGAGGGAACATGGATGAGTTGTTTTTCACCAAGATAGATATACTCGGCATACCCTCCGCGAACCGTCAAGGCAGCTACCCGGTCCCCGGCTGCAACTTTGGTGACACCTTCTCCAATCGCATCCACAATGCCGATGAAGGCATAGCCTGGCACAAATGGTATTTTGGGTGGGAATGGCGTGCGTCCATAACGGGCTTCTATATCCGGCAAGCAGACGGGTACGGCCAGGTTCTTAATCCGTACCTCCCTTCCCGAAGGTTTACGCAGATCATTCTCAGTAACCCGGAGAACTTCCGGGCCTCCCCTTCTTGTGGCAACAATACTTTTATATTTCATGGTTTTGACTATTATCATCTGGAATACCAGCCTCCGAATCAACACTGGGTCAAACATATACAGCCCGGAGATCTATTGACAGGTTATGCTCCCACAGTATTTCTGAGACTCTTTCCGGATAGATGTACATTTTAAAAATAATACCTTCTCATATATTTTCCTGAATGATGATCAATGCCCTGAATGTAGTAATTTAAGGTTTGCCAGGCAAAATCACAGCCCGGAACCGGGCCCCTGAAGATCCGGCAAAGAGAGGTTTTCAATCTTAGCACGGGTTGTCATAATGACTTTAAGAGAGATTTAATATTATTCCTTTTGAATGGTTAATTCAATAAAAACATAATTCGTAAATTGCGAAAAGCGTTAAATGGTAAATAGTAGGAAGTCATTATTTCAATCAATACCATAATAGTTAACACGATGAAAATAAGAATAATCAGCCTTTCAGTAGTATTTTTTGTTGTGCTTTACCAGATGAGTTATGCACAAGAAAATTCGTTAAGACAAATTACATTCAGCGATTCGACGCGCAGTGGTTTCCCGGACTGGTCACCTGACGGGAATTATATTTATTACGGTTCAAGCAACCGGGTTACCTGTAATACGATGAGAATACCTTCTTCCGGTGGTAATGTAGTCAGAATAACGGACTATTTTACACAGCACACAAGGTGTTTGCCTGATGGGGAATACCTTGTATTTGATGCGGAATTCGGTTCATTAATTCAAATATGTCCATCGGA
>CP070687.1:937402-938706 GCA_020353115.1 Bacteroidales bacterium
AAAAATAAACGAATACCTTTTCAAAGACGTGGATGGAATACCTGGGGCAGGAGCAGCAGGCGGACTGGGTGCAGGACTTATGGCCTTTCTGGATGCCGGAATGAAGGGAGGTTTTGATATGGTTGCCGGAATTATTGATCTTGAAAAAGAGATTGCTGAAGCTGACCTCATTATTACCGGGGAAGGGAAGATCGATCCCCAGACATGGTATGGTAAAGCAATAGCAGGTGTAGCTGAAATTGCAGATAAGTATGGCAAACCTGTTATTGCCGTTGCCGCTGTAATCGATCAGGAAGAAGAATTATTGTATAATAAAGGTATCCGGGCAGTATTTTCCATCTCCGAGGAAACCCTACCTGTTCAGGAATCAATTCGCAATGCTTCCGAGTTATTGACCCAAACCGGGGAACGTATTGGTAATTGGATCAAAAAAGAGAAGTTCCAAAGCTAAATTTGGCAAATCAGATCCCTTTTGCGAAATGATAATAGATCTCATTCCATCTCAGGGTATTCCTGAAATCCGGTAAATTTGTATTTTCGTCTATTATGAGGAACTCGACACCAGCCATTTCGGCAAAATCCATGATCATATCTGCAGTAATGTTCTGGCTGTAACAGGTATGATGTGCACCACCTGCAAGGATCCATGCTGCAGCGGCAACCTTAAGATTAGGTCTCGGATCCCAGAGTACCCTCGCTGTCGGGAGTTTCGGAAGCTCTTCGGGCGGCTGAACAGCTTCCACCTCATTCACCAGAATCCGGAACCGGTTACCCAGATCGAGTACACTGACATTGATTGCAGCGCCTGAAGGAACATTGAATACCAGCCTGGCAGGAGCATCTTTACCGCCGATCGACAGGGGATGTATTTCACATGATGGCTGACCTTCAGCAATGGATGCACATATTTCCAGCATATGAGCACCAAGTACCCTCATCCCGGAAGGATCAAGATGATAGGTGTAATCCTCCATAAATGAATTTCCTCCGGGTAATCCCGATGACATAAATTTCATAACCCTGAGCATTGCGGCCATTTTCCAATCCCCCTCCGCACCAAAACCGTACCCGTCCTTCATTAACCTTTGCACTGCGATGCCGGGTAACTGGAGTAAACCATGCAGGTTTTCAAAGGTGTCTGTAAATCCGCCAAATCCTCCATCATCCAGGAAAGCCCTTAATCCTATTTCAATTCTGGCCGCTTCCCTCAGGGCAGGATGTTTTTCCCCTCCTTTCCGGATCATGGGCTCCATTCTGTATTCGGATTCATATTCCTTCACCAACCCGTCGATTTCACCATCCGT
>CP070687.1:938806-940106 GCA_020353115.1 Bacteroidales bacterium
TGTAATTTTCAAGTGCTGCCAAAGCATCGGCATGGGCCCTTTGAATTGATTCGTACAGCAGCTGTTTGGTAAGATCGAGGTATAATCTCGAATCATCAACTGCAACCCTGGCATTTCCGATACGGTTCTGGATATCCCACCTGTTGAATATTGGTATACTTAATTGTAATCTCAATGCTTTATATTCAAAATCCCGTATCTGATCCCTGTAATCGTATGTATCCACATCGTTTGTCGGATCCGAATCAAAATTGCTTGGATGAACCGCCAGTTCATTATACCTGGAATAATCAACAAAATCCATGAGTAATCTTGGATAACGCTGTCCCCTTGCCACGGAAAGGGCTTTTTCCTGGCTTTTCATGGCATATTCCGCACTTTTTACCTGAGGCATAAACACCTTTGCTTCCTCATAAATCGACTTGACGGATTGCAACATGTTATTTTCATCTATTTCAAGGATCTCCGGGTATTCGATCTCAAATCCTCCGACAGAATCCAGGTTCAGGATCTGAGTAAGGGTCAGGTAGGATATTTGCAGATTGTTGGATGCATTTATTACGTTCGACCGTTCCAGGGCTTCCTGTGCCTCTATCTCCAGCAATGTTCCTTTTGCAACGTTACCGACTTCCACCAGTTTCCTGGACCGTTCCACCTGCAGGCGGGTCAATTCCAGCTGTGCTTCTGCCAGCGATAACAATTCCTTATTCAGAAGTATCTGCAGATACGCGGCAGCAATCTCAAGGGTAATATCGTGTTTCGCCCCTTCAACATTTTCCAGGTTACTCATCAGGTCGTATTTATACTGGATCATCGTATTCAGATTCTGTAATCCGTTAAACAGCGTAATACTGGCCTGAGCCCCGAAATTCCCGTCCAGGTAATTCTGATCAACATATGCAAGGACATCGTAACTGAATGTTCTCCCCCAGTTATAGGTTGCATTGGAAAATCCGTTCAGGCTGGGTAAATACTGGAGTTTTGAATTCAGGTAGTTATTCTTTGAGATCCTTGCTGTAAGTTCGTACCGCTTTATCCGTATATTATTATCAAGGGCATATGAAATGCACTCATCCAGCGACCAATTATCCTGGCTGGACAAAGGCCAAACAGATAATAACAGGCTAAGAACAAGAAGATTCTTCTTCATTTCATACATTGATTAATCCCTTTCCCTCTTAATGCTTCTTCTTTTGTCTGTACAACACCTGGATAAATTTTGCTTCTTCAAGAGGTGTATAGATCTGGATCAATTCCCACGCTTTATCATAGGAATTAATTGCATTCTTTAACCTTGTTA
>CP070687.1:940206-941484 GCA_020353115.1 Bacteroidales bacterium
AATAGTTTTCTGAAAAGTCCCTTCCCGGATGTTTTGACGGTCTGACCCCGAAGGATCTCAGGCGAACGGGTTCCTGATAAATAAATTGCCGGGAACACACCAACAAGGAGCCCCAGGCTAACGGAACCCAGGATAAAGAATAGCCAGAATGAGATGCTTTTTGTATCCAGGTAAAGGAAATCCGAATTGATCAATTCATTGTATTCCGGGATAAACAGGTTTGCAATAATAATTGCAAAATTCATGGAAATCAGGCTAAGGATAACCGGTTCAATCAGGATCTGTACCATGAGTTGCCTTCGTGAGGCGCCAACAATTTTCCTGATTATCATTTCTCTCATCCTTGGTATAAAAGTGGCTATGGAAAGGTTTATATAATTGATCACGGCAATTAAGAAAATAAATATGCCTATCGTGATCAGGATCAGTAATTTCTTGATATTACCCTGTCGAAATTTTCCTACTTCCTCTTCATAGAAATGAAGGTCTTTATAGCATAAAATGTCAAATTCATCCCATTGATGCTCTTCCGCAAAGGGTTTCATCTTTGATACCAACTGGTCAATATCGGCATTTTCATTAACCATTATCAATGTATTTGTCACATACATACTCCAGCTTTCGAATCGCTCAGGCTCCAGCAATTGGTAAAGTGTATTAAATGAGATTAACCCATTGAAGAAGAGTGAGGAATTGGTTGGTATATCCTCCAATACACCCGTAACAGTCAATTCAAGTTTATTGTTGAACCGTATTGTATTACCCATTGGATTTACGTCTCCAAATAATCTGTCCGCCATTTTCTCAGTAAGAACAATGGAATTAGGTAAAACCAGGGCTTTCTCCGGATTACCATAGATCAGATTGAAGTCAAAAAAGTCGAAAAACGTTGAATCTGTATAGTAGAGATCCTTAACAAGAACAGGCTCATTCCCACAATTCAAAACAGCATCCCTTGCCATATAATAATCCAATCGTAACGTACTTTCTACTTCAGGGAGCATATCTTTCATTGTGGGAGCGAGAACATAAGGTGTAAACCAACCCAGGGTTTTAACAAAATAGACCTGGTTTATATTGTGGTGGAACTTGTCTGTATTTAGTTCTTTGTGTACAAACCGGCCAATCAGAATCACCACCGCCAGACCAAGGCAAAATCCGGCTATATTGATGAACGTGTGAAGCTTATTCCGGTAAATGTTTCGTAATCCGACAGTCAGGTAATTTCTGAACATCTGTTTATTTTTAGATTGGTTTTGGAGGGAATATTCTCACCTT
>CP070687.1:941584-942861 GCA_020353115.1 Bacteroidales bacterium
CCGACCCCTCCTACCGCCCCGGTCCGGACAGCCGTCAGTTTTGCACCGTTAAAAACGGCCAAAGGTTCTCCCGTTTCGGCATCATTCAGGATCACGATGCCGTTTATTACCGGTTTCCCTTTTTCCAAATTACCCGGGAATAGGGAAACCAGTTTGGTTGCCATACTTTCCGGGGTAAAGCATGGCATCAGAAGCAAAATATTTCCCTTGTAATCAAGATGCATCCTTTGGGGCATATAGAACTCTTCCTTTTCATACATTATCATGGCCTTTTCTACAGCCATGACAAGTTCCTGGCATGAAACGGCTTTTACAATATCATCAGCACTGATACATAGCATGGTAAGAGGTTATAAGTATATACGTTAATGGTTATAATGAATATTCTTTGATTCTTATGGCTGCTGTCCGGTAAAAAATTCTTTCCTCAGATGCCCTGTCAGATTCCCTGGTACCTAAATAGTTCCCTGTGACAGAGTTCTCCGGGTTTAAGATACGAACCCGCCAGGCAACTTTTCGAAACGGAGCCTACTTGCAGTAAGATACGATATATACAAACTGCAAACCATTTCTTACCGGGCTGCTTCCACCTCTTCAATCGTTTTTGGTAATGGTTTGCCAAGTATTCTTGCTCCGGTCCGGGTTATTAGAAAATCTTCCTCATTCCTGCAACCGCTGAAATCCTTGTATTGTTCCACCCTGTCATAATTAATAAACTCCTTGAACTTCCCATCTGCCTTCCACTGGTCGATCAATTCAGGGATGAAATAGATACCCGGTTCGATTGTCAATACAAATCCGGGTTCCAGTTCCCGGCCCAGCCTCAGGGATTTCAGTCCGAACTGTTTACTTTTTGGTTTACCATCATATCCGACATACACTTCACCAAGATCTTCCATATCGTGAACATCAAGTCCCATCATATGCCCTGTTCCGCATGGGAAAAAGAGTGCATGTGCGCCCTGTTCTACAGCTGCATCCATATCCCCTTTCATAAAGCCCATTTCTTTCATTCCGTTGGCAATAATCCTGCAGGCTGTTAGATGAACATCTCTGAATTTTACTCCCGGTTTTAACATATTCACTGCAGCGATATGCGAATCAAGGGCGATACGGTAGATCTCCTTCTGTCTTTGTGTAAAATTTCCATCTACCGGGAAGGTACTTGACATATCTCCCGCGTAGTGCATTGAAGTTTCAGCTCCTGCATCAAGGAGAAACATCTGACCGCTTTCAATTACATTCCCATGGTAATGATTATGCAATGTTTCTCCATG
>CP070687.1:942961-944194 GCA_020353115.1 Bacteroidales bacterium
ATGGTTGTTCCTTCCGGCACCGTCCATGAGTAGGAGGCTTGTTCATCGTACGGAAGCTCATAGGTCAGATCCGTTTGTCCCGGAACCACTTCATCAGGTCCTTTCATTTCCAGGTAATCCGGTGATGAGTATACCCGCACATAATCCACTTCCATCGTTTGCGGAAAAACGGTAGTAAGATCCGGACTGCCGGGCCAGTTCCCTCCTACGGCAACATTGAGAATGATAAAAAATTCGTTGTGGAATTCGCTTAGTGCCTGTGGGGTAATATCCATAACATGGTACTCCTTACCATCAAGGAACCATTTAATTCTTTGGGAATCCCACTCGATGGAAAAAACATGAAACGCATCGGCAAATATTCCTGAGGATAAGATTACCTGACCTCCATACGAGGCATAACTTCCGTTATGATCCCAGTGAGCCGTTCCGTATACTGTACTTTCATTTGTTCCGCCACCGATCTTTTCCATGATATCGATCTCCCCGCATGCAGGCCAACCCACGGCACCGAAATTTTTCCCGAGCATCCAGAATGCCGGCCAGATCCCTTGTCCGTATGGCAATTTAATCCTGGCCTCGATCTTCCCGTACTGCCAGAAATTACCTGTATGCAGAGTAATAAGCCGTGCTGAGGTATAATCTCTTCCTCCATAGGATTCTTTTCTGGCCGTTATAACCAGATTCCCATCAACGACTTCCGCATTGTTTGTGCCATCACGGTAGTATTGCAGTTCATTGTTCCCCCAGCCTCCTCCTCCGGTCTCAAAACTCCATTTTTCCGGATCGGGCAAACCGGTATAGTTGAATTCATCCGACCAGACCAATACGTTACATTGAGAGTATGCCGTTTGTTGAAAAAGCATGGCAATTGTCAAAATCAAAAACCCTGGTTTAGTCCGCCACTTATATGTTTTCTCTCTCATGGCATTTCTACTTAAAATAACAAATTCCGGGTAATGATCCGGGGATTTGTTTCCGAATTCAAACCTTCAGGAATTTCAGGGATTCATATCCCTGACTACCCGACAAATTTACAGAACCATATTGTTTTTTCATTGTAATTATCCGGAAACATGAGCGGGAATCTGGTTGAGGTGGACTAATATTTCAGATCATGGTGCTTATTTTTCAAATGAGCCTGGTGAGCATCTCCTCCCACATGACGGAAACCATGTATGATAACATCCGTAAATTCAATCTCACCGGTCGACAGTGAATGATCCGGTACGG
>CP070687.1:944294-945526 GCA_020353115.1 Bacteroidales bacterium
TAATTGCAATAATTGGGGTAAACAGAGTAAGCGCTTCTTCCGTAACCTATATTTTCCCCATAAAACCATGTTTCCTGGTTGCCTGTTGTGACGATCTCACGTATGAAATTTTCCAGCATTTGAGCCTGGAGTTCTTTATCGGATACCACCTGGTTATTTCTTTCGGCATTTCTTTTCCCTCTTTCTAATCTTCCGTGAAAATCTGCCTGCCATATAGGAAGCCCCATTTCAGGAAGGAGTACTATTTCCGGTTGAACCGTTTCCTGGCTCATCGTCCAGAATCGGGGGTAGGAAGTAAACTGGATGGGGACTTCAACCAGAGAGAATCTCGGGAAAAGATAGGGTAAATTAATCTCCCATTCATAATCCTGTTTGAGTTCCCGGATCACTGGACAAAGGGTATCACCCAGCTCATTCAAATAGGGCTCGAAATAGTCATGACCCTCCAGCGTTAACAGGTTATATTCGACCGAATCACACATTATGGTTCGTCGGACATATTTCCCAATCACCAGTGATACCCGGGATAAAGGATGTTCCGGGACAAAACGAAAACGGTCATCATCCATCCGGGTCATCTGACCCTGAGAAAACGGCTCAAGGTGTTTGTCAGAAGATACCGTTAGTGAAAAGTTCACAAAGGATGTCCTGTGATATCCGGGAATGGTCGAGCAATAATTTACTCCGGCTTCAGGATACCACAAAAGTTCAGCTGTAAGAAGAAGGTATTCTGGGGTAACGAATGAATATTCACGATGCACACTCAGCATATCCAATCGTAATTCACTGGACCTGAGCGATTCATCGATATCCAGATAGCAGGCATGAGGATCAATTTGCCCCTGGTAACGGATATGCAGTGAATCCGTTTTTCCTGGTAAAAGGTGCTCTTCAGGCTGAATGCGTAACAGGTGCAGGTCTCTTTCAAAGGCCACTTGACTCCCGTTCCGGGCTACTTCCAGGATCTTCAAACCCGGATTTAATGTAAATACATACTCCGGAATTACGGTATCAGTATGGTTCATCAACCGAATGCCGGCGGTTACTTCAATTTCCTCATCCAGGTGTGTTAGATCCAGGTCACATTGGGTAACCGTTACATGCGGATGGTTCACATATTCGTTATTGAGGACTATCATCGCTTCCCGTATACTCTTCCCCCGGTAAACAGGATCCAAATAATTCTTTACAAGAATCCCTGCAACGGCCAGCAGTAAAATCATACCAATCCA
>CP070687.1:945626-946849 GCA_020353115.1 Bacteroidales bacterium
TGATACATACGGGTTTCGAAAGGTACAGCTTCCGGAACAGTATTAATGCCAGACTAAATGACAGGTTCAATATTGGTCAGTCGCTGAAAGCTTTCTACACCAACAGACATGGGGACTTGACAGATAACTACGATGAAGCGCCTATTTCCCGGGCATTCCAATCCCAGGCTATCATACCGGTTTATGACATAATGGGCAATTTTGCCGGTTCCAGGGGGCTTGGTATGGGTGGCTCTCAAAATCCCGTAGCAATGCTTACCCGTGCAAAAAATAACTATAGCAAGAATTTCCGTTTACTTGGCACTTTGTTTGGAGAGGCGAACATTATTGAAGGGCTTACCTTCAAGAGTTTTCTCGGTTACGATTTCAGACAGGTGAATACCAAAAACATGCGTCTTGCCAACCCGGAGGCTGCAATGGCTGAAACGATAGACAGACTGACCCAGGGAACAAATTATTCATTTCAGTGGAACTGGGCCAATACCCTTGATTATAATATCACACTTGCCGATGTGCACAGCCTTCAAGTGATACTCGGGACAGAAGCAATTGCGAATACCTATAATTATATGGATGCCGGCAGGAGCCAGTATTTCTCCAATGATCCCAACTATATGCAGCTTTCTTCCGGAGAAATAAACCAGATCAACTCCGGTTCGGGTTCGGAATGGTCACTATTTTCGATTTTCGGCCGTGCTAACTATGATCTGTTAGGAAAATATTACCTTGAGGTAACCTTGCGACGTGACGGATCTTCACGATTCGGCCCCGAGAACCGGTATGCCACTTTCCCATCCGTTTCATTCGCATGGGCTATTTCACAGGAAGATTTTATGGCAGGAACAAGAAACTGGATAGACTTCCTCAAACTGCGCCTTGGCTGGGGTAAATCAGGAAATGACAGGATAGGTAACTATAATGTGTTTACTACATACTCAACCCATGATAGTCGGGCTGCCTATGCACTTGACGGATCAAACACATCTACGTCTGTCGGATTCCAGCCCGCAGCAATGGGCAATCCGGATGTGACCTGGGAAACCACTGAAACATATAACGTTGGCCTGGATTTTACGATTCTGAATAACTCCCTGAAATTATCAGCAGATGTTTGGCAAAGGAACACCTCTGATATGCTTTACCGCTTAAGTATACCTCAGGTAATGGGAATGGCTACAGCACCTTATGTGAATATCGGCGAAATGAAAAACACCGGGTTTGAT
>CP070687.1:946949-948168 GCA_020353115.1 Bacteroidales bacterium
CAGGAGATACAAATGGCGTGACAGATATTAAAAGACAGATTTAGACCGGTCCTTTCTTTCCTTCATCTCTCTTAAGGATTCACCCTTCTTTTGAGTTCGATTCCCAATATAAGTACAGTTAATAGAATAATTAACATGGAACTGACCAGGGATATTCGCCTGCCAATAGCATATGATCTCGGTTCGAATTTAAATTCGATCACATGGTTCCCTTGCGGAATGATCATTCCTCTCAGTATATAATTTACCCTGAAATGCGGATGCAATTCACCATCTATATATGCATTCCAGCCTTTATCATAATAGATATCCGAAAATACTGCGAGATGATCAGCGGTTGTTTCGGATTGATAGGTTAACATGTCGGGTTTATAGCCAATAAGTTCAATTGAAGAGAGTGAATCATTTGGTATCCGGAATTCCCCCACCTGGCCCCGGAACCGTTCATCGATGATCGCCTCATTTACCGGATTGAAATCTTCAAGAGCCAATATTTCTTCATCGGCATTTTTAACCCACCTAAGTTCTTTGACAAACCATACATTTCCCAATGCATTAGGATTATACTGTGCAACAGGAGGAGATTCGGTTGCAGGTATAATAAAATACTTTGTATTCAGCATGTTTATTACACTCATCCTGTTTTTGCTCAAATGGTAATCGATCAGTTCCTGGTAGCGTTTCATTTTTGCTCCATGGTATCCACCCAGCGATTTATGAAAGTATGAAGCTCTTGAGCTTCGGAAAGGATCTGCAGTGAGATCAAAAACCCGGTAATACAGATCAGGATCCGTCTTAATCTGAAGATCAGCCTGGAAAGGCTGAAAAGCTTCCGTAGTTTGTCTTTTTGAAACAAAATCCTTATTGTTTAAATACCGTTTGGCCACCGGCCACATATCAAAAAGGATAAGTAGTGATAGGAGAAGAATAGAAATCTTTAACTTGATTTTGCTTTCTGATGTAAAATACAGCAATAAGGCTGTGAAAAGGATAAAAATAAGGGACCTTAATGAGTCGTTACGGAGAAGCATTTCCCGGTCTGCCTGCCATGCATCAACCAATATCTGTGCTCCCTGAGATGAATAATTCACGTCACCCTGCGCAGAGAAATCATAGAACATTCCGGGGAAAAGGGTAAAAAAGAGAGCAATTCCTCCAACAATATACAAAGACAGCTTACCGTATTTTATAAGATTTTCCTTCTTAAATTCACCATTTA
>CP070687.1:948268-949474 GCA_020353115.1 Bacteroidales bacterium
TTCCAGCTTTATTTTCAATCGATCATGGAATCCGTAATATCGGATAACTGGGATAAACCCAACGAGTATCTTGATGGGATTATAACCTATCAATACCGGAATGCCGGAGCGATCCTTCCTCCCGTGACAAAGGTGAAACTCGAAATATTCTATAATAATTTCAACATTTTCTGGAGGTTATTTCCTTTCTATGCAACAGTGGGAATCGTACTCCTGGTGATTATGATCCTAAAAGTTCTGATCCCAGGTGTGAACGTCCGTTACATCGTTATTACCGTTATTGCTCTTCTGGCGATAGGTTTTACTGCACATACTTTTGGACTTGGCCTGAGGTGGTATATTTCCGGTCATGCACCCTGGAGCAATGGTTTTGAATCGATGATTTACGTAGCATGGGCTACCATGCTTGCCGGGTTTATTTTTGCTAACAAATCACCCTTTGCACTTTCCATGACTGCTATCCTGGCAGCATTGACGTTGCTTGTTGCTCATTTCAGCTGGATGAATCCTGAAATAACGAACCTTGTACCCGTTTTGAAATCCTATTGGCTGACCTTTCATGTGTCCATCATTACGGCCAGTTATGGATTTCTTGGTCTGGGGGCATTGCTCGGATTCCTGAACCTGTTTTTAATGTTGATGAAAACCGGAAAAACTTTGGAAAGAATCGGCACTCAGATTGTGGATCTGACCAGGATCAATGAAATGGCCCTGACACTGGGACTCTATTTCTTGACGGTTGGGACCATTCTTGGAGCTGTCTGGGCGAATGAATCATGGGGCCGGTATTGGGGATGGGATCCGAAGGAGACATGGTCACTAGTTACAATTCTGGTTTATACCTTTATTATTCACATGAGACAGATCCCCGGACTCAGGACCGATTATTCATTCAATCTGTTTGCATTACTTGGATTCGGATCCGTATTGATGACCTATTTCGGTGTGAATTACTACTTGTCGGGACTGCATTCATATGCACAGGGAGATCCGGTACCAGTACCAACATTTGTATATTATCTGGTGATTATCATTTTCCTTCTGGCGGTGTTTGCGTATACAAATGAAAGAAAGATCCGGCTGCTAACTGCAAAACCTGAATAGGAGCGGTTAACGGTCGATGTTAAAACCGAAGACATTGATGCTGAATATCATGGATAAGTCATAGGTTCTGAACTGTGGCAGGTAAGCATATTGTAATCCGGC
>CP070687.1:949574-950772 GCA_020353115.1 Bacteroidales bacterium
TGCTCATGCAGCCGAAGGATATGCCAAGGTAACAGGGAGGGTGGGCGTTTGTATGGTGACATCAGGACCAGGTGCTACAAACCTGATTACCGGACTGGCAGATGCTATGATCGATTCCATACCGCTGGTTTGTATTTCCGGACAAGTGGCTTCACCCCTGCTGGGTTCGGATGCGTTCCAGGAAACCGATGTGATTGGAATATCTATGCCGGTTACTAAGTGGAACTTCCAGATTACAACCGCAGAGGAGATACCGGAAGTGATGGCCAAAGCATTCTATCTGGCCAAAACCGGAAGACCGGGACCTGTAATGATCGATATTACGAAAGATGCACAATTTGCCACACTCGATTTTACCTATAAAAAATGCACCAAGTTACGCAGCTATTTCCCCTACCCGAAAGTCAGAGAAGAAGATATTGATGCTGCAGCAGTACTGATCAATAATTCCAGGAAACCGCTTCTTCTGGCAGGACAGGGAGTACTGATCTCAAGGAGTCAGAAAGAACTCGAAAAACTGGTTACAAAGGCAGACATCCCTGTTGCTTCAACGCTGTTGGGGCTCTCTGCATTTCCTTCACAACATCCGTTATATGTGGGAATGCTCGGTATGCACGGGAACTACGGACCGAATGTCCTTACCAATGACTGCGATGTACTGATCGCTGTGGGGATGCGGTTTGATGACAGAATTACCGGTAACCTTCAAACCTATGCCAAACAAGCTACCGTTATTCATATCGAAATCGATCCTTCGGAAGTGAATAAGAATGTGGAGGTTGATTTGGCTATTATAGCCGATGCCAAAGATGCCCTGAAAGCTCTCTTGCCCCGTATCAGGGAGAATAAACATACCGAATGGCTCGAAAACTTCAGAAGTTTTGAAAATGAGGAATATGATAAAGTGATCAGGAAAAATATCGAAGGAAAAAGAAAGGATATTAGGATGGATGAAGTGGTTCATATCCTATCGGAAAAGTCCAAAGGGGATGCCATTGTCGTAACCGATGTTGGACAGAATCAAATGGTAAGTGCCAGGAACTACAAATTCAGCAGATCGAATAGCTGGGTAACATCAGGCGGTCTGGGGACAATGGGTTTTGGTCTTCCTGCTTCAATCGGCGCCAAAATAGGGGTTCCCGATAGAGAAGTAATAGCCTTTATCGGTGATGGGGGATTTCAAATGACCATGCAGGAA
>CP070687.1:950872-952056 GCA_020353115.1 Bacteroidales bacterium
GAATTCATTAATTTATTTCCAATTGTAGACGGAAATTGATAAACTTGCATGGAAAAGGTAATACTGGAATCATTATCTTCGATACACCCTATCTGTAACCATCAAACACACCAGAATAAATTATTATGAGAATGAAGCATTTTCCCTGGATGGTTTTCATCCTTCTATCAATTGTTTCCTGCCAGAAAAGGCCGGACAGTGTACAAATAATGACCGTAAACGGACCTGTTGAAGCCAGTGAAATGGGCATTACCCTGGTTCATGAACACGTTATAGTCGACTGGATCGGCGCCGACAGTACCGGATACCACAGGTGGGACAGGGATGAAGTGGTCGGAAGGGCATTGCCCTTTCTCCTGGAGATCCGGGAATCCGGTGTGAATACCTTTTTGGAATGCACACCTGCCTACCTGGGAAGAGATCCTTTTGTTCTTAAAGAATTATCTGAAAAGAGCGGAATTGCTATCCTGACCAATACGGGTTACTACGGGGCACTAAGCAACCGATTTATACCGGCGCATGCTTTCGAAGAATCGCCTGAAGCGCTTGCTCAAAGATGGGTGGATGAGTTTGAAAATGGAATTGATGGAAGCGGTGTGCGGCCGGGTTTTATTAAGATTGCCGTTAATCCCGCCGATTCACTATCCGCACTTCATCAAAAGATAATTCATGCCGCCTCCATTGCTCACAAAAAAACAGGTTTGGCCATTGTTTCTCATACGGGTCCGGATGGCCCTGCATTTGCCCAGATCGGGATTCTTAAGACACAGGGAGTTTCGCCAACGGCATTTATTTGGACTCATGCCCAGGGTGGAACATTGGAAGGATGCATAAAAGCTGCCCAAGAAGGTGCCTGGATTTCGCTTGATAATGTAAATGATGCACCACCTGCCGAACCCGGAATGCCCGGTGCCGTCGAATGGTATGCAAACCGTATTTCAGATCTGAAAGACGCAGGTCTGCTGCAGAAAATTCTGATCTCCCATGATTCGGGCTGGTATAATGTCGGACAGCCAGATGGGGGTAACTACAATGGGTATACCGTTATTTTTAATCGTTTACTGCCGGAACTGAAGAAAAGGGGGTTCACGGATGATGATATCGAGCAAATCCTGGTAAGAAATCCCCGGGAAGCATTTACCATAAGAATACGATATTTATAGTACGATGTATGGTCTGAATAG
>CP070687.1:952156-953321 GCA_020353115.1 Bacteroidales bacterium
CCAGGGATCCCTTGGGGAGACAGGCTCAGTATGTCCATTTCCTGGCGACCTTGATTTTCAGTTATATGAGTTCTAATAGCACAACAGATTATATAAAGCAAGAAAATGCTTATAATCGGAAGATTCCTTGAATATATCACACCCGTTTATACCTCTGTTGTAAATATGGTAATACTTTCCGGATTCCAGAGGAATTGTCTTACTTATAATAACCGCAGCTATAAATTGAAGGTATAGGTATACTTCAGCAGGATCGTACGGTCGCTAGTCCTGGGTTTTACAGGTATTTCATTATCGAGAACTGTGTTTGTCCCTTCATTATAGACAAGGTAGAAGTCGTTTCCTTCCCTGGGGTTATAGCGGAATCTGAAATTGGAAATTATGGCATCAATCCCGCTATTGTACTGGATAAATGCACTGGCCGTAAGTTTTGTGCTGAACATGTAGAGGATTTTCACTCTGCCGATGTGTCCCAGGTATGATTGATCACGATTGGTAAATTTCAGCCGGTTCATCTGGTACATCCCGCTCAGTTCAAAACTGGATGATATATTCCATACCGGTATCAGGGATACTGAAACCCGGTTCCCATCATAGAATTGACCGGCGTCAAGTTCTATTACCGAATAGAGGGGAAATGTCATGGGTGTCATAAAAAATCCCCTGAGGCTCCAGAAGTAATATTTTCCTACAGGAACGTTGGTATCGTCGGAGAAATCGAACTCTTCAAACACATCTTCAATATTATACCCCAGGGAGATACTTCCCTGCATCATGCCCTTTGTCTGAAAATTCCATCCCGGGCCGATTCGTGCCGATTCCAGTCTCCCGTCTTCCACACGGTAGAAATTCATGGCAGAGAACTGGATCCTGTGAGAATAGAGTTTCGATTCTTCACCTGGCAACCAGCCATATTGAAGATGTCCCCTGTACATATAGTAGTCTTCCCGCATTTCAAAACCGATCCCGGGATTGAAATCATCTCCCGACCAGGAATAGGAAAAGTCATATCCGATTCCTTCCAGGGATCGGCGTTCCCAGCTGATTCCTATTCTTGAAGGTTTCAGTGATGCCAGTGTATTTGCACTATCGGTTTCGAAGCTTTGCGCCCATTTTATATCGAGGTAATCATCTCCGAACAGGCGAAAGATCCCGTCAACTCCGT
>CP070687.1:953421-954547 GCA_020353115.1 Bacteroidales bacterium
ATTGAACCGGTATCTGGTATTCCCGGTTCTATTTTATACCCAGTTTTTTTTGAAATTCCATCAATAATTCAAGTGCATTGGAATTCTTGTGGATGAAGTACTGAATACCGATTTCCCTGAAACTGTTCACAAGCTTTTCAGGGTAACCGGATACGACAAAGATTGATCTGTTATTTATCTTATGGAATAACTCCGGCAAATAATTTTCATAGTCTTTATCGGAACTGCAAGCCACAACTATATCCGGCTCATATTTAGGATATTCTTTTATTCCCTCTTCTAGGTCATTATATCCGGATCCTTCGATAATTTCGAACCCGGCACAGCCAAAAAAGTTGGATGCGAAGGTGGCACGCGCTATACGCATTGCAAGATTACCGAAAGTAAATAGAAACGCGACCGGTCTTCTCCCTTTGAACCTTTCGGTTTTTAGCCTCATGTTTTCATATCCTTCCACTGCCCGGTACAATCTGAGCGGTTTTATTTCTGTGTCCTGTATGCCATGTTGGTTCTGGGAATAGATCGAGGTGTCAATACTGGAGTTGATATTTTCGGACAGATTCGGGTATAGATTTGTTCCCAGGAAGTGTTTCTTTCTTACGGAAATGTTTTGATGTCTCTTCCTGGCATTTTCTTCTATTTCAGATTGTATTGTTCCGTTTTGGAGGGCGTTAAGGAAACCTCCGGCAGATTCAATTTCCAGAAAAACCTTCCAGGCTTCAGCAGCAATGGAATCGGTAAGGTTCTCGATGTAATATGAACCGGCAGCGGGATCGACTATCTTGTCGAAGTATGCTTCTTCTTTCAGGATAATCTGAATGTTACGGGCCAATCGTTCCGAAAAGGGAGAGGGATTTTTATATATGGAATCAAATGGTTTTATGGTTAATGAATCCGTTCCACCCAGAATGGCTGACATGGCTTCAGTAGTTGTTCGCAGTAAATTCACGTACGGATCATACGCTGTTTTATTCCAATCCGATGTTACGGTATTTACAAATGTTTTACAGGATTCTGTTTTTGCCGGTTTGTAGGCTTCAACAATTTTAGACCAGAGTAACCGGGCTGCCCTGATCTTCGCAATTTCCATAAAGTAGTTCGAACCGACTGCAAAATTAAACTGGAT
>CP070687.1:954647-955753 GCA_020353115.1 Bacteroidales bacterium
TCGGGGCAATACTATTTGCCGCTTATGCTTTCTTCAGTATCCTTTGGTTCTGGGCGAGAATTTGTCCGTATTGTCATCATTCTGGAACACAGGCTTGTCCATGTGGCTATGGCATTGTTTCATCAAAACTATTCAAACGAGAAGATACCAAATCATTCCGCAAGGTTTTCAGACAGAATATCCTTATAGTGTTCCCAAACTGGTTTATTCCTTTGGGTATCGCCATTTTCCTATTGATCACGGATTATTCTGTTCAGGTTCTTGCCCTTACAATTGTTTTTTCATTGCTCGGATTTATTATTATTCCTGCAATATCAAGGTTTGTCGGATGTAAAAATTGTGAAATAAAAGAGGAGTGTCCCTGGATGACAAATATTAAACAGCACAGTTGCTGACACGGCCAATGAAAGAGTAAACTTGTTTTTTGTGATGACGGGCTGATGCGAACAACATTTGATGAAATAAAAATTATGAAACTTACCTCTCTTACAAAGAAATCTTCGGGTAATATCTGCAAAGATTGAAATGTTTGATTTGCGTAAGTTATAGATTGATTTATATAAGTCAAACATCCATAAAATATTTTATCTTGCAAACCAGTCGGGATTTTCTTTAATTCATGTAAATGTCTGAAAAAAAACATTTTGCCATATGAAATCTATTGATTTAGTTTTACTTTTGGTACTGACAGGCCTTCCGGTTTCTAATGCACAACAAATCAGTGAGTGGCGTGAAGAGAACCGCACCGGGGTTTCATCAGAAACAGGCCTGATGAGATCATGGCCTGCTGACGGACCAAACCTCCTATGGTCCAATCTCCAACTTCCCACTGGTTACTCCTCGGTTACATTCGGAGACGATGTCATGTATACAACCGGGCTTAAGGATGAAGATGATATTCTGGTTGCACTGGATATGAATGGGAAGATTTTATGGGAAAAGGTTATGGGACGGGCCTGGACGGGGTCAAGCCCCGAAAGCAGGGCTACTCCCACGGTTGAAGGCAATAGAGTTTACACTTGCAGTGGTTATGGTGATATTGCCTGCTTTGACGGAACCACCGGGGAGATAATCTGGTCATACAAGGCAAGCGAAATGAACCGGGG
>CP070687.1:955853-956948 GCA_020353115.1 Bacteroidales bacterium
CCGGAAATAATCCAGGGACCTCAGGATATCGTATTTCCATCGTGACGGGTAAGTGAACCGGAGAAAATTCCTGTTGATTATTTCTCCCGTTTTATCTGAAAGAAAAAACTTATGGAGCAGAATGAACAGCCTTGAAGATTCCCGGGCTTCATTCAATTCGGATATCCCGTATGTATAACCGCCGGCTGAATATTCTTCAATTCCTTCGATAACGGATAGTGTCGAATGCAGTGAACTGTGTTTAGCCCCTGTTCGGTTGGAATCACAGTTAAATCCTCCATCGTTCAATCTCTGCGACAGGACGAAATCCACGATAGGAACTAGCTTATCCTGTTCCACTCCGAAGTATGATGCATAGTTCAGGAACATACCTGTGACACAGATATCACTTTGTGGTATGGTTCGTGACGGATTTATTCCCCCGTCCCTACCTTTCTCATCCTTTAGTATCAGTTCTAGGGTTTCCCTTACCTGTGAATTATCGGGATTGATACCTAAATTTTTCAGGTCAAGAATGGTGTAATGGGAGGATATCCATTTCGGCTGATAAAATCCCCGTCCCCAGTGACCGTTTTCCCTCCTATGGGCCAGCAGCCCGGCACCCCATCCTTCAACAGCTATTCTTTTCCTTAAATCTTCACGGGTTTCTCCCAGCAGATCGCGGAAGACCTGGTACCGGATAGAGACATCTCCTTCGAGCAGCCAGTTTATTATTTCCTGATATTCCATGTTTTCCAGAGGTCTTCAGGTTTATGATACCCATTGGATGAATTAAAAAGCCTGAATATCCGTCATTTTTCCGCCGGTGGCGGATCAGGTTCCTAATGCATTGATAATTAACTATGTGAAATCCTGAAACACCTGCCGGCCTGAAGTTCAGGACGACTTGGATACGGACTATTGACACGATCCCGGTATTGTCCGGTTATTTGCTTTCAAAGAATAAACGGTTGTTACTGTTTCCCGGAACCCTCTTTATTTATTACCGGTAATCTTATCTGTGACGGGTATTCGCTGGAATGGTGGATCTTATTTCGGGCCACAACACCCGTCGATTCATCGTAGTTATTCCCACCCGTATTCAGGTTTCGGTCG
>CP070687.1:957048-961991 GCA_020353115.1 Bacteroidales bacterium
GCCGAAGTCCCTTCTTACAGGCATCCATTTTCACACAGTAATCCTGACGGGGCTTCGGAAAAGACAATCAAGATTTATAAAATTGAAGTATTTTCATCTGCTCGTAGCGCGCATTTCCTCCCCACGTGGCTACATTCCACAATAATCTGTCTGTCCCTCATAATGTACACTTTGGCCGATAAATTGGCAGGTTCGCCTACTGCACGCCAGTAGCAAATACATATAAACCGTACGAAAATTACTTTTCCTGAATCATTATTTCTTATATTCGATCAAATTCTTAAATTTGATATAATTGAAAATCCATTGAATATGAAAAGGTATATTTTCACCCTCATGCCCTTGCTGATGATGAACCTTGCCTATCCTCAGGAATCACAGGATCTTGATCTGGCCCTGGCCGATGGAGACTTTTTCTTCCTGGATGAGGATTATTCGGAAGCTCTTTTCAACTACCTGAAGCTGATCGATACGGATTTTATGAATGATAACATCAAATTCAAGATCGGGTATTGTTATCTGAATATCCTCGGAGAAGAGTATAAAGCCATTCCATTCCTGGAGGAAGCGGTACAGAATACAACAAGTAAATATAAGAGACGGTCATCCGAAGAAACAAGGGCGCCGTTGCACGCATACTTCCACCTGGCACAGGCCTATCATATAAATAATGAACTGGACAAGGCTCTGGAAACGTATAATCTGTTCAAGGAACTGCCCGAATTTGAAGACAATTACAACCTCACGATCGTTGATAATGAGATCAAGGCCTGCGAAAAGGCAAAAATTATTGAAGACATCCCTCTCAACATCCGGGTTCAGAATATCGGGGAACCGGTAAACACAGGAAGGAACAACTACAATCCTGTGATTAACCGTGATGAATCATTCCTGGTATACGTGTCGGAACTTGCATTTTATGACGGGATCTTTACTTCAAAAAGAACCGGTGGGATTTGGTCTGAACCTGAAAATATCACACCCCAGATTGAATCGGACGGTGATGTTATCCCGACAAGTATTTCAGCCGATGGTAAAGAGATCTATCTGGTTAAAGGAGAGGGGAATAACCGCGACATCCATATCACAAGGCTCGGTACGGATTTTTGGTCAAGATTGGAACCCCTGAATGAAAATATCAATTCCGGACGTGCCGAATCACATGCTTCTGTTTCACCGGATGGACAAACCCTCTATTTCTCCAGTAACAGGAGAGGCAGCATAGGTGGAATGGATATATGGAAATCGGAAAGAACATCTTCCGGCGACTGGGGCCCGGCAGTAAATCTGGGGCCTGAGATCAATACGGAGTACGACGAAGAAGCTCCGTTCATCTCACAAGACGGCAAAATACTATACTTCTGCTCAAGGGGACATTACAATATGGGAAATTTTGACATTTTCTATTCCGAAAACCCGGATGGCAACGAGTGGTCGGTTCCCACCAATATAGGCTTCCCCATCAATACCACCGGAGATGATCTGTTCTATGCTCCCATTGGTGACGGAAACATAGGGTATATGGCCCGTATCCGCCCCGAAGGTTTGGGGGGAACGGATATCTACAGATATGAGATCCTGCCGGAAGATGAAGAATCTGTCGCAGAATTTGAAGGTATTATTGACCGGAAAGGAATGGAATTCCGTTCTGATAAAGATTTCGAAATAAAAATAACCGACAAATTTACAAACACCGTAGTAGCTGTTATCCGGTACAATAAAGAAACAGGTGAATTTCAATACATAACCCATTCGGGTAACTATTCATTTACCATCGAGGAAAGATAGACTGGTAAAACTTGCATGATTTATTTCTAATATCAGACTGCATACCTGCCGGGAAATCTATCTTGTCAGGCCCTGATCATCATAAATACATCATATAATTCTATATTTGTATTATGACCGATTATATCAGATGATATGAGAAAGATCTGTATAACATTCCTTGTCGTTTATCTCTGCTTTCAGTTGGCATACGCCCAGAGTAATGCCGACCTCAAGGAATTTTTCCTCCAGGCCGAATCTCATTTCATCTACGGTGAGTATGAACTGGCAAATCCATTATATATCGGTTTGCTCGATCTTAACTCCGAAAATGCAAATATTCAGTATAAGATCGGTGAATGTTATCTGAATATACCTTTTGAAAAAACAAAAGCCATCTCGTATCTTGAAGCGGCAATCAAAAATTCGGATTACAATTCAAAACCTGAATCGTTCAGGGAAACAAAAGCACCCCTCGAAGCCTACTTCTCTCTTGGAAAAGCATATCTTATAAATAATGAACTGGATAAGGCTATCAGCACCTACTCCAGGTTTAAGGATATGCTTGCAGAAGAGAACGAGATGATGAATTCGGATTTCATCGACCAGCAGATCCTGGCCTGCAACAATGCGAAAAAATTTATGGAGGAACCTATAAGTATCCTGAAAGAAGACCTGGGAGAGGATTTGAAAATCACAGCCGTCAATTATAACCCTGCGGTATCCGGAGACCAGTCATCCCTGGTGTTTACTTGTAACTTTGGTGAAGATCATCTTATATATCATTCAAAAAAGGTGGACGGTCAGTGGACACTTCCGGTGGATATTACATACCAGATAGGCTCAAATAACGATTGTACCTCATCCTCATTAAACTATGACGGGACTGAACTATATGTTTATAAGGAAGATGAATTTGTAGGCAATATATATGTAAGTTATTATGAAAACGGAACCTGGACCAGAATACAAAAGCTGAACAGAAATATCAATACAAAATTCTATGAATCGCATGCCTGTATCTCATTCGATGGTAACACCCTGTATTTTACAAGTAACCGGGAAGGTGGAGAAGGTGCACTGGATATATATAAATCCGTACGCAATGAGAGGGGTGACTGGGGGCCGGCAGAAAATCTCGGTCCGGCAATAAATACACCTTTCAATGAAAATACCCCGTTTATTACAATGAACAATTCATTGCTATATTTCAGCTCGGAGGGACATTATAATATGGGAGGGTACGATGTTTTTAAAGCATGGCGTAAAGGTGAGGGATGGACAACTCCGGAAAATATCGGTTATCCTGTGAATACAACCGATGACGATCTGTTCTTCCAGCCGGTTGAAAACGGGAATGCAGCCTACTATTCCATGCTGGACGGATATAAGGAGCAAAATATATTCAAATTATTAATCCGTAGTGAAGAAATCACAAGGGTAATTGAGGTAAAAGGAATACTTTCCGTTGAAGATTCAACCGTGATATTCGACGAACGGTTTAAAATAAATCTGATAACCTCTACAGGGCAGGATACAATTGATGTAAGCTTTCCAAATAAATTAACCGGACGATACAGCTTCACAATAACTCCCGGAGATTACACTTTATCCTTTGAAGGAGAAGGCTACCTGACAAAGATTGAAAATATATCCCTTCCGGGTGATTTCCCTGAAAAAGAGCTGTTTGTTGATGTATTTCTTGAAACCGATCCGGACTACCTGCCTGGAAAGACCACTTCTCCACCTGTAATCGACCTTTCAAATATTCCTCTGGTCGAAGCCATTGATTCGGCCACTCTGGTTGAAGATGTGGTTGTCAGGGATGTCGATTACCAGGATCAGGAAGGTGAAGAAGTTCTTTATTTTACCGTGCAGCTTATGGCCCTGAAAAATCCTGTTGATGTATCCTATTTTAAAGAGTTCACGGATGTCAAGGTGGTGCACGGCAGAGATGAATTCTACAGGTATACTACCGGCCGTTTTGAAACCGCCGAAGAGGCAAATGAGGAAAGAATTAGAATAATCGGGATCGGATATCCGGATGTTTTTGTTAAGAAAATATACCGTGAGGATTACGATAATCAATAACCATTACATCTGTCCGGATATTAATTTATGAGAATCGGCTTCGATATGGACATTTTGGAATCGGAACGAATCAAACTGCGTGCCCTGGAGACTTCGGACATCGATATTCTCTTCGAATGGGAAAACGATCCGGACCTGTGGCTGATCAGTAATACCATCTCTCCGTTTTCAAGATTCATCATAAAGAAATACATTCAGAATTCTCACCTCGACATCTATCAGACAAAGCAGCTGAGACTGATGATCGATCTCAAGAAACAGGGTAAGAACGAAACCATAGGAACGATTGACCTGTTCGATTTTGACCCGTATCACTCCCGCGCCGGTATAGGTATATTAATAAAAGAGGTCAAAAATCGAAGCAAGGGATATGCCTCGGAAGCATTGAAACTCATCATCGATTATTGTTTCAATTCCCTTCGGCTGCATCAGCTTTATTGTAATATTCCATCGGATAATACATCCAGTCTCAACCTTTTCCGCAAGCATGGCTTCACTGTTGTGGGTGAAAAAAAAGAATGGCTGCGCACTGGTGACCACTGGATAAATGAATACCTGCTCCAACGCATAAGTGACAGCAGCTAAGATTCCAGGTCTCTATAGAAAGGTATTTCTTTAAGGAATTTATAGGAATGACCAGAATAATCCATCCGACAGCAATAATGCTGTAAACCATTGGTTACCATAAGGTAATCTACCCTGAATTTCATATTATACCGTGCAATCTGGTCAAATGTGTCCTGGCTGATCTTAACATTCGGCGATTTGCATTCAACAATGACTTTAGGTTCTCCCCTTTTATCAAATACCATGATATCACTGCGTTTGGAAAGCTTGTTCAGCCTGAAATGCATCTCGATTCCGATAAGAGATTTGGGGTATTGTTTTTCACTGGCCAGATATTGCACAAAATTCTGCCGGACCCATTCTTCGGGTGTAAGCAAGAAATATTTCTTCCGTATCTCATCAAAAATGTAGTTTCTTCCTCCGGTTGATTTTATATTGAATGAATAAGTTGGTAAATTTAACGGCTCCATTACCAATGAATAATTATTCGATCCACAAATGTAAAAAGAAATATCCGA
>CP070687.1:962091-976417 GCA_020353115.1 Bacteroidales bacterium
ATTCCCGATTCCCTGAATATACCAATGATCTTTTCAGCTCCTCCTTTGGTCAGTTCATGCGCCATGAATCCCGGCATATAAGGATTTTCCTGAATCAGGGAAATATAAATATTTACAAACTGCTCTATCTTTTCCCGGATTGAAATATCAGGATCAGCCATAATAACCATTGCTTTCGGAAAGAAGGATTGGAAGATATCCGTTAATACCGCCTCGAACAACTTTTCCTTAGTCCTGAAGTAATAATGCAGTAATGCTTTGTTTATACCTGCCTCATCCGCAATTTCTTGCATTCGAGCGCCATCCAGGCCTTTTCTGCCGAATACCCTTTTCGCAGCTTCAAATATAAGCGCTTCCGTACCCGGCTTCTTTTCAATTTTCTTATTTTTTCCCATATAGTTTAACTATATTATTTAACTATTTAATTTAACTTTTTAGTCAAATCTAAAATTAATTTAATTATCCTCCAAATTTTTCATGGAATTTTTTGAAATTATCCTCCCGTATGGAATTTTACCGGCTGTTGAAAAATTAAGAATATACATATGTATCTATTAACCTAATTTTAATCCGGATTAATTGTCCATATATAAAATAATAATACCTTTGCACATTCCATTTCATTATGACAAACAATGAAGCACAGGTACAACACAAAGTCATTTGGTGCACTGATTTTGCTGGTCATAATTGGCTCCTGCTCTCCGGTTAATATCGATAACCCGGAGATCAGTATTGAAGAGCTTAATCAGCACATTGCCTTTCTTGCTTCCGATTCCTTGAAGGGGAGGTTCCCGGGCACAGCAGAAGACAGTATTGCTGCCGATTATATTTTGAACAGCTTTATGGATTTTGGTCTACAGCCGCTTGACAGTAACGGTTTGCAGTATTTTGATGTAATAACCAGTGCAATTCCGGGAAAGAATAATGTATTCCAGACGGACGATATCACAGCTGAGTTAAACAAAGACTTTTCGCCGTTTTCTTTTTCTGAGAATGATTCTCTGACTGCAGATTTGGTTTTTGCAGGATATGGTTTCAGGATTGACAGGGAAGACCTGAAATGGGATGATTATGTCAATTTGGATATAACCGGGAAGTGGGTTCTTTTACTGCGTGGCGACCCGGAAATTGAAAATCCTGACAGTCCGTTCATAACCTACAGTGGTGACAGGGATAAGGCAATGCAGGCCAGGGATCTTGGTGCCGGTGGTGTTCTCTTTGTTTCAGGAGTTGCATATGATCCGAATGATCAGCTGGTTGAGACCGATTCGAGGCAGCATTCAGTCGGAATTCCCGTTTTTCATATCACCCGGGAGCTAGCCGATCAAATTCTCAGGTCTGACGAGGAAACAATAGAAGGCCTTGAAGAGGAACTCAACCAAAAGAGGCAGCCTGCCGGTTTCGAATCAGTGATTTCTCTGAACGGCCGGTCTGAAATCATCCAGGAAACGGTTAAAACCCGGAACGTCGTTACTCTTCTGCAAACCGGAGCCCCCTTTCCCGTAAATGAGTATATTGTGATAGGGGCACATTATGATCACCTGGGTTCAGGAGGCCCGGGAAGTACCTCAAGGGTGCAGGATTCTTACGGGATTCACTACGGAGCAGATGACAATGCATCCGGTATTGCCACATTGATAGAACTCGCGGAAAAGTATGCTTCAATAAGAGACAGCCTGAAGAGGAATATACTATTTGTTGCATTCGGAGCAGAGGAAATGGGGCTTCTCGGATCAAAACACTTTACAGAGAATCCGCCTGTTGATCCCGGGCATATCAAGGCAATGATAAATATTGATATGGTAGGAAGGCTGACCTCCGACAGGAACCTGCAGATTGGTGGAATTGGCACCTCTGCCGAAGGCCGTGATATCCTGGAAAAATATTCCGGCGGATTTCCCTTTCAACTGGCCATGTCAGAGGAAGGGTACGGCCCCTCTGATCATGCTTCCTTCTATGGGATTGATATTCCTGTTTTTTTCTTTTCAACCGGTGCTCACATGGATTATCATACCCCCAAGGATATTATAGAAAATATAAATTTTAACGGATTGAAGTCGGTCAGTGACTATATATCTCTTGTTGCCTGGGATATCGCTAACAGAGAGATTAACCTGACATTCCGGGAGGCTGGTCCCAAACAGGGAACACAAATGAGAAGAAGAACTGGTGTTACCCTGGGTATTATGCCCGATTTCGCAGGTAATATAAAAGACGGATTGCGGGCAGATTTTGTTATAGAAGGGAGGCCTGCACACAAGGGAGGGATGCTTAAAGGAGATATTATTGTTTCCATTAACGGGCAGCCCGTGAAAAATATTGATGACTATATGTACCGGCTGTCGAGATTGAAATTCGGAGATATCATAAACGTTGAAGTCAGACGTGGTGATAAGACTGAAGTATTAATAATTCAATTGTAATTTATCAACCGAAAAGATGAAAACCAGGTTATATTGGATCCTTGCTCTAGTTATTACGCTCGCTGCGGCATATTACCAGAGAACGACAGGACCAACCCGCCCAAAGAAAGTTATTATTAACATTAATAATACCACATACAAATTCAAGTTTGTGCGAACACACGGAGGAACTGATGATTGTGAGATTATCTTGAATATCCCTGATACAGAGGTAAACGGGAAACTCTTTTACAAGCGGTTCCCGACGAACGACGAATGGACTGTTGCTGATATGATCAGGGATGGTGAAACACTGAAAGCCAGTCTGCCGCAACAACCCCCGGCAGGAAAACTTGCTTATTATCTGAAGCTTGAAACCAGGAATGAGACGGTAGATGTATCATCCGGTGATCCTGTAATTATCCGGTTCAAAGGTGATGTTCCCGCTATTGTAATGGTCCCACATATCCTCCTGATGTTTATTGCCATGTTATTATCCACCCTGGCAGGACTTCTTGCAATCGTTAAGCATCAACGCTACCGTTTTTACGGTATCCTTACCGTTATATTCTTCTTTACAGGGGGGTTAATCCTAGGACCAGTCGTACAATATTATGCTTTTGGAGAGGCATGGACCGGGATCCCTTTCGGATGGGATCTGACAGATAACAAGACACTGATCAGTTTTATCGTCTGGCTGGTTGCCGTAATTTTAAACCTTAAGAAGAAAAGACCGGCATTTGTCATTCTTGCTGCGGTCGTTTTGCTGGTCATCTATTCAATACCTCATAGCTTGTTCGGTTCTGAATTTGACTACACGTCCGGAGAAATAACCCAGGGATTCATTAACTTTCTGGTATATTAAAAAAAGAGGCTGTGCAAAATGTCTCCGGGAAAAAACATAGTGCGTTAACTGCATTAAATACCATACACATGCTGGCTAAAATGGTACAAATAACAAGGGAAATCATTTTATGAATGTTTCCCGGTGGTAACTATTACCATCCGCAAGCATTGTGCTGGTTTTCCGGATTTCTTCTGTACAACCTCTTTTAATTTCCTGTAAGAGAACTACTCCACTTCCTCAACTGCGGAAGTGTCAACAACAGTTGTATCCGGTACTTCCTCCATGCTTTCATCGACAGCTTCTTCAACAGCTTCTGTTTCCGTTGCTGTTTCTTCTTCTCCTTCCTGGCCTTCGCTTTTACATGCAAAGAGACCGATTAAACATACCGTTGCTAAAGCCAGCAGAACAAATTGAATCTTCTTCATAACAAATTCTAGGTTTAAAGGTTAATCTGTCATCAAAGATAATGATTCTTTTTATTACCTGAAATAATACAAGCAGGTATTCGGCAGAGAATTTTTTCTATTAGGGTTTTAGAAAGCGATGAATTCGTTTCAAGTCCGATTCCTCAGCATTAAATCGTTCAAAAAAAGACCTGTTCGGATTTTTTATCTATTTTTATTGAAATTATTACCAGCCGGGTTGCATATGTCGGAACTATTCCTCTTGAAGCATTTTACGAATTATTTATTTCTGGATGCAGCATTTTACTTACTAAGCCGTCCTTAGAGTGAGTTCAGAGAAAAAAAACAACAATACAATTTACCAGAATATACACCAGGATATTATTAACCGGTGTATATCAGGAGACCAGAAAGCCCAGTTTCAATTATACAAACTTTATTATAGAGCCATGTATAATACGAGCTTGAGAATAGTAAACGATACCATGGAGGCGGAAGATATTATGCAAGAATCTTTTCTGTCTGCCTTTGATAAAATGGACACCTATGAGGGGAAAGTCAGTTTCGGAGCCTGGTTAAAACGAATTGTAATCAATAATTCTCTGGATTCGCTTAAAAGGAAAAAGGTCGATTTTGAATCCATCGATGAATACCCGGTGGATCTTACGGAAGAGAGAAATGATCAGCTGGAAACGGACAAGTATAATTTTAACATTGAAGAGATCAGAGAAGCTCTCCCGCTGCTTCCTGAAAAATACAGGGTGGTTTTCTCGCTTTATCTTCTGGAAGGGTATGATCATGAAGAAATTGCCGGCATATTGGGAATTTCAAGCTCCACATCCAGATCTCAACTTGTACGGGCTAAACAAAAGTTGTTAAAAATACTGTCTGAAAATCAATAATGTGAGAAAATATGGACCGTTTTGAAGAAATAATCGGACAAAACAGGGATCAATTTGACGGATCGGAACCGGAAGATGGACATTTTAAAAGATTCTCACAAAAAATGCAAAACCGGAATAAGCGGATTATGCGATTTTCTCCGATAAACATTCTTAAAGCCGCTTCCGTTGTCCTTTTGATTACGTTGTCCTCCCTCTGGATATATGATAATATTCTTCGTAGTTCCGAAACAGGGAGAAGAATGTCTCTGGGTGATATCTCCCCGGAATATCAGGAAGTTGAAATCTACTATACAGGCCTGGTTAAATCCAAATACAATGAAATTGACCAGGTGAGTTTTCCTGAGGACAGCACTCAAAAGATGATATTGAAAAGAGAATTATCCGATATGGATTCAATTTATAAAAGCCTTGAGAAAGAATTGGGTATCAATCCGACGGACGAAAGGATCATTCATGCCATGATTGAACATTACCAGCGGAAGCTCGAGGTGATGAATCATATTCTGGATCAGTTATATCAACTGGAAAATCAGAAACAAAACAAAGATACAAACCATGAAAGCACAGATGTTTAAAAACGGAATTATATTCCTCCTTTTTATCTTTGGCCTGAATACGGTTAAGGCACAGAACAACGAACTGACAAAAGATTACCATGAAGAATTCGATGTTACCGAAAATACAGAGCTTGTTCTTTCAAATAAATATGGTGACGTTGATATTAAGGACTGGGAGCAGAATAAAATAGTGATCGATGTCGTGGTAACCGTTAATCATTCCAACAAGGCTACCGCCGAAAAGATGCTTGAGTATATTAACGTTGAATTCAGCCAATCGGGGGATGAAATCCTGGCAAAAACGGTTTTCGATGAAAGGTTTAATAAAATGAACTGGTCAAGAGGCAGGAACGGCAAAAGGTTCAACATTGATTACACGGTTAATATGCCAAAAGATGTAGCGCTCGATCTGCAAAACAAATATGGAAATGCATTCATAAGCGAACTAACGGGGGAAGTCTTAATCCAGCTGAAATACGGGAATCTTAAAGCGAATAAAATCCTGAGGGGAGATGAAAAACCGTTGAGCAAGGTGGTACTCTCCTATGGAAAAGCAACAATCGAAGAGGTAAACTGGCTGAAACTGGATGTCAAATACTGTGATAAACTGGAAATTGGTAAATCGAAAGCCCTTATGATTATGAGCGGGTATTCGAAAGTCTTCGTTGATGAGGCTAGTTCTATCGTTGCCGATTCCAAATACGATAATTACACCATCGGGAAAGTGAATAATTTCGTTACGGCAAGCGGATATACCGGATATAAATTTGACCAGGTGAACAATAAGCTGATGGTTGAAAGTAAATATGGTAACTGTTCCGTTGGATATATACCGAAAACATTTGAAGAAATCGATATCAACAGCAAATACGGAACCATCAAACTTGGCATAGAGGAAGGTGCATCCTATTCGATCAAGGGTGAAGCCGGATACGGAAAGATCGAATTTCCATCGGGAGGAAGGGTAAGCAGGATAATCAATAATAATTCCACAACAGTAGATGGAATCGTAGGTACAGAAACCTCTCCCAAAGCCACCATTAAAATATATACAAAATACGGATCAGTCCATATCTCAGAATAGTTCAGAATTTAACCAATGTACTTCAAATGGAGGTTACGGCCTCCATTTTTTATTGCAGTTCCTTTATTTCCTGAATACCTGACAGGTCCGGGTAATTGAGATTGCTGCAATCCGTTTGTACTTCATGGTTCAATCTTCAGGATATCACCGGTTATTTTAATGATTCTTATTTTATGAGATTCATTCCCCGGCGAACCTTAAGCGGTCATATAGTTTATGGATCAAAAATAAATCCCCGTAAAGGTATTTCGCAAAAGGTTCAGGAGTGTGTTACGGTTTCCGGTTTTCACAACCGGTGAAAGTACTCCCAAACAGGAGGAATTCTAGCGGCTCACAAAATCTTCATAAATGACCTGTAAATAGGCTTTCCCTTCCAACGGTTCTTTTTGCAAGGCTGTTCCGGTACTTATTATATATTTGCGGCTGACGTTGTCAAATACCAGCCGGAATGAATCCGTCAAAAAACCAAAGCCATTATTAAATGAATAATACCCAAATGAATGCGATTTGGCATCAAGCAGGTCTTTGCTGAACGGATATTCACTTCCGGTCTTTAACTGGTTAAGAAGGGTTGCCGGCAGATCCGTTTGTGAACCGTATTTCGTAATGATTGTATCGGTTAGCTCAAGGGTACCCCCGAGCCAAAGCATAGGTATCCGGTACCTGCCGGGATCGTGTACTGCTTTCAGGTCAGGATAACGTGCTCCGTGATCGGCAATCAGAACCAGCAGGGTATTGCTCCACCAACTCTTCTTCCGGGCCTTTTCAATAAAAGCACCAACCGTACTGTCAGTATAGTATACCGAATTCAGGAATTTGCTGGTTGCATCATTGCCATGGATCACGGTTTTCATTGGCACATCAAACGGTTCGTGACTGCTCAGGGTCAGTACAACATGAAAAAAGGGCACGTCCGTCGTATCAAGATCTTCCATATATCTCTCCAGCAATATACAATCATGAACCCCCCATTTTGAATTATAAGTTGAAGGATCAAAATCATCCATACTAACAATCCTGTCAAAACCTGAGTTTACCAGGTAGGCCCTGAAGTTTGCAAAATCAATGGAACCACCATAATAATATGCGGTTGAATAACCAAGCTGCTTAAGATCTTTCGGAAGGACCGGTAATGATTCGATTTTCTTTGAAAATTTGATAATCGAGTAATCCGGCTGGGATGGATAACCGCTCAGAATCCCAATGACTCCTTTATCTGTTCTGTCACCCGTTGCATATATGTTGGAAAAAAGGATACCTTCCGGTATACGTTTATTAAATTCAGGTGTTATTCCCGCCAATCCACCTAACGGTTCAATAACTTTGGAGGTGAAACTTTCAACAAGCATGAGTATAATATTAGGTTTTTCCGCTCTGAGTATCTTTACTGTCTCCCCCCCGTGTTCGTATAAAGATGAAAAAATCTCTTCCGCTTCATCCTCCGCCATGAACCGATAATTATTTTCGACGGGTTGGGAGTTAACGATTGAGAACCCAAGATTCCATAAGACATTCACCGCCGCATGGTTGGCAAACGGTTTTGTGTGGAAATAGACATGACCCGTATTCAGAGGAGCAATCCCCACTCCTCCCCTGATCGGTATAATAAGTGCTGCTGTAAGGATTAACCAGGCTGCACCGGATACCAGCTTATATGATTTGAAATCAAATATTTGCGGAGCACAATATTTCCTGTATGCCAGTGAACCGCCCGCGATCAGTACCATGGCCAATGCAATCTGCCGCAAGGTAATCCACAGGGTTGTACTGGCCATCATCTCTTTCGGGCTGTCAAGGTAAAGAAGCGGAGTCTTATCAATCCTGAAACCCCAGTGGGTATATAATTCCAGATCAACAACGGTAACAAGAGAAATCAACGTAAGTAAGACAAATGTATAGATACCCATAAACTTTTTGTACCAGCTACCCTTAATAAACGAATGAAATACACTAAGGACAAACGGTAGAATCATAAGATACGAGGCAGTTGAAAGATCTATTTTGAAACCATGGCTGAAAACCAGGATCCATTCTTTCGGATTCAGTTCCTTTGAATGCTCAAGGTGATAGAGGAGAAAGAGCAATTTGATTAATGTAAAATAAAGAAGCCAGCCGAGTGCATAATAAAACAGAAAGAGGATCCTTTTTTTCATTGTAACTAAGATGCTGATAAGGGATTCTGGATATTGAAGGGTAAAATTAAACAAACCTGGAATAATTTTCCTAACATTGCAGGTTGTTAACCTACTCTTTTACCTATGAAAAATACATTATCTATCCTGTTTATGTTCGTTGCCGTCCTGCTTTCAGCATGTAGCAGGGATGTTCACGAAACGGAACGTACCCGACCGGAATATGTTATCGTGATCCATGGAGGCGCTGGAGTTATGGACAGGTCCCGGATTACACAGGAACGTGAGGAACTATACAGGTCAAAATTAAATGAAGCACTGGAAACGGGCGAAGAAGCATTAAAGAATGGAGATAATGCCATCTCCGTTGTAACAAAAGTTATCAATGTTCTGGAAGATTCACCATTATTCAATGCCGGCAAAGGAGCCGTTTTTACTCATGACGGATACAATGAACTGGATGCATCAATTATGGATGGCAAAACATTAAATGCCGGTTCTGTTGCCGGGGTAAGGGATATAAGGAATCCGATCAATGCCGCTAAACTGGTTATGACTAATTCGGAACATGTTATGTTGTCTGGTCCGGGCGCATCCCGATTTGCCAGGGAGAATGGTATTGAATTGGTTGACAGCAGTTACTTCTTTACCGTAGAAAGATGGAGGGCTCTGCAACGTACAATCAATGATGAAGAAACGGGTACAGTAGGCTGTGTTGTACTGGACAAAGACGGGAATCTGGCTGCAGGGACATCTACAGGCGGGATGACAAATAAAAAATACGGCCGTATAGGTGATTCGCCTATTATCGGAGCCGGAACATATGCAAATAATGCGACCTGTGCTGTTTCTGCAACCGGCCATGGAGAATACTTTATACGGTATACCGTTGCTCATGATATCTCCACATTAATGGAATACCGGGGGATGAGCCTCTCCGAAGCGGCAGATTTTGTTATCCTTCAAAAGCTGAAAGAGGCTGGCGGATCGGGAGGAATTATCGCTGTAGATAAGATGGGCAACATCTCAATGAGTTTTAATTCACAAGGCATGTTCCGTGGATTTCTGAAATCAACCGGTGAACGCGGGGTATACATTTTCCGTGAAGAGTAACGAAATCCGGAAATTCAAGAACCGGCAGAAAAGAAGCTGCATGAATTGGGGAAAATGATTCCTGGGAGCAAATCAGGCTTACTCACCGAATCATCTCAGAAGAAACGGACTTCTTAATTCAGGAATTACCCGGAAAGATCTTCCGCTTTCACAACAAACCAGGGATTCAGCAGTTCAGTCTTGTTATAAACAACGGGATTCGTAGTACCATACCGGGTCATGGAACAACCTGCGGCTTCCGCTATAACCTGACCGGCAGCGGTATCCCATTCCATAGTAGGACCCAGACGTGGATAGTACTCAGCTTCCCCCTCGGCTACCATGCAAATTTTCATGGAACTTCCACGTGATACGATCTCAACATTTTTATGCTTTTGCCTTAAATGCCTGATATATTCAAGGGTTTCCGGAGACATATGTGACCGGCTTGCAACGATCCTGATCCCCTTTCTACTCTTTGCCAACGGTAACCTGTCGGCCATCCCGGTCCAGTCATCCAGGTGCACAGGTAATTCCCGGTTATCCGGTAATACGACACGATAGGAACCCATCGGTTTTGATCCGAAATAAAGGACCCTTTTCAAAGGTGTATACACAACTCCCAGAACCGGAGAATGTTTATTCACCAGAGCGATATTCACTGTAAATTCACCGTTTCTATTAATAAACTCCCTGGTTCCATCCAGCGGATCAACTAACCAGAAAAAGGTCCAGCTTTTGCGGGTTTCGTAAGATATTTCAGCTGCCTCTTCGCTTAAAACGGGCAATCCGGTTTCCCGGAGCATATCACAAATCACCGCATTAGATCTCCGGTCTGCCAGGGTGACCGGAGAATTGTCTTTCTTCAGATCAACCCGGCAGTTCTCTGATTCATATATGCCTAGGATAACATCCCCGGCATGAACAGATGCGACCAATGCTTTCCGTAAGAGATCGTTTAGACTGTCCGTATCCATAGCAGAATTATTCATCCGATCTTTCTAAAGATAGACCAGGTTAAGTATCAGCACTGTCACGACCATATAAATCATTGTCAGGGGGAATCCAATCCGGAAAAAATCCCTGAATGAATATCCCCCGGGGCCGTATACCATCAGGTTGGTCTGGTATCCGATCGGGGTCATGAAATTTGCCGCGGCAGCATAGGCAACCACCAGGATAAAGGGCATCGGATCAAGGCCGAGATTCAAGGATGTGGTCAGGGATATGGGAAAAAGTATGGCAACGGCCGCTTTATTTGTTATATATGCTGCCATAAACGCCGTTATCAGGTAAATCCCGAAAAGTATTCCCAGTTTTCCCAGCGGCATAAAAACAGCGATCAGAAGATTGGCAATAACGGTTGCAGCTCCGGATTTTATCATTGCCACACCAAGGGCAAGAGACATAACAATAATTAAACCAAGATCAAAATCTATTCCCTTGGGAAGATCCTTCGGATTCGTAACTTTCAAAACAAGTGAAGCCATTAATAATATAAGCAAACCCATAAACAACGAAATGATATTCAACGCGGCAAGAATAATGGCAAGGAACAGGCCGCCAAACAAGATGGCAATCTTATACGGTTCGAATTTCCGGAAAGCTTTTACTTTGGATATAAAATAAAAATCGAGTGTTCCCTGGCTCCTGCTGACAAAATCATCACCGCTGTATAGTAACAATACATCACCTGCTTTCAGGACAACATCCCTCAACTTGGTTTTTATCATCTCCTCATTCCGGTGTATGCCAATTACCGCTGCATCGTACATAGCCCTGAAATTAATATCCTTCAGGCTTTTATTAATCAGCGAGGAATTATGGGAAATAACGATTTCAACCACTTCGGTTTTCTTCTTCCGGCGCATCATTCCAACCGATGGTATGATGAGGCCGGAATTCGATCCTGTAAGGTCAGCCACCCTGGAAGTATCTCCGGCAAACACAAGGATATCACCACTTTCAATAATCAGGTTGTTCTTAACGACAAAGATCTCTCTGTCATTTCGCTGGATTTCAAGAAGATATAAACCCTGTAAATTTCGCAACCCTGATTCTTCAATTGTCATCCCGATAAGGCTGGAATTCCTTTTTACCTGTGTTTCCACGAAATAGCTCCGTTCATTTACGTTAAACTCTTCCAGAAGGTCTTCTTTTGCGGGGAGTAACCGATTGCTTACCAATACCATATAAAGATAACCTATTATTATCATCGGAATTCCCACATAGACAAAGTCAAAGATCCCGAGGGAAGGAAGGCCGGGAATTATTTTCTGGTCAACGACAAGTCCGTTAACAATCAGGTTGGTAGAGGTGCCAATCAGTGTAGCACATCCGCCAAGAATTGCAGCATAGGAAAGCGGTAATAAGAATTTGGAAGGGGATATTCTGTTCCGCTTACACCAGTTGTTGACATATGGCATCATGAGGGCAACCAGAGGTGTATTGTTCAGGAAAGCTGAAAAACCCGCTATGATCAGCATTATCCGCCCGAGAAATCCTCTGGGGCTTCTTGCCCTTTTGAAAACACGGTTAAAAAGATCTTCGATTACTGCGGTTCTCCGGATTACATCTCCAAGAAGAAGCAACATGATTACAACCGCTATCTGCTCATTGGCAAAACCGCTGAGGATCTCCGATGGTGTCAGAACACCAAAAATACCCAGGATAATTACTGCAATTAAAAAAGTAAACGAAGCACCCAGCAACTCAAAATATAGGGAAACCAGGATAAAGATAAGGCAGATGATTACCAGGATTAGATCGAAACTCACCATAAAAAGTGATCAATGATAAAAGAAAACAGGACGGGCATCATAATAATTTGACAGGTTCTATTTTCTTCCGGTATATATCAAAATTAACAAATTAATTCAATAATGAAATGTCCTTCCGACTGGCAGAAGTCCGCGGTGATGATCATCCGGGTATGAAGCAGTCATAAAACAGGTAATCCAGAATGGATGATCTGGTTTTCGGGTCAGATCTGTAATCTGGATTTAAAGGGTAAAAAAGTCATGAAATCGGCATGGTGAACTATGATGGCCTCCGTAGATCTTTTTACCAAATCTCCCTCACCTGCATGTGTGGCAATGATATGACAAACATCCGGTGGAACCTGGCATTGTTCGGCCAGGGAAACACCGGAAAACGGGTGCCTCAGGTACTTGCCATAAGTACCCTGAATGGTCTTTCCGTTATCATCCAACTCATACTCCAGCAATTTCCCAACATCGGCGAGTATGGCACCGGCGATCAATGTATCCATATTTACGGGTAACTGGTCTCCGAAGAATGCTTTCATCCTTTTTCCGCTTTCCATGGCAACATGTACCACACATCTCTTATGATCCATAAAACTAACTTTCAGATCCGGTCCGCAGAGTAGTGTAAAGGGGATCTTTTCAAGATCCTCCGCTTTCAGAGCGCTCTTTTCCAGAGCAACTTCCCAGGTTTTTGCTGTTTTTTCCCTTAGGCTATGATCTTCGATCCATTCCAGTTCCGGCCATAATTTGAGAATATCCTGATTCATTTCGGTTCGATTCTATTATTAAACTTACGGTTATGATCAATATCCCTTACTTCCGTAACTACAATTTTGATATTATAGCATCGGTCATTTCTTTCGTGGATGAGGCTCCTTTATTAAGAACATCCTGGCTACCCGTTAGTTTCATCATATCATACGTCCGGACCTTTCCTTCCTTAACGACCACGGAAACCGCATTTCGGATTCTGCCGGATCGCTCTTCCTCACCGAGATAATCAAGCATCATACATGCCGATTCGATCATAGCAATCGGGTTTACTATGGATATATCATAACCGGCATATTTCGGTGCAGATCCATGTGTTGGTTCAAAAAGGGCCACTCCATCTGCTGAAAACTGGGCGCTACAGGCAAAACCAAGTCCACCTATTAAGCCGGCAAAAGCATCCGAAACAATATCCCCGAACATGTTCCCCGCAACAATCACATTGTAGTCTTCCGGGTTTTTTGTTAACCACATCATTTGTGCATCAATATTTGTATTCCAGAGTTCAATTTCCGGATATTCGTCCTGCTGGATCTCTTTCGCCATCTTAAACATCATACCTGAAGTTTCACGTATAACATTTGGCTTCTCGCAAACCGTTACCGATTTGTAACCATATTTCCTGGCATGACCGAATGCAGCCTGCAGAATTCTCCTTGTTGCTTTCCTGGTAAATATCCTGGTAGAGACGGAAATGTCATTTGCCGGCACCCTGCCGAAATTCTTACGGAATTTCGGATGCGTCATCAGGGCTTCATGGACCTGGCCCGGCGGATCTGACCATTCAACACCGCCATATAATCCTTCGGTATTCTGCCGGAATATGGCAACATCGATTATCGGCTCTTCTATTGTTCCATCCTTTCCCCTGCGGATAAAGTTCAACGGATTTCCCGGATATGTCTTGCATGGCCTGATGCAAATATCCATATTGAAATGCTGTCGCAAACCAACAATAGGGCTTGAATATACCAATCCTTTTTGCTGAAGTTCTGCATCCAGCTCATCAGCTGCCTCATCTTTAGGTTTTGATGTTATTGCCCCGAAAAGACCGATCTTATGTTCGGCAAGCAGGTTGATCGTTCTTTCTGGTAACGGATTTCCTTCCTTTCTCCAGAACTTCCAGCCGATGTCACCCTCAATATAATCGGCATTGAAACCGGTGGCTTCAAGAACACGGATCGCTTCGGATAATACTATAGCTCCAATTCCATCACCCGGCAGGGAAACAATTGTACGCTTACCCATGCTAATTCATAATCTTTAATCTGGTTATTAAACATTTTCCTCTCCGGACAGAACCTGAAATACACTATTTTACTTTGCAGTCACGTATGTTCATTAACAGTTCTGTCGCATGG
>CP070687.1:976517-989299 GCA_020353115.1 Bacteroidales bacterium
AAGAATATCTCATGGCAATACACGCCCTGCTTCTTATCCTGGGCCTTGCCCTTCTTCTGGGAGGCGGAGACCTCCTTGTCCGGGGAACCTCTGCACTGGCAAAGAGTTTTGGAGTTCATCCCCTTGTCATTGGTTTAACGGTCGTAGCTTTCGGAACCAGTGCACCCGAACTTTCCGTTAATCTTCTGGCCACTTTTAAAGGCAATACGGAAATTTCATTCGGTAATGTAATAGGTTCCAATATAGGACTGATCATCGGAGTTTCCGCACTTATCAGACCACTCGTAATCGAAGGGATTATCATAACCCGTGAAATCCCGATGATGATACTTGCCTCATTAATAGCCCTTGTTGCAGGAATGGATTTTTTTCTTCGTGATTCTGCGAACGTTTTTGACCGTTAGGACGGCCTGGTTTTTCTTCTCCTGTTTTGCGTTTTCATGTTCTATACAATCGGTGATGTAATCCGTAAAAGGAAGACGGATCTGCTTTTACAGCAAGCCGAAGAACTATCGGAGAGAAAAAGTTTCAGGAAAATCCTGTACAACCTGTTCCTGTTCATTGCCGGACTCGCTCTTCTCGTTTCCGGTGGCAAGATATCAGTCGAAGCTGCTGTATCCATTGCCGGGTTGCTCAACATACCACGGGTAATTATCGGATTAACAATCGTTGCCGTCGGTACAAGTTTGCCTGAACTGGTCACATCGGTTATTGCAACCTTAAAAGGACAGACCGATATGGCCATCGGGAATGTGGTCGGTTCCAATATTTTTAACCTCCTTTTTATCAATGGTATCTGTGCAACAGTGAAACCCATCCCCGTTCCGGAAGCAGGCGGAGGACAGGATCTTTTCATGATGATATTTCTTTCCCTGTTTCTTTTGCCTGCCTGTATTACAAACAAAAGGAAAATAGTACGTTGGGAAGGGGCTGTTCTGTTAATATTCTACCTTGGATTCAGCGTCTGGAGGATATATTCAGGCTAGCATGACATTCCATTGAATCTCTCACAGCCCAGGTCAATCCGGGGGGAGGTCTATTTTTGCCGGGAATACGATTAGGGGTGGTTGAACCGGGATACGGATTCTTCGGGTAAACATACGGGCCAACTCAACACCCTGATACCGATCAGGCAACATGGTGTCCGGATCTACAGCAATCCCAGTTCAAGCATCGCTTCTTCACTCATCATGCCTTTATCCCAGGGAGGGTCAAATACCAGGTCCAGCCTGATATCCTTAACACCCTCTATTTCCTTTACCTTCTGGTGAACTTCCGCCAGCAAATCATCCGCCATGGGACAGTTCGGAGCCGTCAGCGTCATCTTCACCCTTACCGTATTATCTTCCTCCACTTCGACTTCGTAAATCAATCCCAGATCATAAATATTAACCGGGATCTCCGGATCATAAATACTTTTCAGAACCCTGACTATTTCACCTTCAAGTTGTAAATACGTGTTTTCCATATCCAGACATTTCGTTTGCCGGTTTAAGGTTTACCCGGTTAATAAATTTGTATTAATCCCCAGAGCAAGCTCTGGACTTTTATTTCCGCAGAAAGCTGCGGGGAATCAGCCGGTGGCTGGCAGGCAGGGAAGATTAAACGGTTGTTCTTCAATTGTCAGTTCAATTAACGCTTCCTGTTACCGAATCCCGAAACGGGCACTGTGAAATGATTCAATGAATTAGTTGCGAAGCTACTATTTTACAGTGCGGGCATCCTTACCGGCTAATGCGATATACATTTCATGCCGGCCCTTTTTCCTGCTTTGCATGAAATGCGATAGCATACAATTTCATCTGTTTCATCATGGCAAGCAGCCCGTTAGACCGTGTGGGTGACAAATTCTGTTTCAACCCGATCCTGTCGATGAAATAAAGGTCTGTATTTATCAGCTCCCCGGGCGACCGGTTTGACATAACCCGTATTAACAGGGCAACAATTCCCTTGGTTATGATGGCATCGCTATCCGCCGTAAAAATAATCTTGTTATCTTTCAGATCGGCATGCAACCAGACTTTCGACTGGCAACCGTTTATAAGGTACTCGTTGGTTTTGTACCGCGGATCGATTGGTGGGAGGGAATTGCTTAACTCGATAAGGTAGTTATACTTATCCATCCACTCCCCGAAAATACTGAATTCTTCAATTATTTCATCCTGGACTTCCCTGATATTCATAGCATCGACTCTTATGTGATCTCGCTGTTATCTTTTCAGCCAAACATTTGTTTTACCTTTTCTATTCCTTCAACCATCCTGTCAATTTCAGATCGTGTATTATAAAATGCCATTGATGCACGGATGGTGCCATCAATTTCAAACCTGTCCATTACAGGCTGGGCACAATGTGTTCCCGTACGAACGGCAATGCCCATTTTATCGAGGATCATACCTGCATCATACGGATGGATTCCTTCGATGAGAAAGGAGATGATGCTGATCTTATTCTTTGCCGTCCCGTAAATCTTTATTCCCCCGATTTCATTCAACCTTGAAGCGGCATATTCATGTAAACCGGATTCATAGTCTGCAATCTTTTCCCTTCCGGTCTTTTCAATATAGTTCAGGGCAGTAGCCAGTGCAATGGCTCCTGTATAATTTGTTGTCCCTGCTTCAAATTTAAAGGGTAGCCGGTTAAAGGTGGTTTTTTCGAACGTAACCGTATCAACCATATCTCCCCCTCCCTGATATGGGGGCAATTCCTCCAGCCATTTTTCTTTCCCGTACAAAACACCGATACCATTAGGTCCATAAATTTTGTGGCCGGAAAAAACGAAAAAATCACAATCCATCATTCGTACATCCACAATGCCATGTTGAATGGATTGGGCACCATCGATCAATACCGGAATATCCCTTCCGTGGGCCATTTCAATGATCTCTTCCACCGGGTTTACAGTACCGAGGGAGTTGGAAACCTGGGTCAGTGCAATTAAACGTGTTCTTGACGTCAGCATATCATCGAGCGATTCCATGACCAGTTCCCCCTTGTCATTGATTGGAATTATCTTCAGGGATGCACCCTTCCTTTCACAAAGCATTTGCCAGGGAACAATGTTGGCATGATGTTCCATTGCCGATACAATGACCTCATCATTATGGTTGAGGAATTTTTCGCCAAAAGAAAATGCGATGGCATTAATGGATCCGGTGGCCCCACTGGTGAAAATTACTTCATGATCCGATCTGGCATTAATAAATTCCTTTACTGCCCTCCTTGCTTCTTCATAATTTTCTGTAATCTGTTCACTCAGCCAGTGAACACCCCTGTGAATACTGCTGTTCTGTTGGGAATAAAGATGCCTTATCTTATCGATTACGATCTTGGGCTTCTGGGTTGTGGCGGCATTATCCAGGTATACCAGCGGATAGTTATTAACCGTCTTTTTCAGTATAGGGAAATCACCTCTTATTTTATCAACATCAAAATTCAAACCTGATTCGTTTTCATGATTTTGTCAATATCATCTGCAATTTATAGCACAATTTGCACATCTTGAAAGTTCTCCCCTGAGTCTCTTGTCCACCAGGTCATCAATTCTTGCACTTAACGGTTCGACATTTATCCCTGCAATTATCTCATGTGCGAAAGCATACATCAGCATCAGCCTGGCCTCATTCTCTTCAATCCCCCGGGTTCTCAGATAAAACAATGCATCTTCATCAAGCTGACCAACCGTTGCTCCATGACTGCATTTCACGTCATCGGCATAGATTTCCAGTTGTGGCTTCGTATTCATTTTCGCATCATCGGTAAGGAGAATATTGTTATTCGCCTGGAAAGCTTTTGTCTTCTGTGCATCCTTCCTAACAAGGATTCGGCCGTTGAAAGCACCGGTGGCAAAATCATCCAACACACCTTTATACAGCTGGTTACTGGTACATTCGGGTTTAGCGTGATCAACAAATATGTAGTTGTCTACATGTTGTCCTTTATCGACAAGGTATAACCCTTTAATATTACTTTCACAACCCTTGCCATCCAATACCACATGCACATTATTTCGCACAACGCCTCCATGTAGTGTTATGGTATTGGTATTTACCCGGCTATTCCTTTCCTGGTGAATATACAGATTCGATAATTTTGTGGCAAGGTTGTGTTCATTCTGGACTTTTATATAATCCAACCCGGCATTTTCACCTGCAAATATTTCGGTTACCGAATTGGTCACAAAGCGGTTATCCGACAGGGTGTGATCGCATACAATGACCGTGGCATGGGCATTTTCCCCCAGGATGAACAAATTTCTGTGCTGCACCCTGAGATTGCTATTGGATAACAGGAGGTTGACAATCTGGATTGGTTTTCTGAGTACAACACCATCCGGTACATAAATAAATATTCCATCGTTGGAAAAAGCGGAATTCCAGGCCACCAGTCCCTCCTTTTCCATTTTGGCATACCGGCCAAAATGTTTCTTTACAAGGTCCGGAATCTTTCTGAACGCATAGTTCAGGCTTCCTGCCAATGCCCCGGAATGGAGATCGGAAATTGGCCTGGATCGGTCAAAATAGAAGCCGTTCAACAATGTCACGACATGTGTATCAAGGGTAGGAATATCACACTGAAAAATATGGTTGATATCGAAATTTACTTTTTCAGGCATAAGATAATCCTGAAACTGCTGTTTATATACAAAATCCAGATTCAGATATTTGTAATTTTCATTTGAACTGTCGGGAATTCCCAGCTTCCTGAATTGTGCGATACCCCGGTCCCGGTTCTCGTTTACATAATCGGGAGATCCTTTTCTGAGCAACGTGCTGTTCCGGTTAAAAATATCAGAGAGTTCCTCATTCCAGTTCGTTATTTGAAGTGTTTCACCCATGTCTATTTCAAGCTTTTATCCAGGATCATCCCATTATAGGATATTTCTTTCTTTATCCAGTCATATCCTTTCTTTTCCAGTTCAATGGCCAGTTCCTTTCCACCCGATTTAACAATCCGTCCATCATATAAAACGTGAACATAGTCGGGTATGATATAGTCGAGCAGGCGCTGGTAATGGGTAATTACGATGGTCGCATTTTCACTGCTTTTCAGTTTGTTTACCCCGTTGGCAACGATTCGTAATGCATCGATATCCAGCCCTGAATCGGTTTCATCCAGGATAGCCAGCGTGGGTTCCAGCATAGCCATCTGGAATATCTCGTTCTTCTTCTTTTCCCCACCTGAAAAACCTTCATTTACCGAACGGTTTGTTAACTGGGAGTCAATCTCAACCAGTTTCTTCTTTTCCTGCATCACTTTAAGAAAATCCGAAGCCGATAATGGATCCTGTCCGCGGTATTTACGATGTTCATTAAGAGCCGTTTTCAGAAAATTCACCATAGACACCCCCGGTATCTCGATGGGATACTGAAATCCGAGAAAGATACCATTCCTTGCCCTCTCTTCCGGTGAGATCTCAAACAGGTTTTTACCCATATAGGTAATTTCACCTTCCACCACATTTGCCAGATCCCTTCCCGCCAGCAGGGTTGCAAGCGTACTTTTTCCCGAACCATTCGGTCCCATAATAGCATGAACCTCACCTTTGTTCACTTCAAGATTGATACTTTTCAGGATCTCCTTTCCATCAATCTCCACCCTGAGGTTTTTTATTTGTAACATAGTTCCAAATAATTAATAATAATTATGAACCAGAGATTTCCTTTATCATTCATACCACCTCTGATCCCTTCTTCTAATTCCCCGCATCTTAACCCACACTTCCTTCCAGACTGATCTGAAGCAGTTTTTGCGCCTCGACTGCAAATTCCATTGGCAATTTGTTAATCACTTCCCTCGCATATCCGTTGACTATCAGCCCGATCGCATCTTCTGTGGATATCCCCCGCTGATTGCAGTAAAAAATCTGGTCTTCCCCTATTTTGGAGGTCGTTGCTTCATGTTCAACCACTGCACTTTTATTATCTATCTCCAAATAGGGAAAGGTGTGTGCTCCGCATTTATCGCCCAGCAACAGAGAATCGCACTGAGAAAAATTTCTGGCATTTTCGGCATTCTTCAGCACCTTTACCAGTCCACGATAACTGTTGTTGCTTTTTCCGGCAGATATACCCTTCGAAACAATGGTGCTTCTCGTATTTTTCCCGATATGGATCATCTTGGTACCGGTATCTGCCTGCTGAAAATTATTGGTGACGGCTACCGAATAAAATTCACCAACCGAATTATTCCCACGTAAAATGCAGCTTGGATATTTCCATGTAATGGCCGATCCGGTTTCAACCTGGGTCCAGGATATCTTGGAGTGATCCCCCTTACAGATTCCCCTTTTGGTCACAAAATTGTATATTCCACCTTTTCCACTCTTGTCTCCGGGATACCAGTTCTGTACCGTCGAATACTTCACCTCGGCATTCTGCATAGCAACAATCTCAACAGTGGCCGCATGAAGCTGGTTTTCATCTCTCATGGGAGCTGTACATCCCTCCAGGTAACTTACGTAACTATCCTCTTCTGCGACGATTAAAGTGCGTTCAAACTGTCCCGTATTAGCTGCATTAATCCTGAAGTAGGTGGAAAGTTCCATCGGGCATTTAACTCCTTTGGGAATGAAGCAGAAAGAGCCGTCGCTGAAAACCGCTGAATTCAGAGCGGCAAAATAATTGTCGCTATACGGTACTACGGAACCCATATATTTGCTGACAAGGTCTGGATGTTCCTTTACGGCTTCACTGAAGGAACAAAAAATAATGCCAAGTTCTGCCAATGTCTCCCTGAATGTGGTTTTTACCGAAATACTGTCCATAACAGCGTCAACCGCCACACCGGTTAACCGTTTCTGTTCATCAAGCGGTATACCGAGCTTATCAAATGTAGCTTTTAATTCAGGATCAATATCATCCAGGCTTTCCGGTTTCACGTTTTGCCTGGGAGCCGCATAGTATATGATGTCCTGGTAATCAATTTCAGGAATCCGGAGATGAGCCCATTCCGGCATCTTCATGGTCAGCCAGTGCCTGTAAGCCTTTAACCGGAATTCCAGCATAAACTCAGGTTCCATCTTCTTCCGGGATATCATCCGGATAACATCTTCATTTAATCCCTTTGGGATAGAATCAATATCTATATCCGTATAAAATCCGTATTTATACTCTCCCTGAGTAACCTCATCCAGTATCTTATCCTGGGGATTATTCTTCATCTTATGTCGGTAAAAAAGCTTGCAAAACCGGGTAAACAGCCTATTATATAGAATAATTCTAAATAAGGCAAATATACTAAAACTAATTAAATAATTCCTAAACTTTACCTGAAAATTAAACCGTTCCGGACCAAATAAATCCTTGCGATGCCAAACCGGAAAAAGAAGGCTGTATCCATTTCCGAAATAGGTGAGTTCGGATTAATCGAACACCTTGCCAGGAAAGTCAAGCTCAGGAATGCCAGCAGTTTAAAAGGTATTGGAGATGATGCTGCTGTAGTCAGTTACGGGGGAAAAACGATAGTATTAACGACCGATCTCCTGATTGAAGGAATTCATTTCAATCTCGTATATGCTCCTTTGAAGCACCTGGGATACAAGGCTGCGGTGGTCAATTTATCGGATATTTATGCCATGAATGCCATTCCGAAGCAAATAACCGTTTCCATCGCAATTTCCGGCAAATTCTCCCTTAATGCAGTCGAGTTATTCTATGAGGGGATCAACCTGGCATGTGACCGGTATAATGTAGACCTGATCGGTGGTGATACCTCTTCATCTATCACGGGACTTATGGTCAGTATTACTGCTCTCGGAGAGGCCGAAAAGGATCAAATTGTGTACCGGAGCAATGCGAGGAAGGATGATCTGATTTGTGTGTCAGGGGATCTTGGTGCGGCCTATATGGGGTTGCAGCTCCTTGAGCGGGAAAAGAAAATTTTCGAGGAGGATCCAGGTATACAACCGGACCTGTCGGGAAACGAATACATTCTCGGACGGCAGCTGAAGCCGGAAGCCAGAGAGGATATTATCACCTGGTTCAGGGAAAAGAAGGTAAAACCTACGGCCATGATCGATATTTCGGACGGATTGTCATCCGATCTGTTACATCTTTGCTCCGCTTCCGGTGTCGGTTGCAGAATTTACCAGGAGAAGATACCTGTCGACCGGGCTACTGCTGCCATGGCTGAGGAATTCCGGATGGATCCCCTGGTGCCTGCCCTGAACGGGGGTGAAGATTACGAACTCCTTTTTACCGTTTCACTCAGTCATCATGAGATCCTGACAGGTAATCCTCAAATCCATGTGATCGGTCATATCACGGATGCCGGCGATGGAAGAAACCTGATAACCAGGGAAGGGAATGCCGTTGAACTGGTTGCACAGGGCTGGAATCCGCTGAGGGAAGAAGAGAGTGTCTGAATATCTTCAATATCCCGAACGCCCCGAATATATCAAAAAACAGGAGGGCTCAACTCCCGGAATTTTACCGAAGGCTTGTCTGTCGACAGGCAGGCATTCTCAAATATTGATCCCCACGGGGCTTCGGGAGTGAGATAATATTCTCAATATCCCTTGATTATTCCCCGGGATGAATTTTTTACAAATGAGATAATGGTATTTCGTTCTTCGGATGAGGGGAATTCCCTTTCAATGATCTCAAGCGATTGTGCAATATTCATTTTTTTCATATACAGTGTCCTGTATATTTCATGAAGCTCGCTGATCTTTTCATCCGAAAAATTCCTTCTTTTCAATCCGATAGAGTTTATACCCACATAGGACAGAGGATCCCTGTCGGCCTTGATATATGGAGGGACGTCTTTGCGGACTCTGGCTGCACCGCCTATAAATGCATGATTACCGATATGAACAAATTGATGAACAAGTGAACAAGCTGAAACCGTAACCCAGTCATGGAGTACCACTTCTCCGGCCAATCCTGCATAGCTGACAATAATACAATTATTGCCTACAACACAATCATGTGCAATATGAACATAAGCCATCAGGAGGCAATTCTTTCCAATCATGGTTTTGTATGATGCCTTGGTTCCCCGGTTGACAGTAACGAATTCACGTATCGTTGTATTATCACCGATTTCCGTTGTCGATTTCTCCCCTTCGAACTTCATATCCTGGGGGATAGCGGAAATAACTGCCCCGGGAAAAACCCTGCAATTTTTTCCTATCCTGGCACCATCCATAATGGTAACATTCGGTCCGATCCATGTACCTTCACCGATAGAAACATCTCCTGCAACGGTGGTAAACGGTTCAATTATTACATTTTCTCCAATTTGCGCATCGGCATGAATCTGATTAAACTTTTGATTCATATCACTTGTTTTTGACAATTTGTGCCATTAATTCACCTTCCATAACAAGCTTATTTCCCACATAAGCCTGACCGTACATACTTACGATTCCTCTACGGATCGGATCTGTCAATTCCATTTTAAATATAACAGTATCTCCCGGAATCACTTTATGCTTGAACTTTACCTTGTCAATTTTGAGGAAATAGGTAGAATACCTTTCGGGATCAGAAACGGTACTTAGTGCAAGCATTCCGCCGACCTGTGCCATCGCTTCTATCTGCAAAACACCGGGCATTACCGGTTCCTCGGGGAAATGTCCCTGGAAAAATGCCTCATTGAACGTCATATTTTTTATTCCGACAACAGACCGTTCATCCAGGTGTATGATCCGGTCAACGAGAAGGAAGGGATATCTGTGCGGCAGTTTCCTTCTTATCTCAAGGATATCATATACAGGCGGTTTGGTGGGGTCGTATACCGGTATAGAGGATTTTGATTCCTCCTTTTTGATCTCCTGTCTGATTTTTTTTGCCAGCTCCGTATTTGCATGGTGTCCGGGCCTTGTTGCTACAATTTTACCCTTTACAGGTTTGCCTATCAGGGCCATATCTCCAATCATATCCAGCAATTTATGCCGGGCCGGTTCATTTGGAAAATGGAGATCGATATTGTTCAGTATACCCTCTGAATTAACCTGGATATGCGGCTTGTTAAAAAGGTCTGCAATCCTGTCAACTTCTTTCTGGTCCACTTTCCGGTCCATGATTACAATGGCATTATCCAGATCTCCTCCCTTGATCAGGTTCTGTTTGGCCAGAGCCTCCAGTTCATGGAAAAAAACAAACGTCCTGCTCATCGCTATTTCTCTCTCAAAGTCAACCAGGTGGTCGAGAATGGCAAATTGATTACCCAGCACCGGTGAATTATAATCAATAAGCACATTAATGCTCAGGTGATCGTCAGGGTATATCATAAGATCAATTCCATTCTCCTCATCCGAATAGGTGATCTTCTCTTTCACAACGAAATAATCCCGGTGCGATTTTTGATCAACAATACCGGCCTCGTTTATCGCCGAGACAAATCGTTTTGAACTGCCTCCCATAATAGGGGCTTCCGGCCCGTCGATTTCAATCAGCCCGTTATCAACCTGCAATCCGTAGAAGGCAGCCAGAACATGTTCGATTGTAGCTACCCGGATACCATTCTCCTCCAGTGTTGTACCTCTTGAAGTATCTACTACATTATCAGCTGTGGCGTTTATTATGGGTTTTTCCGGAAGATCCGTTCTGCAGAACTTATATCCATGGTTCTCAGGAGCAGGTTTGAACGTAACCTTCACATCGACACCGGTATGCAGGCCTTTTCCCGAAAGAGTTACCGGTTTGCCGATGGTTCTTTGTATTTCTGCCATATCAATCTGGATGCTTTGAAATTCAGACGAAAGATACAAAAAAACAGTTAATATGGTTACGCCTGATTCTCATTTCAGATCTGGCTGAATCACAAACGGGGAGAGACAGTGTTGAACGGTTTATCGAGAATGGTATTTACGGCAGTGGTTGTCACTCATCTTTAATCCCTGGGATTGTCAGGATACCGACCAATCGGTTAACCGATGCCGGGGGATGTATTTACCGGCCAGCCTTCAGTTCCCTGACCTGGTTTTCCAGGTCATCAATTTTTGCCATTATTTCCGGTAATTTCCTGAAAAACACATATGATTTCTGGTATTTAATGATTTCGTATGCCGGTGATCCCTGGACAATAGTTCCCGGTTTCTTGATCGAAGCCATAATTCCGGATTGTGCAGCCACTTTAACTCCCTCAGCTATGTAGATATGCGGCACTGCACCGGCCTGTCCTCCGAACATACAGTTCTTTCCTATTTTTGTGGAACCGGCAATGCCGTTCTGGGCGGCAATCACAGTATTTTCACCGATTTCAACATTATGTGCGATCTGGATAAGATTATCCAGCTTCACACCCCGGCGGATAATGGTTGATCCCATCGTTGCACGGTCTATTGCCGTATTCGCACCGATCTCCACCCAGTCTTCGATAATAACGTTGCCGACCTGCGGGACCTTTTTGTAATCGGTGTCGGTTCGTGGAGCAAATCCAAAACCATCGGCTCCGACAACGATCCCTGCATGGAACACACAATTGGAACCGATCCTGGATCCTTCATAAATCGTTACCCCGGGATAGATGACCGTATTATCACCTATTTCAACATTATCCCCTATATAAACCTGTGGATAAATCTTTACCTGGTCACCAATAACTGCGTTTTCCCCGATATATGAATAGGCACCTATATATAACTCCTTTCCCAATCTTGCACTCTCTTCGATTACCGCAGTACGATGAACACCCGTTTTTACCGGTTTAGCCTGGTTTTGAAGCTCAAGCAAAGAAGCAAACGCCTGGTAGGCATTATCAACCCTGATCAATGTACAGGGAACATCCTTCTCCAGCTTTACATCTTTACCGATTATTACAATCGATGCCTGTGTCGTATAAATGTATTTCTTGTATTTCATGTTGGCCAGGAAGGAAATGGTTCCTTCTTTTCCCTCTTCAATCTTCGATGCCGAACTAACCTTTACATCCGGGTTGCCCTCAACCTCTCCCTTCAGGTAATCAGCAAGTGCTTTTGCGGTGAATTCCATGATTAATTAAGTTTAATGTGACCGATCTAAGGTAATTCAATTTTCCTGAAATCATAAATCAGAAATCGATTAATTATGGCTGAATATTCTTTGGATAACAAAGAAAATATTTCCTGATTGTTTTAGACAGCACAGAAGTATTCAGCATATCAGAAGCATCCGTAATATCCGTCAGTGTGTTATCTCCCGAAAGGATTTTTATTTTCGAATCACCGGGTACATAGGCACTATTACTCACTGAATCGGTAAAAACGAAGTAATCAATATGCGGCTCATCAACCCGGCATTTGCTTTTAACTGCCCGTTTTATACTGTTAACATAATCCTCATCAAACGGATTGTTACGGATCTCGATTCTAAAGAGTTCCCTGTTTATCATTGCTTTACAAAGATAAGAAAGAATGAAATCCGGATGATATGCCCATACTTTGGCGGCAGAGATGATATCGTTGTCATCCAGATCACTAAACTGTTCCAGGACCTTTTTCCGGTCAAATGATCCTGCTTCTGAAAAAAGGCTATCTCTGTTCACATCATGATAAAGGAAAAATTCGAGCGCCGGGGTTGCAAACAATTTTTCCTTGCTGCCGGCCAGCATTTTTGCCCGTTTTAAAATTTTAACCAGCAATTGCTCTGCCGCAAGAACTGTTTTATGAAGGTAAACCTGCCAATACATTAATCGCCTTGCTATCAAGAACTTCTCAATTGAATAGATCCCTTTCGCATCAACAACGAGTTGATCATTTGCTACATTCAGCATTTTAATGATCCTTTCAGATCCGATTGTACCCTCCGTTACACCGGTATAAAAACTGTCTCTCCTGAGGTAATCCAGCCTGTCCA
>CP070687.1:989399-1004975 GCA_020353115.1 Bacteroidales bacterium
AGCAAGTCAAATCTCAATCCTAAATACCATAAGTATTCCGGGATCATTATTGATATTTTTTATGATCACTTTCTGGCTCTTGAATGGGAAAATTTTTCCAACGAACCCTTAAAAGAATTCGTATACGATTTTTATGAAATCCTGGTATCTCACATAACGGTTCTTCCAAAAAGGGTCAGGCAGTTTCTTCCAATTTTCATTTTGAACAACTGGCTTGAATCGTACCTTTCTATTGAAGGAATCGGAGATGTGCTGCACCGGATGGCCATGCGAACATCCCTTCCTGACTACTCAAAATTTGCAGTTAGCAACCTTCTGAATCATTATGACAAATACCGGAAAGATTTTTACGATTATTTTCCGGAGCTTATTCAATTCATAGAAAGAAAACACGATATAATAATCAACAGGCCGCAATAAAAAGCTGCTCCGGATAGCAATTCCCCTACAAAAGGTCTTTGCTGACACTAAAAATCATTACGGAAGAAATCCGGAATAATCATACGAGATATTCCATCCGGCTTGCATCAAGCCGAAGGAAGATAAACAGGAGGATTGTGAATGCCCATAGGGATGAACCTCCGTAGCTGAAAAAAGGCAACGGGATCCCAATTACCGGTAACAATCCAATGGTCATTCCTATGTTTACAGCCACATGAAAAAACAGGACAGAAAATACGGAATATCCATAAATCCTGGTAAATGCCGATCTTTGCCTTTCGGCAAGATATATAATTCGCAGTAAAAGAATCACAAACAAAAGGATCACCGTAAAAGTGCCCACAAAGCCCCATTCCTCTCCAACCGTGCAAAAGATAAAGTCAGTACTCTGTTCGGGAACAAATTTAAATTTGGTCTGGGTTCCATTGAGGAATCCTTTTCCGGAAAATCCTCCTGATCCAATGGCTATCTTTGACTGGTTGATATTGTATCCGCTGCCGTAGGGATCTGTTTCAAAACCAAGCAGTATATTAATTCTTTTCTGCTGGTGTGGTTCAAGGACATCATGAAAAACATAATCAACCGAAAACGAGAAAACAATAGTCCCGATAAGAATCAAATAGACAAAAATCCCTTCCTTTATTTTCAGCTTGTATCCAAGATACAGAAAAAGTATACCGGACAGGAAGACTGATGCGACAATCAGGAAATAGATTGAAAATCTCCAATCAAACAGGAATTTCAATCCATAAAGCATTCCTGCGGTAACGCTCAGGATAACAAGAGCATAAATGGTAAACTTTTTTCTTCTTTCTATGATTTGAAGTGCAATCAGTGCTGCCAGTACCAGACCGGTAACAATGATGAGTTTATCAAGGAAAAGGCTAAGTATGGAGAGGATACCGATCATTAAACCTATCAGCATGATGGTCCCTGATAATCCTTCACGGTATAAAACAAGAACAAAAGTTACGAATACTATGGCCGATCCTGTATCGGGTTGAATGAGTATCAGAAATGCGGGAAGGAGGATGATCAGTGCGAGGTTAAAAATGGTTTTTATGGAATGAATATTCCGGTTTGGCATACTCAGGTATCTTGCCAGCGCAAGGCTGGTTGCAATTTTGGCAAATTCCGAAGGTTGCATTCGCAATTCGCCGAATTCGAACCACGATCGTGCCCCATGTACTTCTCTTCCAACGATCAATACAAGGATCAGTGCAAAGATGATCAAGCCATATATCAGGTAGGCAAAAAAGGAATAAAACCTGCTATCGATAATTTCAACCAGAAAGGCAACGATAAGGGCTGCAGAGATCCATATCAGTTGTTTGCCATAACGTTGTGAAAAATCAAAAGCCTCCGAAGTTTCTTCATTAAAGACCGAGGCATATATGTTTATCCAGCCCAGAAAAACCAGAACCAGAAATAAGATTATGGTTATCCAGTCATTACTGGTCCATATGTTCACTTTCCTTCTCAAGATGAATCAGATCTGTATTTAAGATTCTTTCCTCAACCCAGGGACGGGATATTGTATCGGTCAGGTATTTTTCAATGATCAGGCTAGCCAGCGGGGCAGCATAAGTGGCACCAAAACCACCGTTCTCCACATATACTGCAAGCGCAATTTCCGGGTTATTCTTTGGTGCAAAGGCAACAAATATCGAATGATCTTCTCCGTGGGGATTTTCAGCCGTTCCTGTCTTACCACACACCCTGATTCCGGGAATCGAAGCACTCCGGGCAGTACTGCCGGTTCCGGGTTCGCCGTTTACCGCCAGATCCATTCCATTTAAGATTGGTATAAAGTGAATGGAATCAATTTCCGTTCGGTGCTTCTCTAAGAACCGGGCATCTATGTTCCCTGAATTCCCAATATTCTTTATTATATGTGGAATATAATAATATCCGCGATTGGCAATGGCAGATGTCATATTCGCCATTTGCAAAGGCGTTGTTCCCAATTCCCCCTGGCCTATAGCCAGGGATACCAGCATCAATGATTGCCATCTGTCACGTCCATATTTTGAATCATAAAGGGTGTCTGTGGGGACCAATCCTTTAAGCTCATTGGTGAAATCAGAGTTCAATTTATCGCCAAAACCAAAAGAGCGAATATAATTGCTCCAGGCCCAGAATCCTTCCCTCACAGATTCGTACCTGGGATTATCAAGTACAGACCTGAAGACATAACAGAAATAGGCATTACAGGAATTTTGTACTGCCCTGGTTAAATTCAGCGGTGAATCATGATTATGGCATCCGACCCTGAAATTTCCAACGTAATATCCAAAGTCACAATAGTATTCCGTTCCGGGGTAGAGAACTCTTTCCTGCAGTCCGATTAATCCATTCATGAGTTTAAATGTTGATCCCGGAGGGTATTGTGCCATCAGTGCCCGGTTGAAAAGCGGTTTCAGGGAATCCTGAGACAGGTTCAAAAAATTTTCCGAACGGATCCTGCCCACCATTAATGAGGGATCATAAGTCGGAGATGAAACCAGCATCAGGATTTCTCCAGATGAGGGTTCGATTGCAACAATACTACCGATTTTGTTCCTCATTAACTTTTCGCCATACGCCTGCAGGCCGGAATGTATCGTAATGGCAATATCGGTCCCAACTGCTACGGTCGTATCAAATCTTCCATTCATATACGAACCCTTGATACGGTTATGTACATCCACGAGAAAGATCTCCACACCTTTCCTGCCCCGTAATACTTCTTCATATGATTTTTCTATACCGCTTATACCGATGTAATCTCCAAGCTTGTAGTATGGATTTCTCTCCATTGTCTCCTCATCCACCTCGCCAACATATCCAAGGATATGTGCTGCAATATCTGCAGGATATTTACGCAGGGTTCTGACCTGAACAAAAAATCCAGGGAACTTATATAATTTCTCCTGCAGTATGGCGTAGGTTTCCGAAGATATCAGTTTTAGAAAAGGTGAGGAGGTATATTGCGAATAGGCTCTGGCGGATTCAATTTTATTGCGTACATCTTCAACTGTTAATCCAAGGATAGAACAGAAATCAAGAGTGTCGAAATCACTCATCTGGGCAGGATTTACCATCAGATCGTATGCCGCTTCATTATAAACGAGAAGATTCCCCGCCCTGTCATAAATCAATCCCCTTGCCGGATATTGTGTAACATATCTCAGGACATTTGTGCTGGCGGTCAACCGGTAGGATTTATCAATAACCTGCAGGGAAAATAATCGTACAACATACAGAAGGAACACGAGGATCATGACTCCTACTATTACATATTTTCTCCAAGCATAGACTTTTTTCACCCTCTGAGATCATTAAATGGATCGACTACTTTCGATAAATGATATACTGGCTTAGCATAACCAGGGTTACGGAAAAAAATGAACTGAGTATTACACGGAGGAATGTACTGAAAAATTCCGTTAATTTGAAAACCTCCAGATAAAACAGTACCAGATGGTGCAGAAATACCAATATAATGGTATAGTTCAGAAACCATTTGAATCCAAAGTAATACAATCGCGGAAAAGTGCCGGATTCATAGCCATCTCTTGGTGCGATTAACGATAATACATAGGGTCTGACATATGCCATCAGCACGGAAGCTGTTGTATGCATACCCAGCGTTCCGGAAAAGATATCGATTGACATTCCGAGCAAAAACCCGGAAACGAGCAATAACCATCCGGGTGTTTCGAACGGAAGCAGTAGAATAAACAAAACATACAGGAAGGGATTGACGTATCCGCTAAACTGTATATTGTTCAATACCAGGACCTGAAAAAGGATTAGGATAATAAAACGCAATAGATTCCGAGGTATCAGATTAATCATATTCCAGTTGTTCCTCTAATTCAATTTGTTCTTCTTTCCGAAGGTTGCTAACAACGTTTACGTAAGTCAGGTTCTTAAAATCCGTGGACAGTTGAACAATGATTTCGTAAAAATTTCCACCTATAACTTCAAAATCTTTTATTATACCGATCAGTACTCCTTCCGGATATATTGTGGAAAAACCACTTGTAATTATAGTATCTCCTTTTGAGATGAGAACATGATGAGGGATTTCGTACAGAATTGCCTCACGGTAATCTTTTCCATCCCAGGAGAGGGATCCAAAATAGTTGTTTTTTTGGATTTTGGCGCTAATGCGTAGATCGGTATTCAACAGGGAGATCACTGTCGAAAATCGTTTTGAAACCCCGTTCACAACACCAACAATCCCCTCCGGGCTGACAACGGCCATTTCAAGCTTTATGCCAGCTTCAATTCCTTTATTCAGCGTTAGATAATTGTTTTGCTTGTTAACCGAATTATTTATAATTCTGGCTGATGTATAAAAATAGTGTTGCTGATATGCGGTATCGTATTCCCCGTAAAAAAAGATCTCATCGGACCGGTAGGCACGCTGCAGGATATTATTCAGTTTTGTATTCTCAGCAGCAAGCTGCTGGTTGGTTTTACGCAGTGAGAGGTAGTCATTAAGAATGGCAGTCTTGCTATAGAAAAAACCGGTAACACCCTGGCTTAGATTTACAAATTTTGCTTTTTGATAATTATTATGTTGAAATGCCAGGGTTAAGGAAAGGGTTTCAAGGATAAGGAAAAGAATAAAAAAATGATATGAAAGGATAAACCTTATTAAATTCCGCATTTATCTCATCAGGAATGAAAATTTATCAACATTTTTCAGAGCAATACCCGTACCGCGTGCAACAGCATGCAGGGGATCTTCGGCAACCCGGAAAGGGATACTTATCTTATCTGTAAATCGCTTATCCAGTCCACGAAGAAGTGCACCGCCACCGGCGAGATAAATTCCCCTGGTCACGATATCAGCATATAATTCCGGGGGTGTCTGTTCCAAAACACCCAAAATTGCCGTTTCAATTTTCGAGATTGACTTATCCAGGCAGTGTGATATTTCCTGGTAAGAAATGGGTATTTCAATAGGCATAGCCGTCATAAGGTTTGGCCCCCGGACCATAAAATCGGGAGGAGGATTATCAATATCAGGAACTGCTGAACCCACATTAATTTTCACATCCTCGGCCGTACGTTCTCCGATTTTTATATTGTGCTGGTGCCTCATATATGCCTGTATATCGGCAGTAAATCCATCTCCTGCGATCCGGATGGATTTATTGCAAACGATACCACCAAGGGCGATAACGGCAATTTCGGTTGTACCTCCGCCGATATCTACCACCATACTTCCTTCCGGTGCTTCCACGTCTATACCTATTCCTATTGCAGCAGCCATTGGTTCATAAATCATAAAAACATCACGGCCACCGGCATGTTCCGAAGAATCCCGTACGGCACGTACTTCAACTTCAGTGCTTCCTGAAGGGATAGCAATAACCATTTTTAACGATGGCGAAAACACCCTTGGTCTGTGATTTATCATTTTAATCATACCCCTGATCATCTGTTCTGCGGAATTAAAATCGGCAATTACACCATCCCGGAGAGGTCTGACGGTTTTAATATTCTCATGAGTCTTCCCATGCATCTGCCTGGCTTTCTCACCAATGGCAATTAATTTCCCCGAATTTTTATCAACTGCAACAATGGATGGTTCATCCACAACAACTTTATCGTTATGGATAATAATTGTATTTGCAGTTCCCAGATCTATGGCGATCTCCTGTGATAAAAATGATAACATTCCCATATCGTTAGCTCCTTCTTTATACCGTATTATTCAATGTTTGAAATGTCTCGTTCCCGTAAACACCATGGACATTCCATGATTGTCGCAAAAATCAATCGAATCCTGGTCCCTTATGGATCCTCCCGGTTGAACAACCGCCTTTATGCCAGCTTCCTGTGCAATCTCGACCGAATCCGCAAAAGGAAAGAAAGCATCGGATGCCATAACCGTTCCATTCAGGTCAAATTTAAAACGTCTGGCTTTGGCAATAGCCTGTTTTAATGCATCCACACGTGAGGTTTGTCCTACTCCACTCGCCACGAGTTGCCTGTTTTTTGCCAGCACAATACAATTGGATTTGGTATGCTTTACAACTTTATTGGCAAATACCAGATCCATAATTTCCTCCTCTGTTGGTTTTGCCTTTGTAACGGTTTTCATATCTGCGGGAACTTCCGTCTTCAAATCCTTGTCCTGGTATATGACTCCATTCAGAAGAGAACGGAACGAATAACGTGACAGGTTCAGGGATTTCCGGATAAGAATTATCCGATTCTTTTTCTGTTTCAGTATCTCCAACGATTCCTTTGAATAATCAGGTGCAATAATCACTTCAAAAAAGAGTTTGTTAATCTCTTCCGCAGTAGGTTTATCGAGCACCGCATTGGTTATCAGGATCCCTCCGAAAGCAGAAACAGGGTCTCCGGCCAGAGCAACTTTCCACGCATCGACAAGGCGCTCCCGGGATGCGATTCCACATGCATTATTGTGTTTCAATATGGCAAATGTTGTCCCGGCAAACTCAGAGATCAGATGGACTGCCGCATCAATATCCAGGAGATTATTGTACGAGATCTCTTTTCCGTGAATCTGGTCAAAGCATAAATCGAAGTTCCCGAAAAAAAAACCTCTCTGATGGGGATTCTCACCATAACGTAGCGGTTTCCCATTCCGGTAACTTTGTTTGAAACCAGTCACATCCTGATCTTTGCTGAAGTAGTTATAAATAGCAGTATCATAGTGAGAAGATACATCAAACGCTTCGGCTGCAAATTGTTTCCTGTCCTCAAGACTGCTTTCTCCTTTCTTCTCCAGCAACAAATCATAAAATCGTTTATATTGATCCCTGTCAGAGATGATCAATACATCTTTGAAGCTCTTGGCAGCCGCCCTTATCAATGATATCCCACCGATATCAATTTTTTCAATTATTTCCTGTTCATCCGCCCCGCTTTTCACAGTCTCTTCAAAAGGATACAAATCAACAATAACAAGATCAAGTTCCGGGATTTCATATTCCGCTAGCTGGTTTTTATCGGATGCGATGTTCCTCCGGGCTAAAATTCCGCCGAAAACCTTTGGGTGCAAAGTCTTAACCCTGCCACCAAGAATGGATGGATAAGTAGTGAGATCCTCTACCGCATGTACCTCTAAGCCCAGTTTCTCAATAAATTCTTTCGTGCCACCAGTCGAATACAGCGTAATATCCAGTTTCGCCAGCTGATGGATTATCCCTTCCAGGTTATCTTTATGATATACCGAAACCAATGCGGACCGGATTCTTTTTAAACTACTCATTTACAACCATTTGTTAAATCTGCACAAAGATATTAAAAACTTGACAAAGTTCGATACTTTTACATAAATAATAAGACAGATAAATCCATACTCTTACTCCACAACTTCACATTTTCATTCAGGGTTCAGATTGCCACAAAATACCCGCCGATTCCGTTATCATACGATTCGCATGGAACGACAGGCAATTACTTTATACTTCTTTTTTCTGAAAAAGTTTAAAAAAGATACCGGAATAGTACTTTTTTGATTAGGTTCTTTATATTTGCAGTATAGCAGAAGTTCTAAGACCCGGATCAATGATCTATTTTAAGTTACTGAAGGAGAGTTTCTTGTTTGCATACCATTCCGTAATTGTAAATAAGCTCAGGACTTTCCTTTCACTGCTGGGTATTACCATCGGTATTTTTGCCATCATTTCCGTATTCACCGTTCTCGACTGGATGGAAAAGGCAATCCGGGACAGCATCTCATCCCTTGGAGATAATGTGGTATATATTCAAAAGTGGCCATGGTCGTTTGACCCGAATCTTGCCTGGTGGGATATAATCAAATGGCCGGTACCAACCATTAAGGAATATGAGGAGTTGAAGCACAAGTCGGAAAAAGCTGAAGCGATGGCATTTTCAGTTATTATAGGGGTTACGGTGGAATACGGGAACAATTCTGCTGAAGATATTGCATTGTGGTCCCCGACACATGATTTCGAAACCGTCCGGTCATTTGAAATAGAACAAGGACGTTATTTTTCACTTTTCGAATCAAACAGCGGGAAGAACAGGGCAATAATCGGGGCGGACCTGGCGGAGAAACTTTTCGAAAACAAGAATCCTATTGGTAAAGAAATTGAGATCCGGGGAAGGAAACTGATGGTGATCGGGGTATTTAAGAAGGAAGGTGCTGGTGGTATAAGTGACGAAGGGCTTGACGAATCCGTTGTCATTCCTATAAATTTTACCCGCAATATTGTAAATATACGGAGTGAATCATTAAATCCGTTGATCATTGTCCGGGCCAGGGAAGGAGTATCCGTTCCCGAGTTAAAGGATGAGCTTACAAGTATCCTTCGTGCTCACCGCAGGTTAAAACCTTCTGCGATCGACAACTTTTCACTGAACCAGGCAAGCCTTTTACAACAGGGTTTTGATGCCGTATTTGCAGGTATCAACCTCGGGGGCTGGATCATAGGCGGATTTTCCATTCTCGTGGGAGGATTTGGCATTGCCAACATTATGTTTGTATCTGTAAAAGAGAGGACAAACATTATTGGCATCCAGAAAGCGCTTGGTGCAAAAAAAAGATTCATTCTTCAGCAATTTCTATACGAAGCGATACTTCTATCCCTCGTAGGAGGGATTCTCGGATTGCTACTGGTTTTTCTCGGTACCATTATCCTGAATGCAAAATGGGATCTGAATATGTATCTCACGATTGGGAATATGATTCTCGGCATTACCATATCTGCCGTAATCGGGATTGTGGCCGGATATACACCGGCAAGTACTGCTGCACGACTCGATCCTGTTGAAGCCATCGGTACGACATTCTGAATGGATCGCACCATCAGTTGATGTTAGCTATTTTTCGCTTCGCTTCCTTCCAGCATCTCCGGATAATACGTATAAAGTCAAAACCCTGACCTTCGCCGACAAGCTATCTGTATCACTTCCATCCGGACGGGCATTCCTGCCCGAAAAATAAAGGCAGATTTTAGTAGGGAGAAGAGAGAGGAAATCCTAAACCAAGTCCTGAATAATCTTCAGACTTCTTTAGACAGCTGGATTAAAATTGTACGCTTTGCAAGGATTACCCTAAAAAATCCCGAAAAGGATCTTACCGATCATCAGGTAAAGGAACAATCCCATGATATCGTTCATTGTAGTAATAAAAGGGCCTGTTGCAAGTGCCGGGTCGATTTTCAGTTTGTTAAGGATCAGCGGGATTATGGTACCAAAAAGGGCCGCAAAAATGATTACAATCAGCAGTGAGCAGCTCACAGTAAGGGTGAGTGCAAAAAACTTTGATTCCCTTGGATCGCTTATAAAATAATTGGAAGCAAAGATCAGGACTGCCAGAATCAAACCGTTGATAAACGCAACTGCAAATTCTTTAAGAAGCTTCTTACCGGTACTTTCCAGCCCCATTGATTTACTGGCAATCGCCTGTACAACGATTGCGGATGATTGAATTCCCACATTTCCGCCCATAGCGGCAATCAGGGGAATAAAGAAGGCGAGTTTCGGGTAGTTAACCAGGTCCGGTTCATAATGACCAATTACCAATGCTCCCAGAATTCCACCTGCCAGTCCGATCAGCAACCAGGGAAGCCTTGCCCTGGTTAATACCATAACTTTATCTGAGGGTTGTACATCTTCGGTAATACCTGAAGCCATCTGGTAATCCTTCTCCGCTTCCTCCCTGATAAAGTCGACCACATCATCGATTGTGATCCGTCCAACAAGTCTGTCAATACCATCTGTAACAGGAAGGGCAACCAGGTCATATTTATCCATGATAATTGCCACCTCCTCACCGGGTGTATCTGTTCGCACTGACATTACATCGGTATTGACAATATCCTTGATCTTGGCCGTATTCTGGCTCAGCAGCATCCGTTTCAAAGAGACGGTTCCCTTGAGTTTGTTGTCGTCATCCACTACATAAACATAGTATACTTCATCAACATTCGCAGCCTGCTTACTCATTTCTCTCAGGCATTTCAGTATATTCCAGTTTTCGTTCACGGCAATCAGCTCCTTTGCCATCAGTCCGCCAGCAGAATTCTCATCATAGGAGAGCAAATCGACGATATCACCAGCCTGATCGACATCATCTATATGAAGGAGTACCTCCTCGAGTTTTTCGTCGGACAGATCCGCCATCACATCTGCCGCATCATCAGAATCCATCTTATCGATGAATTGTCTGGCAATCACCTCACTAGGCAGGACTTTCAGAAATTTTTCCCGGTCATCCTCGTCCAGTTCCGCAAGTACATCAGCGGCCAATTCTCCTTCCAGGAGCAGAAACAGGAATTTTGCTTCCTCGAGGGAAAGTTCATTGTACAGCTCAGCTATATCGGCGGCATGAAGATCTTCCAGCAATTTCTTCACGGTAAGCTCGTCGTCTGCAAGTATTGCTGTCCGCATACCATCAATGAATTCCTTATTTATTTCGAATTGTGCGGCCATCCCTCGATAAATAATGGGTAGAAACTTAGAATTTTCCCTCGACCACCCTTGTTAATTCTATAAATTGTTCAACCTGAAGTTGCTCAGGTCTTTGTTTCATAAATTCGTGATCAAGCTCCAAATTTAACAAAATAGTTTTTAAAGAATTACGTAATGTTTTCCTTCTCTGATTAAAACCTGCCCTGACCAGTCTGAAAAACAATTCTTCATTGCAGGGAAGCTTTTCCGTTTCATTCCGGACCAAACGGATAACGGCGGATTTCACCTTTGGTACAGGAATAAATACCTTTTCACTTACCGTAAATAAATATTCAATATTATAATAAGCCTTAAGCAGAACGCTTAGGATACCATAGGCTTTGGTTCCTGGACCCGACCGTATCCTGTCAGCCACTTCTTTCTGGATCATACAGACCACCTCCCTGATGATATTCCTGTTTTCGAGGATTTTAAAAAATATCTGTCCCGAAATATTATAGGGAAGGTTACCGATAAGGGCAACCGGTTCATCAAATCTTTTCCGGATATCAAATTTCAGAAAATCGGCATGAATGATTTCGTCTTCACTTTCAGGGAAGTTCCGGATAAGATACCTGACCGATTCCCTGTCTGCTTCAATAAAATAGGTTTTAAACCGGCTTTCTTCAACAAGGAATTGTGTCAGTGCTCCGAGACCCGGTCCTACTTCGAGCACGATTTTTATACCCTTCGCTTTCAAGCCCGATACAATCTTTCTGGCGATATTCCGGTCGGTTAAATAGTGTTGTCCCAGGCTTTTTTTGGCTCTTATCATATCATTTACAAAACAATACCCGGTATAAATCTGAAGGCATCCTTGGATGGGGCTTGTACGTACCGGTTCCCCCGCAAAAAAATCCTTTTATGAATCCTTTTTTCTTGTGGAATCCATCACGGATGTTGCCGTTGCGATCACACTCGAAATATCAGCCATATTTGTCGGAATGATCAATGAATTATTTGTACCTGCCAGTTTACCGAATTCTTCAAGGTATTGTTCTGCTATTCTCAGGTTTACTGCATCCTTACCGCCTTCATCCATAATGGCGTTGGCAATTTCACGAATTCCTTTTGCGGTGGCCATTGCCACTCGTTCAATTTCAGCCGCTTTACCATCGGCTTCATTCATCATTCGCTGTTTCTCGCCTTCTGATCGTTTGATTAGCTCCTGCTTATCGCCCTCGGCTACATTTATTTTTGCCTGTTTTTCCCCCTCCGATTCAGCTATCATGGCTCTCTTTTCCCGTTCGGCCCTCATCTGTTTCTCCATGGCATCTTTTATACTTTGAGGCGGAACGATATTCTTCACTTCATAACGGGTTACTTTAACGCCCCAGGGATCACTGGCTGTATCAACGGCCTCCACAATATTCGTATTAATTACATCTCTTTCCTCGAAGGTTTTATCCAGTTCCATTCGTCCGATGATACTTCTCATAGTGGTCTGGGCAATCTGGATGGATGCAAACCGGTAATTATCAATTCCATACGATGCTTTCTTGGGATCAATCACCTGAAGATAAAGAATCCCGTCCACTTCAACAGCAATGTTATCTTTTGTAATACAGGTCTGCGAAGCCACATCAATAGCCTGCTCCTTAAGTGTATGCTTATACCTGATCTTGTCAACAAAGGGCACAACCATATGAAATCCGGCCTGCCATGTAGTTTTAAACTTCCCCAGTCTCTCAACAATATATGCCGATCTCTGCGGTACAACTTTCAGGGAAGAAATGAAAATAATAAAAACAAAAAAGAGAATGCCAATTAGAATAATGGTTGAGGGGTTCATGGTTTATTCCTCCATTTTTAGTGGTTCGACTTTTAATATTATACTGTCTTTTCCTGTTATCCGGACACGTGTTCCTTCATCAATACTCTGGTCCGACTCGGCTTCCCATTGTGTGCCTTTGAAACTCACCTTACCCTGAATACCGGGTTTTATCGGTGTTTTAACGATTGCTGTCTTACCAATAAATTCCTCATCCAGTGAACCTTCCTGATTTGTATCTTCTTTAAAAAACCGCCTTTTGAGGTAATTTCTCAAAAGAGCCAGGGATAGTACTGAGGATACGGTAAAAATCAGAATCTGAATGTTGATGTCGATATCAAAAAACACACAGCTCAAGGCCGTGATCCACGCTCCCACACCGAAGAAGACGATAACAAGTCCGGGAACGATCAGCTCAAGAAGCAGGAAAACAAGTCCTATCAGAAACCAGATGACAGGTGTGGTTAATAAGGCTTTTATGTCCATGGTTAATCAGAATTACGTTTATCAAATGGATTTTCGTTTATATGTTCAATTTTGGCAGGGTTACAACCTTGTTTATGCAGACCTGTATAAAAGCTGTTTTAAATGTAATAAAAATAACATGTTAAAAGAATGTTTACCGGAAACTTCTGACAATTACATAAGGGAAAGGGTATCATACGGATTCGAGTATGGAAGGAATTAATACGGAACATTCAACCGTCATCTGTATGGGATAGCAGAACATTAATCGATCCGCCTTATATAAACAACGGAGAGCGAAAAGATACAGTTGGAAACGTTTCAGGGTTTACCCCCCTGAGACAAATAATCCAAGGCTTCTCTCTCAGGTATGAAATAACCACGGCGTATTCCGCTACCGGTTATTAATATATCATTTTTGCTATTGTCTATTCCGGCGGAGGATGAAGGATAAAACGCACCGTTTCTTTAAGACCGTCGCTTATTTTGCCCAGGAGTTCCAGATTATCTCTCTCTATCCGGTCAATTAATTCCCTGAAAGTGAGGTTATGGGATTTATTTTTCTCTTTCCTGTTCTTAAGTAGTTTCCGAACCGATTTTATCAGGATCACCCTGTCATGCCATTCTCCGATCTGCAGTGCCGTTTCTTTCAGTGCTACAATCGAATTGCTTTTATATCTTTCAGGATTCATTTTGCAAAGGAGGGATAAAATAGGATCGATTGCTTTAAGATCCATCCTGATCTTATGGACATTTTTAGGAGTTTGTTCCCTGCCCAGCAATTGTTTGATAAATTTCGCCTTCCCCTGGATATAAGAATCCATTTTACCAATCAGTTCTTTTTTCCCGATCTGGATGCAATAATTTCTTATCATCCCGATGGTATGATCAAATGCTATTTTGTCGAATCCTTTTACGGCTTTTTTTAATTTCTGAATGGTGGTGATCTGCGATTTCTCGAGAAAAACATTATATATCATCATGGAATCGGGGTGCAATTCATATTTCTGGAGGAGCTGTAGATTTACCTGTCCTTCCCTTAATACTCCGGCACTCTTGAAGATATCCCAGATTGGTTTCAGGTGGTAGTCGGCTTTGAAATTAAGGTCGGTGGCACTTTCTATTAACTGGTATATGGCATTTATTCTTTTCGCATTCACCCTGAGCTGGTGAATATCCTCAATTTCATAGGTTTTTTTTGCTTTATCCAGGAAATGCAAAAAAGACCTGATCTTTTCGTCGTAAAGATCACTTAAGAAGGTTCCCTTTTCAGTTTCAGCCATGATATGTCAGAATGGAAATCATTCTATTAATCAGTTTACAATCGGAAACTATCCATTAACCCGAAACACGGATATCCCAATGTTGATCGCAGGAGAATCAGGGTAATAAATCGGGTTCCCACCGTTCGATCCAGGAATTTTTCTTCCCTTTCAGCAGCGAAACAAAGGCATTTAAGGCTTTCCCAGCATCTCCGATCGGGTAATAAAATGCATCCCAGTTTTCACTGTCCTCGCCATCATGGTTGGGAATAATATTTTCGAAAATATGTGCTTCTTTAAGCTCCCTGTAAGCGCTTGAAGCACGTCTTTCTATGTTCTCGAGATCTTCCAGGCTGAGTTCCGGTTTTTGCCGGCGTGTACGCCGAAGCAGTTTTCTCCTCATGATATCTGTAATCATATCCGGAAGGGTTACATGCCTCTCCGGTGCTTTCAAAAAGAGGATTTCATCACGAGACAGGGGAGCCATAAAAGCACTCCGTTTCTTCACCTCTTTCAGTGAGGGATGGGTAAGCAGTGTTCGTCCGATAAATGGATTACCTTCGAAAAAGAGATCTCCCGTTTCAAGCTTATCCGAAACCTCTTTCAGATCCAGCGCCTGAAGGTCTCCACGAACATCCATAACCACATACCGGTCATTCGATGTAAGTGTCTCAATAAACTCACGTTTCCTGAAATAGTAATCAACCCCATCCTCCTCACCTGGACGAATATTACGGCTATTGTACAGGACCACAAGATGCATCCTGTTCCTGAGGTCCGGATAGATTCGTTTTAATGCCTTGTCTAACGGACTCTTTCCAACACAAGATGGCCCGGCAAGAATAACGAGTCGGCCACTTTTTTTTTCTGTCATAATAAAATACCTGAATTCCAGAAAAGAAATAGAACGGATCGGGTATATCTCCAATTCATCCGGATCCGGACAGAATATCACTCAATATCAAATTTAGCAAAAACAAATTTATTGCTAAACAGATATTTAAAATGTTTACACATAAAGGTTGTATATCTTCTATTTTTATGCAATTTTGTTCAACCAAAAAACCGGAAATTAATGACGTGCGATTTTGATGAAATCATTCCACGCAGGAAGACGGATTGTGTAAAATTCGATCTCCTGAAGAAGGTTTTCGGAACGGAAGATGTATTGCCGATGTGGGTTGCCGA
>CP070687.1:1005075-1032353 GCA_020353115.1 Bacteroidales bacterium
ATAGGATCGGATTTAACCCTGACAGTTTCAACAGGAGGCGCCAGCAGCCAGTACCAGTGGAAAAAGAATGGAATCAATATTGGCAGTATTTCAGCCGACAGTACATATATCATCAACCCGGTTGAGTTTACCGATTCGGGAACCTATACCTGTGAAATAACCAATACGGTTGCAACGGATTTAACGCTGTATTCCAGGCCCATAAATGTTTCAGTGGAATACCCGCCTATGTACCAGGATTCTCTTGCCCTGGTAGCCCTCTATAACAGCACCGATGGAGCAAACTGGACCGATAAGACCAACTGGCTTACCGGGGATGTGTCGACATGGTATGGTATAACGGTAACAAACGACAGAGTAACCGGAGTTGATCTGTGGGATAATGGTTTAACAGGAACCCTGCCCCCTGAGATAGGCAATTTATCAGATTTGATGATTTTAAAGCTTTCAACAAATCAATTAACTGGTTCAATTCCTTCTTCAATTGGTAATTTAACGAAATTGAATTTTTTGGATTTCGGAGCAAATCAATTTACAGGTTCAATACCATCCGGTATCGGCAATCTGACAGATCTGGTATTTTTATCTTTTGCCCATAATAATATTTCAGGCTCAATCCCTGCAGAAATTGGTATTCTTACAAATTTGACATATCTGGATTTTAACTCCAATCAGTTTACAGGTTCAATTCCAGGTACAATAGGTAATTTGGTTAATTTGGAATTATTACTTCTGGAATTTAACCAGCTTTCAGGTTCAATCCCACCTGAAATAGGAAATTTGTCTCTTTTGCAGGGATTATATCTCCACTCAAATGAACTTTCCGGATCAATCCCTTCTGAAATTGGCATGTTGATAAATATAACAGAGCTGAATCTTGCTGATAACCTTCTTACAGGTGCGGTGCCAGGGTGGTTCACAGGGTTGAGTGATTTGGAATATTTATGGTTAAACAGCAATTCATTTGTTGATTTTCCTGACCTTTCATCTCATACCTCATTAAAAGGATTATCGATTGAAAACAATAAACTCACCTTTGAGGATATCGAACCGAATATAGGTGTCCCATCTGAATCCTTTATCTATGCCCCTCAGGACAGTGTGGGAACAGCAGCAGATACCACCTTGTATTGGGGTACGAATTCGGAACTAACCATATCGGTCGGAGGAGCAAATAACCTTTACCAGTGGAAAAAGGATGGGACGAATATCGGAAGTGTTTCCGGCCAGAGCACCTATACAATCAGTCCTGTTCTGTATTCCGATTCCGGAACCTACACCTGCGAGATAACAAATACGGTTGCGACAGATCTTACCCTCTATTCCAGACCCATCCATGTAACGGTAGATGCGTTGCATGTTTCAACCAACGGAGATGATTCGAATCCGGGGACGGCACAGGAACCCTTTCGCACAATCATGAAAGCAATGAGTGTTGCCGAAACGGCAGCATTGATCAAAGTAGCTTCCGGAACTTATCCGGAGGGGTTGATCTCCCAGGGGCCGGCGAGAATCTACGGTGGATACGGGGAGGATTTCACGGAAGCAGGAAGAAACATTTTCTTTAATAAAACCATCATTCAGGCCATAGGCACAACCATGTTTACCGATTTGCATAGCTGTATTATCAACGGACTTATTTTTGACGGAAACGGGGTTGCAGAAAAGGGTCTGGATCTCAGAGCCAACTCCATCGCTGAATTTAATATCGTATTTGATATAAATCAGGGTTCAGGGACGGCTGTGGACATTACCGGCGCCGCCCGGGTTCTGAATAATACATTGTATGATAATGTAATGGGGATCGAAATATCCAATACGGGAGCTGTGGTTAAGAATAACATTATCATGAATCACAGCTTTGGCATCAATAACCTGGAGAACGAAGAACTGGCTAACTATAACTGCCTGTATGGTAATTCATTTAACTATATCGGTTTTTATGATATCCCCGGAACAGGGGATATTGCACTGGATCCTGAACTGGTTGATCCGGGCAACGGGGATTTCCGCCTGCAATCCACCTCCCCCTGTATAGATGCCGGCGACCCCAGTAGTTTATATAACGATCCGGATGGCAGCCGTAACGATATCGGAGCAATTCCCCATACGGGAGTAAGCAGCGCTAAAGATATCCTGAGCTTCAGCTTTATCGAGCAGACCAACCCCGCAACTATTGATAATGTAAACCATACCGTAACAATTGAAGTGGCCTATGATACGGACCTGACCAGTCTAGCGGCAACGTTTTCCCTGTCGCCCGGTGCTTCGGCTTCCGTGAATTCCATTGACCAGGTAAGCGGTGAAACAACAAATGATTTTTCAAATCCGGTTACCTATACCATAACAGCTGAAGATGATTCGGAGCAGGACTGGATCGTTACGGTTACCCTTGCACCACCCCTGAGCAGCGAGAATGATATTCTCTCCTTCACGCTGGCAGAACAAACCAGCTCGGCGAATATAGATAACGTAAATCACACCGTTACAATTTTTGTGCCGTTAAGCACAGATCTTACCAGCCTTGTTGCAACGTTCACGTTATCTTCTGGTGCCGCCGCTACCGTTAATTCAACCGGACAGGTCAGCGGAACAACAAGCAATGATTTCTCCGGCCCGGTCACCTATACCGTTACGGCAGAAGACGGTACAAACCAGGATTGGGTGGTAACCGTAATAAAATCGGATGATATCGTGGTAGAGGACGGCATCCCTTACTTTCAGGATTTCGAGAGCAATGACGGTGGCTGGACCCAGGGAGGAACCAATTCCTCCTGGCAGTATGGTACTCCATCCGGAGATGCCACGATCAACAATGCCGCTTCCGGATCCAATGTATGGATGACGAATCTTTCCGGCAATCATAATGCCGGCGAAGCTTCGTTTGTTTACAGTCCGGTATTCGACTTGTCCGGTCTTTCCTCCCCGGCCATTGAAATGAAGGTCTGGTGGGATTCCGAAGGCACCTATGATGGAACCTGCATGCAGTATTCCGACGATACGGCAAAAACATGGTATACCCTCCTGAAATCCACAGATTACCTATGGTATAACCGTTCCGATGTCGTTAGTATCCTGAATATTACCGGGTCGGGAAAGGCATGGTCGGGTGACGGCACTTTCGGTGAAGGAAGCAACGGGTGGGTGACCGTCCGGAATGAAATAACGGGTCCTGTGGATTTCAGTTATCTCCGGTTCCGGTTCCTGTTTGCTTCCAACAACAGCTATGAAAACGACGGTTTTGCATTCGATGATGTGAGGATTTACAGCGATCCTGCCGTGGGAATATCTGAGCGGCAATCGGATGTCAATGATTTTAAAATCTATCCCAATCCAGGGAACGGGATATTTACCCTTACCGGTAATCCTGGTTATACCAAGGATATGGTTGTTGAGGTGATGAACATCAATGGGCAGATCGTCACAATCAGGGAAATTCAGGTTACGAAATACCTCCATGAACAAATCGATCTTTCGTCTTTCCCGAAAGGGATCTACTTCATGAGAATAAAAGCGGGAGATCACCTGGATTATCAGAAGATCATAATTCAATAACATCCCCACTCATCGGGTGATTCCAGGGGCCGCCCATCTGCCGGCCGGCAAAAACAGGGGCTCACCCGGTGAGTTATTATTCGAAAACGGTCTGACCGCTGGGGGACGGTTTGTGTGAAGGCAGCCGGACCGATTTAAAAGGCCCTGTCAGGTTTAGATGGAGGAGGCGGCACAGACAGTCGACATGGTTTTTATACCCGGGCAAGCAGGGCGACTTCATTTCATTACGATTGTAAGTCGCCTTTCAAACGTACCATGTTAGTCGACTCACAGAGTCGACCTACAATGTGTACGTGGATGATTAAGGGGATTCCATGAATTACCCCGGGATTTTTCAGCTAATATGATTTAAAATCTTACATCCCGTAGCCACGGAGGGATCACTTTGTGAAGACTGAATGAATTGTCATTTCTCATCGGGTGACTTTATATGACTAACAGGAGGACTTGGAGAGGTACGCCAGGTATCATCCTGTGAGTAAGGGATAAAGTCAGGGCACGAATTCAAATCGTACCCTGAACAAACCACCTCGCAACCCAGTCCTGGCAGGGCACCTTAAGTTCGGGTTACAAGTCAGCCATGGTACAGGTTACTAAATCGACTCCACTTCATTTACGCATAAGCTTTCCGGGATCGAGATATACTACATCCTCCCGGGATTCCGGATCTGCCGGGGTTGCTGAATCTGCCTGAGAAGGAAATTCTTAAACTGGGTTTCCGTACTGTAAATACGCATTACTTTCCTGATCGGCAGGGTCTCTTTAAATTTACTATGATAGATTTCCAGCAACTCAGCTTCTTTTTTCACGGATTCAACATATTTGTCCCCTATCTGTTCTATCTCCGCATCCGAAAGCGTTCTCTGGTTTTGTACCAGGTTCCTTGTCATCTCTTTTCTTTCCTCAATTATCCTGTTTTTTTCGTCCTGATATTCATAATAGATTGGCCAGAATACCTGTGCTTCCTCAGAAGTCAGCCTTAGTCTTTCCGTAAAAAAAGCGACCCGCTGGGCATTGAATCTCTCCATCCTGTCGGGAGGAATATCCTGTGCTGCTCCGGATGCTGCATGGATAACCAACAGGCAAAGGCTAATAATGGTCTTCATATAGTTCATAGGTAGCGGTTTAAAGTTCTTCAATAATTGACCGGTAGTCGATATCATGATCCAGCAGATAATTGATCATCAGTTCATTAAAGCCGTCATCCGTAGTATCTGGCCGAATATCATCCAGGACTTCAAACAACATTCCCTCGTCCAGTTCCGAGGAATAAAACTCGAAGAATTCGGCAATTTCTCCTGAGGAGAGTTCACCTTTCGAAGGATCTGTGATGAGGGATCGTATTGTGAAATAACCGATGATCGCAAATCCAAGGATTGCTGCTGCGAGTCCGGGATGCAGTTTGAAAACTATACGGAATCTTGATTGCTGCTTTCCCCACCCTTTATCTTTACTTACAGCATCCTGAATTTTACGAGGAAGTTCCTCAAAATAATTATCCGGGACACGAAAGGCGTTCTCCTTTCTGATCTTTGAATGCCCTGATTCGATATTGTTTGGTTCGTCCATATCCTGTTCCCCGGTTTCTTTGATGTTACACGGCTCAAAAGGTTTAATCCCGTGCCAATATCTTTTCTATTTTTTTCACGGCATGATGATACGATGCTTTGAGTGCTCCGACAGATGTTTCAAGGATTTTCGCCATATCCTCATATTTCATCTCATCAAAATACCTCATATTGAAAACAATCCTCTGTTTATCAGGCAATGCGAGAATTGCTTTCTGAAGTTTCATCTGGATCTCATCACCATTGAAGTAAACGTCTTCCTCTAGAGTGTTCGCCAGATAATTTTCCAGATCGTCCGCAGAAAACATCAGCTTTATCCGTTTCTTTTTAATAAAGTTCAGGGCTTCATTTGTTGCGATCCGGTAAAGCCAGGTGTATAATTGCGATGCCTCCCTGAATTTATCAAGTCCTGACCAGGCTTTTATAAACGTGTTCTGGATCACATCATCCGTATCATCATGCACAATAACAATCTTCCGGATATGCCAGTACAATCTTTCCTGGTACTTCCGGATGATCTGACCGAAGGCATACTCCCTGTTATCCTTGTTTCTGAATAACAAGAGAAGTTCCTTATCACCAGTGTCTGTCACGCGGTCATTTCATTATGGTTTTGCTTTACCTTTGATAAATCCGGAAACGGATGGTTTAATCTATACCGGAAACGAACACGGATCCAATTGATTATAACATCCTTATATAGATTGACTTACCGGATTCGATCGTGAACGTTTTTTCTATGGAATAATAGGATCTTTTTGCATTTCTAGCCCGGTATACGGCACGATATGTCCCGGGCAGAAGAACGATCGATTCAGACCGGTTGGAAGTGTTAACATTATAAATCCATTCCAGCTCATTGTTTTTCTGCACAAATAATCCGCAGTACCCTTCATTCGAAATCTGGAGCGTTACAATTCCCGGACGTGGGATCTTGATGCTGGTTGTATGGCTTTGTAATATGTTGATATCTTTCATGATGATCCTGGGCAATGTGGGAATCTCAAGGTCATAACTGCCCGTAATATATTTCTCCGTTGTATTTATTCCCTGCATATTCAGGGTTGCATTCTTTCCGGCTTCCCTGACAATAAACCGTAAATCCCTGTATTGTGATCCTCCGGAGGGTTCTACCCTGAGGTAACCCTGAGGAGCATCGAGAGCGATGATATTATGTTTACCTTTGATAAGGTTAATGGAATCAAGATTAACCGGGGGGATAGTATGAACCACAAGTCTGTATGTTACCAGCGGATCAAGAATGATCGTATCCGGGTTACCCCTGTTGTTTATGGTATGGATAAAGTTATGCTTTATACTTTCATGCTCCCTGTCATAAAAGGTCATATTCACATTCGTTTCTGACGGATTCCCCTCAGAATCAAGCAGGTTCACCTGTACAGTTGTAGAATTTAAAACCTGTGATACCACTATTCCCAGGACATCCCGGAATCGTTTCTCTTCGGCAGCATTATAATAGTAACCCACGCATTCGAAAGTTTTGCGGAATCTCGGATCCAACCCGATTCCAATCACAAATGGTTTGAAAACAATCCCGGCTCTTTGCAATTCATTGGATACTGCACACGGATCTCCGTCGCAGGCTTCAATTCCATCGGTAATAAGGATGATGACATTTCTACATGTTTCACACTGGGGAAAATCATTGGCTGAAAGACGGAGAGAATTTGCAATAGGAGTAGTCCCTTTGGGATTCAGGTATCTTAGCTTTTGCCTTATCCTACTTCCGTTGTTTGAGGCAAATGGTACTTCCAGCCTGGTATCGCTGCAATCCTGAGGGGGTACAACACTCTGATGACCATATACTCTTAAGGCCATCTGAATGTTATCAAGCTTTTCAAGACTATCGATGGTATTCATCAGGAAATTCCTGGCTATATTGATCTTTTTATCGCTTTCCCATAATCCGGCCATGCTCTGTGAACAGTCAAATACAAAAAGGATCCGGGTAAGTGGTGGTTTGGTATTCGGTTGCTGTGCCACCAGGGTGGTCGTGGAAAGAAAAAGTACAGCTCCGCTATAAAATATCAAAAGTCTTTTCAATTTGTATGGTTTCATATAAAACCTCCTTGAAATTATAAAAATAAGTAAAAGCGTGGGATTATCCCTTTGACTTCCTGTTTTTTTAACCAGATCGATGGATTAATCTATCGGTCTGTCTATCCATTTTCAGGATGTCAATATTTAAATGTAATTTTGTTGTTGTTATAGTAGAAAAAAGCATAAAATGGGACTTCAGTGTGGAATAATCGGAATAACGAATTCCGGTAAGACAACTATTTTTAACTGTTTTTCAAGTAGCAAAGGTGAGACAACCAGCTATGCATTTACTTCCAGCCGGTCGAATATGGGAATGATTTCCGTGCCGGACAAGAGACTGGATGAACTGGTAAAATTGCATCCGGTTGATAAAATCGTACCTGCTACCGTTGAAATTGTGGATATACCGGGTTTAACAAAAGGCGCCAGCATGGGTGAAGGAATTGGAAACAAATTCCTTGCAGATATAAGAAATACGGATGCCCTGATCCATGTCCTGCGTTGTTTTGATGATGATAATCTGCCTCATATTGACGGAACTGTCGATCCGGTAAGAGATAAGGAAACAATTGAACTGGAACTGCAGATCAAGGATATTGAATCGGTCGATAAAAAGATCCAGAAACTGGAAAAAATAGCCAAGTCCGGAGACCAAGAGGCTCGAAAAGGATTAGAGGTACTAAAGGTGTACAAAGACCACCTCGAGGATTTCCAATCTGCCAGGTCTGTCCTCCTGGAAGAGGAAGACAGAAAATTCGCCGACGACTTGTTCCTCTTTACTTCAAAACCCGTATTGTACGTTTGTAATGTAGATGAATTATCAGCCGTTCGGGGAAATCAGTATGTCGAAAGAGTTCGTGATGCTATAAAAGATGAAGATACAGAAGTTCTGGTTATAGCTGGTGCTCTTGAAGCGGAGATTGCCGAGTTGGAAGAGGTCAGTGACCGGGAGGAATTCCTTGCCGATGCGGGATTGGAAGAACCGGGGGTGAACAAATTGATCCGGTCTGCGTACAAGTTGTTGGATCTTCAAACCTTTTTTACTATGAATCCGAAGGAGATCAGGGCATGGACCCTGAAACGGGGAATGAAGGCTCCACAGGCAGCCGGAGTGATTCACAGCGATATGGAACGAGGATTTATTAAAGCCGAAGTCATTAAATATGAAGACTTTATTACCTGCGGATCGGAACATAAATGCAGGGAAGCAGGGAAATTGCACGTTGAGGGGAAGGACTATGAGGTAAAAGATGGTGATATTTTATATATAAGATTTAACGTTTGATTTTCATGGTAAGGAAATCATCTGGCATATTGATATTCATTGCATTCCGTTTCATATCACTGCTCGCTCAACCAGGGCAGGATCCCAATTTCAATAAAGCAATGGAATTGATTGAAGAGAGAGGTGAGGTAGATATTGAGTTTATCATTCCATCCGGTTTACATATAAACAATTTTACGAAAATACTTTCCATTTGCACTGTCGAAGATGAATTAGTTACCGCAAATGCTAACCTTGAGGAATTTTATCATTTCATCTCATATGAAATTCCTTATTCGGTCATTACACCCCCTTCTGAGAAAGATTTCCCGGCGGGGATGAGTAAAGGATCCGTATCCGATTGGTCTTCATACCCATCATATGAACAGTATGATTCGGTTATGCACAAGTTTGCTGAAGATTATCCAGCCCTTTGCCGGCTTGATACAATCGGTCTGAGCGTGGAAGGAAGGCAGTTGCTTGTTGTGAAAATTTCAGATAACGTTATGCTTGATGAAACGGAGCCGGAGTTTATGTACTCGTCAACCATGCATGGAAATGAAACAGGAGGATATATCCTGATGCTCCGCCTTATTGACCATTTACTGACATACTATAATATCGACTCCCTGGTTACCCGGCTGGTAAATGAAACCGAGATATGGATTAATCCGCTTGCCAATCCGGATGGGACTTATGCCGGTGGTAACCATACAGTGGTAGGCTCCACGAGGAGGAATGCCAATTCCGTTGATCTGAACCGGAATTTCCCGGATCCTGCCGATGGACCACACCCGGATGGTAATGACTACCAGCCTGAAACACAGGCGATGATGGATTTTATTCAGGAACGCAGGTTCATATTATCCGCTAATTTTCACTCCGGAGCTGAGGTAGTAAATTATCCATGGGATACATGGTCAACCCGGCATGCAGATGATAATTGGTTCCAGTTCATATCACACGAATATGCAGATACCGTTCAACAATACAGTTCTTCATATATGACCGGTTTTAACGATGGAATTACCAATGGGTATGACTGGTATTCGATTGCTGGTGGCAGACAGGATTATGTGACCTATTTTCATGGCGGGAGGGAGGTTACAATCGAATTGGATAACGATTTTATTACTCCCGAAGAACAACTTGCAGACCTTTGGGAGTATAATTACCGTTCCCTGCTGAATTATATGGAGCAAAGCCTGTTCGGGATTCATGGGACGGTTACCGATTCGGTAACGGGAGCCCCGCTGAAAGCCAGGATCGTAGTGCCGGATCATGACGCCGACAGCTCCCATGTTTTCTCAGACTCACTGAGTGGTGAGTATCACAGGCTTATATTTGAAGGGACGTATAGGTTACAGGTATCGGCACCGGGATATCATACAAAGGTCCTGGAAGGGATCCTGGTTGAAAACAGGATGGCAACCACAACACCTATCCAACTGGTTTCAATATATGAAAAGAATTTTCTATCCTTCAGTATTCCAGGGCAAACTGTGCCGTCGGTTATCGACACCATCGAACATACGGTTAGTGTAACCGTTCCGGAAGGTACCGGTTTAACAGGTTTGACGGCCTCTTTTACCCTTTCTCCCGGAGCTTCCGCCACTATACTTTCAATTCCCCAGGTTAGCGGGATAAGTACCAACGATTTCACCAATCCCATAACCTATAAAATTACCGGCGGGGACGGGACAACTCAGGACTGGGTGGTAACCGTAACAGCAACCGGTATTGTTATTATTTCGGATTTTCCATATTCAGAGGATTTTGAGAGCAGTGCGGATTACTGGAAAACCAATGGTACGAATTCATCATGGCAATATGGCATTCCGGCAGGGGCTACCATAAATACGGCAGCATCCGGGTCCAATGCATGGATGACAAACCTGTCGGGTGATTATAATGCAAATGAAACTTCGTATGTATACAGCCCGGTTTTTGATCTTTCAGGTCTGGATTATCCGGCCGTTGAAATCAAGGTATGGTGGGATAGCGAGGATTTGTTCGATGGTACATGCCTGCAATACTCGGATGACAGCAGCAAAACCTGGCATACCCTGATGAAATCAACAGATTATTTATGGTATAACCGATCCGATATCGCCACACTCCTCAATATTACCGGATCAGGGAAAGGGTGGTCGGGTGATGATGCCTTCGGTACAGGAAGCGATGAATGGGTAACGGTCAGGGCTCCAATTACCGGACCCGATAATTTCAGCTTTGTCCGGTTCCGATTTACATTTGCTTCGAATGACGACTATCAAAACGACGGCTTTGCGTTCGATGATTTTAAAATTTACAGCGATCCTGTTGCGGGAACGGATTTCTTTGAAGCGGGGATTGAGGAAATACTTGTTTACCCGAATCCAGGGAAAGGGATATTCACACTTACAGGAGCCCTCGGGTACAGAACAGATCTGGTTGTTGAGGTGTTGAATCTTAACGGACGGATCATAATGACCAGAGAATTTCCCGGCACAGAATATCTGAATGAAAGGATCGATCTTTCCTCCTGCCCGAAAGGGATATATTTCCTCCGAATTAAAGCTGGAACTCACCTGAAATATCAAAAGATCATCATTCAATAACTTCCCCACTCACCGTGTGGTTCCAGGGGCCGTCCACCTGCCTGCCTGCAAAGGCAGGGGCTCACCCGGTGAGTTATTATTTGAAAACGGTCGACCGCTGGGGGGCGGTTTGTGTGAAGGCAGCCGGACCGATTTAAAAGGCCCTGTCAGGTTTAGATGGAGGAGACGGCACAGACAGTCGACATAGTTTTTATACCCGGGCAGGCAGGGCGACTTCATTTCATTGCGTTTGTAAGTCGCCTTTCAAACGTACCAGGTTAATCGACTCACAGAGTCGACCTACATTGAGGACGTGGATGTCTAGGGGAATTACATGAATTACTCCGTGATTTACCAGCGCTCCGAAGCTTACTATATTGCAGATAAAAAAAAGAGTTATACTGTACGGGTATTCCCGCCACGGTAAAAAAGCCCCATGAATTCATCGTTTGAATAGATCAAATGATTATTATTCCGGCTTAAGGATTATATTTGCAGATTAATTGCAGATGATTTGATCATGAAGAATCCCTTATTATTCATCCTGACGTTTGGCTTAAGCATTATTGGATTCAGATCTTTTGCACAAACCACAGCACAGATACCCCCTGAAAAACCAAGGCTTGTTATTCAGATTGTTGTTGACCAGATGCGGTATGATTACATCAACCGCTACTGGGAGAAATTTGAGGAGGGTGGTTTCAAGCGACTGATTGATGAAGGGACATTTTGTAAGAATGCCAATTTTAATTATCTGTTTACCCAATCCGCACCGGGGCATGCTACCATTTCTACCGGCACCACACCGGACCATCATGCCATCGTATCGGACAAATGGTATGTCCGGTTAAAGGATACCATGATCTTCTGCACATTTGATCCGGAAATCCGGCCTGTAGGCGGCAGTTTTGAGAACGGGCGGCATTCACCGACAAATCTTTTATCAACGACAATCGGGGACGAGCTAAGGTTATCCACTAATTTCCGTTCCAAAGTATTTTCCATTGCACTCAAGGAACAAACCGCAATATTATCCGGCGGGCATACCTGCAACGGTGCTTTCTGGTATGACGGGATCACGGGAACCTGGATGTCAAGTTCATACTACCTTGATTCACTTCCTGGCTGGTTAAGTGAATTTAATGAGAAGGCTTTTCCCGATCTGTACCTTGACAGGGAGTGGAATACCCTTCTGCCCATTGAAGAATATACCGAGAGCACCAATGATACAACACAATTTGAGGTTGGCTTTGGCAATCGTTCGGTTTTTCCCTATGATCTTGAAAGAATTAGCAGAATAGGAAGGAATAGGACAGACTATTCCATATTGCTTTCAACTCCGTTCGGAAATACCTTTACCAAGGATCTGGCATTGACCATAATTATGGAGGAGGAATTAGGTATCGATGGCTACCCGGATTTATTGAATATTGGATTTTCTTCAACCGATTATATCGGTTTGCGTTTCGGACCCAGTTCAGTGGAAATTGAGGATACATACATCCGGCTTGATAAGGACATTGCTCATTTACTGCAGTTTATTGATGAATATATTGGAAAGAAGAATGTCCTTGTTCTGCTTACCTCCGATCATGGTGTTGCAAGGATCCCGGATTACCTGAATGAATCGCGTATACCATCAGGATATTTCAATCGGAATCAGGCTATGTCCCTGTTAAAAAGTTACCTGAATGTCATCTATGGTAGCGGTGATTGGGTAAGTGCCTACTTTGAACAACAGATCTTTCTCAATCATGTCCTGATTGAGGATTCAAATATTGATCTGGAGGAGATGCAGACAAGAATCGCACGTTTTATGATCCAGTTCTCAGGCGTTTCCAATGCAATAACATCTTCGACACTCCTGACGACGAATTTCACCGAAGGAATATTTCATAAAATTCAGAACGGATATCACCAGAAAAGATCCGGTGATATCATTATAAACCTTGAACCGGGATGGGTAGAGGAGAATAGCCATTCAACCGGCCATAATTCAGCCTATCCATATGATACCCATGTACCGCTAATATGGTATGGCTGGAAAATCAGCCGAAGTTCTGTTCTCAGACCGGTTTCCATGACAGATATTGCACCGACTATCGCCTTTTTTCTGAATATATCCCTTCCAACCGCAAGCACCGGCCAGCTGTTAATGGAATTGACCCGTTAATAAATGTTGTCTGAAGCCTGTAAGTAAAAACCGATTCCGCATAATTCCATTCGGGATCTATCAGGCTCATAACAAGAGAATTCTAAACACCAGGGAAGAATACGTGAAAAGAAAATCCGGGTTAATTCATTATCTTTATCGATGCGTAAAAGATAAATTATAACAGGATTTAACCATTGATTATAAAACGGTCCATAGTAACCGGAATCATCATTCTTCTATATTTTCTGCCTGGATATCCCCAGATCCGGCTGTTTAATAGACAAGACCTTCTTGATCAGATCAGGGCAGGCATCGATCATATTTATAATTATGAGTTTGAAGCTGCATCCAGCCAGTTTGATGAAGTTGAGAAGGTTATACCCTGGCATCCAGTCATTCCGTTTTTACGCGGCTTTCAGATTTACTGGGAAGCAAATCCGATCACCCCATACGATGAGCGTTCCGACCTGTTTGTCTCCTATATGGAAGAATCCATTTCAATTGCCCAGTCGATAACAGAGGAGAATGAAGATGATATTGAAGCCGTATTTTTCGATCTTGCCTCCAATGCAATACTCCTGCTCTATTATGCCGATAACGGTGAAACAGGGAAAGTACTCTCCCGGGCCGGGTATACATACCGTTTGATTAAGAAAGGTTTTATTCTACAGGAGGAATTTCCGGAATTTTGCTTTTTCACCGGTGTTTACAATTATTACCGGGTGGTTTATCCTGAAATCCATCCGATTTATAAACCGATTTCCTTGTTATTCCCACCGGGCGATAAGGAATATGGCTGGGATCTGCTTACCTGGATCAAACAAAACTCGGTTTTCCTTCGTGCCGAAGCGATGTATTTCATGTCACACATTGCTATGAGTATGGAAGACGATCCGGGCCTTTCCCAGGAGTTCACCAGCGAGGTCCTGACAATATTCCCGCAAAATAACTTTTTCAGGGTTAGACACCTCCTTGGGCTGAATTCTGCCGGTAAATACAGGGAGATGGAACAACATGTCAATATACTCTTGAAACAGGAAGTAAACGACCAGTTTGCCTTGATGGCAGCATTTATCTTCAGGGGGGTAATGGAGGAAAAGCTTCATAGAGATTATATTTCTGCCAGGGAGTATTACAGGGAAGGATTGAAAATTTGTGAAAAATATGGCGTCCGGGCTGGTAATTATGCTGCCACTGCAAACCTGGGAATCAGCCGGATTTACAAATTGCAGGGAAACAACAGGAGGTCAAGGGAATACTGGAAAAAAGCAAGGTCGTTGGCGAAATATGACTATATCCTGAAAGACAGGTAACCGGTATTATATACTCATGGTATGATTTTTGGTGAATGGTTGAATGCTGATTAACGGTTTGAAAGAGGTGAAGCAACAATTTTCATAAATTGATACTTCTTTATATATTTGCATCCTTAACAATAATAATAATCAAATTAGTAAGTAACAACGATCGCTATGAAATCTCGGAAACAGGTTAAAATCTGGATTACCATTCTTTTTGTGGTATTATCTGTATCAGGTTATTCACAAACCAAAAATGACGCAATTGCAGCATATAATGAGGGAGTTCAGCTGTTGAAATCCGATCCGGAGGCTGCGCTAACCGCATTAAACAGATGCATTGAGATATGTACTTCACTTGGAGAAGAAGGAGATGATACAAAAGTTATGGCTGAGATCCAGATTCCTAAATTGCAGTATAGTATTGCAAGAACAGCAATGCAGGCAAAAGAGTATGAGGCAGCTATTGAGAAGTTTACCCTTGCCATTGAATCTGCAGAAAAATACAACGACAACCAGGTTAAAGGAAGTTCTTTGAAACTGGTTCCTCAGTTGCATTATATTGTGGGGAATAGTTATTCCAAGAATAAAGAATTTGAGAAAGCACTTGAGAATTACGAAAAGGCAATAGAGTATAACCCGGTATATACCAAAGCCTTCCTGGGTAAAGGGTTGGTTTACCGTGAAACAGGAGATCTTGAAAACATGAAAACGGCTCTTGATAAGACCATCGAGCTGGGTTTGAATATCAATGATACAAATTCGGTGGAAACGGCTGAACAGGTTATTCGGATCACCTATTTTAATAAGGCTGTAAAAGCAATTACGGAACAGAGTACGGATGAGGCTGAGGAAGCTTTGAAAACAACTATTGAATATGGGAATAATTCGGTAGATGCATATTATCAGTTGGCAAAGATCTATAATGGCAAAAGTAACTGGTCCGATGCGATAGAAATGATCAACAAGGCTATTGAAATAGAAGCAGGTGATGAAACAGTGAAAGCAAAATTATTTTATGAACTGGCAACTTCCTATGTTGGACAGGGAGAAACGGACGCTGCCTGTGAAGCCTTTAAAAAAGCTGCCTTCGGAGCTTATGCCGAGAATGCAAATTACCAGATCGAACATGTCCTGAAATGTAATTAGAACGACTTTCATTCAAGAAAATCCGACAGGTTATCCATTATTGGAGTGCCTTTGCACCCCCGGCCTGTCGGATTTTTTTACATCGTATCAGAAGATCTCAGGGATGCGATCTCTTCAAGCTTCAGGGGATCTTTTTCAATGGCATTACCAATTACTATAATATCGGCACCGGCACGAAAAATCTTCCTCGCATCTTCCTTCTCCCGGATACCTCCTCCAACGATAACAGGAATTCCTACATTTTTCCTGACTTCCCTTATCATTGCTTCCGGCACATGACATTGTGCCCCGCTTCCTGCTTCAAGATAGATAAGTTTGAAACCCAGCATTTCGGCAGCCAAAGCTGTTGCTACTGCAATATCAACTTTTTCAGCCGGAATAGGATTCGTACTGCTCATGTATTCTACAGAGGTTGAAATACCGTTTTCAATTAGGAGGTAGGCTGTTGAAATAACCTCGAGATTGCTCTTTTTCAGCAAAGGAGCAGCAATGATATGGTTTCCGATCAGATAATCCGGATTTCTGCCCGATACAAGGGATAAGAATAATATCGCATCCGCGTTATCCGATATCTGTAGCAGGCTGCCGGGGAACAGAACAACCGGGATGGTGGTATTGGTTTTTATCCGGTCAATAATTGGAGTAACAGGATCCGAAATAAGACTGCCGCCTACAAGAATAAAATCCGTATGTGTCCGGTTTGCATAATGCAGGATCCGGAGTAATGAATGATCATCATATTTGTCCGGATCAATCAGGAGCGCAACCTGTTTGCAGCTACCGGCCTTGCTTACTATTGAATCATATATCATATCTCAACTGTCATCATTGCCATCCATGAATCCAATGTACCGTAAAGTGATCTGCAAATCATTCTTTACAGCACCATACGATAATATAATTGTTTAATTTGAAAAAATGTAGCTCAAACTCTTCCAAATGTTTCATTGTTTGAACTTCCCCATGGATACTTCCTTTGTCTGATATTTCAAATGGCTTTATTATCAGGTTTTCCCTGAAATTCAGACTGGGTTTGTCACATAGCTTGTAAAGTACCTCCTTTGCACACCAGTGAATATACATGTGGTAATTCCGGAATTTTCTGTTTTCCGTAATATATTCGTCAGTATGAATGAACTTATGGGATATTCTATTGATCTTGTCTGACATATATTCCATATCGATGCCGACCCGGTTGTTTTTGCTTAATAGGATTGAGGTCAGTTTATATGAGTGGGTTATGCTGATATTGAATGATTTGTCTTTCAGAAACGGCTTATGGTCACCATTATAGATTATTCGTGCCGAAGGATCAAGCATGGTGGTCAATAGTGTCCGGACACTTAAAAATTCAATTTTGCGTTCATAATTCCGGTAACTTTCCAGCGTATTCAATTCATTCTTCTCCAGATCAAGGTGTGATTTAAGATCATCGTAGTCTTCGGTGGTCTCCCATAATCCGAGCTTACAACCTTTACCCATATGCTTTTCTAAGAGTAATCCCATTTCTTTTTTACCCCCGGTTTCTGATATAAATCAGCTGGAAAGCAAAAATAAAAGCAATTTACACAATTTTTGTTAACCTCTTTTTACGTTGTCTGTTAAAGATCCTGCCACTCGAGCGTTTCAATCAGATGCACGATATCTTCGCGGAAAAACTCGATTACAGGCAATAGCGAATCGGAATTCGGCTGAAGCGTAAAATATAATGCTCCCCGGATAAAATGATGAACACTATCCGTCAGATAAAATTGTACAGCTGATGCAGCATCACCGGTTATATCATACATCATTCCGTATACACGGGCTTCGTCATCAAGGAATAACCGTTCATTAATGGATTGTGCCTTAATAGAATGTTTATACGCCAGGGTATGAGAATCTTCCAGCAGAGTCCGGATATTGTTTGATACGGGTTTATAGCTGATATGAATTTTCCCGAGATATTCGGGGAATTCAATATTTATCCAGCAAGGTTCAGACAAATAATCGATATCAGGTTCGATTTTCCCGTATACGGGATATTCAAAAGTATACGGACAACTATCATGGTAAGGGATATATTGTTTTTCCGGGAAATCGATCCTGAAATACCCTCTTGGCTTGGGAGTATTGCTTCTTCTGCAACCGGAATATGCAATTACAGCCAAAAGTAACAACCCCGGAAAAAAAAGGCTGGGAACGGACTGTCGGCTATTTCTTCTTGAAGTTATCTCTACCATCGGATAACGTATCGGGTATGGTTACTTTTATCTTGTTAATCCTGCGGTTATCCGCTGAAACAATCATAAAAGCAAAATTGCCATATTTTATAGTTTCATTCTTTTTTGGGATCCGTCCTTTTATCTCAAGGATCAGACCAGCAAGCGTATCGGCATCGCCCTTTATTTCATCAAAAATATCGTATTTTGAATCCGTTATCTTATAGAAGTCGTTCAAAAGGGTTTTTCCTTTGAAGAGATAGGTTGAGTCATCGAGTTTTGTATAGACAGCTTCGTCTTCATCGGATTCATCTGTAATTTCACCTACGATTTCTTCCAGAATATCTTCCAGCGTGACAATCCCGTGCGTTCCTCCGTATTCGTCCACAACAACCGCCATATGAATTTTTTTGGACTGGAATTCCTCCAGCATGTCGTTTATCTTTTTTGTCTCAGGGACAAAGTGTGGAGGACGGATAAGCGACTGCCATTTGAATGAATCCGGTTTATGTAAATGAGGCAACAAATCTTTTATGTATAAAATCCCTCTGATATTATCAAATGATTTTTCAAAGATCGGTATCCTTGAATATCCGGAATCGATGATCTGTGGTAACAGGTTTCGAAACGGGGTTTTAATCTCAATGGCAAAGACGTCAACCCTGGATTTCATAATCTCTTTTACGTCAATATTTCCGAACTGAACAATTCCCTTCAGAATTTTCTCATCTTCTTCGATCTCGGTCGATGGAAGATCGAGAGCATCGGAGAGATCATCCATTGATATATTCAGTTTTTTCTTTATCAGTCTTTTCCTGACAATGGAGGTTGAGAAGATAAGGACCGAGCTTACGGGCCGTAAGACCTTTTCTATGAAAAAGAGGGGATAAGACATTACCAGTGAGAAACGAACAGCATAATGGGTTGCATAAATCTTAGGCAGGATCTCTCCAAATAACAGAAGGAAGAAAGTGACGAGAATAACCTGAAATATGAAACCGAAAACCGGTGTCCGGGAGAAATCAATTATCGAGAATGCAAGCGGTTCGGAAGTTGGTTCATAGACGAAAAAAAGAGTGGAAATGATTACTATTCCGACATTTATAAAATTATTGGCAACTAAAATGGTTCCAAGCAACCTTTCCGGAATATCGTACAATCGCAGAACAATCCGTGACCGTTTCGATGCCTTTTCTTTTAAATCCTGCAAATCTGAAGGACGCAAAGAGAAATAAGCAACTTCCGATCCGGAAACGAGTGCAGAGAAAAAAAGAAGGATAAAAAATACCAAAAGCAAAATAAGTGTGCTTATCGAAAAGGGGTACAATGCAATATCGATATTAGCAAGGGCTGCTAACGCGTAAGGGTCTTCCGTTTCCAAACCGATTGATATTGATTACGAAAATAACTGATTAAAAGGGCAAGTCATCTGTTTCATCCGGAATTTCATCAAGCTTTTCCGTATCTTCTACCTGATCTTCCTTATCGGGTGGAGTTGCAGAACCAGCATCGTCGCTCCGTTTGCCAAGCATTTGCATGTTATCTCCAACAATTTCAGTTGTGTATCGTTTATTGCCATCTTTGTCATCCCATGCCCGTGTCCTGATTTTTCCTTCGATGTATAATTGAGTACCTTTTTTGACAAATTTTTCGGCAACTTCTGCTAATCCTCTCCAAAGTACAATATTATGCCATTCGGTCGTTGTTACCTTTTCACCGCTTTTATTCCGGTAGGTTTCACTTGTGGCAAACGGAAAATTTGCAACGGCTACCCCGTTTTCCAGATACCTGACTTCCGGATCTTTTCCAACATTACCAACTAGAATTACCTTGTTTATTGACATACTTATATAAGTTAAATTCAAAGCAAAAGTAAGAAAAATAACCCGTTTTTCAATGTTTGAATGCATATGAGGATAAGAAATTGTGGATCGGTTTTGGCACGGCCGGTTTGTTTCTGCCGGATAGGTTTACCCATTTATAATCCTTTGAATGAAATCCTGAAAAATGCTCCGGTTGAAGGATGAAAAACCTGATATGGATAATCTGATGACTCAAAACATGTTTGAATACCGGTGTTACCTCCTGAACTGGCGGACCTGTATCTTTGAAATGGTATTTCCATTCTTCGGAGGCTATTATACCGGCCGGATCTTCTAAAGCAGGGGTTTCGATCACAGGGAAGTCGTATAAATATTTCCAGATGTCTTTCCCGTTTCTTTTTCTCATTAAAATGGAATTTCCGGACCGTACGACAAGATAGTTGAAATAACGCTGAGCCTTCTTCACCCTTTTCTTTTTTACCGGTCGGTTTTTTACGTTATTGTTGAGGAATGAAAGGCATTCGTTACGTAGAATACAGTTATTGCAATCCGGATTCTTAATTACACAATGGAGAGCTCCGAATTCCATCATAGCCTGGTTATGCAGCCCCGGCCGTTTCGGATCCAGTATCCTTTCTGCAATCTCTCCTGTTACCTTTTTTGCTTTTGCCGTTCCTATCTCATAAGGCAGGTTGAATAATCTGGCGATGACCCTGAATACATTACCATCAATGAGCGGAACCGGTTCCTGAAATGCAATCGATGCGATGGCTGCAGCAGTATATTCTCCGATCCCCCTGATCCGGATCAGTTCACGGTAGGAATCTGGTATCTCTCCTCCCAACTCCTTCATTATATGTTGTGCGGCTTCATGCAAATATACCGCCCGGGAATAATATCCCAGTCCCTGCCATAACCGCATTACCTGGTCTGTTGTAGCCCGGGCAAGAGAGTGTACATCAGGGAAAGCTTTTATAAACCGTTCATAATAACCCAAACCTTGAACGACCCTGGTCTGTTGCAATATGATTTCGGACACCCAGATCTTATACGGATCCGCCGTTTCTCTCCATGGAAGCTCTCTTTTGTTGGAGATATACCACGCAGTGATTTCACCACTGAAATTCATCGTAACCGGTTGATTCAAAAAAAATTGTTCTAAATAAATAAAAATTTGCACAACTATTTCTTTTATTTTTCAAAATCTTTTATATTTGCAATCCTGATATAGATAACTTTGTAATTAATTGATAACTAAAGAATTTAAAAATGACTAAAGCAGACATTGTAAATGAGATTTCGAAAAATACCGGAATTGAGAAAGTAACGGTTCAGAAGACAGTTGAAGCTTTTATGGAAACTGTAAAGGATTCTCTGGTTAGGGATAAGAATGTTTATCTCAGAGGATTTGGTAGTTTTATTGTTAAAAAAAGAGCAAAGAAAACCGCCAGGAATATTTCAAAGAATACCACAATCATCATTCCTGAACACTTTATTCCTTCCTTCAAGCCTGCTAAAACGTTTGTTAACAAAGTAAAGAATAATGTAAAAAGGTAGGCACATTACCTTTTTGGATTTACTGTATTTTTGTCGGCATGCCAAGCGGAAAGAAGAGAAAGAGACATAAAATGTCAACGCACAAGCGGAAGAAGCGCTTAAGAAAAAACAGACACAAGAAGCGGAAATAATATTTTCCGTTATTCTAACCTCATACATGAAAAAATGTTACAATAAACCTAAAGAGCAATCGGTTCTTTAGGTTTATTCTGTTTGGGGATACCAAAATGAATTTCTTATTATCCTACAATTTGATGGAGTGGAGACCAAGGATCTGGTAATCAATGTAACTTCCTCTGAAATTGCCATAGCCCTTCTTGAAAATAGACGACTAGTTGAACTTAATCAGGAAAAAAGCAATATTCAGTTTGCTGTTGGTGATATTTACCTGGGTAAGATAAAGAAAATCATGCCCGGTTTAAATGCGTCGTTTGTGGATGTCGGATATGAAAAGGATGCTTTTTTACATTACCTCGACCTCGGAGCTCAGTTCAAATCCCTTGACAAATATACTCACCTGGCACTTCTCAAGAAGGGAAGATTACCTGCGTTCAATAAATTCAGACCCGAACAGGATATTGAAAAGGAAGGTAAAATATCGGATGTTCTCAGACAAGGAAAGTCAATAGTGGTGCAGATAACCAAAGAACCTATCTCCACGAAAGGTCCCCGTCTTAGCTCGGAGATTTCATTAGCGGGCAGAAATCTGGTTTTGATTCCCTTCTCAGATAAAGTATCCGTTTCGCAAAAGATAGAATCTGTTGAGGAAAAGAACAGGTTAAAAACCTTGCTTCAAAGTATTAAGCCGCAAAATTACGGCGTGATCGTAAGAACCGTTGCCGAAGGGAAAAAAGTAGCCGTTCTGGATGCTGAACTTAGAAGCCTGGTTAAAAAATGGGAAAGCGCTGTAGGACAGCTTAAAGAGGTTACTCCACCCAGACTGATCATTAGTGAACTTAGCAGAACCTCGGCAATATTAAGGGATATTTTAAATGTTTCATTCAACAGCATTCATGTAAATAGTAAACCCCTTCAACAGGAAATTAGGGATTACATCGTTACCATTGCTCCTGAAAAGCAAAAAATAGTTAAGTATTACAAAGGTAAAGCGGATATTTTTGACCGCTTTGGTGTCAACAAACAAATCAAAAGCCTATTTGGAAGAACCGTATCATTTAAAAATGGAGCTTATCTGATTATCGAGCATACAGAAGCCCTACACGTGATAGATGTAAACAGCGGTACCAGATCAAAATCGGGTGACAACCAGGAAACAAATGCACTTGAAGTCAATCTTTCAGCGGCAGAAGAAATTGCCAGACAACTGCGCCTACGGGATATGGGTGGTATTATCGTGGTTGATTTTATCGACATGCAAACACCGGAAAACAAGCAGATGCTTTTTGAAAAAATGAAGGAGATAATGGCATCCGACCGGACAAAACACAATATACTGCCTCTTAGTAAATTCGGATTAATGCAAATTACAAGACAACGCGTCCGTCCTGAGATGAATATTGAAACGATAGAAAAATGCCCGTCTTGTAATGGCACAGGCGAAATTTCTCCATCCATCCTTTATACGGACGAACTGGAAAAAACAATAGGATCTGCGGTCGGGAAATATAAACTGTCCAGAATTACAATCAAAACCCATCCCTATATAGCGGCATACCTCGAAAAAGGCTTCCTTTCTGTTAGGAAACGCTGGAGCAAGAAGTACAAATGTACCATAAAAGTGATGGGGGTACAATCGTATAACTTCCTTGAATTCCACCTGTTCGATAAATTCGGTGATGAAATAATCGATCTTTAGAATCCCCGGGAACCGGTTCCGTATTGTCTCCTGCACGACAGTTAAACAGGAAACCGCTTCCTATAATTGTTCTTCGGTTCAGGTGATAAACAATTAACCGAAAATTCATGGTGTAGAAGGTTTGAAAATCAAGAATATAAACATTCTGCATCCGGATTGATAATAAGAACTGAACTAACGGCAGGTTGTTAATACCAGTTTTGTATTGGCAACATATTTCATATTTTTGTAGCCGGATTTTAAAAATATCCGATAATGAAAATCAAATTGGCTATTCTTGGTCTGGTATTCTCGCTTACTGCTTTGCTGAGTACCCATGCACAGATCCTGGATCCTGTGAAATGGGAGTACAGGTATGAGTGGATAGGAGAGAACGAAATAGAGCTGATTTTTACAGCCGTAATTGAAACTGACTGGCATCTTTATTCACAGAACATTCCGGAAGGAGGGCCCATTCCCACAAGCTTCAAAATAGAAGATTCCGATAGTTACGAGTTGGTAGGATCCGTAAATGAGGTTACTGAACCGGAAGAAAAATATGATCCAAGCTTTGATATGATGCTGAAATTATTCAGCAATAAAGCCATATTCAAGCAACGAATTAAAGTCCTCTCTTCGACAGGTGTTCAGGTAAACGGATTTGTGGAATTTATGAGTTGTGATGATGAAAGATGTTTGCCCCCCAAAGAAGATGATTTCATATTCCGGATCTTGGCAGCTGGAGAGAGTGAAGATATTGCTGGTACAGAGGAAACGGAAAGTGAAAAAGAAGCCGTTGGCTTTGAGGGTCTGGTTGACCTCTCCGCCGAAGAAACAATTGACACATCAGGCAAGGATATCCCATCCGGAAGATCCATGTGGGGGTTTTTCCTCTTCTCGATGCTTGCCGGATTCGCCGGGATTCTTACACCCTGTGTATTTCCCATGATCCCAATGACCGTGGCATTCTTTTCGCGGGAGAGCGAAAACCGGCTTAAAGCTATAGGCAAGGCCATGATTTTTGGCCTTTCCATCATCCTGATATATACTTCTGTCGGTCTGATCGTATCCCTTACCAGTGCTGGTGCGGATTTCGCCAGTAACTTGAGTACACACTGGATACCAAACCTGATCTTTTTTATCCTGTTCATGATATTCGCGGCTTCTTTCCTTGGTATGTTTGAACTGGTTCTTCCCGGCAGGCTGGTTAACAGTGCAGATAAACAGGCAGACAAGGGAGGTTATCTGGCTTCTTTCTTTCTGGGATTGACAACCGTCCTTGTATCCTTTTCATGTACCGGCCCGATCGTTGGCGCCCTTCTGGTCGAAGCGGCCAGTGGTGAAATCGTAAAACCTACCGTAGGGATGTTTGGATTTGCAGTCGCATTTTCCTTGCCATTTACGCTCTTTGCCATATTCCCTTCATGGTTAAGCAACCTTCCGAAATCAGGCGGTTGGCTTAATTCTGTAAAAGTAGTCCTTGGATTCATTGTCCTGGCATTTGGAATGAAGTTCCTTTCCAATATGGATCAAACCTATCATCTGGGAATTATGAGCAGGGATCTCTATCTTGCCATCTGGATTGTAATTTTTACAATTATGGGATTCTATCTGCTGGGGAAAATCAAATTTGCACACGATAGCGACCTCCCTTTCATAAAAGTCCCCAGACTAATTATGATTATTGCCACTTTTTCATTTGTATTATACCTCATACCGGGACTCTTCGGTGCCCCGCTTAAAGCCATTTCGGGCCTGATACCACCCCAGGATAAACAACTCTTTAACCTGCCGGCATTGATCGGTGAAAGTGGTGCCGTTAGTTCAACCGATCGGACCGGTGAGAACAGGACTCTCTGTGAAAAACCAAAATATGGTGATTTCCTTCATTTACCCTATGGACTGGAAGGCTATTTCGATTATGAACAGGGACTGGAATGTGCACGCATGCTGGATAAACCAATCCTGCTTGATTTCAAAGGGCATGCATGCAGTAATTGTAAGGAAATGGAAGGGAAGGTATGGTCTGATCCCGAAGTGCTGAAAATACTGAAAAACGATTACCTGATCATTGCACTTTATGTTGACGACAGAACAAAACTCCCGGAAGAAGAATGGATTGTTTCCGGCTATGACGGAAAGGTAAAGAAAACAATTGGGAAGAAATATGCAGATTTTCAGATTTCCAGGTTCAATGTAAATACACAACCATTCTATGTGCTGGTTGATCACAACGGGGATATACTGGCACCTCCCAGAGGATACGATCTGAATGTTCAGGAATACATTCAATTCCTTGAAGATGGAATCACTGAATTCAGAAAGGAATGATTCTGCTATGAACCGGTACAGGGAGTAAAGTGAATTACCATCTGCAGCGAGGTCTATTCTGTAAGTTTGATCTGCCGGGTTTTACTCGCCACAGCATAAGCTGTAAAGAAACCAAGAGCACCGTTGTCAATGTTTCCGTTAATAACCGCCGGTGCTGACTCAAACGGGACGTCCACATATACGGTCTCCTTTATGACAGCAAGGCAGAATTCGTAGTATTCCTCGGTTATGGAAGCCATCTCCAGGGTAATAAGGTTTCCCAGTCTGCCTTTTACGTACTGAACAAGAATACCGTTAAAATAATTTCCGTTGATCAGATCATCGTTGGCAAATACCAATTGGATTATTTTATCGGTTACCAGGATATATTCTTTATATACTGCCCAGAAATAATGATCACCGGGAGTAGGAGGTTCCCGGGCAAACAAAGCTATGTCAAATTTTTCTTCATCTTCACTGTTCAGATGGAACTGGATGGAATCTATCACAGGGACCTGAGGCATAATCGAAGAGGCAGAATAGAACTCACCTTCAAGTTCAATACTCAGGTTATAGATCCTGCCGGTAATACCTGCAAAAGCTTCATCCGAGAAGTATACTCCCGGTAGTAGCTCACTGAAAGTATATGTGTGAATAGAATCATGAACCGTTACGACGGCATCACTAACCCGTTCCGGTGGCACATTACTGAAATAGGGACCTGTCCGGGTAAGCTGTATGGTATGGTTGGCATACCGGTTCGTAATATAACCATCAACAACTAGTTTAACGGAGGATTCATCAAGGTCAACGTCTATCATTTCTGTACAGCCCGGGATGAAAAATATAATAATTGATATGAATAGAAGTTTTTTTCTCATATAAAACGGATTAAAACCGTACATGGTAACTTACTGCCGGAACAATCGGGAACATATATAATTTGTATGCTTCAGTTATGGTGGGATATTCATCATTCGATTTGAAAAAGATCATCCATGCATTTTTTCTGTTATAGACATTATAGATTGAAAAGCTCCACTCTCCTCTGAATCGTTTACCAGCCGTTTGTTTACCCTTGAGCCTGATGGCAAGATCCAACCGGTGATAATCCGGCATCCTGTATGCGTTCCGCTCGGTGTAAACAGGTATCACAACATTACCGTATACGAACCTTCCGGTTGGGAAAGTAATGGGAGCACCACTGGAAAATATCCAGTTGAGTGAAACCATAAGCCTTTCGGTGAACTTGTATTGACCTACCAGTGAAAAATCATGCCTCCTGTCATAATTTGCGGGAAACAGTTTCCCTTGATTGATTTCTTCAAATTGCCTTTCTGTTTTAGAAAGGGTATAACTAATCCACCCGGTCAAATTTCCCTATGTTTTTTGAAGCATGGATTCTACTCCGTATGACCTGCCCCATCCGGATCTCAGTTCACCCTCCAGTTCAGGATTGAGTATGATATCTGCATGGTCCTTGTAATCGATCTGATTGAACATTTTTTTATAGTACACTTCCAGAGATACCTCATAGAAGTTATCCCTTGATTTCCGGAGATATCCGATTGAATACTGATCTGCTTTCTGGGATTTAATATTTGGACTGGAAGGAATCCAGATATCAATAGGTGTGCCGGCAGATGAATTGGAGATAAGATGAAGGTTCTGTGTTGTTCGACTGTAACTGGCACTAATGCCTGAATGTCGGCCGGTCTCAATATGCATGCTAACACGCGGTTCAATAGCTGCATTGGAATTGAAGATTTCGCCGGAAGAATAGACGGTTGAATCCCTCTTTTCATGGTTCTCATCAAATGAGTAAACAGTGGATTTTCCAATATTTTGGAACAGGGTGAATCGCAGGCCGTAATCTAAACGGATTCTTTCCGTTAGTTGCTGTTCGTTGCTTATATAAAGGACATATTCAAGTGCATGTGAACCCGGTATCTCATAATCATTG
>CP070687.1:1032453-1035448 GCA_020353115.1 Bacteroidales bacterium
GTCGACATCTCCTCCTGCATTTGCTGTGGGTGTTTCTCCCCAGGAGATGGTACGGGTATCCTGCGGGTTTGTCCCGACACATCCGACACTACCGGTCACGATCAGGGTTGCCGTAAAGCTTCCACTGGAAACCGAAGGGGTAAAGGTTGCCAGCGCCGGATCTGCATTTTGTGTCCAGGTACCCATTCCTCCGCCTCCGGTCCAGTTCACTCCGCTGTATGTTCCTCCTGCACTTGCACCGGTCATTGCGATCGGGTCGGTAGGTGTGGCGGAGCACCGGTCAATATCTCCTCCTGCATTTGCCGTGGGTGTTTCTCCCCAGGTTACCGTTCGGGTATCCTGGGGATTCGTACCCGTGCAGGTACCGCTTCCTGTTATGGTAAGGGTTGCTGTGAAGCTGCCACTGGCCACCGAAGGGGTAAAGGTTGCCAGCGCCGGGTCCGCATCTTGTGTCCATGAACCCAATCCACCTCCGCCTGTCCAGTTAACGCCGCTATACGTGCCTCCTGCACTTGCCCCGGTCATAGCAATCGGATCAAGAGGTGTTCCGCTACAACGGGTTATTGCCGCTCCGGCGTCTGCCGTTGGAGTTTCTCCCCAGGAAACTGTCCGGGTGTCCTGCGAATCTGTTCCGGTACATGCCCCGCTTCCCGTTACCGTAAGGGTTGCTGTAAAACTGCCACTGGAAACCGAAGGGGTAAAGGTTGCCAGCGCCGGGTCTGCATTTTGTGTCCAGGAGCCCAGTCCTCCTCCGCCGGTCCAGGTCACTCCGCCGTATGTTCCTCCTGCCGTTGCACCGGTCATGGCTATCGGATCCGTAGGTGTGGTGGAGCACCGGTCAATATCACCGGCTGCATTAGCCGTGGGTGTTTCTCCCCAGGTAATTGTCCGTGTGTCCTGCGGGTCTGTTCCCAGGCAGGCTCCGCTACCTGATACGGTCAGAGTTGCGTTAAAGGTTCCGCTCGGTTGGGACGGTGTGAACGTGGCCAGGGCTGGATCTGCATTTTGTGTCCATGAGCCCATTCCTCCGCCACCGGTCCAGGTTACTGCGCTGTATGTTCCACCGGCGCTGGCCCCGTTCATTGGGATCGGATCCGTTGGTGTGGCGGAGCACCGGTCAATATCCCCGCCGGCATTTGCCGTGGGTGTTTCACCCCACGATATGACACGGGTATCCTGCGGATTTGTTCCAACACATCCGCCACTTCCGGTTACGGTAAGAGTGGCTGTGAAACTTCCGGTTGAAACAGTAGGAGTGAAGGTTGCCAGGGCCGGATCCGCATTTTGAATCCAGTTACCCAGACCTCCTCCCCCGGTCCAGTTTACTATGCTGTAGGTGCCCCCTGCGGTTGCCCCCGTCATGGCTATAGGATCGAGGGGAGTGGCCGAACACCTGTCGATATCACTCCCTGCTTCCGCGGTAGGTTCCGGATCACGGGTAAGTGTTATTTCGGCAAATGATGGCGGGCAGTCGCCGTTTCTTATGGTCCAGCGGAATGTGTTATCGCCAAGCAGAAGACCTGTTACACCGCTGTTGGGATCTGTCCGGTCGTTAATAACAGGGAAAGGTCCTGTAAATCCTTCTCCCACAAATACATTATCAATATAATGCGATTCACCATTCGCATTATTACTGATCCTAATAACAATTTGTATATCGGAAGTTACAGCCAGGCCTGTTGCAGTAGCTATGGTGCTTCCGAAGTCATCCGTAATATTTGCAAATTCCGTCTCACCTCCTCCGTCAATTTTATAATACGTCCTTATGTAATCATCCCCTTCCATGGCGCCGGTTTCAAAGAGGTCAACAGAGATGCCGAGATCTGTCTTTGCTCCCGTAACGATTACTTCGGAGAACCAGGCTACCTCGCCATCGGTATCGTTAGCGTCGAACATTTTCGACATTACCGGTACTGCTACTATTGGGACCCGTACAGCAGCATAATCCGTGTTAAAGGGAGATCCGTCGGTTATGCTCCACGCTGTAGCACCCCCATCGTTGTTTGTGCCTTCTGCCAGGTCATCAAACGTTTCATACCAGAGCAGGTTGGATGTTACGGTCCAGTCTCCCGTACCAACGGCAGGAGTATTCCCTCCCAGGTCGGCATAGGTTGTTGTACATATCGTGGCATCACCTCCTGTTATGGCAGCTGTCGGATCTTCTTCCCTGGTGATTGTAATATCGGCAAAATCCGAGCAAGTTCCATTGGTGATCTCCCAACGAAACGTATTAGCTCCTATACTAAGATTGGAAACACTTGTATTCGGATCAGCAGGATTATCAATTGTAGCCGTACCAGCAATTCTTGTCCAGGCTCCAACTCCAACAGCAGGAGTATTACCTCCAAGATCCGGGTAAACTGTAGCACAAACACTATCATCCGGCCCTGTTGTGGCTGGTGTAACATTTTGATCCACAGTAATGATTGTTGAATCTATATCCCCGGTTAATATACATCCGTTACCAGGAACTGCCTGTACAGAAATTAATTTGAACTTATTATTCCCAACTGATAATTCCGCGGAAATGTCAGGACTGAAAGGGCTTGGTTGATTGAAATAGCTAAGGTTGCCATTAGGCCCTTCAATAATATAATCAAATCCGGTACCTATTCCGCCACCACTGGCTGTTATTGTTATTGTCGTTCCGGGAATATCCGATTCACATATTGAAAAGTCTGCTCCCATGGAAGCAGATGGACTTTCGATTACCTCAATTACGGCATCATATTCAACGGGCAGTTCCGGTATAAAAAGATCATTACACTTATTCCAGATCTGAAGGGTCACTGTAAATAGCTCCCCGGGCTGAGCTGTAGCAGGTATAGTAATTGTTTCACTGGTTTCAGTTGGTGTAGGAACCGGGATTGCCCTGAAATAAAAAGGATCGTCGACAGGCGCATCACCCAGACCGCCTCCAATTACTACTGTCCCGGTAATAGTGTTCGTCCCTCTTACACCATAAATCCAATCTATATACCTTTGGGAATCGTTT
>CP070687.1:1035548-1052579 GCA_020353115.1 Bacteroidales bacterium
GAAGGATCTGCTTTAATGCGGATTGGTCTCAATACGGAATTTCACTTATCATTCCGGAGATTGCGGGTTTGTTTTCCGGGTTTTCCGTTCAGCTCCCCGGTTTGACACCAATGATCAGCACATCATCAATCTGATCGAGATTTCCAACCCAACTATCAAAACTATCTTCCAGGAAAGTAAGCTGATCTTTCATTTCAAGCCTATGGATGGTAAGAAGCAGATGGCGGAATCTCCTGTACATGAATTTCTTCCCGTTAGGACCTCCAAACTGGTCCGCATATCCGTCCGAGAAAATATAGAATACATCGTTCTCTTCCAGCGGTATTATGTGATTGGTAAATTTAAGTTTTTCCGGACCTTCCGTTATCCCGACCGACATCCTGTCTCCCTTAATTTCTGTCAGGGTATTGTCCCTGAGCAGATACAGGGGATTAAATGCACCGGCAAACTGTAAGATCTTTTCTTTTCTGTCAATGACACAGAAAGCAATATCCATTCCATCTTTTAAAGTAATATCATCTTCACCTTTGCTGAATGTTTCCTCAATCGCATCACTCAGAATATTCAGGATCTCAGCAGGCTGTTCAATTCCCTGATCATTTATGATTTTAGCCAATATTTCAAATCCGATCATAGACATAAAAGCTCCCGGCACACCATGGCCGGTACAGTCAACTGCCGTTACAAACACTTTATCCTTTTTCCCATTTACCCAGTAGAAATCACCGCTGACGATATCTTTTGGCCTGTAAAAGATGAATGATTGCGGAAAAAGTCTTTTAAAGAAGGAATTTGATGGCAGCATGGCCTCCTGAATTTTCTTTGCATAATTAATACTATCCGTGATGTTCTTATTTTTGACGGATAATTCCTCTTTCTGTTTCTCGACTTCAAGGGAAGCCCTCTGTTTTTCCTGAAGGATCCTGTTGGCTTTTTTCAGATTTTTAGTACGATATCGTATAAACAAGAGAATAAGCAAAATAATAATAGCCAGGTAGAATCCGTAGGCATATCTGGTTCTCCATACAGGGCTAATAATGGATATTTCAAGGATTGTTCCATCCCTGTTCCACACCAGATCGTTATTCGATCCTCTTACCCGAAAGAGGTATTCGCCAGGATCAAGGTTGGAATAGACGGCTCTTCTCTCGGTTGTCTTCGGATGCCATGTTTCTTCCAGCCCGTCCAGGTAAAATTCATACTGGTTTTTTTGGGGCTGAGTAAATTCGAGGGCGGCAAATTCTATAGCAAACATATTTGTTTCCCTTGTCTTAATAGTTACCCTGCTCTCCGCTACAGGTGCTTCTTCCCATCCCTCTACCGACAGGTATTGAAAAGAGGTTATAACTATCCCCGGCGGGTAAGGATTCAACTGGATGGAATCCGGATAAAATGAATTGAATCCCTGAACACCTCCGAAGAAAAATTCGCCTGATCCGCTTTTGAAATAAGCACCTATATTGAATTCCGAACTTTGTAAATCATCCGATGTATCAAAGGTGTAAATCTCTCCTGTTCTGGTATTGAATTTAGCAATTCCACGGTTGGTACTCATCCAGATGTTACGGTTCTCATCTTCCAGAATTGCATAGATCAGGTTGTTTGGCAAACCCGATCGTTCAGTAAATATGGTAAATTCTCCTGTAATCCTGCTGAAACGATTCAATCCGGAGCCGGTACCTATCCATAAGATGCCATCACCGTCTTCATGAATATGATAGACATTGTTATCGCTCAGACCGCTTGGAAAATATTTGTTTTCTGCCTGAAAGGAGATGAATTCTCCTTTTGCAGGATCATACCGGTTCAGGCCTTTTCGTGTTCCGATCCATAATAAATTATCGGAACTTTCCATAGTAAAATATACAAAATCGGAACTGATACTCAGGGAGTCGTCGGGGAAATGATTGAATTTCTTTATTTCCCTCTTCGTTCTCTGGTATTGAGCAAGGCCTCCGGATGTTGAGATCCAGATATTCCCCAGGTGATCCTCCATGATGTGATTAATATACATCCTGTCAAATTCCCGACAACCCTCAATATTTATATAGTAACAGAATGGAAGGAACCGTTCTGTCTCCTTGTCGAAAACGTTCAATCCTCTCTCTGTCCCAACCCAGACCACACCCTGTGAATCCTGACAGATGCACGAAATGACATCATTACTTATCCTGTATTTCAGGTCCGGATTCTCCTTGTAATAGTGAATGACTTCGCCGGTTTGCCGGGTATACAGGTTAAGCCCTCCTCCCCAGGTTCCTATCCAGAGGATTTTTTCAGCGTCTTCAAAAATTGCCGATATTTCGTTGCTGCTGAAATCAGGATCCCCATCCGTAAGATTTTGATACAGCTTAAAGTTTTTCTTTTTCCTGTCGTATTTCAGCAAACCCTGGCTGCCACCCGCCCAAATGATCTCCGAACGGTCTTTAATAAAGGTAAAACATGAATTATTCGTACCAGGAGCCGTTCCCGGTCCGGAAATTAGTTCCTCAAAAAACCTGAAATCTCCTGTTTGTTCATCGAAATGATAAATCCCGGAACCTGTTCCGATCCAGAATGTACCGGTAGGATCGTAAAACAATCCGTAAATCGGTATTCCATTTGAACTTTCCGAGCGGATATAATACCTGGTAAAAGTGCTGTCTGACGGGTTGAATTTGTTCAGACCATTGTCGGTACCTATCCATATCTGACCTTTATGATCCTGATGGATTGTCAGAACATGGTTACTGCTCAGGCACACGTCTGATGATTCATCATACCTGAACCTGTGGCACTTTTCCCGTGTTTCATTAAGAAAATAGAGGCCTTCATGTGTACCTGTCCAGATCCTTCCCTTATTGTCTTCGATCAAAGGGAATATATATTCAATCGGTGGGGAGAATGGTTGGTCATTATAGATCTGATATGTTCCTGAAATGCCCGTACCGGGGTCAATCCACAGGAGTCCGTTCAGTGTTTGAAGGACAATTTTCCCTCCCGACTCAACAATAACCTGGTATACAGGAATTGTTATTACGGAATAAAGATCTGTCGAATCGCGAAAGAAGTTTTCAAATATTGCTTTCCCCCTGTTAAACTTACTTAAGCCGCTTTCGGTTCCTATCCATAGATTCCCCTCATCATCCTCAATTATGGAGTTAATTGTATTTCCTATGATTGATGTGCTGTCGTAAAGCTCATGCCGGAAAATCCTGAACGTGTATCCGTCATATCGGTTCAACCCATCCTGAGTGCCGATCCAGATTAATCCTTTTGAATCCTGATACAGACACCTGACCCAGGACTGCGATAATCCATGATTAATTGAAAATCTTTGCATTTCATGGTCGCGGGGAATGCTTCCCTGAACTTCCGGGGAGGATATTAACAGGACCCAGAAAAAACATATCCATATTTTATATTTTACCGGCATTTTTCGTGAAATGATAAAATCCGGAGAATATTAATGACAAGATACATATAATGTAAAAATGGGCATCACATCTCAAGGGGAAAGTCGGTAATTCTGAACTGATTTTGCCGGAAATCCTGACATCAGAATGGACATAAGGCAGGGTGCACTTGTCCGGTACAATCAAAAAAAAGAGGCTTTCTTCAGAATAATCCTCAGAAGAAAGCCTCCGGGTTGAGTCAGGTATGATCTATTTACCAGCGGCAATATCTTCAAGCATTTTGGTAGTAAGAGATTTGGGTCTTTCAATCGGATAACCCAGTGCACGATCCCATACAATATTGGATAATACACCGATTGAACGGCCAATACCAAAAAGTACGGTATAAAAATCGTATTCCCTTATACCATAATACCACTGGATAACACCTGATTGTGCATCAACATTAGGCCATGGATTCTTAGCCTTTCCGTGTTCCTGCAGAATATCAGGCACCACTTCATACAGTGTACTGACATACTGGAATATCTTATCATCGGGAAGGTGTTTAAGGCAAAATTCCCTTTGAGCAGTATATCTTGGATCGGTTTTTCTCAGCACGGCATGACCATAACCCGGAATAACCTGCCCCGAGTTAAGGGTATCCCATACAAACTTCTTCATCTCTTCCTTGTCGGGTACTTTACCTCCCATCTTTTCCATCACACCCTGGATCCACCTCAACACTTCCTCATTTGCCAGTCCGTGAAGAGGTCCAGCCAGGCCATTAATCATTGCAGAAATGGCATAAAATGAATCAGAAAGTGCACTTGCAACAAGATGGCCCGTGTGTGCACTGACGTTTCCGCTTTCATGGTCGCTATGGAGAATAAAATAGAGTCTGGAAAGATCATCATAGGGTTTGTCGATTCCCATCATGTGTGCAAAATTGCCTCCCCAGTCAAGATTCGGATCAGACGGGATGATATTCCCTTCCCGGTATTTTTTACGATAGATATATGCGCCTATTTCGGGCAATTTTGCCAGCAGATTCAGGGCATCCTCATAAGTAGGATCCCAGTAATCCATTTTGCTGATCCCACTTTTATACTGTTTTACAAAAACAGATTCACGTTGCATAGACAGCAAAGCAGATGAGAACATCACCATAGGATGAGAATCAGCAGGCATTGCGTTGAGCACATCGAAGACGTAAGCAGGAACTTTCCTCCTTACCTTGAATTCCTCAGCAACCTCTTTTACTTCATTTTCTGTCGGCAGATCCCCTGTCAGAAGCAGATAGATAAATCCTTCAACATAAGGAATTTCCGCTCCCGGCGGCCTTGGGAGTTTCTCCAATACTTCCGGTATGGTAAATCCCCTGAACCGAATTCCCTCGAAGGGGTCCAGGTATGAAATATCCGTAACCAGACACTTTACTCCCCTCATTCCTCCTATTGCCTGGGTGATCGTCACATCACCTAGTTTAACATCTCCATGTTCCTTTAAAAGCTTGGTAGTTCTGGGCCTCCAGCCTTCAATTTTTTCATAAAGTTTCTCTTTCAGTTTTGACATGTTTACTTGTATTTATTTGTTTTACACCATTTCTTAGGGAAATAAAAATAGAAAAGATTAGGCAGAAAACCTAAGCGAATATTATATTCAACAACATATGATTTCAGGGTATGCGGATTTCCTGGAAGTTGATTTATTTCAATGCCGGATCACAGCCAACCATTTATCTATCAATATTTTACAGTGTTATAAATAATGATAGCCAATGGCTTTCGTGGCGGGAATAAAAAAAGGGGTTATCGGATGATATCCCCCTTTTTCAATTCCGGATTACCAATTGTTATCTTTTAAGAAACCTGAAATCTTTTCCGATAAATCTGGCTGCTTCACCCAACGATTCTTCAATCCGCAGCAACTGATTATATTTGGCAATTCTGTCGGATCTGGAAGCTGATCCGGTTTTAATCTGTCCTGTATTTAAAGCGACTGCAAGTTCGGCTATGGTGACATCTTCCGTTTCTCCGGAGCGATGGCTAATTACGGATGTAAATGAGTTGGCCGTAGCCAGCTGAACGGCATTGATCGTCTCGGTTAGTGTACCAATCTGGTTTACCTTAATCAATATGGAATTGGCAGCTTTTTCATCAATACCCCTGCTCAGTCTTTTTACATTTGTCACAAAGAGATCATCACCCACTATTTGCACCCTGTCCCCGATAGCGCTTGTCAATGCCTGAAATCCTGACCAGTCATCTTCATGAAGTCCATCCTCAATGGATATAATCGGATATTTTGAAGTCCATTCTTTCCAATATCCCACCATATCCTGTGAAGACCTGTCCTCTCCCGTCGATTCGAAATGGTATACTTTTTTTGCCTCATCATAGAATTCAGATGCTGCAGGATCGAGTGCAATCCAGATATCTTCGCCTGGTTTGTATCCGGCCTTCCCTATTGCTTCAAGAACTACTTCAATTGCTTCTTCGTTGGAACCAAGATTCGGAGCAAATCCGCCTTCATCCCCGACATTGGTCGACTGGCCCCTGCTTTTCAAAACAGCTTTCAGATTATGGAATACCTCGGCACCCATTCTGAGGGCTTCACTAAAGGAGTTTGCTCCTGCAGGCATTACCATGAATTCCTGGATATCTATTTTATTATCGGCATGAGAGCCTCCGTTAAGAATATTCATCATCGGGATAGGAATTGTATTCGCATTGACACCTCCAAGGTACCGGAACAGCGGCTGACCGGTTTCCTGTGCTGCAGCTTTTGCAACTGCAAGTGAAACTCCAAGGGTTGCATTTGCTCCAAGGTTGGATTTATTTTCGGTACCATCCAGGTCGATCATTGTAGTATCGATCAGGTTCTGGTCAAACACATCAAATCCTCTAAGTTCCTCGTTTAATATTGTATTTACATTATTAACTGCCTTCAGAACACCTTTACCCATGTATCTTCCCTTGTCACCGTCACGCAGTTCAACTGCTTCGTGAACACCGGTAGAGGCTCCTGAGGGTACTGCAGCCCTGCCAAGGTATCCCTCAGTTGTAATCACATCAACTTCAATAGTCGGATTCCCTCGTGAATCCAGGATTTGTCTTGCGTGGATTTCTGATATAAGTCCCATAACTTTATTCTTTTATTTATTTTACTGAAAATTATAATAAAAAAGGGATAAGACAAAACCACCTTATCCCCAAAAATTTCCTGCTGATAACCATTTGGTATTTATTCCTTTTTATCTCCCGATTCCTTTTCTTTCTTTTCCTCCTCCTTTTCAGGTAGTACCTGTCCTGTTAACTCTTTTGTTTGTTTCTTATCAGTTACTGTTTGATCCTTAACGGATTCTGTGTCTGTATCCTTCACATCATCTTTTGGCTCCGGCGGATCTTCGACCTTTTCTTCTGCAACGGTTTCTTCACCCTTTTTCGTTTCCATATCCTGTTCGTCCGATACCCCGGCATCTTTGTCACCGATCTCTTCCGGAGCACCTGAATCATCCGTTTCGCGAGTCTGTTCAACGGGTTTGACGGTTGCCTCGTCTGTCTCATCCTTCCCCGTTTCAGCTGCAGCTTCAGTTTCAACGGATTCGGCTACAGCTTCGGCAGGTTTTTTCTTTCCACCCCTTCTTCTTCTGGTTAATTTCGCCCTGGTTTCCTCTTTCTGCTGCAACATGTTTTCATTATAATCAACCAGTTCCAGGATACACATATCAGCATTATCACCCATCCTGCTGCCTGTTTTCAGTATACGGGTATACCCTCCGGGGCGGTCGCCAACTTTAGGAGACACTTCCCTGAACAGTTCCGAAACGGCCTCCTTATCTTTCAGGTATCGGAAGGCCATTCTTCTTGAGTGTGTCGAGTCGTCCTTTGATCTGGTGATCAGTGGCTCAACATAGGAACGTAATGCCTTTGCCTTTGCAGTAGTAGTTTTAATCCGTTTATGTATAATCAACGATGATGCCATGTTTGCGAACATCGCTTTTCTGTGAGCGCTCTTCCTGCTTAAATGATTAAATCCTTTCCTGTGTCGCATCTCTAAAATCCATTATCCGATAAATCGGAAAAATTATTCTTTATCCAGCTTAAATTTGCTGGTATCCATTCCGAAATTCAGGTTAAGGGATTCAAGTAAATCGTCAAGTTCGGTCAACGATTTCTTCCCGAAATTCCTGAATTTCAACAGATCATTCTTGTTAAATTTCACCAGATCGCCCAATGATTCCACTTCCGCTGCTTTCAGGCAGTTCAACGCCCTGACCGAAAGATCCAGGTCAACAAGTTTGGTCTTCAGCAGTTGTCGCATATGGAGTACTTCCTCATCAAATTCTTCATTGGCAAATTTTTCATCAGAGTCAAGTGTTATTTTCTCATCGGAAAAAAGCATGAAGTGATAGATCAGGATTTTTGCTGCCTCTTTCAGTGCTTCCTTTGGATGAATGGAGCCGTCTGTTGTTATTTCGATGATCAGTTTTTCATAGTCCGTTTTCTGTTCCACGCGAAAGTTATCCACTGAATATTTTACGTTCTTGATGGGTGTATATATAGAATCAAGTGCAATAAGTCCAAATTCGGCTTCAGCCGGCCTGTTTTCTTCGGCAGGCACATATCCCCGGCCTTTGGCAATCGCAACTTCCATCTGAAGTTTCACATCAGGTTCAAGATGGCAAATCACCAGATCCGGATTCAATACTTCAAAGCTGTTTAGGAACCTGGAAAGGTCTCCCGCTTTAAACTCATTTTGCCCGGTCAGATTAACCATTATCTTCTCATTCTCCACATCCTCAATTTGTTTCTTAAACCGGATTTGTTTCAGGTTCAGTACAATTTCCGTAACATCTTCAATTACTCCTTTAATGGTAGAAAATTCATGGTCTATACCCTCAACTTTAACCGTAGTTATTGCATATCCTTCGAGTGAGGAGAGCAAAATCCTTCGCAAGGCATTTCCAACAGTAATACCATAGCCGGGTTCCAGCGGGCGAAATTCGAATTTCCCGCTTGTCTCGGAAGCTTCTACCATTATTACCTTGTCTGGTTTCTGAAATGCTAAGATGGCCATATATCAATCTATTTAGAATATAATTCAACAATCAGTTGTTCCTTGATGTTTTCCGGGATTTCTTCCCGTTCCGGAAGGTTTAGAAATTTCCCTGCCAGTTTTTCACTATCCCATTCCAGCCATGAAGAACCTGCATGCCTGGCAGAATCCAGTGAGGCGGTAATGGTTTCCAGGGATTTTGATTTTTCTCTTACTCCGACAATATCACCCGGTTTAACAGTATAGGATGGAATGTTTACCACCTTATCATTTACCGTAATATGGCGATGGGAAACAAGTTGTCTTGCGGCATTCCTGGAAGGTGCTATCCCGAGCCGGAAAACAACATTATCCAATCTGGATTCCAGCAGCTGTAGCAGTATTTCTCCGGTAATACCTTTACTTCGGGAGGCTTTCCTGAACAGGTTTCTGAATTGTCTCTCCAGCACACCATAGGTATATTTTGCCTTCTGTTTCTCTTTCAGTTGGATCCCATATTCCGAGAGTTTCTTTCTCCGTTTGTTCATACCATGATGTCCGGGAGGGTAGTTTTTCTTCTCAAAATATTTATCCGGTCCGAAGATCGGATCTCCGAATTTCCTGGCAATTTTTGTGCTTGGTCCGATATATCTTGCCATGTATTATCTTTTTATCTCAGTATTGTCTATTATCTGTTCTCAGCCAAAAAATTTTCTTATACTCTTCTCCTGTTGGGAGGTCTGCATCCATTATGGGGAAGTGGAGTGACATCTACGATCTCCATCACCTCAATTCCATTCGAATGGATGGTTCGTATTGCAGATTCACGTCCCGAACCCGGCCCCTTCACGAATACTTTAACTTTTCTCAATCCAAGGTCATAAGCTGTTTTGGTGCATTCTTCAGCGGCCATTTGTGCTGCATAGGGTGTATTTTTTTTGGACCCCTTAAATCCCATTTTCCCTGCCGATGCCCATGATATCACCTGACCGGAATTATTGGTCAGCGAGATGATGATATTGTTGAACGAAGCATGAATATGGGCCTGACCCGTCGGTTCAACCTTTACAACCTTTTTCCTTGCTGCGCCTGTTTTCTTTGCCATGTTTCAATTCCTATTTGGTGGCTTTCTTTTTATTCGCAATGGTTTTTCTCCTGCCTTTTCTCGTCCGGGCGTTATTCTTTGTTCCCTGTCCACGCACAGGCATACCTATTCTGTGCCGGATTCCTCGGTAACAACCGATATCCATCAGACGTTTGATATTCATCTGGACTTCAGAACGTAATTCACCTTCCAGTTTATAATTTTCATTCAGTATTTTCCTGATTTTGGTGATATGCTCATCCGTCCAGTCTTTAACCATAATATCCTTATCGATTCCCGCATCGTCGAGAATCCTTTGGGCTGTACTGCGGCCAATACCATATATATAAGTAAGGCCAATTTCACCTCTTTTATTCTTTGGTAAATCGACTCCAACGATTCTTGCCATAGCTTAAATTTAAAATAGAGTGCAAATTTATATAAATTATCCCTGCCGTTGTTTATACTTCGGGTTTTTTTTGTTTATGACGTACAGGCGTCCCTTTCTTCTAACTATCTTACAGTCAGAACTTCTCTTTTTAATTGAGGCTCTTACTTTCATAATGATACCAATCCTGTTTATTTATACCTGAAGGTGATTCTCCCCTTTGATAAATCATAGGGGGACATTTCTACCTTTACTTTATCTCCTGGAAGGATTTTAATATAATGCATTCTCATCTTTCCGGAGATATGTGCTGTGATGACGTGTCCGTTTTCAAGTTCAACCCGAAACATTGCGTTTGACAATGCCTCAATGATTGTACCATCCTGTTCTATTGATGGTTGTTTCGCCATGTTAATCTGCTATTTATTTAAAATTTCATCGATATAGTCAAAAGTTGACAGGATATCCGGTTTCCCTTTTTGAATGGCAACTGCATATTCAAAATGTGCTGATGGTAGTTTGTCAATTGTTCTGATCGTCCATCCATCCTTGTCCTGGGAAATATTTCTCAATCCCAGGTTAATCATGGGTTCGATGCATATCACAAGGCCTCTGGTCAACTTAATTCCCTTTCCCCTTTTACCATAATTGGGTACTTCCGGTGGTTCATGGAGGTTTTTTCCCAATCCATGGCCAACCATTTCCCGCACTACCGAGAAACCACCACTTTCCGCATGCTGCTGAATGGCAAAGCCAATATCTCCCAGACGTTTTCCTTCGACTGCTTTTTCAACGCCTTTAACTAATGATTCCCTGGTACAGGCCAGGAGTTTTCCAATCTTCTCCTGAACTGTTCCGACAGGGAAGGTAAAGGCGGAATCTCCATAATATCCGTTCAGAATCACACCGCAATCGATGGATACAATATCGCCTTGCTTCAACCTGTAAGAGGAAGGTATTCCATGAACGACCTCATCATTAACTGAGGTGCAGAGTGTATTCGGGAACCCGTTATACCCCTTGAATCCCGGTTCACCTCTGTGATCCCTGATGAATTCCTCCGCCACTTTGTCGAGTTTCAGTGTTGTAACTCCAGGTTTTATCAATCTTGCTACTTCAGCCAGAGTTTTGGAAACAAGGAAGTTACTTTCCCTCAACAATTCAATTTCCTCTTCCGACTTATAAATTAACATCAAAGAACGTAATCAACCAATTAAATTGCAGCCGCACTGCCGGTTCTACCCTTAATCCTTCCGGATTTCATCAATCCATCGTAATGCCGCATCAATAAATGACTTTCAATCTGCTGTAGCGTATCCAGCACGACTCCGACCAGAATGAGCAATGAGGTACCTCCATAAAACTGTGCAAATTGTCCGGTTACTCCAAGGTTCACCGCAAATGCGGGAAGGATTGCTACAATGGCCAGGAAAATGGATCCCGGCAGAGTTATTCTCGACATAATTGTATCGAGGAATTCGACTGTTTTCCTTCCGGGTTTTACTCCGGGAATAAAGCCTCCATTCTTCTTCATATCCTCTGCCATCTGGGTCGGATTAATGGTAATGGCCGTATAGAAATAAGTGAATAAGATGATCAGAATACCAAACACCAGGCTATACCAGAAACCATACATATTGGAGAAGGCTGCGGCGAATCCGGACATACTATCGCTGGCATATCCGATTAATACAATTGGCAACATCATGATAGCCTGTGCAAAAATGATCGGCATCACACCTGCTGCATTCACTTTCAGCGGGATATATTGTCGTACACCGCCATATTGTTTATTGCCGACTATTCGCTTGGCATACTGCACCGGAATTCTTCGTGTTCCCTGTACCAGCAGGATTGTGGCAAGAATAACAAGGAACAGGAATACCATTTCCAGGAGAAACGCGACAAGTCCTCCGGCGCCCTCAAGTCTCGAGCCGAATTCTGCTGTTAATGAAAAAGGCAGACGTGCAATAATCCCGATCATAATGATAAGGGAGATTCCATTTCCGATACCTTTATCGGTAATCTTTTCTCCAAGCCACATGACAAACATGGTCCCGGAGGTCAAAATGATCACCGAAGAGACGACGAAGAAGGAGCCTTTGATGACAAAAGCCGAATCAGGCAATTGCGCATCCAGATTTGCCAGGTAGCCGGGCGACTGAAGGAACAGGATACCAACCGTCAGATACCGGGTGATCTGGTTGATCTTCCTTCGTCCGCTTTCTCCCTCTTTTTGTAAACGCTGGAAATAAGGGACAGCAATACCAAGAAGCTGTACTACAATGGAGGCTGAAATATAAGGCATTATACCAAGAGCGAAAATAGATGCCTGTGAAAAGGCTCCCCCGGAGAACATATCCAGCAGGCTCAATATCCCCTGTGAAGTCTGCTGCTGAAGCTGCCCGAGCTGTGAAGGATCAACCCCGGGAAGTGTGATATATTTCCCCAACCGGTATATCAGGAGTATACCAAGAGTATATAAGATCCTGGATCGCAGGTCCTCAATTTTGAAAATATTCTTAATCGTCTCGATTAACGCTTTCATTCAACTATAATTTTAAAGCTGTACCTTCCCTGGCTTCGATAGCCTCTTTTGCAGTTTTGGAAAATGCATGAGCTTCAACATCCAGTTTTATGGTTAACTCTCCTTTCCCAAGGATTTTAACCAGGGTATTTTTCGATATCAATCCGGCATCTAGCAGTGTATCAAGTGTTATTTTCTTCAACTTTTTCTTTTCTGCCAATGCCTGGATGGTATCAAGATTTATTCCTTTATATTCTTTCCTGTTGATATTTTTAAACCCGAATTTTGGGATCCTGCGCTGCAGCGGCATCTGGCCCCCTTCAAACCCCGGTATTTTGGAGTAGCCCGATCTGGATTTCTGGCCCTTATGTCCTCGGGTAGAAGTTCCACCCCTGCCAGATCCCTGTCCTCTGCCAAGTCGTCTGTCCCTTTTGACTGATCCTTTTGCCGGTTTCAATTTGCTTAAATCCATATTCCCTGAAAAAAATGATTCCAATATTTTATATCTCTTCAACCTCTACAAGGTGTTTCACCTTTTTAACCATTCCCAGTATCTGAGGTGTAGCTTCAATCTCCACCGTACTGTTTATCTTTCTCAATCCAAGTGCTTCAAGCGTTCTCTTTTGCCTCCTGGTGCTTCCTATTTTACTTCTTCTCTGAGTAACCCGAATCTTTGACATCGTCGTGCAATTTTTCTAACCGTTAAAAACTTTTCCCAGTGCAATACTTCGCTGCCGGGAAACAGTATATGCATCGCGCAATTCGAGCAATGCGGTAAAGGTTGCTTTCACCAGGTTATGCGGATTGGATGATCCTTTGGATTTTGCCAGTACATTTTTGATACCGACACTCTCGAAAACGGCGCGCATGGCACCTCCGGCTTTTACCCCGGTACCTTCGGAAGCGGGTTTTAGAAATACTTTGGCCCCACCATATTTGGCCATCTGTTCATGAGGTATTGTACCATGCAGAACCGGAACCTTGATCAGGTTTTTCTTTGCATCCTCCACACCTTTTGCAATGGCGGTAGTAACTTCATTAGCCTTACCCAGGCCATAACCCACAATACCTTCCTCATTACCAACGACAACAATTGCAGAAAAACTGAATGTCCTTCCACCCTTTGTTACCTTAGTCACCCTCTGGATGCTAACCAATCTGTCTTTGAGTTCCAGATCGCTTGTTTTAACTTTTCTTATCCCGTTCGACATAACCTTATAATTTTAAACCATTTTCCCTGGCTGCTTCGGCTAACGATTTTACTCTTCCATGGTATAAATAGCCGCTCCTGTCAAAGACAACGGAGGAAATTCCGGCTTTAACGGACTTTTGTGCAATTAATTTTCCGACCAGTTTTGCCTGTTCCACTTTTGTAATCCCTTTCTTGTCTGCCACCTCCTTTTCAAGGGAAGAAGCCGAAACAAGGGTTTTCCCCTCCAAATCATCAATCAGTTGTGTATAGATCTGTTTATTGCTTCGAAACACACACATTCTTGGTCTTTCTGCCGTTCCCGAGATTTTCTTCCGTATCCTGTTTCGGATCCTTTTCCGTCTGTCTTGTTTGGTTAATGCCATTGTACTAATGCATTTACAAAATTAGATACTTGCCGCTTTCCCTGCTTTTCTTCTCAACTGTTCACCGACATATTTGACACCTTTCCCTTTATAAGGTTCGGGCGGTCTCAGCGAACGAATTTTTGCCGCAACATGACCGATCAGTTGTTTATCGATGCTGGTAAGCGTAATAACCGGATTGCTTCTCCTTTCGGTCCGGGTTTCCACTTTTATTTCCGGAGGCATTTCTATTACGATATCGTGTGAATATCCCAGAGCCAATTCAAGCAGCTGGCCTTTTGCTTCCGCCCTGAAGCCCACACCGACCAGTTCCTGTTTAATTGTGTATCCCTTTGAAACTCCGGTAACCATATTATTTACAAGAGACCTGTATAAACCATGAAGCGATTTATGTCTTTTCTGGTCCGAAGGGCGAGTGAAGGAAACCTTATTTCCTTCAATGCTAACCTTGATTTCAGGAGAGACCTGTTGAGTCAGTTCGCCCAGGGGGCCCTTTACGGTAACAAGGTTGTTTTTATCCACCGTTACGGTTACTCCTTCCGGCAGTTCTACGGGTAATTTTCCTATTCTTGACATTTCATCGTCCTCCTGTTCTTAATGAACAAAGCATAACACTTCTCCACCAATATTTAACTTCCTGGCTTCTTTATCGGTAATAACTCCCTGCGAGGTTGAAAGGATAGCGATGCCAAGTCCATTCAGCACTCTGGGAAGTTTATCCGCTCTTGCATATTTCCTCAATCCCGGTCTGCTGACTCGTTTAAGTGATTTGATAGCCGGTTTTTTAGTCTCCGGATGATATTTCAGGGCGATTTTTATCTTCCCCTGTAAATTATCTTCTTCAAACTTATAACTCAGGATATACCCTTTTTCATACAGGATTTTGGTTATATCCTTTTTCAAATTCGAAGAAGGAATCTCTACCACTTTATGTTTGGTCATTATAGCATTTCTGACTCGCGTCAGGTAATCTGCAATGGGATCTGTCATATCATTTTGTTTTATTTTTTCTTCTTCATTGCCGGAGACTCGTTGATCTACCAGCTGGCTTTTTTTATTCCGGGGATCAGTCCGGCCGAAGCCATCTCCCTGAATGTAATCCTGCTCAATCCAAACTGTCTCATATACCCTTTTGGCCTGCCTGTAATTTTACAGCGGTTATGCAGCCGGTTGGGATTTGAGTTTCTCGGCAATTTGCTTAAGCCCACATAATTGCCTTCCTTCTTTAGCTTTGCTCTCTTTTCAGCATAGCGGTCAACCATCTTCTGACGCCTTACCTCACGGGCTTTCATTGATTCCTTTGCCATATTAACTATGTTTAGATGTTTTAAATGGTATGCCGAATTCCCGTAAAAGTGCAAATCCTTCTTCATCCGTTTTTGCGGAAGTGACAAAAGTGATTTGCAATCCCAGAATTTTATTGATCTTGTCAATATCAATTTCCGGAAAAATGATCTGTTCAGTAATTCCCAGAGTATAATTACCCCTGCCATCAAGTTTATTGTTTACTCCCTTGAAATCCCTTATTCTAGGCAGGACTACATTAACCAGTCTTTCGAGAAACTCATACATACGGTTACTTCTCAGGGTTACGGTAACACCGATCGGCATTTTTTTCCGTAGCTTAAAATTGGAAATATCTTTCGTGGCCAGTGTCTGAACTGCCCTCTGTCCTGCAATGGCAGTGATTTCCTCCACACCTATATCAACCAGTTTCTTATCAGCGACAGCCTGTCCTATACCCTGGTTTATTACTATTTTCTTCAACCTGGGGACCTGCATAACCGAACGGTAATTGAATTCCTTCTTCAGAGCAGGAATAATTTTCTCGTTATAATGTTTCTTCAATGAAGGTACGTAATCCATTACTTAATCTCCTCTCCTGATTTTCTTGCAAAACGAACCAGTTTGTCTCTCTTATCCGGTCTTCTACCTATTCTTGTTGGCTTTCCGGTAGACGGATCCACCAATAACAGATTTGATATATGTACGGGTGCTTCTTTCCTGATGATCCCGCCCTGAGGATTCTGTGCATTGGGCTTGGTATGTTTTGAAACCATATTAACACCCTCAACAATAGCTCTTCTTTCTTTGATAATTACCTCGAGAACTTTCCCCTGTTGTCCTTTGTACTCGCCTGTAATAACGGCAACTGTGTCTCCCTTCCTGATATGAAGTTTACTACCCATGAATGTTAAAGTTTGAATTTATAGTACTTCCGGTGCCAGTGAAATGATTTTCATGTATTTATCACGTAATTCTCTGGCAACTGGGCCGAAGATTCTTGTACCTCTTATTTCATCCAGGTTATTCAGCAGGACAACGGCATTGTCATCAAACCGGATATAGGACCCGTCCGGCCTTCGAATTTCCTTTTTTGTTCTGACGACAACAGCTTTACTCACCATTCCTTTTTTAGCCTCTCCTGAGGGCATTGCACTTTTCACCGTTACTACAACCTTATCACCAATTGAAGCATACCTCTTCCTGGTTCCGCCGAGGACTCTGATACATAAAACTTCCTTGGCACCACTATTATCAGCAACCGCTAATCTGCTTTCCTGTTGTATCATAATTACTTCGCTCTTTCAATAATTTGAACCAGCCGCCAGCTTTTGTTTTTACTATAGGGACGGGTTTCCATAATCTTAACTGTATCTCCGATGTTGCAGGTATTCTCCTCATCATGGGCAAAAAAACGAGTTGTTTTATTTACGAACTTTCCGTAAATCGGATGCTTTACTTTACGTTTGACAGCCACAATGACGGATTTATCCATTTTATTGCTGACCACAATTCCAATTCGTTCTTTACGTATATTCCTTTTTTCCATCGTTGTGACTAGCTATTGGTTTTTTCATCTATTTTCTTTTCCTGCAAAATCGTTTCAAGCCTGGCTATATTCTGACGTGTTTCCCTTATTTTCATTGGATTATCCAGAGGAGATATGGCATGATTCAGTTTCTGACGGATTAAAAAGGACCGTTCATTATCGATTCTTTCTTCAATCTCCTTTATGGATAATTCTCTGATCTCCGTTGCT
>CP070687.1:1052679-1058991 GCA_020353115.1 Bacteroidales bacterium
GCCTATATACATGGAGGAATATGTGATAACATGGTTTCAAGGGGAATGACCGGAATTCTATGTGAGACTGTTGACTATATAAAGAGTAAGGGTATTCTGGCAGGATTGGCAGGACACGACCTCAGGGTGATTATGTCGTGTGAGAAGCATTCAGCTAATCTTGACTTCTACATGAAAACCCTGAACAGTGGTAATTACTGGACGGCTGGCCCAAAACTTATTACAGATTCCAAATGGAAACCTGATCCGAACACTATTGTTGAACCGGAATTTGGGAAGGACGAGCATGATAACATCTGGTCAATTACGCCCCAGCAGACGGTTGAATTCATGAAAGAGGTGGAAAAGCCCTGGATATCTTACAAAGTTTTGGGTGCAGGTGCCATACATCCGGAAGAGGGATTCAGGTATGTCTTTAAGAACGGTGCAGATTTTGCATGCGTTGGTATGTTCGATTTCCAGGTGGTTGAGAATGCCAATATTGCTGTAAAACTCCTGAAGGAAGAGTTATCGCGTGTCAGGCCATGGCGTTCATAAAAGTTAACCAGTGAAGATTCCGGTAACTCTGAGCCGTCAATTCAGGGTTTTACAGTAGTTGTTCCCCCGATAAGTAGAGCCATTTCATTAAACCTGAACCGGTCTAATTCTATTATTGTAATATAAATGCTCATACCAACAAGAATTCTTGTAATGGAAGGTTGACTCACTTTTGCAATCTTCAGTGAACTATGTTTACCGAACCTCTTTATCCGTAAAGGGGTTAGTATTCTATTAAGTGCAGTATTGACCAGGATAAAAAAACCCTCCTGCGCCGAGGCTACGGAGGGTAAATGTGGAGATAAGGGGAGTCGAACCCCTGACCTCTTGACTGCCAGTCAAACGCTCTAGCCTGCTGAGCTATATCCCCATTTTAACAGTTTGCAAATTTAAGAAAAAAAATCTGATCTTTTGAGGAGTATAGTGAATTCCGTACAAATGTCTGTTTTAGGTACAATTTTTGCAGCTTATCATTAGGGAGAAGAGAATGATTACCTTTAAAAACTGATTCGGATCAAAACCGGGTAATCGTTTATTAAAAAGTGGTGTTTTAAACCATTCTTTGTCCGTTTGGTTTGAATTTATTTTAAATAATACGTATTTTTAGTCGCTTAAACGTAAAAAAGATGGAACTAAAGAAAACAGACAAGGCTGACCTAGAGAAAAGAAAGGGAATCTTCTTTCAATTGGGTCTGGTTATCGTGTTATCTCTTGTGCTGATAGCCTTTGAATGGACCAGTACCGGCTTAAGTAAAAACGAATTCGATACCGGAGCTGCCGAAAACGTTGAGGAAGAAATTATTCCGATAACCCGTCAGGAACAACCTGAACCTGAAAAACCACCTGAGCCGCCTAAAGTAACAGAAATTCTCAACATTGTTGAAGATGATGTGGTTATTGAGGATGAACTTATCCTGGAAGACACAGAAATTGACATGGAAACAGAAGTTGAAGTCATTGAATTTGAAGTGGAGGAAGAAGAGGCAGAGGAAGCCGAGATCTTCTTTATTGTTGAAGATATGCCGAGTTTCCAGGGTAAAGGACAGGAGGGTTTCAGGGAGTGGATCGCAAAAAATCTGAGGTATCCTGAGATTGCTGCTGAAAACGGAATCAGTGGAAGGGTTTTTGTCCAGTTTGTCGTAGAACCGGATGGAAGTGTTAATAAAGTTGAAGTTATTCGTGGAGTGGATCCAGCCCTTGATAAGGAAGCCATCCGTGTAGTATCTTCATCTCCCAAATGGGAACCCGGAAAACAAAGAGGTAAACCGGTAAGAGTCTCCTATACCTTCCCGATTGTTTTCGTGCTTCAGTAATAAATAAAATTATTTGATATATTACCCTGGTTGAAAAATCAGGGTTTTTTATTTGTTTCATATCCTGATTATGATATTAAACCATTAATCATTAATTTCGTTTCTTTGAAAACAGGTTAAAATCAAGTGCAATGAAAAGGCTATCCTATTTGTTCATATTAATTCTTGTTCTTTCTGGTTGCGGATCTTCTAAAAAGCAAATGCAGAGGGGAAATTATGATGCAGCCATTGATAAGTCTGTAAAAAAGCTCCGGAAAGACCCCGGAAGCGAAGATGATATTATGGTCCTGGAACGATCATATCAGATTGCAAATGAACAGGATCTGGAACGTATTAAATTTCTGAAGATGGATGGTAATCCCAATACCTGGGAAGAGATCCTGAACTATTACGTACGGTTGAAGAATCGACAAACACTTGTCAGGACCGTCCTGCCTTTGCAGCTTAACAACAGAACGATTAATTACGATTATATTGATTATGACAGTGAGATCATTGAGGCGAAACATAAAGCCGCTGAATATTTTTTTGCTCATGGTCAGAAACTTATGGAGAGTAATACCAAGGAAGCTTATCGCCAGGCACATTATGAATTTCTAAAAGTTAAACAATATTGGGGTGACTATGAAAACATCGACCAGCTGATAGCAGAAACAAAATATAATGGTATGAGCCAGGTATTGGTAACGGTAGAAAATAGCACACAATTTAATCTTTCCCAGGAGTTTGAAGATGATCTACTCGCCATCAACCACCAGAACCTTAACAGTGAATGGGTGGAATATCATACACGGCATTTGGATGAAAATATAGAATATGACTATCTGGTTTATATCAATCTGAAGAATATTTCGGTATCTCCGGAATCCATTAAAGATACTGACAGGATTATAAAAAGAGAGGTGGAAGATGGTTTCGAATATGTATTGGATCAGAACGGGAACGTGATGAAAGATTCTCTTGGGAATGATATCAAACTGAAAAAATATAAGACCCTTACCTGCACAGTTATTGAGAGCCTTCAACAGAAGGCAGTTCGAATCGACGGAGATGTTGAAATATTTCAGACCAATCCTCAGAATTTATTAAAGAAGGATCCTATCGGGGCAGAAACCTTATTTGAACATCTTTCGGCACGTGCAATAGGAGATCTCGGAGCATTATCAGCCGAAACAATGGAATTGGTTGAAATTGAACCGCTTCCGTTCCCGCCGGATTTCGATATGATCCTGCAATGCAGTGAGACCCTGAAGCTGGCTATCAGGGACATTCTCAGGAGGAACAGACGGTACATTAACTAACTCAAGTAGCATTTCCGGTAAACCTTGGAGCTGGATTAACGGACTGTTGAGTCTTAAGGTTTCTCCTCCTGGTCGCCGCCGGATAAAACCTTTCAGAATTCATTATCTTTGCAGTAAGAGGCTGTAAAAAGTATGGTTAACCACCAGGAATACTATTCCCACGCGAAGATCACGAAGTGGTAGTCGTCTGATTTTGATTTCTCTGTGAACTGCGTGTTTTCCCCGCCTGAATGACGTAGGCGGGCAGGTTTGTGTTCTTGTGATTGATTTCTTTTTATTGGCTTTATACAGCACCAAGTATATGATATAAAAAATATGCCCGGACCATTTCTAACAATACCGAAACAGGAATCTGCCGTCCTTATCGGAATTATCACGCAAGATCAGAATGACAGGGAGGTTATTGAATACCTGAATGAACTGGCATTTCTTACTGAGACTGCAGGTGCAAAACCATTATACACTTTTACACAACGACTCGATTCACCAAATCCAAAGACCTTTGTCGGGACTGGCAAACTCAATGAAATTGAAGAATATGTTAAAAGTGAAAATATTGATCTTATTATTTTCGATGATGAACTTTCTCCTACCCAACTGCGGAATGTAGAACGGATCTTGAACCGCAGGGTTCTTGACAGGACAAACCTGATTCTTGATATTTTCGCAAATCGTGCAAAAACATCTCATGCAAAAACTCAGGTTGAATTGGCTCAATATCAATACCTTCTTCCAAGGCTTACACGAATGTGGACACACCTTGAACGACAAAGGGGAGGTATCGGTCTGAGAGGGCCTGGTGAAACGGAAATAGAAACCGACAGAAGGATCATACGTGAAAAAATTGCACGCTTGAAAAAGCAGCTCGACAAGATTGATAAACAGAAGGCTATTCAAAGAAAAAACAGGGGTAAAATGGTCAGGGTTGCTCTTGTTGGTTATACCAATGTAGGGAAATCAACCATCATGAACGTACTGGGAAAGACAGACCTGTTTGCTGAAAACAAGCTCTTTGCCACACTTGATACAACGGTACGAAAAGTTATCATTGAAAATCTTCCCTTTCTGCTTTCCGATACGGTAGGATTTATCAGGAAACTTCCTCACCACCTTGTTGAATCTTTCAAATCGACACTTGACGAAGTCAGGGAAGCTGATATTCTCCTGCATGTGGTGGATATTTCACATCCGAATTTTGAAGAGCAGATCAATATAGTTCATCAAACACTCGATGATCTTGGAGCATTAAACAAACCGATATTCCTGGTATTTAATAAGATCGATGCTTATCGGTTTACCCAGAAAGAACCCGATGACCTTACTCCGCGAACCAGGGATAATCTAACACTTGATGAGCTGAAGAATACCTGGATGGCTAAAAACAACGCTTCCAGCATATTTATATCTGCGCTTTACGGATCCAACATTCCTGAATTGAAAGATATTATTTATCAGAAAGTAAGGGAGATTCATACGAGGCGGTATCCCTATGATGACTTCCTGTATTTAAACAACACAGTTAAATAAACTTATTGGAAAGAAGGTATTCTGCAATCTGAATGGCATTGGTTGCAGCGCCTTTACGTAGATTATCGGCAACAATCCAGAGGTTTAACGAGTTATTCCCTGAAAGATCCTTCCGGATTCTTCCGACAAATACAGAATCCTTACCATTGACGGTAATGGGCATCGGGTATCTGTTATCTTCAGGGTTGTCTACTACAGTCACTCCGGGAGAAGCCGCCAATATATCGTATATCTCGTCCAGTTCGAAATGTTTACCAAACTCAATATTAACGGCTTCTGAATGACCTCCCGTTACGGGAACCCTGACAGCCGTTGCAGAGATGCGGATTGAGGGATCATCAAGTATTTTCTGTGTCTCATGCACCAGTTTCATTTCTTCCTTTGTATATCCGTTATCCAGAAATGAGTCGCAGTGGGGAAGGCAGTTTTTATCGATGGGATGAGGATAAACCTTATCCGCAGAGATACCACTCCTTTCGTTTTCCATCTGCCTGATTGCCTGGATACCCGTACCCGTGACCGACTGATAGGTGGAAACTATGATTCTGTGAATACGAAATCGCTCGTGTAGTGGTGACAGAACCATTACCATCTGTATTGTCGAACAGTTGGGATTGGCAATGATCTTGTCCGATCGGGTTAGAATCGCAGCGTTTATTTCCGGAACAACCAATTTGATTTCAGGATGCATCCGCCAGGCTGATGAGTTATCAATAACAATTGATCCTTTTTCAGTAAATAGTGGTGAATACTTGAGTGATATATCGCTGCCAGCCGACAACAGGGCCAGTTCAGGTTTCTCCTTTAAACTCTCCTCCAATGTAACAATAGGAACTGGAACGTCATAAAAATGAATTATCGATCCGGATGATTTTTCCGATGCAACAGGAATTAATTTTGAGACAGGAAACTTACGCTCTTCAAGTATCCGGATCATTGTTTGTCCAACAAGCCCTGTTGCTCCAACAATGGCAACTTTCATTATTCAGGGATTATTATTAATTTGTAATCGAGATAAACTGGTTTTGTTCCATTTTTGGGATTCCCCAAAATTAAAGGTTTTCCCGCATTATTTTACATATCGATGAAGAAACTGACCTTATTACTTATTGCGGTCCCTTCAGTTATTTTTGCACAGCTGAACGAAGGTTTTGAGGGCGGGAACATTACAGAATGGGAACAAAGCGATCCGTCAAGATGGGCTGCATCAAGTATAGTACCAATTACAGGAGCCTACTCACTTCACCATATTTATAACAACACGATGGCAGGGCATGACCAGATTTCCATCCCGCTGCATAATATCGGCCTTGATTCTGCCCTGACTACATGGAAATTCAATGTACGACACGGGTACCCGCCATCCGGTTCAAACAACTGGGGTGTTTTTCTTGTTTCCGATATGAATGCGCACCAAATGTTTCCTTCCGGACTTGCAAATGGTTATGTACTTGGGGTAAACTACAGTGGAACGGACGATATGGTCAAACTCTGGAAAGTAACTTCCGGAGCCGGAAGTACGATCCTGAATACAGGATTCGATTGGGAGGGAGAGGTTATGACCACGGATGTAATCGGATTTCAGGTTTCCAGGACAACGGATGGGTCATGGAATGTAAAGATTGATACCAGCG
>CP070687.1:1059091-1066844 GCA_020353115.1 Bacteroidales bacterium
GTTGAATGAGCTTCCTCCTTATTCCGGTTAAACACGGCAGGATTTTCCAAATCGGCCGGAAAATCTTCCTGGGGGAAAATAACAATCGATGAAGATAAAAACAAGATGCAAATTTGAACCGCCTTTTGCTTCATTTTTTTGGAATTAAATTGATAATGAACATGTTTATATTGAATTAGATCGGGTCAGTAAATATAAGAAAAATGTGAAGTTGATGGTTATAAACATCGTTCACTCCATTACTTGTTTCAATAATTAAGTTTTAAGATTAATCGGAATTGTACTATCTTCAGAATGTACTATTATCTGTTAATACATTATTTACAAGCATTGGAATAGCAAAAGGGAAAATACCGTTTATGGAATGCGACGGCAGGGTGATTCGGGAGTAACAGATCAAGAATAGCATACGTGCCTGAAGTTAATTTTACCTAATAATTATCTAACAACAATTTATGCTTAAAATATTATAAAATGAAAAAACGATTCTTTATCCTGTTCATGTTATTATGGGCATATCCATGTCTTTATGCACAACTCACTGTAAAAGACTACCATCTTGCGGATTCCACTGAAAAATTCAGGAATCTGGCTTATTTTACAAATGTCCGGCCTGCCTGGATAAAGGGTACTTCTTCGTTCTGGTACAGCGTGAATACGCGGAAAGGGGATGAATACTTCCTTGTCGACCGCTCCAGACTGAAAAAAACAATGCCTTTTGACCAGGAAAAATTATGTAAAAGTATCAATGAAGCTGTAGGAAAGGAATTCAAACCCTATTCCATACCTATGAGGAATCTGACCTTTAGCAAAGATCTTAAGGAAATTGAGTTTGTAATCGATACGGTTAAATGGAAGTGTAATCTGAGAAATTATCAGATAACAATGGTTGAAAAGGTGGAGAGATTCGACCGAAGGGGAGGAAGATATTGGGGAGAAAGCCGGGATGAACTGGGTAACGAACCTGTGATCTCTCCGGACAGCATATGGGTAGCGTTCATTAAGAACTACAATGTGTATATCAGACCACGGAACGGCAGGGGCGATGAGCAGCAACTGAGTTTTGACGGATCAGAAGGCGATCTCTATTCATCCTATATATCATGGTCACCCGATTCGAAAAAACTGGCAACCTGTAAAGTCCGCCCACATACAAAACGATTTTTCTATTTTGTGGAATCTTCTCCCGATGACCAGATACAACCAAGGCTCCATAAGCGAGAATACCTGAAACCCGGCGATGCCGTATCGATCAGAAGGCCGGTCTTATTCGATGTAACAGAGAAAAAACAAATTGAGGTGAATTCACAACCATTTGAACATCAGTATGATCTTGGCAGGATTGAATGGAGAAAGGATTCCAGGGCGTATACTTTTGAATTTAACCAGCGTGGACACCAGGTTTATCAGGTTGTGGAGGTAAATTCGAATACCGGTGAAACCAGGATTCTGGTCGATGAAAAGAGTAAGACTTTCATAGATTACAGCGGGAAGAAAATGAGGCATGATGTAAATGACGGAGATGAGATTATATGGGCTTCTGAGCGGGACGGTTGGAACCATCTGTACCTATTCGATGGTAATACGGGGAAAGTAAAAAACCAGATCACCGCCGGGGAATGGGTAGTAAGGGAGCTGCTCCACGTGGATGACGAAAGCCGAAGTATCATATTTGCAGGCAGTGGAAGAAATCTGAACGAAGATCCATACCTGGTTCATTATTACAGGATCAATTTTGACGGTTCCGGAATTACCGATTTAACTCCTGAAGAAGCCAGTCATCGTGCTACATTCTCCGAAGACTGGGCATATTTTGTTGATACCTGGTCCCGTGTGGATCTGCCACCGGTAACCGTTTTAAGAGATGCGTCGGATGGTAAAATTGTGATGGAACTGGAAAAGGCGGATATATCTGATCTTTTGGATGAGGGCTTCAATATCCCGGAAGTCTTTGTGGCTAAGGGACGTGATGGCAAAACCGACATATGGGGTATTATTTACAGACCATCCTCTTTTGATCCGAATCTGAAATACCCGGTAATCGAATACATCTATGCCGGCCCTCATGGTTCGCATGTACCTAAGAATTTCAGGTCTTACTATGGTTTTTGCGGCCTGGCCGAACTGGGATTTATTATCGTGCAAATCGATGGTATGGGAACATCCAACCGGTCGAAGGCTTTTCATGATATATGCTGGCAGAACCTGAAAGATGCCGGTTACCCCGATCGTATTCCCTGGATAAAGGCTGCTGCTGAAAAATATTCATTTATGGATACAAGCAGGGTAGGCATATACGGCACATCAGCCGGGGGACAGAATTCTATGGGAGCCCTTCTGTTTTATCCGGAATTTTATAAGGTGGCTGTTTCCTCGTGCGGGTGCCATGATAACAGGATGGATAAGATATGGTGGAATGAACAGTGGATGGGATATCCGGTCGGAACTCATTATGAAGAGAGCTCCAATGTGGTTAATGCCCACAAGCTTAAGGGAAAATTACTGTTGTTGGTGGGTGAGATGGACGACAATGTGGATCCGTCGTCAACCATGCAGGTCGTAAATGCACTAATTAAGGCCGGCAAGGAATTTGAACTGGTGGTTTTGCCTGGAATGAACCATACCAGCGGCGGAAGGTATGGGGAAAGAAAAAGAAGGGATTTCTTTGTGAAAAACCTTCTGGAGTATGATACGCCGGATTGGAATACGATAGAAGGGAATTAAACTCTACAAACAGTGAGTATATATCCCGGAATCATTCCAATCATTCTTCCAATGGGATAGCGATGCTAATGCCAGGGGTGACGAATTGAGAGAATTTTGAAGTTTGGTCCGGCTATTCGTATAAATCATCCAGGTCTGCATGAGCCAGTTCAACCAGGAATTCTGCGATCTTGTGCGTCACGTCACGGAGGAACTTTTCTCCTTTTTCTGAAGTCGCCTTAACGGGATTTCCCACTCCTGTATCTTCAGAGATCTTTGTCCATTCCCTTTGAGCCCATACCCATCCTTCCCGGATGCCCTTAAGCTTGAATTTCTTTGCTTTTCCATTACCCGCCTGCTCGACCGGCAACATTAAATCGGGATCTATAAAAAGGAGATTACAGGTTTCCATCTCACCACCATGATCTCCCGGTTCGGCAAAATAAGCTGAATTATCAAGAATCTTCCACCAGTCAAGGGTACAGATAAATATCTCAGGATACCTTGGCTGTAATTCCCGGATGATCTGTTTGAAATCATTGCCGCCATGTCCGTTTACAATTACCAGCTTCTCAGTCCCCTGGTAATGCAAACTCTCAATAATATCCTCCAGGACACAAAAATGGGTGGAAGGATTCAGGTTAATTGTATATGGTATATCCAGCTGTCCTGTATTTACTCCGTAAGGCACACAGGGAAGAACAATGGTTTTTATCCCTTGTTCCCAGCAAATACGCGCAGCCTCTGCTGAAATAAAATCGGATTGGATATTGTCAATTCCGTATGGCAAGTGGTAATTGTGTGCCTCAGTAGCTCCCCAGGGAAGAATCGCGATTTCGTATTCATTCTCTTTAACGGTTTTCCAGTTCGTTTCAGACAGGAGGTATGGTTTTGTTTTCATAAATGAACATTATTTTAATCTTCTGTTAGAAATTCTTCAGGAGTCTATCCCGGCCCCCGGTTAAGGTTAGGTAACTGAAAATAGCACTTTGAATGACTAACAATTTGATAATGAGTTATTAAATATATTATTTGCAATACCGGGAGTAAAATTAATAGTATGGCTAGAAAAAGCAAACTAATTTGAGACCGGATATGGTTTGCTATTAGCTGATTTTTAAAATTAGTTGTAAACCTGCAACATACCCATTTAATGATGTTCAATATTTTCATTAATATTCAATATAAACCATCACCTCTCTTTCGGGAACCTGAATAGGATTCCCTTATGGCATTCACCATAGCCAGGAAATTCTCCATTGGTGTATCAAGCTGGACGTGGTGTGCAGGACCGATTATGAGTCCACCATTTTTTCCTAGGGTTTCTATCCTTTCAAACACCTCGTTCATGACGTCTTCGGGTGATCCGAATGGAAGGGTATATTGTTCATCGATACTGCCCCAAAAGCAGAGCTTGTCTCCGAATTCTTTCTTTAGCCGGAGCGGATCCATACATCCTGGCTGAACCGGATTCAGAACATCCAGGCCGATCTCAACCAGATCCGGAATGATCGGGGAGATATTGCCGTCGGAATGGTAGGCAATTTTGATTTCAGGATTTATGTTTTTAAGATCCTGAATAAAAGCGGCCATTTTGTCTTTCATAAACCGTTTCCAGTGTTCGGGTGAAATCAGCATGGAACTCTGGCTCCCGACATCATCACCTATCCAGATCATATCCACACCCATCCTGACCAGCCGCTCGGCCATTTTGAGGTGATAGGTATATGGAATATCGAAAAGACGATCTACCAGTTCGGGATTTATCAGCATGTCAATCATGATCTGTTCATATCCGCGAAGTGCCCAGGCCTTTTCAAAAATAGTAGTTACCGTCACACCTACGATCCAGTATTCATCTTTGAATTTCTCCAGAACCCGAGCTGTCTCTTCGTATAATTCTTTCGGGTTCGGATCAGGGGGCTGATAAGACAATATTACATGATCGCTGGCTAGCGGATGGTATATCATCTCGGTATATACACCTGTACCGAATTTGGTGTCGTACGGAACGGCTTTCCAGCCGATACCCCATTCGTCTTTGAATTCTTCCCCCGGCTGGTAAATCTGATGGTATGCATTATTCCAGGCAGGTGATGTCAGAAGCATATCCTGGTCAAGAATCCTTTCCAGTTCATAAATATTTTTCCCGGTATCCTTATTGAAACTTTCCGGGTATTTTTTCTTTAAATGGCTTATTAACCTGGATGCGAATTCGGGGGTATAACTTATCTGCATCGGGCACCGGTCGGGAACGGTATGATCGAGTGCTGTCTGAACTCGCTCTCTGTGTGATAAAGGCATGAATCGGAGTATTTACCGGTTGTGATTTATGTTCAAATATAAAGTATGGAATGATAATTCAGAGGATTTCCACGGTAAATAATTCTGTTTGATAACAATTTGTTGTTTACTCACTGGCAAGAATTCAGCTTCACAACTAACCGTAAAACGAACCTTCTGGATCGTTTTATCCTCGGAATTCCGATTATCTGAAAGCGCCAGGTTTTTTCACTCACCAAGTGACCCCGGGGTGGCCGGACAGGTGGCTCTACGATTCGCCCGTTTGGCATACACCCACCATGGCAGCAGACCTGTATTGGATGCATTGGTATGAAAGGAGATTATATTTGTCGGCATAACCTGTCCGGGGTCAACCTTTCTATGAAATAAAAGCCTGGCTTTTGCTTTAAGTAAGTATTTCAAAGGTCAGGCGCAGGCGACGGATCCGAAGTGTTACGATTTGAACATGCGCCTTCCGGCGTTAAACCGGTCTTTACTATTCCTCCTGTCAGAAAATGTTATGGTTTTTTTGACCGATGTTTTTAAATTTGTTGTACTGATCTTCAAATACAGCGGTTATGTTTAAGAATTATCTCCTGACGGCTCTACGGAACCTCTATAAAAATAAACTCTTTGCCCTTATTAATATTCTGGGTTTGGGTATTGCACTTGCCATATGCGTGGTAGCCTATTTCAACCACATGTTCGCTGCGGATTTTGATATGATGCACAGCAGAAGTCACGAGATTTACAAAATTAATTCAGTAAGGGATCTTCAGGGGCGTTCCCAGGAATACGGAATCACTCCGATGGCACTTGGACCGATGATTGCTGAAAGTATTAACGGAGTTGAATCATTGATAAGAATTTCTCTTTCAAGATCACCCGTAAAGCATGGTAATGAAGTATTTAACCGGCTGGTTGCCTATGCAGACCCTGAATATTTTAATGCATTTGATCTTCCATTGAAAACCGGGGCGTATGAATCGTTCCGGGGTAAAGGCAACATTATGATCAGTGAAAAGTTGGCGGGAATCCATTTTGGAGACAGCGATCCGGTCGGTGAAATCATTACGGTATTTGATGATAATGGTAATCCTTTTGATTATGTGGTTGGTGCAGTATTTAAAGAAATACCGCAAAATAACACCATACAATTTGATGCTCTCACAGTGTTTGAGAACTTCCCGGATATGTTCAAGATAGAAGAAAATGACTGGCGGAACTTTGTGGCGGCTACATTTCTGGTTATTCCTGATGAGGGCAAGATCTTAACTATTGATGCAAAGATTGACGAACTCATTCCCGTACAGAACAAGGGGAATGAGACGTTTACCATTACCGATTTCAGGCTGTTACCCTTAAAGGAGGTTGCAAACAACAGCAGGGATATATGGTCGAACTGGTTGTGGCCGGGGCTACACCCTGCCCACAGGATATCTCCTACCATAATGGCCATCCTGATATTGCTGATTGCCTGCTTCAACTTTACCAATACTGCCATAGCAGTATCCAGCAAAAGGTTGAAAGAGATAAGTATGCGCAAGATTTCAGGCGGAACACGGGGGCAGCTTATCCTTCAGTTCTGGGGTGAAAATCTTTTTATCTGCCTGCTGGCTCTCCTGCTGGCCATCTTTTTTGCCCAAATACTGATTGGGGCTTACAACAGACTTTGGGATTATATGACACTTTCCATGGATTTCTCCGGTAACGTCCGGTTCTGGATATTCCTGGTGGCTATCCTTTTTATCACAGGAATTATTGCCGGCACCTATCCTTCCGTATATATAAGTTCTTTCCGGCCGATGGAAATACTCCGGCAAAGAGTAAAACTTGGAGGCACAAGCCTGTTGTCAAAAATCCTTCTCGCATTCCAGGTTTGTATATCGGTTGTATCCCTTGTCGGGGGAATCGTGTTTTCACGTAACGCCTATTACCAGGATACCCTTGATCTTGGATATGACAAGGAAAACATCCTGGTTGTTTCCGTCAATAACCAGTCCGATTACGAAAAATTCCGTCAGGTCCTTATACGTAACCCACGTATAATTTCTGTAGCTGGCACCTATAACCATGTGGGGTGGGGGTATTACAGGAGAGGAGTTGAGTTCCAGGAAATGAAACACGAAGTAAATGTAATGGATATCGGCCAGGGTTATATTGAAACAGTCGGCCTGGATCTGGTGGAGGGGAGGAGCTTTGAAGAGGGATTTGAAAAGTCTGATGAAGTGGGTTCAATTATCGTAAATGAAAAATTTGTTGAAGATTTCAAATGGGATGATCCGGTTGGGAAACGAATTACCTTACAGGATACCATCACCCTTACAGTAATCGGAACGATAAAGGATTTTTACCTCCAGAATTTCTGGTCTCCGATTGATCCGACAATGCTACGTTTGGTTGACCGTGACTGGTATTATAATCTGGCGATCCGGTCAAGGCCAGAAGACCGCGATGCGGTATTTGATTTTCTGGAGACCGAATGGAAACGATTAATACCCAATGTTCCGTTCAGGGGTATATACCAGGAAGAAACACTGGAAGAGGCAAGGTATATCAACGCCAGTATAAAGAAAATCTTTGTATTCCTGGCTATAACAGCAACCTTGTTATCTCTGATCGGTCTGTATAATCTTATCTCCCTTAATATAATCAGCAGAACCAAGGAAATAGGAATTCGTAAGGTGATGGGTTCCGGTATCCCGAACATTGCATTACGGACAAACCGGGCTTATATCATAATCGTTATTGTCTCTTCCCTTCTTGG
>CP070687.1:1066944-1084089 GCA_020353115.1 Bacteroidales bacterium
TGGTTAAAACAGAGAATTCATAGTTAAAGGTCCGGGTTTTTTTAAAAACTTCAGATCTTTCCTCTTCGTACGCTTTTTTTGGATTCATGTCCTTATCAAATAAAGACGTATAGTTTTCCTTCTTCTCACCGGAGAATTATCAAGCCGGTTATACACGTCGTAGATATACCAAAAGAGAACCCCGATGATGGCCTCTTTACCTAACCGCGAAAGATCCTTAAGAACATCTCTACTGTTCAACCTGTTTCTTTTCCGGTTCCACAGTGAATCCATACGGTTCATCAAGACTCTTTGTATGCCTTCCACTTTCAGAAGGATACGGTGATACATTCATTTCCGTTTCCCGTACTGCCAACCCCATTGAAAAAGATTCTTCAATCGTCGCGCGTATTTCCGGTTCCGAAGGTGCAAAAACGGAAAAGCATTTTGTTCATCCCGAGTTTGAATTTAAAAAAAGAAGAGGATAAATTTCAATGTTAAATCAATAAAAAGGGTTTTATCATCAGCTTTATGCTTATTTTGCATATTTTGCCAGGGAAGGTAAGGCAACCAATAAAATGAATACCAGTAAGAAAATATCCCTATTCTATGGCCAGCCTGCCTGTTAACAGAAAAACAGAAGAGATTATGTTTTACTGGTTATAAAGGTTCATAATTCCAACCCGTTTATTCATGGATTGCGATAGATAATCATACAAAAAGAAAGACGATGAATCCACAACACTGGGAGATACTTTTGAAAGTGATCGCGGGTGAAAAAACAGAGAACAAGCAAGTCGGCTTCATTATTGACAGCCCATGGCTGCCTGGATGGTATAACGTTACCGCCCTGGATTATTATACCGATTCCGGGATCTGGTATGACGCAAACAGGAAAGCTGCAGAAGAGTTCCCCGAGGTAATATTCATGCCGGGATTCTGGTCTGAATACGGAATGTGTACCGAACCTTCGGCTTTCGGCAGTAAGCTGGTATGGACCGAAGAAAACCTGCCTCATCCTTCCATGATCATCAACAGCCATCAAGACTTCGGGAAGCTGGAAAAACCGGATGTGACAAAAGACGGACTGCTTCCCCTGGCGCTCAGACGACTGGTTCATTATGAGGATAAAATCAAATCCATCGGCCACCATATACGGTTTGCGGTCAGCCGGGGCCCGTTAAATATCGCATCATTCCTTATGGGAACTACCGACTTTATGATGGCGTTAACCCTTTCTCCCGATGATGTTCACAAAGGGCTGACGGTTATTTCCGATTTTATTGCCGACTGGCTCAATCTGCAGGCTGAGACCTTTCAGAGTATCGACGGGATCCTGATCCTGGATGATATGGTCGGGTTTCTGGGAGAACCTGACTTTAAGGTCTATGTCCTGCCTTATCTGAAAAGAATATATGACAGGTTTAACGTGAAGGTAAAATTTTTCCATAACGACGCGGAAGGACTGGTCTGTGCTCCCTACCTGGAAGAAATCGGAATCAATTTATATAACTTCAGTTTTAACCACAGCCTTGGTGAAATGAGAAAGCTTGCAGGAAATCAGGTAACCCTCCTTGGAAATATTCCGCCGAATGGCGTCCTGGCGGCCGGATCACCTGATGATATAAAGAAAAGCGTCCATAATGCAATGGATTCAATCGATGATCATTCCCGGATCATATGGTCGTGCGGAGGAGGAATGCCACCGGGCGTTTCAACCGAAAACCTGAATGCATTTATATCGGCTGTAAGGGATAATTCATAAGTACCATACCGCTCCCAAAGCGTTGAGAAATAATTTCTATCCGGATACCTGGCAACAGAAAACCCGTTCGGGACAATGAACAACAGTCCATATGGAGAGAAGCATTGAAATTGACGATCGAATCCCCGTAAAGATATCCGTGATGGTTAACTGTCCTCCGGGCGAAGGATTTTCACAATTTGTTCCAGGAAGACGGTTTGATTGTTGCCGGAGCGCATTGGTACAGGATTTTTTCGTTACGAATAAATATGGAGCACCCTTTTTGATATAGCTTTTCTATAACTCCTTTTTTAAATAACACCTGTTACACGGATTTGTATTCCGGAGTGTAATTATCGGTTGCGGTTATGGAACCGTCTATGAGTTGATCGGGTGTTTTTCAACTTCGGACCACTGGTGGAAGTGCTTCTAATTTGTGGAGGGCTCGTGAAGAGAATCCTGTTTCCTATTTTTTCCAGAACGACGGAGAGAAGAGAACCAGTACGGTGAACAGTTCTAGTCTTCCGAGAAGCATCAGGAAAGAGAGGAACCACTTTCCGAATGCAGGCAGATGAAAATAATTCTCTGCAGGTCCCACAGCCCCGATTCCCGGGCCAATATTGCCAAGTGTAGCAGCTACGGAACCAAAAGCGGTATCGAGGTCAGAACAGAGGAATCCCATAATGATAACACTGAATCCGGTAATCACCATATAGAATACCACAAAGGCCAGAATGTTAGAAATTATCTGGGTTGATACCACCCTGTGGTTGAACCGTACGGGTACGACCGCATTCGGATGGATCAGCCGTTTGAGTTCCAGCAGTCCGTCCTTGAACAGAAGAAGGAGCCGTACCATTTTTATACTGCCGCCCGTTGATCCTGCCGATCCTCCCGTAAACATGAGGATCAGGATTACAACACCGAGGGCAGGCATCCATTTCAGGTAATCAGCGGTAACATAGCCTGTGGTTGTCACGATAGAGACGACCTGGAAAGCCGCATCACGGAACGATTTCTCCAGTCCATTATCCTGTGTGATCCATAACCCTGCTGTGACCAGCAGAATAAATCCCAGAATAAATGAAACATAAAAACGGAATTCTTCATTTTTCCACACCTTATCAAACCTGAGGTGTAGCGCAAAATAGGAGAGGGTAAAATTCGTTCCGGCGAGGAACATGAAGATGGTTATTACGTAATGAATATAGGGTGAGTTGAAACAGGCAATACTTGCCTGTTTGGTTGAGTACCCCCCGGTTGCCATGGTTGTAAACGAATGGCATATTGCGTCAAAAAGGTCCATCCCGCCGAACATAAGCAGGATCCCTTCCGATGCGGTGAAGATAATATAAATCGCCCACAGTCTTTTTGCTGTTTCTTTCACCCGCGGATGTAGTTTATCCGGTGCCGGGCCCGGTACTTCGGCAATAAACAGCTGCATTCCGCCGATTCCGAGTATGGGGAGTATGGCTATGGATAATACGATGATGCCCATTCCGCCGAGCCATTGTGTCATGCTCCGCCAGAGCAGTAACCCGTGAGGCATTGCTTCAATATCGTTCAGTATGGATGCCCCGGTGGTTGTGAATCCAGAAATTGTTTCGAAGAACGCATCGGTAAAGGACGGGATAGCCCCTCCGATTACAAAGGGAAGCGATCCGAAAAAGGAGAAGAATATCCAGGCTGTACTTACAATTATATATCCCTCCCGTTTGCCCAGGTCCGGAGCGGCATTCCTGGTAAGGAACCAGGTAAATCCTCCTGTACCCGCCGTAATCAGGGAGGAGATAAGAATCGGAAAAAGATCGTCTTCATGAAAGTAGAGGGAGAAGGGGATCCCGAAAAGCATAAAAAGCCCCTCCATCAGAACCAGCAGACCCAGGATTTTCAGGATAATTTTAAAGTTGATCATTACTTAAGGGGCTAAAAAAACTTCTCGATCTTATTGAAAGCCGAAGGAAGGGCAAATACCACAGCCCTGTCATTAGGCCTGATCTCTGTATCCCCGCGTGCAATGAAAGCCGACCTCCCCCGGATGACTCCCCCAACCATAGCATCTTTTGGAAAATCAATATCCTTCAAAGCCCCTTCGGTCACCTTCGCACCTTCTTTCACGACGAATTCCAGAACTTCAGCATCCGAAACGGTAAGGTACTTTATCTGTGATACCTGGGCACGCCTGGTAAAACGGAATATCTTGCTGGCCGTGGTAAGCTTTTTGTTAACAACAGTATCGATCCCGATATTCTCCGCCAGCCCGATGTACTGGATATTCTCTATTTCGGCTATGGTTTTCTTGACACCTATCTTCTTTGCAAAAAGGCAGGAAAGGATATTGGTTTCGGAATTACCGGTTACAGCGACGAAAGCATCCATGCTCCGTAATCCTTCCTCACACAAAAGATCCGTATCCCTTCCGTCGCCATTAATAACCAGAGTATCTTCCAGTACATCCGCAAGATAATCGCACTTTTCCTTGTCAATCTCGATCAGCTTGATATTGAACTGCTTTTGCAACTCCAGTGCGGTGGTTTTCCCGATCCTGCTTCCTCCCAGGATCATCAGGTTTTTCACCCCGAATTTCTTTTTCCCGGTGTATTCGAAAATCTCCTCCAGACCCGATCTTGTTGATACGACATAAACCAGGTCGTTCAGTTCGAAATGATCATCACCCCCCGGGATAATGGTCATCCCGTTCCGTGTAATGGCTACCGCACGATAGTCCATCGGTTTGTCCTGTTTTGTTACTTCAGCCAGTGTTTTGTTGATTATCGGCGCATTTTTATCCAGCTTAAAGACAAAGAGGGACAGCTTACCTCCTGAAAAATCGAAAAATTCCGTGGTTTCGGTCTGGTGTAATAATCCCACAACCTCTCTGGCAGCGATTTTTTCAGGATAGATAAGGTAATCGATGCCAAGCCTATTAAACTGTTCCTTGTAAGGTAGCAGAAGGTATTCGTCGTTATCAACCCGTGCGATGGTTTTCCTGGCCCCGAGGTTTTTCCCTAGAATAGCCGATGTAAGGTTTATATCTTCAGAATGGGCGACCGCAATAAAGAGATCCGCTTTTTTAATCCCTGCATTTTTAAGCATCTCAAAGGAGGTGCTGGAACCATTAAGGGTCATAACATCCAGGGTGGATTCAATCGCCCTCAGCCTTGATTCCTCCGGATCGATAACCACGATATCGTGATTTTCGTTTCTCAGCATCTTGGCCAGGTGCGTCCCGACTTCACCTGCACCGGCAATTATTATCTTCATCGGTAATTCTCGTTGGTTCTTTGGCAAGGCAAAATAATATATTATCCGCCGAATAATCTAGAAGTATCTAAATTTTTTTTCCCCCATTACCCCAAAAACCACCCTCAACTTATCCTGTCAGGATCGAGGTTATCACAGATCACTGACCCAGGCTCCTTTTTCACTGACATGATAGGCAGGGACATTCACCGACCTGAATTCATGTTCGGTTTTCCCTGCATATGACGGGGAGCACGATGAATCAATGATAACCATGTTCACACGGAAACGATTCATGAATCCCGTTATATCCATACCATAATCATTCCGGCAGACCAGGAAATCCAGATCAAGAGGCAATCCGTCTTCATCCTGTGCAAATCGATCATCACCCGACATATAAATCCTTAATCCCTGGAAAAAAATGAAATTCCCCAGTATTACCGGACCCTTACCCCCCGGCCGGACACCCGTATCCGGTAATCCCCATATATTCTGCCCGTCCATATTCAGAAACTCCATTTCAGTTATATCCAGCCTATCCAAATGATTCTTTATGTGGTATAATACGGTTTCCCTGTTACTACCATCATTGTTATTACATGCAAACCACATTTTTCTGCCGTTCACAAAGCTTACAACACTTTCCCCCTGAACATTGTAGACAATAAACAACTTCTGTCTTCTGCTCTTGTAATCCTGGAAAGTCCCAGTGGATACAAGTGCGATAATAAATACCAGCGTGGCTGCCAAAACGGGAAATTTTCTGCGGATCAGATAAACAGTAGCAAATATTATAATCGCATAGATAAGAATGATCTCGGGGATGGTATTGGATATTCCTTCGGTCAGAGGATAGGGAAATCCTGTAATTATTGAAAGGCCGGAATTCAGGAGCTTAATACATCGGCTCATAAACCATGCTATAATACCGGCGACACCTGGAAGAAATGAAAAAAGGAAGAGCAGAATTCCAAGGTAAATTATAATGGTCACCGCAGGTATTGAAATGATATTGCTTATCAGGAAGTAGTTCGGGAACTGGTGAAAATAGTAGGTGCTAATTGGAAAAGTTACAAGCTGAGCTGCTAAGGCAACTGTTATCAATCCCCAGATTTTATCAATGATCCAGAACCTGCTTCGGAAAATCCGGTAAAACCTGGGTTGAAAAAAAATAATCCCCGTTACGGCGACGTAGGAAAGCTGAAAACCTACTTCAGCTATCAGATTAGGATTCAGAAGCAACAGGAAAAAAGCAGAAGCTGCGATGGTGTTATATATATTTCCCGGTCTTTTCATGGATTGTCCGACCGTTAGAAAACTGAACATCGTGGCAGCCCGCATAACCGAAGGAGATAAACCGGTGAGGAACGCGAAAAACCATAGAAACAGGATAATCAAAATCGCCCTGACAACTCTGCCATAACGAAATTTCATGAGAAACATGAGAAAATAGAACAATAGAAAATATATTATTCCAACATGAAGACCTGAAATAGCCAGAACATGCATAACCCCCGAGTCGGCATAAAGTTGCTGAATATCTTGGTCTAAATAATCGCGAAATCCAAGCGTCAGAGCACTTGCTACTGCCAGCTCGTCTTCAGTGATGTTGTTTTTTTCATAGACATTCAGGAGTTTGTACCGTAATCTGCCGGAATAAAACCTGAGCGTATTACCCGTTCTCATACCTGCCTTTTTCCAGCCTTCGGATGGAAGGTAAAGCTGACAATATATATCACGCCTGTGAAGGTATTTCCGGTAATTGAATTCCAGCGGATTATTCAGGAATTGAACTTCCCTGCAAGATCCCTCACACAGTATCCGGTCTCCGATAACCAGGTTCCCGGATAAAGAATCCTTTTCAAAATAGACCAGGATTTTGCCTCTTGTCCTGTACCACCTGTTCCCGGTTTCTATATTACGTATCTCTATAACGGTTTTGAATGATCCTGGCTTCTCCACAGGCATTTCGGTCACGACTGCCAGCATTTTATTGCTTTTCCCGGTATGTTCCATGAAATTTTCCCGGGATTCCTTCTGGGAAAGAATCAGTATCCCGGTCATAAACAACATAACATGCAACATTCCTCCAAACAACCATCTCCTAGGGTATTCCGGAGAGACCCTCTGCCATATAAAAACCAGGAAAAGCGATACCACGGAAAGGATGAAAAGGAACCATGCGGTACCACCGGAGAGCGGAATCTTCATCCGGAACAGTATGCCTGCCAGAAACGGAAGGAGAAATCGGGCATATGGCCATTGCCGGTATTCTTCCACACCTGTCATCGGAAGATTTTAACTGAGGTGTATTGTAAATTTATAAAAAAGTGTTAAAACCTGATCACCGGATAACCATTAACGGCTTGTAAAAGACCAGCCGGCGGAGACGAAAATAAATTTGGAAAGTAGTGCCAGGATGGCTATTTTAGAAAACGGGAAATCCGAAAAAATAACAAAAAAAGAATATAAAATGGCTGATCTATCAACAAGTTATATGGGGATCGAATTGAAAAATCCCATCATCGCCGGGGCCAGTAACCTTGTTACCGATCCCGATACCGCCAAAAGGATTGAACAGGCAGGGGCTTCTGCCATTGTATATAAATCCCTGTTCGAGGAACAGATACAGCTGGAGAGCCTCGAAATGCAGCAGGACCTGCAGGAATATAATGAGATATATGCCGAAATGACAACGCTTTTTCCCGATTTACAGCATGCCGGACCGGAAGAACATCTCCTGAACCTGAAAAGTATGAAAGATGCTGTTAACATACCCGTGATCGCCAGTCTGAACTGTGTATATGATGTGACCTGGGCTGAATATGCACGGGAACTGGAAAAAGCAGGCGTTGATGCATTAGAGCTGAATTTCTATGCCATACCGAAAGATTTCGAAACGGATGAAAGGGACATTGTAGAAAACCAGATTGCCATCCTTAAGAAAGTAAAGAAAAACGTCAGTATTCCCGTAAGTGTTAAGCTGAGCCCTTTCTATACAAATCCCCTGAAAGTGATTGCAGATTTGGATAAGGCCGGAGCTGATGCGTTCGTACTGTTTAATAAACTGTTCCAGCCGGATCTTGATATCGAAACCGAAGAAATGAATTTCCCCTATAATCTCAGCAACGAGGAGGACAACAGGCTCTCCCTGCGTTTCGCCGGACTGTTATACGGAAATATTAATGCCCGGATCTGCAGCAATTCCGGGATTTTTGAAGGCAGGGATGTGATAAAAATGCTCCTGGCAGGGGCGGATTGTGTCCAGGTTGTGAGTACAATCTACAGGAACAAACCGGAACATATTGCAAAGATGATCAAATCGATCGAGGATTGGATGCTTGAAAAAAAGTATGACTCTATTGCCGATTTCCAGGGGAAACTATCCAAAAAGAACATCCGGGATCCTTATGCTTACAAGAGAGCCCAGTATGTGGATATTCTGATGAAAGCAAACCGGATATTTGAACGATATCCTTTGAAATAACTGGCTCAGACAACTGCACGTGGATCGTCTCAAATTTTTCTGCGCATCTTTTACGGCAGGTTTCACCACATGAGTGGATTCTTTTTCAAACTTTGCGTAATTCAAACCGGTTGCAACGCGGGCATACGCTGAGAAACCGCCGGGTTGCAGAACAAATCCACTGATTTTAACCCTTTGCGAAACCCCATGTTTCTTTACGAAGCTTTAACCATTGGTATTCCTCCGGGAGCGTAATAGCCTTATGGGATTATTACTCCGGATTTCGGAGAGGGGCGGCTTATACTATGATGCCAATAGCATAGCTAATGCAGAAACAATAGAGACAAATCCTTTTCTTTTTCCTGCGGGCTATTTCAGGATCTCGGGTTCCAGCTTCATCTTCGGTAGGACTGTTTTATAATTCGCATCAAACTTGCCCCTGGAGATTGCATTCAGCTTACCTTTCAGAAGCCTTTTGCGGATAGGCGGGATCAGGTCGGTAAAGAGTATCCCTTCAAGATGGTCATATTCATGCTGTATGATCCTGGAGAGAACCCCGTCGTAGGACTCATCATGGAAATTGAAATCCTCATCGTAATATTGAATTCGGATCCGGGATTCCCTTACGACGTCCTCCCTGATATTGGGAATGCTCAAACACCCTTCATTGAAGGGCTCTCTCTCCCCTGTCCGTTCAACTATTGCCGGGTTTATAAATGCACTTTTGAAGTTCTTCAGTGAGGGATCCTCATCGGCCAGTCCTGCTGTATCGATCACAAAAATCCGCAGTGATTTCCCCACCTGCGGACCTGCCAGACCGATTCCATCGGAAATATGCATGGTCTCCCAAAGATCCCGGATGAATTCCTGAAGTCCTTCCTGTCCTTGCTGAACTTCCACGGACTTTCTCCTCAGAACAGGATGTCCGTATACAACAATAGGGTATATCATTTTGTTACAATTTCCTATTCTCAACGTTTAGCCGGTCAAGGTAGGATTGCAGAATCAGGGTAGCGCTGACCGTATCGACCAGCGATTTATCCTGTCGTTTTTTTTTCTTCAGTCCGCCTTCAACCATTGTCTGAACTGCCATCCGGGAAGTATACCGTTCATCCATCATATCGACGGGAATCTCCCTGAATTTTTCCTGCAGTTTTCTTACGAAAGGGAGTATAAAATCCGCTGCCCCGGAAGGCCGGGTATTCATTTTTTTCGGGTATCCGACAACTATCCGCACAACCTTTTCCCTTTCCAGGTATTCATCAAGAAACGTCCAGATCTCGGTAGCAGGAACTGTCTTCAACCCCCCCGCAATGATCCCGGAAGGATCGGTAACAGCCAGACCTACTCTTTTCCTGCCGTAATCGATACCCATTATCCTGCCTGACATTCAATTCTTATTTAAAAAGATTTTAAATTACAAAAATAACAATTATGTATAATCCGGAAAATCATTTGGCATAAAAAAGGTGTCTCAAGAATCAATACCTTGAGACACCCTCCTGGTATATACTATTTCGGACAGCTACTGGTATTTCATTTCAGAAATCCTCACATAGGAATTATATCTCCATTGTGCGTTTTCTTCTGCCAATTTGAAAAGTTCCTTTGCTTCAGCGGGGAAGGATTTCTTAAGCGAGGTATACCGTACTTCTGAATTCAGGAAATCCTGGAATTTTGACCAGTCCGGTTCTTTTGAATCCAGGACGAAGGGGTTTTTACCTTCTGCCTCAAGCATCGGGTTAAACCGGTAAAGATGCCAGTATCCCGCTTCAACTGCAAATTTCTCCTCATCCTGCGATTTATTCATACCCCGTCTCAGGCCATGGTTGATGCAGGGGGAGTATGCAATGATCAGCGATGGTCCGGCATATTCTTCTGCTTCCTTAATGGCTTTGAAATATTGTGATTGACTGGCTCCCATTGCCACCTGTGCCACATAAACATAACCATAGGTCATAGCCATAGCTCCCAGATCTTTTTTCCGGACACGCTTCCCTGCTGCGGCGAATTTTGCTACTGCCGCGACAGGGGTGGCCTTGGATGACTGGCCTCCCGTATTTGAGTATACTTCCGTATCAAGGACCAGCATGTTAATGTCATCGCCGGAGGCAAGAACGTGATCAAGTCCACCATAACCTATGTCGTATGCCCACCCGTCACCGCCTATTATCCACACGGATTTTTTTATAAAATACGGTTCAAGAGCAAGTATCTCTTTTGCCAGGGGATCTTTTTCCTTCTTCAGTAACGGTATCACGGCAGCGGATGCTTCCCTTGATTTTTCCGCATCATCCTTTCCTTCAATCCATACCCTGCAGGCATCCCTGGTGGCCTGTGAGAATTTACCATCGATACATTCCTGCATCTTCCTTGCGATCCTGTTTCTGAGTTTCGACACTCCAAGCGCCATACCGAAACCGTATTCAGCGTTATCTTCAAAAAGTGAATTTGCCCAGGCTGGTCCTTTCCCATCCTTATTGGTACAATAGGGTGTTGAAGGGGCCGATCCTCCATATATTGAAGAACAACCTGTAGCGTTCGCTATCAACATCCGGTCACCGAACAACTGTGTTACAACCTTGATATACGGTGTTTCTCCGCAACCTCCACATGCACCGGAAAACTCGAACAACGGCTGGGCAAACTGACTGTTCTTCACGGTTTTATTCTTTGGGACAATGGTATCCTTATATCCAACATTAGTATGCAAGTGATCGAACCTGACTGCTTCGTCCATCTGTGTACCGAGCAGTTGCATCACCAGGGCCTTTTCTTTTGATGGACATACATCGGCACAGTTACCACAGCCGGTACAATCCAGAACACTGACCTGGATACGGAAATTATAATCCTTCAGCTGGGCAAGTCCTTTAACTGTTGTTGTTCCATCAGGTAATTTTGCAACTTCATTATCCGTCAGCAGGAAAGGCCGGATAGCGGCGTGAGGACAAACATATGCGCACTGGTTACACTGGATACATTCATCAGGCTGCCATTCCGGTACATGTACTGCAATACCTCTCTTCTCGTATTTTGTCGTACCGGAAGGAAATGATCCATCTTCTCTGGCCACAAAAGCGCTTACCGGAAGATCATCTCCCCTCAGGTTGTTAACCGGTTCAACCACATTTTTTATAAATTCCGGAATATCCCTGGTATCTTTCACTTCTTTCGGAGTAAGATCCTTCCATGCAGAAGGAACATCCACTTCAATTACCTCGCCTCCCTTATCGACCGCTGCATGGTTCATTCTCACAATCTCCTCCCCTTTAGCTCCATATGTTTTTACGATAGCCGATTTCATTTCATCAACAGCCTGTTCATACGGGATAACACCGGATACTTTAAAGAAAGCCGATTGCATGATCGTATTCGTTCTTCCTCCAAGTCCGATATCTTCTGCTATTTCTGTGGCATTGATCATATAGAACTTGATATCGTTCTTCGCCATAAACTTTTTCATATAGTCCGGAATCCTTCTCTTTGTCTCTTCGATATTCCATATGCTGTTCAAAAGGAATGTTCCACCCTTCTTCATACCCTTTAACATATCGTATTTATCCAGGTATGAAGGCACATGGCATGCAACAAAATCAGGTGTGTTAACAAGGTATGTAGACCGTATCGGGTTATCACCGAACCGAAGGTGTGATGTTGTAATTCCACCGGATTTCTTGGAATCGTATGCAAAATATGCCTGTGCATACTTATCCGTACTATCGCCGATAATCTTGATTGAGTTTTTATTCGCTCCTACGGTTCCATCCGCACCAAGTCCATAGAATTTTGCTTCAAAATTACCCATGGGAGCTACACTGATTTCCGGTAACCGGGGCAGGGAATAAAAGGTAACATCATCTTCGATGCTAATGGTAAAATGGTTTTTGGGTTCGGGAAGCTTCAGGTTCTCAAACACCGAGATGATATGCGATGGAGTCGTATCTTTCGAGCTTAGCCCATATCGTCCACCCACGATCAGGGGTCTGGTTTCCCTGTCGAAATACATTTCCCTTACATCAAGATAGAGCGGTTCTCCGGTTGCGCCCGGTTCTTTGGCTCTGTCAAGAACGGCAATTCTCCTGACCGATTCCGGTATGACCTTGAAAAAATATTTTGCAGAGAATGGCCTAAACAGGTGAACAATAAGGATACCTGTCTTCTCTCCTTTGCCATTGAGGTAATCCACAACTTCCATTATGGTTTCGGTTACCGATCCCATTGCAATGATAATATTCTCCGCTTCTGGATCGCCATAAAACTGGAAGGGATGGTATTCTCTCCCGGTCATCTTATGGATCTCGTTCATATATCCTTCCACAACATCATCTATGGGATCGTAAAATTTGTTAATTGCCTCCTTGGCCTGGAAGAAAATATCTGGATTCTGGGCAGTTCCCCTGGTTACCGGATGTTCCGGATTCAGCGCAGAATCCCTGAAGGCCTGAAGTGCTTTCCTGTCGATCAGTGGTGCAAGATCCTCATTGGTAAAGGAATCCACCTTCTGAACCTCATGAGATGATCTGAAACCATCAAAGAAGTGCAGGAATGGTATCCTGGTTTTTATGGCACTCAGATGGGCAACACCTGCCAGGTCCATAATTTCCTGGATACTTCCGCTGGCCAGCAGGGCAAATCCTGTCTGACGGGTGGCGTATACATCACTGTGATCGCCAAAAATGGAGAGGGCATGAGCGGCAACACTTCTTGCACTGACATGAAACACCCCGGGTAACAGTTCGGCTGCAATCTTATACATATTCGGTATCATCAAAAGCAAACCCTGAGACGCGGTGTAGGTAGAGGTCAGTGCACCTGCCTGAAGCGAACCATGAACGGCACCGGAAGCCCCTCCTTCCGATTGCATTTCAACTACTTTCACCTCTTCCCCGAAAATATTTTTCCTTCCATGAGCTGCCCACTCATCAATATTCTCGGCCATGTTGGATGATGGAGTTATCGGATATATAGCTGCTACCTCACTGAACATATAGGCAATGTGCGATGCCGCATAATTCCCGTCACATGTAATGAAATTTTTTTTCTTTGTCATTTTATTTCACTTAAATATTTAGTTGTCAAATAATTTATATTTCCATAGAGGAAGTCTAAAATTAAGATAAATAGTTTGGAAATGGAATGGCTGTGTGCCAAATATACAATACAAATTCCCTATTCATTTTTATTACAAATAAGCGATCTAAGTAACAGAAAAAAAACAAATGAAAAAATGTTCTTGATGCATACTATACTAATATTACGGGAGGCAAAGTTAGCCCGATATTAAGAGTAAAACCATGAAATTTATCACCCTGGAAACAAAAGGGATTATCTCCGGTGAACCATAAAAAAATCACGCTCCCAAAGGTATCTGTGAGAGCGTGATTTTTGGCAATTTGGCCGTTTTTTTCATGCCGGTAAACGGCGGAGATTATTCACTATTCATGGATATCAGAAATTCTTCATTCGATTCCGTTTGCATTAGGCGGTCACGTAGAAATTCCATTGCTTCAATGGAATTCATATCGGTAAGATAATTTCTGAGGATCCAGATTTTGTTCAGAACATTCTTGTCAATCAGGAGATCCTCGCGGCGGGTACTTGAAGCCGGAATATCGATCGACGGATATATCCTTTTGTTTGAAAGTTTCCTGTCAAGCTGAAGTTCCATATTGCCCGTTCCTTTGAATTCTTCAAATATCACATCATCCATTTTCGAACCCGTCTCGGTGAGCGCCGTTGAGATTATGGTCAGTGATCCGCCATTCTCAATATTCCTTGCCGCCCCGAAGAAACGCTTGGGTTTATGAAGAGCATTGGAGTCGACACCTCCGGAAAGCACTTTACCCGATGCCGGTGCAATGGTATTGAAGGCACGGGCAAGACGCGTGATTGAATCGAGCAGGATCACAACATCGTGTCCGCACTCCACCATTCTTTTAGCCTTCTCCAGAACGATATTCGCAACCCGGACATGTCGTTCAGCAGGTTCATCAAAAGTGGATGCAACGACCTCACCATTTACATTCCGCTGCATATCCGTTACTTCTTCCGGACGTTCATCAATCAGAAGGATCATTAGATAAACTTCAGGCTGATACTTGGCAATGGCATTTGCCACTTCCTGAAGAAGAATTGTCTTACCGGTCTTCGGCTGGGCAACAATTAATCCACGCTGTCCTTTACCAATGGGGGAAAACATATCCACGACCCGGACTGAAAGACTACCCTCTCCCGGTTTTGTCAGAATGAATTTTTCATCCGGGAAGAGTGGAGTCAGGTAATCAAACGGCACCCTGTCCCTTATATAATCCGGACTTCTTCCATTAATCTCTTCAACCTTTATCAGCGGAAAATACTTTTCTCCATTTTTGGGAGGCCGGATTGATCCGTAAACCGTATCTCCGGTTTTCAGACCGAACAGCTTTATTTGGGATTGCGATACATAGATGTCATCAGGCGAGTTAAGGTAGTTATAATCGGCCGAACGCAGGAATCCATAACCGTCAGGCATAATTTCCAGGACACCGGAACTCATGATAATGCCATCAAAATCGTAGCTTTTATCCTTCTTATCCGGGAATCTGCTTTCTTTAGGCTGCCGTTTCTTTGCATCCGGCACTTCCTTCTTTTTTTCAATTACGGGTGTTTGAGTCTTTTCTTCCTTGTTTAAGGCTGGTGCTACATCAACTTCAGGGGCATCATTCATCCTACCGGGTATCTGGTTTCCCACATAGGAAGAACTGTAGAGTTTCTCCGGTTTGCGGCTCCTCTTCATCTGTGTCTTTTCCCGTTTGGATCTCCCGGATCCGGATTTGGGTCTGCCGGTATTACCGGAAGGTTTCTTATCATCCGTCTTTGTCCCCGTGGTTGAAATCGCCTGCTGATCTAATATCTTATATATCAAATCCTGCTTGCGGATGGATTCAACCCGTTTAATCTTCAATTGCTTGGCAATCTCCCGAAGTTCGGTAAGTAACTTTTTGTTTAATTCAAGAATGTCATACATACTGGGTACAGGAAGTTTAATGTAATAGGTAATTTTTGTTGTTTTTGATCACTTGATGAACCGATCAGTCACCGGTGGAAATGGATATTATATCAAATCTAATGGGATAAGGAAAAAGTATAAACGAAAAAGAGTACTGGAAATACTCTGCAATATTAAGCAAATCCTTACAACTGACAAAAAAAAACGGAAAAAATCTTTTCAACCTCCGGTCTTTGACTGTAAAATGGGTGTCGGGGAATTTATTCGGTTCAGACCCTTTGACCATATAAAATCTAAGTATCTCATCTATTTCCTTTTACTTTTAAGAACAAAAATCATTAAAAAATTATCATTTTTTCAGTTTTCAGTGCAACTTTTTTGACTGTTAATGCGTATAAGTCGTAGTTCAAACTATCCCCCCGAATGAGGCAACTCAAGATAATCAAACAGGTCACAAACCGGGAAACTCCCTCTCTTGACAAATACCTTCATGAAATAGGTAAAGTTGAGCTGGTTCCTGCTGAAGAGGAAGTTGAGCTTGCCCGCAGAATCCACAAGGGGGACCTGAAGGCATTGAACCGCCTGATAAAGGCCAATCTGCGTTTTGTCGTATCCGTCTCCAAACAGTATCAGAATCAAGGATTAAGTCTGCCGGATCTGATTAACGAGGGGAATCTCGGACTGATTAAAGCAGCCCAGCGATTCGATGAAACACGGGGATTTAAATTTATTTCCTACGCAGTATGGTGGATCCGGCAATCGATCCTACAGGCACTTGCCGAACAGGCCAGGATCGTTCGCCTCCCCCTGAATAAGATCGGTTCAATAAATAAAATAAATAAAACGCTTGCAGAGCTTGAACAACAGTTCGAACGGGAACCGACCGATTTTGAAATTGCTCATGCGCTTGAGCTGGTACCCGACGACGTCAAGGAATCCATAAAAAGCGCCGGGCGCCATGTGTCGATGGATGCTCCCTTATCCCAGGGAGAAGAAGGAAATTTATACGATATCCTGTTAAGCAAGGATGCTCCCAGCCCGGATAAAGAATTGCTTACCGATTCGTTAAGAAAAGAGATTGAGAGGGCACTGAATACACTGACACACCGGGAAGCAAACATCATCAGGCTCTATTTTGGGTTGAACGGGAAACATGCTCATACCCTGGAAGAGATCGGAGAAGAATTCAATCTTACACGCGAGAGGGTCAGGCAGATTAAAGAAAAAGCAATTAAAAGATTAAAACATACAACCAGGAGTAAAATCTTAAAAACATATCTTGGCTGATCGTGTCCGCGACCCGGCTTTTTACGTGATCCAGATGGTTAGTAAAAAAAGAGGAAAACCTGTTTTTCTCTTTTTTTTATTGTTTATTTTTACCAGGCAAGAACTTCAAACAGTAAATTTTATGAGCCACCTTATCGCTCCCTCAATTCTGACGGCCGATTTCCTGAATCTGGGGAAAGAAATAGAAATGATTAACAGCAGCGAGGCAGACTGGATCCATCTGGATATAATGGATGGAGTGTTTGTCCCGAATATTACCTTCGGATTTCATATAATAAGACAGATCCGGAACATTGCCGGAAAACCACTCGATGCTCATCTGATGATCGTCAATCCGGACAGGTATCTCGAGGAATTCAGGGATGCCGGGACAGATAAACTGACGGTTCATTATGAATCCTGTACCCATTTGCACCGTACTATCCAGAAAAT
>CP070687.1:1084189-1091821 GCA_020353115.1 Bacteroidales bacterium
TTCGAGAGCGAAAACATTGTAAATGATATGGTTTCCCAACTCGGGGCAGGCATGTATGTTTTTCACCTCCTTTTTGATCCAGTTATCCGACACCTGATGCTGGATCAGGTCTATTTTATGATAGGCTTCGCGTACAAGGTCAACCTTAAAGCATCGCAGCATATCATGTACATACTGGCCCGTTCCTTCGGGGGGGGTATCTTCCCATTTTTTTGCCAGCACATCCAGGACATGAAATGAAGCCACATGGGACATTGTTTCGGTCAGCCAGTTATTGATCCGCGGATCACAATAAACATGAGTCAGCTCATGTGTGAACTCATACATTGCTTTGCCATAATTCTTCTGACCTGTGTTAAGACCGATCTTATAATATTCCGGATGGATTGGACAATAGATCCGGTGGTCATAAAACAGGTCATTAACCAGTACAATGGATTTGTAGCCAAGAGGTGGTTCTTGGGGAATCAGTTTGCTGAACAATTCTGCAACATGTTCAAAGACAAATGAGATCTCTTTGTTTGAATTTTCATTTTCCCATATTTTGCACTCTATTTTCCATTTCATTTTCTTTCGGTATTTGTGTCAAAATGGGGATGAAGTTTATGAATTTTTTAAATAGTATGCAATTTAATCCCGGTTGATTTTTTTATCTTACAATAAAGGTGATCCCTATACCCCTGTCGGTCAGGGATGATGATCCGCATCCATTCAGGACAGGTAATTTATCCATTTCAAATTTGGCACACAACGCGCGGGATATAACTCTCCTGGTGTCGGGAACCAGGGCATCCAGCCGGGGCAGAAAGGGGTTATAATATACCACAGCGTCCGGTTGGTTTCTTGTTTTCAGGCATGTTTTCTCACGTTACCTGAAAGGTATTAATACAGGAAGAAAGGTGTTCCTATGAACACCCGAAAAGTGATTCGGTCTTTACCGGAAGGCATAAAAACAAGAAGAGGAAATTCTTCTTGACGAAAAACTCCCTCTTCCACTTTTCAAAACCCGTAGGCCTCAAAAAGCGCCAAGCTACTGTTATTATGACTTCTGCGTTAATGATCAACCCTTTCAGGTATCACCCTCCGGCATCTGAATTCAGCAAGGCTCGACTTTTGCAAGTGTTGCGATACTGAATCCTGGCTTTTTAAAGAGCCCACAAACACCCGGTTCTTGCGAACCCGACCCTTGTGAGTTGAAGTTGTTCCAGCAAATCTGTTGCCAGGTTTGCTTTCCCTCGTTCCTCTTTTGAAGCTCACCTGCCAGGATCTGTTCCGGGGAACAGGTCGGTGGAAGGTGGGATTTGGTTTGTTTCAGCTTTTGCAAGCTTCCGCATTCCGCCTCCGCGCTTCTCAAGCCTGTCTTTTATCCCTCACTTGGTATGACAAATATATTACCTGAATTGCTCCCTGCCAAACTTTTTTCCGTTTCCTTATTAACATAATTTGCACACGCTTTATCAACATTTGTTAATAACAGAATTATGATCTTAAATCACTAATTTACAGGACATAAGATTCGAAGCAGGTATTCCTTTGGAGCTGGATGATTGGTTCTGCTGGGAACTGGGGAACCTGTTTTTTTTAATGGTTCGGTATCCCAGTTATCTGATATTAATAGTATATTTACCCCCGGAAGGCTCATTCCCGAAACATGAAGATAAAGAAAATTCTCATTGCCAACCGCGGGGAGATTGCAATTCGGGTTATACGGTCTTGCCGGGAATTAGGAATTTCAACGGTTGCTGTATTCTCGGATGCTGACAGGACCGCTCTGCACGTGAGATATGCCGATGAAGCATATCACATAGGACCCTCTCCGTCCGCTGAAAGTTACCTGGCGATGGACAAGATAATTGAGGTGGCAAAAAGATCCGGTGCCGATGCCATTCATCCAGGATACGGTTTCCTGTCGGAAAATGCCGGGTTCTCGGAAAAGGTTACTAAGTCAGGTATTCTCTTTATCGGACCATCGGCTCATTCCATACATATCATGGGTGACAAGATCAGTGCACGCCAGACAATGACAGATGCGGGTGTGCCGGTAGTGCCGGGAACCAGGGAGAATATCATTGATGATAACACGGGGAAGGAAATCGCGAACCGGATAGGTCTGCCTGTGATGATCAAAGCAGCTGCCGGTGGAGGCGGTAAAGGCATGAGGCTTATTCGAAGGGGGAAGGAATTAACTGAGGGCATCAGGGCAGCAAAATCCGAAGCTCTTGAGGCTTTCGGGGACGAATCGGTTTATATAGAAAAGTATATCGAATCCCCACACCATATTGAATTCCAGATCCTGGCCGATAAACATGGTAACATCATTCATCTTTGCGAAAGGGAATGTTCCGTTCAGCGCAGGCACCAGAAAGTGGTCGAGGAAACCCCATCGCCCCTGATGAATCCTGATCTGCGGGAAGAGATGGGAAAACACGCGATAGCGGCAGCCAGGGCGGTCGATTATGAAGGTGCCGGCACCATCGAATTTCTGGTTGACGATCATCTGAACTACTATTTCCTGGAAATGAATACCCGGCTCCAGGTGGAACACCCGATCACGGAACTGGTGACAGGGATTGATCTTGTGAAGGAACAGATTAAGATCGCCGAAGGACAAAAACTGTCGATTGACCAGTCCGATATCCAGCAGAGGGGGCATGCAATCGAATGTCGTATTTATGCTGAAGATCCGGATAACAACTTCATGCCAAGTCCCGGCAAAGTTTACAAAATCACTGAACCCATGGGAACGGGTGTACGATGCGACGGATATATTTATGAAGGGTATGAAATTCCCATTTATTACGATCCCCTTATCTCCAAACTGATCATCTGGGGAAGCAACCGTGAAGAGGCGATCAGCCGTATGAAAAGATCTCTTGAAGAATATTATATCCTCGGTGTAAAAACTTCGAAGAACTTTCTTATGCGTATCATGGAAGCTTCTGACTTTGTGTCGGGAAAATACGATACCCATTTTATCGAAAACAACAGTGATTTCCTCTTCGCTCCCTGTACGGAAGCCGGTATCCCGGGTAATATAGAGGAACTGGCAGCGGTTACCGCATTGCTGGAATACAACGCAAACCTGAACAAGGGAAATAATATTCCGGGGAATAATGGTTTAAACCGGTGGAAAGAGTTCGGCCGGAAAAAAAGCGTTACTCGGCTCTGAGCTAAATACGTTTAACCTCTTTTGCTGCTTATGGAAGTTCAAGTGAACGAACAATTGTTGCGGGTCGAAAAAATAACCATGGACCGGAACCATGTAACGGTAATCCTGAACGGAAAATCCTTCGAATTCGATGTAATGAAGGTCGAAAACGGTATCTATTCTTTCCTTCATAACGGCAAATCGTATGAAATGGAAATTGTACCGGGCAAAGACAGGAAAAGTTTTATCGTTGGGCACCGTTGTCTCGTATATAATGTGGAAATCGTTGATTCTCAATCCAGGTATATGAAGAACCGCAAAAAGGGACAGTTGGAGGAGAATCAAAATTCCATTTCATCCCCGATGCCCGGGAAGGTTGTAAAGATTCCTGTTGAAGTAGGTGAAAAAGTTGAACCGGGCCAGACACTGATCATTATTTCCGCTATGAAGATGGAAAGCGAGTATAAGGCTAAGCGAACGGGTATCGTGAAAGAAATCCTTACCAGGGAGGGAGAGACAATCGAAGGGAACCAATCCTTAATACGTATTGAATAGTCCACCCAAATGTAATAAAGGATGATCGGGTATTCAAGGATAAAATCCTCCTCCCTTTTAACCATCTCTGTTTATTTTTAAATTCATATTCATACGAATATTCATCCATACTAAAATCATATGCCATGTCGACAAGGGAAGCCAAATTCAAAGATTTTGAAGAACGGGTTAAAGCAGCCGAGCTTGGTGGGGGAATTGAACGAATTGAGAAGCAGCATAAAGCCGGGAAAAAAACAGCCAGGGAACGGATAGATTATCTTCTGGATCCGGGAACATTTGTTGAAACCGATCGTATGGTCGTTCACCGTTGTACGGATTTTGACATGGATAAGAAACGTATTCCCGGCGACGGTATTGTAACCGGATACGGAAAGATTGACGGCAGACTTGTCTACATTTTTGCACAGGATTTCACTGTTTTCGGTGGAACTCTTTCCCGTACAAACGCCGATAAGGTCGTTAAACTTATGGATCTTGCCATGAGGATGGGTGCACCCATAATAGGATTAAATGATTCCGGGGGAGCCAGGATACAGGAAGGAGTCCAGAGTCTAGGTGGCTATGCCGATATCTTCTACCGGAATGTTATGGGCTCCGGTGTAATTCCGCAGATCTCTGCTATACTCGGCCCATGTGCAGGCGGAGCAGTCTATTCCCCGGCCCTGACCGATTTTATATTTATGGTCAAGACCAGCAGCTACATGTTTGTTACCGGGCCGGATGTCATCAAGGCAGTTACCCATGAAGATGTTACAAAAGAGGAACTGGGAGGAGCCATGACACACAACAGCAGAAGCGGAGTAGCCCATTTTATCGGTGAAGATGATGAAAGTACAATGATCATGATTAGGGAACTGTTAAGTTTTCTTCCCTCCAATAATATGGAAGACCCTCCCGTCAAACCCGGTTCTGATGATGTGGAAAGGGTTGATGAAAAGCTGCAGAATATCGTGCCGGTGGACCCGAATAAACCGTATGATATAAAGGAAATCATCACTACAGTAGCCGATGATCATAATTTTCTGGAAGTTATGCCTCACTATGCGGAAAATATAGTCGTTGGTTTTATCCGGCTGGATGGAAAAACAGTCGGAGTGGTAGCAAACCAGCCTGCTCACCAGGCAGGAGTGCTGGATATTAATGCCTCGGTTAAAGGCGCACGGTTTGTCCGATTCTGTGATGCCTTTTCAATACCTCTGGTAACGTTTGAAGATGTACCCGGATTTTTACCGGGCACCATTCAGGAATATGGAGGGATTATCCGCCACGGTGCAAAGCTGCTCTATGCCTTCTCCGAAGCTACTGTACCCAAAATAACAGTAATAACAAGAAAAGCGTACGGTGGAGCCTATTGTGTAATGGCCAGTAAACACATAGGTGCCGATGTAAACTATGCATATCCCACTGCTGAGATCGCCGTAATGGGACCAGACGGGGCAGTGAACATCCTTTACAGAGATAAAATAAAGGACGAGGAAAAGTCCCGGGTTGTCGAAGATTATAAAAATAATTTTGCCAATCCATATAAAGCGGCTGAACTGGGATATATCGATGAAATTATCCTGCCAAAGTATACCCGGAAGAAACTCATCCGCGCCCTTGAAATGACCCAGAATAAAAGCGTATCAAATCCTCCTAAAAAACACGGTAATATTCCACTGTAGCATAATCGAAACCCGGAATTACTTCTTCGAAAAAGGCTGTTGGATAGCTGGAATTCAATTGTAATTCTCAAAAAGAGTCCGCAGGACAAAAGCAATTCTCCGAAGGAACCGGCAGGGCTGCGGCATCTCGATTATCCGCCCCGCGAAATCCTACCCGCCGTTGGTGACATTGGTTCTGTCTCAAATGATAAACCGGAGGTTCATTCGACAGTAAGACGTAGGACAGCAGAGCGAAACGGAGTGATTAAACTATGTGTGAAAGCCGGGGTGTTATTGCCACGATTTACAATCTTTCCTTAATTCCTGGACTGCAGATCCGGGTCGGTCAATTAGTTCATAAAAATCATTCAGGATCTGTACTGTCTGAGCCTTCTCATCCACATCCATCAGTTCAAATTCCTGGTACAATTTGAATATGCCATGCTTTTTGCGTTTAAAAATCTCAAAAAGGGAGATAAATTCACGCCGGGACCAGCATATACCTTTATAAAACCTGTCGGATTCGTTATCCTGTGAGGAATCTTTTATCATTGAACGATAGGGTGCATTTATTATTCCTGCATAGTCAAAATCATACGGTACCGGTACCGGTGGTCTTAATGGGTCATAGGAAACCAGCTTAATATTATGCAGAATCGGGATCGACCAATCGTTATTCGCTATCATATATTGAAATAAGGCCAACTGGGCAAATATCTCGCTATCCATATCCGAAATGGAAAAATTTTCAACCTTCAGTACCACTCCCCCATTACGCCCTGCCATGTGTTTCGGACGCTCTATAAAGAAACCGTAACTGGATATCCTGTCGTCCGGATCGTCCTTGTCAATATAGGTGATCTCAAAAAGCCGTACTCTGAAACTGAATGATGAAAACTCATTATACAGACGGTAAACAAGGTATTCCTTGAAGAGAAATTGTGTGTATTCGGGCAAATCGGTCTGGCAATGCGTTACCAATTTCAGTTCATCCTGCCCCTCGAAAATCGTATTTTCTACATCTTTCTTTGAAAATTTAAACTCCAGTGGCGGGAAGTTGCAATTTTCAGGTCTTCTGCGAAAATTGCCCCTGGTATATACCTGTATCGGTACCGAAATTCTGTTCCCCGTATCATCGAAATAACATAGAGTTGCCGGACGAATCGCCGGATCATCACCAATATCCTGAATTAACGAATCCATATCTGCAATAAGTTCCAGGGTAAGGATCTCATTCGACTCAAATAATCTGGCAGGTTCACGACGGGATGGAGTCTTCCCGGAAAAGATAAAAGGATAAAAAACCAGAAAAAGAAAAATGAGGTATCTTTTCTGCCGGAGATTCATGGTGAAAGTACTGGTAATACAATTTAAACCTTATGCTATTATTATGCCAATCACAGTAATTTGCTAATATATAAAAAATTAGAAACACCGGCTGCGGGAGCAAATCGCTTTATTATGTACAAAATCCGCCCGCATACGGACATCTGACGGTCAAATTCGTACATTCGTGTACATCCGTCTCCGGGTTGAATCGTTTCATTTTGCCGCACCAACTGTAATCGTGACCGGACAGTACTGTTAAAGCCGAAGAATTGTTGAGATCGAAGAGTTGTTGATAGCATTACAAACCTTCAGATCATCCGGTCAGTTTTTTCGTTTAAGAACTGTACCAAATATTAATAATCCGAAAAAAACTGGCTTCCCGGTAAACAAACAAGACAAATAACCGTTAGTTTTAAAAACCGAAAAGATGAAGAAAAGAAGTTTCCTATTTGTATGTATAATGATGATCTCAGGTATCCTTATGACTGCCTGTGGTCAGAGAGGAAGCCAGAATTATAAAATGGAAAACAACGACACAACAAAAGTTATAAAATCGAATGATGAGTGGAAAGCATTACTCACACCCATGCAATTTCATGTTTTACGTGAAAAAGGGACCGAGCGGGCATTTACGGGAGAATATGATAATTTTTTCGGAGCGGGGCACTATGAATGTGCAGCCTGCAGAAATTTCCTGTTCAAATCGGAGACGAAATATAATTCGGGATGCGGGTGGCCTGCCTTTTACGATAAGGCATCGGAGGATAATATCATTACAAGGGAAGACAAATCCTACGGGATGTCCAGGACGGAAGTCCTTTGTGCAAAGTGCGAATCACACCTCGGGCATGTATTCAATGATGGCCCTCCTCCGACCGGATTACGGTATTGTATAAATTCAGCCGCTCTTGTTTTTATTCCGGAAACTGAGGAATAATACCCATTCCTTAACACCGG
>CP070687.1:1091921-1108765 GCA_020353115.1 Bacteroidales bacterium
ATATCATCAATTCCTGATTCTTTCCTTTGTGCATCGTTTTCAAAAGCATCGGCTATTATATTGTCAACAGGCAGATAAAGCGCTACGTTCTTTGCTTTGGCGTCCTTAATAATCCCTGCTGCCAGGTCAAGTTTGTCTTCTTCCACAAGGGAAGCACCTATATTACCTCCCTCCGCCTTGATAAAGGTATATGTCATACCGCCGCCGATAATCAGGTTATCCACTTTTTCCAGGAGTTCTTCGATAATGAGGATCTTGTCGGATACTTTTGCTCCCCCCATAATTGCTGTAAAGGGTTTAGCGGGATTTAACAATACCTTGTCCATACTATTCAGTTCCTTGTCGATCAGGTATCCGAACAGCTTATCGTCTTGGAAAAAATTAGCGATAATGGTTGTTGATGCATGCGCACGGTGAGCCGTCCCAAAAGCATCGTTTACATATACATCTGCCAGGCCGGCCAGTTCTTTGGCGAACTCCTCATCACCCTTCGTTTCTCCGGGGTGGAAACGGAGATTTTCAAGAAGAAGAACTTCCCCGGGTTTAAGATCATGTGCCATTTGCAGGGTACCTTCACCGGTGCAATCCTCAGCGAATTTTACCTTCAATCCCAGTAACCCCGATAAATGAAGTATAATATGTTTTAGTGAAAATTTCTCTTCATATGCCCCCTTCGGTCTGCCGAGATGTGACATAAGAATTGCAGAACCATGATCACCAAGGATTTTTTTGATTGTGGGCAATGCTGCCCTTATCCTTGTATCATCCGTAATTTCGAACCGGTCATTCAGGGGAACATTAAAATCAACACGTACAATAGCCCTTCGGCCATTGAAGTTGAAGGTATCAATTCGTTTCATTTCGTTAGGTTTTAAATTTAATCTTCATAAACTCTGAGAAAAACAAAAATATTAAGATTAAAAACGTTAGGCAATGTAATCCGGAAATTTTATTGATAAAAAAAGAACGATGAAAAGGTATCCGCAAGTCCTGTCAGGAAATTCGGATAGAAAAACCGGTTTTGAATTTCGGATAAGCCTGTGTTGACGGACGATTATAATCCTCGCTGCCAGCCATCCACAGGCTGGTAAATCCTGCCGGTCCGGCAGGCTGGCGGCAGACTGGCTCCCCGCAGCTTGCTGCGGATATAAGAGTCCGGAGCTTGCTCTGGGGTTTAATACCAATTTACTTAACTTTGTCCCAATTGACATTTACAACAAGCAATGCTTTTCAGAAACATTGTAGGACAGAAAAAGATCAAAACAGTACTTCTACGGACTATACGTGAGGGCAGGATAAGCCATGCACAATTACTCCTTGGACCGGAAGGGTGTGGCAATCTTGCACTGGCCATTGCCTGTGCCCAGTATTTATCCTGTGATAACCGTGAGGAGGAAGATTCATGTGGAACATGCCCGTCCTGCATGAAATACGAAAAACTTATCCATCCCGATCTCCATTTTGTCTATCCTGTTTCAACAACAAGGACGGTGACCAAGGATCCGGTTAGCAGTGATTTTATAAACGAGTGGAGAATGATGGTAATGGAAAATCCATATATGAGGCTGAATCAATGGTATGAAGCTATAGGAATTGAAAACAAACAGGGAACAATTAACAAAAGTGAAAGTTATGAAATAATACGGATACTGAACCTGAAAACCTTTGAGTCAGAATTCAAGGTGATGATCATCTGGATGCCTGAAAAGATGAACCATGTTGCAGCAAACAAATTATTGAAAATTCTTGAAGAGCCTCCTCCCAAAACCCTTTTCCTGTTGGTTTCGGAAGATACGGATAAAATGTTGCCAACCATACTTTCAAGGGCACAGCTCATTAAGATCCCCAAGGTTGATGATGAAAGCATTATAGAAGCACTGAAACAGAAAACTGGGCTTACAGGTGATGGATTAAACGATATTGTCCGTTTGGCAAATGGTAATTATTTGCTGGCAAGGGAACTGATTGAGGAAAGTGAGGAAAATACAATCAATTTCAACCATTTCACCCTCATGATGCGATTATCATATGGCAGAAAGATACACGAGTTGATCGCCTGGATTGACCAGCTGGCAGGAAACGGACGGGAAAAACAGAAACAATTCCTCCGGTATTCCTTGCGGTTGATCCGTGAGAATTACATGCTGAATATTATTCCCGATGGTAAACGTGAGATGATTTTCCTTACCGGAAAGGAAACCGGATTTTCCAGAAGATTTTCACCCTATATTAATGAGAAGAACGTTAATCAGATTGCTGAGGAGATGAATACGGCATATAACCATATTGCTGCAAATGCCAACAGCAGGATAGTCTTCCTCGATCTCTGCCTCCGGTTGATAAAATTGATTAAAATGTAAATTTAATTAACTTTGGCTACTTTTTAAACCATATAATGCACCCGGAACAAAGAACCCTGGGAGTGTTCCGGGTTTAACCGACATTTTGAATAATGAACGAGAACGATAATAATACGAGGTTGTGTATTAAGACAACACAGGTTAAATCACCCAAATATACCGGAAGCTGTCACAAACTCAATACCTATGACTGGTTAAATGATATTCCGGAAACACCTGTAAAACCAGACCTGGTTGAGGTGCGGTTTAAAAATACAAGGAAAGATTTTTACAGAAATTCAAATCAGATTCGATTACGGATTGGTGATCTGGTGGCAGTGGAAGCAACACCCGGACATGATATCGGAATCGTCTCGCTGACAGGTGAACTTGTCACCAACCAGATGAAAAAGTGCAATATCCAGGTTGAGTCGGACGATTTTAAAAAAGTCTATCGGAAAGCCAAGCCTGCTGATATCGAGAAATGGGAAGAGGCAATTCAGCTTGAAAATTCAACCATGTTGAAAGCAAGAAAGATAGCCGTTGATTTGAATCTGGAAATGAAAATTGGTGACGTTGAATACCAGGGAGACAAAACAAAAGCGATTTTCTATTACATCGCTGAGGGAAGGGTTGATTTCAGGGAATTGATCAAAGTGCTGGCCGAGGAGTTTAAGATACGAATTGAAATGAGACAAATAGGGGCCAGACAGGAAGCCGGCAGAATAGGCGGTATTGGTTCCTGTGGCAGGGAACTGTGCTGCTCATCATGGATCACCAATTTTGTGTCGGTAACTACCAACGCCGCAAGATACCAGGAATTGTCTTTGAATCCGCAGAAACTGGCAGGCCAGTGCGGGAAATTGAAATGCTGTTTGAATTATGAACTTGGTTGCTACATTGATGCCCAGAAAGATTTTCCCGATACTGCAGTTCCTATCGAAACCGAACAAGGGACGGCTTACCACCAGAAAACAGATATTTTCAGAAGGATCATGTGGTATTCCTATGAAAAAGAATCCTCTGTCAACCTGATACCCGTACCAGTAGAAAGGGTTATTCAACTCCTGGACCTTAATATAAAAGGAACAAAAATTCCTGCCCTGACCGAACAACAAAGAACAACCGGAAACCGAATCATAGATTATGGAAATAGAGTCGGGGAAGACAGCCTGACCCGGTTTGATAAAAAATCCGAAACGACCGGAAAAAAGAAGAAGAACGTCAAAAAAAAACGAAAGGGAAATTAATCCGCCCTGGTTAGGATTGATCCGGATTAATTCATCCATTGACTCAACCCCGCATTTAAAACAATTCAGGTGAAAAAAAATTTGATTTTTAAGCCCTCCTGTTTTTTAATCCTTGTGCTTCTTACCTCATGTGATCCTAACAGAGTATTTGAGGAAAACAAAACCATCCCTGACCATACCTGGAAATGGGACAACGTTTTGAATTTCAATGTTGAAATTGCAGATACCGTTAATCCACATAATATCTTTGTTAATATCCGAAATGGGGGCCAATACCAGTATAGCAATCTCTATCTTTTCATAAAGACAATTTCTCCTTCCGGACAGTGGATAAGGGATACGGTAGAATGTATTCTGGCAGACGAGAAAGGCAGATGGCTGGGAAACGGACTGGGTGATATTTATGAAATACGTATCCCTTATAAGATAAATGTACGATTCCCGTATACAGGGATTTATACGTTTGAATTTGAACAGGCCATGCGAATAGAAGATCTGAACCATATTTTTGATGTGGGACTTCGTGTCGAAAGAGTCAAATGATCGTTATCAAACTTCATTGTGGTGGGAAAGAGAAAATTGAAAAAATGGGCTGAACTGGAGACGTATGAACACGTGATCCAACCCCCGTTTGAGGAGGTATATAAAAAGGATTTCTATCTGAAAGGGAAATGGGCATCGACTTACTTTAAAAACGATCATCCGGTAATTATCGAACTGGGATGCGGAAAAGGTGAATATACCATCGGCCTTGCAAGAAGATTCAGGAATAAAAATTTCATCGGGATCGATATTAAAGGGGCCAGGATGTGGAAAGGAGCAAAAATAGCAAAGGAAGAAGAACTGAACAATGTGGCATTTATTCGCACCAGGATTGAACTGATAAATTCCTTTTTTGGCAGAAATGAAGTTGATGAAATTTGGCTGACATTCCCCGATCCGCAGATTAAAAAAAAAAGAAATAAAAAACGTCTCACAGGATCCAGATTCCTGAATTCATATAAACAATTTTTGAGATCCGGCGGATCCATTCATTTGAAAACCGATAACACAATACTGTATAACGCTACCCTGGATCTCATTAAAGCCAATAATCTTTCCATATTGCAATCGTCGGAAGATTTATATGCAGAACCTGATTTGGATTCTGTCCTGGCCATTCAAACTTTTTATGAGAAACAGTACAGGGAACAGGAATGCCCCATAAAATATATTCGTTTTCATCTCGATCGTGATGGTCCGATAAAAGAATCATAGGGAAATGAAAAATGAAGGATTTTTTGAACGTGTCTATGAGGTTACAAAGCAAATCCCTTTTGGCAGGGTAACTTCGTATGGTGCAATCGCAAACTATCTCAGTACCGGAAAATCAGCCAGGATGGTCGGTTGGGCCCTGAACAATTCACATCATCTCCGGGATTTCATTCCCGCACATCGGGTAGTAAACAGAAATGGGGTGTTGACCGGTAAACATCATTTTGGCAACACGAACACCATGAAACAATTACTTGAAAACGAGGGTATTCGGATAGTTGATGACCGGATTGTGGATTTTGAAGACCATTTCTGGGACCCGGTAAGGGAATTACCATAAGCAGGCTGGTGCTTTTCCGGAAAAATTCTATATTTGTAAATTAATTTAAATCAAATTAAGATAACAGCTATCTTTCGGAATGGATTTTAGTAAAGAGCAGGTATTGGATGCATTAAGGAAAATCATTTATCCTGAAAAGAACAGGGACATTGTTTCCCTTGGTATGGTTGATGATTTGAAAATAGAAGGAAAAATGATCAGTTTTTCACTGCTTTTTACAAAACCAAACGATCCCTTTGCATCCTCCATCAGAAAAGCTTGCATACAAGCAATTACAGATCATGTGGATCCGGAAGTCCAGGTAAGGGGGAACATAACCATTAAAAATTCCGGAGAAACCATGAAGAAGAACGATATATTACCGGGAATTGAGAATATTATTGCAATTGCATCCGGAAAAGGAGGCGTAGGAAAATCAACAGTTGCTGTAAATATTGCCGTTTCATTGGCAAACAAAGGTTTCCGTGTCGGTCTTATTGATGCCGATATTTTTGGACCATCCATACCGAAAATGTTTAATGTAGTGAATATAAGACCCGAAGTACGTCTGGTTGATAATATGGATTTGATCGTTCCAATCGAGAAGTACGGAGTTAAACTATTATCCATAGGTTTCTTTATAAATCCCGATGATGCACTGGTCTGGCGGGGACCAATGGCTACGAATGCCCTGAAGCAAATGATCGAACAGGGAGACTGGGGTGATCTTGATTATCTGCTGGTGGATTTGCCTCCGGGAACCAGTGATATCCACCTAACCCTGGTGCAGGAAGTACCGGTTACAGGTGCAATTATTGTAAGCACCCCCCAGGAAGTCGCCCTGGCAGATGCTGTGAAAGGGATTTCTATGTTTACTTCAGAGAAGATCAATGTGCCAATTCTGGGTCTGGTGGAAAACATGGCATGGTTTACACCTGCAGAATTACCTGAAAATAAGTATTATATCTTTGGAAAGCAGGGCTGCAGAATCCTTGCAGAGAATTATAACATCGAGTTACTGGGCCAGATACCGATCGTGGAACGTATTTGTGAAGACGGAGATTCAGGCAAACCTTCCGTTATGGATACTGATTCCCCGGTAGCCCGGTCTTTTATCGATCTGACGGATAATCTGGTAAAACAGGTTGAAATCCGAAATCGGGAACTTGAGCCAACAAAGAAAGTCGAAATACAACGGAAACAGTTTTACACATCTTAAATACATATATTATGGAAACGGATAAGAAAAACAAATTGATTGACAGAATAAATGGTGCATTGAACCACGTTCGTCCCTACCTGCAGGCCGATGGAGGAGATATTTCACTGGTGGAGGTAACGGACGAAATGATCGTAAAAGTCAAGCTTACCGGTGCCTGCCATGGTTGTCCGTTCAGTATGCAAACATTGAAATCCGGTGTTGAGCAGGCAATTGTAAAGGAGATACCGGAAATCAAGGAAGTACAGGCAGTGTATGATTAATAATTCGGAATGAATGGAATTTTTAGGGCTGTACGGGCCCTTTTTTTTGTTGACTCGATTAACGGTATTGAAGTACCGGATGGATCCTGCACCTGCATGCCGCGGACAGGGTGGGGGTGAATAACCATAGTATAGAGAAAATAATATTCCACCATGCATTTCCAGGTTTACCTGACATTGTCGATCAAAAATTATTCTCACATTGACAAAATATGTTTGTAATTTCCCAGTTTAATTTTTAAGGTAAATCCTTATATCATTGATCAGGAATAAAATTTTACATACCGGCCTGGCATTCATTGTTTTGAGCCTCATTTCTGGTTGTTCGGCTGAGAAGAACACCAACCTGAGCAGGGCTTATCATGGTTTGACTTCACATTATAACATATTTTTCAATGGTTATGAGAGCTTTAAGAAAGGAGTAAAAAAAACCGATGATGCCTTTATTGATGATTATTCCAAGATCCTGTCCCTGTTTACATATGTCGATGAAGACATTGCCAAACAACTTGCTCCGGAAATGGACAGAACCATTCAGAAAGCATATAAGGTGATTACGATCCATTCCATTACGGCCAAACCGGAGAGGAAGAAAGGCGAAATGACTGAAGCAGAAGAAGCATTTTATAACCAGCCTGAGTTTAACCGGTGGATTGATGACAGTTATTTGTTAATGGCTAAAGCGCAGTTTTACAAACACGATTTTCATATTGCAGTAAATACCCTGAAATTTGTTATCAGCGAAGCCCTGGATGAAAAGACCAGGAAAGAGGCATACATTTGGCTGGCAAGGACCAACTGTGAACTTGGTGAATTCCGGGAAGCGGGAAGAATATTGCAGTTTCTTGAGGATCAGGGGCCGATCCCTGAAAAATTAATGGTTGATTTCAATACGACATATGCCGATTTTTTCCTCAAACAGGGTGAATATTCCGAGGCGATTCCACGACTCACCCAGGCACTCTCTGAAGTACGACGGAAAAAGGATAAATACCGGTATACATTCATTCTTGCACAACTGCACGAGGAAACAGGAGACAATGGTAAAGCTTCCGATTTATACAGGAATGTGATCCGAATGAATCCCCCATATGAAATGACATTCAATTCCAGGATTAATATGGCCGGATCCTATGACGCATCCCAGGGTAATAGTGATGAAATAAAAAAAGATCTCAAAAAATTGCTGAAAGACAAGAAGAATATTGAATACCAGGATCAAATCTATTATGCGTATGGCAATGTTTCATTCAAAGAGAATAAAATAGAAGAGGCCCTGGATTATTATAAGAAGTCAGCGTCCGCAAGCGTTTCCAATTCCCGGCAAAAAGGCAAATCATACCTGGCGGTGGCTGATATCTATTTTGAACGGTTGGAATATCAGCCTGCTCAGACATATTATGACAGCGCTGTTTCATTTCTGGACAAAGAATTTCCCGATTATGAAAAAATTACCTCCAAATCTGAAAACCTTACCGAACTGGTAAGACATATCAATATTGTTGAACTGGAAGACAGTCTGCAAATGGTTGCCGGTATGACCGACCAGGAAAGATATGAACTGATTGATGGTATAATCCGGGATATAAACGAACAGGAAAGGCTTGAAAGGGAAAGAGAGATCAACCAGCAGTATAATACCATGAGCTATTATGAGAATGAAAGACGTTTCAGGGGGGATATTCAGAGGGAAGGAAATTGGTATTTCTACAATCCGACCGCATTGAATTTCGGACGAAATGAGTTCAGACAGAAATGGGGAGAACGTAAACTTGAAGATAACTGGAGGAGATCAAACAAATCAACGATCAGTTTCGAATCCTTCTCCGGCCAGGAGAACATGGAAACTCCTGCCGGAGGAAACGGGAAACCGGCTGTTGCCGATAAAAAATCAAGGGAATACTACCTGCAGAATCTGCCCGTGAACGATTCTATGATTGTCCTGTCGGACAAGAGAATCGCTTCCGCATTGTATAATATTGGAAGGATATATAAAGATGATTTCCTTGATTACGAGAGAGCCGTCCAATCTTTTGAAGACCTTAACAGGCGGTATCCAGATAACGAATTTCTGCTCCCTTCCTTCTATTATCTGTATGAGTTGAATAAGGAAAAGCAAAATTTAACAAGGGAAAATCATTACAGAAATCTGATTGTCTCCGGTTACCCGGATAGCGAATATGCAAAAATCATTACGGATCCGGAATACTTTGTGAAAATCAGGAGCGAAGAGAATAAAGTAAAGGTTCTCTATGAATCGGCCTATGATGCATTTAGAAGAGGTCAGTATGAATATGTTATCTCACAAAGTACGATTGCCGATTCGCTGTTCAAAGGAGATGACCTTCTGCCGAAATTTAAGCTTCTGAAAGCCATGGCAATTGGAAGTTCACAGGATATCAGGGCTTATAAATATTCGTTGAATGAGGTAATAACGGATTACCCTGACAGTCCGGAAAAAATAAAAGCTGAAGAAATCATTGCCTTTTTAAACAAATCCGTTCCTGAACTGAAAGAGGAAGAGGAGGAGATACAGGCACAGGAAATCTATACCTATAATGATAGTGCCGTACATCTCTTTATGCTGGTCGTAAACCGGCTTGAGATTGATGTTAATCAATTGATCTTTAATATCATAAATTTTAACCTGGATAATTATCCCCAGATTGAGTACGACACACAGGGTGAAATGCTGAATGACAGTTTACAGGTCATTACGGTAAGGGATTTTGCCAGCTCAACAGATGCCAGTGAATACACACGACGACTAATTGCAACCGGGAACATCCAGGATGAACTACAGAATACCCGGTTTTATCATTTCATAATTTCCGAAGAGAATTTTGCCACATTTATAAACGATAAATCGGTTACCAAATATGACAAATTCTTCAAAAATCAGTATCTTCGATAACAGTTTCTGCCAGCCAAAAAACTGATGCTGAGATTATCTCTTTCGGCTATTCGAATAAATTGCTTAAACCATCTGACCGATGAAACAGTTAAAAATCTTATGGACAGATGATGAGATTGATGTACTGAAATCCCACATATTGTTTCTGGAGGAGAAGGGCTTTATTGTGGAAACGGCGAACAATGGAAATGATGCTATTGAGCTGGTGAAGGAGCAGGAATTTGACCTGATTTTCCTCGATGAAAATATGCCGGGATTGAGCGGATTGGAAACCCTGAAGGAAATAAAAATAATTGCCCCGAACATTCCCGTTATAATGATTACCAAGAGTGAGGAAGAGAATATTATGGAGGAAGCAATTGGTTCCAATATCGACGATTACCTCATTAAACCGGTAAATCCAAACCAAATCCTGCTTTCAATAAAAAAGAACATCGATCAGAAAAGATTGATAACAGAAAAAACCACATCCGGTTATCAGGCAGACTTCGCCAGGATCGGAATGGAAATCAATTCTGCCGGAAATTTCAGGGATTGGATAAATATTTATAAAAAGCTGATTTATTGGGAGTTGGAACTGGAAAAGTCGGAAGACAGCAGCATGGCTGAAGTCTACAGGATGCAGGAAATCCAGGCGAACAGCGAATTCGGGAAATTTATAAGTTCCAATTATCTTTCCTGGTTTGATCCGGACAATGAGGAAAAACCCCTTCTGTCCCCCGATATTTTCACCGGCAGAATACTTCCCCTGGTCCATAGGGGAGAAAACGTTTTTATGATCCTGGTGGATAACCTGAGATTTGATCAGTGGAAAGTAATATACCGTACCATAGGAGATTACTTCCGGATTGACCGGGAAGAGATATATTGCAGCATACTACCTACAGCTACCCAATATTCCAGGAATGCGATTTTTGCAGGATTAATGCCTCTTGAAATTGAACAGATGTATCCCGGTCTCTGGGTATATGATGAAGAAGAAACAGGGAAGAATCTGCAGGAAAGAGAATTGCTTGAGAACCAGTTTAAAAGGACAGGTATTGACGTACCTTTTTTTTATGAGAAAATAAATAATCTGGCTGATGGTAAAAAACTCGTTGAAAACATTCCGAATTTCAGCAACAGGCCTTTAATGATCGCCGTATATAATTTTGTTGATATGCTTTCTCATGCCAGGACGGAGATGGAGGTGTTACGTGAACTCGCCAATGATGAATCAGCCTACAGGTCATTAACCCTATCCTGGTTCAGGCATTCATCTCTTTTGGAGTTGATAAAGATCCTTGCCAGGCAGGATCTTACATTGATTATCACAACGGATCACGGATCAATACGTGTGCGGAATCCCGTTAAAGTTGTTGGAGACAGAAGAACATCTGCAAATCTTCGTTATAAGCTTGGGAGAAACCTTGATTATGACCCCAAGGCTGTTTTTGAAATGAAGAACCCAAACGAAGCTTATCTCCCCAAATCCAATATCAGTTCGCGATACATTTTTGCAACAAATGGTGATTTTTTTGCATACCCGCAAAATTATAATCATTATGTGAAATACTACAGAAATACATTCCAGCATGGTGGAATCTCCCTTCAGGAAATGCTTATTCCGTTTGTAATCCTGAGACCGGTCGGTTAGATGATGCATGATACCCAATGAAAAAGATTAAAATACCATCGGTAAAACACCTGAAAGAAGCAGCTGTCATTCTGCTGAAAAGTTACGGGAATCACAGGATTTTTGCATTGTATGGTGAACTTGGTTCGGGGAAAACGGCATTGGTCCAGGCCATTTGCAGGGAACTTGGAATGACAGATATGGTTAACAGTCCGAGTTTTCCCCTTGTGAATGAATACAGGTCAGGGAATAACAGGATCGTTTATCACTTTGATTTCTACCGGATTAAAAATCTGGAGGAGGTTTATGATCTGGGATATGAAGACTATTTCTACAGCGGGAATTATTGTTTTATCGAATGGCCTGAAAAGATTGAACAACTGCTCCCGGCTGGAACAATCCCTGTAAAAATTGAAGTTGATGCCAGGAAGGAAAGAATACTTTGGATAGATTCACCCATCCCTGATTCATGAACCTTATAAACGGACTGCCTAAAAAGATTTGAATATAAATTGAATTTATAGTATTTTAGAATCTCGCTGAATTTCAGGAGTTCAGATTAATTATTAAATCATTAGGCCATGGATGATAAGAAGGGTTCCGGACAATTTGGATTTGGCAAAGGCAATTTGCTTCCCCAGGAAGAAATGCTTGAAGTCGGTAAAAGACAGAAAAAACTGATAATCGGTATTCCAAAAGAATCTCAGAAGGATGAAAACAGGGTGGCATTAACACCGGAGGCGGTTGGACTGCTGGTCGATCAGGGGCACGATGTTAATATAGAGACAAAAGCCGGTATTGATGCCAGTTATCTGGATACAGACTATTCGGAATACGGTGGATTTATTGTTGAAAACAGAAAAGAGGTGTTCAATTGTGATGTGGTCCTGAAAATTGCCCCTCTTTCCCTGGGTGAAATCGAGTACCTGAAAGGAAATCAAGTGATTATTTCCTCTTTGCATGCTACAAGCCAGACAGAATCATACATTCGTAAACTCATGCAGAAAAAGGTTACGGCAATTGCTTTTGAAAACCTGAAAGACAAATTCGATTGCTACCCTGTTGTCCGGTCAATGAGCGAGATCGCCGGTATCACATCCGTTCTTATCGCATCGGAATACCTGAGTAATGTACACAAGGGGAAAGGTGTTATGCTCGGTGGAATAACGGGAATAACCCCGGCAGAAGTGATAATTCTTGGCGCCGGAACTGCGGCAGAATATGCAGCCAGAGCAGCAATTGGATTAGGTGCTGAAGTCAAAATATTTGATAATTCAATTCATAAGCTCAGACGCCTGCAGAATTATGTCGGACAACGGCTCCATACCTCGATCTTCCATCCCAGAGTACTCGAGAAAACCCTCAAATCGGCCGATGTTGTAATCGGTGCTGTCCATCTGATCGGTAAAGGACCACGATTTTATGTTACGGAGGAAATGGTGAAGGGAATGAAAAAGGGTTCTGTAATTGTGGATATTAGTATAGACCAGGGAGGGTGTGTCGAAACATCGGAATACAGGAATCATAACGATCCGGTTTTTACCAAACATGGAGTTGTGCATTATTGCGTTAGTAATATTCCATCAAGAGTGGCCCGGACTGCTTCAATAGCCCTGAGCAATGTATTTGCACCCATATTACGTAATATAGGCGATGCCGGCGGAATAAAGGCACAGCTGAAAGAGGATCAGGGGCTGAGGAAAGGAGTCTATATCTATAACGGGATCCTTACCAATAGCTATCTCGGTCAGCATTTTGGGATTCTATCCAAAGATATCGACCTGCTGCTTGCCGCATTTTAGTGAGACTAATTCTCTGCAAGCTGCAAGCGCAGCAGAGAATTATAGTCGAACTAATCCTGAACAACCGCAAGGTTGAGAAGGATCATTGCAGGGATGATACGGGAGTCTGACGAAGATTCCACCTGGACCGATACAGGTCTGCAAGCTGCAAGCGCAGCAGAGAATTTCCTTTCCTTTTCAATTTCCAAAATTTTAACACTATTTTTGGGAGCAACAAAAATCCAGTTTGCCTGGTGAGAATACTTTATATCATTGGAATAAGGATAATATCCTGTATAATCTTTGTCGCTTCACCTTTTAACCATAAGCTGAAGTTATGGCGGGAAGGACGAAAAAAAATATTCGGGAGACTGGAGAAGGAAGTGAATCCGGAGGAGAAAACAATCTGGTTTCATTGTGCATCTCTGGGTGAATTTGAACAGGGAAGGCCGGTTATAGAGGCAATCCGTGAGAAAGCCCCCGGTCTGAAGATCCTGCTTACTTTTTTCTCTCCCTCCGGATATGAAATACGAAAAAATTTCCCGGGGGCAGACTATATCTATTATCTCCCGCTGGATACAAGACAAAATGCGGAGAAATTCATCACTCTGGTAAATCCGGCTTTTGCTGTCTTTGTCAAGTACGAATTCTGGTATTTTTTTATCCGTACCCTAAATCGAAGACATATACCGGTCTATCTTATATCAGCAAATTTCCGTAACAACCAGATCTTCTTCCGCCGTTACGGCGGGTTTTTCCGAGGTATCCTGGCAATGTTCACCCATTTGTTTATCCAGAATCAGAAATCAAAGGAGCTGTTATCAACAATCGGTATTGACGCTGTTTCGGTGGCGGGAGATACCCGGTTCGACAGGGTTCACGCCATTTCGAACCGGAGAAAGAGACTGAAGCCAGTTGAGCAGTTTAAACAAAATGAACTTACCGTGGTTGCAGGAAGTACCTGGAAAGAGGATGAAGAACACATAATCCGGTATATTAATGAGCAAAAGAATAATTTGAGGTGGATCATTGCTCCCCATGAAATCCGGGAAGAAAATATCCTCCGTATCCTGAATTCACTTACCAGACCTTCCGTGAGGTATTCCGAGCTAAATCATTCGAACACCTCCGGTGCCGAAATCCTGGTTGTTGATAATATCGGGTTACTGTCATCACTATATTACTACGGTGAGATTGCTTATATCGGTGGCGGATTTGGTAAAGGTATCCACAACATACTGGAGGCTGCCACATATGGTATGCCGGTTCTTTTTGGACCCAATTACAAGAACTTTCAGGAAGCCCTTGATCTCGTGGAACGGAAAGGGGCTTTCCCGGTAAGAAGTTATAAAGATGTAGTGAACACCATACATCAACTGATAACTGAACCGGAATACCTGAAAAAAACAGGGAATATTGCAAAGGAATTTGTAAAATCCAATCTTGGAGCCACACGACTCATTGTTGAAAAATTGTTAATCGATTAATTCCTTCCTGAATATATTTTTCCCTAATTTTAAATGCTTTTCCTGCCTGATTTGCGGGATCCTTTGGGATTAAAGACAATCGGTATACCTTACTGATTTTCCTGTATAAATCGGAAATATCGAAGAACATTACTCACGTTCAGAATGCTGAGAAATATATTTTGTTGATGACGGATAATGTAGAGTATATTTCCGGATTGAATTTGGAGATTTACCCTGAAAATGAAATTGTTTTTGCAATCCGGTTGGGTTATTAAGTATTTTTTGCTTTTTTTTTTAAATAATCAGCAATCCATTTATCAAATAAAATAAGTACACCAATGAAATCTTTCTTGAAAACCTGTTTCAGTCTTTTCATTTTCTTTTCCATGGTTGCAGCCTATGGACAGGGTACGGTAACTGGAATAGTAATGGATCCTGCTGCAAATGAATCCCTGATCGGCGCATCTGTCCTGTTACAGGGTCAGACAACGGGGACGGTCACGAACCTGGACGGGAGTTTTTCCCTTGATCTGCAACCCGGTTCCTATGTACTGGAAATATCTTATGTCGGCTTTATCACCCGGACGATGAATGTGGATGTACGGGAGGGGCAAACGACCAATCTTGAGGAAATAAACCTGGATGTCAATGCGGTTGGGCTACAGGAAGTACGTGTAGTTTCATCCATGGCAATAGCTCGTCAGACGCCTGTGGCTGTTTCTGCCGTTAAGCCGAAACAGATTATGGAAAAGCTTGGTAACCAGGAGTATCCGGAAATCCTGAAATCGACACCCGGAATTTATGCAACGAAGCAGGGCGGAGCATTCGGTGATTCAAGGGTTAATCTCAGGGGATTCGACCAGAGAAACACAGCCGTGATGATCAATGGTGTTCCGGTGAATGATATGGAAAACGGATGGGTATACTGGTCAAACTGGGCCGGTCTCCCTGATGTTACACAATATATGCAGGTACAGAGAGGACTCGGAGCATCCAAGGTGGCTGTCCCTTCCGTTGGTGGGACGATCAACATTATGACAAAAACCACCGATGCAATTAGAGGTGGAAATTTCTACTACGGATTGGGTAACGATGACTACCGGAAAATAGGCTTCACATTTTCAACAGGCCTCTCGGAAACAGGATGGGCATCAACAATTTCACTTGCCAGTACAACAGGTGATGGCTATGTGGATGGAACTCAGTTCGAGTCCTATTCCTATTTTCTGAACCTGTCTAAACGGTTGAACGACAAACATTCGTTTGCATTCTCAATCTTCGGAGCCCCTCAATGGCATGGACAAAGATCAACGGATCTTTCAATGGAAGAGTTTAACAATAGCCCGAGAGGAATAAGATATAATCTGGATTGGGGGTATAAGGATGGCGAGGTTGAATACGTCAGGAAGAATTATTACCATAAACCCCAGGCTATTCTGAACCATTTCTGGGATATGAACGAAACAACAAGTGTGCTGACTGCCATTTATCTCTCAATAGGTACAGGAGGAGGAACCGGAAGTTACGGGAATGAGTCGAAGTTCTACGGAGACTACCTTCGGAATGGACAGGTCGACTTTGACCGGATCGTGGATGAAAACATTGCAAGAGGTAACCAGGGATCGGAAACCATTCTACGTTCTTCCAGAAACGACCATAAATGGTATGGAATCTTATCAACCCTCACCAAAGAAATTGGTAATCTGTCTGTGAATGCAGGACTCGACGGGAGATATTATAAAGGAATACATTTCCGGGAAGTCACCGATCTGCTGGGAGGAGATTTCTTCCTTGATGTCGGAAAAGACCAGAACGATCTGAATAAAATAGCCCGGGTAGGTGATAAAATTGACTATTATAACGATGGTGAAGTTACATGGGCCGGAATTTTCGGACAGGCCGAATACCGCCTGGATAAATTATCGGCGTTTGTCGCAGGTTCGTTCTCAGATAAAATGTATCGCCGAACCGATTATTTCAACTATACCGATGATGATCCGCAACAGCAAACCGACTGGACAAGCTATTTCGGGTTCAGCGTAAAAGGCGGTGCAAACTATAACCTGAATGATAATCATAATGTTTTCCTTAATACGGGAATTTTTGCCCGCCAGCCGGATTTCCGTGCGGCATACCTGAACTATCAGAATATCCTGAACGAAGATGCTGAGAATGAAAAAGTCTTCAGTTTCGAACTGGGGTACGGATTCCGGAGAAGCAATATCATTGTTAACCTGAATGCGTACCATACACGCTGGATGGATAAAACCTTTATCAAGACTCAGTCAATAACCGATCCGGTTACTTTCGAAAGAATCTATTATACAGCTAATATCCTTGGAGTTGATGCAGTTCACCAGGGCGTGGAACTGGACTTTGTCGTACACCCTGTCAGGAACCTTGAAGTCAGGGGTATGGTTT
>CP070687.1:1108865-1117808 GCA_020353115.1 Bacteroidales bacterium
GCTATTCCTATGGGAATAATATCGGATTACAGTACCTGATTCAGAACTACCAGGAAATCGAATTTCTTGCCATAATCAATCCGGATGTAAAGATTTTAAGTGATGATGTATTCGAAACGTTGTTGAAACGGCTTGAACAGGATGATCGGCTGGCCGGAATCTCCCCCCTAATGATAGTCGGGAACAAACTTAAGCCTGACAGGTGGGCAATAAAAAATCCCAGGTATATCCATAATTTTCTTTCTTCATATGCGGTATTGGCTCCGGTGAATCCATTGCTTTACCGGTCATACGAAATAGATCCCCTGACTCTGGTATCCTATGTGGATGTCATACCAGGAAGCTTTTTTATCATGAAGAAGGATGTGTTTATTCAGATCGGCTTGTTGGATGAGAATAATTTTCTGTACGGTGAGGAAATAATAATCGGGAAGAAGATGAGGGATAAGGAATTAAAACTTGGACTCTCTTTTGAGACGTTTTACACGCATAAACATACAGGTGCCTGCACATCGCTGGTGGCCTGTTTCCGACATTTCAGATTCAGTATGAGGTCTCATCTTTACTTCAACTTTACCTGCCAGAACAAATTCTGGGGAATGATAGACAGCATGCTGTTAATCCTGTTTTCACCAATGAAACTCCTGGAAATAATTACCATATATTACGTTAAACGAACGAAAACATCTGACTGATTACCAAATAATTATCTTAAAACTACAATTAAGCCTACCATGCGTATCGTACTGATCAGTCCATACTTCTCGGAGGGAATGGGTTATCTCGAGAATTGTCTGCCAAAAGCCCTGGTGACTTTAGGGCATGAAGTTCATGTAGTAACTTCAACAGGTCAGGTTTATTTTAATCAACCTAAATACAATCAGATTTACGAGAAATTCCTGGGTGAATGTATCGTCGATCCGGGTATTAAGGAAATAAATGGATTCGTGTTACAGCGGCTTACTTTCCGGTTGATCAGTGGAAAGGTATTCCTTACCGGTCTCTATTCCAAACTGAAGGAAATCAAACCTGATGTCGTACAAACCTTCGATCCTTTTTCTTTCCTGAATATCCAGGTAATCCTTTATAAGTTTTTCATGAAATATAAAGTCTTTACGGCCAATCACATCATGGAATCGGTTTTTCCACTGGCACATATCGGGAAAAACAGAAAGGTATGGAAAAGAGTACATTTTTATTTCACACGCACATTACCTGGGAAAGTGTTTAACCGGTTCATTGAAAAATCATTCCCAATAACAATTGATGCAAAGGAAATAGCAGCCAGGTATTATTCGGTTCCCTATCATAAAATGAGAATCATTCCCTTGGGAGTTGATACCCAATTGTTTCAACCGGCTGAATCAAGACAGATGCAAAAGAAACGCCTGGAGATGAGGATGGAAGCAGGCATAATGGAAAATGAAATCTTATGTATCTATTCAGGCCGTTTTTCTGAAGGAAAGAATCCTCTATGCCTTGCACATGCAATTCATAAACTGCGTAGTATGAAAGAGCCCTATAAAGGGCTATTTATCGGTAACGGATTACAGGCTGAACAAATAGAAAAACTGGAGGGGTGTATAGTCAGGGATTTTGTTCTGTTCAATGACCTGGCCGACTTTTACCGGATGGCCGATATAGGCGTGTGGCCAAGGGAGGAATCGACCAGCATGCTGGATGCGGCGGCCAGCGGACTACCCCTGGTTATAAGCAATACCGTCCAGGCAATCGAAAGGATAGAGAATAACGGATTGACCTATATTGAGAACGATGTGGACGATATGGTAAAAGTCTTGCTTCAGCTTAAGGATGAGAAAGCCAGGAAGCAGTTTGCCATTAATGGTGTCGAAAAGATGAAAAACAATTACAGCTGGATCAGGATGGCAGAGGTCAGGATTGAGGAGTATAACAAAGCTCTTAATTAACTAAAATTGATAGTTATTATAAATTGGTTTAATTTTTCAAAGAAATGTATTGTTTCAACGATCGGGATTCGTGTGGAAAGGAGATCGTTATACGAAATATTCGTAGAACGAAGCCTGTGCCTGCCCTGTGAAATAATGCTTCGCATTAGCTGTTTTCAGCTATTTCACAGGGCAGGCCCACTCCAGGTTCGTTTTACATTAAGGGTAGCGTTAATAATCAACGATCCTGGAGGATCGTTGTACGATTAACTCTCCCATGAAACGAAGCCTATACGGTCCAAACTAGTTCGTTAATATAGCTCCAAAGTACCCTAGGGTACAACTTGAGTTAATTAGTAAAGAACGGATGAATTTTTCCGGTATAATTAGAAGGATAAAGACATTCCTATTCTACGGATGGAAAGGGAATTACATTTCATGGGAAGAGGCTGAAAGGGATTCGGATGGATACGGTTCGGACAGTATCCTGCAGAAAGTGAAAGAAGCAACAGAGAAGGTAAGGGATGGAACTGCAGCTTATGAGCGAGATTCAGTACTTTTTGATGAAATACAGTACTCCTATCCCTTCCTGGCAACATTAATGTTTGTTGCAGCAAAAAACAAAGGGAAACTCAATGTTCTCGATTTCGGAGGCTCCCTGGGTAGCAGCTATTATCAGCACCTCAGGTTTTTACAACATCTCGATGACTTCCACTGGAATATAGTTGAACAGCCTCATTTTGTAAAGGAGGGATTACATTCATTTGAAACCGATCACCTGCACTTTTTTTATACTATAAAGGATTGTATTAAAAAATGTAACATAAACCTGGCTCTATTCTCAGGTGTTCTTCAGTATTTAAAGGAACCTTACAAAATTCTGGATGAGGTTTTCGATCATCAGATTGAATACATTCTCATCGACAGAACTCCCTTTCAAAAAAAAGGAAAGGACCGGATCACCATCCAAAAAGTGCCAAAATGGATCTATGAGGCGAGCTATCCATGCTGGTTCTTCAACGAACAAAATTTCAAGGATAAAATGGAGTCCGGATATGAAATGATTTATGAATTTGAAGCATTGGACAGGGCAAGAATTCCTTCTAAATTCAAAGGGTTTTTCTACAGAAAGAAGTAACGAAGCCATGTATAATTTCTGCACACTTTTCGATTCCTATTACTTAAGCCGTGGTCTGGTTATGTACGAATCGCTGAAGGAAAACCTGAATCAATTTCACCTCTATATTTTTGCTTTTGATGACCTCTGTTACCAGCTACTGGAGAAACTCAAACCGGAAAAAACGACCATCATATCTTTGGAAGAGTTTGAGGATGAAGAACTGCTTAACGTGAAGAAAGACAGAACGAAAGCTGAGTATTGCTGGACATGTACTCCGTCGGTGATCGATTATGTGATCAAAACCTACAACCTTCCGGACTGTACTTACCTGGATGCCGATTTATATTTTTACAATTCACCGGATATCCTGCTCCAGGAAATGAATAAGAATACAGTACTGGTTACCGAACACCGATATTCCAGGTTGGCAAGACTTTATGAACAGAAGCGGGCGGGAAGGTTTTGTGTCCAGTTCATTACCTTTACCGGCCATCAGTCTTCCACCAGAATACTTGAAAAATGGAAAGGACAGTGCATTGATTGGTGTTATAACCGGTATGAAGATGGGAAATTCGGGGATCAGAAGTACCTGGATGAATGGCCTGAATTGTATGAGAATGTTCATATATTGCAGCATTTAGGCGGAGGTGTTGCACCATGGAATGTTTCAAAATACCACATCGAAAAAAGGGGGGATTCATATACCGGTATTCACAAAAAAGACGGGCAAAAGTTTAGTATGATTTTCTTCCATTTTCAGTATGTCAAATTTATGGATAACGGCTTGGTTGATATCGGCTGGCATATCCTTTCAAAACAGATCATCAAAGATCTTTATTTGCCCTATCTGAAAAGACTCTTCGAGGTGGAAAAGAAGCTTTGTGAAGCAGATTCTCGATACAGAACCTATTACGCTAAATTTAAATCAGAAGGCGTAAAAGACACTTTGAAAAATCTCTTTAAAAAAATCACAAAATACAATTTGATCAAAACAGACAATTTCTGGCATGGCGTATATAGTTGATCTAAAAACATTTACGGATAAAAGAGGGAACCTGACCGTTATTGAGAACGTCCTTCCTTTTCCGATCAAACGGATTTTCTATATTTATGGTGTTGATGATTCGGTCAGGGGTGGACACCGGCACAGGAAAACAATACAGGCCGCAATCTGCATCCAGGGAAAGTGCAGGGTTTATAACCATAATGGGGAAAAGGAAGAATTCTTTGATCTTGACCGGCCATACAAATGTTTAATTCTTGAGACCCGGGATTGGCATGAGATGGGTGCATTTTCCGAGGATGCCATCCTAATGGTGCTGGCATCTGAAAATTTTGATGAAAAGGACTACATATTCGACCGATATGATCATTGAGTATGAAAATCTGTTCAAAGTTAACCAACCCTATTTTGACCGCTTCAAGAAAGGTTTTAATGAAATTCTGAAGTCAGGATGGTTTATTCTTGGGGAACACGTTAAGAAATTTGAATCCGATTTTGCAGACTATTGTGGGGTAAACTATTGTGGCGGTGTTGCTTCCGGGCTTGATGCCCTGATACTGTCGCTGAGGGTGTTGGAAATGGAAACCGGGGCCGAGGTAATAGTCCCCTCAAATACCTACATTGCTACTATTCTGTCCATAATACACAGCGGGTACCGGCCGGTTCTGGTAGAACCGGATATTAACTCGTACAATATCGATCCTTCACTGATCGAACCGGCTATTACAGAAAGAACAAGGGCTGTACTGGTGGTTCACCTGTATGGTAAGCCATGTGACATGGATCCAATAATGGATATCTGCAAAAGACATAATCTCTACCTGATTGAAGATTGTGCCCAGGCTCATGGTGCGAAATATAAGGGGCAGAAAGTCGGTAGTTTCGGTGATCTGGCTGCCTTTAGTTTTTACCCTACGAAAAACCTGGGATGTCTTGGTGACGGAGGTGCGGTTACTACTAACAATATCGGGTATCATAAGAAAGTGCAAGCGTTGCGGAATTACGGTTCAAACAAAAAGTATTATAATAATCAAATTGGATTTAATTCCCGGCTGGACGAGATCCAGGCCGCATTTCTTAGCATCAAGCTGAAGGAATTGGACAGGATTAACCGGCACAAAAGGAAGTTAGCCAGTCTGTATATGGAAAATCTGAAAGAGGATTTCATTTTACCTGTGATTCACAGGGAATACCTTGATGTTTTCCATATTTTTAATATCCGGCATGAACGGAGGGATGAGATAAGGGAATTCCTCCTCAAGAATGACGTAAGAACAGAGGTTCATTACCCTGTACCTCCCCACAGGCAGGAAGCCCTTTCCCAATTATCTCACCTTCGATTGCCGGTTTCAGAAGAGATTCATCAGACAACCATCAGTTTGCCCGTATCAATGTCACATACTCCAGGAGAGATAATGCGGGTGGTTGAAGTATTGAATCAATTCAAATAGTTCAAATTGTGACAGGCAAATTCCTTCTTATATCCCAGGTATTCTATCCCGATGAGGTTTCAACTGCAAATCTCTTTACTAACCTTTGTGCGGTGTTGGTTGAAGAACAGGTGGATGTGGAGGTCTGGTGTGCCCAACCCAGCTATACCCATCGAGGGAAACAGCCGCGAAAAACAGTCCACAAAGGTATTAGCATACTGTTTCTGCCATCCACCGGTTTTCCGAAGACCAGCTTTACAGGCCGGCTTATCAATTATCTTACCTTTGCCATGAGTGTTGCCTGGAAATTGCTATTCTCGAAAGATAAAACTCCTGTTTTCACCCATACAACACCTCCTTCTCTTGGAATAATGATATCCTTCCTTTGTTCCTTAAGAAGAAGGAATTTCAATTATATTCTGCTTGATATATTCCCGGATGGATTGATCCGTCTGGGAAAAGTTTCTGCACAGAATGTATTTATCAGGATCTGGAAGAAACTGAAAATAGCCTCTTTGAAAAGAAGCAGCCGGATTATTGTTATCGGGCGGGATATGAAACAATGGCTGGCAAGCGTTTACCATGATGGGATTTATAAAACGGTTAACATTTCTCTCTGGCAGGATGAAAACTTAATACAACCTGCCAGTCTAGATAGTAGTAGTATTGTGAGGGATTATCAACTCACAAACCGGTTTATTGTTCAATACTCCGGTAATATGGGCTTATGGAATGAAATGGAAACGATTGGGAAGGCTGTGAAGAGAAATCCTGATGGCATAACCTTTGTATTTGTAGGTGGAGGGATGAGAAGAAGTGAGCTGCTACGGAATTTTTCAGAAGAAGAACAAACTAACGTTCTCTTTTTTCCGTTTCAACCAAACGAAAAGCTAAGTGTAATGTTAACAAGCTGCCATGTAGGATTGGTTTCCATGAAGAAGGGATTGGAGGGGATTGCTGTACCGAGTAAAATATTTGGAATTATGGCTGCAGGAATTCCGGTAATCGCACTGGTTCCGGAAGAATCGGAAATTGCTTGCATTATCCGTGAAGAAAATTGTGGTTTGGTGGTCGATCCGAATGATGTGGATGGTTTGATCCATGCTATCGACACCTTAAAATTGAATGAGAAACGAAGAATTGAAATGGGAATGAATGGACGGATAGCCTTTGAAAAGAAATACACGACCAGAATAATTGCACAGGAATACAAATCGTTGATTTTAAGTGAGTAACTGATAAGATGTCGTAAATCAATGCGTCTCTTTTGAATTTTGCATGACCGGGATTAATGAAACAGCCAATTAGAACCGTATTAAGGGACATAGAATGGAACAGGGGATATGCTTCATTTGCCTGTGCGATCCTTACCATGGTATTAATGCCGGTTTACTTCTGGTTCCTGCCTCCGGTAATGATCCTGTGGGGAATCAGCTGGATCCTTGAGAACCGGAAACATATGAAACAGGTGCTTATTAGAGATCAGACTGTACTAATTCTTTTTATCCTGTTTATTGCTTTCTTTGCCTGGCAACTGGCAGGAATGATCTATTCGGACAATGCGGATACAGGATGGAGAAAATTAACTATTAGATTTTCTCTTGTTCTCTTTCCACTAATTTTGCTTTCACCAGGTGAGATGATTCTGAAAAGCAGGAAATACTTGCTTCAAATTTTTGCCGGAAGCACTTTTTTTTATATACTGTTTTGTTTCTGTAACGCATTTGTCAAATCCCTGAATTTTTATGAGGGAACCTGGACTTTTAATCCCCATCCTGTTCAAGAGTACTGGTTGAATTATTTCTACGGGTCATACTTTTCAGCTATACATCACCCGTCTTACCTGTCCATGTATGTTCTTCTGTCGGCTTTGATCGCCTTTGAATTCTGGTACGATCATTCATTAGGAAAGGGTTTCAGGTTAATATTACTGATCATGGGGGTACTCCTTCTGGGCTCTCTATATTTTCTGTCTTCCCGAGCCGGATTGGTTGCTGTGGTTCTGATTATTCCCACATACTTTTTTATCAAATACAGAAAAAAAGGAATCTGGCAGATTTCATGGCTTGCTATTCTTATGTTTACTATCGGTGCCTTGCTTGTTATCCGGACGAATGATCGTATGCAAAAATTCATGAAGGATCTAGCACAAAAATCCATAAGTGAAATTGTTCAAACAGACGAACGCAGTATCATATGGAAAACAAGCATTAAAATCATCCGTGACCATTACCTCTGGGGTTTGGGCACCGGGGATGTCGAAGCAAAATTGGTAGACGAATACCTGCGATCAGGTAATGTATCTCTGGCAGAAAGAAAAATGAATACCCACAACCAGTATTTTGAAGTTATACTGGAGAATGGGATTATCGGGTTGGCTTTATTCCTGGCTATCTTTGGTTGCATGCTGTACCTCGCATGGAAAGAAAAAGAGGTATTGTTTGGCGTTTATATCTTAATGATGCTTTTGTTCTTCATGTTTGAGACGATGCTGAACCGATTTGCAGGAGTTTCTTTTTTTGCCCTCTTTTCATTCCTTCTGTTAAATAATAATAGCAATGTAAGGGTGGTTGCCAGGGGATTATAATTGTATTCTGAGAGATCTGTTTATGATAGTTTTGGGTGATCTTATTACAGAATATTTTTAAGTTGGATTAATGATTTTGTTTATATTTTTTCTCTGGTCGAAAATAAATTTTGCTACTATACCAATAATTACAAAAACAATAGCCCACCTTATAATATAGGAAGATTTGGGATTTTCAACCTGAGCCAGGGGAGTGAAATCTTTAATTACGGTAATTACATCAGGAAAAATCTCCAACTCTTTTTCGTATTGCTGCTTCAACCTGAAAAGTTGAATAAGATCAGGATGCAATAGCTTCAACTCCTTTTCATTCCAGATTAACATTTGTCCATCTGTTTTTTCCCTTTCCGGTTCATTTTTGAAGTATTCATATTGCTGAAGGCTGTCTAATTTTAACAATTCTTCATCTACCTGAACTATTAGTTCCTTTATTCTTCTTTTCCTGTTTTCGTTCAGGTTTGTCAGGTAAGGATTTGCTGCCACATAGTTGTATAATCCCTCCGTCACATCCATAAATCCGGTATTATCATATACTTCTACCTGCAGGTTGAACCTGTTTGATATTCTGGTATGGCTGGTGTCATTTAGGTCAAAGTCGTTTTGGTAATCAACGTAGTCACCTATCCCATCCTTGTTTTGATCAATTATCCAGAATGCATTGATGTCTTTGATTTTTACTGCAATGTTGCTATCGAGTTTCAAATATTCCGAGAGAACATTGTAATTACCTTCCCTGCATAAATTATGCAGATCGTTAATATGACTCATCATTTCACCGGCATTCGTGGCATTGATTTGAGCGATCATGTCGGATGAATAAAAACGTTTTGTCGTTTTGAACCGTATGAAACCAAAAGCTCCCCCGATAATAACAATCAAGGCAAAAAGGATGGCAT
>CP070687.1:1117908-1131103 GCA_020353115.1 Bacteroidales bacterium
CATTTACAATCGCATCTACGGACAACTGGGTTATATCTCCCCGTATGAGTTCGATTCTGTTCGTTTTCATATTCTAACGGATTTTTGCTCCCAATTCATCTTCGAAAGCTTTTGCCAGGCGATTCATAACCTGATCAATCTGTTTGTCAGTGAGGGTTTTTTTCTCATCCTGCAGTATGAAACTTATGGCGTAGGATTTTTTATCTTTGCCGATCTTTTCTTCCGCATACACATCAAAAAGAGACAGTCTTTTCAACATTTTCTTCTCTGTTTTCAAAGCAATATCCTTAATCTGTTTATACCGGATCTTCTTGTCAATAAGGATTGAAAGATCTCGTTTTACCTCTGGAAACTTCGGGAGCTCATTGATTTGAATAACATGATTTTTCAGACTTGATAAAACCTCCGTCCAGTAAAAATCCGCGTAAAATACTTCCTGGCCTATTTCAAACTTTGTGAGAAGTTTACGGTTAACCTGCCCTAGTTCTACAAGTGTTTTGTTATTCTGAATGTATTTGATCCCCTCGGAAAACTGCTCTTGTAAGGAATCCTCGAGTTCGATTTTATCCTGGTCGAATCCCAGTCTTTCAAGGATGTTTTCAGTAAACGATTTCAGGCTGAAAAAATTGGTATGCTCATCGGTGGAATTCCAGGATCTTTCATTCTTTCTTCCGGTAATAAATAGTGCCAGATGCTCCTGTTCCTTGTAACGATCCAATGGTTTAGCTACTTTTCTGTTCTTGTCGAAGGAATAGCAATTCCCGAATTCATAGAGCTTGAGATCCGGATTTTTCCTGTTAATGTTGTATGAAATAACTTCAAGCCCCCCGTAAAGCATGGATTGCCGCATAGCATTCAACTCGTTACTTAACGGATGGAGTAGTTTTACCGTTTTTTCTTCGGGATAATCCGTGTTTGATTTATAATAGACATTGGGAGTCAGTGAATTGACCATGATCTCAAAGAAACCGTTGCTGCTCAAAAAATCGGAGATCATATTGAAAATCTTTTCCTTATCCGGTTTATCGAAGTAGGAGAGGGTGGATTTCACTTCATCACTGATTTCGACTTCATTATAACCGTAAATTCTGAGGACTTCTTCAATTATATCGGCTTCCCTGTTTACATCCACCCTGTATAGAGGAACTTCCAGGGACAGTCCCTTGTCTGATTCAACAAGAATTTTAATATCCAGGTAATTAAGAATGGATTTGATGGTTTTTGGGTCAATCTTTTTGCCGATAAGCCGGTCGAAACTGGAATAAAAAACACGGACCTGTACGGGTACAAGTTTTTTCGGATAGACGTCAACGATATCTGAAGAGATTTTACCTCCGGCAAGTTCTTTGATAAGTAATGCTGCCCGTTTAAGTGCATACAGGGTCATTTCAGGATCGGTTCCCCTTTCGAACCTGAAAGAAGCATCGGTATTCAAACCGAATCGTTTTGATGTATTACGGATATATGCCGGATTGAAGTATGCACTTTCGAGAAATACGTTTGCAGTGTCGTGTGTAACTCCGGAATTAATACCACCAAACACTCCGGCGATGCACATTCCATCTTCGGCATCGCAGATCATAAGATCTTCTCCTGATAGCTCTCTTTGCACTTCATCCAGGGTAACAAACAATGAGCCTTCCTCCAGTGTCCTGACCACTATTTTCCTGCCCCGGATTTTATCCGCATCGAAGGCATGCAGGGGTTGTCCTGTTTCATGAAGGACGAAGTTCGTTATGTCTACTATATTATTGATCGGAGATAATCCTATTGATCTTAACCTGTTTTGAAGCCATAATGGTGATTCTTTGATCTCAATACCGGATACCGTTACACCGGTATATCTTGGGCAAGCTTCCTTATTTTCAATTATGACTTCAATCGGGTGTTCCCTGTTGTCCGGCTTGAAAGGTTCAACACGGGGAAGTGAAAGTATAGCATCACCCCTGAGTTTCAAGTATGCTGCAAGATCACGTGCCACGCCGTAATGGGATGCACCGTCGATCCGGTTTGGTGTTAATCCGATCTCGAATATGACTTCTTTTACAACATTAAAATAATCGCTTGCCGGTGCGCCAACTGTAGCATTCTCATCCAAAACCATGATCCCTTCATGCCCGGTTCCAAGTCCCAGCTCGTCTTCGGCACATATCATACCTTCCGAAAATACTCCACGAATCCTGGTTCTTTTTATGGTAACTGGTTCTTCATCTATATACAGAATTGTACCAACCAGTGCAACGGGTACCTTCTGGCCTTTTCTTACGTTGGGTGCACCGCATACAATTTGAAGGTTTTCCTTCTGCCCTGTGTCAACTGTTGTAAGGATTAACTTATCGGCATTCGGGTGCCTTTCAGCACTTATTACCTCACCGATAACCACTCCTTCCAATCCGCCCCTGACCGATTCGAATTCTTCCATTCCTTCAACCTCCAAACCAATATCAGTAAGGATATCTGCCGTTTTCTTCGGATCAAGGTCCAGACCGATATACTCCTTCAGCCATGCATAAGAGATCTTCATAATAATTGTCGTTAAACAAACAAAAGTAAGGAAAAATAGCAAACTGTTCATTCCTGTTGGGGAAGCATTTTTCATCTGACTCTTTATATATAGCCAACCTCTCTCCTTATTATAAGTTATTATGTTAGTAGTTAACCCGTTGTATCCGGCTTACTCCATACCCGGGACTGTGCCCCGGGTTGTCAGGATGTCGCTCCAATGGAACTAAATGCTCAATAATCGATTAAAAACCGGATACAGGTATTATCAAGACCCTGTAGCACAGCGGATTAGTTAATAAGTTATAATAATTTTACTGTAAACTGAAACCGGGCTATACACCAGTTAAATCCTGTTTCGCAATAACTCAGTTGATCTGTCGTAGCTTTTGTGATGAGTTACCAGCCAGGGCGAAATAATCTTCTAACCAATGTACCTGCCAGTCCCCTGACTTGCTTACCCTTTAATCCATAACCAACTGACCCGAAAACCCACCGCCCCAATATCCTTTTAACTCAATAATCCAATAATTCACAAACCAGGTAACTCACAAACCCAATAGCCCACTGTGTCCATCGTAGCATTAGCATAGGTGGGACAGCCTGCATGCCATACATCAATTTTTCGTACCCGGCACCCTTTACATTTCCATGCGGTTGATTTTTGATTCATAACCATTCCTCAGCCGTAACCTTTTTTAATTTTTAATTAGATATATTTGTATCCTGTTCATGAAAAACCGGGATATAGAGAATGAAAGAAAAACGGCTGATACTGGTAACCAATGATGATGGAATACAGGCACCGGGGCTAAAAGCCCTGGTGGAGGTTGTAAGTGAATTCGGTAATGTTGTGGTTGTTGCTCCTATTGAGAGCCAATCCGGCATGTCACATGCGATAACCACAAAGCAACCCTTACGGATTTCAGTAAGAGAAGACAGTCCTGCCTTGAAGGCATATGCTGTCAAGGGCACACCGGTTGATTGTGTTAAACTGGCTATGAACCAGTTACTAAGCAGGAAACCCGATTTACTGGTCTCTGGAATAAACCATGGTTCGAACGCTTCAGTAAGTGTTGTATATTCAGGAACCATGGGTGCTGCCATTGAAGGTGGCATAAATCAAATTAAATCCATCGGCTTCTCATTGCTTGACTATTCAAGGGATGCGGATTTTTCTGCAGCCAAGATTTACACAAAAAAAATAATCAGCCAGGTACTGCTGAATGGCCTTGAAAGAGGGATATGCCTGAATGTCAATATCCCGGTCGGAAAGATGCATGAGATCAGGGGAATAAAAATTTGCCGCCAGACAGACGGATACTGGCAGGAAGAATATGATAAACGCAAAGATCCTTATAACCGGGATTACTACTGGTTGACAGGTTATTTTAATAATTTTGAACCGGAAGCTGAGGATACGGATGAGTGGGCATTGAAAAATAGTTATGTTTCAATCGTTCCCATACAGACGGATTTTACCTCGCACGAACAGTTAAGTATCCTGAAGCAATGGAATATCTAACAATTGTAGTCTGGAACATTCTACCCGATGAACTTAAAATTTAATTCTTTATATACGGGCCTTATACTGGGAATTTCAGGTCCGATTCTGGCACTTATTATTATATATATTATCGCTTCGGATGGTCTAAGCCTCAGGGATTACATGAATCAGCTGGTATTCCTGAAAGTTTATACCCATATCATCAGCCTGAGTGCGATTCCTAATTTGCTTACGTTTTTCATTTTCATCTGGCTTAATAAATTGAAATCGGCAAGGGGAGTCTTGTTCGCCACTATTATTCTCGCACTTTTTGTTCTCGGGCTCAAGTTGTTCACCTGATATAACAGCAGAAAAACAGGGTAACTGATTAAAGAATGAAATATTATATTATTGCAGGAGAAGCTTCGGGAGATCTGCATGGTTCTAATTTAATGAAGGGGCTTAAGAAATCAGATCATGAAGCAATGTTCCGTTTTTGGGGTGGAGACCTGATGAGAAGTGAAGGAGAAGATCTGGTCCGGCATTACCGTGATCTTGCATTTATGGGATTCATAGAGGTGATCCGGAATATTGGAACTGTAAAGCGAAACCTGGATTACTGTAAGAAGGATATCCTGAATTATTCTCCGGATCTTCTTATCCTTATCGATTACCCGGGATTCAATCTCAGAATGGCTCAATTTGCCTCAGGGAAAGGGATAAAGGTTTTTTATTATATATCACCAAAAGTGTGGGCCTGGAGAGAGTCGAGAGTCAAGAAGATCAGGAAATATGTTGACAGAATGTTTGTTATCTTACCATTTGAAGTAGATTTCTACGGGAGGTATGATTACAATGTAGAGTATCATGGTAATCCTGTTGTGGATGCAGTGGATCAGGCAACCCGGAATATGGTGTCCCGCAATACCTTTCTTGCAGAAAATAACCTGCCGGATAAACCGGTTATAGGATTACTGCCCGGAAGCAGGAGGCAGGAAATCAGGTATATGCTGCCAATTATGCTGGAAGTGACAAATTATTATCCTGATCATCAATTTCTTGTTGCCTGTTCTCCGACGGTAGATACGGAATTCTACCGCGGTTTTACAAAAGAGTATGATGTAACCCTATTGGTTGATAAAACCTATACCATACTTCGTCATTCGGAGGCTGCATTGGTGACCTCCGGTACGGCCACCCTTGAAGCTGCCCTGTTGAACGTGCCGGAAGTGGTATGCTATAAAGGCAACCCTGTATCTTATTTCATTGCAGATCGCATCGTTAACATTACATTTATTTCACTCGTGAACCTAATCATGGATGATGAAGTTGTCCGTGAACTTTTACAGTCGGAACTTGTTGTGGCCAATTTGAAAACAGAACTGGATAAAATCCTGTTTGATAAAACATATCGTAAAATCATGCTGCTCAGGTTTGATGAATTGAAGAAACGATTAGGGCAACCTGGCGTATCAGAGAGGATAGCCGGCCGGATGGTGGCACTGTTGAAAGAGTAAATTTCAGATACTTGGATTTCAGATACATAAAGAAGATATCCTGCACGGTCATATGGTGGACGATCCTGCTTATACCGTTATCTTATCCAATCCGTTCACAAGAGCTTAAAATAAGTTTATATAATGATCATAATATAAGATCAGTTGTCTTAACTGTATCGGAGGGTGAGTATGAAATCCTGGTAAACGATTCATTGTTACTGAATGGCTGGAATTCTGGTGCACTATTTGTCAGACGCATGGAGGATAAACTTTTGATACGGGACCGATACAGGGGGTTCGGAATATTCGACAAAGTTGAGTTAAGAGGAATCATGCCAGACAATTCTTTTTATATCAGGCCCGTTTCACCGGGTCTGGAGGAGAGGGAATATGACGGGAACCTGTTACTAAAGACAGACCTTGAACGTTTGCTTATCCTTAACATTACAGGTATGGAAAATTATATTGCAGGAGTGGTACAGACGGAAGGCGGAGAAGGAAATCTCCCTGAATATTATAAAACTCAGGCAATCATTTGCAGAACGTATACATTCGGCCATATCCAGCGGCATGAAGGTGAAGGATTTAACCTTTGCGACGGTGTACATTGCCAGGCATATAAGGGCAGGTGTTCGCATGAGAGTATTATCTATTCGGGAACCATCCAAACATCAGACCTGGTAATCATTGATCAAGATTCAACTTTGATTACAGCGGCATTTCACTCCAATTGCGGAGGCATGACGGCCAGTTCCAAATCGGTATGGTTGTCAGACAAACCCTATCTCCAACCGGTCAGAGATCCGTTTTGTACTAACCATAAGAACTCAATATGGCAATTTAAGATATCTCTGGATGACTGGTTGAATTACCTTATCAGGAACGGGGTGGCCGGGGAAAGGATCAATTCACGGGAATTGTCTTTCCGCCAGGATGTCCGGAAGGAATACTATATCGTATCAGGAGTGAAAATACCGTTTTCAAAAATACGCGAGGACTGGAATTTACGCTCCTCGTTTTTTGATATCGGCATTTCAGGGACGGAGGTTATCCTTGAGGGCAGGGGATATGGACATGGTGTGGGCCTTTGCCAGGAAGGAGCAATGGAAATGGCACAATCGGGAAAGAATTATAACACAATCATCACCTTTTATTACAGGGGAGTATCTGTTGTAGAATATAGTACATTGGGAAATTTATCCGGCGAGCGGTAATCAGGTTCTTTCAAGTGGATGTAAAATAATTTACTTTTGTGTCTGTTTATGTAATACTAAATGATCGCACTATTAAGAAAAGAGATAAACGGGTTTTTCAGTACACTGACAGGGTATATTGTGATTATTGTATTCCTGATAGCTAATAGCCTGTTCATGTGGGTTTTCCCCGGAGAACTGAACATTCTCGACAGCGGATATGCTACCATTGACACACTGTTCGTCATGGCACCCTGGATCTTTCTATTCCTGGTTCCGGCGGTGACAATGAAAATGTTTGCTGACGAGAATAAAGCCGGTACAATGGAGTGGTTGTTTACCAAACCATTAACCGATATGGAAATCATCCTTGCAAAATTCTTTGCCGGCCTTATTGTAGTCATGTTTTCGATCATTCCCTGCCTGGTTTACTATGTAACGGTTTATCTTCTGGGAAACCCGGTTGGAAATATTGACTCGGGAGGAACATATGGTTCCTTTATCGGGCTTTTCTTCCTGGCGGGAGTTTATGTGGCCATCGGTCTTTTTGCATCTGCACTTACAAATAACCAAATTGTTGCATTTATAATCGCAGTGCTTATCTGTTTCCTGATGTATATTGGCTTTGATTCTGTCAGTACCATCTCCCTTTTTAGAACGATAGATCATGTAATTGTTACACTCGGCATTAACGACCATTACCAGTCAATGAGCCGGGGTGTAATCGATTCGAGGGATATCGTCTATTATATTCTTTTAATTGCCTTGTTCGTAATTTTAACAAAGGTCGTTATCCAAAGCCGGAAATGGTAATCATATTCTGAATGGTATTCATATGTGGAATAAAATAATTCGGTAACGGTGAACAGGAAGGAGCTTAAAATAAGAAATCTGACAGAACTGGGTCTGATCCTGCTTATCATTGTTCTGCTCGGTTATTTATCCTCGCTGATTTCGATAAGACTGGATCTGACATCAGAAAAAAGGTATTCCCTCAGTCCGGCAACGAAAGAGATTTTAAGAAAACTGGAACATGAATTATACATTCAGGTCTATCTGGATGGCGATATGCCGATTGGTTTTAAGAAAATGCGAACCAGCATTACGGATATGCTCGAGGAATTCAGAGTTTACTCCAGAAAAAAGATGGACTTTGAGTTCATCGATCCATCTGAAAATCAGGATCCTGAAGTGAGAAATGAAATTTTCATGGAACTTGCAGGAAAAGGGTTGAAGCCAACCAATGTTCAGGTAACTGAAAAAGATGGCGGTACTTCCCAGAAAATCCTGTTCCCCGGACTGATTTTGAATTACAACACAATGGAAATGGCGGTGAATCTCCTTAAGAATAATCCCGCTTTGCCAGCGGAACAGAACCTAAACAACTCGGTTGAGAGTCTTGAGTATGAGTTGATCAGTTCAATTAAGAATGTTAGCGCTGATACCATTTTCAAGGTGGCATTTATTGAGGGGCATGGTGAATTGGATGAATACCAGGTAGCAGATATTACCATGGAACTTGCCAGGTATTATAATATTGACCGTGGCGTTATCGGGGGCAAGACCGGGATTCTGGATGAGTATGCAGCAATCGTAGTGGCTAAACCCCGGGAGCCAATTTCCGAGGCTGATAAATTTGTGATCGATCAGTATATCATGAACGGAGGTAAGGTTCTCTGGCTGGTCGAAGAGGTATCGGTCAATTGGGACAGCCTGGTTTATACAACATCAACCGTTGGAATGTATAGTCCCTTAAATATTGAAGATCAATTATTCAAATATGGCGTCAGGATTAATCCGATCCTTATAAAGGATATCAATTGTACTTTGATACCGGTCAATATTGCCCTTGCAGGAGAGCAACCGGAATTTGCCCCGGTTCCCTGGTTATACTTCCCTTTAATGATTCCTCCGGAAAATCTTCCCATTACCAGGAATATCAATATGATCAAAGGAGAGTTTGTTAATGTTCTGGATACCGTTGGAGGCAGCGGTAGGATAAGTAAAACATTTTTGCTTACTTCTTCAAAATACTCAGGGACAGTAAATCCGCCCTGCCTTATCACTCTTGAAGAGGTCAGGAAAACTCCGGAGGAAGGAACATTAAACCAGTCCTTTCTTCCTGTGGCCGCCCTGCTTGAGGGTGAGTTTGAATCCATATTCAAAAATCGTCTGGTATCGGACTTCCTGCCCTCAAAGGAATACGAGTTTAGAGAGACCAGCCTTCCAAACAGGATGATCGTAATAGCCGATGGCGATATAATAAGGAATGAAGTAAGTGTCAGGGGGGACAGGATCATCCCGCTACCTCTTGACCAGGACCGGTATACAAACCAGTCATATGGGAATAAGGACTTTATTGTCAATTGTATCAATTATATGCTGGATCAGTCAGATCTTATGCCGCTCAGGTCAAGGGAATTAAAGCTCAGGCTACTGGATAAATCAAAAATAAACGAATACAGGATCGGCCTGCAGATGATCAATACTATCTTCCCTGTTGCAATAATCATTATATCCGGCCTGGTTATTAGGCTTTTAAGGAAAAAGAAATTTGAGAAATAACCCGGTTCAAAATATTACAAACAGGACCACGTGGTTCCCGGATTAAAACAGGTCCGGGAAACAGGTACCGAACGGGCAGTCATGAAAAAGGATTACCGTAAATATTTTTTTTGGATATTGCTGTTGACTCTGCTGATCGTGATTGTGTTTGCAAGCCGGCGATTCGGTGGTTTTGTAACATCCAGCGATTATTTTGCCATAAAGAACATCAACCGGGTAGCTTCCATCATTTTGGAAGAAGGGAATGAAAAGCTGGTTCTAAAAAAAGGGGATTCAGGGTGGACGGTAAACGAAAAGGAATTGGCCGGTACTAAAACCATCCGGTACTTTTTAGAATCCTTGTCCAGGATTACAATAAAATCAACTGTTTCCGAATCAATATTCCTGAATGATTTATCCAATGATCCGGTACCGGAAATAAGGGTTACAGTTAAGGAAAAACCCGGATTTTCCAAATCCTATCTTGTCTATCCGGTTTCCTCAAATCCGTATGGCAACTATTTCAAAAAGAGGGAGAAGGGGATTGCATACGTGGTTAATATACCTGGCTTTTCAGGAAATGTTGGTTCACTTTACATTACCAGTGAAAAACTCTGGCTGCCTCATGAAATTTACAGTTATCAACCATCCCGGATCAGAATGGTATGTCTTGAATACCCATCGGATGACGGAAGTTCATTCATGATTCGTCAGGACAGTACTGGCTGTTTTGAATTGTTCTCTTTGCCTGGAGAACTGCCTGTTCCGGAGGTAAATCATGAAAGAATATTACGGTATTTGACCTATTTTAGTATCCTGCGGTTTGAAAGGCGGGTTATGGAATCCGATTCGGTAGATGTGGAAGGGATACTCCTGTCGATCCCTGTCCAGAATTTAAAAGTTGAGGATATTGACGGGGAAATAATTACCCTGAGGATGTTCCCGATAGTAGACCGGTATAGCGATTCAGAAGAAGAAGTTGACCTGAACAGGATCTACGGACAGATTAATGGGGAAAAAGAACTGGTGGTTATCCGGTATATGGATATTGATCCGATATTGAAAGATTTAACTTATTTTACCGTGGATGAACGGTAATTTTACATTATGCAGGAACCTGCTTTGAAACAAGATCCTTTAGAGAAAAAAGGGATTGGAGGTTATTGGGTTCTTGATAAATTTTTTGTATAATTGATAATTAATAATCCACATCGGCAAAAAATAATATGAAGAACTGATTTTAGACAAATCCAAAACAACCAGCATATGAAATTTGTAGTGTCAAGCACTGACCTCTTAAGTCATTTACAGGCAGTCAGCAGGGTAATAAGCTCAAAAAATACCTTACCGATACTTGATAATTTCCTTTTCCGGTTAAATGATAATGAACTGGAAATTACAGCTTCCGATCTTGAATCCACCCTGATTACCAAAATGGTATTGGAGAATGCAACCGACTCAGGCAGTATTGCCATCCCTGCAAGGATACTTACGGATACGTTAAAGGAGTTTCCCGAGCAACCACTGACATTTGAAATCAATTTGGATACTCTTGCTATTGTTATTAGTTCCGAAAATGGGAAATTCAGTATCGTTGGCCAGAAAGGGACCGATTTCCCTCAACTGCCAACCGTTAAAGATGACAAAAAAACTTCTTTCAACATCAATCCGGATGTTTTGCAATCGGGAATCACCAAAACAATATTCGCTACAGCCGATGATGAATTAAGACCGGTAATGAACGGAATCCTGGTTGAATTATCCCATCAGGAAATAACATTTGTAGCTTCCGATGCTCATAAGCTGGTACGATATCAAAGATCGGATACCGGCGCAGGAACTGATTCATCATTTATCCTACCCAAGAAACCGGCATCCCTACTGAAAAATATCCTGCCGAAAGAGGAAAATGAAGTAACAGTTGAGTTTGATGACAAGAATGCTTTTTTCAGGCTTTCAGACTACCGGTTGGTTTCACGTCTTGTGGAAGGCAATTATCCCAGTTATAACTCGGTTATCCCTGAGAACAATCCGAATAAAGTTACCATTAACAGGATTGATTTTTTCAACACACTTAAAAGGGTATCGGTATTCTCAAACCAGGCGAGTAATCTTGTTAAACTTCAGCTTACTGGGAATCAGGTTACAATCTCGGCCCAGGATATCGATTTTTCAATTTCAGCATATGAACGGTTGAAGTGTCAGTATGACGGGACCGATATGGAAATCGGTTTTAAATCCATATTCCTGATAGAGATCTTGTCTAATCTTCCAACGGAGGAGATCGTAATGGAATTGTCCGATCCAACACGTGCCGGATTGCTCCTTCCTTCGTCAAAAGAAAATGAAGACGAAGACATCCTGATGTTATTAATGCCGATGATGATTAATGCATAGGGACAACTTTCTGTACAATTACATAATCCCGGGATAATTTTGGGAAGAAAATATTATTCACTCAATAAGCTAGCTTATTTATGGAACTTAATTTAAAAAATCCTATTGCTTTTTTCGACCTGGAAACGACCGGAATTAATATTGCCAAAGACAGGATTGTTGAGATTGCTATTTTGAAGATCGATCCAAGCGGGAAAGAAGACGCCATTACGATTCGCCTAAATCCCACCATACCAATTGATCCGAAAGCATCTGAAATACATGGAATATATGATGAAGATGTTGAAGATGCCCCGACATTTGCAGAAGTTGCAAAAAACCTTTCTCACTTGCTCGAAGGATGTGATCTTGGCGGTTATAACTGCAGTAAATTTGACATCCCTTTGCTTGCAGAAGAATTTCTGAGAGCCAATGTCGATTTTGATCTTAAGAAACGAAAAGTGATTGACGTGCAGGTAATTTTCCATAAAATGGAACAAAGAACCCTGAGCGCTGCATATAAATTTTATTGCCAGAAAGAACTTGAAAATGCGCACAGCGCTGAATCGGATACAAAAGCCACCTATGAAATACTCAAAGCGCAATTGGACAGATATGAAGAACTTGAAAATGAAATTGAAGCGTTATCAAAATTCTCTTCTGTATTGGATAATGTTGATTTTGCCGGTAGGATCATTTTAAATGAAGATGGTGTTGAAGTCTTCAATTTTGGAAAACACAAAGGTATACCGGTTGAAGAGGTTCTGGATAAAGAACCAAGCTATTATAGCTGGATGATGAACGGTGATTTCCCACTCTATACTAAAAAGGTTCTGACAGAAATAAAACTTCGGGCATTCAATAAGTAATGAAGATTATTTGCATCGGAAGGAACTATATCGCTCATGCGAAAGAACTCAACAACCCGGTTCCTGATGTCCCGATTTTTTTTCTGAAACCCGACTCCTCAATATTGAAAAACAACAAACCTTTTTTCCTGCCGGATTTTTCGCAGGAGATTCATTATGAATTGGAAATTGTCGTAAAGATCGACCGCTTGGGAAAAAGTATTCCGGCAAGGTTTGCATCAAGGTACTTTTCCGAAATAGGTGTTGGAATTGATTTTACCGCCCGTGACCTTCAGAGAGAGTGCACGCAGAACGGATTACCATGGGAAATTTCCAAATCATTTGACGGGTCCGCAGCCCTGGGAAAATTCATAGAAAAAAAGAAATTCGAAAATATTCAAAATCTCTCATTTAAACTGGAGGTCAACGGCAGGATCGTTCAAAAAGGGAATACTGCAGATATGGTTTTCCCGGTTGATGAATTAATATCCTACCTGTCCCGTTTTTTTACCCTGAAAACTGGAGACCTGATATTTACAGGCACGCCTGAAGGGGTCGGCCCGGTAAAGAGGGGCGATCATCTGAAAGCATACATCGAAGATGAATTGTTGCTGGATTTTTATGTGAAGTGAAATGCACTTAATCCACTCCTGGCAGATAACCTGTCATTCAGCGGCCCCAGTAGGACAATGGTATAGCCATCGTATGACTGGTCAAGTAAAAAGATAATCCTCCTTCGCCAAGGCT
>CP070687.1:1131203-1145923 GCA_020353115.1 Bacteroidales bacterium
ATTCTTATTCTCGGTAAGGACAATAAGATAAGAAGAAGCAACAAGACAGCTTATGAAATGTTCTCCTTAAAAGGCGAAGAAGAGTTGGTCGGTAAAGATATATCCGACCGATTCCTTCTGGGAAACAATTTGATACATATAAATAAATTCGGTTCCTCATTTGATGCGAATCAGTTTATTGCATACGAAAAAAACGGGAATGAATTTGTGATTTATAAAAAGGATATTCCGATCGTCCTGGAAGGTGAAGAAGTATTGCTTGGAGCATTTATCGACGTAACTCCTCTTGAGAAAGCAAGAAGGCAGGAAGTTTTGGCAAATGAGGCCAAATCGGACTTCCTGGCCAAGATGAGCCATGAGATCCGTACTCCATTGAATGGAATCATCGGAATGGCAGAGGCTTTTTTACATCAAAAATTAAGTAAAGAACAACAGGAATTTGCCGTTATCATCAGAAAATCAGCCGATCTGCTGCTTTCAATTATAAATGATATCCTTGATTTCTCAAAGATCGAAGCCGGAAAAATGATGCTTGAAGAAATCCCTTTCCGGCTTGGAAACGAACTCCATTTTGCAATCCACCTCTTTTCAGCAAAGGCTTTCGACAAGAACCTCGAACTGAATCTTCATATTGAACCCGATGTCCCTGATAATATTATTGGAGATCCTTTCCGGTTACGGCAGGTAATTTCAAACCTCATCGACAATGCAATCAAATTCACCGATGAAGGAAAAATTGAAATCCGTGTAACAAAAACGGAGGAATACTCAGGGAACATTACCCTGCAGTTTGACATTGAAGATACCGGAATCGGCATCCCGAAAGAAAATATCGGAAATATCTTCAGCTCTTACGTGCATGCAAAAGGATCCGCCTCCAGGAAATATGGAGGCTCCGGTTTGGGAACCACAATTTCAAAACAACTTGTAAATCTTATGGGTGGTGAAATCTGGGTTGAATCCCCATCCCGGATCTTTATTAATCCTGATTTCCCGGGATCAAGATTCAGTTTTACAATCGAGGTATTCTCCAATGAAAAAATTAAAAAAGACATCGATTTTGAAGATATCACGAAATATCATCAAATTAAAACCCTGATCATTAACGAAAAAACGGAAAAGGATGACCTTCTGCTTGAAACCCTGCAGAATTTTGGAATTTCTTCCTATGTAACCAATTTCCAGGACAAGACCGTTGACCTGATCAAATCCAATGCAACCAACAAGAACGAACGGTATAAGATGATTATTATCAATGATACAAAATCGTTTGACGGATTCCATGTTGCCCAGAAACTACACCTGGAAAAACTAAGTGATAAGTTCCTTTTGATAATCTTAAGCGGTAATGATAAGAAAGGTAACTTTGCACGAAGTAAAAAACTGGGTGTTGATTACTATCTGATACAACCATTCCAATCATCGGAAATCTTTGATATAATTCAAAACAACTTCACCAATATCCAACTCGAGATGGCAGAATCCCCAACCCTGGATACGATCCCAAATGACATTAAAATTCTGGTCGCCGAAGATAATCTTATCAATCAAAAGGTGGCTAAAACCATCTTTAAAAATCTCGGCTTCGAAATAACCATTGCAGTTAACGGCGATGATGTCGTACAAAAAGTAAAAGAAACTAAGTTTGATATTATCTTTATGGACATAATGATGCCCGAAAAAGATGGTTTTGACGCAACGGAAATTCTGCGGAAAGAGGGTTACAAATTCCCGATCGTGGCTTTAACAGCAGATACTAACGTGGAATCACGGGAGAAGGTACTTGAGGTTGGAATGGATGATTATATCCCCAAACCAATTCGTGTTGATGAAATAAAAAGGGTTCTGATAAAATGGTTTTCCGAATCTACCAAATAGTGTATCATACCACAACCTGAAAAAGGATATTTATTGGTCCCCGGCAGCTGTCTCCCGGAAAAATAATGAATCCCTTGTGGACTATCGATGAAATAGTGACATCCGATACAATTAAATGAAAAGTACCGTGAAGTTTGCATATCTCAGGTCTGATTAACCAAATGTTTCCAATATTTTAGGTAAAATGGAATCACATGAAATCGATTATACCATTGTCGGCGATGATATCCAACTTGTGGAAATTGAGTTGGATAGGGAAGAAACCGTAATAGCTGAAGCCGGAGCCATGCTATATATGGAAGAGGGTATTGAATTCGACACAAGGATGGGGGACGGATCTGAACCGGATCAAAGTATAATGGGGAAACTGATTTCTGCCGGAACAAGAGCCCTGACCGGAGAATCGATATTCATAACTCACTTTACAAACAGAAGCACGGGAAGAAAGAAAGTGGCATTTGCTGCACCTTATCCCGGAACTGTCATTCCCATAGATCTTTCCCAATTCAAGGAGCCGGTTATCGTTCAGAAGGATGGTTTTTTGTGTGCTGCATTTGGAACCAGACTATCTTTGCATCTTAACCGTCGTATCGGTTCCGGACTGGTCGGTGGTGAGGGATTTATTCTGCAACGAATCGAGGGAGACGGAAAAGCTTTCGTACATGCCGGAGGAACAGTTATTGAAAAAACCCTGAAACAGGAAACACTTCGAATCGATACCGGATGCATAGTCGCTTTCGAATCCCGGATAGATTTTACAATTGAATCTGCTGGAAGCCTGAAATCTATGGTTTTCGGCGGAGAGGGTCTGTTCCTGGCTACTCTTCAGGGATCGGGGAAAATCTGGCTTCAGTCCATGCCTTTCCGGAAACTGATCCAGGCAATATCTCCATACGGTAGAAATATCCGGAAAGGAAGCAGCTCTATCCTTGGTAATTTGCTTGAAAGATAAAATCTTAATAATCCTGCGGAAGCATACTTCACAGTAACCATTCAGCGAGATTCAAATACTTATCTTCCTGGGATTTCCATCTGTAACATGCCAATGATTCAGAAAATTAGTATTCGGGAATTTCTGGAAAAAGCGGAAAATCTTCCACTGATTGATGTCCGTTCACCTTCCGAATACATACATGGTCATATTCCCGGAGCAGTGAATATACCCCTGTTCGACGATCATGAGAGAGCAATCCTGGGGACCCTCTATAAACAGAAAAACCGTGATACCGCCATTATGAAAGGCCTGGAAATCGCCGGACCCAAAATGACATCACTTGTAAAACAGGCAAAAAGGATCATGACCGGTAATTCACTGCTGATGCATTGCTGGCGGGGAGGATTACGAAGTGAAAGCATGGGCTGGTTGTTCCAAACATCCGGATTAACCTGTTTAATATTAAACGGAGGGTATAAATCATACCGGCATTATATCCGTGAACAATTTGCTGAAGTCAAGGATTTCTTAATTCTTGGCGGCCTTACCGGAAGCGGTAAAACATCCATTCTGAAGGAATTATCCAAACTCGGTCAACAAACCATCGATCTTGAAGAAATCGCTCATCATAAAGGTTCGGCCTTCGGATCTCTGGCCGAAACAGATCAACCCACCAATGAACAATTTGAAAATAACCTTTTTGAAAAATGGAAAAGATTTAATCCGGCCAGACCGGTATGGCTTGAAGATGAAAGCATGGCAATCGGATCGGTCTTCATACCTGATGAAATCTTTAAACAGATGAGAAACAGTCATGTAATCTCCGTCGATATGGATTTAATGATACGAATTAAACGATTGGAGAAAGAATATGCTTCATTCCCTGCTTCCCTTCTCAAAGATTCTATCGGGAAGATCCATAAACGGCTGGGAAATGAAAAATACCGTGTCGCAACGGAAGCGGTCGATCAAAAAGACTTTCAAACGGCAATTAGAATAATCTTGCATTACTATGACAAAACATACCTGTTCGGACTTAACCGGCGAAATCCTGGAAAAATTCATAAAATAAAACTTCAGACCGATGATCCGGCTAAAAATGCAAAGATCATTCTTGACCATGCCAGGATGATGATTTTGTCTGACGGATTATCCATATAAAAAGGTCGAATCTTTCTCCGCATGTATTTCAAACGGTTTGCATTTTAACCAAATTCGTCTACATTTGTAGGTCTTAAAAACCTCTTTTTTTAATACCATATGGCAGAAAAAGTAATAATCGAAACATTTGGATCGATAACAAAGGTCGAGATGTTGCATACACTTGAATCCAATATTTTAGAGAACACATTCGTGGTTGAAGCATATGAACCATTTCCGGGATACCATGGAGAAAATCTTCCTTCAGATCCGATCCCGCATCATATATTCCTGGTTACAAAAAAAGATTATCCGGAAGAGACCATTCTGCGTGTCTCCCAAAAAATACGTAAGTATTTCAAACATAGTTTTGGCGCCAGACAGGGAGAACTTCACATCTTTAATTCCAGATTGAATTGCATCCGGGTAAAAGACCTGAGCAGTTTTGAACTGATTCCGGAGCTTCAAAGTTGTTACCAGTCTGAAGGAATAGAGTTCATGAGGAAGCGAACATACAACAATACAGGACTTATCAAGATAAACAAGTATTTTGAACTGAGGGAATTAGGTGATGGAATATTCAAAGACCTGATTGATCTGCAGATGTTTTATCTTGAAATCCCTGACCACCTGAATTGGAAATTATTCGAACAGATAACCCATTCCATTAAAAACAACATGGATAACCGGAACTTTGATGCTGCCCTGGGAGTATTGTACCGAAATGATTTAACCGATGTGGTGCGGATTTATGAGAAAGGGTGCAGTCTTGACAAACTTAAACAGATCCGGAAGAAATATATTGAAGAGATCCGCAGATATCATCTGTGAATTTCATGAACAGCTTCACCACAAAAATACCGGAAGGTATTTTCTATTGCTGTTTCACCATACTGGCATCTACAATTTTATAAAGCTTATCCGAACGCCGGACAACCGATTCAACTGGAATTGAACAACAGTCGCCTTTTTTTGCTTCTTTCACAGGATTCTTGTCAATCCTGATCTCTTTTATCCTGGTCCTGATAACACCTGTAGTAGGTCCGGATATTAACATCTCATCTTTTACCTGAAGTGAGCCGGTTTCAATTTTAAACTCGGCAACGTTTATTCTGGAAAAATAATTGGTGATCTTGCCAATGTAAATCTTTCGTTTAGTGGCTCTTGACCCATACCGGTTACTCCATTCCCCCGTCTTGCTTCCAAGATAATACCCATCCCAAAATCCCCTGTTAAATACTTCCGCGAGACGAACATTCCAATCCCTGATTTTCTCCTCACCGTAAGATCCATCTGCACAAGCTTTAACGGCTTCATCATAACATTCCACAACCGTCTTAACATATTCCGGTGCACGTGCACGGCCTTCAATCTTAAGTACTTTTACACCTGCCTTGATGATCTCATCAATGAACCCGATGGTATTCAGATCCTTTGGCGACATGATGTATTCATTTCCTATTTCAAGCTGATAACCCGATTCCTTTTCAGTCGCCACATAAGCTTTTCTGCAAGTCTGGAGACAGTTTCCCCTGTTGGCAGAATGATTACTCTCATGCAGGCTTAAATAGCATTTTCCCGAAACCGCCATGCATAATGCCCCATGGGCAAATAATTCGATCCGGATCAGATTACCGGATGGACCTTTGATTTGTTCTTCCTTTATACGCTTTGTGATTTCATTAACCTGGTCAAGGGTAAGTTCCCTTGCCAAAACCACAACGTCAGCAAACCGTGCATAAAATTTCAAGGTTTCAAAATTACTGACATTCAACTGCGTTGATATATGTACTTCAAGTCCTGATTCTACTGCATATTGAAGAACGGCCTGATCCGAAGCAATAACCGCATTTACACCGGATTTTTTTGCCCCGTTAAGGATTTCCTTCATACCTTCCATATCCGAATCAAAAATAATTGTATTCAGCGTCAGATAGGATTTCATATGATTTTCTCTACACAGAGCCGTAATTCTCGAAAGGTCATTTAACCGGAAATTATGGGAGGATCTTGCACGCATATTTAGCCGTTCAATCCCGAAATAGACCGAGTCGGCCTTGCCCTGGATAGCAGCAACGAGGGATTCAAATGATCCCGCTGGCGCCATAATTTCTATATCCTTTCTGTCGAATTTCAAAATGCCAGGGAATGACTATTTTTTCAATACGATGCGAAACGTAGTACCAGTATGAATCTCAGAATGGTTGACAAAGATCTTTCCCCCGTGGTACATTTCAATTATCCTTTTGGTCAGGGATAAGCCTAAACCCCATCCTCTCTCTTTTGTGGTGTATCCCGGTTTGAAGATGGTTTTATGCCTTGATTTTGGAATGCCGGTTCCATAATCCCTTACATCAAGATATAGTACCTGGGTATTATCGGTTATGGTTATGTCCACGTTACCTTCGCCACTCATGGCATCAATGGCATTCTTGCAAAGATTTTCTATTACCCATTCAAATAATTCCGTATTGATCGGAACAATTAACTCGTCATCTTTTCTAAAATTAAGGTTGATGTTAATCTTATCCGACGAGCGACTCTGAATATAATTAACTGCATTGGTAACAACCTCAGGTATACTGGCATTGGAAAGTACAGGACGGGAGCCGATTTTCGAAAATCTTTCCGTGATCTTTTCAAGCCGCCCAACATCCTTTTCGAATTCCCCAACGATATGATCATCTATTCTCTTTATTTTTAACAATTCAATCCAGGCAATCAGGGAGGAAGTGGGTGTGCCTAACTGGTGGGCCGTCTCTTTCGATAATCCCAGCCACACCTGATTCTGCTCTGCTTTCCGGGACGTGCTGAAAGCAAAATAGGATACCAGGATGAATAACAGGATAACGGCCAACTGAATATATGGAAAATAAAGTAATTTAGTAAGAATGATGCTGTCCCTGTAATAAATATAATTTGTCACACCATCCGATAATGGAATCTCAATAGGCTCGTGCATATTGGCCATGATTTCCAGTTGTCTTCTTATATAATTGGGATTTCTCAGCTTGTAGGGATCAAGGTTCCGTGTGGAAATGGTATCCCCCAATGCATCAACCATAATTACAGGTACGGTGTTGTTATTCTCTATTATCTGAAGAAGGAAACCAAAATTCGTGACCGAAATATCCATCTCTATTAACTGCCTTGTGGCTTCGGCCAGTAACTCAACTTTCTCTCTTTCCTCGGCTTTCAGCTGTGCAACCAGACGCTGCGTATATAATAAAGAACTCACACCAATACATATTGCTGACAAAAACAATATGAATTTCCACCGAAGTTTGCGTTTATAAATATTCAACCCCTTGGTATTATAGTTTAGATATTACGAACCCTTTCGTTCTGTTTCACAACCATTGGATAAGAGTTTTCAATCAAGGTGCATGGCTGATAGGGATTTCAAAAATAATACAAAGATGTTAAATTCGGTAACTGAAGATTAAAACATTTCTTCCTGTACAATTTTCAAAACCTATATCACGGGGATTTCAAAAAATATAATGTATCCGTTGCTTCTTCATTATCCATCCATTCTATCCGGAATCTCAAGTTTTCCTGTTTCATATCCGCCGAATCTGTCAGGGTTGTATCCATGTCTTCCCATTCGATAAGAAACTGCCTGGGTGGTTTATCGACTCCTTCAGCTTCTTTTGTCGTATCCTTTTCAAACCAGCCAAATTCTTCATTTAAAATTTGTCTGAGTTCCTTCCTTTCATTCTGGAGGCTTTCAGCAACAGCCTGCCTCATTTCTTTCCTGTCATAACTGACTTTAATATCTCCCGGTTTACCTGAAATGGTTAGGTATAAACTCGTTCTTCCCAAACCATCGTCCTCAACCACACCAAATTCCTCATTTTCTCTTTTGGCCTGTTTGGCTTTACGGAAAAGAACTTCTGATAAAAGAACCCTGGTTTTATATGAAATGTTGTTATCAAAATCATGCACCCCTGAAAGGGTTATATTGAATGCCGAGGAATGAATATCCATTTGGGGAACAGTAACTTTTTCATCTTTGATTAAAATTTCATTTTCCAGTGTGGAAAAGGTAATATGCTTTAACTCGGATACCTCTATGAATTTTGAAAGTCCCAGCAAAGGTTCAAAATCAATTAGTTCCCCATTGGTTATAATCAGATGGTTTTCTGCCAAAACCGTTTCCTTCCTGACTTTCATTGCCGAATCTAATTCGGCTGTAAAATCTACCTCACCACTTAATACCCCGTTCAAATGGACATCCCTGATGTATTCCTGTCCAAAGTTTTTAAAAGACCTGAACAGATTTGTGATATTGATCTGTTCCAGCCTGCTCTGGATCCTGCTCGAATACCCTCCATTCGGGGACTCTACCAGAACACCCCAACCCGAAACAGTTCCTCCCATTGAATTGAAGCTGGCAGACTGCAGGAATGCCATTTTGGATTTATAGGAAAGTAATCCCGAGAATTGAGTAGCTGAAAAATTCTGGTAAGAAAATCCCCCGATATCTAAATTCAAATTCATTTGAATATTATCAGGGAAATTGATGATCCGATCACTGATGCCTGTATCGGTCAGGTTCTCCGATTCGGAAATAAAACGGTCAAAAACAATTTCATCCGACCGTATATCCGCTTCTATTAGCAAATGTTTGCTCTGTGAGAACAGGTATGGTAATGCATTTCCCAACTTCCCTACTATATAAAACGAATTTCCGTTAACATTCAAACTTACTCCGTCAATCCACAGATGGTTACCAAACATAACAGTTCCATTTACCTCCGAGAAAGCATTCGTTCCTCCTTTGAATCTGAAGCTTGCATCTTTCAGAATAGCCTGACCGGCCGGATTCAGATCTTTCATATCACTCCATGTGATTTCACTTAATTTCTCTATTTGCCCTTCAAGTCTGAGGTTTGTAAGTACCATTCCTCCCATATATTCTATCGTATCCGGCTGTAGGAAACGATGGATATTTCCCAGGTCGAATGATCCGGTTATTAGCAAGTCCACCCGGGGTTTCTCAAAATTCCAAATCCGTCCTGATCCCGAAAGTTCAGTATTCTCAATTGAAAAACTATATCGATTTACTTCGAGTAGGGCCGTTCCGTTTTTATTAAGTGCACCATTTGTATAGGTTCCGGAAATATCCAGGTTATCCAGCCGTATATCCGATCCCCTGGGAGATACTGTTGCCTGTTCAAGACCAAAACGGGATTCAAGATGTGGTGGCCCCTTGATTCCATAATTACCAGTCAGTGTTGCCTCAAAATTCAAGTTGCCAGCAGTTCTTAATTGTTCAAATCTCTTATGTAATCTTTCCGGCAACACAGATATTATGGAAGGCAGATCAAGGTTCTTGCCAATTACGTTAAGGTCAATTCCCCTCATTGATCCTGTTGAGAACGATCCTGTCACACCAAATTTTAACCCGGAAACGATTAGATCTCCGTTATCAATTGTATACAAGGAATCGTTTACAGCAATTTTTAGATCAATTTCGGTTTGTCTGGCTGAGATATAGTCAATCCCATCCAGGGCTAATTCTTCAACGAACATTCTGGCTGCAGAATGCAACTCAAAACTGCCGGACGAAAAATTCCCTTCCAGCGCAAACATTTCCGAAAAACCCATGAAATCAAAATGGCTGATCATGTTAACCACATGAAAATTCAGACGGGAGAATTTCATGTCGTTAAGGTTTATCTCAACGACGGAGGTATCGGCAGCATCAAATGTTTTCCAAAAACGGTAATTTGAAATACCTTCGTTGTCTACATATATATTTATCGTTCCCCTGTCTGCATGGATACGTTTGATTCTGTATTCCTTCCGTACAAAATCGAAAATGCTGAACTCAAGAAATAAATGTTCTGCAAATAGAAGGGTATCGCCGTAATCAAATTCCGTATTATCCGGTTTATATGATATTGGCGAACGAATGAGCACATCCCTGAACTCAACCGAAGCGCTTGGAAACTTTCTAAGCAGGGAAAATCGTAACTCCCCGACATTAATTTCCGTTATGATCCTTTTATTTATTTCCTCTACCAAAAGGGAATTCACCTCATCCCTGAACAGAATTGACAAAACCACTCCTGATCCGAGCAGGAACAGGAAGATGATCAAAAACCAGATAGATATCTTTCTAAACAGCCTCAACATTGCAATTATCTGTATGCTTCCCCATTTAAAATCCTATTATTCAAGAATAACAATGATGGTGGCCTCCCAAAATGGATCACTTTTCCCCCGAAGATTTGTATATCAGACACGAAAGATGATATAGGATTGCCTCCGGCTTTCCGGAAGTTTCATTTGAGCAAAAATCCAAAATCATCTCCGGGTCTCAATTCCCGGGGAGGTTGATCTTTCCTGAAAATCCGGGCATTCCGGGGACCAATCAGTTCGATCCCGGTATCCTCGATCCACAACATTGTTCCTTCACGCAATCCTACAACATATAGATCAGGATTGACCTCAATAAACTCTTCAATCCTGGCCTCCCTCGTTTCTCCGGCATGGCCGTCGGGATTTGCATCCAGGTAATGCGGATTAATCTGAAAAGGGACAAGGCTAAATGCCTTAAAAGAATCAGGCTGAACAATTGGCATATCGTTTGTGGTCCGGATGGTAGGGCAGGCTACATTTGAACCGGCACTCCATCCGATATAGGGGATTCCATCTTTGACTCTGTCGGCTATTGCCTCAATCAATCCCCTTTTCTGCATCATCTTTATCAACTGCCAGGTGTTGCCTCCCCCGACAATTATGGCTTCTGCATTATACACCGCATCCACCGGATCCATGAAGTGATGAATAGATTCCAGATCATGACCAACCTCACGGAAACGGTTGGATACTTTCTTCTCATATTCATCGAAAGAGAAGGTTACGGCTGCATAAGGGATGAACAAGGCTTTGACGGTTTGATTACCTAAAAACGCCTGTATCTTATATTTGGGATAATCAAGATATTCCTCACCGGCGTTTGTTGAATTACTGATTAGTAGCAGTTTCATAAATCGGGTATTTTTACGAATTAAACGGAAAAAAATGCTATCAGGGATTTTCCATCTCTGTAATGGACAAATTCTTCTCGTTTTTTCTTATACGAATGGTATACATGGATGGATACAGAATATTGACAATTAGAAGTTCACCGGACACTATCTTGCCTTTGCCGATCGCCATTTTAATTACCTCAATTGCCTGTAAAGTCCCTATCAGTCCTGGCAATACTCCGATGACACCTATTTCGGAAGGTTCCGGTGCTTCATGTTTTTCTGGAATTTCAGGATACAAACACCTGTAGGTTGGACCTCCATTATAATTGAACACGGAAAGTTGTCCTTCGAATTTATAAATACTTCCGTAAACCATCGGCTTGCCACAAATGACACAGGCATCATTAATCAGGTATCTGGAAGGAAAATTATCCGTGGCATCCACAATAATATCATATCTACCGATAATCTCAAGCGCATTTTTACTTTGCAACTTTATATTAAAAACTTCATAATCGACAAGCGGATTCTGGTAAGCTAGCCGTGTTTTGGCAATTATCGATTTTAACTTTCCCAAATCGTACGATCCATAAAGAATTTGCCGATGTAAATTAGCCTCATCCACTTTATCGGCGTCCATTATACCCAGTTTACCAATCCCTGCAGCAGATAAATATTGCATAACCGGACATCCCAGGCCTCCTGCCCCCACTACCAATACGCTAACGTTTTTCAGCTTTTCCTGTCCCTCCTTCCCGATTTCAGAGATCATCATTTGACGGCTGTACCTCCTTAATTCCTGTGGTTTGAGTGAAATTGTATCCATGACTGACATAGATTTATCCTGATAAAGATATAAAATTTACGTTTTGCCACTTCGAAAAAAAAAGAACAAAAAAGGTGCTATTCAGACGAATAACACCTAATATATTATATTGGATCTATTATTAAAATCCAATCAGAACCAATCCGATAGAGAAGGGATACAACTCCGGATCATCCCTTTTTTCAAACAGTGGAGTAAGATTATAATTGGCATACACATTAAGAGCCCTGTAACCAATACGGGCAGTAACGCCATATCTGAAAGGTGATAAATTGTAATCGTTGCCCTTCTCTTTATCCTTCATCTTATTCCCGTCCAGATCTTTATATACCATTTTGGTATATGACCAGAGCTTAACTCCTCCTATGGCCCCTGCAGAGAAATGAAAGCGGTGGTCTCTCTTGCCTGCCGGTACCTGAAATTCCAGGAGAAGCGGTAAGGTAAGATAGGCCGTATGAAATTTTGATTTTTCAACGGAGGCTACCTCCGGATCCAGAACATAGGAACTGTCAGGTACAATAAATCCGTTATCCTTCATGATGGACAATGGGTTATCAAAGCGGTAATTGTTGAATTCAACACCCAAGCCTGTTACCAGCCCGACCTTGTCCGTTCCCAATCCAAGGCCATATTCAAGAAAATTGATATTGAAGTTCCAGGATTTACCCGTATTCAACTCCATAAACCTGTTCTCTTCCGGAATATCAAGTGAGAAATTTTTTGTGGCAAAATTGTTTAACCCCAATTCAAAACCAGCCCAGTGTCCATAGAATCTCCTTCTCCTTATAACCTGAAAGTCATCTTCAACTTCATCCAGATCAATTATGTCAATTGATGTACCACCATCGGTCTCAATAATTTTAATCCCCCTCTTGCCTAGCTTAACCTTAATGGTATCTGTATCCTCCTTATACTTTATCATTCCATTGGGTCCAACCGAAATCATTGTTCCTTCTATCCCCTGATCAATCCATATGACATCATTTTCTGTTGCTTTCGTATTTCCCGTTTCGGGCTGTCCGTAGATATTCAAAAAAAATATCAGTAAAATACATGTAATTCCTATTCTTTTCATTTTAAATACGCTTTGTTCATTCGACATTGCAGGTTCTCCTGCATTTTCGGTCGTAGGACGGATAACCCGATTCGAATGTTACATTTACCCTACTTCTTTACTTCATGGTATAAAGATAAAACATTGGAAGTGAATGCAAATGAGGTAAGTTCACCATCTTCATCATAATACCTGTTCAGCTGCATGTCCGACCCGGTTATTCTGTTTATTCCCCTGACGCTGGCATCCGCCAGGTCCAAAAAGGTAAAATTTATCGCTTTATCCGGTCTCTGCTCTTCCCTTAAAATCCCGTCCCTGATCTTACTGCCAATAGCTTCCCTCAGGGTAAGGAAATCATCCTCCCTCTCTTTTTCCAGACTTCCCTTTACCCCGGAAAGATGAATTCCGGTTACCGGGTTTGAAATACCAATTAATTCACGCCGATGCAGGAATTCCATATCCTCTCTTATACTCACAGGTCCATCCTTAACAATTTCATTCCCCGCTTCAGATGATTGCAAAACATCCTCAAAGGAATCATTTATCAGGTCATCTGGCGCCATGGTACCCGGTATTTCACTCTTCTTCATATCCTCGCTTTCATTCAGCACCCGGTTTTCAATTTTCGCTACTACCGGAGTCCGGCCCGGTTCGGAAGTAATTGTAGGCTGATCCGGCTGGCTTTCATTCTGAATTAATGATGTTACTTCCCCTTTTTTAGCCATTTGATCACGGACAAACATAAAAGTGAATGACAGAATAATGAGGACCGATGCAGCAACAGATATATAATACCACAGAGGATACTTGTTCCAAAACATGATGTGAGGCTTCTTTAGCATAGCCTTGTCCTGGAAAAGTATGCTTTCCACGGAAAGTTTTGTTTTTAGATAAATCTCGAATTCTTTCTTTTTTTCGGGATGTTTGGAAATATATTTATCAAATACCGCCTGGTGAGCAACATCAAGATCCCCTTCCAACTTTGCAATACAGAAATACTCAAAATTCCGCTCATTGATAAAAGACATTGTTGGGATGTTTTTTTTCAACTGCTCCTTGAAATGAAATTCTGTAGTTTCTGCCGGTACCTTTATGTTTTCAAATTCCTTTAGCTCCTTTTCAAGATCAGGATTTGCACGTAAAAAAGCTTTCAATTCAGCATCCACGGCAGGAGTCAATCTCCTGTCCAGATAATCCATGAAAAATACTTCGTAATTTTTCCTCGTTATCTTCATCAATAACCTTTCAAACAATGGTTTCTATTTTACCTATATACTGCTTCAGAAACATCCTCCCCCTGTATATATAAACCTTAACCTGCGATTCATTAAGTCCGGTAATTTCAGCTATCTCCTTATATGAGTAACCTTCATAATCCCTGAGTAGAATAACCGACCGCTGAACCTCCGGCAACCTGTATAAAGCTTCATTTAAAATCTCATTCAAATCCGTATACTGTTCATTGTGTGAATATCTTTCGAGTTCCTGTTCTCTGATATCTGTATTCCTTCTTTCCTTACGGATCATATCAATCATCGTATGATATGCTGCTGTGAAAAGGTAGGATTTTACTTTTTCATAGGTTACGGTTTCTATCCGCCTCCATAACTTTTCATACGTATCCTGAATGATATCCTTGGCTTTCTCCTCATCCTCTATGTTTTTCAGGATAAATCGGTAAAGTCCGTCAGAAAAGTCATCCACGGCCTGGTTGTATTCCTCAATAGTCATCAGGTAACAAAGTCAAAGATGAGACGTCCGGGTTATGTTAAAAGTTACAATGAAAAAAGAAGTGAATCGCTAATCTATTTAAAATTTTTCTACAAATTACCTGCCAAAACGATAACCCGATCTGCCATCCATATTTTTTCATCTTCATACACTTTTCAATATCCCATACTG
>CP070687.1:1146023-1160481 GCA_020353115.1 Bacteroidales bacterium
TTCATTACCGTTATTTTCTTCACCTCCAAAATGGCCTATAATACGGAAATCATAGCCATGCTCAGCAACGGGATGAGTTTTAACCGGCTGTTATGGCCCTATTTTCTCGGTGCATTGATGATCGCAATTTTCACCTTTGCCATGAATAATTTTATCATTCCTCATGCCAATAAGGAACGGCTCGAGTTTGAGGAGGTATATTACCGCAACAGCCCGGTAAGCTTTACCGGCCGGAATATACATAAACAGGTGCTGCCAAATGTCTATATCTATATGGAAAGTTACAGTAATATCCAGGATGTCGGCTATAAATTTGCAATGGAAGAGTTTACCGATAGCGGGGAGCTGAAATCCAAAATGATCGGGGATTATATCAAGTGGGATACTACCCTGAACAAATGGACTGTCCGGAATTATTATATCAGGAAAATTGAAGGGATGAAAGAAACAATCGAGAAGGGACGTCAGATAGATACAACCCTGAATATCTTTCCCTCCGATTTTGCCAGAAGGGATAACATTAAATCCACAATGAACCTTCAGGAACTGAATCTTTTTATTGCACAGCAGAAACTGCAGGGGGCGGATAATGTAGAGGTGTATATGATCGAAAGGTACGGGAGGTTTGCCATGCCCTTTTCAACATTCATACTTACCCTTATCGGTCTGACCCTTTCTTCAAAAAAAGCCAAGGGAGGGATTGGTGTCCAGATCGGAGCTGGCATCTTTCTGAGTTTTTCCTATATTTTCTTTATGCAGTTTTCCTCACAATTTGCCATCAGCGGGAGTATCCCTTCTTTACTGGCCGTCTGGATCCCGAATATTCTGTACCTGATCATCGGAATCCTGCTTTACAGGGTGGCCCCCAAATGACCGCAACGGTTCCACATCGCTTCATAATTACCCCGGATTTGCAGGATACGATGACCTTCATCTCAGCATGATTACTATCCTCCTGATTGAAAGTCCTTTGCTTCTGATAAATCGGGAATTTAATCAAATAAATTTTTATAAATTGAATTGATTTTGTAATGTTGTATGCTTTTTTTTGAACACCGGATCAGCCATTAACATCATTCGTATCTGAATACTAAATAAATACACTGAAAAATGCCGCTGAAAAGAAAAATCAGGGAACTTCAGGAAAAGCGGGAACAAGTCCTTAAGGGCGGTGGTGATAAAGCGATAGAGAAACAGGTTGCCATGGGAAAACTGACGGCACGGGAGAGGATTATATCGCTGCTTGACGAAGACTCATTTAATGAATACGACCTGTTTGTAGAGCACGAAGCCAGGGATTTCGATATGGATAAAAAAACCCTTCACGGGGATGGTGTGATTATCGGGACCGGAACGATCTATGGTGCTCCGATCTGCGTATTTGCACAGGATTTTACCGTCGCCGGCGGATCGCTGGGATTAATGCATTCAAGAAAGATTACCAAAATCATGGATCATGCCCTGAAGATGAGGGTCCCGCTTGTGGGCATCAATGATTCCGGCGGGGCCCGAATCCAGGAAGGCGTTAATTCATTAGCCGGGTATGGTGAGATTTTCTTCAGGAATACATTGAATTCGGGTGTTATTCCTCAAATATCCGTTATCCTGGGACCCTGTGCCGGCGGAGCCGTCTATTCACCGGCATTGACCGACTTTGTCTTTGTGGTGGATAAAATCTCCAAAATGTTTATTACCGGACCGGAAGTTATTAAAACGGTCCTGGGTGAAGAGATTTCAATGGAGGATCTGGGGGGGGCAAAAGTACATAGCGAGATATCGGGCAATGCCCATTTCTATGCTACCAGCGAACAGGAATGTTTTGACCAGATTAAGAAGCTGATCACATTCATACCCTGGAATAACAGGCAGAAGGCAAAGGCTTTTGAACCCAAAGAACCGAATCCGAAATTCAAAATCGACAAAATCGTGCCGGGCGATCCGACACTTCCATATGATGTCAGAAATGTAATACGGGCAATTGTCGACGATTCGGATTTCTTTGAAATACAGGAACTCTGGGCGACCAATATCGTCATCGGATTTGGCCGTATGGCCGGACGCACCATCGGGTTTGTCGCAAACCAGCCCCTGGTTCTTGCCGGTGTGCTTGATGTCGATTCATCCGATAAAGCCGCCCGCTTTATCCGGTTCTGTGATGCCTTTAATATTCCGATCGTAACCCTGGTAGACCTGCCGGGTTATCTTCCCGGGGTGGACCAGGAACATGCCGGTGTAATACGGCACGGCGCAAAAGTCCTTTATGCCTATAGCGAAGCTACCGTTCCCAAAATAACGGTTATAATCCGTAAAGCATACGGAGGTGGGTATATCGCTATGAATTCAAGGCATTTACGGGCCGACTTTGTATTCGCATGGCCGGGTGCTGAAATAGCTGTTATGGGCCCGGAGGGAGCTGCAAATATCATTTTCAGGAGAGAGATTAATGAAGCCGAGGATCCGGAAAAGGTAAGATACCAGAAAGTAAAGGAATACAAGGATAAATTTGCAAATCCTTATGTTGCCGCAGCCAAAGGGTATATCGATTCGGTTATCGAACCGGGAGAAACGAGAACGCTCCTTTTACATGCCATCGAAGTCTCGGATAATAAAGCCGTTTCAGGCCCAAGGAAGAAACATGGAATACCCCCTTTCTAATTCATCCTGCAATGGGAACCAAAAAATCATCTTCCGGTAAAACCGTTACCGAATTCCTGAACGTCGACGGTACCGTTTATAAAACGAAACTGTCGCCGAAGTTCATGAACCGGGCCGGCTGGGAGAAACCGGACGATAAAAAACTCCTTTCGTTTATTCCGGGAACCGTTTTGAAGATCTATGTTAAAAAAGGACAGAAAGTGAAGAAGGGAGATAAAATAATGGTCCTTGAGGCAATGAAAATGCAAAACAAAATCCTCATCCACCGGGACGGCAAAATAAAAAATGTTTATGTGAAAGAAGGTCAGAATGTTCCCAAGGGAGCGCTGATGCTGGAGGTAATCTAGATGGTTCCTTCCTGTTTTGAAACCCGTATCAGACCTGCTTACATCTTCCCGGTCCAGGTAAAAAAACCGGCCGGAAAATCCGGAACACCCGTTTCCCCGGTAAAGATCCCGTAAACGGCTGATCCGCTGCCGGACATTGAACTGAATACAGCACCCGAATCGTACAACACATGTTGAATTTCCGCGATCTCGCGATACCTGTCATATACGATTTCTTCGAAATCATTTTTAATCCTGTTTTTCCATCTTTCGACCGGTTGTGCGATCAGACCGGACAGACTTTCCTCCGGCTTCGAGGGAATGATTTTGGAATAGGCCCAAGAAGTATCAATATGAATCCCCGGTATGACCAGAATTAGATAATAACCCGACAGGAAGGGTTTCACGGGTATGATAATATCTCCTTTTCCCCGGACCAGTGCCGGCCGGTTTTGAATGAAAAAAGGACAATCACTTCCCGCCTTTTCGGCCAGGGAGATCGTTTCCGGTTCGGACATTCCCAGGCTGAATTCCCTGTTCAGCAGTTTGATAACGAACGCAGCATCCGATGAACCGCCACCCAGGCCGGAGCCCGGGGGGATTATTTTATGCAGATGGATCCGAACGGATGGGAGCGTGTATTTTTCACCAACGAGCTTTGCAGCCTTCATACACAGATTTTTTTCAACAGGCCCGCCGATCACTCTCCCGGTGGCGGTTAAAAGCGGTGTGCCGGATGATAAATCCGACGGACCTCTTGTTATCTCAAGGATATCACATAGTCCGACAGGATAAAAGAGGCTTTCCAGATCATGAAAACCATCCCCCCTTTTCCCGGTTATGTTCAACCCGATATTGATTTTGGCATTGGGAAATCCCAGCATGATGCAAATCCTATGGCCTGATAAAATTACAAATCCTGTAACAGATTAATTCAACCGTTTCATACTTTTTTGCCCGGGATGGCAAAATTATCACCTCGCTCTCCTCAAGGGTCGCCGGTATTTTTTAACAAAATTGTTTAAATTTTCAACACGATTTGTTCAAAAAAAGATGTGATTTGGGATTTACTGTTTTGTACCTTTGATATCCCAAAATATATTCATCATGGCATTGAAAGAATCTCCCAAAAAAAGCCCGAGAATTGATCCTGCTCATCTTGATATCGGCAGGATCCCTCCACAGGCCGTTGACCTGGAGGAGGCCGTTCTGGGGGCAATTATGCTTGAAAAAGATGCCGTAATATCCGTTCTGGATATTCTGAAGCCGGAGAGCTTTTACAAAGAAGCCCATCAGAAGATATATAAGGCAATTGTAAATCTCTCTTCCAACCAGAAGCCTATTGACATTCTTACCGTGACCGAAGAACTCAGGGCAAGAAAAGAGCTGGAAGAAATCGGAGGTCCTTTCTATATCACCCAGCTTACCAGCAGGGTGGCTTCAGCAGCTCATATTGAATACCATGCCAGGATCGTGGCACAGAAATTCATACAGAGAGAACTGATCCGTGTTTCTTCCGAGATCCAGAACAGGGCTTTTGATGATACCATCGATGTGGATGACCTTCTGGATTTTTCGGAACAGGAGTTATTTGATATTGCCGAAGGGAATATCAAAAGAGAAACTGCCAGGGTCAATATCCTGATACAGATGGCTATCGAACAGATTGAAGAAGCGAGCAAACGGGAGGACAGCCTTAGTGGTGTCCCATCAGGGTATACAAGACTGGACCGTATCACCTCCGGATGGCAGAAATCCGACCTTATCGTCGTTGCCGCCAGACCGGCCATGGGTAAAACGGCTTTCGCACTGTCTATGGCCCGTAATATTGCAGTGGACCATAATAAACCGGTCGCTATCTTCTCTCTGGAGATGGCTTCGATCCAGCTGGTCAACCGTCTTATTGTAAGTGAGACCGAATTGCCGTCCAACCGGATCAGGAACGGAAACCTGGATGAAGAGGAATGGAAACAACTGGATGCAAAAATAAAAAACCTTGTCGAAGCCCCGCTCTATATTGATGATACCCCCGCCATATCGATCTTTGAGCTGAGAGCTAAGTGCCGCAGGTTAAAACTCCAGTATCATATCGAACTTATTATCGTCGATTACCTTCAGTTGATGTCTGGACCGGCTGAGATAAGGGGAAACCGTGAACAGGAGGTGAGTAATATCTCCCGTTCTCTTAAAGCTATTGCAAAAGAACTTAACGTTCCGATTATTGCACTATCCCAGCTGAACCGTTCGGTCGAGATGCGCTCGGGAAGCAAACGACCGCAATTGTCCGACCTTCGCGAATCGGGTGCCATTGAACAGGATGCCGACATGGTAATCTTTATCCACAGACCTGAAAAATACGGGATAACGGAAGATGAAGCAGGGAACTCACTTGCCGGCCTTGCGGAAATCATAGTCGCAAAACACAGGAACGGGCCGGTGGGAGACATTCAACTCCGTTTCCGGGATGAAACGGCCAAATTTGTTGAGATTGATGATATGCAGATCGATTACCTGAAAAACGGGACCGATCAGAAAACATTTACCATCGGGTCGAAAATGAACGATGACAGAAACCCGGAAGATCCCGGATCCGGATTACCCGACCAGGACCGGGATGATCAGCCGTTTTAAAAGGATTTTTCTATAAGCGGATCGGCCCAACGGCCGGGAGATTGAAGGCATCCCTCCCTTGCAGTATACCAATGAAACGGCCGGCAACCATTTTGTACGGGATTTGTTCCGGCTTACGTACCGCCCTTTAAGACGAACCGAAAACGGGAAGGCAATCAATTATCTGCCGGATTGCTTTTGCCAGCCTGGCTTATAGCCGGATGTGGTGTGATGGCATTTCCGGCAAACCAGGTTATGAATTATATTTGCCATACGTTCCTGGTCTGAGGGTATAATGATATAAGGAATCTCTTCCGCCCGGAAGGAATATAGATGAAAAACACTACTTTTGAAATCTGTTATCAAACAATAATGTTAAGGAGAAAAGATGATGAGCTATTACCTTTCGAAAACAATTAATATGCAATTCGAAGAGGCAATCCCGTTTCTTGAGGGAGAACTGAAAAAAGAAGGCTTCGGAATTCTTACGGAAATAGATATGAAGGATACGCTGCGGAAAAAGCTGGATGTGGATTTCAGGAAGTACAAGATCCTTGGAGCATGTAATCCGCAATATGCCCATAAAGCCCTTCTGACGGAAGATAAAATAGGAGTCCTCCTCCCATGCAGTTTTATCGTTCAGGAACTGGAACCCGGAAGAGTGGAAATCGCGTGTATAAATCCTGAAGTTGCCATGGAGGAAGTGGAAAACAAACAAATGGTGAATATTGCATCCGAAGTTACACAAAAATTAACGAGAGTAATAGAAGCACTTTAATCCTCCCTGCCTGCCAGCAGGCAGGCTGGTTAACTGCAGCACGTTGCGGAAATAAGAGTCCGGAGATTGATCTGCGGTTTAATACCAGTTTAATACGTTACAATCCCGTTAACCCAAATAACCGGCAGAATACTTTGACGTTTAGAGATTTCAATTTCAACAAGGAAATTTATAAAGGCTTGGAAGCCATGGGTTTCAAAGAGCCTACACCCATCCAGGAACTGGCCATACCAGCCATCCTGGAAGGAAGGGATCTTATCGGATGTGCACAGACAGGAACCGGGAAAACGGCAGCATATATACTGCCGCTATTGAATAGAATACTGGAAATTAAGGAGAAACCGGGTCCAATATCAACCATGGTGATTGCACCGACAAGGGAACTGGCGCTTCAGATCGATCAGCAATTCGAAGGGTTTTCCTATTATGTACCGGTCAGTTCGATTCCTGTGTATGGGGGAGGCGACGGATTGGACTGGGATATCCAGAAATCGGCCATGGTGAAGGGTACCGATGTGCTTATTGCCACTCCCGGAAGGCTGATCGCTCATCTTAAACTCGAATATCTCCGTCTTGAAAAGGTTCGTTTCCTCGTACTTGACGAGGCTGACAGAATGCTGGATATGGGATTTTATGATGATATAATGCATATCATTACCTCCCTTCCGGTGAGAAGGCAAAACCTTCTCTTTTCCGCTACCATGCCTCCTGAAATCAGACGGCTTGCAAAAGAGATATTGGTCGACCCGGTGGAAATCAACATATCATTGTCCAAACCGGCAGATGGTATACTGCAAACGGTCTATTTCATTGATGAATCATTGAAAACCAAACTTTTGATAAAACTCCTGGCCGGGAAAGAAATCCCCAGCATCCTGGTATTCTGTTCAACAAAAGTGAGTGTACGAAATCTTGAAAGGAAATTAATAAGCATGGGATACCTCGCCAGGGCGATACACTCTGACCTGCCACAGAAGGAAAGGGAGAACGTGCTTCTGGATTTCAGGAACAGGAAGATCCGCATCCTTGTGGCTACAGATGTGGTTTCAAGAGGGATCGATATTGAAGGTATAGATCTTATTGTGAATTATGATGTGCCACAGGATGCCGAAGACTACGTTCACAGGGTGGGCAGAACGGCCAGGGCCAGTTCAACGGGAGTTGCCATTACCCTCGTAAAGGATGGTGAAAGGAATACAATTCGGAAGATTGAAAAACTTATCGGTTATGAAATCTTCAAGAGCCCCGTTCCTCCTGAAATCTTACAGGGACACCGGAGGGGTATTGACCGGACGTAATTCCTTGCAAATATTATTCAACCAATTTTACAGAAAGTTAAAAATCCTGTCTAACTTTGTTATCATTCCTCTATGCTTAATGAAGGAGTATAGAAATCCCTGATAAAAGAAGTATAAACATGGAAATCGTATACCTTATCGTTGGAATTATTGCCGGTGGAGGTTTGGCATGGTATTTAACTCGTCAGCGCTTTTCAGCCGGGCGGGAAGTTGCAGAGGAAAAGATTCGAAATTTTTCGGCTCTGCTGGATGAATCACGTTCCGAACTTGAAAAAAAGGAAGCCGGGATCATTGATCTTAACAAGCAGGTCTCCGCAAAAGATGCAGATTACAGGAATCTTCAGGAAAGGCTTGAACAGCAGAAATCGGAAATTGAAAAAATCCAGGAGCGTTTTCAGTCAGAGTTTAAAAACCTTGCCAACGAAATACTGGAAGAGAAAACAAAAAAATTTGCGGAACAAAACAGGACAAACCTGGATGAACTGCTGAAACCTCTGGGTGAAAAAATCAGGGATTTCGAGAAAAAAGTGGAAGAAACCTATGTGAAGGAAGCCAAGGATCGTTCCGCTTTGGAAAAGGAAGTAAAGCGATTGGCCGAGTTAAACCAGCTTGTCGGACAGGAGGCGAAAAATCTGACGGAGGCTCTGAAAGGAGATTCAAAAACCAGGGGCAGCTGGGGAGAAGTGATACTGGAAAATATCCTGGAAAAATCGGGACTTCAGAAAGACCGCGAATACTTTGTCCAGCCTTCGTTCATTAACGAACAGGGCAACAGAGTCCAACCCGATGTGGTGGTTCATTACCCCGGAGACCGAAGCGTTGTAATCGATTCGAAGGTATCCCTGGTTGCTTATGAACGATACGTTTCCGGAAATACCGAAAAAGAGAAGGAGAATGCATTAAAAGAACACCTCCAGTCCATACGGAACCATATCAGGGATCTGAGTGATAAAAGATACCAGGATATCTATGACCTCAAAAGCCTGGATTTCGTGATGATGTTTCTTCCTGTGGAACCGGCATATTACCTCGCAGTTCAACAAGATTCCAACCTGTGGAACCATGCATATGAAAAGCGCATACTGATGATAAGCCCAACCAACCTGATTGCTGCCCTGAAAATGATTGAAAGTATGTGGCGCCAGGAATACCAAAACAGGAACGTCCTTGAAATTGCCCGGCAAAGCGGAGCATTGTATGATAAATTTGAAGGATTGGTGGCCGATTTGGTTGATCTGGGAAAGAGGCTGGACGGTGCAAGAACCAGTTACCAGAATTCAATGAAAAAATTGTCCGAAGGAAAGGGAAATCTTGTCAGCCGGGTGGAACAGATTAAGAAACTGGGCGTAAAAACCCGGAAATCACTTCCGCATAACCTGCTGGAAAGATCAGGATCCCATGATGAGGAATAAAAAAGGCTGTCTTAAAATTGTGAAAAAAATCCAGTTTCCGTAAGGGTCTGTCATCTTTACTATTAAACTACCATGGGGAAAGGAACACAGACGATGATACATTGACCGAAAAGAGCTGTTTACTAACCCGATATTTCCTCTCCCCTCTTCAAACATCTAGCAATCCCGGTGGAAATGATAACTTTTAAGACAGCCTTGAGATATTGAGTTAACAGGAGATTTAAAAAATAATAACCGAAAAGTCACCGGTATGCATTATGCCCGTTTTAAACCATAATTGCAAATGGGCATACCGGTTCTATTCATTGTTCATAATCTTATTTGTAAGGGATAGCTGCCACTTCTTCAAGTGAGTCGGATTGAGATGCATCCTCAATCATCTCCTTTGATAAAACATCCTGTTCTGTATTGGATCCATCGTTAGCAAAAACAAGATTGATAAAACAGGTTAAACTCAAAAGAAGGATTATCAGCAACAATCCCAATGGTTTAAGAAATCCGTTTTTTTCTGTTATCCGTTCTCTCATTTTAAATCTCCTTGCGGTTCATATTACCGTGGTAAAATAATATCCATATTTGGTGCCAAAGTTTTTAAAATTCTGTATAGAAGGAATTTAATATCACATCAAACTATGTTAAAAAGTGTTAAAAGTGTACGTTTACAATACATGGCGTTCGAATACGAACAGACATGGTATGATTGAAAAAACCGATTTACGTTTAGGAAGGTAGTCCCCCGACAATGATAACAAATTCTCCTTTCAGGGTATGATCCTTGTAGTATGAGATTAATTCCCGAATGGTGCCTCGTACCGTTTCCTCATGAATTTTGGTAAGTTCTCTTGATATACTTGCACTGCGGTTATCTCCAAGATACTCCGATAGTTGCTCGAGAGTCTTGATCAGTCTGTGGGGGGATTCATACAGGATTATGGTCCGCGTTTCATCCGCCAGGCTGGCCAGCCGTTTGGTCCTGCCTTTCCTGTGGGGAAGGAAACCTTCGAAGCAGAACCGGTCACTGGGCAGTCCCGAGTTAACCAGTGCGGGGATAAATGCAGAGGGCCCCGGTAAACATTCGATCTCAATGTCATTTTCGAGGCATGTACGGACGAGCAGAAAGCCAGGATCGGATATGGAAGGTGTCCCTGCATCGGTCACGAGGGCCATGGATTTACCGGCTTTGATCTGCCGTACAAGGCCATGAACCTTTTTATGTTCATTGAATTTATGGTAGGATTGGATTTCTTTATCGATTTTAAAATGCCTGAGGAGGTGCGTAGTTTTCCTTGTATTTTCTGCAAGGATCAACTCAACGCTTGCCAGAATATCAAGGGACCTGAGTGTGATATCCTTAATGTTTCCGATAGGTGTCGGAACAAGATATAATCTACTCATCTGTGTCGATTATATGTTTCCGCCGTGTTAATTCCAGGAGGTTCTGAACGGCCGGATTATCCATATCCCAGGAAAAGTTTTCACTCAGGTAATTATATGCTTCATTGAAGTTCGGGGCGTTATTAAGAATCCTGATGGTATCGTCAAACTTTTTCGCACTGCCATCAAAGAGTTCCTTGATATAGAGGAAACGATCGTTTATGCCGATAGCAGAACCTATATCCTTTATCGGTTTTGATTGCAACTTGCTGGACAGATCACCTCCTTTGATTGTTTTTGCGAGTGATTCGTTCCTGAATTGTTGAGAATCCTTGAAACGATCTGCGACGATTTCAGGAGTTTTTGCCGCAGTCTTCATGATATTATTACCATCCAAATCCTGATCACTGTTCTCCTCATGTTCTACCTTGGATTTTACGGCATTTCCGGTTTCCAGTTCCAATACAGCCGTATCCTGAACTTCGGCTGACGTTTCCTTTTCATCCGTCGGTGACATAACTTCGGGTTCCCCTTCTTCTGTACCCGGAGAGGCGGAATCTTCAGTTTCCCTCATTTTTCCGGTTTCCGTTTCCGCCGGTTCAATAGAAGGCTCCGCATGGGTTTTCAGCCGGGAAACCGACTCGTATATATCCCTTAGCTTTTCAAGGACTATGTCAACCTCTATAAGAGGAATATCAGAAGAATTTTTTAACCGCAGGATGTTATTCTGAATATCTTGTATATCTTTAATTAGGTTTTCAACGATTTTTCTAACTTCCATTGTCGTTCGAATTTGTGAAAAGGGAAGGGTGAATTCCTTACTTTTGCAAAAGTAACGATTAATTTCAGAATTTCTTGTATGACATTTCTTGAAAGTTCGATAGGTAACCGGGGAAAATCTGGATGTATTGAAGTTATCGCGGGATCGATGTTCTCAGGGAAAACAGAGGAGTTGATACGGCGGTTGAAACGGGCGAAAATTGCCAGCCAGAAAGTGGAGATTTTCAAACCGATCATGGAAAACCGATATTCCGATAATGAAGTGGTTTCCCACGATGACAATGCCATCATGTCAACCCCTGTCCCTTCTTCTTCCACCATTTTGCTACTTGCAAACGATGTTGAGGTAGTAGGGATTGATGAAGCCCAGTTTTTTGATGCCGGGCTGGTTGATGTTTGTAATGAGTTGGCAAACAAGGGAGTGAGGGTTATCGTTGCCGGGCTGGATATGGATTTCAGGGGAAAACCCTTCGGACCCATACCGGACCTGTTTGCAATCGCGGATTTTGTAACAAAAGTGCACGCAATATGTACCAGATGCGGGAATCTGGCACAATATTCCTTCAGAAAATCAGAGACTGAAAAACTGGTTCTCCTGGGAGAGAAAGATGAGTATGAACCGCTCTGCAGGACCTGTTATATTGAATTATCAAAGAAAAAATAAAATCATCCCTGACAACGGCCGGATCTGTTTTTACCGGTTGTAAACCGGGGAATTCTTCCCATGATTGAGATATCTGTTAAAGACATATCCAAACTCACCGGAGGTGAATTGATCGGGAGTGGCAATCGGAAGATACGCCAGCTGCTTATTGACAGCCGGAAACATATCACCTCAGAAGGTACGTTGTTCATTGCACTTGCCGGAGACCGTAATGACGGGCATCGATTTATCCGGGATCTGTTCCGGAAAGGTATACGAATTTTCATGGTGGATCATCCACCCGATGAGATAGAAAAGTTCACCGATGCCACTTTTATCCTTGTACACAACACACTTGATTCACTGCAGCAACTGGCAGGTTATGTCAGGAACAGATATAAAAATCCGTTGATCTCCATAACCGGCAGCAATGGTAAAACGGTTATAAAGGAATGGTTATCCCAGATGCTCGGCGTGGATAAAAAAGTAGTCAGAAGTCCCAGGAGCTTTAATTCACAGGTTGGCGTTCCGCTCTCCTTGTGGCTCCTGGACAATGAATTTGATTATGCCATTATTGAAGCAGGAATATCCTTCCCCGGTGAGATGGAAAAACTCCGGAAGATCATAAGGCCGGATATCGGGATCTTTTCCAATATAGGGGAAGCACACCAGGAGAATTTTTCATCTATTGCGGATAAAGTCAGGGAAAAACTGAATCTATTCAGAGATTCTGGTGCATTGATCTACTGTTACGATCATATGGAAATCCGGACCGCGATTTTATCCGATCCCGGTATAGCTGGGAAATCATTTTTTACCTGGTCCGAGAACAGCAATGCCGACTTACGGATAAAAAGTGTTGTAAGGAAGGAAGAAAGGACTACCATAGAGGGGATTTATGCTGATGAAACCATTCGTATCCGTATCCCGTTTACGGATGATGCATCGGTAGAAAATGCTATCCAAACCTGGTGCCTGCTACTATATCTGGGGTATACGCCAGGAGTGATCCGGCAGCGAATGGAAAAACTGGAGCCGGTCGCCATGCGGCTGGAAATGAAAAAAGGAATTAACCGGTGTACGATTATTAACGATAGTTATAATTCGGATCTCGGATCACTGCAAATTGCGGTTGACCTTCTTTTTTCTCAAAAACAACATAATAAGAGAACCATGATCCTCTCCGATATTCTGCAGAGCGGGAGGGATGAAAAAGAACTCTATTCTGAAGTGGCAGATCTGGTGTCCCGACGGGGATTGGACAGAATCATTGGTATAGGTGAATCAATTTCAAGGTTTGCAGATCTTTTCCCCATGAATAAGGAGTTTTATCATTCTACCGGGGAATTCCTGTCCCACCTGCAAAAGGATATGTTCTCCGGTGAAGCCGTCCTGCTAAAAGGAGCTCGGATATTTGAATTCGAAAAGATCCTTCAAAGCCTGGAACAGCAAATTCATCAGACCCAGCTTGAAATTAATCTCGATGCCCTTATTCACAACCTGAATTTTTTCCGGTCAAAACTTCATCCCTCTACCCGGGTTATGGTAATGGTAAAAGCCTTCTCCTACGGAAGCGGGTCATACGAGATTGCCAGCGCAATGCAATTTCAACGGGTTGACTACCTGGCTGTCGCATTTGCGGATGAAGGGGTAATGCTGCGGGAAGCCGGGATTAACCTTCCAATAATGGTAATGAATCCGGAAGTAAAAAGTCTGGATCTCTTGATACGATATGATCTGGAACCTGAGATTTATGATTTTAACATACTCAAACGTTTCTCCGAAGTTGTCCGGCGGAGTGGTATGATGAATTACCCTGTTCATATTAAGCTTGATACAGGAATGAACAGACTAGGATTTGTAGCCGGAGAAAAGGAAAGGCTGCTTGAGGTTCTAAAAACCCACCGCGAGTTATTTGTTAAATCTGTTTTTTCACACCTTGCAGCCAGTGATGATAAAAAACACGACCATTTCACAAGGCATCAAATTGATCTCTTTACAACTATTAGTGATAAACTGATTGCCATGTACAACCATCATGTACTGAGGCATATACTTAATTCATCCGGTATTGAAAGGTTTCCCGAAGCCCAGTTTGACATGGTAAGGCTTGGTATAGGGCTATACGGGATAAGCGACCGGAACCGGGATCAGGTTCGGAATATAAGCAGCCTGAAAAGCCGTATTTCACAAATTAAGTCGGTAAAAGCAGGTGATTCCATAGGGTATGGAAGAGATGCGAGGGTATCCGGGGAGACAAGAATCGCTGTTATACCGGTCGGATATGCAGACGGGTTGAACAGGAAATTCGGGAATGGCGTTGGACAATTCATTATTAACGATAAACCTGTGCCTGTCATAGGGAATATTTGTATGGATATGTGTATGGTGAATATTACAGGTGTGGATGCAAAAACAGGCGATGAGGTGGAAATATTCGGTGAAAGGAACCGGATATCCGATCTGGCGGAGAAGATCGATACCATCCCCTATGAGATACTGGCCGGGATTTCACAAAGAGTGAAAAGGGTATATTTTCAGGAATAAAGGAGCCGGTCCGCAATACCACAAACCCGTGGTGA
>CP070687.1:1160581-1172298 GCA_020353115.1 Bacteroidales bacterium
AATCCTCCCTGCCTGAACGACAGACAGGCTTCTATGCCTCCGGCGGATTCGGACTTTACCCTATATAGTCGGTTTCGTCCGACGAAGTCGGGGGAGGAGAAGGGAGGTTTAACCTGCCGGCAGGCCGGTTCCCCGCAGCTTACTGCTGAAATAAGATGCAGAACTTGCTCTGGGGTTTTTTTACCAATTTAATTGGCATTGTATCGCTAATCATTTTTACAAATTCTATGTTCCGCAGTGGGATTTATACGTTAACTGTCTTGTTTTTTTGGTCGGGTTTTGTAGCTGCACAGGAGAGCAAGAAAGAGATTAAAAGCCCTTTCATAGCAGGCCTGCGTTTACACTATGGTATGATAATCCCTCACTCAAACAAAATTGCCCATCTTTCCAACACCAATCCCCGGGGAGTAGAACTGGATCTGACATGGCACCTGATGCCCCGGAAATACTGGGAATATTGCTTTTGTTACCCCAGATCCGGTTTTTCTGTTTTCTATACGGACTACGGAAATCCTGAAATTATCGGCAGTTCAATTGCAATATACCCCTATATCGAACCCTTTGTCGGAGCACACAGAAAGTGGAGCATGTCCATCCGGTTCGGGATTGGACCGGCATTTTCCAATAAGCATTATGATGCAGAAACGAATCCGGAAAACCTGTTTTTCAGTGATCATATCTCCTTCATTGCCATGCTTAACCTGGCTTTAAACTATAGGCCGAATGACAGGATGAACTTCCGGCTGGCGGCCAACTATAACCATATATCGAACGGCGGGATCAAGGAACCCAATCTCGGTATAAACTATCCTACCTTTAATATAGGTATGGATTACAGCCTTGTTCCGGTTGGATTTGACGACAGGATGAAAAACAAATCCATTACGGTTAATCCGGATAAGAACCGCTTTGAGGTAGCATGGATTTTTGCCGGACGTATTGGTATCAATGGAGAGGAACAGTTCCTGATAACTGGCCTGACAACCGGGTATAGCAGGCTGGTGAGCCGTGTAAGTGCATTCTCGGCCGGAGCGGAGTGGATTTGCGACGGATCGCTGAGACAGGAAATTCGAACCGGGAATATCCTGGATGATTCGGGTGATTATGTTGATCACAACCGGATTGCGCTGCTCTTCGGACACGAACTTCTTTTGGGCAGGTTTATCTTTTCACAGCAACTTGGCGTTTACCTGTATTCTCCATACAAGGCGATGGATCCCGTATACCAGCGATATGGACTGTCTTTTTTTGTCGGTGAAAAATTCCTGGTCGGTATTAATATTAAAGCCCACAGACACGTAGCGGATTTCCTGGACCTGAGATTGGGATTCAGCTTTTGAAAAAACTGAAATTAACACTTCCGTACTGCCTCTTTTCCATTAAACAGGAGTGATCTGAAAAATGGACACTCCGTGGATGTTCGAGAATAAACATCCCTTGCGGATTCAGGAGACCGTGACCGAGGACCAGGTCTGGAAGATCACCAAGCCAACTCAGATTGTACGGGGGATCGGCAAACACGATATCGTATTTTGTCTGGCAGGTCTCAATATAACTCCTGACATTCGCCCGCGTTGCCCTTATCTGGTGGAATGCGAGCTCTTCCATGGTCTTTACAATAAATGAATAGTTCTTGTAATTATTCTCCACGAGGTGGATCAGTTTGCAATCCCTGGAAGCAAATTCATAACTGATGCTGCCCGTACCTGAAAACAGATCAAGGACACTTACAGATCGGATATCATAGTCGTTTACAATTATATTGAAAAGGCTCTCTTTTGCCAAATCGGTGGTGGGCCTGACCTTGATATTCCTGGGAAGATGAATGATTTTACCCCTGTATTTCCCGCTTATTATTCGCAAGTGTAGAGGTTTAGAAGATTAACAAAGGTATGGGCAGGGATCTCATTAAAGGTATAACTGTATGTAAACTGGTTATTTGTTTTTTCAAAACTGAGGTGCCGGATATACTTCTTGAGGATCTCGTAATGTTTCATCGTTTTGGAGATCTCACCGGCCAGCACCAGTTCGGTTTTCTCGGGATCGAGCTTCAGCTGTTCAAAAATATAGAGTACAAAATAGTTTAGATCGTTTTCGTTTTGCATGGAGAAACAGTTATACAGGCTTAGCTTTTTCCCACTGATTACGGCAATATCGAAAATGCCCCCGGAAATATTGAGGTAAACCCTGTCCTGGTCTTTCTTGTCCCTCCCGGCCCAGAAAATATTTTCGATGAAAGGTGAGGATTGATGGTATATTTTAAGCGAAGGCAGAGATTTATTGAATACCGAGGAGAAAAATCCGGGGATGGCAAATACAACATAAGCATCTGCACCTTTCAGCTTATTAAAATGGATATCTTCCTTTTCCTCAACCGTATGATTGAATGTCAAATAGTCGTTCAGGTTATCTTTACTGAACAGGGGAACGGGGATCAGGGTCGATTTTTTCGAGATATAGATCAGTTTTGAACTTTTGTATTCGAGTTTAAGGAATTCATCTTCCGCAAGAACTTTCTTCAAGTTATCCTCGAGATTGTTCTTTTCTTTATTAAAAGCGTAGTGCTTTAATGCAACGTATTTATTCCGGACCGTATCAAGCAGGCAATAAGAAAATCCATTCAAGCTGGCTTGAATGGATATATGATACGATTTGGTAATATTGATATCTAAGGTTTCGTCTAGTAAAGAGAGATCATGCATCGATCCTGTTTCTTATTCCCAGTTACCTGCATTATTGGTTGCTTCTTCAAGAGATCCGACACGTAAACCAGGGAAATTAGTGATCTTAACTCTTTCAGCTGAATAGTTGATTATCAGTTGCCTGTCCAGGCCATGCAATAAAATGTCATTTATAACGTGAGCTTCGAAAACGTTTACCTTTACTTTTGAGGCCGTCTCAATTTCCGTTGCACCCAGAAAAAACTGGTTCGTATCTGCATATGGTATGAAGCGTAATGAATCGATCGGGTAATTAGGGAAGAAGATAGAATCAAGTACACTGACAAACATGGTGTCACGGATGATCAGTCCGAGCTTCACTGCATCAGATTCTGTCATTCCTGCCTCCATCAAACTGTCCGAAATACTTCCGATAGCCCTGACAACCGGGAAGGAATCCAACTTAACAAAATTTATAAGAGAATCGAAATCACCTGTATATCTCTGATATTTGTCTTTAAAAGCTACCTGGGCAGTCCTAATATCGATCAACCTTTCGATTGTAGCATTTTCCCGTTTGACTCTCTCCCTGTTGAACCGGATGGGCTGCATGATGCTTTCCAAAAGTAAATAACCGAGGATAATAATTGCAAGTGCAAGAACAATTTTAACGCCAGTTCTCATGTTGGTTATAAAGATTTAGTTACGCATGCGTGCAAAATTAAAAAAAAAATTAAATTACGGATTCAAATTCGATCTTTATTGAGATAAATGTTAAAAAAACATATCCTTTCCGGTTTAAGAGAGAACCTGGGCTATCAACCCACTGATTGTCAGTCCAGACTGATGGATTTTCTCGCGGATTTTATACTTAATCCGGAAAGTAGGAATGTCCTTCTTGTAAAAGGGTATGCAGGAACGGGGAAGACTTCCATCGTTAGTGCCCTGGTCAGAACACTGGAGACATTTCGGTTAAAGTCTGTTCTTATGGCTCCAACAGGTCGTGCGGCAAAAGTATTTGCTTCCTTTGCTGGCAAAACAGCCTATACCATCCATAAAAAGATTTACCGGCAAAAATCCTCCAGGGACGGCTTTGGAAAATTTATCCTCGAAAAAAACCTTCATTCACAAACCATATTCATGGTGGACGAGGCTTCCATGATCTCAAATAAATCCTCGGAAATATCAATGTTTGGCAGCGGAAGGCTTCTGGATGACCTTATTACCTATGTATACAACGATAAAGCATGCAAGCTTATCCTGATCGGGGATACCGCCCAGCTTCCGCCTGTCGGTTTTGAGGTAAGCCCGGCTCTCAATAAAAGAGTCCTTGAGGGATTTGGTCTTGGAGTGACCGAGATATTCCTGGACGAGATAGTAAGACAATCTCAAGGATCAGGGATCCTTGTAAATGCTACCAGCCTTCGAAACCAATTGAAAAGAAAAGATTTCCATTTTCCCCGAATGTGCATGAAATCCTATAGTGATATTAAACGAATAAAAGGTGAGGATTTGCTGGAAGAAATTACAACCACCTATGACAGGCTGGGAATGGAAAATACAATCGTTGTTGTCCGGTCCAATAAAATGGCCAATAAATACAATGCCGGTATCAGAAACCTGATCCTGTGGAGAGAAAATGAAATATCCGTCGGTGATTACATTATGGTGGTTAAGAACAATTATTACTGGGGAAGTACGGATGAAACGATCGATTTCATAGCCAATGGAGATATCGCGGAGATTTGCAGGGTGAGAGATTACCAGGAGAGATACGGATTCCGCTTTGCCGATGTATTGATTCGTTTTCCCGATTACCACGATATTGAAATTGAGACGAAAGTACTCCTGGATACGATAACCCTGGAAGCTCCATCCCTGAGCGAGGAGGATAGCAGAAAGCTATATAATGCGGTCGCTGAAGACTATCCGGATGCCAAATCGAAAAAACAACAATTTGACCTGATCAGAAATGATCCGTTTTTCAATGCTCTTCAGGTGAAATTTGCCTATGCGGTAACCTGTCATAAAGCCCAGGGTGGACAGTGGCCGGCTGTTTTTATTGATCAGGGATACATCCATGAGGATAGGATCGATATAGAATACCTGAGATGGCTTTATACAGCAGTTACAAGGGCAACGGAAAAGCTTTTCCTGGTTAATTTCAGGGACGATTTCTTCGAGGATGTTGAATCCTGATCCTTATCATGAAGTCGATATGGAATTCTTATCATGGCATGAATCGTATTCAACCTGAATTGTAACATGATGGATATCAAATTTCTTAATAAGAATATCCTCCAGCTCCTCTCTTACCTTATCTGATTCAAGTATTGGCATATTATCCGAAATATCTGCGTGACACTGAAAGTGGACTTCCGTATCGTTCAGCCTCCAGGCATGGATATGATGAATATTGGCAACTTTCGGATGCTTCTCCATTTCTAATTTTATAAAATCCAGATCCAGTTCTCGGGGTGTTGCTTCCATCAGGATCTCGATCGTCTCTCTTAAAATGCTCCAGGTCTCCTTTATGATAAAAAGCCCGATAAGGAAAGTCAGGACAGGATCAATCCAGAATAAACCGTATTGCCGGATCAGAATGGAACCGATTATGACGGCAACCGAAGAAAGTGTATCTCCAAGCAAGTGAAGGTAAGCCGAACGGATATTCAGATTATGCCCGGCATCTTTTCGAAGAAGGAATACGGAGAAGAGATTTGCCAGAAGGCCAACCAGCGCGATCCAAAACATAATATTTACCCTGATGGGTTGGGGATCTGCCAGCCGGTCGTATGCCTCGAAGAAAAGAAATATTGAAACGGCAATCAGTACGGTTGAATTAAACAGTGCAACAAGTATTTCAACCCGTTTGAACCCAAATGTTTTTCTTACGGTACTCGACCGTTTGCTGGCTTTGAGCGCAATGTATGAAATGGTAATGGCAAAGGTGTCGCCGAGATTGTGCAATGCGTCCGATACCAGTGCCAGGCTGTTTGACAGGATCCCTCCGGTGAATTCTACCAGTGTGGTGATTAAATTCAACGCGACCGTAGCGAGCATTTTCCCCTGGGATACCCTATGTGATTTATGAACTTCGGCAATATCCATTGAGTCATGAATATAACTGCAAAGGTAAACAGAATTATTCACCGATGATCTTAACCAGAACCCTTTTGCGTCTTTTCCCGTCGAACTCACCATAGAATATCTGCTCCCATGGTCCGAAATCCAGATTGCCTTCCGTAATTGCAACAACCACCTCCCTTCCCATTACGGACCGTTTCAGATGAGCATCTGCATTATCTTCAAATCCATTGTGGTGGTACTGTGAATGAGGGTGTTCAGGAGCCAGTTTTTCAAGCCAGGCTTCAAAATCCCGGTGCAGGCCCGATTCATCATCATTGATAAATATACTGGCCGTAATATGCATGGCATTGCAGAGTAATAGTCCTTCTTTTATTCCGCTTTGAACAAGACATTGCTGAATTTCAGGTGTGATGTTTATGTACTCTCTCCGGTTTCGGGTTTCAAACCAGAGTTCTTTCCTGAATGATTTCATCCGATTTATTTTTATTCATAAAATTCATAAGATGGTTCGCCTCAATATAATAATCCGCGGGCCAGGCAGTAATATTTCCCTTCCGGTCCGGCGTGGGCTGGTAAGGTTAAATCGATGCACGGATCATTCGATTAACCGGCTTCGATATTCAGGGAGCGGACAATTTCCCTGATCCTCTCGTCGAGAAGTGAGTTCAGGGTTCCGAAATCATTTCTGTCTTTAAATTCCTCTTTAACCCCAAAATAAAACTTGATTTTAGGTTCCGTTCCTGAGGGTCTTACAGATATTTTTGATCCGTCCTTCAGTATAAATTGCAGAACATTTGATTTCGGAAGTGTGATATCATACCGGAGGTGAGAGATCATGTCAAACGATTTCTGTTTCAGAAAATCATGGACCATCATTACAGGTGAATCATTGATTGTTTCCGGCGGATTATTCCTGAAATCCTCCATGATCTGTTGTATCTCTTCTGCTCCCGACTTCCCTTTCTTTATAATATTTATCAGCTGTTCTTTGTAAAGTCCGAATTCGTAGTAGATATGAAGAAGAAGGTCGTAAAGGGATTTCTCCTGGTCAGCTGCCCATGCTGCAACTTCTGCAATCAGTGCACAGGATATGACGGCATCCTTATCCCTTACGAATTCTCCGGCCAGGTATCCGTAACTTTCCTCTCCACCGGCAATGAACCTTTTTTTTCTTTCATTTTTCCTGATTATATCTGCTATATATTTAAATCCGGTAAGTACTTCGAAATGTTCTACCTTGAACTTATCTGCAATTTCATTTAGCAGATCGGTTGTAACGATGGTTTTAACAATGTATTCCTTTCCGGTGAGTTTGCCCTTCTCCTCCCATTTTGTAAGCAGGTAATAGATGAGAAGCACGGCGGTCTGATTTCCGTTCAGCAAAATGAATTCGTTGTCCTGGTTTTTTACGGCTATTCCTACACGATCGGCATCCGGATCGGTAGCCATAACCAGGTCTGCATTTACCTCTTTTGCCTTTTCAATGGCCATGGATAAGGCAGCCGGTTCTTCCGGATTCGGAGATTTGACGGTCGGGAAATTACCATCGATAATATCCTGTTCAGGGACATTGATGATATTTGTAAAGCCAAATTTCCTCAGAGCTTCCGGAACCAGTTTAACCCCGGATCCGTGAATCGGCGTATATACGATTTTCAGATCTTTGTTCCGTTTGATGATTTCCGGAGAAAGGCTCAGGGTTTTAACCTTGTTGATATATTTCTTGTCGAACGGTTCGCCAAGGATTTTAATGTTTTCATCCGGCCCGTTGAATCTGACCTCTTCGATTGATTTGATTTTTTGAACCTCTTTTATGATGTTCTCGTCGTGCGGACTTATAATTTGTCCACCATCATCCCAGTAAGCTTTAAAGCCATTGTATTCTTTAGGGTTGTGTGAAGCGGTTATTACGACCCCGCTCTGACATTTGAGCTGGCGGATAGCAAAAGATAATTCCGGGGTAGGACGTAGCGATTCGAAAAGATAAACCCGGAAGTGATTTGCAGAGAAGATTTTTGCCGCAGTTTCGGCAAACAAACGGCTGTTATTCCTTGAATCGTATGCTATGGCAACACTGATTTGCCGGTCAAGATTACCGAATTGTTTAAGGAGGTAGTTGCTAAGTCCCTGGGTTGCCATACCAACGGTATAGATATTCATTCTGTTTGTACCGGCGCCCATAACTCCTCGCAACCCTCCTGTGCCGAATTCAAGATATTTGTAAAATGCATCCATCAACTCCTTAGAGTTCTCTTTAAGCATTGACCTAACCTGGGCTTTGGTATCATTGTCGTATTTTCCGGAAAGCCAGACCTGTGCCTTCTCTTCAACAATTCGCATGAGGTTTTTGTTCTCCATTTCCTGATTGGTTTTGTTGGATTTTGTTTATGCAGACTGATAAGCTTTCTTTCCAGTGTGGAATTTGAATTCCGAAGTGTGATTTGATTTTCCCGGTCTGCAGAACACTATATGCAGGCCGCCTGGCTGGTAATGGATATTCCTCTGTTTTTATTGGCGTTACCCGGCAAGAGGCACCGGTCAGCCTGACAATTTCCCTTGTGAGATCATACCAGCTGCAAGCCCCTGAATTTGCATAATGGTAGATGCCCGGCACAAACAGGTCATTATTTTCCCATGTTATTTCAGCAATATCCAGGATTGCCGATGCAAGATCAAAGGCATAGGTTGGCGATCCGATCTGGTCGTTTACAATCCTCAAATCATCTTTTTCCATGCTCAGGCTGGCCATTTTTTTTACAAAGTTATTACCGAATGACGAATATAACCACGAGGTACGAATAACCATATTGTTGCCATACTGCAAAACCAGTTTCTCTCCTGCCAGTTTTGACCTGCCATATACTGACACAGGATTTGGTTTATCATCCTCCGAATAGGGTCTGTCCTGTCTGCCGTCGAAAACATAATCTGTTGAAATATGGATCAGTCTGCAGCCTTTTTTTTCTGCAAACTCGGCAAGATATCCGGCCGCAGTTTCATTTACAAGGCAGGCCGTTTCCCGGTCTTTTTCTGCATCATCCACATTTGTATAACCGGCACAATTAACAATGAAATCGAATGAATTGGAAGAGAAAAATTTTTTCAGAAGGTCAGGCTTTGTAATGTCGAGAGTATCAATATCATGGAATACAAAATGAGTCTCCGGGCGGAGGTAGGAAACCTCTTTAATTTCACTTCCCAGCTGGCCATAGGCTCCTGTAATAAGAATATTGAACATATTTTAATAGTGAAACTAAATAGGAAAATCGATCGAACCGTTTCTGTAATGAAAATTCATTTCTGCTTCCTTAAATAATGGATGACTCCGGTCTTTGTCTGAAATAATTGCTTCATCCGTATCCAAACCCCAGTCGATTGCCAGGAAAGGATCATTGAAAATGATGCCTCGTTCAGCTTCCGGATTATAGAAACTATCGCATTTGTAGAATACCACTGCTGTTTTACTCAATACGGAAAAGCCGTGGGCAAATCCACCCGGTATTAAAAGTTGTTTTCTGTTATCCTCACTGAGTCGCATTCCTAACCATTTGCCAAACGTTGGAGAATTCTTGCGGATATCGACTGCAATATCCATTATTTCACCTTTCAGAACCCGGATAAGTTTCACCTGGGCAAAGGGATCAAGCTGGTAATGCAGGCCACGCAGGACACCAAATGATGACTTCGACTCATTATCCTGAACGAAAGTATGATCCAGCCCTTGTTCCCTATAATTATTCTGGTTATAACTCTCAAAGAAATAACCCCGTTCATCCTCATGAACGTTTGGTTCAATAATTAACAGGTCGGGTATCTCCGTTTTAATCACTTTCATTTGTAAAATTACTTTTCCCAGGTTCTTATGTCTTCGTCGGCCAGTTTTTTGAGATACGTTCCGTACAGGCTGTTCATATATGGCTCTGCCAGTTTCAATAATTGTTTCCTGTCGATATAACCTCTTTTATACGCGATTTCTTCGATGCATGATGCTTTCAGACCCTGTCGCATTTCAAGCGTTGCAATGAAGTTTGAAGCCTGAAGAAGGCTTTCATAGGTTCCTGTATCCAGCCAGGCCATCCCTCTTCCCATGATTTTAACCTGCAGTCTCCCCTCATTGAGATATAGTTTGTTCAAGTCGGTAATTTCCAGTTCTCCCCGTGCTGATGGCCTCAGGGATTTTGCCTTTTGAACCACGTCGTTGGTGTAAAAATAGAGCCCTGTAACGGCATAATTCGATTTGGGTTTGACCGGTTTTTCTTCAATACTTATCACTTTCCCGCTGTTGTCGAATTCAACAACCCCGTATCGATTGGGATCATTCACATAATATCCGAAAACAATTGCTCCATCCTTCAGCTTTGCAGTTTCCAGCAGAACACTCCCAAATCCATGCCCGAAGAAAATATTATCACCAAGGATCAGACATACATTTTCATCCTCGATGAAATCCTCGCCTATAATAAAGGATTGTGCCAGACCTTCAGGAGCAGGTTGAATGGCATAGGTTATATTCAATCCGATTTGATTACCATCACCTAAAAGATTCTGGTAAAGGTGAATATCATGTGGAGTAGATATTATCAGGATCTGTCTGATTCCTGCAAGCATAAGGACAGACAATGGATAATAGATCATGGGTTTATCGTAAACCGGGATTATCTGTTTGGAAATGCTTTTTGTGATAGGGTACAGGCGGGTTCCTGCACCACCGGCCAGAATAATTCCTCTCATACTTTTAACAGCTTTTTAAAATATTCAATGGTTTCAGTCAATCCTTTTTCCAGGCTCACCTCCGGTCTCCATTTCAGTTCTTTTTGAGCTAGGGTTATATCAGGCTTCCGCTGCATGGGATCGTCAGAGGGAAGCGGGTAATATGTCAACTCGGATTTCGACCCGGTCATTTCCAGGATTTTCTTCGCCAGGTCCAGAATGGTGAACTCATCCGGATTACCCAGATTTATAGGGCTGTTAATATGATCAGGAGCCTCCATTACCCTGATCATTCCTTCAATCAGATCATCTACATACTGGAAACTCCTGGTCTGACTGCCATCACCAAAAATCGTAATATCCCTTCCCTGGAGGGCCTGTATAATAAAATTGGAAACCACCCTCCCGTCATTCGGATCCATCCTCGGTCCATAGGTATTGAATATACGGGCAATCCTGATATTCACCCCGTTCTGGATATGATAGTTCATAAAAATGGTCTCGGCGCACCTCTTTCCTTCGTTGTAACATGCACGGTCCCCGATCGGATTCACATTCCCCCAATAACTCTCAGGCTGGGGATGAACATCGGGATCTCCGTACACTTCACTTGTGGAAGCCTGGAAAATTTTGGCCTTTACCCTTTTGGCCAGTCCCAGCATATTAATTGCACCCATAACGGATGTTTTAATCGTTTTGATCGGATTGAACTGGTAATGAATTGGCGATGCCGGGCAGGCCAGATTATATATCTCATCGATTTCGGCATAGTAGGGTACGGTAACATCATGCCGGATCAGTTCAAAATATGGATTTTCAAGCAAATGAACGACATTGGACCTGGAGCCGGTAAAATAGTTATCGACCGAAATTACCTCATGTCCCTCCTTCAGTAATCGATCACAAAGGTGTGAGCCCAGGAATCCGGCTCCTCCGGTAACTAGTATGCGTTTCATACCCTGATGAATTATGCTTCAGAAGGTTTTGGATGTACCATTTGTTCTGAGATAAAGTTGAACCTGTAACGGATGAGTGAATAATCCCCTTTTCATTCTTCCCGCAGGCCGGAATAAAACTAATAAAAATATCCGGTTTTTATAAATATACTTGAGGCAGTCTTAACAGGGATTACTGCAGTTTTCCCTGATTACCGGTACCGGTGAAATATACCCGGGCCGGTGGTGGGCCATCCTCCCCCGGGCTGCAGCCGGAACCTGCTCAGAGCCAACTTCTGACACGGGTTTGACCGCATAATTA
>CP070687.1:1172398-1176617 GCA_020353115.1 Bacteroidales bacterium
TGAAGGATCAGTTCTGGCATCGAACCCCTGTTATAAGCGATAACCGGTGTACCACAAAACATCGATTCAACGACACTCAGCCCGAACGGTTCTTCGAACGATACCGGATGAAGCAATGCAAATGCATTGCCCAATAACCGGTTACGTGCTTCGGGACCGGAATTCCCTACATACACAATATCGTCATTATTGATGTAGGGTTTGACCTTTTCATCAAAATAATGCTGGTCCTGGATCAGACCGGAAATGAGCAGCTTCCTGCCTGTTTTTTTTGCAATCTGAATGCATTCATAGGTGCCTTTCTCGGAATGAATCCTTCCGAAGAACAAGAGGTAATCTTCGGGGTTCGGATTGAAGGTGAAAAGTTCCTTTTCTACACCATTATAAACCGTTGCAATATAGTCAAGTTCCGGACTGCGATCCGAATTACTTATCGAAACATAAAAGGTGGTCTTATTATATTTCTTAAATACAGGGAGGATACGGTGGGATGAAAAACCATGAATGGTTGTAACCATTGGGGTCCCGATCAATCTGGAGTACGTCAGAGGCAGGAAATCATAGTTGTTATGGATCAGGTCATACCGGTCGGCCTGTTCCATAATATGGCTGATATGCAGGCACTCCCAAACTTTAGGATCAAGATCTGTATTTTCCGAATAGGGTTTTGGACATATATACTCCAGTTTACCTCTTGTAATGGAATCACCTGTTGCAAACAGGGTTACATCGATCCCTTCTTCAATCAATCCTTCCGCGATATTGGAGGCAACCTGTTCCCATGGTCCATACATCCTGGGAGGTGTACGCCAGGCTGCCGGAGAAAGAATAGCAACCCTCATTTTATAATGGTTCCCTGGCGTTAACCAGGCAATGATCCACAAGCTCTTCAATATTTGCCGTTCCGACACACATCACCTTGTCGGCACCTCCCCAGTATATCTTCACGCTACCGTCCTCCTCAGGTACTGCGGCACATGTAAATACGACATTATGAACATAACCGGTTACCTCATAAATCTCTTCCGGCTGCAGGATCCATTGATCACCTACAGCGATAATCACAGAGGGATCATTCAGATCATGTAATGCTACCCCGAGCCGGTAAACACTTCCATCCATGGTTGGAAATACACCATGGTAAATATTAAGCCAGCCACGGTTTGTTTTGATCGGTGGCGCTCCCGGACCGATTTTCATTTCATCCCAATGGTATTGAACCGGTTTCATGATCAGTTTTGATTCACCCCAGAATTTAAGATCCGGAGAATAGCTGATCCAGATCGACCAGGGGGAAATTTCCGAATGGGGACGGTCAAGCCTCGCATACAGACCGTCGAACCGTTCCGGAAAGATGACAACATTACGATAATCCGCTTCGGTGATCAGTGAAAACCGTTCGACCGTTTTGAAATCCCTTGTACTGGCCAGGCCTATCCTGACCCCATGCCTGGAGTAGGCGCTGTATGTAATAAGATACTGCCCTTCAAGGAAGATAATCCTTGGATCTTCCACTCCGTACTCCTCATACTCCCTGAAGATTCCTTCTTCCGCAGGCACCATGAATGGTTCTTTCCTCACATCAAAATGATAGCCGTCAGAGCTTTCAGCAAGCCCCAGTATACTTCTTCCGGTGAACTGGTGTGATCGGAAAAGCATCATATATTTTCCTTCGAATTTTGCCACACCTGCATTATGCACTGTTGCAACCGGGTACGGGACATCATCCTTTGTAAGAATCGGATTTTTCTCGTAACGTTTTATAAGCATGTCAATTGAATGTATGTATGGTAATGTTCATATGCCTGAAGGACAGTCAGATGAGAAATCAGGTAGGCCAGGGAACTCTCTGCTCCCTGATTCCGGTTAATACCGTATCTTTCAATACCGTCACAACACCCCTCCGTTTCGAAATCATAAAGGGTCATCCTGAGATCATTCTCACCGAGGAACCACATGAAGGAGGTAAAGAGCTTATCCAGGTATTCCTTATTCTTTGTAACGAGGTAGGCCTGGTGAAACATCAGTACCATGGTGAGTGCCTCGATGGGTTGCTGTGCAAAAATTGCCCGTTGTCTTCCTTTCTTATACCATTTTTCATTGCCTATTGGTGACAAATAGCCATCTTTAATGGTCACTTTCGAAAGGAAATCCATCGTTTTTGTAGCGGTTTCAAGAATCTTATGGTCATTTATGATTTCGTACACATGAAATAGTGAAAGTGGCAAAACACCATTATCGTAGGTTAGTATGGATTCAAACCATTCCCAGTTTTTGTACTTTTCCAAATTATACTGATCGATCAGCTTAGTCGAGAGTTTTATCAAGGTTTCCAACATAATTTCATCCGTCGGATTTGCCTTTAAATAATAGGAAATCCCGATCATGGTATTGGCTATTCCCCTAATGGTCTTCAGGTTTTCAAAATTTGGTGCCGCATTTAAGAAAATCATCTTACCGACCTGAAAATAAGCGTCGTTCGGAGGATAACAAAGAAGATATCCCAATGCCCATACCGCTCTGCCGAATGAATCTTCAGATCCAACCTCATCCAGAAAGGTACGGTTAAAACTCAGGAAATTCCGGAAAGTCCCATCCTTATTCTGCATATAATGAATGTAACTCAGATAAATGGGCATCAAGTCAAGGGCCAGGGATTCCTTCTTTTCCTTGTAGGTCATCAATGCCATTAGCAAAGCTCTCCCATTATCGTCAAGGCAATAACCATCCTTAAGGTTTGGAATGCCAAATTTTGCATGCTGTATGATACCGGTATCATCCGTTAACCTTTTGATATGTACAAGTGAAAACGGAGGGAGAATAAGCGGATCAATGGTTATCTCCTTTTTCACCACGACTTCCGGTTTCTCCTCAAGAACCGTTTCGGTGACCGCAATGTACTCTCTTCCGATCTTCGGCCAGATGATCTTTCTTCCGTAATCGTATGCTTTTTTTCGCAACTCGCGCAGAACTTCCGGTTTATCAAGCAGTTCCAGCAATATATCCGAAAGTTCCTTTGAATTGTTAAAGTCGAACAGCCTCCCCCTCCCTTCGTCAAGCAACTCCTGGGCATGCCAGTAAGGTGTTGAAAGAACAGCTGTTCCCACACCAACGGCATATGAAAGGGTTCCGCTGGTGATCTGGGCTTCATTCAGGTATGGAGTGACGTATATATCCGCTGCTGACAGATACTTAAAAAGGTCATTCTGGTTGATGAATTCATTCAGGAACAGTACGTTATTCTCCAGATCAAGCTCTTTTACCAGCCTTCTCAGGTAATAGCGGTATTCTTCACCTGCAATTTTGATAACGTTCGGATGGGTTTTCCCAATAACCAGGTAAAGAAGATCCGGATGCTTCCGGACAACTTTTGGCAGGGCATTTATTGCCGTTTCGATCCCTTTATTACGGCTGATTAGTCCGAACGTAAGCAATACCTTTTTATTTTCAAGGTTGAACTCCTTTTTGGAAAGTTCCTGGCTGAATTGCAGGTCCGGGACACCGTGTTCAATCAGGGCAATTTTGTTTTTCGGGACATGATAGATTTTGTTCAGGAAGGAAACAGCACGCTTGCTCATAACTATAATTCTGCTGGCCATTCCACAAATCTGCTGAAGTACAGCTTTTTGAGTATAAGAAGGTTCCTTCAGAATCGTATGCAATGTTACGATGAATGGAATTTCAAGCCGGTGCAGCAGGGGAAGGATATAGATACCGTCTTCGCCTCCGAAAATCCCGAATTCATGTTCCAGAATGCAAATATCTGCTCCACTGATATTGATGAATTCAGCCGCTTTAATATAATCCCGTTGGTGCTCCTGTCGTACGGTTAATCTTACTTCAGGAGGGTATTCATAACCCTCGGTCCGATCATTCATGGCAACAACGAATCCTTCATTGGCTCTTTCCCTAGCCTGATCACAACAATCCATATAAGTGAGCAGATTGCTCGTGAAGGTACCTATTCCACATTCCCTGGGAGGATAGGTGCCTATATAAGCATATTTCATGGTTGACTGTTTTTAAAAAATGCAATAGGTGCAAATATAAAATTAAGAAAAAGATGAATACGATACATAATTCTGTAATGGGTTTATAAAATGGCGGTGCAGGCCTTCCTCTCCGAGATGGCAAATATTCTGCCGCAAAGGAGTGACAGGAATCACGGACCTGCTAACAATACAAAAGAGTATTCTCGCTCCCGTATCCCACCGGCCGC
>CP070687.1:1176717-1196236 GCA_020353115.1 Bacteroidales bacterium
GATCACACCATTTTATCCGGAAGAATGGAAGACTATGAAAGAGCGGCCATTATGAACGCCATACAAAAATCCGGGGGAAATCTTACAAAAGCCGCGAAAGAACTGGATTTTGGACGCAGTACATTATACCGTAAAATTAAAAAATACCGGCTATAGAACCTGGGCATCGTGAATTATTGATCAAACCGGTAGATGTAAATATAAAACAGGATAATTTTATCCGATTGAAATAATGAAACTGAAATACCGACCCGGATTAATTATACGGATTATCCTGATCTTTCTGTTTGGTTTTTCCGCCATCTTTGTAGCCTTTGAGACGCATTTCTGGTTGGTTTCCATATGGATCAGCCTGCTGGTGATTATCCTGATTATTGAATTAATCCGGTACAATGAACGGTCAAGAAAAGAACTCTACAATTTCCTGCTGTCTGTCAGGCAGGAAGATTTCTCCAATCTCTACATTTCTCCGGAAACGGATGAAGAGATCCGATCAGCATATGAAACAATCCTGGAGAGATTCAGGTCTATAAGAAGCCAGAAGGAAATGCACCATCAATTCATCAGTACATTGCTGGAGCATATAAACGTTGCGTTGATTTCAATCGACCGGGATAGAAAAATCCATCTTATCAATAATGCGGCAAAGGAGCTATTCAGGATCCCTGGGATAATGGATTTAAAACCCCTGGGTAAAATCGACAAGAACCTGGTAAAGGTGATTCTTGAATTGCATTCGGGAGAAAGTCGGGTACTAAAAGTAATACGGAAAGGGGAAATTCTGAATTTACTTATACAGGCAAGTGAATTTTACCTTCAAAACGATTATTTCAAACTGATCTCTTTCCAGGATATTCAAACGGAACTGGAAGAGAAAGAGATTGAATCATGGCAGAAACTGGTTCGCGTACTGACACATGAGATCATGAATTCAGCAATTCCGATTACCAATCTGATATCGGTGATTAAAGAACTGGTCCTCGATAAACAGGGGAATAACGGGGAGCCGGACGAGAAGGATTACGACGATCTGAAGGAATGCCTGGAAACGATTGACACACGGAGTAAAGGATTGGTAAATTTCGTAAAGGCGACCAAAAGCCTGACCCGGATTCACAAACCAGCTTTCAAAACGGTACCGGTTAAGGATCTTTTTTCCAGAACAGGGCCGCTTTTCAAACAGAAATTAAAAGATAGCAATATAAGGCTGGATATGTCATACTCCGCTTCCGACCTGAAAATCAAAGCCGACCTTGAGTTGATTGAACAGGTGCTTATAAATCTGTTGCTCAATTCGATGGATGCCGTTACCGGGATACCTGATCCCGCGATAGAGCTATTGGCCTACCGGAATGAAGAAATGCATACCATTATCGAGGTCAGGGATAACGGGCAAGGAATGGAAGAAGAGGTTCTTGAACAGATATTTATTCCATATTTCACAACAAAAGAGAACGGGAGCGGTATCGGATTAAGTCTTGCCAGGCAAATAATGCGTCTTCACAAAGGCCGGATAAGTGTATTCAGCAAACCGGCTGCCGGCACATCGGTCATCCTGGAATTCTGACCTCATATTGTATGCCTTGCTTATTTCGGCTGGCAAAATAAATCATTCGAAACCGCTTCTGCCTGACCTCGCCTGTTTTTAAATAGAAATAACCTCCTGTGCATGGTTGCTTTCAACAGCGGCCTCGATGATCCTTATCACATCGAGAGCTTCCTGAGGGTTAACTGAAAGTTCCTTACCTTCCCTTATAGCGGAATAGACATTATCATAAAAGAAATGATAGTTGCCGGGAAGGGTTTCAATCCTTTTCCGTACAGGTTTGCCGTTTATTTCCGTATTCAGAATTCCCCAATACCTCTTCTCTTCCATACCCCATTTGTCTCCCACCGGTTTTTCACCCCTTTTCAGTACATCCTCCTGAGGATCAATTCCATGTTTGACAAAAGATCCGTTCATGCCATGAAGTATATATCTCGGTCCCGGTTCCCTGACCAGGTATGAACTTTTCAAAATGACCTTCAGGGAATCGTAATAAAGATGAATATCATAATAATCATTCACCCTCCCATTTTCCCTGATAATCCTCAGGTTGGCATATAATTTTTCAGGCATCCCGAACAGGACCAGTGACTGATCTATCATATGAGAACCCAGGTTGTATAGTATTCCTGTGCCAACTTCCGGATCTTCTTTCCATGTATCAGGCTGGATATAGTTTCTGAATCTGTCAAAATGTGCTTCATACTCAACCAGAGGTCCAAGAAGCCTCTCCTCCAGGATCTTTTTGATTGTGAGGAAATCGCCATCCCACCTCCTGTTTTGATACACGGTCAGCACAAGGTCTCTTTCGGAGGATAACCGCATGAGTTCCTCTCCTTCACGGGTTGTCAGTGTAAAGGGTTTTTCCACGATCACATGTTTTCCTGCCAGTAAAGCTTCTTTTGCCAGGTTATAGTGAGAATGATCGGGTGTATTGATTACGATCAATTCAATCTCCTGGTCGGTGGTAAGATCTTCAAACCGGCTTACAACCTCGGTTTCAGGATATATTTTTTGCGAGCCTTTAGGTGTTCGCTCGACTATTTTTTTCAAATGAAATCCCGGATTGGTGGTTAAAAAAGGTGCATGAAAAACCATACCTGACATTCCGAATGAAGCCAATCCGGCTGATATTTTTTTCATCTTTCCAAAGATAAGTGTTTATCCAAATTCCCGGAATCAGTTATCCTCTAGTTCCTGTCATCGAGACGGCTGATCCCCTCTTTTTTTGCTATTTCCAAAGCTTCATGATATTCTCCCGGAGTCAGACTCCTTGCAAGTTTTGAATCCTGCCAGGCATTTCCGCAAGGCCTGTATTGTGGCATTATATTAACATATGTACCGGAAGAGATCTCCTTTGAAAGAAAATTCATGATCTCCTTTGTCCCGGCAATACCATAAGGCATAACCAGATGTCTCACGAGGACACCTCTCAATGCGATTCCGAGGTTATCCACTTTCAGATCGCCAACCTGCCTGTGCATCTCTTTTATTGCCTGCCTTGCCACTTCCGGATAATCCGGCGCATTACATGTTTCTTTTGAAATACCAGGATCCCAGAACTTAAAATCAGGCATAAAAATATCAACTATTCCATCCAGCATCCTCAGAACCTCTACCTTATCATAGCCGCTGGTATTATAAACCAACGGAACCTGCAATCCCTTGCCAATAGCTATTTCGAGGGCAGTAAGGATCTGGGGAACAACATGGGAAGGTGTCACAAAATTGATGTTATGGCAGCCGATATCCTGCAGATGTATCATCATTTCAGCAAGAATGGTTTCTGACACCTCTTCTCCCCGTCCCTCATGGCTGATATCATAATTCTGACAAAAATTGCATAACAAATTGCAATGAGTGAAGAAAATCGTCCCGGAGCCTCTGAATCCTACCAGAGGCGATTCTTCTCCGAAATGAGGTGAATAACTGGAAACAACCGCCCGCCGTCCTGTTTTGCAGATTCCCGACTCATCTTCCATCCGGTTCACCTTGCATTCCCTGGGACACAGACGGCATTCGGTCAGGATATCCCGGGCCAGTCTGATCCTCTCCCTTAGCAAACCTCTCCTGCTTGTTTCAATATATACCGGTTTGAACGTCATACAATGAATATACGATAGTCATGCAATAGTAATTCGATAGTAATTCGGAACTTTACGTTTGACCTCATCCTTTAATTACCGCCAGCGGTGTCAGCTCAACCAGGGTATCTACCAGGTCTTTCTGGTTCTCCATTACCATATCGATATCTTTGTATGCGGAAGGAGCCTCGTCGAGGTCCCGGACTGTTCGTATGGAATGGATTATATCCTTCTTCTCCAGTGATCTGATTTCCTTTTCGAGGTTCAGTTGCCGCTGCGCCTGTTTTCTTCCCATCACCCTGCCGGCACCATGCGAGCAGCTTTCGAAGCTTTCCGGATTCCCTTTCCCTTTTACAATATAGCTCCTGGTTCCCTGGGATCCCGGAATTATTCCGACCTGGTCCTTTTTGGCTTGTGTTGCTCCTTTTCTATGCACATAAACCCGTTCACCAAAGTGATCCTCACAGGATGCAAAATTGTGGGCAATATTAATCATAGGATCAAATACAATTGGCATATTCAGATGCTCGAGGAATACCGATTTGATTCGTTCAATCATTAGACTTCTGTTTGAAAAAGCGAATCGTACGCAATAATCCATTTCTTCCAGGTAGGTATTTCCTTCATCGCTATCAACCGGCAGATAGGCCAATTGTTTTGCCCTGCTAAAGTTTTTATCCCACCGTTCGTTTAGTGAAATTGCAATGCGGTTGTAGTAATCGGCTACCTGTTTACCAATGTTCCTGCTTCCCGAATGCACCATCATCCAGATATAGCCGTCAGAACCCTTTTGAATTTCGATAAAATGGTTTCCTCCTCCAAGGGTTCCGATCTGGCATAAAGCACTTTCATATTCTCGGTTTACCACAGGCATATTCCGGATGCTCCGGCCCTCTCTCACAACAGGCATACAGTTCTCATCCTGGGGTTTTTTATGATGTTTGAAGCCCAGTGGAATAAGGTCTCTTATTCCACTCATCAATGTTTTTACGATATTTTTTTCCAGGTGGGTCAGGGATGTTTTAATGGCTGACATACCGCATCCGATATCCACTCCGACAGCATTCGGGATGATATTACCGCTTGTTGCCAGAACACCTCCGATAGGCATTCCATATCCCTGATGGCAATCCGGAAGTATTACAACATGCCTGAAGGCAAATGGAAGGTTGGCAAGGTTCTTCGCTTGTTCCAATGCTCCGGATTCTATTTCATCAATCCACATGCAAATCGGTATACTTTCCGATGTTATTCTTTTTTTCATGCCGGTCCATTACATATATATAAAGTTAACACTTTTGATCAAACCAGTTCTGTTGTTCAAAGTAATTGATTTTTTCCACATGATATAATTAATTATCTTGCAATCACTAACTCGGGAATAATGTCATTTCGTTACTACATGGTCCTTGGGCTGAGAGAGAATGCTTCCCTGAATGATATAAAAAAAGCGTACCGACTCAAAGCAAAAAAATATCATCCTGATATAAATAAAGCTCCCGACGCACATGAAAAATTCATTGAAATCAACGAAGCATATGAATTCCTGATTAACCTCAAAACCCAGCCCAGAGTCTATTCGAGAGAAGCAATGGAGGAGAGATACCGTGAATGGGTAAGGACAGAAAGAGAAAAAGCCAGGGCCAGAGCTGCCTACCAGGCAAAGATGAGATTTGAACAATTTAAGAAATCTCCTTTATACCGTACGTCTCTAAGGTTATCCAATATTTATGATACTATAGTCCTTGCTATGGCAATATTTATGATCTTCGGAGCTTTAAACGGATTATGGATTCAGAAAACGATCAACAAGGACCTGACAGGCAATGCAGTGATTGCCGCAATTCTTCTGCTGTGCCTCTGTATCATATTGATCTATTTTTCACTGCGTGGTCTGAGGGAGAGAAGAAAAATCATCCGCAGGGATTTCAAGAACAAATAATCTCCTGCCGGCCGCGTGTCATCAATACTCCATGCCGTTCTATACCCTTTTGCCGCTTCATAAAAAAAATGTAAATTTATGTCATGGGGATTGCCTGATCAGCCGGTATGTTGAGGGGATTGCAACTATGGAAAATTTACAGAAACCTGTATTAACCAATCGACTGATGAATAAGACAGTTTATTTAGTTTCACTACTGGTTGTTTTTTACGGACAGGTTGTTACATCACAACAATATAACTTCAAAAGGTATTCGATTGAAGAGGGATTACCACGTTCAGGGGTTTATTCGATCATTGAAGACAGTAAGGGATTCCTGTGGATTGCAACGGAAGGGGGAGGTGCATCCGTTTTCGATGGTGAGAAGTTTACCACCTATACACTGGGTGATGGATTAGGCCATAATGTAATACGTTGTGTGTTTGAAGATGACCAGGGAAATATATGGTTTGGGACCCAGGGTAAAGGGGTTGCTAAATTTGACGGACGTCAGTTTACCAATTATGATATATCATCCGGCCTGTCCCATAATGTCGTACGATCAATTGGCCAGGATAACCAGGGGAATTTATGGTTCGGGACATTTGGAGGAGGTATATGCAAATTCAATCTGAAAAACAAGGATCTGGAAGAGGGTATTGTACGCTGCTATACCACCTCCGATGGATTGTTACACAACCGGGTAAGGGCAATTCTTAAAGATTCAAAAGGGTATATGTGGTTTGGCACGGATGGCGGGATAAGCAGATTTAACGGACGAACGTTTGATAACTATACAACCGAAGACGGACTCCTGAATAACAGAATCCTTTCGATTTATGAAGATGGCTCCAAAAACCTTTGGTTCGGGACACAAGATGGTGTCGTACTCTATGACGGTTCAAAATTTGTTGTGTATACTGCTGAGGACGGTTTGATTCATAACAGAATCAGAGCAATATGCCAGGATAACTACGGTAATATGTGGTTCGGAACGGCATCCGGTATCAGTAAAATGGTTGACAATAAATTCTATAATTATACTGAAAATGAGGGGCTTAGTAATGCCAGGGTGCGTTCCATAATCCGGACAAGCACAGGCGATCTTTGGTTCGGAACCTTTTTCGGGGGAATAAACAGATACAGTGGGGAAATGTTTATTCACTACACCGAAAACCAAAACCTTGTCAATAACCAGGCTAATGCTGTTGCAACTGACCAGCAGAACAATATCTGGATCGGAACGTACGAAGGAGTAAGCAAAATTGAATTCCGAAACGGAAGATTCACTATCCGAAACATTACGGAAGAAGACGGCCTGGTAAACAATGTCGTGAGAAGTATCATGGTCGATAACCGAGGGTATATATGGTTCGGGACAGAAAACGGCATTAGCATATACAAGGAATTCATTCGCAGGAATATTGACGAATTTGACGGCTTGTCGAATACCGAAATCCTGGCTATGATTGAGGATACCGAAAACAGATATTGGGTAGGTACAGCGGTCGGACTGAGTAATATACGTTTTACAGGTGACAATCAGGCTGGTATAAGAATCAGGAATTATTCTTCTAAAGAAGGATTTCCGGAAATTCCGGTTACCGTACTTTATGAGGACCTGAACGGGAACATCTGGATGGGATTTGAAAATAATGGATTTGCCGTATTAAATGAGAATAGCATTGTCCGTTACCGGTTGCCTGAAAACCAGAATAATGTATCGGCAATAACGGATGATCAATCAGGAACGCTCTGGGTCGGAACGGTGGGAGGAGGTATCTTTTATTATACTCTTACAAGTACGGGAATTGACACCACTACAAAGAGGAATATAAGTATAGCCGATGGCCTGAGATCGAATTCGGTACATTTGCTGGCCTTTGATGATAATGAGAATCTTTGGGTCGGATCAGAAAAGGGTGTCGATAAAATAAGTTTTTCGAGAATAAAGGAAATTATCCGGATCAAGCATTTCGGAAGAGAAGAAGGTTTTCTTGGAATAGAAACACATAAAAACGCCGTTTGTAAAGATCATACCGGGAATCTATGGTTCGGAACAATTAAGGGGTTAACACGTTATAATCCGTTTGCCGAAGAAACCAGTAGTATGGAAACATATACACACATTACAAGTGTGGAAATTCCAAACCAGGATATTATCTGGGAAAATTCAGAGTATGCAGACGGAATCAGTGGCCGGTTCGGTTTGCCCCAAAAACTTATCCTCCCGTACAACAGGAATTCTATCGCTTTCGAGTTTATCGGAATATACCTGAAATCACCGAATAATGTTCAATATAAATGGAAACTGGAAGGATTTAATGATGAATGGTCTATTCCCAGCCGCAAGCATGATATGATTTATACAAACCTTGCACAAGGGGATTATATATTTATGGTAAAATCGTCAAATGAGGATGATATCTGGAACGAATTTCCCGTTACTTTTGAGTTTTCGGTTGAACCACCCTTCTGGAAAACCTGGTGGTTTTATACTCTTATAACTATTTTCGGGCTGGCATTAATCGTCGCATATATAAAAATCCGTGAACGAAACCTTGTCCGGGAGAAGAGGATTCTTGAAGAGAAGGTGAAAGAACGTACCGCTGAAGTGGTGCATCAAAAAGAAGAGATCGAAGCCCAGCGTGATGAAATCGAAGCCCAGCGTGATCTGGCAACACAGCAACGCGATATGATAACCCAGCAGAAACAGGAAATAACGGACAGCATTCATTATGCCAGAAGAATTCAGAGTGCCCTATTGCCACCAACAACCATCATCGCTAACTACCTGTCCGATTTCTTTATCCTCTTCAAGCCAAAAGACATTGTAAGCGGCGATTTTTACTGGATGACAGAAAAGAACGATAAGCTGGTAATAACAGCCGTAGACTGTACAGGCCATGGAGTTCCTGGAGCCTTTATGAGTATGCTGGGTGTATCCTACCTGACTGAAATTGTAAACAAAACCGAAAGACTTAATGCCAATGAAATACTGAACCAGTTAAGGCACTACGTAATTGAATCACTGCGTCAGCGAAAGGGAGAACTGGAAACGAAAGATGGTATGGATATGGCACTCTGTATTATTGACTGCTCCAGCCAAAGAATGGAATATGCAGGAGCAAACAATCCCTTATACCTGGTCAGGAATGGTACGATCATCGAAACCAAAGGTGATAAAATGCCAATCGGTATTCATGTCTATGATTCCAAACCGTTTACGAATCACCAATTTGATCTTGAATCCGGAGATTCCGTATACATCTTCTCCGACGGTTATGCCGATCAGTTTGGCGGTCCGGAAGGTAAAAAATTCAAATACCAGTCTCTCAGGAATATATTTATTGAGAACAACCATCTCACCATGCAGGAACAGAGAAAGATTCTTGATAAAACCTTCGAGGAATGGAAAGGTAATCTGCCACAGGTCGACGATGTGGTTATAGTCGGCTTTAAACTGTAACGAATCAATTGATAATACATTCGGATCATGATAGAACAATACATCAAACTCCTTAGAAACCAGATTGATAAGCTGGATGTAAAAGATTTTGACCTCGACTCCTGGAAAGAATCTACCAAGCTGGTACTTGAGCGCATATTCGGGAAAGATTCAGAAAAAATTCAGCGGATAGGAGATATACATTACGACCTGAGCAGCTGGTCATTAAGAGATACATTGGGTACTTCAGCACACTTCGATACCTGCAGGAAAAAAGGGAGAGATCTGCTTGAAACCTGTATAATGGAACTTGAAACGGTGGGATTGCCTGAAGATGTGAAACAACCGGAGAGCCACCATGATCCGGGGATATTCAGGCAGGCACTTGAGGAGGAGCTTAAAATCTCCCAATTCAGGGAACTTCAGGAGATACTGGCAGATAATAACCGGGAAAGCCGTGAGAGGAGGGTGCTTGATTTCCTCGGTAAGATCGGGTCCGAACCATCCATAAAGATCCTGATGAAAATTCTTGCAAACCAGGGAGTAGCCGACCGGTTGAAATCCTGACCTGATCCAGGCCTAACCTAAGGCGTTGATTTCACAAGCAAAATATCGGTGAAAGGAAATCTGACCGTTACGATTTTAATTCGTATGACCCCTGCTCTATCCCGATCGCTCTTATTAATTCTTTTTAAATGAAAAAGATCCGAAATCCTTTTGATCCCCAAATCAACAAATGTTTTGGATGCGGTCCGAACAATCCCATCGGACTGCAACTTGAGTTTTATGAAGATAATGACCACATTATCTCGTTCTGGCAACCTGATGAAAACCTGCAGGGATATCCCGATGTGGTGCATGGAGGTATTCAAACCACCCTGATGGATGAACTGGCAAGCTGGACAGTTTTTGTGAAAGGTAAAACCGCAGGATTTACCACATCTATGGAAATCAGGCTTAGAAAACCGCTTCTCGTTAGCAAGGGGAGAGTGAAGATCGTAGCTAAACTAAAAGCAATAAACCGGAAAATAGCTGAAATTGAAACCGAAATCTACGACTCTGACAAACAGTTATGCTCCTCCGGGTTGATCAGATGTTTTATATACCCTGAAGACCAGGCAAGGGAAAGGTTTGGATTGCCGGAACATGATAAGTTTTATTAAACCGATTCCTGATACGGGAAGGACTTATAATGCCATTTATCATGAATCGGGCTTCCTGTGAATCCCACATTCCCTGTGGTCGGATTTTTCCCACCACCACCTGCCCGAACGAAAACCTTCACCTGGAAGTACTGCCCTTGTACAAGGCTGACATCCAACGCTGGGATAGCCTTTATCGTGCAAAACATTATACGGGATTTTGTGTTTCCTGATATATTGCCATACCTGATCGGATGTCCAGTTATAGAGCGGATTTATTTTTATCATTTCATGCTGGTTATCCCATTCAACCAGTTCCGTATCCGACCGGTGTAAGGATTGTCCCTTTCTAAGTCCGCATATCCAGATATCAAAATCCTTTAAAGCCCGTTTTAACGGATCGTTTTTACGAATCTGACAACAGAGTGCCCTGTTCTCTTTACTGTGGTAGAAGAGATTGATTCCCTTCCGGTTTACCATATCCTCAACCTTCCCTGAATCCGGAAAGAATAATTCAATATTGATCCTGTACTTTTCAGATGTTCTGGCAATCAAATCATAGGTTTCCGGGAAGAGTCGACCCGTATCCAATGATATGATTCTTACCAAAGGATCAATACCGGTTATCATATCCGTCAGAACCTGATCCTCTGCCCCCAGACTGGATGCAAAGACAATCCTGTTCCCGTACTCAGAAATAAAATACGTGAGAATCTCCTTTACCCCAGCGTTCCTGAATTCATCATTTAACTCCCGGATCCGCTCATTATCCATAAACCAAGTCTTATTTTGAAGAAAAATTTTGAGAAGACAAAAATACGTTTTATTTTTTCAGTGCAAAACAATATGGTAATACCGGTTAGTAAAAGGATGAATGACAACGCAACAACATTATCCTGTTAAATACCTGTTGCTAGCCGGAATATGAATTGTTATTCTTTAAACGCTTCAGATCCTTTACCGGCACCTGAATAACCTGGTTCGGATCAGAACAGGAATGTACAATTATACCGGAAAAGGATAAGAAATGAACCCGATACTAATTCAAATTGTTTTAAGCCTTCATATCAGTTTAGCACTAAACGCAACCATGGAAGATCAGACCTGTAAGGATCCCGGAACTTTACCAGATACGGCACTGTTATCCTTTGGTGTTATCAGTGATATCCAGTATTGTGACTGTGAAACTATGGGAACGAGGCATTACAGAAATTCCCTGCATAAGCTGAAACAGTGTTTGGAGGAACTGAACAGGCAGGAACTTTCATTTATTATTGACCTCGGGGATAAAATTGAAAGCGGACTGGCCAGTTACGACAGTATTATAAAAATTTATAATACGCTCGATATCCCTCTCTTTCATGTAATGGGAAACCACGACTATTTGGTGGAAGATGAGGAAAAGAGCCAAATTAATGAATTATTAAAGATTGAAAATACCTATTACGATTTCAAATTGGAAAGCTGGCGATTCATTATCCTTGATGGAAATGAAATCAGTCTTGTTGCGAATCCTGAAAATAGTCCCGGGTATAGAAGGGCAAGACAGATCTACGATCAACTAAAAAGCCAGCAAGCAATTAATGCCGTCGAATGGAATGGAGCCATTGCCAGGGAACAGATTATCTGGTTGAAAGACAGGTTAAAATACGCAAAAGAACATGGAGAGAAAGTAATTATTTTCTGTCATTACCCGGTTTACCCGGAAATGGTTTATAACCTGTGGAACAATACAAGGCTATTGAGTATTATTGGCCGCAGCGACAATGTTATAGCCTATATCAGCGGGCATAATCATGAAGGAGATTATGGCTTGAGCAGAAGTAAACATTATATTACATTTAAAGGACTGGTTGAAACTCCGGATGAGATTTCCTATGCCATCGTACACCTCTTCTCCGACCGGATAGAAATTGAGGGTGGAGGCCGTGAATCAGACCATATTTTATATTATTGACACACCTGTTTGTCTTGAAACTGAAACGAAAACCGGGATTTTACTTCAGCAGATAAATCCGGAACCGGAGCTTTCCGGTTTCTTACGGTTCTTCAAAATATCGTTTTCTGAAACTGGAATGCATACCATATGGTTTACGGCTGATTGCTCTTTTTATAAATGGATCATAATGTAACGGCATGAATATCTTTATTACCGGTGCAACAGGATTTATCGGGTCAAAACTGACTCAAAAACTTGCTTTGAACGGGCATAATATTCGTGTTCTTATCAGAAATCCGCAAAAAGCCAAGGTATTGGAACATTCAAATATCAGAATTTACATCGGCGATATTTCTGATCAGGGGATGTTGAAGGATGCAATGTCTGATTGTGACTGGGTTTTTCATCTGGCAGCATATACAAAGGTCTGGGCCCGAGACAGGGACATTTATTACAAATATAATGTGAAGGGTACAGAAAATGTTCTCAATTGTGCTAAGGAATCGGGCATTAAAAGAGTTATAATAATTTCTACGGCAGGAGTACTCGGTCCGTCTGACGGTGGCAGTATCAGTGAATCGACGGTACGACAAATGGATTTTTTCACCGAATATGAAAGAACGAAAAGTCTGGCTGACGAAAAAGCCATGAGTTTTGCAGGACAACAACCGGAGATCATCATTCTCTATCCTACCCGTGTATTTGGTCCGGGGCTGTTGTCGGAGAGCAATTCCGTAACAAAACTGATTGATGCATATGCCAGAGGTAAATGGAGGATAATTCCCGGTAATGGAAAAAAACTCGGCAACTATGTTTATATCGACAATCTGGTGGATGGTATAATAAAAGCGGCCGAACTCGGGAAGCCGGGATCAAGATATATACTGGGTGGATCAGATGTAAGTTATAATGACTTTTTTGAAACCATCGCCCGGGTTACAGGAAAATCATACTTTATGATCAAAATCCCTCTGGGATTCGCCCTGGCCATCTCATGGATCCTGACCTTCCTGGCAAAAATTACAGGCAATCCCCCGCTACTAACACCCGCGTGGGTCAGGAAGTATTTGCACGACTGGTCAACATCCAGCAGTAAAGCCGTAAAAGAGTTGGGTTATCAAACGGGGAATTTTGAGGACGAAGTGGAAAGAACCTGGCAATGGTTAAAGAGCTGAACCTGAAACGGGTAGTTAACTTTATCCTTTCCCGGATACTGATATAACGCATGCGATCCGAAGAATTTGGTTTGCGGAATATATCTTAAAAAGGAACAGAACCAAATGGGGAAACAGACAACCCGGATTAAAAAACAACCAAAACATTCTTCGGTCCGGGCCTTGAGAGTATAACCGATTTGGCTAACTTTACTAATGCCTTTAACATAATACTATAGAACGAATCTTCAGGGTACAATGCAATTCTACACACTTATCACCGGATCAAGTTCAGGTATAGGAAAGGCACTGGCCACCGAATGTGCCGCGAGGAACCACAACCTGCTTTTAATAGCTTTGCCGGGGCAGGACCTGGAATCAATCTCTGAAAGATTGATGGCTGATCACGGGATCCATGCCGACTATCTTAATATTGACCTTACGGAGCAACAAGCTGCAGAAAAGGTATACGACTGGGCCAGGCAAAACCAATACCATGTAAATATTCTGATCAATAATGCCGGGATAAGTTTCGAAGGGCCTTTTGAGAATCATTCCGTTCATTTTTTTGAAAAAAGCATGAAGCTGAACATCGTTGCCCTTGTTTCACTGACACGATTATTTATTGATGATATGAAAAGTTATCCCGAAGCACATATATTAAACCTGGGAAGTGTAGCTTCATACTTCCCAATGCCATACAAGGCAGTTTATTCGGCTTCGAAGATCTTTGTTTATACCTTTTCAATGGCATTACGGGAAGAATTCAGGAAAACAGGTATAAAAATCTCCGTCCTGGCCCCCGGCCCGGTCGTGACCAACCGGCATACCGCCAAAAGCGCGATTAAGAAAGGCAAACTGGCCCGGATGATGCATACGAAAACAGGTTTCGTCGCAAAATATGGTGTTGACAGGATGTTAAAAGGAAAGGCAGTGATCCGGGTGGGATTCCTGAGCCATTTTGTATTTCTGGTAGAGAAAATTCTACCCACACCTGCCAAACTTAAACTGGCAAAGTTGATATTTAAATAGAGATGGCAAAAATCGGAATTGTTCAGCATGCTCCTGTCCATCTGGATCTTGAGCAAAGTATGAAAAAAGTAATGCGGTTAATCAGAGAAGCTGTACGTAAAGGAGCTGAAATGATCTTTTTCGGAGAATCCTGGCTGACCGGTTATCCCGCCTGGCTGGATTATTGCCCGGAAGTTGCCCTATGGGACCACAAACCTACAAAAACAGTATATGCCAGGATGTATAAAAACAGCATAACTGTGCCCGGAAATGAGACCGACCAACTTTCCGGTTTAGCCCGGGAATTGAATATCCTTGTCGGATTGGGTCTTAATGAAAAGACAGAATCAGGATCGGGAACAATTTACAACAGTCTGATAATGATCGATCAGAAAGGTCATATAGTAATCCATCACAGGAAACTGATGCCGACATTCACCGAAAAGATCCTCTATGGTTATGGGGATGGATATGGACTGAAAACATACCAGAGCAATTTTGGAAAAATCGGCGGGTTGATTTGTTGGGAACACTGGATGCCTCATGCCAGACAAGCATTGCATGATTCCGGGGAACTTATACATCTTGCAGTCTGGCCAACCGTTCATGATATACATCAGTTGGCATGCCGTCATTATGCATTTGAAGGAAGATGCTTTGTGATCGCCATCGGACAAATAATGAAAAGAGAAGATATCCCTTCCGAGTTCGCAGTTCCCCGAAGAACCGGATCAGGCAGTGATAACTATATTCTGCGTGGCGGAAGCTGTGTCATAGGCCCTGACGGCAAGTACATCTCAGAACCAATATTTGACAGGGAGGAAATCTTTATTGTTGACATCAACCCGGATCAGGCTGTCGGGGAAAAAATGACTCTGGATACAGCCGGACATTACTACCGCCCGGATATATTCAAATTCAGGGTAAACAGGACCAGAATAAAATAAAGTCATTGCGGATTCACCGGTGCCTGCCATACCGGGCCTTTTCCCCTTAAACACCGGGGGATCGGAAGGTTATCCTGACGAAAACATAAGATCCGGAAAGAACATAGAATGGTTAACGGGAGAATATCCGGTTACAGAAGCCCTGGAATAAAATTATTCAAACTCGATAAAGTTAAAGTTGGTGTCCAGAATGGAAGCATAGTATTCACCTCGTTCAAGGATATCATCATCCCCTTCCTCATAGTACCAGTTGACAACCAGTCGGAAACCCATATTAATGAGTTGTGATAAGATCTGAAGGATATTCAGGATGTATTTGGCAGATCCGCTGTTGAAATATTCAAGCTTAATCTCTATCGTGGTAACATTTTTCGGATTGGAGCAGTATTCATTGATCCATTTCACCAATGGATCATAGAACTTTGAAGGATCCTCATGGATTGATCTTCCGCTGATTTTGAATGTTCCGTCCGGATCTAAGAGGATCTGTGGTGTCTTTTTCGTGCTCTCTACTTCAAATCGTTCCATTTAAATCTTGTTTCATGTAATAAAGATATAATTTTGTTATATATTATGGAAAAGAAGCGAGATTTTTATATTGATTTACGAATACTACCTTTCACAGATATGTCCTGATAATCATGTCATTTATTCCTTCGATTTCGCCGGTTGAACCGGTTTCAACACATACGATTTTCAAGCCATAAGGAATTACTACAGGCCAGAATTTACATGAGCTTTTATCAGTTAATTTCAAGTTTATCTTTAGATAGCAGCTTCGGGAATATCTTATGCGGTTCTTTCTGGTACCAGAATGCGACAGAAGATATATCATCCTGAAGAGGCAGGTAACGACCTCCGCTCCTCCATCCAAGAGCCTGGATGGTAACTTTCAGATCGTCTTCAAACCGTACAGGATCGGACAGGTGCCAGCGGTACATTCCAAACCGGGTTTGTGATTGCCACAAACCATCGGGTTGAAAGACATGAAATCCGGCATATGGAGTTGTATAATCCTTGTATTCACCCTCCGAGGTAAAACCATATGATCCGCAGAAATAATCCTCTGTTCCTGTTCCGCAAATGGTTGGAAATTCCCCATCTCCATCCATAAAGAATTTGATTTCTCCTTCACCCCACCATCCTGTGTTGTTCGATCCCCAGGCCAGATATGTTCCAACGTAATGTCCTTTACCTTTTATGTTGTCAAGTATTGTATATACCTCTTTATACGGCAGAGGGTTTTGTCTCCTGAATTGGGCATGAAAATAGGCAGCATCGCCGGGAACGTCTGTCAGGGTATAGTTAATCTGATAATAAAGAGTCATCCGGTTTTCGTCGAGGTTTTCGACAGTAATTCTGCACTTACTTCTGAATGGCATAACCCAGTAACAATTCAATGCACTTCCGGGATTTACACATACGGCAAGGGAAGAAATCTGTTTGTACTTACCCCAACCTGCTGCGAAGAAATCACCGAGTGGAACTTCGACCGAGGGTTGTTCTTCACCATCCCAGTAAATGCGCAGAATGGAAAATCTCCAGTTTCCTGAAGGCGTCATCCATATTTGCTGTATCGCACCCGGCCCTTCTATTTCTGCCAGGGTAAAGGTAGCAGACGGTTCGATGTGGATGTATGGATTCACTTTCCAACCCTGACCCAATTCCCGGGCGGCTCTCGATGCACTTCCTTCTTCCAGGGTAGCCATACCTCCTTTTCCCTTTTCTCCGGTAAAATTTTCAGGGCTGATAGATCTGGTTCTTGCATTTGACAGCCTGTACAGATTATTTAAATTGACATTCAGTCCGTTAAAATCCTGCGGTAATGCCAGAACCGAACAGCATACCATTGATAAAAGAGAGGTCAGTTTTTTCATAATGATCGATTTTAGGTTCATACTGATATTTTTAATTTAATATTAACTATTCAATATTCACTCAGATCGGGAACCTTGCCACAGGTACGGCATCCATTTTGGTGAATTGTTTTTTCAGATATTTGAAATAGCCTGTCATAGCTATCATTGCAGCATTATCTGTAGTATATCTTAGTTCCGGTATATAAATCTCCCAACCTTTCTCCGCCGACTTTTTCCGCAATGCTTCCCGGAGGCCTGAATTGGCCGAAACACCTCCGGCAACAGCTATCTGGTCAATCCCGGTACTTTTTGCCGCCTCCTCCAATCTTTCAATTAATATTTCAACTATAGTATACTGCAGGGATGCGGCAAGGTCAGGCAGGTTCTTTTTAACAAATCCGGGAGTCTCTTTCACACTGTCGCGTACAGAATAAAGAAACGATGTCTTTAACCCGCTGAAGCTGAAGTCCAGGCCTTTCAACCTTGGCCTTGCGAACCGGTAAGCTTTCGGATTCCCTTCCCTTGCCAATTTATCAATTTGCGGACCGGCAGGATAGGATAATCCGACCACTTTCCCGCATTTATCAAAAGCCTCACCCGCTGCATCATCGATGGTTCTTCCTATGTTTTCCATAACCAGGTAATCCTTAACCACGATCAACTCGGTATGACCGCCTGAAACCAGCAGGCACAGAAAGGGGAAACCAGGAGTATTCCTGGCTAACCCCTTTTCGAGAATAAAATGGGCCAGGACATGAGCCTGGAGATGATTAACCTCTATAAGCGGAATTTGTCTTGCCAGTGCAAAACCTTTGGCAAACGAAGTACCTACCAGGAGCGAACCAAGCAAGCCGGGACCACGTGTAAATGCAACAGCGTCAATCTCCTGCTGATTAAGTCCTGCCATCTTCAGCGACCGCTCAACCACCGGGATAATATTTTGCTGATGAGCCCTGGATGCCAGTTCAGGAACCACACCCCCGTAAGCTTTATGTACCTCCTGATCCGAAATTGTATTGGAAAGAATGTAGCCATCCCTTATAACCGCTGCTGAAGTATCGTCACAAGACGATTCGATACCGAGTATGGTAATACTCATTTTAATTCCCTTATTAACTGGTAATTTGAACTATTTTTGCTTTTTTTGCGTTTAGTAAGTAAAAGCTAAAATTATCAAAAAAAAATACAAAATATTAATTATCCTGATACTGGTTCTTGTCCTTTTACCGGCCGGTGGTTATATTGCTCTCCACAGTAGCAAAGTGCAGACATTCCTGATCCGGAAAATTGCGTACCAGATGTCCCAAAAACTGAATGCAAAATTTACCGTCGAATCTGTAGATTTTGCATTTTTTAACAGGGTTATCCTCCGGAGTGTTGTGGTTGAGGATTTACAGCAGGATACCCTCCTTTATGCACGCAAAGTGACAGCTCACCTTAATGCATTCCATAGAAAAAGGAAACAGGTTGTCCTAAACAATGTTCGACTGGAAGATTCAGAATTCAATCTCCGGACCGATTCAACCGGTACCATCAACCTCAGGTTTATAATCGACGCAATCAAAGAAAACAGGGACAGTACGGATACAAAGCTTGACCTGAAAATAAGTAAAATTGAAGTGAGGGATTCCAGGTTTTCACTCAGGCTGAACAAATCCAAGCCCAAAGACATCGGTATAGATTTTTCAGACCTGGACCTTCTTTACTTGAATTTTAATCTCAGCGGTTTCTCTATTTTCAACGATACGGTTGGTTTTAAGATTGCTGATCTGTCATTTACAGAAAAATCCGGATTTCAAGTCGACCGGTGGGATACCTATTTTGAAATCTCAAGAACAAGATTGAATTTCAAGGAATTGTCGATGGTTACACCTCTTTCGGAATTGTTTGCAGACCATCTCACATTCCGGTATAACAACTATTCTGAACTTAAAGAATTCATCCGGCTTGTTAAGCTTGACTTGCGTATCAACTCATCCGACCTGAATTTCTCGGACATTGGGTTCTTTGCTCCTTCACTGGTGTGGTTCAACCAGAATGTTGACCTGTCGGGCAGTTTCACCGGAGAGGTGGATGATCTGAAGGGGAAAAATGTTAGCCTGCAATTTTCCGATCAAACTGCTATTGAAGGAAATTTTGAAATCGAGGGATTACCCGATCTGAATGAAACTTTTATTTTCATCGATATTAACAACCTTACCACCAGTATTGAGAACATGGAGGAGTTTGAGAAACTGGATACAGGAGAGAAACTGATTCTGCCGGAAAGCTTTAAACGGCTGGGTATCATTAATTTCAGCGGAAATTTTACAGGTTTTATCGATGATTTTGTCACCTATGGAAAATTCTCCTCCGATCTCGGTATAATATCGACAGACCTGTCTATCAGGCCTGATACGGCGGGTTATCTGAATTTCAGGGGAAGGCTTAAAACCTTTGATTTTGAGATTGGCGAACTGGTGAACAGC
>CP070687.1:1196336-1205856 GCA_020353115.1 Bacteroidales bacterium
TTTGAAGCCGTGTTACTTTTATTTACTTTCAAAAAGTAATAAAATTCTGAATCGATGAGTAACTCCAGTTCCATTGCATTTTTAACGATTGTCATGCCATTGATGTTTTTCTCCGGTGGAAAATCAGCAGGCCAGGGTATTGATTTGCCGGACTCCGTAAAGCGGGAATATGCCATAAGGATATTCATTGATTGCCGTGAATGTGACATGGATTACATCAGGCGGGAGATCCCCTATGTGAATTATGTTCGGGATACCTGGGATGCCCAGGTATATATCCTGGAAACACAACAGGAAACAGGAAGCGGAGGTGATGAGTATACCTTTTTCTTCCAGGGACAACTTGATCTTCAGGGAATGAATGACACGCTCACCTATGCATCCAGGCCGGACGATACCAGGGACAATATCCGGTATGGCCGGACACGGATGCTTAAAATCGGATTAATGCGGTATGTGGCGAAAAGTCCGCTGATCCAGGAGATAGAAATTATTCATGAAGAAGGCTCGGAAGATGAGGTGGTGGTCGACCGGTGGAATAACTGGGTCTTTGAGCTGGACATTAACCCGGAATACGAGGGAGAGGAATCCTACAAATCCCTGGACCTGGAAAATTCCATCAATGCACTGAAAATTACACCGGATTGGAAACTGGAATTCGACCTTGAATACGATATGAGACGAACCAAATACATCTCAGATGATACAACCATAGTAGCTTTAAGAGAATCGATCTATATGGATAACCTGATTGTTAAAAGCCTCAGCAACCACTGGTCGGCAGGTGGGTTTTTCAGTTTCAGGTCTTCCACATACGGTAACCTGAAGCACAACTTCGAAATATACCCCTCTGTTGAGTACAACATTTTTCCGTATTCGGAATCGAACCACCGGCAATTGAGAATATTGTATGGTCTTGGAGCCAACCTTCTCACTTACAACGATTCGACCATTTATGATATGATCAGGGAAAACCGGATGCATCAGCGATTGCTTGTGGCTTTCAGGGTACAGGAAAGATGGGGGTCGGTTAATGTCTCCCTCGAAGCTTCAAATTATTTCTTTGATTTTTCAAAGAACAGGTTGGCTCTGGAGGGTCATCTTCGGGTAAGGATAATCAAAGGACTCTCTCTCAGTCTGTATGGAGACGTTGGCAGGATTCACGATCAGTTATCCCTTGTGAAAGGTGAATTGTCCGAAACCGAGGTTTTATTGAGATTGAGGGAGCTGGAAACCGAATACAATTACGATTTCGGTGTTGGCCTTACGTATACTTTCGGGGCGATCTATAACAATATTGTCAATCCAAGGTTTGGGAATTAAAAACACCATCGTATTGAAGTATGGAGGTACTAATTCGTAGGTAGCTGTGCCTATTTAAACGCAACCTAAATGGATAATATTAACATCTTAATAATATAAAAGCTCATTATCATCACAGCATCGATAAAATACAATCGAGTGGTTAGATTAAAACCAGATAGTAAATATGGGGTGCTTGGGGTGTTTATGAAAAAAGCGGGACGATTGATTTTTTATCTTATCTCCGTCTTAATTATTGGCTGTAACAAGGAAGATATTGGAGTTGATGATCCGGTAATATTTGATTTCAACTTTGTTACAGGTACGCAAAACTGGGAGAGCTTTTTTTCTGATTATCCTGTCGGGGAGGAAGAATTTTATGAGTTGACATTCGAGTATTCCTGTTTACCAGAACCTTTAGATCAAAATACAAAAGCATTAAAGATCTCCGGGAATAATCATAGTGATGACTTGTTTTCTGCGCTCTACAGAAAATTTGACAACCTTAAACCAAACCATACGTACTCCATAACTTTTGACTTGGAATTGGCGTCCAATGCACCTACTAATGCAGCTGGAGTTGGTGGCAGTCCTGATTTGGCCCTGGGAGGAGGTGGAATAAATTATCCTCCGGAAAACAGTTTGGACGATATTAATCACTACCGGCCAAATTTCGAGTCTCAACTTCAATCCGGTCTGTCCAATCAGATTTTCAAGGTTTTGGGAACAATTGGTGTTTCCGATGAAATTCCCACTCCATTTATGCTGATCAATAGAAATAACTTAAGCGACCCTATAAATATTTCAACGAATTCAGATGGGGAAATCTGGCTAATGATTGCAACCGATTCAGGTTTTGAATCCACAACCACCTTGTTCTACAAATCAATCAGGATCAAATTTGAATAAACCGCTACAAGAAATTCAGGCGGGAGTGTATATTCGCAGAATAAGTCTTCTTCTGGTTTCCACAGCTTCCTCGTTAGTATTTTTCCTGCATGGAACCGGAACTTACAGGATTGTGCACATTAAGGTAACAATTGTATGTTTGTTTATTTTCCGCTACAGGGGAAGTTGTTATTCTTAGTTGTATGGGGGAGTATTATCAGTTATGAACAAAACGTAACTTTTTTGGACGGGATTAATCTTTTCATTTAAATTACTCTCTTTCAGGTGTAGTCTTTATCCATTCTATTATAACATGAGCTATGTCTTCCCTTGAATTCCTAAACGAATGATTATCCTGAAATGCTACAATCGTTACGTTTTGTGCTTTCTCATTTTGAAGTGCTCGGTATAATGGCAAAATAAAATCATCTATTACAGCATTTTCAACTGAACCGAAATAATCATCCCATCCTCCAATTAATAAAATATCTTTTTGTGCAAGTAAATGAGCACATTTTCTTAAATGAAAAGTCGGGTTTAATTCTATGATATTCAATTCAGCCATTTCCTTTGGAGTTCCTCCTTTTGCGAATCTTACAGGACCTTTTGGTGCTCTTAATCTTGCATATACTTCATCAATCAATTTTCGTGTATCCGCATTTCGGGAGTATTCAATCATAAACTCACCAGGGTCGGCACCAGCAACTGAAAAGACCGCCTTTATTTCAGGATGGTTTGCGGCATAGGTCAGGGCCATTCCTCCACCCATACTATACCCACCAAGATAGATAAACGTTGTGTCAATTTTATACTTGCGAATATTCTCTGATTGATTAATGAAATTGTATGCAGACTTGATATTTTTTTGAGAGTTTTGCCAACTGTACTCTCCCTGACTTTGATAAGTGCCACTGAAGTTAAAAGTTAAAGCATTCAGGCCAGCCTCGGAAAGTTTCTTCCCGATATCAAGCACATCTGCTTCATTTCCAGGAAAACCTTGCAATAAAATAATAGTTGGGAATATACCTTCTCCGCCTGCTACATAGAATTTACCTTTAAGAATAACTCCATCGCATTCGATGGAAATATTTGCGGGTATAGTCTCCTGGCTTTGAGTAACGACAGGGAATAGATAGAAAACCAGAAAAACCATACATAACCTTGAAAATGATTTCATCTTATATTTAATTTATATGTTATCTACCTGAGCAGGATATAGATGAATACGGTGGCAATGGCAAACAGGATCCAATGAATACGCCAGTCGGATAGATTCCTTATTCTTTCAAACTTCTGTGACCAGTTAATGGTTGTCTTTTCAAGCTTGACACCGGCTGTTTTTCGCGTAAAAGCAGAAACGCTGAAAAGGACTGCAATTAGTATCAGAGTCCCCCACAATCCGCGATAGGCGTAATTAAATGTTAGTTTATAATGGAGTAACGGGAAAATCTTTTCACCACGTTCAACACCGATTAACTGATCGGTGACAAATATGGTAGCCAGAACCACTCCGACCATAACGGAAATATAGGCTCCTTTCAGGGTTACTTTCTTACTGATGATTCCAAACACTATAGCCGGCATTACCGGGAAGACCAGGTAAATGGAAATGGTTTGAAGGTATTTATATAATCCTTCCTCGGTCAGGTAAATCAGGTAGGCTGCCGCCATGCCCAGTAACGTTGCGATAAGAATAACAATCCGCCCTGTAAATACCTGCATCTTTTCGGAGATGTGTGGCCGGTATTCAATGATAAAATCCCTGACTGTCATGGTTGAAACGGAATTCATTACGGCGATCAGAGAGGATATCAGAGCTGCCATAAGGGAAGCCAATACAATACCACGAAGCCCGTTAGGCAGAAGGTCATTCAGCAGAAGGACAAAGGTTTGTTTACTCTCATTCTCCCCCAATCCGGGGTAGAGAGCCAGCGCTATCACACCAGGCAGTGCAAAAATAAAGATAGGGGAGAATTTGAGTAATGTGGAAAACATGGCACCCCATCTTGCCTGCTTAAGGTTTGGTGCTGCCAGAACCCGTTGAACGTTGACCTGATCAATGCCCCAGTAGAAAATCCCTGCATAAAAGGCAGTTGCGATGATTCCCCAGAAGGGATAGACCGGATCATCGTATGGTTTGGCAACGCTCATCGATTCAGGAACCTTTTCCACAAGGGCTTCCCAACCGCCAACTTTTTGCAGCCCCAGGAATAGCATTATACTGCAGCCGATGATCATGATAAACGCCTGGAAGGTATCGGTATAGGCCACTGCAGTAAAGCCGCCAACAATGGTAAACAGGGCCGTAATAATACCGATTAACAATACGGTGGTCATGATATCCCATCCTAATATGCTGTTGAGAACCAGGGCACCGGCAAACAGGGTAAACGCCATTTTTGTCATGATACAAATAAGCAGCATCAATCCCGAGAAGAAAATTCTGGCAGTCCGGTTATATCTCAATTCCAGGAATTCAGGGATGGTATAGATCCTGTTTTTTATGTAGTATGGAAAAAGAACCGCACAGGCAAATCCAAGGGTTATTGCAGTGGTAAGTTCAACCGTTCCTGCACTTAGGCCATACCTGTACGCATCTCCTGAAAGTCCCACCAGATGTTCCGCTCCTATATTTGTAGCAAACAGGGAGGCCCCGACTATTGGCCACGTTATCCGGCGTCCGCCAAGAAAGAAATTTGAGCTGTTTTTACCTGCTTTGATACGATACGCGAAGTACAAGCCTAAAAAAAGGCTTCCTGTCAGAAGAATAATTCCAACTATCCAATCTGAAAAGGAAAGTGATAGTCTCATATGTGTATTTTTAGATCCCGATTGGGATTCCCCGCATGGCTTCAAGCAGGCAAACGCATATTGACTTCGCCGGGCTCCGCTTCGCTCCGTTTCATGCAATGCATTGTGTGTTTGCATGAAAGATACGGGTTAGCCTGCTGCCCGTTCCCTTTCCGGCCTGGCACGTCTCCCTGGGTTACATAAGCCAATATTGTCTGCCCATATAAAATAGCTATCCAAACCCGTACCTCTATGACTACTGCAAAATCACCGGTCAACGTTTCTGCATATTTCAAGAATTTCCTCGCCGGAAGCCGTTCCGGTTGTAAAAAGTTTCTGTACCGTTACGGCAGCCGCAAAATTGGCAAATATAGCTGCATCCGCGGGCTTAATCCCGGCAGCCAGAGACAAAGCCAGAGCGCTGGTGGCAGTATCTCCCGCACCAACCGGATCAAGTTCTGTTTCCAACTTGATTCCGGGAATTTCGCTGATGCCTTTATCATCAATAACCACAATCCCTCGTGACCCACACGTTATAAAAACAGGCTTCCCTGATTGCCTGTATATATTCATACCGTATTGTTTGACATCGGTTAATGGGATGATATCATCCGGATTCACATCAATACCATTCATCCTGACAATCTCAGTATCATTGGTCTTCCGGAGAACGTTACGGAACGTACTACTGTAATGCCTTGAATCGAGCAAAACGACGCTATCATTAAACTCGGTAAAAAGTCTGTTCGCTTCATCTATAAACTCTAAATTCGTTATACTCCCGGGGACTTGCTGGTTGAAGACCAGGGCATCATAGTTTTGCAGGGCGACTCGCAGATTTTTAAGCAGTTCATCATCAGTTATTTTGTCACGTTTGTTATAAGCCCCGAAATCCATCCGTGGTTCTTCCTTATGCTCCAGGTATTTTTTAACAAACGTAACCGTACTGAAATGCTCTTTTTGAATAATCAGGGAACTGATATCTACATTCAGGCCGACAAGATGTGCGGTAAGTTCCCTTCCGAAAATATCATCTCCTATGACTCCAATGGCCTTGATGCTGGCAGGTTTCAGGGCCGATAAGTTGGCTGCAATATTTGAAGCCCCGCCAGGAGAGTAGTAATGGTGTTTTACGGCTTCGGCTTGCAAACCGGTCTCTACCGAAATCTCCGAACCTCGCGGGTCCATGATCCAGTATGCATCCAGGCAAAAATCACCGTAAACAGCAATTTTAACCCTGTTGATCCTTTTTAGTATTTCGACGATCTGATCCCTTTTCATAGGTTATACGAGTGACATGGGCCAGAAACTCAATTCCTGTCTGGTTTTTTAATCATTCGTCTGAAAATTCTTTTCAGATATCCTGTCAAGCCGGTGTATACATTGTATCATGGCTCTTACGGTATGATAGTTTATTTTCCATGAATGTCCCATATGCGTCCAGATTGGAACACCTTCCCGTGTCAGAAGCGGCCACCATTCACCAACCGGATGATGTATAACCTTGTCAAAAACAAACCGGTGTACATTTTCATATGCATGCCAAAACTTGGCCGATCCAAACAGAAGAAATGCATCAAGCATTCCTATCATTACTTCCGCTTGCTGCCAGAACTCCTTTTCCATATCGTAGACCCCACCTGTGTGCGGGCCTTCAACATATACCCCTCCGTATTCATAGTCAATTCCATGATTTACCGTATGGTCAAGCATTTTCTTCAAAACGTCGCTATACTCATTGATATCCATACCCAGGATGTCCAGTGCATGTATCAGTAACCAGGCAAACTCAACATTATGTCCGAAGCATGTATTATCTTCCGGATTTTCCTTTTGTCCACCGTCGGCATAGCGGTCCCAACCCCAGATTATGTCAAATTTTATCTGTGACGCCACTTTCCAGTCAGGAGTGAATTGAGGTATGCCCGTTTTATGTTCCGGGTGCAGCATGTGATGGATCAGCAGATTGATAATGTCCAGCAACCGGTTTCGGTATGCATCCTTTCTTTCACATTCGAAAAGGCCGGTAACCGCTTCCATAAGGTGCATATGTACATCGAGCGTCTTGCGATTTCCACCCTGACTGCCGGGGCCTGCTACATTCCATCTTCTGTCAAACATTTCAAAGTAACCGTCATAGGTGCTATCCCAGCATCGCTCCTCCAGGAGATTGAAGGTTTTTTCAGCAAATTCAAGTCCTCTCGTATCGCCTGTAGCCAAATAATATTCACTCAGGCAGTAGATGGCAAAACTTTGACCGTAAAGGATTTTCTTGTCTATTGTAATGCGTCCCTTACGATTGGCCATCCAATAGAATCCGCCATATTCCTTGTCCCACAATCTATTGATCAGAAAATCGATCCCATGCTCAGCAATTTCTGCGCAATGACCATTTCCGTATCCTGCCCGGTGAGCGGAAGACATGGTATAGACCGATCGCGTCTGTGCAATCAAAGACTTTTCATCCTCCCCTGTATCCTTGCCATCCTGATCAAAATGAGTAATAAAACCCCCGTTCTGTTCATCCTTTAAACGGTTCATCCAGAATGGCAATAGTTCATTTACCAGATGTCTTACTGCTTCCTTTTTGTATATCAATACCTGGTCCCTGTCCATATTTCATCCCTTATTATTGTTGGTAAAAGTTGCCTGTGATGATCTTGATTCATCGTACCCTCATGGACTAAATGGATCTTTTTCAAGTTTTAATTTTAATGCTTCATAAGGCATTTTACCATTGTGAGTTCCCTGGGGTCGATTAAAGTTAAAAAAATGTTCCCAATGCTCAAGCTTTTGAGTTGAATCCAGATCATCAGTACACGTCAATAATTGACAAAACTCCCGTTGATCCGTGCGATGGGATCTTTCTACATTACCATTTAAATGAGGTGATCCCGGTTTGATACAAACATGTTTTATTCCTTTATCTTCTTCAACAAACCGATGAAATTTTGCCTGGATTTCATGATCTCTGTCTGTTCTTATTGTATAATACGGTCGGAACCGGTAATAGTCATGAGTTCCAGGCACGCTTTCATTGGAACCTGAATGGTTAGGTATCAATCCCATTTATATAAAGCCCGGTTCCCCACACCTGAATGGAAAAGTGGAGCGATCAAACAGAACTGATGAAGAAGAATTTTAACAGTTTTTAGAATATACCGATGATGTTGATTTGATAAAAAATTGGAGGAATGAAAAAAGTATTCTAATTTGCATCACCTATATACTTCTCATGCTGGTTTTACCCCTTATGAAGTCCTCAGAGCAAAACTTGAAAATAAGAAGATCCAATGTTAACCTTGATAGTAATTAAAACACTGTAAGGTAAAAGGATTTTTTATTTGAGCGCCTAATTTAAGGAGGAACCACACAATAAGTAATAAAGAAAGAAACATGAAAACATTAAAATCAATTTTAGTATTAGCTGCTGTTCTGTGTGCAGGTCTTACGACACAATCACAGGAGATTTTTAAAGCTGTAAAGAGCAATGACTCGGCAAAGGTTAAAGCACTCATTGAAAAAGATGTCTCATTAACCAATGCAAAAGATGATGTTAATAATACACCTCTTCACTATGCAGCAGAAAACGGATATCTTACTCTTGTTGAACTTCTGGTTTCAAAAGGGGCGGATATCAAAACGACGAATAACCAACTGAATTCGCCTCTTAATATGGCAATCTTAAATGGAAAGGATGACGTATCAGAATATTTGATCGAAAATGGTTCAGACCTTCATCATCAAAATATCATGGGGTATACACCTCTCCATCTGGCGGCACGGCATAACCGTATAACGGCTGTCAGGTTATTGATTGCCAGAGGAGTTGATATTGATAGAAGAGACAACTATGAACGAACACCACTTAATTATTTGACATTGATGACGGATAATGTTGAAGCCGCCAGATTACTTATAAAAAGCGGTGCTGATGTAAACGCGAAAGATGTCAACGGTATGATGCCGTTAAATCATGCAGTGCACGGCAATTCTCATGGACTCATTGATTTGCTGTTGGACAATGGCGCGGATATTAATACAACGCTGGCCGGGGGACCAATTACTTGGGCTAGAATGGTAGCTTCCATCGGATCCGTACGTATGTTTAGCGTGCTGGTCGGGAAGGCAGGAGAAGATTTATTCAAGAAAGAATCAGATGGTGAATCCATCATGCGAAGTGCAATATCCGGCGGTTCATTTGAGATTGTGAAAATGCTTCTGGCAAAAAACATCCCTATTGACATGGAAGTAAACATCTATGGCTGGACACCTCTGCACTATGCGGCAAACAAAGGGAAATTAGAACTGATAGAATTACTCGTGGAAAAAGGAGTTGATATTGACAAGAGAACAAACGACGGAAAATCTGCCTATAACATCGCCGAAGAAGAGGGTCATAAAGAGGCATCAAGCTTAATTGCCAAACTAGGGGGAAGTACGGAACCTCAAAAATTCCCGATACTCCAGGGGCCGTATTTGGGCCAAACGCCTCCGGGAGATAAACCGGAAAGATTTGCTCCCGGTATAGTATCGGCCG
>CP070687.1:1205956-1208663 GCA_020353115.1 Bacteroidales bacterium
CCCCATTTCCCAACCACGCTTTCGACTTCGGGAATGGCATTTACCTTTTTGTCAAGCAAACGGATAACCTCTATATTTTCTTCAATTCCCGAATGAGGCATGGTGGTCGGCATCAATAAAAAAGAACCTTCATCCAGCGCCGGCATAAACTCCTTGCCGATACCCGGAAAAGCTTTGTGAACGGAATGCCATACTTTGGTGTCTTTCACATTTTCGGGCATGAATCCGAAGATTCTGTCAAAACCCTGCCATGTCAGCATTCCGAAAAGAACAACCACAACCGGCATGGAAAGGAATTTCCATTTGTTAGCCAGCGCCCAGCTCAGGATCCCCGGATAATAATGAACGATGCCTGCAAGCAATCCCAGGATAATGGCAATGAGAACAAGCACAAACAGGAAATTCCAAAATGTGCTGTTTTGTGCTCCAAGAGGCATCCATTCCTTTGTCAAAAACAGGATTACTACCAGTAGGGTAATGATGATATTGATACGGTTGACATTTTTAATTTTTGATTCTTTCCATTTGAAGGAGAAGAAATTATTCGTTCCGTATACAACCAGTGCAGCAGCTATAAAAAACCTGCCAAAGAAAATGAAAGCAATCCCTGCTGCAATTAACAACAGGTTGAATAACTGTCTGATATTTTTACGGCTGATCCTGGCAGAAAAAACAACATGGGCCAACGCCGGAATGACAACCATTCCGGTCATCAACGCCGAAAGCATGGCAAAGGTTTTTGTAAATGCCAGGGGTTTAAAAAGTTTACCCTCGGCATTTTCCATGGCAAAAACAGGCAGAAAACTGATTATTGTTGTGGTCAGGGCGGTAATTACTGCCGGGGCAACCTCAACGGTTGACTCATAAATTACCCTGTGCAACTGTTTTTTGTTTGCACTTTTGTTTTCAGGTAATGCTCTGTGGCGTATTATATTTTCAGTAAATACAACCCCTACATCCACCATTACCCCGATAGCGATTGCTATTCCGGAAAGGGCAACGATATTGGCATCCACACCGAATCTGCGCATGACAACAAATGTCATTAACACACCGATTGGCAATATGCTCGAGATAAGGAATGACGCGCGAAGGTTAAATACGAGGATCAACACGACGATAATACTGATGAGCACCTCCAGGGTTAAGGCCTCTTCCAGTGTACCTAATGTTTCCTTTATGAGGCCGGTCCGGTCATAGAATGGGACAATGGTTACTTTGGAGGAGGTACCATCGTCCAGGATTTTAACGGGTAATCCCCGGGATATATCGGCTATTTTTTCTTTAACATTATTTATAACTTCCATGGGATTTGCGCCATACCTGGCGACCACAACTCCTCCGACTGCTTCTGCTCCTCCTTTATCCAGTCCACCCCGTCGGGCTTCCGGTCCGAAATTTACCACAGCCACGTCTTTCAGCCGGACCGGTACGTTATCGGTAACGGCGACAACACTTTTTTCCAGGTCTTCGATGTTTTTGATATACCCAATAGCCCTGATCAAATACTCTGCCCGGTTAAACTCGATTGTCCGCGCCCCGATATCAAGGTTGCTTTTCCTTACCGCCTGCATAATGCGGTCAATGGAAACCCCATGGGCCGTCATAGCATCGGGATCGATATCCACCTGGTATTCCCTTACAAACCCTCCGATCGAAGCTACTTCAGCAACACCATTGGCCGAGGTTAATGCATACTTCACATGGAAATCCTGAATTGATCTCAGTTCATGCGGATCCCAGCCCCCGTTCGGCTTCCCTTCTTTATCGAGCCCTTCCAGCGTATACCAGAAGATTTGTCCCAAAGCCGTTGCATCGGGACCAAGAGACGGGGTGATACCAGCAGGTAACGTACCCGAAGGCAGGGAATTTAGTTTTTCAAGAATCCGGGTTCTGCTCCAGTAAAACTCTATATCCTCTTCAAAAATGATATATATGCTGGATAACCCGAATATGGAATTACTACGGATGGTTTTTACACCAGGAATTCCCAGTAAGGCAGTTGTCAGGGGATAAGAAACCTGGTCTTCAATATCCTGAGGCGATCGGCCCGGCCACTCGGTATATACTATTTGCTGGTTTTCACCAATATCAGGTATGGCATCCACCGGAACAGGGTCGCCAGGTAGAAACCCCGTCTCCCAACGAAACGGCGATGATATTATTCCCCACGCTATGAATAGAATCAGGGCGAGAAGGGTTACCAGCTTATTTTCTAAAAAAAACGTTATGATTTTGTTTAACATTTCCAATTAACTAAGATTCATTTAAAAAGAATTTGCTGCAAAAAGATTACAGGTTCCCGTTTTCCAACTACAGTTGAAAAACAAAAATGAAAGGAAGGGTGAAGTTTACGTTAAATAGCTTTGAAGCAATGAAAGAAGGGTTTGCAATTCAGGGGGTGGCGGATGTTCCGAATAATTGTTTTTTAGCGAGATGGTTATGCCCTGATCCGCCGGTAACGAAATTACGGCAAGTGGATATGCCATTTCTGGACCTGAGCCCTGTAAATCATATAGAACCCCTGAAGTGATAAAATCATTCTCCAGTTGAAAATGTTCTGTTTCGGTATGACAACATCCGTTTTCCATATCGCAACAGGATTCCGCTTCAGCATTAAAGGCGACCTTAACAAGACGATCACCACAGTAATGTCCGGAAACAGTAAAACCCATTGTTGTGATTAACAACAACAGGGCAATGGCGA
>CP070687.1:1208763-1213960 GCA_020353115.1 Bacteroidales bacterium
TTCTTCTGCATTATTCTTTGTGATCTCTTCGATCCTTGGATAGGCTTTTGTATAGGTGACTCCGCAATTTATTCCTTCTTCGTCATCCGGACTATCCCTTGATATCATATCATAGTTAAGATAAAATTCATACTGGTCTATTGATCCGCTAGTCGGATTCAGCGAAAAGTATTTGGAACCGAGAAGGCCTTTCTCCTCACCCGTCCATGCGCAGAACAGGATGGATTTTTCCGGTTTTACACCTGCTGCAGCAAAAGCCTGTGCGATAGCCATAACGCCGACCGTTCCCGAAGCATTATCATCCGCACCATTCCAAACCCTTCCTCCGCTCATTCCCATATGGTCCATATGGGCACCAACCACGATGAATTCATCCATGTTTTCCCCCTCAATTAATCCTACAACATTTCTTACACCAACTCTTCTTGAGTTCACTCTGATATCCATACCAACACTGGTATTTTTCAGTTCAACCGGTTTAAAACTTTTACCCGAGGCTGCATCCGACTCATATTTTTTAAGGTCAATTCCGGAACCATTCAGAATTGCTTCCATGACTTTTTGAGTAATGGTTACGCTTACCGGATCGTCGACGGCGTCGGGATCATCAAGCCTCATTCTTGACCAGTCGGACCTTCTTGATGCCTCATTTGGAGAAAGATTAATCTCCTCATTCACTTCACCCCACGAGCGGGCAACATCGGTATTCAGGTCAATCTCTAATGCACCAAGTGCACCGAGCTCTTTCAGTTTCTCATCTTTGTTCCGGTTCAGCTGATACGCAGCCATCCTGTCTTCCATCAGTTTTTTATACATGACGGATGTGGTATCATTTTGTCCGGGAAATCCCGACAGACGTAATGCAATCTTACCTTTCAGATCGGCACCTGAGAAATTGTCAATTCCAAAATCTTTACTTTCAATACCATAGCCAACAAATACAATAGTACCGGTAAACCTGGTTGACACGGAAGCCCCGCTGATTCTGAAATCCACATTTTCCTGGAAGGATATTTCCTTCTGCCCTTTTCTGATGGTGATGGATGAAGAACCATCAGGAACCGGTTCAAGCAATGTAAAGTTCTGGAAGTAGGATCTATCCTGTGGCGGAGGCGAATCGCCCCTTCTCATTCTCCGTCGTACAATATTATCACCGCCAGGTTTTATTCCTGCATACTTGAACATACTGGCTACATAATCCCCGGCGAGATATATTCCTTTGGTCCCCGTTTCACGACCTTCGGTCCAGTCTGATGCCAGGAATTCAAGCTGGGCCTGAACGGTTTCCTTTGTTATTGCTTCCAATCCCTTTTCCTGTGGGGACTTCTGGGCAAACAAATTGGCCTGTAGAAACAGTCCGTAAAGAATCAGAAATAGATGTATTTTTTTCATGGTTAGAGTATTTAGATGATTCATGTCATTGACCAGGCAAGTTAACAATTTCTTGATTCTATTTAATGTTACAAAGCATGTCATGATCCATGGCGAAATAGTGTTGTATTTTTTTCCCTGCCGGAATATTCTTCATTGGCAAACAATATTTTCAATAACCGGTCCACTGCAGAACAAAATCCGTTATTCATTTATCCCGGAATAATATGACAGGTCGTCCAATTCTGTTTGCCACAACAATAAACCGTATTGAAGCCGCTTGGATTTAAAAGTATAATAATATACATTTATATTCAAACGAAACCACCGAAGTATGTATCCCAATCGTTCCGATTACCTTTCCTGTAGGAAAACGGGAGGACCGGAATCAGTCAAAACTGGATGAAAATATGAAGGTCTGGTCGAAAGAAGCAGAGGAAATAAGAAAAATTCTGGTAACCATAAAGGATCAGTTGCCTGATCTGGAGAAAGAATTAGAGTTACTTGTCAAAACAGAGGATGATAACGTTGCCTTGCTTTATTCCAGAAGATGTCTGGAGGTGATTATTACCGATCTCTGTGAGAAAGAGTTGAAAAGACCACGTAAATCGGATCCGTTAAAAGGTATCATCGACAGACTGAACCGGGTAGGATCTGTCCCTTCTCATATTATCACTTCCATGTTAAACCTGAACAGTTTATCAACCTTCGGGACACATCCGAAAGAATATAATCCACAGATGGTAAGGCCTGCACTAATCAACCTGGCAACCATCATTGAATGGTATGTTAAATACAGGGATTCTCTTCCTTCAGAACCGGCCGGGCAAGTGGATGTTGATTCTGTTGTAAAGAAACCTGAATCCCAGCAACCCTTTCCTTCCGGCAGAAAAATTCGTTATTCTGCATCAAAGAAAAAAGTACTCTTTATTCTGTCGGGGATAGTAACCGTTTCTATCATAACAGTCCTTGCATTAGTGCTAATCGGCAGAATGATCAGAAAGAGAGATGCGATGGATCTGGTTAAATCGGAAAAGTCCATTGCAGTTCTTCCATTCAAGAATTACAGTGGTGATCCTGGACAGGACTACATTTGTTATGGTCTTACCGATGAGATCATCAACCACCTGTTTAAGATAAGTTCGTTCCGTAAAGTGTCTTCGTTAAGTTCGGTGCTCACATACCGGGAAACCAATAAAAGGATCCCGGAGATTGCGAAAGATCTGAAAGTATATTACATTCTTGAGGGCACATATAAGGAATCTGCTGAAAAAATAAGAGTTACAGCACAGTTAATAAATGCCAGAAAGGATAAGCATATCTGGCAGAACGAATATGATGGTTCGTTGGATGAAATTATTGCAATACAGGCGGATATTGCCTTACAGATTGCCGAACATTTGAAATTATTCCTGACAAATTCAGAGACTCAGAATATTCAGAACATACCTACATCAAATCCTGAGGCATACCTCACCCTGCAGAAAGCAAAATCTTTCATAGAATTCAATAAGGCAGACCAGGCATTGGAATTAGCTATGGAAGCCATTAAGTTGGATTCAACTTTTGCAGACGCATTTGCATATGCCGGGTGGCGTACATTGGGAAAAGGGGCTTATGCCGGGGGAAGTGAAATGCAATCAGTGTTCGGAGATGCACTGATATTTTATAAAAAAGCCCTGGAACTCAATCCAAATCTTGCTGCAGCGCATACCGGTTTGGGATTGATAAATGAATGGGTGAAATGGGATTATGTTCTGGCTGACAAAGGGTATCTCAAAGCGATAGAACTTGAACCAAATAACGTTGCGAGTGCAAACCGATATATTGAATTCCTGATAAAAATGAACCGTATTGAGGATCTGCGGGTATATATTGAGAAGTTAAAAGACATTGGCATAAACCAAAGCTTATTAGTACTTGCACAGATAAATATTATTTCGAATGACCGGCAGAAAGCGATTGAGAATATCGAAAGCATGCTGGAATTAGGAGGGATTACTGCACAGGAATGGATAGGATTATGTTATGTCTGGCTGGCAGAATACGATTCTGCAAAGGTATTTTTCCAGTCGGCCCTTAGAATGCGTGATGCCAGAATGCAAACACCGAGGTTCCAGGCCTCGATGGCATTAGTATACCATGAAACCGGAGACATTCAGGGAGCTAACTCCATTATCAGCCGGTTAACATCTTCAGCCAATGAAACATCAGCCGGCAGTCCCGCTTTCTTTACCGGTTTGTATTATAGTGCGATAAATATGGCAGATTCTGCATTCTACTGGTTCGAGAAAGCCTATGAGAACCGCAGTCCTGAATTTCCCTGGTTCAAGGTTCATCCTCTCCTACGGAATCTGAAAAGTGACGAACGGTACCGGTATTTATACGAACGGACGGGACATAAAGCATTTGATGAGAATACATTAGGAAGCTTCGAAACTTTTTAGTAATCAATAAATAACGAAGTCAACGGATCTTTTTTAAAAATTTTATCTTATGAAACTCCGGAAAGCCTTCGGTATCCCTGCCGTACTTTTGATTTTATTCCTTCTGCAGCTATCATGCAAACAGGCACAATTACCTTCTGTCAGTGAAATCCGGTCGAAAACAGGTACAATATGTATCCGTAACATTTCTTTGGTGGATCCTGTGGCAGAGGAGGTCCTGACCGGCATGGACATCCTCATCCGGGATGGAATGATCCATAGTATTACACCTTCAGGCCGGGATCCTGAAGAAGATGTCGATCTGGAGATACCGGGTGAGAATTTTTATGCATTGCCGGGTTTTGTAAACACACACACTCATTTATGGCAGCATTTGTCGCGAAGTGTCAGCCCTTCGGAACAGCTCCAGCAATGGATACCAAAAGTTTACCGGATAGCCTCCCACTTGACGGCTGAGGAATTTTTTGAGTTGAATCTTTCCGCATGTTACGATGCCCTTCTTCACGGGATTACATCTGTACTTGACTGGACGCGGAACTCGGATGAGGATTTATTCGAACAGGTTCTTGCTGCTATGGTTCAATCGGGACTGGGTGGGGCGGTTGCCTGGCCTCATACCGCTGTTTTCTTCCCGGCGGAAGTACAAAATATGGAATTTGACAGGATTCGAAACTACGCCATTCAGAATAACAGGGAATTGTTTGTAGCTCACCTCCCACCGGAGCGTATTCCAATTCCCACTTTATACGATGGAATTTTACTTGCCAGAAACACCGGTGTTCCTATCGCCGAGCATACCATGGAAAACGTTCAGTGCCAGCGTGACTGGCTGACAACAGTACAAAATTACCTTAAGGATTATGGTGACAGTTTACAACCCGGGGATAAGGTATTCCTGGAGGAAATTGCAGGAATGCCCATACCTCCTTCAATTGATGCTGTCGCCGCCATGTCTCAAAATGCCCGTATTATTCTTGATTTGATAAACTCCCTTCCTGAAGGTGAACACCAGTATGATCCGAAAGATATATCCTACCTTAAAGATCTTGCTTCGAAAACAGGGCCAACCTATATACCCTTCCTTGAGCATCTCGGTGCTTATGAAAACGGATATGTTTCCATCCACAGTGCACTAATGAGTCCGGCAGATATCGAAATTTACAGGAAATACCCCGTTTATATAAACCACAATCCTGAGAGCAATGCATACCTTGCCAGTGGTATTGCACCCATCGCTTCATATATGCTCGCAGGAATTCCGGTAACCATCGGCACGGACGGTGCTGCCAGCAATGACCGGATCGATATGCTTGCAGCCATGCGATTGATGAGCCATCTCCAGAAAGTGGTTGCATTAAATATACCTCTTCCGGAATACA
>CP070687.1:1214060-1219226 GCA_020353115.1 Bacteroidales bacterium
ACTGCACTGGATCATGATGAGAAGGCTGTAATCAATGCCAGGGAAAACATCGGACTCAACGGTATACGGAATATCCGGATTATACACGGAACCATTTCCTCCCTGAAAGGACATACATTTGATGTCATACTGGGTAACATCACCCGGAATGTTATACTCGATCAAATGCAATTGTACTCCAAAATATTATCCGGGAAAGGAATCCTGATTACAAGCGGTTTCCTTACGCAAGATTTTAAGGATATCCGGAACAGGGCCCTGCATAATGGACTTTATCCTGTTCATCACCGGGAAAAGAGAAACTGGATGGTCATACGGTTCATAAAAAAATCCGGAGGTTAATATATGACCCGAATTTGGTTTGGATGACTAAAGGAGTGTTTATATATTTATTGGTTTAAGATAACAGCATGTTACGATCTATTTCAACCGGCTTCATTTTGTTTCTTGTTCTGGGCGTATCGGCAAGTAAAGCCCAGCAAATCAAGTCCTTCTCCGATGATCCGGCCCAGTATATGGAGGAAGTTGTCAATTTTATGGGAACCCGATTGAATGACAAGGATCAGCAAATACTCAATAATTTTAAGCATTTTTGGTTATCAGGTGCATTTTCAGTTGATGAACAATCACGTGTAATTCAGGTATCAAATCATTTACTCAGGCGAAGAGCAAGGCCCGTTCCCCATTTCATGGACTATTTTGCAGCAATTTACCAGTTCAAACAGATCAGTCATGATGAGGAAAGTTACAAAGCATGGGAAGAGGGACTGGTATCCCTGATAACGAATTCGAAGATCCCTTTATCCCGAATTAACCGGTATCTCCAGGTTGCATATTGGTTGCTTTCAGAGAACATGCTCTATAAATCCTCCTCTGTTCAATGGGCGGCAACTTCAGGAGATTACATTTTTCGTTATGACAGTTCAGGATTTGTTTCCATTATTTTCGAAAGAACAGATTTAATCTGTTATGCCCAAAGGGATAGTGGCTCAATCAAACAAACCGCCGGATATCTTAATCCGTTAACACTGGTATGGCAGGGAAATAACGGAACGGTAACATGGGAAAGAGCAGGGTACAGTGAAACGGATATTTATGCGCAACTGTCTGATTATAAGATAGATATGACTAAATCGCAATACAGGGCCGATTCGGTATTATTCTCAAACTCATACTATTTTAAAGAACCGGTTCTGGGAGTTCTTGTAGATAAGATTACCAGGATATCACAACCACAACGAGCATTGTATCCGAAATTTGACTCGTATATAAAGCGGTTTGTCATTGAAGATATATATGAAAACGTTGATTTTGAAGGAGGGCTTTCCATGCAGGGAGCTAAAATGAATGGTTCGGGCAGCGAGGTTGAAAATGCAACATTAAAACTTTACAGAAACGATACCCTGTTTATGCAAGTCGGCTCGGCGTTTTTCGTATTTATGAGCGACCGGACTTCCAGTATCAATACGAACGTTACCATATACATGGAAGGAGATTCCATCTATCATCCCAGGATTGCCTTCAGCTATAATGTCCGAAATCGTGAGTTATCCCTGTACAGGACAGAGGATGTAATGATGCGAAGCCCTTACTTTAACTCATACCACAAAGTGGATATGTATTTCGAGGCACTGGAATGGAAGATTGATGAACCGGTGATAAAATTTACCATGGCCAGGGGGACCTCCCTCGGTCAGGCCCGGTTTGAATCGAACAATTACTATATGGAGAACCAGTTTTATAAGATACAGGGAATGGATGAGATTCATCCGCTGGAATTACTGAAAAGATTCGGTGAATACTATTATTCGGACCAGTTCCCCGTTTCTGAACTGGCCAAATGGATGAATAAGCCGGAATACCAGGCGATCCAGCTTTGCATCAGGCTATCAACAGACGGTTTTGTCTATTATAATGAAAATACCGGGGAAGTAACCCTGAAAAACAGATTATACGATTATCTGGCTGCTTTTGCGGGCAGGATTGATTATGATGTAATTGATTTTGTTTCAAACACAAACGCACCACTTGAAAACGCCTTTCTGGACCTCAGGACAATGGATCTGACAATTAATGGAGTTCCTCAGATTTTTTTAAGTGACTCCCAAAATGTAGCCATTTCCCCAAATGGTAACAAAATCATCCTGAAGAAGAACAGAAACTTTGCCTTTGACGGAAAGGTCCAGGCTGGTCTGTTTACTTTTTTTGGCGAGGGATTTGTTTTTGACTATGATACCTTCAAGATCAATCTGAACAATATCGACTCTCTTAATATTGCAATCCAGAGTGATGAATTTGACATGTATGGTAACCATTATACTATCGGGATTGAAAATATTATTCAAAATATTACGGGTGACCTGATGATCGATAAACCACAGAATAAGTCCGGCCTGGAAAGTTTTCCGGAATACCCGATCTTCAATAGCAAAGAAAATTCATTCGTTTATTATGAAAATGCTTCAAACCTGGATAGTGTCTATGCAAAAGAGGATTTTTACTTCGAACTTGAACCATATACCATTTACGGCCTGGATAATTTTACCAAGGAAGATGTTTCATTCAAAGGGAAATTTGAAAGCGGAAATGTTTTTCCAACTATCACACAAACACTGACCGTCCAGGAAGATAATTCGCTGGGATTCGAGGTTGTCGTTCCGGAAGAAGGAATACCCGTATACGGGGGTAAAGGGATGTTTTATAACGATGTCAGGATGAGTAACAAGGGGCTGGAAGGAAAGGGGGAACTGGTTTACCTGGGTTCCACCACCCAATCTGAGAATTTTTTCTTCTATCCGGATTCCATGTATGCCACTGCAACCGGATTTCAGATTGCTGAATCTGAGGCAGACCGCAAGTTTCCAATGGTAAAAGCACAGAACGTACGTGTAAGATGGTACCCCGAACGGGATGAATGGTATAGCTACAAGGGAAATACCAATATCACAATGTTTAATGAGGAAACCGCTCTCGACGGTTATTTAAGAATGAGCCCGGATGGTTTGACCGGCTCCGGGATAATGGTGATGCCGGATGCCAATATCACTGCAAGCGATTTCAGATATACAAAAAGTTCATTTGAATCCGATACAGCTGATTTCTACCTCAAATCACTGCGCACCGATGGATATGCCTTTATTGCTGAAAATGTTACATCCAGCATTGATTTTACGGCTGCAAAGGGCTCATTCAGTTCCAATTCCGATACTTCCCTGGTTAAGTTTCCTGAGAACCAGTTTGTAAGTACTTTGGACTATTTTAACTGGAATATGGAAGTTGAAGAGTTGGCTATGGGCAAAAAAGACAGAACGGTCAGAAAACCATTGGATGAGACGGATTCCCTTAGCCTGCTTGATGCACGGCTGGAACAACCGACTTTTGTATCGATCGATCCGAGACAGGATTCGCTGGGATTCGTAAGTGATTCAGCCATATACAACCTGAGGGAAAACCTTATTACAGCATACAATGTAAATTTTATAGAAGTGGCCGATGCTCTTATTTTTCCCTATGAAGGTAAGGTGGAAATTGCAAACCGTGCGCAGTTCAGGACACTTGAGGATGCACGTATCATCGCAAATCAGAAACATTCAATCCATTCGGCCAGCGTTAGGATCATGAATAAGGAAGAATACGAAGCATCCGGAAAATACAACTATACCGATGAGGATCAGAATGTCCAGCTTATCGAATTCAATAATATCCTGGTGAATGACGACGGACATACAGTTGCCAGCGGAGACATAATTGAATCCGAAAACTTTACCCTGAATCCGGCATTTGAATTTATTGGAACAGTGAATCTGGATGCTCAGAAAGAATTTCTGACATTTACCGGCGGAGCACGAACGGTCCATAATTGCCAGAACCTTGAGAGAAGATATCTGAAATTCATCTCGGAGATTGATCCGCAAAATGTTATGATCCCTGTCGCCACTGAACCAAGGGATATCAATAATAACAGGATCTACAACGGACATTTTATCAGCAACGATTCCACACACATTTATACCGCTTTCCTTTCACGGCGAAAGATCTACAGTGATAATCCGATAACGACTGCAGAAGGATTTCTGTTTTTTGACAAAGGATCAGGAAAATACAAAATCGGCAGCAGGGAAAAACTTGCTGATGAAACCAGCACGGGAAATTTCCTCACATTCGATAAAAACTACTGTCAGTTCTACGGTGAAGGGCAATTGAATCTTGCCGTAGAATTCGGACAGTTCTCTGTTACTACCGTGGGTAATATTCTTCAGGATCTGGAAGCCAACAAAAGCACACTGGAAATGCTTATCGGGCTTGACTTTTATTTCCGTCCTGAAGCAATCACGATGATGGCAAATGAAATCGGTGGCCATCCGACCCTCGAACCGGCTGACCTGTCACAATCAACATACCGGAAATCAATTGAAGAACTTATCGGAAGGGAAAGGGCCCAGACCCTCAGGGAAGAGGCAAACCTGTATGGGAGAATCAGTGAACTGCCTGCCGAACTCCGGTTTACCATCCTTTTAACCCACGTTAACCTGGTATGGAACGATCTGACCAGTTCCTATCGCTCCGTAGGGAAAATAGGTATCGGGAACATTATGAATAACCAGCTCAATGTTATGGTCGATGGATATATTGAGATCCAGAAAAAGAGGAGTGGTGATCTATTTGATGTCTACCTTAAAATGGATGATAATACCTGGTACTATTTCGGATATTCAAGGGGCGTTATGCAAAGCCTTTCTTCCAACCGTGATTATAATGCTTCACTTACCGAGCTGAATGAAAACCAACGGAGATTGAAAGTAAACAGTGGCGAAACGTCATACATATATATGGTCGCAGTCAATCGAAAACTGACATCTTTCCTGAGACGTTTCAGTGAAAATATTGCAGATGAGGGTAATGACGGTGACGAAAGATGATTGCAGGTTTATCGTTAAAGTTTATTGTCAGTAACGTTACGGATTTACATTTTCGGGATTAGATATTATCAATACTATCCTCTATCCTACCTATTTAACCGCCTTCACCAAATCTCTAGAAATAAAGAAGTTTTAACCTGGCTCCATCTACCCGATTTATTTCCAGTGCCGGAAAAGGAATTTTAATCAGATTAATATATTTGAAAACACTTTTTACCCATTTCCGTTCTGAAGGTATTTTTGAAAG
>CP070687.1:1219326-1223474 GCA_020353115.1 Bacteroidales bacterium
TACCCCCTCTTTTATGTTATATTTATAAGTAAAAATTCCTTATATCATGCTTTGGAAAATCAAACTCGTACTTCTCATTGCGATGGGTGTACCTGTCCTCGCACAACAGGATCTCAAAATAAATGACCGTGGGTATTTTGAAATGAAGGGTCTGAATGTGACGGTATTCAGTGACATATATCCTGACGGTCATCAAACCGGTGTCACGATTATACAGCACGGCAACAGGGTTGCAGCCAACGGGGACATCAGGCTTGAGGCATCCCCGGGTCAATGGTCACCGGTGCCAAAAGGCGGCCGGCTGGTTATTGATAAAGAGGCAGAAACAATAACACAGATATTATGGTACCCCGACAGCAGTAAAAACAGAACAGGCTTCAACCCGATCTTCTATCCCGATCTCACCTTCTCTTACCGCATTGAGGTGAAGGCCCTTGAAGGAAGCCGTTTCCTCGTTTCGGTTCACCTTGATGAGCCTCTTCCTCCTGGATGGATTGGAAAAGTCAGTTTCAATTTTGAGCTGTTTCCGGGAGAACTTTTCGGCAGGTCGTGGACCCTTGGCCAGCAAACCGGTATATTCCACCAGCAACCAAACGGACCGGTGACAATGGAATCCGGTGAACATCTTTCCATTCCCCTTGCCACCGGTAAAAGGCTTGTGATCGCCCCGGAGGCTGATCTTCAACGCATACGTTTCGAATCGATAACAGGTAACCTGGAGCTGCGTGACGGAAGGTCCAATCATAATAACGGCTGGTTCATCGTCCGTGAAACCGTTCCTGCCGGAGCCACCGAAAATGCCATTCAATGGACAATCTCCCCGAGCGTAACGGAGGGATGGGTATATAAGCCGGTTGTGCAGGTTTCCCAGCTCGGTTATCACCCTGACCAGCCTAAGAATGCAATTATCGAGACGGATCCAAATGACACCCTTATTCTTGATGCCTTGTTGTTTCAGGTGACTGAAGAAGGCAGGAAGCTGGTAAAAAAAGGGAAACCTGAAGTCTGGGGGGAATTTTTAAGATACAAATACCTGAGCTTCGATTTTTCGGATATTTATGAACCGGGAATGTACCTCCTTTCGTATGGTGATACGGAGACTCATGCATTCAAGATAAACGAGGAAATCTATTCTCGCCATGCCTGGCAGCCTGTAATTGAATATTTTCTCCCGGTTCAGATGTGTCACATGAGAGTTAACGAAAAGTACAGGGTATGGCACGACTACTGTCATCTCGACGATGCACTAATGGCCCCGGTTGATACCAATCACTTTGACGGCTATGTACAGGGACCTTCCACACTTACAAAGTACCAATCCATGAGTGCTGTTCCTGGTCTCAACAGAGGCGGGTGGCATGATGCCGGGGATTATGACCTGAGGGTTGAATCGCAAACAGGAACCATCTGGAATCTGGCTCTTATGATCGAGGAATTCGGGCTGGATTACGATGCGACACTGATCGATCAGGATAAGAGGCTTGTCGAAATCCACGTTCCCGATGGCAAGCCGGATGCCATCCAGCAAATAGAACACGGCCTGGCGTCTGTCTTAGGGGGTTACAGGACTCTCGGCCGGTTATACCGTGGAATAATATGCCCTACGCTCCGTCAATATGTGATGTTGGGTGATGCCTCTGCTATGACCGATAACCTGGTTTACAGTAAGGAGCTTATACCGGGTGAAAAAACAGCAGAAAGTTCATCGCTTACCGACGACCGATGGGTATTTACTGAAAAGAACCCGCGCAGGGAGTTGTATGTTGCTGCCGGCCTGGCCGCCGCTTCAAGGGTATTGAAGGAAAGCAACCCGGAATTGTCGTCTGAAGCATTGAATACCGCCAGGATATTGTATGAAGGGGCCCATTCCGCCCGGAATGTGACCAGCCAGAAGGTAATTGCCCTTTGCGAACTTCTGATTTCAACCGATGACGATACCTATAGGGATACGTTAATCTCAATGAAGAGCGATATTATCGATCAAATACACAGATGCGGCTGGGCCGTCGGCCGTGTGATAAGGCGAATCGGTGATATGGAATTTCAAACGGATATAAAGGATGCCGTAACGGAATACCAGGCCCAGCTTAAACGGGAACAAAGCGGAGATTCACCTTATGGTGTCCCCTACAAACCAAACATTTGGGGTGCCGGTTGGAATATACAACGATTTGGAGTGGAACAGTATTTCTTTTACAAGGGATGGCCCGATATATGTACTCCGGACTTTTTTGTGAACTCCCTGAATTTTATCCTTGGGGTACATCCGGGTTCGAATACCTCCTCTTTTGCCTCGGGTATCGGTTCAAAATCTGTAACGGTCGCATATGGCGTAAATCGTGCCGACTGGTCATACATTCCGGGTGGGGTGGCTTCCGGTACGGCACTAATCCGGCCCGATCTGCCCGAAATGAAGGTCTGGCCATTCTTCTGGCAACAAACGGAGTATGTTTTGGGGGGAGGATCTACCAATTATATGTTTCTTGTTCTGGCTGTACATGACCTGTATTGCAATGATTAGAAATCCTTATCCGGATCTCCGCCTGGTTCCTCTTCCATTGTAATGTGCCTGACTGAAGTTCAGATAACTGCCTGCACTATTTTAGAACTTCTCTCCGGTAACCGGTTTACCGATCCCCTAATGGTTTTATTGGGATCGCCCCGTAGCCATATATTCGCGCAGGTTGAAGTACAATTTCTGGCATAGATATTGCGGATTATATTTCAACAATCCGAGCCATGAGAAATTCAGTGTTTATTGCCCTCGCAGGTATATTCATACTGGTAAATTCGTGCGAGGAAAATTCAAACGATCCCGGTTATAACCGGTTATGTAAAAAATGGATTTTAACAGGCTTTCAGTATCAGGATTCATTAAGTATTGAAACCCCACCGGAAAATATCCCGCAGATGAATATTGAATTTGAAAAATCCGGTGCAATGAATGCTATCAGTTCCTGCAATGTATTCCAGGGATCCTATTTCCTGTATGACACAGATTCGATTAAAATAGAGGATCTGATATCAACTTTAAAATTATGTATGGGCGAAGAGGTCATGGATTGGGAACTCATCTATTTTCAGGGATTGAAAAATGCAGTGCAATATTTGATTGAAGAAAATAAACTTACAATAAGGGCATCGACAAATTACAATCTGTACTTCATCAAAGATGAATGACGGGTAAAACCTGGCAAAGTGATTATGATGCCTGTGATCTATCATATCCTGTACCTGTCAGTTCATGTTCTCCCTTCAGCATTTCTATGCAATTCATAAGCGCCCTCATGTTATGATAATTGACCTTCCAGATCTGGGCTTTGGGGGTTTCTGACCGTTCCGGGCTATTATCCAAACCTTCTTCATACCAACCTCCGTGTTCGTGATCAATAAGATAGCTGTTTATATAATCCCATTGTTTTCTGAAAGCCTGAAAGTAGTTTTCATTTTCAGGGAACAAGTCAGACATCAGTAGCAGGGCATTTAATCCTTCAGCCTGTACCCACCAAGTTTTCACTTCGTCTATTATAGAGATGGTATCCGCATTGTCAAAATAATACCCCTGATTATAAAATCCTCCTTTTTCATCATCCCAACCTTTGGCAAGGGCATGATCCACCATCTCTTTTGCGATCGTTAATGTCTTTTCGTCAGGATCAAGTCCAAGTACATGAGAAGCTTCCAGCATCAGGTATGCAGTTTCAACATCGTGGCCAAAGGAGACATGATCCAGGGAAAAGTTGGCCTGCCGGCTCGCATCCGACGAATCACGATAGGATACGGGTGTCCAGTCTCTCTCCAGATACAGAGTCAGGAATCCTTTTCCTGTAGTGATGGTATCTCTTATCAGATAGAGCATTTCCAGAAGACGCTGACGCAGGATGCTATCCGGCCAGACCTGATACAATTCGGTGAAGGCTTCAAGCAGATGAATGGAAGAATTCTGATCTTTCCAGCCGTTTCGGTCAAAATCACGGCTGTTTGTTGACAAACTGTCAGCGGTCAGGGTGGAATCATTTTCCATAAAAAAGCTAAAATACCCTTTAAATTGAGGATCATGGAAATTCTTGTCGGTCCATAAAAAGGTATTACGTGCAAGATTTAATGCTGAGGTATCGCCGGACATTGTATAGTAAGCCGCCAGTGAA
>CP070687.1:1223574-1227058 GCA_020353115.1 Bacteroidales bacterium
ACGAAGGTAGGGCTTAAGTTTAGAGAATGAAAGAGCTGTCTGATTTTTTTTGCACCATACACTAAGACGGGAAATTGCTGTCCAGGATAGCCCTGATCTGCTCTTTCGTCTGAATACCGCCTGTTGCCTCGACAACATCTCCGTTTCTATAGTATATTGTGAAGGGTAATCCCATAAATCCCCTGCAATCAGGTAAGTTCCGGATCCTGATGGCAACCGGTTCATCAAATGCCATATCACAAAAACGAATATGTTCGTATTCGTTCTCCAGTTCAATCATAGCCCGATAAACCGGTATACACATCGGCCCCATACGTCCGCAACAGATCATTACATTTTCATGGCTGCTGAGAAGTTCCTCATATTCCTCTTCCGAAGGTACATGCTGCAGGTTGGTTTGAAGCATTATTAAATTTAATATTCTATATATGTTTATTATTGGATATAATAATTGTAAAAAATAGCTGTCTCAACGTCAAATTATTTTCCCGGCTTTCAAAAGAGATTTAATCCGGTTGGTTTAATTGTGGAGACAGCCGTGATATATTTCAGTTGCCGGAGGCAGTTGTTTCAACTTCTCCCTTAACTCTCAGGATTACCGTAGGACTCTTTGGATCGTTGGTAATCACGGTTATGGTTTTGTTCTGGTTACCTTTTCTTGTACCGGCACTGAATGTGGCATTAATGGAACTGCTCTGTCCGGGATGGATAACCTTTTCTTTGGGACTTACCGCTGTACACCCGCAACTGGATGTAATTTTCCGGATAATGAGATCGCTTTTCCCGGCATTCGTAAAAACAAACTCATGCGAAACGGAAGATTTCTGGGCTATTTTACCGAAATCAAAGATTTTGCTTTCAAATTGTATCCTGGCAGCTTGCTCAAGATCCTTTGATGTTAACGAGGTAAAATCTTCTTCGATGGTAGCGGATACGGTAAGTATATTATTTTTAATGTTTTCCCCGTTCAGCAGGACATTCAGCCGGTCGATCACAAATCCCCAGTCATTCTTCTTACCCGCATCATAGGTTGCTTCAATGATCCCTTTTTCTTTCGGTTTAAGAATTTCAGGGGTTACAGTAAGTGTTAAATGTGCCGGTACTCTTTCGAACGTCAGGGAAACCGGATCGCCAGAAACATTGACCATTTCGAACAGGATTGTTTTCTGTTGTCCGCTATTCACTTTCACGAATGCCATGTGATTTGATTTAAAGCGGACACCGCCGATCAGATACGGGTAATCATCCTCGATGGTTCTTGGTTTCGGGGTTACGTCACCCATTATCCTCAGGACAACGGTAGGTTTTTCGGCATTGGAAAAAACGGTAACGGTTTTATTAAATTTTCCCGGCCGGTTCCTGGGATTATAGGTTGCCTTTACAAAGCCCTTACCACCCGGAATAACCGGCTCTTTGGTCCAGCTTGGTGACGTACAACCACAGGATGCAGCAACACGATTTATGATTAACGGCTCGCTCCCCGTATTTGTAAATGTAAATTCACATGTAGCCGGTCCGTCACTTTCCTGTATTGTTCCGAAGTTATGCTCTGTTTCTTCGAATGACATTGTCGCTTTCTTCTGTTGTGAGTATACATTCCAGAAGTTAGCGCCAAGAACAATTACAATTATTCCTATAAATAGCTTCTTCATAATTCAAAATTTATTCAACTAAGGTATGATTATTGTATACCAAAAAGTACAATCTATCCATTTTAACGGATCAAAATTAATAAAGTTTATAATTTAAAAATAATTTTATCCTTTATATATTTGGATTTTATCCTATCTTTAGTTTAAATGAACATTCCATAAGCAAGCGGATCTTTTAACCTGATATCAGGAGGAGGATTTAAAGCGGAAGTACGTTATGAAGATCGGTCACCTTAAAAACACAATCAGTTTATTCCTTCTCTTTTTTTTTACCGGGATCGGAGTATTCGGGCAATTTTATAACGGTTTGCAGATGAGTTTTGGTAAAAACCGTGTCCAGTACTGGGATTTTTACTGGTCCTATTACCGGTTTGAAAAATTTGATACTTATTTCAATGAATATGGCAGGGAATTGGCAGAATATACGGCAAATTACGCTGAAAAAAGAATCATTGAACTGGAAGATTATTTTGATTACTATTTAGACAAGCGGTTAATATTTCTGATCTATAACAAGCTTTCCGATTTCAAACAGAGTAATATAGGATTGATTTCCGGGAATGAGGAGTTTAATACCGGCGGAGTTACCAAGATCATAAAGAATAAGGTAATACTTTACTTCGAGGGAGACCACAAGAAGTTCGAACAGCAGATTAGTTCAGCCATTGCCGAGGTCCTGATATATGAGATGTTATACAGTGGTGATGTAAAGGATCGTGTAGCAAATTCCACTCTCATTAACATGCCCGACTGGTACTTCAAGGGTCTCATATCCTATCTTTCCAATCCGTGGGATTACGAGGTGGAAAACCGTGTCAAGGATGGAATTCTTACGGACAAATATAAAAAGTTCAACCGTCTTACCGGAGAGGAGGCCGTTTATGCCGGCCATTCTTTCTGGAAATATCTTGCTGAAAAGTATGGTGATCCTATCATTCCAAATATCATTTACCTTACCCGGATCAACAAAAATGTCAATAACGGTTTTCTTTATGTTCTTGGATCAAAAATCAAGGATCTTTCAAAGGATTGGCTTGTCTATTACCAGGAGAAATACCAGAACACCGATGTATCGAGGGATTTACCCGACAATCCTCCGATTTTGGCAAAGTCCAAACGTACCAGGGTATATAACAAGGTTAGGATAAGCCCTGACGGGCAGCACCTTGCCTATTCCTCGAATGAATCCGGACAGTATAAAATCTGGATTTACGATAGTCAAACCCGGAAGCACAAAAAGATCATAAAGAAGGAGGCTAAAATTGACCAGATAAACGACTTTTCTTATCCGATACTTGCCTGGCATCCGTCGGGTAAGCTGCTGGCATTTATTACGGAAGAAAAAGGAGGATTGGTACAATATCTCTACCGCCTCTCAACCCGTGAACTCGAACGGAAGAATATTTTGTACTATGACAAGATCCTTGATTTTTCCTATTCACACGATGGAACACAGTTCGTATTTTCCGCGGTTAAAGAAGGATTAACCGATCTCTTTGTTCATAATATTGCCTCGTCCACAAATGAGCAATTGACAAGGGACATTGCCGATGATTTCCATCCCCGGTTTGTCCGGAACTCCGATGCCATCATTTTCAGTTCAAACAGGTTGTCAGATACGCTCTATTTCAGGGGAGATCTAGCCGAAAAGACGGGCCTGAATTTCGACCTGTTCATTTACGATTACAAGAACAAATCCCCGTATCTGACGCGTCTCAGGGAAGGCATATATCTTGACAAACTGGATCCCTCCGAAGTAAGCAATAACAATTATCTCTACCTGAATGATCTGAACGGGATATTAAACCGCTATGTTGCACAGTTTGACAGCA
>CP070687.1:1227158-1231642 GCA_020353115.1 Bacteroidales bacterium
AAGTACCCACCAGCGAGTCCTGCTTTTCTTCGTCCTCTTCACATGAGGTAAACATCAAAAGCCCCGGAATCAACAGGAAGTTGGTCAAAACGAAATAAACCAGCTTCGAAAGGTTTTTTTGTTTTTTCATGGTTCTTTGTGTTTTAATTTGTTGACTAAATTAAAAAAAAATGATTTGAAAAAAACTAAAATTGTCAATTGTTTATGTAATTTTATCTGATGAATGGGAAACTTTGGCGTTTGAATCCAATGAAATCAAAGATGAGATTTATCGGAGTATTGGCTACAATATTGTTCGTGGCACCATATCTTGCTCTCACTCAGGGAATAACGGTAAAAGGTGAGGTAATGGATAATAAAACCGGTGAACCATTGGCGGGGGTCAATATTTACCTGCAGAACAAGACAGTTGGTACGATTACGAATAGTGAGGGAGAATTTGAAATCAATGTAAATTCCGATCCTCCTTTTATTCTGGTTTTTTCGATCATTGGTTACCTCCAAAGAGATATTACCGTTTCACGCAATGAAGTGGAGTTGTCGGTTGAAATGAACGAAGAGATAATACTGGGGCAGGAGATCGTAATATCCGCATCACGAGTAAGAGAGAGTCTGCTGAGATCACCGGTGAGCATTGAAAAGCTGGATATGCTTGAATTAAATAATACATCATCTGCAAACTTTTATGATGGATTGCATACCATTAACAATGTGGATATGATTGTCCACAGTCTTACCTTCAGGACACTCAACACAAGAGGTTTTAATGGAGATGCGAACTACAGGTTAAACCAGTTGATTGATGGCGTTGATAACACCGCTCCCGGAATGAGTTTTGCTGCAGGCAATATTTTTGGGGTTTCACCACTTGATATACAAAGTGTTGAATTACTGATTGGTGCATCATCCGCTTTATACGGTCCGGGTGGCATGAACGGGACACTGCTTATGTCAACCAAGAATCCTTTTGATTTCCAGGGACTAAGTTTTTCGACTCAAACAGGTGTGATGAATATCGGTTCTGATCTCCGGTCCTCCCCATCATTAGTGGAGGATATAAACCTCAGATTTGCAAAATCGTTCAGCGATAAATTTGCATTTAAAATAACGGCTAGCTATCTCAGGGCAAAGGATTGGTATGCTGGGGATTACCGTGACCGGACAAACCTGGATGACCGGAATCTTACACGAGAATCGAACCCGGGATATGATGGTGTAAATGTTTATGGAGACGATATAATTGTTCCCGTTAACCTGAAAAATATTGCTCCCACAGTTGCTGAAGGAATGGCTGAACGTCAGGGGATATTACCCGGAACACCGGAATATAATGAACTCTATAACCTGGTAATTTCACTTTTCCCCGACCAGGTTATAACCCGGACGGGATATGAAGAGAAGAATTTCGTCGACTATAATACCGAAAACATCCGGCTGAAAACGGCTTTGCATTACAGAATTAATGACAGAATTGAAGCCATGGTGCATGGTGCATACGGAAAGGGAACCAGCGTATATACTGCCATTAACCGGTTTTCATTGCGGGATTTCAGTATTTTTTCAGGGAAAATTGAATTACAGGGTCCTAATTTCTATATTCGAACGTATGGCATAGCAGAAAGTTCAGGAAATACATTTGACGCCGGTACAGCAGGTCTTCAGCTGAATGAAGCCTGGAAGCCAAGTGCCGTTTGGTATGAAGACTATATAGGTGGCTTTGCCCAACAAATTATGCTGGGAAGCTCAGAGGAATCCGCACATAAATTTGCAAGACTCCTGGCAGATAACAGAGATGAATATGGCAATATTTTCACTGAAGATGAACCTGCCCGGCCACTGCCGGGAACAGAGGAATTCGATGAGATCTTTAACCGTATAATAAGTATTCCTGCCAATGATGGCGGTGCACTGGTGGTTGATAATAGCAAGGTATGGCACGCTGAAGGACTATATGATCTTCGTGAATCCATTGAACTGGTGGAAATCATACTTGGTGTGAGCCATCGTATCTATTCCATAAACAGTGAAGGAACGATTTTTATCGACGAACCCGGCGAACCTATTATCATAAACCAATTCGGTGCCTTTACCCAGGTTATAAGAAAGCTGATGAACGATAAATTAAAACTTACCGGATCGGCCCGATACGACAAAAACGAGTACTTCAAGGGAAGATTTACACCCCGTTTTTCCTGTTTATTTTCTGTCGGCCCCGAAAATCTGCACAACTTCAGGGGATCGTACCAGACTGCTTTCAGATTTCCTTCCATAGCTGACCAGTGGGTGGATCTTAATACCGGTATGTTTACCGTCCTGGGCGGATTGCCGGATGTACAGAATAGATATGGTTTCAGTGACAATCCTGTTTATCCATTATCCGGCACAAATCCGATAACCGATTATCCGGTTACAGAGTACGGTCCTTTCAATATTCCCGAATTCGGACCGGAGAAAGTGAATGCCATCGAAATTGGGTATAAAGGATTACTTATGAAGAAAATGTTGCTGGTCGATGCCAGTGTTTACCAGAATATATACAACGGTTTTCAGGCCACTCAGGTTTTGGTACAAAATCCGGATACTCCTGACGAACAAAGGTTTAAAACTGTCGTTAGCACAGATGATCCAGTCACTGCATATGGCTGGGCTGTCAGCGCAGATCTCCGGCTAATGAACGGATACATGATAAAAGCAAACATATCCAACAACCAGCTTGAGCCGTCCAGGGAAAGGCCTCCCGGCTTTCAATCCCGGTTTAACACGCCTGCTTACAGGACAAACCTGTCCCTGGGCCACAGAAAGATCACCCGGTTATTCGGTTTTCAGGTAAACTGGCACTGGCAAAACAGCTTTTTATGGGAATCGGATTTTGGCGTCAGCCAAATACCTGCTTTTTCTACACTCGATGCACAGATCAGTATTACCCTGAAGAAATTAAAATCGATGATAAAAATCGGCGGATCAAATCTGCTAAATAATTATTATACGACCAGTTTCGGCAGCGCCCAGATAGGGGGACTCTATTACATTACCTGGCTTATTGATGAGTTCCTGAATTAATCACACCTATTCATACCGCAAGCTATCGGCCGGATTCCTCCCAGCTGCCCTGAAGGATTGAAAACTCACGGTAAGAAGCGCTATTACCGATGATATACCATACGCCAGTACGTAAATCCATAGAGGAATACCCGTCCTGTATGCAAAATTCTTAAGCCAGTTTTTCATAATAAAATAAGCAACCGGCCATGCTATAATGTTCGCAATCACGATCAGCCAGGTAAACTCTCGTGATAACCTAAGTATTACCGATATAATGGTCGCACCGAAAACCTTCCGGATACCAATTTCCTTGGTCCTGACTTCAGCAGTATAGGATGCCAGTCCGAATAATCCCAGACATGCGATAAAGATTGCCAGAAAAGAAAAGGAAGTGAATATACGTCCGCGAAGTTCCTCATGTCGGTACAGGCTGTCAAAATCCTGACTTAAAAAAGAATAGACAAAAGGATCCTGAGGATAAACCCGGTACCATCTCTCTTCAATTACCTCAATTGTCTTTTCTATATTCCTTTCTCCGATCCTTATTATAAAATAATGATACGAATCCGGATTAGTGGCAATGTGCAGCAGCAAAGGTTCTATTCTCTGATGAAGCGATTTTGTATGAAAATTTTCCACTACTCCGATCACCTTCCCCTGCTTCCAGTCGCCAATTTTTATCCGTTTACCAAACGGTTGGTCGTCCCAACCCAGGTAACTTACCGCCGATTCATTTATAATGAACGCTGTCATGGTGTCTGCCGGAAATCCCAGCGAAAAGTCCCTTCCTTTCAGGAGGTTAATACGAAATGTTGAAATAAAATCATGATCAACAAGTATCTGATCAATCATAACTTCCTCTCCTTCCGGTCGCCCTTCCGGTTCAATAATAACATTATTGATCAGCCCCCCGGGAACAGTAAGTGCGGCCGTAACGGAAATAACATCAGGGATTTCCAGCAACTGTTGCTTGCAGGTAAGATAAATTTGCCTGGCTCTCGGATCACCCAGGGGAATTACCAGAATCCTCTCCTTGTCAAAACCCAGGTTCTTATTTTGAATAAAATTCATCTGCCGGTTAACAACCAGCGTACCAATAATAAATATACCCGATACGGTAAATTGAACCAGAACCAATCCTTTCCTTATTAAGGCACCAGTTGGTCCTGAACGGAATTTTCCCTGCAAGACAGTATTGGGAGTAAACGATGAGAGAAAAAATGAAGGGTAACTGCCGGATACCAACCCGACTACAATTGTAATGCAGAGAATTTCTATTACGAAAAGGGATTGACTGATATCCAAAATCAGATGCTTACCGGAAAGACTGTTGAAAAGAGGCAATAATAACTGCGTAACACCGAGCGACAGAATTAACGCGATGACGGAAATCAGGACGGATTCCCCGAGGAATTGCATAATCAATTGTCGGCGGTTGGCAC
>CP070687.1:1231742-1233281 GCA_020353115.1 Bacteroidales bacterium
ATATTTAAAAATCGATCAGCTTCTTCAAAGTTAACCCGGATTATTCATTAACAAAAGAGTAACGTCTTTTTTAGGCAAAAATATTCGTGATTCAGGAAGGAGCTTTTGCGGTGAAGGATTGAATCTCCTCTGTTTCGGGTTGCTGATACTTCACCACCACCTTCTTTTTCCACCTTCCAGTCAGGTAGTAGGCATAAGAGATAGTTAGGCCCATGCTCCATCCGATAGGAATGGCCCACCATATCCCTGTCTCACCCATGCTCCTTGAGAGAAGGTAGGAGAGTGGTATACGCACGATCCAGAGCGAGAAGAGGGTGATAAACATTGGCACCAGGGTATCTCCCGCACCTCTCATAACGCCGCTAGTTGTAAATAGTGCGGAAAAGATCAGGTAGAATGAGCTGACTATTACCAGATACTCCCGGCCGATACGGATAACTTCCGGGTCAGGGGTAAACAGGCTCATAAAGAATTCACCAAAAAAGAGTACCAGCACGGTCACGGTCAGGGAAATCAGGGATGACATCCAGAGTGTTGCATGAAATCCTGCACGAACCCTGAGGGGTTTGTTTGCACCAAGGTTCTGGCCGACAAACGTTGCCAGTGCGGCGCTGAAATTCATGGCAGGGAGGGCTGCGATTGAATCGATTCTGCCTGCAACGGAATAGGCAGCGATCACATCGGTACCGAATGTATTTACGATACCGAGAAGGGCCATCCTTCCCAGTGCAACAAATGTGTGTTGAAAACCTGTGGGTAATCCTATTCTGAAACTTTTCAGGAAGATATCACGATCGAATTTCATCCTGAATACCGAGACCTGGATGACCTGATGGTATTTATTCAGGTAAATGACAGCCGTCAGAAATGCTCCTCCCTGTGCGATAATAGTGGCAACCGCAACTCCAACGATTCCCCATTTGAATACCAGTACAAAAAGCAGATCGAATCCGATATTAAAGAATGTTGAAATGATAAGAAAGTACATCGGGGTTTTGGAATCCCCCAGGCCTCTTAAAATCGCACTTGTACCGTTAAATCCAAAAAATGCAATCGCTCCGAGCATGTATACATTCATATAGGATTTTGCCTGGGGAAGAATCTCTTCGGGTAACCGTAACAGCCTGAAAATCGGTTCGCTGAACCGGATTCCCACAACGGTTACAATAATGGATGTAAAAAAGAGGAAAATATAAAGAGTATCAATTGCCTTCCTGACATTTGCAATATCTTTTGCCCCGAAGTACTGGGCTATTACTATGGTTGTTCCGAAAGCAATCCCGATGATAAGGGAAATCAACGTAAAGATAATGGGGAAAGATGCACCGACAGCAGCCAATGCCTCTTTCCCGATAAAGTTCCCTACGATGACGCTGTCAACAATGTTATAGAGTTGTTGGAAAACGTTACCAAGCAACATGGGAAGTGCAAAATTCAGAATTAGTCTGCTTTCTTGTCCTTTGGTTAGATCCTTCATGACGGGATTCTGAAACTGAACTGCGAAAGTGCGCAATATATTTTATCTGTCAAAATTAAATT
>CP070687.1:1233381-1235403 GCA_020353115.1 Bacteroidales bacterium
AAATGCTCAGCAGACCTCAGCGATACCCATATGGAACAGACTATATACCAGAGATAAAGTCTGGCTGACCCGAATACTCTGTTATCCTAAATTACAAATGGTAAGCGAACGGAATTTAAAAAATTCATAAGCAAAATAAGTTCTGATGTATCACTTTATGGAAAAAACAAGGAATTATGAAAAAAAAGATGTATGTACAGTTATGGATCATTATTTTGGGATTTCCCCTATTGTTCTGTTCCTGTACCGGGTACGAGTACCCTTATCAGAATCCTGATCTTCCAATAGAAGACAGGGTAAATGACCTTGTATCAAGAATGACTCTGGAAGAAAAGATTTCCCAGATGCAAAATGGTGCCGCTGAGATTCCCAGACTCGGAATCCAGGAATACGATTGGTGGAATGAGTGCCTGCATGGTGTAGGCCGTAATGGAATAGCCACTGTTTTTCCACAGGCCATTGGTATGGCTGCTACGTGGAATCCGGATCTGATCCGGAAAGAAGCAGATATTATTTCGACGGAAGCGAGGGCCAAATATCATGAAGAAATCCGAAACAATGAAAGAGGCCGGTATAAGGGACTGACCTTCTGGTCACCGAACATTAACATTTTCAGGGATCCGAGGTGGGGACGCGGACAGGAAACCTATGGTGAGGATCCTTTCCTGACATCACGAATCGCCGTTTCCTTCGTAAAAGGCTTGCAGGGTGATGATCCGGATTATTTCAAAGTTATTTCAACACCCAAACACTTTGCAGTTCACAGCGGTCCCGAACCCTTACGACACTCCTTTGATGTGGATGTCAGCGACAGGGATTTATACGAAACCTATCTCCCGGCATTCAAAGCATGCATAGTTGAGGCCGGTGCCTATTCGGTAATGGGAGCCTACAACAGGTTTCGCGGAGAATCCTGTAGCGCTCATGAACTGCTTCTTAATAAAATCCTCAGAGAGGACTGGGGATTCGATGGGTATATCGTATCGGATTGCGGGGCAATCTATGATATTTTCAATGGCCATAATCTAGTGGAAACGGCTGCCGAAGCCTCGGCCCTTGCAGTTAAAGCCGGATGTGATCTGACATGCGGAAGAGAATATATAGCACTTAATGAAGCCTTGGAGAAAAACCTGATAACCGAAGATGAAATTGACGTTTCCGTCAGGCGATTGATGACAGCCCGCTTCCGGCTTGGAATGTTTGATCCGTCTGAAAGAGTTCCATATTCACAAATACCAATCAGCGTTAACGATTCGGAAGAGCACAACCAACTTGCCCTGGAAGTGGCCAGGGAAAGCATGGTGCTCCTTAAAAATGAAAATAACACACTTCCCGTCTCGAAGGATTCGAAAACAATTGCCGTCATAGGGCCATATGCTGATTACCTTGATGTGCTTTTAGGGAACTATAATGGAATTCCGTCAGATCCTGTAACTATCCTTCAGGGAATAAGGAACAGGGTTGGGGAAACAACTGAAGTCCTTTATGCACCCGGGATTCTGTCACCTGAGGCGTACCTGACTCCCACACCGATCGATGAGGAGTATCTCAGACCTTCGGGTGACCAGACAGGAAATGGCCTGACGGCTGAATACTTTGATAATCCCGACCTGGAGGGATCACCGGTTCTTGAGAGACTGGATCCTTCAATTCAAAGGTTCTGGAGACTCGAAAGCCCTGGAGAAGGAGTTCCGAGTGACAATTTTTCAGTACGGTGGAGCGGGAAAATTATTCCGGAGGTCACTGGAAGGTACGAACTCGGATTATTCACCGACGAAAGAGGGAGATTATATCTCGACGATGAATTGTTATTCGACAACTGGGATCCCTATGAAAACAACTTCAGAGGAACAGTTGAGGTTGATTTTGAGAAGGGTAATGAATATAACGTTAAGGTAGAATATGCCGACATTTCTGAAAATGCAGGTGTCAGACTGGTGTGGAGGCTGGTTGAAGCAGATGACGCAAATTCCGCCATGATCGCTGAAGCGGTTGAAATGGCAAACCGTGCCGACGCAACGA
>CP070687.1:1235503-1239123 GCA_020353115.1 Bacteroidales bacterium
CCCCAAACAATTCAAAATACCAACCTCCCCTGCAACCGAAAAGAAAAAAAGGGATGTTTCTATATGCCATCCAGAGCAAAAGAATCTTGGACATACCCAAAAATTTATCAGCATAGAATTGTACTGATAAATTGAGTAATTTTATCCGGTTTGCATCGTGCTAAACAGTAAAGGAGAAAAACTTCAATGTCAGACAGAATGACTTCCCGGAAACGAATGCTTGCAGCATTGAATCATAAAAAACCGGATCATGTTCCCATGGCATTCATGATCTTCACCGGGTTAAATAAAAGGCTTGCAAAGGAGCGAGGCAGCAGCGATCCTGCTGTGGCCATAGGGACACAAATAGAACTGGGACTTGATACGTTTGTGGATCTCAGGTTCTTTTCGCCTCACGTAAGCGAGATAGGACATTCCGATGCACCGGGCATTCCTGTACGGTTCGATAACCGTGTAACAATGCGAGAATGGGCAGAAATCCCGGATGATAGCCGCTATCCCTTGCTTCATAAAGAATACATTACCCCTGCCGGAGGATTGACCGTTGCCGTTAACCAGACCAACGATTGGCCCTATGGCGATGCCACCAGCGGTACCTTCCAAGTTCCATTCATGGATGACTACCTGGAACCGCGATGCGTAAAATACCTGGTGGAAACAAGAAACGATCTCGATGCTCTTCGTTACCTTCTCGTGCCTCCAACAGAGGATGATCTGAAGAGATGTTATGAAGCCTGGGATAAAGGAAAGCATCTGGCCAGAAAACATGACCTCTTGCTCACGGGAGGCTGGGGTGTGGGCGGTGATGTACTGGCATGGTTCTGCGGACTTCAGAATGCCGTGATGATGTCCATCGAGGAGCCGGACTTCTTAGAGGAACTATTAGCTGTCATCGACGGCTGGAATAAACCGCGTATGCAGGCATTCTTAAACTATGGTGTTGATTTGTTCATACGCCGGGCGTGGTATGAGGGAACGGACTTCTGGTCTCCAGAACTCTACCGTAAATTCTTCTTCCCCATTATCCGGGAGGAAGTTCGCCTGGCACATGAAGCCAATACCATGTACGGCTACATACTCACCAGTGGCTCCATGCCCCTGCATGACATGCTCATCGAACTTGATATTGACGTCCTTATCGGCCCCGATCCTGTTCAGGGTAAAAGTACAGATCTGAATCGAATGCGTGAACAGCTAAAAGGCAGGATATGTACCTGGGGTGGCATCAACGGATTCATCACGGTTGAGAAGGGTACAAAGGAAGATATTGACACCGCCGTCCGCGAGGCGATTGAAACCCTGGGACCCGAAGGCCTTATTCTCTCCCCCGTCGATAACGTCCGCGATCCATCCGACGAGGTATGGGAGAACGTGCTGGTTATGATTGAGGCATGGAAGAAATACCGGGGGTAAGGAATAGAAATGGGATAATATATTCAATAAAACCAGTAATGAACCGGACAAGGTATCCGATGTAGATACGTCCAATTTGGGCGTCTTGTTTCGGTTCAGCAATAATCGGACTTAATGATATATTGGAAATTCCGGTCATAGTGAGCCACCTTCTCCGGTTAAAACTGAGCCACCCTTCCTGAATAAAAATAACTATTCAAGTTGCACTAAGTATTTATACTACAATGGAATAATTTGATAAGCTCAGATTTAATGAAGTGGTTCTCTAAATCCGGAATGTATGGCTCAGTATCACCGGATGTAAATTCCGGTGTTTGTAAGCATCTCATTACGGTTTAATGTGAGCAGCAGGTTTGAAATTGAATTATTCTGCTTTGATATTTTGACGCTTATATTTAAAACTCTGGTATGCAGTCATTTCCTGGACCATATGCCTTGTTTAATCCGGAATGAAGTGTTTAGCCTGTCGTGAATCTGCGGGAGGTTTAAAATACAATTTCGACCCGAATTCCTGATTATAAAAATACAATCAAGCAGAACAATTATTTAGAATACAAATCATTCAACAGGTAAGAATAGACAATATTATTCCGTACCAGGATACAATATATCCTTAGCCTGTTGCCTGCTCCACCAAAGGAGACCAGAAAGAGCCAGTACAATAATTGTCGGCAGTGCTGTGAACCATGCATTAACTCCTTCCTCAAGAGTTAACCACGCCCACAGCAATGCAATACCGGCAAGAAGACATCCCAGAGCTATCGTTGTTATAAAGATGCCCTGGTTTTTCGGTTTCAGGAATACCAGAATACTCCCGAAACCCAGTGCAATAAGTACTCCACCTGACCAGCGCAGCCATCCATGAAAGACAGGCTCACCGCCGGACATTTCTACTAAAAAGTTAGGTGCGAAAAAATAACCAATGCCATAAACCAAACATACGATGGCATAGATTAGTACTACAACTTTCAAAAATCCGGTACCGTTGTTTTTTTCCATATGTTATCCTCCTATTTTTTTTCTCGGGTCGAAATTGTCAATTATAATTTTTTAAGGGTAAAGCAATCAGATCCTGTTATTAAGTTTAAGAATAAACCCCCGGAGCACCTGACAGAGATCACTTTGTTTGTATTGTTTTACTCCAAGGGCCAAATTATGTTATTCCTGAAGTAACTTGTTAACGAGATCTGTTAATTCATTAATTTTCTGTTCCTGGCTTTCTATCATTTTTTGTTGTTCTTCAATCGTCTTTTCATGTTTCTGCAATGCTTTTAAGATTGGAGTTACAAGCTTGTTATATAAGACTGTTTCAACCTCTCCATCATCAGAATAGCTTACCAGCAATGGATTTACCTCCTCAACTTCTTCGGCTATTAGTCCGTATTGTTTTTTTTCATTAATATCTTTCTTGTAGACAAAGTTAACTGGACGGAGTCTGTAGATCCAGCTAATATCCTCCAGGGTATTTATTTCCTTTTTGTTCCGGAGTGATGAAGATACATATCCTATTTTTCCAGTATTATCGATGAATAAATCCCTGTTGGTTGATCCCACAACGTCATCATACACATCAGTCAAATAGACTTCCCCGTTTTTCTTGACCATAACAGTATTATGCCTGGAGTTATCTGCGGTTCCATTCCCGATTATAAATAAAGGATCCGTTTCGACCCAGGTAGTAAGTGACGATGTAGTAAGTGTATCATTGTACCTTCCAATAACAAAAGAGTTGCATGATCTTGCTGTTGTATTATACCCACCTGCTGTGGAATACCTCCCGCTTGCCGTTGTCAATCCTCCAATGGAGGTGGACATATAACCACTTGATTTTGTATACCCCCCCATTGCAATTGAATATGAATAACTTGCTATTGTGCCCTTTCCAAGGGCTAGTGAAGAGCCACCGCTTGCTATTGTATTATATCCCATGGCAAATGAATTGTCACCACTTGCTGTTGAATTATATCCCATGGCAAACGAATTGTCACCACTTGCCGTTGAACCATACCCCATTACTGTAGAGTTATCTCCTGTAGCTGATGTATATTCACCCATTGCTGTAGAGTTCCAACCACTTGCTGTTGTAAGACGTCCCATTGCCGTGGACCCGGTTCCACTTGCGATTGTCTTGCTCCCCATAGCAGTTGTGCCGGATCCAATCGCTTCTGTGAAAGTACCCATAGCAATGGAATAAATACCACTAGCTT
>CP070687.1:1239223-1242486 GCA_020353115.1 Bacteroidales bacterium
GCTATAGGTAAGGTACAGATAATTGGTCAGTGCCGGATATTCTGCGGCAAGTGTGTCAATTTGCTTTACATAAGGTACAATTCCGCGTTTTTTCCTGTATACTCTTACTTTAAGAAGATCTTTGTCAATTTCTTCCACCCCGGATTTTAAAATAAATCGTGCGAGCTGGAAATCAGAATATCCCTGGATCTTGGCTTCACGGACTTTCTCCTGGGGAACCTTGTCAAGGGAATTATATTGTTCGAGCTCATTCTTCAGATCCACAATATTTTTCAACTTGTATAGGAACCATTTATCGATTTTGGTGAGATCGTTGATCCGGTCAATAGAAACGCCTTTTTGGAGGGCTTCAGCAATAACAAATATTCTCATATCCGTGGGCTCGGCCAACTCTTTCTCAATATTCCTGATTCCGATGTTGCGGTTACCGACAAACCCGTGCATGCCCTGACCAATCATTCTCAAACCTTTCTGAATTGATTCCTCAAAGGTTCTGCCGATAGCCATTACCTCCCCGACACTTTTCATACTGCTTCCGATCAGGTTGGAAACACCCTCAAATTTGTTCAGATCCCACCTTGGAATTTTACAAACGATATAATCAAGAGCCGGTTCAAAGCATGCCGTGGTTGTCTTGGTGACGGAATTTTTCAATTCATGAAGGCCAAAACCTAAACCTAACTTGGCCGCTACAAAGGCCAGAGGATAACCGGTTGCCTTTGATGCAAGTGCACTGGATCTGGAAAGTCTGGCGTTCACTTCAATAACACGGTATCCTTCCGAATTAGGATCCAGGGCATACTGGATATTGCATTCTCCGATGATTCCTATATGTCGTATGACCTTTATCGATAATTCCCGCAATTTATGATATTCAGTGTTTGTCAGTGTTTGAGAGGGTGCAACTACAATACTTTCACCCGTGTGAATGCCCAGGGGATCAAAATTCTCCATGTTGCATACCGTGATACAATTGTCATACGTATCCCTGACAACTTCATATTCTACTTCCTTCCAGCCCTTCAGTGATTCTTCAACAAGGATCTGACTGCTGTGGGAAAATGCCTTGGAGGAGAGAACGCGTAATTCCTGTTCATCGGTACAAAAACCACTGCCCTGTCCTCCGAGAGCAAATGCAGCCCTGATGATGATCGGAAAACCCAGTTCTCTTGCAGCCTCAAGTGCATCATGAACCCCGTTAACTGCTATGCTGCGCGGTGTTTGAATACCAATCTCAGATAGCCTATGAACGAATTTCTCCCGGTCTTCGGTATCCATAATCGCCTGAATCGGCGTTCCCAATACCTCCACTCCATATCGATTGAAAATACCCTGCTTGAAAAGATCTATTCCACAATTTAGTGCAGTTTGCCCTCCGAAAGAAAGAAGAATTCCATCCGGCGCTTCCTTCTTGATTATCTCTTCAACAAAATAAGGTGTTACCGGAAGAAAGTAAATCTTGTCGGCAATCTTTTCGGAAGTCTGAACGGTAGCAATATTGGGATTTATCAGGATGGTCCCAACACCCTCTTCCTTCAGGGCTTTTAATGCCTGTGATCCGGAATAGTCAAATTCTCCGGCTTCACCGATTTTCAGAGCACCGGAACCGAGTATGATTACTTTCTTTATTCCTGTGGACATTTGGCGAAATTATGCTCCAAAATTAAAATTTTTTTTATGATTTATTTGCCGGTAAAATACAGAAATGTATAATTTTGCAATAAAATTGGATAATTATACATTTATGAAAAGACGATCCCTCCGGCACAATGCCATTCGTGAAATCATAACCAATCTGGCGATCTCCAGTCAGGATCAATTGATTCACAAGCTTAAGGAAAAAGGATTTGATTGCACCCAGGCAACCATATCCAGAGATCTGAAATTCCTTCGGGTATACAGGGTTGCAGATGAATTCGGAAACTATGTTTACAGGTTGACCGGGGAAGTGAAAAAGAGAAGACAGGGAAGATTGGATATCCGTCACCTTACAGATAACATAAAGGCATTGGAATTTTCCGATAAACTGGCATTGCTTAAAACCAATCCCGGATACGCCAACAGTGTAGCTATCATAATTGACCAGGTTGAACCATTCGAGATTCTGGGTACAGTGGCCGGAGACGATACCATACTGATCGTTGCCAGGGAGGGAGTTCCGAGATCCGATGTCAGGGAGAGTGTATTCCGCATCTTTCCCGGAATGAAAAACAGGATCAGATAGTAAGTATGTCATGGATTTACAGAGCGTTTTTTCCTGTTTACATATATCCGGTTTGGAATGGAAGGATAGGGTGATCGGTTAATAGATAAATTGCAATTATTGATAATTTGTACTACGAAATACCTGTTATGGGAGGCGAAGCAAAAAATTGTATAATCTCAAATAATAAAAAATGAATAAGAAAAGGGTTGTGCTGGCTTACAGCGGGGGATTGGACACCTCCGTAATCCTGAAATGGCTGATAGATAATAACTTTGATGTCATTGCCTATATTGCCGATGTGGGTCAGGATGAGGATTTTATTGAGTGCAGGGAAAAAGCCTTGAAAATAGGAGCTTCAAAGGTCTTAATCGAAGATTTGAAGGAGGAATTTGTTACCCGTTATATTTTCCAGGCGATAAAGGCAAATGCCATTTATGAAGGGAGATATTTACTCGGTACGGCATTGGCCAGACCCTTGATTGCCAAGAAGCAAATTGAAATAGCCAGGGACAAGAATGCCACTTATGTATCACATGGTGCTACCGGCAAAGGAAACGATCAGGTGCGATTTGAGCTGGCCTATTATGCATTGAATCCGGAAATACAGGTTATTGCACCCTGGAAAGATTCTCAATTCCTGCAGGAGTTCAAGGGAAGAACGGATATGTTAAACTATGCAGAGAAAAACAAAATACCGGTCAAAGCCTCATTAAAAAAACCATACAGTGAGGATGATAATTTAATGCATATCAGCCATGAAGCAGGGATCCTTGAGGATCCTAAATTTTCACCTCCCGGTAATCTGTTTTCGAAAATAAGAAATCCCAGGGATGCTCCGGATAAGGAATGCCATATTGAAATCCACTTTAAAGATGGAATTCCTGTAAAGGTTGTCAATCGGGACGTTTACCAGGAGGTTACCGAACCCTTGAAATTGTTCACTTATTTGAATGAACTGGGAGCCAAAAATGGAGTTGGTTTGCTAGATATGGTTGAAAACAGGTTTATCGGGATTAAATCCCGTGGTATTTACGAAACACCCGGGGCAACGATCCTG
>CP070687.1:1242586-1245450 GCA_020353115.1 Bacteroidales bacterium
CTGGACATCCAATAATTTCATTACCTATCTTGTGGTGAAGGAAGGTACATCAAAAGAAGAATTCGATGAGAAGCTTAAGGAATTTGCCCGTAAATACATGGGCGGGGACGAGTTTGATGAATGGGTAGCACAGGGGAATTACTGGGAATACTTCCTGCAGTCTTTAACAAGCATCCATCTGGAATCGGACCTGAACGGGGAGTTTGAAGCGAATGGTAACAAAACATATGTTTATATTTTTTCTGTTATTAGCGTTATCATTTTATTGATTGCGTGTATCAATTTTATGAACTTGTCAACGGCGAAGGCATCGATACGCGCCAGGGAGGTTGGAATCCGGAAGGTGGTTGGTTCGGCCAGGATCAAACTGATCAGACGGTTCCTGAGCGAATCGGTCATATTAAGTTTTATTTCCCTGGCAATCGCTCTTATCCTCGTGGAACTGTTAATGCCACTCTATGGGAATCTGGTTGGTAATCGGCTGGATATTAGATATTTCGATAATCCGGTGGTAATCCCTTTGTTACTGGCTTTAGCACTGATTGTTGGAATAATTTCAGGTTCATACCCGGCCTTCTTTCTCTCCTCATTTAAACCGGTTACCGTACTGAAAGGATATAGCGAAGACAATAAACATGGATCATGGCTTAGGAATCTCCTTGTTGTTTTTCAATTTGCCATTTCAATACTTCTGATAATAGGAACATTAGCAGTATATAACCAGTTGAAATTACTGCAGGATAAGGATCTGGGCTTTAAAAAGGAACAGGTGCTTGTTATTCAAAATCCCGGCGCACTGGGTAACAATGTAACCACACTGAAAGAGACACTAAAGAATTATCATACAATCTCAGATGTATCGGGTTCGAATACATTACCGGGCAGAGGTTTTGCCAATTGGGGATTTGGAGCGGAAGGTGTCGGGGAGAATTTCACACTTAATGCATGCATTTGTGATTACGATTTTCTGAATACACTACAGATCGAACTGTTAAAGGGAAGGTTTTTCTCAAAGGATTTTCCTGCCGATTCCTGTGCAGCCATACTCAATGAAAAAGCTGTTGAATTACTTGGCTGGGATAATCCTGTTGGGAAAAGAATCAATAACTGGGCTGTCAATAGGGGGGATTTTACGGTTATCGGAGTAATCAGGGATTATCATTATGAATCGCTTCACCAGGAGATACGACCCATGGCTCTTTTTCTGATAGGCGGGTATTATAAAAGAATCCAGAGCTATATCTCCGTCAGGATTGATACGGAAGACATACCCGGAACGGTAAGGTTTATAGAAGATACCTGGTATAATTTTGCACCGGATAAACCATTCGAATATTCTTTTCTGGAGGAGGATTACGATAATTTATATATAAATGAAATACAGATCAGAAAACTTTTTACCATTTTCTCAGTGTTTGCCATTTTTATCGCCTGTCTCGGTCTGTTCGGACTGGCTTCATTTACTGCAGATCGGAAAACCAGGGAAATTGGCATCCGAAAGGTTTTTGGAGCGTCCGTCCCCGGGATCGTTGTATTATTGAACAGGCAGTTCATAATGTGGATTGTCCTTGCCAATCTGATTGCCTGGCCGGTTACATGGATAACCATGAGAAAATGGCTTGAAAATTTTGCCTATCGCATTGATATAACCGGTTCGTGGTGGATGTTCATACTGGCTGCAGCACTGGCTCTGGTAATTGCTGTTATGGTCGTAAGCTATCAATCCGTAAAGGCGGCAATAAGAAATCCGGCGGACTCCCTGAGATATGAATAGGTCGGCGTCCTGAAACCGATGATACTTTCAGATTTTTTTGGAAGCAGAGAATAAAAGAATAGAATTTGTATATTATATTTGGTATTTAATTTTGAGCTGGCATAAAGAAAATTATTGAAGATCAGGTGTTGTAGACTGATTGTATATATGTCCTGAAAAATATATATCTGAACAGTCATTTATGCTTAAAACAAATATCCTTTTAATCCTCTGTTTACTTTTCCTTTCATCTTCCACGTTGGATGAAGGATCCTATATCCGTTTTCGAAGAATAACGATTTACGATGGCCTTTCACTTAGCTCTGTCTATTGCATATTCCAGGATAGCAAGGGATTTATGTGGTTCGGAACGGAGGATGGACTGAACCGGTACGATGGACAGAATTTCAGAATCTTCAGACCCGGTTCAAATGATGAAAATAGCATTTCCCACCGCTGGATCGAACATATCTGTGAGGATAGTACCGGGAATTTATGGTTTGGATCAAGAGGAGGATTAACAAGGTTTGACCCGAAGATAGAAAAATTTACCCGGTACATTCATTCGGCCGACGATCTGAATTCCATCAGCAATGATACTATTACCACGATTATCCGGAGTGGAGGGAGATATATCTGGATTGGGACTTTAAAGGGTCTGAACCGAATGGATATACAAACCGGAACATTGGAACGGTTCAATGCTCAGGTGTCAGAACTTCAGGGGCTCTCTTCACGGGTAAACAAAATAATGCCGGATAGTCTTGGGAATCTTTGGATTGCAACCAATAAGGGATTCTATATTTACGAGTCTGAACCGGGAAATTTTACAAAAATTTCTCCCAATAATTTAAAGCTGGATAATCGAAAAATATTATCGCTGCTGGTTGAATCGGATCACATCTGGCTAGGTACGGAGAATGGATTGATCAAATATTCAATTTCTGATAACATCGGATTGCACTATCCCATTTCATCACAACTGTATTCAATTGCAGGTGAACTGTCAGTTCAGGATATCTATCCCGGAAGGGATGATCAAATCTGGATTTCAGGCCTTACCGGATTATATACGTTCTCGAAAAATACAGGTGAATTTGACCGTGTGATA
>CP070687.1:1245550-1249375 GCA_020353115.1 Bacteroidales bacterium
CTCATAAAATGGTATGCAAGGGAACACGTGGTGCTTTGCCTTGTGCCTGCATTTTTTATTGCAGGTGTCATATCCGTGTTTGTAAGCCAGGGTTCGGTGTTAAAATTCCTTGGTGGGAAAGCGAACAAATGGATGGCTTACCTTGTAGCATCGGTTGCCGGGTCAATCCTGGCTGTATGCAGTTGTACCATACTCCCTTTATTCTCCGGCATCCATAAAAGGGGAGCAGGGCTCGGACCGGCCATTGCTTTTCTTTATTCGGGTCCTGGGATCAACATACTGGCCATTATTCTTACGGCAAGAATTCTTGGATTCGAGCTTGGGATTGCCCGTATCATAGGAGCTGTAGTCTTTAGTATTGTGATTGGTTTGATAATGTCCCTGATATACAGCAAGGAAGAAAGAGAAAGAGCGAACCGGCAAATGGATTTCCGGGAACTACCTTCTGAACGGCCGATGTGGCATACTTCATTCCATTTTTTTGTGCTTGTACTGATTTTGGTATTTGCCAATTGGGGCAGACCCGGCTCCGGTGAGGGTCCGTTCTACTGGCTGTGGGTAAATAAATGGTATATAACAGCCGGATTGGGATTGTTACTGGCCTATTCCCTTATACGGATTCTAAGAATAAAATGGATTTATGTTATACTCTCTGTATTCCTTGTTGCCGTTTCGGGATTCATATTCAGGGGGAACCAGGCAATCCCCTTTGTTGTGGCTGTAATCGCCCTGATACTAATGACTTTGTTTACAGAAGGAGAACCCGGGGAATGGCTTTATGAGACCTGGGGATTTGCCAAACAGATCCTTCCCTTATTGGGAGCGGGTATCTTAATCGCAGGAATTTTACTTGGGACAGCCGATGGGGAAGGCCTAATACCGGATAAATGGGTTTCTTCCCTTGTCGGGGGAAATTCGCTTTTTTCAAATTTTTTTGCATCAATCTTCGGAGCCTTTATGTATTTCGCAACGCTTACCGAAGTACCGATTATCGAAGGATTAATAAGAAACGGAATGGGCCAGGGACCGGCCCTGGCATTATTACTGGCCGGCCCGGCTCTTTCCATTCCCAATATGCTGGTTATCCGAAGCATCATCGGAACAAAAAAGACAATTGTTTACATAATCCTGGTTTCAGTTATGGCAACTATATCGGGCATGATATATGGCGTATTGCAGTAAAACATTGTTAGAACATTTATACTTGTTATGATTTATCAGACAATTCAATCATTTAAAAACTAAAAATGAGAATAATCATGGAAAACAAATCATTAGGTTTTATCGGGGCCGGCAGAATTACAAGGATAATTCTCCGGGCATTCATGAATCTTAACGTTTCATTCAGGAAAATTGTGATAATTGATACAAACACCGAAGTACTGGAGCAGCTTAAAAAGGATTTTCCGGAGATTATTTCCACAACGGATGATTTGAAAGCCGTTGTTACAAATGATGTCGTTTTTATAGCATTGCATCCCCCTGTTATCATGGAAATGTTGGAGAAAATCAAAGGGATGCCGGATAAGAATACGATCCTTGTTTCCCTTGCTCCAAAAATCACTGTCGGGAAGATCATCCAAAAACTGAGTGGCCATAAAAAAGTCGCCCGGTTGATTCCGAATGCTCCTTCCATTATCAATGAAGGATATAATCCGGCATACTTTTCAGAGGATCTGTCAGGGGAAAACATTCATTTGCTGACTGACATATTTGAAAAATTGGGAAAATGTATTGTTATTGAAGAGGAAAAACTTGAAGCGTATGCCATCGTTACAGCAATGTCCCCTACGTATTTCTGGTTTCAGTTTCAGGAACTGTATGATATCGGCAAAAAAATTGGTTTATCTGATGTAGAGTGCAAACGTGGTATTTCAGAAACGATAAAAGCGTCTCTTAATACATTGTTTGAATCCGAATTTTCAAAGGATGAAGTTTTTGACCTGATTCCGGTTAAACCCATTTCAGAATACGAAGCAGAGATTATTGGTTTTTATCAAACCCGATTGCTCCCGTTGTTTGACAAGATAAAACCATAGATCTATTCCACTGTGTTATGAAATCAGTAAGCAAGCGTTTGTCATTTTTAGACCGGTATTTAACGTTATGGATTTTCCTTGCGATGTTTATCGGCGTTTTTTCGGGTTATTTATACCCTTCGATCTCTTCTTTCTGGGACAGGCTGAGTCGTGATACGACAAACATTCCCATTGCAATCGGTTTAATCGTAATGATGTATCCGCCCCTGGCAAAGGTGAGGTATGAAGAGTTGAAGGATGTGTTCCGGAGTTTTAAAATACTCTCACTTTCCCTGGTTCAGAACTGGCTGATCGGGCCTGTTCTGATGTTTTTGCTGGCGATACTGTTCTTAAAGGATTATCCTCATTACATGGCCGGCCTGATCCTTATAGGGCTTGCACGATGCATCGCAATGGTTATTGTGTGGAACGAACTTGCGAAGGGGGATACGGAGTATGCAGCGGGCCTGGTGGCGTTCAATTCCATTTTCCAGGTACTGTTCTTCTCCTTCTATGCATATGTATTTATAACCATACTTCCCAAATGGTTCGGATTACAATCATTCCGGGTCGAGATAACAATAGGACAGATAGCCAAAAGTGTCTTCATATACCTGGGGATTCCATTCATAGCAGGATTTCTCACCCGGTTTATTTTAATACGGGTAAAAGACAAAGAGTGGTATCATAAGCGGTTTGTACCAAGGATCAGTCCTCTTACCCTGATTGCCCTGCTGTTTACGATCTTTGTCATGTTTTCCCTGAAAGGGGAATACATTGTAAAAATCCCGCTGGATGTGGTTAGGATTGCCATTCCGCTGATTGTATATTTTGTGGTTATGTTCCTGGTCTCCTTTTATATGGGCAGGAAGATAGGTGCCGATTACTCCAAAACCGCTACCATTTCCTTTACGGCAGCCAGCAATAATTTTGAGCTTGCCATTGCCGTGGCTGTGGCTGTATTCGGAATAAATTCGGGTGAAGCTTTTGCCGCGGTAATTGGCCCCCTGGTTGAAGTACCGGTTTTAATTTCACTGGTGAATGTTGCTCTGTGGTTTCAGAAGAGGTATTTTATTGATGCACAGGTTAAAGGTTAAACAATGTCAGAAATTACATTACTGTCCGTAATGACATGCCCGTCTTGCGGACATCAAAAAGAGGAAATCATGCCCGAAGATTCCTGCACGTTCTTTTACGAATGTGAGAATTGTAAACAGATTTTGAAACCGCAGGAAGGTGATTGCTGTGTGTTCTGTTCGTATGGCTCGGTAAAGTGTCCGCCCGAACAGAAGAAAACGGGCTGCTGTTAACGGTTTCGGGAAGAAATCAAATCAGGAATGAGAGAATCGTATAGCCGGGTATCCTGTATATGGGAATACATCAGGTGGGAGTGCTTTTTGAATACCCCGGATTATAGATAATCCGTTGTTCTGTAACAAGAACACCCTCTATCCTGGCTTAACTTGCTGTTTATTAAAAGATAATTCCTTTTGACGGCTTCATTGGTTGGTTAGGGTAACCGTCGAACGGATCAAAAATATGCTTAATAACCAATTACAATCGGATACGGTAATAGTCAGAATTCAATAGCATAACCGGTAAGAGATAATCTGTAAGAATGGAATCTCTTTTCAGGGCTATGATGTTCCGGTTCATATACCACATTCCGTTAACAACTTCATGTTCTCCCATCCCGTAAATCTTCGGATGAACAAAAATTCAAATTTTCTTAGTCCGGCACTCATTAATGTTAACTTTGTACGAATGGATCCTACAATTCTTCATATCAAAAATATGGTCTGCAACC
>CP070687.1:1249475-1277719 GCA_020353115.1 Bacteroidales bacterium
ATACCTGAAAATACAATTTAAATATGTCTCCGGGCTGAACGGAAACATGAGTTGATCCCGGCAACTCAGAAATCCAAACCCGTTTTCAATTTTTTAAGTCCTGACTTACTGACCGGGATTTTACTCCCTGTTTTCAAGTGGATCAGGTATGTTTCTTTTTCGTATAATTCAAGCTTCTCTATCTGACTGACATTTACGATGTAGGATCGATGAACCCTAATGAAATTTTTCGGATCCAGATGGGATTCGAAATGATTCATTGTTTTCTGTTTCAGGAATCTGCCTTCCGGGCTGTGTATCATTACATAATCATCCTGTGCTTCCAGGTAATGAACCTGAGAAACGGGAATAACGTGGATCTTCTTTCCGGAGCGGACAACTATTCTTTCCAGTGGTTCCGGTGACCGTTCGGTATGTCCGACCAGTTTATCCACCATATTGTCCGAACCGGCACCAACTTTGTTCAGAACCTTCTCCACCGCTTTTTTAAACCGTTCTCTTGAATAGGGTTTTAATAGATAATCAACAGCGCTTTTCTCAAAGGCTTCAATAGCATATTGCTCATAGGCAGTGGTAAATATTACATCCGGATGGTAGTCAAGCAGTTCAAGCAGTTCAAATCCCGTTAGTTTCGGCATTTGAATATCCAGGAAAACCAGATCCGGTTTCAATTCATTGATTGCTTTGGTACCGGAAAATCCATCCGCATATTCTCCGATAACAACGATTTCCGGATAATCATTCAGGTACTCCCTGATCAGGTTTCTTGCCAGTTCTTCATCCTCGACAATTATAGCTTTAACAGAATTTTTCATTAAAATGGTTTTCTGAATCCGGGCATTTCCTTCCGGTAATTAAACTTCAAAAGGAATTCTCAATTCGGTAATAAAAATATTGTTTTCTTTATGATAGCTGAACAGGTCGCTTCGGTTATAGATCAGTTTCAGACGGTTTTGTACATTCTTCAATCCCATACCATTTCCTTTTTTACCGGGCTGATCGGGATCAAAGGTATTACGGATGGAAATAACTAAAAAATCACCCTCACGAAAACATTCCAGGACAATACTGACGGCTTCCGTACTTTCATAAACTCCGTGCTTAATGGCATTTTCAATAAGCGGTTGCAATATCATATTTGGCAGGAAACATTTTCCGTATGCCTCCGGCACCTCATTCTCAATTACCAGTTTCTCACCAAAGCGGATTTTTTCAATATCCAGATACAGGTTCATGTTATATATCTCTTCACGAAGCCGTGTTTTATCTTTCTGATGGTATTTCAATGCATATCGCAGGAATTCAGAGAGCCTGATGATCATGTTCTGGGCTTTCTGATGATCTGCCAGGATCAGTGCGTTAATCGAATTCAGGCTGTTAAACAGGAAATGCGGATTGATCTGGGATTTCAGCATGTTCAGTTCCGATTCCTTGACAAGTGCTTTTAATTCTCCTTCCATGCGGATTTTTTCCTGCAGATTGGAATAATAGAGAATCAGGTAATAAACAAGAAGAATGATAAGGTATAGGAGTACACCTGAGGCAATCCGCCAGGGCATGGACTGGTCAAGAAAATTCAGAAATTCCGTATCGTTTCTAAACATTGATTCAAGAACAAAATACCCTACTGTCAACCAAAGTGTTATTGACAGGAATGCGATCCCGATATGGTTTATACCAAGGATCAGGGTATTTCTCTCTTCCGATTGCATAAACCTGACCGGGTACCATAAACCCAAAGCAATTATTGCAAGCAGAAGATTAAAAATTATTCCATCGGCCAGAGCCTGTATGTTTAAGGCCTGGTAAAAGATAGCAAGAATACTGACGTGGATCGCTGTAACCAGGATCCACGCCAGCACAAAATAGGATATTGTTCTGAAATTCTTTAAGATCGGGTGCATGGAGTAGCGGATACGAAATCGTCCTGAAATTAATAACTTTTTATTTCACCTCCTCCGAATATGGCAACGCCTTTAATGATGAGTTGTTTGCTGGCATCATACACGATGTGCGGGTCAGGATTCCTCTTATCGGAATAACCGCCAAATACGGAAACGATCTCCACCCGGATATCCCAGTCGTTCGGTACAATCAGTTTACTTCCCCCGAACATGGTAAAAACATCAATAATACTTTTTCCTTTTGACAGGTTAGATTTTCGAAAGTCGATGGTGGATCCGCCGAAAATGGAGGTTATTTTTCCACCCTGGAAGTTCTGGGATGTGATGACACGGTTGCCACCTCCAAAAATTGATACCTCATCAAGATAATCGTCATCCAGTACCTGTTCTCCTCCTTCATTGAACCGGTTCGGTCTGTGACGGCCGCCTCTCAGTAATACCAAAACCCCGAATACAATAAAAAGGATAGGCCAGAAAAAGTTATGCCATTCCCACCGGAACGGGAGGTCGAATATTCTCGGTATCAGGAAAAATCCCCCGATAAGAACCAGAATTATTCCCGCTGTATTATTACTCCTGGCAACAAGCATTAATACACCGATAAATATAAGTAGCATCTGCCAGGAAAAAATAACCTGATGGATTGGGAACGGGAAAAAGTCAAAATTACGGGCTACAAGGAGCAAGCCCACCAGAACCAGTATGATCCCGAGAAATGCCCTGCCTGTATTCCTGCTTCTGTTTTCCATAATGATTTAATTTAAAGTTTGACAATTTTACTCAAAAATAGATGGTATGGCCCGGGTGTAAAAGTAAAAATCGGTGAAAGACGGAAATTTACCGGTGAATCCATATTGCATTGTTCCTGGTTGCTTGCTATTCAGAATTATAAAGCCGCTTGACATCTGCATTTTTAACTTAACTTTATAAGGAAATTGGCTCAAAACAGGTAATTTCATTAAACAGGACTGAAACGATATATATAAGTGTTATTGGCAAATGCTATTAATGCTTTTAGAATCTCATTTTACAGCGAATAGAAGGTCCTTTAATGTAACAATATAATGAATATCAAAACATCAAAGCAATAAATTGAAAATTGAATTTATGAATTCCAACAAGCTTACAATTCGTACTGCTGATCTCACATTGCGCAAATCAGCATTAATTGCAGGAATAAGTTTACTTGTAATGACCGTATTCGTGATCATTGCCCTGTCATTTATCTTCCAGAAACTTATTGTTCCTGAAGATGCCGGAACAACAATAGATAACATCATTACCAATGTTGTAAAATTCCGATTTGGTATTTTCAGCTATTTGATTGTGATTTTATGTGATGTGGTGGTAGCGTTGGCACTCTATGTTTTTCTCAAACCCGTTAACAATAGCCTGTCACTTCTGGCAGCCTGGTTTAGATTGATCTATTCGATAATTTTTGGAATTGCCCTTACCAATTATTTTAACGTCTTACAACTTTTAAGTGGCGCTGACTACCTGAACGTTTTTGAAACAGATCAGTTGCATGCACAAGTTATGATAGCCCTTGATAGATTCAATGATGTATGGGGCTTGGGATATGTATTTTTTGGCCTTCACCTTGGACTTCTCGGTTATTTAGGTTTCAGATCAGAGTATATTCCGAAAGTTTTTGGCATTATATTGATAATTGCAGGTTTAAGCTATCTGGTAGATTATTCATGCAAAATCCTAATACCCGATTTCGATTTGATAATAAGCCCATATGCGGGTTGGGGAGAATTATTATTTGTGTTTTGGCTTTTAATTAAGGGATCAAGAATTAAAGAATTAAGTTACGGAGAATAGGAATTTCGATAAACACAGAAGTTTTTTAATTAAGAAAAAATTAACGAACGGATAATAAGTGTACTGGTAATGGCAAGGATATGATAATGATATCCTGTTTCACTTCAAATCCGTTTGCACTAAAAATTCCCGAAAAATATTTCCGGTTTTGCATGGCTATCCGGGTTTTGTGATCATGTTATCAGGAAGGCAAAGCCATCAATTACCAATTTATTGAGCTCCTTAACCAGGCAGGGATATATCTATTTATCCCGCTGTAATAGAAATACTTATCTCAACAGGAACAGTCATCTTTATTGTGGAGGGTGGCCTACTCTTATCCTGAGAAGGCAACTTACTTTGTCCCGAATTTCCGTGTAAACTCTGAACGGACCAGAGGACCGGTACACTATCAAGACCCTGTTGGTTCCGGATTGATGAGTGAAGTATCAGAGGCTATATACTGATGAGGACAGAAACTGCAATCAGCAGATCTGTGGCCAGCACTGTTATTACGTTGGTACCCAATGCCGGTATGATTTTCTGGTTGTCTTCCCTGTGCCTCATAAGAGTTGTACAGGCTTTAAGGCCCAGAGGGAAGGGAATCAGTGCAATATAAATCCAGAAAGCGGCAAGTTGAATGATCGGAATAATCAGCAGAATCGCAAATGTAAGCGCAATACCTATATTATATATGATTGCAGCTTTTCTCTTACCCAGTTTGATTACCAGGTGCAGCCTGCCACCGGCTTTATCCGCCTCGACATCCGGAAATTCATTAATCAGAAGCAACAGGGATGTCAGGATCCCCGGTGGTATTGAAACCATAACGACCACGGTAGATAAAAGTTCCCCAAGCTCCTTTTGCGGATTGGATGTCATGGCGATATAGGTACCTACGACCACCAGCGATCCCAGGGTTAAACCGGCAAACAGTTCACCAAGCATGATACGGGCCAGTCCTTCCGTATAGAAAACGATGGTTAATCCACCGATCAAAACCAGGATAAATATGATCCAGTGAGAAACAAAAGTGAAATAAACACCTATTCCAAAAGCCAGGATCAATGCTGAAATTGCAGCTCCCTTTACGGATTTCGGTGAAGTATGACCTTCGATCATCATTCCGCTCCCTCCACTGAAAGGATTTCTTATGGTATGGAAATCTATACGGGTTTTAAAATCCGAATATTCATTGAACAGGTTTACAGCAGTATGTGCGGACACCACACCGATAACAAGCAGAACAGCGTGGAGAATATTAAAATCAATTTCTTCACCCGGTAGTTTGTAGGAAAGAGCAAGTCCGATCATAACCAGCAGAACCGCAAGAATCAGGAAGGGAGCCCTGACCTGCGCCAGCCATATTTTTAAAATGCCTGGTTTATCCATATATCCGAAATTACTGATACAGCCAAATATAAGGATTTATATTAAGTATACAAATCCTCTGAAAAAATCCATTATCTGCAGTATATGTGAACACTCTCCTCATTGGCAACCTTCGTTTTCTGATGGGTTTGATTGTAAACCGGCCGGGATATACAATTCCGGAATACTTCGGTATCGATATCCGGCCCGGGGGCAGTTTCAATTTCCCAAATCCTGTTCCGGGGAATATCAACGATTCTGGTATACCAGGACAGTCTCCAATGCCATTTTTGAAAATTGCCTTTTAACATTCGTATAATCTTCTGTAAAACCCATTAAAAATCCGCCACCACCGGAGCCGAGAAGTTTCAGGAGATAATCCTTTGATTCAATGCCTGATTTCCATAAATCCACAAAATTATCCGGGATCATCTCCCTCATATGTTCGAATTGAAAAGCGGATAACAGATAGAGATCTTTATAGAAGGTATCAAAATCGCCGTAAACAATTCCATGAATACATTTATTATTGAGAGGGATTAGTTCTTTATCGATACGTTCCCTGAATTTGTCCCTATTGTATTTTTCCATAAACAGATTAACCAGGGATTCTGTCAAACATGGGGATCCCGTATCGATAAGGAATATGGCCCCACGGGTAAATGCATCGTGCCTGGGTATTCCGATAGGTTTTATTTCATCCAGGTTTTCAACCAGTAAAGGGATCTTCAAATAGCAATTCAAGGGATCAAGACCGGAACTGGTACCATGAAAATAGGACTCCAGCACCTGGAATATTCGTTTCAATTTATAGATCTGATCCGGCAAAATGGCCATTTCTTCCCGGACAGGATTCAGGGCATATTTTCTATAAATAGCAGCTACAAGGGCACCCGAACTTCCCAGACCGTAACCCTGCGGAATAGTGGATTCAAAATACAAACCGTGGTGTACATCTCTTACGAGGGCTGTATAATCCAGATCGGCTTCGGGATGGTTTTGGGATATTTTATCTGTAAGGTAATTGGTATATCTCAGGAGGAATTCATTTGAATTGCGGGCAAAACCTCGATCCGTATATTTTTGCTGGCTAATGAAGCTGAGTTCACCCGAATAGTGTACATAGGGGATCATAAGTCCCATCGAATCAAGCAGAACTGTATATTCTCCGAAAAGCAATACCTTCCCGTAAAACCGTTCCGGCTCTTTTTCCATTGTCGGTTATATTATTTTCTTCGGCCCCGGACCGACTTCATCATCGATCCAATTGTTGTTTTCGCAAAACGGTAACAATTCAGTGATTATAAAATCCTTTAACTCCTCTCTCACCCGGTCAGGATAAAGAAGATGGATATTTGGTCCGGCATCAAGAGTAAAACAAACCTGCCGTCCGGTTTGTTTTCTGTATCTCCGGATTTTTTCTATGATTTCAATGGTATTCGGTTCCAGCAGGATGTAACCGGGGGAAGAGGTCATCATCATCCCGTGAATACTCATGGCTTCATTTTCCACCACACCGGTGAATCCTGAAAGGTTCCCGCTTCGAAGGAATGTCAGTAACTGCTCCAGGTTTTTTTCTGCCTGAAGGTAGCGGGTTTCTGAATAGGGATGATCATTCATCATGGCATGGCCTTTCGTGCTGGATACTTTCTTCTTCCCGGAAGAGACAATCAAAACAGCATCCCTAAATGACTTGAAAACAGGATGAAGATTAGCGCTGAACGGTTGGGCAAATTCATCCCTGCTTCCCGGGATATGGTCTGATTTTCCCCAGGAGACAAGCCCGCCATATAATGACCTGCATGCACTCCCGGATGCCAGCCTGGCAAAGAAGCTGGCTTTCCGGAAAAAAATCGAGGGGTCATTCAGTGAACCGAATAACATGTCCTCAATGGTACAGAGGCATAAGGCAAGTGCGCTCATGCTTGATGCTGAAGATGCAATCCCTGAGGAGTGAGGAAAGGTGTTGTTTGATTCGATCCTGATCTTTATCTGCGACAGGAAAGGAAGATATTTCGTTACCTTTTCGAGGTAAAGCTTTATTCTATTTTCAAATTCCGGATTCTCATTCCCTTCAAATTTCAAAGATATCCAGTTCGGTTCATCCTTCTCCCTTGATTTGTAATCTGTTTTCATCCAGGTTTTGGATTTGCCAAGGGTAAAGCTGATTGAGGGATTCCGTGGAATCTGATTGTCATATTTCCCCCAGTATTTAACAAGTGCGATATTTGCAGGGCTTTCCCAGCAAACGGTTTGCCACTGTCTGACAGGGCTTTTTAACAGGGAGAATTCTGCCGTTTTAAGAAAGTCCATTATGATTGACTTTTCAGGATGATATCTTTAAAGGGAAAAAGAGTAAAAAGACCTTTCCGCCTGAAATATTCCAGCAGATCTTCCCGGCTGCCTTCCCAGGTGGCAAGTGCAAAATCCCCGCCCCATGCGCCAAGAGACTTCATTTCACCATTATAATCCCGGAACCTCTGTCCCTTAATGGTTTCAACACCGAGGATGGCTGATAATTGCCGTTCATGTTCCCTGATATACTCATTGAATTCATCAATGTTTCCTGCAGTTGCTATCTTATCCGTAAAATCTGAAAAAAAATCAATCCAATTGGGGTTTTGCCGGCATTTCCCAATATGGTTTTTCAGGTTTTCTTCCGAATCCTCTTTTCTGCCAAGATAAATAAAATAGAGTTTATTGCTGAAAGGAGGGTTAAATATGACCCGGTTGATGATGGGTTGATCCCGGTGTAACTGATATATTATGGGTGAATCTGTCCGGGCACAGGCAATATCGTATCCTGAACCGGATGAAACCATTTTCAGCAATTGAAAGGGATCCGTACCGGACCAATAGGCAATGTTTGAGATGAGCGAGGAACTGCTGCCCAGACCCCATGATATATTGAAATTCACATTCGCCCGTACGGAAAAGGTATCCCCTCCACTGAGAAAACCGGGATTCAGATCTTTTGCTGCATTCAGTATCCTGGTCAGTTTTCTCGCCAGTGTCAAATCGGTTGTATCTCTTATATCCAGATTACATGAACCGTAAACCACCCTGAACCAGAACTTATTCAGAATATATGATTCCCAATTTAAGGCATCATACCCATTACCTCTGTTAATTTCAAGAGACTGTCCGTATTTAACGGGAACTGCCAGAGCCTTCGCTCCCAGAAGGATAAAATATTCTCCGGAAATCAAAAGTTTTCCATTTGAATGGAATCGTAACACGGATTTGTCTGTTTAGGATCTCAACCGATTTATATACTCACTGACGGAATTGAATGAGATTTTGTGCGTTTTAAAATGTTCAATTGCCGTTTGTCTTTCGTTTTCCGATACCTGGTGATAATTCAGGATATTAAGAAGATGCATCTTCATGTGTCCGAATTGAATTCCTTTTGTCACCAGTGATTTCACGGCGCTGAAATTATTTGCCAGGCCAACCGATGCTGCGATCTGCATCAATTTCCTGGCATCCGGATTGCCCAGAAGTTCCAGGGATCGTCTGGCCAGTGGATGGAGTGATGTCAGTCCACCTACGGTACCCATAACCAGCGGGATCTTAAGGCTGTATCTGAAGATATCTTTGTCAAATTTAAATTCGGTAAGGCTTTTATATTTTCCGTTCATACATGCATAGGTATGGCCGTTTGCCTCGATGGCTCTGAAATCGTTACCGGTAGCAATTGCAACGGCATCAATCCCGTTAAATATTCCCTTGTTATGTGTTGCACCGCGGGAAGGATCAGCATTGGCTATCTGAACGGCATTCTCGAATTTCCAGATAAAATCATGGGCTGTAAGGTTTTTATCCATCTTATTGAACTGGCCGATTTCGCACTCCACCCAGCTTTCCACCAGGCAATCCGGGGTATAGTTCGACAGAATGGCCATGATGATTGAGCAATTGCGTTCGGGAAGTTCAAAATCCTGGCAAGAGCAGAAGAAATCCCGGAGGACCAAAGCGATCTCCTCAAGGCAGGAATTGATGAAATTGGCACCCATGGAATCGACTGTTTCAAAAGAGACATTCAACTGGTAATAGTTATCGATCTCATGTGTCATATCCACAAACTCAAAATCCGTTATTCCCCCTCCCCTTTTCTCCATGTTTCTGGTAATGTGCCTTGTCTTTTCCCGAAAAGCGGGCTTTAATTTATCCATATATCTGATCAGATTGTTGAATTTCCCCTCCCAGATGAAATGAACCTTTCCCGTTTTTTTCGTGGAGATCACCCTTGAATTAAATCCACCCCTGGAAAACCAGAATTTCGCACTGCCGGAAGCTGCAGCGACAACTGAACTTTCCTCGATTACCATGGGAACATGATAGATATTATTATTAATAAGGAAGTTGGGAGCAATGCCGAAGGGTAGCCAATAATTTGATATTGTGTTTTCACTGATATCGTCGAAGATCTTTTGTTTTTCCTTATGCCAGAAGGATTTCATTTCCATAATGAATTCTTCCGGTTTCCGGACATTCCGTGAAACGAGTTTCAATTTTTCTTCTTTGGTGAGTTTTGAGAATCCGGCGGCGATCTTGTTTGTCACCATAGCTGGTAGATTTATTTAACCGTTAAAAATGCGGTTGCCAGTTCAAGGCCTTTGATCTGGTAGTCAACAAATTTTCTCAACTGGTCATAATCCTCTTTTGCAAATTTAAGAAATGCAGAGGCTTGACCGTAAACGGCATTCAGATTTACTTTGTTCATCAGGAAGTAGCCATCCAGGAAAGATTTTATTCCGCCTGAAATGATAAGTTGCTGGCAGAGGCTTGTTGGATTTTCTTCAAGGATACGATTCACCATTTCAACCATCTGATAGGCATCATGGCCAATATTCGCCAGAGGGCCGTAATAATCCTGTTCTGCCGGACCCGAACGCAGTAATTCCAATCGTGCGAAATTGGTACCTCCAAAGGCAGCAAATTCAATAGCTTCAAGGGGCATATTCAGCAATTGCTTCAGACTTTCCGGTCCCATACCCTGGCCGACCTCTTTGACAACAACTTTAACATCGATTTTTTCCATGAAGGATGAAATGGTTCTGATGGGTGGAATGGTCAGGATATCACCCTCCGGTTGAAGGCTTTCCTGCATAGGATTAACATGGATAATCAATCCGTCAGCCCTGAGTTTATTCAACAGGTCCGTAATCGGCGTAAATGTTTTACGAAGAACAGCCTTTTCTATCTGGGCAATCCCCAGATTGGCATAAAGTGGCAGATCATCCCCGATCACATCACGTACATCGAAATCCTTTAAATAGGTATCGTCATCCAGTAATATTCTGCACGATCCCAATCCCATACCCATTCCGAACTCATGGCATGCTCTTGCGAGATTCCGGTTGATCTGATAGGCAAGCTTCGTTCCGCCAGTCATACTGGAAACCCACATCGGCGCACGAAGTGTTTTTCCCATGAACTCTTTGGTTGGAAGGCCGTCTTTCAAATGCGGATTTATCAGCGGTTCATAATTGAACCGCATATCAATCTGATCCCTACCCATTTGTGATTCGAATGCGAGCCGGATATGATCTTTTTTCCTTTCTTCCATCCGGTGGTTTTTTGGTTATTCCAAAACGCCGATCTCACGGGCAATTATCAGACGCATAATCTCCGATGTTCCTTCCCCTATGCGTAAAAGACGATGGTCCCTGTAAAACCGTTCGATATCATAATCCTTCATCAGTCCGTATCCTCCGTGGATCTGGACCGCTTCATCCGCAACTTCACCTGCAATCTCTGAACAATAGAGTTTCGCCATGGCCGATTCTTTCCTGATATCTTCTCCCCGTTCTTTCATTATACAAGCATTATACAGTAGATTTCTTGCCAGGTCAATTTTCAATGCCATATCCGCCACTTTAAATGTATTTACCTGGAACCGGATAACCGGCTGGCCAAACTGTTTTCTTTCCTTACCATATTGCATGGCCATTTCATAGGCTCCCCGGGCCAGGCCTAATCCCATAGCTGCTATCGAGAGCCTTCCCACATCAAGTGTCCGTAACATTATTCTGGAACCCATTCCTCTTTCTCCCAGCCGATTCTCATCCGGCACAGTACAATTATCAAAAAACAGTTCGGAGGTGTCGGATGCCCTCCACATCAGTTTCCCGTGCATTGACTTCCTGGTAAATCCGGGAGTATCCTTTTCAACCAGAAATGTTGTAAATTCCTTTTTGCCGTCATGTTTCCCGGAGACTGCCTGGATTGTTGAACCGGATGAAATTTCAACTGCCCCATTGGTAATGAAGGTCTTTGATCCGTTGATAACCCAATTCCCGTTTTCAAACCTGGCTGTCGTTTTGGTACCACGGGAATCCGAACCGGCCTCCGGTTCGGTCAATCCAAATGACCATAGCTCTTTACCCGTACAAAGTCCGGGAAGGTATTTCTCTTTCTGTTCATCCGTTCCGAATTCGAAAATCGGTAATATCCCCAGGGAATTATGAGCTGCAAGAGTTGCCGCCTGGGAGCCGTCCACCCGGGCAAGTTCTTCAACGGCAATAATGTAACTGAGTGTATCCAGATTCTGACCGCCATATTTTTCCGGCAGACACATCCCGAAAAAACCAAGTTCACCCATCTGTTCCGTTATCTCTTCGGAAAACTCCTCTTTTTCATCCAGCTCACGAGCAACCGGTTTAATGACTCTTTCGGCAAAATCCCTGACCGTATCACGTATCAGCTTATGTTCTTCCGTTAGTATCATGAAGGTTGGTTTTTGTTATTAATCGTAAAACAGTTTCCACAATAACCATATTATATACCATTGTCCGGTACAAACTTATAGGAATACATAATCATACCTGTCTTTCCTTCATCATTCATTCTCCTGAATTTGGAAGTTAAGCGGTCACCGGTTTGCAAGGAATCAGGGTCACAATCCGTGATTTGTCCCAGGATCCTTATTCCCTCATCCAGTTCAACAATCCCTACGGCATAGGGTGCGAAATCTGTAAAGCCGGAGGGAGCTGTTCTGATTACAGTAAAGGTATGCAATTTGCCCTTTCCGGAAAGCTTTACCATATCAAATCCCGTATGACCGCATTCAGGGCATACGAGCCTACCCGGGAAGAAAATTCTTTCGCACTTCCGGCATTTTCCCGCCTCCATCCTGTATCGCTGAGGACTCTCCCTCCAATGTTTTGGTACGTTCATTTTTCAGATATATTTTAAATTTATTTTTGTTTGCCAATTCGCTTCATTTCGATCCCTCACTACGATCCCTAGGCTGTCATTCTTAAAAAGCTCCGCAGAGTTTCCTTGCGAGAATCCTTCGGCCAAGAATTATTCGTCCTGTTGAGCGGACCTGTTATTCTCTCATAATTTGCATTGTTGTAATTCAATTGAAATTCTTTCATTTCACCTCCAGCACATGGCATACACAGCTTCCACCCGAGCCTCCCATATTTTGGGTTATTCCTGATCTGGCGTTATCGATCTGTCTTTTTCCTGCATTACCACGCAATTGTTCGACTGCTTCGCAAATCTGGGCAACGCCTGATGCTCCAACCGGGTGTCCTTTTGCTTTCAGTCCCCCTGATGGATTCACCGGGAATTTACCTGTAAGTGCCGTCAACCCGTCTATTGTTGCAGGTCCCCCTTTTCCCTGGTCGACGATTCCCATTGTTTCCACCACCAGTATTTCAGCGATAGTAAAACAGTCGTGTACTTCAGCAAAATCGATATCCCCAATTTTTTTCCCGGCCATTTTCAAAGCTCTCCGGACGGCATGGTCAATGGCATCCAGTCTGAGAATATCTTTACGCTGGCTGAGGGCTATGGTATCAGTACCCATTCCAATTCCTGTAATTCCGACGACGGGGTTCTTCTTCAATCTTTTTGCCTCCGTTTCGGTTGTCAGTAAAACCGCCGCCGCACCATCCGTGATCGGTGAACAATCCAGCAGCCGTAGCGGATCGGCAATCATGGTTGAGTTCATAACGGTTTCCCGAGTTACAGGAAAGGGGAATTGGGCATACGGATTTAATACGCCATTCGCATGGTTTTTCACTGCAACTTCTGCCAGTTGTTCTCTGGTTGTCCCGTACCGGTCCATATGGGCTTTTGCCAGCATGGCATATAATCCCGGAAATGTGATTCCGTGAAATGCTTCATAATCTCTGTCAGATGCGGTTGCGAGCGCATAGGTTGCTTCATTTACACTAACATCTGTCATTTTTTCAACACCGACGGCAAGAGCATAGTCGGATATTCCGGAAGCTACCTCCAGAAAAGCTGTCCGTACAGCCAGTCCTCCTGAAGCACAGGCGGATTCAACGCGTGAAGCCGGTGTATTTATTTTACCGAGATAATCCGGGACGAGGCTGGACAGATGTTCCTGGCCTGTAAACAAGCCACTCGACATACAACCAACGGTGATTGAATCCACCCGGTCAGTTCCTGCATCTTTGAAACAGTTCAATGATGCCTCAACACACATATCCCGGAGAGATTTTTCCCAGAGTTCCCCGAATCTGATCATTCCGATACCAATAATTGCAACTTCTCTCATGACAACCTCCTATTCTGGTTTAAGAATTTTACGTCTGAATTTGGCATACGCTCCATACTCAAGATACGTTTTATTTGTATCGAGTTGTTTTTTCACTTTCGGGGCCAGATCACGGATTTCCGGTAATCTTTCCGTTGTTTTGAAAACAAAAGCATCACTGCCAGCACCTGAGCCATAGGAAACAAGCAGAATAAGTTCATCCGGGCCGGCTTCGTCCAGTGTTGCTGCCAATCCCATAGGTGATGAACCTGAATAGGTGTTGCCCAATGTCGGTGTAAGCAAACCATACCGGTATTGCGGTTCGGTAAAGCCCATTTTTTTCGCAACCTGGACCGGGAATTTTCCATTGGGTTGATGGAAGATCATATAGTTAAAATCTGACGGTTTCAGGCCGGTTTTATCCAGGATTGCATTTACTGCTCCGGTGATGTGCTTTTTATAGGCCGGCTCACCGGTAAACCGTCCGCCATGTTCAGGATAATGGGCATGTTCGCGCCGCCAGAAATCAGGTGTATCAGTCATATAGGCATGGGTGTCAACCAATTCCGCAACCAGATTATCCGCACCCATGACAAATGCTGCAGCACCGGCACTGGCAGAATATTCCAGTGCATCACCGGGAGCACCTTGTGACGTATCTGCTCCGACTGCCAGAGCATATTTTACCGCACCTGCCTTTACAAGCTGTAATGCGATAAACATACCCTCCGTACCCGCCTTACAGGCAAACTCAAGATCAGCCGTATGTACAAAAGGGCAAGCGCCTAAGGCTTCAGAGACAATTGTTCCTGTTGGTTTCACGGCATAAGGATGGGATTCGCTACCCACATAAACAGCTCCTATTTCTGCCGGATTAATCCCTGCCCTTTTTACAGCATCCCGGGCAGCATTCACTGCAAGGGTAGCGCAATCCTCATCGGGAGCCGGAACGGATTTTTCATTCAGGTTCAATCCCCGCTTCAATGCAACAGGATCCGCTCCCCAAACCTTTGCAATCTCTTCCACCTTTATCCTGAAACGTGGAATCTGGGTTCCGTATCCAATAATTCCTACCATAAAAAACCTCCATTTTAAAATTGTTACCTGAAACAGGCAACATGATTTTCATTGTTTATTGTCTGGTTAAATATAATTTAAACCGTACTATTCAAAAGAAACCAGCGGAACTCCCGCTTCAATCATTTGTCCCACCGAAACATAAACCTTATCGATTACAGCATCTCTATGTGCCACAATATTGTTCTCCATTTTCATGGCCTCGATCACAACGACTATATCCCCTCTTGAAATTTTCTCCCCTTTGCCTGAATTTACCTTTATTACCTTCCCGGGTATGGGGGATGTTAGTGTATTTGTATCAAGATCCGTTTCGCCGTTTGATGATCCTATAGTAATATCGCCCGTAAGTATATCATTACGCTTCAGTTCGTATTGTAGCCCGTTACTTGTCACATATGCCAGATTGCTGTCAGCATGGGAAAGACAGGTAATATGCTTCCTGTTATTAAGAGTGAAGCTCATTACTCCCTTCTTAAAATCCTTAATTTCCATACGATACCGTTTGTCTTCAAAATCAAAAATGAAACAAGGGTATTTTACTCTCCTGATTGTTGCCATCGTATTTATCCCTTCGATTTGAACCGGTATTCGCATATTATTTCTCCAATAACCGATATAATTCCATATGTTAAAATCATCTGAACGATCCGGAAATGTATCGGTATTTTTCCTGATAAAAATCGAAGAGAGATATGAAAATAATGGAATAGCAAGGTCTTTGGACAACTTTTCACTTTTAATCCGGTCTACGATATCTGTTGTTTTGTAATCACAATATGTAGTCGAGATCCTGTTGCTCAGGAAATCATCGCTTCTGACCAGACCGATCAGGTATGGGATATTGGTTTTTATACCATGAATGATATATTTGCCTAAAGCATTAGCCAGATTCTTTGCAGCCTGGTCACGATCTTTCCCAAACGCAATTAGTTTACTGATCATCGGATCATACAGACTATTTATTTCAGAAGCCCGTACGGTGCTTGAATCCACCCTGATATTCCGGCCTTCCGGTTCAGAATAATAGGTCATCAAACCCGGGGATGGCAGGAAATCGTTCGCAGGATCTTCCGCGTAGATCCGTGCTTCAATTGCATGACCTTTTTGTTTTATTTCGTCCTGGGTAAACTGAAGCGGATTTCCGGCACTGATCATGATCTGTTCCTTAACAAGATCCAGCCCGGTGGTCATTTCTGTAACCGGATGTTCAACCTGTATCCTTGTATTCATTTCCAGGAAGTAATAATTCAGGTTTTTATCCACCAGAAATTCGATGGTTCCGGCATTATTGTACCCGGTCTTTTTGCCGATTCTCACAGCGGCATTTGCCATTTCTTTTCTTACCTCCGGAGTCAGTGTAGGGGATGGTGATTCTTCAATGATTTTCTGGTAACGTCTCTGAATGGAACACTCTCTCTCTAAAACATGAACGACACGGCCGTTATTATCTCCCAGAATCTGGAATTCGATATGGCGGGGATCTTCAAGGTATTTTTCGATATAAATTGTCCCGTCACCAAAATAGTTGAGAGCCTCCCTGCTGGTTGACTCGAAGGATTTAAGCAGATCCTTTTCTTTGCAGACCACTCTCATTCCTTTTCCACCTCCTCCTCCGGCAGCCTTTAACAAGACCGGATAAGATATTTCCTGAGCAGCTTTCAACAGTGATTTTGTCGTTTCTGCAACAGCGCCTCCGACAATTGGTATATCAATTCCCCGGATAAATTCTCTTGCCTTTATCTTGTTTCCCATAAGTTCGATCACTTTTGCCGAAGGACCGACGAAAACAAGTCCGGCAGACTCACAACGATTAACAAAATCAGGATTTTCAGCGAGGAATCCATAGCCGGGATGAATTGCATCGCATCCCTTTTTAAGTGCCATCTGTATGATCTTCTTGATGTTAAGATAGGTATCACTCAAACTTTCCTTTCCGATGCAATATGCTTCATCTGCCACTTCCGCATGCATCGAATTCCTGTCTGCTTCTGCAAATATTGCTACGGTAGGAATTCCCATTTCTTTGGCAGCACGGTTAATCCGGACTGCAATTTCTCCCCTGTTGGCTATTAATATTTTCCTGAATAGTTTCATATGCTTTTGTCCACTGAAAATGAAACCGGGTGATGCAATATTTACCAAATGTTATTGATTGACCCAATCCGGGGGCCTTTTTTCGAGGAAAGCCTTCATTCCCTCCTGTCCTTCCGAGGATGCCCTTATTTCAGCTATCATACGTGCGGTATATTCAAGAGCTTTCTCCAGAGTAATTTTGTTTGATACATCAAAGATCAGATTTTTACAATGGGATATGGCTCCGGGACCGCTGGTTTTCAGCAATTCTATTACAGCATTTACGTGGTTTTCCAGATCTTTCATTGGCAGGGATTGATTAACCAAACGAAGTTTTTCTGCTTCCGTTCCCTTTATCCTCCTTCCTGTTAGCATAAGTTCCCTGGCCGGAAATTCCCCCATTCTTTTGAGGATATAGGGAGAAATGCAGGCAGGGACGACACCAATTTTTACTTCGCTAAGGGAGAAAACCGTTTCATGGTCACAATAGGCCATATCACAGGCAGCCAGCAAACCGTTTGCCCCACCAATTGCTGCACCATGTACCACTGCAATGGTTGGTTTCCTGCAGGTATAGATTGAATAAAAGCATTTGGAAAGCCGATAGCTTTCCTGGTAATTCTCCTCGTAACTGTATTTTGTAACGTCACGCATCCAGTTAAGGTCTGCTCCGGCACAAAAGGATTTGCCTTTTCCCTTAAGAAGAACAACCCGCACATTTTCCTTTTCATTCACATCCAGGAAACAATCGATCAGCTCCGAGATCATTGTTTCATTAAATGCATTTCTGATCTGAGGTCTGTTAAGCCATATTATAGCTATCTGATCCTTGTATTCGTATAATATAGTCTTATAATCTTGCATCCGGAACTTAAAAATTAAAAAGGGTGTTACATTCTGAACACCCCGTATTTTGTATCGTCAAACTTTTTGTTTAGTGACAAGGATATACCCATACCCAAAATTTTCCTTGTTTCAACCGGATCGATAATGCCATCATCCCAGAGCCTTGATGTACTAAAGTATGCGGATCCTTCGAAGGCATATTTTGCCAGAATCTCCTCCCGTAATTTTTTTGCCTCAGCGTCTTGTAATTCTTTCCCTTTCGCTTTTAGCTGATCCCTTTTGACTGTAACCAATACATCGGCAGCCTGATCTCCTCCCATAACGGATATTCTAGCGTTCGGCCACATAAAAAGTAATCTCGGTTCATAGGCACGGCCGGCCATAGCATAGTTACCGGCGCCGAACGATCCTCCGAAAATAACGGAAAATTTCGGTACCGAAACGTTGGCAACGGCATGTACCAGTTTGGCGCCATCTCTTGCTATTCCTTGTCTTTCATATTGTTTGCCGACGATAAAGCCCGTGATATTTTGCAGGAAGATAATAGGCACCTTTCGATGGTCACATAACTCGATAAAGTGGGTAGCTTTAAGTGATGTTTCAGAAAACAGTACCCCGTTATTTGCCAGAATTCCGACCGGGTAACCCATAATCCTTGCAAAACCGCTTACCAGGGTAGGTGCGTACCTGTTTTTAAATTCATGAAATCTGCTGCCATCCACCATCCGCATTATAATCTCCCTGGAATCAACCGGCTGTTTGAGATCTAAAGGAGCAATTCCGTAGATCTCTTCCGGATCATAAGCCGGTTCTTCTACAGGACTGAACTCAAGAATTTGTTTATCCATATGGGGTATTGTTTCAAAAATACTTCTGCAGATCTGAATTGCATGTTTATCATTTTCTGCAAAATGATCTGAAACACCCGAAATGGAAGTATGGATTGTTGCACCTCCGAGCTCTTCAGCAGTTACTTCTTCACCTGTAGCAGCTTTGACAAGAGGAGGTCCGCCAATGAATATCGTACCCTGTTTTTTAACAATAATTGTTTCATCACTCATTGCCGGTACATAGGCACCTCCGGCGGTACATGAACCCATTACAATTGAAATCTGTGGGATTACTTGAGCAGAGAGTCTTGCCTGGTTATAAAAAATTCTTCCAAAATCATACTTGTCAGGAAATACCTTTGCCTGTTCAGGCAGAAACACACCTCCTGAATCAACCAGGTAGACGCAGGGTAACCGGTTTGCCATTGCAATTTCCTGGGCTCTGATGTGTTTTTTTATGGTTTCTGCCACATAGGTACCTCCCTTTACCGTCGCGTCGTTGGCAACAATGACCGATTCTTTTCCATGAATAACACCCACACCTGTAACTATCCCTGCAGCCGGAAACGCATCCCCGTATTGTCCGTAGGCAGCCAGCGGGGAAAGTTCCAGGAAAGGAGTACCCTGATCGATAAGCAGATCGATCCGTTCACGCACCAGGAGCTTACCCCTGGAATGGTGCTTCTTCACGGCTTCGTCACTTCCTCCCTGCTGGATTTTCGCCAGCCTGGTTTTATACTCATCCAGCAATTCAAGAAATCGCTTCTTATTCTTCCTGAACTTACTGGAATTCACATCAATTTGTGACTGAAGGATATGCAAGTTACCTGTATTTAGTTTTGAGTAATGTACAAAAAAAATCTGAACTCATCAATGAACCTAATATGATTTCGGACATTTTATCGTATGGATCAGTATAGAGGTCCTGTGATATTTATAAAGAATTTTCTTTTCTGGTAATAGGATTTGCATTACTTTTATCACTAACATCCAATTCACATCCCAGATTGAAAAATCATATTAAACAACTTATCAGACAGGGTGAAGGTCAGTGTCTTGATTTTAAATTCTGTATCTCGGACTCAAAGAAAATTGCCCGTACATTAGCGGCCTTTTCGAATTCTGAAGGAGGCAGGTTATTGATCGGAGTAAAGGATAATGGTGCGATAACCGGTGTTCAATCCGATGAAGAGTTTTACATGGTTCAGGCCGCAGCTCAGATGTACTGCCGGCCTGAAATACGATTCGAATCACAAAACTGGGAGGTGAATGGGAAAACGGTCCTGGAAGTCATCGTACCAAAAAGTGAGAAAAAACCGCATTTCGCACCGGACGATAACGACAACTGGAAAGTTTATATACGATCTGGCGATCAGAACTTTATAGGGAACACGGTTTTAATCAAATCCTGGAAAGCCAGAAAGCGGAGTTCCGGAACCCTTGTTAAATTCACGAAGAAAGAGAAGATTTTGCTGGACTACCTGGCAAAAAACGGCTCAATCAGTCTTTCCGGCTACCGGAAACTTGCCGGGATTCCAAGGTTTCTCGCTGAAAAAATACTGGTGAATTTTATTGTACTGGAGATCATCGCCATGGATTTCACTGAAAAAGGCATCTTCTACCGTCTTACAAAACCGGAGGGTATAACCTTATCTGCCCCCGACACCAAATAATATCTTAAGATTGTATTTCATTCAGATTTTGCTAAATTTACTTCAATCCTCGATTATCAGAAATGAATATATCTACCGCTCCGCTTTTGTTACAATACTATTCACTCAAATAATTTCCGGAAAATGACTGAAATTGAAAAACTCGACAAAATTGCAATTAGTGTCCGGTCCCATAAACTGCTGAAAGAGCTGCTGAATGAGAACCCGCGACTGGAAGAAATTATGAGGAATGCCAAGAATGAAACCGAAGCACTTGTCGGAGTCAAGAACTGGATAATGGAATATCTGAAGAACAAACCGGAAGCTTATAAGTTTTACCTTAGTAAGCAGCAGGGCAGAGAAGTTTTTGAGAAGCTCGACTGGCAGGATTATGCTGCAATCCGGATACTCGATTATATTGATCATGCCGGAAGAGAATTCCCGGATCTGAACCTGCGCGGAGAAATCGCCGTGAGCAACCCCATTAAGTTGATCTGGCTTGGGGTGAATTTTGGCACAGGAGGTGCTAAACCATTCTTTTTCAAAGATATGCTCCAATTGTTCAGGCAGTTTTCAGGAAAAAGCACACGAAAGACACCTCCCAGGAAAAAAGTTCTTGAATGGATGGAAAGATATCCGTCAGGACTGGATCCAAGAATCATTAAACTCAGGGAGGAGAACAGGGAAAGAATCCTGAACCTGATCATTGATAAGATCGAGCAAGGTGAGATAAAGGATAACAAATACTTTTTTGAGCCGGGCATTTCTAGGGAAGACCGCTTCAATAAAGCGCTGGAGTGGTGGAAAGAGAAACTGTTTCACCTCCGTTTTGCCGTCAGATCGCCTCAGCTGCTCAATGAGATGCTCGGGCATTCACTTGATCCGGATACGATGAAAATCCTTTACGATGCCGAAAAAGCCGGCATACCATTTTTTGTCAATCCCTACTACCTTTCACTTTTGCATGTCAGGGTTCCCTATTTCGCCATTGGAGCCGACCTGGCGATCAGGCATTATATCATTTACAGCCAGCAACTGGTAAATGAATTCGGATATATCGTCGCATGGGAAAAGGAGGACCAGGTAGAGCCCGGAAAACCGAATGCTGCAGGATGGCTTCTGCCATCCTACCATAACGTTCACCGAAGATACCCCGAAGTGGCTATTTTAATACCCGATTCGGTAGGAAGAGCCTGCGGTGGCCTCTGCTCATCCTGCCAGAGAATGTATGATTTCCAGCGAGGCAACCTGAATTTCGACCTTGAAAAACTGAAACCGAAGACAACCTGGCCTGAAAAACTCGGCCAGTTGATGAAATATTTCGAGGATGATTCACAACTCAGGGATATTCTTATAACCGGCGGGGATGCATTTATGAGTTCCGACAAGACACTACAGGGCCTCTGTGATGCTATTTATGAAATGGCCCGCAGGAAAAGGGAAGCGAACAGGAAAAGGCCACCCGGTGAAAAACACGCAGAAATAGTCAGGGTAAGATTCGGAACAAGACTCCCGGTCTATCTGCCTCAACGTATCACACCCGAACTTGCACAAATACTTGCAGATTTTAAATCAAAAGCTTCAAGAATAGGGATCAAACAGTTCCTTGTACAGACCCATTTTGAATCACCAATGGAGGTGACACCGGAGGCAAGAGATTGTATAAAACGACTTATCTCTGCAGGCTGGACAATTACAAACCAGTTGGTCTTCAGTGCTTCCGCATCCAGAAGGGGACATTCGGCCAAACTAAGGCAAGTGCTTAACGATATCGGGATCCTGACATACTATACTTTCACGGTAAAAGGATATATGGAGAACAATTTTATGTTTGCACCCAACTCGAGGGCAGTACAGGAACAGCTTGAAGAAAAGATAATCGGGAGGATATCCGAAAAGGATTACGACACCATTCGCCAGTTTCCGATGGAAGCTGAAATGATGGTCGAAAATATAGAGGCTCTACGCAAGTATAACGAAATACCCTTCCTCGCCACAGACCGGAATGTTCTTAACCTGCCCGGTGTTGGGAAAAGCCTTACCTTCCGTGTAATCGGTATAACCAGGTACGGAAGAAGGATTCTTGAGTTCGATCATGATTCCACCAGGGTACATAGCCCTATTATCCACAAAATGGGGAAAGTAGTTATTATCGAATCGAAATCGATCAGTGAATACCTTGACCAGCTGCAGGAAATGGGTGAAGACATATCTGAGTATGATGGAATATACGGATATTCAATCGGAGAAACCGAACCTCGTGTTCCGGTCTATGAATATCCTGAATATGAGTTTGAACTGACCGAAGACCTGAGCAATATCGACATTACCTGATCTGTATATATTTAATAATCAATAGATTACGCCGAATTTTACTGAAGTTCAGGTATCCGATGCCTTGCAATTTCTCTCATTTTTGATTACTTTTGTGCCTCTTCACAGGAAGATGGTCATATTTTTGCCAGGCCTGATATTGTCAGCTAGCTATCCTGACACATTCCGGTGCATTATTATACAACTGGGTTTATATGCAAGCGATAAAATTTGAAAAACTGTCCGTTTCTCCGGAATCATATCTGATATTTCGCCAGCTCCTGGACGAAAACAAACGATTGGAGAAAATTATACAGGAATCGAGAGCCTGGGAAAGTGTTCTGTATTCCGTCAGGGAATGGGTTGAGGAGGAGATAAAAGACCGGCCCCATGTTCTTCGCTATTTCAGGGGCGAGAAAAAAACAAGGGAAGATTTCAGGAAACTTGACTGGAAAGACTATGCCTCGATCCGCCTGCTCGATTATATTGAAAATGCCGGGAAAAAATTTAAAAATCTCAATATTCCGCAGAGAGAATCATTCAGTCATCCATTCAGATTGCTCTGGTTAACCTATCACAAGGGTGCCGGAGGTGGACAGCCTGCATTCTTCGAAGATATGCTTCATCTGTTCAGGCAATTTACCGGCAGCCATGAACGGAAATTACCGGATAAGAAAAAGGTTCAGGAATGGATGGATCGTCACCCTTCTGGACTGGATCCGAGGATAATCCGGATAAGGGAAAGAAACAAAAGCCGAATCATCAGGATTATCATTGAGAAGCTTGATTCCGGGGAAATGAAAAGCCGGAGATTTTCCTTTGACCCGGGATTGGATCGCAGGGAAAAGATCAAACTGGTAAATGAATGGTGGGAAGACGGAAGATTTCATCTTTCCTTTGCTATCCGTTCACCAGAACTGCTGAATGAGATGCTTGATTATTCGATGGAACCTAAAACGCTTGAGATCCTCCGTGATGCAAGTAAAGCAGGTATACCAATTTTTGTAAATCCCTATTATTTATCCCTGCTGAACGTCCGTGTACCGGGATTTGCTATAGGAGCAGATCTTACCATCAGGGACTATATATTTCACAGCAAGGAGCTCGTGAGGGAATTTGGACGAATCGTGGCATGGGAAAAGGAGGACATTGTCGAACCGGGGGAACCAAATGCAGCCGGCTGGATCCTTCCGAACCGGCATAATATTCACCGTCGGTATCCTGAAGTTGCCATCCTTATACCGGAAACCATGGCCCGGACATGCGGAGGACTATGTTCAGCCTGTCAACGAATGTATGATTTCCAGAGAGGTCACCTTACTTTTGACCTTGCCAAACTAAAACCGGATGAAAAATGGCCCAGGAAACTTCGCAGATTGATGAAATATTTTGAAAACGATTCACAACTGAGGGATATCCTGATAACAGGTGGGGACGCCATGATGAGCTCGGAAAAATCACTTCGTGAAGTATTGGAGGAGGTATACCAGATGGCCTTACGAAAAAAAAGAGCCAATGAGTTCCGGAAAGAAAAGGAAAAATATGCCGAGATTATCCGAATCAGGCTTGGAACACGCTTGCCTGTCTACCTGCCGCAAAGATTTACACCGGAGTTTGTCCGTATACTTGCCAGATTCAAAGAGAGAGCCTCCGGAATCGGAATAAAGCAGTTTGTAGTACAAACCCATATCGAATCCCCGATGGAAATTACACCGGAAACCAGAAAAGCCGTTCAGAAATTGATCTCTGCCGGATGGATAGTGACAAACCAGCTGGTTTTCACTGCTGCCGCTTCGAGAAGGGGGCATACAGCAAAGCTGCGAAAGATGTTAAACGAAATCGGGATCCTGCCCTATTATACCTTCACCGTTAAAGGATTTATGGAAAATTACCGGAACTTTGCCACAAACACCAGGGCTGTTCAGGAAATGGTAGAAGAGAAAATTGTCGGTTCCGTTCCGGAGGAGTATATTGAACCGATCAGGGAACTTCCGGATGATGCTGAAAATATTATACAAAACATCTCCGGTTTGCTCGAGAAAGCCGATCTTCCTTTTCTGGCAACGGACCGGAATGTTCTGAATCTCCCCGCCGTAGGCAAAAGCCTTACTTACAGGGTTATAGGAATTACACGGTCGGGACGCCGGATCCTTCAGTTCGAGCACGATACCACAAGGAATCACAGTCCGATTATTCATAAAATGGGGAAAGTGACTATTGTTGAATCCAAACCGGTTAAGGATTACCTGGATCAGCTACGCCAAATGGGTGAAGATATATCGGAATATGAGGATATTTATGGATATTCTCTCAGTATTACGGAGGAATTAATGCCGGTTTTTGATTACCCGGAGTACGATTTTGAAATCACATCGGAATTTACCAACCTCGAGGTTTAATTCGAACGGTTATTTAACTAATAATTGCCCGTTCTTATATTTCCTTCTACTCAAGCTTAATCCCGATTACTATGATGTCATCGATCTGTGCAAGATCACCCATCCAATCCTGAAGATTATCCTCCAGGATCTTGCGTTGTTCTTCCATCGGATAATCCTGAACATCAAGTAAAAGTCTTTTGAAGGCTTTGGACATGAACTTTTTACCTTCAGGCCCGCCAAATTGATCAACATAACCATCGGAAAACATATACATTGTATAACCCGGTTTCATTTCCAGTTCATGGAGGTTGAATGATTCATGGTTCTTTGCAGAGATGCCAATCGGCATTTTATCTCCACGGACCTGGAAGAGGATATAATTATCATTATAAACAACACCGGTATCCACCTTAAGCTCTTCCCCCTTTTCAACCGTTTTCCTCTCCTTATCCGAAAGTGGTCTCACATATAATAAAGGATTATAGGCACCGGAGAATTGGATATGGCGTTTTTCCTTATCAATAACACAAAGTGAAAGATCCATGCCATCCTTTGTTTCATCTTCCCCTTCCCCGGTTTGTTTCAGGGATTGCATTACATGTTCCCTGAGTTCATCAAGAATGAGGTTCGACTGGGTAATTCCTGTTTTATTGACAATCTCATTCAGAAATGAGATACCCAGCATACTCATGAATGCACCGGGCACTCCATGTCCTGTACAATCTGCAGCCACGATAAATACTTTATTTTCTCGCTGTGTCATCCAGTAGAAATCACCACTTACGATATCTCTCGGTTTGAAGAGGATAAAGTGTTTGGGAAGGCTCTCAAACAGAACCTTTTCGGATGGAAGAAGTGCACGCTGAATCCGGCTTGCATATTCAATGCTATCGGTCAGTTCCTCTTTTTGCCGCACAACCTCTGCCGTCCTTTCAGCCACGATTCCCTCAAGCCGGATATTCTCCATTACCAGACGTCGGGTATACAGCTTCACGATCACCACAACCAATGCTATAAAAAGAATGATATAAGCAACAATAGCATATGCTGTCTGGTACCACGGGGGCAATATGGTAAATGCAAACGTACCTGTCTCACTTTCTACCCCGTATACATTCCTGGCCTGAACCTTGAACAGATAGTGCCCACGTCTGAGGTTGGTATAGGTAAAGTCTGTCCGGTCAGACCATCTTGTCCATTCTTTGTCGTTACCCTCGAGCCAATAACGGTATTCTGTTGCCTCTTCCGCGTCAAAATAAGGTGCAGCCCACTGAAAGGTAACATCATTGTGATCAAATTTTACGGCATAATTCAAATCGTCCGGCTGTCCAATCGCCGGGATTAATTTCCCTCTAGTGTTGCGTATGTAATTGGTCCCGGAAAAAATTACCGAATCCACATCAATGATTACTCTTCTGACAAGGGTATTATATGGGATGGTGAAATCTTTGACAAAATTTTTATCAAACCGATACAATTCATTGGATTTCCCCATCCACATGATGCCATTATCATCACTATAAAAAGCATCCGTTGAAAACCTTGACAACCGCTTGAAGGGCGTATCATCTGCAATAAACCCATCTTCAGTCGATTTCAGTAATACTTCTATATTTCCTGTATCTTCCTGCTTCACACTCAACCAGAAATCTCCATCTTTATCCTTTTGTATCCTGAAGATACGGTAGGTACCGTCAGCATATATTCTCCCGAACAAGGTATCAGGGTAAAAGGAATCGGACTCTATATCATACCTGTATAATCCTTTGTCAGTTGCAAAGAAGGTCCTGTCATCAAAATGGTATATATAGTTCTCGTTCAAAGAAGGTAATCCATTTTCTGTAGTATATTGTTTCCCTATTGTGTCTCCTGTTTCAGTAAACTCATATATATAAATACCATTATGGAGTGTTGAAATAAACAGCCTGCCATCTTCATCCTGCACAATCGAACGGTTCTCATCCTGGAGAAGTTTGATGATATTCTCTTTATACCATACACCATTTTCGTAATTTAATATTACGAATCCGCCATATATTCCCATATAAATTTTCGGTTCGCCTGGAGGCTGGTAAATATCAAAAGTTACGAACCTGCTTTCATCAAGCTTATTGCGTATCTTGTCATCGATCAGTGTTGCTTTACCATCCCTTGATAAATCAAATAAGCCATCATCTGTACCGACCAGCAATCTGGACATCCTGTTATCTCCCGGTTGAAATTCATGGAATGTCCAGCTATTAGCGTTAATTTCATTGACTTTCCTGAACCGGACACCACCATTTCCATTATCGGAAAGATAATATACACCCGAGCTTGTGGCAAGGTAGAGGATACCATCAAACCGAATTATATCATTTATATTTCCCTCAAATCCCTCATTTTCCCTGAAGACCCTGAAAGGAGCGTTCAGCTCAGCTTTTGCTATCCCGATGTTCAGTGCAAACCAGAGCGGATTTTGTCCTGGCTGGTTTGGATTAGCATAAAGATATACTATCGTTTCATCCTGCAGTCCGGTCTCCTTTGTGAACCTGTGAATAGGCTTTCCTTCCTTATCTATAATAAAACCACCCCCACTGGTAATGGCACCAAGGGCATATAGTTCATCAGAATACCGGATCCCGGTAAAAATATTACGGTTCATCAGGAGCGGATTGGCCTGGTCTTCAAAAACACCAGTACGAATAGTGCCGGTCTCAGGATCATACAAAAACGCACCGCTCATATTTGTCCCGATAAATATTTCAGTTTCATTATAGGGTAGCATGGAGGTAATAAATTTTCGGATAAAAAATTCTCCACCACTAGCTACCCTTAAGGAATCCCCAACCAGTTCCAGCAAGCCGGCCGCAATATCTCCGTGATAAAATCTGTCATTTACCACAAAACTGAATAATCCGTTTCGAAATCCGAAAGAAGGAGGATCTATTACCTGTACGGTATCCGTTACAGGCAGGTATTTGAATATTTTATATGGATCGCAGAAATAAATATTTCCATTCCAATTATATATCCTCCATATATGACCAAAGGATAAATCGGATGAATCCAGTTTGGAGAGCAAACTAACGTAGTTCAGTTTTCCATGTATATCGGGAGCCAGATAACCGAACTCACCCACACCTCCGGCATATACCGTACCATAATCATCCACCTGGAGCGATCTTACAAACGAACGGTTTGCAATCGGAATAGACCGCCAGTTTACCCCGTCATATTCCATTATCTCTCCATCGTTGTTCCCGAAATACAAAACGCCACGAAAATCCTGCACAACCGAAAAATGCTGCGTACCGGTAGTCCCCTGAGGTGTGTAATTTGTAATAAAAGGGATCCCTGTTTCATATACCTGGCTGTAACCAATGGATAGGAGCGTTAAGAATATAATCGCAGAGATAATTATCCTTCTCATCAGGCTGGTTTGAAATGAATTGTTTCCGAAATATATACCAAAAATAAAAATAGTATGA
>CP070687.1:1277819-1283021 GCA_020353115.1 Bacteroidales bacterium
TGTAGTACAAATCTGCCATCAGATTTTTACCGGTCAAGAAGCCTGTGACAAGATGACAAATGGAATATTCAGAAGAAGGATAACGGATTTAACTAAAGCAGGCACTAAAAGAATTCCACTCCGATAATTGAAACGTCATCAAACAACCGGTCATTTCCGGCCATGATATTCTGTTTCCGGATTAGTTGATTGATATTCTGTTCAATTCCTTCCTGGTTGGCAAGATATTTTGCAATGGTATCGGTTCCGATTTCGTTTCCGTTTTCATCCGGCAGCTCAGACAAACCATCCGTATAGCATATTATCTTGGATCTCTCATTTATGGAGAATGATCCTTCATTTATTACGGGAATATGGTCAATCATACCGATTCCGACACAACTGGTATTTAGCAAATGTATTTTTTTTGAACCTGTTTCGTATATGACCGGCGGGTTATGGGCGGCATTTATGTATTCCAGGATTTTCGAATTGCAGTTGTACTTTGCGATAAACAAGGTGATGAACTTCTCTCCGGCAGCGCTGCTAATCACCCGTTCGTTAAGTCTTTCGACAAGGGTTTTCAGCGGGATTTCAGAAGTAAAGAGTGCCCTGAGGTTCGCCTGAAAGTTTGACATGAGGAGCGCCGCAGAAATACCTTTACCGGATACATCTGCAATGCAGAATCCCAGATCATTCTGGTTCAATGGCAGACAATCGTAGTAATCTCCCCCGACATCGTAATGTGGATGATAGAAACCGGTTACATATACTCTTTCATTACGGGGCAGGGTGTGATTATCCGGGATCAGCATATTTTGCATCCTGGAAGCCAGTTCCAGCTCTTTTTTAATGGCCTCCTGCCTCAGGCTTTCCTTGAAGAGGCGGATGTTTTCAATTGCAACCAGGATAATATTGGAAAGTGTCTGTATGAAGGTCAGGTGTTTGATGGTTGGGCTTACTCCTTCACCTTCCTCTTCGATATCACCGATAAGGACAAATGCTAACGGGGCATTGTTATTATGAACCGGAATGATGATATCAAAAGCCTTTAATTTTTGAATACCGTCAGCTGGAACGAATGTGATCTCGTCGTAATGAAGAAGGTCTTGCTCCACATCAATTTTTTCAGAGATCTGCCTGGAACAACCGGAAGTAAGTATACATTCCCATTCAATTCCGAATTTGTAGATGAGGATCGTACCTATATTGAGGTCTTCCCTCAGGATCTTTTCATACCTTTTTAGCAGTTCCTCGACAGACAGGTTCTCGTTAATAGCCTGGGTAATCGCCAGGAGGGAGTTCAATTTGAATTTTGATACCTGCAATCTTGTCTTGGATTCCTTTTCAGCCATTCTTTTCCCTCGTCTTAACTTGCATTCTTCAAAGCGGATATGATTTTTCAGATCTTACTTTACTCTTTCCGAATAGGAACGATCTCTTGTGTCAATTTTTATTTTATCGCCGGTATTGATAAATAAGGGTACAGTTAGGTTTGCACCTGTTTCAACCGTGGCAGGTTTCACGGAAGATGCTGAGGTTGTATCGCCTCGCACTCCGGGTTCTGTATAGGTTACTTCCAGTTCAACGAAAGGAGGTAGTTCCGCTGATATCGGGGTTTCGGTATCGGCGTGATAAATAATTTCCACATCCTGCCCGTCTTTCATAAGTTCCGGAGCCGAGATAACCTTCTCTTCAAGAGAGATCTGTTCATAGGTTTCACGATGCATGAAATGATATCCCAGGTCATCCCTGTAAAGGAACTGATAAGGCCTTCTTTCTATTCGGGCCAGATTTACCCTCACCCCGGCAGAGAAAGTGTTATCAATAACTTTACCTGTGGTAATGCTTTTTAGTTTTGTTCTTACAAAAGCTGGTCCCTTGCCAGGTTTAACGTGCTGAAACTGGACAATGGTATAAAGATCGTCGTTAAACTCCAGACATAATCCATTCCTGAAATCAGCAGTTGTTGCCATATAAAATTATTGTTTATGATGGTTACAAAAATAATGTAAATCATTTAAATACCTAATCGATAACGGTGCAAACTCTCAGGTGTATCCGATTTGTATAAGGATTTGGAAAACGCTGGTATGGTTCATCTCTTTTCTTTCAAGCTCTTGAATTCATGGCTCAATCCGTTGTATTTGATCATATCAACCTGTACGGATCCAATGAAGATATCAAACCGGATCTTAACCGGCAGGAAGTTGTCATCCCGTGAAAACCAGACGGACATATCATCCTCGGTTTCAAACAGCCGGCCAACTTCTGTAACGGGATTGAACTTATAGCAGTCGATTTTTCCAATTTTAGTTTTGATGGTTTCCTCACCCATATACCGGATACGAAGGGGGAATAGCTCATCGGTAAAATAGGTGGGAATTTCAATAAGCTCCCCTTTTTCTAACCGGGATGGCAGGTGATATTTACGGAAATAGTAAAAGCCAGATAAAATGTCATGGATATTTTTCTCTACAACCAGCGCTCCTGATGCCTGACTGTAGAGTATGGTCGAATCGGATCTTGAAACACGATCAAAAACTACTTCATTATATCTCCTGTATCGGCCTTCACGGATGTTCCTGATCGCTTTCATTGGCAGATCGGTTTCCGGATCGATATAACTCTCGTATGTATCTCTCACTTTGAAAAGTACATCTGCAATTCCGATGGTCCATCCCGAAATGACCAGATGATGAACATCCTTTTCAAAAAGGGTGTCGTTTTCCAGATACAGAACAGCATTTCCTCCGTTTATAAAACCATAGTGAATCAGGAATTCCAGCCGTTCACCGGGCTGATATGGGGATTGGTTTTCTCTGATATCCTGAGCGGTGAGTGAGCCGGGACAAGCAAATATGAAAAGGATCAGATATATGGTGAATGGATATTTCATATAAAACAGGATGCAAAAACTTTACCATTATAAAAATAGCACATAATATTCAGGTCAGGTTTGATTCTACCTGAATATATTTTTTCTTGGAATGGTTGCAATAAAATCCTTAAGATAAAAAGGTTCAAAATAGGCAACGTCTTCAAATTCCTTTTTACGGAATTTCCTCAGAGAGAATTCGGTCAGATGGGATGCTGAGGGTTTAAATCCTTCAATAAACAGGGCATTTGGGTGGTCTAGTACGTGTTTACATTTCCCGGATCCGTTCCCGAAGAAAAGGACAGTTTGTCTGGAAAGGATTTCCCGGAATGATCCGGGGTGAATTATTTCTGCAGCAACTTCCCTCATTGGTTCACAACGAAGGTTATAGAAAGCATGATAGACTTCCATCCTTCGTGCATCGATCATCGGGCATAGCCAGATGTTCACATCTTCAGGTAGTTGCGTTCGAAATTCGGGTATAGAGATTATACCCCATGCCATTGCCTGCAGGGTATCGACTGCGATGAGAGGAATCTTTAGTCCGTATGCAATACCCTTCGCGGTTGAGACTCCTATCCGTAATCCGGTATATGAACCGGGACCGCGGCTTACAGCAATAGCTTTTATATCGCTTCTTTCAACGGATTCGGTATTAAAGATATCTTCGATAAAGACACCCAGAAGAGTCGAATGCGATTTCTCATCCTGGCTCTCCCTGACGGAAAGGATCTCCGTATTCCTGGAAAGTGCTACCGAACATACTTGTGTTGAGGTCTCAATGTTCAGGATCAAAACCATTTCCCGCCTTATCTATCAGTTTGAAGAGATGTATTTCTATTTATTGTCTGCGCTGAACAGTTTCTCTTTGGTAACAATTTCGATCAATGAACTATCCTGAAGTCTTCTCGAAATTGCACTGTATGGCGCGACTACGACGGCTTCTTCTTCTGTCAAACCCGAAATGATTTCAATGAAGTTATTATCCTGAATTCCGGTTTCAACTTCCGTCAACAGCACCATGTTTTCGGCAATAATAAATACTACTTCCTTTGGTTCTTCGTCAATTTCGTAGGCATACCCTTCAGCATCCAACTCGGCTTCCGATGTGTCAATACGGGTTGTTACGGCCTGGATGGGAATGGACAGGATATCTGTTTTTGTTTCCGTCTGTATATCTACCGTTGCAGACATACCGGGTCTGAAAGGATTGGGAAATCTTTCTGTAATCAGGTCGGCATATGATTCGCGCAGAAGAAGTATTTTTACATCAAAACTGGTAACCTGGTCAACTGAAACTCCGGTTGATGTTGCAGAATTTGCTATTTCGGTTACCACGCCCCTGAACTTATAGTCGAGGTATGCATCTATTTCCACGATAGCCGTATCATTGATCTTAACCCGTATGATATCATTTTCATTTACCTCGACCAACACCTCCATCCGGTTAAGATCGGCGATCCTCATAAGTTCTGTACCGGTCATCATCTGGGTTCCCAATACCCTTTCGCCCAGTTCAATATTAAGCATTGAAACGGTTCCACTCATGGGGGCATAAATTGTAGTTTTTATCAAATTTTCCTGGGCTTCCTTCAGGGAGGCTTCCGCACTATTTACAGAAAAGGATGCTGCATTACGGTCGGCCAGGGCCATCTTATAGGATGCTTCGGAAGCTTCAAAATCGGATCTGGAAATGGTCTTCTGTTCCCAGAGTTTTTCGTTTCTTTCGTGGGAAAGTCTACTCTGAAGATGCTGAGCTTCCGCCTGTTCCAAACGTGCCTTTGCTGAATTTAACGTTGCTTTGGCCCGGTCGACGGCGGAGATATAAATATCCGGTTTAATCTTTACCAGTAGTTTTCCTTTTGTAACATAATCGCCTTCTTTAACATTCAACTCCACAATCTCACCGGAAACTTCGGGTGTCAGCTTCACCTCAGTTTCCGGCTGGACCTTCCCGTTAGCCGTTATAGTCTCTGTTATAGTTCGCGTTTTACCTTTTTCGACAGCAACTTCAAATGTTTCTTCCTTACCGAACCATCCTACTCTCTTACCCACAACGGCAAGGATTATAGCCAATATTGTAACAACCAGAATGATTCTGAAAAGTTTCTTATTCTTCATAAGTAATCATGTATTAAGTTTAACGGGTATGTATTATTTCAAACTGAGGGGTCTTCCGCGATAAAATTCCAGCACCTTAGTTGTAAAAATATATTCATACTTTGCCTGCAAAAGGTCAGACTGAGCTCTTGTCAGCTGGTTTTTTGCCGTATTATAATCGACCGATGTCACAATTCCGACATTGTATTTCTGTTCCGTGTATCTGAATGATTCTTCCATTGATG
>CP070687.1:1283121-1287195 GCA_020353115.1 Bacteroidales bacterium
ACAGGATGAAGAGAATACAAAGCAGCGAATATCAAAGGCCGACATGGATTCCAGGAGATTGATTATGGAAACAAGGTTGTTCCTGTAATATTCTATCGGTTTTTCAACGGATTCACCGACGGCTTTGCTAGCAGCAAAATGGATGATGGAATCGATCCTGTGATGTCTTTTAAAGAAGTCGTGAAGAAGGTCTTTGTCACACAGGTCGAAATTTTCAAAATGGGGCTTTACTCCTGTTATCTTTTCAATTCCGTCCAGAACATTAATCCTTGAATTACTGAGGTTATCGATGATTACCACATCGTATCCATCTTCGATTAATTCTACGGTTGTATGGGACCCGATGTATCCGGTCCCTCCCGTAACAAGGACCTGTGATCTCATGTTTACAGACTCCAGTAATTTAGATTTTTTATTTTACCCCGGTAGATTCCTTTTACGTCAACAAGAATACCCGGGTGATTGGAAATAGAGGAAAAAAAGGATTCATCAAAACGGATAAACTCGGCATGATTCACTGCAACGATAACAACGTCGTAATCTTTTCCGATCGAATGATTCAGATTCAGTCCATATTCCTCTTTAACCTCCGTTTTACTGGCATGCGGATCGAATAGTTCCACATTCACGCCATAGGTATCCAATTCACGTACGATATCGAAAACCTTGGAATTTCTGATATCACTAATATTCTCCTTAAATGTAACACCCAGAATCAGTATTTTAGCATTCTTAATGTTTTTATCTGCTCCTATGATTTTTTTAACCGTTTGTTTGGCGATGTAACCACCCATTGAATCATTGACAAACCGGCCGGAATTAATGATTTGTGCATGATAACCAAGTTCGCGAGCCTTATATGTCAGGTAATAGGGATCTACTCCAATACAATGGCCGCCAACAAGTCCGGGATAGAATTTCAAAAAATTCCATTTGGTTCCGGCTGCCTCTAGAACTTCGTATGTATTGATATTCAAACGGTTGAATATCAACGACAATTCATTCATAAATGCTATATTGATGTCACGCTGTGTATTTTCAATGATCTTTGCGGCCTCGGCAACTTTTATTGAACTCACCTTATGAATACCTTCTGTAATGATCATAGCATATATTTTCGCAATATTCTCGAGGCTTATCTCATCACAACCGGAAACAACTTTGGTAATTCTGGATAACGTATGATCTTTGTCTCCCGGGTTTATACGTTCGGGTGAATAACCTACCTTAAAATCTTTCTTATATTTCAATCCCGAAATTTCCTCAATAACGGGAATGCACTCTTCTTCTGTACAACAGGGGTAAACGGTAGATTCATAAACTACATAATCCCCTGGTTTTAAGATTTTTCCAATTGTCTCTGAGGCGCGAAGCAGCGGTTCGATATCGGGCAAATTATGTTCATTGATGGGAGTTGGAACGGTGATGATATGAAAATCCGCCTGTCTGAGATCTTCCGGATTGGTGGTAAAGAGAATATCTCTGTTTCGGAACATTTCTCCGGGAAGTTCATTGCTGGGATCAATCCCTTTCTTCATTAGCTCAATTCGGTCTTTATTGATATCAAAACCGATGACGGATACTTTACCGGCAAATTCGAGTGCAATTGGTAATCCCACATAACCCAGGCCGGTTACAGATATTTTTGCCTTTTTATTGATTAGTTTTTGGTACATTTCCAGATTCATTACCGAACGAGGGAATCAGAAAACCTTTTTGCAGAGGGGATGGCAGTCACCGGTAAATCCCAGGGGGGTACTGTTCCTTATGGTATATACGGTTTCAATCGATTTTCTGGCCTCATCCAGACCAAATCCTTTCCCTTTTAGTATTTCGCGGTAACTTCGGGTATGGAGATCGGTAAAACCGTCGCTGAATTCAATCTCTTCACCTTCAAGTTTGATCGAGCGATATGTTCTCTGTCCGTTGCTTTTCTGTTCGCCTGGCAGATCCCTGAAGTCAACACTCAAATACCACCTGACCCGTGCTTTGTCAAGTTGTATAAATCCTGCTGCTTTATTCACCTGGGAAAGATGAACGATATTTTCTCTGACATCTCCGAAGATCCAGGTGAGCATATCGAAAAAATGAACGCCTATATTGGTAGCAATCCCTCCTGATTTCTGTATATCTCCTTTCCATGAGATTAAATACCAGTTACCTCTGCTGGTTATATAGGTTAGATCCAGGTCGTATATTTTGTTCGCCGGGCCCTTATCAATCTTCTCTTTCAATGCAAGGATAGAGGGGTGATGTCTTAGCTGGAGAATATTAAAAACATGCCGGCCCGTTTCCTTCTCGATCTCTGAAAGGGCATCAATGTTCCAAGGATTGAGAACCAAAGGTTTTTCACATATTGCATCGGCTTTATGACGTAGTGCAAAACGAATGTGTGAATCATGAAGGTAATTTGGAGAACAAATGCTTACATAATCCACTTTTGTGCCAAGTCTTTTCAATTTATCAATATGCCGGTCGAATCGTTCAAACTCGACAAAGAAATCCGCCTCCGGGAAGAATTTGTCCATTATACCTACACTATCGAATTTATCCAATGCCGCCACCAGGTTATTCCCGGTATCTTTTATGGCGTTCAGGTGCCGGACGGCTACGAAACCGGCGACTCCGATTAATGCAAAATTAACCTGGTTCTGAACCGGCCTAGTCATACGCATCGGGATTGGTTAAAGGGGTGTAAAGATATTTAAATCTTATTATTTTTTCATAACCTGGCCATTATTTAAAATATATTCATCTTTACTTTCCGGACAGATGGCTATTCCCTTCTTGTCAAAAAAGAGCCTGTGGCCGAATTCACTCATCCAGCCAACGTGCCGTGCCGGATTTCCGACAACCATTGAATAGGGTATTACCGGTTTATGTACTACCGCTCCTGCCCCGATAAAAGCATATTCTCCAATCGTAATACCGCAAATAATGGTGGAATTTGCTCCGATGGAAACACCTTTTTTTACAAGCGTCGTCAGGTATTGGTCTCTCCGGATAACTGCACTCCTCGGATTAAGTATATTGGTAAATACCATCGATGGTCCAAGGAATACATCATCCTCACATATGACTCCGGTATAAATGGATACATTATTCTGGACTTTGACATTTTTACCCAGTTTGACATATGGGGATACAACCACATTCTGACCGAGATTACAATTTTCACCTATTTCGCAATTTGACATAATATGGGAAAAATGCCAGATTTTAGTCCCTTTTCCTATGACACAATTATCATCAATCACTGCTGTTTCATGAGCAAAATATTCTTTTTCCATTACGGTGAGTATTGAATGATTATAGTTTGTGAACGAATTCCAGAATGGTATCTGTGATGTATCTCATCTGGTCATTTTCCAACTCCGTATGCATAGGCAGTGAGACGACATGATCACATAAAAATTCCGTCTGGGGGAAATCTCCGGGTTTATAGTTCAGGTAGGAGTAAGCCGGTTGAAGATGAAGGGGTGATGGATAATAAACCATTGTCGGAACACCGCGTGATTTGAGAAATTCCATGAAGTCTTTACGGTTAATACCTTTTAGTGTAAGTGTATACTGATGGAAAATATGGGTTGAAAAGCGAGACCTGTGGGGGATATCAAAATATTCGGAACCTTTGAGTTCGGCATCATAAAATTCGGCCGCTGCCTGACGTGCACGGTTATATTCATCCAGGTGTTTCAGCTTAACCCGGAGAATTGCTGCCTGCAGGCTGTCAAGTCTTGAATTTACACCAACCCTGTCATAGTGGTATTTAATGCTCATTCCGTGATTTACAATGGAGTTAAGCTTCTCTGCCAGATAGCTGTCGTTCGTAATAATGGCTCCACCGTCGCCATAACAACCCAGATTCTTGGACGGGAAAAATGATACACAGCCGATATTCCCGATAGTGCCTGCTTTTTTTTCTGTCCGATCGGAAAAAATATAATTGGTACCAAGAGCCTGAGCCGTATCTTCAATAACAAAAAGATTGTATTTGCCTGCCAGTTCTGATATTGCTTCCATGTGTGAACATTGCCCGAAAATATGAACGGGAAGTATTACCCTGGTCTTTGG
>CP070687.1:1287295-1313810 GCA_020353115.1 Bacteroidales bacterium
TGGCGGCAGGGACTTTGGATTGAAAGATATTACCATCGAAAGGAAGGATAGCCGTCACACCGGTACGTATGCTGTCACCCCGGATAATTGTAACATGCCCGACCTTCACACCTGGGATATCGGTTATGGAATTCAACTCCCCCGGCACCAGGACTCCTATTCTCAGTCCGGTTTCCCGCACCCTGTGTTCCTGTCCGGGGCAATTCACGATTGCGAACAGGAAAAACATCACCAGAATTCCGATTACTTGTCTGTATTGTTCCATCATATCAAAATATAATTATTCCTGATCTCTTCGTTACATCGTGACATCCTGTTTTTAAAAAACAGGATATTGTCATGGTTATTTTTCATGTAGTAAATTCGTTTTTTCAATTCACCGGATATACCTAATAACCTACCCGGAAATTTCCTGCATGAAAAATCCCCCGGAATGATAAGCCATTAGCGGGGGATTTTAACGATTCGTATTTTTTCAGGTAATGACCTTTACGGTCAGTTAAAATTCAACCGTGAGTGGATCTCCGAAACCGATATCTTTAAGAGATTCCATCTGAGTTTCCGCATCACCTACCACAAGATATATCATTTTTTCCGGGTTGATATATTTCTGGGCCAAAACTTTATGTGTTTCCGCGGTCATTTGCTTAACGATCTCCTCTTCTTTCTTAATATAATCTTCCGGCAGGTCATACGAACTCATGGTATTAAGCATGTTCAGTAATGAACCGATGGTTTCAAACCTTCTTGTGTTTGATTTGATCAGTGCATTTTTGGTAAATTCCAGGTCGTCATCCGAAATACCTTCACGGTAATCCTCCATCGATGTTTTGAAAATTTCGACCGATTCCAGTGTGGCATTCGAACGAACACTCGAAGATGCGGTAAATGTACCTGGAATAAGGGAACCTGAGAAATTTGTTCTCGCTCCATAGGTAAATCCTTTTTCCTCCCTGAGTATCAAATTCACTATTCCGTTGAATGATCCGCCCAATTTGTAATTCATTACGGTTACCGGGTAATAATCGTTGTCCGTTCTTGCCAGGGCAATATTTCCAATTCGTATTACGGATTGTTTTGCCCCCGGGACATCGACAAAATAAATTTTTGATTCTTCAACCGGAGGAGGTAAAACGTATTCGGGGAAGGTGACCTCTTTTGACTCCCAATTATTTTCCAGGTTCCTCAGAGAAGCCATTACCTTTTCAGAATCAATATTACCAACAATATGAAATTTTGCCAGTGAAGGTGTGAAAAAGTTGTCATAATATTCCTTCAGGTCATCAATGGTTATGCTTTCAACAGATTCTTCCGTTCCGGTGGTATTAAAAGAAAAGATATGGTCTTCTCCATAAATAAGCTTGTTGAAGACCTGTCCTGAAATATAATTGGGGTCTGCTTTTCTTTGCTTCAGATAGTTTATGGTTCTGGTTTTGGCCAGGTCAAATTCCTCCTCATCCCAACGTGGTTCAAGCAATATCTCCTCAACGAGAGCGAGGGTTTTATCGTAATTACGTGCAAGGGTATTCACCGATATGCTTATATATTCCCTGCCAGTATTCATATATATATTTGCACCCAGCAGTTCAATTTCCTCTTCCAGTTCCTCTGGTGTTTTATTGGCTGTCCCTTCCATCATCAGGTCCGATACCAGGTTCGCAACGCCTACTTTTTCCATATCATCCAGCAACAATCCTCCTTTTATTTCAATATTGAACCGTATCAGGGGGAGCTCCGAATGGACAATTCCGTATACTTTCATTCCATTGCCAAGTTCATCCTGCCAGATTTCAGGGAGGGTCAGTTCAGGAACGGGTCCTTGTCCCGGTTCAACGGAACGGTCAAAACTTGAAGGGGTTTTGAGGATTTCTTCTTCTTCAACCTCTCCGAGAATAACTTCAGTTGCTTCCGTGATTTTCTCTTCCACTACCCGGGCCATTACCGATCCCTCTGCAACCATTTCCAGCTGGCCTTTCGGAACGAAACTGGTAGCCACATAAGGCTTATCCTTGATATACTTCTCATATACCCTCATAACATCCTCAATGGTAACCGCTTTGATGTTTTCAATATCCTGAATAATAAACGAAGGATCGTTGGCATATTCGTTATATCTGGCCAGTTGAAATGATTTTCCCAGAATGCTGCTGATACCATTATAAAAACTGGTTTCAAGTCCGGCCTTTATTCTGTCGAGGTCCTTTTCCGTTATTCCCTCCTGTTCAAACCGTTCAAAGGATTCAAAGACGGCATTTTCAATATCGGCCAGGCTCTTGCCATAATTTGCAGTTACAGTAATATAGAATTTACCTGCCAGTTCCAGTGCCCGGTTGTATGCTGATGTCCGCGAGGTCAGTTCCTTTTCCTTTATCAGTACCTTATACATAGGTGCTTTTTTACCGGAAGAAAGGATCTCACCAAGGAAATTAAGGGCATATGCATCCTCATGGTATTGCTGAACCGTTGGCCACACCATACGGATCTGGGCAGCCCTGGCGAAATTATCTTCATGATATAGTTTTTTCGTTTCATTCAGAGTGACCGGCATCGGGTCCATGTCCACGACTTTTTCTCCGCCGGGAATTTCGCCGAAATATTTTTCAATCAGTCCTTTGGCCTCTTCCGGTTCAAAATCTCCGGCTAGGACAACCGTGGCATTATTAGGCACATAGAATTTACGGTGGAATTCCTTCACATCTCCCACCGTTGCGTTAAAAAGGTCTTCCATCTCCCCGATAACCTGCCAGTTATAGGGATGCCCTTCCGGAAACAAATTTTTATCGATAATGTAATTTGTATGGCCATACGGACGGTTATCCACACCCTGGCGTTTTTCATTCTGAACCACATTCTGCTGGTTGGCAAAGGCCGATTTGGTGACCGTATTGATCATATAGCCCATACGATCCGACTCAAGCCAAAGTATCATCTCCAGTGCATTTTTAGGGACGACCTCAAAATAGATTGTTCCGTCGTTTGATGTACCGCCGTTTAACGTTCCGCCGGCATTTTGTATCTTCCTGAAAAACTGGTCCTGTCCGACATTCTCCGATTGCTGAAACATCATATGTTCAAACAGGTGAGCAAATCCGGTCCTTCCGGGAACCTCCCTGTTGGATCCTACATGGTACTGAATTGCAAGTGAAACAATGGGATCTGACTTGTCAATATGGAGTACTACATCCATACCGTTTTCAAGAGTGTATTTCTCGAAATCAATGGATAGTTCATCACTGGCTGCCGGTTTTTCCTGCTGGCAGGAAAACAGGCACAGAATTAAAAGGGAAAATATTCCCTGGAATGCGATTTTACGAATCATCTTTAAACGATTTTAATGGTTTAGAATTGAAATGTTATGGGATAAACTGGTTTTAAAGTTAGTTAAAAATTCGTTCTTTCCCAATTACCCAGAAAGGGATTTGTCTCTGTAAAATATCGTAATGAAACACGGTAATTTCACAAATAATTGATTGGATTGATTTCCCCTATACGCTTTCCTTTTCAGGATATTTTTCTTATGAAAACGGAAAGTCGGAACTCTGGGTTACATAATCATCCCGGATAACCAATTCCAAATAATCATCTGCCTTTTCAAGAAATCCCTGTTCAAAACAGAAGTAGTAAACTCTTCCCTTCCGGTTTGTAAAAGTGCTTGTATGGAAGTGAAAATTAAATCCCCGGGTAATCAATTCATCGCGGTGTACGGTTTGTATACCGGAGTTTTTCAGATCGAACAGAATTCTCCGGTTCCTCCTGAGGATGTTCTGAACGTTCCTGATGAAATTCAACTCCTCCCGGTTCTGCCGGTTATTGAAACTATTCCTGCACTGGTCGGAACAAAACTTCTTATCAGACCGGCCTTTCAATGGTTCTCCGCAATCAAGACAGGTTCGCACCTCTATCGATTTTGTTTTTCTTAAAGATACAAATAATCGTTTACAAACGTTTACAAACGTTTACAAACGAAAGTAAACGACTACAAACGTTTACTAACCGACTAATTCATATCCGGTGTTGTAAATTGGTCATTAAATGGAAAATGTATCAAGCTTGAAACATCCATTAAATCATTTACTAACATTTTAAAACCTGGAATCATGAACAATTTAAGAAACAGAGTCAATCTAATCGGTAACCTCGGAACTGATCCGGAAGTACGGAAGCTGGAAAGTGGAAGAACGCTGGCCAAATTTCCTCTGGCTACTTCAGATAGCTATAAAAATGCTGAAGGCCAAAAAATTAAGGAAACCCAGTGGCATAACCTTGTTATCTGGGGTAATACGGCGATATTTGCCGAAAAATACCTGAAAAAGGGTAATGAAATCGCCGTAGAAGGAAAATTATCCCACAGATCCTACGAGGATAAGGATGGAGTTAAAAAATACATTACGGAAATTATCGTTAATGAAATCCTGATTCTTCGTTCACAAAACATTAGTGAATCATGAAAATTACAGGATTATCCGACACTGAAATGGCTGAGCAATTGCCCGGCCATTTCTTTTAATATATCCAGCGGTTTGATGAAAGGGAGAAAAAAGATACAAATGTCCGCAACCCGACCTTTTTTCTTTCTCTTTGGATTTATACTTGCCGAATATTAATCCGGATCTGCCTGAAGGGGGTCCACAAAATCTTGTAATTATGAAAAAACTGTTTTCTTATTTATTTCTGGGATTCTTTTTGACTGCTGTTGGTACAGTATCTGTTTTCGGACAGTGTGAAGATGAGAAGGAATCATCAAAGTTGTATGCTGTTGCTTTTCATGCCGACTATTGCGGGGCATGTAAAAAAATCGCTCCGTCATTAATGGAACTGGAAGAAAAGCTGGAAGGTCAGCCGGTAAAATTTGTCAAATTTGATTTTACTAATGATGAAAAGAAAGAAATGAATCATGAAATGGCAAGTGGGCTGGGTTTGAAGAAAATTCTTTCCGAAAACAGCGGCACCGGATATGTTATCCTGGTGGATGCAGAATCGAAAAAGAGTGTTGGAAAACTTACGACAAAACATTCCATATCTGAGATGCTGGCACTAGTTGAAAAGAACCTGCAGGCTGCGCATTAAGAAAAAGGAATATTGCATTAAAGAGGGGGCTGTCACAAAGTCGTGGACTTTCGGGCAGCCCCTTTTTGCATGGTTCCGGATCCGTTTCCTGAATCCGGAGACATTTGATACATCAATAACCGCTGGCAGGTTTAAGGGAGGATTTCAGTCAAGTCTTTTTTGAATTTCCCGGAACAGGCTTTCAAAATTATCCTGTGTTTCGTCGTCAAAGTCGCTGAATTTCAGTTTAGCATCACGGCAGGTCTGCATAAAGTTTGCTGCAAGGATTGATCTGGAGTAGCCGTTTATTTTTATAAATTCCGAATTTGATTCCGGAATACCTATTCTCTGGTGAAGGATAAATTTTTTAAAATCAATGGTTGAGAAAAGATCTTCTAAACAGTTGTCATTCCCGATACTGATAAGTTTTTCATCCGCCTTTTGATCGTCATTACCAAAAAGATTCAGTTTCAGTTCTTTCGACAATTTTTTTCCTTCGGAATCGTCATCCGTTACTACGATAAATTCCAGTCCCCATCCAAGGAGAAGGTTAACAAGATTTCCTACATTGGATACATCGGTTGCCGGGAGCAGGTACATTTCCTTGCTGAGTTTTATCATACGCAAAAAGGCAGAAAGGTAGTAATATGCCGTAATATCTTCCAGGATAACATTATTCTTTTGCTGGATGAACTGTTGTTCCGTCAGTCTCGAACCCATAAGGGTATAGATTGGTGACAGGGTATCTGTTGAGGCGGATGTTAAGGATTTTGCGTCAAACACCATGGTTTCGCTCCTTTCGTAGTCCTCAGCAGCCCTTTGAACTGCAAGCAGTCTGTAGAGTTTATCCAGATCGATCAGATGAGGGGAATGCGTTGTATAGATGATCTGTATCTTTTCCTTGATATTTTCAAAAACTTTAAGCACGTCTTCCTGAGCACGGGCATGAAGGCTCAATCCCGGTTCATCGATAAGCAACACCTTGTTCCTGGATTTCTTTTCCATTGCTGCTGCCTTGAGTTCAAGGTAAAAAGATAAGAACCATCGCACACCTCGGCTTCTTTGCTTGGGGTATAATCTCTCCTGCTGGTCTCTGATCCAGAATTCAATGTAGGGATAACCGCTTTTATCGGGTTGTGAATGGTCATAATGTTCCAGTTCAAAGTTTAAACTGATCTTGTTTTGCTGCCCGATTTTTTGTCTCCAATAATCCTGAAAGTTTATGGTAATTTCATTATTAAGCTTTTCGATTTTCTGTTTAAGGATCCGGCTACTTATCTGTTTAAAGAAATCGGAATCAAGGCCGGATATTTTAAGGAAGTTATTTGCCGCCTTATATCCTTCCACGTTCCTGTTTTGGGATAAGATATCGTCAAGGTCAATCCGGTTTGGCAGCAGACTGCTGAAATCTTCAAACAGGACAAATTCAGGGATAAATTTGAAGAGTTCATTACCGGCATCGACCCGGGAATAGTACCTGTCGACCTGCGGTTTTTCCTGTTTAATCTCCCGCTCTGCCATCGAAAGTTCCTTCCCCTGCAGGATCTTGTAAGCAAGCACCCTTCTGACTATTGCTTCTTCACGGCATCGTTCATATTCTCTTACAGCTTTCACATGCCTGTCATTGCATAGATCAAGCTGTATCCTGGCCGCTCTTTTCTCTTTTTCCGAGTCGGCAAGCTCAAATATTCTCTGGTTCTCTGCAAGGTTATGGAATGCTTCTTCAAGTTCCTGTTCTGCTTTGGCAAAGTTCATCCGGGCTTCATTGCTTTGTTCTGCGTACCTGGCCTGATCCTCAATTTCCCGAACGGTTTTATGTTGCTCATCAGCAATCCTTCGTTTTGCCTCGAGTCTTTCCCTGGTTTTATCAAGGTTATTCCGTGCACTTTTCAGCTTTTTTTCCATCTTACCCTTTGACTCTGCCGGGCTTGATCTTACCATTCTCTGCAGGTCACCGATATTCTCCTTTAGCAACTCAAGTTCATCACTTACCTTTTCTTTCTCCTGGTTGGCCAGTTGCAGGTTATCATTGGCTTTTTTCTTTTGAACCAGGATCTTATCAATTCTCGACTGGATCCGTTCGTCCCGTTCCTCAACTTTGCGATAATGTTCATCGAAACACTGGATAATATCATCTCCTCCAATTTCTATCCTGCTGGAAAAATCCTCATCCCATATCCGGTCAAGGGTGATGTTGGACTGATCCTTAATACACCTTAATATTCCTGCGGGCAGAAGCTTCTCATTCAATATTTCTGTGAATTCCCTGCCTGATATCCCGAATATACAGGAAACCCGGGGCATGCTCAGATCACTCCGTAGAATATCCTCCGATATACTACCTTCATAAAAACTGTTCAATGCTTCCAGGATTGAAGTTTTGCCTGATTCGTTCTGCCCTATCAGACCGGTAATATTGTCCGGTGATAGTTTTATCCATCCCGTATCAACAATAGATCTGAAATTCTGGATTCTGAAACTTAAAAATCTCATATACGAATTCTATTCAAACAGGATAATACTACGAAGGTACAAAAATTGATTATTCCTTGGATTAAAATCTCACACCCATGATCAGGATATCATCCACCTGGTCCAGATCTCCTTTCCAATCGTAAACTGCCGATACCAGAATATCCTTTTGTTCAGGCATTGGTTTCTTATGTATTTCGAAAAGAAGTTGTTTAAATGGTTTATACTTGAATTTCTTTCCTTCGGGTCCTCCAAACTGGTCTGCAAATCCATCCGAAAAAAGGTAAATTATGTCTCCGCTTTCCATTTGCAGGAGATGATTTGCAAATGACAGCTCCTCTGTACCGCTGATTCCGATTGGCATTTTATCCGGCCTGATTTCCTCCAGTTCATTTCCACGAATGAAATAAAGAGGATTATTGGCGCCAGAATACTGCAATTCACCTGTAGTGGGATTATAGATACATAGAGCGATATCCATCCCGTCCTTCGATTTCGCCCTTTCACCGGTCTGGTGCAGCGCTTTCATGATTTTTTCACGCAGCTGGTTCAGAATCCTGTTGGCTTTGAGGTGACACTTCTCCTTCAAAGTCTCGTTCAGGAACGAAATTCCAAGAATGCTCATCAAAGCCCCCGGAACACCATGACCTGTACAATCTGCTGCAGCAAACAATACGCATTCATCGGCTTCGGCCAACCAGTAAAAATCTCCTGAAATGATATCCTTCGGGAGGTAAAGTACAAAGTAATCAGGCAGATACATCTTGATTATCCGGTCCGGCGGAAGAAGAGCCGACTGGATCAGGCTGGCATACTGAAGGCTGTAGATGATTTCCTTCTTCTGGCGGGCTATTTCATCTCTCTGACTTTCAAGCTCTCTTAGCAGATTCTCATCTTGCATATCTTAAATGAATAGATCGTTTTACAAATTAAACAAAAAAAGGGTATTATCATAGTTCCGGGTAAATTTTGAAGGGAATTCAGATCAGGTTAAAACCCGTAAATGCCGCTTTACCTTAGTTGAAGACAACTTCAGGGATTGATTTGCACCTTCTTTATTTGACATAAGCAGGAAGCCGTTTTCATTTATACTTCCGGGGTTCAAGTGAATGGATACCACCGGTTATTCTATTCATCCCGTTTTTCATCGATCATCCAGGTTCTGGCACCCCTGAATTTACAGGATTCGGTTGCCGTTTCTGCAGCTTTGTTAAGCGCCTCCCTGAAATCCATGTTCTGAATATAATGATAACAGAATGAACCGTGAAAAACATCTCCTGCACCAAGTGTGTCGACAACCTTAACAGGAGCAATCTTTATTTCTTCCTTTCTGCCATTTTCCAGGAACAGCACCGGATTCTTGCCCCGGGTTACGACAATTAATTCAATATCCTGGTATTCAAGGAAGTCCATTACCTCCCGGATGTTATTTGTGCCCGGGGGGTTGAAATCATCCGAGCAGATAGCAATAGTAATAAAAGGCAGCAGTTTCTCCATCCCTTCTTTCCAGCTTCCACCGTCTAGAACAACCGGTATTCCTTCGGATTGACCATATCTTGCAAATTCGGTACACGCTTCCATATTCATACCGTCGACCAGGATTATATCATACGAATACCCGGAGAATTGTTCAACCAGGCCGGATGGAAGGATATTATGGCTCCTTCTGGTGTAAACAATAGTCCGCTCACCCGTATCGGCAGCAGTAATGATAGAGGATATGGTTGGAATCTCAGCGGATTCCGGCATAAGATCCTTTAAGACAATATTCCATTTCTTCAGATCATTGTATATGAATTCGCTGAAATAATGGTTCTTGCCTACAACTGAACAGAGATGGCTTTCTCCACCGAGAAAAGAAAATGTTGCCGCTGCATTGGTTGCTGGTCCTCCGGTTGAAAAAAGGAATGAGGAGGATTTCGTTTTGGTATCGGGAACTGGATAATTCTCCACGAAATATTGAATGTCAATGGTGGTTATACCGGCAAAAAGAGCCCTTTGTACCATAATTTTTCTTTTTTGCGTTTGATGCAGCACATATTCCCCTGCTCATCCGATCTTCTGAAGAAGGAAATACACCAGGGGAAGAGTAAAAAGGGCCAGTATGGTTGACAGGAAGACATTTTCAGTTGCGTGTTTATCGTCTGCTCCGTATGCCTTTGCCATGATGACAACGATGGCCATACAAGGCATGGCCGACTGCAGGATAACAACTTCAAAAGCTGTCTTTCCCATAGATAGCCCAAGCAGGTTATTCATGCCCTTGATTATGAGTATCAGTAAAAATGGGATGATGATCAGTTTATTAAGACTTACGATTATACTATACCATTTGTGAAATACTCCCTTCAGACTGGTACTGGCGAGAATAGCGCCGATATATAACATGGAAAGGTATATGGTTGTCTCCCCCAGTCCCCCGAGAGATTTCAGCAGTATAGAGGGAAGTTTAACCGGTATACCCATCATTATCAGGCCAAGTACCAGAGCCATTGTATTTGGATTCAAAAGATGTTTCAGTTGATTTAACCACCCTTGCTCCTTACCCCCTGCCAGCAGGTAAACTCCAACTGTCCATTGAAGAGAACTTGAAACCAGGTGAAATAGTGTTGCATATAGTAATCCTTCACCTCCGGGATAGATCGCATCAATTAACGGGTATCCCAGGAAAACGATGTTTCCGAACATGGTATGCATCAAATGTATGGCACGGATTCGTGGTTTCAGAAATTGAATCCGCGAAGATATACTTCCCATAAGATACATTACACCAAGGGAGAAAAATGTAAAAAAGATAACCAGTCCGCCGTTTTTTATAATTTGTTTTGTGAACTCCAGCTCAGTGAGATTTGTAAAAATCAGCAACGGTAGCGTAATATTGAAGACCAGCTTTGCCAGTCCTTCCATCATCCCTTCTGAAAAGACCTTAAACCATACAGCCCCTGTCCCGATCAGAACGAGAATGGTAAGGATAATGATCTGACCTGTTATAATCTCGGTATGCATATCGACAAAAATATGTTTTTCCCCGGAAAATCTATTCCATATTTTCGGATATATAATGAAGATCAAACAATTCTTCAAATCAATTTAATTTTCTCAGGGCAGTTAAAATTTTTTAATTTCGTATCCGGGATGAAGAGCTTTGTCGAACGACATATATACGGTATATTGGGAACCATAATTGTTCACCTTATCCTGGCTATCCTCTTTATGTTGATCAAACTTTCCGCAACATACAGGATACAACAGGATGCAATAATAATTGACTTTGAATCCGTTCCTGAGGAGCAGGAGGTTATTGAAGTGGAAGTTCCCGACCGGTTTGCGGAGATGATGGAAGACGAAGGTTTCTGGAGAAATATTGCTGCCAACCTGGCGAATCCTTCAGAAGAGGAGTTTGATATCGAAGAATACATTGAGCAGATAAAGAATGAACTTCTTGAAAGCGGGGAAATATCCGAGGATAATTATCTGGATGAGATGCGACGAAGATTGGAGGAGTCAATGGAAGCTGGGTTAACCGAATTTATGGATACGACTGAGCAGGAACTAACTTCGGCTGAAATGGCTTCATCCTATTCCGGTCCGACACGAATTTACTATAATCTGCCAGGCCGTACCCATCGGCTTTTACCGTTGCCAATATATAAATGTGAGGGAGACGGCAAGGTAGTTCTTGAGATCACAGTAGACCAGAAAGGAATTGTTCTGTCTGCTCAAGTTATTGAGGATGAATCTTCAACAGATGATTTCTGCCTCCATGATATGGCAACAGATGCAGCTTCCCGGTCAAGATTCAATATCGACTTGACTGCCCCATCACGTCAGAAAGGAACCCTGACATATCATTTTGTTGCACAGTAGGAACGACCGGTATTATTTACAAATAATCGGTGTTAAAAGAGCGATGCTTTGGGGTAGGCGAACGGTTTCACCAGATCCGGCACATTCTTTTCGGCGCCCCTTTTGGTAATAAGTCTTGAGATCGTGTGCGCACCCATTCTAGCCTGGTCGTAAGGTTTAAGCAATTGAAGGGATTGTGACAGGGGAACAGAGGTGTCCAGCCATTGCCATTCATCTTCGGGAGACAGGATAACCGGCATCCGCTTCTTAATATTGTGTATTTTTTCCAGCAATGGATTTGCGGCCGTTGTTATTATACTGAATGTATTCAGGATCTCTCCCGTTTCATGGTTGGTCCATGAATCAAATATTCCCGCAAATGCAAAAATCTCATTATTTCTCAGGTAGATAAAATAGGGAAATTTTTCCCTGCCAACCGTCTGCCATTCGTAGAATCCCCTGCTGATTACCAGACATCTGTGGATTTTTACCGCATTTCTGAAAGAAGGTTTTTCCGTTATGGTCTCTGCTTTAGCATTGAATGTTTTATATCGTATATCATTTGCAAATTCCTCATTTCGGGACCAGGAAGGGATTAAACCCCATTGGAATAGCCGGACAGAATCGGGATTTTCGCTGCTTATGACAGGTATTCGGGGCAGTTCAAAAGCATGGTAATAGTAGCTTGGCCTGTAATTGTCAGGATCAATAAGGGTGGTATTGAAACGCCGCTCCATCTCCTCCTTCACGATATTTACATTTATCGTAAAACACATGACATACAGTAGAATTATGGATTTACCGCAATATACAAAAACGATGTCAAATTCCCTCCAGGCCTTGAGGAACTAAAGGATCCGGGATCCTGTACATGAACAGATCCTGATCGGGCCATTCTTTAACGCTACCAAACACTTTTCTCATAGTTCTGTCAATCTCCCCGGGAAATTTAGAAGCCTTCCAGGTGCTTGAGTTCAGGAGGACAACCCAAGTAAAACCGTCATTCTGGTGTTTCACCATGGCAGATGTACCTGCAAACGAACCGGTTCTCCACCAGGTTCCGTTTGAAATGGTTGCTTTCCACCCGACTGGTGCATACCCGGTCGAAGGGTTGGTCATTATCTCTATTCTTTCTTTATCCAGAATATCCGTCCTCCCCGGATCTCCATCAATTGCCAGTACGAACTTCAACAAATCGGGAGCCGAAGCAATCCAACTGCCTGCCCCACCAAGAGCTTCAATATCGTTACCACCGTATGACCTCGGCACCAATTCCTCCCCGTTATAAACCGATTTGACAAGTTCGGATCCATCCGGTTCATAATACCTGACTTCCAGGGGAGCCTTATCCTCCGCCAGGTTTCTGCCCAGTTGCATATCATAAATACCCAGGGGCTCCATAATATTCTTCAAAACATATTCCATATAGGATTGTCCGGTTACTTTTTCAATGACAAGACCAAGGATACTATATCCCAAATTCGAATAACTCCTGTACGTACCCGGAGTAAAATGAAGTTTTTTTGCCAGGGCAAAACGGACAATTGTTTCCGTATCGGGTGGTACCGGAACGTCCATGAATTTCGCAATTGTATGAGGAATAAACATGTGATCCCCCCACCTCCTGGTCCATCCTCCGGAATGCATGAGCAGATGTCTTACTGTAATATTCAGGGCCCTGGGATCGGCCGGATAACAGTATATGGAATCATTTAAAATACCTTCCTCACCAAAAATCCTGTCATCCAGATGCAATTGTTCCTCCTCTTCAAGGTTCATAATAGCAGTAGCTGTGATAAGTTTTGACACGCTTGCGATCCGGAAAAGATTAAACGGCTGTACCCTAATCGTGTCGTTGCTGTCCGCGTATCCATACCCCTTTGCAAAAACAAGTCTGCCCTCCTTTGCAATGGCAACGGAAGCCCCTGCAAGATCCCACCTTTTCATAAATTGAGTAAATATCCGGTCGATCGGGATGAACTCCTCAGAATCCGAGAGCTCATTACGGATGCGGTAAGGTACCGGGTGTTTGTCATCAACGCTCCTTTTATCGTATGTTGGTTTTGTATCCGTATATCCAACGGTAACAATACAGAATACAAACAAAACAACAGTAACCCGTTTCCAAAAAGCTGGTTTCAGCATGAACTGTTAAGTAATAATTTGAATAACAGTAATTTACACAAAATTAACCTGCAAAATTAAACTTATTTTCAATATGGAAAGGAAAAATGGAATAAAAAAATCCACAATCGCCGGATTTTATCAACACCGGAATCGTATGGAATACCGTTCTTGTCTGACAGGAGATACCATTTCAGAAAGATACGGGACACGGTTTTCGCCGAAAAATTTGGACTTACCTGAGTGTACCTTCGTAATGTGCGGTTAACTGTCTTTTAAGGACTGCTTCGGGCGTATAGGATGGAAGAAGTACAGGGGCAATTCGATCCGTTTCGATGCCTTCCTTTGCCAGTTCTTTTTCATAATCATGAATATGTTCAAGGCTCAGTTTGCCGATCTTTACTGATTTGACATATTCTGCTGCAAATTTACCTGCCCGCCTTCCAAAGACATTATAATCCAGCACGGAATTACCCATCAGTCTGTTCCTGCCGTGAACACCGCCGGATGATTCACCTGCAATGTATAATCCTGGGATATTTGTCTCACATTTCTCATTGATATCCGTACCGCCATTCTGATAATGCAGGGTAGGATAAACCAACATCGGTTCCCTGGTGATATCAATACCATACCGGATGAACTGCCGGTGCATTGCCGGAAACTGCTTGTTTATGTAACCTTCACCTTGGAGCATTTCGATAAGCGGGGAATCGAGCCATACTCCGAAACGTCCGCTGGGTGTTTTGATCCCTTTCTTTCTTCCCAGACATTCCCTTATAAATGCCGAACTCTCGACATCACGTGGTTCTCTGGGGAATACGAACAGTTCACCCTTAATGTTAAGGGGTTGTCCGCCTGCGCCACGGATCTTTTCGGTGATAAGAAATCCGGCTATTTGTTCCGGGAAGCTGGCTCCTGTTGGGTGATACTGCACCGAATCCATGTATGAAAGTTTTGCCCCGGCCCGGTAGGTAATAACGAGACCGTCACCGGTGGCTCCATAATGATTTGTTGTATCAAATCCTTTGATATGAAGGCGACCGTATCCACCTGTGGCAATGATCGTTGCTTTTGCCCTGACTGTAAAGTATTCTTCAGTTTCCAGGTTATATAGGATTCCCCCTGCACAGTTGCCGTTTTCATCCATTATTAATTCAACCGTAGGAGTAAATTCAAGTACCTCTATTTTATCCGGATGATTTCTGACTTCATCCATCAGGGTTCGCATGATAATTGCGCCCGTATAGTCACGGCATGATAACATCCGTTTTCTTGATGTACCGCCCCCATGAAGAACCTGAAGGGAATTATCTTCATTTTTATCCCATACCACACCGAGTTCCTCAAGCCATTTAACCACGTCAGGAGCATCTTCGGTAAGTGCCCGGACCAATTCGGGTTTGTTATCGAAATGTCCACCGCCCATAGCATCCAGGTAATGTCTGGTTGGTGAGTCGGTACGTGATACTGCAGCCTGCATGCCTCCCTGGGACATCATCGAATTTGCATCTCCGATACGCAACTTCGTCGAAACGATACATTTGGCACCTTGTTCCATGGCGACCAATGCTGCTGCACAGCCTCCACCCCCGCCCCCGATGACAAGGATATCCGTATTAAAATCAGGATGTGTAAGATCAAAATTTTCAGGCTTGATCCTTGATCTGGACTCCAGCATATCTGCCACTTCTGCTGTAATCATTTCACCCTTGTTGGGTCCCACCCTGATCTTTCTTCTTGCGTCTTCCTTATAATCAGGATGGAATTCTTTTAAAACATTTTCCCTCTCTTCAGCAGTCATCGGAGTAAAAACAGGTTTTCCCGATTTTGCCAGTTCCAATCTTTCATTCCTTGATTGTTCGACCTTGTTCAGAGATTCACGCATATAATCCGGATACATAATGTTTTGTATTTTGAGGTTTGAATATTGCTTTTGTCATTGACTTTTTGTCATATTATAAAGAAAAACGGTTATTACTCCGAGTCTCTGTCGTAATACAACGTTTTCAGGTCTTCATAGGACATCCCCTTCATTTCCATGTATTCAGTATTATATTTTTTGTCTTTCATCTCCTTCAGACGTTGTCCCAGTTCAGGGCTTTCCGGAGCAAGATATTTTCCATATAATCGTTTCGCGAGGATACCAACGTTAAACTGGACAATCTCGGCAGGGCACCTTATTGCACACAATCCACAGGAAACACAATCAAAGGACAGATCCATAGTCTTTTCTATATCGCCCCTCATGGCAGTCTGGATATAATCCATTACCTGAAGATCCTGAGGGCATGCTTTGGTACAGGTATTACAGGCGACACATCTGAATATTTCAGGGTATACCTTCTGAAAAGCAGTGACATCCGGTAAAAGGGAGTCGATATCATATGCCGGTTTCTCATTCGGGATGAAAGGCAGTTGAGCCAGAAGCATTCCATCCTGGACCAGAGTAGTACAGGCTAGTCCGGTATGAATCTTGTAATCACCCGGAAGCTTATAAACGGTACCGCAAGCGCCACAGAACCCTTCCCGGCAACCTGCTCCCCGCTTGATCTGATAGCCTGCGTATTCAATTGCACCCATAATAGTGGCTTCAGCGGGTACGCGGTAACCTTTTCCCATAATATAAACGGTCACCATTTCTTCAGGAACATTCCTTGCCGTATCGCCGATCTTTTTTTTGCCTTTTTCCTTACTTTTATCCATGACTTTTACTGAATTAGCTCCCATCAGCATTTAACATTTTTCAAGTTTTCAAATAGTATTTAATATTCCTGAGGCATTGTCTTCAGCTTTTCCCAGGAATAAACAGGACCATGCTTGCATACATAATGTTCTCCGATATTACATCTACCACATTTACCAATTCCACACTTCATTTTGTTTTCAACGGTGGTATAGATCTGATCGTCATTGAATCCAAGTTCATTCAGAGACTGGATTGTAAATTTTATCATTACAGGTGGGCCGCATGTTATTGCAATGGCATTTTCGGGTGATGGTTTTTTATCCATGACATTCTGCGGAACAAAGCCTACAAATTCCTTCCAGTCCGGTTCTTCGTTATCCACGGATAGATGAATGGTCATTTTCTTTTTTAATCCGTCCAGTTCATCCTTATAGACAATATCATTTGACGATCTTGCACCATAAATCAGCATTACATCACCATATTCATCCTTATTTTCAATTGCCGTGTGCACGATAGACCAGAGGGGAGCCAGACCGATACCACCACCGACAAAGACCAGGTTTTTCCCCTTCCAATCTTCAACAGGGAATCCGTTGCCATATGGTCCGCGAATTCCAATGACATCGTCCTTTTCCAGATCATGCAGGGCGGTAGTAACCCTCCCCGTTTTCAGAACACTGAACTGAAGATAATCGGTTATATGCGGTGCCGAGGAAATGGAAATCATTGATTCTCCCTTTCCGAATACGGAAAGCATGGCACACTGTCCGCATCGGTAAGAAAACCCGTCCGGTTCCAGGAATTGTGTCCGGAATGTTTTTATCGCACGCTGGCCATCAACCTCTTCCTTGACACTTATTATCCGGGCCGGTTTCGGTATATATTCATTTTTCATAGGTTTTGGCCTTTTCAAGAACTTCAACAATATCAATACCTACAGGACATTTTTCAATACATCTTCCACAACCTGTGCACAGGAATTCTTCACAATTTTCATTAAAATACCGGAACTTATGCATGACCCTTTGCCTGAGCCTTGATGCTTTGTCCGATCTGGGATTGTGACCCGATGAGTGCATTGTGAAATCGGGAAACTGACAATTATCCCAGGTTCGTACCCTTTTCCCCTTGAGCGGGTGTGTGCGAATGATCTCGTCATTTACATCGAAACAGTGACAGACCGGGCAGGAAAAGGTGCAAATCCCGCACCGGAGACAACTCAGCGATTCCCGGTCCCATAATCCTGTATCAAAAATTTCGGATAATGCTTCGTTTATCTTTTCCATATCACTGATATCCAGAAGGATCTTTTTTTCAGAGTCGGAGTGGATTTTTTCCTTATCGGCTTTTTGTTTATCATCCGGATCTGTAACGATTCCTTCTGCAGATCCCATCAGTTTCACACCTTCTTCCGTCACGGATTCCAGGTAATAGGCGTCACCCAGGTCCGTCATAAGGATGTCCATTCCTTCGAGGGAATGTGGTGATCCTCCAACGGATGTGCAGAAACAATAGGGAGACGGAGGATTATGGCATGCGAGTCCCGCGATCACTGTCTGATTTCTTCTCCTTGTAAAATAAACATCTTCAATACCGCCCTGACTGATCTTTCCGAGTTTTGCCAACCCCCTGGCATCGCAGGATCTGACTCCGAATATAATTTTCGGTGTATCATCAGGAAGCACCTCCCTTATTTCCATTCCACCTTCCTGTGTCGCCTCGAATTCAAACAATACCTCTCTCTGCGGGAACAGGATTTTCTTAGGTGGTATGGCAGTATTCGGGTAATCAAGTGTAATTTCTGCCTGATTCTCCATCAATTCGTAACCCCACACATCACCGGACTTAAACGGTGCATATATATCATATGAACCCAGTTTCCCGGCCCACGAATTCAAATCCTTTTTTAACAAAACTTTTTCCATGATCTTACAATATAAACTCTTCCGGGTCATCTTCCCTGAAGCAGGATACCAGTGTAGGTTTTTCAGGCTCCATTCCTGCCGTATATCCAAAATGATCCAATGATTCCTTCTCCATTTTCCTGTTTAAATAGCGCAACGGTATATCAACCGGACAAACCCTGTCGCATTCTCCGCAATCAACACAGCGGCCTGCAAGATGCATAGCACGTATCAGATGATAGTTAAAGTTCTCGGATATTACGGGAGATTTTTCGACCCATCTGATCTTATGGGCCTTTTCCTCAGCCGTAGTATCGGGCTTGACGGCCAGACTTATCGAATCGGCTACACATTCATCACAATAGCACATCGGGCAAACCGACCGGCAGGCATAACAACGAATACACTTATCCATCTCCTCCTTCCAGAATTCCCATTTCCGTGTCGTGTCAAATGATTCAAGTTCTTTAATGGTTTTGAAAGGATCGGGAACCTCACGGTCTGTTTTCTCTCCAAATAAAACATCAAAAACAATGGGTGTAGGGATAGTACACTCAATACACCGATCGGCCAGGATCTCTTCAGCCGGAACGACCGAATTCTTTGTGCCACACGTAACCTGGATTTTGCCATTTCCTGCAAAATCAAGTTTCCGTATATCTTTTCCTGCAAATTTCTTTGTCAGCTTTTTCTCATCGACTATGCCCGATTTCTCACAGCTAACACCAATAATATAGACATCATCCCTTGTTATATAGTTCTCCTGGATCAATATATTAACCGCACGACTGTCACATCCTTTCACGATAACTCCAACCGGTCGTGTATCCGGTTCTTTCTCTTTTTCTTTCCTCATTTTTTCATCCCTGAGGTACCGGACGAGATTATAGATACAGGAAGGATCCCATACGAGATGATCAACCTCTTCAATACGATCAAGAAAAGCCGGCACGGTCATATACTGGCCATTCTTTCTCTTATATCCTATGATATATTTAACTTTTCCTTCTTTAAGGATTTGTCTGCAATTATCCTTTAATTCTTCCAGAGTTACCATTACAAATTACTCCTTAACTTATTTTGAGGCCCCAGAGGTTCCAGTTCTTTGACAAAATCGCTGATGATCTCCGTAAATTTTGCCCCTTCGGCTGCAGAGACCCATGACATATGGAATCGCTGCGGTTCAATTCCGATAAAATCCAGCAGTTCCTTAACGAGTGTAATCCGTCTTCGGGCATAATAATTCCCTTTCATATAATGGCAATCACCGGGGTGACAACCGGATACAAGTACGCCGTCAGCCCCTTTCTTAAATGCTGAAAAGATATAGTTCGGAGAAACGCTTCCCGAGCACATGACCGTTATGGGTACGACATTAGGAGGGTATTTTAACCGTGATACTCCGGCAAGGTCACTTCCTGCTGAGGAACACCATTTGCACAAAAAGGCGACAATTTTAGGTTCGAATTTTTCTTCCATTTTCATCCTTCAAGTGATGCTATTATCATGTTATGTACCTGCTGAGGTGTTACATTTTTTACGCTTGCGGCTGCTCTCAGGCAGGTCGCCATACAGGTTCCGCAACCTTCACAGAGTACTTCATTCACATTGGCCTTTCCTTCAGCAAGGCTCACGGCTTCATACGGACATACATCGACACACATACCGCATCCTGTACAGAGTGTTGAATTAACCGCAGCAACGGTAGGTGCATGATACAATTTTTCCTGTGAAAGGATATTAACTGCTTTTACCGCCGCTCCGCTTGCCTGTGCCACGGCTTCAGGAATATCTTTGGGGGCCTGTGCAGCCCCTGCCAGGAACATTCCGGAGGTTACGCTTTCAACAGGTCTGAGTTTCGGATGTGCTTCAGAAAGGAATCCATCCTTATCCATTGCAATCTTCAGCTTTTTAGCCAATTCATCCGCTCCTTTTGACGGACGTATTGCCATGGCCAGCACTACCATATCTGCTTTTATTTCAATATCTTTCCCAGAGAGAGTATCAACACCCCAAACCCTGATTTTCCCGTTCTCCTCAAAAATTTTCGATACTTTGCCTCGCAGGTAAACCACGCCATCCTCCTCCACGGCTCTTTGTACAAATTCCTCATAACCCTTTCCACCTGACCTGATATCAATATAAAAAACATATGCCTGGCCATCGTGTACATGATGTTTGTACAACATGGCATGTTTGGCCGTATACATGCAGCAAATCTTCGAACAATAGGCACAATGTTGTTCCGGGTCGCGTGAACCGACACACTGGATGAAGACGACCTCTTTGGGTTCCTTATGATCCGACGGTCTGAGAATCTTCCCCATGGTAGGGCCTGAAGCGGAACAGAGCCTTTCAAACTGCAATCCGTCAAGGACATCTTCATATGTACCGTAACCGTATTCCGCCATTTCATCCTTGCCATACAGGTCGAATCCGGTGGATACGATGATGGATCCCACCTCCTCTTCCAGAATTTCCGGTTTCATATCATAGTCGATTGCCTTTGGTTCGCAAACATCAGCACATTTCCCGCAGGCAATAGGTACGAGTCCGGGACAGTGATTTATGTCCAGGGTATAGGTAGCCGGAATAGCCTGTGGGAAGGGTATATAAATTGCCCTTCGTCTGGTCAGCCCGAGGTCAAATTCATTCGGAACTGCAACCGGGCAAACGGTTGTACATTCATCGCAAAGAGTACATTTATCCGGATCAACGAAGGTTGGTTTTTTCAGTATCTTCACTTTGAAATTTCCGACGTATCCGGAAATATCCTGTACTTCACTATATGTCAACAGCTTAATTTTCGGGTGTTTTGAAACTTCCACCATTTTCGGTGTCATGATGCATTGTGAACAGTCGAGGGTGGGAAATGTTTCCGATAACTGGATCATATGTCCTCCTATTGAAGGAGACCGTTCAACCAGCACCACTTCATATCCGCTATTGGCAAGATCCAGGGCAGACTGGATGCCCGATATTCCTCCTCCGATTACCAGTGCCCTTCGTGTAACAGGAATGCTGATTGGTTCCAGGGATTCATTAAACCGGGCACGTTCAATTACCGATTTGCTGATTTTAATTGCTTTCTCCGTTGCCTTGACCTTATCCTTATGAACCCAGCTGCATTGCTCACGTACATTGGCGATCTCACACTGGAAGGAGTTAATACCTGCGGTTCTTGCTGCATTCCGGAACGTTGTTTCATGCAGTGTGGGAGAACAACATGCAATCACCACCTTGTCCAGTTTCTTTTCCTTTATTGCCTCTATCATCCTGGACTGACCGGGATCTGAGCACATATATACATAATCTTCGGAATGAATAATCCCCGGATAGGAGGCCAGATCTTCCGACACTCTCTTGACATCAACCGTTCCGGCAATGTTTATCCCACAGTGACAAATAAAATAACCTATTCGCTTTTTCACTTTGTTATCTCTTGCTTACGCTTTGTTTTCGTTGTCTTCTTTCCAATAGTTTGCAGACCAACCTCATAGCCCTTATCAAAACCTTTAATATTCAGGTCAAGAAATCTTTCGGGAACCAGTCCGGGAAGAGCTTTTTTCATCGCCTCGGGCGAAACAACCGCCGTAACAGCAGTGAAGAAGCCCAGCATAACAAGATTTCCGATAATCCGGTTTCCCAACTCCTCGGCGAGCCTGGTTGACTGAACGGAATACAATTTTATGTTATCACGAGGCGGTTTTGGTTCAACAAGGTCTTCATCTATAATTAATATTCCGTCCTTTTGCAGATCAGATTCATACTTATCATATGCCTCCTGAGACATGGCAATCAATATGCCGGGTTTGGTTATATAGGGATAGAGAACCCTCTCGTCAGATACAACCAGTTGAGAACTGCATGCACTGCCACGGGCCTCAGGTCCGAAACTCTGGGTCATCGTGGCATGTTTTTTATCGAACAGGGAGAGTGCCTTGCCAGTAATAAGACCGCACCTGATGATTCCCTGTCCTCCAAAACCTGAAAATCTGATTTCTGTCATTATTTTGTCTCCTTACCATAATATTGGTACTTGTCACCAAGTTTATCCGATAAATGTTCATTCATACGTTCCAGGAAGGTCTGTTTCTCCTTATCCACAAATTTTCCGACAACGATCTTTTCCTGGAACCCGATATCAAGATCTCTGGTATCCGCATCATGCTGGATATCAGATTTATCATAATAGTATTTCAGAAGATCCAGTCCCTGTCCCAGCCTGTTACGTCTGGCATATAAGGTCACGCACGGGGCAATGACCTCGATAAAAGAAAATCCTTTTTTCTGGAATGCTTCAAGGATCGACTTCGTCACCCTTCTCATATGAAGTGATGTCCATCTGGCGATATAAGTTGCACCGGCTGCTTCAGTCAGATAGGGCAGATTAAACGAGTACTCAAAATTTCCATAGGGTGCGGTTGAAACATTGGCTCCCTGTGGTGTGGTGGCAGCAACCTGTCCGCCGGTCATGGCATAGTTGAAATTGTTAACACACACGACAACCATATCAATATTTCTTCTTGCGGCATGGATCAGGTGATTCCCTCCTATTCCGGAAATATCTCCATCCCCGCTGAAAACCACCACTTTTAATTCTGGATTAGCCAGTTTGAGTCCCGTTGCAAAAGGGATGGCCCGGCCATGTGTAGTATGAAATGAATCCAGCTTTATGTATCCGGCAACCCTGCCTGTACACCCGATACCGGAAACGATTGCAAGTTTATCCAGATCAATGTTCGACTTCTTCACCGCTTCCACAAAGGAGGTGACGACAGTACCAATTCCACAGCCTGAACACCAGATATGCGGTATACGGTCCATACGCATGAATTCCTCGATTGGATTCCTTATTTCTTCGGTTTTTTCTGCTGTTGTCATTTTGCTGCCTCCTTTATCACGTTTAGTATATGATCCGGATTGTGAACTCCCCCACCACAATGAGGAACTCCTATAACCTTTGCCATTCCGGAAACGCATCTTTCAACTTCAAGAACAATCTGGCCGTAGTTGATTTCCGGAACAACAAATGCTTTTGCTTTATGAGCCAATTCCTTTATTCTTTTTTCAGGGAAAGGCCAGATGGTGATTAACCGTATATTCTTTACTTTTATTCCTTTTTTCCTGGCTCCCTGTACGGCCTTAACAGCAATCCTGGCGGTGATTCCATAAGAAAGGACCACGACGTCCGGATCATCTGTTCCTTCCTCATCCATCCGGATGATTTTTTCTGCATTATTGTTTATTTTTTCAACCATATGCCGGACACAAATATCCTGCTGTTCCGCATTGATAACCGGGTAACCTCTTTCATCGTGGGTCAGACCGGTGGTATGGAACCTGTATCCGTCACCTGCCTTTACCATGAATGGAATGCCATCACTGTCGGGTGCGTAGGGCATATACTTTTCTTTTGGCCCGTTATACCATTTTCTTTCCACCAGTTCAATCTCCTCTGCAGGAGGTATAACTACTTTTTCATGCATATGACCGACACATTCATCCGTCATGATAAGGGTAGGAACCCGGTATGTTTCAGACAGGTTGAATGCTTCGATGGTCAGGTCGAAACACTCCTGGGGAGAATCCGGAGAGAGGGCAATGATTTCATAATCGCCATGCGATCCCCACCTGGCCTGCATCATATCCTGCTGGCCGGTCAATGTAGGTAATCCCGTGGAAGGCCCGCCGCGCTGGACATTGGCAAGCACAAGGGGGGTTTCCATCATAGCAGCCAGTCCCAGGTTCTCCATCATTAATGAAAATCCGGGTCCCGAAGTGACAGACATTGCTTTTTTGCCACCCCAGACTGCCCCGATAAGGGATGCCATGGCAGCAAGCTCATCCTCCATTTGAATGAATACACCTCCCACCTCCGGGATCCGTTCGGAGAAACGTTCTGCTGTTTCAGTCGACGGGGTAATGGGATAACCGCCGAAAAAACGGCATCCTGCCGCAAGAGCTCCTTCAGCAATTGCATAATCGCCATCCATATAATAGGACCCAGTTAAGACCCCTTTGGGGTCAGCTTTTACTTTTTTCAATTTCTTCCTCCTCTTCTTTTAGGGTAACATAAATCGAAAACTCAGGACAGATTGTTTCACACAACTGACAATAGATACAATCTTCCTCATGTTTGATATAGGGTGGGTGATACCCCTTGATGTTAAATTCTTCCGATAGCTCCAATACGTTATTCGGGCAGTATTCAACACAAAAACCGCAACCTTTGCACCGGTCCTTTACGATATGTATGTTACCTTTTTTAGGTTTAATATTATCGAAGTATGCCATGTCGTACTATATTAATCCCTTTTCTTTTAATATGGGTTCAGGGTTAAAATAATGAAGGTCAAACTTTAATGTTTCCGTACCGCAACCCAGGGCAAGCGCCAGAAGCTGTGAAAAATAGAGGACCGGCATACCCCTGAAGCCGCTGTATACCTGCCTGGTGATTTTCTGACGGTGATCCAGGTTAAATGCACATAACGGACATGCCATCACCATTACTTCAGCTCCGCGATTCCTCGCCGAGTTAATGATCTGATCCGTCCTTTCAGCAATAATGTCCGGCTTGTCGACCGTCTGGTACGCTCCGCAGCATTCTGTTTTAAACGGGAAATCCACAGGTTGTCCTTCCAGAACATGAATCAAGTCTTCCAGGACAGAAGGATTTTCAATATCATCAAAACCGATACCTTCCGGACGAACCAGCATGCACCCGTAATAACACGCAACCTTCAGGTTGTTTAAGGGTTTGATAACTTTACTGGCCAGGTTCGTGAACTCTATCTCATCCCTCAGCAATTCCAACATATGAACTACCTCGACATTCCCCTGGTAATCAACTTCCTCCTTATACATTACACGATTGAGCTTTTCCAGACTTTCCGGATCCGCTTTTACACGTTCATTCGCCCGCTTCAACGTGTTGTAACACATCGCACAAAGCGTCATAACCCGGTTCGAGCCGTTTTCCTCCACCCGTATCAGGTTCCTTACCGGAGCCATATGATGGATCAAATCATCGGTTGAAAGAGAGAAAACAGTACCACAGCAATTCCACCGTGATAATTCCTTTATTTCAATATCAAGCTTCTCACATGCGAATAAAGCAGAATCCTCGAAGTTCCTGGCATTCGCCTTTAATGTGCATCCTGGATAATATGCTACTTCCATTAATACTACCGGAGTTTGTTTCGTTTTAAATAGTAATTACATTAGGATCAGGATGTGAACTTCCTGAAACTGCTTATCAGTGCAATCGGTGGGAGTTCTTCCATTTCCGGATCCTTTACTTTTCCAATATCAATGTGGTCGTTCCTGCGACGTAACTGAATTTGCCTTAGCGCTTCAATTACCTCGGCGATGTTTATCCCTTTCGGGCAACGCGCATTACATGTAAGGCATGATGCACACACCCATATGGATTTTGATCGGATCAATTCATCCGTTAAACCCAATTGTGCATAACGGATAATCTGGTTGGGCAGAATATCCATTTCTGAAACAGCAGGGCATCCTGCAGAACATTTCCCACACTGGTAACAGGCAAGAAGATTCTGCCCGCTCAGTTCCTCTATTTTCAGGACGAACGGATCGCCGATCCTTGTTCTTGATACATCTACTCGTTCGGACATTTTCCTTGTGCTTATAGCGATTGACTAAGTTACAATTTACCTTGCTAATCAATTAGTGCTTTACGAATGCTATTCAACATAGTTCAACTGCTAATTCATCAACATAGCATAAAGCCTGTCATATTCGATTGCGGTTCATATTCACCCCTGTTCCTTTTTCTCCTGTTCTTCATTTCCGGTTCAGCTCATACAACACCACTCCATTCCTGTACCCATGATTATTCAGGATTTTTTCACCTTAAACTGCCCGACAATATTCACCTTGATATCATTTATCCTGAAACCCTGAATCCTTTTTCTTCTGAAATATTCTTCCAACATCCTGTTCAGGTTTTCATCATGGTAATCTTCGATCCTGTCTGATTCACAACAAAATAAATGATGATGCTCTTCTGTCCGCACATCAAACCTCATCACATCTTTTTCAGTTTTTAATTTACTGATCAGTTTACTTTTAACAAATGTTTCCAGTATTCTGTAGACAGTACCAACTGAAATATTCGGATGAGTTGATTTTATTTTTCTAATAACATTTTCAGCGGTCGGATGATCATCCGACTCAAGCAAAGCCTGGTACACAATAATTCTCTGGGGGGTTATTTTTAATCCGCAATCAATTAATCTTTCCCTGATAGATACCGGATCAGTCATTATAATGATTACCAGATAGGAATATATGCTATATGGGAATGGTGTAAAAGTAGAGAATTAAAACATAAGTGTACTTATTTTTTATGTTAATTTTTACAACTGACCGGAAATTTAGAATAAGTCTAATTCTATAAACG
>CP070687.1:1313910-1316551 GCA_020353115.1 Bacteroidales bacterium
TACACCTCACTTAACTCTTCAAGATTGTTCCCTTTAAGAAATCCGTTGGACACAACGGAAATATTGTCCTGAACACCTGATATCTCCCAGCTTTCCCCGCATTTGCTCATCTTCCCCGTGTCCTTCCCAAGAATACGATGCAATTTCTCTCCGCCCCATATCTTCTCTTTGAGTATGGAATTGAACTTCAATGGGTATAGGCTGTTCATGAAGGATGAGTGATTTACAGGATCATCAGGATTATTTCCGGCTTCGTGTAGACTCGTAATCCACTACTATTTTTGATTTGGGAATCGTACTGATTTTTTCAATCGCATATTGGTGATCCGGATGCATAATATAGGTGTTCAAATCATCAAGAGTTCTGAATGTTGAATTGATGACAACATCATAAGCACAGCTTGATGTATTGATATTAATCCCGACTTCGAAAGATTTGACACTTTTGATTTTACCTTTTAGCTTCTCAAAGGTTGATTTAAGTTCTTCAGTTTTTCTGACCTTATCTTGTTCATCATCGAATTTGGTGATTTTGAACATTACAATATGATGAATCATTTTTTTAAGGATTTAATTAGTAATTTGGCGAAAAGAACTAATGCAGAACAAGAAATACGAAATTAATAAAAATATGTTAATAGTTGGAATTGCAGGCGGCACCGGTAGCGGTAAGTCAACCGTTGTAATGAAAATAATCGAAAAACTACCTGAAAATGAAATAATTGTAATACCCCAGGATTCCTACTATAAAGATAACGGCCATTTACCAATTGAAGAAAGGCAGGAAATAAACTTTGATCATCCCTCATCTGTCGAATTTGAGTTATTGGCCGATCATATACGTAAGCTGAAAACAGGACGGCCGGTCAGGCTACCAATCTATTCATATCTCACCTGTACCCGTGCTAAAGAGACTATTCTCATTGAACCGAAAAATGTTATTATTATTGAAGGGATCTTAATCCTTGCAAACCCTGAAGTAAGGGATTTACTCGACATAAAGGTTTACGTGGATGCAGATGCAGATGACAGGCTCAGCAGGGTGATCAGCCGGGATATTATTGAAAGGGGAAGATCGGTTGATACGGTTCTGAAACGTTATGAGAAGACGGTCAAGCCAATGCATCTTCAGTTCATTGAACCGACAAAAAGGTATGCGGATATAATAGTTCCTCAGGGTGGTGAGAATGAAGTGGCAATAGACATATTAACGTCAATTATCGAAAAGAATTTTGATAAACATTCTTCGGAATCCGGTCCCGTAGATCCCGGAACATAATGGATAGGTTGCCTGATTAATGCAAGTCGAGGATAATACGATAACAACATGTTCTCTCGCTTAAACCAATTGATTTTTGCTCTGGAAAGTGACCTCATGCCAAAAGCCTGCCCGCAAGGCAGAGGCAGCGGGGCATTCCTATGGAAGAATCGCTTATCCGGCCGTACATGCCTGCCCGCATGGCAGCGGGACGATAAGAAATACCTGGCTGAACGCATACAATCCCCCGGAATGAAGTGGCAGAAGGTTATGCCTGACGTTTTCTGGCGGACGTTCTCCGAAACCAGGTTGGTGTCCCGGATAGATTACGGATATCCGGATACTCCTTTTTAGCTGGCAATTAACATTAATTGGGATATGCTCAGTAATATCAACATATTTGACATTCTGTTTCTTGATATTGAAACAGTGCCCGCCGAACCGGATTTTACCAAATTACCGGAACACGTGAAGGAGTTCTGGGAAAAAAGATCCTCAAAATTCAGAAAGGAGAATGAATCGGCAGCCGATGTTTATGGGAAAGCAGGATTATATGCCGAATTTGGTAAAGTAGTCTGCATTTCGGCAGGGATTATTAATGAAGCAAACCGGAAATATCTTTTCAGGGTCAAATCATTTTACGGCAAAAAGGAGAAGCAGATCCTGTCGGAGTTTTCAGAGATGCTTTCGAACTTCATTGCTAAGAAGGAAGTCCATCTTTGTGCGCATAACGGGAAGGAATTCGATTTTCCCTATCTATCAAGACGAATGCTGATAAATGAAATTGAACTGCCCGGTATTCTCGATACAGCAGGGAAAAAACCGTGGGAGACAAGATTCCTCGATACAATGGATCTGTGGAAATTCGGTGATTTTCGTTATTATATATCGCTGGATCACCTGGCAGATGTGTTTGGGATTGAAACACCGAAATATGAGATGAACGGAAGCCAGGTTTCAGAGGTATACTGGAAAGAAGATGACCTGCAGAAAATCGCCAGATATTGTGAACAGGATGTCTATTGTGTCGCACAAATCATGTTGAAATTCAAAGGACTGGATTTGATCCATCCTGAAAATATACAATCACTCACCGGCAGCTGAAATTTCTGGCCTCGTACTACATTCCATTTCCGGATGCTCCAGGGGGTAACAGGTACACCTGACCGGTTCGGGCTTACGGTTTTGACAATGCAGGGGCAAAGACTGAAAGCCACGGATTGCTCCGGCCGGCAGTATGATTCCCCCTCCGTCGGACCGGGGAAAACCGGTCGGAAGGTAAAAGGTGAAACAATCATGGTCCGACCGGTTGATAAGAAATCATTATCTAAAATGCAAAAACAAATACATTTGCACTGCAATCCATATCCGTCGGATCGGTCG
>CP070687.1:1316651-1329346 GCA_020353115.1 Bacteroidales bacterium
AGTGATACGTACTTTTCTTTAGCATTTGCGAAATAGAAAGGTAAGCATATAACTGAAAATGCCCCGGGTTCTGAACCGGGGCATTTTCAGTTCTGTAACAAATGATTATTAATTTATTTCTTCCTTTCCGATCTGCCTGAAGAAGCAGCAGTTCCCGAACTCTTTTTCCGGGTGGAGGATTTTGTAACCGTTTTCTTTTCATCGGAGCCGGATCGTTTCGGAGCAGCATTTTGATTATTCCGATCCGATCGTGAACGTGTTATAGTGGATGATCGGCTCCGGTCTCTGGTCGATCTCCTGATTTCTGCCCTTGACTTGTTCCCGGACTGACCGCTTCCGGTTACGACAGAATTACGGGATGCATTGCTTCCTGTACCTTGGATGGTTGAGGTTCTTGAAGAAGTCCCGGATTCCGAAGACCGTGAAACCGATGTATTTCCAGAATTATCTCTTCTCCGGTTTTGTGAAGATCCGGATATTGTGGAACTGGAATTTCTCCGTGAGGTATTCACTGAAGAGGATCTGTTCACATTACCCGATGCCCTGTTTTGTGTCCTGTCGGTAGTGGAGACCTGAGCCCTTCTCCTTTCCGGAGTCGATACGGCCGTTCGTTCCTGCACAGTACTCCGACGGGAACCTGTCTCAATCGTTCTGTCCGAACCAGAAGTAGTTGATCTCCTCTGGCCTGAATATTGAGTACTTTGCGTCGACCGTCTGTTACCCGAGTAGGAAGAATTACCTGGATTCCCGCTGGAATAATATATATTTGTTCCTGAAGAATATCGTCTTCCGGAAATGGAGTAATAATCCAGATTACCCGAATACTTGGTATAATATGGCCTGCTGTAATAGACCTTTTGGTAAGACCTGTAATAGTATGGATGGTATGAATACCAGTTTCCATAGTAATATGTACTTACTATGGCCGGTCTGTATACCATCCTGAAGCTGGGCCCATAATAGTAAGCGGAATAAAAGACCGGCCGGTGCCACGTATAGAAAAAGGGTTCATAATAATATGTTCTCCAGACCGGAACTCCGTAAGTGACCCGAAACCGGACAGGATTCCAGAAAGACCCGAGGTATATGTTAAATCCCCAATAAACAGGATCGTATGTATACCAGTAACAATCCGTATAATATGAATGATAATATCCGAACCGGACAGATGGTCTGTGAAATCTCCGTATTCTTGATGCATAATAGTAATCATACATATAGTCATCATCCAGGTAATAATTATTAACGGTCAGGTCCTGACCGTATATATTACCGGACAGATTATTATTGGGGTAGTCTTTTTCCGCCGCAGCGGTATTGCCGGAGAGACTTAAGAATAAGCCTGCCAGCAGGATTGTTATTTTAGATATTGGTTTCATGACTTTCCTCCCCGTATTTTTATTTAGATATTATTTATTTACTTTGCAGGGTTCAATTTACAAAACAAAAAACAAATTCTATACCAAAGTTCAAAATGGCGAAGGTACTGACCACCAGAAAAGAGAATTACGCGCAGTGGTACAACGATTTGGTGTTGAAGGCTGGTCTAGCGGAAAATTCTGCCGTAAGGGGCTGTATGGTTATCAAACCATATGGGTATGCGATATGGGAAAAAATGCAGTATGAACTGGATAAAATGTTCAAAGCGACAGGGCATACCAATGCATATTTCCCGCTTTTTATTCCAAAATCCTATTTTAGCAGGGAAGCAAGTCATGTCGAAGGATTTGCCAAAGAATGTGCTGTCGTAACTCATTATCGCCTGAAGAACGATCCCGAAGGTCATGGAGTAATTGTTGATCCCGATGCCAAACTTGAGGAGGAACTGGTTATCCGGCCCACATCTGAAACCATAATCTGGAATACCTATAAGAACTGGATCCAGTCGTACCGTGACCTGCCACTCCTGATCAATCAGTGGGCCAATGTTGTTAGGTGGGAAATGCGTACCCGGCTATTCCTGAGAACGGCCGAGTTTCTATGGCAGGAAGGGCACACCGCTCACAGCACCAGAGAAGAAGCAATAGAGGAGACCCTGAAGATAATCGATCTGTATTCCGATTTTGCCGAGAAATATATGTCCATTCCTGTTATCCGGGGTATAAAAACGGAAAGTGAACGATTTGCAGGTGCTCTTGAGACCTATGCGATAGAAGCCATGATGCAGGATGGCAAAGCACTTCAGTCGGGCACGTCCCACTTTCTGGGACAAAATTTTGCCAAAGCATTCGATGTGCGTTTTACCGATAAGAATGGGAAACTTGATTGGGTGTGGGCAACCTCATGGGGCGTTTCCACTCGCCTGATGGGTGCACTGATTATGGCTCATTCCGATGATAACGGGCTGATTCTTCCGCCAAAACTGGCACCCATTCAGGTTGTGATCGTTCCAATCTATAAGGGAGACCAGCAACTGGGTAAGATCTCAGAAACTGCAACCCGTATAGAAAATGAACTGGCTGCGTCCGGCCTTGCGGTAAAATATGATAGCCGGGATACCCAAACACCGGGCTGGAAATTCGCCGAATACGAACTCAAAGGGATACCCGTACGGATTGCTCTTGGTCCGCGCGATATCGAAAACAACACATTGGAGATTGCGAGAAGGGATACGCTCCTGAAAGAAACGGTCCCCCAGGACAATATCGTATCCCGTGTAAAAGAACTCCTACAGAATATGGAAGAATCTATCTTCTCGAAAGCACTCAGATTCAGAGAAGAAAATACTTATAAAACAGACGATTACGAAGAATTCAAAGATATTATGGATAACCGGAGTGGCTTTGTTTTTGCCCATTGGGACGGATCTGCCAAAACAGAAACCCTGATAAAGGAAGAAACGAAAGCCACAGTCCGTTGCATACCTGTTGAGGCTGAAAAAGAGAAAGGCAAATGCATCCGTACGGGAAAACCCTCATCAATAAGAGTCCTCTTTGCCAAAGCGTATTAAACTTTTTCTTAATTTTGCATGATAACTCATGTTGTAACAGCGGTGTTCTCCATAACTTCAAAGGAATCTGCCGCAGCCATGGCCAGACCGCCTGCGTAAGAATCCATCAGACCTTCAGAACTCGTTGTGTCAAACTAAACTAAACGTAAGAAAATCCCGTACTCAATTCCGGGAAACAAATGACAGTACCTGCCTTCATATCCTTTAAGGTGACTATCCGGCAAACCGGATAATCCAATATTGGTAAAACATTTTGAACGAACCCGATATTTTTTCACAATGGGAAATAACGACGATACAAAAAAGGAGATTGTAAACCATCTTACTCAAAAAGCCAACCTGAAACAAGTGGTATATGATAATACGCTCGAAACATTCAATATCCTTAAGGAGGTTTTGCAAGAAATTGAATCGGAATGCAATATCAAACTGAAGGGTGTTGATAAGCGTGTGCTCATGGATTACAAGGACCGTGGCAAATTTGAAGCACAGATAAAAGTTGCAGGGGATATGTTAATCTTCAGTATGCATTCAAATATATTTGAATTTGACCGGAACCATGGTGTCTGGAAAACATCATATATCCAGAAGGATAAACTTAATTCGTATTGCGGGATCATTAATATTTATAATTTCCTTGCCGACTCATTCAAGTATAACCGTGTTGACGACCTGGGATACCTTATCTCCAGAATATTTGTAAACAAGGAAAAACACTATTTCGTTGAAGGAAAAAGGCAGTTGGGTTTTCTGTACAGCAACTTTGGCAAAGATATTATCAATAAGGGAACATTGCAGAAGATTATTGAGACGGCCATACTTTACGCCATGGAATTCGATTTGCTGGTACCTCCGTACGACAATGTAAAAATCGCTTCCGTTGCCCAAATGAACAAAAAGATACAGAGTTCTTTCCTTCAAACCGGTAAAAGACTGGGATTTCTGTTTAATTCGGATGATGTTACCGAAAAAGAATAATGTATTCGTTGTAAATAATTATGCTTCTGGCAGCAATTCCATGATATTTTGAACCGCGAATCGAAATCTTTATTGTTCCAATGTATACAAAAAGGTCTTTTCTGATCTTATGGTTCGGATATATCCTTCTTCTTCCGGCGGCAGGTCAAATCAACGGATATTATCAGACACCTGACACCGTCCTGATCAGGGGTGGCAATTACATCATGGTTGAAGACAGTGTTATTTTCATTCCCCGCGATACAGTCCTTATAATACCCGGTACAACCAACTTCCTGGTAGGTGAAGATATGTATAAAAATTCAGTTAACTTTTACGATTCGCTCCAGAGCAGGGCCTCCCGCAAAAAATGGAGCAGGTTATTGCATGAAATGCTCTTTGTGAGTTCTTCAAAGGTAAGTGACGGGGCAATCAACAGGAAGAGTGAGGACCAGTATGTTATCCATCAAGGGAAAAAAATACGTAACATTGAAATTATCCGTGCCGATATATTCGGTCCTACCCTCCTGGATACAACTGTAACATCCCTGACATGGGTTGGTCATACACTGAATAAACTCCATTTTTATACCAATGAAAAGATTATTAAGAATAACCTCCTGCTCAATACAGGAGATGAAATAAATCCCCTGTTGCTGGCTGATAATGAGAGGATCCTCCGCAAATTGAAATTTATTGATGATGCAAGCATACAGGTTATACCCGTATCCGGAGAACTGGTTGATGTTTATGTAATCACAAAGGATGTGTTTTCATTAGGTTTTAATGCTTCCTTTAAAGGATTGAAACCTGAGCTTATCGAGATATATGAGCGGAACATCCTGGGCATTGGACACGAATTCCATACAAACCTGCTTTATGATTATGATGCAAAAACACCTTTCGGATTTGAAGCGCTCTATCGCGTAAGTAATATCAAGGGAAGCTTTATAAGAGGTGAAGTGGGATATATGGACAGTTATTTTAACAAGTATTATGGAGTGGTCCTGTCAAGGAAGTTTGTTACACCCTTGACAAAATATGCCGGAGGAATAAAAATCAGTGTCGAATCGAATCTGGTAAGTATTGACACTACGGATATTTACTACCGGTTTAAGAGAAATTACCAGAATTACTGGTTCGGCAGAAGTTTCCTTCTGAATCCGGTAACCCGCACCAGGATCATACTGGCAGGCAGGTTTATTCATAACAATGTTTTCGAACGTCCGGTAATCCCTGAAAACTCGAATCATAATATCCAGGAGTACGAACTCTATCTCGGTAGTGTTGCCTTTTCCAAAATGAACTTTTACAAAACCAACCTGATATACAATTATGGTCGCACAGAGGATATACCTTATGGCTCATTGGTTGAGCTAACGGGAGGTTTTGAAAAAAATGAATTTGGCAACCGGTTTTATACCAGCATGTATGTCTCAGGAGGAAATTTCCTTCCACGTTTAGGCTATTTGCAGTCATCCGTTGCCGTTGGAGGATTTATCAGAAACGGAGCATACAGGCAGGGAGTTATTCAGACCAGGGCAAGTTATTTTTCAAATACATTCTCCCTGAATAATTTTCATTTCAGGCAGTTTGTAAATCTCGACTACACCCTGGGCATCAGACCATTCCTTGACGAACAAATAACCATAAACAATACCAGCGGAATAAGGGGCCTCTCCAGCGATTATCTTTCTGGCACACACCGGCTGGCATTAAAACTGGAGACCGTTTCATTTACCCCCCTGTTTCTTTATGGTTTTCGCTTTGCCTGTTTTGGCTTTGCTGACCTGGGACTTGTGGGACCGTACAATAAGAGTATTTTCACAAATACATTATACTCCGGACTGGGGTTTGGTATTCGTATAAGGAATGAAAACCTTGTTTTTAAAACATTCCAGGTGAGATTCGCATTTTATCCTGTTTTGCCAACAGACTACTCAAAAAACCTCATCTATGTATCTGGAGAAAAGCTTCTTAGTCCTAATGATTTCACATTCATTACACCGGAACCATTGAAGTTTCGATGATCGCCCGGTATTCTTTTTGACGAAAGCCCTGAAGCTACGGGATATGCAGGGAAAAACCTAATACACGTATCGGTTATACTTCTATGTCAACCAGGACAGGTACCCTGTATGAATTTGACTTCTGTGAACAGTGATACGGTCCGGATAGCAATAGTATTGTTTTAGAATAACGGAAAAAATCCGTATCTTTTCGTTGAGGCGCCGCCTGCATTCCTGATTATAACGATATGCTTACCGAATTCAAGAACCATATTAATCGAAACAGTCTTTTTAAACCTGATGATCAAATACTCCTGGCTGTAAGTGGCGGTATCGATTCCATGGTAATGTGTGATCTGTTCCTCAAAGCAAAATTCAATATCGGAATTGCACATTGCAATTTCCAGTTGCGCGGAGAAGAATCAGATGGTGACGAAACCTTTGTAAAAAGATTTGCCACACAAAATAAGATCAGGATATATACCATGAAGTTCGATACGGAAAAACATGCCGGAGACCATGGGATCTCGATCCAGATGGCTGCCAGGGAATTACGATATGACTGGTTTGAAAAAATACGGAAATCAAAGGGTTTTAAATTTGTTTCGCTGGCACATAACCTTGACGACGTTATTGAGACATGCCTGATTAACCTTAGCCGGGGAACAGGAATACGAGGCTTGTCCGGGATCCATATCATAAAGGGTAACGTAATCAGGCCTTTGTTGTTTGCGGGAAGGGAGGAGATTAAAAAATACAGCAGGGAAAACCATGTTCAATTCAGGGAGGATTCAAGCAATCTTTCCGTGAAATACACACGTAACAGGATCCGTCATCATATCATCCCTGAATTTACTACGATCAATCCAAATTTCAAATCCGGGATTCTGAGCACCATTTCAAACCTGTCCGACGTGGAAAAAATATACTTCAATATGATCGAAAGGAACAGAAAAGAAGTGGTGACTGAACATAAGGAGCAGGTAGCAATCAATATTCAAAAACTGAAATCTCTGGAACCTTTGTCAACCTATCTTTACGAATTTCTAAGACCTTTTAATTTCCCAAACCAGTCTGTCGGTGATATTATTGAAAGTCTTGACCGGATTGCCGGAAAACAGTTCTATTCCTCAACACACCGGTTAATAAAGGACAGGGAGAACCTGATTATCACTAAACTGACCGACGAAGAATGCGGGCTGTATTACATAGAGGATAATGTTCCCCGTATCTCAAAACCGGTTGAAATGTCATTCAAAAAAACGGTACGGACAGAAAATATTCTTTTCCCCGCATCGGGTCGCATTGCATGGGTTGACTATGATCTGCTGGAATTCCCATTAATCCTGAGGAAATGGAAGACAGGAGATTATTTTCAGCCACTGGGGATGGATAATAGTAAAAAATTGAGTGATTTTTTTGTGGACTCCAAGATGTCTATTCATGAGAAAGAAAACACATGGCTTCTGACTTGTGGAAAACGGATTATCTGGATTGTTGGCAGAAGGATTGACGACCGGTTTAAGATCACGGATAAAACCCGTACAATATTAATGATTAACCTTCACCAGGAAAAGTAATGTATAATTTCCGGTGTTAAACACAGCTTTTTGCAGCTTCATAGAGAGGATTTTCTTATTTTCCGGTTAACGGAACGGGATAATTATTTCTCTCCTATATTTTCTCTCAGCATATCCAGAAATTCGCGAATCCCATCTCCGTTTTTATCCTTTATCAGGGAAATAAGGTGAGAAAGCCGGGAATTAATGTTTTCCACCTGTTCAAGGGAATAGGGATTAAAAAGAATTTCCGATAGCAGATAATCGTCTTCAGATAACAATCCCTTGGCGATATCCAGGTGTTTCTTAAATGTGGTTCCGGGAACCTCCAGTTTTTTCATACATGCTGCGAAAACCATAGAGGATGAGAAGGGTATGGAGAGAGAATAGGCGATGGTCTTATCATGTTGCTTAAAGGAATATTCGAAAATATTCAGGTTGAGCGATTCATAAAAAGTGTGGAAAAATGATTTACCTTCCGGATCGGATTCCCTGATAATGATGGCATTCTCATTACTGAGATCCTTTACATTCCCAAATGTAGGGCCAAACATCGGATGGGTTGAAACAAAACGTCTTCCGGCCTTTGAATAGAATTCCTTAAGGCCATTTTTAACGGATGCAATATCCGCTATAATACAATCTTCAGGAAGTAAAGGAATAACCTGTTCGAAAACCTCAATGGTTTTTTCCAGATTCACAGCATTGATCATCAGGTCAGGAGCGAACTCATGGATTTCATAAAATGAGACAAGCCGTTTGGTTTTAAAGAAATATTTTAGCTTCTTCAGGTCCTTATCATAGATTGCCACATCATAATCAAGGCACAATGATTCGGCGAGCCATGAACCCATTTTCCCTGCGCCCAAAATCAATATCTTGTTCATCATCCCTGTTTTAAATCGCTTTCAGGTTCTGTAAAAACAGATCCGCCAGTCCGATAGATGTTATGGCCTCGATGATCACCGGAACACGCAATGCAATGCATAAATCATGTCTTCCTTTCACTTCGAGGTCAACCATCTCACCGGTTCTGATATTCATTGTATGTTGTTTTTGTGAGGTGCTTGATGCCGGTTTTACTGCCACGCGGAAAACCAGTTCATTCCCGTTTGATATGCCCCCGTTTACCCCACCGGCATGATTTGTTCCTGTCTTTCCTTCTATGGATATTATCGGGTCATTATGTTCACTGCCTTTCATTTTTGCCGCCCCGAATCCCGAACCAAATTCAATTCCTTTGATCGCAGGAACTGAAAAAGCAAGATGGCTGATCACGGATTCAATGGAATCGAAAAACGGTTCTCCAAGGCCAACCGGCATATTGGCCGCTACACATTCGATAATACCCCCTATAGAATCATTCAATTTTTTTGCCTCCCTAACCGCATCTTCAACTTCTTCCTTTCCACCGGCTTCTATCAATTCTGCCCGGACATCTATGGGGTGTATTATTTTCTTTGCAATTACTCCGGCTGCAACCAATCCCAGGGTAATCCGGCCAGAAAAATGGCCACCACCCCTTGAATCAGCAAAGCCATGGTATTTCTTCATCGCAACAAAATCAGCATGTCCCGGTCTTGGGATTTCATCAACATTCGCATAATCGCCGGGTTTCATATCCCTGTTTTCGAAAACAATCGTAATGGGTGAACCGGTAGCTTTGCCCCTATAGATTCCGGAAACGATTTTCGGCATGTCTGACTCTATTCGTGTTGTTGTCCCGGCTTTTCCACTTTTTCTCCGGGCCAGGTCACTGCAGAAATCATCTTCTGTTATAGCAATACCCGGCGGACAGCCATCGACATTAATCCCTGTTTGAGGTCCATGGGATTCACCGAAGACAGTAATCCTGAATATCCTGCCATAGCTATTCATTTGCTATTCCTCCGATTTTTAGAAAGTCGTTAAAAAAGTCCGGATACGATTTTGAAATGCATTCGTATCCTTCTATTTCGATTTTTCCTGCTGCCCTTATTCCGGTTATTGCAGCAGCCATTGCTATCCTGTGATCGTTTGAAGAAGAAATTGTTCCTGATTTTACACTGCCTCCCTGAATAATCATGTCATTATTCTCTATCTTTATTCTTATACCCAACCCGGAAAACTCTTTCAGCAGAACCTCTGCCCGGTTACTCTCTTTTGAGAGAAGACGATTCGTACCTGAAATAACCGATATTCCTTCGCAATGAGCTGCCAATGCCACAAGGGGCGGAAAGAGGTCCGGACTTTCCGTGGCGTCAAACCGAAAAGGATCAAGTTTCCTGTTTGTAACTTCGACGGATTGTCCATCTATAACTATCCCGGCTCCGGCAAGTCTCAGTACATCCAGGATATGTCTGTCTGCCTGGGTTGAATCAGGCCGGATTCCCGTTACACGTATTTTACCGCCTATTGCCCCTGCTACGAGGAGGAAAGCAGCACCGCTCCAGTCTCCTTCAACTTCATACTCCCTCGGATTATATTTCTGGTTTCCCCTTACGTGGAATTGTTTGTAATCGTGATTTTCCACAATCACATTAAAATCCCTTAACACTTTTATTGTCAGATCAATATAGGGCCTACTTTGGAGGTCATTAACGGTAAGAAGAGAATCTTTACCGGAAAGGGGAAGAGCCATAAGCAGACCGGTCAGAAACTGTGAACTGGTTGACCCGTCAACGGGTGCCATTCCTCCCTTCAGCGGACCTCTGATACGGACAGGAATAAATCCATGGTTGGTTTCACATTGAACACCCAATTCCCTGAGTGGTTTCTCTATCATGGAAAGAGGACGGTTCACCAGGGAACCGCTACCGGTAAGAACAAGATCGGAATGATGAAGGGAGGCAATTGCCGCGAACATCCGTATCCCAAGTCCGGATTCGCCGCAATCCAGCAATTCCTCCCTGGGATTAAATCCTCCTCTTATAGCAATATCCCTGTCTCCCACCCTGACTTCAGCTCCAAGCTGACCTGCTATTCTTAATGCGGCCAAAGCATCATCGCAAAATGAAGGATTGGTAATCAAGGTATTACCTTCAGCCAAAAGACCGGCTGCTATACTTCTTTGCATAATGCTCTTGGAGGAAGGGGCCCGAACTTCTCCCCGTATCTCTGAAGGTAAAATGGTCTTATTCATGGATTGACCAATTTAAAAATACCCTGGACATCAAGCTTTTCATTGAATAAGCGTAATTCATCCAATGTTATTTCGCCGGAGCAGGAATGCCCGATCCCACTGATCATTATATAATGAAATGTATCTCCGTATTTTTTCTTATCGGCTAACATGACCTTTAACACTTTTCCTCTGTCGTAAATGACCTCCTTCATTAAATGTAATCTCCTAAACAGTGAATCGATACGTAATACTTCATTCAGGCTGAGAATTCCCCTGTCCATACTAAACCGGTTGGAAATCATCATTCCCAGGCTAATTGCCTCACCGTGGGTAAGATCATATAATGTTTCAAGTGCATGTCCGAAGGTATGGCCATAGTTCAACACCCTTCTCAGTCCGGCCTCCTGTTCATCCGATTCCACGACGGCAGACTTGATCTTTACAGAAGCGGTTATCAACTCATGTATTAAATCCTTATCCCTGCCAAGAACCTTCTCCAGGTTCGTCTCAATCCTGTCAAACAATTTCCTGTCCCGTATTATTGCATGTTTCAGGATTTCAGCAAAACCGGAGATGTATTCACGGAAGGAAAGTGTATCCAGCATATTATGATCACATATTACAAATCTGGGCTGACGGATTATTCCAACAAGGTTTTTATAACCCTGGAAATTTACCCCATTCTTACCGCCAATACTCGCATCCACCTGAGATAAGAGACTTGTTGAAACAAATCCGAAAGGTAATCCGCGAAGGAAGGTGGATGCCACAAAGCCGGCAATATCACATACGACCCCTCCTCCAACTCCAAGAATAAAAGTAGACCTGTCGGTATTTTCCTTCAGCAGTTCATGATATACTTTTCTTACCGTATCCAGATTTTTATTTTCCTCTCCGCATCCTATCCGGATTACAGGGAAGGATGGGAACTGACCGGCATAATGTTTTGATACATTCTCGTCGGTAATAATGATTACCTTCCCATCCGGCAGATAACGGTCAACATTCTTCAGGCTTTCACCAAGAAGCACTCTTGATATACCAGAATCGGTTTTTACCGTTATATCCTTCATTTCTCCATGGGATTTGGTAATGCAGAACGGGTTACAAAAATAACAACTTTCCCGGTTCCTGAATCATATTAATTCATAACATTATTTTGTATGTTGATTGATTCCTGGTGAATGGCCTTGAATACCCTGGCTACAAAATCGGGATTTAATCCCTTGTTTCTCCCGTTATAGGTTCTTTGTTCCAGAATCTCAGTCCATCGTTTCTGCTGAAAGATCGTAATATTGTTCTCTTTTTTATATTTGCCGATTGTTTCAGAGATCCTCATTCTTTTCATAAAAAGGTCCAGGATATCCTCATCATACTGGTCAATCTGTTCCCTCAGTTCCGCAAGGGTATCCATGAGCCGGAGGTCGGTGATATTCGATTTTCTAAGTACCAGCTTATCCAGCAGTTTGCCAAGTTCTGCAGGGGTTATTTGCTGGTTTTTATCACTCAGTGCTTTCTCCGGATCTATGTGAGATTCAATAAACAACCCATCGAAATTCAGATCCATTGCTCTCTGGGAAATGTTGTGCAGTAATTTCCTGGTTCCGCAAATATGGCTCGGATCGGTAACGATAGGAATATCCGGGATACGCCTTTTCAGTTCAATTGGGATTTCCCACTGCGGGTGATTTCTGAACTGTGAGTTGCCATAACTTGAGAAACCACGATGTACTGCAACGATTTTCTTTATTCCTGCTTTATTAATTCTTTCGATTGCTCCGATCCAGAGTTCAATATCCGGATTGATCGGATTTTTAACAAAAACGGGGATATCAAGCCCCCTGAGAGCATCCGCCACTTCCTGGACAGCAAAAGGGTTTGCTGTAGTTCTTGCACCGATCCAGAAAATATCCACGTTATATTTCAGGGCCTCTTTCACATGCCAGCTGTTAGCTACTTCGGTGGTTGTAAGCAGGTTGGTCTCTTTTTTTACTCTTTGCAACCATGGAAGCGCCACCGTACCCATTCCTTCAAACGTGTTTGGGCGGGTCCTCGGCTTCCATATTCCTGCCCTGAAAACATGCACGTTGTACTTCGAAAGCTGTCTTGCGGTTTCG
>CP070687.1:1329446-1332312 GCA_020353115.1 Bacteroidales bacterium
ACCGGGCATCCGGTTTATCACCATTTCCATTGTTATGTCGCTGTTTTGCCTGATCATAATCGGTTTTATAACATCCATTGATACGGTTACGTCCGATAGCTTTTGACTAAACTTTCCCGCCGTTACAACTATTTCTTCCAGTACATTAATATTTACTTCAAGTTTTATGTTCAGACGAACTGTATCATAAGGTTTTATATTTATCTGTGTTTTGAAAGGGTGGTAACCTATAAACTGGCTGGTTAAGGTATATGTACCCGGATATACGTTGAGTAAATAGTCACCGTTCATCCCTGAAGAAATGCCTGTCGTATCATTTATCATTATTGTTGCACCAACCAGCGATTCTCCGGTAGTACGATCAGTGACTTTCCCCCTGATAACTGACACCGGTTGGGAAAGGGCTACTTCCTGCGGTAAAAGGAGCAGGATTGTGGTGAATACCAGAATGAGCCGGTTTTTATGGATGGTACGGAACATAATGATTGCAAATAACAAAAAAAGCCGGAAAGAGACTAAAGTCCGGCATAAATAGTATCGGAAATTATCCCGCAATTATCGGATATTGTCCCGGATCCGGTCCGGGATAATAAGCAAGGGATCCTGTGAAGGCATTTCAGAATTCCTTGCCGGCAGCTTCAGCAGCCCCGACAGAAGAGAGATCGATCCATTGAACCAAGGTGATTTTCCATTCGCCCTTCATCTTTTTGAGCATCCGCATTTCCTTTGACATGGTTTCCATTGGTTCATCATTCAGTTTGAAACTCATGATCTGATTATAAATTGCAAATGCACTCTCCCCACAAATAGTAATTTTCCAATTGCTTCTGTCAACTTTCATCTCTGTATAATCGGACCAGTCTTCCGTTGAGGCTTTCTTATAGTAGGCATAATTCTTATCCCAGCCAATCATCTCCTGGTATCCATTGCTTCCGATAGAAATATATACCGCGTCGTCGTCCTGGCTGAGGGTTGTTAACAGGCGGACAAGATCCTGTTTCCAGAAGGCATCCGTTTCTTCAATGATAACGGATTTAATGGCTTCTTCTTCTGTTTCCGGGTCTACTTTCTCCTGGCAACCGAAAAATGGAAGAAAAAGCAAAATGAAAAAGATATAAAACAGGTTTTTCATGATGTAGTGATTTTTTGAGAGATAGTTGTGCTTTGTTAAACCGGGCTCTTCAGTTTCCCGTTAAAGAATGGCTTCTATAAAGTTAATTAATGTTATGTGCAAAGTCAATTTTTTAATAAGAATTTTTATCCGGTTTCGGTATTCACATTACAGAATTTTTACGGATTGTCAGCCATCATTCCTGATTTCGTTTAATCTAATTTTAACGTAAAGATTTGTGGATAATAAAATTTCATAGTTTATTTGTATCAAAGATCCGTTTCCATGAAATTAATAATCCTTTTTCTCCTTGGTTCTACCGGATTATATTTTCAGCAGGAAAGTTCCATGATGCTTTTGAGAAACGGAATCGCCAGGTATCACCAGGGTGATTTTGAAGGTGCCATTGAACAATATAACAGTGCGATTGAACTCGAACCTCAATACTGGAGATACTATATGTACCGGGCAAAAGCAAAGCTTGAACTAAAGGATTTTGTAGGAGCAGTCCAGGATTACAACACAGCTTTCGATATCCAGCCAAACTTTTATGAATCCCTCACCAAGCGCGGGGCATCCCGTTACAGTATTCATGATTTCAATATTGCTGTTATAGATTATCAGAAGGCAAATGAATTTTATCCTCATCGTTGGATAATCCATTTGATGCGTGGAATTGCCTATACCGGCTTCGGAGATCATGAAAATGCACTGAATGACTTTAGCCGGGCAGCTGAATTACAACCGGATAACTATAATATTTATCTGTTCAGGGGTGTTTCCAGGATGAACCTGGGAAATCTTGCTGAAGCCCGGGAAGACTTTGAACGGGCACAGCAATTATTCCCTGAAAGTGAAATACCATATTTGAGATCAGGGGTTTGTTGCCTGGAACAAGGCGATACACTTGGAGCTTTGGAGCTGTGTTCGAAGGCAATCGGGATCAATCCGAATTATGCGGAAGCATATTATGTCAGGGGAAAACTACTCCTGGCTTTCCCGGAACGGCTGGATGGGGCTTGTGCAGATTTTAAGCGAGCAGATGCCCTGGGATACAGAGAAGCATATGATATGTTGAATAAGTATTGCGACAAGGCTTCCCTTGTTGAATAATGGTGATGCAGAACCGGTTATAATGCCAGTTCTATCCATCCACTTACGAAGATGCCGAATCAGGAATTTCCCATGATCATTTCAAAGATATGATTTGATCCAGTTCTTCGTTATTTACGTTTAGCAATCCCACTCCTACCAGCCTGGGAGTGAGTATTCTCCAGTTTTCATCTGCCGCAAAGATTTGCCTGAATAACGGTAATGCTTCTTTCAGCTTACCGATATTAACAAGGGAAATGGCATGCCAGTATTTCATTTCCAGGTTTTCCGGAAACATCTGCTCCGCCATGCCATACTCCTGCATAGCACCCTGATAATCCTCTTTTTCGATAGCAAGATCCCCATTATTCATATGTTCATAGGCCCTGAAAACCTTCAGGATTCGTTCCAATTCATTAAGCGGTTGTGCATGATCGGCAATTTGAATATCGACCAACCGGTCTTCCCATATGTTCCCCGTCGGTTTTCCACGCACAACAAGGAGGGCTGCGGATTGTTTTCCCCGTATATCTCCCCCGGCCCTTTGAGCGGCCTGCAAGGTAGCAACCAGACGTTCAGCCAACGGGCCATTGGATGATTCAAATGCTTTTGCCATGGCCGGCCATACCTGATCATTCAGCATAAGATTAGCCTGAACCGAAT
>CP070687.1:1332412-1335842 GCA_020353115.1 Bacteroidales bacterium
CCGATTATCGGAAATTCCCTGGCACTCCGGAATATCCTGGAAACAGTCGGGAAGGTTGCGGGTACGGACGCCAATGTATTGATACTTGGGGAAAATGGCACAGGGAAAGAACTGATTGCAAGAGAAATTCACCGCCACTCACCTCGCAGGAATGAGGCATTTATTAGCGTGGATATGGCTGCCTTGACGGAAACTCTTTTCGAGAGTGAAATGTTCGGACATGTGCGGGGAGCATTTACCGATGCAAAGGAGTCCAGGACCGGAAGGTTTGAAATTGCTTCAGGAGGAACATTGTTCCTGGATGAAATCGGTAACCTTTCCATACCCCTCCAGGCAAAACTGCTGAAAGCGATCCAGGATAGGGAGATCTCCCGTCTCGGGTCAGGCACATCCATACCGGTTGATATCCGGCTGGTGACGGCCACCAACAAAAACCTGGATGAAATGGTTATGCAAAACACATTCCGGGAAGACCTCCTGTACAGGATAAATACCATCCAGATCCATCTGCCATCCCTGAGGGAAAGAAGTGAGGATATCCCGGCGCTCGTGGATTACTTCCTGAATAAATATGAAAAGAAATACCAGAAATATCCCCTTCGGATCAGTGGACCCGCGTATGACAAACTCATCCGTCACAGCTGGCCAGGCAATATCCGTGAACTGAAACACACAGTGGAAAAAGCGGTTATATTATGCGATACCGGCACACTGGAACCCGACGATTTTCATTTCGGTTCCCGGCCGGTTGCCCTGAAAAGCGAACAGGATTCAATGCGTTTGGCCGATGTCGAAAAAAAACTTATTGAAAAAGCCCTGGATGAATCCAGGGGGAATTTGAGCAAGGCTGCCAGGATTCTGGATATTTCCAGAACGACACTCTACTCCAAAGTAAAAAAATATGATCTATAAAAACTTCTACATCAATGTGATCGGCAGGATTGGTTTGATTTTCCTGACATGCCTGTGGCTGGCCTATGAAATTTCAACACCTCCTTTTGTCTATACCGTCCTGTTCCTGGGAATTATTCTGGCACTCCAGATATACGGACTTATATGGTATGTAAACCGGACAAACCGTGAGATTGCCAGATTCTTTGCATCACTGAAAGATAAGGATTCTTCGCTCTCGGTTTCGACCAGAGAGAAGGGCGGGTCTTTCAGGGAACTGGCAAAAACACTGAATGAAACGGCAACACTGCTAAAGGAAGCCAGGATAGAAAAAGAAAGCCAGTTCAGATATCTGCAATTTATCATGGAAAACGTAAATATAGGATTAATGACCTTTTCGGATACCGGTAAGGTATCCCTGGTAAACAACGCAGCTAAAAAACTGTTGGGCATTAGATCACTTACCCGGTTGAATCAACTGAATGCCGTTAACGATAATTTCGAAAGAATGCTGATTGACATGAAACCCGGTGAACAAACCGTTATGAGATTAACCGTTAATAATGAACTGTTGCAGTTGCTGATACGGATTACCGGTTTCAGATTTCACAATAATAACCTGAAATTGCTCTCATTGCAGAATTTCAGACAGGAACTCGAAGAGCATGAACTGAGATCCTGGCAGAAACTGATCAGGGTAATGACGCATGAAATAATGAATTCCGTAACACCAATTACAACACTTACCCTTGCCATTAAGAAATGTTTAACCACAAATGAAGGTATTAAAAGCGCTGAAGAGTTAGGTGAAGAAAATATCCGGGATGCAGTCATCAATGCCGATCTGATCGAAGAACGGAGCAAGGGACTGATCGATTTTGTAAATAACTACCGCAGTATAAGCCAGATTAACAAACTGGACATATCCGAAGTTAAAGCAGTAAAGCTTCTTGGAAATACAGCCAGTTTATTCAGAGAGGATCTGAAAAAGCTCAGTATCCGTGTCAGTCAGCGGATACTTCCGGAAGATCTTACCCTCACTATTGATGAAAAACTGATCCAACAGGTTATGATTAATCTGGTGAAGAATTCCATTGAAGCCCTCCGGGAAACAGATAATGGGAAAATTGAACTATTTGCCTTAAAGGAAACGGATGGTTCCCCTGTTATCCGGGTGCTGGATAACGGACCAGGTATTCCCGTGGATAAACTGGATGAAATCTTTATCCCTTTTTATACGACAAGTAAAAACGGCAGCGGAATAGGACTAAGTTTCTCAAGGCAGGTCCTTCGGTTGCACAAAGGCAGCATCAGTGTCAAATCAGAGCCGGGGAAAGAGACAATATTTACCCTGAAATTCTAGTCTATCCAAAATAACCCGTACCGCGACTGAAAATACACTCCGGTTTCCAGATGCATTTAGCCCCTTTTGTCATCCTTGGAAGTTCCATATTCTTTTCAAACCCGTTTCGAATCAGGAAATCTTTTGCATGTATATTGTTTTCCGGTATCACGACCATTTGGTCACCTGATTCTATTTTATACTTTAGCAACTCCGTTCCGAACCCTGGTTCAGAAGATACGATCAGCCCGTTCCCCGGTCTGCGGATATAAAATCCTTTCAATTCTTCAGATTTGCTGAAAACAAGTTTTGTCTCATGCAGAAACATCCTGATCATTTCTTCCCTGTTCTCAGAGGTTATCTCTAAGGTTATATCTGAAATACCTTTTAAATCGCGGATTGTCGCATCCCTGATGAAACCGGATACATTTGTCTCAGGCATATTTCCTCTCCGGCTGTAAAAGCCGTATTTAAGTTCAGTTGTAAATCCCAGTTTTCTGTATATATATTCACCCTGCTCTGTTGCAACCAGGTTAAACGTTTCCGCACCCATTGATTCTCCCTTTTTAATCAGGAAACGAGTGATCATTGTACCCAATCCCCGGTTCCTGTATTCCCGGGATACCACAATGTTTCCTATCCAGCAAACCGGACCGAAAACGAATAAGTTGCCAAATCCTGCCGGATTGTCCTTTACCTGCAACGTGTAGCCCCTGAAAAATCCGGATTTATGAAAAAGAGCAATAAATTCCCCGAAATCGAAGTTCCATTCCGGTGGAAAAAGATTTGTGATCGTGCTGAAATCTTCCGAATCGTAAGGGCGGATTACCGTATGCATATCCCAAAGATATGAAGAACATTTCAATGTCGACTTTCAGGTTTCGATTGTGAACATTTTATTTGAAGGTCCATTGACTCAGTATCGGCACCTATATTGCCGGACAGATTCCCGCGAATCCTGCCCGCTATCCGGAGGCCGGACCGGATTGACCTGTCCATATCTAAAACAAAACCTTCCCGTCAAACAACTCAATAATCCACTTAATTGATTTTTTTTCTGCATTTATGTATTCCCGCTACTGCTAATTCGGATCAGAAATCCGTAGCCCACAATCTTTGCCTGCCAGATCACCTGCTACAGGTATGACCGGCGGACCTGTGGCCGAATTCCAAACCTTGAACTTTTTCCGAAGGAAT
>CP070687.1:1335942-1344402 GCA_020353115.1 Bacteroidales bacterium
TAAAGCTGACAAACGCTAATATAAATCCAATAATAACAGATGCAATCAATTCAGCTCTTCCATGCCCGAAAGGATGTTCCCTATCAGCTGGTTTTGATGCAATCCTAACTCCTATCAGGACAATAATTGAAGAAATTGAATCGGTTAGGGTGTGCCATGCGTCAGCAATTAACGCAATTGAACCGGTGACAATTCCTGCCCAGTATTTTAAACCGAAAAGTATTATATTACCTGCTATTGAAAGCCATCCTTCCAAGAAACCCAACCGGTATTTGGGAGATAAATTTTTCAAGCTCCTTTGGATTGGTTATTATGTGACGAAATTAATCAATTTCACTGCTCGTTCGAACGGAACACGCAGTCTCTTTATTCAAATTATTATTTATAAACCGTAATTCAAGTTTACATAACTCTTCATATTTTCTTTTCATATCAAATCGTTCAGACAATCATCGAGAGTCTGGAACCTAAAATTAAAACCTTCCCTTTCCAATTTAGCCGGAATTACCTTTTGCCCTTCGGTTAACATAGTGGCTCCCTCTTTCATAAAGAAACGTACGATCCATTCGGGTATATTAAACAGAATCGGTCGTTTCAGTCTTTCCGCCAATAATCTTGAAAAATCGCTGCTGGTCACGTTTTTGGGTGATACGAGGTTATATATTCCGGATGAGTTCTTATTATCCATCACAAATTGCAGAGCCCTTAATACATCTTTTATATGAATGAATGAAAAACTCTGATTGCCGGTATCTATAATGCTGCCCATTCCAACCCTGAACAACCTTACCATATGTTTAAGTATTCCGCCATCTCTCCCCAGTACAATTCCAAATCGGAACAGCACGGTGCGTATGGATGATCTTCCGATTTTAAGAGCTTCTTTTTCCCAATCTATTACGACATGTGCAAGGAAACTCGAACCGTAATTAAAATTATCTTCCGTATGTTCGCCATTATTTTCATATATCCCGATCGCGGATGCTGAAAGGAACAGGTCAGGTGTGTATTTCAATGAATTTATGGCCTTTACCAATTCTTTTGTTGTATTTATTCTGCTGTCATATATTACTTTTTTATATCTTCTTGTCCATCTTTTAACAACCGGTGCTCCTGCAAGATTGATTATTACATCAACATTTTCCAATTTCCTTTGAAGCAGGTCTGTATTTTTTATATCGTTCCTGGAAATTCTTATAACGTTGTGGTCTTTCTCCTGAAGATAGTTCTTCATTTCTCCTCCAATAAAACCACCGGATCCTGTTATTGCAATGTTAAATCCCATCCCCGATATTCCGTATAAATTTTACATATCCTAAATTACGCAGAAAATAGAACATTTCTCTTTATTCTTTTTTTAAACGATAGTTATTATGATATTTTTGCATAAAACAATTGTATTACATACCAATTCAGCATTAAAACATGAAAACGAATCGTTTATTTCTTATTCTATGTTTCCCTTTTCTGTTCTCGATATTTTTCGATTGTTCAACCAGTAAAAAAGAGAAGGACCGGTTCGTCCTTATTGAAACCACCCTTGGAGATATTAAAGTCCGCTTATATAATGATACTCCCCTTCATAGGGATAATTTCATAAAACTGGTTAAAGAACGATTTTATAATGGCCAGAACTTTCATCGCGTCATCAGGGAATTTATGATTCAGGCCGGCGATCCTGCTACTACTGCCACATCCGGTAATGACCGGGAAATACCTGAAATTAAATACACCATACCCGCAGAATTTAATCCGCACCATTTTCATAAAAAAGGAGCCCTTGCTGCTGCCCGTATGGGCGACGATGTAAATCCGGATCAGGAATCTTCCGGTTCCCAGTTTTACATAGTACAAGGTAAGGTATTTGATGAAAGTGAGTTGGAACAGATAGAAAAACGTATAAACAGCATGCGCAAACAGTCTATTTTTTTTAAGAATATAAACCTTGAGAAAGAGAAGGCTTTCGAAAAAGACAAACCGTTGGACTACGCTAAAATTCAGCAGGCTGCAACACTTAAAACCGAAGAACAATTAAAGAATTATACTCCTTACCGCATTCCTGATGATCAGCGTACTGTTTATAAATCTATTGGTGGTACACCGCATCTTGATGGTAGTTATACCGTTTTCGGGGAAGTTGTTGAAGGTCTTGAAGTAATCGACAAGATTGCAGCAGTATCAACGGATAACAATGATAAACCCCTGGAGGAAATTCGTTTCACGATGAAAACCGTCAGAAGATAATTTCCCCGGATCTTCATACATTTTGGTTTAAAAGGATGAGAATATGGAGGACAGAATCCGTAAATATCTTAAAGAAGTAGAATCATTTTCAGGAAATACCCTTCAGGAAATTGAAGAATTTCGCATTAAATTCCTCAGTAAAAAAGGATTGATTGCTGGTTTCTTTTCCGAGTTTAAAACCATTCCGCCTGATCGCAGAAAGCAGGTGGGACAATTAATCAATCAGCTTAAAAAAACCGTAACTGAAAAAATTACCGTGCTCACTGAAACATTGGATTCTGATACATTTATTGAACCGGATCTGGATCCAACCCTTCCTGCGGAACCAATGATTCTGGGATCCAGACATCCTGTTTCCATTGTACGAAATGAAATTATCGATATATTCGGTCATTTAGGTTTTACCATCTCCGAAGGTCCTGAGATAGAAGATGACGATCATGTATTCTCAAAACTTAATTTTCCGCCAAATCATCCTGCGAGAGATATGCAGGACACGTTTTTTATTAGAAAAGGATTTGACGAACATGGCAATAATATCGACATTCTTCTTCGATCGCATACCTCTTCTGTCCAGGTTCGTGTCATGGAGGAAGAACTTCCACCAATTCGAACTCTTTCACCGGGCAGGGTTTTCCGCAATGAAGCCATTTCGGCCCGTTCTCATTGCATTTTTCATCAGGTTGAAGGCCTTTATATTGACGAATACGTATCTTTCGCCGATCTAAAGCAGACATTGCTCTATTTTGCAAAGGAGATGTTCGGAGCAAAAACAAACATTCGATTACGGCCATCTTTTTTCCCTTTTACCGAACCATCCGCTGAAATGGATATATCCTGTTCATGCAACGGGAAAGGTTGTAATCTCTGTAAATTTTCCGGCTGGTTGGAGATCCTGGGTTGCGGAATGGTCGATCCCAATGTGCTGGACTATATGAAAATCGACAGCAAAAAATATACGGGATTTGCATTCGGTATGGGTATTGAGCGAATAGCTCTTTTAAAATACCGAATCAGCGATATTCGCCTCCTTTTTGAAAACGATATCCGTTTCCTGAAGCAATTTCGTTCCGCCCTCTGAATACACTATTTTCTACCCCTCAATAACCTTTATTTCCGACGTTAACTCAAGGGCTTTCCTGTAGGTTGCGCTTACGCCACAATATCTCTCCTGCGACAGGTCGATTGCTTTCTGTATCTTGTCGACCGGAAGGTTCGAACCGAAAAATTCATATGTAATATGCATCTTCTGAAAGTGTTTGGGGTGCTCTTCCGTCAAATCACCGTTAACGATAATCTTAACGTTTTTAACTTCAACCCTCATCTTTTTAAGAAGGGAGACAACATCCATTCCTGTGCACCCTGCAAGAGCAACAAGCATTAACGGTTTCGGTTTCGGACCCTTATCTTCACCCCCCGATTCCTGACCTGCATCCAATATTATTTTATGACCATCAATATCCGCCTCAAAGGCCATATTGCCAAGCCACGTTACATTTACGGTTTCCTTCATATCCTTACATATTTTAATCCATATTTTTCACAAATATACTTTTTAATCGTATATTGCGAAAGTCATTGACACCATGACTTCATACATATTTTCCTCTTTCCAGTATTCGATGAAACTCGTCCATAATTCGCCGGTCTGTGATGTTTGTTCGACAGAATTCAACCCGATTTTCAAACATCTTACCAAAGGTGAACTGGAGCGGTTTAACTATGAAAAAACATGTACTTCTCACAGCAGGGGTGATATAATTTACAACGAAAGCAGCAGGATAAATGGTTGTTATTGTGTCCATAGCGGAATTGTCAAGATATATAAAACCGGTATTGACGGGAAGGAACAGATTATCCGTTTTGCAAAACCCGGAGATATTATTGGTTACAGATCCATATTAAGCAATGAGCTTGCCTGTACTTCTGCAAAGATTCTTGAAGATTCCATATTATGTTATATTTCCTCCGAGTTGCTGATCTCGTTGGTCAAGAATAATGGTAATTTTTCCATGGAGATCATGAAGCTGACCTGCAAGGAACTCGGTGAGGCGAATGCATATATTACGGATATTGCACAGAAAACCGTTCGTGAAAGATTGGCGGAGGTATTGATCCACCTGAAAGATAATTTCGGGTTAGATCATGAGAACATACTTCGTATTTATCTCACCCGGGAAGAGCTTGCCAATATTGTCGGTACCGCTACAGAATCGGTAATCCGTTTACTTTCTGAATTTAAGAATGATCGTCTTATTGAGTTAAACGGCCGTAAGATAAAAATACTGGATGGTGGCGGCCTCAGAAAAATTGCAAATCTTTTCTAGATTTTTTACGTTTTATTTTAAAAATCAAAGGTTTGTACCCGGAATCATGATCAGTCTAGTATGTTATTCAGAATTACATAGACCACTAAGCCTCCAAATATCAACCCACCACTTATTATCAGAAGTTTATTGCTTTCAATACCACTGAATTCTGAATATCCTAAAATTACAATCCCCGCGACGATAAATACAATACCAATCCGTTTAACTACTTCTTTCATGATCAATTATTTTGTATAAAATGGCAAGGCAAAATATGAGGGTAAATATAAAAATTATGCTCTTCAAAACAAAAATTCTAAAACAATGTACCTGCTTCGCCAAACCTTGTTCTTCCAAGATGCTTATACGCCAGTTCCGTTGCTTCTCTTCCTCTGGGGGTTCGTTTTATAAATCCTTCTTTTATAAGGAAAGGTTCATATACCTCTTCGATTGTACCCCCATCTTCTCCAACAGCAGTTGCTATCGTTGAAATTCCTACCGGGCCGCCTTTAAATTTATCAATAATGGTTGACAGGATTTTCGTATCCATTTCATCCAATCCGTGCTTATCAATATTCAATGCCTCGAGGGAATATTTTGCAATTTCCAGATCTATATTTCCTGTTCCTTTCACCTGGGCAAAATCCCTTATCCTGCGAAGCAGGGCATTAGCGATTCTCGGAGTTCCCCTGCTTCTCAATGCTATTTCTTTACTGGCTTTTTCATCAATAATCACCTTTAGAATACCTGCCGACCGTTTAACTATTTTTTTCAATACGCTACTGTTATAATATTCCAAGTGGAAGCTTATTCCAAATCTTGCCCTCAAAGGGCTGGTTAACAATCCCGATCTTGTAGTAGCTCCTATAAGGGTAAACGGATTTAGGTTAAGTTGTATTGATCTTGCACTTGGTCCCCTGTCTATCATGATGTCAATGGAATAGTCCTCCATTGCGGAATAAAGGTATTCTTCAACCACCGGGCTCAGTCGGTGAATCTCATCGATGAATAGCACATCTTTCCTCTCCAGGCTGGTTAGTAATCCTGCGAGATCTCCAGGCTTGTCAAGTACCGGTCCGGATGTTACCTTCATGTTAACATCCAGTTCATTTGCAATAATGGTAGCAAGTGTTGTTTTACCCAACCCTGGTGGACCATGCAACAGAACGTGATCCAGAGCTTCGTCTCTCATTCCGGCAGCTTCGACAAATATTTTCAGGTTTTCAACGACTTTGGTTTGGCCATAAAATTCGACAAAATCAGGAGGGCGCAATTTTTTTTCAAATTCCCTGTCAGCTGCGGTCAATTCACTCTCCCGCATATTGAAATCATCATCCATTTTTAATTCAAGCGTTTCATTTCTTTACCTTATCAGCTTTACATTACTTTCAGGAAGCCCAACTTTTACTCCGTTAATTCTGTATTCCACATCGTCCTTATAGGTTATTGTCATAATAAGTATTCCTTCCTCATTATACTTTTTCCAGTTTTTCTCCTTTATTCCATTATCATAATATCTTTCCTCTTTCAGAACTCCGTTTGCCCAATATAATTTATGCCTTTTATCCGGGTTATCCTGAGAATAATTTCCAATATATTTTATCTCTCCGTTAGCATAATAATGTTTCCACACCCCTTCTCTGAGTCCAACCACATAATTACCCTCTTCCGCATGGTCTCCAGCCGTATAATACCATCTTCCTTCTTTCTCTCCCTCCAGAAAATCGCCTTGTGAGATAATTTCTCCCTCCATTGAATATTCCGTTGCAATACCATCCTCTTTTCCATTAAAGTACTCTTCTTCTCTGTGGATGTTCCCATTAGGATAATACCATTTCCATAAACCATCTTCCTGCCCATTGCGGTAATTTCCTGTCTGTTCTATTACTCCATCCATGAAAAAATAGTCCCATTTACCTTCTTTTTTGTTCTCTATATAGTTACCCTCTGAGCGTAATTCTCCGGTGATAAAAAAATTCTTCCAGTGTCCTATCCGTTCCCCTTCCTCATTAACAATTCCCTCGGAAATAATTCTTCCTGAATCATCATAAATCCTTGATCCTGTTATTGTGCCGTCGGGAGCATATTCCCTGTGAATGCCAATTGGTGTTTTATACCTATATGGTCCGCTTGTTTTTAATCTGTTGTTCTCATCGTATATATTCCGAATCTCAACATCCTGGTCTTCCTCAACATCCTCCTCAACAATTCTTCCTTCTCTATATTGTATTACAAGAATAAGGTTCCCTTTTTTGTCATATTCTTTATAAAATCCATGAAGTATGTTGTCTTTATAGGATCTTTCAATTTGCAGCTTGCCATCTTCATAAAAATCCTTCCAGACTCCTTGTTTCATCCCTTCTGTATCGCTTCTGTTGATTCTTTCCCTGTTTACAAGATATCCGTTATGGTATTCAAAAAGTGTTATAATTATTCCCTCCAGATCAAATTCTTTTGATAATCCCTGCCTCCTTCCATTCACATAATTGACACTCTCTTTCAACTTTCCATTTGGGTAATAATAGAATGACTGACCTTCTCTTTTATCATTGATATATAATTCTTTCGATACTATGTTACCATTATATGATGTAATTTCTTTGTTTTTAAAATCATACTTAAAGTAATATCCATTTTTCTTTCCATACATATAGCTAATCTTCTCGATTGTATCTCCTGTCTGATCGTAGAATATCCAAATACTATCCAGCATAAAATTTTTTCTGTTCCCTTCCGATTTTATAATTCCTGTAACATAATATGTTTTCCAATACCCATCTGGTTTTCCGTTTTTAATATTTCCTTCGCTTGAAATCTGCCCATTAGGGTAATATAAAAATGTATAGCCGTCAGCCGGTAATTCATTTTCCTGACTGTACAAAACCAGATTTACAAACAAAAATACCAACACTATTCCTGACCGCATGATTTTGGCTCTTTAGATAATACTATAAAAAAAATTAGCTTCATCCTTCCAATCGATTTAACTACAAACCATATTTTTCAGATATCTCCAGCATACGTTTGATTGGTGCTTCTGCCTTCTTTCTTATCTCCTCTTCAATTTTAATTTCCGGAGCTTCGTATTTCAATGTATTATAGATTTTCCTTAGTGTTATCATTTTCATAAAATTACAATCACTGCAGGCACAAGTAGAATCTTTCGGCGGAGCCGGAATAAATAACTTACCCGGGTTCTTCTTCTTCATCTGGTGTATAATCCCTGATTCCGTTGCTACAATATATGTATTTCCACCATCATTCATTGTAAACTTTATAAGCGATGATGTTGAACCGATATGATCGGCAACAATTAAAATTGGTTTTTCGCATTCCGGGTGTGCAATAATTTTTGCTTCTTGGTGCTGTTTTTTAAGTTCCAGAATTCTTTCTAATGAAAACTCCTCATGAACATGGCAGGCTCCATCCCAAATAACCATATCCCTTCCTGAAATGCTTTTTATATAGTTTCCCAGATTTTTATCCGGTGCGAAAATTATCTTTTCATCAGCTGGTAATGATTCTATTATTTTTAATGCATTTGATGATGTACATACAATATCCGTTAATGCTTTTATTTCTGCAGTTGTATTTACATAAGATATAACTGTATGATCCTGGTATTTGTTTCTGAACCTTGCAAATTCGTCCGGCGGACAAGATTCGGCAAGTGAGCAACCGGCGTTCAGATCCGGTATTAATACCTTTTTTTCAGGTGACAGTATTTTTGCCGTTTCGGCCATAAAATTCACCCCTGCAAATAGAATAATATCCGATTCCGTTTTCGATGCCTGCTGAGACAAAGCGAGACTGTCCCCTACAAAATCTGCGATATCCTGTATTTCGCCTTCCTGGTAATAATGAGCCAGTATTACCGCATTCTTATCCAATCTCATTTTGTCTATTT
>CP070687.1:1344502-1352386 GCA_020353115.1 Bacteroidales bacterium
TAATTTCATTCAATTATTCCAGTGGAATAACCATTAACGGTGATCTTTTTATTAGCGTGGAAACCCTTAAAATCAATGCAAAAAAATTCAAATGCAAGTTAGAGGATGAGTTATTAAGGGTCATGGTGCATGGAATATTGCATCTGGTCGGTTATGAAGATGTAAGTAAAAGTGAAAAGGAGATGATAAGATCAAAGGAAGAGAAATATCTGAAAATGAAAGAAAGGATTAGTTAGTTGATAATCAATAATATAAGATTACATTTTATTTAATTTCTTCATGGGGCTGAACTATTATGAAAGTTAGAGGAAAATGGAAAATAGATATGATATAATTGTAATTGGAGGAGGACATGCTGGAAGCGAAGCAGCAGCAGCAGCAGGTAAAATGGGCTCAAAGGTACTTTTGGTAACAATGGATATGACAAAAATAGCACAAATGTCCTGTAATCCTGCAATGGGTGGTATAGCTAAAGGTCAGATGGTTAGGGAGATAGATGCACTCGGAGGATTCTCTGGGATGGTCACTGATAAGAGTATGATACAATTCAGGATGCTGAACAGGTCAAAGGGGCCTGCAATGTGGAGTCCTCGTGCACAATGTGACAGAATTAAATTTTCATGGGAGTGGAGAAGGTATTTAGAGACAATAGAAAATGTGGATTTCTGGCAGGATATGGCCGAAGAAATTATTATTAAAGGAGGAAAAGTTCAAGGGATAAAGACAAAAATGGGTGTTGAATTTAGAGGTAAGGCGGTAATATTAACGGCAGGTACATTTATGAATGGACTGATGCATATTGGAAAAACAAAGATTGAAGGAGGAAGGGCAGCGGAACAGCACTCGAAAGGAATCTCAGAAATATTAAAGAATCATGGCTTTGAAGCCGGAAGAATGAAAACAGGTACGCCCGCAAGAGTAGATGGCAGAACAATCGAATTTGATAAACTGACGGAACAGAAAGGAGATGAAAAGGCATACTGCTTTTCTTTTATGAACGAGCCTGTAAAAATTAAGAATCAGAGAAGCTGTTACATTACACACACGGATTTGAATGTACATGAAATTATTGAGAATGGACTGGAAGATTCGCCATTATTCAATGGGACAATAAAAAGTATAGGACCAAGGTATTGTCCGAGTATTGAAGATAAAATTGTGACATTTGCCGAAAAGGAAAGGCATCAGTTATTTATTGAACCGGAGGGGAAGGATACTATAGAATACTATATAAATGGTTTTTCATCATCGTTGCCATGGGACGTGCAGTTTAATGCTATGAGAAGGATTAGAGGATTGGAAAATGTTAAGATTTTCAGACCTGGATATGCTATTGAATATGATTATTTTAAGCCGACACAGCTTAAACATACGCTTGAAACAAAGAAAATAGATGGGCTTTATTTGGCAGGCCAGGTGAATGGTACGACAGGATATGAAGAGGCAGGAGCACAGGGGTTGATAGCAGGAATAAATGCGCATCTGAAAATGGAAGAGAAGGAGGAATTGATATTGGGAAGGGATCAGGCATATATAGGAGTTCTGATTGATGATCTTGTAACAAAAGGAGTAGATGAACCATACAGGATGTTTACATCAAGAGCAGAATACAGAATTCTTTTGAGACAGGATGATGCAGATCTGAGACTAACGGAAATAGGATATAGAATTGGCCTGGCAAGCGGGAAGCGACTGGAAAGAATGAGAGAAAAGTATGAATGGAGAAATGGCATTCTGGATTTTATAAGGAACCATAGCGTAAAGCCGGAAGAAGTAAATGGAAAGCTGAAAGAGTTGGGAACGGCAAAAATAAGACAGGGAGTTAAGTTGAAAGACCTGATTATAAGACCGCAGGTGAAAATTGATGATATGTATGAGGAAGTAGTAGAATTAAGAAGAATAATGGAGAAAATACCAAACAGGCAGGAAGAAATATCCGAAAGCGCTGAAATTGAATTGAAATATGAGGGATATATAAACAGAGAAAAACAATTGGCTGCTAAATTAAAAAGAATGGAACACATTAGAATACCGGAGAACTTTGAATATATGAAGCTTGGATCCATATCTACTGAAGCAAGACAAAAGCTTACAAAAATAAAACCGAGAAACATAGGGCAGGCATCAAGAATAAGTGGAGTATCGCCATCGGATATAAGTGTGCTTCTCATTTATCTGGGGAGATAATGTTCCACGTGGAACATTTTATTATATCATTTTATGGATGTGGAAAACAATTTTTTTGTGGAAGGACAACTCGTAGATGTATATCGGGAGGATATTTATCCGGCAAAAATACGAATACAAAACGGAAGAATAAAGGAAATATCCCGATTGACATCTTCAGCACCACATTATATATTACCTGGACTTATCGATGCTCATGTGCACATTGAAAGCTCCATGCTTACACCGGGAAATTTTGCCGCTATGGCCGTAAGCAAGGGTACCGTTGCTGTACTTTCGGACCCACATGAAATTGCCAATGTGCTTGGTATTAAGGGGATTGATTTCATGATCGATGACAGCAGGAAAGTACCTTTTAACTTCTTTTTTGGTGCACCGTCCTGTGTGCCGGCTACCGTATTCGAAGAATCCGGTAGCAAAATCGGAGCAGATGAAATCGAATACTTAATGGAGAGAAATGATATCTATTTTCTTTCAGAAATGATGAATTTCCCCGGGGTATTAATGGGAGATCATGAAATAGAAAAAAAGATTTCTATTGCAAAAAGGTTTGGAAAGAGAATTGATGGACATGCTCCGGAACTTACCGGGAATGAATTGAAAAAATATGCGGGCAGCGGTATTACGACTGATCATGAATGCGCATCGATGAAAGAAGCGGAAGAGAAGATAAGAAATGGAATGAAAATATTGATCAGGGAAGGTAGTGCTGCACGGAACTTTGACGAATTGATGCCCCTTATTGATCTGGAGACACACAACGTTATGTTATGTACCGATGATATACATCCGGATGACCTGGAAAAAGGACACATAGATCGGCTGATCCGAAAGGGAATGAATAACGGGTTAAGCATTTTCAACCTTTTGAGAGCTTCATCTTTAAATCCGAAAAGGCACTACAATCTTGATATTGGAATGCTGCAAATCAATGATCATGCCGATTTCATTGTTGCAAAGGATCTGGATTCTTTACAGGTGATTACGACATTCATACGCGGGATACCCGTCTATGACGACGGTAAAGTTTTATTTAACTATACATGTGAAACACGACCCAACCGATTCGTTAAAAATTTCATTAAACCGGATGATCTGCAGGTTCATGCAGATGGTAATAAGATAAATGTTATTGTTGCACGGGATGGAGATTTGCGGACCGGAAGGGAATGGATAACCCCTGTAATTTCAAACGGTTTTGTAACCACCGATGCAAACCGGGACATTCTTAAAATTGTAGTGTTGAACCGGTACAGGAAGGCGCGCCCGAATGTTGGATTCATACATGGTTTCGGACTTAAGAAGGGCGCATTTGCCAGCAGTATTGCCCACGACAGCCATAATATAATAGGGGTGGGAGCTAATGATGACGATCTATGTGCCGCGATAAACATAATCAGCGAACACAAAGGTGGTATTTCGGTTGTTGATGATAATAAAACAGATATCCTACCACTACCTGTTGGAGGAATTTTATCCGATAAAGAAGGAAATACAGTAGCCGGGAAATACAAGAAATTGACCGGTCAGGTAAAACAACTCGGATCCAGACTTCTTGCCCCTTTTATGACCCTCTCTTTTATGGCACTGCTGGTCATACCTGATTTAAAAATCGGAGACCGGTACTTGTTTGATGTTAAAAGGTTTAAACCAATTGGACTTTTCGAACGAATGTAGTATCCCATCCATACGGGATCTTGACATATAAGATTTACAACAACACTTAATCGTATAAGGAATTTGACACGAACCAGGCATAATACCAGTCACCTGAAATTAATCGTATCTGTTCTTCCCGAGAACCCGGGTGTATATCAATTTCTGGATAAGGATGGTACCGTTATTTATATTGGAAAGGCAAAGAACCTCCGAAAAAGGATGATGACATATCTGGGCAAAACACAAACCGGTAGGACGAAAGTGCTGGTAAGCAAAATACATGATATACAGCATATTATTGTAAACTCAGAATCGGATGCGCTGCTGCTTGAAAATAACCTGATAAAAAAATACCAACCCAGGTATAATATCCAGTTAAAAGACGATAAGAGTTTTCCATTGATATGCATTAAGAATGAAGCATTTCCGAGAGTTTTTTATACACGGAACCTGATTGATGACGGCTCTCAATATTATGGCCCTTATACATCGGTAGTTATGGTGAAGACTCTGCTGGATATGATCAGGCAACTCTATCCGCTCAGGAATTGCAAGTATAAACTTATACCTGAAAACATACGGTTGAAAAAATTCAAACTATGTCTGGAATATCATATGGGCAAATGCAAAGGGCCGTGTGAAGGTTTGCAAACGGAGGCAGAATATAACGGGAACATCGATCAAATAAGAGAGATAATAAGGGGCAATATCGGAAATGTTTTTACGTATATGAAAGGATTAATGCAAAAGTATGCCACGGAATACCGGTATGAAGAGGCGAACTATATCAAAGAAAAAATCAAAATACTCGAACGGTATCAGAGCAAGTCAACCATCGTGAGTTCAACCATCCGTGATGTGGATGTCTTTTCGATTACTGATGATGCCGGCTATGCATTTGTGAATTTCCTGAAAGTTGTAAATGGAGCGATCATCCAGGCTCATACACTGGAAATTAAGAAAAGACTGGAGGAAGACCGGAACGAATTGCTACCAATGGCCATTACCGAAATAAGGCAAAGGTTATCCAGTACAGCAAAGGAAATAATAGTACCTTTCCGGTTGAATATTCCTATTGCGGATTGCAAAATAACGGTCCCTAAAAAAGGAGATAAGATGAAACTACTGGAGCTTTCAGAAAGGAATGTAACATATTATAGATTACAGAAGCTAAAGAGAGTTAATCAAAGTTTCAAATCAACTGGAACAGACAGGATTCTGGAAAGAATAAAGCATGATCTGCGGTTAAGCAGTATTCCGGTACATATTGAATGTTTTGATAATTCCAACCTTCAGGGAGCCAATCCGGTTGCGGCTTGTGTAGTATTTCGCAATGCCCGGCCAAGAAAGAGAGAATACCGGCATTATAATGTTAAAACGGTTAAGGGACCGAACGATTTCGCTTCCATGCAGGAAATACTGCTAAGGAGATACAGCAGGATGATTGATGAAGGCCTGGCACTGCCCCAGCTGATTGTTGTGGACGGGGGTAAGGGACAGGTGAATGCGGCCGTAAAAAGCCTGGAGAAGCTAAGTCTGAGAGGAAGGATTGCAGTTATCGGAATTGCAAAGAGACTGGAAGAGATCTATTTTCCAAAAGATCCGTTGCCGCTCTACCTGGATAAAAATTCTGAAACGCTGAAATTAATCCAGTACCTGAGAAACGAAGCTCATCGGTTCGGAATCTCTTTTCACCGGAAGAAAAGATCCGGGGATTTACTGAGATCTGAGTTGGACAATATCAAAGGCATTGGATCTGTAACGATTCAAAAACTTTTTTCTGAATATAAATCGGTTGAAGGACTAAAAAAAGCAAGCCTGGCCGACCTGGTAAAAAGTATCGGAAACGCTAAAGCTGGAATAGTGTATAACTATTTTCATTAATTCTGCGAAAGTGACATACCTGAGTTGTCTTATATAATATGCAGATATACAGGCTTATACATTCATTTTGTATCCATTTTAAGCCGCTTAGAATGAACTATTTGTTTTTACACGGAGGTCGGGCCGGGAGTAGATGATCCTGATGAGCTAAAAGTACATGGGTACAAATCATGTAAACAATATTACGAAACCCTTGTGGTGGTAAAATTAACTAAATCCGTTAGTGCATTTCTGGCTTCGTTGTCCGGGAACTGATGTAGCATCTTCAAAGCGTTGCCTTTATATTCATTCATTTTTGCGATGGAATATTCAATACCGCCATTCCTTTTTACAAATTCAATGACTTCCATTACGCTGGTAGAATTGTTGTTATGATGACGGATGAGATTTAATATCCTCCTCCTTTCTGATGCATGCGTGTTCCCAAGGGAGTGAATTAGCGGTAAGGTCAGTTTCTTCTCTTTGATATCATTACCGGTTGGTTTACCGAGAATATTGGTCTTTTGATAATCAAAAAGATCATCCTTGATCTGAAAAGCAACTCCGATGTTTTCACCAAATTGCTTCATTTTCAGCACAATATCTTTATCAGCACCAACACTTTGAGATCCACTGGCCGAACAAGCCGCTATTAATGTGGCAGTTTTCTTACGGATGATCTCAAAATATTCCTTTTCAGTGATATTAAGCTTCCTGGATTTCTGAATTTGCATCAGTTCTCCTTCACTCATTTCTTTAACTGCTTCAGATACAATATTCAGAAGTTCAAATTCCCTTTTTTCGATGGCTAAAAGCAGACCTTTAGCAAGGAGATAGTCACCGATCAATACTGCAATCTTTGATTTCCATAATGCATTTATGGAAAAGAATCCGCGCCGCTGGTATGAATCATCCACCACATCATCATGAATTAAAGTAGCTGTATGCAGCAATTCAATCAGTGCTGCCGCCGTGTAGCTGGAATCATTTATTTCCCCGTGGAGTTTGGCGGTAAGAAAAACAAACATGGGGCGCATCTGTTTTCCCTTTCTCCGGAGAATATAATTGGCAATAATATTTAACAGGGGAACTGGACTTTTCAGGGAGGAATTGAAGAGCGTGTTAAACCTTTTCATTTCATCCCGGATGGGAGCCTTTATGGTATCGGAAACAGACATATATTGGTCAATCCTGGCAGGGCAAAGATAAGAATTTAATGCAATTAACCCGCGAAGGGGGTATGCTATGCAAAATGGATTAACCGGTTATTTTTCATGAGATCCGGGATGGAAGATTACCCGCCCGGTAACCGATTATGATCACGTTGAATAACCGTAAAATGCCATAGTATTAAACAATTTTCAAGATACCAGCCATCGTATCTTATTTAGAAGGAATTTAAAAGATTCTATTATGATGTAGAACATACCTAAATATGGCCGATATCTTTGTTTTTAAGTATTATATATTTATATATTTGTATCTGTTGTTCTATTTCAATCAATAAAATGAAAATTAAAGATCTTACAAGCGAGCAGCTGGAAAAAGCAGCAAATATGCTTAAAGCAATAGCACATCCGATGAGGATTGCCATACTTACATATTTGGAAGAAGGCAAAAAGCTCACTGTTACAGAGATACATGAACTTCTCAACATTGAGCAATCAACCACTTCTCATCATCTTGGTATATTGAAGGATAAAGGGGTTCTGTCTTCAAAAAGAGAAGGTAAGAATACCTATTATTTTCTTAAACATGACAACTTAAGACAGATCGTTGAATGTGTCAGCAAGTGCTGTGATTAATCATAATCCTGTTTAACCATACCATTTCAGAAACCATTGTATGGATCAAGACCTTTGATCCGATACAGTCATGATGAAATCCGGCATTAAATATCCATACTTTACGTAACAGTATCAAACACACCGAGCTATTTCGTATTGCCTGATAACCAAAACTTTATTGCTTAACCGGCAGAATAGTAAGACTTATTTAACCGAATGACGGAGCATGTCAACTGCTACTGGAGTTTTAATATCCAGAAGGCCTAACGTTCCGTGATTTTACTGCAAAGGTATGCCCTGGACTGATTTGCAGCTATTTCATTCCCGGCGTTCCATAAGGCAGGCCAGAAGAACAAGAGTTATAATTTCCGGGCTAGACAGCATGGGC
>CP070687.1:1352486-1354125 GCA_020353115.1 Bacteroidales bacterium
GGAAACCATTTCATGGACCGCAATTTACCACACGTTTATTAATGTATCCGTCAGACGGCTCCACCCACAAGCCAGCGAAGCCGGCAGACGGCTAATGATTTAATGAACAGAAAGATAGCATAAATCAAATTCCTTGTTTTCAATAGCACAACGGGTTTAATTATATCAGGAAACTGTGATTTCGATTGAAAAGTTAGCAATTAATGATATCAACCGAGACCTTAACTTCCGGAGTTTCAAAGTTGGTTCACTATGCTGAAAGAAGATTTCAGTAAATCACTTTCAGATGAAGAAGGGCCTACATAAAGTTCATATTTCATCGCATCAACCACCCATTGTTTGGTTGCAGGATCATACCTTGCCAGATCCCTGGCAGCAACCGGAATCTTAATGGTTTTGGTTTCACCTGGTGCCAGTTCTCTTTTTTCAAAACCACGCAATAATTTTACAGGACGGTCAACGGTTGAATTTGAAAAACCGATATATAGCTGAACCACCTCTTCCCCGGCCGAAGTACCAGTATTGGTCACCTGTACGGAGACATTCAATGTGTCGTTTATACCCATTTGTGTTTTATCCAGGCTGATGCTGTCATACTCGAAATCCGTATAACTCAAACCAAAACCGAAAGGATAGGCCGGTTTAATATTTTCTTTATCGAATAAGGTATAACCGTGATAATATCCGTAATTGATTGAATCGACCCTCGGATTGAAATAGGGTAAATGGCTTTCTTCTTCGGGAATGGTAAAAGGGAGTTTACCACTTGGATTCACCTCACCGAAAAGAATATTCGCCAGGGCCTGGCCGCCCATTATACCAGGATACCAGGCCATTATAATGGAAGGAGTAAGTTCTTCCCAATCATTGGTCATAATAGCACTGCCGCCAATTAGGGTTACAACGGAGTTTTTATTTGCTGGCAATACTTCTTTCAACAGTTTCTGATCTTGAGGCTTTAAAAATAGATTCGGCCGGTCACCCCCACGTCCCCAGGCTTCATAATCCAATTCTTTAGTTGAAGGTAAAAATTCACCTTCATCGTTATAGGCATATCCGACAACATATACGACAGCATCTGCATTGGATGCACTCTTTTTGGCAGATTCAATATTTAATCCGTCATCAAAAACGACAGTATATTTTCCTTCTCCGTAATCTTGTAATCCAAGAAGGATGGTAATGACCATGGGGGAATGAGTATAACTGCTGCCGTGATCACCAAGGTTTTCTTCATCGGCAAGCGGTCCAATGACCGCCAAAGTTTTGATTTCACTCCGGGAGAGAGGTAAGAAGTTATTTTCATTTTTGAGCAAGACCATGCTTTTTTCAGCCACTTCCAGGGCCAGCTCCCGGTGGGCTTCGGAAGCCGGAAGATCTTTAGGGTATGTTTGTGGATTTGAGGCCGTGACATACATCAGCTTCGTTCTGATAATCCTGCGAACGATTTCATCAATCTGTGCCTTGGTTATCTCTCCCGAGTCCAGGCCAGCTTGAAGTTCTTTCTGACTGTAGTGCTGTTGAAGTGGCATTTCCACATCCAAACCGGCATTTACACCTTTGACACCATCGTGCAAACCAGCCATCCAGTCAGAAGAAACAAAGCCTTTGAAGTTCCAGTCCTTACGCAATACATCGG
>CP070687.1:1354225-1365952 GCA_020353115.1 Bacteroidales bacterium
CGACTGCTTGGGAGAATTATTACTGAATTAGTGTCGAATCATTGCTTTCCATTCATTGTAGCTTTACATCCATTATATTCATTCTCCTTCTATCAGATCCGGTCTCAGCTTTTGAGTTCGCCGGACGGATTGTTCAAATCTCCATTTATCAATTTCCTTTGCATTACCTGATAGCAGAATCCCGGGAACTTTCCATCCTTTGAATTCGGCCGGTCTGGTATATACGGGAGGAGCAAGGAGATTATCCTGGAATGAATCATCCAGTGCCGAAGTTTCATCGGATATCACTCCAGGAAGCAGCCTTGTGACGGCATCCGTGATAATTGCAGCAGCAAGCTCACCACCGGAGAGTACAAAATCCCCGATAGATAATTCCCTGGTTATCAGATGATCACGTACTCTATGGTCAACACCCTTATAATGCCCACACAAGATAATTATATTTTCTGACAGGGATAACCGGTTTGCAATTTTTTGATTGAAAGGCATGCCGTCGGGTGATGTATAGATGATCTCAGCATACTCCCTTTCAGAGGTAAGTTTTTCAATGATCCTGTATATAGGTTCTATTTTCATTACCATGCCAGCACCTCCTCCAAATGGGTAATCATCAACACTTTTGTATTTGCCAGTGGCGTAATTATGGAGATTATGGATAAACAGGGAGAGAAGACCTTTATCTTTTGCAATCTGAACAATCGAGTGGCCAAGGGGACTGGCAAGGAGAGCCGGCTGGACACTAATAATATCAATCCTCATTTCGGTTTTTTATTCAAAGGTACTTACTTATTCCAGGGTAAACAAAAACAGTTTGTCCGGGTATGAAACAATCACTCCCTTGCGACCCGGGTCATCCGGATAATTGAGGAATGGGGTTTATTTTCAATTTAGAACCAAAAAATATTTGGTATTCGGGCTTTAATATATATTTTCGTAGTTTTGTGTGGGCAAAGCATACATGTAGTTTGGTAATTTAATTGGGGATGATGTCGGAGACTACATATAGTAATGATTCTGTTCGTGAAGAACAATTCGGGGGGAAGGAGGGAAACCCCGAAACTATGAAGAAACCTGCAGAAAACAGCGATATGGCTGATTCAACTTCTCCCGCTGGTGTCACCAGTGATCCTGTTAACGAGCCGGAAACTGATAAACAACAATCCGGAACCGTGACCCCTCCTGATAATACCGGCAATAGACCTTCAGCCGGTGAAGTTTCCTCCTCTGAAAATACCCCTGAAACCGAAACGGAGAAATCCACTGCCGGTGATAACTCCTCCGGTGATAAAGAAGCTCCCGAATCAACGGAAAAGGAGGAAAAAACGGATGAGATAAAAAAAGAAGAAGATAGCGATGAAGACATTACGGTAAAGGCAGTAGATTATTCAACATTCAGTATTGATGAACTGCTTAACACTCTTACCATTTTAGTGGATGAAAGACCCATACCGGAAATCAGAACAGATGTCGAAAATATCAAGATCAATTTCTACAAAAAGCATAAAAATGAAATTGAAAAGAAAAAAAAGGCATTTCTGGATGAGGGTGGAGATATTATAGATTTTATGCCGGGTGAAGACCCGCGCGAAGCACGTCTGAAGGAATTATTAAACAAATACAAGGAACTTAAAACTGCATATAACAGGGATCTGGAACTTCAGAAACAGACAAATCTACAGGAGAAATATCAGATCATCGAGGAAATCAAGGACCTGGTTAACCGCAAAGAGTCTATCAATAAAACATTTCAGGACTTCAGGGAACTTCAAACCCGGTGGAGGGAGGTTGGATTGGTACCGCAGCAAAATCTTAAAGACCTGTGGGAAACCTATCATCATCATGTTGAAAAGTTCTATGATTATATAAAGATTAACAAGGAATTACGGGACCTGGATCTGAAAAAGAACCAGGAAGCAAAAATAACGCTGTGTGAAAGGGCAGAAGAATTGCTCCTTGAACCTTCTATCGTAAATGCATTCAAAAAGCTACAGAAGCTTCACGATCATTGGCGTGAGACAGGACCTGTCCCGCATGAAGTGAAGTCCGAACTATGGGAACGATTCCGGGAAGCCACATCGAAAATAAACAAGAAGCACCAGGAATATTACGAGAATCTTAAAGCAGCTCAGAAAAAAAACCTTGAAGCTAAAACGCAACTGTGTGAAAAGGTAGAGGATATCCTGAATCAGAACCTGGCAAATCATAGGGATTGGGAAAAGAAATCTTCTGAAGTAGTGGAACTTCAGAAGGTCTGGCGTACCATCGGTTATGCTCCGAAAAAAAGCAATAATAAAATCTATCAGAGATTTCGGGATAACTGTGATAACTTTTTCAAAAGGAAAAGGGAATTTTATGCTGAGAACAAGGAAATCCAAACCAATAATCTCCAGCTGAAGACGGAACTTTGTATCCAGGCCGAATCTCTTATGAACAGTACGGAATGGAAGAAGACAACGGAAGATCTTATTAATCTCCAGAAGAAATGGAAAGAGATCGGGCCGGTACCCAGGAAGCATTCGGAAAAAATCTGGAAACGATTTCGTGCGGCGTGCGATACTTTTTTCCAGCAGAAATCAGAATATTATTCTCAGATCGATGATACCTATGAGATAAATCTTAAATCGAAGATAGAATTGATTGAACAGATCGAAGCATATACGCCCGGCGAAAATATGGAGGAGAATTTTGAAAAACTGAAGGAGTTTCAGCGGAATTGGACCGAAATTGGATATGTTCCGTTTAAAGAAAAAGATAAAATACTTCAGCAATACAGAAATGCAATCAACAAGCAGTTCGATAACCTGAAAGTGGATGAAGATGAGAAGAATCTTTTAAAATATAAGAATAAGTTGGTCAACCTCCGCGATAATCCAAAGGCAGATATCAAGGTCAAGCAGGACAGGGAAAAATTCCTAAGTAGAATAAAACAGCTTGAAAGTGACATTGTGCTCTGGGAAAACAATATAGGATTCTTTGCGAAATCAGACAATGCCGATTCCATGATAAATGAAGTGAACGAAAAGATTGACCGGGCCAAGAAAACGATCCGGTTACTGGAGGATAAGATCCGGATGATAGATCAGAGTGATTTTGATTAAAGGGATTGTAACCAGGAGGACTCAGCCAGATTCGTAAACCATAACAGTACCAATATTTTATTATCTCAAATTTTCTGAATTTGTCTTCTGCGAAGTACATTTTTGTAACCGGGGGTGTTACCTCCTCGCTTGGAAAAGGAATTATCTCTTCTTCCCTTGCTATGCTTCTCCAATCGAGAGGATACTCAGTTACTGTTCAGAAACTGGATCCATACATAAATGTCGATCCCGGTACCCTGAATCCATATGAACATGGGGAATGCTATGTTACTGAAGACGGGGCTGAAACCGATCTTGACCTGGGACATTACGAACGTTTTCTGAATATGCCTACCACCCGGTTAAACAATGTTACCACCGGTCAGGTGTACCAATCCGTTATTGATAAAGAGCGAAGGGGAGATTTTCTGGGAAAAACGGTCCAGGTGATCCCGCATATTACCGATGAAATTAAATGCAGGATAAAACGGGTTGCTGAAAAGTCGGATCTTGATATAGTTATAACTGAAATTGGGGGTACCGTAGGTGATATTGAGTCACTCCCATACATTGAATCTGTAAGACAGATGAAATGGGAAATGGGATCTTCCAATTGTATAGTGATTCATCTTACCCTGGTGCCTTATTTGCAGACCTCCGGAGAGCTCAAAACGAAACCAACTCAACACTCGGTAAAGGTGCTGCTGGAAAACGGGATCCAGCCGGATGTTCTTGTTCTGCGAACACAGAGAACCCTCACCGAAGATGTCCGGGAGAAAGTGGCACTGTTCTGTAATGTTGAAATATCCTCGGTCATTGAATCGATTGATGTTGATATCATTTATGAAGTCCCTATTTATATGCTGAAGGAAAAACTGGATGTAACGACACTTAGGAAACTTAAACTTGCTGCCAGGAGAGAACCACACCTCAGACCATGGAAAGACTTCATTCATAAACTGAAAAATCCCAGGTCTACCGTAAAGATCGGATTGGTAGGCAAATATATCGAATTGCAGGATGCATATAAATCGATCAATGAAGCATTTACTCATGCGGGTGCAGTAAATGAATCCAGGGTAGAGGTCGTTTATGTCCACTCCGAAGGAATTAAGGAAACCAATGTGGATAAGAAACTGGGAGGGGTGAATGGAATTCTCGTCGCCCCGGGTTTTGGTACCCGCGGTATTGTCGGTAAGATCCTCGCCGCTAAATTCGCCAGGGAAAAAAATATTCCCTTTCTTGGAATCTGCCTGGGAATGCAGTGTGCCGTAATAGAGTTTGCCAGAAATGTCCTCCTGCTCCAGGGAGCCAATTCTACGGAAATGGATAAGGGAACACCCTATCCTGTTATCGATTTGATGGAAGAGCAAAAAAGTATTGTTGACAAAGGAGGGACAATGAGACTTGGAGCCTATGCATGCAGAATTACGGAAGATAGTAAGTCGTACAGAGCTTACAGGACCACAGAAGTAAAAGAACGGCACCGACACCGGTATGAATTTAACAATGCGTACCTGGAGGATTTTAGCCGGGCAGGAATGAAAGCTGTAGGGATAAATCCGGAAACCGGCCTGGTTGAAATTATTGAAATACAGGATCATATATGGTTTGTTGGAGTTCAGTTCCACCCGGAATACAGCAGTACCGTTCTCAGGCCGCATCCCTTGTTTGTTGAATTTATAAGAAATGCATTGCTCATCTGAAATATAATAGTTTTCATTACGGGTATAACAATTTTACCTGTTAATATTAACCTTACATTGAAATGGATAAGAATACGATTATAGGTATACTGTTAATAATAGTAATATTTATTGGATTCAGCTATTATAATAAAACAAGAGTAAACAAGGCCTTCAATAAGGAAATTACAATTGCCGATTCACTCTACGAAGCTGAAGATTACGATGCTGCCAAGGCATCATACCTCAAGGCTCTGGCAATGAAACCGAACCAACCCTATCCCTCTTCAAGGATAGAGGATATAAACAGAATTCTTGGTATTGACATGCAAATAACAGATACACTGAAGCCGGAACCAGTACCCGGGGAGATGGAGACAGACCTGCAGCAAGCCGTTATTTCTGAAGACACCCTCGATCCGGAGGAGAGAAAGGCCAGATTCGGTGTATTCGGAACTGCCACGACCGGTGAAAAGGAATTCATAACCCTTGAAAACGACTTGGTAAAATTGAAAATCTCAACCCTTGGGGGTAGAATATATTCGGCAGAATTAAAGGAGTTTACTACCCACAATTCACTCCCTCTGATCCTGTTTGACGGTGATTCAACTGCTTTCGGATTTAAATTCTTCACCAGTGATAACCGGCCGGTTGAAACCAATAACCTCTACTTTACCCCTCAGAGCAATGCCCGTGACTTAAATGCATCTTCAACAACACAATCCGTCGCACTAAGGTTAATGGCGGATCCTGATACCTATATTGAATATGTCTATACACTTGAACCGAACAAGTATATGATCGACTTTGATATCAATATCCGGGGAATGACAGAAATTATTCCTGCAAACCAGAGTTCTCTCGATCTTAACTGGGAAATGTACCTTCCCCAACAGGAAAAAGGAAGGCAGAATGAAGATATTTATACCACCATAAAATATAAGTATTACCAGGGTGAGGTAGATGGCTTTCGCGAACGATCCCAGAAAGATATGGAAGAAAATGAAATCACTACAAGGGTAAGATGGATGGCATTCAAAGATCAATTCTTCTCATCGGTTCTTATTGCTGATAATTTCTTCCTAAATGCTTATGTACGATCCGTGAAACTTCCCGAATCAGAAAAATACCTCAGAAATTTCCGTGCTGAACTCAGTATTCCTTATGAAGGTAATTCAAATGAAACCATCGGCATGAAATTCTATTATGGACCGAACCACTTCAATACGCTTAAGAAATATGAGGTTGAGCTGGAAGAACTGGTGTTCCTCGGAAGAAATATCATCCGGTGGATAAACCAGTATGTGATTATCTCCATATTCAACTGGTTGAACAAGTATATTGCCAATTACGGAATTATTATTTTATTATTGACCATAATAATTAAGATGGTCTTATTCCCGCTAACATGGAAATCCTACATGTCGCAGGCAAAAATGAGGGTTTTGAAACCCCAGGTAGATGAAATCAACACAAAATTCCCGAAGAAGGAGGATGCAATGAAGAAACAGCAGGCAACAATGGCTTTGTATAAGAGGGCAGGAGTCAGTCCAATGGGGGGGTGTCTTCCAATGCTGCTCCAAATGCCTATCCTGTTTGCCATGTTCAGATTCTTCCCCGCTTCACTTGAATTAAGGCAGAAAAGTTTTCTATGGGCAGATGACCTGTCGACATATGATTCTATACTGGATCTTCCGTTCAAAATCCCAATGTATGGAGATCATGTCAGTTTGTTTACTCTCCTTATGACCGTCTCGACCATTGTTACCATGAAGATCAATAGTCCTTCTGCTTCAGGTGGTGCCCAAATGCCCGGTATGAAAGGTATGATGTATATTATGCCCATCATGTTTATGCTGATCCTGAACAACTTTTCAGCCGGATTGACCTACTATTATTTTCTTGCTAACCTGATCACCTTCGGACAGAATTTATTGACAAAACAATTTGTCGATGAAGATGCAATTTTGAAGAAGCTGGAAGAGAATAAAAAGAAACCGGTAAAAAAATCGAAATGGCAGAAAAGACTGGAAGAAGCATCGAAACAGAGAGGCGTTCAGCCGAGAAGGAAATAACCGGTAATTGTCATAAACAGAACTTGAATCTATTAAATCACATTCGGTAACTGCTGGCGAAAACACAATTTCCCCTTTTTGGATTTCAGGAGCTGAACTTTTCGTAACAGTTCGTTCCGGTGGAACTCAAATAGATTGCTATTATGTCGAAAAAACAATTGACGGTTCTCTTTTTTGCATTATCTCTTTCCTTGTTTAATACCTGTAAAGAGGAAGAAGGCTGGATCAGGATTAACCAGCTTGGATACATCCCGGAAACAAATAAGGCAGCAGTTTTTGTCAGTAAGATGCCGATACGGGTTCGATCGTTTGAAATCCATGATGCCTTAACAGGAAAAACCGTCTGGAAATCGGATGAAGTAAAAGATTTTGGAGCCTACGGATCGTTTCTTGCCACATTCAGACTTGACTTTTCCTCATTTAACGATGAGGGTGAATACTATCTTTCCGCCAGGGGTATAAGGTCTCCACAGTTCAGGATCGGATCCCATGTATATGATAATACGGCAGATTTTTTACTGAAGTATATGCGACAACAACGGTGTGGGTTCAATCCTTTTTTCAATGATTCATGCCATTCAAACGACGGATTCATAATCTTTCATCCCGATAATGATATCGATTCCATGCATATTGACGTAACCGGAGGCTGGCACGATGCATCCGATTATCTGCAGTATGTTGCCACCACTGCCAATGCCGTATTTCAGATGTTATTTGCCTGGATGGAAAATCAATCTGCATTTCTCGATCGGTTTGACAAGGACGGATTTCCCGGAGAGAACGGGATACCCGATATCCTTGATGAGGTCAGGTGGGGCCTCGACTGGTTGGTGAAGATGAATCCTTCATACGGGGTTATGTATAACCAGATCGCGGATGACCGGGATCATATCGGATTCAAGTTACCAGCCAATGACACTGCCGATTATGATCGGGGCCCCGAACGGCCGGTATACTATTGTACCGGCGATGTACAGGGTTACGGGAGCAACATGAACCGTGCTACCGGTATCGCTTCCACGGCAGGAAAATATGCCTCTGCATTTGCTCTGGGATACCGGATTCTGCGCCCTTACTACCAGGATTTTTCTGAAATGCTGCTGCAAAAAGCAGTGGATGCGTATGATTTTGGCATGCGAAATCCCGGTGTATGCCAGACAGCACCCCATGGTGCACCTTATTTTTACGAGGAGGACAACTGGCATGATGATATGGAGTTGGCAGCTTGTCAGTTATACCTGATCACCGATGAAAGGAAGTATCTTGATGATGCAGTTGAGCTTGGCAGACATGAACCGGTAACACCATGGATGGGAGCAGATACTGCTAAGCATTACCAGTGGTATCCTTTTCTGAACCTCGGTCATTATTTCCTTGCCCGGATTCCCGAAGATGAAATCCGGTCAGCCTTTATTCAAAACTTTCGACAAGGCATCGAGAGGGTATATCATCGGGGAATTAACAATCCCTTTTTGAACGGGATACCGTTTATCTGGTGTTCAAATAACCTGGTCGCAGCCATGCTTACACAATGCCGTCTTTATGAAGAGATCACGGGAGATAAAAGTTTTTCGGTTATGGAAGCCTCTCTGCGTGACTGGTTGTTTGGTTGTAATCCATGGGGTACAAGCATGATTGTAGGCCTTCCTGAGGATGGGGATTACCCTGAAGATACGCATTCGGCAGTCGTACATCTGCTCAATAAACAGCCCCTGGGTGGACTGGTTGATGGACCGGTATACGCTTCGATATACAATAATCTGAAAGGCATTTACCTGGCCTCCGGAGATGAATACAGTGAATTCCAGTCAAGCCTGGTTGTATATCATGACGATTTCGCAGACTATTCAACCAATGAACCTACAATGGACGGGACAGCCAGTCTTACCTACTATCTTTCTTCCCTCCAGGAAATGGGAAGGAAAATAAGGGAAACAGGATATTAACGGAAATTTATAAATGAAAGAGTCTATGAAAAAAAGAGATTTTATACGTTTATTGAGCCTGGGTGCAGCTGGAATTACTGCCGGGAGCCCGTTGTTAAAATCTTGTGATTCATCCCGTCGTGAACCACTGGCTCCTTACTGGGTATGGATGAGTGCAAGGGATACAGCCGATGTAAACTGGCAGGGCAGGTTCAGTCAACTTGCCGATCTGGGTGTCAGGGGTATATTGATCCAGTCATCCGAAGAGGGATACAGGGAACTCGGACCACTCGCCAAATCTGCAGGACTGGAAATCCATGCATGGATTATTGCACTCAACCACAGGAACAAAGAAACCCTGGAGGCACATCCTGAGTGGTATACAGTGAGCAGGGAGGGAAAATCTACGGCTCTTCATCCACCTTATGTCGAATATTACAGCTGGCTCTGTCCGACCAGAAAAGAGGTAAGGGAATTTGTTTCCGACAGAGTTACGCGCCTGACTCTTATAGAAGAACTGGATGGTATACACCTTGATTATATTCGGCATTCCGACGTGATACTCCCGGTCGGACTATGGTCGAAATACAATCTTGTACAGGATAAAGAATACCCGGAATTTGATTTTTGCTATTGTGATGTCTGCCGGACAACCTTTGGGGAAATGGAAGGAATTGATCCCCAGGATCTCGAAGAACCATTTGCCAATCAGGCGTGGCTTCAGTTCCGGTATGATTCTGTGACAAAGCTTGTTAATGAATTGGCCGTTATTACGAGTCAGCATAATAAGAAACTGACGGCTGCCGTATTCCCGACACCTGAAATTGCCAGAAAACTGGTCAGACAGGAATGGACAAAATGGAATCTGGATGCCATTTTTCCAATGATTTATCATAACTTTTATGAGGAGGATATTTCCTGGATCGAAACGGCAACACGTGAAGGAGTTCAGGCACTCAACGGGAAATTTCCTTTGTATAGCGGCCTATACATCCCTGCCTTATCCCACGGGAACATTGCTGAAGCTGTTGAATTTGCCCTTGCCGGCGGAGCGGCCGGTATCACTTTCTTCAGGGAGGGAATTATGAACCGGAGGTTCTGGAGTAAAATAACGTGATGTGTACTTGCGTAGCAGTAACTGAAAGAGCACACCCGGGATGTGAATCAAAATCTGCAATAAAATACCGGCCATGGGATTTCGGTATGGAAATTAATTGAATCATGAGAACCATAATGAAACAATATATCATCCTGTCAGGATCGATACTGTTTTTAGTTCTTCTTACAGGTTGTACATCCGGCAAACAAAGGGATAAGTTTACGGGAGATTCAAAAGGAACCGGTAACCTGTATGATCCTGAAATTCCCTTTCCCCCAAGACACTATGTTTGTTTTACTACGGATGAGCCTGTTACTATCGACGGTATCCTCTCCGAGTCCTTCTGGGAAGAAGCAGAATGGACGGATGATTTTATTGATATTGAAGGCGGACATAAACCAGTTCCAAGATTCCGGACAAGGGTTAAAATGCTCTGGGACCGGCATTATTTCTATATTGCTGCCGAACTACAGGAACCTCATGTTTGGGCAACTCTGAAACAACGGGATACGGTGATCTTTTATGATAATGATTTCGAAGTTTTTATTGATCCCGATGGAGATACCCATATGTACTATGAATTTGAAATGAATGCTTTCGGAACGGAATGGGATCTGTTCCTTGTCAAACCATACAGGGACGGAGGACCGGCAATTAATGGATGGAATATAACCGGCTTGAAAACAGGGGTTGAAGTATACGGAACAATAAATGATCCCGGATCAGAGGATGAGAAGTGGACATTGGAAATAGCGATGCCCTGGAAGATCCTTAAAGAATGTGCCGGTAATTCTTCATTGCCTGAAAATGGCGACCAGTGGAGGGTGAATTTTTCCCGGGTTGAGTGGCAAATAGATACAACGGAAGGAAAATACACCAGGAAAAAGGATCCTGAAACCGGTAACCTGCTCCGGGAAGATAACTGGGTATGGTCTCCGCAGGGGAAAGTGGATATGCATGCACCGGAAACATGGGGCTTTGTCCAGTTTTCTGAGAGAACGGTTTTCGAAGGAACCGATACGTTTTACTTTAACCGTGAGGAAGATGTAAAATGGGTCCTGAGGCAACTCTATTATAAACAGCGATCCTACCTGAAAAAAGAGTCAAGATATGCCGGTTCACTGGATGAGTTGGGTTTGCAAAACACAAGTTTTAAAGAACTCCCGGCTATACCTCAGTTTTTTATTTGCGGAACACAATATGAAATTATTATGCCCGGCTTTTTGCCCGGGATTACCTGGCATATTGACAATGAGGGCAGAACATGGAAGACTACAGGCCATTAGTGGAAAATATGATTTGAAGAGAAAATCGGGAATAAAAACCGGATAATTAAAAAAAGGAATTCCTACATTAGTAATATAATTCTCATAGCTTATTCTTTAACTCCTGGTCATCATGAATAGAAAAAATTCTTTTGGAAGTGCGGTTCTTATAACAGTATTTCTGTTAATGTCATCTTTCTCAACGACAGTTCCTGTAAAAAAGTTCAAACCCGAAGGTACATGGAAGTATTCTGCACCGGCAGCTCCTGAAGGCTATACGATCGGCTTTTTCATTATTGAAAAAGGAGAATCCGGTTACGAAGTTACGTTTATGCTGGATGAATATTCCAAGGTAAAGGCCAATGAGGTCAATTACAAAAGAAGAAACCTTGAATTCGTCCTTTATCTCGAAAATGAACTGGTAAGAATCACGGGGACTTTTGAAGATGATAAATTCACCGGTAAAGCCAGTTACTCCGAAGGAGTAATTGATATAACGGCTGTAAGGGAAGAGACATAGGAATGATTCCGAAATCTTTTTTATCCCTAATACGGGGATCCGTACTCAATACAAAACAAAAAAATTTTGCTTGCCGGT
>CP070687.1:1366052-1388625 GCA_020353115.1 Bacteroidales bacterium
ATACAACCTGCTGGCAGTTTATGCCATATGTAATTTGCTGGGAGCAGGAAAAACAGAAATACTGACAACCCTCAGCAATCTCAATCCGGTACCGGGAAGATTCGAAGTAATTATTTCTGACAGGGAGGTAATGGCAATTGTTGATTATGCCCATACACCAGATGCCCTGCGAAACGTACTGAAAGCAATTAACCAGATCCGGAACGGGAATCAGCAACTGATTACGGTAGTCGGTGCCGGAGGGGACAGGGATAAAGCGAAACGTCCGTTAATGGCCGGAGTGGCTGCAGAAGGAAGCAATAAGCTGATTCTTACTTCGGATAATCCAAGAAACGAAAATCCTGGAGATATAGTTGAAGATATGTTGGGAGGAATTACGAAAGAACAGAAAAAAAAGGTGATAAGTATACTGGACCGAAGGGAAGCCATAAGGACTGCATGCTTCATAGCTGGTAAAGGCGATATAATCCTTATTGCCGGTAAGGGGCACGAGACCTACCAGGAAGTGAAAAATGTCCGGCACCATTTTGATGACAGGGAGGTTATCCGGGAATTTTTCAAGGCAGAAAATAACCGGTCCTGAAGGGCCTGATTGAGACTAAAGGAGAGAACCATGTTTTATTATCTGTTTGAATATTTGGAGACACTTGATTTCCCGGGGGCTGGGATGTTTCAATATATATCCTTCCGGTCTGCATTGGCCGTGATCTTTTCACTGATCATCTCACTCCTGTTTGGGAAAAAGATTATCAAAGTCCTGCAAAAAAAACAGGCTGGTGAAGTTGTAAGAGACCTTGGACTTGAAGGACAATATCAGAAAAAAGGGACTCCTTCAATGGGGGGATTGATTATTCTTGCTTCTATCCTTATTCCAACCCTCCTCTTTGGAGACCTGTGTAATATTTATGTGATACTTATGCTGATCACTACCGTATGGCTCGGATTTGTCGGATTTATAGACGATTATATAAAGATCTTCAAAAAAAACAAGGCCGGATTGGCAGGAAAGTTTAAAATCCTTGGACAGGTGTTGCTCGGCCTCTCCGTCGGACTGACACTATACCTGAGTGATGATGTTTTTGTCCGGGAACGGGTATGGATTGAAGAACCTGACAATGCCTTGCTTACACAACAACAGGAGGAAGACACCCAAAAAACGGGGGAATATATTACAAGGGACGTTAAATCAACGAAAACAACCATACCTTTCTTTAAAAACAATGAATTTGATTATGCATATATCGTTGCTTTCCTGGGTGAAAAACGCCAGCAATGGGCATGGGTGGTATTTGTGATCGTTACCATCTTCATCGTAACCGCAATGTCAAACGGTGCAAACCTGACAGATGGTCTGGATGGACTGGCTACCGGTACATCGGCCATTATTGGTACGACACTTGGTATTCTTGCTTATGTATCGGGTAATGTGATAATCGCCGACTATTTGAATATCATGTATATACCGAATACAGGTGAACTGGTAATATTCGCAAGTGCCTTTATCGGTGCAACAATTGGGTTTTTATGGTATAATTCATATCCGGCCCAGGTATTTATGGGGGATACGGGAAGCCTGGCTATTGGCGGGATCATTGCTGTTTTCGCGATCGTGATACGTAAAGAACTGCTGATTCCAATCCTTTGCGGAATATTCCTTACGGAAAGCCTTTCTGTCCTGATCCAGGTTAGCTATTTCAAACGAACGAAAAAAAAATATGGGGTAGGTAAACGGATTTTCCTGATGTCTCCAATTCATCATCATTATCAGAAAAAAGGATATCCTGAACCTAAAATCGTAATCCGGTTCTGGATCATTGGAATTCTCCTGGCTGTAATTACTATAGTGACATTAAAAATCAGGTGAGAAAAAAGGAGGACAATAGAACGGAATCATGAAAGAAAGAATTGTAATTCTGGGTGCAGGTGAAAGTGGTGTCGGAGCAGCTGTCCTGGCAAAAAAGAAGGGATTTATACCCTTTGTATCTGATAACGGTAGCATCAGGGAACCATATAAAAGTGTTCTTGTCAAGCATGGGATCCTGTGGGAGGAGGGAAAGCATTCAGCGGATTTGATACTGGATGCGGTGGAAGTTATTAAAAGTCCTGGCATACCTGAAGACTCAAAGGTGGTTAAAGCCATTATCGCAAAAGGTATCCCTATGGTATCTGAGATTGAATTTGCTTACAGGTATACAAAGGCAAAAAAGATTTGTATAACCGGCAGTAATGGTAAAACAACTACTTCATGCATGATTTACCATATGCTGAAAAAAGCAGGGATGAAAACCGTACTGGCAGGTAATGTGGGAAAAAGTTTCGCATTACAGGTAGCTGAAGGGGATTATGATTATTACGTGATTGAACTGAGCAGCTTTCAGCTGGATGGGATGGTTGATTTCAGGGCCGATATCGCTATACTGATGAATATCACACCCGATCACCTGGACAGGTATGGATACGACATGAAACGGTACATCGAATCGAAATTCAGAATTACCCGGAACCAGTCCGTTGATGACTATTTTATCTACTGCTTTGATGATGAAATAATAAAGGCCAACATGAATAGAGTAAAAGGAAATGCGAAAACGCTTTCCTTTTCATTGGATACGTTTGATAATCAGGCTGCATATGTTAAACAGGAAATTGTAAACTTTCATATTAATAAGGACCATTTTACCATGTCAATTCATGATTTAGCTTTAAAGGGGAAGCATAATGCTTACAACTCAATGGCCGCGGGAATTGCAGGCCAGCTGCTGAATATCAGAAAAGAAATGATAAGGGCAAGTCTCAGTGATTTTCAGGGAGTTGAACACAGGCTGGAGCCGGTGATTAAAGTTCATGGTATCCAGTTTATCAACGATTCGAAAGCGACCAACGTAAATTCATCCTGGTACGCTCTCGAAAGTATGACTGATAATGTAATCTGGATCGCAGGAGGTATTGATAAAGGAAATGACTACAACATTCTTAAAGATTTGGTAACAAGAAAGGTGAAAGCAATAATCTGCCTTGGCAAAGATAATTCAAAATTACACAAGGCTTTTGCGGAGTGTACCGAATCCATTGTTGATACAAATTCCATGGCCGAAGCCGTGAGAACTGCCTATTATCTGGGTAAAAAAGGCGATACGGTACTTTTATCTCCTGCATGTGCGAGTTTTGATCTTTTTGAAAATTACGAGGACAGGGGCAGACAATTTAAACAGGCTGTCAGGGCACTTTAAATAGCTATGAGAGAAAGATTTGGCAAATATCTGAAAGGGGATCGCGTTGTCTGGGCGGTGATCATCGTTTTGTCTCTCTATTCAATTCTCGCAGTATATTCGTCAACCAGCACGCTTGCCTATACCCGTATGGGAGGTAATACGACCTACTATCTCCTCCGGCATGCCGTCATACTTTCGATCGGGATCGTTATTATATTCATTACTCATCTTGTTCCCTATAAATATTACTCCAGGCTTTCACAATTATTCCTGTTCATGGCAATTCCATTGTTGTTACTAACCTTGCTCCTTGGAACAAGTTTAAACCAGGCGTCCCGCTGGCTTACCCTTCCCGGTCTCGGATTCACAATCCAGACCTCCGATTTCGCAAAAATGGCCCTGATTATGTACATAGCCAGGATATTATCATTGAAACAGCATAACATAAGAAGCTATAAAGAGGCTTTCGTGCCAATCATGATGCCGGTGATTATGATCTGTGTACTGATCCTTCCGGCAAACCTGTCCACGGCTTTAATCGTGTTTGCCACATCGGTTATTCTGATGTTCATCGGGAGGATGAGAATGAAGCATCTGCTTTCATTTGCAGGAATTGCAATACTGGTGGTTACCATATTTATTACGGGCGCCATACTGATTGATAAAAAAGGAAGGATCGGCACCTGGCAAAACAGGATAGAAAGTTATATCAACGGGGATATGGAAGAAAATTATCAGGTTGAGCAGGCAAAAATTGCCATCGCAACAGGTGGTTTGTTTGGCAAAAGGCCTGGCAAAAGTACTCAGCGAAATTTTCTCCCGCATCCCTATTCGGATTTTATTTATGCCATTATTATTGAGGAATACGGGTTATTGCTGGGAGCACTGCCTCTTTTGCTGGCTTACCTGTTTCTGTTATTCAGGGCTGGAGTGATTGTTAGAAAGTGTAGAAGAACATTCCCTGCATTCCTTGCGATCGGTCTGGCAATAAGCATCGTCTTCCAGGCCATGGTTAATATGGCTGTGGCTGTAAACCTTATTCCGGTGACAGGACAAACACTCCCGTTTGTTAGTATGGGAGGATCTTCACTCTTGTTCACAAGCATTTCTTTCGGCATCATTTTAAGTGTGAGCCGTGGAGTCGACAAAACGGAAATGGATGAAGAAACAGAACCTGCCGCAAAATAGGAGAATTATCATAAGTGGCGGAGGAACCGGAGGCCATATATTTCCGGCTATCGCCATAGCACAGGCCCTTGAGAAGAGAGATAAGAGTATGCGAATCCTGTTCGTGGGAGCAGAAGATAAAATGGAGATGGAAAGAGTACCGGCTGCCGGCTTTGAAATATTGGGATTACCCGTGGTTGGACTTCAAAGACGGGTAACGATAAAAAACCTGGCATTCCCGTTTAAACTTATTCGTAGTATGAAAATGGCCGCTAAAGTGCTGAAGGATTTCAAACCACACGCAGTGGTTGGTGTGGGGGGATATGCAAGCGGTCCGGTTTTACGAGTCGCTGCACGGATGAAAATTCCTGCCCTTATACAGGAACAAAACTCCATTGCCGGGATTACGAACCGAATACTTGCACGAAAGGCCGAAAAAATTTGTGTGGCTTACGAAGGCATGGAAAAATTTTTCCCGGCAGAAAAGATAATCGTCACTGGAAATCCCGTTCGTGATGACCTGGAATCCGTTGCCGAAAAAAGAGAGGAAGGCTATGCATTCTTTGAGCTTGACAAAAGATATCCCGTGATCCTGATAATGGGCGGAAGTCTGGGTGCACGTACGATCAATGAAAGCGTCTGGCAAAATTTCGACCTGGTGACCCGAAGCAATGTCCAGCTTATTTGGCAAACAGGAAGATTATATTATCGGGAAGCCGTGGAAAAGATATCAGGAATGAATGCGGGTAATATACGGGTATATGAATTCATCAGCAGAATGGATCTGGCATATGCATCGGCCGACCTGGTTATTTCCAGGGCAGGAGCGGGAACGGTCGCAGAACTTTGCCTGGTATCAAAACCCGCAATACTGGTTCCTTCCCCCAATGTTACCGGGGATCACCAGACAATGAATGCCCGGAAACTGGTGAGCAAAGAGGCTGCAATCCTGGTCCGGGATTCAGAAGGGACGGAACGGCTGATGAAGATAGCTCTTGAACTTGTCAATGATCCGGAAAGCCTGAAAAATATGGCAGAAAATATAGGTAAACTGGCAGTGAAAAATTCGGCGGACAGGATCGCAGAGGAAGTACTGAATCTTATTAAAGAATAACTGTGGATATCGGTAAAATACATAGAATCTATTTCGTGGGTATTGGAGGTATCGGGATGAGTGCTCTTGCCAGATATTTCCTCTGTGGCGGATATGAAATTGCCGGTTATGACCGGACCTCAACTCCGCTGACCGATAAACTGAGCAGTGAAGGATGCCTGATCCATTTCGAAGATAATGTAGAACGGATCCCGGAAGCATTTCGCAATCCCGGGAATCGTAATTCGACAATGATTGTATATACCCCCGCAATTCCGGATGACCACGGAGAATTGTCATTTTTCAGACACCATTCCTATTATATCCTGAAACGTTCGGAATTATTGGGCTTAATTACCCGGGCTTCAAAAGGGATTGCAATAGCCGGCACTCATGGTAAAACAACCGTTTCAGCTGTTATTGCTCATCTTCTCAAACAATCCGATCTTGATTGCTCGGCATTTCTCGGAGGTATCTCCAAAAATTATGAGAGCAATCTCATCCTTGGGAAAGGGGATCTTGTGGTAATGGAAGCGGATGAATACGACCGGTCCTTCCTTCAACTGAATCCCTATTTTGCCGTTATTACTGCAATTGATCCGGATCACCTCGATATCTATGAAGACTATAAGCATCTGAAAAAAGCATTTATTTCTTTCATAGATAAAATAAAGGAGGGAGGTAAACTTCTGTATAAAAAAGGTCTGGATATAAAAAGGGGAATGCCCGGTACCATTGAAACATACACCTATTCCCTGGATCCCGGTGCGGACTTTCATACAAAAAATATCAGAACCGAAAATGACTTCAGCCTTTTTGATGTAATAACTCCGGGAGATCCGCTACAAGTTCGCTTCGGATTTCCGGGTAAAATGAATATTGAAAATGCATTGGCTGCTGTTGCAGTTGCCTGGCTGCTGGGGATTCCGGATGAACAAATACGAAAAGCCATGGTGCATTTTTCAGGAGTGAAGCGGAGATTCGATTTTCAAATAAGACAAAAAGATCTTGTATATATAGACGATTATGCCCATCATCCGGAAGAGTTGAAAGCTTGCATCCTTTCGGTTCGGGAAATGTTTCCGGGGAAAAAGATCACGGGAATATTCCAGCCGCATCTCTATTCAAGGACAAGGGATTTTGCCACGGGATTTGCCAGAAGCCTGGAGATGCTGGATGAATTGATTCTGCTTGAGATATATCCTGCACGTGAAATGCCGATAACAGGAGTCGGCTCAGAAATGATCTTCGAACAAACCAGTATGAGGAATAAAACCCTCTGTACGAAAAATAACTTGCTCCGACTGGTCGGAGAGAAAGAATTTGAGGTGCTGCTTACACTGGGAGCAGGGGATATTGATCAGTTTGTTCAGCCCATAAGGGATAGCCTTTTGGAAAAATGGGAAGGATAAAAATGAACAAGATAAAAAAAATCAGGAATTTCATTGTGGTATCCTTGTTGATGGCCTATATGATTGTTGTCTTGGGTTTAACATCCGATAACTCGGAAGACAGGATATGCAACGCCATTCATATCCATATCCTGGATTCGCTGGAAAACCGATTGATGACAGAGGAAGATATTCTGGGAATTATTGAGAAAGGAGAAGGTCAGATACTCGGTTATCCGGTGGGTGAGATCAATATAAGAACCATGGAGAATAACCTGAAATCATACCCTTATATTAAAAAAGCGGAAGTCTTTATTTGTGTAGATGGATCACTGCGTGTCGATATTGAACAGAGGAGACCCGTTATGCGGGTAATCAACCGGTACCAGGAAAGTTATTATCTGGCATCGGACGGTACGATAATGCCTTTGTCACGGACATTTACCCCGAGAGTGCTCGTGGCCAACGGGAATGTTGGGAGATGGGACGGTTTCATGAATGTCCTGAAGAATGAAGTTGCCGGGGATAACGAAATGATTTTGTCGCTCTATCGGATCGCACGATTTGTCGACCAGGATGATTTCTGGAAGGCTCAGATAGAGCAAATCTATGTGGATAGTTCCGGTGAGCTCGAACTGATACCAAGGGTCGGTGCACATATAATTGAATTCGGAAAACCGGTTGACTTTGATCGTAAGTTCAGGAATTTAATGGCCTTTTATGAACAGGGACTGGAAATAACCGGTTGGAACAGGTATGAAAGAATAAGCCTTAAATATGAAGGCCAGGTTGTATGTACACTCAGATAAAACCTGTACCTGAAAAAAAACATTTTGAGATAAAACCGAAATAAAATGAATACCAAAGAACAATTTGTAGCTGCAGTAGATATTGGAACAACAAAGATTGTTTCCATTGTCGGACAGAAAAAGGATAATGGTAAACTGGAGATCCTCGGATTAAGCAAAGCCCTTTCGAAAGGTGTCAAACGGGGAGTTGTCTTAAATATCGAAGAAACAGTAAATGCCATCCAAAGTACCGTTGAGGATGTGCAATTACGTTCTGGAATTGTCTTTTCTGATGTTTTTGTCGGAATTGCAGGTCAACATATAAAAAGCATGAGAAACCGGGGATATATAAACCGGGATTCTTCCGAGAATGAAATCACCAGGGAAGATATCATTAAGTTGATTGAGGATATGTACAAAATTCCCATAGATGTCGGTGAGGAGATTATTCATGTTCTTCCGCAAAACTTCATTGTAGATAACGAAACAGGAGTGAAGAATCCTGTCGGAATGTCCGGCCAACGGCTTGAGGCAAATTTTCATATCGTAATCGGCCAGGTCGCTTCTGCAAAAAATATTGAGAAATGCATCAACCGGGTTGATCTTACTATAAATGAGTTAATCCTTGAACCTCTGGCTTCATCAGAAGCTGTTCTTACAGATGATGAGAAAGAAGCCGGAGTGGCCCTGGTCGATATCGGCGGCGGGACCACCGATGTGGCCGTTTACTATGATAATATCATCCGGCATACGGCGGTTATCCCTTTTGGTGGTAATGTGGTAACGAAAGATATTAAGGAAGGTTGTGCCATACTCAACCGGCAGGCTGAATCCCTTAAGATTCAGTTTGGTTCGGCCCTTGGAGATATTGCACCTGAGGATAAAGTGGTTACCATCCCCGGAATCAGCGGACGAGATCCCAAAGAGATTTCTTTTAAGAGCCTTGCCTATATCATTCAATCGAGAATGGAGGAAATTATCGACGCCGTTACTTTCGAAATCGAGAATTCAGGCTATTACGAAAAGCTTGCCGGTGGAATCGTTTTAACCGGAGGCGGTGCTCTGCTGAGACATTTACCCCAGCTGGTGAAGTTTAAAACAGGAATGGACGTTAGGATCGGGTACCCGAACGAACACCTTGGTGGTGAGGTGAACGATGAAATTAACCAGCCGATGTTTTCCACCAGTATCGGCCTTGTATTGAAAGGATACGAATATATTGAAAACAAATACGGGCTCGATTCCGATCAGCACAGGGATGTAAAGTATGGAAAACAGGGTGACGAAGAAATAAAAGAGGGTGGACGTCTGTTTGAAAAATGGAAAAAAACATTGACCGAGATATTTGCAGAGAACGATGCAAAGATGGAATAGTTCTTCGGTTAAGTAAATAAACCGAATAATGGTTTTCAACCGAAATACACACCTTATTTTTAACTGAAAATTCATCAGCTATGGCAGAAGATTTAATGAATTTTGATTTGCCGGTGGAACGCTCTTCAATAATTAAAGTATTAGGTATCGGCGGTGGTGGAAGCAATGCTGTAAATCATATGTACAGGCAGGGAATAAAAGATGTAAATTTTGTAGTCTGCAATACGGATGCCCAGGCCCTGAACAATAGCCCCGTACCGGTTAAGATCCAGATCGGGGAATCTTTAACCGAAGGAAGAGGAGCCGGAAACAAACCCGATATCGGCAGACAGGCAGCCATCGAAAACCTCGATGATGTAATGGGTGCCATATCAAGCAATACAAAAATGGTTTTCATTACAGCCGGAATGGGTGGAGGTACCGGTACAGGAGCCGCTCCGGTAATTGCCAGGGCAGCCAGGGAGGCCGGAATATTAACCGTTGCAATCGTTACCATTCCTTTCCGGTTCGAAGGACCGCAAAGAATAAACCAGGCTATCGACGGACTGAATGAATTGAAGGAGTATGTCGACTCCCTGCTTGTCATAAACAATGAAAAACTAAGAGAAATGCATGGCGACCTGAAGTTATCGGAAGCATTCTCCAAAGCAGATAATATCTTAACCATTGCAGCAAAAGGAATCGCCGAAATTATTACGGTACACGGATATGTGAATGTTGATTTTGCAGATGTTGAAACCGTAATGACAAATTCCGGGGTGGCGATTATGGGTTCGGGAAAAGCGGAAGGTGAGAACCGTGCCATACATGCTATCCAGGAAGCACTTAACTCCCCACTACTTAACTCCAACGATATTACCGGTGCTAACAGTATATTGTTGAATATTACTTCCGGGGAGAATGAGATCAGCATGGATGAAATCGGAGAAATAACGGATTACGTGAACTCAACCGCGGATGATAATGCCTTGATTATTTGGGGAACAAGCATTGATCATAGCTTGGATGACGCCGTTACGGTTACAATTATTGCAACCGGTTTTGAGGCGAACAGTATTCCGGAATTGTATATCAAACGAAAACCGAAAGATTTCGTGCCTTTGAATGAATATGCAAAACCAAATCGGGATAACGAAATAATATTCGAGAGAGATAGGAATGAAATTAAGGTAAAGCAGAAGGATGAATTTCAGGGAAGGATTGAGTTTGACATGACCGTAAATGAGGAACACCAGGGTGAGGATGCCGTGAAAGAACAAATTACGGAACAGAAAAAGACCATGAATACCATCCAGAAGATAAAGAAATCACAGAACCTTCTGAAAGAAAAAGGACTTAAAACCAAAGAGATCGAGGATAATATAGATGAGCTTGAAGATGAACCCGCATATGTAAGAAAAAATATCAAGATAAAACAACAGGAACACTCTTCAAAAACTAAAGTATCGAAATATTCCCTTCAGGACGAAGATAAAAAAGAGACCAAACTGAAATCGGATAATGCGTATCTGCATGATAATGTGGATTGACTAATGTGCCAGGATATCAACGGAATGAACCTATATAAAAACAGAATACCCTGCCGCTGAAATGGTAATTTTGCAGTATCTTGCATATAATAGGGTATTTTGAATACAGACAGCATTCTTGAATAAATAATGGTATTAACCTATGAAAAACACCTGACATGAATCTTGAGGAACGAATAAATGAGGATATTAAAACAGCGATCAAAAGCAGGGAAAAGGAGAAACTTGAAGCACTCAGAGCTATAAAATCTGCAATATTGCTGGCAAAAACTGAAAAGGGATATGCCGGTACGCTGGACGAACAGGCAGAATTTAAATTGCTACAGAAGCTTGTAAAGCAACGGAAAGATTCAGCCGAAATTTATCGTGACCAGAAGAGGGAGGATCTGGCCGAAAAAGAAGTATTTGAAGCAGAGGTTATCGGGAGCTATTTACCGGAACAACTGGACGATGATGAACTTAAAGAACAATTGGAACAGGTTATACGGAACGAGGGTGCCTCCTCAATGGCCGATATGGGCAGGATAATGAGTATTGCATCAAAACAGTTTGCCGGTAAAGCGGAAGGAAAGAAAATAGCGGGACTTGTCCGTTCGCTTCTGTCAGGGGATTGACGAAAAGTCAGGCTGCTAATAAAATTTTGATCTGCTGTCTACGATATTGGCAGCCTTTTTTAACGCTTCAAATGCTTCATAATTTGCCCTTGCCCTGATGTTTGAACTTAACCTGATTTTCACGGATGCAAAATCATCTTCTCCGGATTCTTCGACCGAATATACCTGTATCAGGTAGATTCCGTTTGCACCCTGAATGGGACTGGAAATAATATCCTGGTCGAGATTTACGGCCGTAGCTATTACGGCAGGTTCAATACCTGCACCGGGAATGGAAAAGGAATTGAATGTAATATCCGTTGCTTCCTGTACACTAATTTCCAGATTTTCGGCCAGGCCTTCCAGGGTTCCTGCAATTGCAAGCTGCTCCTGTAAACTCTCGGCTATTCTCTCGGCTTTTTTCTCTTTGCGGACATTTAACTCGACATCCGTACGCACCTGGTTAAGCGGGGCAATGCCCTCTTCTTTTACGGAGGTAACATAAGCAATAATGAATTTATTACCCAGCTCAAATACAGCCTGGTCATTGAAATCCAAAACAATTTCACCCTCTCCGGTCTCAAAAACGGCCCGAATTAAAGGTCTGGGTGAATCAAGCCCCGGAATAATCTTATCATCTATTTTGAGATCATTGGCAAGTCTCTTTTCGAGTTGCTGATCTGTTATTGTCTGGTTGAATCTCTCATATGTCGTATTGGTCCCGGCAAACCTGCTTGCTTCGGAATATATTGCCTGGTAGGTGGATGAACTTGGCTCTACGGTTCGCTCCAGGATTCCTATTTTAAACTTTTTTACCTGAGGCCCCTGATCGAGGATCTCGATGATGTGAAATCCGAACTGGGACTCCACGACCGTAATATCACCGGTTTTTCCTTCAAAGCAAGCATCGTTGAAGGGCTGAACCATCATCCCTTCCTGAAACCAGCCCAGATCACCCCCCAGCTGAGATGAGCCCGGGTCCTCTGAGTTTAGCATGGCAAGGAGGCCGAAATCCGTACCGTTTTCAATGAGGTTTTTAATACTATCTGCTTCAATCTCTGCCTGTTCATAGGTTTTGTCCTGTGAAGGAACAATCAATATGTGCCTGGCATGAACCGAATCGGGTAAATAATTGACCTCTGACACCCTGGCAAGCTTGTAGGCTTCATTTTCAAAATAGGGACCATAGACATCCCCGATCTCGGAAGATGCAACAAAATCCCGCAGAATCTCGGGAACAGCCTCAATTTTATAGTTCCGGTTATCAAACGGGATATCTGAAGAAAGGTTGACGAACTGTTCAATGTCTTCCGTTTCACTGAATTCCTGTGATATATTCTTAATCCAATCTTCGGCTGCCTTTGTGTCAGAGGCAGAAGGAAGGACTTCAAATGAAATATACTCAATGTTTCGGGAAGCGGTCTGTTTGTAATCATTCCTGTGCTCCCTGTAATACTTTTCCAGATCATCTTCTGAAAGGGTTATCGCACTGTCCGGGATCGTGTTGAAGCGCTGAACGATATAATTGAAGCTGACCTTTCTGGAGCTATACAGGTTTTCCAACTCTCCTTCGAATCCGGTTACGAATAATCCCTGCCTGATAAGATTGTTGTATTTGGAGAATTCCCTGTCCTGAAGGATTTCATTTTCCAGGAATAACCAATAAGCACGCTGGGCAGGATCATTATCCAGGGTCTTTAGAAATTGCATAAGTCCCGCTCTGTTAAGCATACCTGTCTGTGGATCAGTAAAGAGTTGACGGATATAGGGATGCGGGTCGGCTCCCTGCACCAGGTCAAACATTTCATCTGCACTAACCATAACACCCAGATTGTCCAGCTCTTTTTCAAGAACATATTCCCGTATCAGTTGCTGCCAGGTTTGCTCCCGGATATTTTCAACCATCGTCTCATCAATATTACTCTGTCCGGTGATCCGGTATACTTCTGTCAGGTTCTGAATTTTTTCATCGAAAGACTGGTACGAAATGGATTTGCCATTGATTTCGGCTATCTCAAAGATTCTTTTTGATCGGAAAGTAAGGCCGCTACCCTGACCGAAAAAATCACCCAGGACAAATGCCAGTAATGCCAGTCCTATAATAACAGCAATTAGTACTCCTGCCCTGTCCCGGATGGTTTGTAATGTTGCCATATAATGAATTTTAAAATGGATGCTGATTTTCAGGCTGCAAATATAAGCATTTTGCCGGTTTATTAAGGGTTCAGATTTTAAAATATCTGTATCATATAATTTCCGGTAGGGATCCACACTTTCAATGCATTCTGTACCGATCCTATCGTAACAGGGATCGGTCTGCAACCGGTGATTTCCATCATGCAGCTTTCTGTGGGTGGAACGGTTCTATTTCCCGTGGATCTTCAGATTTACCAATTCCAGCCTCGTTTCCGTAACTTTAAGAACTTTTATCTCATACTGTTCAATCAGGATGCGCTGGTTTGGCTTCGGAATGCTGTTATGATGGAAGAGTATGAATCCCGCCAGGGTTTCATACTCTTCTATTTCAGGAAGATCCAGTTTATATTTTTCGTTTAAGTAATCAATCTCAAGTCTTCCTGAAAAGATATATTCATTAACACTGATTTGTTTTTCGATTAATTCCGATGAATCGTGCTCATCTTCAATCTCTCCGAATATCTCCTCGAGTATATCCTCAATGGTAACCATTCCTGAAGTTCCCCCGAATTCATCAACAACAACAGCAATACTCTTCTGCTCTTCGACAAATAATTCCAGCAATTTGTTTGCAGGCATTGTTTCGGGAACAATGGAAACGGTTACCAGTTTTGATTTGATATTTTTAGGATTTTTCAACAGATCTTTCAGAGGGAAATAACCAATAATATTATCAATATTATTCTTGTATATCAGTATTTTTGATAATCCGGAATTCATAAAGGTCTGATGCAATTCCTCCACTGAACTCTTAACTTCCAGGGCAACAATTTCAGTTCTCGGGACCATACATTCACGAAGTTTCACTTTTGAGAAATCAAGTGCATTCTGGAAAATTTTAATGCCATGCGAATCATCCTCTTCTGTCTTGATATCTCCCTGACTGTTACCAACCAGGTCATCAATATCAATCTTACTGAAAACCAGGCTTTCACGAGTTTTTGCGTCCTTCAAACCTGTGAAAATATTCAATATAAAACTGGAAAGCAGAATAGTCAATCTGCTGATGGGGTAAAAGAGATAGAAAAATAGCAATACCGGTATACATAGAAGGTTCAGGAATCCGTTCGGATTGATCCTGAACAACGCTTTCGGTAGAAATTCAGCGGAAGCCAGAATAAGGAGGGTGGAAATCAAGGTTTGGAGCAGCAGGATATTGATCTCGGATTCTGTAAATCCGGAAATAAATGGCTTCAGTATAAATGCCATGAAAATCCCGAAGATGACAAGTGCAATATTGTTACCGATTAACATGGTAACAATATACTGTCCTGGATTAGACGTAAAAACGGAAATAACTCTTGATGGAATAGTTCCCTGCTTTTTGTCCAGCTCTATTCTCAGCTTATTGGCCGAAACGAAGGCAATTTCCATTCCTGAGAAGAAAGCGGAAAACAAGATGGTAATCAGGATAATTATCAACTCACTCATACCGGATCCTACTTCACGTTTTTGGTTTCATTTTTCCTGAGATATCTTCTCAGGAAATACATTAGAACAGCAATGCATGCAATAATAAAAAAAAGATAGCTTTCGCCAAATCCCTCCCGGACCGTTTTATGTGTGCCAGCCAATAAACTCAGTATGGCTACTACAAGCCAAGTGATCTCCAGAATCCGGTTTGTTTTAATATTCTTCTTCAAGATAAATGGTTCCTTTCGGTTTTTTTATAACCCAGTCGGTAAAATCCTGATTCGCTTCAAATCCCTCGCCCAGAATTACTTCATTGACTGTTGTGATTTTTACAAATTTATTGGAATAGATCAATTGCCTCTTTTCGTCCCAGAAAAGCAAGTCTGTATTCAGTATTTCTCCATCAACATTAATTGCCACAACACTATCCCTGGCTTCCCATAATTCTTCCGATTCATGGTAGAGTGCTGATTTGGCAGTAAGCATTGAATTTACCTGTTCAAATTCGTCGTAAAAATATACTTCGATACCATTGGGGAATTCCACATATGGTTCGGCAGCATTTCCGTACCGGTTAACTTCCGGTGCTTTTACCAGGATCTGAATTTTTGCAGAATCGCTGTATATGCTTTCAAAATCCCGGATCGACTGGGTGGGAAGGTTGCTGACACTTGTCAGTGTATTTATCTCTTCAATGTCGTTTTTACATGAATAAAGCATCGCAACACTCAGTAAAATGAATGCCCCAATGCCGGTTTTATTAAAATACTTCTGGAACAGAAAAGAGACTGTATAGGACAATTCTATCTGGCTCTGACTTTGGTTTTTTCATTTATCCAGCACTCTATCTGGTATTCATCGCCCTCTTTAAAACCATGAAAGAATATCGTTTCGTTGTCCGGGAAATGCTGAGAATAGAGTGATATATTCCTGTTGGCGATTTCTGCCAGTTCAGGATCAATGGTTTTGGCTTTAATAAAATAATCCACAGATACCCAGTAAATCGCTTTCTCACCTAATTCATCTTCAGCACATGCTTTGCTGGCTGCATATATACTTCCGATGAGCATATAGGGGTGCCCTGATGTCGGGTCAGCTTCAATGGCATTTAAAGCATAGGTACGGGCAAGGGAATGATTGCCCAGTTCGCGATACGTAATATCTCCCAGTTTGAGGTAATATTTAGCCTTCTCCACATTATCGGTTTCCAGCTCAACAGCTTCTTTGTAATATCGTGCTGCCGTTTCATAATTCTTGCGGTCGTTGTTCATCTGGGCAAGCAGATAGGCAGATTTTGCAGTAGGTTCCTGTTTATGATACGCTGTTGAAAGTTCGAAATAAAAATTCGATTCAGTACACTGTGTCTGTCCGAGAAGCGCCAGCGCTTTCACCATCAAATCAAGATCAGTGGGGTTTTGTTTGAACTTGGGTGAAAACAGTGAGATCAAACCATCACAGGTAGCCGCTCCACTGGTAGCAAAAACATTGTCCGCAGCTTCTTTCCCTCTCTGCAGATTTTCATCATCAGGCTTATTTGCGAGCTGCTTATCCAGAATATCAGATACCAGTGAATAATTATCAATTACTTTTTCACCATCAAGCCGTCCTGCTTCAAATAAGGTGGATGAGGCGGTCATAAAAGTAACCAGAATATCGATCTGAGATCTTTCATTCTGTAAGGAAATGGAACGCTTTATCAGATCGTATCCTTTTTGAATATCATCAATATTATCCCTTCTGACCTCAAGGAAATCGATACCTTTCCTGCCTGTAACATAACCCTCCCTGCCAAAATACTTAATCCTCTGGTCATAGATCATCATCATCGTATCAAGATAGGCATACTTGATATCGGTTTCTTTAGCATTCTTGAGTTTCCAGTCATACATTCGCACACCATGAAGGTAAATGTTGGAAGTGATGAGCGGACATTCGTCAATTACAATTTTCCAGTAAGGAAGAGCATCTTGAAAATTATCCTGTCTGTAATATTCATTGTACAATGAATAATTACGCACACACCATATGCTATCTTCTCCATGACCATATTTTGATCCGTCCTCAACACCCTTTTGTCCCTTTGCATTAAAAGAAAAAACCGATGAGAGAAGTACAAATAGGGATGTAATAAATATTGCCTTCATTTCTTATTGGGTTTTAGTCAAATTTTCTTTTCATAAACCAGATATCATACAAAGTTAAACTAAAACGGATGATACCATATTTTTCTTCAATTAAATTTTGTACCGTTGTTCCTCTTTTACCCATTTCAAACGACAGATTAACAGTCGATCGCATCCTGTTTAATGGTAAACCCAGTCCAAAACTTATGCCAAAGTCTTTCAATTGTTCGTTTTCCAGCTTCAGATAGGTGTTTCCATAATGTCCTCCAATTCGGTAGCTAATCCGGTTCAGATAGTTTCTGATGGCAGTCCGGTCGGGGGTAAATTCCAGGCCTGCATGAATGGAATTACTGTTTATCAGCGAATCGCTTTCACCGAAAAACCTGGCATCGGACCATTCCTGCCAGTAATAATCGGCTCCAACAACAAGCTGATCGCCTTTTCTGAATGTTAATCCAGCTCCAATATTTCTGGGAAGGATGATTGTACCTGTAATTCCTGAGACAAAATTTACCGTGTCGGAATAAAAACCACCCAGAGGATTAATCAGCAGGTTTTCAGTATATGATTCATATTCAGCCTGGATATTCCTCTCGTGGTTATATACAGCACCGATTGTAAAGCTATTATCTTCCTGGAATGAAAGGGTATATTGTATTCCTGCGTCAAAGTATAAATCACCAACGATTGATTTTTCAGACACCTTTGTATTAAAGAAGTTTTCTTCATCGACGAATGTAATAGATCTGGCCCTTTCCATGGTACCAAAAAGATAGGAGAGACTCAAACCAACAGACAATCCTTTGTACACGTCTATTCCGGTTCCAAGGAAAAAACGATGTACTCCGCCATTTCCACGGTACAGATAATCAATTCCTCCCGTTTCCGGAATATAGTCGGGATCACCTTCACGAACCTCTTTGATAATATCATAACTGATGGAAGAAAAAGGGACAATACCTGTGCCTGCTCCGAGCCATTTTGTGACAGGGAATGCGATAGCAATATGTTTGAAGTTAATATCCCTGCTCCTGCTGTCTGAATTCCGGGTAGTAAGTTGAAATTGTTCTCCGACCATCCCGAAATCAAAAATAAAAGATAAACTGTCGCGGGCACTCAGTGAGGCAGGATTTTGAAAATCAATATAACCAGGATCCCTCATCCCCAAAGAGATGCCTCCCATTCCGCTGTTTCTTGTCAATCCCCCGCTCTCCGGGTTTCCAACTCCGTATCTTGAATAAGGTGAATTGGTTGCAGCTTGTCCGAAAATCAGTGTTGGAACAAGGTATGCAATTAGCAACAATATACCTTTACCTTTTGGTAACATTATATGTTAATATTCGGTCTAATCCGGCCAGGATCAGATTTTGGTTCACAAAGATGCTACTTTTTAATTTTTTATCAAAAAAATTACAGTCACCCCCGGTTAAAACGACTTTGAGGTCTCTGTATTTCTTTTTCATCAACGAAATGAAACCGTCGATCTCCAATATCATACCCTGTTGTATACCTGAAACAATAGCATCCTCAGTGGAATTACCGAGAATCATAAAACCGGTTTTTTCTGAAAGCAAGGGCAAATATTCAGTATTCTGGTGCAACGCCTTGAATCTCATCCTCAGACCAGGGGAAATATTCCCGCCAATATATTGATTATCAGCTGTAACAAGTTCAAATGTCAGTGCTGTTCCGGCGTCAATTACCAGAACGTTGCTCCCGGGGAAAATATTGTTGGCCCCGACAGCGGCAGCAATCCTGTCTTTGCCTAGTGTATCTTTCGTTCGGTAAAGGTTTTTAATAGGCAGGGGTGTATTTTCATCCAGGTGTATAAAACGGGTGAACCGCTCTTCAAGGTAACGGAGAAGATCCGGATCAACAATATTTACGGACGATAATATGGCATGTTCCAAATCAGGCTGACGGGAATTCATCTCTTCCAGATAAGTAGTTTCGGGATACTCGACCTGCTTCACCTCCTGTATTTTACCATGACGGAATACGGCCAGCTTGGTAAAGCTGTTCCCGATATCAATAATAAAATTGGCCATAAAATTCTTTCAGATATGTCTCTGTCCCCAAACTTCTTCTCTTCAGCCTGCTTCGGTAAGGACAAAAATAAAAAAATCCCGGGAGAGTAAATAATTCTATTTTTCAGATCCTGAGAACGATCGGATATCCTGCAATGTTTTCAGTGCTGCCTGGACACCAACGATCATTTTAACCTGAAGAGTTAACTTCCCCCTGGTCTCTTTCAACCTGAATGAGCCGGGTTTCGTTTGTATATACCGGACGATATCTTCGAATACAGGAGACTTGTAATAGGGTGATGTCTGGTCGGAAACAAAATAAAGAACCATTGCACCGTTTCGGATAACGATCTTTTCAAATCCCAGATGCAAAGCAATCCATCGTAAACGAACAAGGCGAAGAAGCTCTTTTCCAGGTTCCGGGACCGGACCGAAACGATCGGTAAGTCTTTCTTCAAATTCCTTAAGGCTTCCTTCATGCTTGATGTTATCAAGCTCCCTGTACAACCGAAGTCTTTCTGAAATATTATCAATGTATGTTTCAGGAAACATAAGCTCCAGGTCTGTGTCAATTACACAGTCATTTACAAAAACTATCTTTTCCAGTTCCCCTCTTACCTTTATGCTGGCATCTTGTTTACTTACTTCTTCACGGAAATAGGATTTGAATTCCTCCTCTTTCAGCTCCCGGATCGCTTCATTAAGGATTCTGTGGTATGTTTCAAATCCGATATCGGCAATAAATCCGCTTTGCTCTCTGCCAAGTAAATTCCCTGAGCCACGTATATCAAGATCCTGCATAGCAATATTGAACCCGCTTCCTAGCTCTGAAAATTCCGATAAAGCTATGAGACGTCTTCTGGCTTCCGGAGTAATAAGGGTAAGAGGAGGAGCCAGAAGATAACAGAACGCTTTTCTGTTTGACCGGCCAACCCTGCCGCGTAGCTGATGGAGATCACTTAATCCGAATTGATGCGCATTATGGATAAAGATGGTATTTGCATTCGGTATGTCCAAACCGGATTCGATAATGGTTGTCGCTATAAGTACATCATAGTCTCCTCTGATAAAGTCCAGCATGATGGTTTCTAACTTCTTACCCTCCAGCTGACCATGGGCAACTACCGCTTTTACCCTTGGACATATGCGGTTAATCAATACTTCTATCTCACCAATGTTGTCAACCCGGTTGTGAATGAAAAATACCTGACCCGAACGACTGACTTCATACTCAATTGCCTCTTTTATAAGTTTTTCATCAAATGTATGTAATTCAGTTATGATCGGATGACGGTTTGGAGGAGGAGTATTGATTATTGAAAGATCCCGTACTCCCATTAGGGAAAATTGTAAAGTTCTGGGAATTGGAGTTGCCGTTAGGATCAGAGTGTCTACATCCATTTTCATTTTTCGGATTTTCTCTTTTGCGGTAACCCCGAATTTCTGTTCTTCATCAATAATCAGTAATCCGAGATCCTTGAAACGGATATCCTTGCCAAGAAGCCGGTGTGTACCGATAATGATATCTGTTTTACCTTCTGCCAGATTCTGCAACGATACCTTTTGTTCCGCAGGACTTTTCAGACGGCTTAAATAATCGGTATTGGAAGGGAATTCTTTAAGTCTTTCACGGAACGTGTTGTAGTGCTGAAGAGCAAGGATGGTAGTCGGAACCAGTAATGCTACCTGTTTGCTGTCGGCTACAGCCTTGAATGCGGCCCTGACTGCTATTTCGGTTTTTCCGAAACCGACATCACCGCAAACCAGCCTGTCCATCGGAGAGGAGGATTCCATCCCTTCTTTTACAGCCACCGTTGCAGCCAGCTGGTCCGGAGTATCTTCGTACAAAAATGAGGCTTCCAGCTCATTCTGCAGGTATGAATCGGGTGAAAAGGCAAATCCTTTCTGTATTTTTCGCTTCGCATAAAGGGCGATAAGTTCCCTGGCTATGTCCTTCACCTTTCTTTTGGTGGATTGCTTAAGCCTGCTCCAGGCACCGGACCCCAGCTTATTTATTTTCGGTGGTGTATCATCCTTCCCTTTATATTTTGAGATACGGTGAAGCGCATGCAGGCGGACAAAAAGAATATCCTGATCTTTATATACGATCCTGACCGCTTCCTGTGTTCTCCCGTTTATTTCTATCCTTTCCAACCCGCCAAATTGTCCGATCCCGTGATCAATATGAACGACATAATCTCCCGGATTCAGACTGTTCAATTCTTTTATGGAAATGGCTTCCCTCTTTGAAAAGTTCCCCCTGAGCCTGAATTTATGATAACGTTCGAAGATCTGGTGATCCGTATAGCAGCAGATCTTCATATCGTGATCGATAAATCCCCGGTGAAGTACATAAGCACTGGGAGTGAACCGAACCTCCGGATCAACTTCATGAAAAATAGACCGTAAACGGTCAAACTGCTTTTCATTGTCCGAAAGAATATAATTGGTGTAACCCATATCTGAATTTTCACGGAGATTCTTGCCGAGTATCTCGAAATTCTTGTTGAAAACCGGCTGGGATGAAGTCCTGAATTCAAGGGTGAGATCTGCAGCAAAAGAGGATGGAGATCCGAATTCGACGGCTCCAAATCGTTTTGCCTCTTCCAGGAATAGATCTCCAGTTATAAGCAATTCTTCGATATTGTTATCATCCCGTGTATCATCCCTGCTGGCCTGTTTATAAATATCATTAATCCTGTCTGCTACAAACTGAAGATCTGTAGACCATATAACCGAGCCTGCAGGTAAAACCTGTAATAATGATTCCCGCGGATTGTGACCTAAAATCGCATGAATATCCGGAATAACGTTAATTTCTTTTTCATGCCGGATGGATAATTGGTCTTCAACATCAAATAACCGGATCGTATCAACTTCATTTCCTGAAAAATCAATCCTGCAGGGATGATCCAGGGCAAACGAAAAAATGTCCACAATCCCGCCACGAATTGAAAACTGACCTGGCTCCACCACGAAATCAACCCGTTCAAAACCGTTTTTGACGAACCTGCCCTCCAGATCACTCAACGAATAACTCTGACCTACTTTGATGGTGATGGTATTTTCCGCCATGGTATCCTTTTGCAGGACTTTTTCAGCAATTGCCTCAGGATAGGTCACGATGAAAACTCCTCCTGTGTTATTGGAAAGATAATTGAGTATTTCAGTACGGAGTATAATATTCGAACTGTCCGTTTGCCGGTAAAAAACGGATTTTTTATACGATGAGGGAAGAAAGGAAATTTTGCCGTCACTGAAGAAATTCATCAGGTCGTTGTAAAAATAGGCAGCTTCTTCCCTGTCCTGGAGAATAATCAGATGATGATGGTGCAGGTTTTTAAGACACGATGCACAAAATACACTTTGTGAAGAACCATATAAACCCTTCAGACTTATTTTAGCTCCCGGATTACGGTTAAGCATTTCCACCAGTTCGTTGCGCCCCGGGTGTCCGTCGTATGTATTTTCTAAACTCACAATACTACTGATTGATACTATTCGGTCCTGTTTTATATCCCTGTCAGCATCTGCCGATATTACTCATAACTCCCCGCTTCCCTTTAAAGCCGAGTAAATGATTAACCAGTATAAATATCCGGATTGTTCGTATCATCTCATCGGCAACGGGTCTTGCAGATCGCTATTATTTCTGGTATCCCGGCCG
>CP070687.1:1388725-1392559 GCA_020353115.1 Bacteroidales bacterium
GGGAATATTTGGGTAGAAAGCAATGAAGGAGAGGGATCTACGTTTTATTTCACTCTTCCGAAAGCTAAAGAATAATTGACAAATCAATGCTGATCCCGAAGTGAATTTGGATCCTTAATTTCACATTTTTTTGAGAAACACCATTGGAAATATATTATTAGCAATCGGACTTGCAGGCCTGTTTACAGGATTAATCATTCCTGCAAAAGGAGATAATTCTCTTATAATCTGGGCTTATATTTTAAAGTCCGGACTTATTATAGGAGGCATGCTTCTTCGCAATGACAGGAGTGATAAAAAATTGCAGTCATAACAAGAAGGCAGAAGTACCGTTATGCAACTATTTAATTTTCAAAGAAATGAGGATTTGAAAAAGAGATATATTATTCTCAGCCAAATTGCGACCCATTATCCGGCAAATCATACTGGATGTATCCTATACCCGATTATATCTCTCCTGACCAACTGATTAAATATTAGTATACCAATCGATACCAGAAGGTTTTCACTTCACCTCCAATATCTCTGACCTATCTCCTATCCCGTTTTTATTGAAGGCTTCAATCCGGAAATAATATGTCTGGTCCCTGTTCATACCTGTGAAGTAATACTCATTCACACCATACACCAGGATGTTGTTGTAAAGCTTATCGGGTGCGATTCCCGTATAAATGGTATAACCGGTAGCATTATCCGATTGTTGCCATTTGATCCATGCATTGCGGCGTTCGCTCTCACCCCTTAGTACCACAAAATTCTTCATCCTGGCGGGAACAGGCCCCGTCCCTTTTCCAAACACGCGAAAACCGCTCAGTGCAAATTTCCCTGTTGGCACATGTATGTTTTCTATTTTCAGATACCTTGCCTGCACCGGTTGCACCAATTCGACATAATCGTGAGGCACATCCGTCCGGTTGCCGGATTTATCAACCAGCGTCGTCCACTTTTCGCCATCGATGGAATTGTAAATAATGTACTGGTGAAATATACCGGACTGTTTACCCATCAGTTCGGCATCCTGGTCTGCATAATTGACCTGGATGGCGTTCACCGTGGATACCGATCCGAGATCGCTCTGCAACCACTCACCCTTTCCTCGGTTCGCTGCACTCCAATAGGTTTTGATATTTTCATCGACAGCGAAATTGGGAGTGTATCCCCCATACGTTGAAGAAACCGTTACCGGTTCGTTGTAGTTAAGCAGCATCCATCCGGTAAAACGGCTTTGGGAATCACCAGGTTCATTACCGGACAGGTATTGCGGATAATCTCCGTATGCAGTATTACAGTAAAGAATACCGTCATCATCAAAGCCTGCAGGCCATAAACCGATACGGCGCTCGAAATTGTTTTTCACCGAAATGACGATGGTCGACACATGCCACCAGTCGCCCTCCTTGTCCTGGAAGGTTGCACCATGTCCTGCGCCGGGTGCAAATCCTCCGGGTTTGTAAGAAAAGGGATTGTGTGACTGATAGGTAAAAGGGCCCAGCGGTTGCGTCCCGACATACACCCCGTCGCCGTAACCGCTGAACTCTGTTCCCGGCGCAGCGTACTGCAAATAATATCTGTCCTCCAACCTGGTCATCCATGCACCCTCAATGAACGGACGCAGGAAGGTGTTGTCCGCATGCTCGCCGAATCGCTCCCAGCCATGTAAATCATCATCCAGGTGGATGATCTCCTTTCTTTCACCGATGGGCATGAAAGTGGTCCGGTCAATCTCCTGCCCGTATATGGGATATACATTGCTTGAGCCCCAGTAGAGGTACAACCGGCCATCGTCATCCAGAAAGAATGCAGGATCCCATGCACCAACCTCGAATGAATCCACGGCTTCCGTCCACGAATCGGTTGTCGGATTCATGCTCATCCATAAAGGAAAATCTTTGGTGTACGTTGAACCGATCAACAGCATCGTATCTCCGACAGCTATTGCAGCCGGGGCACACAGCTCATCATAAACTTTATGATACGACTTCAGGAATCTGCGTGGCATGAATTTCCAGTTATACAAATCAGGACTCCACCAGTAACCATATTGATTGGTGGAAAAGAGAAAATAATTCCCTTTGAAAAGCACAATAACCGGATCCGCGGTCGTACGGTGTTTCCCCTGTACCGTGAAATCAGGAATGGCGTTATACGCATAATCGATATTGAGAGGATTGCAGTAAGTTTTCTGCTGTGCCAAACTGGCTGATGGAGTGATGAGAATCAAAAAAATAAAATGAAAAATGAGAGGACTGTAACCATTTCTCATGAACATAACCGGATGTTTTGTCATCTGAGTACGATCTGGTTGTTTAAATACTGCCAAAATACATATAATATGATTGTTTCACAATAGAAAACAGTTGGTTGCAGTCAGGTATGTGCCAGGATAAAGTACATCGAAGTAACCTGATTGAGAACAAAATAATAATACAAGCGCAGGTACCTGCAAAAACAAATGAGAATGGACTGTTGAAATCCAAAATTTATTAATGACGTACTTTAAACACCAGGTCCCTGTTTTAGATAATCCTGTAACCGATTCCGAATATTGAAATGATCCGTTAACTCCGGAAATTAGTGCCCGGCCCGGACGAAGGTGGAAGATCTATTGGTGATATAAAGTATCAATGAAGAAAATCTTCAGATAAATCTTGTTCATACTGTTTCATTTTCCTAATTTAAAGTCTTAACAGACATTAATTACATATCTAATCCATTTAAAAAATGAACCGTAGAAATTTTTTACAAAAAACAGGATTTGCTGCAGGTGCAGCCGTGCTGGGAGATGTAGCGTTCAAGAATGGATCGTTTGCTTCTCCCGCATCAAAAACCTCCTTTAGCCAAAGAACGGGAAAGATAAAACTCGGATTATATGGCATTACGTACCTGGGGATATGGTATGACGGACCGGGACTTTCTTTTGAGGAATTTGTTAAAAGGGCAAAAGATTACGGATATGATGGAATTGAGCTTGACAACAAACGCCCCCAGGGTAATCCAATGGATATTCCCCAAAAAAGAAGGGATGAGATGAGGAATATTCTCGCTAAGGAAGGTATCGAAATACCGGCAGTAGCCTGTAACAATGATTTCAGCAGCCCCATTTCCGAACACCGTGAGTGCCAGCTTCTGATGGTTAAGGAAACAACCCGTATGGCCAGGGACCTCGGGGCAAAGATCGTTCGTTTGTTTCCGGCATGGACCGGGATACCTATTCATGAAGGTGTAGGAACCTATGACCTGGTACATACCGACTATTACTCTTTCCAGCGTCAATTCCCATACGCCACTATGCTGGACCGCTGGAACTTTGTGAAAGATTGCCTGAAAGAGTCTGCCGGATTCGGTGAGGAATTCGGAATTACAATGGCCTTGCAAAACCATCCCCCGTTGTTCAAGGATTATCGTGATTGCCTGCGTATGGTTAAAGAGGTGAATTCACCATGGTTAAAGATCTGTCTTGATGCCGGTATGATGGATAGAAAGAATCCCGAATGGGTGGAGGAAGCAGTACGAGCGGTAGGTTCGCTACAGGTCCATTCTCATTATGGCGGGGAATATTTCAGGGACAGTACCGGAAAGGTTCAGTCAAAATATGAGAGTGATAAATATCATGAAGAAATTATCGAATGGGCCGATTACGACCGGTATATCGAGTTAATGGGTGAAATAGGCTTTAACGGCTATTTCTGTTATGAATTATGCCATCACATAAGAACTCCTGATGGTAAAACCGCTACGGTCGATTACGCCCATGAACAGGCAAAGCTTGCCCGGGAATTTATGGCAGATATCCTCTCACGTAAAGGTATGGGATGAAAAACATTATGGTTTGTC
>CP070687.1:1392659-1398121 GCA_020353115.1 Bacteroidales bacterium
ATCGAGCTGTGCAGTATACATAAGGTTTCTCAATTCTTCTTCATTCATCGGGGCGGTAACGGTCATATTGGGAATGCATCTGAAATAGGCCAGGTCGTATACCCCATGATGTGTGGCACCATCATCACCGACCAATCCCCCTCGATCAAGACAGAAAACCACATTCAGGTTTTGAAGGGCTACATCATGAATTACCTGATCGTATGCTCGTTGCATAAAAGAAGAATATATATTGCAAAATGGTAACATTCCCTGAATAGCAAGACCTGCAGAATAGGTAACGGCATGTTGTTCGGCAATCCCAACATCAAAAGCTCTGTCCGGTATTTTTTCCATCATGATATTCAGGGAAGATCCGGTTGGCATGGCAGGTGTAATTCCGACGATTTTGTCATTCTTTTCTGCCAATTCAACTATCGTATGTCCAAATACTTCCTGGTATTTGGGGGGTACTGGCTTTTCCGATTTCACCTTTAGAATCTTTCCTGTATTCTTGTCGAACTTCCCCGGGGCATGGAATTTTGTCTGATTCAATTCGGCTTCTTTAAATCCTTTTCCCTTGATTGTCCTGCAATGCAGGATTTTGGGGCCGGCGATTTTCTTCAGGTCCGATAATACCTGGGTCAGATGAATGATGTCATGCCCATCGACAGGTCCGAAATACCTGAAATTCATTGATTCAAACAAATTGCTGTGCTTCAGGAAGATGGCTTTAAGGCCATGTTCCATTTTCTGAGCAAGTGTACGGGTTTTAGGTGCCACTTTACTTATTTTACCCAGGATGTGCCAGATGTCGTCCTTAAGTTTATTATATGCAGGTGATGTGGTTATATCGACAAGGTATTCCTTGAGTGCCCCGACATTCGGGTCAATGGCAATGTTATTGTCATTCAGAATGACCAGTAGGTTTGATTTCTGAATGCCTGCATTATTCAATCCCTCGAATGCCAAACCGGCTGTCATGGCTCCGTCACCGATTACCGCGACGACCTGCCGGTCAATACCTCTTTGTTTGGAAGCTTCAGCCATTCCGAGTGCGGCGGAGATGGAGGTTGAAGAATGTCCGACACCAAAGGCATCGTATTCGCTTTCGGATGGTTTCGGGAAACCGCTTATCCCTTTGTATTTTCTGTTGGTATTAAAAACATCGCGCCTGCCGGTAAGTATCTTATGACCATATGCCTGGTGTCCAACATCCCAGATAATAAGATCCTCGGGAGTGTTGAATACGTAATGTAATGCAACTGTCAGTTCAATAACTCCGAGGCTCGATCCAAAGTGTCCCGGATTTGAACAAACGACATCAATGATGAATTCACGCAGTTCTGAACAAACCTGAATTAGTTCATCCTTCCCCAATTTTCTGAGGTCGGAAGGAGAATCTATCCTGTCCAATAGTCCCTGTGATTCTACGCTCATCGCAAGATCATTCTATCTTCATAGGTAACGTAAAGATAATAATAAATATTCAGTTCCACCCGGGATTATTTACCCTCAAAGGAAATGCATATCTTTGCTATTGGATAAGAAATGTATAATATAATTAGGTCAAACAAGTTAAGTCATCTGATATGAGGATATTTATAAAACCTGCTATTCTGTTGCTCGGATTAGGAATTATTACCTTTTCCTGTGTATCTACAAAACAGTACAAAGAACTTCAGGAAACCAGCCGGAAATTTCTGGAGGAAAGAGATCTCTTAAAAAATGAAAACAACAAATTATCGGTACTAAATACCGAGATGAAAACGACAGTTAATGAGTTGGAAAAGAAAGTCTCGGATCTGGAAGAGGAGATAGACCGGAAAACTGAAGAAGCGGATCAACTGCAAAAAGACTATAACCTCCTGAACAGACGGTTTTTTGATCTTCAGACAGCACAGGAAGACCTAATACAAGGAAATGTAAAGGAAACAAGAAGACTCCTGAAACAGCTTCAGACCACACAGGAAGAGCTGATTACAAAGGAAGATGAACTCCGTGAACTTGAGCGGTCGCTAAATTCCAAAAAATCAAATCTGGATGAACTGCAGTTCGAGCTGGCGAATAAGAATACACGGCTTCTTGAACTGGAAAATATTCTATTCCAGAAGGATTCAGTGGTGAATGCGTTGAAGGTTAAAGTTTCTTCTGCCCTCCTGGGATTTGAAAATAATGGCTTAACTGTAACCCTTAAAAATAGCAAGGTCTATGTTTCACTTGAAGAGCAGCTACTTTTCAAAACGGGCAGTACAGAAGTGGATCAGAATGGAATCAATGCGCTGAAAAAGCTGGCGAAGGTACTTGAAACCAATCCGGATATCAACATTATGATTGAGGGTCATACAGATGACGTTCCTTATCTGACATCCGGAGGACCGATTAAAGATAACTGGGACTTAAGTGTTAAAAGGGCTACTTCTATTGTACGGATTCTTCTTGATGGATCGACCATCGATCCAAAAAGGTTGATAGCCGCCGGCAGGGGAGAGTTTATGCCTGTGGATCCGGCAAAAACACCCGAAGCAAGAACGAAAAACAGACGTACGGAAATCATACTTACACCTAAACTGGATGAACTGTTCCGGATTCTCGAAAGTAATTAACCTCTCATCCGGTCTGCAGTGAATAAATCACTGGGTTGGAATATTAACGTATCAAAATTATCAGGAAAGATTTATTAAAGAAGACGCTACGCGTGATAAAAACTCTGCTTCCAACGAATATTTATATCTTCTTAAGAAAACACAGTTTTAACCGGTCCTTTAATTTCCTTAAACTGAAGGTAAGTTATTTATTAACAAGATTACTTGGAAGACCTATTCTTTTCGGATACCCTGCTACTCTTTCAGTTGAACCAACAAACCGTTGTAATCTGCAATGTCCTGAATGCCTGTCCGGCAGCAGATCGTTAACCAGGAATGCGGGATTCATAAATGATCAGACCTATGATAAAATTCTTTCCGAGGTATCCTCTTTTGTAAATACCCTGATCCTGTATTTTCAGGGAGAACCCTTATTGCATCCCGATATATTTAATCTGATACGGAAAGCACACGAAAAAAAAATAATAGTTATTATATCATCAAACGGACATTTTATTGATCCGGAAAATGCCAGAAAAATAGTTGAATCAGGATTGGATAAAATCATTATTTCCCTGGATGGAATGGATCAGGAAGTATATACCAAATACAGGGTGGGAGGGAATTTAGGAAAGGTAAAGAAAGGAATTGAAGATCTTGTGGAATGGAAACATAGGCTTAATTCATTAACGCCACTGATCATTATACAGTTCCTGGTTCTCAGTCACAACCAGCACCAAATCAATGATGTAAGACGTTGGGGACGTGAAATAGGTGTAAACGAGGTTCAGTTGAAATCAGCCCAGCTGATTGATTTCAGAACCGGAAATAAACTTATGCCCGACGACAGATACTCGCGTTATAAGAGAACCAAAGATGGTATTTTTAATGTGAAGAGCGCGCTGAAAGATTATTGCTGGCGTACCTGGTCTACTGCCGTTATAACGTGGGATGGAATGGTAGTGCCATGTTGCTTCGACAAGGACGCAACTCATTCCATGGGGAATATCCTGGATAGTTCGTTTATTCATATTTGGAAAGATACGCCTTACAGGAAATTCAGAAATACTATAGTAACAAATAGAAAAACAATCCCTATTTGTCTTAATTGTACGGAGGGATTATCAATCTCTGTCTGAAGATTTCCGAAGCTGATGTTTCTATCATAAGCTCAAACCATTTTTTTAATGGCGATAGAACTATGGATATACCTGAAACACTTCTCAAAAATTATACATGCATCAGGTCAATTTTATTAAAATGTTCAGTTGTTAAAGGAGACTATTATCTGCAATGAACAGGTGATGGCCGGGTAAAGATAGATGCAATTTCATTGCAGGTTGGTTGGGTTATCTTCTTGCGTTATCTTAAATTTGTTATAAATAGAATGATTTGGCGATATGAAAGTTATCAAAAGAGTCTTACTGGTATTTATATTCCTGGTAGTTATTTTACTGGTTTCAGGATTGGTATTCGTTCATTATCTGGCCCATAGGGGAGTCCCGGCATATGAACGGGAAGTTACATTGGCCGGTATAAGGGAACCGGTAACGGTGTTCCGCGATTCCCTTGCTATTCCGCACATCTATGCCTCAAACGAAGAAGATCTTTATCGTACAGTTGGGTATATAATGGCACAGGACCGATTGTGGCAGATGGATCTGATCAGGAGAGTTACTACCGGCAGGTTGTCAGAAATATTTGGAGAGGATTTTGTCGAAACCGATCTGTTCCTTAGGGCACTGCGTATACCTGAGAAATCAAAACTGGTTCTGGAGAACACCAGTCCGGAATTGATAGTTTTACTAAAGGCGTATGCCGATGGGGTAAACCAGTTCATTGAACAACATATTCACACCTTGCCTTTTGAGTTCAGCATCTTAAGATATAATCCTGAGCCTTGGAAGCCGGAACATTCACTGAACATAATAGGGTATATGGCCTGGGACCTGGCAGGCAATATATTATCCAGTGAAGTGACCATATATAAGCTGAACCAAAAGTTTGGTCCCGAAAAGCTTTATCAGTTGATCCCGGATGTGGAATCGACCGAAAGTATTGTATATCCTGATTTTACATGGGATTCAATATCGCAAGAGATTCATGCTGAGTTCATTAAACATTCCAGATCCCTGATGGATCTGGGAATTGCAGCTTTTCATGGCAGCAATAACTGGGCAATATCGGGAGAAAAGAGTACTACAGGCAACCCCATTTTTGCAAATGATATGCATCTTGGATTCGGAATTCCGGGTATCTGGTACCAGATGCATCATATAATAGAGGATAAACTTAATGTTACCGGGATAGGTATTCCGGGGGAACCACTAATAGTCGCTGGTCATAACGACAGTATAGCCTGGGGGATGACCAATTTAGCAGTTGATGATATTGATCTTTATCTGGAGGAAGTAAATCCCGGGAACAGGAATGAGTATAGGTTAAACGGGAAATGGAAGACAATGGAAGTGAGGGAGGAACGTATAAATATCAAAGGCGGAAAGGAGCTACTAAAAGAATTGCGATTTACTCACCGTGGTCCTGTTATCTCCGAATTCAGAGACATGCCAGAGGTAATCTCGATGAGGTGGGGAGGCAACGACTACAGCAATGAGTTCCGTTCGGTTTATCTGTTAAACAATGCCCGGAATTGGGGGGATTTTAAAAATGCCATCAAAACCTTCAGTTCCATAAGCCAGAATTTCGCTTATGTCGATGTCCAGGGGAATATTGGTTTGTATGCTGCCGGTGGAATCCCGATCAGGAATGGGACAGGTTATTCTCTCTTGCCGGGAAATACAGATGAATACGACTGGAAGGGAAAAGTTCCTTTTGAGGATTTACCGCATAGCTTTAATCCTTCCTCCGGAATAGTAGCATCAGCCAATAATAAATCCA
>CP070687.1:1398221-1413518 GCA_020353115.1 Bacteroidales bacterium
ACCGGTTCAATATATATGTTTCAAAAGAGGTTTTATGAGACCAGATTTCAGAAAGGTTAATTTCCGTGATACCCCGGTTATCGGATCGGTTGACAAAGAAAGGGAAACAGGCGTTCACCCGACAGAGGAATGGATTGCACCCGAACAGATACCGGTCAAACATGTATTTAACAAGGAAGACCTTGAAGGTCTGGAACATTTGAATTATGCTGCCGGTATTCCACCCTTTTTAAGGGGACCCTATTCAACAATGTATGTTTTGCGTCCATGGACTATAAGACAATATGCAGGCTTTTCAACTGCTGAGGAATCAAATGCCTTTTACCGCAGGAATCTTGCGGCAGGTCAGAAAGGTTTGTCTGTTGCGTTTGATTTGGCTACCCACAGGGGATACGATTCGGATCACGAGAGAGTTATTGGTGATGTCGGGAAAGCTGGGGTGGCAATTGATTCCATATTGGATATGAAAATCCTGTTCGATCAAATTCCGCTTGACGAAATGTCCGTATCCATGACAATGAATGGTGCCGTTCTTCCCATATTAGCATTCTATATTGTTGCTGCCCTCGAACAGGGAGTGAGTCCCGAAAAGCTTACCGGGACCATCCAGAATGACATTCTGAAAGAGTTCATGGTCAGAAATACATATATCTACCCCCCCGATGCTTCCATGAGGATAATAGCGGATATCTTCAAGTATACATCACGGAATATGCCAAAATTCAACTCCATTAGTGTCTCAGGTTATCACATGCAGGAGGCCGGTGCGACAGCAGATCTCGAATTGGCTTTTACACTGGCCGATGGATGGGAATACCTCAGAACAGGTGTTCAGTCCGGAATGGATATCGACTCGTTTGCTCCCCGTATTTCTTTTTTCTGGGCAATTGGAATGAATCATTTCATGGAAATTGCCAAGTTAAGGGCCGCCCGTATGCTTTGGGCGAAGATCGTCAGGCAATTCAATCCGAAAGATCCCAGATCAATGGCATTGCGGACCCATTGCCAAACTTCCGGCTGGAGCCTGACGGAACAGGATCCATATAATAATGTGGCAAGGACCTGCGTGGAAGCAATGGGTGCTGCGCTGGGTCATACCCAATCCCTTCATACCAATGCACTTGATGAGGCACTTGCATTACCGACGGATTTTTCTGCCCGGATCGCAAGAAATACTCAACTTCTTATACAGAAGGAAACCTATGTGACCAAAACCGTCGATCCATGGGCCGGTTCTTACTTTGTGGAAAGACTTACCCATGAACTGGCGCATAAAGCATGGAACCTGATTGAAGAAATTGAAGATCTTGGTGGTATGGCAAAAGCCATTGAGACAGGTATCCCAAAAATGAGAATTGAAGAAGCTGCTGCACGTAAACAAGCCCGAATCGATTCAAAAAAGGATACTATCGTCGGAATAAACAAACACCGACTTGAAAAAGAGGTCCCGATCGATATCCTGGAAGTCGACAACACCGTCGTCCGCAAAGCCCAGATTAACCGGATTAATAAACTGAAAACCGATAGAAATAACGAGGAAGCAAACCAGGCCCTGGAAGCTATAACAAAAGCTTGTGAGACTGGAACAGGAAATCTGCTTGAATTATCTGTTGAAGCTGCAAAGAAAAGAGCTACACTCGGTGAGATATCATTTGCCATAGAGAAAGTCCATGGCCGGTATAAAGCTATGATCCGTTCTGTTTCAGGTGTATATTCCACCGAATCTTCCGAAGATATAAATTACAGGGAAGCCCGCAAAATGGTTGAGGTATTTGCCGGTATTGAAGGCAGACAACCACGAATAATGATTGCAAAAATGGGGCAGGACGGACATGACAGGGGAGCAAAAGTAGTTGCAACCGGTTATGCAGATATCGGTTTTGACGTGGATATCGGACCCCTTTTCCAGACACCGGCAGAAGTGGCAAAACAGGCGGTGGAAAATGATGTACATGTTCTGGGAATCTCAAGCCTCGCAGCCGGTCATAAAACCCTGATCCCCCAGGTAATCCTCGAACTGAAAAAACTGGGAAGGGATGATATTATGGTTGTTGCCGGTGGAGTCATCCCTTCACAGGATTATGAGTTTTTATATAAGGCAGGAGTTGTGGGTATATTCGGACCGGGAACATCCGTTGCAGCTACTGCCAGAAATATTCTTAAAATCTTGTGTGAAACTGTATTATAGATTCCCTGAGATTTATTGATCTGCAACCGGCGGATAATCATCATAAGCAGCATTTGTTAAAATCAGACGTCGTTATAATAAAAAATTCTTATGTGATCCGGTTTGCCTGACACCTACTTTTCGTTATCTTGTATAAAAATTAATCCCGATAGGATGAAACAGTTGTTCGTGTTTTTAATACCCATACTTCTGGTATTTAGTTCTCAGATAATAGATGCTGACAAGATCAGTAATTCTGAAAAAGGCTTTCAGGAAATTCTAATCGGCAGGATTGACCGTTCAGACTTGCTTGTCGAACCGTTCGGTACTTGGTTCGAAGGGGGTTATGCAGATTATGCGATGGATAATGTAACCATTGATGTACTTCCCGAAACAGCCTGGGAGAATTTGAAAATCAGTGTAATATTAGCCACATGGTGCCCTGATTCGAGACGGGAAGTACCAAGATTCTTTAAAATATTGGATTATGCGGAATTCCCGGATCAAAACCTGGAATTAATCTGTGTAAACAGGGAAAAAACCGTGCCGGATATGAATATCGATTACCTTGATATCCAATTTGTGCCGACAATGATATTTTTCCGTGAGAACAAGGAAATAGGAAGAATTATTGAAAGTCCCGAAAAATCGCTCGAAAAAGATATCGCTGAGATTTTAACCAATTGATTGTTATTATTATTTATGAACTTCTCATAATTATTATATTTGATAAACATTCGTACTAAAAATGACAGTAATGGAAGAACAAAAATCAACTGCCGGGCAAGGATTGGGAATTGCAGGTCTGATCCTGGGTATCATTGCCTTCATTTTTGCCTTTATACCCTGTTTTGGCTGGGTTGCTCTGATTCCCGGATTTATTGCAGTCGCACTTAGTATTGTTGCACTGACCCAAGCAAATAAGGCAAACGGAGCCAAAGGTCTAATTATTGCAGCACTTGTAGTATCTATCATCGCAACAAGTGTGGCAATCCTGCAGGGATTTCTTTTTGCCGGTATTCTGTCCGAAGGATCCCATATTAAAGATCGCATCGAACGAGCTATCGATGACGAAATAGGAACAGACCTGGAAGAAGTGTTCGAAGATGTGGAGCAGGAAATGGAAAAAGCACTCGAAGACCTTGAAGAGGATCTTAAAGACGCCTTTGAAGACCTGGAAGATACTACGAGGGAAGATACAACCGGATTTGATTAACAACCTGTTTCTTAATTGTAACATGTCACTCCCTAAATTATGGGAAAAATCCTATAACAGGATCAATCTTATTTTTACCGGAATAGTACTATCAATTTTTATCTATTCCGGTATTTTTTCGCCCGGCAAAGATAATTACCCGGTACAATGTATACATGAAAAAATGACGGGAAAACCATGTCCGACATGCGGACTTTCACATAGTTTCTCAGCAATCCTTCATGGTGATCTCAAGCTGGCAAATCAATGGAATATAAATGGTATTCCACTCTTTCTTTTTTTCTTTATACAACTTTTTATGCGTCTCGGATTTATCCTGCTTGTCCAAAAATCATCCATCCCTTTGAAATACCTTATATTTTCGGATATTGCTATATCCGTAATATTGTTCATTTTCTGCTTCAGACGTCTGCTGGTCTTCTGGAGTTACTACTGAAATCCACCCGGTCAGGTGGCAAAATATTCTGCCAGTGTAAATGTTTCATTTACCCTCACTCCTTTTGGAGTTTCTTTTACAGTACAGCATTCATTGAAAACATCATGCTCAAAGAATAATACATAATCGTTTTCCAGCGCTTCATTAAGGAATGCATCCTTTTCTTTTATGGTTTCCAGGGGAAATACATCATAACTCATATTCCATGCAAGCGGCATATGGGCTGTCGAAGGCATTAGATCAGCCATAAATACTATGGTTCTTCCGTTATACCTGATAAAGGGAATGATCTGACCCTGCGTATGACCGTTGAACAACCGTATACTGAAACCCGGATAGAGTTCCAGGTCCGTTTCAACGAATTTTAGCTGACCACTTTCTCTAATCGGTATATAGTTCTCAGGGAAATAAGCATCCTTTTCCCGTTTGTTTGGATTTATTGCCCAATCCCATTGCTGTCTCGATACCCAATAGTTAGCATTGGGGAATGTCATTTCAAACCCTGACCGGTCTTTGTTATATTGTACACTCCCTCCACAGTGATCGGCATGAAGATGTGTCAAAACCATATCCGTAATATCATATCTCGTAAATCCATTATTTTTCAGGGCTCCCTCAAGCCCCGGTCCGCCCTGCAGGTAAACGTGACTGAAAAATTTCTCATCCTGTTTATCTCCATACCCATTATCCACCAATATCTTCCGGTCACCCAGATCAACCAGTACAGATCGTAATGCCCATGTGCAAAGATTATCTTCATCAGCCGGGTAATGTTTATTCCACAGCACTTTTGGAACCACTCCAAACATGGCCCCACCATCTATTTTAAAGTTATCTATGTATATAGAGTATATTTTCATTGAAGTTCAATTTATGTTACTGCAGTTGGCAAAGATAAAATTTTAACAAAAATTGCATAATTAATTTAAATTAACTTAACTTTATATTTAAGTTATCCTAAATAATACATTGCGATCTGTTATGTCTGGTTCAACTGAGAATTTTCTTAAGGCCATATATAAAATTACATTAGAGGATAAGGAATGTGCCACCAATACCCGGTTATCAAAAAGATTGAACATTTCAAATGCTGCTGTAACGGACATGTCGAAATGTCTGGCAAGGAAAGGCCTTGTCAGGTACATTAAGTACAAAGGGACAGAACTGACTGCAGAGGGAAGAATACTTGCTTTGAAGATAATAAGGAAGCACAGATTATGGGAGCTTTTTCTTTTCCGGGTATTGGGTTACTCATGGCATGAAGTTCATAAGGATGCAGAAATGCTCGAACATCAAACCTCTGAACATCTTCTGGATCAACTGGATAAATTCCTGGAACAACCACAATATGATCCACATGGTGAACCGATACCGGATAAACATGGGAAATTACCCGAATCGGATGGATTCGTAAAACTAACCGGTTGTATTGAAGGGAAGAACTACGAAATAGTTAGGATCAATCCCGGAACAAACGATCTGAACATTTTTTTAAAGGAAAATGGATTTCACCTTGGTAAGAATATTTTCTTGAAAAGAATATATGAAGATATCTTTGAAATTATACTTGATAACACAAAACTTTTAATCCCGCAGTCGATTGCCGGAAATTTATTTGTAATTCCTAAATAAAAAAATATGGAAATTGAACCAGGACTTGTACTCGTTGCTTTTGGATTAACGCTTTTTGCAGGATTATCAACCGGTATAGGTAGTGCAATTGCTTTTTTCGCAAAAAGTACCAATACCAAATTCTTATCGGTTTCGCTGGGATTTTCAGCAGGTGTAATGATTTATGTATCCTTCGTGGAAATCCTGAGTAAAGCAAATACAGCTCTGGTTGCTGAATTGGGTAAAGTTGCCGGATGGTGGACAACGGTTGGTGCATTTTTCACAGGTATATTTATCATTGCAATAATTGACCAATTAATCCCCTCATTTGGGAATCCCCATGAAATCAGGACTGTTGAAGATATGGGAAGGGTGAAAGCGGGGAACAATCAAAAATTGATGAGGATGGGATTATTCACCGCACTTGCAATTGCCATTCATAACTTTCCGGAAGGTCTGGCAACATTTACTGCAGCTCTGACTGATCCAAGCCTGGGAATTGCCATTGCCGTTGCCGTTGCTATTCATAATATACCGGAAGGGATAGCCGTATCTGTCCCCATATATTATGCTACCGGTAGCAAAAAGAAAGCATTCATCAATTCATTTCTATCCGGTTTGGCAGAACCGTTTGGAGCTCTTATAGGATATCTTATCCTTATGCCTTTTATGAGCGAGTTGGTATTTGGGATTCTGTTCGGTGCCGTTGCAGGTATAATGGTATTTATTTCCCTGGATGAACTTTTACCAGCTGCCAGAGAATATGGAGAGCATCATCTTTCTGTTTTCGGATTAATCGCAGGAATGGCTGTGATGGCAGTCAGCCTGCTCCTGTTCCTGTAGAAATATGCAAAATGAGAAGAGGTAATTTTCTGCTTTATTTTTTAATATGGTCAACTTCGGTTTCCTTATCTCAGGAAATTGAAAGGGATCTTTTACCTGAGCTGGTGACCGACAGACCCGATCAAACGGAATCTTCTGCAATTATTCCATTGCATCATCTTCAAATTGAATCAGGATTTATCCTCGAACAAATCTCGCATTCATTAAGAAACATTTATTATAATACAACTATTCTCCGTTACGGTATCTCAAACAGATTTGAGATGCGCCTGGGTATGAATTATGCCAGCCTTGAAATGGAAGATACCCTGAATTCTGAGCCTGTCAGCAAGAAAGGATTTAGCCCTGTTTCCGTTGGTGGAAAGATCCAGCTATCCTACGAGAACGGATGGATTCCTGAAATGGCACTGCTAGTTCATTTTACGATTCCGAATACGGGTAACAAAGAATTTACTATCAATTGTTTGCGCCCGAGTCTGAAACTTGCCGCGAGCCATACACTATCAAATAGGATATCCGTTGGATATAATCTTGGAGCAGAAAGAGATTGTGTGAATAAATTGATTCTTGGTGCATTTACAATGGTTATGGGTTTGGATATCACGGAAAAGCTCGGGGGTTTTATCGAAATGTATGGTTATACAACAGAAGAACGAAGTTTTGATTTAAGAAGCGATGCGGGTTTCACCCTGTTGATTAAGCATAACCTACAGCTCGACCTCTCCGGTGGAATCGGCCTGAACAAAATTGCTCCTGATGCTTTCTTTAACATTGGATTTTCCTGGAGGATTCCGGACTAATTTCTGGTTGAAAATCACCGACTTGAATCAATATTCATTTTCAAACAAACTACTTTACCGGTGTGATTGTTTAAACGTTTACAATAACAATGATTTTAATAAAATTTGTTGGCAGGAAAGAAAAATATTCTACCTTTGCAATCCCAAGTTTCGGGAATAATGTCGGTCCATTCGTCTAGTGGTTAGGACGCCAGGTTTTCATCCTGGTAACAGGGGTTCGATTCCCCTATGGACTACTAATCATAAATATTTAATTATTAGGAATGGCGAATCATCCATCAGCTGAAAAACGGAAAAGGCAGAGTGAAAGCAGGAGGCTTCATAACAGATACTTTGCAAAAACTGCCCGTAATGCCATAAAAGAACTCCGAAATACTAAAAACAAGAAGAAGGCGAATGAATTATATCCCAAAGTCGTGTCAATGATTGATAAACTTGTAAAACGCAATATAATTCACAGGAATAAAGCGGCTAACATGAAATCGAAACTTGCCAGGCACGTTAACAATCTTTGATACGTTACGTACAAGATATTCCTGAAGCCTTCGCCATGCCGTGAAGGCTTTTTTTTTAAAGTGTATAAAAATTCCATCAGCCAAGCTAATTATTAGGCATCTACAAATTAATTCCGTATTTTCGAGAATGACAACCATACGGGATCCGGGGTAGAAAATGGGAGATTATAAAACTCTTCGTATAAAGGATTGGGCTCTGGAAGATCGTCCGAGAGAAAAACTTCTCAATAAAGGGATAAGTAGCCTTAGCGATGCGGAATTAATAGCAATCCTGATCGGTTCGGGTACTAAAAATGAAACCGCTGTTGAGTTGGCAAAAAAGATACTTAATACTGTCGGGAATAGTTTGAATGAATTGGGAAAGCTGAGTGTGGAAGAGCTTAAAAAATCAAAGGGCATCGGATCAGCAAAGGCAATTACAATTATTGCTGCACTCGAGCTGGGAAGACGAAGAAAACTGGCCGACATCCAGGCTAAGAAAAAGATTACTGGAAGTAAGGACGTTTTTAATTACTTTCAACCGTTGATCGGTGATTTGCCTCATGAAGAATTCTGGATTTTGCTTCTGAACCGATCAAACAGAGTAATTGAAAAGCATCGAATCAGCCAGGGTGGCATTTCAGGAACAATAATTGATGTGAGGATGATCCTCAAGAATGCGATTGAGAAATTGGCCTCTTCACTGATTTTGTGTCATAATCACCCTTCCGGTAATTTGCAGCCCAGTGATTCCGATATGAAAATTACGAGTAAAATGAAAGATGCAGGAAAAATTATGGATATCCAGGTTCTGGATCATTTGATCGTCACCGACTCTGCATACTTCAGTTTCGCAGACGAAGGAATCCTGTAAAAAAAATCTGAGATATTGGATATCAGGAACGTACCATATAGCCAGATAGACTTAAAGAAATGGGATAAATGTATTGATTCATCCCTTAACGGTACAGTATTTGGTTACTCCTGGTATCTGAACCTGGTATGTGAGAATTGGGAGGCCATCATTCTCAATGATTATGAAGCCATCATGCCGTTACCATTATGTACCTTCCTCAGGAGGCCGGCCGTAATATCACCATGCCTGGCACCTCAACTTGGTGTCTTTTCTCCAAGGCTGCCGGCTCCCGAAATAATTGATTCCTTTCTTTCCTGTCTGCGATCAAAGTACCGGTTTGTAAAAGTGGGATTGAATAAATATAATCTTATCAGTGATGAAGCGTTCAAAATTAAAACGGGCCTTTCATTCAATCTCGACCTAATCCCTTCGTATACAAAATTATTTCACTCGTTCAGCAGGGAGACAAAGCAAATCATTGAAACAGGACGGTCGAAAAAATACAGTGTCGTGAAGGGTCTTCGCCTGAATGATTTCATTCAATTTTATAGAACACGGTGTGTACATAAATCAAAACATGACGATAAAATATTCTATAATAAACTCAGAAGATTGATCTCTTTTACGATTCTTCACAGGATCGGAGAATTATATGGAGCCTATTCACCCGAAAACAACCTGTCAGCAACGGTATTTATTATAAAAACCAGACAAAGAATAACCTTTCTTGCCTCTGCCATGATGCCGGACAATTCCGGTTTGCTGGCATTCGCCCTTTTGCTGGATCATTTGCTAAAACAATTTGCTGAAAAAGATCTTACCATTGACTTTGAGATCCTTCCCTGCCCACCTAAATACGTACCCCGATTCGGTCTCTATCCGAAAAAAAGAGAACCCGGGAAATCACTTTCCGGGCTATATAAAGGATTCGGAGCTACCTTATTTAATTATCCTATCATTGTATATAATAATCTTCCCGTTCTGCTGAAAACCGCAGGTAAGGTATTTAACTTCGGTTCCGGTAATACATGCAATATTTATGTTTAAAAGAAAACCCTGTGAACTATAATTTTGCAGGTTCTTTCTTCGGTTTCCTCCGTATAATGCATTTCTTAGTTGGAATCCCTGTAAATCTTAACATCACCTGTATCCCTGCATTCATCTAATAGATTACGGATTGATTTGTTAAGTACGGGATGTTTCATGCCGGGATTTAATTCACAAAGAGGTATAAGTACAAACTTTCGCTTCTGCATGTAAGGATGGGGAATGGTTACAAATCTTTCATTTATTATCATATCGCCATAGAAAATAATATCAATATCGATCTGTCTTGCACTGTACGTCGCAGACCGCTGATCTCTTCCTATTTGCTCTTCAATTTTCAATATTTCTGACATGAGATTTTTCGGTTCCAGATCGGTTTCTATTTCCATTGCCTGGTTCAGAAAGTAATTCGGATGCTCGAATCCCCAGGGTTTTGTAACATAAACTGAAGAATTCTTCTTTATCCGGCCTATTTTACTTTGAATAAAAAACGCAGCCTTGTCAAGGTTTTCACTCCTGTTCCCAAGGTTGCTCCCGAGCAGCAGATATACACCAGTCATTATTTATTCTATTTATCCCAAAATATGGAACAAAGAGAATTATAATTCTGCGAAAATCAAAAATCAATTGTTTTTATTTTCAGTATAAGCTTCTAAATTTGTATTCCATGATATCCACATAAATAGACTACTATGAAAAGTTTCCTGAAATATACATTGGCAACAATTGTAGGTGTTATATTATCATCTTTCATTTTATTCCTGATTTCTTTCGGCCTGATAGGTGCAATGATAGCAGCCGGAGATAAACCAGCTGTAATTCAGCCTAATTCCGTTCTTTTATTGAATACAGATCAGAATATTCCTGACAGGGGTTCTGCATATCCCTGGGGAGATTTTAATCCTGTTACCATGAAACTTTCCCCAAAAACAGGACTGGATGAAATTCTGGAAAATATTGAAAAAGCGAAATCGGATGAAAACATAACCGGTATATATATAGAAACAGGAATGACCACTCCCGGGATCTCTACCATTGAGGAGATCCGAAATGCATTGATTGATTTCAGGGAATCGGGAAAATTTATTCTCTGCTACAGTGATGATTTCCTGACCCAATCATCCTATTATCTTGGAACCGTGGCTGATAGCATTTTTCTAAACCCTGCAGGAATCCTGCAATTCTTCGGATTACGTTCAGAAATTACTTTTTATAAAAATGCGCTGGATAAATTAGGAGTTGAGATGCAGATAATTCGTCAGGGTAAATTTAAAAGTGCCGTGGAACCTTATATGCTCGATAAAATGAGTAAGGAGAGCAGGGAACAGATACTGGGATTTCTTAATCCCATATGGGAACATCTGCTGGCTGGTATATCAACCGAGCGTGATATTCCCGTTGAAAAACTGGATGAATTGGCCGATAATCTGGCAATTAACCTTCCCGAATCTGCAGTTGAAAATAGACTGATCGACGGATTAAAATACAAGGATGAGATACTCGATGAACTTAAAAAGTTATCCGGAATTTCTGCCGGGAAAAAGGTTCGTCTGGTAAGTATGAATCAATACTCCAAGGTTCCCGTGAAAAGAAAATATAAAGGACTTGCAAAAAATAAAATTGCAATCGTTTATGCCACGGGAATCATCACTTTTGGAGAAGGCGGGGAATATAGCATCGGTTCTGCCAAATTTTCCAAAGCAATACGAAAAGCACGTGAGGATTCTTTGATAAAAGCCATCGTTCTAAGGATAAATTCACCAGGCGGGATTGCTATGGCCGCCGATATAATCTGGCGGGAAGTTGATCTGGCCAGTAAAGTAAAACCGGTAATCGCCTCCATGGGTAATGTGGCTGCCTCCGGAGGATATTATATCGCAGCTCCGGCAGATACTATCCTTGCCCATCCGACAACATTAACAGGATCTATCGGGGCATTTGGAACCATTCCCAATGCACAGAAATTACTGAATGATAAACTGGGTATTACATTTGATGTGGCAAAAACAAACGATCATGCGGACTTTGGATCTATCTACAGACCGTTAAATCAAGCCGAAAAAGAGTACTTACAGATTGGCCTAGATCGAACCTATGATGACTTTTTATCTCACGTGGCCGAGGGCCGGAATTTAACAAAGGAAAAGGTGGACAGCATAGGACAGGGAAGGGTTTGGAGTGGTGCCGATGCTAAGGAAAACGGATTGGTGGATGTCTTTGGTGGTATCAACCGTGCCATAGCAATTGCTGCAGAAATGACCGATCTGGATCATTACAGGATTGTTTCACTTCCTGTACAGGAAGATCCGTATCAAAAACTGCTGAAAGATCTTTCTGGAAACATTAAAGCTTCCATTATCAAAAAAGAACTTGGTGAATCCTACCGTTATTACCGCGAGCTGAACGATGTAATTCAATATTCCGGTATTCAGATGCGGATGCCGTTTTTCATAGAAATCCATTAACACAAATTCACCTTATACCGTAATACTCCTCATCCGGTCACACAATGAACCAAGGGGCTTATTATCCGTTGGATGTGACGATGGAAAAACATCATCAACTTGTATTGCATATTTCATGAACGGTTACTGAATTCCGAATATGTAACCCCCTATCCCGACAGAATTTTTACTCAGGAATTTTGTTATCTTAGAGAGGTTTTAATTACCGATTCATGATGGATTTAAACAGGATGAAAATTTTACGTTTTTTCCTGGTTCCCTTTACACCGGTTTATGGTTTTATTGTCGGAATCAGGAATAAACTATTTGATTACCAGATTCTGAAGTCACATGAATTTAACCTTCCGGTCATTTCGCTTGGAAATATTACTGCTGGTGGAACAGGAAAAACTCCTCATGTCGAATACCTTGCATCCCTGCTGGATGGAGAATTCAGGGTTGCAACACTAAGCCGCGGTTACAAAAGGAAAACAAAGGGATTTATCATTGCAAATCTCCAATCCTCAACAAAGGATATAGGAGACGAGCCGAAACAGATTAAACAGAAATTTCCCGGGATAATTGTAGCTGTTGATTCGAACCGTGTTAATGGTGTAATGAAATTAACCGAGAGTTTCACAGACCTGAATGTTATTATCCTGGATGATGCATTCCAGCACAGGTATATTAACCCCGGTCTGTCCATATTATTAATGGATTACAATCGCCCCCTTTCCAACGATCATCTTCTCCCTTTTGGAAATCTGCGTGAGAGTTTATATGAAAAAAGACGTGCCCATATTATCATCGTTACTAAATGTCCTGATAAACTCAAACCGATTGACAGAAGATTGGTAGTGAAAGATCTTAACCTGTTTCCATACCAGAACCTATATTTTACTACAGTTATTTATGGTGAATTCCATCCTGTTTTTAAAAACCAAAATACCAAACTTGCTAAAACCATATGTAAAACAGAGAGATATCATATTTTATTGGTTACAGGAATTGCTAACAGCAGACCCCTGAAAAAGCACCTGAGAGGAGTTACTCCAAAAATTACAGAATTGAAATTCCCGGATCATCATGATTTTTCATTAAATGATATCGAATATATAAAATCGGTTTTTAATGAAATAGAAAACAATAATAAGATAATCATTACAACGGAAAAGGATGCCATGCGGTTCCAGGATATTCCGGATCTGGATGAAGCAATTAAACAGAACCTGTACTACATTCCAATTGGAATTGAATTCCTCGATGATGAAGGCGATAGTTTCAACAACCAGATTATAGATTATGTTAGAACAAATAAAAGAGACAGCATCTTATATAAAAAATAAAACCGGTTTTCAGCCTGATGTTGGAATTGTTTTGGGTACAGGTCTCGGCGGACTAGTGAATGAATTGGATATTCTTTTCGAAAGAGATTACCAGGCAATCCCTAATTTCCCTGTTTCAACAGTCGAGGGGCATAAAGGAAAACTTATTTTTGGCATGCTGGCAAACAAAAAGGTGGTTGCCATGCAGGGACGCTTCCATTACTACGAGGGGTATGATATGCAGCAAATTGTATTTCCCATCAGGGTTTTTAAACTTCTGGGCATCCGGTATCTGTTTCTGTCAAACGCAAGCGGGGGAGTGAATCCTGAATTGAAGATTGGTGATCTGATGATCCTGGAGGATCATATAAATTTATTGCCCAGTCCTTTGATAGGGAAACATTATGAAGAATACGGACCCCGGTTCCCGGATATGAGTAACACCTATTCATCGGAGTTGATAAAAAAAGCGGAAGAGATTGCAGCCAAGGAAAACATTCCCGTGAAAAAAGGAGTATATACAGCCACAACCGGTCCGAATTATGAAACCCCCTCGGAATATAATTTTTTTCGAATCATCGGGTCCGATACGGTAGGTATGTCTACCGTACCTGAAACAATCGTTGCACATCAAATGGGAATACCCTGTTTTGCAATTTCAATCATTACGGACTTGGGGGTTCCAGGCAAAATTGAAAAAATTACACACGAAGGAGTACAGAAAGTTGCTTCAAAAGCAGAGCAGAAAATGACGTTGATTATGAAAGAACTAATCGCATCTTTATAAATATTCTTAGTTTTGCAGGATTGATTTGCAATGGTTTTCTTCTATGAGTAGTTCAGCAAAATTTCAATCCGGTAATATACTGACAATTACCATTGCGCATCTTATTCATGACATTTATACTTCCTTCCTGGCGCCCATATTACCTCTTCTGATTGAAAAGCTGTCCGTTAATCTCTCTCTTGCAGGTCTCCTTTCAGTTATTCAAAGAATCCCTTCGCTTTTTAATCCGTTTGTAGGAATCCTTTCCGAAAAGATTAAGATCCGGTTTCTTGTTATTTTTACACCGGCACTAACTGCACTTACCATGAGTCTGATTGGAGTTGCTCCGGGATATACAATCCTGGCAATTCTATTGTTTGTCTGTGGTGTAAGCTCTACTCTCTTTCATGTTCCGTCACCCGTTATGATTAAAGAGGTTTCAGGCTCAAGACTTGGAAAAGGAATGAGCTATTTTATGCTTGGCGGAGAATTGGCAAGAACTCTGGGGCCCCTCATTATAGTTGCCACCGTTGAAACCTGGGGACTTGGTGGTACCCTCAGGCTAATACCGTTCGGTATCATTGCATCCGGTATCCTCTACTACAAACTGAAGAATATTGATATCCGCAAAAACTTCCCCAAGAGTGAAAAGGAAATGGGATACAGTTCCACATTTATCAGATTCCTTCCGGTTTTTACCAGTCTTGCAGGAATTACTTTTTTCCGCGGTGCCATGAAATCTGCTTTAACTCTCTATCTTCCCGTATACCTTACGGAAAAAGGTGCTAATCTTTGGTATGCCGGAATTTCACTTGCCATTCTTCAACTTGCCGGTGCCGCAGGTACTTACCTCTCTGGTACCATATCCGACAGAATTGGTCGCAGAACCACATTGGTAATCATAACAGTTGCCTCTCCTCTCCTTATGTTAATCCTAATCTCCCAGCAAAGTGAAATCTACACTTTACCTTTACTGGTTATAATTGGAATATTCCTGGTTGCACCAACCTCTGTTAACCTGGCGGTTGTCCACGAACTGGAAACTGAACACACTGCCTTCGTGAACAGTATTTACATGGCTATTAATTTTTTGGCGAGTTCCGTTATGGTCCTGCTGGTGGGTATATTATCAGACAATTTAGGATTGGATTTGACATATCGGATTTCAGCAGGAATAGCATTTATCGCTATTTTTTTTGCTCTCAATGTCCCTAAAAAGAAGGTATAAAAGCCAGATAATTAATTGGTATTAAATCCCAGAGTAAACTCTGGACTATTATTTCCGCAGCAAG
>CP070687.1:1413618-1426544 GCA_020353115.1 Bacteroidales bacterium
GTAGAGTTAATTTAAAATAAAACGAAGAGGGTCTGTTGCAAAAAATCAGTTTCCCATTTCAGAAAAGAACTTGATTCGCATAAGCCGGATATCTTCTTCTGAATAATCATCTTCACCAAGTTCTGTCAGCGCATCTTCAATGGATTCTGTTTCTGCTTCCTCTTTAAAATAATAGTATATATCCTGTTGATGGTCTTCATCCAGCACTTCATTGATATAGTAATCCAGATTCAGTTTGGTTCCGGACTGTACGATAGATTCAATCTCCTTCAGAAGTTCGTTCATTTCAAGGTTTTTTGCTTCGGCAATATCGTCCAGGGATCTTTTCCGGTCAATACTCTGAATGATATAAACTTTCAGGCCTGATTTGTTTACAACAGATTTTACGACCATATCCTGTGGGCGTAAAATATCGTTCTCCTCCACATATTTCTTTATGATATCCACGAATTCCTGGCCATACCGGGTTGCTTTTCCCATTCCAACACCGGCAATATTCTGCATCTCCTTAATCGTAATGGGGTACTGGATTGCCATGTCTTCCAGGGATGGATCCTGGAAAATAACAAATGGCGGAAGATTCTTCTGTTTAGAAATCTTTTTTCTCATATCCTTCAGTATAGTAAATAGTTCTTCATCAACGGCACTGGTTTTTCCGCCAGCCATTCCTGTTTCTTCTTCTTCAACCGATTCATAATCATGATCTTGTGTCAGCATAAATGAGCCAGGATTCGCAATATATTCATATCCCCTTTCCCCGATTTTCAGCAGACCATAATTCTCGATATCTTTAACGATAAACCGGGCGATAAGTGCCTGTCGCATGACAGCATTCCAGAATTTCTCATCGTTATCACTACCCGATCCAAAGATTTCAAGCTGGTGATGTTGATAGGATTTAACGGCTGAATTCATTGTGCCGGTCAGGATATGTGCGATATGTTCCGCCTTGAATTTCTCCTTTACCTGTTGAACTGCTTCAAGAACCTTAAGGATAAATTCCCGCCCTTCGAACTGAGATTTCGGGTGCACACAGTTATCGCAAGTTTCACATTTATCTTCATTATACTCTTCACCAAAATAATGCAATAATTGTCTCCTTCGGCAGACGGAAGATTCGGCATAGGAAACTGTTTCCAGGAGCAATTGTTTTCCAATCTCCTGTTCTGCAATAGGTTTACCCTGCATAAATTTTTCCAGTTTCTGGATGTCCTTATAACTATAGAACGTGATGCATCGTCCCTCACCACCATCTCTTCCTGCACGCCCGGTCTCCTGATAATATCCCTCCAGGCTTTTGGGTATATCGTAATGGATTACGAATCGTACGTCGGGTTTATCGATGCCCATTCCAAAAGCAATGGTTGCCACGATAACATCAATCTCTTCCATCAGAAATTTATCCTGTGTTGCCGTACGGGTTACAGAGTCCATGCCTGCATGATATGGAAGGGCTTTAATCCCGTTCACCTTGAGCACTTCAGCAAGCTCCTCCACCTTTCTCCGGCTCAGGCAGTATATAATTCCGGATTTCCCCGAATTATTTTTTATAAATTTTATAATCTCCTTGGTTGTATGGGATTTGGAACGGACTTCATAGTAGAGATTAGGCCGGTTGAATGAGGATTTAAATACATTGGCCTCCAGCATTTGCAGGTTTTTCTGGATGTCGTGCTGTACCTTTGGGGTGGCGGTGGCCGTAAGGGCTATCAAAGGTGAAATACCAATGCGGTTTATGATGGGTCTGATCCTCCGGTATTCCGGCCGGAAATCGTGACCCCATTCTGAAATGCAGTGTGCCTCATCGATTGCATAGAAAGAGATTTTCACTTTTTTCAAAAAGTCAATATTATCCTCCTTTGTCAATGACTCCGGCGCAACATAGAGTAATTTGGTCTTCCCCTCAAGAACATCCTTCTTCACTTCCTGGATCGCCTGTTTGCTCAGGGAGGAATTCAGGAAATGTGCCACGCCGTCTTCAGCACTGAAATTTCGCATGGCATCAACCTGATTCTTCATCAGGGCAATAAGGGGAGAAATTACAATGGCTGTACCCGGTTTAATCAATGCCGGTAACTGATAGCAAAGCGATTTCCCGCCTCCGGTAGGCATCAGAACGAACGTATCGTTTCCGCCAAGAATATTTCGGATGATGATTTCCTGATTTCCCTTGAAGGTATCAAATCCAAAATATTTCTTTAAATAATCATTCAATGATATGTCTGCACCAATACTCATTTTTCACCGCCAAATCAAGATACACATCACTTCATACAGAAATAGTTGATCATTAATACTTCCAAAACAAAATCATCCTGTCTTTGTTCAACAAGCTGTATTTTTGAAAATAAAATTTTAAAATAGATACATTTGTAACATAAATATACATTTTTTTTTTCTGAATAAAAACAACAATTTTGAAGCATTAATAAAGGGAGAAGTATCCTGTTTAGTGTTATCTAATATTGATTAAATCCATCTATATGAGGCTTTTACAATCATATCACGATTGCTCCAGAGTGTGGAAGAATCGGATGTCCTTGTATTAAGCAGTTTAAAAACATAGATTTATCCCAACAATTTACCGTCCGATGACATTGAAGAATAAAAACGAATTAACTTTTCTTGAACACTTGGAAGAATTACGGTGGCATATAATTCGTTCCATCATTGCTATTCTGGTTGTGGCTATCGTGGCGTTCATCTTTCGTCGAATCATTTTCGATGTGATCATTCTTGCACCGAAAACACCGGAATTCTTTACAAACAGGATGTTCTGTACATTTGGCAGCATAGTAAATGTTCCTGCTCTTTGCATAAATGCCAATGAATTTGAAATTATCAATATCAGGATGGCAGGTCAGTTCACGACACACATTCTGGTCTCCATCATTGCTGGTATAATTCTGGCATTCCCGTACCTCTTTTTCGAATTCTGGATTTTTTTAAAACCGGCACTTTACCATAAGGAAAAAAAATACGCCTCCGGGGCTGTCTTTTACAGCTCGTTATTATTCCTGCTTGGGGTCTTGTTCGGATATTACCTTATTGTCCCTCTGTCGGTTCACTTTCTAGGATCTTATAATGTAAGTGACCAGGTAGCAAATCAGATTAACCTGATCTCATATATTTCAACCATAGCATCAATAACACTGGCCAGCGGAATCATTTTCGAATTGCCGATTATGGTCTATTTTCTCACCAAGATCGGACTCCTTACTCCAAAGTTTCTGAAAAAATACCGGAAACACTCGATAATAGTAATTCTTGCATTATCTGCCATTATAACACCTCCAGATATTTTCAGCCAGGTGCTTGTATGTCTCCCTTTGCTGCTTCTTTACGAGATCGGGATTGGAATCTCAAAACGAATTTTGGCTAAGGAGGAAGCCAAGTTAGCCGGTTAGGCTGAAGTTACGGTTATACTATAAAACTCAAGTTGCTGGTTATGAATAAGGAGTGCTCAGACATCCGGAATTTATCCGGGAAACTATTCACCTGTTGAAGAATGACTCCCTGCCCGGGCGGATCCAAGTCGTTTGCGCTCTACAGAGCGCTTTTTGATGTCCCCTCGACCGTGGGATAAGCGACTCGGAACGGGCCGCACAGGTAGTCGCTCTCCAGTGAAAAAATTACAGGATCAAGCGAAATATTATGTTATTTTCGTATAAGAGGCAACTTGAGTTATATAGTTTGGAATCCCTGTGATAGTTGAACCTGAATATAGTACTTGTTATTAGTTATCGTTTGATTAAATCCGGGGTAGAAATCAAAATAATGTGATCCGGACAGTTGAAAAGGTTACATTTGTCAACCAATCCGTTAGACCTTATGAATCGTTTAGGGATCCGGCCTCCCGGTGTATTGTCCTGCCTCCTGTTTATTTTAACCGGACTTCTGGGGACCATAGTACTGCCGGATGCAAATGGTCAGATAACAAAAATCAGGGGAGAGGTTACGGATGCCCAAACCGGTGAAGTTTTACCATTCGTTAACATTTCCTTCACCGGAAAACCAATCGGTACGATTACTGATTTCAACGGGGAATACTACCTTGAAACCGATGATCCTGCGGATTCAATCAGGATTTCATATCTCGGGTACAGAACACAATATCATGGAGTTCATAAACATATTTTCCAGACAATAAATATTCAACTCCAACCCGATCAGTTCCGGATTGATGAAGTGGTTGTCCACAGAGGTGAAAATCCCGCACACCCGATTCTACGGAATATCATTGCAAACAAAGTCAGAAACAATCCGTTGAATTTGAATTCGTTCCATTATGAAACGTACAATAAAATACAGATCGATGTTAACAACGTGGATGAAGATTTCAGAGAACAACCCGTTCTGAAACCGTTTCAATTTGTTTTCGACCATATGGATACCTCCGCAATCACAGGCAAATCCTATCTGCCTGTAATGCTTAGTGAAGCCATATCAGATTACTATTACACCAGGGATCCGAAAAATGAGAAAGAGATCATCAGGGCAAGTAAAGTCTCAGGAATTGACAATGAAAGTCTCTCACAGGTAACAGGAAATATTTTCCAGGATTTAAATATTTATGACAATTTCCTGAAGGTATTTAACCAGGGGTTTATCAGTCCGATAGCTGATTTCGGTCTCTTCTATTATAAATACTACCTGGTTGACAGTGCCTACCTGAATGATTGCTGGTGCTATGAGCTCAGTTTCCGGCCCCGCCGGGAAAAAGAACCTACTTTTACAGGTGACTTCTGGGTTCATGATACCACGTTTGCCATTGTGAAGATCCGGCTGCGGCTGGAAAGTGATGTAAATGTGAATTTCGTGAACGATATTGCGGCCGAGGAAGAATACAGGATGATAAATGACACCATGTGGTTTGTTGAAAAACAGACCCTTTTTCTGGATTTTTATCTCCGGGATCAAGCAACCGGCTTTTTCGGCCGGAAGACAACCACATACGACAAGATCCGGATTAACGAACCTTTCCCACCTGAAGCAGTGAAACTCAAAGATAAGGTAAAGGTATCACAGGATGCACTGGACAGGGGTGAAAAATTCTGGCGGGAAAACAGGCCGGTAACCCTGACAAACAAAGAAAGCAATATCTATGACATGGTGGATTCTATACAAACCCTGCCGGAATATGTTTTTCTTGAGAATCTGATCGAAATGTTTGTGACCGGATATTACGTAAAAGGGTATCTTGAAATAGGTCCTTATTATACATTTTACAGTTACAATGAAATAGAGGGCAAAAGGATAAGACTTGGTGGCAGAACAAGCAATGCATTCAGCACCAGCTTGATGGTGGGTGGATATGGAGCATACGGTTTGAAGGACAAGAGGTTTAAATATGGGACAGATTTTCTATATCTGTTCAGTAAAAATCCGCGAATTGCCATCGGTGGCTCATTTACGCACGACATTGAGCAGATTGGAGAGAGTCCGTATGCATTTAAAAACGATAATTTTTTCGTATCCTACTTAAGACGTAACCCAAACTACAAGCTAACCCTGGCCGATCATTTGAATCTCTATTTCGAAAAGGAATGGATTCAGGGCTTTTCGAATACATTAACATTCAGTCATAAGAGGATATATGCCACAGAGTTCATTCCCTTTCTCATTCCTTCGGACACCATGTATATTCCTGCATCGGTGATAAAAAACTCAGAAATAGTCTTGAATACACGGTATGCCAAAGGAGAAAGATACATTATGGGAGAGTTTCTCAGAACCTCAATCGGCACAAGGCATCCTGTATTAAACATCGATCTTTCCTTAGGATTAAAGCATCTGATAGGAAGCGAATACAATTATCTTAAACTGAAATTCTCCATAACACAAAAGGTTCAGATTCACCCCATCGGTTATTTCAGATACAGATTTGATGGAGGCAAAATATTCGGAACACTCCCATACCCGCTTCTTCATCTCCATGAGGGGAACGAAACCTACATCTTTGATATGTATTCTTTTAATATGATGAATTACTACGAGTTTGCCAGTGATCAATACCTGGGTTTGTTCGTGGAACATCATTTCCAGGGTTTATTCCTGAACAAAGTTCCTTTACTTCGCAAACTGAACTGGAGGGAGGTGATTACAGCCAGGGGAGTGATTGGAAGTCTTGATCCGAAGCATGAAAAACTTATGGCATTTCCTGAAGGTCTGACAAACCTGGACAAACCGTATATGGAAACTGGTGTGGGAATCGAGAACATTCTGAAATTTCTGCGTGTTGATGCAATGTGGAGGCTCACACACAGGAACCATAGTAACATTGAAAAATTCGGAATTCGAATAAAGTTACAGTTTATCTTCTAGATCATTGTTGAATGAAAATAACTACTTTTTTGGTAATTTTATAAATTGGCGGAGCATTCCGTGTCTAAACGTGCCCGTGTTTTAAAGAGGAAGTATACTGATTTACGGTCTAAACACCAATAATTGTGTTTTGTTGCATAATACTTCTCTTTATAATCTTGTATTAATTAACGAAAAGATTTTCCCCGTGAGATTACACACTGAAAAACTGGTAAAACGATATCGGTCACGAACCGTTGTGAATGAGGTCTCAATTGAAGTAGAACAGGGAGAGATCGTCGGTCTGTTAGGTCCTAACGGTGCAGGAAAAACGACATCTTTTTATATGATTGTCGGATTGATCGCCCCCAATAGCGGAAGAATATTTCTCAATGATGAAAATATTACCGGTTTACCTGTATTCAGGAGGGCTCAAAAAGGGATAGGATATCTTTCCCAGGAAGCGTCAGTCTTCAGAAGACTCAGTGTCGAAGATAATATCAAAGCGGTCCTGGAAATGTCAAACTTCCCGAAAGAGGAACAAAGGGAACGGCTCGAATCCCTACTCAATGAATTCGGATTGACCCGGATCAGAAAGAGTAAAGGATTTCAGCTATCCGGGGGTGAACGAAGACGAACAGAGATTGCCCGGGCACTTGCAATTAAACCAAGATTTATTTTGCTTGACGAACCATTTGCCGGAATTGATCCCATTGCAGTTGAAGACATTCAGGAAATCGTTTCAAGCCTGAAGAATAAAAACATCGGTATTCTGATAACAGATCATAACGTACATGAGACACTATCGATTACCGACAGGGCCTATTTACTATTTGAAGGGAGCATAATGAAATCAGGGACTTCAACCGAACTTGCTGAGGATGAAAAGGTTCGGCGTGTATACCTTGGAAAGAAATTTGAACTACGGGGTTAATTTCCTGACCGATGTATTGGACAATCAAACAATACCGGAATATCTGAGGTTTATGGGCAGTCACAGTATATCTGATCAGGCTTTAACTTCTTTTATCACAAAAAATTAAATATATTTGCCGGAAATCAATGCGGATGTGGCGTAATTGGTAGCCGCGCTAGATTTAGGATCTAGTGCCTTCGGGCGTGGGGGTTCGAGTCCCTTCATCCGCACAGTTTATTTAACCGTTACGACTACCGCTGATTTTATCGGTAGTTTTGACGGTTTTTTTTTACATTTGCAAATTCTTAAACGACCCCGGAAGATGAATATCACAAAAGAGCATGTTGATGAGCTGAATGCATCAATCAAAATCAAGATTGACAAAGAGGATTACGAATCCCGGGTTGAGGAGGTATTGAAAGATTACAGGAAAAAAGCGCGAATAGATGGATTCAGACCCGGCAAAGTCCCTTCCGGTCTGATAAGGAAAATGTACGGGAGGGCCATTCTTATTGAGGAGATGAATAAGATATTATCTGAATCCCTGTCCAGGTACATTCAGGATGAAAAACTGAATATCCTTGGCGAACCGTTACCCAATGAAAAAGAACAGAAAACCATTGACTGGGATAACCAAACGGAGTTTGAATTCGTTTTTGACCTGGGGCTGGCACCCGAATTTGAAACCAACCTATCCAAAAAAGATAAAATCCCATACTACACCATAACGATCGACAAGAAGATAAAGAACTCCTATCGGGAAGATTATACAAGAAGATTTGGCTCTTTCAAAACGGTTGATATAACCAATGAGAAGGAGATGCTGAAGGGGAAAATAGAAGAGCGGGATGCAAAAGGACAAATTGTCAGTGGAGGTATTACGGTGGAAGAAACCTCTTTTTCGCTTGAATTGATCAAAGACCAGGAAACAATAAGGAAATTCAAAGGGAAGAAGGTGAATGATGTGGTGGACTTTAACCTTAGAAAAGCTTTCCCTAATGATATTGAGGTTGCTTCTATCTTGAAAACAGATAAAGATAAACTTGAGAATTTAAATCCCGATTTCAGGTTTACCATACATGAAATCTCGCTTTTTGAGAATGCGGAAATCAACCAGGATCTTTTCGATAAAATCTTCGGAGAGGGAATAGTCAAATCACCAGAAGAATTCGATAAAAAAATAGAGGAAGAAATCAGCAACCAATTCTCGAAAGAAAGCGATTACCGGTTCGTTATTGACGCAAGAGAGAAAATACTCCAGAAAATAAAGATCAAACTTCCGGCAGACTTCCTGAAGCGTTGGTTATACAGGACAAACGAAGGCAAGGTAACCATGGAACAGGTGGAGAGAGATTATGAACATTTTGAAAACGATCTCAAATGGCAATTGATCAAAGACAAGATCATCAATGAAAACGGGCTTACCGTAACGGATGATGAAGTCTTGGATTATGCCAAAGAAGTTGCTATGATGCAGTTTCAACAATACGGGATGGTGAATTTACCAGAGGATTACCTTACAAATTACGCAAAGGAGATTTTAAAAAAGGAAGATGAATCCAAAAAAATCTATGAAAGGAAGTATGAACAAAAAGTGATTGAGTTTATCAGGGAGAATGTTAAGGTAGATGAAAAGAAGGTATCTTCAGAAGAATTCAACAAGTTGTATGATAAAGACAAACAATCATAATATATAAAGCCGTATTTTGACCATTTGACATGTTATTTTTATACTTTTGATGTTTAATAATAAAACCGACAGATATGGATCAAAAAGAAGATTTCAGGAAATATGCAATAGGACACCTGGGAATCAGCAGTTCTCGCCTGGACCATTATTCTTCCATATATAGCAATTACATATCACCGACCATCATTGAAGAGAGGCAATTAAACATTGCATCGATGGATGTTTTTTCGAGGCTGATGATGGACAGGATAATTTTTCTCGGGCTTCCCATAGATGATTATGTTGCCAATATAATACAGGCACAGTTGCTCTATCTTGATTCAACCGATCCCTCCAAGGACATACAGATCTACTTTAATACACCGGGTGGTTCGGTACATGCCGGGCTTGGAATTTACGATACGATGCAATACATCAATTCAGATGTTGCAACCATTTGTACAGGAATGGCAGCTTCAATGGGTGCTGTTTTGTTAACTGCAGGAACCAAAGGAAAGCGATCGGCGCTTAAACATTCAAGGCTTATGATCCATCAACCTATGGGTGGTGCACAGGGACCAGCCTCCGATATTGAAATTACGGCAAGGGAAATTCTGAAGCTGCGTACTGAATTGTACTCAATCATAGCCGAACATTCAGGGAATCCTATAAAGAAGGTTGAGAAGGACGCCGACAGGGATTATTGGATGACAGCCAATGAAGCAAAAGAATATGGCATGATTGATGAAGTACTTATCAGGAGTTCAAAAAAATAATCCGATGGGATAGCTTTTTGGTTTATTAATGGATTTCAGGCAGTTATGTTTCTGTATTTGCCTCTTCCTGAATTTTATCAATTTTATATATATTTGTAAATCATTTACATAAGTTAGATCATGGATAAATGTTCATTCTGCGGACGTGAAAAGAAAGATACCAACCTGCTGATAGCAGGAATATCGGGTCATATCTGTGATCATTGCATTGACCAGGCTTATAATATTATCCAGGAAGAAACCCGCAGTCACAGTGATTTTGATGTAAGTCAGATCCAACTGCTTAAACCATTGGAAATAAAAAAATTTCTCGATGAATATGTAATCGGCCAGGAGCAAGCCAAAAAATTCCTGTCGGTAGCAGTTTATAACCATTACAAGCGATTGATGCAGGGTTCGCGCAGGGAAGAAGATGATGTTGAGATTGAAAAGTCAAATATTATCCTTGTAGGAGAGACAGGAACAGGTAAGACTCTCCTGGCCCGGACAATTGCAAAAATGCTGCACGTCCCTTTCACAATTGTTGATGCCACTGTACTTACCGAGGCAGGTTATGTGGGTGAAGATATTGAAAGTTTGCTAACACGATTGCTACAGGCTGCGGATTATGATGTTAAAGCTGCTGAAAAAGGAATTATTTTTATTGATGAAATAGATAAGATCGCACGTAAAAGTGATAATCCATCCATTACCAGGGATGTATCCGGTGAGGGTGTGCAGCAGGGTTTATTAAAGTTGCTTGAAGGATCCGTAGTAAATGTTCCTCCACAGGGTGGTCGGAAACATCCAGAGCAGAAAATGATCCCTGTAAATACCAAAAATATACTTTTCATCTGCGGAGGAGCATTTGATGGCATTGAGAAAAAAATCGGACAGCGGCTGAATGCACAGGTTGTCGGTTATAGTGCCAGTAAAAACCGGGAAGCAATCGACAGGGGTAATTTGCTACAATACATTGCCCCTCAGGACCTGAAATCCTTTGGTATGATCCCGGAAATTGTGGGACGATTGCCTGTTCTTACCTTCCTCCATCCGCTCGACAGGGTTGCCCTTCGGAATATCCTTACCGATCCGCGAAATGCAATTGTGAAACAGTATATCAAATTGTTCAACATGGATAATATTGATTTAAGTTTCGCCGAAGAAACCCTGGACTATATCGTCGACAAAGCTATTGAATTCAAGCTTGGCGCCAGGGGATTGCGGTCGATTTGTGAAGCAATAATGATCGACCCGATGTTCGAACTGCCCTCGAATGGAGAGAAGAAATTGCATGTCGACCTTAACTATGCCAAACAGAAACTGGAAAACGTGGACCTGAAGGTCCTTAAAGCATCATAACTACCTGATTTTGGGCCTGGGATTGTACTTCAACAATATGATCCTGGTTTTACCATCCTTTGTAACGGTGGCTTCGTTATCACACTCCCCATCACCGTAATCGAGAATTACCGGTGACCGGTCACTTATCACGGATTCGACGGTTCCACTTTTAATAAACCGGCAGGAAGCAGCCCATTCAAGGGGTATAAGAATAGTACGGGTATACTCTTCACCCATGAAATTAACCCCATTCGCCGATCCGGTTATGAGATACACGTCATCCCAACGATTCGGAGTTTCAACTCCGGCAATCCATTCCCGTATTCTTAAAAACTCTCGTTCGATACTTATTCCGTTTGTAGCAGTCACTTTCCCACCCTCCAATTCTACGGTGAAAATAAAATTACCATTATCATTTTTCCCGTTGTTGGTAATGGTTTTTATCCCTTCTATGTGGACCTCATTGATATAATAACCTTCAAGTGTAACCGTTTTTACAGATCCCTCATGTCTGTACCTTCCGGTAACGGTGATTAGGATTTTCCCTCGACGGGTTTGTCCATAAAATCCTTCACAATTGGTATCACCGTAATCGATCGTAATAACCTTCGGCCAGAATGTGGTATCAGGATGGTCGACAGAAATTGTGGGACAACTGTCAGGGACAATAACCGATGATGTCTTCCGGGCATTGAAGAGCCTATCATCCACAATCCTTTCCGCATTTTCCACAGCATCCCAGATATCGTTAAACAGAGCATCAGCTAAAGCATCATCTTCGGCCAATGCGATATCCTCTTCCGTAATTTGTTCTCCGGATTCCTCTTTTTCACAGGAAATAAATACAACTGAAAAGGTCAATATTAAGGAGAGGATATGAAAGAATTTTTTTGTTTTCATAGTTTCATATTTAATTACTAAACTGAATTTCGGTCTCACCTGTTAGACCGGAACGGTAAAAAAAGGTTTAATACTTATAGAAGGGAAATGTGGATTTACAGGGTAAGCACTGAAAATACAAGAGTAAACAATGAAGAATACGGTAAGTTTCCAATTCATTACAAAAGGCATATCCCTCCCGACAGGGATGATTTTTCGGCCCACCGCATATTATTTCTAACTGATTTTCAGGCTTTTATATTCTATTCTGGAAATGAAATTACACCATCCGGGACTTCCACCATTAAGTTAGGTTTCCGCTCCCTTTTCTTCCTTAATCGGTGAGGAATTTTCTTTCCGTTTGTAGATTGTATAGGTATAGGAAAAATCGTTGTTGCCTTCCGGACCATGTTCTTCGGTTTCAACAAGTTCCCAATCATCCAAATTCACTTCAGGGAAAAAGGTATCTGCCTCGAATACTTTGTGTACCCTCGTGATGTAAAGCTGGCTGGCAATGGGCAGAAACTGACGATACACCATACCTCCTCCGATAATGAAACAGGTTTCATTATCAGGGCATTTTTCAATTGCCTCTTCCAAAGAATAAGCCATAATGCATCCTTCGATCTTGTCTCCCGGAATATCGGACAGGACTATGCTTGTCCTGTCGGGTAATGGACGTACCGGAAGTGATTCAAATGTTTTTTTCCCCATGATCAGATAATGACCGGTTGTGAGCTTCTTAAATCTTTTCAAATCCTCCGGGATATGCCACAACAGGCGGTTATCTTTTCCTATCGCGTTATTTTCAGCTACGGCAACTATGATTGAAAAATTTTTCATGCCTTATATATTCTTTAGAGTTCGGTTGGTTTGTTTTTTAAGGTAGTCGTGAACTCCGGATACGAAGAATTGATATTTATAATGTTACTTTCGTTAGGTTGAGACTTTAAAATTTCAAAATCTTCAATAATCATTTCTCATCGGGAAAAGAAATCAGTTGAAGGTCAAACAGGGTTTTTGCCCTTCACCCGATTAGACCGAAATCTCACCCTTGATA
>CP070687.1:1426644-1430499 GCA_020353115.1 Bacteroidales bacterium
CCGAAACGGCTACAAATCCATACCTGAATTCAAAGTGGAGGGCTCTTTATGAAGGAATCTCACGGTGTAACTCCACGATAGTAACAGCCAGGAAAGCAGAGGAGGCAGAAACCATTACGACCGATGAAGCGACCTCTTTTATTACCCAGGCAAGAGCGCTGCGTGGTTTCTACCATTTTGAGGCATGGAGAATGTGGACCGACATGGGAGCCAATACAGGTGTTCCATATGTAAATGAGGATACCGACCAGGATGAATTGGTCAATACGGAAGATATCAGGTCATATATTATTGAGGACCTGACAGCAGGGACATCCCTGCCAAACGATATGAAACAGGTCGGACGTTTTAACAAGAGCGTATGTCAGGTATTCTTGGCTAAAGCATATATGCAGATGTATCGTGATTACGCATCGGCTCTGCCACTTCTGACTGCCGTTCAAAACGGCGGAACCAATCCTGCAGGTCAGACTGCCGGTCTGGAAGCTAAATACGGTGATATTTTTGATATTGAATTCAGGAATGGCGTCGAGTCTATCTATACCGTACAATATTCCGTTAATGATGGTTCCGGTGGATGGAACGGTGGATGGGGTGAAGTTCTGAACTTCCCGTATAATAACGGACCGGGCAGATGCTGTGGTTTTTTCCAGCCCACACAGGATTTCGTCAACTCTTTCCGCGTGGATGCCAGTGGATTGCCTTTCCTGGATAATACTTACAATCTTGAGAAGGTAACCAATGACCAGGGGCTGCTTATTACCGATCCTTTCACGGAATATGCAGGTGACCTTGACCCGCGTCTCGACTGGTCGGTAGGCAGAAGAGGAATTCCTTTCTGGGATTGGGGTGAGCTTGCCGGAACGAGCTGGATCCGGGATCAGACCTATGCCGGGCCATACGTTGGTAAAAAGCAGGTTTACAGGTTAGACCAGGAAGGAGTCTATACAGAAGTCGGTAACTGGACTTCAGGATGGACCGCCAATGGCTACAGGATGATACGGTATGCCGATGTGCTTCTGCTTAAAGCCGAATGTGAAGCAAAGACCGGCGGCGATGATCTTGGACTGGGAGAAGTTAATGCAATCCGGGCAAGGGCGGCAAATACTGATAGCTGGGTAATGGAAGATGACCTTTCCGGATATGCTGCCAATTATAACATAGGTACATATACCTCATTTGCCAATCCAACCGAAGCAATGACAGCCATCATGTTCGAACGGAAGCTTGAGCTGGGACAGGAAGGGCACAGGTACTATGACCTGCAGAGATGGAACGCTTCAGGTGACCTTAACCTTGTAACAGAACTCAACCGGATCCTTGGCTATGAGCAGGGGATGGAATGGGGTACCGCCCTTTATTCAGGGTGTGTTGTTGGGGCTGAAGACGTGAACTACCCGATCCCCCAGCGTCAGATTGACCTCAGTAATAATAAATTGGTTCAGAACAGGTAATTATTATTCATAATTATCCATAATTAGGGCGGGCTCCTTACCAAGAGCCCGCTTTTTTTTCCGGATCCCCAGGATTTAATTGACTGCAATCTCAATAGAAAACCATTGAAGTGAAGAGATCATTACTAATAATCCTAGCCATAATCGCAATCTCCTGCTCCCGGAAACCACGGTTTCAATTATTGGATTCCGACCAGACGGGAATCGATTTTGTTAATACCATAACCGAGACGGACAGTCTCCATGTGATGAATTTCGAATACATATACAACGGAGCAGGAGTGGGAATCGTTGATCTCGACAATAATGGCAGACAGGATATCATTTTTACAGCAAACCAGGTTTGTCCCAGGATATACCTTAATAACGGTGATTTCAGGTTCACCGATATCTCTTCAAGCTTTGAAGATCTGGATAACGGGCAATGGTACAGCGGTGTTACATTCGTTGATATAAACAACGACGGATGGAAGGATCTATATTTCACTTGTACTGCCCACAGCGACCCTGGAAAAAGAAGAAACCGGTTCTATATTAACCAGGGAATGCAGGATGACGGCCGGCTTCTTTTCAAAGATATGGCGGAATCCTATGGTATTGCAGACGACAGCTATTCCGTCCATGCCGCATTTTTTGATTACGACAACGACGGGGATCTGGACCTTTATTTAATGAATAACTGGTTGACACAAAGGTTGTCTGCCGGCTACAGGCCGAAAAGAAATGACGGAACGGCTGCAAGTAATGATGACCTGTACAGGAATAACGGGGACGGAACGTTTAGCAACGTAACCCTGGAGGCAGGCATAATCTATGAGGGTTTCGGACTTGGACTGGCTCTTGGTGATATAAATAAAGACGGATATCCTGACATATATATATCCAATGACTATAATTCCAACGATCTGTTATATATCAACCAGTGCAATGGCACCTTTAAAAATGAAATTGCCACATACCTTTCCTATCAGACCAGATCTTCAATGGGAAATGATATGGCCGATATCAATAATGATGGCAATCCGGATATATTCACACTGGATATGATGCCAGAGAACTATTCCAGGAAAAAGCAGACAATTAATGGATTTGCATATTTGTATTATACAAATGATGCAAAATACGGATATGAACATCAATACCTGAGAAACATGCTGCATTTGCACAATGGCTTTGTGAATGGAGCCCAGATCCCTTACAGCGAAGTTGGTCAGATGATGGGGATTTACCAGACCGAATGGAGCTGGTCTCCCCTGTTCGCAGATTACGATAACGACGGAGATAAAGATCTGCTGATTACAAATGGCTATCCCAGGGATATGACGGATAAGGACTGGTTATATTATACAGCCGAAATATGGAAATTTGTCGCATCCGTTCAACATATGGTGAATAAAATGCCTGCCGTTAAAGTCCCGAATTACGCCTTTGAGAATCTGGGGGATCTGAACTTTATCAAGAGATCCGGGGAATGGTTTGACGAAATCCCTTCCTACTCGTATGGGGCAGCTTTTGCAGATCTTGATAATGACGGAGATCTAGATTATGTGGTGAATAATATAAACGACGAAGCCTTTGTTTACAGAAATACCACCATCGAAAAAGCTAAAGGAAAAAGCAATTATATAAGGATAAAGCTAAATGGAAAAGGGAATAACAGGTTTGCTTTCGGCGCAAAAGTTGAACTGTGGAGTGACGGGATATACCAGTTCCAGGAACACTTTTTATCAAGAGGCTATATCTCCTCCGTGGATCCCATCGTGCATTTCGGTCTCTCGGATAACCTTCTCGCTGATTCAATCAAAGTTACCTGGCCTTCAACCGGTTATGTTTCGTGCATAAAGAACATCCAGGCCAACCGGATTGTGGAGATTAACGAGAAGAACTCCATTCCCCCAGTCAGGGAGCCGCAAAATCCAAATGTTCCCGATTACCTTTTTTGCAGAACGGACAATGTGATTGAATATAACCATCTGCAGGAGGATTTCATAGATTTTTACTATTCCCAGCCGATCATTCCTCACAAGTTTTCACAGATCGGACCACGAATGCAGAAAGGCGATATTAATAATGACGGGCTTGAGGATATTATTATCGGTTCGACAAACCTATTGCCTACCAAAATTTTTTTACGCGATGGAAACCGGTTTGAAGAAACAGAAATTGAAGGTTTAACCGGTCTGAAAGAATTCTCCGAAGCAGATTTCGCTATAATTGATACGGATAACGATGGGGATAATGATATTATAGCTCTTGCAGGCGGGTATGAGAGCCAAGATGAAAAGAACTATGTTCATTACCTGTATGAAAACAGGAATGGCTCTTTTGTCAAAACAGCCCTCCCAATTGCTCCATTTTCAGCCTCTGTCGTGAGGCCGTTTGATTTTGACCATGACGGGGA
>CP070687.1:1430599-1434206 GCA_020353115.1 Bacteroidales bacterium
TCCATAATTGCCAATGGCAGTTGCCGCCAGCCATCCGCCCTGCATAATACCTTTCATTTTGGGTGGAGAGACCTTGGAAACGAACGAAATTCCCATCGGGCTGAGGAACAGTTCAGCGATTGTCAGGGAAAAGTATGTGGTTATAAGCCAGTACGGACCGACCACTATGTTTTCGGGAGCACGGATCTCATTGATATCACCGGGTGAATAACCCATCAGGGATATGGACCCGATAACCATGATGATAAAAGAGGCTCCAGCGAGTATCATACCTATACCTATTTTTTTCGGTGCTGATGGTTCCTTCGCTTTTATCCTCAGGTAATTGAATAAACCTACAATGATGGGTGTCAGGACCACAATAAAGAAGGGATTAAAGTGCTGGAATTTCTGAGGTGTAAACTCATTTACATCTTCATACGCTGATATACGAAGGTATGCCAGGATAGCAAAAACTATAAAAGCAGTTGCTCCCAGAAGTCTTTCCCGGTTATTGCTTTTGGGTCTCAGGACAAATATCAGACCAAGAACGGACAGGAAGATGGGTAACAATCCGAAGAAGTCAAACCATATATTGGTATATTTCCCAACGGAATCTACCACGTAATCGCGTGCAAAAGCAGTCATGGCGGCACCATTCTGATGGAATGACATCCAGAAGAACATAACAACGAAAAAAACCAGGAATAAAGCCACCAGACGGTCCCTTACCTGTTTTGGTGTCAGGGTGACCATTTTGTCTTTCAGCTCTTCGCTTTTCGACTTCTGGAATTCGGTCAGATCAGCATGTTTGTAAAACTTCCTGAATCCCCAGAATATGATCATAGAGGCGATCAGGGAGAGACAGGCAACGCCAAATGCCCAGTGGTACGATTCAGCCAGCTTATTAATATAAAATGCCGAGAATTCGGCTATGTTCCCATTCATGGATGCAAAAACAGGCTGTTGTTCAGCAAACCCGGTAAGACTTTCCGCTACCAAATTATCCCCTTCAAGAAATCGATGGGCAAGAGCCGGAATATCGGCCTTATAGAAGAGGTCATACTTCTTCAGCATCATATTGCTGATGGCTTCGGCTGCTGATGGTGCAAACATGGCGCCGATATTGATTCCCATATAAAATATATTGAAAGCAACATCCCGGTATTTGTTGTATTTCGGTTCATCGTAAAGATTTCCCACAAGAGCCTGCAGGTTTCCTTTAAACAATCCGGTACCCGCTGAAATTATTACCAGACCGGTAATAACCAGGGGAAGACCTCCATCCATTGTTGTAGGGATGGCGATCAGGAAGTAACCGACAAACATTACAACCAGTCCGACGCTGATCGTTCGACCGTACCCGAGCCACCGGTCGGCAATGATCCCGCCAAAGAGTGGCAGGAAGTAAACCATAGCCAGAAAGATGCCGAAATATTGTGAGGCAATGGAATATTCATATCCATATTTTGCCTGCAGGAAAAGTACAAAAATAGCCAGCATGGTGTAATACCCGAAACGTTCACCCATATTGGCAAAGAACGCTACGAATAGGCCTTTGGGATGATTCTTCAGCATAGTGTATGTTTTAGTTGAGTATTAGTAAGCAGAATGTAACAAATATAGCCATCTTTTTGATTAGTAAAATAAAAATGGAAGAGGATCTGTTTTTAGAATCTTTCTAAAGTGTTTTAAATTAACAATGAAGCTGTTAAATTTGCATTATCACCGGATGGAAAGCGATGGGATGTGAGATCCGAATGGATGAATATCGATCCATTCGTTTGATCCGGTATAATAAATCGTGTCATGAAGATTTTCCGGGCAGACCAGGTTAAACAAATTGATGCATACACCATTGAAAATGAGCCTGTCCGTTCCATCGACCTGATGGAAAGGGCAGCATTCCAGCTTTATCGATGGCTTGTGCAAAGATACTCCCGCGAAAGAAAGATAAAAATTTATGTCGGTCCGGGGAACAACGGAGGGGATGGACTGGCTCTTGCCAGAATGCTTGCAGAAGATTTTTACCAGGTAGAGGTGTTTTATGTCAAGTTTACAGATAAAGTAACGAAAGACTGGAAGATCAATTACGACCGGCTTGCAAAGCAAGACAAAGCAGATGTCCGTTATCTTGTTACAGGGGAGAGAATGCCGGTTACGGATAAGCAGGATTTGCTGGTGGATGGGTTGTTTGGCTCGGGCCTTTCACGGCCCCTGGATGGCTTCCCGGCAGAGGTTGTCAGGAGTATCAACAAACATGAGGGTGAAATCATAGCTATAGATATTCCATCCGGTTTGATGGGAGAAGATAATTCAGGGAACAAGAGATCGAATATTGTGAATGCAACTATTACCCTTACGTTTCAATTTCCCAATCTCTCTTTTTTCTATGCTGAAAATGAAATATTTGTGGGTGAATGGCATCTGTTACCGATCGGTCTGCATCAGGATATTATCCGGGAACTTCAAACCGGTTTCTTTTATCTTACACCGGATTTAATCCGGTCAAATATGGGTAAAAGGAAAAAGTTTTCTCATAAGGGAAACTTCGGACATGTACTGCTTATCTCGGGTTGTTATGGAAAAATGGGGGCGGCAATTCTGGCTTCCCGGGCCTGCCTCAGAACCGGTACCGGATTGCTAACCACACATATTCCGAAATTTGGTTATGGGATCATTCAAACAGCCTTGCCCGAAGCAATGATAAGCATAGACCAGTCCGATATAATTTTCACCCTGGCTCCGGATCTTGAACCATACCAGGCCATTGGAGTCGGACCGGCTATCGGCTGCAGGAATAATTCCCATAAGGCTTTGCATGATCTGATTGAGAGAGCAGGTGTGCCGATCGTATTTGATGCGGACGCGATTAATATCCTTGGAGAAAACCGTAAATGGTTGAACTCCGTTCCTGCCGGCAGTATTTTTACACCCCATCCGAAAGAGTTTGAACGATTGGTGGGAAAGAGTAAGAATCATTTCGACCGGAATATGAAACAGATTGCCTTTGCAAAGAAATATAATGTATATTTGGTATTGAAGGGTGCTTTTACATCTGTTGCTTGTCCTGACGGCTCCTGCTATTTCAATTCCACCGGTAATCCCGGAATGGCAACCGCAGGAAGCGGTGACGTGCTGACAGGTATAATCCTGTCGCTCCTCGGACAAGGCTACTCACCGAAACTTTCTGCCCTGATTGGCGTATATATCCACGGGCTGGCCGGTGATATCGCCAGGGATCAATATGGAGAGGAGGCACTTATCGCCACAGATATAATCGAAAACCTGGGAAATGCATTTAAAGAAATTCGAAAATATGAATGACGGGAAAAGAAAACCGAAACTCAGTATAATCCTTTTTTTGCTTTTTATCCTGATTGGAGGATGTACAACAGTGGAATATTATATCCGCGGACGTGCCCTTGCAGAATCAGACCAAATTTCCGGGAATAGTCTGGTATATGCACTCCCCAGAACTATGCTGTATTTTGAGGTAACGGTCAAAAAAACAACCTATAAACACGGCCCTTACTACAGGTATGCTGAAAAATACATAGGTATAACAGATGCTTCAGACGATGACTGGGAAGAGTGGACTATTGATGATATCCGGATTGATGCAAAA
>CP070687.1:1434306-1442655 GCA_020353115.1 Bacteroidales bacterium
ACTGATCGCCGGCATATTGTCCGTGTACCGGTCGACCGTCTGGCAATGGAAGTAATGACTCCCGGTGATGGACTGGAATGGACCCCCATAATCACCGGAGACGGGGATTTTCTTGCTTATATCAGTGCTACACCGCAACGGCCTCCGTTACCGGCTATTATGGATCTGAAGGACAGAGACATCCGAATACTTGCCCGAGACAGGATCCCGGATAGCTTCCCTTCGGACAATCTGGTAATACCCGAACAGGTCGTTTTCAAAGCCCCTGACGGCATCCGGATCCATGGAACACTCTTCAGTCCTCCGGACAGTAAAGGTAAAAAACCCGCCATAGTATATGTCCACGGTGGGCCCCCCAGACAAATGTTGCTCGGCTGGCATTATTCATCCTACTATTCAAATGCATATGCAGTAAACCAGTATCTTGCAAGCAGAGGATTCTCAGTACTTTCCGTTAACTTCAGGCTGGGAATAGGATACGGATATGAATTTCATCACCCTGCAGATGGCGGAACCCGCGGAGCATCGGAATACCAGGATATCAAGTCAGCAGGTGAATGGCTGGCATCTCAAGAATATGTGGATGCCGGTAAAATAGGAATATATGGAGGTTCCTATGGCGGATACCTTACCGCCATGGCACTTGGACTGAACTCAGATATTTTTGCTGCAGGGGTTGATATACATGGAGTACACGATCGTACAGAGAACCGGGTGAGATCATGGATACTGCCTGATCAATACGAAAGGGCACCGGATGCAGAACTTGCAGCTGAAGTCGCCTGGAAATCATCACCGGTATCCTCGGTTGATACCTGGACTTCTCCGGTACTTATCATTCACGCCGACGATGACCGCAATGTAGCTTTCAGTCAGAGTACCGATCTTGTAAAACGACTGGAAAAGAAAGGAATTCCTTTCGAAACCCTGGTAATCGTTGATGATACACACCACTTTATGATGCATAAAAACCAGGTTAAAGTGAACAATGCAGTAACGGATTTCCTGATTCGTTATCTTAAATAGAAGTTCGGTATATCATGCAGAAAATAATTACCGTTCACTGCTCTATTATCAGAACATTCTCATATCCGAAATGATATGCTTATACTAATCCCATCTAAAACCTCATAACCATGAAAAGAAAAAACATCCTGATAATCTTCTTTATTTTAGTCAGCCCTGTTGTTTACGGCCAGTTCAATTTTCAAACCATAGCCGAAGAAACAGATTATGAATCCACTTCAACGTATGAGGATGTCCGGAACTTTATTGCTGAATTGAAGAAGGCATCCCGTTTCCTACGGGTGGAATATATAGCCACCACGGTTGAAGGAAGAGAGATTCCCCTCATGATCATTGGAAATCCCCTTCCGGAATCACCGGATGATCTGGTCGGGGATGAGCGGATCGTTGTGTACATCCAGGCGAACATTCATGCCGGGGAGGTGGAGGGAAAAGAAGCTACCCTTATGTATACAAGGGATTTGTTGGAAAAGAATGATCCGGATGTCCTGGAAAATGTGATTCTCCTTGTTTGTCCCATCCTTAATGCCGACGGGAACGAAAAATTCTCTTCCTCGAACCGTTCCCACCAGAATGGTCCAGTCAATGGAGTCGGAGTAAGACATAACGGACTTCTTCTGGACCTTAACCGTGATGCCATGAAGCTAGAGACGCCTGAAATAGAAGGTGTGATAACCAATGTATTCAACCGTTGGGATCCTTCCATAATTTTGGATTGTCATACCACTAACGGCTCCTATCATGAAGAACCTGTAACATTCACCTGGATGCTCAATCCCAATGGCGACAGGTCACTCATCCGGTACATGCGTGACAATATGATGCCGGACATTGGCATAAGCCTGCGGGAAACCTACCATATCGAAAACTGCTACTATGGAGTATTTATCGATCCATTTGATTTTGATAAAGGTTGGTTCCCGTATGCCTGCGAACCCCGGTACATGAGCAACTATATCGGAGTCCGCAACAGGCTCGGAATACTTAACGAGAATTATGTATACGCCGATTTCAAATCACGTGTCCTTGGCTGCTATTACCTGATCCATTCCGTAATAGACTATGCCGTGCAGCACAGGGAGGAGATCCGTGCACTTATCAGTGAAGTGGATGAGAAAACGATCGGCAGAGGGATGTCTCCTGCTGTTACCGATTCATTTGCGATTGAGTACCGGCCCGAACCAACCCCTGAAAAAGTCACCATCAAGGCATTCGAGGTGGAAGTTAATCAAACCGGAACAGGCAGAAGACGACCCGTTAAAACGGACCGTAAAAAAACAGTTACCGTTCCCTATCTGGCCGATTATCATCCGGCGTCCGGTGTTAGATTTCCCTTTGCATACCTCCTGGAATATCCCGATCCTGATATTATCGGTTTGCTCAGAAAACACGGGATAGAAACGGAAAGGCTTGGCAAAAGCACGACTCTTAAAGTAAACCGGTTCGATATTGATGAACTATCCAGTTCAGAACGACTTAACCAGGGACATTATACCAATTCGGTCAAGGGCACCTTTGTGGAGGAGGAGAAAGAATTTCCTGCCGGGACAATTGTTATCCGAACGTCTCAAAAACTGGGAAACCTTATTGCATATCTGCTTGAACCACAGTCAGATGATGGATTATTATTCTGGAATTATCTGGATCGTTACCTCGTCCCTCAATGGGGAAGAGGTTATAACCCGTACCCTATTTATAAAGTCATAAACCAAACGCAGTTGGTAACTTCCGGAACGGATACAAAATAATCGGTGACCAGGCTGACAAACTCAGTTCTGAACCAAAAATCATAGGACCTTCCAATGAAGACAATACCGGTCATACAACTCGGGATTGGAAACGTTGGCCTGCAGTTGGTCAGAAAAGTAATGAATTTCAATCAGACAAATTCTGATTATTTTATTCGGTATATCGGTATAGCAGACAGCAGGTATCTTACTTTTCGACCTGAAGGAATGAACCGGGAGCTGCCCGGGATTCTCAGGCATAAGGGAATCCGTTCGGTTGAATCTTCAATCGTTCATGCCAGTTCAGGAGGCTTATACCATATTCTGGAACTGCTGAAAGGTGAAAAGACGGATTGTCTATGTATTGTTGACGCAACTGCATCAGAAGATATATCAGGATTCCTCAGGAGATGTGTAATCCGGGGATTTAATCTGGTGCTGGCAAACAAGAAACCCCTGACGGGAAAAATGGCGGATTTTCATATGTTGAACCGGGCCCGTCTGGGTTGCCGTGCAACGGTTGGAGCAGGACTTCCGGTGATACCGGAAATACGAAAAATTCTGTCAGATAGTGAAAGCATCTGCAAACTTGAAGGCTGTTTCAGCGGCACAATGGGTATACTCTGTTCTGCCCTGGAAAAAGGTGAACCCTTTTCAGCCATTGTGGAAGAAGTAAAACGAAAAGGTTATACAGAGCCCGATCCCAGGGACGATCTGTCGGGTATGGATATTGCCCGCAAAATCCTGATACTTGCCAGGTTTTGCGGGTATAATATTGAACTGATAGATGTAACCGTTGACAGCCTGTACCCCGGGACAATGGAGGCTTTACCCCTTGAGGAGTTCATGGCTAACCTGAAAAATCTTGATGCCGGATATAAAATCATGTTCGATCAGGCCCGGAAAAAAAATGCAACCCTGAGGTTTGCAGCATCTCTGGAAAAAGGAAAATGCAGGGCAGGAATGAAAGAAGTTATGGTCAAGTCTGTTATCGGAAGATTAAAGGGGCCGGAAAAGGCAGTAATCATAACTACCGGTAAGCGGAAGAAAGAATCCCTCGTTATTCATGGTTCGGGAGCCGGGGCTGAATCGGCTGCAAAGGATATGCTTGAGGATATTCTGGAGGTGTCGGATTGTAATTGGTGATTTGATATAAAGGGCTGATGGATTCTATACCAGCCAAAGGATTCGGTTATTGTACGTTTATTTATCGTCAGATCCATTCAGAAGTCGGTTCAGGTTATTGTTAAATCTATGAAAAAATACAAGACATATTGTTCTTTTCATCCCGGGGATATGGATCACTTTGATTGGAGCAGGCATAATGTTCCATGGTAATTTTTTCAGAGAGAACAACTCGGGGATAGCTACCTTTATTGGGATAATTGGCATAAGTTTGATTGCATCTTCTGCATAAGTACTGAAAGGAAAGAGACAGGAGAATATTACAGTCGGGTCTATTTTTTAGCAAATTCCAGTATATCACCGATGGTGTTGAATTCCTTAATAAGCATAAGGATGTTTCTTACTCTTTCCTTGATATACTGATCCATTCCGGCCGCTGCTTTTCTGCCGTCACCCATAGCCAGGATAACGGTTGCCCCGCCCCGGACGATATCACCCCCTGCGAACAGGTCCTCTATGGAAGATTGCATGTTTTCCTGGTTTATCTTTATGGTTCCCCATGAGGAGACATCTAAGCCCTCCAGGTGTCTGGGGATCAGGGGATTTGGAGATACTCCAACACTTACAACAACCGTATCGGCTTCGATTTCATATTCCGATCCCTCGATAGGGATTGGTCTTCTCCTCCCGGATTCATCCGGTTCTCCAAGTTCCATTTTCTGCACTTTCATACTTTTCACACGCCCTTTCTCATCGGCATAATATTCCAACGGATTGGCAAGGTTTAGGAATTCAATTCCTTCCTCCTGAGCATGTTTAATCTCCTCGTTCCTGGCCGGCATCTCCTCGATCGATCGCCGGTAAATAATCCTGGCATTCTCCGCTCCCAGTCGTTTGGCTGTCCGGACGGAATCCATAGCTGTATTCCCCCCTCCTATTACAGCCACATTTCGCCCGCTGATCACAGGTGTGTCAAAATCAGGCCGTGCAGCTTTCATAAGGTTGATCCTGGTCAGGTACTCATTTGCTGAATAAATACCGATATAATTTTCACCTGGAATATTCATAAAATTGGGTAATCCGGCACCGCTACAGACCATGAAAGCTGCAAATCCTTCCTTTCTCAGGTTATCAAAGCTGGTGGTTTTACCAACGATAAAATTGGTCCGGAACTTTACACCCATTTTCTTCAGGTTTTCAATTTCAACATCCACTATCTCATTGGGTAATCTGAATTCGGGAATGCCATATTTCAGAACTCCTCCTATTTCATGGAGGGCTTCAAAAACCGTTACATCGTAGCCCATTTTAGCCATATCTCCCGCAAAAGCAAGTCCTGCCGGGCCAGAACCAACCGACGCCACTTTAATACCATTGTATGATCCGATTTCAGGAACGGATATTTTACCGCTATTCCGTTCATAATCAGCGGCAAAACGTTCCAGGTTGCCGATAGATACAGCCGGTTTATTTAACTTCTGGGTGTAAAAGCAATTGGCTTCGCATTGCACCTCCTGGGGGCATACTCTTCCGCATACGGCAGGCAGAGCATTGGTCTCTTTCAATACTTTGGCTGATTCGAGAAATTCACCGGCTTCAATATATTTTATAAACTTAGGGATATTGATACCAACGGGGCATCCTGAAATACAGGTTGGATTCGGGCAATCAATGCATCGTTTGGCTTCATGCACTGCCATCTCTTCCGTTAGCCCCCTGTTCACCTCGCTGTAATCCTTTTTCCTTTCATCAGGATTTCCTTCAGGCATGGCCAGTCGTTCAAGGGCTGTCCGGTCCTTATTCTTCATCTGGCTCCGGATTTCAACCCTCCAATCCTGATCTCTCTCTTTCTTTAAATATTCTAACAGACTTTCCATACACTAAGGTTTAGTATATCTCTTAACAAAACCCTCATACGCTACCTGTTCCTCCTGCTTATATGAATTCAACCGTAACAGCATTTCATCGTAGTCAATTTCATGGGCATCGAATTCCGGACCATCGACACATACAAATTTTGTTTTACCTCCCACACTTACCCTGCATGCCCCGCACATACCTGTCCCGTCAACCATGATGGTATTCAGGCTTGCCAGGGTCTTGATTTTATATTTCTTTGTTAACAGGGCGGCAAACTTCATCATGATGGCCGGTCCTATGGTTACAGCCAGATCGATCTTTTCCCGTTTAATGATCTCTTCCATCCCATGAGTTACCAGTCCCTTCTTGCCATAGGATCCGTCATCGGTCATAATAACAACTTCATTGGAATGCTGCCTCATTTGTTCTTCAAGAATGATCAGTTCTTTGGTTCGGGCAGCAAGAACCGTAATCACTTTATTACCGGCATTCTTGAATGCTTCAACAATGGGAAGCATTGGTGCAACACCCACTCCTCCGCCGGCGGCAAGAATAGTTCCAACTTTTTTTATATGTGTCGGCTGTCCGAGAGGGCCTACCACATCGGTAATATAATCACCCACCTCAAGATTCGCCAGTTTGATGGATGAAACACCCACTTTTTGCGCAATCAGGGTTATGGTTCCCTTCTCAACGTCGGATTCCGCAATGGTAAGTGGTATCCTCTCTCCCTTAATCCCAACCCTGACTATCACGAAATGCCCTGCTTTACGATTCCTGGCAATTTCAGGTGCTTCAATTACCAACTTCACAACTGCCTCGGAAAAATATTCCTTATCAACGATTTTATTCATTAAGCGCTTATATTTATATACACAGATCCAATCCAAATATCCGGATGAAGGCTCCTGAAATCAGTAATTCCCGATGTTTTATCCCATTTAAATGAAAAAACAAAAGTACAATTTTCGAAAAATGGTTCCAAAATACCGGTATGTTGTAAAACGTATTTCAGGAAGAGATAACAAATTCAATGCCGGATTCAGTGGCAAATATACCCTCCTTCCGGCTCCAATATTAGTATTTATAACAAAAAAAAGGAATGATTATTATCAGACCATTCCAAAAACGAGCCAGACGTAAAGATATAGGTCTTGCTCCCAAAACAAATCAAATTGTAATTCAGAATTTTAAATTTATATTTGTAGGCAATTGTAAAATGCACCAATCATCATGGAAGAATTTAAATCATTGGAAGATATACTGAATTTTGCCATTAACGAAGAGATAAAAGCGTCGAAACTATATGCCGGTCTTGCTCAAAGAAGCCAAAACAAGGAGATGGCCCAGATCTTTAATCAATTCTCCAGGGAAGAACTGGGTCATAAAAAAAAGCTTGAAAACATCAAGGAAGGAGATAAGATTGTGATTGAGGAAAAGAAGGTCCAGGATCTGAAAATTGGTGATTACCTTGTCGAGGTAGATAAATCAAGGGATGATCTGAATTACCAGGAAGCCCTGATCGTAGCCATGAAAGAAGAAAAGGCAGCTTTCAAATTGTATACGGACCTGGCCGGTAAAGTCGATGATGCTGAAACGAAAAATGTATTCCTGATGCTGGCACAGGAGGAGGCAAAACATAAACTTCGCTTTGAAGTTGAATATGATGAGTATATTCTGAAGGAAAACTAGTTACTCAATTTGATAACCGAAAAAGCGAAGGAATAAACACCTTCGCTTTTTTATTATTCATACCGTAATGAATCAGCAGGCCCCTTCAGTGTGGAATTAAACGTCACACCACTTGCCGTGGAGACGGCGATGAGAAGGATAGTTACGGCAGAAAGAATGAAGAGCCATCCTCCTATCTCTACTCTGAATGCGAAATTCTGTAACCACCTGTGCATGACAAGATATGCAATTGGAGTTGCAATAACGAATGAAACCAGTATCCATTTAATGAGATCGATATTCAGGATATATAAAAGATGGATGGCTCTGGCGCCGTTCACCTTTCGAATTCCAAACTCCTTTGTCCTCCGTTCAGCCATGAAGGTGGCGAGACTGAAAACACCCAGACAGGTGATGAAAATAGAAATGCCGGCAAACAGGGTAATGATCGTGCCCAGCTTTTTCTCCGTGGCATATAACTTCCCAACACCCGATTCGATAAAATTATAGGTGAAGGGATAACGGGGAGCAAATTCTTTGGTCACCGATTCTATTTCCTCCAGTGTTCCCGGAATATTTTCAGAACCGATCTTTATAAAGATATGGTTAATTGCCCTGTAATGTGCCGGGTGAATGGTAAAAACATGTGGCAGGATTTCACGGTGAAGTGAGACATGATGAAAATTCCGTACCACTCCTATGATCTCCCCTTCCCTTCCCCAAAATTTGATTTTCTTTCCCAGCGGATCCTCCAAATTCATTAGTTTAACCGTTTGTTCATTAATTACGTAGTTTGAAATATCGGTAACAAAATCGTTGCTGAAGTTGCGACCCTCAACGATCTCCATTTCAAAAGTTTCTAAATAGTCAGGTAAGGTAATTGAGTATCTTACTATAGGAACATCATCCGGACTTTTACCTTCCCATTCCAAACCGGTTT
>CP070687.1:1442755-1445302 GCA_020353115.1 Bacteroidales bacterium
ATATCCTTTGCTTGTTATCGGTCTATTCTCTTTCTCGAAACGTAAAAGCTGAGCTAGGATAAGACTTCCCTGTCGCCTAAATACCATGATCCGGGAGCACTGTAAATAAGCACAGGAACCTTAACAGGAACCTTGAATTGAAATAGTACTATCGGTGAAACAGGCCGGATATTTCCAGCCTCCAAATTCATTTTATGATTCTTTCCATTCATGAGTCTCGTCCTCATACACCTCTTTTTTCCAAACCGGAAATTTTTGTTTAACCTTTTCTACTGTCTCATTACAGGCTTTAAATGCCTGTTCCCGGTGCCTTGATACGGCAAAAACCAGAAGTGATATTTCTCCTGTTTTTACAGAGCCCACGCTATGTCGGATTTCCAGATGAATAAGATCATCGTAAATGTCAAACAGCTCTTCTTTTATCCTTCCAGCCTCACCCGCCACCATGTCTTCATAAGCGGTATAGACAATCTCCCTGACCCTCTTCCCTCCAACCCTATCCGCCCTAACCTGCCCAAGGAAGAATGAGTATGCTCCGGCATCCCTGTTGCCCGAGTATTTTTCAATAAGGTTCGCAATTTCGGATGGCTTAATCGGGCCATGAAAAAGGTATGGGACAATTGTCTTCACATCCTGTAAGTATGTTGTGATTTAACCGCCGGCAAAGGGAGGTAAAAAAGCTACCTCATCTCCATCTTTAAAGGATTTATTTTTATGTATAATTTCCCTGTTTACCGAAATCTGAAATGTATATTTTTGGAGATCCGGATATCGGATATTTAACTCATTCATCAATCCCTCAAGGTTCTTAACATCATGGATGACCAGTTTATCTACCTTCGAGACTTCGGTTAATACACCAAAAAACAATACCTCAATTTTCATTGCCGCAGATTTTATTTTGATCAAATTTAAAAAGATCTTAGATCTCTTCGAAAGAATTCTGTAAACCCGTTAACATATAAAATCATTTTCTGCTTTCCAGGGTGTCACATTTGCCCTACAGACGAAGATAATCCAGCATGCAACTTTCTTGTCCCGAAAGAAAGAAAGTCATTCCTGACGGCTACAAAAGGCTTTAAATGATCAGTGTGCTTCAAGCCAATTCATACCAACACCCCACTCAACGGTTAGGGGAACTTCGAGGCTGGCAGCTGTTTCCATCCCGGTCAATACCAACTCCTTCAATTCTTCCAGTTCCTCTCGCGGAGCATCAAATATCAGCTCATCATGGACCTGAAGGATCATTATTGCCCTCAGATTTTTCCGTTTAATTCTATTTTGGATCCCAATCATTGCTGCTTTTATTATATCCGCAGCAGAACCCTGGATCGGGGCATTAATTGCATTTCGTTCGGCCATACCGCGAACAACCGCGTTACGTGAATGAATATCCGGAAGGTATCTTCTTCTACCCATAATCGTCTGCACATAACCATGTTCTCTTGCCTGACCGATGCTCCTTATCATATATTCCTTAACATCCGGATAGGTTTTAAAGTATCCCTGAATTAAATCCGATGCCTCCTTTCTGGATATATTAAGTCGTTGTGCCAGGCCGAAGGATGAAATACCATAAATGATACCGAAATTGGCCGTTTTTGCCTTGCTTCTCATATCCGCCGTGATGCGGTCTATCGGAATGTCCTGAATCTTTGCTGCCGTCGCCGAATGAATATCCTCACCCGATCTGAAAGCTTCAATCATATTCTTATCCCCGCTCATATGTGCCATTAAACGCAGCTCAATCTGCGAGTAGTCGGCAGAAAACAAAACATGATTATCCGTCGATGGAATGAATGCCTTTCTGATCTCACGTCCCCGCTCCTCCCGGATGGGTATATTCTGAAGGTTTGGATTATTGGAGCTTAATCTTCCGGTTGCAGTCACCGCCTGATTGAAAGAAGTATGGATCCGTTCCGTTTCCGGATTAACAAGACCCGGTAGGACTTCGACATACGTAGATAACAGCTTTTTTAATGAACGATATTCGAGAACGTTGGGAATTATTTCATGTTTATCCCTTATCCGGATGAGCACATCCTCACTGGTCGAATATTGCTTTGTCTTGGTCTTTTTTGCTTTATCAACAATTTTTAACCGTTCAAAGAGGATTTCACCCAATTGTTTAGGTGATCCAATGTTGAATTGGGTACCGGCAAGATGGCAGATTTTGTTCTCGAGCTCGACAATTTCTTTTTTAAGCACTTCTCCATAACGTTTTAATACATCAATATCCAGTCTCACGCCCGATCGCTCCATATCCGCAAGTACATAAATCAATGGCATCTCAATTTCTTCTGCCAGCTTCAGTAATCCCTGTTTAACCAGCTCGTCATGAAGAACTCCCTTCAGCTGCCATGTCAGATCTGCATCCTCACAGGCATAGTCGGATATAATTTTAAGCGGCACATCCCGCATATTTTTCTGATTTTTCCCCCTCTCTCCAATCAACTCCTCAATCTCAACCGGCGAATAATTCAAATAGCTCTCTGCCAGATAACTCAGATTATGCCTCAGGTCCGGCTGCAGAAGGTAATGCGCCAT
>CP070687.1:1445402-1459286 GCA_020353115.1 Bacteroidales bacterium
TCTCGATACATTTCTGCTTATCCAGCAACAGGGTAGGAGCGGTTATCTTCATAAAAGGATTAATTATATTTTCTAATCGGGCACTTCTTTCATACTGACTTTTCTCAGGGTAACGGAATCACCTGATACAATATCTGCTTTCAAAATGAAATTGAAATATCCGATCCGGGTGCAGAGTTCAAAATCAGTATGTGGGGAATGGGCATGATTTTCGGGATCGAAAAAGCGTCTGCCTGATCCGGCTTTCAATTTCCGGATTCTGGGACCCGCTTCGATGAATTTGCCTGTCAAACCGGCGTTGATATATTCGGCACAGAAAAGATCTTCATCAGCAGGATCTCTTCCCGAATGTCCCATTGCAATCAGTGATACATTTTGTGGTGACTGAGACTTTATGTAGGTGATGATCGCATCGGCATTCACTAAACTGCCTGTAATTATTCGCTCTGCCTGTCTGGCCTGGACAAGTCCCTGAGTTCCGGCGCTTGTTGTCTGGACAACTGTTTTCCCGCTGAAGTTTACTTTCTCTATGTGTGTCGGAGAGTTCCCATAATCAAATCCATCCACTTTCCGTTCGTTCCGTTCCCCGATCAGAATAAAGTCCGGGTTATTATTTTTGAGAAGAAAGGCAGTTTCAACATCTCCGACAGCAATCAACTCGTTTGCCCCATTATGCATAACATAGCAACCAACGGAAAAGGCCCGGAATACATCGATCACAACGGCTAATCCGGTTGCTTTTTTTGCACCCTCTAAATATTGAAGAATCTGGATCTTCATGGAATTCTGATTCCGGAAATTATCCCTTTATGTTTTAGGATCAGATCGATCCAAAGTTACTATTTTTCCATAATCCTTGCATTTCTTGATATAAACCTGACACGTAAGGAGTGATTGAAGTGGAAAATATTGTATATCAATATCCCATGCAGGGTGAATTTGTGAGTTGCCACTAAGCCGACTCGGAAGAGTCGAATTACATCAACAGGTATTCTGGTGATGTTTACCATAAAGACGGTGGCTTTATTTATCGCCACATAGCCGATTCAGAGCAGATCGCACAGGTGGTTGACCTGACTAATTTTGGGATATCTGATACCATAGCGGGTACAACGAAGAGAGAATATTATGTATATTTGTCATTGAAGGTATTGTACTCGTGAACGGGACAAGGTTTTCGGAATATAGGCCATTTTCAGAATTCAAACCGGAAAGGGAAGGATTTACGAACCTGAACTAGAAAATGATGGAACGAATTGGGATTATTATAAAAGAGATTATCGAATTCATAACAACGGATATATGGAGGATTCCGCTCAGAGAACTTCCTAAGACAAAATCCTTTTTTATAAAGCAGCTTCGAATTATCCTGCTGGCCCTGCGTGGTTTTTCTGAAAACAAGGTACAGCTCAGGGCTTCGGCATTAACATTCTATTCACTCCTGTCGATAGTACCGGTCGTTGCTATGATATTTGGTATTGCCAAGGGTTTCGGATTTCAGGATAAACTCCGGGAAGAGCTTATCGCGAATTTTGAGGGACACCAGGAGGTTCTTGAGTACATATTGGGGTTTTCGCAGCGGTTGCTGGAGAATGCAAAGGGCGGCTTTATCGCCGGGGCAGGAGTGGTTCTTCTGCTCTGGTCGGTAATGAAAGTACTGGGAAATATCGAGAGTTCGTTCAATTCAATCTGGCAAATAAAAAAACCACGGGTTTTTGTAAGGAAATTCAGCGATTATCTTACCATGATGCTGATTGCACCCATATTTATCATATTATCCAGCAGTGTTACCGTCTTCATTACAACCCACTTTGACCGATTCGCACAGGATTATGCATTTCTGGAGCACTTCCGGTTCCTCCTGTCACTGATCCCCTACATCCTGATCTGGCTGCTGCTGACAATAGTTTACATGGTGATGCCCAATACCAAAGTGACATTCAGGTCAGCCTTCATTGGGGGGTTAATCGCCGGTACTATTTTTCAGGTTACACAATGGATCTATATTCATTTCCAGATCGGTATGAATAAATATGGTGCCATTTACGGCGGGTTTGCTGCTGTCCCCTTATTCATTATCTGGTTGCAGTTGAGCTGGCTGATCGTTCTGCTGGGTGCGGAAATATCCTTTGCGAACCAGAATGTTGACCGGTATGAGTTCGAATCCGATGCAAAGCATATAAGTAACCGTTTTAAACGATTAGTATCGTTAATGATAACAAACCTTATAGTCAAGAATTTTGCAGTCGGAAAGAAACCCTTAACGGCCACAGAAATCTCCCAGGAACTTAAATTACCCATTCGTATTGTGCGGGAAATAACTTATGAATTGGTGGAGGTGAATATCTTTTCGGAATCGATAGCTGATAATCCTAAAGAAAGATCGTATCAGCCGGCGGTAGATATAAATATTATCAGTATTGATATGGTTTTGAAACGACTGGAAGAAAGAGGGAGTCATCATATCACCGTATCTAAAAACAAGGAGTATATGAGATTGTCCGGTATCCTTGAATCCTTCGATGAGTCAGTTAAAAAATCACCTTCCAATATATTGTTAAAGGATATTTAGACTTTAACTGTCAATCACTCCATGCCGCACTATTCAATTCTTACCATAAAGGGTTTCGGTGATCCGGCATCATCATAGTCATGGTGTGGAAAGGTTATAATTCCATAGGTCGGCAACGCACCATGCATACGGAAAGGTATGCCGGTATCCAAACTACTGAATATTAGGGTCTAACCATTCATCATGTGTCGCATATTATATATCCGGACTGATATCTTGCTGCACCTGTTATTCGAATTGACTGAAAGTCTTTTTAATGATATTCAATGCTTCCCTGAGTTCCTGTTCCGTAATGATCAGTGGCGGTGCAAACCGGATGATATCATCATGAGTGGGTTTTGCAATAAGACCGTTTTCTTTCATTGCCACACATACATCCCATGCCGTTTTACCGTTTGTGGGTTTGATAACGACTGCATTAAGCAGTCCTTTTCCTCTTACAATTTCAATCAGATCGGATTCAATATTCCTGAATTCCGTCCTGAAAATTTGTCCCAGTTTTTCTGCATTGTCCGCCAGTTTTTCCTTCCTGATCACTTCCAGTGCAGCGATTGCCACTTTGGCTGCAACGGGATTGCCTCCGAAAGTTGAACCATGTTCACCGGGTTGTATGGTAAGCATTATCCTGTCATCGGCAAGAACGGTTGAAACAGGAAGCACTCCTCCTGACAATGCTTTCCCAAGAATAAGGATATCGGGCCGGACATTTTCATGATCACAGGCGAGCAATTTCCCGGTCCGGGCGATTCCTGTCTGAACCTCATCGGCCATAAACAGTACATTATTCCTTTTGCAGAGATCATAAGCTTTTTCCAAATATCCTTCATCCGGCACATTGACACCTGCTTCTCCCTGAACAGGTTCAACAAGGAAACCGGCTATATAAGGATCTTTAAGCTCCTTCTCAAGCGCTTCCAGGTTATTGTAGGGTATGATTACAAATCCCGGTGTATAAGGTCCGTACTCGTTTCTTGCGACAGGATCGGTTGACATGGAGATTATCGAAATCGTACGCCCATGGAAGTTCCCTTCACAAACAATAATCTTCGCCTGGTTATCCGGGATTCCTTTTACCTTATAAGCCCATTTCCTGCACAGTTTTATTGCAGTTTCATCAGCCTCTGCTCCAGTATTCATGGGCAGCACCTTATCATACCCGAAGTACCTGGTTATGTACTCCTCAAATTCACCAAGTGCGCTATTATAGAATGCTCTGGATGTAAGCGTTAAAGTCTCTGCCTGTTCCTTCAGTGCCTTCACAATAAAGGGATGACAGTGCCCTTGGTTAACAGCTGAATACGCAGATAAGAAATCGAAGTACCGTTTCCCTTCAACATCCCAGACATAAGCTCCTTTTCCCTTTTCCAGAACAACCGGAAGAGGATGGTAATTATGAGCCCCGAACTTATCTTCCCTGTCGATATAATCCTGTGTCTTCATATGATAAACTTTGAAAAGATTCCCTTCCTTTAAATCCGCCGGTTTATCATGAGGTATGACATATACCTTTGGATATTTCCTGCCAACAATCAAAGGACAAGTTAACGAAATTTCGAAAATAATCCTCCTAACGGGATGTATTAAAGAACAAAGGTGTTACAATTTTGTTAATCTGTTATTAAGGGTACGAATCTATTTGTAAATTCAAATAACTCTGTATAGGTTTGTCGTTATGCAGATTTACCCGTTTAACCGACAATGTTGAAAAATTCAGAAAAATGAATCTGATGACAAATCCAATCCAAATTCATGACATTATCTCTTCAAGGAGAAGCCCTGTAGCATTTTCTGACAGGAAGATTGAGCCTGAGAAAATTGCCGGCTTGTTTGAGGCAGCCAGGTGGGCTCCTTCAAGTTACAATGAGCAACCATGGAGATTCATCTATGCCGTCAGGGAAAACCTGCCACAATTTACCGCTATGCTTGACTGCCTGGTTGAGGCGAACAGGATATGGGCCAGGAATGCATACCTGCTGGTCTTGAGTATAGCAAGAATGGTTTTAAGCCGTGATGGCAAACCGAACCGGTATGCTTTCCATGATGTGGGTCTTGCCGTAGGAAATCTTATTGCCCAGGCATCTTCCATGGGACTAATGGTACATCAGATGGGAGGCTATTCAACCGATAAAGCCAGGGATGTTCTTGCAATTCCCCGGGAATTTGAACCTGTAGCCATGATTGCCATTGGATATCCGGGAAATATTGATGAATTACCGGAGGATCTGCGCCGAAGGGAATTGCAGCCAAGGGTAAGGCGCGACCTGAGCGAAATCGTATTTGAAAATATTTGGAAGGGATAGTATTGGAGAGGGATGGTACAGTTCAGAATTTCAAACTGATTCTAAGGTTCAATCTCCTGGATGTCAGGTAATTTGGAACAGCATACTGATGTGATATATGGTTGAGGTTGTTGACCGTCGTTAGCCAGAGATAGGATATTGTATTGTTTATCCCGAAGAGATTAAATACTTCCAGTCCCAGCCAGATACTTTCATACGATCTGAAAAACCCGGAATGTACTCCCCTGCCAGCAGGATTGTTGATCACTTTTGAAAGCCCGATATCAACCCTTCGGTAAGATGGCATTCTGAAATAGCGGTCATAACGGTTTGAATAGGGAGAGCTTGTTGGTAAACCGGTACCGAATAGCAGGCTGAGATGAACCGTATAGCTTGGATTTGTCGGGAAATAATCCTGGAAGAAAAGGCCGAAATTGACCAGCTGATCGGTGGGTCTGGGATAATAGCCTGGTTCATATCTTCCATTTTCGGAATCGATATAATGATCGCCGATAATATCTTCTTTTGTTTGCATGAAGGACAGACTGGCCCAGGATTCAATTCCGGGTACGAATTCGCCGTTTAACTTCAGGTCAATGCCTGTTGCATATCCGCGGGCCATGTTTATACCCGAGTAGTCAATTCTGACGTTATCAATCTTATATGGAATTAACTTCTGAAGAATTTTATAATAGATTTCAGAAGTAAAAATGAATGGCCGTTCCCAGGCCGTAAAATGAAGTTCACTTCCAAGAACGAAATGAACGGACTTTTGAGCTTTTATACCTTTATTTAATTCTCCATCGGGCGTTCTTATCTCCTTGTAAAATGGAGGTTGGTAATAATAACCCGTTGAGAGACGGAACGTTATATCCCGTTTCCATTTTGGCTGGTAAGTGATGGTCATTCTGGGACTGATAAGCATCTGTCCGTTGAAATCCCAGTAGTTCATCCGCAACCCACCTGTTACATGAAGATCCAGAGAATCGAAAGGCAATCCGTAGCTGTCCTGGAAATATGCGGTAATACGGTTTGATTGAATCCGGTTTTCAGCCAGTCTTATTTCAGCAAGCAGAACTTCGGTATCGGAGTAGGGGATGGAGAAGCCGGCTGAATCTATTAATTTCCATTCGTTCAGGTTATCCCTTACAAATTCATTCCGGTACCGTAGCCCCCATTGAACATGATGCTGTTCCCGGTAGTAATGACCCTTATGTGATACCGAAATAACGGAAGCATCCAGGAAATTCCTGGCATGGTTCAGAAACCTGCCTATCCCGATATTCATGATACTATCTCCCAGGTTTTCAGATCCGAGCTCCTTATCAAGAGCATTCAGGGAATACCGGCCCTGAATATCAAAGGTTTCCTCTTCTGTGGTGTGGAAGGATGACGCTATGAATTTCAGGGCAAGGTTGTCATTGGGCCTGTAATCTGCAGACAAGGCTCCTTGCCAGGTAATGAACTTGTCGACTTCCTGTCCGTCATAAAGCACATACAGCTGTACGGCATCTGTAATGGTTCCGAATGATGTTCTCCTGTCCTGTGGAACGAACCGGTAGTTGTTACTTGAATAGTTACCAAGAAAACTCAGTTTCCAACTTCCGGGAAGGGTATAAGTCATGTATGTCTGGAGATCGGTAAAAACCGGTTTATAGTCACCTTCCGTATCAAATGTTTTAAGAAGGTACTGGGTTGTTTTATATCTGATTCCTGTAGCGTGCGTAAACTTTGCATTCCGTGAAATTCCCTCCAGGTGGATTGCCCCCCCCAGCATACTTGCAGAAACGGTTCCGCCCAGTGATTCCGGCTGCCGGTATTTTATATCGAGGACAGAAGACATCTTATCACCATAGCTGGCATTAAAACCCCCGGCGGAAAATTGTAGGGAAGCCACCATGTCTGAATTCACAAAACTCAATCCTTCCTGCTGACCGGACCGGATAAGAAATGGCCTGTATATTTCAATATCGTTGACATATACAAGGTTTTCATCGAAGTTGCCACCCCTTACAGAATATTGGGAACTTAACTCGGTACTGGAGGAAACGCCAGGCAGTGTTTTGAGAACGGCTTCAATATTGCCTGTAAGGTTTGGTAAACCACGAAAATCTTTCAGTTCCAGCCGGACGAAATTATCTGTTCTTGCCCGTAACCCGGTTACCTGAACCTCCCGGAGCTCTTTGACGGAAGAGAAAAGTATTACATCAATTTTTTTTTCCTCACCCGGAACAAGACGAATTACAACCTTTTTTGGCTCATACCCCACCATGGAAAAGACAATAGTAAGATCCCGGTTGGCAGGCACCTGCAGATGGTATTTCCCATCCTGGTCAGAAGAAGTACCGATTCCTGTTCCGGATACCGTTATGTTTACAGAATGTAACGGATTATCAAGGGTATCGGTGATTATACCTGTAAGCGTTGAGGTCAGTTGGGCCGACAGGTGTGAACTTACCACAAGAAAAGTGAGGAGTGATATAATCTTTTCTTTTCTTATCATATAATGTTACTGGTAAAGAATACCTATTCCATCAAATGATAAACTCCGTTTCCGGTTATAAATTGTTTCGGTGTTGTACGAAATGAAAGTACAGCTTCAAAACCTCCCCCTGTGGCAGACATGTATTTCGGTGACGTTTGGTATAATTCAGGTGCATTATGAACTATAAAACAAATAATTCTGAAATACAATCCCGTCCGGATGCTGATTTAAGAACAGGATTTTTCATCTCAACGCTTTTAATACCTGCATTCTAGTTCTTATCATCCTTTTTTTCAGGTCGCTGGATTTTCAGTTTTCCCCGTTTTAATGCATCGAAAAACCTGGCCCAGGCTACCGGATTCAGCAGGTTGTTGATGGGATACTGTCCATAGGTGTAGGTTTGCATGTTATGTCTTTCCATAACCTGTTTATGGGCAACACCAGGCGAAGATATCTCGATTCCATCGATCTGTGCCGCAATTATCTCCAGGTTTTTTACTGCATAATCGTAATCATTTTCCGGCAATTCGAGGCTCAGAAAGGCCTCTTTGAATTCCTCGTAGGTAGCCCATGGAAAAACCCGTACTTCGTCCAGAAGGATCGTATCGGTTTCCATTTGGATATCGGCTGAATAATGAATCGATTCCGGATCTTGCGGTATGATAAAATAGGTCCGTTTGTATCCGACAGAAGAGAAGATCAAAGTATCACTTGGTTTTGAAATGATTGAAAATACTCCATTCCGGTCACTGATTGTTCCGCGGTGCAATCCAAGAGAGATGATATGAACATAAGGAAGCGGTTCGGATCTTTCATTATAGACAAAACCGGAAAACTGGATAAACTTACTATCCTGGCCGGAAGTCAAACCGGAAGAAAGAATGATCAAGCAGAACACGAAATAGATAGGTCTCATCCAGCCAGTGTACATTATATAAGTTTGGGGCAGGTGGTAAAATTAATAAATTTAATTCTACACGGTAATTATGGAATAAAACGCAATATACCTTATTTTTGTATTATCACTGCCGATATTAATCTTTTTTAACAGTTTAATCATTACTGTAATAAATGGTTCAACAATATGAAATCATACTTCCGGAATTCAGGAGGGGATATCACCTTATTACCGGGCATGTTGAAGAACAATTGAAAAATTTACCGGAGAAAGGATTACTGAACCTTTTTATTAAGCATACCTCTGCCGGTCTGACGATAAATGAAAATGCAGATCTTTCTGTACGGGTTGATTTTGAAGCCTTCATGAACAAACTCATACCTGAGAACGATCCCGCTTATTCGCATGTTATGGAAGGAGCAGATGATATGCCGGCTCATCTGAAATCCTCCCTTATTGGCCAGTCAGTTACAATCCCGATAACCAGACACGGGCTGAATCTGGGTACCTGGCAGGGTATCTATCTGTGTGAATTCCGGAATCATGGAGGAAGACGGAAAATCTGTGTCACCGTTGTTTCGTAGAGGCTATCGGAATGTATGGAATCGGAAATATCACATTCCGGATGTTGTGATACGAATGAAGATGTTTAAGATCCTCATACTTTAGCGGTATGGTTTCACCCCTCGTGTCCCGTCATGTTCCTTTATCGCAACGGGCATTTTTGCATACACAGGTATGAGTTGAGGGACAATCCGTTACACGAAGCTCTATTGGTTTGGTAAACGGTGTGCATATTAGTATGCAGGCATCTTTTCCGGATGTACAAAACTTGTGGTATTTGAGATATTCGCTGCTTACATATCAGGAATAAATATTGGATGCATGCCAGAAGTCCGGCAAAACCGGTATAGATTCTAAAACATGTCAGGTGTTGCCTGTTCATTAAAAAATATTTATATTTTTAATCCATTCAATTCCGGTCGAACAAGTTCAGAAAATGAAAAAATTATTGTTACTGGGAGATGAAGCAATAGCCCAGGGTGGACTGGATGCCGGTATATCTGGAATTTATGCCTATCCTGGTACTCCTTCAACAGAAATCATGGAATATGTTCAGGGCTCATCCGAAGCTGCTGAAAGGAACATTCAACGGGAATGGTCAGCCAATGAAAAAACCGCCCTGGAAGCCTCCCTGGGATTGGCATATACAGGCAAAAGAGCTATGGTTTGCATGAAGCATGTTGGTCTGAATGTGGCTGCCGATCCCTTTATGAATTCTGCACTAACCGGTGTGAACGGAGGTCTGGTAATTGTTGTTGCCGATGATCCCTCCATGCACTCCTCACAGAACGAACAGGACTCAAGGTACTACGGAAAGTTTGCATTGATCCCTGTCCTTGAGCCTTCAAACCAGCAGGAAGCATATGATATGACCTATGCCGGATTTGATCTCTCCGAGAAATATAAAATTCCTGTTATGCTGCGTATTACAACACGGTTATCGCATTCAAGGGCAGGAATAAAGACAAAAGAAAAGAAGAGGGAGAAAAAACTTGTTCTGCCGGAAGATCCCGGACAGTTTATTCTCCTTCCAACTTTTGCCAGAATCCGGTACAAAGGGCTTCTCGCTTTACAACCGAACCTCAGAAAAGAGGCTGAAGAATCTCCTTTCAATGTATATTTTGATGGAAAAGATAGAAGTTTTGGAATAATTGCCTGTGGTATTGCGTACAATTATGTTATGGAGAATTATCCGGATAGGATCATACCCTATCCGTTGCTGAAGATCTCACAGTATCCTTTCCCGGTGGAAATGATAAGAAAGATAACGGAAACATGTACCGCTGTACTGGTGCTGGAGGATGGTTATCCTTTCCTGGAAGAAATGTTGATTGGATTGCAGAAAAAAGGAATTCCTGTAAAAGGCCGCCTCGACGGAACTATACCAAGGGATGGAGAGCTGAATCCCAATATCGTATCGGATGCACTGGGTATCGGATATGAAAAGGGTAAGCCTGTTCCCGGCCTGGTGACCAACCGTCCTCCTGCTCTTTGTAAAGGCTGCAGTCATGCCGATCTGTTTACAGCTTTGAATGAAACTTTGAGAAAGTACAAACCAGGAAGGGTGTTTTCCGATATCGGATGCTATACACTGGGTGCATTGCCACCATTTAATTCGATAAATACATGCGTTGATATGGGAGCATCCGTAACAATGGCCATCGGTGCGGCAGATGCAGGATTGATTCCTTCAATTGCCGTTATTGGTGATTCTACCTTTACCCATTCTGGTATGACAGGATTGCTGGATGCCGTTAATAAGAATTCGCCGGTGACCATTATAATTTCAGATAATTCAACTACAGGCATGACCGGTGGTCAGAAATCTTCGGCAACAGGAAGACTTGAAAGTATATGTACGGGAATTGGTGTGAATCCGGCCCATGTCAGGGTACTCAATCCGTTGAGAAAAGAACATGAAACAAATGTAGCCATCATTAAAGAAGAAATTGAATACAGGGGTGTTTCGGTTGTTATTGCACAGAGGGAATGTATCCAGACTGCTGCCCGAAGGAAACGTAAAGCAAAACAAAAATAAAAAGAAAAAAGATCAAAATAGAGTACAGCCGGTAGAATTAAAACCAGTGCGGACATACAGATAATAGTGCATGCATCTGAGCGAAAACGGATGATTGGTGAAAGTGCCTGGTGACGAACAGAATATCCTGAATTTCGGGACCGTAAACTAATACACATTTAATGAAAAAAGATATTATACTTGCAGGTGTAGGCGGCCAGGGCATACTGACCATTGCTGCTTCAATCGGACTTGCGGCACTGGAGGAAAATCTTGAACTGAAACAGGCCGAGGTTCATGGTATGAGCCAAAGGGGAGGAGCAGTGCAATCCCATTTGCGGATATCAGACAAAGATATTGCCTCGGACCTGATACCGCTGGGTAAAGCCGATCTTGTCTTGTCTGTTGAGCCTTTGGAATCGCTACGCTATTTACCTTACCTGTGCCCCGATGGATGGCTGGTGACCAATTCAACTCCATTTGTAAACATCCCTGATTACCCGGAAATGGAAGATATACGAAGAGAAATACAAAAGATACAACATCACCTGATAGTTGATGCGGATCGGATCTCGAAGGATATCGGATCAACGCGATCCTCAAATATTGTAATGCTTGGGGCAGCCTCTTCGTTCATCGGCCTTGAAACCTCCTTATTTGAAGCCGGAATCGACCGGATCTTCCGGGGGAAAGGGGAGGCGGTAGTAAGAATGAATATCCGGGCATTTCAGGCCGGCAGGGAATATGTGGAAATGAAATTATCCGGAAAGAGCAAATCGTACAACAATTCCGCAGGATGAAGTCTGGCAGGTACTCCGGGATCCCTGATTTTAAAAAGAGCAGGTCCAGACCAAAGGCTTCTTTTTGCAAAGAACAGGCATATTAAAATAATGGATTCAACTTTAAAATGATATCTTGATCCTATGTTTTCGAAAACAGACATGGCCCAGTTTGCCGCAAAAAAAATAAGTATACCTCATATCGAGTTACAGTTACGCCGGTTCAATAAAGGCTTCCCGTTTTTGAATATTCGTAAACCGGCTGTCATTAATGACGGAATTCTTGCACTGAAGGAGAATGAACTGAAGCGCTTTGTTAGAAAATTTGAAAATTCGGTTCCGGATTTGCGACTGACAAAGTTCGTACCTGCCTCTGGTGCCGCATCACGTATGTTCAAATCGTTGTTTGAATGTTATCAGCGTATTAAAATGAATCCTGACTTGGTCAGGAACTGTTTAGAAGACCCGGAGTGTCAGGCTGCCGGTGAATTCATGAAAGAACTTCCACGTTTTGCATTTTATGAGGACCTGGAAGCTGTGTACAAATCTGAGAGGAAGGATCCTGATCATGCCATCATGGAGAACGATCTGACAGGAATTCTGGAGGTTGTTCTTAGCAAAGATGGGTTGGATATGGGTAGCTCACCAAAGGGATTGATCAAATTTCACAGGTATCCGGAGTATTCCAGAGCAGCAGTGGAGGAACACCTGGTTGAGGGGGTTCTGTATGCAAGGAATTCGAATAACCGGGTTCATATGCATTTCACTGTTTCTCCTGAACATCTGGATGGTTTCAAATCTTGGGTTGACAACAAGAAACCGATGTATGAATCGATGTTTGATGTAAAATTCCGTATTGAATATTCTGTCCAGGAGCCCTCGACCGATACCATTGCGGTTGATGTGGAGAACCGGCCATTCCGACTGGAGGACGGTTCCATACTTTTCCGGCCTGGAGGACACGGGGCTTTACTCGAAAACCTGAATGAGATCGATTCGGATGTCGTCTTTATTAAAAATATCGACAACGTCGCTCCCGACAGGTTAAAGGATACAACGGTGTTATATAAGAAGGCCCTTGCAGGCATTCTGCTTGAATATCAGGAAAAGATCTTTCATTACCTTGCTCTTCTTACGAACGATAAACCGGTAAAAGATGATCTTTATAAGGAGATTGAAGAATTCCTGTCGGATAAATTATGCATTACTCCACCAATAAGTCTGGAGCTTCTAAACATAAATGAAAAAGGGGAGTATTTTAGAAACAAGCTTAACCGGCCCGTAAGGGTATGCGGTATGGTGAGAAATGAGGGCGAGCCGGGTGGTGGTCCATTCTGGACAAGGAACGCAGATGGTACATTATCGCTTCAGATAGCCGAAACTTCTCAAATCGATACTGAAAATCCGGATCAAAGGAGGCATATGGATGAGGCAACTCACTTTAATCCTGTTGACCTGGTATGCGGAATCAGGGATTTCAACGGTAAAAATTTTAATCTCACTGATTTCAGGGATCCGAAAACGGGATTTATATCCATAAAATCAAAGGATGGAAAAACCCTGAAAGCGCTGGAGCTTCCCGGATTATGGAACGGCGCAATGTCTGACTGGAATACCATATTTGTGGAGGTGCCTGTCGGAACTTTTAATCCGGTCAAGACGGTTAATGATCTGTTGCGACCGGTGCATCAGCCTGAATGATATATTTCAGAAACCCTGCCTGGCTCAGAAGGGTCCAGCCTGACGCCCAATAATCCGATCCGAAAGCACCCTTATATAGAACGGGAAGAAACCATGGATCTGAATACTATGCAAGGCTGGATGTTATATCCCCTCTGGGAATTACATCATAAGAATCTGTTCCGATACCAATCTCCGGATCAGATACAACATTGGCTCCCTCAGTAAAATATGAACGGAATGCATTCATTTGTTCCGAAATATCCAGTTCACCATCTCTAAAAACCCGGAATATGCTGTCTGCAATATTCTCCTGTACGGCATAGAAAATATTGTTCTTTAGCTCGAGATTTCCGAGGTCAAACTGTTTATAGGAATCCTGTGGGGAATCGGTATGTTCAATAGCGATTCCAAAATCCTGCTGGATAAATATGGAATTCATGTATTTCCCTCCGGCGTTATTCCTGAATGTAACCAATGAACGGAGTTTACCCGGCCCCCTGCCTATAAATGTCCCGTTGTGGATTACAGGGATGGTGTATGGAAGAGTAGTAACCGGATCGGTTCCCCCATCATGTTCCGCAATAAGATCTCCGGCAGCAGGATCCTG
>CP070687.1:1459386-1461975 GCA_020353115.1 Bacteroidales bacterium
GGTAATCCATTCCGGGATTACTGAAAAAGATCGTTCATCATCATCATCAAATCCGGATAATGCGATCCCTTTAACTCCCATAAAAGCAGCCATTCTGGCTGCTCCGACAGTACCTGATCCGAACCAGTCGGGACCTATATTCGGACCGCCATTAATACCTGACAGGACAAGATCCGGCCTGTCGCCGGCAAATAATCCGTTGAGTCCCAATATAACACAATCACCCGGGTTTCCAGGAATGATATATGCGGCAATACTATTTTCTTTGTCATTGTAAATGCAGGCAACTTCCAGCGTGGACTGATATTTTCCGTACGTAAGTTGATTGGAAGTGCCTGACCTGTCATAAGCCGGAACAACAACAGATACGCGTCTGGCTGCTTTTTTCACACTTGTTGCCAGTGCCAGCAATCGGTCTGAATCCCCGATTCCGTCATCATTGGTGATCAGAATATGATTAAACTTAACATTATCCTGGGCCTGAGCCAGCTGAAAACAAATCAAAATGGTTAATAACGATATGTACTTTTTCATTTTTGTTACATGTTTAATTATTTTATGAAGATAATATTTACTTTTTTTTTTGTCCGTTTTTGGTTAATTTTTTGTATATCAATAGAATCAGGATAAATGGTGAAATTCTGCAAAACAGCTGCCTGACAGCAACTTTCAATTGGGTATACATTTTCACATATGCCTATTTAATACTTTTTTAATACGACGTATTACCATACCATTTTTACATACCAGGTTGCAGTTCAGATAAGCTTGTTCTAAATTTGTTTTGCACAGACTTTTCATCCATCCGTAAATTTCACCTGCCTCTTCTGGTTTATTCTCTATAAAAAAGTTTCCTGTCTGCATCATTCATTCTATGCCAGGGAATTGTTAATTCTCCACTTCGGCTTTGACTATTTTAGAAAAACTATCAGCCAGGATACCTTTATCAGCAATACAATCTATTTCTCCTAACTGATCCGGATTTTCATTCATTTCAGACAGACTTAGATACCCGTCCTTATCGGGGAAATGCCAGGTAGCAAGTAAATCAAAGCGTTTGACATTCCCGGATGAATCAATTATTTGACCTTTGTGTTGACAACCCCATACCCTGTTGATATATTCAATCTGAAATATAACATCCTGGTTATACTCTTCTGTTTTCTCACATCCGGAAAGCAGGAGGAGGAAACCTGTATTAGTAAACCCTGTTTTCATAGTTGCTGATTCAGGAAATATTGTCATGGATCTTTTGGAGGTTCACTTGTTTGGCTCAGTACTTTCCTAAAGCTTACCGATACCGTTATCCTGTTTCCGAAAAACAAAGCCAAGTCGGATCAAGTTTTATATCCTGTTTGCCTTTATAAATAGTTCCAGGTTAATTATATAGTACCATCGCCGGATTCACAAATTTTCGGAAAATTTGCAGGAAAGTAAAGTTTATGATTAAGAGATTTACGTTATGTTTTGGAGGCAGTATCGTGACGGTATGGCGTTCCGCCTCCGCCTGCTTTGAAAGGGATAAACTTGCGTGGGTTGTGTAAGGCAGGAGGTCTTGATCGGGGCAGGCCTGCCTGATCGCAGATTAAATTGTGAATACAAATTGTTTGTACCAGTTATAGGCTATATGTAATCATTTAATTTACAGGTGATGTATCACTTAAACCTTCAAAGCCCTCAATCTCCAGTCCATCTGATTTCCTGGTCTATTTCACAAATAACGTGTAATCTGATATCCAGTTTTCCTCCTCACCGGATCCTACGGAAATCCAGATTGAATTCTCGGGACTTAATGTAGTTTCGCATGCCCAGAAGACCAAACGGGACAGAGGCTTATCAACAGTGAAAGTAACACCGGCACCGGATTTACGATTGATAACTGTAACTTGATGATCCATCACTTCACCACTATATCTGCTAAGCTCCAGAAAAACACTGGTATCTTTCAATTCCTTAATGAAATAAAGATTTTTATCCTTGATCTCCAGGTAGCCTTTAAGATCATCTTCGGTTGAGATAGTAAAGGGAAAACTGATGTTGAATGCAGGACCACTCTTTTCTGCGTCAATCATAAAAAAGTTGTGATTGAACTGATCCGTTTCTATGGTTTTCTGGCCTGTGTTCTTCAGTTTGTGTTCAATGAAAAAACCATTGCTTTTCAGCTGTATGGTTTTCTGATAAATGTACCCGTAACCAAAGTCGCTATTAATCTCATGTGTAAAAGTTATCCAATCCTTCCCATTATCAATCGTCCACTTTCCATGGTCCAGTATATTGTAGGTTTTCCTCCAGTTGTACTCCGGTTCATCCCCCTTCTCAATGATACCCACACCGATTCTGATGAACTTTCCACCCGGTTCGGCATCAGCATAACCCAACCCAGGTTCAATATACCCTTCTACCGGACCTGTAAGATCTTCATGAAACATGGGATCATGTGTTTCTTTCCAGTAGCCGAAGTACTCATGCCCTTTATATTTCACGCTGCCTATCACACCCGACCAGTCGAATCGGGTAGCGCGGTACAAGCCCTTTTCCGGATCGGGAAGATAAACCTTCATTTGTATCTCATCATTCGAGATAACGGTA
>CP070687.1:1462075-1465069 GCA_020353115.1 Bacteroidales bacterium
CAAAATACGGACCGCCGGAGGTTCTTCAATTCAAAGAGGTGGAGAAACCTGTTCCCGGGAAGAATGAGGTATGTATTAAAATCTTTGCGACAGCCGTGACAGCAAGTGACTGTATAGTCAGGGGATTTAAGCTTCCAAAATGGCACCCGATGGGAGTGATGATGGGACTTGTGCTGGGTTTTACCAAACCGAGAAATCCCATACTCGGGATTGTAATGGCCGGAGAAGTTGATTCTACCGGCAACGATGTAAACTTATTTAAAAAAGGCGACCAGGTTTTTGCATGGACTGCCAGGTCATCCGTCAAAATACAATTTGGGGCGTATGCCGAATACAACTGCCTGCCTGAAGATGACATAATAGCACTAAAACCGTCGAATTTGACCTATGAAGAAGCTGCGGCCGTTCCATATGGCGGGCTTATTGCATTGCATTATCTGAAAAAAGGAAATATACGGAACGGGAAAAAGGTGCTTATATATGGAGCTTCCGGATCGATTGGCACTTCTGCTATTCAGATTGCAAGGCACTTTGGGGCTGAAGTTACTGGCGTATGCAGTACTGCGAATATAGAACTGGTAAAATCTTTGGGAGCCCATAGAGTATTTGACTACACGAAGGATGATATTATAAATAGTGGTGAATATTATGATTTTATCCTTGATGCTGTTGGAAAATGGAAAAGTTCGAAATTCAAATTACAGTGTAAGAACGCATTGACTACCCAAGGGAGATACATTTCAGTCGATGATGGAAGCCCAAAGGCAACTATCGAGAATTTGGTCTTGCTCAGGGAACTTTCTGAAAAGGGGCAACTGAAACCGGTCATCGACAGATGCTATCCGTTGGAACAGATGGTTGAGGCTCACAGGTATGTAGACAAGGGCCACAAGAAGGGAAATGTTGTCATAACCATAGATCACAGTAAAACCTGACAATTCAAGGGAAGTTTTATGAAAGAAAGCGAAAGTAGTAGTGATCAATCTCCTGAAAGCAGTGGGCTGCGAATGGATTTCCGGCACCACGTCCCACTGGGCCAAACCGGGCTGATGGTCGGCCGGCTGGGTATCGCCTCGGGATTTGGTGTTCCGGCAGCCTCCATCGAGAAGGCATTCCACGAATACAATCTGAACTATTTCTTCGTAAGTTTTGGTAAGCGTAGTGAGATGAAGGTTGCTTTGGGTAACCTGTTGCCAGGATATCGTGACAAAATGATTATTACCCTGCCCTATTTCCCGGTGGACAAAGGACTCTTACTGCGCCGAACAATGGAAGGCTGGCTCCGCAGGCTCAATCTCGACGTTATTGATGTGGTTCTTTTGCAAGGCGTAAGGAAACCCTCCCGGCAGCTTATTGATCATGCCCTGAAGCTGAAAGAGGAGGGGAAAGTGCGGTTCATAGGTATGTCCAGTCATGACCGTTCTTTCTTCGGCCGTATCGCATGCGGCGAACTCGACCTGCCCGTCGACCTGTTCCACATACGCTACAATATGGTGCACCGGGGTGCGGAGGAAGACATCTTCCCCCATCTGCCCCGGGGAAATAGACCAGGTATCGTTGTTTTTACCGCCACATGTTGGCGTAAACCGCTCAAAGCCAATAATATGCCCTCCGGTGAGACACCTCTTACCGCCGCAGACTGTTATCGTTTTGTCCTCTCAAATCCCAATGTTGATGTATGCATTACCGGAACAACTAATGCACGACAGATGGAGGAGAACCTCACGTCATTAGCCGCCGGACCATTATCCGGTGAAGAGATGAATCGTGTAAAACGGATCGGTGATCATATCTATGGAAAATAATAGTATAAAAAGATAGATAGTTATAATTATGGGACATAAAAGAGAATCCGTGTAAACGGGAGGGCAGGTATGAAAATGATGAAATCCAAAAAGATCCGGCGAGATACCAAGAGGGTATTTCTGAAAAAAGGTACATGCTCCCGTACATTCTTCTACATATTAAACCGCGAATTCGGCCATCCGCTTGAGTATGAGGAGCAAGCAGTGGACCCGTTAGCAGGAGGCATACTGCAACAGGGATATCAATGCGGTATGCTATGGGGGGCTTCATGTGCTCTCGGAGCAGAATCCTTTCGCAGGTGCGGTGACCGGGGCCTGGCCACCGGAATGACAATTAAGGCAACTCAGAATGTTATGAAATCGTTTATTAACAGGACAAAAAGTGCCGATTGTCTGGATATAACAAGTTGTGATTTTTCTAGCAAATTTAACATGGCTAAATTCTTCTTTACAGGTAAATTCTGGTCATGCTTCAAACTTGCAGAAAAATGGGCCCCGGAAGCAATCAAGTCAGCAACCGAGGGGTTATCTATCCATCAGCCCGATCCGCCTGAACAGGCGACGAGCTGTTCCTCTGAAGTCGTCAGGAAAATGGGAGCAAACGATAAGGAAATGGTTATAGTTTCAGGATTTGCAGGAGGACTTGGCCTGAGCGGGAGCGGATGCGGGGCGTTAAGTGCCGCCATTTGGATGACCATCCTGGGCCGGATCAGGGAACAAAAGTATAAACCCACACTGGCAGATCCTGTTACGGAAAAAATATTAATGACATTCTATGAAGCTACCGGATATGAGATGGAATGTCATAAAATAACCGGAATGCGTTTTAAAACAGTTACTGACCATACCGAATTCATGAAGAATGGTGGCTGTGAAAAACTGATCAATGAACTTGCTGACAGGCGAAGTTCAAGAGGCAGGCAAAAGGGTAAAATTGTTTAAAAAGGGTGCGCCGGTTTTTGCATTTGCCGGTTTTGGTTTTGGCGGTTACGCCGAGTACAAATGTCTGCCTGATGACGGGGAGGTGGTTGAAAAAGGGCTGGAGGCAATAAAACCGGCCAACCTGACTTATGAGGAAGCAGCCGCCGTTCCTGGAGGGGGACTTACGGCATTGAGTCTTATTCGAAAAGGAAATATCTGTAGCGGACAGAAAGTTCTTATCTATGGCGCTTCCGGGGCAATAGGCACA
>CP070687.1:1465169-1468551 GCA_020353115.1 Bacteroidales bacterium
AAATAAAAGTCAATTCCCTCACGCGGATTGTACCTCAACCGGAAATTTCCGATAAATTCATCTTTGGTATTTACATATTGGACAAGCAAAGTTGCAGATAACTTGGTGCTGAGCATATACTGAGCCTTCATATTGATTGAATGAATATTTAGTGAGGTATTTGTCACCCTGTCCGGGAACCTGAGATTATTAAATTCATAACCGGGTGAAAGTATAAAACTTGATGAAAAGTTGAAATTGGTCATTGCTTCGAAACCAATTCTTTTTCCATCATAAAACTGGCCACCATATATATTCCCCCTGACTGAAACCTTTTTGGAATCCGAGGTTCCGAACCGTGCCTCAATTCCTGTGAATGAATAATCACCTGCCGTTATAAGAATACTATCCGACAGATCGAAATCAAACAGTACGCCTTCCTGCTGGAATTCGAGTGAGATTTCGGCATGAAGATCCTTTTTTGTATTGATTTCAAAGCCCGGGGATATTTGCATTGATTCAAGCTTTCCGTCTTCAAGCCGGTGAAATCGGGAAGCTCTGACATTGATATTGTAATTAAAAAGCTTTGATTGTTCACCCGGAATCCATCCATAAAGTAATTGCCCGTTTACTCCTTGTACACCACCTCGCATTATGAATCCAATACCCGGATTAAATTTCTCACCTGAAAAAGTATAATTCAGGTCATAGGCAAATCCTTTTTCCGACCGGCGTTCCCAGTTGACCATAATGAATGACGGATCGAGAGATGAGAGTTTACTGTCAATCGTGTCATCATATGTTTGGGCAAATTTGACAATTAAATAATCATCCCCGAAAAGTCTGAAAATTCCATCAACACCATATGCTAAATTTTCTTTTCCATCCATCCCGATGCGTGATGTAAAGATCCCTCCGACATAAGAGTTGGGATTGATTACCTGTCTTCGCATTCTGATAACACCGAAATTCTCTGCGGGTGTTTCCTCATGTTTTTCGGTTTGCATATCCATAAATCCCATGTCCCATTTCCCTATCCTTCCGACAAGCCTTGCACCTCCATAAATCCTTATGGGTTCACCTCGTGCGATTCCTATGTTCCTGCTGTAAAACAGGTTGTCGCTGCGTCCTCCAAGGCTGAAGTCAAACAGGCTGGATCTCTCCTGGAAAAACATCCTCTTTTCCGGGAAAAAAAGTGAATACCTTGTCAGGTTCACCTGCTGGTCATCCGCTTCGACCTGGGCAAAGTCTGTATTGGCTGTAAGGTCCAGTGTAAGATTGCTGCTGATATTATATTTTATATCGATCCCCGCATCGTATTCGGGTTTATCTTTTTTAACGTAAACGGTCTCTTCTTCATTAAGTGACCAGTCCCGTGCAAAACCGCCTATCACGTACGGTGCAATATACACAGGCTTAGATGGCCTGGCTCCTGCAATTTCAATTTTTTGGGCTAATGAAGGCTTATTGGTAGCCATGAAACCGTACCTGGGATCGATGGCCGGATAGGTGTCCGTCTCATTATTCGCACTGATATTCCGACTTATGATGAGCCCCATTGTTGCAACATCATTTTCCGGTTTGAACTTAAGGCTTGAAAAAGGGATCCTCATTTCCACATACCACCCGTTTTCATTCCTGGTTGTTTTTACATCCCAGAAAGTGTTCCAGCTTATATTCATTCCCCCGGGTCCTCCGGGTCCAAAACCACCGGAGGCATCATTGGAAATGGCATAATCGGTCCGGAGTCCTGTAGGTGCAGTAAAGAATACCAATGCATTCTCGTTATCATTATATGTGTCCAGCACAATCCCAAACGCATCGAAACCGAAAAGCCTTTCATCCCTTTTCTTTGTTGCTGCAAATATCTTTGATGCATCTTCCATGAACAGACTTGCACCAATCCAAAGGAATTCATCATCATACCCGATTCTTACATCACTTTTTTCTGACGGCTGGTTCCCGAAATTGGGCCTGTGCATAGTCAACGGGAAAAGATCAAGAGTTTTCCATGCTGTTTCCTCCGGTATGCCGTCAAATTCAACCGGAGTAGTAAGCCTTTTAATCTTTACGGCTTCCTGGCTGATCCCATAATCAGGATGACCAAATGATAAAACTATTATTAATAATCCAAAAACACTCTTATTCATTTTTTGTACTACTTTTCTTATTTGTATTGCAGGAGATTAATATGATGCTGAGCAATCAATTCCGGATTTCATCGAATACCCCCCGTTGAATATAACAATTTTTACTATCAAGCTGGTATGAATGTTCTGTGATCTTGCACAAATGGACCTCCTTTATATAACGTCGGTTTCCCGATCATAACAGGAAATCCCGGTTCCCCCTGACCGGAATTTTCAATTCAGATTCCGGTTATCGTTAGACCATGTAATAATCCGTTTTATTCCTTCGTAGAAAACTAATTCGGGAAAAAGAATTGATCCATAAATTTCAAGGATCCTATGTTGAAGGAAGTTTAAAAATATTCAATTTTTCATATAAATTCCAACCAGATGATAAAAGAAAGGTTTGATGTTAAGAAATGTTCAGGATCGAACATCAAACGTTCGAAAAAGAACAGGTATTTCTGAGCCATTAACAATATAACGTCAAGCAGTTCACTGATAACCAATTATAAAAGATTAAAGGCATGTTTTTTGAAACTGTCAGACCGGAACGCAGGTAACCGGGAATTCGTCAAACTTTTTTCAGGATTTTCATCATCTGATGATCCTTTGATAAACAAAACCAGAATTTAATATGACTCAAAACGACTGCTCCTGTATTGTTGAAAAGTGTGATATATTTGACTTTATGGCGGAACATGTGGGGTTATCCGTTCTGCATCCGGGTGGTTTTGAGGCCACAAAAAAACTAATCACCAAATGCCAGGTCAGCAGTAATTCCAGTGTTCTTGATATAGCTTGTGGGAAAGGTACAACCTCGGTTATGATTGCAGAGAGGTTCGGGTGCAGGGTAACGGGGATTGATATAAGCCCGGGATTGATACATGAAGCGAAAATGCTGGCACGGACTCATAAGGTTGACAAGCTGGTGGACTTTCTTGTCGGAGATGCAACGAATCTTCCGTTTAAGGATAAGGAATTTGATATTACTATTGCACAGGCCATGCTGGTTTTGATCGATGACCAGAGAAAAGTGATCCGGGAAGCATTAAGAGTTCTGAAGCCTGGTGGTATTGCGGGCTGGATTGAATTAACATGGCGGGAGAAACCGTCGGGTGAGTTTATAAAACAGGTATCGGATGTGATATGTGCATATTGTATGCTCAACGTGAAATTGATGGATGGGTGGAATGATTTGTTTACGGGATCCGGAGCTTTTAGGCTCGATGCCGAACCATTCCCGATGAAAGTTAATGGATTCAAAGGAATGA
>CP070687.1:1468651-1480686 GCA_020353115.1 Bacteroidales bacterium
CCTTTGCGAAGTAATGGATAGCAGGCTGGGCAATGAACCAGGGACATCGGTTCGGTTGATCCGTTTCGTTAAAGACCGGGCTGGCCATGATTTAAGGTATGCCATTGATCCGGAAAAGATTCAAAAGGAGTTTGGATGGCAACCGACTGTCAACTTCAAAGAGGGCCTTACGAAGACCGTAGACTGGTACCTTGATAACCAGGATTGGTTAAATCATGTGATCAGCGGAGATTATGAAAAATATTACGAGGAACAGTACATGAAGCGATAATTCCCTGTCCTGAATTTATAGTTTCGTATAAACAAAACGAAATCCGATATTGTTCGGTGAAGTATTGTTGAATAATGCAACGCGTTCAGGGGAATCTATCGGGTTTCTCATGAAAAGATAAATGGAAGTATCTCCCGTTTCGTCATTCAACAAAGTTTTTAAATGAGCGGTTATATTGAAGGTATAGGTGCCTGATTCCTCATCCAGTCTCCCTCCGAAATAATCCTCTCCCAATGCCTCGTCAAAAAGAGGGGTAAATTTTCCTTCTTCATTTTTCCTCAGCAACCGGAGTTCTTCCGGTCTGGTAAAAAGGGTGTTGTCATAATATTCCCAGAGCTTAAATTTTATTTCAGCTTTATTTACAACCATGGGCCCAAGATTCCGTAGTTCCTCCAGGAAAGGAAAATCTATCTTTGCATATGTCCCGCCCAGTCCCTGTATATAAATCAGGGTATCCTCTACCAATGTATCATTCAAATGGGCTATCGAACCGGTAGAGTAATCATGAAAAAACAGATTGGCCCTGGCACTGAAGATATTAATATTGAACGTATATTCTTCAGGTATTGTGTCGTTATTAATATCATGATAGTAAAGGGTTAATTTTGAACTGGGAGATAGTACGTCGAGCAAAAAGATAGCACCCTCCCCTGCAACAATAGAATCGAATGCAAAATAAATTCCCTTAAAAAATCCCCTGAGCTCCGCATTTGTCTCGATTGTATCGATTTCTGAAAGCGGAGTTCCGAAAAAGGATGTATCCAGTTTCAATTGTAAAAGCGTGTCATTGACCGCAATTCTGAATGTTTGTTCCGAATTCAATTCATATTCCGGTTTATGATTGGAATAATAGATCGAATCTCTCAGAATATCTTCGTCCAGACGGTAGACCTTCACGATCATTTCTGTATTCACATCTCCATAAAATCCCTCTGGTAAGACAGTCAGAATCAGGGAATCGGTAACTGTCCCTTCCCCGGGGATAAATGGTGTCGGATTGTTATCTGTTCCGGAAAGTCTGATGCGGGTTAAAAAAGAGGCTGTACTTGAACCAAAGACAATATCCTGAATTGTACCAACCAGTGCGGTTTCGAAACCGCTGCTTATAATAGAATCCTGAGTAAGACTAAACGCATCAAGAGATAATGTATCTATATAGATTACATCCAGTTTTTCACTTGGTGGCTGAAGTTCCTCACCAATAATGCTTGCCTCATCATCACAGGAGATGAGAGTGAGAAAAGAGAGTAGGCTGAGCATGAAAAGTACAGAAAATCTGGTTATCCCGGTATCGCGGTTCGGAAAGGTATTATTTCGAATCATGAATCTCCTCGCTTAAAATGGTATCGTAGAATCTTGAATAAGCGTCCATGTAATTCTCTTCACTCTGATAATCGAGAACCGGTTTATCCAGTGATTTAACATACTGTTTCAGTTCAGGTCTGATGGTTTGGCTGCCAAAAATGATGGCATCTGACATTTTCATGGCCAGCTTGCTGAGGTTTATAAATGTCGGTTGCTTTACCATATCGATATCTTCATCAGAGACTCCTTCAATCCACAATTTCTTCCTGAACGATGTTTTAAACGGTTTCTTGAACTCCTTATTATATATCGAATAGATAACTTTCGAATTGGAGAACAGCGGATCTTCCTTATATGTCCTCTTCAGATACAACGGAACAAGTCCGGTTATCCAACCATGGCAATGGACAATATCGGGTGCCCATCGAAGTTTCTTGACTGTTTCAAGGACTCCTCTTGCAAAGAATATCAATCGTTCATCATTATCCGGAAACTCTTCACCATTCTCATCGCTCAGGACAAATTTCCGGTGGAAGTAATCCTCGTTATCGATGAAATAAACCTGCATTCTTGCAGATTGAATCGATGCCACTTTAATTATCAGCGGATGATCTGCGTCATCTATTATTAAATTCATTCCGGACAAACGTATTACTTCATGCAACTGGTTTCTTCTTTCGTTAATACATCCGTATTTTGGCATGAATGTCCGAATTTCCTTTCCCCTTTCCTGAATCCCCTGAGGCAAATATCTTCCGATAACAGACATCTCAGACTCATCCAGGTAGGGTGTGATTTCCTGTGAAACAAATAAGACTTTTATGTTTTTCATTAATCCTTCCCCTCTGTTTCTAAAATAATGTGCAAAATTAGTAAAAATTATTGATATTTTTCAATTTATCAACTGTTTATGGTACTTCAGAATATTATCCCCTGCGATCCAATATGCAAGATTATTTGTTCAAATTATCGCATTAATACTATCTTTATATCTTTCGAACAAAATGGAACCAGTTAGCAGGATTCAGGAGTGTATCAATCTGATTTATGGTCATAAAAAGAACAGGAAATCGATTGGATTGGTTCCAACTATGGGTGCCCTTCATCAGGGGCATCTTTCACTGATTGAAAGATCCATCCTGGAAACAGATATAACCGTTGTAAGCATATTTGTCAATCCGACCCAATTCAACGATCAGAAGGATCTATTGAATTATCCCCGAAATCCAGATGGTGATCTGGCCACTCTCAGCATGAAATTGAGACAACAGGATATTGTATTCACCCCTGATGAAAAGGAGATCTATCCGGAGAAGGATACACGGATTTTCGATTTCGGACATCTTGATAAAACAATGGAAGGGAAATATAGAAAAGGACATTTTAACGGAGTTGCACAGATTGTCAGTAAACTTCTCGAACTAATAACTCCTGATAAAGCATATTTCGGTGAAAAGGATTTTCAGCAGCTTATCATAATTAAGCATCTTGTTAAAATTCTCCACTACCCGGTCGAAATAGTACCCTGTCCCATTATAAGGGAAGAGGATGGTCTGGCATTAAGTTCAAGGAATCAATTATTATCCCCCATGGAAAGGAAAGAATCGGCTTTGATCTCCAAAACCCTTTTCACTTCAGTCCTCCGGTCAAGGGAGAGGGATGTGGAGGCGGTCAGATCCTGGGTAATTGAAACCCTCAATTCCAGCAGCATGCTTCAGGTTGAGTACTTTGATATTGTAAATTCAACCGATCTGAAACCCGTAAAAAACTGGAATGAAAAAGGAGAAAAAATCGGTTGTATAGCAGTCAAAGCCGGTAAAATTCGTTTAATAGATAACGTTAAGTTCCCCGATTTTTAAAAAACCATTACCTTTATCCTGCTTATCATCATTAACCATCTTATTTTACTTGACTATTTCTTTGTTTAAATTTGCGCATATATGTTTATTGAGGTAGTAAAATCAAAGATCCATAAGGTAACCGTAACCGAAGCAAACCTCCAATATGTTGGAAGCATTACCATTGATGAAGATTTAATGGATGCAGCGAACATTATTGAAAATGAAAAGGTGCAGGTAGTTAACATCAACAATGGCGAACGATTGGAGACTTATGTTATTAGAGGTAAAAGGGGTTCCGGCAATGTATCCCTGAACGGACCCGCGGCGAGAAAAGGAGCTGTTGGTGATGTTATCATCATCATATCCTATGCTTTATTGGATGCAAAAGAGGCAAAATCATTCCAGCCCCATCTGATCTTCCCCGATACTGCCACTAATAAACTCATAACCTGATTCCTTGAAAAACAAAATCCTGAAAATTGCTAATTTTCTGATATTCCTATCCATCGGAATAGCTTTACTGTACCTTGCATTCCGCGGTATCGATTTTCAGGTTCTCCTGACCGAGTTCAAAACGGCCAACTATTTCTGGGTCCTGTTATCTCTTGTTATTTCCATTTTAGGTTTCATAGTCCGGGCACTTCGCTGGCGTTTACTCATCGAACCCCTTGGATATTATCCAAGACGCAGAAACACGTTTTATGCCGTTATGATCGGATATCTGGCAAATTTTGTTTTCCCGAGAATCGGAGAAATTACCAAATGCGGATCGCTGAACAAATCGGATAAAATACCACTCGATTCCCTGATCGGAACAGTGATTGTCGAACGTTCAATTGATGTAATCACTATGATAATATTGGTATTTGTTGTTTTTTTCGCAAAAATCAATTTTTTTGGGAACTTTCTTAAAACCCAAATTTTCAATCCTGTACTTAAAGAATTCTCAGGATATCTCCGGTTTACTCCGGTAACCTGGATAATAATTAGTGTAATTATTCTTGGGATTGCAGCTTTTTTCCTGTTTTTCAGAAAAAAATTAGCCGGGCTTCCCTTATATTTGAAGATTAGAAAAATAATTGCCGGTGTAGGCAGCGGCCTCAAGACCGGATTTACGATGAAGCGGAGCGGACTGTTTATCCTTTTTACCATTATTCTCTGGTCATTATATTTTCTAATGACCTGGGTGGTTTTTTATTCACTCTCTTCCACTTCCCATCTCAAGGCAATTGACGCATTGTTTATTCTTGTCATTGGAAGTATCGGAATTACTGTTCCTGTCCAGGGAGGAATCGGAGCATTCCACTGGATTGTCTCTCTGGGATTAACCCTTTACCATATCCCAAAAGAGGATGGCCTGGCTTTTGCAACCCTCTCCCATGAATCACAAATGGTATTGATCCTGATCCTGGGTAGTCTATCAATGATCATGCTCGCCTTAAACAAGAAAAAAAGCAGAAACAATGAATGATATGGAATACATTCAATCCAAGGTAACAAATGAAGAAAAATTGAAGTATACCCTTTCCTATTACAGGTTCAAAGGGCAGAAAATTGTCTTTACCAACGGATGTTTTGATCTTCTTCACCGCGGACATGTTGAATATTTACTGAAAGCATCCGGGCTTGGTGATGTCCTGATTATCGGGCTGAACAGCGATAATTCCGTACAAAAACTGAAAGGTCCCGGAAGACCTTTGCAAGACGAATATACCAGAGCCCTGATTCTTGCTTCTTTTTCATTTGTAGACCATGTCATCCTTTTTGATGAAGATACACCTTTACATCTTATAGAATTTCTTCAACCTGATGTCCTTGTAAAAGGTGGCGATTACATGCCGGAGGAAATTGTCGGCAGTAATGTTGTGACAGCAATTGGCGGAACGGTGCAAATCATCGACTATATCCCGGATTTCTCAACCACAAAACTGATCGATAAACTGAAATCGGCCGAATGATATTATTTCTGTTCCTCATAAGATCAATATCTTCAGATCGGCTTCAGGGTTCAAGGTTAAATAGTTAATTTTCATTGGCAAAAAGCAAAACCATATTTATCTGCCAGAACTGCGGTGTTGAATCTGCAAAATGGATTGGAAAATGTCCCTCATGCAATCAGTGGAATACGTATGTGGAGGAAATTGTAAGAAGGAGGGATCTCAAAACTTCACCGGTGTACAAAATCCGTACTGAAACTTCCCCGGTAAATCTTATTGATGTTTCTGTATCCCGGGAGAAGCGGATCGATCTGAAGAATAATGAACTTAACCGGATCCTGGGAGGAGGACTAGTTGCCGGGTCTCTTCTCCTGATCGGAGGTGAGCCTGGAATTGGGAAATCCACCCTTGTATTGCAGGTAGTCCTTGGACAGGATCAGTTGAAGACGTTATATATATCCGGTGAAGAGAGTAATCATCAAATTAAATTACGTGCCGAAAGGATTGGTAAAGAATCGGACAGCTGTTATATCTTAAATGAAACTTCTCTGGAAGCTATTTTTACCCATATAACGAATCTTGATCCTGGTCTTATAGTTATAGACTCAATTCAGACAATTCATACCGACGCCATCGAATCATCTCCCGGCAGTGTTTCTCAAGTAAGAGAATGTTCAGTCCAGCTGTTAAGGTATGCAAAAGAATCGAATGTTCCGGTAATACTTATTGGTCACATTACAAAAGAGGGAAGTCTTGCAGGCCCGAAGGCATTGGAACATATAGTCGATACCGTTCTGCAGTTCGAAGGCGACCAGAATCACATGTACAGAATCCTCCGTGCCATAAAGAACCGTTTCGGGACAACGGCTGAACTCGCAATTTTCGAAATGTCCTCTTACGGTTTAAGAGAGGTAATTAACCCTTCCGAACTATTGATTTCACAGCATGAAGAGAATCTCAGCGGGATAGCTATTTCAGCGACCATCGACGGGATTCGTCCCTTTCTCATTGAAACTCAGGCTTTGGTAAGTTCTGCCGTCTATGGAACTCCACAAAGATCCTCAACCGGTTTTGATCTGCGAAGACTAAATATGTTGCTTGCAGTACTGGAAAAACGTGCCGGTTTCCGGCTGGGATCAAAAGATGTATTTTTGAACATAGCAGGCGGTATTAAAATCGCCGATCCGGCAATGGATCTTGGTATTGTCACCGCTATTTTATCTTCCAACCTGGATCTGCCGGTTGGAAAAGATAAATGTTTTGCAGCTGAAGTGGGACTTTCGGGAGAAATAAGACCGGTCAGCAGAATTGACCAGCGAATTTTAGAAGCAGAGAAAAGAGGGTTTTCCCAAATCTATATTTCCAAGTATAACCGGAAGGGACTTAACCGGTCAAAGATAAAAAATATAGACCTGGTTCTGGTCGACAAGGTTGAACAGGTTGTACGGAAAGTTTTTTCCTGATTCAACATCCACTTACGGCATTATCCTGATTAAGATCCATGGAACTACCTGTATCATTACGGGCAAACAACACTTTCCCGAAAAGGTCCGCTATTGCTGTAATCGGAAATTTTCGTATTTTGCAAATTAGCCGATCAGATGATTCATTAATTCGGCAACACCGGATAAGCGGATAGATCGTTTATTAATCCATGACTTACCCGGAGTGTTAACAAAAACCAGTCCTTAAAAATGAAAAAGATCATTACATTATTAATATCATTTACCCTGATCCTTTACGGATGCGATATACTGAAAGAGCTGGAAGTCTCCACCACCTCAGGATCTGAATTGACCACAGATGAGATAGTTCAGGGATTAAAAGAAGCCCTGCGTGTCGGAACCAACAATGCCATAACAACGCTTAGTAGAGAGAATGGCTTTTACGGAGATCCTCAACTGAAAATCCCGTTTCCAGAGGAGGCCGGTGTTGTTGAGGAAAAATTAAGATCTGTCGGAATGAATAAACTGGTGGATGATTTCATTATGAATATGAACAGGGGTGCTGAAAAAGCCGTTACCAAAGCGGGTCCTATTTTTATGGACGCCATCAGGGAAATTGGCTTTTCAGATGCCAGGAATATCCTCAATGGTCCGGATAATGCTGCTACCGAATATTTCAGAGAAAATACTTCGCAGGAATTGGCGGATGCCTTCGAACCGGATGTCAGTCAAATCCTTGACCAGGTTAACGTAACGAAATACTGGTCCGATGTTATGTCAACCTATAACAGGATCCCTTTTACCCAAAAAGTTGAAACCGATCTTGCAAAATATGTAACGGGTAAAGCCGTTGATGGATTGTTTACCATGCTTGCTGCAGAAGAAAAAAAGATTCGTGAGGATCCTGTTGCCCGGGTATCCGATATCCTGAAAAGAGTATTCGGATCGGTTCATTTATAAGGCAGAAAAGATACATTCTGAGAAGTAATATCTTCATCAGGGGATTATTTCCGGTATAGCTATCTTCTTTGATGGGCTGTTCAGTAGATTACTTCATCAACCTTGTCGAAATCATACTGACGGTTTTCCTGTTCATATTGTTCGCAATTCAATTCTATCTCAAACTGCAAGGGAGGCTCAAATTTCTCGGTTTGCAGGATACCGAACGATTCATCTTCATAAAGCTTCTTCAGAAAGACACCACAGATGGGTAATGCCATATTTGATCCTCCGCCAAGGCTGAGGGTTTCAAAATGTATGCTTCTTTCTTCCCAGCCGGTCCAAACTCCAACAACCAGGCTGGGCGTTACCGCCATAAACCAGCCGTCGGAATGGTTTTGCGTTGTACCGGTTTTTCCTCCTATCTGGTTCATTAGCTCATATTTCCAACGTATCCTTCCGGCGGTTCCTTCGGTTATCACACCTTCCAGAAGATTGATCATTAGGTATGCATTTTCCTCACTGATTGCTTCTTCAATTCTGGGCTGGAATCTTGAAATCACGTTCCCATTCCTATCCTCAATCCTTGTTACATATAGAGGTTCCGTATACACACCCTTATTGGCAAACGTAGCATAGCTTCCCACCATTTCAGGCAATGAAATGATTGATGTACCGAGGAATATGGAATTCACCGGATCGATATAACTGCGAAAACCCATTTTCTTCATGACAAGGATTACCGACTGGGGATTAAACCGTTTCATCAGCCATGCAGAGACATAATTCTCTGAATGAGCGAGTCCCCATTTCAGAGTTACATCCTTACCCCAGAAATCTCTCGGACCCGTACTTTTCGGTGTCCAGGTCGAATCGTTATCCTTGAATGTTTGTGGAACATTGGGTACTTTATAACAGGGTGAATATCCATCTTGCATGGCCAGCGTATATAAAAAGGGTTTAATTGTGCTTCCGATTTGCCGTTTTTGTGAATTCACTGCATCGAACTTGAAGTATTTGAAGTCGGGTCCGCCGACATATGCCTTAACATAGCCGCTCCTGGGATCCATAGCCATCAGGCCGGAGCGGGCAAAATGTTTATAATAGAGGATGGAATCCAACGGTGACATGACGGTATCGATTTCTCCACCCCAGGAAAACACAGTCATTTCAACCGGGGTATTAAAGGCAACCACGATCGAATCCTGGGTCATTCCAGACCTTGTCAGGCTTCTGTATCTATCGGTTCGCCTTATAGAAGCTTGTATTATTGCCTCAACATCTTCCTTTTCAAGGTCATTGGAGAACGGAGGACTTTCCAGATTGGACACTGTTTCCATGAATGCTGGCTGAAGATCCTGACCAAGATGTTCCGCGACGGATGCTTCTGCATATTGCTGCATCACCGAGTTAATGGATGTGTAAATTTTTATTCCATCCCTGTAAAGGTTATAGTTTGAGCCATCCGGCTTTTTATTTTTCCGGCACCAGCCGTATAACGGGTTATTTTCCCATTCATATACTGCTTCATCGAACTGGTCTTTCGTAAAAAAGTCCCTTCTTCTGGGCTCAGATTTGATCATTGTGGTTCTCAGATACTCTCTGAAGTAGGTGGCCAGCCCGGTAGTATGTCCTTCCTCGCGGAAATCAAGTTCAATGGGCAAAAGCTTCACAGAATCATAAACCTCCTTCTCCATGTAGCCGTATTTCACCATCTGGGAAAGAACAACGTTCCTTCGCAAAAGGGTCTCATCGTATCTTCGCCTGGGATTATAATATGCAGAATTCTTCAACATACCTACCAGCATGGCCGATTGTTCCAGGTTTAGCGAATCGGGTGTGGTATTGAAATAAACATACGCTGCAGATTTGATTCCCACAGCCTGGTAGAGGAAATCAAACACATTCAGGTACATGGTGATAATTTCCTCCTTTGCATAGCTTCTTTCCAGTTTGGTAGCGGTTTGCCATTCTTTAAATTTGGTAATCCCAAGTTTTACCATTCGTGCCGGTCCAAACCGGTAATATACAGTATCTCTCGGGAAAAGATTTTTCGCCAGCTGCTGTGAGATAGTACTGCCTCCTCCGGACTGCCTGTGTCTCATAAGTATTGTTTTGATAATAACTCTTGCCAGGCCTTTGGGATCAATTCCCGAATGCCGGTAAAACCGTATATCCTCAGTGGCAATCAATGCATCCACAACATATGGAGAGATATCATCGTACTCTGTCCAGGTCCTGTTCTGGATAAAAAACTTCCCCAGTAACATTCCATCCTCGGAATATACTTCTGCTGCCAGATTATTTTCAGGATTTTCAAGTTGTTCAAAGGTTGGCATTGGCCCCAGTTTTTCCCTTGAAATAAGGATAAAAAGGGTCATGACTAACACGAAAGGGAAAGCATAAATTCCCCAAAACCAGCGAATATAAACCTTATATTTCGGATTCCGATCCTTCATAAGAATTCCCGTTTTTTCCTCATCAAAAATAGCAATAATTGGAGAATATATTATTTAAAATTTTGTTCGATACTCCCTATTTGCTTTACTTTGTGAAAATTTTCACCTGATCCAATACATATACGATAATGAGTGAAAATCTTGTAATTGTCGAATCGCCTGCAAAGGCACGGACCATTGAAAAATTCCTGGGAAAGAATTATTATGTGGCGTCCAGCTTCGGGCATATCAGAGATCTGGCAAAAAAGAACCTGGGGATTGAGATTGAAAATAGATATAAACCGCAATATATTGTAACATCGGATAAAAAGAAAATAGTTGCCGACCTAAAAATGCAGGCAAAGAATGCGAAAAAAGTATGGCTTGCATCCGATGAAGACCGGGAAGGTGAAGCGATTGCCTGGCATCTGTGTGAGGTTTTGAAACTCGATCCTGAAAACACCAAACGTATCGTTTTCCATGAGATTACAAAAGAAGCCATTCAGAAAGCCATCAAAGAACCCAGGGGGATAAATCAAAATCTGGTCAATTCGCAGCAGGCACGCCGTATTCTGGATCGTCTGGTTGGTTTTGAATTATCACCAATCCTTTGGAAAAAGGTACAGCCTGCCCTGTCGGCCGGACGTGTTCAGTCGGTCGCCGTCCGTTTGCTGGTTGAACGGGAACGTGAAATATACTCTTTTCAACCAACCTCTTCATACCGTGTTACCGGCCAATTTGAATTTACGGATCGTGAAGGAAAAAAGAACAGTATCGGGGCAGAATTATCGAAAAGATACCCTTCCAGGGAAGAAGCCATCACTTTTCTTGAAACCTGTAAAAATGCTACCTTTAGGATATCAGACATTGCAGTTAAACCGGTAACCAAATCCCCTGCTCCGCCTTTCACCACCTCAACCCTCCAGCAGGAAGCCAGCCGTAAACTCGGTTTTTCGGTATCACAAATAATGTCGGTAGCACAGAAACTTTACGAATCGGGAAAGATTACCTATATGCGGACCGATTCTGTCAACCTGTCCAATATGGCACTTGGTACGACGAAAAACCTGATTGAACAGGATTTTGGTGTGGAATATTCAAAGACCAGAAAGTATAAAACAAAATCCAAGGGAGCACAGGAAGCACATGAAGCAATCCGGCCGACATTTATCACAAACAGGGTTATCTCCGGCAGTGCAGCAGAAAAGAAGCTTTATGAACTCATTTGGAAACGTACCGTGGCATCGCAAATGGCTGATGCCCGGATTGAAAAGACTACGGTTACCATAGATGTCTCACCATCGGATGGGAAATTCATAGCTTCTGGTGAGGTTATCCAGTTCGACGGATTTCTAAAGGTCTATTTCGAATCGAGGGAGGAGGAAAGCATTGAAAACAGGAAAGCGATCCTTCCGCCGTTACACTTACAGCAACAATTGTTTTACCAGCATGTTACGGCAATTGAAAAATATACTACGCCCCAATTACGATTTACCGAAGCAACCCTGGTAAAAAAACTGGAAGAGCTGGGAATTGGCCGTCCGTCGACCTATGCCCCAACCATTTCTACCATCCAGAACAGGGGTTATGTTGTAAAGGAAGACAGGCCTGGAACAGAACGGAAAGTCAAATCCATTGTCCTGAGAGATGATAGAATCCGGGAAGAGTCAAAATCGGAAATTACCGGCCGTGAAAAGGGGAAACTGTTCCCAAAAGATATCGGGATCATTGTGAATGATTTCCTTATCGAGCATTTTGAGGATATAATCAATTTCCATTTTACTGCCAGGGTTGAAAAAGAATTTGATGAAATTGCCCTGGGAAAACTGGACTGGACAGAGATGATCGATAATTTTTAT
>CP070687.1:1480786-1490182 GCA_020353115.1 Bacteroidales bacterium
TACAGACTGCTTTTCAGGATCTACTGCAGGATGTTGATAACTTTACCAAATATATAGGGTGGCATTCCGGCTATTTAGGCAACATGTGTTATTTTTGGTGGATTAATCAAATAGCTGGAGTACCCTTGTCATTTCTGGATAAATTAAATAAGGCACAACGGGAAGCTGTTGTTAATTACCTGGGACCGGCCCTTGTTATCGCCGGTGCCGGTTCAGGAAAAACCCGTGTCCTGACTTACCGTGTTGCACACTTGCTTAAAGAAGGTATCCCTGCCGGGTCAATCCTGGCGTTGACTTTTACCAACAAGGCCGCCAGGGAGATGAAAGACCGGATTATTCAAATTGTTGGTCAGGATATTGCCAGGGCGCTCTGGATGGGAACATTTCATTCCATTTTTGCCAGGATCCTGAGAGTCGAATCCAGCCTGCTCGGATATCCCTCCAACTATACCATCTATGATACGATAGACTCCAAAAGCATAATAAAGGGAATCCTCAAAGACCTGGATCTTGATGATCAGATATACAGGCCAAATGATGTATTGAACCGGATTTCTTCCGCAAAGAATAACCTGATTACGGCACAGGCATATTCTGCTAACCCGCAGTTGAGTGAAAGGGATAAAATGGCTAGAACACCCAGGATATCTGAAGTTTATAAACATTACGCAGCCCGCTGCTTTAAAGCAGGTGCAATGGATTTTGACGATCTGCTCCTGAACATGAATATTCTGTTACGGGATTTCCCGGAAATAACGGATAAGTACCAGAACCATTTTAAGTTCATACTTGTTGACGAATACCAGGACACCAATTTCTCCCAATATTTGATCATTAACAAGTTAAGTGCAAAACATAAAAATGTCTGTGTTGTGGGAGATGATGCACAAAGCATCTATTCATTCCGTGGGGCGAGAATTGAGAATATTCTTAATTTTAAAAACGATTATCCCGAATACACTCTATTCAAGCTTGAAAGAAACTACAGATCAACGCAAACCATTGTTGGTGCAGCCAACAGCCTGATCCGCAAAAACCGGGATCAGATCTCAAAGAAGATCTGGTCAAAAAGGGACCCGGGGGAAAAGATAAATGTCGTTCAGGTTCTCACCGATACGGAAGAAGGATTTTATATTTCCAATTCAATCCTGGATACGCGGCTAAGCCGGCAGCTAAGGTACCAGGATTTTGCCGTTCTTTACCGGACCAATGCACAGTCAAGAATTTTTGAAGAATCATTAAGGAAAAGGAATATCCCTTACAGGGTTTATGGTGGTATATCTTTTTATCAGCGGAAGGAAATAAAGGATATGTTGGCATATTTCAGGTTTATTAGCAATCAAAAGGATGACGAATCATTGAAACGGATTATCAATTATCCGGCGCGCGGCATTGGAAAAATTACACTTGGGCGGCTGGATCAATTAGCTGCCAGGCATGATGTTCCCATATGGGAAGTAATGAAGAATTCTGAAAAGTATCTAAACGGGATAAATCAGGGTACCGTAAGAAGGATTATGGCATTTACTGAACTGATCGATAGTTTAACCGCCCGGGTGAACTCATTGAACGCCCATGAGCTTGCCACTGAAATTGCATCCGCAACCGGTATCCTAAAGGGATTACACAACAGCAATTCTCCTGAAGAGCTTAGCAAATATGAGAACATCCAGGAATTATTAAACGGTATCCGGGAATTCGTATCTCATCCCGACAGGGCCGGGGAATTTGTACCACTTGAAGAGTACCTTGAAAATGTCTCTCTCCTGACGGATCAGGATAACGTAAAGGATGAAGATAAGGATAAAGTCACGCTCATGACAGCGCATTCGGCAAAAGGGCTGGAATTCGAATACATCTATATCGCCGGTGCGGAGGAAGATCTTTTTCCTTCCCATCTTTCGGTTTCTGATATAAGGGATCTGGAAGAAGAAAGAAGGTTATTCTATGTTGCTCTGACGAGGGCAAAAGAACAGGTTACCATTTCCTATACACAAACCCGATACCGTTGGGGGAATCTGGTAAACTGCCTTCCCAGCAGGTTTATCAGGGAGATCGATCCCGTCTTTCTTGATATTCCTGAGGAACATCCTGCATCTGGAAGCCCAATATTCGCTGAATCAGGTGATCATGAAACTTCCCGTTACCAAGACAGGGTTACCACCATACGTGAGAACCTGACAGGCGGACCGGTACAAAACAGAAGATTTGTCCGGTTCGCGAACAGGGATGAGAATTCCGGTCAGGAAAGAGATTTTGAGGCCGATGACCCGGCCTCAATACAAATGGGGATGGAGGTAATTCACAAACGTTTCGGCAAAGGTAAGGTGATTCACCTTGAAGGAGCATTCCCCAATGCAAAGGCAACCGTTTTTTTCAATAAACATGGTCAAAAGCAGCTGTTGCTGAAATTCGCGAAATTGAAAATTGTACGGTAACCGGAATAAAATGAGGTAAATCTTTGATATCTAAATCAAAATCACATAGCTTTGCAAAAACTGGAAAGATAATGGATTACGATTACAACACATCACGAAAGAAGCTCGTATTGCCCGAGTATGGCAGACATATTCAGAAAATGGTTGATCATGCGAAGGCAATCAAAGACAGGGAAGAGCGAAACAAGGCAGCCAAAACCATTATATCCATAATGGGCAATATGAATCCACATCTGCGCGACATCAGTGATTTCAAACATAAATTATGGGATCATCTGGCATTGATGTCTGATTTTGAACTGGATATTGATTCGCCTTATGAAATGCCTGCAAGGGAAACACTTATATCAAAACCGAAACAGATCCCTTATATGTCGGATAAGATCCGGTACTTACACTATGGAAGAATCATGCAGCAAATGATCGATGCAGCCGTTGAAATGGAAGATGGCAGTGACAAGGAGAGACTGACCATGTTGATTGCCAATCATATGAAAAAATCCTACCTTACATGGAACAGAAACCAGGTTACCGATGAAATCATATTTCACGATATCCGGCAGCTATCGGGAGGAAAAATCATTATACCGGAGAATATGAAACTTTCCGAAACCAAGGACATACTTGCCAAAAGCAAGAAAAAACGCCCCCCCAAGAAGAAATAGACCTGTCCATTCCACCTCCTGTACTAAAAGACCGATACATGAGTACATTCGAAATAAAGGGAGGAAAAAGGCTTAACGGGGACCTGATCCCGCAGGGAGCAAAAAATGAAGCCCTTCAGGTGATTTGTGCGACTTTACTCACTCCAGACAAAGTGATCATCAAAAACATTCCGGATATCCGGGATGTGAAAAAGCTGATCGATATGATCGGATGCCTCGGCGTAACGATCGAACGTATAAATGAATCGTCCTATTCCTTCGAAGCAGCCCACATCCAGCCGGATTACCTTGAAACAGATGACTATAAGACTAAAAGCGGTGAATTACGCGGATCGGTAATGATCCTCGGACCTCTTCTTGCACGCTTTGGTACTGGTTTCATTCCTAAACCCGGGGGAGATAAAATCGGCAGGAGAAGACTTGATACCCATTTTACCGGTTTCAGGAAATTAGGGGCTCTGTCTGAATACGATCCGAAATCCAACTGTTTCCGGATTAAAGCAAAAAAATTGAAGGGCTCCTATTTGCATCTTGACGAAGCTTCCGTTACCGGGACTGCCAATATTCTTATGGCCGCGGTTCTGGCAGATGGAAAAACTACCATCTATAATGCCGCATGCGAACCCTACGTTCAGCAGCTTTGCAAAATGCTGGTAAAAATGGGTGCCAGAATCTCCGGAATCGGATCCAATTTACTGACGGTTGAAGGAGTATCTTCACTGAGTGGTTGTGAACATAGCATCCTGCCCGACATGATTGAAATCGGAAGTTTTATCGGATTGGCCGCAATGACAGAATCGCAGATCACCATAAAGGATGTTTCGTACGACTCCCTCGGAATTATACCCGATTTCTTCCGGAGAATCGGAATTGCATTTGAGCGGAGAGGGGATGATATCTTTATCCCGTACCAGGAACATTATGAGATTGAAACGTTTGTGGACGGGTCTATAATGACCATCTCGGACGCGATCTGGCCCGGACTGACCCCCGATCTTCTCAGCATCTTTCTTGTTGTCGCAACCCAGGCCAAAGGGAGTGTGCTCATTCATCAGAAAATGTTTGAAAGCCGTCTTTTCTTTGTCGACAAACTGATCGACATGGGCGCCCAGATCATTCTGTGTGATCCGCACAGGGCCACCGTGATCGGAATGGATAAAAGGTTTAGTCTGAGGGGGACCACTATGACCTCTCCCGATATACGAGCCGGCGTTGCCCTTCTGATTGCCGCCCTCTCTGCTCAGGGAACAAGCATAATACACAACATTGAGCAAATCGATCGGGGCTATCAATATATTGACCGGCGGCTGAACCAGATTGGAGCGGAAATTTTACGAATAGATTAAGGTGGATCCTTTTTTCTGTTCAAAAGAACTCTCCTTCTAACTTATCAATTTTTTATACATTTGCATGCCATTTTGTCGTATTCATACAATTGGCAAATATTTTGATAAAGGGCATCTGAAACCAATCGGAAGCCATTCATTATAATTATTATTCAACATGACCAAGAAAACTAAGAAAACCGTCGGAAGTGAGGTAAAAAAAGAAGATCAGAACAAGGACAGAGCCGGGAAAGAAGAAACAGTGAAGGAGAAAGCGCCCGACAAGGAAAAGGATGTCGAAATCACTGATGAAGAACCGGAGACTGCCGGGGAAGAACCCGAAGAAGAAAAGAAATCAGAAGAACAAATAAAGAATGAGCTTCAGGAGAAATATTTACGGCTGTCGGCAGATTTTGACAATTACAGGAAAAGAACTCTGAAAGAGAGGATGGATCTGATCAAACTGGCAAACGAAGAGCTACTTTTGAATCTTTTACCTGTAATGGATGATTTTGAAAGAGCATTACAGTCGATGGAAAAAACAACGGATTGTAAGGCATTAAAACAGGGTATCGATTTGATTTACAATAAATTTAAGGATTTTCTGAATGCAAGCGGGGTGAAGGAGATCAACGCGGTAAATGAAAAATTCAATACGGATCTGCATGAAGCTGTAACCCAAATACCTGCACCCGCAAAGAAAATGAAAGGCAAGGTTGTGGATGTCATTGAGAAGGGTTACCTCCTGAATGATAAGGTTATCCGTTTTTCAAAGGTTGTAATTGGAGAATAGCAAACAGTCCCGTCCATCTCCAAACGGATATGCCAATCAGAAATTAATAGACCCTTATGACGGTACAGATGAAAAGATCCAAAGCCCCAATAAAGAAAATATGGCTAAACGAGATTATTACGAAGTTCTTGAAGTTTCAAAAGATGCTTCTCTTGCGGAAATAAAAAAGGCCTATCGCAAGCAGGCCTTAAAATATCATCCGGATAAAAATCCGGGCGATAAAGGAGCGGAGGAGAAGTTTAAGGAAGCTGCTGAAGCATATGAGGTTCTCAGTGATGAGCAAAAGAGAGCCCGCTATGATCAGTTCGGTCATGCCGGTGTGAGCGGGGCAGGGAATGGATTCGGTGCAGGAGGGATGACCATCGAAGATATCTTTTCTCACTTTGGAGATATTTTCGGTGGTAGCTTCGGGGGATTTGGAGGATTCGGATCGGGAGGAAGAACCGGCCGCAGAGTTAACAAAGGCTCCAATCTCAGGGTCAAGGTAAAACTGACACTGGAAGAAATTGCGAATGGCGCTGAAAAGAAAATCAAAGTGAACAAATATGTTACATGCAAGACATGTAGCGGTTCAGGTGCAGCCAACCAGTCATCGTACAGCGATTGTTCCAGCTGCCGTGGAACCGGACAGGTTACCAGAATATCCAATACATTCCTCGGACAGGTCCAGACATCCTCAACCTGTCCCTCATGTGGCGGTGAAGGAAAAGTAATAACCAGGAAATGTGCAGCCTGCTATGGAGAAGGGATTGTAAAAGATCGGGAGATCATTCCCATTCAGATCCCTGCCGGTGTAGCAAGGGGAATGCAGATGACCGTAACAGGTAAAGGAAATGCGGCCCGAAGAGGCGGTATAAACGGCGACTTGCTGGTTGTGATCGATGAACAAGAACATCCCGATCTTATCCGGGATGGAAATGATATTTTGTTTTCATTGTACCTGAGTATCGCAGATGCTTCACTAGGGACACAGTCTGAAATTCCAACCATTGACGGAAAAGTGAAGATTAAAATTGAACCCGGAACTCAACCGGGAAAAATACTCCGGCTCAGGGGGAAGGGATTACCTGATGTGAATGGTTACGGAAGAGGAGACCTGCTTGTAAATATTAACGTCTGGATCCCCAAAAACCTTTCAAAGGACGAAAAACGAATTCTTACCAAACTCGGTGAATCGGATAATTTCATACCCAGGCCGGATAAGTCCGACAAGAATTTTTTCGAGAGAATGAGAAGCTATTTTGAATAACTTTATACTGTATCGCTATACCAATGAGAAAAATTGAATAATTCGGCAACTGTTATAGTTTTTCTATCATTTCAAAATTTCTATATTTACGGGTTGCAATACAGGAAATCGCTATAAATATGGAAATATTTAATGCCCGGGATGTTGTAAAACAATTTTCCAATCACCTTGCCCTTGATAACGTAAGCATTACGGTTCCTGAAGGAAGTATTTTCGGACTTCTCGGTCCGAACGGAGCAGGCAAAACCACGCTGATCAGGATCATAAATCAGATCACTGCTCCCGACAGCGGGACATTATTGTTCAAGGGGAAAAAACTTCATCCCAATGACATTTATGAGATCGGGTACCTGCCTGAAGAGCGTGGTCTTTACAGGAAAATGAAAGTCGGGGAACAGGCCCTCTACCTGGCACAGCTGAAAGGATTGTCAAAAAAGAATGCACTGAAAAAATTGAAATATTGGTTTGAGAAGTTCGAAATCCAACCCTGGTGGGATAAAAAGGTTGAGGAGCTATCCAAAGGAATGCAACAAAAGGTCCAGTTTATAATAACCATCCTCCACGAACCGAAACTCCTGATATTTGATGAACCATTCAGTGGTTTTGATCCGATAAATGTCAAAATTCTGAAGGAGGAAGTACTTGCATTGCAGAAAAAGGGTGCAACCATTATTTTCTCAACCCATGATATGGGCTCCGTCGAAGAACTGTGCAATCATATAACCCTGATCAACCGGGCAAAAATCATCCTGGAAGGTCCTATTGATGAAATCAGGAAAACGTACGCCACCCATGAGTATGAAGTGGTATTCGACGGGGAGGTAAATTTGCTTACTGCAACATTGAGTTCCCGGTATAAAATCATAGAACATACAAAACACAACGGACAAAGTATTGTCAGGATCAAACTGATGAATGATTTCAGCACGAATGATCTGATGAAGTCGTTACTCTCTGCCGGAACCCTTAAATCATTCAATGAACTGGTTCCGAAAATGAACGAAATATTCATTAATGTAGTGGGAGAAGCCAATTCGGAAGATAATAAAGAGTGATGATCCTGATCTGTTCTCCATGAAAAATTCCTTAACATAATTCACGAATGAGCAAAATTTCCATCATAATTAAACGCGAATATCTTGCAAGGGTCAGAAAAAGATCCTTTATTATCATGACACTTATTGCACCGCTTTTACTGGCGGCCATGTTTGTGGTTCCGGTCTGGATCATGACCCAGGAAGACACGGATCTTAAAAAGATAGCCGTTATTGAGGAGGGAACTCAGATCTTCAATGGAATCATACCCAATACACAATATCTTAAATTCGAATACCTCCAAAACACATCTCTGGATGAAATAAAAAATAACTTCACCGATCTGGGATATTATGGTATTCTTTTTATTTCACCGAAAATAACCTATATCCCAAATGCCGTTCAGCTCATTTCCACCAAACAACCTCCTCTGGAAACTACCATGCATATTACGAATGCACTTGAAAAAGAGATTGAGCGTCTTAAACTTGAAACGTATAATATAAAAGATCTTGATCAGATCCTCAAAGAGATTGATACACAAATAAAGCTTCAGACCATAAAGATCACCGAAGACGGGACCGAAAAGGAGACCAGCACGGGAATTGCCATGGGTATTGCTTATATATCCGGATTGCTTATTTACATGCTTACTTTTATATTCGGTGCACAGGTAATGAGAGGTGTGATTGAGGAAAAAACCAGCCGGATTGTAGAAGTAATTATTTCATCTGTAAAACCGTTTCAACTAATGATGGGAAAGATCATTGGTATTGCACTGGTCGGTCTCACTCAGTTTTTCTGTTGGGTTATAATAACGTTTGCCATTCTATCCGTTGCTCAATCGATTTTGGTACCCGATATGGAAAGTATTCCGCAGTCTCCTGTCCCGGAAAATATTATGTCGTCTTCACCCGTAGCAAATACCCAGCCGGCTGAGATCCAGGAGTTGAGTGAAGTGCAGCAGATTTTTAATAACCTGGGCAGTCAGAACTGGGCCGTTATTATCGGATCGTTTATATTTTTCTTTCTTGGTGGCTACCTCCTTTATGCATCCCTTTTCGCTGCTATTGGATCTGCCGTTGATAATGAAACGGACACACAACAATTCATGATGCCTATAACCATCCCGTTGTTGCTTGCCCTTTTTGTTGCCATGGGTGCATTTCAGAATCCCGAGAGTTCCGTTGCCTTCTGGTTCTCACTTATACCGCTCACCTCTCCGGTTGTAATGATGGCCAGGATTCCCTTCGGTGTTCCGGGCTGGCAGATCGGTATATCGATACTTTTATTAATACTAACCTTTTTAGGCACCACATGGATGGCGGCAAAGATCTACCGGACCGGGATATTGCTATATGGCAAGAAACCCACGTATAAGGAGATGTGGAAATGGCTTCGATACAAGATCTGATCCATTAACCAATATGAGTAACTATGCCTCGAATCCTGGTAATTGATGATGAAAAAAGCATCCGAAATTCTCTCAAAGAGGTTCTGGAGTATGAAAAACATGCTGTAGACCTCGCCACTGATGGAATGGAGGGATTGGAACTGTTCAGTAACAATGCATACGATGTGGTGCTATGTGATATTAAGATGCCGAAGATGGATGGTATCGAGGTGCTGGAGAGAATTTTTAAAATCTCCACCGAGGTCCCTGTTATCATGATTTCAGGTCACGGGAATATTGATACTGCAGTGGAAGCGATAAAGAAAGGCGCATTCGATTTTATTGAGAAACCCCTTGATCTGAACCGGTTATTGATAACGATCCGCAATGCTATGGATAAATCCACACTGATCACGGAAACAAAAGTCCTGAAACGTAAAGTCTCAAAAACCAATGAGATGGTGGGTGAATCAAAAGCAATTCTGAAGGTTAAGGAAA
>CP070687.1:1490282-1500928 GCA_020353115.1 Bacteroidales bacterium
TCTTCATATTTGCAATATTTAGTTTCCGGGTGGTTCATGTTTGACACAATCCTGTCGTTCTTCGGCTGAGATCTTTTCCTCTATTTGGTGGCCTAGCTTCATTGCTCAGCGGTCCTGGGAATGCCCTGTCCGTGTCCAGCGGATAGAGTATACACAATGTTGTAACCAGTTGTTAGTCTACCAAATCATTTAAACAGGAATACTAAAAGTAGTATATTTAATTAAAACATTCACAATTCCGGACTTTGAAGGATGCTTATTTATTAGGCACCTTCAGTTTTTCCTTAATCTTTTCAATGTCCAAATCCATAATTAATATATCACTGCTCCCAAACTTCCCTCTACTAAAGGCAATTCTATTTCCGTCCGGAGCCCAGTCAATACCTTCATTATGTAACTGAGGCGTGAATGTTAAAGGAAGAGAAGGCCCACCTTCAGAGGACATAATATGAAGTCCTAAATATCCTTCTTCCATTGCAGCATAAATCAACAGCGAACCATCGGGAGAAATAGCAAGATGGCGATAAAAGTTTTCATGGTGTCCATGAATTTGTTTTTTTTCTTTTCCATCTGCAGAGATTTTCCAGATGGTTGACTTCCTGGATTCCCTGTCCATAAGAGCTAAAAGGACATTCTTGCCATCAGGAAACCAACATCCTGGGAGGGGTAGGAATCCTTCTTTATGAAATATTCTTTTAATGGTCCCGGTTTTAGTATTGTAAATACACAGTGAAACGGTGGAACCTTCCAGGAATGCAATCTTTGAAGCATCTGGGGACCAACATGGTAAACCACCATTAATAATGTGGATTGAATCAGGAAGAAAATTAATGGGAGGTCCGCCTTCAAAAGGCATCATTTTAATGCTCTTACCGGTATCCGCATCAAAAACAATATAGCGGTTATCAGGTGACCATTTTGGATGCTCGGCAACACCTTTAAATATCTGTCTTGCTCCGGTTCCATCTTGTGAAACCTTCCACAAACCATTTTTCCCGATCGTATCGTTATAATCTGTATGTTGGTAAATTATGAATTTCCCATCGGGGGACCAAGTGGGAAACCCCTGCTGGGCTGACTCGAAGGTCAACTGTCTGGCTTCGAACATATCTTGGGCATAAAACCTGATGGACCAAATCCCAAGAAAAGCAACTACAACTATAAGGTTTTTCATGATACATTTTAATTAAAAATCATTTGCAATTGTTAACTTATAAATAAACGTACCTTCCAACTATTTCCATTGCCGTTTTTTAATCGCAGAACGGATGCGAGGTGAGATGTAAAATATGTTGTAAATTGCTCTGCACGCATAAAAAAAACCTCCCCCAAACAATTTAAAATACCAACCTCCCCTGAACCGGAAAATAAACAAACGGATGATTTTGTATTAATCTTCTTTCTCTTCGTTTCCGCCCCGGATTATGTAAAACTGGCAACCGGTAAACTCTAACTTTCATTCAGGATTCAGTTCATTGCAGTATACTACCAGTTGAATCAGGTCCTCGCGGTCCTTCAGATCGATTTTATTCCCCTTGATATATTGCTTTAGTTCATCCTCCTGTTCCGGGAATATTTTCAGGAACTGTCTTCTGGTAATGAATTTCATCATCGTACCGTTGATGCGTATCCAGTTGATGGATGAACCGGTTACGTAAAATTCATCCGGTAATTTCAAATCATAAATAGCATTTGTTTCCATCAGCTTGGAAAAGGAGGTAGAGGAAGTAGTTTGTCTTGTCGTTCCGTAACCAATCGGCTTCCCCTCGGATGTAATATCGCTCTTATGCTGGATGAATAAAGAAACCGGAGCTTCAAGTGCAAGCTCATAAAATACCTCGCCTACCGGAATGAATTTTCGTCTGTTTATAATTACCGTATCAATGGTTCCCAGCCTGTCCAGGGCCAGTCGTTTTCCGTTTTGCTCAAAAATCATCTCCTGGGTTACGGTATTATAGTTCAATACCGATGGCTTGGTGATCCCGTTTTTCATTACAACCGATCCTCTTGTGAATACAGGGAAAACATATTGTCGCGGGACTTCTTCCGAATCTTGTTGAGCAGCCATATGAAGTGTGACAAAAAAGAGGCCGGTACAAACCATCAAGCCGATCCTGAAATTATTCAAGCACATATGCTTATATTTTAAAATCATTAATCCTATTCCATCTGAACTGCAAGTTAATTTTATTTTTTGAGAAGAGAATCTTCCAGTTGATAAAAATCGGTTTAAACTGAAACCGTAAAATGCAGGTCTGATTCATCTGAATCCATCCCGAATTTCCATTCTACTGAAAAAAAACCCTGTAAATCGCAGAGAAGAAAACATAAATGCCATCCTCAACCCTGTCAGAAATAGTATGGGTTGTATACGGTTATTTTCAAATCAGACAACGGCCTTTTTTTCCGTTTGTTATTATCTAAACCCGTTGTGCGAGGATAAATTCTGTCTTGGTTTAAATTGCTGTTTATCAGAAGATAACTCCGTTTGACGGCTTTGGTGGGTTGTGAGGAGAGCCCTGCCTGACGGGCCAGGCAGGCGTCTAACGGGTGAAAATAACTATATGAACGTTTGGCAGATTTGCGGTCCATGAAACAATTTCCCGTTGTATAGATAGCAGTTGGCCTGTTTAACCTGGTTCATTGTATACCCGGGGCTGCACCCCGGGCTACCAAGCTGTCGCTTCTGCCTGCCGGGGATGCCGGGAAAGCAGGGTTGTGAATTGAATAATGACGGATGGTATCAGGCTGAATAATTAATCAACAGCAAACGATATCATTTCATGTTTAATTATCAGTCAGGCATTTCCGGCAGATGCCACCCCTCCCGATAGGTATGTTTAATATATTCACTTGCTGCTTCCACTGCATTCAATGTGTCATATTTTGTATTGAAGTGCGGATATCCGTCTATTATTTTAAACTCATCCGTTGTAATCACTTCAAATGTTTCATCATCTGAAATATTGGTAAACTTCATATTTTCAGCATCCCATTTTAACATTCTGTTCAATCCTTGCAAACGGATCGCCAGCACACCCAATAAAACCATTTCGTTAAACGGGCCCGAGTATGCAAAATTAGCCGTACCTTCAATCCTGTTTTCGGGTGATTCCTTGCATGCTCTTATCCAATCCTGTTCATGAGGCCCGTCGATATAACCCACCACTCCGGGAATCCTGCGGATATAAGGCTTAACCTCTGGTATCCGACCCGAAAGTAACCTGGGATTAAATCCTCCTGTATCGCATAACAGAGTATCTTTCGACCCGACAAAAAAACATCCGCCCATTCCATCATTCAATAATCCTTCTCCGTCAGCCAGGAGGTCAGGCCGGTCCGGTAACAGGCCGCCATCATACCAGTAAACTTTCACAGAAGGCATATTTACTTTTTCCAGATTTTCACGTGCGGGAAAAAGAAATTTCACCTTCTCTGCCTGGGGTGCACTTTCGGTATTCAGGAGAGTTGAGCTGCCGCTAATGGCATCGGGATAACCAAGTTTTAAGGCCTGGTAAGCAGGGTCGAGTATGTGGCAAGCCATATCCCCAAAAGCACCTGTTCCAAAATCCCACCATCCTCTCCAATTCCATGGCGTATAGGTCTCATGATACGGACGTACCGGTGCAGGACCTATGAAAAGATCCCAATTTAGCGTATCCGGGGGTGTCATCACCTGTGCAGGGCGTTGCATTCCCTGTGGCCAAATCGGGCGGTTTGTCCAGGCGTGAACCTCAGTGACTTCACCGATCTCTCCATTCCAAATCCACTCACAAACCTGCCGCACACCCACACCGGAGTTTCCCTGGTTGCCCATCTGGGTTGCCACTCCGTAATTTGCGGCCAGCCTGGTCAGTAATCGTGATTCATAAATAGTATGAGTGAGAGGTTTCTGGCAATAGACATGCTTTCCCATCGTAATGGCTAAGGCAGCAATAACGGCATGGGTATGATCTGCGGTGGCTATCATAACCCCATCAATGGAATCGCCCAGTTCATCGAACATCTTTCGCCAGTCGTAATATCTCTTGGCGCCGGGAAATTCATCAAAACAACTTTTGGCAAATTTCCAGTCAATATCACAGAGACCGATAATATTCTCCGTATTCATCGCAACCAGGTTATTATATCCTTTTCCTCCTACTCCAATACCTACAATATTCATCCTGTCGCCTGGTGCTTTATATCCCAGTCCGCTTACAACAGAACTGGGCACTATTGTAATACCTGCTCCTGCTATCGTCGTTTTTTTTATAAAATCACGACGGGAAACATTTTCCTGTACCATAATCAGAGTTATTTGTTGGTTTATAATTTATAGATTTTTCGGACAGTCGCTCTCCAATATAAATGCCAGTTTAACTAAATTGCCGGTTTCCCTGAACAGCGGTCGAATAAAATTAGGGAAAAAACTTTAATTTTAGTCCATCGGTGTTCCGGAAACTGATAATCCTGAAAAGCTGAACAAAACAGACCGCATTAAATTCTGGTGGAAACAATGTGAATGGACTCCTCCGGTTCCTGGAATAACCAAACCGGCACATAGTCAATAAACATGGTGAATAAATTCAACTTCAAAAAGGTACTACCCCTCCCGGGGAGTAAAATCCGGTCTGACCTGGAACCGTATGAGTCTTTGCAGGAACATATCAACCGGTTTGCAAAAGAAATGGAAAACCAGCCGGATCAATACCTGCGTAAATTGTCAGTAGACCTGATGAAGAGATCCGCTGACAGAAAGGATACTGAAGATTTTATTGTCACAGGTTTTGGTCTCGTAAAGGAGGTTATCAAGAGAGTATTGAAAATCACACCATACGACGTACAGATTCTAGGTGGAATTGCACTATACCGGGAAAAACTTATCGAGATGCAGACGGGGGAAGGCAAAACACTCACGGCCGTATTCCCGGCATACCTCAGAGGATTGGAAAATAAAGGAGTTCATATTCTGACGTTCAACGATTATCTTGCCAAACGTGATGCACACTGGATGGGCCCAGTTTATAAATTCCTGGGGCTTTCGGTCGGTTACATACAGGAAGGTATGGACAGGGAGAGCAAAAAAGCAGCCTATAACTGTGATATTACCTATGCAACCGCAAAAGAGGCGGGCTTCGATTACCTGAGGTCTTTCGTTGCATACAAAACGGATGATATTGTATTACGGCCGTTCCATTATTGTATCATAGATGAAGCGGATGCAATACTGATTGATGAAGCAAAAAACCCGCTGGTCCTTGCAGGTGATATAATTAAATCGGGAATCAACTTCAACCTAATAGCCGAGATCGTATCATCCATGAAAAAAAAGGTGGATTTTGATATGGATGAGTATTCCATGAATATTTACCTCACCGAGAAAGGCATTGAACGAATTGAAAACGAATTGTCCGTTCAAAATCTGCAGGCCGATGAGAACTATGAACTGCATTCGGCTATCAACCTTGCCATCCATGCAAGAACATTGTTGAGCAAAGACGTCGACTATGTAATAAGAGATAAAGAGGTTAAACTTGTGGATGAGTTTACAGGCCGGATCGTGGAAGACAGGAAATGGAGAAACGGCCTTCAGACGGCTGTTGAAGCCAAAGAAGGAATTGCCATCCAATCGGAAGGGAACATTCTTAACTCCATCTCCATGCAACATTTCATCCTGCAATATCCAATACGATCAGGCATGACAGCAACCGCGAGGGATTCAACAGAAGAATTCAGCGATTTTTACGGCCTTAGTACGGTCGTTATTCCACCCAACAGGCCATGTTCCAGAAAGGATCACCAGGATCAACTTTACATAACAAAAGAAGCAAAGAGCAGGGCGATTATTGAAGAAGTAAAAAAAGCTAATAAAACGGGTCAACCGGTTTTAATAGGAACACTTACCGTAAAAGAATCAGAGGAACTTGCCGGAAAGTTCAGGAGTAACGGAATAAATATCGAGGTTCTTAACGCAAAGAACGATGAACGGGAAGCCGAGATAATAGCTTGTGCAGGAAAGCCTGACGTGGTAACCATTTCAACCAATATGGCAGGAAGAGGTACCGATATAATCCTTGGGGGAAAAGACGGAAGCCAGAAAAAGGAAGTCATTTGCAACGGAGGTTTATATGTTATCGGAACGAACAGGCATGAGAGTCAGAGAATAGATAAACAACTAAGGGGCAGGGCAGGAAGACAGGGAGATATCGGTGTTTCAAGGTTCTTTACCAGCATGGATGATACCCTGATGGTTAAATACAGGCTCAGAGAGACTCTGCCTCCTCATTTCAGGGATCTCTCGGGTGATTATCCAATTGAAAATAAATTTGTTAAAAAACTGGTTAATCATGTCCAGCGGGTAATAGAAGGCCAGGGATATGATATCAGGAAAACCCTCGTTGGATATTCCGGCCTGGTTGAAAAACAACGCGTTATTATACAGAGTGAAAGGCAAAAAATCCTTTATGAAACAGACAGGCTGTTTGCTATTTGTGACCTCACAGATCCCGATCTGAAAAGATCATTGGATTATGAAGCAGTTGTTAAAAAACTCAGGAATATGGCACTGTATTATTACGACAGGTACTGGGCATCTCACCTCGATTATTTACAGGCTGTCCGTGATAGTATTCATCTTGTCCGGATCGGGGGGCAAAATCCGTTGAGGGAGTTCCAGAAAAAAGCCGATAAAAGTTTTAAGGAAACCTGCAGGAATATTGACCAGCAAATTCAGGAAAAAGCAGGAGAGATTATTGCCAACCCTGAGATTACTCCCGCGGAATTGGGAATAAGGATCCCATCATCAACATGGACCTATATGATCAACGATAATCCTTTCGGGAACCAATTATCTATTTTCCTCCTTGACAATTCGAATATTGGATTTCAGGCAGATCCGGTTTCCGGAATTTTGCTCGGAATGTTTGGATTATTTGAAAGAATTAAACAGATACTCCGGCTTTCGAAAAACGAATAGAACCCTGCAAAATATACCGGCCGGTTCTGTTTGGCCCTGTAATATCTTATTTAAACCGGTCGGGGTTTGCATGTATGATATCACGGATTCCTCCGATGTGGTTGGATAAACCATTTTGTCCATGGGGAAATTCGTTTTACGGTTTATATTACACATTTTTCCTATCTTCGCGACATGAAAAAAAGTATTTTCAAATGGTTGAGTATTCCACTGACCTTTATCTTCATAAGTTATGTAATTGGGGTCAGGATCTCGGAACACACCTGTTTTGAATGCGGGAAGACCCGGGTTGAGATCGGGGATCAATTTCACAACCTGCTGGATATCAATCATCTGGATAAAGATCATTCACACTGTTGTGATACATTCCATAAGACTCATGAGCACCATGTTCAGACTTGCTCCTGCCGGTTCTTAAAATATATCATTCCGTTTGAAAATATCCATATATCCCCTAACCTTACATCCATTCCTTCGATTGTCTTGCTTCAGGATCCGGCCGGTTTAACGCTTTTTCCCGGACTCCAAACCTATACATTTTGTTCTTTATCAAAAAACATCCGGTCTGAAAACATCCTTACAAGGATCAGCCAATTTCTTACCTGAAAATAATCCGGGAAATACACCCCGGAAAAGGAAAACCCTGTACCTTTTTCAACCAGAATGCAGTCCTGATCTTTAAATCAGTGTTGACATAATTGGTTTATCATGAAAACAAACCGGTGTTATTCCGGAACAATACGGAAATAAAAATCAAAATCTATATACTATGAAAAACATAATTATATGTGCTGCCACAACAGCCATGATTTATCTCTTCGGGTGCAATCAGGTACCTGAACATGACCATGAACTCTCAGAAACAAATCATGTTCATGAAGAAGCTGATACGATTTATCAGCATTCTGCGGCATCTCAAACACATGAAAGTGAAAATTCAGCACACATGAATGAAGCCGATGCACCTACTCTGGAAGAGGAGAACAATTCAAATATTCAGGCAGCGGATGACCTGTCTCATGATGATGAAGAAATTCAGGTCCTGATCCTGAAAAAGCAGGATTTCAATAACATCCTGGAAACAACGGGAGTGATCCTTCCTGCACGTGAGAATGTTCATTCTTATCAGGCTCAGTCCAGTGGATTCATTCATTTCGTTAATAATCTTGTTCAGGGATGGGACGTTAAGAAAGGTGATGTTCTTTTTGAGATTCAAGGTGGGCTTCTTTCAGATGATAATTATTATTTGAATTTCCAGGAAGCCAGGCTTGAATATGAAAAGCAGAAAAAGAATTTTGAGCGTGCGAGTGAATTGATAGAGGAAAGGATCATTTCTGAAGAGGAATTTCTCGAAATTGAAACCAGTTACAAAAATGCCGAATCCCGGTATCGGATTTATTTGGAAAACCGGGATCAGAATGGCCGGAAGGTTTTATCAAAAACAAACGGATATATTCATCAAATTTTCGTAGCTGAAGGAGAATACGTTAACGCAGGTGAAAAACTGGCAACCGTCATTAACCGGGATAAACTCATACTCCAGGCTGATGTACCCCAGACCCATTTTAACGTGTTAGGCACCTTTAGATCCGCAACTTTTGCCACACCATACAGTAACAGGATTTACCGCAGTAAAAACCTGAACGGAAGATTGCTGGCATATGGTCGCAGCACAGATGAATCGTCATTTTTTACTCCTGTCTCCTTTGAGATCGATTACCATCCGGATCTTCTACCCGGCTCTTTTGTAGAGATCTATCTTATGGGGGAACCAATTGCTAATGCCATTGTTTTGCCAAAAACGGCACTTATGGAAGAGCAGGGTAGAATATATGTATTCATTCATCATGAGGATGGGGAATATGGAAAGAGGTATGTTGAACCGGGAGCCGATGACGGAGAGTTTATCCAGATTTTGTCCGGTCTTGAAGAAAACCAGATGGTGGTGGTTAAAGGTGCCTACCTGGTAAAACTGTCCACCATATCCACTGCTCTCCCGGATACCCACTCACATTAAATCCGAATAACATGTTAAACAGAATAATCAAATACTCTTTACGCAGCCGGATGGTAATCATTGCGGTTGCTGTTCTGATACTATCGGCCGGGACTATCATTGCATTGAAAATGGAAGTAGATGTATTCCCCGATCTTACCGCTCCTACTGTTGTTGTAATGACAGAAGCAAATGGGATGGCACCTGAAGAGGTTGAGCGACTGGTTTCCTTTCCCATCGAAACAGCAATAAACGGAGCTACGAATATCCGGCGTGTCAGATCTTCTTCAGCAATGGGATTTTCTATTGTCTGGGCAGAATTTGACTGGAAAACAGATATATTCAATGCACGTCAAACAATAACTGAACGACTGATCCAGGTATCTGAAAACCTGCCACAGGGAGTTAGCAAACCTATGATCGCGCCCCAGTCCTCTCTTATGGGTGAAGTAATGATACTGGGGCTAACCTCATCCAGCCTTGAACCGATGGAACTGAGAACGTTCGCCGACTGGAATATCCGTCCAAGACTGTTATCCATTGCATGGGTTTCACAGGTTGTGATAATTGGTGGAGAATACAGGGAATACCAGATCCTTGCCAACCCGGATAAGATGCGGTTTCATAAGGTGTCATTGGACGAATTGATGCAGGCCGCTAAACAGGCGAATGAAAATGCAAGTGGGGGTTTCATTAACGAATATGGAAATGAATATACGATCTTGGGAATTGCAAGAACAACCAGAACGGAGGATATAGGTAACATATTGGTAAAAATGACAGGTCACAAACCCGTCATGATCAAAGATGTGGCAGAAGTAAAGATTGGTGCAGCACCAAAAATCGGAGATGGTTCGGTAGACGGGAAACCAGCCGTCCTTTTAAACATTGTAAAACAACCAAAAATCAATACGCTCCTGCTGGTGGAAGAGATTGATAAAGCCCTGGAGGAAATCACTGCCTCAGTGCCGGATGTTACCTACCATACCCGGATCCTGAACCAGGCTGAATTCATTAGTACCTCAATTAATAATGTCAAAAAAGCCATATTGGAGGGATCTGTTTTTGTGGTTCTCGTTCTTATCGTGTTTCTTATGAACTTCAGAACGACTTTTATATCGGTCCTTGCCATACCCCTGTCAATCCTGATCAGTCTCCTGACTTTAAAAGTCCTGGGAATAACCATTAATACCATGACGCTTGGAGGAATTGCAATAGCAATCGGTTCACTGGTAGATGATGCGATTATTGATGTTGAGAATGTATTTAAGCGTTTGAAGGAGAATTACTGGAAACCGGCAGGCCAGAGGGAAAATCCCTTAACGGTCATCTTTGAGGCATCAAGGGAGATCCGGTCATCCATTCTGAATGCTACCTTGATCATAATCGTTGCATTTATTCCCTTATTCTTTCTATCCGGGATGGAAGGCCGGATGTTAAAGCCCCTGGGGATTTCATATATCGTATCATTGTTTGCCTCATTAATTGTTGCCATAACGGTAACCCCGGTATTATGCAGCCTGTTGCTTACCAGTGAAAGGAATCTGAAAAGACAAAGGGAAGGAAGCTGGATAGAACGAAATCTGAAGAATATATATCATGCCAGCTTGCAAAAGGCCTTACAATTAAAAACATTGGTGGTTGGAATTGCTGTCTTTCTGTTCATCTCGGCGGTAGTGATCTTTTTTACTT
>CP070687.1:1501028-1517249 GCA_020353115.1 Bacteroidales bacterium
CACGACATCTCTGCCTATACCCAGGGACTGGTTTATGAAGATGGCTTTATCTATGAGAGTACGGGACAACGTGGTGAATCCACGCTCAGGAAGGTGAAGCTTGAAACCGGTGAACTCATCGAAAGCCTTAACCTGCCACCTGACCTGTTCGGCGAAGGAGCATGTATCTTCGGTGATAAAATTATACAGCTGACATGGACATCAAAAACCGGCTTTGTCTATGATAAAAACACCTTCCGGATCCTGAACAGGATCATTTATTCAACACAGGGATGGGGGCTTACCACAAACGGCGAACAGCTGATTATGAGTGACGGATCCCATATAATCTATTTCCTTGATCCGGATTATTTCACCGAATTATCAAGAATCGAGGTTTTTGATAACGAACGGGCAGTCAATAATCTGAACGAGCTTGAATTCATAGATGGAAAGATCTATGCCAATGTTTATCAGTCCGATCTTATTGTAATCATTGATCCGCTTACCGGAAAAGTTCTTTCGCGAATTGATCTGCAAGGCCTTCTTTCACCGGAAGACCGCCACGACCGGATTGATGTACTGAATGGTATTGCATACGATGCGGAAAACAAAAGACTCTTTGTAACAGGGAAAAGATGGCCTAAACTATTTGAAATTCAGCTGGTTAAAAAGTAGCCGGAAACAGACTCTGAAGAATTGGGTACTCTAAAACCGACCAGCAAATAAATTATTGTTTCACAACAGGGAAATACCAACTAAATATCCCCTATAATTACATCCAGACTTCCAGGGATGATCTCAAACTCAACAGGAGATTGGCCCAGTGATTCTCCGTCTGCTTCAATATAAATTGGCGGTTCTGAATCGATCCGGATCCTTTTACCGGTAAATCCTGCAACCCTGGGATGGTGTAGGATACTGCCGTCAAAGAGTCTTTTCAGGCTCATAATGATCTGCACTTTCGGCATTTCTTTAATAATTGTCAGGTCAAAAAGACCGTCATCCGGAATTGCTTCAGGAGTCTGTCGCATACCGCCTCCACAGAATTTTCCTATTCCAAGACTGAGTGAGAAAACGGTACCGTCGTAAACATGTTCACCGTCAATTTCAATCGAGATATGTGTACACTTATAGTTTATCAGGCTTGTGAATATGTTCAGAAAATAGAGCAATGCCCCTTTTTTCCCCTCGTCCTTCTGCCGGTTTGTTTTCTGTACAACCCTGGCATCAAATCCCATACCGGCAATATTTATGAAATATCGTATTTTCCTGCTTCCGGATTCATGATAATGAATTATTCCTGCGTCCTGCGTAAAAGTCCGTTGTCTTTTCAATACATTAATTGCTTTGCTGTAATCGGACGGGATGTTATACATACGTTCCCAATCATTACCGGTTCCGACTGGAATCATTCCGATCAGGACTTCCTTCGGAGAAAATTTTTTCTGCAAAAAGGCTCCGTTCATCACTTCATTAAGGGTTCCGTCACCTCCGACAACGATAATTTTTTTATAGCCCCGTTCAATATTCCTTGCTGCCAAATCGATAGCGTGATATTTCTTTTCTGTAAAGACCGTTTGGTACCGGAATCCTCCTGTCTTAAGCAAGTTATCTATAAGCTTCCAGTCCCTTTTTCCTCTTCCGCTGCCGGCGTTTGGATTAACCAGGACGAGCCATGACGTATCCGAATCATTGGCTGACATAATGTTCCGTTTCATATCCTGAATATCAGGAATTACCATTGGTAAACATCCTAAAATATAAGGAATAATGTTAATAATTTGTTTATAAAAGGAGAAAAAATGTTTACAATTCAATTTACCCTGAAAATTCAGCATATATGTAAAATAGTAACTTTGACCACCCATGGCAGTTGGAATCTGCAAGGTGATTAATCTGTTTAACTATTAGTATTTAGAGAATGGCGAAAACCATAGCCCTGGCGAATCAAAAAGGTGGTGTTGGGAAGACCACAACTGCAATAAATCTGGCTGCAAGTCTTGCTGTCCTTGAAAGCAATGTGCTTATTGTAGATGCTGATCCTCAGGCAAATGCGACATCAGGTATCGGTTTTGACATCAGGAATATCAAGACCTCGATTTATGAATGCCTGATTGATGAAGTGAATCCGGCTGACATTATACTGAAGTCTGAAATTGAGAACCTGTATCTGTTGCCATCACACATCGATCTGGTGGGAGCGGAAATTGAAATGTTGAATTTGCCAAACAGGGAAAAAGTTCTCAAGCAGGTGGTCGACAGGGTAAAGGACGATTATGATTTTATCCTGATTGATTGTTCTCCTTCTCTGGGTTTACTGACTGTAAATGCTTTGACTGCTGCCGATTCAGTCATTATACCGGTTCAGTGTGAGTATTTTGCCCTCGAAGGTCTTGGGAAGTTACTGAATACCATTAAGATCATTCAGAGCAGGTTGAATCCCGATCTCGAGATCGAAGGTTTTCTGTTAACCATGTATGATTCAAGGCTTCGATTATCGAATCAGGTGGTTGAAGAAGTTCAGAAGCATTTTCAGCAGATGGTCTTTGAAACGATCATTCAGCGGAATATAAAGTTAAGTGAGGCACCGAGTTTTGGGAAACCTGTTCTGATGTATGATGCCAACTCCAAAGGGTCCGTTAATCATCTGAATCTGGCGCGGGAATTATTGCAGAAAAACGAGAAGACAAAGATCGCAAGTGCCGAAAAAATCCTCGAGTAGACAGGAATCTGCAGGACTAAAATTAAAAGTAAAGAAACAGGTATGGCAAGAAAAAACGCTTTGGGAAGAGGCCTGGGTGCATTAATTGATGATGCGGACCGCGAAAAGTATGAAAAGATCGGTTCGATAAATGAGATTGATATCGGGATGATTGAGGTAAATCCCTTTCAACCCAGGGCAAAGATTCATGAGGAAAGCCTCAATGAACTGGCATCTTCCATCAGGCAACTGGGAATTATCCAGCCCCTTACGATACGACAGATTAGGGAGAATAAATTTCAGTTAATCACCGGTGAACGAAGATTGAAGGCCGCCATAATTGCAGGTTTGAAAACTATCCCCGCCTATATACGGACCGCTGATGATCAGGCAATGCTGGAACTTGCCCTGGTTGAAAACATTCAGAGGGAAGATCTGGATGCCATCGAAGTTGCGATCAGTTATCAACGCCTTATTGAAGAGTGTAACCTGACACAGGAAAACCTTAGTGACAGGGTGGGTAAGAAGAGATCCACCATCTCCAATTACCTCAGATTGCTCAGGTTACCTGCTGAAATACAGCTTGGTATCCGTGAAAAGAAAATCGGTATGGGCCATGCCAGGACACTGATCAATATTGATAATCCAAAAATCCAGATCGATGCCTATTACAGGATCCTGGAAGAGGAACTCTCTGTACGAAGGGTAGAGGATATCGTCAGGGAATTAAACAGAAAAGCCGACCGGGATCAAAGCATGGCCGAACGGAAAAGAAAGCTGAACAATGATTTTGTGACACTTCAGGAACACCTCAAGAAATTTTTCAATACCGATGTTCAATTCAGGGTTAACGAGAAAGGCCGGGGAAAAATAGTTATTCCCTTTGAAACCACGGAAGAAATGGAGCGCATTATCGGAATTTTCGATAAACTGAATGCCTAAATTCCTTATATTTGCTGCAATAGGCATACATTGCGGTAATTAGAGGAACATTCATCTTGAAGAAATACTTCATTTTAAAATATACCCTGGTTCCCATTACACTTTTGGTACTCCTTTCGGAGAGGCCATTTGTCTGTGCACAAAACCGGGAATCACCCGCTTCTGCGGACACCCTTATGCAGAAAGAACACTCTCCGCGTAAAGCGTGGATATTTTCTGCCGCCGTTCCCGGTCTTGGACAGGTATATAACAAGAAATACTGGAAGGTTCCCGTAATATATGCAGGATTCGGGGTACTTACCTATTTTGTCATCTTCAATACCACACATTATAATGACTTCAAGTACGGATTGCTGGATTTTACCGATACCATAAAGAGTACGGACAGTTATCTTAAACTGATCGGCAAAAATCTTGATCCGACAACATTTGATCCGGTACTCTACCCCGATTCGTATGATCCCACCACAGCCAGCTGGTTTGAAGAACAACTGGAGAAAAATATGAGCTATTACAGGCGAAACAGGGATCTTTCCTATATCGGTATAGGCTTATGGTATATCCTGAATATTATCGATGCCACCGTAGATGCTTACCTCTTCGATTATGACATTGGTGACGATCTGACACTCCATATTGAACCCGGCCTGGGACATTCACGCTATCCCCCTGAAACAATTGGTATAAAACTTACGTTTCAATTTTAATGATTACTTTTAGCAAAATTATTTTTATCTGGTCATGGTACATAAAGGTATATATCTATTGGTTTCCCTGGTTGTAGCTGCCAGCCAGCTGTATGGTTCCGGCATGAAATCAGATACAATTCCACTGCCCGGGGAGATACGACTGTCAAATTTTGAGAAAAACCTTGACAGCCTGGTCCACCTTTGGTATGTCAGACAGTCGGTCCCTGACGAGAGATCGGAAATGGTGGAGGATGTGGAGGATGTGGAGGTAATAGCTGAATTTCCCGACTCTGTCTATATAGACCGTTTAAGCCGTATTCCATCCTTGCTTGAGCTTTCATACAACCGGATCGTACGAAACTACATTCATGTGTATACAAAAAAGAAAAAGGAAAATCTGGAGATCATGCTTGGATTGTCGGATTATTATTTCCCGATTTTTGAGGATATTTTTGATTATTATGATCTTCCGGTCGAACTGAAATATATGTCGGTTATTGAATCCGCACTTAATCCGCGGGCGGTATCCAGGGTTGGTGCCACCGGATTATGGCAATTCATGTATGGTACGGGAAGAATGTATGGACTCACCATAAACTCAATTGTTGATGAAAGAAGAGATCCCATTAAATCCACTCATGCGGCGGCTAAATTTCTGACCGATCTTTATCATATTTACCAGGATTGGACTCTGGTGATTGCGGCTTATAACTGTGGTCCGGGAAATGTAAATAAAGCGATCAGGCGGTCCGGAAATAAAAGGAACTACTGGGATATCTATTATTTCCTGCCAAGAGAGACAAGAGGATACGTTCCGGCATTTATAGCCGCTACGTATGTGATGAACTATTACCAGGAGCATAACCTGAAAGCGAAACCCATTGAAATACCCCTTGCGGTCGATACCCTTATGATTCATGATGACCTGCACCTCAGCCAGGTAGCTGAAGTTTTAAATATACCTGTCAAACAGCTGAGAGATATGAATCCTCAGTACCGACGGGATATAATTCCGGGAAAAAGCAGGGATTTCTCTCTTAAATTACCGGTGGAGTATGCATCGGCATTTATTGACCTGCAAGATACCATTTTTGCCTTTAAGGATTCCATTTATTTTAATCAGAATTACAAGATCACCAATCCTGTCAGGTCCTCATATGTACCCCAGCCACCTTCTGGGAAGACAAAACTTTATTATACCGTTCAGCCCGGAGATAATCCCGGTTATATTGCTAGCTGGTACCATATTGGTCTCTCCCAATTGCGATACTGGAATAATATAAGGAGTCTTATCCGGGTTGGCCAGAAACTCGTCGTTTATGTACCTCCTGAAAAAGCTGATTACTACAGGAAAATAAATTCAATGACATTTGAGGAGAAACAGGAGAGTATTGGAAAAAGTACGGCCAGGAAGGAAGAGCAGGTGTTAATACAGGAAGCTCCGGATTCAGATTATATCTATTATAAGGTAAAATACGGAGATACGATCTGGGATATTGCAAAAAAATATCCGGGAGTTACCGATACGGACATAATGCGACTGAATAACCTGGGTATCAATGACCATATTCACCCTGGTCAGCAAATAAAAATTAAAAGGAAGAGTTAGAATTGTTGTCAGCCGGTTTTGCCGGACCTTTTGTCCTGTTAATATTAAATTGTGGCTATGATAATTTGCCAGATAGTCCGATATCAGTAGGTTCTGCAAATTCCGGATTGACAGGATGATTAATAAAAACCGAGGCGATTAACCGGGAATGAAACCGTTTCATATTTTCCTGATATTTTTTATTATCCTGCTGTTGCTTCTTTTGATCTCATTCATCTCTCCCCCCCATGGTTTGGAGATTGTTAAGGGCTTTACACTTCGCTTTCCCGATTACAATAAGCTGATTGAAAAATCGGGGGATAAGCCATTCAGAGATATCACATATATTGTTGAGAAGAGTGAGGTAATGGGGAGTGAAAAAAAGAAAAAACAGGAAGAAAGTATGCTCCCTGCGATTACGGAAGATGATGAATCCGGAAGAAGAGATAGTATCATTATCCCGGCCCCGCAAGGCTTTAGGCCGGATAGCCTGAAGAAACTCATCTATCCCCTGAGCTATCCGGAGAATGATTCCACGGTGATCTATCCGTTTTTCATGAAACTCGATCGTATTCAGGAAATGGCCAAACCGGTTCGGGTTCTGCATTATGGCGATTCACAGATTGAGGGAGACCGGGTCACTTCATACATCCGGGAAACCCTGCAAAAAGAATTCGGAGGGTACGGACCGGGATTGTTCGCGCCGGAAATGGTCGTTTCACATACGGTATCACTTAAGCAAAGCGTCTCCTCCAACTGGAACAGGTTTACCATAAAGGATTGGCAGAATGGTATAATTGAGCATAACCGTTTAGGGATTATGTTGAATTTTGGCCGGTTCGTTTTCCCGGATAACAGCATGATAAATGAAGGCTCATTACAGGAAGCGGAAATTAATTTTGAACCTTCAGGCCTCGGTTATCCCAGGGTGGATTATTTCGACCTGTGCAGGATATTCTATGGTTTTAACCGTTCTCCGGTTGTCGTGGAAATTTGTACCACCATAGAGACTGACCGGATCGATACCCTCCCGGAGACAAGATCGCTGAATATTCATGAATTCGACATTGGGAGAAGATATAACCGCTTTTCATTGAAATTCAGGGGAGCGGACAGCCCAGATATATATGGAATAAGCCTTGAAAGCAAACGTGGAATCATAGTCGATAATATACCGGTGCGGGGCAGTTCGGGTTTGGAATTCTCTGCATCCGACAGGGAATTGTTGGGTGAAATGCTTAATGAACTGAATGCAGGACTGATTATCCTTGAGTTTGGAGTGAATGTGGCACCCCATATCGTTCAGGATTATACCTACTATGAAAATGCTCTTTACAGACAGCTGGGGATATTGAAGGCTCTCAGACCGGATATGTCCGTCCTGGTTATGGGGATCTCGGACCTGTCCCGTAAGATAAACGATACGTATGAGTCCTATCCGAATATTACGTTGATAAGGGATGCACAAAAAAAGGCTGCTTTCAAAGCCGGATGCGCTTTCTGGGATACCTATGAAGCTATGGGAGGAGAAAATTCCATGCCGAGCTGGGTCTTCTCCGATCCGCCGTTGGCCAGGCCTGATTTTATCCATTTCAGCTACCTCGGATCAAAGGTTATCGGTGAGATGTTCTGCAATGCCCTGATGCGCGATTATAATCAGTATCTGCTTTCGCAAAAGAAATCCCGTATCGGAATAATGGAAAATTGATCTTGCAGGATTATTTGTTAATCCTCCTTCGCGTTCGCTTCGGCGGACGAGAAGCGTGGTTAAACCTGCCAGCCCACCTACGGCGGGTGAACCGGCAGGCTGATTCCCCGCAGCTTGCTGCGGAAATAAGAGTCCAGAATATGCTCTGGGGTTTTATACAAATTTATTTGTCATTTTTTCTGTGATTAATATCAAAGACATATTTAACTATTCCGAGGAAAATCCACTCCTGTTTACCCGGATCTACTTCTGGATATTCTTTACAATACTCCTTCTTCTCTATTCAATTATTTACAGACGAAAAGCCTTGCGAAACGTTTACCTGTTTCTGATGAGTCTGTTTTTCTATTTTAAATCCGGCGGCTATTTTTTCTCTTTGCTGATAATTTCAACGGTTGTTGATTATACGGTCGGACTCCTGATACATCAATCAAAATCGACTCCGGTGCGGAAATTATATGTAGCCCTTAGCCTGTTGGTAAACCTTGGTATGCTGGCTTATTTTAAATATACTTATTTTCTGACCGATGTTTTCAATCAGGTTTTTAACGGCCAGGTGGAGACGGTAAATATCCTGGCCAGGTGGAGCAATAATTATCTCGGAAGTCACTTCGATATTTCCAGGATCATACTCCCGGTAGGAATCTCCTTCTTTACCTTCCAGACCATAAGCTATACTCTGGATGTGTATCGGGGTAAAGTGGAACCGGTAAGAAATATCCTCGATTTCGGGTTTTATGTATCCTTTTTCCCCCAGCTGGTTGCCGGACCAATTGTCAGGGCCGCTGATTTCATTCCACAACTTTACCGTGAATTTGAACTTTCTGTAAGAGAGATGGGACATGCATTTTTCTTAATCCTGAGCGGACTGGTTAAAAAGATGCTGATATCAGACTATATCTCAATAAATTTCGTGGACCGCGTGTTTTCCGATCCCCTTGCCTATACAGGTTTTGAAAACCTGATGGGAGTATATGGCTATTCCCTTCAGATCTATTGTGATTTTTCAGGTTATACGGATATAGCCATTGGAGTTGGACTTCTACTGGGTTTCAGGTTACCTGTCAACTTCAATTCTCCCTACAAGGCAGGGAACATAAGTAATTTCTGGAAACGATGGCATATTTCACTTTCATCCTGGTTAAGAGATTATCTGTATATTCCCCTTGGGGGCAGCCGAAAAGGAAGGATCAGAACTGGCGTAAACCTTTTAATTACGATGCTGCTGGGCGGGCTCTGGCACGGAGCCAGCCTGCGTTTTGTTATATGGGGCGGGTTACATGGAGTCGGATTGGTCTTCCATAAATTGTGGTTAAGATTTTTTCCCGTGAAACGAAAACCATCCCGCTTACGAAAATTTCTTACCGTATTCCTGACCTTTCATTTTGTAACTCTGCTCTGGATCGTTTTCCGGGCCGATAACTTGTCCATTGCAAGAAATATGGTTGAACAGATATTGTATCATTTCAGCCCGGACCTTATTCCGCAAATGATCTGGTCATACAAACTGGTATTTTCGATTATTACGGCCGGATTTATAATCCATTGGCTGCCATCATCCTTCAAGGATAAATACCGGGGTTTCTTTATCCGCATTCCCTTATATGTTAAAATCATCATTTTTATCGTAGTTATCATCATTATTTACCAGGCCAAATCATCCGTGATCCAGCCGTTTATCTATTTCCAGTTTTAATTTTGACCTTTTTGTATATTTGTTTGGTTAATATATTGCGTTAATGTCTGCAACGAAAGCAAATCCGCATCTCAGCATCGTTATTCCCCTTTATAATGAGGAAAACAACCTTGAAGAGCTCTATGAAGAGTTGGTTGCGGTGTTGAAAACCATGGGAAAGAGTTACGAGATCGTATTTATAGATGATGGAAGCAGGGATAAATCCTTCGAAATCGTACGGAAACTGTATAACCATGATAAAAGGATTACCGGTCTGTCTCTATCGAGAAATTTCGGTCACCAGGTTGCTCTTGTTGCAGGAATGGAATATGCTTCGGGAGATGTGGTTGTTATGATGGATGCCGATTTTCAGCATCCTCCTGAACTTATCACCCTGCTATACCAGAAATATTCAGAGGGATTTGATATAGTTAATACCCGAAGGGTGGAAACGGAGGGTATCCGGATCTTCAAACGGCTGACTTCATGGCTGTATTACAAGCTTATCAATTTTCTTTCCGATATGAAAATCGAAGCTTCATCTTCCGATTTCCGGTTAATGAACAGGCGATCTGTGGATGCATTTCTCCGGTTTCAGGAAAGAAACAGGTTTAACAGGGGATTGATAACCTGGATGGGATTTAAGCAGGAAATTGTTGAATACAAAGCACCCACAAGGCTCAGGGGACGTTCCAAATATACATTGCGGAAAATGATGAGCCTGGGACTGGATGGTATAACTTCGTTCTCTTCCAAACCGCTGCGTATTTCATTTTATACAGGTCTTTTTATATTCCTTGCCGGAATAGCATATGCTGTTTTTGCTATTATCAATCATTTCCGGGGGATGAATATTCCCGGCTGGACATCAACCATACTCATCATCCTGCTGGTAGGGGGATTCCAGCTTTTAAGCCTCGGTATAATCGGTGAGTATATTGCACGGATCTATAGCGAATCAAAATCCCGACCCATATATTTCCTGAAGGATAAAACCGGGAATGAAAATGAAAACTGAAATTCAGGAACGGTATACCGGGTCCGTACGAAAATAATTCCCCATGATCATTTCCACCCAATGCCTGGTTTGCCACAGTACGGAATCAAAAATCATCTATTCCGGGCGTCTTATAAAGTGCCTCGGTTGCGGGTTTGTTACCGCAAATCTGGACAGGAACAGGATTGATCCTGAATGGATATATTCCGAAGAATATTTCAGAGGGGAGGAATACCTTGACTATGTTGGTGATAAAAAGATTATTCAAAAGAATTTCGGACGCCGGATAAGGTATATAATTGATAATATTGATGTCGAAAGTTTTACATCTGTTCTGGAAATCGGTTGTGCATATGGCTTTTTTGGTGAAATGATCCGGCATCACTTTCCCGGAACAACCTACCTCGGACTGGATATTGCGGAAAAACCGATAAAATACGCGGGAGAAATCCTAAATCTTGATACGTTGAAAATTGATTACCTGGATTTCAGGAGTAAAGAAAACTATACAGATGTGTTTATGTGGGATGTGATTGAACATCTTTTGCGCCCTGACCTGGTAGTTGAGAAAATTCATTCGGAACTTAAAAGCAACGGCAGGCTATATATCACTACCGGAGACATCGGAGCCGTGATCCCAAGAATCAGAAAAGCAAAATGGAGGCATATCCATCCTCCCACACACCTGAATCATTTTTCATCGGAAACGCTTACAAAATTGCTGGAAAGCAGGGGATTCAGGATCACCAAAATATCATACCCGTTCATTTACAGAGGATTGAAACAGATATTTTATTCACTTTTTTTACTTGGCAAGAATCCATGGAAGGTTGTGAGGACAATTTTTAATCACATCCCCGGTGAAATATATTTACCGTTAAATACCTTTGATACGATGTTTGTGATCGCTGTCCGGCAATGAGGGATTTACTTATGAAAAAAGAGAATTTTCTTAATACATCCACCGGAGTACTGCTGACGCTTATTTTATCGGTGCTTGTACTGTTTATACTCTTTGGAGAGTTACTGAAATCTCCGAATACGGTCTATTTTGCCGGTGACGGAGATGGTCTTCAAAGCTATTACGGGACACTTTACCATGTTTTGCATGATACCACTTATTCCAGGACATATGGGATGAATCATCCCTATGGTGAAATGGTCCTCTTTACAGGCAATCAACCGGTTATCGCAAATACCGTAAAATGGATAAGTGAACATATCATTGACATATCTGACCATACCATGGCGATTGTAAATCTGTTAATGCTGTTTTCGATCGTTATTGCAGCGATTATCCTTTTTTTGATATTGCGGCACTTTAATTTGCCGGTAACGGTTTCGGTGATCCTTGGTGTGGCCATTCCTTTTCTTTCTCCCCAGATTGGAAGGCTGGGCGGACATTTTTCCCTTACGTATGTATTTTTCATACCGCTGATGATTTACCTGTTCATCCTGTTTTATAAGAAAAGGTCCTATCCGATAACGTCTTTTATAGGCATGCTTACTCTTCTTGCTGCATTTACCCACTTCTATTTTCTGGGATTTTTTGGATTGCTCTTTGTATTTTACTGGATTGTATTAATAGTCAGGAGAAGAGAGGAATTTGGTAAAGTTCGCTTTTTCCTGCCGCATATTTTTCTCCAGTTCATCTTACCCGTACTCATCGTCCAGTTTTTTTCGATCTCATTTGATGATATATCCGACCGGACCTCTAGTCCATGGGGGATCCTTTACCTCCGTGCCTATCCGGAGAGCGTCTTCCTGCCAGTTGGGAAACCCTATGGCAGGTTTCTGGACAGGATAATGACATTCAATCATATTGACTGGGAAGGATGGGCGTATACAGGCTTCGTGGCTGCGGTTGGCTTTATCGTTGTACTTACTGGTATTGTAAGGAAGATGATCCGTAAGGAATTCACTTCAATCCTTTCCGTATCGGATAATATGCTACTGAACATTTTTTTCTGGGCTTCCTTTGCCGGCTTGTTGTATTCTTTTGGACTTCCGTTTATCCTTGGCCTGGAAAGATTGCTGGATTACATGGGTCCCCTCCGGCAGATGAGAGGTATAGCCCGTTTCTCCTGGTTATTTTTCTATGTTATGAATATCCTTACCTTCTACCTGCTATGGAATTGGTACAGGGAAAAGAAATATCCAGGTCTCGCCCGGATGATACTGTTTGCCTCCCTGGCTTTTGTCTCATACGATGCCTGGTTAAATTCCAGGAGCATGGAGTATTATATGAACAACCGTATTCCTGCCCTGGACGACAGGGAGAACAAATTACCGGAGAACCAGTGGGTATACCGGATAGATCCTTTAAATTATCAGGCTATCATACCTGTACCTTATTTCCACATCGGATCGGAAAACCTGTGGATACTGACAAAATGCGATGTATTGAAACATACCTATATTGCATCTTTAAAAACGGGTCTCCCAACTACAGGTGTTTTACTGAGCAGGACATCCATAGGGCAATCATACCGTAATATAGAAATGATGCTTGAACCCTACCGCGATCCCGCCGTTCTGGCGGATATGCCGAACCGGAAACCATTCCTTATCCTTGCAATGAAATGCGGGGAGATCAGCGAAACGGAAAAAAACCTTCTATCTGAATCTGAATTTTTAACGGGAAATGACAGGTTTGAACTCTATTCTATTCGTTATAATACGCTGGCCCGGCTAGCCGAACGGAAAAGAGATGAAGTACTGCAGGAATATAAGGAACTGCGACTCATCGAAAAAGACGGTTTTATGGTGACCGATTCCTTGTGTGATTTCTATTACAACGGATTTGAAGAAGCGGGAAGCAACCGGGCATATTACGGTGAACACGGGTATGAAGGAGACCTGGCAGAATATAATACGGTTTTCTGGGATTCACTGCCATGGGCAGGGGGCGATTCAGTGTATGTTTGTTCATTCTGGCTTGACAATGCACGTAAAGATCTGCTCCCCAGGTCTACCATCGAATTTGCACTGACCGATTCTTCCGGAGAACTCATACATGCCGAATACAAAAACCTCGGAAATCTTTACACGTTGCTCGACGGCGAATGGGCTCTGCTGGAACATACACTAATCTCAGGCACTCCCGGCAACAAACTGAAAATTACTATTTGGAATCACGATCTGAGAAAAGAGAAGATATTTTTTGACGAACTGATTGTCCGGCCATCAACACAGCATGTTTTCCGTGAATTCGAAGGAGGAATAATGAAGAACAACCGGCTGTATTATACAAGGGTGTCTGAAACCGGAAATTCGCATTAACCGGTAATCACACAACTTCGACCACAAAGTCGCCCCGCTGTTTTAATCATCCACCTCCAGGCGCAGGAATCGGATTTTGTATTCATTAAAAGAGAATGAATTGATTTCCGGTGGTTCCTTTCCGAAAATATTTCCTGTAAACCTTGCGCAGGAACAGGTATATTTTATTCCCGGTCGTTCCATCGAAGGAGGATTGCATAAATCGGGCAAGGTTTTTTCCCGAATCAAGCAGAAGGTTTCGGCGGTCGGCACTCAATGCATGATAATATCCCTGTTTGCGGGCCAGTTCAATTGCCTGTAATCTTTCGTTGTATACGAATTCAGGTGTTTCAAATATAATTCTCGGGTCAACCGTATGGAATTCGTAGCCCGGTTTTCCGGTAAGCCAGGTTCCACGGGTGTTTACATATTCCCATACTTCCGTGTCCCTGTAAGGCAGTATAGGGTAGAATTCGATTCCATTCAATCCCGAATTTCCAGCGAATTCAATGGATTCTTTTATGGTATTCAATGTATCACCCGGGTTGCCTATCATAAATTGTCCCATGACATCTATTCCGGCCTTCCTGAGGATCCGGATACCATCCGAGATCGTCTCTATTGTAGTATTCTTGCCCATTTTCTGCAATACTTCGTTGTTAGCCGATTCGATCCCGATGCTTACACTGTAACAGCCCGATTGTTTCATTTTCCCGGCGATCTTTTCGTTTATCCTGTCTGCCCGTACCGATGTTGACCAGATAATTCCGTATCTGTTTTCAATCAGATAATTGCATATTTTTTCCACCCGCTTCAGGTCAATGTTAAATGTGTCATCGTTAAAAACGAATGATTTCATTGAGTAATTGGTAAGCAGCATTGCAATTTCCGAGATAACATTTTCGGCCGACCGTTTCCTCCATTTATTCGTCCAGATGGAATGGGAGTTACAGAATGCACAGCGGTAAGGACATCCCCTGCTGGTAATCAGCCGGTGATGTGGGTAGCGGTTTGTTTTAAAAAGATCATAAGCCGGGAAAGGAATCTGATCGATCTCCTTTATTAGTTCCCGTGAAGGATTTTTCCTGGTTTTACCCTTTTCATCCTTGTAGATCAATCCGTTAATTTTTGTAATCGGCAGTTTCCCTTTCAGGAATGAAATTAACTCGCTGAAGGTTACCTCACCTTCACCTACGATGGCATAATCAAAAGGATAACCCGTAATTGCCCCTTCGAGATATGTGGAAGGGTGCGATCCACCAATACAAATAGGCAGGGAAGGATATTTTTTACGGAGTAATTCTGCAATGGAATACGCTTCTTTAAATGTTTGACTGGTTGCTGTAATACCGACAAGATCAAACGTTGTGTTGTAAAAAGATGTTTTTGCCTTTTTCCCGTCTGTCCGTGTATCCAACAGGATGAAATGAAGATCCGGATGTTCGCTCCTTGCATAGGATACAATGTATCCCAATCCCAGGTGGATTGCGGGTTCCTTAATTTCCCTGTTTGGATTGATAAGGCCAATCTTCATCTTAAAAAGCTAATAATCAGTCAAAGAATAAATTGAGATATCATTATATTCACCGATTTTGTTCTTCATAAAATATTGCAGGTAGGGCCGTTGTTTCGCTTCTCCTCCCGTCAGAACCAGGTATCTGGCACCAAGTGAAATGGATTCCTGTATACCCAGGCTATCCCGGTTATAGAGAAATCCTTCGGTCCAGCCCTTCTGGTTCATCATATAAAGTGAATAGCAGGCTGTTTCATCCGGAATACTGATCACTTTATCCTCCGGTTTTATCCCCAGTGAACGCAGGTATGGCGTTACCGTGTGCAGATCTTTAAAAACAGGATATTCATTTATCCATCCATAGTACCTCCAGTCGAGCCTTTTCTCAGCATAATAGATATTAAACAGGACAAACAGACTGAAAAGGACTTTGACAATCCACGATCGTATTAAATACCGGTTTGCCTGAGCCATCATATCCAGAACAGTAAGCAAAATAAAAACAGGCAGGATCATCAGCCCGATTATATAATAATCGTGGTTGCCAAAAGCATAAAACCAGAGCAGGACGAATAATACCACCCCGCTAAAGAGCAGAAGGGTTAATGTCAGCAGGAATGGCTTTGTCTTTTTATGAAAAACCAGGATCAGCATAAAACCAGCAAGGAATAGAATAAAGACGGACAAATGATAATAATCGGCAAACCAATAATTCCTGAGCTGATCGCCGATCCATTCCAATGTCTCACCGGATAACTGCCAGATTGGCCACATCCTGGTGGAAAAATACGTCGCCTGATGGGTGCTGTTATAATAAAAGGCAAAGAAATACCATGAAATGATGAGAAGAAAATAGGAGAGGAAAGGAAGGATTGTTTTCAGATTCAAATGAAAGGAATCTTTGTTCAGACCAAGATTCCTGAGACCGGCAAGGTTCAGGATATATATGCACACGATGGCAATGACATTGATTGCTGAGGTTATTTTAAGCAATCCTGCGAGGGCAAAGAAGAGCAAGGAAAGATTTAGATGTTTCAGATGCCCGGAATGATAATACCTGGAAAAGAGGTACCATGCGATAAGAACAAAGGCAAAGGAGATGGTATCGGGGAGGAAGTTATTTGCATAATAGACCACAACCGGGGAGGTAAAAAACAGTATGCTA
>CP070687.1:1517349-1521006 GCA_020353115.1 Bacteroidales bacterium
TATCAACGCATCTGCATATTCTTCGAATAAAAGCCATGATTCTCCTTCCAGGAAATTTATCTTAAGTTCATCCTTTTCCGTTGTTTGCCCGAATAACGGGGTAAGGGTGAAAAGGAACATGCTTAATAATGACAAAAAGATCCGGTTCATAGGCTTTCTGATATCATTTTCACGAATTTAATAATTAAATCAATACCTTAGAAATTTAAATGATGAAATGCTTAAATGTATTGATGTAGGATATTTGGGAGGGAATGAAAATATGAGGGACAAATGCCTTATAAAGCCGTTTACGGCGGTTCATTCAGATACCTTCAGGGTATAAAACATTATCTGTAAGGGATATGATCTCTGGTAGACAATCCTCGTCAAAGAGCCTTATTTGTTGTCCGTGTCCGGTTCGTAAAATTCTTTTCTTAATATTATACTGAGTACCATTTTTAAAAACAGAAGATTCTTACTAAACGGTCCGTTCCATGTCGAAATCTTCGAGGTACTCGGCCACCCGTTTAAGGAACATCCCGCCCAGTGCACCATCAATCACCCTGTGATCATAGGATAATGAAAGTATCATCAGGTGGCGTATCGCTATTGCATCTCCAAGAGATGTTTCAATAACCGAGGGTTTTTTCCGGATGGCACCGACTCCAAGGATTGCAGCTTCGGGCTGGTTAATGATCGGTGTTCCTGTAATGTTCTGAAAAGTGCCGAAATTGGTTATGGTGAATGTTCCGCCAACTATTTCATCCGGCTGAAGTTTATTGTTCCTGGCACGGTTTGCCAGATCGTTAACGGATTTTACCATTCCCAGCAGGCTTTTTTCATCCGCATCCTTTATTACCGGTACAATAAGGTTACCGTTTGGAAGAGCAGTGGCCATTCCAATATTGATTTTCTTTTTCCGGATAATATTATTCCCTTCAACAGAGACATTTATCATTGGAAAATCTTTCAGTGCCATGGCGGCAGCTTCAATGAAAACAGGCGTAAAGGTTATCTTCTCTTTCTCCCTGGCAAAGAACGGATCTTTGACTTTATTTCTCCATGTCACAAGGTTTGTAACATCCGCTTCAATAAATGAAGTTACATGAGGTGAGGTCTGTTTTGATCGGACCATATGTTCGGCAATCAGTTTCCTCATCCGGTCCATTTCGATTATTTCATCACCTGCTGATACTGGAGTAACCGGTTTTGGCTTCTCCGTCACGGTTGCGGTTATCTCTTTTTCTTCAGTTCCCGGTTCAGGTGCCACCGTTTCGGGAACCACTTTCCCTTTACTGATAAATAAAAGAAGATCGTCTTTGGTAATTCTTCCGTCACTTCCGGTCCCGCGGATTTCATCCAGTTCGGAGTGTGAAATGCCCTCTTTAGCGGCGATGCTTCGAACCAGGGGGGAAAGGAACTTACCCCCGGGTGTCCGGCTTTTCATATCTTTCGGGACGGTATCGATTTCCTCCTTTTCCTTAACCGATTTTTCAATATCCTCCTTGATTCTCTGAACTTCCTTTTCCACTTTTTCCTGTGCTTCAATCGTCAGAGATTCACCTCCCTCTTCAACTTCCGTTAAAATTATGGCAAGAGGTTCGCCTATCTTCGGGGTATCACCTTCTTTTAGAAGAAGCTTCTCAACTTTTCCATTCCATGGTGAAGGCACTTCTGAATCGACCTTGTCTGTTGCAACTTCAACAATCGAATCATCCTCCTCAATCATATCTCCTTCATTTACGAGCCATTTTGTAATGGTTGCTTCAATGACACCTTCTCCCATTGCTGGAAGTAATAATTCAACTTTAGCCATATATTACGTATGTTGTTATTAGTTTTTATTTAGTCTAAATAATTGCAAAAATAATGAAAATTTGGCAATCCTCCACATGGATTTTGGTGAATATGCCCGTCCCTTATCGTTTTTACATTTACCAGATTTGTCCTGGTAACGGAATGGTTGCTTCAGATTGATTCAATACGCTGTCATACACCGAATTCAATTTGGGTCAATTACCTTATAGTCAGGCTCCAAGGTGCCTAAACCCCTTAAAAATTATTTGTATATCGTGGTTGATTTTATAGTCTTTTGCATAGATCAGGTTCAGGTCTCGGATTGTTTCATTACTCAGGTTTAGGTTTTCCTTTCCCACAACCGGGCTTAATATTCCGTTCCGGAGTACAGGAAGATCCTGGTCATCGGATTTTTCTGAATGAAAGTAACCAATCCAGGTCTTTTTTCCCAAAAGAACGGATAGGATATTTTGCATAAGTCCTCTTTTTTTTGCGACGAAAAATAACATCACGGGCAGAAGCAGAAGAAAGATCAGGGATAAAACAAGATCCAGTAGCCGTTTCTTCCGTTTATTTACCGGCTTCGAGATAGAATTCAGCGGGATCAGGTAGAGGTCTCCGGCTGTTTCGATGGAGTTGCTTCCAATGATTGAAATACTTTCGGGAGGAGCTATTTTAAAATCCACTTCAGCTGCGGTCAGATCCACCATGTTTCGGATGATCTCTTCTGCCGGTATATCCCTGGAACAAAATATAATCTCATCCACCCTGTTTATCCGGACTATATCTTCGATCTGGCCCGGATGACCGGTACCGGAATTGTTATTAGCGTTTTGCACCGGGCTTACGACTCCCACTATTTCGGGTTTTAGGCTGGTTTCTTCAAGGATGGACCGGACCCTTCGTGATTCCTCCTGATTACCTATTATAAGCAGCCGTTTCCCTTTCTTTCCTTTCAGTTTGTAATGCTCAAGGTTGAGTTTATCAAGGAGGATTCTCAGTAAAATGACAGATGCGGCTGCCCAGGCGGCCCCGAAAAGGATCATGGCACGGGAAAACCGGATGGTAACAGGTATTAGAGCATAGATTACGAGGATAAGAATCGTTCCGGTTACAATCCCTTTGAATGTATCGGTCAGGCTGATTCTTTTTTCATAGCCACCGGAAAACAGGACCGAAAGAATCCAGATGAGGATGTAAACCGGTACGACCATTTGCATGAATTCGTCCGGGTAATGACCTCCGCCCGGGAATTTATACCTTTCCCAGTATGGTGTAATAAGTGATATTCCTGCATAAATAATAACTGCATCCATAACAGGAAGGAACAGTTTATAAAAAATCCGCTTCGTCAATGAAATGGTTGCCCTGAAGTATATGGCAAGGTTAATAAGCATCTGGAAAATCTTCAGATTCCGTTTTGAAAAATGTTTGCCGGCATAGATGATCATAGCCTTGTAAAACTGGATTACATAATTCAGGCTCCCTTTTTTCGTACTTTCGCCCTTATAGTGAATAATTGTAGTATCAGGAAGATAATAGTTTTTATAACCTCCTTCAATCAAACGACAGGAGAGGTCTATATCCTCCCCGTACATAAAGAAATCTTCATCCAGTAAACCGACTGTATCGAGTGCCTTTTTTCTCAGAAACATGAATGCGCCTGGCAACACCTCTATTTCATGGGTCTCATCAGGACTGAGATATCCAAGATGGTATTTCCCGAAAATCCCAGACCCTGGGAATATGCTTGAGATACCGAATATTTTAAAAAAAGCCACTAATGGTGTTGGGAGAGCCCTTTTTGACTCAGGAAGGAACTTACCTTTTCCATCGATCATTTTTACTCCAAGCCCTCCTGCATCAGTGTGCTGATCC
>CP070687.1:1521106-1527471 GCA_020353115.1 Bacteroidales bacterium
TAGAACAGGACCAGCGGTTTATGATCAAAATATTTTTCAAGAATACGGATCTCATCCATGAAATATAACTCTTCTTTTTTCCAGTACCCCAGGTTGTTCTCCATGTCAATGAATTCATGGAAAAGATATGGATAACCGTTTTTCACATATCTTTTATACTGGGAAGCGATCCAGCTGTCATGCCTTCTTAAAATTACAATGGGTTTTGCATGGGACAGAGCAGGTGTCATTTCCCTAAGATAGCTCTCAATGATCCTGTTGTCAAGCTCACCCGAGATCAAGTATTTCCTGTGTTTTCCCCTGGAAATGATCCTTACCGATTTCCTGAACCTGGTCCTCTGTATATAATAAATCCCCTTTAATTTCGGAAAAACATTATACTGCAGGAAGGTTGAAGCCGCTTTTCCGAGGCCAACATGAATAAAGACTTCACAAAATGTTAACCGGTTCATACCCAATCCTCTTACAGAATACAAATCCGGTGCGAAAGTGCAGATTATCTCGTAGAAAACCTAACCGATCATTTAATTTTATTTAATCTAAATAAAACCTTTTGCGGAAAGATTTGTATTATTGGAAAAAAGTTCAAACTCAAATAACAGGAAAAAATGGCAAACGTATCGGTTTGGATGAAGGCATTAAAGACCATTCCCCGCATTACAAAGGAGGAATGGCTTAATTATGACATAATAGCAAAATGGTTAATTGCAACCCGCTCGGCAGTATTTATTATGACGGCGCTCGCCTCAGGAATAGGCGGATTATTTGCATTCAGGGATGGGGAGTTTATCCTGTCCTTTTTTGTTGCAGCACTAACCGGGCTGGTATTTGCCCATGCCGCCAACAACCTGGTAAACGATCTGATCGATTATAAAAAGAGGATTGACAGAGATAATTATTACCGGTCACAATACGGGCCTCAAACCCTTGAACATGGATTTCTTTCCGTAAGGCAGTTTTACCGATACATACTGGTAACGCTTTCAATCGCTCTTGGGGCAGGAATCTACCTGGTATTCAACACAGGGATAATAACCCTGATTCTCCTTGTTTCCGGATTGTTTTTTCTTTTCTTTTATACCTGGCCGCTGAAATATATCGGTTTGGGGGAACCGACCATCCTGCTTGTCTGGGGTCCTCTGATGGTCGGAGGTACGTATTATGTGGCAACAGGGGGTCTGTGGCCCTGGGAAGTAGCTCTGATCGGTCTTGTTTATGCCATGGGATCCACAGCCGTTCTTTTCGGAAAACACACTGACAAGATCCTTCAGGACAGGGAAAAGGGTGTACACACATTACCTGTGATTATAGGGGAAAAGGCTTCGCGAATAATTACCATCAGCTTATGGATGTCTCAGTATGCGATTCTAATCACACTTGTTGTTCTCCGGGAGCTCGGGCCTGTTATACTGGTTGTTCTTCTGGCATTACCGAAACTTAACCAGGTTGTAAACATCTTCAGTAAACCAAGGCCTTTAAGCGAACCCGATGACCTGGCGCCAAACACATGGCCTTTGTATCTGTCGGCACATGCATTCGTTTATAACCGCAGGTTCGGAATGTTATTCCTCGCAGGATTGATTACCGAAGCAATTCTGGATAAGGCCGGTATATTCAGCACATAAATGGCACATAAAAAAGGCTGTCTTAAAAGGCAGCCTTTTTCAATTCGTGTGAGTATTCCTACTCTTTAAAAGAGATCGACAGGTTACTGATCTCTTTGGGATTATATGGACTTAAACCGGGAAGCCGTCCTTCGATATCATCATATTCTGCTCCTGGTGATGTTCCTCCCTGTACAAATCCTTTACTGTCGAAATAGCCGGGTGCAGCGGTATTATACAGGTATGCCGCAACGGTTGCCGGATCGATGGTAGGCCACCATTCGTAGATTTGTCTTGAAAAGACATTTTCGATGGAATAGTAATCGAGCAATACGTTTCTGCTCGGTTCATCCAGGCTGCTCGGTGGTAATCCGACTTCCGCTACTCCTATATCCAATATTTCATCACCGGAAGCTACAAAGGCCCAGTTGAAACCTGAATTATCGGTGAAGAACCGGGCATTGGGATGATTTGAGTTGCCATAAACGTCAATCACATCTCCCTTTTTCCCTGCAAACATTTTCAGGGCACTCATTGAAAAAGGATCCACCAATGGATTGGCAAGTGGCAGACCTGCTATATAAACGATCATATGAGCATCGTAACCGCGTTCACCCGCTTCGCTGTAGTCGATCCGGAATATAGCGTCTGCCGCATTCAGATGATGGGTACGGTCGATATTATACGGTTTCAGGACAGCTATTCCCTTTACCGGGTTCCTGTTCCAGAAAACCTGGATGGCCTTTCCTCCATCCGCATTTGATTCGGATTCAGCATCGGTGATGGTCAACTGAAATTCCCATGATGCTCCATCAAAGGAAGAATTTTCAACAACTTCCAGGTTTTTTATCCTTCCGTCATCGTCCCCTTCAAAAGGGAAGTACATGGGTTTGTTGATTCCATAAACGGCAATGGCGAAAATTATTTCCTGGACAATATCCGCCGCTCCTTCACCGATTGCAATGAAGTTGCTAAGATGTTCATAGATTTCATTTCCCTGCAGGGTGTCAACCAGCGGGGCACTTTTCTTAACGATACTTTCCCTGCTTATGGCATCCGGGATATCCACCTTAAACGATTCGGGTAAAATACTCGTTTCATCCTGCGAAGGATCCGGATCTTTCTCACATCCTGTAAACAGTATAGCTGAAAAAAGAATGGTCAGTACTAAAAAACAAAACTTTTTCATGGTTTCTTAATTTAAAATTGGTAACAATCATTTTTTCCTTTAACCGGGCATTTATTATCATCATGTCCCGGTTTCAATACTATCACACCATAAACGGGTCATACCCTTATGCCGGGATGAAAAATCACACAATTCTATTTCCCTGTATTCATAATCTGTGTATGATTGGCTGATATGCTTTGGGGGAATACCGTTAAGGTATCGGATAAAACTACACATGCTGCAAAAAATCCGACTGCTCCTCCGGTTATATTGGTAATTACATTACCCGGAAGCACATCAAATACACCGCCTCTCCATTCTGTTTCGGACAGCAATGTCCTGATGAATTCCTGGTGTTCTTCGGAAAGGGAATACTTTTTCCTGATAATTACCGTCCCTGCCGGGAACTCCACCTTTCCCTTTTCCGGTTTGAACATTTCACTGGCATCGATTGAATTCAGTGTAAAATCGATTATTCTTGCTTTCTTCCGATCTTCCGGTATGGTACCGTACCCTGACAGATGGGACCAGTCGACGAGATATTCAAGCATGGCCGGTTCATCGCTTTTCCTGAAACGGATCTGATAAAATCCCTCATCACCACTTTCCTCTATAAGCAATGGTTTAGGCGGTGTAATGGGTATCATTCCTGCAGCTGCGGTATAAATATTATCCAGATGGCTAATGAAGAGTGTATATATTTTACCATATACTCCCCTGGTTGTAGAATCGGTAATGTAAATTCCAGAACCGGCCGGAGTCTCATTAAGGATCAGGAGGGAATCGCCGTCATGAATGGCCACCGCCGCATCCGATACGGGTAGTGCCTGTGAGTTAAGTATGTTTACCGGTCTGGTCAGTTTAACGATATGGGCTTTCTTTTCACTGGTGATCATTCCATCCACGACCAGGGGAGGAAGATCGGACTCTTTCATTTGCCAATCCACGGTCTCTTCACACGAGACAGTTGCCAGTCCCAAAAAGATCCCGAAAACTACATTTTTCATTTCACTTCTTTCGCCGAACATCATTTTTTACATTTGTAAACATACTTCCAGGCATACCTTTCTGCATTTCAGAATGCAAACCGGTATGTCAGGGATGGAATGATTTTATACATATACATTTGTGAAGCAACCAGGTTTTTTTCAAGCAGGTTGCCTGGTACAACGAGGTTTCCCTCTCCGTTCAGGGTTTTATTGAAATTTACGGTAACAGGGTTTTTCCGTTCGTACACATTGAACAGGGAGATTACCAGGTCGTGTTTAAATCTTCCCTGTCTCCTGTTAAGATTGAATTCTGCGGACAGATCGAGCCGGTGGTAATCCGGCAACCGGTCGTTGTTTTTCTCCGTATATATCGGTACAGTATAGCCCTGGTAATAGTAAAAACCAGTAGGTGTTGTTACGGCTGCCCCGGAAGAATAGATCCAGTTCCCGCCTATATTAATGCGGGATGACAGGTCATACGATAAATAAACGGAAAGATCATGAGGACGGTCATAGAATGCCGGAAACACCTTATTACCATGCAGCCCCTTGGTCTTCCTTCTGGCAAGCGACCAGGAATACCCGATCCATCCGCTCCACTTCCCCTCATCCCTCTTTACCAGCAATTCAATTCCGTACGACCATGCCTTTCCAAACCGTAACTCCGATTCTATATAAGGATTAAGCAACATTTCGGCATGGTAATCATAGTCGATCTGGTTTGTCATTCTCTTATAGTACATTTCAAGACTCAGGTCTATTTTCTTTTTCCTGAAAATCCTGAAGTACCCCAGTGCAAGTTGGTCGGCCTTCTGGGGTTTTATGTTCGGTCCGCTTGGCAGCCAAACCTCAAGCGATGTAAACGGGCTGATTGAATTTGTAATAAGCTGTATATACTGGTTGGTCCTCGAGTAACTTGCCCGTAAGGAAGAATATTCACCCAGGCGTAAGCCTATCCCAACCCTGGGCTCAAACCCGTAGAAAGTATTATAGGTTTCGCCTTCAGGGTGGAAAGTCGTATCAACTGGATTATAGTTTTCATCGTAATGATATTCCGTTGCTTCGCCTATATTTTGCCATACGGGCAGACGTAAACCATACCGGAAGGAAATCCTGTCCGAAAGTTCCTGTTCGTTGCTTATATATGTGGCCAGTCCCCGTGCATTTTTTCTCGGAACGATCGGGAAATAGTTGCGCTCCGGGTCCTGTCCGAATTCGTAATTTCCCGGATTAAAGTTATGGCCGCTGATTTCAACCCCGAACCGGATGGTGTTTTCCGGGTTCACATACCAGGAAAAATCCGTTTTCAGGCTTAGATTGGCGATATGGGAATTCCAGAAATTCTCCTGTTCAAAGGAATTTACAAGAAAATAATCATATTTACTGGCATACAGGGTTGTATTGGAAAACAGTTTTTTTCCAAAAACATGGTTCCACCGTATGGTTCCTGCAAGGTTTCCCCAATGGATCCCTGATGAATTATCATCACTTTCCCGGACACGGAAATAATCTTTACCGTTATAAAATGAAACGAACAACCGGTTTCGGTCATTAATAATAAAATTGAACTTGGTATTCAGATCGTAGAAATAGAGATCCCGGATATCCGGATTAAGCTCATTAAGCAGCCAGCCAACCTGCGATCTCCTCCCCGAAATAAAATAGGAACTTTTCTCTTTTACAAAAGGTCCTTCGAGGGAGAGTTTTGTAGCTAAAAACCCGGTACTTCCTGATATTCCGAACCGCTTTAAATTCCCATCCCTGGTTTTCACATCGATCAGCGAGGAGAGCCGTCCCCCGTAGGGAGCCGGTATATCCCCTTTGTATATGTTCACATCTTTCACGGCATCCGGAATAAGGATAGAAAAAAAGCCCAGAAAGTGGGCCGGGTTATATATCGGGGCCTCGTCAATAAGTATCAGGTTCTGATCCTTGTTTCCTCCACGGACATAAAACAGGGTGGAGCCGTCACTGAAGAATTTTATCCCGGGAACGGATTGCAGCGACTTTATCACGTCCACCTCTCCGAGCAATGCCGGCATTCGCTTTATGGTTTCGGGCCTGATCTTTGTCTCACTCATCTGGATCGTTTCCACAATATCCCCGTACCGATCTGAGGCTATAACGACAGCCTCCAGAATGGAGGTGTCTTCGGCAAGTTCAATTTCATGGTAGCGATTTTCGTTCAACTTGACATTCAATTGTTCCCTTTTATAACCAACATACGAATAGTTCAGGTTATAGATCCCTTCCGGTAATGTCAGGGAGTAAAAACCGTAGGCATTTGAACTTGTGCCTGTTGCAGGCTCTCCGGCTGTAACGGTTGCTCCGATAAGATTCTCTCCGTTCTTTTTATCCTTTATATATCCGCTAACCGTATATTTCCGGATTTTTCCACCAATCTCATCCTCCTCCGCTATGTTACCCGGTCTCAGTACGATTTGATTCTCGACAACCCGGTAACCGATCGCCAATCCTTCCAGCAATTCATCCAGTATATCACGGATCTTTTTATCCCTGGCGTCAAGCGATACAATTTTTTCAACTGGTATATATATACTGCTGTAAGAAAAATTGATCCGGGCGGAATCGGATATCCTT
>CP070687.1:1527571-1533366 GCA_020353115.1 Bacteroidales bacterium
AAGTTCCTGATATGAAAAAACTCACTTCCATCTCTCTCGTATTCCTGTTGGTTACCCGGCTGTTTTCACAGAATCCCATTGTTCCACCGGGTGTTTACATCGCCGATCCTTCGGCACACGTCTGGAAGGACGGGAAACTTTATGTGTACGGATCAAGGGATGAGAGCCCGGATTATTATTGCTCCAGGAGTTACCATGTTTTGTCAACCTCAGACCTTAAAACCTGGACCATCCACGAGTATTCCTTTGCCTCGGAAGGTCCTGGTGACCAGGTGCCATACAGTGATGATTTTCTGTACGCACCCGATGTACAATATAAAGACGGGATGTACTATCTGTATTACTGCCTCGCGAACAGAACCAATACGGAAGGCGTTGCCGCCTCATCTTCTCCTGCAGGTCCGTTCATCGATGGACAGATTCTCAATACCGGAGGGATCAACCAGATCGATCCCTGCGTTTTTATCGACGACGATGGCCAGGCCTATTACATCTGGGGGCAGTTTACCGCCAAGATGGCAAAACTGAAACCCAACATGATGGAAATCGATTCTTCATCCATACATGATCATATCCTGACACAGGAAGAGCACCGTTTTCATGAAGGCGGCTATATGATAAAACGCCACGGCATTTACTATTTTGTATATGCAGGGCTCAGCATGCAGGATATGCCTTCCTGCATCTCCTATGCCACATCAACCTCCCCCTGGGGACCTTATAAATATCGCGGTATAATTATAAACAATGACCAGTGCGATCCCGGTAACTGGAATAACCATGGTTCCCTGGTGGAATTTAATGGTCAATGGTATGTTTTTTATCACCGGGCGACTCACGGTTCTTACACCATGCGGAAAGCATGTATGGAGCCCATAACCTTCAACGAGGACGGTACTATCAACGAGGTGGAGATGACCACCCAGGGTGCTTCCGGACCCCTGAACCCCCTGATACCGATCGATGCAGAGAGGGCCTGCCTCCTGCACGGAAACGTTAGAATTCAGGCTTGTGCAAAGGATAACGAGGAACTCGCATCAATACGGCAGGGAGACAAGGCAGCCTATAAATACATCGACTTCGGTCACGGAGTGGAAAAAGTAACCTTCAGGGTTGCCCCCGGGACAGATCCAGGCAGCATCAGGATTGCACTGGACAATCCCTGGGCATGGGGAGGTCCTGTTGTGGAGATTCCAGGTGGTGGTGACGGCAAAACCTGGACCACCGTCTCTGTCCCGGTTGGAGAGATCACCGGCGTCCATGCTGTCTGGCTGCAGTTCAGTACACAAGGGAACGACAGCTACAGTGTGGACTGGTTCAAATTTGATTGACCCTTGACAGGATCCGCACCGGGCCTAATAAACCCGATGGCAGCAGGGGTGAACCGGCCCTGTAAAAAGGCATTGTGGTATAGGTGATCTTTTGTTCAACGCCGGGCTGTTCATCACCGATCAACCTGTTTACCCATAGATTAGTCACCTTAATCATAATTGTGTTACTGCCTGGATTCAATGCGCCGGTAACGTTGACCAGGAAAGGTTGTTTCCAGACTGTCCCCAATGATTTTCCGTTAACCAGAACCTCAGCCAGGTTCCTGACTTCCCCGAGATCAATCCATATTTGTGCATCTTCATTAAACCACTCGGCAGGAGCATTTATGGTTTTGGTATACGTACCTGTCCCTGAAAAATATTTCACACCTTCATCCGTATTGTCCGACCAGGAAGCCAATTCGCTCATTTTTATGTTTTCCGGAGCACCTCTGTCCGGCTGGAAACCAAGATCCCACTCACCTGAGAGTTCGGCAAGTGTTTTTTCAGTAAAAGGAGGCACCGTATCCGAAGATTTCTTTGCTTTCTTACTGAAAACTACGAAAACCGCATCATTTGGCTGAAGCACCAGGGGTACCGTAGTACATCCGTTTTCGATGGTATAGGTTGCCCTTTCCATATTGCCGGTTTCCGGATGCCAGATTTCAGGAACTCTGCCTTCAATCCGGAATGTCGCCGTAACATGATCAACAGAGTCATTGCGACTGTTAATCCAGTAAATATCAGCCGTTTTAAGTGTCCGGTGAACAAACAGCAGGCGGCTGTCAGGCAAAGATCCCGAATACATAAAATCAGGTTTTATCATCAGGTCGTTCATTACCTCTGGCAGGCTCCATCCTTCATAAACCCTGCCTTTCCCAACCGAATTTACTCCTTTTTCATTTGCCCATAGCCGACCGGCAATTGATATGAATTCATTCATGTCGTCTTCAAGACTTGGGGTAGTGAGAGGTTTCGGACCTGCAACGATCGCTCCCTCATTGACAAGATCACGGATTTTTCTCAAAACCGGCAGTGACATGTACACACTGTTTGAATCCAGGGCAAGAACCCGGTAAGTCATACCACCCGGAGTGGTTATTGATCCATTGGTTACGGAAAGGATATTAATCAGAGCATCTGCATTCACAAAATCGTAATTGTACCCTTCGGGGATATCCGGGAGCTTAGAACCAAACAGAGCCGTAATATTGTTATCCTCTCCATAGAAATATACAATATCGGCGACAAATTTCCCCTGCTGCAGCATAAAGCTGCTGCGTGCCAGATAATCAATCCACGGTTTGGCCTGCTCTGCCCATGTCTCATGCCTGGTGAACCACTGGCCAAACGGACCAAGGCCCAGCCCGGGGATCTTGTCATTCACCGGCTGGTGCACGGAAGTGTGTATTACAAACCTGTTGAGCCCGTTTGCCAGTTCCATGTCTGCCGTTGGTTTCAGAGATTCAGGAGACCATGCCCATGCTGTTCCGATGGCTGTCATCGACTCGGCAGCAACCAGATTCTGTCCATAAATATGAGCCACCGATGCCGATTCACGGACATCAGCTTTGTATCCAGGTCTGACTTCAGTTCCGGCGTTAAAGCCACCGGGTGTCCATGTAGCACTCATCGGGATATCGGCTTGCCTCTTGACCTCCATACCGTCTGCTATAAAAGCTCTTCCGTTTTCATGCGATTCGGTATAACGACCCATTCCTCTTTCTTTCAGGATTGTGGTAAGTTGATCATAATGATTTTCAACAGTGAGTTCAGCAATCGTTTTACGGAAATCCCACAGGAACATGTCGCTTTCCCCGGCACTCTCAACCACCTTACCCGTAAGTACCGGTAGCCATGGAAGCATCTTGTACCCTCTTCTCTTTTCAAATTCCGTTATCATACTGTCAGTCCAGTTTTGAACTCCGGCTTCCCAGCTGTCGGTAATAATGAACTGCAATCCTTTCCTCCCCATCAATCCTCCTGTCGCATCTTTATACTGATCGAGGTAATTGTTGAAATAGTCTTTCACATGGGTTGCATTCAGTTTGTCAACTTCAAGCCCTGTTGCTTCAGGTGAGGCAGGGGAATTCTGATGGCCGGTCAGCGAATAGCCAAGACGTACAACAATCCAACTGCCATCCGGAGGTGTCCATTCGAGCGTCCCGTCAGGTTTCATGTTTGCTGTAAGATCGATCACATCCGATTTAGCCACTGCCTCCCCGGGCTTAACTTCAGGTGTCGGAAACTTATACAGATCGGTTGCAGTGGCAAAGGCTGCCTTTTCCTCAAAATGGTCTATAACCGGGACCTTATGAAGTACAAGTTCGGCAACCTGAGTTCCTGAGGGGGCATCCGGTTCGTCCTGTTGTTCCACTCCGAAAAGACTGCCAAATGCAAAGGCAGGCCGGGGCCGGGGGGTTTCCCATGTAAACCGGAAATACCTGGCAGTAACAGGTTTAAAATTCAGGGTTCTTTGTTCCACTCCTCGTGCAGGGAGCCTTAGAACCATTTGAAAATTTTTACCGTCATTGCTGCTTTCGAGGGCACGGTTATCCGGATCGGCTCCAAAACCGAACCTTCCGCTGTAACCACCGCCAACAATTGTCACTGCCTGCATTGTTTCTGGCTTTGGAAACTCAAACTGTATCCATGCTTTTTCACCAGGTTTTGTGGCAGGTAAAAGGGTGGATGCTGCCAGGTCGCCATCGGCCAGGGAAGCCAGGTTAAAATTCCCGCCGCTGGATGTTATCTGCGGCTGCAGGGAAGTCATGGACACGTCACCCGTTGCCACGCGGTATGCAAATACTGCCGCATCGGTATATAATTCCGGCAGTTCAACTTCCTCTCCAACTTCCGAAGGAATTCCCTCCCGCATTCCTATGTTCTGAAAGGGCCCGGTGGTTGAAGGAGGCCTGGGTAAAACGCCTGTAAAAGGTTTACCCCCTTCGATCCTTATTTCGCTCCAAACGTATTTTTTCATCGCCTGTTCAGGTTTTACCCATGGTCCGCCGCTCTCACTCCATCCAGGCGAACCGGCAATAGCCATTTCAAGACCCAGGGAATCAGCCAGCTTTGTGGTGAACAAAAAAGCATCCTTCCATTCAGGTGACATGTAAACCAATCTTTTCTCAACAATCTGGGGTGTGAACAGCGACGCGTCGAAATTCTGAAAACCTCCGATTCCTATCCTGTGCATCCATTCAAGGTCAGCCCGGATGCCCTCTTTCGTTACGTTTCCATTCATCCAGTGCCACCAAACTCTCGGTTTGGCACTTCCAGGAGGAGTGATAAATCCTTCCTGCAGCCTCCTGATTTCATCACGCGGACCTGTGCAGTTTACTATCAGAATTCCGGAAAGTACTGCAAGCAGTACCCTGAATGACAGAATTGGTTTCCAACCGATCTTAATATGATGTTTCATAGCCAGAAATTTTAAAATTGAATTAACATTAAAGGTAGCCATTTTTGCCTGTATAATCGTATAAGATACCCTTACTGTTTCCAGGCTCACCGGGGAGGCCAGGTATACATTGCATATCTTTTCAAGTCCTGCAGGGCTTCAGGTGAATACTACCCGGGTATCAGCCGGTAACTTGCTGACTGTTGCCTTACAGTTCCTGACGGGACGGTTTTGAGTAACTGCGGGAGGAATTGACTTATTGCAGGGAGATTCTTTTATCTGTCTGGTTGAATCTGTCAGCCACGTGGATTTGTCGGATCTGCCAGTATACATGTCTTCACTACGTGATTACACAGTGAAAAAACAGAATCCGGAGGAGTCAGATGTTTGCAGCCAGGGACTACTGAATTATGATTAGAGATTTATATTCCCCCACGCCAATCGAAATCCTCTTTCGAAGTGAAAACGACATAAGTCCCGCAAAATACAAGGTTATATTAAACACGGTTTTTGCAGCCGAACCGCGACCCCGGCTCTGTGAAAAAAAAAGCCCACCTCTTTCACTCTCACCGGGCAGCCTGTGCTATCTCATACTGATTGACTATATATCGGGAATTTACTTCAAGTTAAGAGACATGGCAGTCACCATGTTTCAACACCTGTTCCCATCTCATTTCAAATGTTTCTTAATCTCGTTCAGCTTATTTAATGCCTCCATCGGAGTGAGGTTATCTATATCCAGATCGATGATCTCGTCCCTGATCTGTTTCAGAACCGGATCATCCAGCTGGAAAAAACTTAACTGTAATCCCTCCCTTTGATCGGCAAGCCCGGCAACCGGTTTGGTCAGGGTTTGTTTCTGGTGGGATTGTTCCAGCTCTTTCAGGATCTCGTTAGCCCGGCCAACCACACTTTTTGGCATACCTGCCATCCGGGCCACATGAATCCCGAAACTATGTTCGCTGCCTCCCCTCTTGAGTTTGCGAAGAAAAATTACTTTATTGTTTAATTCCTTTATGGATACATTATAGTTCTTCACCCTGGCAAAGGAATTCTCCATTTCATTCAGCTCATGATAATGG
>CP070687.1:1533466-1536178 GCA_020353115.1 Bacteroidales bacterium
GGTGACCACAGGAAAGAAAATGTGATTGATTACTTTATGACTTGTCTGCCGTTCAGGAACAATAATACAATTTTTATTTTTGATGATATTCACTGGTCGGTGGACATGGAAGATGCATGGAAGATTATCAAAAAGCATCCGGAAGTAAAAGTGACCATTGATCTTTTCCAGCTGGGTGTAGTATTTTTTAGAACGGAATTGAGCAAACAGGATTTTGTTATCAAATTTTAAAATTATATTTGCCTTGTTTCCGTTTTATTATTTAATAATTTAACTTCGTACCCTTTAACCTATTTTAGAATATTGAAACAATGGGACATATCATTAATTTGAGGGACATTGTCAAGAACTATTATGTAGGCACTGTCGTTGTCAGGGCATTACGTTCAATAACGATTGATATAAATGCCAATGAATACGTTGCGATCATGGGGCCATCCGGCTCGGGAAAATCCACGTTAATGAACCTGATCGGATGCCTTGATTCTCCGACCAGCGGTACATATATTCTGAACGGAACGGATGTCAGTATGATGGAAGACAACCGGTTGGCAGAGATCCGGAACATGGAGATCGGTTTTGTATTTCAAACCTTTAACCTGTTGCCGAGATATACCGCCCTTGAAAATGTAATGCTTCCTCTTATCTATGCCGGTGTATCGAAACATGAAAGGACAAAGCGGGCAGAAGAGGTGATGGAAAGTGTTGGCCTGACTGACCGGATGACACATAAGCCGAATGAACTTTCCGGCGGACAGAGGCAGCGTGTTGCAATCGCAAGGGCAATGATCAACAATCCTTCAATCATTCTTGCCGATGAACCAACAGGGAATCTCGATTCAAAAACTACCGTCGATATTATGAACCTGCTCAATGAGATCCATGACAGGGGCAACACGGTTCTGGTAGTTACCCATGAAGAGGATATTGCGACTCGTGCCGGCAGGATTATCAGGCTTATGGATGGTGAAGTGGAATCGGATACATTCAATAAGGTGGCTGCAGGTATTGGGCAATAATATACATACTTCACTGCTATGAAAGTATATACCCGTACCGGTGATAAAGGGAAAACTTCATTGATTGGCGGCAAACGGGTTCCGAAGTACCATGCAAGGATCGAAGCATATGGAACAGTGGACGAACTTATCGCTTTCATCGGATTATTGCGTGACCAGGAAGTGTCGAAGGAGCTAAAAGACTATCTTATAGGGATACAGGACCGGTTGATGACATGTGCTGCATTACTGGCGGTCGAGAACGATAAAGATGTGACTTTGCCGGAAATCGTGTCTGAAGATATTTCCAGCCTTGAAAATGAGATCGACAGAATGCATGATGAGTTGCCTGCGCTGGAATCGTTTGTACTTCCCGGAGGCCATCCGGTCGTCTCATATTGTCATATCGCCAGAAACGTATGTCGGCGTGCCGAAAGATATGCATTGAAAATTGATCCCGGAGGCCTGGACCTGGCCCCGGTTTTCAAATACCTTAACCGATTATCCGATTACCTGTTCGTTTTGTCACGTAAGTTGTCAAAAGATCTTAAAGCCCTTGAAATACGCTGGAATCCCAGGATCCAAAAATAAAATAATCCGTAAATTTTTTTGTTCAATATATTTTTTATATTTGCAAAATTTTAGTAGAGCATTTCACTATTTCTTGTTTTCTTAAAGCATAAGAAATGTACTGGACACTTGAATTAGCCTCGAAATTGGAGGATGCTCCCTGGCCGGCTACAAAGGATGAACTTATCGATTTCGCCATCAGATCAGGTGCTCCTCTCGAAGTTATTGAAAATCTGCAGGAAATAGAAGATGAAGGGGATATTTATGAGAGTATTGAAGATATATGGCCGGACTATCCGAGCAAGGATGATTTCTTCTTCAATGAAGATGAATACTAGTAAAGAAAAGCTTATCCGAATAAACCCCGAAAATTTTTCCCTTTAATCCCACCTGAAAATATCTCGTTTTGTTTTTGGCCTGTTCATATCATGCCAGACAAAATCTTTTAACCGAAGTTCAGTTAAAGGTATCTCGTCAGGAGGATTTAAAATGCCATCCGGATTTGAAATAAGACTTATCGACTGTATCTCTTTATCTTTCAGGTATATAATTATATTACTGCTTTCGGCTTTGTTAACCCCGATAATTTCATCATTCTCCTTTACATAATATATGGTCTGTCCGTTCCCGGTTACATTTATTCTGTAAAGCTGATCGTTCCTGAAATAACCGATCATATCCTTTCCCTTGATCTGGTTAAACCGCATGGAATCTTCCTGTGATATTATGTACGCCGATTTTTGCATTTCAATATAATCGACATGTCTGGCCCTTGTATGAATTTTAATGGTATCAGCCGTAAGCTGGTTTTCGTCGGACCACAAAACGGGATTCTTATGCAGTTGAATAACCGAATCACTGTAAGAATAGGAAAGAGAATCACATTTTCCCTGCAAATCTTCCTTGAAAAGTTTTACCCGGTAATAGGCTCGCATTATTTTGTATGAACCTGTTGAATCGGTTTCCGAACTTAACGTGTCGGCATGTACAAAAAGACTGTCTCCTTCCGAATACTGTATGAATAAAGCACTGTCAGTGATCATTGCACTTTCCGGATTCTGATGGTAAGTTGCATAATTACCTTTTAGTATAGCATTTTGGCTGGAATCATGTACCTCAACATTATGGAATGCTTTACCGAATC
>CP070687.1:1536278-1539470 GCA_020353115.1 Bacteroidales bacterium
CGTCATAATTTCAAATCCTTCCCACCGGAAAAAATTTCATGATGCTATGGAGAGCATTCATATCGGTATGGGCAACATTTTCGGGATTACTGCCTCTATTGCAGCTTATACCCATGGCGAAGAGTGGCTGGTTAAAGTCATGGAATATATCGGGGGTAATGTAGATCTCGTAATGGAATTTTGCAAAACCCGGATCCCGCAAATCAAGCCAATGAAACCGGAAGCCACATACCTGGTATGGCTCAATTGCAGGGATCTGGGATTGAGCAATCCTGGATTGAAAGAATTTATGATAGGAAAGGCCCGGTTGGGTTTCAATGACGGCCCTTCATTTGGGATGGGTGGTGAAGGATTTCAACGAATGAACGTGGGATGTCCGAGAAGTGTTGTAGGACAAGCACTGGAACGGCTGGAGAAAGCCGTAAAAGATATGGAATAATGCAACGCTTATACTGTAAAATCCCGGGTGCCATCGATACAGGGTACAAAAGTTTATTTCCTGTATGGAGTTATCGGTCTCTGAAGTCCATTTATAATAACAAATTGTTAAAAAGAAAATAGGTTATCTCAGGAAGATTATCAAATGAAAACACAGAAACCGGTGTATGAAAGAAATACGGTTCTTGCAAAACGCTATTGCAGGTCACATTATATCCTGCAGTATCTTTTAATATTCACTCAATTCCTGAAATGATTGCCGGGAGAGAAATTTAAAAGGTCCAAGTACATTAAACTGTTATCCTATTGATCATATAGAGTAAATGAACAAACAGATAAATAAGAGGGTTGCTGGGTCAGCACAGATAAAACTGATTCTCGAAGATGGTACGGAACTTCCCGGCAAATCATTCGGTGCCGGCCGATCTGTCTCCGGTGAGGTGGTTTTCAACACAGCCATGACCGGGTACCCGGAAAGTCTGACCGATCCATCCTACAAGGGGCAGATCCTGGTTCTCACATACCCTCTGATCGGCAACTATGGTGCCCCCGGGGAAGAAACGGAAAACAATCTTCTGAAGTTCTACGAATCGAGTTCAATCCATATCTCCGGACTTGTAGTCTCCGATTATTCATTTGAGTACAGTCACTGGAATGCCGAAGAAAGCCTAGGTACATGGCTTAAGAAACATTCCGTTCCGGGAATTTACGGGATCGATACGAGGGCCCTGACAAAAAGACTTCGTGAACAGGGAACGATGCTCGGGAAGATAATCTATGAAAGCACCGATGTCGATCTCTATGATCCATACCTCGAAAATCTTGTGGCTCAGGTCAGCACGGATAAAAAGATTACTTATGGAAGCGGAAAGTATAAAATCCTCCTGGTCGACTGTGGTGTAAAATTCAATATTATCCGTTCACTTCTTGAACGGGATACCACCGTTATTCGCGTACCCTGGGATCACCATTTTCATCAGGAGGAATACGATGGATTATTCATATCGAACGGGCCGGGTGATCCGAAACAATGTTCGGTAACAATCCGGAATCTGGGAAAGGCCTTTCGGAACAACACGCCGATATTCGGTATTTGCCTTGGGAACCAATTAATGGCACTGGCTTCCGGTGCAGACACATACAAGCTGAAATATGGACACCGGAGTCATAATCAGCCTGTTCTCAAGATCGGGACAAACCGTGCCTTCATCACTTCACAGAACCATGGATTCGCAGTCGATAATAGCACCCTGAACGAGGAATGGGATCCGCTTTTTATCAACATCAATGACCAGACCAATGAAGGAATGATCCATAAAACAAAGCCCTTCTTTTCCACACAGTTCCACCCGGAGGCATCCGGCGGCCCAACCGATACAGCCTTCCTGTTCGACGAGTTTATCAATAAGATTAAGGCATCAGGAAGATAAATGAGAACCTCTTCACAGGGTACCAGGATAACAAACCTGCCAAAGATGCATCCCATTTTACGCAACAAAAATCGGATGTCAAAAATCAGGAGAACGGGATATTAATTCTTCGATGGCTTTTTCTGTTTCTGAAAAGTTGAATCCGGCAAGAAGCTTTTCCACTCTCTGCAGAATATCTTTATTGCAAAGATTGCCTATACTGCCTTCATGCGTATGATGAACGGAAATGTCGGGTTTATATCCATCCGTAGTTAATTCATCCGCCACCTCCCTGTAAGCATCCCTGAATGACACTCCTTTTAATACCCTTCTATTTACCTCTTCCACGCAGAAGATGAATTTATACCTCTCTTCCTCCAATATACCATCATTGACTATCAAGTTTTTAATAGCAAGCCGGGCCATCTCAAGACATGATGACACTTCACCGAATACCGGGATGATTATTTCCTTGGTAATTTGAAAATCCCTGAAATATCCTGAGGTCAGATTGGCGGTTATCAGGTTAACTTCATTTGGAAATCCCAGAATTCTATTGCATTTTGCCCGTATGACTTCGAAAAGATCCGGATTGTTTTTGTGTGGCATGATACTGGATCCTGTGGTGAATTCATCCGGTAATCTCAGAAATTCAAAATTCTGACTCATAAACATCGTTGCATCAGATGCCAGTTTCCCCAGTGTTGAAGACACAGATGCCAGTGCATTTAATACCATCTTTTCCACTTTGTATCTGCTCATTTGCACATATAAGGAGTTGTAATTCATATCCTCAAATCCAAGTAGCCGGGTTGTCATCTTACGGTCGACAGGCACCGATGTGCCATAACCGGCAGCCGAACCTAACGGATTGCGGTTTACCATCCGATATGCATCCAGAAGTAAGGAAATATCATCAGAGAGGCTTTCTGCAAAACAACCAAACCATAGACCAAATGAAGAAGGCATTGCTACCTGCAAATGCGAATAACCAGGCATAAGGATCTCCTTGCTCTCTTCACTCCGGGTGATCATATCATTAAGAACCTCCATCACCTGCAAGACAATCCGTTTTATTTCATGCCTCATAAATAATCTCAGATCAACCAGAACCTGATCATTCCTTGAACGGCCCGTATGGATTTTCTTCCCCAAATCTCCGAGGCTGACGGTAAGATCTTTTTCAATCTGTGAATGTATATCCTCTGCTTCCTCCTCAATAATGTATTTGCCCTTCCCAATATTTTCATAAATCCTCCTCAGTTCCTTTAACAGGGAGTTGAGTTCTGATGCTGAAAACAAACCAATGTTTGCCAGCATTACGACATGGGCCATTGTACCAAGT
>CP070687.1:1539570-1557606 GCA_020353115.1 Bacteroidales bacterium
CTATAAATCCTTCCTCCCGGAAAATGCCGAACCTCCACTGGATTTGAATAATGAACTGATGAAGAAATGGAGACCGGTAATGGAAGAGTACTATCTGGAGTATTAACGAAGTATTCTGAAAATATCCACCGGGTTACTTAACTTTTCGTACCCGTATAGCTTCGCCTTCCACGATCATCTTATAACCCCATCCCGCATAATAAATGATCGCCGTTGGCCTGAATGCATGATGGTATCTGTACGAATATTCATCCTGTTCCCATACTTGTCCGTTGTTCAACTCAAAAACCGTATCTCCGGACCAACCTGTAAATTCACTGATTATGGTATCTTCAATCACATCCGTCACTTGTTCTACCCTTACAAACTCCGACTTACCATCCACGACCAGATAAGTTGAATCCTGATATTTGTAGATGCTTACGGAAGGATTCAATGCAGAATAGTACCAGTATTTTCTGACTGTCTGAACCCAGTATTGCTTGTTAACAAGAGGAAATAATATTTCATTATCAAATCCTTTGAAATTGCCATTTACTTTGGATTTGACAACTAATTTACCCTCCTGTATTATTTCTATGGCATTCATTCAGGATGTTGATTGCGATCTATTCTCTTCTAAATGATAATCCGTATGTACTTTTTTTGCTTAACTAAATATACCGTAAGCAGACATCAAATCCAAGCAAACTTTGATGTAATAAAGAATATTTCATTTGAAATACGAATTTATTCCTATCCGATTATTTTATCGGTTTTGTCATCGGAGCAAAGCCGAGCTTCTCCGAAAAGGTTTCAGTCTCCCAAAATGCATTTATCAGCAGGCAGAAAGCAGGATCAGGGAGTGATTCACATTTCTGTCATGATTATACAATAAAACAGTACGAACCGGTTTGCCGGTATTAACGGTATCCGGGGTAATACTTCCGGGAATGTAATTTTGTTTAATGATATTGGCAGCGAGCCATACGGCAAAGGCTGATGAGGTTGGATATTCCCCGCATAAATGCTTATAATAAGCCTTTCCCTTATTCTTCAGATACCCCGTACCCAATTCATCATAGATTTCTTTTGCCTTCCCATCACCGTTGTATCCCAGGATAACCAGATCGACTGTATCCAGATCCAGTTCCCGCCGGACAAGGAAGGCGGATATCTTATCCGCAATTTCACCGGTGTTTGCCGGTTTATAGAATGTTTCCAATCCTTTTATGGTGGCAATATTCATATTGCCTGGACGTCTGGTCAGGAGGAAAAAGGTTGCACCTTCACCGGGTATGGCACCTTCGCTCTGATAATTCAGCAGGTCCATATGTTTATAAGGGGTTTCTTTAAACTTGCGATTTACCATTTTAATCTGATAATGTTGTTCCGTCAGTTCATCAATCCCCCCAACGAGAATATTCTTCGAAGGATCTTCTTCAAGGAGAAACATGCTGTTTAAAAGAGCTGCTTCAAAAGATAAACAACCATGAACATAGGTAAAATTATACCTGTTGCATTTTAGCATTACGGCAATATGTGCTCCGATCGTATTATGGGTTGACTGGATAAATGAGGTGGGATTCAGCAACTTCTCATCATTATCCAACATGGTTGTAAGAAACCGTTCAGTATCGGCAAGCATTCCATTCCCTGTACCGGTGATGATTGCATCCGGCATTTCAAGCCCTGCATCCTGCAGACATATTCCAGCCGCGGTAATTCCCATTTTAATGCTCCGGCTTAATCGTCTCGGAAGTTTTTCTTTCGGTAGAATCTGTCTGTAATCCGGTTCGACACATTTCAGGAAAGGGCCCTCATGCTCTGTAATCTTTCCCAGAAAAGAAGTATTGTCATACGTTTCCTGTGGAGAAATATTACCGGTTGCTCTGATAAAGACTTCCATATTAATATTTCGAAAAGATTAAGCTTGATCCATTCCCGCCAAAGCCAAATGAATTGCTTAGAGTATTAACAATTTTCCTGCCGGTGACAATTTCCCGTACGGGTTGAAATCCCAGTTCCGGCATTTTATGATTAAAATTCAGATTCGGAAATGCCATCTGGTGTTCAATCGAGAGGATAGAAATCACTGCCTCAACACCTCCGGCGGCACCAAGTGTATGACCGGTAAAGGGTTTCGTGGAGGATACCATGGGAACCGTATTACCAAAGATCTTTTCAATTGCAATACCTTCGGAAAGATCGTTGTTTTCTGTCCCTGTACCATGTGCATTGATATAATCAATCTCCAGGGGATCCAGTCTGCTATTTTCAAGGGCGTCACGCATGGAAAGAAAAGCACCGGTTCCCTCGGGTGAAGATGCCGTTTGATGGTATGCATCATTCGCATTGGAGTAACCTTTCAATTCACAAAAAATTTTTCTGCCTTTAACTGCCTTCTCCGATTCAAGAACTACGTATCCGGCTCCTTCCCCCAGGTTCAATCCCTGCCTTGATTTATCAAATGGTCTGCAAGGATTTTTATCAAGAATCATCAAAGCATTAAATCCATTCAATGTAAACCTGGATAATGCATCGGTACCCCCGGCAACCACCCGGTCAACTATTCCATGGCGTATCAGTTGTGCAGCGAAAATAATGGAATTGGCCGATGAGGAACAGGCCGTACTAATCGTTGAAAGATAATCCGTTGTGTTTAGCAGATCCGCAATTTTCTCCGTACTATCACTACATTCATGGGTTTCAATATATATTTTGTAACGATCCGATTTCAGAAAATCATAATAATATTGTTCCGATTTATCCATTCCGCCGACCGTGGTGGCAGAAACGACTCCAATCTTCAAATCATCCGGTTTTTCAGGAAATATTCCGGCAATAGTTGCTGCTTCTCGTGCTGCAATCATTCCCAGCAAGGCGGATCGGGTAAACCTGGTTGAATCGGTCTCCCCCAACAATTCCGTCAATTCCGTATTGGAATATTTTATTTCAGCTGTAGGGAGTGATTCTTTATGGATTGTATCAAGGTGATTTATATCTCCTACGCCGGATCGCGAATGCCTGAGTGAATCAAGGGTCTCTTCAATATTCCTGCCAATGGCACTAATTATTCCGATTCCTGTAATGAAGATCTTGTTATTCATACTTGACAAATCCTGTTTCCGGATTCTATATCCGTGAAGTCTTCATCCGTTCATACTGAAACGCGATAAGCATTGTCACAACAAAGAAAATCAGTAAATAAACGATCTGTGACATGATCGCCTTAATTCCTGCACCGCGTAAAAATACATTATAAAATCCTTCCATGCTCCAATTTAATGGTGAAATAATGCTGATCGTTTTCATGATATCAGGCATCATATATACCGGGACCCATATTCCTCCAATGGCTGCGAGGATAATGACCGATACCGAACCGAAGGATGCAGCTTGTTCATGACTCGTTGCAATCGTTCCGATTAAGACACCATAACCCGTTGCAGCAAGAGCAGTTGAAAGAGAAAGTAAAACCAGGGTCTCTTTACTCTGCCCCAGTTCAAGGGATGGTAAACCCAGCATGGGAAGGAAAACCATTCCAACCAGCAACATCAGGACAAACTGAAGGAAACATACGGTCACATAAACGATAATTTTGGAAAGCAAGACGGTTAAGTAAGATCCGGGCATCAGTTTTAAACGCATTGCACTGCCATCTTCCCTTTCTTTAATAATATTCCCGGTAAGGGGGATTATGATAAAGAACATTGCGAAAACCGTCCAGGCAGGAACATTATGCTGAACAGAATTGGGAAGAACCTCATTATATTCATTTGTGGCATAGATTTCCTGAAGATGTATTCCGCTCTCTTTCATAGGGGTCAATTGCCCATCTTCTGGCAACAACTCATCAATCTCTTCTGCAAAGGTCTGAAACGTGATTTTCGATTCAACACGGGATGTGAAATTGCCCAGTGCATTTATCATAGACTGTTTAAAGGAATTCTTGATTACCGGATCGAAATAAACGGTAATATGAGCGGGATGAATGGTGTCCCTTTTCCCGGATTCCCCTTCCAAAGCTTTCTTGATCAATATCCGTGCATTGGTCCTCAGTGCATCTGTAGCACCCGATTTTACAACTATACCCATCTGAAAATCGCCTTCTGCCACTCTGGTCCTGAGAACATCTTCCGTTACAGGTTCCTTATCCAGGATGGTTATTACGGAAAAGAATCCCGTTGCCGAAAGTCCCTTCTCAATATCCAGTCCCAACGAATCTCTATCCTCGTTTACAAGTAAAACAGGAATGTTCGATTCATCGAGTTTTCTGAAGGTGGTATCCTGGATCAGCGTCATTACAAAAATAAGGACCATCGGCATGATGAAAAGTATGGCCAGGCCGGCCATATCCCTTACCAGAACAAGGATTTCCTTTCGTATAGATGAGCCCAGTTTCAGCATTAATTATCTCTTAAACGTCTTCCGGTCAAACGGATGAAAATATCCTCCAGACTATTATCTTCGGAATTACTATTAATAAGTTCTATCGGATTCCCTTCGGCTATAATCTCTCCATAATCTATTATTGCAATCCTGGAACAGAAACTTTCTGCTTCCTCCATATAATGAGAAGTATATATGATTGTTGTTCCGGAGGCATTCAGTTCCCTCAGGTAATCGATTATAACATTTCTTGACTGTACATCAATTCCCACTGTCGGTTCATCCAGAAACAATATTTCAGGTTTATGCAATATCCCTGCGATGAGGTTTATTCTTCGTTTCATTCCCCCGGAATAGGTTTTAATTTTCCGGGACGCATTTTTTTCCAATCCAAGCAACTGAAGGCATTCTGCAATCCTGCTTTTCAGAGCCCTGCCTTTAAGTCCATACATGTTCCCGAAGAAACGCAGGTTTTCATTTGCAGTCAGTGTCGGGTAGAGAGCAATCTCCTGCGGGACAACTCCGATAAAACGTCGTATTTCATGGAGATTTTTCTCCAGTGGCAACCCGTTAATAACTACTTTCCCCAGGGTTGGTTTCAACAAACCACAAAGAATGTTAATTGTGGTTGTCTTTCCCGCTCCATTTGGACCCAGTAATCCAAATATTTCATATTCAGGAATGGTAAGGGATACATTGTTCAGGGCAGGATCATCCGAACCTTTATAAACTTTCGTAAGATTCACAAACCGTATGGCTGTCTTTTCAGTCATTCTGACAATGAAATTTTTTTCAGTCTTCTGAATATCCTTTCTTCCCTTTCGGCAATATCCATCAGGATGTTTGCTGCTGTTTCGTAGGTCTCTTCATTGTTTGCCCTGTTTTTAAATATTCTTCCCGCCATAATGGCAAACTGGCGCCAACGGTCGCCTGCAGCTGTCATTTCATCTGACAGCTCGTTCAGCCAGTCCATTTCAAGAATACCGGCAGCTTCCTGCAAGAATGCAGCATAGATAAACCGGAAGCCCGCTCCCCCGGTACCAATCTCTTCCAGCATTCGTATTGCCTGCCCCAGGTAGAGGGACGCTTTTTCCGGACCGAATTTATGTGGCCATTTTCTCATTCTCCGGGAAAGATAACGGATTCCTTTGATCCCGAAAAGAGGAACGGGAATATGAAGCATATCCTGACTCGTTTTCCGGATTCCTTTCACAATGGCTTTTTTCAGGTCAAAATGTTCCGGCTTACTCTCAACCCAATACATCCTTCCGATTGGCGGATAGGTACCTTTTGCATACCTGACACGCTTCAGATCTTCATATGATAATCGTTCCGGTTTCTCCATAACGGGGTCACTGACCAGGTATTTATCATTCTCCCTGCCAAATACAATAATGTTATGTGCATTGAAGTGAAACCGGTAGGATCTCGGGAAATATGTAAGATGATAAACACCTACAAGGCAACCGGTAGGAATTCCCCGTTCAAGATTAGCATCCAGAGCATCCATAGCCTTTTTCGGGCTGGCAAATTTCTTCCGTTTTATTTTCATCCCCAACCGGTTGTTGACACGTTTGAATATCCAGCCAGGCAGTGGTCTGAATGAAATAACCGGTAAATAATTCAGTTTAATGAAAGGCATATAGGAGAAGAAAATCCCGGAACCAATTCCGAAAACCAGGGGTTCACTCAAGTCTATAAGGTAGAAATTCAAAAGATTGGAAGTCACACCATTTTCACAATGGGCCGAAGGGCGATGAGTAAACTGTATTATGGTGTCTCTTTCCGGTCTCATAGCTGCTTGTCCATCTTTTTAATATTACATAATTCCTCTACAGAAATATCAAAGGTACTGGCATATCTTTCCAGAATGGAAGGTTTAAGCCTGCTAAACACGTCCGGTTTCAGATGCTTTCTGACTTTTCTTTTGGGCAGATCAACATATTGGGCAAGCAAGGTTATATTCATGATATTCTTTTCCATATAAAATGCAACAGGGCTCAATCTACCTTCCTGAACCTTCCTGAGGGTCTTTCTTACTTTCTTGTCTATCTCCTCCCATGCCTGTTTCATGGCTGCGTTTTTTGGTTCCCATCCCGTGCTGTAAACCTGGACATATTTCCCGTTTTCATCCACAGCGTAGCAAAGGTCTTTCAACTTGCCTTCCATCAGGCCGTCATCATCTTGAGGGACTTCATTCTTTTTCATGAGCCAATGTATGGAATACCGGTATATTTTAGTACTCTTTCGAAGTTTTTCCAGTTTGGCAAATGCATAGCGGAAATTAATTTTTTTGGTATAAGAATGGATGCCAAAATAACGGGATTCTGATCCTGTTCACACAACGGTCAAATGCCCATATACATATGAAAATCTGGCACTTTCGGGAATCATTAAGAGGATTCTGTTCCCTTTTTCAAGTTTGCCGGAATGAAAAAGCTCTTCCATCATGAAATAAATGGATGCTGCACCTACATTTCCAAGTCGAGTAAGATTAGTGAACCATTTTTCCTGCGGAATTTCAACGCCACGGTTCTTAATGTCATCAGCAATTTTTTGTCGGAAGAATTCAGACGAGAGGTGCGGCAGAAAATAATCAATCTTCTCAAAATCAAGATTCCTCTTTTTAATCAGGTCGACATAAAAATCCACCCCGCTTCTGACGATATTTTCACCGAGCAATTTTACATCCTGTCGTAGTGAGAAAAGTGATTTTGTCAGCAATTCATCTGCCTCAAATTCTTTCCATCCTTTTACATCGCCCTTTTTATCCTTCTCACCACCGGCATACATACAAGTTTCTAGTTTACTGGCATAGGAAATGCTGTCAATCCAGTCAATTTTCAATGAGAGCTCTTTGCCGGGCTTATCCTGTAATAATGCTGCGCCAGCCCCGTCGGAAAGCATCCATCGGAGGAAATCCTTTTCAAAAGCCAGGATCGGATCACTTTCCAGTTTTTTCAACATCTCCGCCTCTTTCTGGAAGTTTTTTACGGTTTCCCATGTTGACAGTTTTTCAGAACCCGTACATACGGCATTTTTTGCCTCTCCTGTCAAAACCGACAGATAACCATATTTCAGTGATTGAATCCCCGAACAGCATGCCCCCGACATGGAAATAATCTCAACCGGCCTGGATTTAAGTTCACCATGAACCATCGCGGCATGTGAAGGTAAAAGCTGATCGGGCGATGTTGTTCCACAAGCCAGAAGATCCATATCATCCAATGTGAAATCATCATCCAGCAAACCGCGTATTGCCTCGGCCGTTAACTGAGTATTCGAATGGGTGGAATTCCCTTCTTTATCCAACGCATAATATCTGGTTTTAATCTGATTATTCCTCAAAACCAGTCCTTTAGCCCGCGATGGTCTCCCGTCAATCATTCCCAGAAATTCCTCCATTTCCTCATTTGAAACAGGCCCGTTTGGAAGGAATTTTGACAAGCGGGTGATATATACAGCACCTGACATATCCAGACAAAAATATTGATGTAAACGAATGAATCTTCAAAGATAAAAATTGTTTACAAAGAATTGATTTCAACATGTAATTTAAGCGACAACTTTATCATGGGTCTACCCGCTGCTATATCCATGATATGTACTGGAGCTCTCATGGAAGTTTCATCCAAATTGTCGGTGCTTAAAAAAATCTATCTCAACCTGTTAGACGAAAGATAAAAACAGAATACAATTTGCCGTCGACATGCGAATTAATCTGATCGAATTTATAACATTCAGGATAAACCGGAATAATATCGAATTTTTTTTCTGGTATTTCTCCTGTTGATTTTGTGCAAAAGGAAAAAAACAACAGAAGCCATTGGAGAGACCAGGAACAAAACAAAGAATAGATAATACTTGAATAATCCGAGCAAGGGATCCCTCGCAGGATCGTTATATGGCCCTTTATTCAGTATCTGTCTTGCCCATATCCTGAACATCATATGGCCTCGTTTTTCGATACTCATTAGCACTGGGTTAATTTCCACGGCACCGTTTTGAACAAGATTTTCCTGCAATTTCTTCAATCCTTTTTCCCGCAAAGCCCTCCCGATCAATTCTCCGTACTTTGCGGCATTTTTTATATCCTTTTCCGAAACACCTGCCCGGGGCAACAATCTCTTCCATCCTCCCCTTCCTTCTCTTCGTCCCTTGATCAGCCATCGGATAATGGTAATAACGCTTATCAGATTTGGCGCCCTGTCAATCAATACAATATTACCAACCAGACTACCCCCCAGATCTTTTATCTTTTTCCGGACCTTTTTCTGGGCCATAATCCACATATTCCTGCTTCCAATGATGGTTACGACCGGTTTCCCTTTGATGAGTTTTGCTGCTTCAGGTGACCGAAGGAATGAATTGAACGGAACCGAGGCGGATAAATACCATATCTGGTATGCCAGGATAACCATATCGAATCTATCTTCTTCATTAAACCCGAATGATTCGAGTTCGCATGGAATTTCCAGAACCGATTCCGGGAAGACCTGGAAAAATTGTTTGCCTGACCAGGGAAAGGGATATGGTAACCTGGGCCTCAGCTCCTCGAATATCAACGAGAATTCATCTTCTTTTAATGAGGAAGTGACGGACTTTACGATTTCTGTCAGCTGCCCGGTTTGGGAATAATAGATGATCAGTATTCTTTTCATTCACAGATTATCATTTCTGTTTCACCCGATACGGTGCCATTCCGGATTTTCAGAATACCGGAATGAAATGTATTTTATATACATCCGTAGAATCAACATTCTCCAACTATGCCCTGTATGGTCTTCAACCCGCTTTACGAAGTCTCAGGTTCTCAAAATAGCTTATGACTTTACGGAGCAAATCAAACAGCAAGGCAAAATAGAGGATTATAGTTGTCAGCCAGATAAAAAACAAATTAAACCAAATCGTTTCAATCGGACGTTCATTGATTACTTTAAAGGGGGCATAAAAATGTGCTCTCCCGAGGTTTGATTCCGGCATCATAAAGATCGGATCTTTTTTTCTTACAAACCGGTCTTCCAGTTCGGCAATCTTTATGATACCCGTTCTGTTCGTCACGATATCGGCAAGTTTGTTGTTATAATATTTCTGTTTAAGATTGAAAATTTCATCTGATCCAAGGGAATCGACCAGATGATTGTATACCTCATCTTTTCTTATGTTCGCCTCCTGTGCAATATCCGAGAAGTTGCTTTTTGCCAGATCAAGAAAAATATGCATTTCCTCGACGAGATCCGGGTGGAATAATTGGACGGTCAGGTCGTCTATCCGGTCAAACGGGAAAAAGTTATAGAATCGTTCAAACCGGATCAGTTCATTTTTAAGTATGGCTAAATTACGCTGAAGTTGTTCATACTGATCTTCATCATTAAACATTCGGATACACTCCTCGATTTTTGCCTCCATTTGAGGAATCAGAAAGGAAGTAATATAGGATGCAGAACTTATCTGCTGTTCATATTCAAAGAAGTGTTTCTCAAATTCGTTATTCATGAATTGTTCGACGACCATTGCCTCATAAGCCCATCGGGTGGTCATCATATCACCCACAACCGGAACATACTCCTTGCTTGTAAGGCTTCTATGAATGTCATCGAAATGGATCATTGCTCCTCCAAGCAATAATTGCGGCACAAGGAGCAGGGGGACAAGAACGTAGATTGTTATTACCGAATTAAGTCCTGATGATATATTCAAGCCAAGCATATTCCCAAAGCAGGAGGTTGAAAATAGGATTAACCAGAAGCTCAGGATCATTCCCCTGATCTCAAGAACCGCACTTCCGACAATTATAAAGGAGCAGGTTTGGATAGCGGATACCAGGAAAAGATAGAAGATCTTTGAGTTAAGGTAGCTGATTCTGCTTAGATTCAGAAAAGACTCCCTTTCCAGTATTTTCCTGTCCTGGATAATCTCTTCCGCACTAACGGTAATTCCCATGAATAGTGCCACAACAACAGACATAAAAAGAAATACCGGAAGGTTTTTGTTATCTTCAAAGACATATCCCGCCTCTCCCACAAATTTGGAAAAGTATCCAAGGATGAAGGCAAGCAAGGGAGCCTCGAGAAAACTGACGATGAGATACTGACGGTTCGTAAGTTTTCCCAGCAGGTTCCGCATGAAGTATGTCTGAAACTGCCTGTAGGCATTGGGTATTTTAAAACTGCTCGGAGGCAATTTGGATTCAGCTTCGTTCACGATGATCTGTGAATCAATATTCTCCTGGTAATGCTGGAACCATTCTTCAGGAGGAATCCTTCGTGTTTCCAGGGTATTCCCGAACTGATCGATTTCCTTTGTTTCAACGATTTGCAATATCTGTTCCGGATTCACATTGCCACAAGCAGGGCATTCACTTTCGGCAGCATTTACCCGTGCACTTATCTTTTTAAAATATACCACGGCATCAATCGGGTTCCCGGTGTATATCGGGAATCCTCCTTTATCAAGGATCCAGAGTTTATCGAACATCTTAAATATCCCTGAAGAAGGCTGATGGATATTGGCAATAACCAATCTTCCCTTCGCAATTTGCTTTCTCAGGATCTGAATCACTTTTTCCGAATCACTGGATGATAATCCTGAAGTCGGTTCATCAATAAACAGTACGGAGGGTTCCCGTATTAATTCAAGCGCTATATTCAATCGTTTGCGCTGTCCTCCGCTTATGAATTTATTCAGGGGATTTCCGACAGGCAGGTCTTTGATATCCAGCAATTCCAGATCTGAAAGTATTTTTATGATGGTTCTGTTGATATCCTGCTTGGAGAACTCACTCAGACAGAGTTTGGCATTGTAATACATATTCTGAAAAACGGTGAGTTCTTCAAACAGCAGATCATCCTGGGGTACAAAGCCGATATAACTTTTCAACCTGTTCCTGAACTTATATACATCGTAGCCGTTGATCATGATTTTTCCCGTATCCGGCTTTAATTTTCCGCTCAGGATATTCAACAAGGTGGTCTTGCCAACACCGCTCCCTCCCATTATTCCGATAAGATTTCCTGACTCTTCCGTAAAATTAAAGCGGCGGATACCATTTTCACTCCTTTTAAACCGGAACGATATATCCATTCCTGAAAAAATGATCCTTTTCTTTTCCTCCTCTCTGATAAACTGATAAACGATATCGCTATAGTAGATGGATTCGATATTCGGTCCTTTGATGATGGCACCGGTATTAAGGAAATAGGCACGGAGTGGCACAATCTTATGACCTTCCAGATAGAGGTTCAATTCCCCGAAATACCTTAATACAAACGAATTTATGCTTTGGATATATAATATAACGATCTTTCCGTATAGATTTTCCTTGTAAATATGTTTTTCGATCTCCCTTTTGGGTGCCTGTTCTTTCTTCATAAACCAGGCAATGTTTTCCGACCATTCTTTGACCTGATTATCTATGATCAGCGTATTGGATTTTTCGATATTTTCTGTGGTTGATTCCAGGATAAATGCCTTGATATTGTTATACTCCGACTCACTAATGTTGAATGTTGATGCAACGATATTGATAAAGTCAAGTTCTTCTTTCGTAACAACATTATCCTCATTCACAAACTCAAGCAATTGTAAAAAGACGATAATTCTCTCATTCCTTAAGAGTTCTTTTTGTATCTGACGACATACATTGGTAATCTGGAAAGAGATGATACTTGCATCTTCATTCCGGCTGTCACCAATACTTTCAGCTAGTTCCCGCTTGTAAAAATCAAGGTAATTATCAAAGACCTTCAAATATTCGTTGGTGAGTTCCTCGTTGAGGTACCGCCTAAGATAAAGTTCGACTATTCTTCTGCCCTTCTGAGAAACTCCATGCGTTTTTACCGTTGCTACAATAGCAAACAGATGGATAAGAGCGTTGAGAACCGATTCACTCATCTTGTCCGGATATTAAAGGTAAAATTCAAGTAATATTAAAATAAAAAAAGCCCACACGCAAGTGCAGGCTGATTATTTTCGAAGGATATAATCCATCATCCAATAATTTTTTCACGAAGTGCTTCAACCGTGGCAGAGATTTGGTTAACCTGATCTTCTGTCAGCGTTTCGTCAATAGTGTCATATATCTCCCTGAGAGGAGCAATTTCTTCAAGAAAATCCTTAAGATAGGGATCCTCATTAAATCCTTCCATTAAAGATATAAGTTTTTCCAGGGATACTTTCTGGTCATAAATTATTTTTACAATTTCATAATTATGATAAACGTTGGCAGAAACGTGTGTGGTTAAAAACAGGGCTTCAACCCAGCTCCCGGCAACGATCAGGAGCGACAGACCGCCTTTATCGTTTTTATTCAAAAAATTATAGGTGTCGTTAAATGAGTCTGTTATAATATCAACTAAAGCATCTTTGTTGTCAAGGTTTTTCTCAATCTCTTCCACAAGTGTCTCATTGAATGTAGTGGAAATTTCAAGATCATCTGTTAGTTTTTTGGCAGCTTCAAGAATGAGCATGACCTCCTGTTTCATTTGATATGTGCTTGCATAGCTCAGATCAGCACTATAAACTCCCAGATTAAGTGCCTTGCTTCTCTCCGTAAAATACCGGTCAACATTATCCACAGAATTTGATATTCCGAGAATATAGGATATCCCTATATCATTGAGCATTTCCGTAACTTCAAATGATGATGGAAGTGGAGAGATGAACTCTTCAACTTCTTCTTCAATGGCGTCTTTCACCAACGGTTCAAAAAGATTTTTATTCTTTGCGGTTTCTTCTTTTGACGGGCTGCTTTTACAACCACCTAGTGCAAGAAAGAGGATTACAATAAGGCATAGCGAAAAATATTTCGTGATGATGATTGAATATTTTTTCATTTGTTTTGAATTTTGTATAATGTAACTTGACGGTTCCTCTCATTCAGAATCAGACAAAACATTCGGCAACCAGCTTATCTTCAGGCGTTATGTGATATAGGCAAATCCAAAGAATCAGGATCAAATATACAACAAAAATTTTTTCACTGATCATGAGTGTGAAAATTTCGATTTGGCTTGTGGACCTTTGGATTAAAACATGGTGTTGTACAGTTCGGTATAAATTCCCATACCAGATCTCAGTTTACGATATCATCCCTGATTTTGGCAACTATACTTTTAATTCTGAGAATGATTTCCTTTGAAATTTCAACCCGGTTATCGGAAACACGGATAACCTTGTTCACCGTATCTATTTTTACATCCCCGATATCATAGTATATTTCATACGAATCAAAATATTTTTTTAGCACTTTTAGCATCCGCAAATAATATACAACCACCGGGTCATCGTAATAATTTTTTAGAAAACTGATCAGAGAATTCAATGAATATTTCTGTTCTGCTATTTTTTCTACTATTTCGGGATCCGGATTTTCTTCATCGTACAATGATTCCGTTGCAATATATAGTGTCTCGATCCATCCTCCAAGGACGATCAGGCTCGCTGAACTTTGCCTGCCCTGCTCCTTAAGGTAGTGTTCGGTCGTGGCATAGGTTGTAATGGCAATTTGCCTTAATGAATCGGTATTGGCCAGATTTCTTTCTATATTTTTGGCAGGGATTTTAAGAACTTCCCGGGGAATACCCAGTTCATCGGACAGTTTTTCTATCACCACCATATATTCCAGGGCGTCCTGAGTCTGGTTAAACATGTTGATAAAACTAAAATCAACTCCATAGATTCCAAGGTTAAGGGCAATTTCCGAGCTGGTTGAGTAGTTACTTAAATTCTCCGGAGCATTCAGGATCTGAGGTGTATAGACTGCCCCGATTCGTTCAAACATATTCGAGACCTCAAGTGGTGAATAGAGGCCATAGAAAATGGATTTCTCATTGGTGACGTACTCTTCAATCTGATCCGATATTTCGTCCAACTCATCTATCTCATGTTCCACAAGAGAACCATTGCTTACCTCTTCGGATGAACATCCTTGCCAAATAAGCAGACCAGCAATTAAGACAATACCAGAAAAATATTTCAACCACATCTGGAAATAAATTGCGATTTTGTAAAAGGCTCCGGCAATCAAGATTCTGTGTGCCACTCTTCTCCCCACTTATAATCCAGTAAATTCCAGCTCGTTAGGGTTTAAAAATAAACATTTTAGTTTGAAATGCAAAAACGTATATAAAATACCTGGCTTTATGCTCCGGTTATAAGATTATCCTGTCTCCCAAATCCTTTGATAACTGTTTCTTTAAATTAGTCAAAATAATAAAACGTTCCTGTAATTCTTCCACCTGTTCCAAATTATTGGTTTCCTGCGCTTGTTTGATCCGGTTCTGAATATCCAGAATTGCAATTTTAATTCGCTCGTTCTTAAAGGCAATTAATGTTTCCGGGAGAATTTCCTGCAGGTTCATCTCTTCCGTCGGAATATAATTTTCATGTTTTCTCCAGATTTTGCTCAGGTCATAGGAAATGCTCAATAGTTCCGCACTTTTATCGCGAATGCTCTGGTCCGGATGATTTATGAAATATTTCTGATCCAATGGTTTTTGCTCATTCAAATGGTGCTGATATTCCTCGAAAATCTGTTTGAATACAGGATTGTCCAGTTTGAGTTCATCGTTTGTAATTTCATTTACAATAAACTCAGCCACGGTAATATTTTTTTCACCACTTTTCCTCTCTATATTCTTAATCCGGAACTTATGATTTCCATAGTTTAACAGCAAACGTATTATTTCCCTCTCCTGTGTTTCGGTATTTCCGGAGTATGTTTCCGGTTGTTTTTTGGATATGCGTTGAATTACCTGATCCTCTACTTTCCGGAGACGCAAATAATTCTGCTCGGCTTTTTTTCTCCGTGCCCTGTTGATTTCCATGTAAAGGACTCCCTCCTCCACCTGGAGCCAGTTGCTGCATTCCCTTATATAAACAGACCGTGTAATGCTATCCGGAATAACAGAAATAGTGCGTGCAATCTCCCTGATCATGTTTGCTCTTTTAACCGGATCACTCTGGGTGTCATCTATCAGAAGCCGGGTTTTAAAACGGATGAAATCCTGTTCATTCAGTACAATGAAATCATTCATCTGCGTCGGACTTACCTTTTTAGAATAGGAATCCGGATCTTCACCTTCCGGCAGCATCAATACCTTTACATTTAGTCCTTCCTCAAGTATCAGATCAATACCTCGTAATGAGGCTTTAATTCCGGCTTCGTCGCCATCGTATAAGATTGTAATATTAGGGGTAAACCGTTTTATCAACCTGATCTGTTCAGGAGTTAAAGAGGTACCGGAAGAGGCCACAACATTTTCAATCCCCATTTGAAACATAGCAAGGACATCGGTATAACCCTCAACCAGGAAACATTTGTCTTCTGCAGCAATCATTTTCTTGGCAAAGTAAATCCCGTAAAGTGTCTTGCTTTTGTTATAAATATCAGATTCCGGTGAATTTACATATTTAGCCACCTTTTGATCCGATTTCAGAGTCCTTCCTCCAAAACCCGCAACCGTACCTGAAAGGGTGTGTATGGGAAAAATAATGCGCCCGCTAAACCGGTCGAAGGTGTGGGATTCTCTACGGATGGACAGTCCTGATTTTACCAGATAATCAAGCTTATAGCCGGCACTTTGAGCACTTTTTGTAAAGGCATCCTTCTGTTCAGGGCAGTATCCGAGCTGGAATTTTTTTATAATTTCCTGCCTGAAACCCCGCTCCTTAAAATAGCTCAACCCTACCGCCATTCCTTCGACGCTGTTGAAAAGTGCCTCTGTAAAATACTTCTGAGCAAAGGATGTTACAACCTGCATGCTCTCACGCTCGTTCTGCTGTTGTATCTCTTCCGCTGTAAGCTCCTTTTCAACAACTTCAATATTGTATTTTCCTGCCAGAAATTTCAATGCTTCGGGATAGCTTAAATGCTCATGTTCCATAATGAAATTAACGGCATTTCCACCACGTCCACATCCGAAACACTTATAAATCCCTTTGGATGGGGAAACTGAAAACGACGGCGTTTTCTCATTGTGGAAAGGACATAATCCCATAAAATTCGCCCCTCTCTTCCTCAGGGTCACAAAATCCTGTATAACCTCAGTAATTTCTACTGTATCAAAAATTCGGCTTATGGTATTGTGATCAATCATTTGGGCAGAACTCAACTTTCAGTATTTCAGCTATTTAATCTTTCCTGTCCGGAGATACAAATTTACATATTATTCAACGAATATACATATTTGGATTCCAAATAATCGTTATATCCCTCCTGGAAATCTCCCGTTCCTTTCATAATATCTTATTTATCTTAATTTTGCAAAACGGGGATCATGCACCTTCAGTTCGAATAAACTTCCGGATATGTTCCGGAATTGTTTTATACGCAACGAAACAAACACATAGAGTAAAAGCCCTTCATGAAAAAACTGGTCGTATTAACCGGTTCAGGAATCAGTGCGGAAAGCGGTATAAAAACTTTTCGTGAAATGGGTGGATTATGGGAGGAATATGATGTAATGGAGGTTGCAAGTCCACAGGCATGGGAAAGAGATATGGATCTTGTATTGCGGTTCTACAACCAACGACGGAAACAGTTGCTTAAAGCGGAGCCCAACCCGGGTCATTTCGGTTTGGCAGAACTTGAAAAGTATTTTGATGTTGAAATCATAACCCAAAATGTGGATGACCTTCATGAACGGGCAGGGAGCAATAAAGTTCTGCATTTGCACGGGGAACTGAAAAAAGTTAGAAGCAGTGTCGATCCCGATCTTATTTACGAACTGGACGGATGGGAACTCAAGGCAGGCGACAAATGTGAGAAAGGATCTCAGCTTCGTCCGCATATTGTTTGGTTTGGAGAACCCGTTCCTGCTATTGAAAAGGCAGTTGAAATCGTTCGAAAAGCAGAAATATTTGCCGTAATCGGTACTTCCCTGGTGGTTTACCCTGCTGCAGGCCTGGTTAATTACGTTCCATCTCACATACCCATTTATGTTGTCGATCCCAACGAAGTACAGACTCCTTACCATATGAAAATCGAATTTATAAAAGAAAAGGCAGGTGTCGGAGTCCCTATCCTCAGAGACAAACTCATTGGGAAAAACAAGTAAATCCCCTGTTGCAATACTCCATCATGACATGGACTTTATTATATCATACCTGTAGAAAAGGATATCCATGCATCTATCAGACTTTACATGAATCCATATCCTCTGGGAAAAGATAACCCGATAGGATATACCCTGCCGGGTCCCTCAAAAATGTACAATTTCCAAATGATTATATTACGGATTCAGTTATTCCTTATGCCATTGCCAGAGTTGCTGCACTAACCCTAGTTCCCTCCAGATTATGAATAGCAGCAGCACAGGCTTCCAGAGTCGACCCGGTTGTAATAACATCATCAACAATAAGTACATGTTTTCCAATCAAAGTTTCCGGGTACTTTACTGCAAAAATATTTTCGACATTTTTCCACCGATCATACTTTGTTTTATTCGTCTGTGATTCCGTATCAACGGTCCGGTATAAGGATTTTATATCCAATGATTTCTGCATGCTTTCTGCCATTCCCCTGGCAATCCATTCACTTTGATTATACCCTCTTTGCCTTTGCTTCCTCGGGTGAAGGGGAACAGGGACTATAAGGTCAATATGATTGAAAAACCTCGAATTCTTAAGTTCATTTCCGAAGATCCTGCCCAACTCATACCCGAT
>CP070687.1:1557706-1563463 GCA_020353115.1 Bacteroidales bacterium
CAACAGGCTGATGACACAGTCGCATAAGCAGTTACCGGGACGGATTGCCGATGTGATACTCTATTTCTCGGAACAGATCTATCACGACAGGAAGTTTGAATTCCCGCTGACAAGACAGGAACTGGCAGAATTAGCAGGTACAACCAAGGAAAGCTTTATCAGAACCATAAATGAGTTCAAACACGATAGGATCATCCTTCTCGAAGGCAGGGAAGTCGAAATTATCAGTATGGATATCGTGAAGATTTTGAGTGAGCTCGGGTAATAAAAGACTTCAGGTTACTGGTGATGAGGTAACAAACCAGGAACCAGTAACCGGTAAACAGTTTACGAAAACCAGGAAACACTATGGCAGATTTATCTACAACTTATATGGGGATTAAACTAAGGAATCCCGTTATTGCTGCAAGTTCCGGTTTAACAAATTCACTTGAGGATATAATGGAACTGGAACAGTATGGTGCGGCAGCAGTTGTATTGAAATCACTCTTCGAAGAGGAGATACGGATCGAGCTGGAAAAAGATCTTAGCAGAATGACCAGGGAAAGCTTTCTTTACCCTGAAACAATTGATTATTATGATACTTATGATGTTGAAGATACATTAACCACCTACCTGAAACTTATCAGGGACTGCAAACAGAAAGTTACCATACCCGTATTCGCCAGTATCAATTGTGTGACGGCCGAGAAGTGGCCCTATTATGCAGCTACACTCCAGGATTCAGGAGCAGACGGATTGGAATTGAATGTTTTTATCCTGCCTTCGGATACATCTCAAACGGCCGAAGAACATGAAAAACTGTATTTTGAAATCATTGAAAAGGTAAAAGAACAGGTTACAATTCCCATAGCCTTGAAGATAAGCTACTATTCATCAAACCTGGCATCTCTTATCGAGCGGCTTTCCAAAACGGGTATCGCCGGACTCGTATTGTTTAACCGGTTTTACAGTCCCGATATAGATATTGACCGGTTTGAAGTCCTTGCAACCAATGTCTTCAGTAATCCGGAGGAGATGTCAATTCCATTGCGCTGGATTGCGATAATGGCTGACAGGGTAGGCTGTGATCTGGCGGCATCTACCGGGATACATGACGGGAAGGCAGTTATCAAACAGCTCCTTGCGGGTGCAACTGCCACTCAGGTAGCATCTGTGCTGTACAGGAAAGGCAAGGAATATATTAAAACAATGCTGAATGAGATTGAGGGATGGATGAATAACAAGGATTTCAAATATATTTCTGATTTTCGCGGCAGAATGAGCCTTTCAGGTTCCGAAAATCCGGCAGCCTATTACAGGGTACAGTTCATGAAACATTTTGCAGGGAAACAATGACAATGGAATTTATCGACCTTATACTCAGTCTGTAGTTCGCAGTCCATTATCCGTAATCCGGCATCCTCAATCTCCATCCTCGATCCGAAATCCTATTCAATCCTAATTGCCGGAATTTTCATTTCCAGAGCCATTTCATTTAGTCCGGGCAGTTCCTTCTCTTTTATCCGGTAGAATTCCCGAAGTTGTTCATCGATGGCGGCAATAATGGAATCCTTAACTTCACAGGCCTGGTCGGTTGGGGCATAGTTTCCGGTTGATACGGTTGATGAGAGGGATGCCAGTTTATTATTAAGCCGTATCGGATAGTTTAACGGATCCTGTGGACTTCTGTTCCTTGTCTGATACAAGGCCTCTTCGATCTTTTTCAGCTCCTTTGATACCCGGCTGATTTCCTTCCGTAGTTCCTGATGGGTTTCCATTCCGGTTTTCTCTTTTAATCTGTTCAGTTCCCCCGTGATCTCCCGTATTTCTATAATGCATTGATGGGTTTCGGTCAGTTTATCCCTCGTTTCAATCAGAAATGCAAATTTCTTCTTCAGATCTTCCGGCGTTGAAGAAGATCCAGGGTCTTTCAGAAGGGTAAGTTTCACTTCTGACGAATCGTTCCCCAATACGAATCTCGCTATATACTCTCCCGGAGGGGCAACAGGCCCGGAGGTCCGGCCTCCCCACATAATAAGTCCTTCAAATCGTTTGGCTCCGGGATAAGTCATATCCCATGCGAAACGGTTCATCCCTTTCTGCAGATCAAGTTTGCCGAGCGGCAGATGTCCTTCGAGTCTTCTTCTGCCAGGATTGAAATGATAACTTTTAATCAGGTCACCGTCAGGTTCGAATAGTGTCAGCCTTATATTTTCCGATGAATCGGGTGCATCTTTCAGGTATATATTGAAAACAGGTCCGTTTGGCGGATTTTCCCCGCTTCCTCTTCCACCTCTGCCTCCGGAGATGATATAGGCATCTCTTGGTTGAAACAGTTGGAAGGGTTTATCTGAAATGCTTCCGGATAACTGGTGAAGTACCGTTAAATCATCGAGGATCCACAGGCTTCTCCCCTGGGTTGCGACGATTAAATCATTTTCTTTTACAGCCAGGTCCGTTACCGGTACCGTGGGGAGATTGAGGTTGAAATCCTGCCAGTTGTTCCCATCATCGAATGAAATATACATTCCGCTCTCGGTCCCGGCATATAATAAACCCGGCCGGTGGGGATCGGCTCTTATAACCCTCGTGAAATGCTGTTCATCAATACCTGAAGTTATTTTGAACCAGGTCTCTCCATAATCTGTTGTTTTATAAAGATAGGGATGAAAGTCATCGTGCTTATAGGAGGTAGCTGCAATATACAGCCCGCCTTTTTCGGACGGATTGGGTTCAAGGCTGTTGATCATCGTCCATTCCGGCATAATGGATGCAGGAGGGGTTACATTTTCCCAGGTATTGCCATTGTCCTTTGTTATATAAACCAGTCCGTCATCGGATCCCGTCCAAATAACACCTTCCTCCAGGAATGATTCCGTTACGGCAAAAATGGTCCCATAGTACTCCACACTGGTATTATCCTTGGTAATGGGTCCTCCCGAAGGTCCCATTTTGCTTGTGTCATTCCTCGTCAGGTCCGGACTGATTACTTCCCAGTTCTGTCCATCACTGGTGGTCCTGAACAAAACGTTGGCTGCACAGTAGAGGGTGTTTGGGTTATGTCGTGAAAAAAGAATGGGGTAGTTCCACTGAAAACGGTACTTAAGTTCTTTCGCTCCCCAGCCCATGGGATTATCCGGCCATACATCTATCGCACGTTCTTCTCCGGTCCTGTGGTTTACCCTGACCAGATATCCTCCGTAGGATCCTCCGTATACGATATCAGGATCTTTCGGATCGGGTGCAATATAACCGCTTTCACCGCCGGCCGTTGGCTCCCAGTCGTCTTCCGTTATTCCTGACCTGCCGGTTGACCTGTGTACTATTCTGACTGTGGAATTATCCTGTTGTGCAGCATAAATCCGGTACGGGAAATGATTATCGGTAGCCACCCTGTAGAACTGGGCGGTGGGCTGATTCATATAGGTTGACCAGCTGGCACCATTGTCGATACTGACCTGAGCTCCGCCATCATCTGCAATTATCATTACATCAGAATTCAGCGGTGATATCCAGAGGTCATGATGATCTGCATGGGGAGTCCGTATCCGTTCAAAGGTCTTGCCACCATCCTTTGAACGGTGAAATCCGACATTCAGAACATATACGATATCTTCCGATTCGGTATCGGCGTAGACTCTGGTGTAATACCATGCACGTTGTCGTAGATTCCGGTCTTCATTTACCCTCGTCCAGGAAATACCCGCATCCTCCGATCGGAAGAGTCCACCCTGAGCCGCCTCAACCATTGCCCACAATCTCTTATGATTTACCGGAGAGACGGTTATTCCAATGATTCCAATTGTTCCGCCGGGTAATCCTTTGCTGCCGGTAATATTTGACCAGTGGTCACCGCCATCCACACTTTTCCAAAGACACGATCCCTCACCTCCGCTCTCAAGGCTGTATGGTGTTCTTCGAACCCTCCAAGTCGAAGCATAAATGATTCTCGGGTTTACGGGATCGAGAATCAAATCACATGCTCCGGCATCTTCGTTGACAAATAGAATTTTTTCCCATGATTTTCCTCCGTCTTCTGATCGGTATACTCCACGTTCGGGGCCAGGGCCAAACACGTGACCGAGGACAGCAGCATAGACCAGGTCTGGGTTTTCAGGATGGATCCTGATCCGGGGAATGTACTGGCCCTCTTTAAGCCCCATGTATTTCCATGATTCACCGGCATCAACGGATTTCCATATTCCATAACCGTGGGAAACATTTCCCCTTACGGTAACCTCACCACCGGCTGTAAAGACAATATTCGGATCGGAACGGCTTACATCAACCGCCCCAATGGTTCCGCCAAAATATCCGTCGGAAATATTTTCCCAATTCCTTCCTGAATCGGTAGTTTTCCAGACGCCACCCCCGGTAGCACCCATGTAGTATGTACCGGGTTGTTCAGTAACTCCTGTTACGGCCGCCGACCGCCCACCTCTGAATGGCCCTATATGCCTGTATCGCAGATTATTATAGAGCGATGTGTCCATACCGGTAAAACTTCCCCGGTCTTTGTTTCTCTTCCCAGATTGAGCATCAGCAGATATTCCGGATATCAAAATCCAGATTGAGAGGGTGAGGGTGAACATTCCCTGATACGTAGTTCTTTTCATAATAATCGTTTTTAAGGTAAGGATTGTCAGTGGATCAGTACGAAAGTAACAATTAAAATCATTGCATTCATTTTTTAATGGAGTAGTTCGAACACGGCAAGAGAGAATACTCATATACCGTATCCCGGATACCCTTTCTCCATATCAGGATTTACATCTGAAGATACGATTCCAAAGGTCAAAATACAATTCAACTATTGGAAGTAGTCTCCGGAAACTCTATATTTGACCCGTTAAAATTCCCTTTGTCATTTTATCTGTAATTTTCATATTCTTCACAATAAATAAACATGAGATCTTTTTTAGTCGTTACCCTTACTATAACTGTCCTTTTTATATCCTGTACGGATAAACAATCGAAAGAAAAGATTGGTCCGGTTGCACGGAATGCCATGGTAGTCACTGCCCATCCCCTGGCCACGGAGATCGGGATTAATATTATACAGGGTGGGGGTAATGCCATTGATGCAGCAACTGCAATTCAATTTGCGCTGGCAGTATGTTATCCAAGTGCCGGAAATATCGGTGGCGGCGGTTTTATGGTTGTAAGGTTTAGTAATGGAACGGTAAATTCGCTGGATTTCAGGGAAAAAGCTCCTCAAAAAGGGCACAGGGATATGTACCTGGATAATGAGGGAAATGTCATTGAAGGATTAAGCGAAAAAAGTCATCTTGCGGTTGGAGTACCCGGTACGGTTGCCGGTATGTTGAAGATGCACGACAGGTATGGCATTCTTACATTTACCGAGGTAATCCAGCCGGCAATAGATCTTGCCAGGAACGGATTTCCAGTTACTGAAAAACAAGCTTTATCCTTGAATGACAAGAGGGATCTTTTTCTTGCAATGAACGATTATCCGACGGCATTCGTCCGGGATTCGGGATGGAAAGCCGGGGATATTCTTATTCAGAAAGAACTTGCCGTTACTCTGGAACGCGTCCGGGATCAGGGACGGGATGGATTTTACAAGGGTGAAACAGCCGAGAATATTGTCCGGGAAATGGAGCGGGGAGGAGGACTGATAACATTAAAAGATTTAGAAAAATACCAGGCAGTATGGAGAAAACCAATAACAGGCGACTATAAAGACTACAGGATCATTTCTGTCGGTCCCCCTTCCAGCGGAGGTATCGCACTAATGCAGCTCCTTGGAATGGT
>CP070687.1:1563563-1568503 GCA_020353115.1 Bacteroidales bacterium
GGAAAGGTCCGAACCGGTATCGGTACCGGCAGAGAAGATGTCAATGTAAGTTGCAGAGGAGGCAGCCGGGTTGAAATAAAAGGTGTGTCACACAATAAATGGATACCCGGATTGTCTCATAATGAAGCGTTTAGACAATATGCCCTGCTGAATATCAAACAACTGCTTAAGGCAAAAATAAGGAATCCCGGATCCTGGAATATAAACCATTTCCGTCCATCCAGCCCTGAACTCGAATTTGATAATCCGCAAATAAAGGAAGCGGTAAACCGTGGCGATTCTGTTGTAATTGTTAACCTGCCAGGTTTTCAGGGCATATTATCCCACTTTACACAACAGGACAAAATGTTTGCCGACGAGATCTCTGATCGATTATATGTTATTGCCTGTATCGGACAACCAAATATGATCCATTCCGAAGCGCTGATCCATCCTTTGTCAGCAAAGGATCTGAAAAAGATCCGGACCCTTCTGCATTCCGAAGATCAGGATGCCCAGATCGTATTCTGGGGCCCCGAACCGGATATTCCAACCGCACTCGAAACCATTGAGGAGAGGTGTCAGCTTGCTTTCGAAGGAGTTCCACGCGAGACTAGAAAATCGTTCGAAGACGGTACAACAATGTTCGAACGCGTACTTCCCGGTCCCGACAGAATGTACCCCGATACCGATTCACCTCCGATCCCGCTGGAAGAATCACGTATTGAAAAACTACGGAAAAACCTTCCATTGGATATCTCCGAACGCTTCCATCAAATGAAGAAATGGGAGATCCCCGAAGATACCTTTACATACCTGCTTAGTAAAAATCTTGTTTCCCTGATTGAGCAGATTCATAACGAATTTGGATTTGAACCGAAACGGATAGGGATCTTCCTCGGTCATTCATTCAAAAATATTGAAGGGAAAAAACCTCCTCACAAGAACTTTTCCTATAAAAAAATCTATGGAATGTTCAAGTTTATCCATGCTAATAATCTGGAACCAGCTATCGCATCGAAAATGATCCCGATTATTTATGAACATCCGGATATGCAGTTCGGATCTGTACTTACAAGCATTAATTTCAAACGCCGTTCAATGGATGAATTGCTGGCCCCTATTAAATTCCTCTATGAAAAATTTAAAGACATACGTTCCTCTAAAAAGGAGGGTGTTGAAGGTATATGGCTGATGGGACAGATCCATTCACAAGCGGTTGGTAATGTGAATATGAAAGACCTTCGTAACGAAATCGAAAAGATAATTAAATCCTAAAAAGTCAGGATCATGGCTGAAGATATATTTCAGGGATACAGGGGAAAAGCGCTGGAAATTCTTAAACAATACAACGTACGCGTCTGGAGTCAGGCAGAAATACAGACCACGCGAGGGAAATTTACCGGTACAATACTCCCCCGGTCTGAGAACGATGACGATATACACCTTGTGCTGAAAATTCCCACAGGCTATAATGTGGGTATTGATATTTTTACCATTACCGGTATGAAAGAGACCGGTTACCATAAAGCTGTATATAAAATCCCTGAAAAAGATTTCCCCTATTCAGAACACCTCCCAAATGTAAAACTGTTCGGAACGGGCGGTACCATAGCCTCCAGGCTGGATTACAGAACGGGAGCTGTTATCCCCGCATTTTCACCTGGCGAACTCTACGGCGCCGTACCGGAACTTGCAGACGTATGTAACCTTACCACCGAAAAATTGTTTGCTGTCTTCAGTGAAAATATGGGACCCGACCAATACATAACACTGGCAAAAGCCATTGGTAAAGAGATCCGTAATGGAATCGACGGTATAATTATCGGCCATGGTACAGATACATTGCATCATACCGCAGCGGCACTTTCCTTTATGGTGCAGGATTCCCCGGTCCCCATAATTCTGGTCGGATCTCAAAGATCATCCGACCGGCCTTCATCCGATGCAGCATTGAACCTGATTCACGCAGCCTATGCTGCAGGACACGGAGATATCGCTGAAACCCTCGTGTGTATGTTCGGTCCTACTTCTGATGAATATGGTTTTTTACACCGGGGAACAAGAGTACGCAAAATGCACAGCTCATACAGGTCAACATTCAGAACAATAGGAGATACCCCCGTTGCAACCGTAAGAAGAGACAGGATAACCCATATAAAAGAAGATTATAACCACCGCCGTATCGACAGGAAAGTCAAAATCCTTCCATTTTTCAGTGAAAAGGTGACCATGCTCTTTTACTATCCTCATATGAAACCGGATATCCTGATTAATATGATTGAAATGGGGTATAAAGGAATCATTATCGTAGGAACGGGTCTCGGTCATGTAAATAAGGAACTCTATCCTGCAATTGAACTGGCCGCTGAAAAAAACGTGTCTGTCTTTATGACCCTTCAAACAATCTGGGGTTATGTTCACATGTTTGTTTATGATACCGGCCGGGATATAATGGCCAAAGGTGTAATTCCCGCTGCAAATATGCTGCCGGAAGTGGCATTTATAAAACTCGGATGGGCATTGGGTCAGACAGAAGATCCGCAGGAATTAAAAAAGATCATGCTGACCCCAATCAATGACGAGATTACAATGAGAGAACCTTATAACGGTTACCTCGTATACCAGGGCGGAGTACCGGAAGTTGAAGGTTTCGTCAAAAAATTCAGAAAATAACCTCTCTGAATATTAATCCTTCTTTCCCACTAAAAAAACCCCAATAAAAAATGGTAAAAAAAATGGTGACAGCTACCTATTTTTTTCAATTTTTTCTATTTTTGCAATATTAACTGATTTATATGCCTCGTATTGCTCGCGTTGTCATCCCTGGTATACCTTATCATATTACCCAAAGGGGGAATTATAAACAAACCATTTTTACAGATGAAGGTGATAGGTTAAGGTATTTAAATCTTGTGATAGAATATACTGAAAAACAAAAAGTTAAAGTGCTTGCATACTGTTTGATGATGAACCATATCCATTTTATCATGGTACCGTCAAGCAGTGATTCTCTTGGTATTATCTTCAATCAGATCAGTAGGCGATATGCAATATACTTCAATAAAAAATTTGAACGGACCGGTCATTTATGGCAGGACAGATATTACTCATGCCCGTTGGATGAAGATCATTTATACGAAGCCATCAAATATATTGAGAATAACCCAGTTAAAGCAGGATATGTTAAATATCCTGAAGAGTACAAATGGTCTAGTGCACAAGCGCATTTGAAAAAAGATACTTTACGGAATAAAATATTATCCGATTATTCTGAATACATGGAAGTTATTGATGATTGGAGGGAATATTTAAGTGGTATAAGCAACGATAGAGCTATTACCAATATAAGAAGGTGTACAATGAATGGCAGGCCGTGTGGAAACGATGCATTCATTCAAGAATTGGAATATAAAACCGGCCGGTTGTTAAGGTCAAAACCGAAAGGAAGACCAAAATTAAAAAATAGGTAGCTGTCACCATTTTTTTTATGGAACTGGAAGAGATTCTGAAGAGGTTTGAGGACCGGTTACATGGTGAATTACCGGGTCAGGATGCTCATTTGAAGATGGCTCCGTCTGACAGGATAAGGGGTATTTATCCTGCCACACCAAATAATAAGACTTCTCAGGGGGCGGTCCTGATCCTTCTGTATGCAAAAGAGGGCTCCATAAACACTTTTCTTATCAAGCGACCGACGTATCGCGGAGCCCACAGTGATCAGATCAGTTTTCCGGGTGGCAAATCAGAAAAAGGGGATGGTTCGCTTATCAACACGGCCATCAGGGAAGCAGAAGAAGAAATTGGAGTCGTCAGGGGTGCAATCCGGATTCATGGAACATTGTCCCCGCTTTTTATTCCGGTAAGCAATATTAGAAGTAACGCCGGTTGTAGGAAGTATTTCCGGTTTCATTGAACTTCAGCCGCATCCAGCTGAGGTACGATTTGTAATTGAGGTTAATCTAAAGAATTTATCGGATCCTTCTATTATCCGGATGAGAGAAGAGACGATCCTGGGAGAGAGGGTAACGGTGCCTTTTTATGACCTTGGAGGGCATCAGGTTTGGGGTGCTACAGCAATGATTATCAGCGAGTTTTTAGAAGTTTTCAATTCCCTGGAGTTAAATCTGCCCCGATGATATTCTTATAATGGTCATATCGTTCAAGGATCTCCGACACGTAATTGTACGGTTCCTCTCCCCGGCAATAGCCATATTTAACCACGGGGTCTCTGTAAAACCGGGGATCAGACTTATTCAGAACGTAAAAATCAACATTTTCATCCCAGATGCGTGGGTTCTTTCCGTTTTTTCTTGCCAGGTTCATTCCATCAAGAACATGTCCCAGGCCCACATTATAAGAAGCGAGAATGAATTTTATTCGCTGTTCATTATCCGGTACTCTGTCCATTAAAACGTTATCAAGCCATTTTAGGAATTTAACGCCTGCTTCAATATGTTTTTCCGGTGAGGAATTTTTCCCGATGCCATATCTTTGTGCGGTTGACGGCATAAGCTGCATCAATCCATAAGCGCCTGCCCATGAATAAACGTTCGGGTCAAACCTGGATTCCTGGTATATCATGGAGGTCAGAAGCAGCCAGTCCCAGCCGAGGCTGTCGCTATATCTTTTTATATATTCATCCCATGGAGAGATCCGGCCGCTGCTCATGGCAAAAAAATCGCTTTCCACCCATTCCCTGGATTTTTGGTTCTTAAAGTATTTATTATAGATTACTGCAAATTTGGTTGTATTCCTGAACTCCGAAAGCCATTCATTGATATCTCTCAGCAGGTTTACTGATCCCTCTTTCCGTACAGCCCATGCAAGATTCTGCGGGAAACTAACCGCTGTACTGACATCAAGGATCGGATAATAGGTTTGGTTAACCAGGGCTATATTTTCATCGCACACGGTAAAGTCAATTTCTCCATTGGCGACCAACCGTATAAGATGTTCTT
>CP070687.1:1568603-1575460 GCA_020353115.1 Bacteroidales bacterium
TTGGAACGGAATGCCCAATAAGGATTTTCGGGATTTAATGTTTATTGCCAATTCCGGTACTGAAGTCAGGTACAGTCAGTTTATCGGATACGAACGTGTGGAATTCCCGTTTTGGGGTAAGGTAACCTATAGCACCTGGAATAGTATGAGGACCAGGATGATTGAGGTACTATTTGAATTTGAAATAATCCAGCCCGGGGACTGGGAACTTACCCTATATAATTAGAAAGGTCCGGTCACATAATGAAGAATTATTTGATACTGCAATACCTGAAGTCAACAGTGATGTGTTATTTTTGGGTAAAGTATTCCAAATTAATTTTTGATCATTTAAAGTCCTCCATAATTGAATTCATTTGAAGAAAGATCGGTAACAGATTAATAACATGATAATAAACATCCTAATGAAGGGAATGCTGACAATATTTACAATAATCTTTTTTGGACTGCTTAGTAATCAAGGCCGGGGGCAGGCAACATGCAGGGTTTTGGTGCCGGAGATTGCTGAAAGTTATACAGGTGACTGTAAAAATGGCCTTGCTCACGGTGAGGGTGAGGCTAAGGGGAAAGACAGTTATATAGGAAAATTCAGGAAAGGGTACCCGGATGGTTTCGGGACCTATACCTGGTCGACAGGGGAAGTATACACCGGAACCTGGAAAAAGGGTAGGCGGAATGGTAAGGGTAAATATATTTTTTCGACAAATGACGAAGACTCGATTCAGGAAGGCAACTGGAAGAATGACGAATTTATTGGCAGTAAGGAAGGGAATGGGATAAAAGTCAGGATAAAACGAAATGTCATCCGGTATACAACGATTCGGAAAAGTGAAGGCAACCAGGTAATGGTAAAGATACTTGTTAACGGAGTGCCGAATTTTGATATTGAAGATTTGCTTTTCATCGGGGACAGCGGTTCGGAAATAAGATATAATGAATACATCGGGTACGAGTTTGTAGAGTTTCCATTCTGGGGGAAAGTTACCTATCGAACCTGGAATAAGCTGAAAACCATACAATACGATGCTGTATTTGAATTTGAGATTTCCCGGCCCGGTTACTGGGAGATCACGTTACATAACTAACAGAATTCAATACGATTAATTCCTGATAGCAAATTTGCTATTCTGTTTGGGGAATGTTATTTATCCTGAATACATCCGGTATAAATGGGGCAAACTGCTATCAGGGGTAAGCCAATGTATCTTGAACCTTCCATTACAGAAATCATTGCCCTGGTTGTTTACCGGTGAGGATCTTAAATTATTTTTAGCCGGGGTACAGATTTCAGGCACTCCGGTTGAGGCAGGTCATTCATCTGTATCGGATCCTGTTGCCGTCCGGTATGCGCGGGGAATAATCCGCATGATGCCAACCTGTACAAAAGAAAGATTACCTGCATCACTCTTTTGAAAACATAACTGGCGGGTGATTACCCTTGAGGGGACATATCATTCAAACTGCTTCTTTCGATATAACCCTGTCTTCAGTGTTTAATCCGATACCACCTGGTCTTCTTTGTATTTCAACTTGAAATATACCAGTACTGCGAAGATTGGGATTACAGGGAATGTTATCGCATTGGTAACAGCGGAGACCAGAATAAAACCTGGAGTCAAGAAAGAGAACAACGATTCACCGCCTTCAAGCATTTCAGAAACCGCATCCGGATTCATAAACTTAAAAAAATCCACAGCGAACGGGGCCAGGGTTATTGCACCCAGGATCATGGATGCAACCATTACCACGATATACATCACGATCAGCGCTCCCAGTGTTGGCCAGAAATCAAGATGCCCGAGCTTAAAACTCCTGCTGATTGTAGTTAACGGATCTTTTTTTTCGACAATTAGAATCGGGGTGATTGGAAGAAATATTGTCCCGAAGTAGCAGAGCGCCACAAACATACCAATGACCAAAAGAAAAACTCCGATTGTCATACTAACGGTTAAGATGATTATTACGATGATAAGAATTAGGATATAAGGAAGGGCATACTTCCTTACCGCATCACCAAATATGACAAGGTGGCTTTGTCCGGGATCGGTATATTTCTGGATTATAAAATAATGGATGAAGAGGTAAAGGATGGCATAACCGACAAACATGACCAGGAGGATCAGAAATAACCGTCCCAGGAAACCTCCTATTTCCCCGGGATTGTAAAAGAAATCATATGTAAATATGTCTTTGAAATCCGTGGCAAAGATCATCATGCTCATAAGTAAAATACCGAAAAAACTATAGAGGAAGAGCCATCCGAAATGTTTCTTATAAATGTTGAATGTTTGAGTGAAAAGCGCCTCGAAATCCATGGGTTGATAAAGAGGATGATTCTGGTAGTTGTCCATTCGATTGAGTTTTAATATACGTCCTGCGTAAATTATTGAATAAAAGTACGAAATTTTCGGGCGCAGCACCAGATTGTTTGTAACTTTAACAATCTATGCACTGCATATCCTCAAAATCCAACCAATATCTTTACCTGCATCTTCTGCCAGGGGAAACCACAACTAAGAAACGATGAAACATATTAATTCCTTAAATTTCCCGGCCATTTTATTTTGTTTTATTATGTTAAGCTCCTGTGCTGCTCCTGATAAGAGGGCCACGGAAGCTAACGGACTACCCAATTTTATCATCATTTTTACCGATGATCTCGGTTTCGGTGATCTCGGATGTTATGGAAATCCGACCATACGGACGACAAATCTGGACAGGATGGCAGAAGAAGGGTTAAAATTTACCCAGTTCTATGTTGCATCTCCGGTCTGTACTCCATCGAGAGCCGCTCTCCTGACCGGATGTTATCCCAAAAGGGTAGGATTACATAAGCATGTGCTCTTTCCCGATTATACCACCGGGATCAATCCGGATGAAATAACACTTGCAGAGTTGCTCCAGGAACAGGGTTATACAACGGCGTGCATTGGCAAGTGGCATTTGGGGCACCAGAGGAGATTCCTTCCGCCACAGCATGGATTTGATCATTTTTTCGGAATTCCATTCAGTAACGATATGAGCAGGCAGGAGCAGGTTATCATGGGTAATACAACGTATAAGTATGAATTACCTGTTATTCTAGAAAACGATACCATTGAACTTGATCCGGATCAGCGATGGATTACCCGGAGATTGACCGAAGATGCGGTAAGGTTCATAAAAGAGAACAAGGATAATCCCTTTTTTCTTTACATGCCGCATCCCATGCCCCATATCCCGGTTTACGCTTCATCGGATTTCACAGGTAAGAGCAGAAGGGGAAGATACGGGGATACGGTTGAAGAGATCGACTGGAGTGTGGGAGAGATCCTGGATGTCCTTGATGAACTTGGATTATCGGATAATACCCTGGTCGTTTTCACTTCGGATAATGGCCCGTGGCTTTCATACAAAACCCTGGGCGGATCAGCAGGCCCTTTGAGAAACGGGAAGGGAACGACCTATGAGGGCGGTATGAGAGAACCCTGCATCATGTGGTGGCCCGGAAAAATACCGGCAGGTGAAGTATGTATGGAAATAACCACATCTATGGATATATTTCCGACAATTGCATATTTATCAAATAGTACCTTACCGGTGAATACAATTATTGATGGGGCAGATATTCATGACCTGCTTGAACATCCTGATTCAGCAATTTTTAATGATAGAATATTTTATTACTATTCGTCATATGGTTTCCCGGAAGCCATCCGTAGCGGTCCCTGGAAATTGTCCGTAAGGAATGATAATATTGAACTCTACAATCTGGATGAGGATATAAGTGAAAAATACAATCTGAAAGATCAATATCCCGATCTGGTTGATGAACTAAGGAAGAAGCTATTCGAATTTGATAACGAACTGGAACGTCAGGCAAGACCGATCGGGACCATCGGAGAGTAGATTATCATACATCGCTGATAGATGAAGAAAACAGACTTTCTCAGGAGCTATGTTATTGCAGTCAGCCTGGCTTCAGTTGGATTTTTAATTATCCTGACAGGGTGCAGGCAGCGAAGAGGAAAGCAGGATTCTTTGATACGCAAACCCAATATCGTCTTTCTTCTTACAGATGATCAGCGATTCAGTACAATAGCTGCATGGGGGAATCACGAAGTAAAGACACCCAGTCTTGACCGGTTGGCCAGGGCAGGCTTCAGTTTTACTCATGCCCATATCATGGGAGGAACCAGTGGTGCCATCTGTATGCCTAGCAGAGCCATGCTGATGACCGGCAAATCCCTGTTTCACCTTGAAATGAAAGGGGCAACCATCCCGGACGATCATATTATGATACCTGAATTGTTAAGGGAAGAGGGGTATAAAACATTTGGGACTGGGAAATGGCATAATGGGAAACAATCTTTTGCAAGATGCTTTTCTCATGGTGGAAAGATCTTCTTCGGAGGTATGAGCGATCATCTTAACGTACCCTATTTTGACTTTGACCCGACCGGTCTCTATCCGGAAGAAAATAAAAAGACCGGGGAGAAATTCTCAAGTGAATTATTTGTTGATGAGGCCATTCGCTTCCTGGAAAAAGAGGCTGGTGATAGTCCCTTTTTTATGTATGTTTCGTTTACTGCCCCTCATGATCCGCGTATGGCCCCCGATACATTTGAATTATTATATGCCGGGGATAAAATTGGACTTCCCGGAAATTTCCTTCCCGAACACCCGTTTGATAACGGGGAAATGAAAATTCGTGATGAAAAACTTGCACCCTGGCCCAGGACACCTGAAATCGTGAAAGATCATCTTGCTGCTTATTATGCCATGATAACACATACCGATCACCAGATCGGACGAATTCTTGATGCCCTGGAAAAGAATACCAAAACGGAGAATACAATTATCATCTTTGCTTCGGATAACGGGCTTGCAATTGGGCAACATGGCCTTCTGGGTAAACAGAATCTCTATGAACACAGCGTCAGAGTTCCCCTTATCATCTCCGGCCCGGGAATTCCCGGAAATGAAAAAAGCGAGGCACTGTGCTATCTGAATGATGTTTTCCCTACCATATGTGACTTGACCGGGATAAGAATACCACAAGGCCCGGAGGGACAAAGTCTTATTCAGGTAATTAAAGGAAGAAAAATGTCATTCCGGGATGAGGTATTTTATGCATACCGTAATTTGCAGCGTGGTATCCGAACTGCTGACAACTGGAAACTGATCAAATACATGGTAAACAATGTGGAAACAACCCAGTTGTTCAACCTTAACAAAGATCCGTGGGAAATGGAAAATCTCGCCGGTGATCCTGCCTGTTCCGTTATGTTGGATGAACTGACCGACCTGCTTGATCATTATATGATGGTGTATGATGATCCCATGGACCTGAAAATGAGGTTCTGGGGAAAGAAGGAAGTTTATATCCCTGACAGGAATACAGATCATCTTGGCGTTGGTAAAAACATCCGGTTGAATACCAGGTACAGTTATAAATATACCGGTGGTGGAGACGGAGCTCTCCTGGATGGAAAACATGGAATACCTGATCTGAATGATTCGGCCTGGCAGGGTTATGAGGGAAAAGACCTGGATGTAATTATTGATCTCCGTGAAGCATTGACTGTTAACAGGATAGCCATTCGTTTCTTTCAGGATGCCGGTTCATGGATATTTATGCCTGAATCGGTTGAAATAAGTATCTCAAATGATAGGAGGAATTTCAGGAAAGTATGCACGGCTGGCCATTCTGTTCCGCAAAGGACCGATGAAAGGATACTCCATGATTTTGTCTGTGAGATCAATCCGGAGATGACCAGGTATATCAGGGTAAAGGCTAAGAATTTCGAAACATTTCCTGAATGGCACCCCGGCGCCGGTAGAAAAGCCTGGATATTTGCTGATGAGATAGTAATTGAATAAAATTCAGGGATCTGAAGAGAATATTGATTGATCAGGGAATGTCCGAATAACCTGTAATGAGCAGTTCTTTAATAACATGAATCAAATACAAATACAGAAAAATGAAAAAAATCTCTTTCCTGCTGGTATTTCTGATGCTTGTGAGCCTGGATTTATCCGGCCAGAAAAAACTGTTTGACGAATCCGAAGAACAGAAGAGGGAACGTATGGCATGGTGGACCCATGACCGTTTTGGAATGTTTATCCATTGGGGATTGTATGCCCTTCCTGCAAGACATGAATGGGTAAAAACACGTGAACGTATTCCGGAAGAAGAATACCGGACCTATTTTGAGCTTTTCAACCCCGACCTTTTTGCCCCGCAGGAGTGGGCGAAAATGGCAAAGGATGCAGGGATGAAATATGCGGTGATTACAACCAAGCATCATGAAGGATTCTGTATGTTCGATTCGGAATATACAGACTATAAGGTTACGAATACACCTTATGGCAGGGATATTATAAAAGCCTGGGTGGATGCTTTCCGTGCGGAAGGGTTGAAAATAGGATTTTATTACAGCCTCATCGATTGGCATCATCCGGAATATACCCTGGATCGTATTCATCCTTTACGACCGGAAACGGATGAAGGGTATGAAGAGATGAATCGGGAGCGGGATATGAAAATTTACAGGGAATACATTTACAACCAGGTTCGGGAGATCCTTACCCGGTACGGGGAAGTAGACATCCTGTGGCTTGATTATTCATTTCCCGGGAAACACGGTAAAGACAGGAATGACTGGAATTCGGTTGAACTCCTGAAGCTGGTCAGGGAACTCCAGCCGGGAATCATAGTGAACGACCGCATGGATTTGAAAGAGTATGAGGATGGATGGGATTTTACCACCCCCGAGCAATTTAAAGTTCCTGCCTGGCCTGAGGTTGACGGGAAAAAAATCCCCTGGGAAACCTGTCAGACTTTCTCCGGCTCGTGGGGATATTACCGAGATGAA
>CP070687.1:1575560-1589786 GCA_020353115.1 Bacteroidales bacterium
CAGTTGTATAACCGGGGAGTGGGAGGTGTTGTTCTTTTTAACCGTTTTTATGCCCCGGATATTGATATTTCAAAAATGAAAATCACCTCCGCCGAAGTCTTCAGTTCACCATCCGATATACGTCAGACATTACGCTGGGTTGGAATTGTTTCGGGAAATATTGAAAAAATGGATATTGCAGCCTCAACCGGTATCCATGACAGTAACGGGGCAATAAAAATGTTGCTTGCCGGGGCCTCTGCTATCCAGGTCTGTTCAGCACTTTATCTCAAAGGGATCGGTTACCTGCAAAATTTTATATCGGGTTTGAAAAAGTGGATGAATGAAAACAACTACAAAAGAATTGAGGATTTCCGGGGCAGAATGAGTTATAAAAATATTCCAGATCCGTCTGTTTATGAAAGGTCCCAGTTTATGCGGTATTTTTCAAACTACTATTAAGCACATTATTTTCAGGAAAGAGCGCAGAAAAAACCATGCCGGGGAGAATTCCAGACTGATGCCCGGGAGGTTGGCTTGAAGGACAACCCTGCAACATCAGGAAGCATATACAGTCTATTGAAAATGCAGGATTACATTACCCGTTCAATTATTCCACCTGGGTTTTCTGATCTTCCAGCATACTGATCATTTCACCCAGGAGCGCTTTCTTATCCCTGTCGGCCATGTCCATCTTTTTCCTGATGCGCCGGATATATGAATTGATTTCATGGCTCGTGCAATTTGAGATGGAATATTCCACAACCGTAAATGCCTCAAAGGCCAGCCTGTATTCATCCTTTATTGCGATTTCGACGAATGTATCAATATGATTGGAAAAATCGAGGCCTGACTGCCAGCAGGCCGAGACAAGGATTTCTTTTTCGGTATCATAAACTTCATTGTGAATTGCTTTTACCAGTTCATTAACCGAATCCTGAACCTTCAGATCATTTAAGCAACGGATAATCGAATTCCTGACTTCTTCTGTCCTGGTGCGGTGCAGAACCATAATAAGATAGGGCAGCAATGACGGATTACCTGTTTGCCTTAGTTTCCGGATCGCTTCCAGAATAGTTTCAGGTTTTTCCGAGTTTAATTCCCTGATTATCTTCTTTTGTTCTGAAACGGATTGCATCGAAAGACGGTTGAAAATTATTCCTCTGATTGTTCAATAATTTATCAAAATTACAGTTTATTCTTTAAAAACCATCGAAGGGGGATGATTCAAGCCTGAAAAAATTGTACGGACAGAAACAGAAATCCTTTTAATCATGAGGTTTAAAATCATCCTCATACCGGTTAGAATGTGTGAAATCATGGGGGAAATCGAGTTTTGTATTTTAAAAAAAAATGTTAATTTTACTTCTAATAAATGCAAGGTCATTGAAGAACAATACTTTAAAAGCTGGAATTATGAATATTAGATTTCTTACATCGAAAAAATTTAGAGGGCTGATTCTCCTTTTTGGCGTGGCCTTTATTGTTGGATGCGGATCGGGCGGTGATAAGGAAAAGGTTCCTGAAGTTTCCATTGATATGGACGAAATTAATCAGGAGCTTTTTGATAATATTTCAGATGCGAAACAGATTTTCTATTCGCTCCCTTCACCCCTGGAGACGGCAATGCTCGTACGATCCGCCGGAGCTGAATATGATGAGGAATTGCTTAATCCTGTTGATAATGCCGGAAAATATACCGGGCAGAGGAAATTAGCACTCAACCTTGGAATATATACCTGTGATCTTAGTTTCGCCAGTTTGTACGATCAAACACAGGCCTCAATCAGTTATATGAATGCGGCAAAACGGATGGCTGATGGATTGGGGATCCTGGATGCAATTGATGACAGAACCATAGAAAGGCTTGAAGAAAATGTCAATAACCGTGAAGTCCTTCTCGATATCGTTTCCGAGACATTTATGAATTCAAGCTCATTCCTGGAGGAAAATGACCGTCCTGCAATTGCTGCCATCGTTCTTGTTGGAGGATGGATGGAAGGATTATACATAGCTACTGAACTGGTAAACAAAGGTACTTTTGAGGGTAATAAGTTGGTGGAAAGGATTACGGATCAGAAGTTATCTATAAATATTGTAATTAAATTGCTGGAAGAGAATCAGGATAATTCGGATGTTGCAGGAATCCTTACCGAAGTGAATGAACTGAAAGCAATCTTTGATAAGATAACGGTTGAAACTTCTGAGATTGAAGCATCTTATGATGAGGAAACCAATGTTACTACACTAAAGTCTCAGACATCTTCATCTATGTCTCCGGAAATTTTCGCTGAGCTGAGTGAGAAAGTCAAATCCCTCAGAAATACATATATCCTATAAATATACCATCGTTATGAAAAGAATTCTCTATTTATTCATAGTAGCAACTTTATTGGTTTCTCTTCCTGTACTTATCCAGGCTCAGTGCAAAGGATTTGCAAAAAACATCTGTAAACTGGAATTGTCTCCTGATTATACCCATGACGGTAACTATCATGCTGCAATACTAACCGAAGGGGAAGAGGCTGAACTGTATAAAACATTCTATTCAGGCCAGGATTACCGGATTGCTATTTGCGGTTCAGATAACATGTCGGATGTTGAATTCAGAGTCCTTGATGCCAAGAAAACGGTCTTATACACCAACAGGGACAACGATTTTAACCGTATCTGGGATTTTAAGCTTGAATCTTCCCAGCAGCTTAAAATATTTGTAAGAGTTCCGGTGAACCCGGACACTTCGGCTGAACCTCAGCAGGGATGCGTTGCTATTATGTTTGGATTCAAGGCAAAATAGATATTTTACGATTAACTGCATTCAAAACCTGTAATTTTTACAGGTTTTTTTGTTTTGCCGGTAGCGTACAGAGGGATCTCCGATTATATCCTATACAACAGGTCTTCAGGGATTCAGTTTATCCCGCAGAAATTTACCTGTGTAGGAATCGTTGCATCCGATAAGATCTTCTGGAGTCCCCTCGAATACGATCATACCTCCATTCTCACCTCCCTCAGGACCGAGGTCAATAATCCAGTCCGCTGACTTTATTATCTCCATATTATGCTCAACGATCAGGATTGAATGCCCGTTTTCAATCAGGGCATAAAATGCATCCAGAAGTTTCCTGATATCATGAAAATGCAAACCGGTTGTCGGTTCGTCAAAGATGAATAACTTCGGCTGACTGTTTTCCCGGCCCAGGAATGAAGCCAGTTTTACCCTCTGGCTCTCACCACCGCTCAGGGTGCTTGATGATTGTCCCAGTTTTATATATCCCAGACCGACGTCGGTTAGTGGTCTCATCTTCTCCGCAATCTTTTTTACATTATTCTCCTTTGCCGAATTGAAGAATTCGATAGCTTCGTCTACCGTGAGTTCCAGGATATCATAAATATTCTTACCCCTGTATCTGACATCCAGAATCTCTGTTTTGAACTTCCTGCCTTTACATGCCTCACAGACCAATTCCACATCAGCCATAAACTGCATTTCGACCCGGATTACCCCTTCACCGAGACATTCTTCACAACGGCCTCCATCCACGTTGAATGAAAAGTGGGAAGGTTTGTAGTTATTGTAATGGGAGAGAGGTTGTTCGGCATACAATCTCCGGATCTCATCATAGGCTTTAAGATAGGTAACCGGGTTTGAACGGCTGGATTTGCCTATGGGATTCTGATCAACAAATTCAATATTAGATATAACATCCAGGTCACCGGCAAGCCTGTCAAAGTGCCCTGTCTTCTCACCATATCCATTATATAGTTTATTCAGTGCCGGGTATAATATACCGCGAATCAGGGAAGATTTGCCCGAACCACTTACTCCGGTTATTACAGTCATTATGTTCAGCGGGATTTTAACATTGATTCCCTTCAGATTGTTTTCCCTGGCGCCAATAACCTCAACGACACAATTCCATTTCCTTCGTATTTCCGGAACGGGAATGGCTCTCTTCCCTGTTAAATACATCGACGTAATGCTCTCTTTTATACCCAGGAGATCCCTGTGTTTTCCCTGAAATACAATTTCCCCTCCATGCCTGCCTGCAAAGGGCCCAATATCAATGAGTTCATCTGCTGCATGGATGATCTCCTCATCGTGTTCAACGACCATAACCGTATTCCCGTGCTGTTTCAGGTGTTTCAGAACCCGGATGAGTAATGTGGTATCTCGGGGATGAAGTCCTATACTTGGTTCATCCAGAATATAGAGGGATCCGACAAGACTGCTTCCCAGTGCCGTGGCAAGGTTTATCCTTTGGGATTCGCCACCGGAGAGTGTGTTGGATAACCGGTTTAAGGTCAAGTAACTGAGACCCACATTTACGAGGAATAATAAACGGTTCCTGATTTCAACAAGCAGCCGGTTGGCAACCTCCTCTTCATAAGGTTTAAGCTTAAGATTATCAAAGAACTGGTACAGCTTGTCTACCGGGAGCCGGACCAGATCCAAAATGGATTTACCCCCGATCCGGACATAGGAAGCCTCTCTGCGAAGCCTCGCACCTTTACATTCGGGACAAACGGTTTTCCCCCTGTACCGCGAGAGCATTACACGATACTGTATCTTGTATTTCTTTTCTTCGAGGTAATCGAAAAAGGTGTTCAATCCCTTGAAATACCGGTTCCCCGTCCATAAAAGGAGTTTCTGCTCTTCGCTCAGGTCATGGTAAGGTTTGTGCACAGGAAAATCAAATTTGTCAGCATGCAGGATCAACCGGTCTTTCCATTTCCTCATTTTCGCCCCCTTCCAGCATACAATGGCATCCTCGTAAACGGAGAGAGCCTTGTTAGGTATAACCAGATCTTCATCAATCCCGATGATCTTTCCGTACCCCTCACATAAAGGACATGCCCCAACCGGATTGTTAAAACTGAACATATGTACGGACGGTTCCTCGAAAAGGATCCCGTCAGCTTCAAATTTATTTGAAAAACTTTCCGAAAGGATACTTTCCCCTTCAAAAACACGAACGGTACAGTACCCCTTCCCAATTCCAAAAGCCGTTTGTACGGAATCCGAAAATCTTCCCTGCGAATCGGCATCATATTTTATTTCAATCCGGTCAATAACCACAAGGATTTCAGTGAGTTCAGCCAATTCTTCCGGCTGCTCAAGAACATCGCTTATTTTTTTGATTTCACCGTTCAACTCAACCCTGGATACCCCCTGTTTGAGCATGTATTCCAAATGTTGCGGGATCGTACACTCCCTGTAGGCTCTCAGTGGTGCAAGTATGTATGCCCGGGTTTTTTCCTTAAACCGGTTCAGGAAATCGACAACATCCGTAACCTGATGTCTTTTTACCACTTTGTTGGATACGGGAGAGAAGGTTTCTCCAATTCGGGCATATAGTAATTTCAGGTAATCATATATTTCCGTTGAAGTTCCGACAGTTGAACGTGGATTTCTTGTATTGACCTTCTGTTCAATAGCAATAGCCGGAGGCAATCCCCTGATATAATCAACTTCCGGTTTGTTCATCCTTCCAAGAAATTGCCTGGCATAGGATGATAAACTTTCAACATACCGGCGTTGACCTTCCGCATATATCGTATCAAAGGCAAGTGAGGATTTTCCCGATCCGGATAAACCCGTTATTACAATGAATTGATCCCTTGGTATGTTTAGGTTGATGTTTTTTAAATTATGTACCCTCGCTCCCTTGATTTCGATAAAATTCCCCTGATTAACTGTAACTTCTGGCATAAAATTTGCGTTAAAAATGATGTATTTTTAACAATATTTAACGAAATTCAAAAGTAATATTTTTTGAATAAAGATTTTTTTTGGCTTAATTGCATATCTTTTTAAACCTATATTGTAACCAAAACACCGGGAGGACTGCTATAGAAAAAGATCTACGCTACTAAATCACCAGAAAAGGAGGTTGTTTTGGATCTTAATCAATTACCCGATTGCGAACTGGTAAAAAGGTTCATAAATGGCAGTCAGTCAAGCATTGAGGTACTTATAAATCGTCATAGAAACAGGGTTTATACCTATATAGTCCTTATTGTCAGAAACCAACAGCTTGCCGAAGATATCTTCCAGGATACATTTATTAAAGTTATCCAGTCCTTACAAAATGGCCAGTACACGGATAGCGGGAGATTTCTTTCCTGGGTGATACGAATCGCCCATAACCTGATCATAGACCACTTCAGGAGAGATAAGCAGTTTAACACATCAACCAGTGAAGATTATGATACGGATATCTTTAACTCCCGAAAGCTGGCCCATGGAAATATCGAGGATGAAATAGTCTATGACCAGATCCTCAGCGATGTCAGGAATCTTGTTAGCGAATTGCCACCCGATCAACGTGAGGTCGTTCTGCTACGGCATTATGGTGGATTGAGCTTTAAAGAAATTGCTGAACAGACAAATGTGAGCATCAATACAGCCCTCGGAAGAATGAGGTATGCTTTAATTAACCTCAGAAAACTTATCCAGGAGAAAAAACTGAACCTGACACTTACCTGATACCCTTCTGCTGAGGTAATAATTTGAACATGTTGCTCCTGTGCCTGCGGGCGTTCCATTATCAGCACGAAATCAACCCGAATAGGCTAAGACCCGAAACCCTCATATTTACACGAAGAAATAAGTGTAAAGGCCCTGCTTTGAAGATAACCTTTCCCGAGTTCTGAAAAAAAATACCCCCTCAGATACTATTCTTTTCATTGCGAACGTTTTTCAAATGTCATGTTATCGAAAACGAAAAAATATAGCCTATGGGAAACAACTCTACACCATTTGAATCTGTTCATAACTTTGAAAAGGAGGAGGATAAAGTTGATGACATAAGCGCATTGTTCGGAGACCCGTACCATGATGTATTTTCATTCCTGGATGAATTCCAGTGTAAGGTGGAGGAACGGGTAATCGAAGATCTTTTTCAAAAGATTGCTGAAAAGTAATAACCAATGCTTCGGGAAACATTAACCGATTGCCTTAAAAGAAAGACTGCTCCAGGCGAGCGGTCTTTTTTTTTCAAAATTATTTGGAAAATTCATTTTTTTGTTATATCATTGTGATATCAAAATGATATTAATTTAAATTGAAAAATCATGAAAGTAGAAAAATCATTCAGTCCCATTTCCGGGTATTTTGCACTGGTAATCATGTTGGTAATCATTGCCGGGATCGTATTCAGTATTCTTATTCGAAATCCCTTCTTTATTGCCATATCCATACTTCTGTTTATCCTTGGTGCAATTGGATTTACGGTAGTCAATCCTAACGAATCCTGTGTGTTGGTATTATTTGGAGCCTATAAGGGAACGATTAAGAAGAACGGATTTTTTTGGGTTAATCCGTTTTTCGTACGTAAGAAGATTTCTTTGAGAGCGAGGAATTTTGACAGCCAGCCTATTAAGGTGAACGACAAGATCGGTAATCCGATCATGATCGGGCTGGTACTGGTATGGAAGGTAGAGGATACATTCAGAGCTGCCTTTCAGGTTGATGAATACGAACATTTCGTGGTAGTTCAGAGTGAGGCTGCCCTGCGTAAACTGGCCGGCATTTACCCGTATGATAATTTCGAGGATCATGATGCCGAAGTAACGCTTCGATCCGGGGGAGAGGAGGTAAATGAAGTACTTGAGAATGAGATCAGGGAGAGGTTGGATATAGCCGGTATTTATGTTATCGAAGCCAGGATCAATTATATTGCTTATGCTTCAGAAATAGCTGGAGCTATGTTAAGACGGCAGCAGGCGGCTGCGATTGTAGCTGCAAGGTATAAGATTGTTGAAGGTGCTGTTAGTATGGTTGAAATGGCACTTGATCAGTTATCAGAGAAAGAGATTATTGAAATGGATGAGGAGAAGAAGGCTGCCATGGTAAGTAATTTGATGGTTGTATTATGTGGAGATAAGGATCCGAGTCCTATCATTAATACAGGTACATTACATCAATAGAAGATATGGCACAAAAGAAGGCATTTGTATTACGCCTGGATCCGGAAAAGTTACAAGCCCTGGAAAAATGGGCTTCTGATGAATTTCGCAGTATGAACGGGCAGATTGAATGGATACTTGACAGGGCGTTGAAACAGGCGGGAAGATATAAAAAGAAAAAGCCAACCAAATAGCAAATATTAAACCATGAGCAAAAAGAATATACCATTACATAACTATAAATACAATTGTCCGAAGTGTGGAAACAAGGCATACAATATGGGCGAACTAAGGGCCCCTGGAAGTTTTGGTGCGAAGCTTTTTAATATCCAGAATTTACGGTTTACCACGATAACCTGTAATCGTTGTTTTTATACCGAGATGTTCAAAACAAAGAGCAGTCAAATGGGCAATGTAGTGGATTTTTTCTTCAATTAATCCGTTTGTCCGGGATGGAAATCCTTACACAAATACCTTTTGATCCTGACCTGGATTCTCTTTTCAACCGATGCTCATTCAGTAAAAACAGCGGTTATGATATACCACTCAGGGAAATTTTTGAAGAGGCTTGTTGCCTTGCCAACCCTAAAGCAGTTTACAGGGAGTTGTTTATTGATTCGCGAGGGGAGGAGACGGTAACAATGGGCGATGTGACTTTTACGAGTTGCATTTTACGTTCAAACCTTGACAGGGTGGAAAGGGTATTCCCTTACATCGTAACATGTGGCAGAGAGTTGGATCAGGTCGGCGTTCCTGAGAACGATTTGCTATTAAGGTTCTGGCTCGAAGAGATCAGGGCAATGATTCTGGAGTCGTCCCATACATGGCTGATTAACTTTCTTGAGCGGAAATATTCTCTTGGTAAGACAGCAAGAATGAGCCCGGGTTCAGGGGATGTGAATGTTTGGCGCATTGAACAGCAGAAGGAACTTTTTTCCCTTTTCGGTGATGTGAAAGATTGTATCGGTGTCGAATTGACCGAGAGTTGCCTTATGATTCCAATAAAGAGCATTTCAGGTTTTCTGTATCAAACCTCAGTAGAATTTCAAAGCTGTATGGTATGTCATCGTGAGAACTGCAAAAAAAGAATTGCTCCTTTCAGTAAAAAAATGTGGGATTCACTGCATGCGTAGAACAAATATCAGGACATTACGGGCAGGTTTCACCGGGATGGTGAGATGGTTTTGAATAACACAATTGATTCAGGCGGAAATCCAGTTAATGAAAAAATAGAAAAGGGTTGAAATGAATGCTCCACAGACAGGGCCAGCAATAGGTATCCAGGAATAATGCCAGTCACTGTCCCTTTTCCCTTTTATTGGTAAGAGGTAATGGATTAACCTCGGTCCGAAATCACGGGCCGGATTGATGGCATATCCGGTGGTTCCTCCCAGGCTAAGTCCGATAGCAAAAACGACTAATCCTACTGGTAATGCTTCGAGAGAGCCCAGGCCTACCTTTGCATTCCCCAGCCCCTCTATTTCAATATGAGGTAGATTGACAAATAACACGGCGAATACAAGGATAAAAGTACCGATCACTTCCGATAAAAAGTTAACCTTTAAATTACGGATATTGGGGATAGTACAGAAACAGGCCAATTTTGCATCCGGATTATCCGTTGTATTGAAATGGTCCTTATAGAATGAATAAACCAGAAAACCGCCGGTCATACCACCGAGTACTTGTGCAATAAGAAAAGGTATTACCTTATCCCAGCCGAACAAACCGGAAACGGCCAATCCTAACGTGACGGCCGGATTAATGTGAGCACCGCTGATGGGGCCGACGGTAAAAACGGCAATGAAAACCGCCATTCCCCAGCCGGCTGTTATCACTATCCATCCTGAATTTTCTCCTTTGGTTTTCCGAAGGCATACATTGGCAACCGCACCATTACCTAAGAGTATTAGAATCGAGGTCCCAAGAAATTCAGCAAAGTATTCATCCATTTTATCTGTTTTAATTATGAGTTGATTGTGTATCCTTTAGCCAGTTCTGAATAATCCCGAATCCGGGCGTTAATCCAATCGTCATCAAAACCGGATTCTTCAGCCATTAAGGCAGTTGTTTCAGGAGCAATGCGTAAACTGTCATCCACATCGGGGAAAAGAGCCCGGATTCTACTGGCCAGGACATTCTCAAGGGTTCTGCTTATTTCTTCCATTGCTGCCCATATTTACCTGAGCTTTTCTTATTTGCAGAGATTCACTCAGGTATCCCCTATACCTGTCAGATTCTTCTTCGTTACTTTCAACATTGATCCGGACGGTCCTGTTGGCGGCAACTGGAGGGTTGCCTCATCAAATGCTGCACCCGGCCCGGTCGCTCCGCCCATTATGATGATCTCCCATTGTTGTAGGCGGGACAGTCGATCAAACATCACCTCTATTTTAGGATCATCTCAGGTTTTTGATGCATTCCATTGTTTGCTGCGCTCAAGAGCTCTATTCCAATTTACGATCACTTCATTAAAATCCTCTGAACGGATGTCCGGTTTAAAGATCTTTTCTGCCTGCCATTGTTGTTTTAATTCATCAAAACCTCCCCAGTAACCCACTGCCAAACCTGCCAGGTAAGCAGCACCAAGGGCTGTGGTTTCGGTTATACGGGGCCGGACAACATTCTTCTGAATTGCATTTGCCTGTATCTGCATAAGCAGATTATTCGATGCAGCACCTCCATCGACTCTTAATTCAGCCAGATCGATCCCGGAATCTTTTGCCATTGTATTGATTACATCCATCGATTGCAAGGCAATCGCTTCAAGTGCTGCACGGGCGATATGTGCATCTGAGGTGCCTCGGGTAATTCCGATAATTGTTCCGGAAGCATACGGATCCCAGTGTGGTGCACCCAGTCCCACAAAAGCCGGTATGAAATAAACACCTCCGTTATTCGTTACCGAACGGGCCAGGCTTTCAACTTCGTTCGAAGATTTTATAATATGCAATTGATCCCTTAACCACTGAACAACCGCCCCGGCAATAAAAATACTTCCTTCCATTGCATAACAGACATCATGGTTGATCTTCCAGGCAATAGTAGTCAGCAGATTGTGCTTTGAAGCTATGGCTTCACTTCCGGTATTCATCATGACAAAACAGCCTGTCCCGTAAGTGTTTTTAGTCATCCCTTTGTCAATACACATTTGTCCGAACAGGGCAGCCTGCTGGTCTCCTGCAATACCCGTAATTGGTATTTCGCTGTCGATAAACTCTTTGGTCGCATAGCCAAATATATCGCTGCTTGGTTTCACCTCAGGTAACATACTTTCCGGGACATCAAATATTTTTAACAGTTCTTCATCCCATTTCAGAGTATGAATATTGAAAAGCATCGTTCTGCTTGCATTACTCACTTCTGTGAGGTGCTTCCGTCCATTTGTAAGATGCCATACCAGCCATGAATCTACCGTACCGAATGCCAGCCTGCCTTGCAGGGCTTTTTCTCTTGCTCCGGGTACATTATCAAGGATCCATTTGACTTTTGATGCAGAAAAATAGGCGTCAGGCAGAAGACCCGTTTTCTTCTTTATCAGTGTGTCCAGTCCGTTGCTTTTCAGCTGTTCACAGAATCCTGCAGTTCGCCGGTCCTGCCAGACAATGGCATTATGAACAGGTAAACCGGTTCTTTTGTCCCAGACTACTGTTGTTTCCCTTTGATTGGTAATTCCGATTGCTGCTATATCTTTAGCAGTAACGCCTTGTTTTTTAAGTACATCCTGTATGACAAATTTCTGTGTTGTCCGGATTTCTTCCGGGTCGTGTTCCACCCATCCGGGCTGGGGAAATAATTGTTTAAATTCACTTTGTGATATATTCAGTACACGACCTGAGTGGTCAAATAGTATTGCCCTGTTACTGGTAGTACCTGCATCTAAAGCTAAAATGATTTTCTTCATCTGTCTGTTTGGTTTATAATCGTGTAACGAATAACTTTATGACTGTGAATAAATCCTGAATACTTAAGGATACGAATGTTCAATTGGAAATTGAAATGAACGGATTATGATACTAAGTTTAAACAAGATTCGGGAATGACGGATTTTTGAATCTAAAGAATGTGGGATTGCACTTTCCTTTCGTGCTGACTGCTCAATGATTTTACTATTTATTACATCATGAATATAAGAAAAATTTCAGACGATATACAAAACGGGCGGATATTGGTTTCCGATGGTGCCTGGGGGACATATCTTCAGCAAAAGGGTTTACAACCCGGAGAGTGTCCGGAACTTTGGTGTATTGACAGGCCGGGGGATGTCCTTGATATTGCAAAGAGCTATATTATTGCCGGTTCTGATATGATCGGGACAAACAGTTTTGGGGGAACTGTTTTCAGGCTTAAACATTATGGGTTATCGGACAGGGTAGGAGACATTAATGAAGCCGCAGCCAGTATTTCACGGGAAGCCGCAGGAAATGATAAATGGGTATTGGGTTCCATTGGGCCCACCGGTAAGATACTTGTTATGGGGGATGTTACGGAAGATGAACTCTATAACGGATTCAAAGAACAGGCAATAGCACTGTCAAAAGGGGGAGCCGATGCTCTTTGTATAGAGACTATGAGTGCATTAGATGAGGCGCTTCTGGCAATTAAAGCTGGCAGGGAGAATACGAATCTTGAAATCATCACTACATTTACATTTGAGTTAACCGCAAACCGGGAATACAGATCAATGATGGGAATTACTCCCCGGGAAGCAGCTAAAGCTGCGATAGATGCTGGCGCTGATATTATCGGTACGAACTGTGGTAACGGTTTCGAACGGATGATTGATATTGTCAGGGAAATCCGGACAGCTCTACCGGACAAACCAATTCTGGTACATGCCAATGCAGGTTTGCCCGAAAATATTAATGGTGTCAATGTATACCCAGAAACACCCGGGCAAATGGCAGATCTTGTTCCTGACCTTATCGATGCTGGAGCGAATATAATCGGGGGTTGTTGCGGCACAACACCGGAACATATCAAAGCAGTAAAACTGGCCGTTGAGCGTAAATAATCCGTTTCAGAAGATCAGGATATGTTCAGGAAATAGCAATTGAACCTTGCTTATCGGATGAAATAGAATGACCCGGGTGCAAATCCGGCCTATATGGATAAATATATTGCCGCACTCTTCCTTCCTTATTCAGATCCTGAATCATTTCCTTCCTTTAAACAGACATGAAAAAAGGCCTTAACCTGGTGAATTCATTCACAAAAATCCCGGATAGGATCAGAGGTTTTGGAAACCGGAAGACATTTTTATTGTCGGATGCCCGAACTGCCAGTCCGAAATTGTGTCCCGGAAAGATGAGCCTTAAAGAGAATGTCAGGGTCGTAAAAAAAAATCATGCGGAATCCAAGTTTGATACTTGTTGTACGAATGGAGCAAATTCAGCAAGAAGAGTCTGCCCGGTGAATGGAATGATAAATAATGCAGGTTCCACTTCTTGCAGAGCGTATTTATATATATTCTGTAAATTTCAGATCCGAAAACACTTCCTTGTGAATTGTTACAGGGACATGTTTTTTCCCCGTGTCAGGTACGGATTGTTCCTATTTTCTGTTTTCTTAATTGACCTTCTTTTTTATACCTTCCAAAGGTATAGAATTCGTTACCCTGACCCGGTATTCATACTTTTTGTCCCCTGTTTTACTGATCCGTATATTGGTATTGATAATTACTTTATTCCAGCCTGGTTTAAAAGATTGATGGTAATACAAGCCATTATTCCTGCCGTTTCAGTTCTGAGCCGGTCCGGCCCAAGTGAAACCTCGATCAGGTTTCTGCCTTTGGCCGCTTTTATCTCTGCAGGACTGAAGTCTCCCTCTGGACCTATCATTATTAGTACATTTTCACCAGGCATATATACATCCTTCAACAACGGTTTCTTATCTTCTGTACAGTGAGCGATACATTTTTTCCCGGAGTAGTCGAGGTTAAGAAAGGTATTAACATGGGTCAGGCTGTTGAGCTTCGGCCGGAATGCCCGTATAGCCTGTTTCATGGCAGAGAGAATGACTTTTTCCAGACGCTCTGTTTTCAGAATTTTTCTCTCCGATCGTTCGCATTCTAAAGGGGTGATTTCATCCACACCTATTTCCGTCGCTTTTTCGAGGAACCATTCGAACCGGCTAATATTTTTGGTTGGGGCAATTGCGATATGAATGGAATAATTTCGCTTCCCGTAATCCTTGTATGATTTAAGTATTTTAAAAACACATTGCCTTGGATTGGGATCGGTGATTTCGGCAACATAAAATCCACCCTTTCCGTCAATAATGTGAATAGGATCATCCTTTGAAAGCCGGAGGACTTTAACGCAGTGTCTGGATTCC
>CP070687.1:1589886-1593904 GCA_020353115.1 Bacteroidales bacterium
TAATTTTAAAATTTCCTTTGCTTCCATCAAAGCCAGTAAAGTTCGGGCGATCCTGACTATTTGCATCATTGCGTTTGGGATAATGGCCCTGGTTGGCATTTTAACGGCTATTGAGGCCATAAAAAGTACAATAACGCAGCAGTTCACACGTCTTGGTGCCAGTTCATTTACAATTGAGTCCAGGGGAATGCATGTACAGATTGGGAATTCCCATTACAGGGCAAAAAACCATCCTTATATTTCGTATCGTGAAGCTCAGGAATTTAAGGATATGTTTCGGTTTCCAGGAAAAGTATCCATAACGGTTACAGCCTCCCAGATTGCTACCGTCAAGTACAGGTCTGAAAAAACACATCCAAACATACGGGTAGAAGGTGCCGATGAAAACTATCTGAGCATTTCCGGTTTGGATATCGATCTTGGAAGAAACTTTACAGCACAGGATGTGGAAATGAACCGTAATTTTACCATTATCGGATCGGAGATTGTTTCATCGTTGTTTAATAGCAATGAAGATCCGTTGGACAAGGTCATAGCCATCGGGAGCGGTAAATACAAAGTGATCGGTGTCCTTGAATCCCAGGGAGCAAGTTTGATGAGTAACGATAACATTTGTATTATACCGGTATCCAATGTCCGGCAGTATTTTTCCCGTCCAAATATGTCGCACCGTATTAACATTATGCCGGATGACCCCAAGTTGCTCGACATTCTTTTAAGTGAAGCGGAAGGCATCTTCCGGATAGTAAGAGGCCTTACTGCCATGGATGAAACCGATTTCAATGTTGTTAAAAGTGACAATCTTGTGAACCTGTTGCTGGAAAACATTAAATACGTTACTCTTGCTGCCACATTGATTGGAGTGATCACACTTTTTGGGGCTGCGGTCGGTTTGATGAATATTATGCTGGTTTCGGTAACGGAACGTACACGGGAGATCGGTATAAGAAAAGCAATAGGTGCAAACCGGATCACCATCAAACAGCAGTTTTTGTTTGAAGCGATATTGATTGGTCAACTGGGAGGTATTTTCGGAATAATACTTGGTATACTGATCGGGAATCTTATGTCATTGTTGATGCAATCATCATTTATTATTCCCTGGATATGGATTCTTACAGGGGTAATCGTATGTTTTATAGTTGGCTTGGCTTCCGGTTATATTCCGGCTTTAAAGGCATCGAAGCTGGATCCGATCGTTGCACTTCATTACGAGTAGTACATCGCGCCAAGGTAGAAATGAATAAATTGCCTGATATGAAGGAACTTATTATTAGTCAAACATTCTCAACCCCCGGTGTAGTCTTTAATCCCAAATCGGGAGAGTTGAAGATTGAAGGCCGTTCTATTCCGGAAAATCCCGATGATCTCTATCTTAAATTACTGGAATGGATTCATGGATATTTCAAAAAACCTGCCGAATTAACCAGGATTATTGTGAAGCTTGAATACGTCAACAGCGGTTCATCCAAGTTCCTTCTTGAGATCTTCAGAACGTTGAAAAGATATCATGATGAGGGGAAAGAGTCTGTCGTTGAATGGTATTTTGAAGAGGAGGATGAATCGATAATGGAACTGGGCGGTCATTTCGAATCAACTACCGGTTTACCGTTCAATATGCATATCATTTACTGATCCGTAAAAAAACTGTCTTTATAGAGGCAAAAACAGAACGGTCAAATTGAACCGGATCAGAAATTTTCCGGCATTCTGTTTTATGCTCTTAAGACAGTTTTACGGTTAATTCTTAAAAGAGCTTTTCAATCAGATCCACTACCCTGCAGGAATACCCCCATTCATTGTCATACCAGGAAAGGACTTTCACGGTTTTACCATTTACCATGGTTGAGAGTGCATCGAAAATGGAGGAGTGCGGGTTATGATAAATGTCTACGGAGACAATCGGATCTTCGGTGTATTCCAGAATACCCTTCATCGGTCCTTCTGCTGCCTCTTTCATGGCGGCGTTTATTTCTTCTTTGGTTGCTTCGACCTTCAGATTGGCAACCAGGTCCACCAGTGATCCGGTAGGAGTGGGAACACGGATAGCCATTCCATCCATTTTCCCTTTAAGCTCGGGAATGACCTTCCCAACGGCTTTTGCTGCCCCTGTTGTGGTTGGAATTTGGGAAACGGCCGCAGCCCTTGCCCGTCTGAGATCAGAATGCGGAAGATCCAGGATCCGCTGGTCATTCGTATAGGCATGAATAGTTGTCATAAAGCCATTTTCAATTCCGAATTTGTCATTCAGCACTTTGGCAATGGGAGCAAGGCAGTTGGTTGTACAGGAGGCATTGGAAACACATTCATCTCCGGGACGGAGCACCTCGTCATTCACTCCCAGAACGATTGTATTGTCAATCTCATCTTTTGAAGGGACAGTAAGGATAACCTTCTTGGCCCCGTTCTTGAGGTGGTCTCCATAACCCCCTTTTTCACTCTCCTTCAGCCTGAAAATACCAGTTGATTCAACCACAATATCAGGCGTTGCTGCCCACTTAATGTTTGCAGGGCTTTTTTCAGCCGTTACAATGAATTTCTTTCCATTTACAATGATCCCTTCATCATCATATGTAACTTTCCCTTCGAACTTCCCCTGGGTGGAATCATATTTTAGTAAATGGGCCAGTGTCTTTGTGTTAGTTAGGTCATTGATTCCTGCGATTTCAAGATCGGGCCTGTCCAATGCAATTTTAAATACATTTCGACCAATCCTTCCGAAACCATTGATAGCAACATTTATTTTTGCCATAATTAAAACGTGTTAGAAAGTTAGTAAATACACCCAAAAGTAGATATTTAAAATCATATCTTCAAGTAAAAGATCAAGAAATGAAATGATACGATAAATCCGTAAACGGAACCGTAACTTTCCTGGATCATACAGAGTCATGATTCCAAAAATCAGGGGTAGTATGGCCGGGAGGATGGGGGAGGGATGAACCGGATTTAAAAAGCATTCTGGAACGGTTCAATCTCATTGTCACGGTCTTTAATTTTCGGGTCGACGACTTTACCGAAGCGATAACTTATGAACAGCGAAAAGAAAAACTGTCTGTTGTCTTCAGTCGCCATAATAGGTACCTTCCTGAGGTATGCATCAAAAGTCAATCCGATTTCAATCGCGTGGATCAGGCGGTCATATTTGCTGTATTCAAAATTAACACCGGCCTTGCCATAGACACCTGGAACAAACTTGATCTCGTCAAAACCCTTGAAGAATGATGCCCGGCTGTAAATATCCGTAGCCTGATGAATATTTTCATCGAATTTCTCAACTTCTATGGTATAGGTATTTCCTCCGACCTGGACCAGCAATTCGTAATAAATGGGCTTGTAAAACCCCAGCGATGGGCCGAAAGAATAAAACCGCCGGATGGAAATGCCGCCTCTGTCGATCTTCCTGAACATTTCGTGCTGAAATCCGTAACCGGCACGCAAGTTTACAAATAGGTTCTCTTTCCCGTAAATGAATCCCTTGGTATTCGGGAAATAGGGATTCGTGGTTTTGTATTCTTTCGGATGCTTAATATTATTGAAGTCAATTTCGTAAAGACGCTTGTTGAGATAATTGATTCTTTTCCCGTAACGGTACCCGACACCCCAACCCGTGGAATTAAGGAAAATACCCAGCGTATGCTCGTTACGGTAAAAGATCCTTTGCTGTTCATCAATCTCTCCCTGTCCGAAACAAACCGGGAGAATTATCCACAATCCCACCGATATCAGAATGATCTTTTTCATTATTTGCAGAAAACAAATATTTCTCAAGTAAATTTATTAAAAAACAATCTGCCTGAGAAATATTAAAGGAGAGAAGATGTGGGGAACAGATCCCCAATCAAACTATTTCTTCAACCTGCTCGGTATCTGTCTTACTGTAAGCAGGACATACTTCTTTGTTGCAGGAACTCAAAATTGTACCTGCTAGAAGACATATGGCTATTAAGACAACGATCTTTTTCATCTCAGATGTATTAACTGCTTTATAACATATCTAAAAAACAAATATATCAAC
>CP070687.1:1594004-1608104 GCA_020353115.1 Bacteroidales bacterium
CTTCAAGAGTGTAGTGGCGTTTTCAGGATGGCACTACCTTTGGGAGGATGGATACAACATAGGAACTATCGAAGATCCGGTTGATTACAACTGGAGAAGTGATGTAATTGAATTTACCTCGAAAATTTCGGTTAACCTGACAAGGAAATTCAATGCCAGGCATAAGATCAGAACAGGGATCGTATACGACAATACATCTTATGACAGTTATTTGGGATGGAATTCGGATACCCTCTATAACAGGTTTATCAATCCCGATCATCCATACCATTCGGATAATCTCAAATATGAACATAGATACTCGGATGCGACCGGTATAACCGGCACATTACAGGCATATCTGAACTGGAACTGCCGTATTACGAAAAACCTGACACTGAATTCCGGGATACACTTCCTTCAGTTCTTTCTGAACAATAATTATTCTGTCGAACCCAGGATTGGTGTTTCCTGGAAGTTACATCCCAGGCATTCCATAAATGCCGGTTTCGGAATACATAGCAGGAAAGAATCTCTTTCTTTCTATACGGGTTCGTTAACCTTGCATGACGGTACCCGGATAAATCCCAATATTGAACTGGACCTTACGAAATCACAGCATTATGTTCTGGGGTATAACTATTTAATCTCTGAACTCCTGATTGCCAAACTTGAAGGATACTACCAGTATTTGTTTGATATCCCGGTTTATCCATTCTCCCCATATTATTCTACCATCAATATGGATTATGGGTTTGAAGGGAATATCCTGGTTAATCGCGGAACAGGACATAATATGGGTATAGAATTTAGTGTTGAAAAATATTTTAAAGGAGGTTACTCCTTCCTGGTAAACGGAACGATCTATGAATCAAAATTCAGGAACTACAGGGGAGAGGAGTACCATACTAAATATAACGGATCCTTTGCCACTGCAGGATTATTCATGAAGGAATTCCAGGTCGGGAAAAACAGACAACATACGTTGAGAGTTGGTACCCGGTACATGTACACCGGAGGATTCAGATATGTGCCTGTAGACCTTGACGCTTCCATAGCAAATGGATTTGAAATTTTGATTTATGATCGTGGTTTTACCGAAAAAGCTTCGGATTTTTTCCGGCTGGATCTTCAGGTGGTTTTCCGCAGAAACAAACCGAAATATACCGGGGAGTGGAAGCTGGATATTCTAAACGTGACCAATAGGAAAAATATGCTGAAAAAGAAATACAACAGCCAGACTGAAAAGATTGAAATTAGATACCAGAATCCGATTATTCCGTTATTATCTTACAGAATCCAATTCTAAAGATGTAAATGAAAAAAACCTGTATCATTCTTTTTGCTATTGCTTTTCTACTTGCATTCCTGGTCTGCTGTGAGAAAGAGGAAGATTTCAATCCCGGATTTCCTTCAGCAGAGTTTATAGCCGATGGAAAATATGAGGGAGAGTACTGGCCTACGGAACAGTGGAAAACCTGTAAACCGGAAGAGGTGGGAATGGATTCGGAAACTCTCAGAGAAATGAATGAAGAAATTGTTCTTCTGTTGAAATTACATTTTGATGTTCATAATGTTCTTATAATCAGGAAAAGATATATAGTTGCAGAACAATACTATTCAGAGGATTATGGAAGGGATAGTCTGCACCGTGTCTATTCCTGCACCAAAAGCATAATTTCGGCAACAATGGGAATAGCCATGGAAGAGGGATATATTTCCGGTGTCGAGACGCCTGTCCTTGGTTTTTTTCCTGAATATTCAATTGAATACCCGGAAGGGAAAGAGGATATTACACTAAAGCATATGCTAACCATGTCGGCCGGTTTTGACTGGCATGAAACGGATTTTCACTATTCCGACGAACAGAATACATACAACAGCTGGGTAACCAGTAGTGACAGGATTAAATTCCTTCTGGACAGACCTTTGTCTGATATCCCCGGATCAAGGTTCAATTATAATACGGGAATATCCCATGTCCTGTCTGCCGTGATTCAGAAACAAACAGGAATCAGAACGGATTCATTTGCCGTAAACAGACTTTTCAATCCTCTTGGAATATCCGATTATTACTGGCATATTGATCCGAACGGAATCGCCAATGGGGGGAGTGGAATCTGGCTGAAACCAAGGGACCTGGCAAAAATTGGCCTTTTATATCTGAACATGGGCCGGTGGGAACAGAACCAGGTCATTCCTGATGACTGGGTTGCCGAATCCCTGGATAAACATATTCTGCGTGGAGACATTCCTGATTTTTACTACGGCTACCAGTGGTGGATCCATCCGTATGGATTATGTGCTGCCGTTGGTTACGCGGGGCAGGTCCTTATGCTGATCCCGGAGTTGGAGCTGATTATTGTATTTAACAATAATTTCAATGAATCGGATTCTTCCCAGTTGGAAACCCCCTGGCGCTTGCTGGATAACTATATTATCCCTTCGGTAAGACAGTAGGTAATGTCAACAACTTCCGGGGTAGCCTTTAATCCCCCATTGATTTTTTATGTTTCGGTGCGTCACGGTTTATAACACGAATTCCTTTTAATGAATATTTCAGTTGAACCGGTTTCAATGGCAGAAGTTAATTCAAAGAATTTGTCGTACCTGACGGGGCTTTCAATGTTTGATCGTTTACAGACGGGGCAATTTTGGATTCCTTACCGTCGAAGGCAGCGAACCACTTCCGAAAGTATTCTTATATAGTGGCCCCGTTGGGGCTTCGTGAGAATTTCATTTTTGCCGATTGGCGGAAGAAATTCGCGAACAAGGCCGGTTTAAAAGTTCGTCGAGCGGTCACGGATAAAAAATAAACGATCGACGAACATCGTTATGCCTGTCGAATCCTCTGAAATCCGGCAAGGCAGGGAAGGCTTCGCCACTATTTCACAGGGCGGACACCTTTCCCGGAAACGAGCTCTGTGTAGCCGCTGTGCCACCCGGAATCAACCTGCTCACAGGGAAAATTGAAGGGTTACAACTTTTCTCACCCGGTATATGTGAACGAATATGAACATTACCTGTCCATTTTCAGCACAGTTATATTTCAATAGGAACCTTCATAAACACTGTAAATAAAAGATAACCAATACTTTGATTTGATTGGTATCAATATTGAAGCTGATAAGGATTGCAAAGATATCGGCGTTCAATAATCGAAAAAGAAACATTTAACCGAAAAATCATTCCTTCCAATGAAATCAAAAATTAATCGTCGTGAATTTCTCACAAAGTGTTCCATGGTAGGGTTTACCGGTTGTGGCCTTATGGTATGCTCCGGAATATCTGCACTTGAACCTTTTGCAGAATTTGCATATGGCGAAGAAATCGATCCGAAAAAACTAAACTATTGCGGGTATAAATGCCCTGAAGAATGCCAGTTTCTGAAAGGATCGCTTGAAGACAATATCGAACTCAAGAAAGAGGCATACGAACTATGGAAAATCAAGGAAAGGTTTGATATTGAATTTGATCCTGACAAAATATTCTGCTTCGGATGTAAAACCACAGACAAACCGGAGGGTGTCGTACTTGTAAACTGTACGGTTCGCAGTTGTGCTATTTCAAAGGAGTATGATTGCTGTATCGAATGTTTGGAATTGGTAGATTGCGACAAGGATCTGTGGTCCCGTTTTCCGGAATTTAAAAAACAGGTGATTGAATTGCAGAAGAAATACCTTGAGGAAAAACAATAATCTCTTCTCAATTGGAATAATGCCCTGATAAACCGGATTATTACACAATCATTTGCCGGGAAGAGTACTCCGGAATTCAATTCTTTACAGAATAATGAAAAAGAAACTAAAATTATTTGAAATACTCCTGGTATTCTGCTTGTCTGGTTTGGTCTTTACATGTCGTGCAGCGCAATCATATGGTGCCGGAAGGTCGAATGCACTGGAAGACAATCAGAGATTGATAAAGCTTCATTACGAAAACAGCAGCGGAGAAAAGGGGATCACAATATACCATTATGATGCAAATGGAATTGCACAGATGGCAACATGGAAACTCCTGGATGGAAACCGGTACTCATCAAATTATCACACGTTTGATCATTCGGGTAACCTTACCGGGAAATACAGGGAATTTTCAGACGGACTGATTTCGAATACCATCTACGAGTTTGATGCAAACCAAAAACTTGTCCGTGAGACATACGAAAGGTCGGATGATGTAAGCGGGGAAACAATATACAGATATGACAGCGACGGATTGTTAACGGAGGCTGATTGTAAAGGGCTGAATGGGTGGTTTTATGGCCTGATAAAATATGAATATGCAAATGGTCGTAAAGAAGGTGCTGCCATTTTGCGCGAAGGAGAGAAGATCGGTAAAATTACATATGGTTATCTGAATAACGGATATCTCCTAACGGAGACCTGGGAATTTCAGAATGGCTGGAAGCAGCATTTCGTATATGAATATGAGGATTTTGATCTGAAAGTGCCACCATCATATTCCTCCTCAAATGTTTATATGATCAATACGGCCGAATTCATGGTTATAAAAGAGGATTACAATTATAACGGTGAAACGGGTGGGCCGTCATTCTATAAATATGATAATAGCGGGTGTTTGCTGGAAAAAGTATTTGAACGATCGGATTCGTTCAGGACAGTAACCACTTATGAATATGCAGAGAACGGGTTGCTGGAAAGTTCTATCCGGGAATATTCAAACGGACTAACTGCGGATTTTTCCTATGAATTCGATGGGAACAGGCGTTTGACAAGCAGATCTTTTAAACGGTCGGATGGAGTTTCGGGAGGTGAAAAATATGCGTATAATGAAAAAGGATGGCTGGTGAAAGGGACTTATGATAATTTCGATTCCTGGCTTACCGGGACGTTAACATTTGATCACGACAAGAATGGATTACTAACCAGTGCCCGGTTTCTCGGTGATAATGACTATGAGGCGGAGATCACGTATGAACATGACAATTATGGTAATATAATACGAATCCATTGGGAATTTTCGTTTGGCAAGACCCAGACTTATGATTATGAGTATGAAAAGATCGATTTACCTGAATAGTCCGGTATGAGAATGTTTAATAATATGATCCTGTTTTTTTTAACTGTATTTTTCCTGTCACACGGAAGCTGCTCCAGCGAGAACAACAGGGAAACAGATAGCTATCAATATTCTGTACCTGATCAGACAACTGACGGGTGGGTGACGGGATCGTTATCTGAGGTGGAACTCGAAGAGGGACCTTTTATTCAGATGATGAACCATATTAATGGTACTCACGACCATGGAATTCATAGTATTCTGCTTGTGAAAAACAGCAAACTCGTCTTTGAAGAATATTTTAACGGATTCCAGTATGTTTCAAATCCTCCGGGTTCCGATGGTGAATATATACTTTATAACAGGGAGGAATTACATTATTTGGCCTCGGTAACAAAAAGCGTAACATCCGTGCTGACGGGGATTGCAGTAAACAAAGGATTTGTTACCGATATGAACGATCAAATCGTTAAGTATTTGCCTCAGTATGCCGATATCCTAACAGGAATAAAAGCTGGCATAACCCTTAAACATTTAATCACAATGTCTGCCGGGCTTGCATGGGATGAAACGACATACCCATATGGAGATATTAACAATGATGTTACAAGGCTGTTCATCTCGGCTGATCCGATCCGGTTTGTACTGGAGAAGCCATTATTGACCACTCCCGGTACCACGTTTTTTTATAACAGTGGGGCTACTAATGTACTTGCTGAAATTATTGAAGAGACTACAGGCAAAGATCTTGGAACATTTGCCGGGGAGTTTCTGTTCAACCCTCTGGGAATAGAAAACTTTAATTGGGAAAAATTTAACAGCGGTGATTTCTTTGCCTCCGGCGGGCTTTGGTTGAATCCGAGAGATTTGGCCAAAATAGGCTTTCTCTTCATCAATGATGGTGCCTGGAACGGACAGCAGATTATCTCACAGAATTGGATAACGGAATCACAACAGGCTTCAATTTCAACTCCAACCATGTCATTTGCCGGATCCTATGGGTACCAGTGGTGGATCAGGGAATTCAATACAAATAACAGGACCTTTCATTGTTTTTTTGCAGCCGGCTGGGGGGAGCAACTGTTGTTTGTTTTTCCGCAACACAACATGCTAATCCTGTTTAATTGCGGATATTTCCTGACACCTGTCGTCCTTAGTCCGTATAACCTGGTGGCAGACTACATCTTGAAATCAATCCCTGGCTTATAATGTCCTGATTAATGCGCCGGTGATGATTCCAACTATTCAAATTGAATCACATCTCATGCAACCTGAAAAATATTCGCTTGTCTTTAATTAAAAAAAACCAACAAATATGAGTAACAAAATTATATTTATCTTTCTGGTCTTCGGATGGTTTATGCCCTTCCAAAAGGGAAATACACAAAATATTCTGACCTGTGAAATGAAAAAATATTTCTTCAGGAATAGTGTTATTGAACTCAAGGATGATAATCTGAATACAATAGCAAAAATTTACAGGAAAAACCGGAAAGAGGTAATTGATTGTAACGATTACCAGTATATTATCAAGAAATCGTGGAATAAGTCATTCGTTTTCTATAATTCGGTGAATGAGGATACAATTGCCACGTTAACCCGTAACCGGATCCGGCTGAAAAATGAACCGGACTATTATGTTCGAACTGGGAGATTCGGGTTTAAAATAAAGGAAGATAATGAGATACTGATAAAGGGTTCATATAATCCTGATTTCAGGTTTTATCATATAGAGATCAAGACCCCAATCTACCATGACAATCTGATTAATCTTCTTGCAGGATATTATGCGATACGTAAATGCAAAGAGATTTCCCGACAGAACAATCTCAATTATACCTGGCTGATAACGAATTAACCAGAGATAATATCTTCTGAGAGTTATTTATAGCCAGCCGGAATTCCAATTGAGTTGTAGATGAGAATATGAGGTGTTTAAAATCCTGTAAGGATTTCACTGACTTTGAAATGCTTCATATTTCGGACTATGATGAATCATGAGGTGAGAAGAGATATTTTCAGTGGTCATAGTTGGTCGTTCAGCAAAAATGGTGGCGTTACAATAATTCAAATCTATTGAAGAACATGATATGCAATTATAGGGAGGTTATAAATGGAAATGATAAAATCGAATAAGGTGCTGGTTTCATTAGTACTTATTTCACTTATATTAAATTGTTGTGAAAAATCAGTACCAGAACCGGATCCAACTGCATCTGAAAAATTTCAGGGAATTTTAGATAAAAATCTTGAAGCTTTTAATGGTATAGGTGTTTCATCTGCTATTATTTTTCAAAATCAGGACAGGTGGTCAGGGATAAGTGGCATTTCATTCGGAACCACACCGATCACGGAAGATATGATTTTTGGTATAGGAAGTGTGACCAAAACTTTTATAGCTGCTCTTTGTCTTCAACTCGAAGATGAAGGTGTATTTAGTCTGGAAGATTCACTCCATGAGTGGCTCCCTGCCTTTCCAAATATAGATAACTCAATTACTATTCAACAATTACTGATTAACACAAGCGGTATCAATAATGTTACGGATAATTCTGAGTTATGGAATGCAGTTTTCATTGATCCGGCAAAATTATGGACTCCTGAAGAAGTAATATCATCGTTTTTGAATGAACCTTATGCTGATCCCGGAGCGGGTTGGTACTATTCAAATACTAATTATATCTTGTTAGGAGAAATCATTAATGAAGCAACCGGCTCCCTGGTATCGTCAGAACTTAGGAGCCGCTTTTTTGAACCATTGGGACTTAATAATACTTTTTTTGCCGTAGAAGAACAACTCCCTTCAAATAGTATTGCCCATGGTTGGTTTGATCTTTCCGGTAACGGAAGCTATGAAGATATATCACTAATTTCAGGAAATGGTATTTACTCAGTACTCTGGACCTCGGCAGCAGTTTTTTCCACTGCAGAAGATTTGGCAAACTGGTCTTCGGCTTTATTCAGTGGAAATGTGCTCAGTCAGTCATCTTTAGATCAAATGCTGAATTCTTATTGCACTATGCCTGGTACCACGGATGTCGGATGTGGTATGGGAGTATTTCTGATCGGACCAAATAATAACGCAGGTGTTGAACTAATCGGGTATACCGGAAGAACTTTCGGATACCTTACAACCATGTTTTATTTACCGGATTATGGGATTAGTGTTGCCGTTATCGTGAATGAAGATAATCCGGCATTCCTGGATGCAGTTACTACCGATCTTATCTTAGAAGCACTAAATAATGGTTAAATATGTGATAGGATTTTGCGCAACTGATGTTAATCGATGCAGTTACTTTATTGGGAGATTCTACATTTCAACAAGAAAATATGCTTTATTTTCTAAATAATATAAGAATAGATATAACCTCGGGTTAAAGAAAGTAAAATGAAATTCCTTCATTAACGGAGATATACTGGACGAAAAGATACTCTGCAGGCAAATCTTCATAATCCGGCCGGGAACATTACCTAAACTCAATTCAATAGCGCTTAGCTTAGCCTATTTATGACCTTGCAGGATATTTTTCGGATCCCGGATCCGCAATAGTAGTGCAGAAGCAGTTGGCGGATATGAAATTACAGACCGGGAGAAAATTTTACCGGTGAACCCTCATATCGGAAATCTTGAAGAAAGACTCCATCTCCTTCCACAATTCTTTCATATTACACCTCATGATTACAAGATCCTGGTTTTTACCGTTAAGATCTTTTACATGGTCAGGTAACATGATTTCTTCGTGGAAGCCCAGCTTTCTGAAAATTTTCGTCGCTGCGGTTTGTGTTCGCATCATCCTGATAACAATTTCCTCAATTCTTTCGGCTGCTGCAATAAAGTATAGTTCACGGGCGATTATCATGCCCAGTCCTTTTCGCTGAAATTTATCGGCGACAATAATCCGCATTTCACCTATATGAGCTTCCCACCCCGGCCCGCTTAATTCAAGCGCTCCATCGGCAATTATCTTTCCCTTGCAGGTTGCAACAATCCGGCGGACCATTCCTGTTTTCATCTGTTCAATCCGGTTTCGTACATTTTCCTTTTTGGTAACATCCTTCCGAAGATAGATACGTTCATGTTCGTCGAGAGACTTGAAAAACTCAAACGACAGATCGAGATCATCTTCCTTCATTGATCGTACTGTGATTTCAGTACCGTCTTTTAATTGAAACTGCTGCGAAGCTATTTTTTTCATAACCGTCCTAAATGATTAGATATATTTCATCCCTGTATATTATAGATATGGTAGATTCTTGTTTTTTATCCTGTTAACGATTCATTCTCAAGACCATTCTGTGAACGCAGGATTAACCGTATCACCCTAAACCTGGATTAGGATATTTAATATTTAAAGTTACAAGATAATCCTGACAGTACACAGGATATTATACCAGGGGTATTAGAATTTCAGTTTGAAAACCGTTTGAATTCCCGGTTCGGACCAGGCATCTATTGTTCCGTTGTGTATTCTCATAATTTGCCTTGCCAGGCTCAATCCGATCCCCGATCCGTCATTACGGGTGGTATAGAACGGAATGAAAATCTTTTCCATTTCATCCGGCAGTATCCCCGGCCCGTTATCTGTAACCGAAATTTCAGTTCTGCCATCAGCACCCGAATATGCGGATATCTCAAGAGTCGGATTTTCTGTCTTCCTAAGTGAAAAGATTGAATTCTTCAGCAGGTTTATCAAAAGTTGTACCAGGAGCTTCTTATCGGCTTCAACCGACAGGTTTTCAGGCACTGTGCTGGTTTTGAAATCAACCCCGTTGGACCGGATATCCTCATCCATTAATACCTTAAGATCACGGAAAACTTCATTCAATCTGACTATTTTGAATTCAGGTTTTGGCAGGAGGGAGAATTGGCGGAAATGTTTTACGAACAACTCCAGTCCCCGGCTTCTCTCCTCAATGATCTTCAGCCCTTTCAGCAAATCTGCCACCAATTCCGGCTCCCTGTTTTTCTGCTGTACCTCTGCATCGCTATTTGCGGCAATAAGATCGATTAGTGTGTGTGTTGTAGATTTGATCGGGCCTGTGGAATTCATCATTTCATGGGTTAAAACCCGGATAAGATTCTGCCAGGCTTCCAGCTCTTTTATATCCAATTCATTTTTTATATCCTGTAACGAAACAATCTTAATGTTTTCATCCCTGAATTTCAGTTCAGTCGCACGGATAGAAAGTTGTTTTAATTCCTGTCCTCTAATTCCCGATGTTTTCAAGTTAACCAGCTTATGTTCAAATGGTTTGATGCTACTTAAAATGGTTGAAAGTCCTTTCCTGATACGATCGAGTGAATCGATCGTTATTGCACCTTTCAGATTTAACAGGTTTTGGGCTGCCCGGTTGAGCAATCGTACTTCCCCTTTTTTTGTAAAGGTTATGAGCCCGACATCGATATGTTCGGTAATGGCCTTAAAATATTGATTATGCAGGACAATTTCCATCCTGATTTCACGGATCATTTCATTCACATCATAAAGGGATTGATGGAGCTTCAGATAGGATTTATTCCGGAATTTCTTTGTTAGTAAAAGAGTAGAATCCTCATTCCTGACAGAAGAGAAGAATGCCTGGAGATCCCGGTTTACCCTGTTTGAACTGCGAATGAAAAGGAGTACCTGAAGAATAATAAGCACAAGAAGGTTCAGGTTGATAATAATATCATTTACCAGTACATATTCAAATGCAAGAACGAAAGAGGTAACGGTCAGCAGAATAACCCTTACCAGTACATCAATGAATAAATATCTATAAACCATATTTCTTAATTTTCCTGTATAATGTTTGCCGCCCGATTTTCAGTTCATCGGCACAATATGTAATGTTCCCTTTGTGTTTCTTAAGGACATGCCGGATTATTTCCCTTTCATACTCCTCCATTGACCTGCTTTCTTTGAAATCCATGTCTTTCGGGGCAGGCTCTTTTAACAGGAAATCTTCCGGTTTGAGGATGTGACTGTCACAAAGAATTACAGCCCTTTCAACTGCATGTTTAAATTCACGTACATTGCCGGGCCAATGATAATTCTTCAAATTTTCAATTACCTCTGAATTGAATCGCAAAAGGTTTTTTTCATATTTAGCCGTAAAAATCCCGAGAAAGTACTCGGCAAGTGCTGTGATATCATCTACTCTATCCCTTAGTGGCGGAATATCGATCTGGATGGTCCTGATCCGGTAAAGCAGGTCTTCCCTGAAAAGCCCCTCCCGGATAAGTGAATCGAGGTCTTTGTTCGTTGCAGATATCAGCCTGAAATCAACAGGGATATTCCTGTTCGAACCGACCGGTACAATTTGCCGGTTTTGAAGAACCGTGAGTAGCTTTGCCTGGAGTGATACGGAGAGATTCCCGATTTCATCGAGAAATAATGTTCCTCCTGAGGCCGACTGCATCTTCCCGATCCTTTCTTCTTTGGCATCGGTAAACGCACCTTTAACGTGGCCGAACAACTCACTTTCGAAAAGATTTTCATTCAGGGTCGAAAGGTCAATTGTGACAAATACTTCAGAAGATCGTTTTGATTGCCTGTGAATTTCCCGTGCAACCAGTTCTTTCCCGGTTCCGTTTTCACCGGCTATGAGGATGTTGGCATTTGTTCTCGATACCTTCCTTAACGTGGCGAAAACCTTTTGCATCTCCGCCGTCTTTCCGATCATGGTATCAAACTGCCTGTCAATATCAGATTTTAAAGCATTCTGCTTCTCCCGGAGATCACGCACTTGCAACCTCGATCTTTTCAATTTTACCCCGGCCTGGAGGGTTGAAAGAAGTTTCTCATTATCCCAGGGTTTCTGGATAAAATCTGTAGCCCCTTCCTTAATGGATTGAACGGCAAGTTCAAGATCACCATATGCCGTTAGTAATACAACAACCGCATCAGGATCTGCTTTACGAATCCGTCTCAGCCAGTATAATCCTTCATTACCGGTTTGAACACCTGCCGAGAAATTCATATCCAGAAGGATAACATCAATATTAACCGATCCGATAAGCGGTAATACCTGATCCGGATTTTTTGCCGTATAAACCTTTTCTAATTTGTGTTTAAGGAAAAGTTCAAGGGAATTCAAAACACCCTGGTTGTCGTCGACAATTAATACACTGCCATTTTTCATATGAACTTCTGGTGCTTAAGATTATTCGGATATCAAAGATAAAGAATATGACATGAGAAAAAAACCGGTTGTATGATTTTGGAACACCAGATGTGTGATAATGGAGCAGAGAATCGGAAAATATAACCGTATCATTTATATAATGTACAGATGTAGAATCAGTTATGTAATTAGGCACATATTTTGGGAAGTTATAGAGCATAACTTCCTGAACTATCGGGGAAGATCTGAACAGAGCAGGAAAAATTGTAAATCTTATCAGAGGATTCATTATGTTTTTAAATTATATAAAAGTAGCTCTCCGGAATTTGCTCAGAAGTAAAGTGTTTTCACTGATCAATATCCTTGGTCTGGCAATAAGTATGTCCATTTGCCTGCTGGTTATAAAGATGATTTTCGGAATGTATAGTTGTGACCGCTTTCATGTAAACAAGGAGAGGATATACAGGATTCTGACATACGAACAGCAGGCTGACCGCAGCGGTTATGAATTGGCAACGACACATGAACCGCTCGCCGGGGAACTGGAGAAACTTACCGATATTGAAAGGGTTGTCAGAATAAGAAAAGACTTTTCGGGAGATGTTTACTACGAGGGCAAGGTAGTTCCTATATCCGGATTGATGACTGATCCCGTATTCTTTGATGTTTTCAGTTTCGAGCTTCAGAGAGGGGATCCTCTAACAGCGCTTGCCGAACCCTATTCCATTATACTGACACCCGAATGGGCCAGCAAGCTTTTCGGTGAAAAAGATCCAATGGGTGAAACGATAAGTATGAAGAACCTGGGTGATTACAAGGTAACGGGAATAACCCAAAGTATAACAAAACTCAAAACCAATCTGAAGTTTGAATGTCTGGCATCGGCTGCTACTCTCCCTTCTCTTGAGAACAAGGGAATTAAATCAAAAGCAATAGGAAACTGGAATAATCCCTACAGAACCTACACCTTTATTATGATTAGAAAAGATACGGACATCGTATCTCTTGAGGATAAATTGCAAAGCATTATCGAAACCTTTGTAAAGGAAGATGATATATTTCATGAATACCGATTGCAATCCCTGAAGAAAATTTCACCCGGGAAAAGACTGGTTAACCAGATGGGTGAACCTACGGAACCGATGATGGCATATATTCTTATACTGATTGCAGTAATTCTTATGCTGACAGCCAGTTTTACATACACTACACTTTCGGTTGCACGTGCAATTGACAGGGCAAAGGAGGTTGGCGTGCGGAAAGTATTTGGTGCAAGCAGGTTCCATTTGTTCAGACAATTTATCGGAGAAGCTGTTATACTTTCAGTTATTTCGCTGAATTTTGCATACGTCATTTTTACATTCCTTGAACCTGGTTTATACAATTTGGATTACCATATCCGCAATTCTTTTGAACTGGCTAAAACACCATTTACAATATATTTATCATTCATAGTATTTACCTTAATACTGGGATGCATTACCGGCCTGGCTCCGGCACTTTACCTGTCAAAATTCAAACCGGTCGAAGTATTTAAGGATCTTTCAAAAATCAGGCTTTTTTCCAGGGCGAATCTTCGCAAAATGTTGATCGTTTTTCAGTTTTCCATCTCCCTGCTCATGATATTTGCCATTATCATTTCCTATAAACAAGTTCGGTTCCAACAAACGGTTGATTATGGGTATACTATGGAAGACAAAATAATTATTGAACTGCAGGAAATGGATTTCATGGTTTTTAAGAATGATCTGATACGAATTCCTGCCGTTGAAATTGTTACAGCCTCAGACTATTTGCCGGGGACAGGAGTTGTTCACAGGAATTTTGTCAAGTCCGATAATATACCGGATTCTGCCGTAATCAACCATCTGGCAATAGATCCGGACTTCGTCGGTGCATTAAACATGACGATCGCAGCAGGAAATGATTTCCGGGAGTATCCTAACTCTAATCTTGACAATTATGCATTGATCAATGAATCAGCCGTTT
>CP070687.1:1608204-1618300 GCA_020353115.1 Bacteroidales bacterium
TGAACTGGCCACTCTCAATGGTAAGGTAGGGGTCTTCTCTTCCGGAGTTAAACATATCCGTCAACTCTTCATTTGAATACCCTCTGCTATTGATTTTTTTCAGGATTTTCCTGAATTCTTTTAATTGGCTGTTATCGGCAAGCCGGTAGATTGTGGCATCCATACGATCATCCCACAGGTATTTGTTTTTATTCTTTTCATAAAATTCCGTAAGCCCCGCGGAATCCTTCACCGCTTTTGACCACACAATCTTATCCGTAAGTTCGAATAACAGGATACCGTCATGATATTCCTGCAACAAATACCTGAATTCCGGATATTTTTCCTCGAGGCGTCCGTCTTCGTAGCTGATTAGTTCCTGATCCGTAAATTCCATAAACATCAGGTCTATGTATTCATGAATATCATTGGTTCTGACTTTTCCGGGATTTTTCCGTATAAAACCGATAAAATCCTGACGGGTGTATGTTTTATCTGCGAAAGAGAACAACCGGCCAGTCAAGGAACCGGCCGTTCCCATCTCGGAATAATTGGAAAGGAATGCTGGATTTAGCGTGGAATAAAATTCGGCCAGGCGTTCATTGTTTACTCTGAAATCATACCCGGTCTTCAGTTTATCAACAAAGGATCTCTTGCCAAGTGAAGAGCGGGTATCCCGGGCAATTTTATTTTTAATATCCGGTTTCATCTCCTCAAAGGAACCGAGAGGTTTCTTGTCTATCAATTTCAGAATATGCCATCCGAATGATGTCCTGACCGGTTCTGAAATATCACCGGGTTCATTAAGGCTGAAGGCAGCCTGTTCAAATTCAGGCACCATTCTGCCGGTGCCAAACCATGGCAGCTCACCTCCGTTTCGTGCCGTTCCCCGGTCATCGGAATAGCTGGCTGCAATGGTACTGAATTCTGCTCCCTGAAGCAAGTTGCGATGAATTTTTTCAATCGTATCTTTTGCATTTTTGATGAACTCATCACCGGATCCCCTTGGGGTAGCAATCATGATATGAGCCACTTTTACTTCTCCCCTGGAGGATCGTTTATCATTAACCTTGATGATATGATATCCGAACTGTGTTCTCAACGGATCTGAAATTTCTCCCACAGGAGTATTATAGGCAGCACTTTCAAAAGGATAGATCATCCGGAATGCCGTGAAGTAACCGAGATTTCCACTATTTGTTTTGGCCGACGGATCGTCGGAGGCTCCCTTGGCGATGGCTTCAAAGGATTCTCCCATATTCAACCGGTCAATGATCTTCAGAGCTCTGTTATATGCTTTGAGGGTATCTTCCGGGGATGGATTTGCAGGCAATTTTATAAGGATGTGACTGGCGCTTACTTCCGTTTCCGTTCTTTCGTAAGCTTCACGAATCAGGCGTTCAGTTGTTTCATTGTCAGTCAGATAAGGCTTTGCCAGTTGTCCCCTGTAACCGAGCAATTCCTTTTTGAAGGAGGGTATGGTATCAAGCCCCAGATTTTCGGCTTCGATAACCTTTAACTTGAAATTGATGAAAAGTTCCAGATACTCTTCCACTGATTTTACATCAAGCACTTTTCCTCCGGCATTGTTCTTTTTATAGATCCTTTCAAATTCCCCAGCTGTTATTTCACGATCACTTATCGTCATAAGAATTCTGTCGTCATCATCCTGTGCAGGTAGGTCAATGATTATCCAGTTTAAAAACACTAGTAGGAAAGCAAGTTGTTTCATAAGGCTAATGTTTTTCATTTCAGTAGGTATAATATGGTATAAACACTTCATCAATATTGAATGGGATGTATTCAGGGATCACATTTTAAATTAACGGGAATTCTGTATGGATATTATCTGCTGTAATTCGGGGCCTCTCGAGTAATGGTAACGTCGTGCGGATGACTCTCCTGAATCCCGGAGTTGGTGATCCGTACAAATTTGGCTTCCTGCAATTGTTTGATGTTTTTCGCGCCACAATAACCCATTCCTGCTCTCAAACCACCGATCATCTGGAATATGACTTCAGCAAGGGTACCTTTGTAGGGGACCCTTGCAGCTATACCTTCGGGTACGAGTTTGTTCAGGTCATTCTCAATATCCTGGAAGTACCGGTCTTTCGATCCGTGCTGCATCGCCTCAATTGACCCCATTCCCCGGTATGATTTGAATTTTCTGCCGTTATAGATAATCGTTTCACCTGGTGATTCTTCCACTCCGGCGAACAGTGAACCGGCCATAATTGAGTGTGCACCGGCAGCCAGAGCTTTCACAATATCGCCGGAATAGCGTATCCCTCCATCTGCAATGACTGGTATACCCGAATCCATGGCTGCATTTTTTACTTCGAAGATCGCGGATAACTGGGGGATCCCCACACCTGCTATAACCCGTGTGGTACATATTGATCCCGGCCCTACACCAACTTTCAACGCGTCAGCTCCTGCACTGATAAGATCTCTGGCAGCTTCCGCCGTTCCGATATTACCTACCACAACATCGATATCGGAAAACTTCTTCTTGACCTTTTTTAACGTATCGATAACCCCGTTTGTATGTCCGTGTGCCGTATCGATTACGATCGCATCCACATCTGCCTTTATCAAAGCCTCAGTCCTGTGGATCGAGTCTGATGTGACACCCACCGCTCCGGCAACCCGTAATCTTCCTTTATTATCCTTGCACGAGTTGGGTCTGTCTTTCGCCTTGGTTATATCCTTATAGGTTATAAGACCAATTAGTTTCCGGTTGTCATCGACGATAGGCAGCTTTTCGATCTTATGTTCCTGAAGGATTTCGGCTGCCTGGGCCAAGTCCGTTTTCTGAGTTGTCGTGATGAGATTTTTATGTGTCATAATCTCGTAGATCGGCCTGCTCAGATTTCGTTCAAACCTGAGATCCCTGTTTGTAACTATCCCTATCAATGTCCGGTCATTATCCAGTACAGGTATTCCACCGATCTTGAATTCCTGCATAAGCTTTAATGCATCCGATACCGTTCCGTCTTTCCCGATTGTAATCGGATCATGGATCATAACACTTTCTGCACGCTTGACCCGCTTAACCTGCCCGGCCTGCTCATCGATACTCATATTCTTATGGATAACCCCGATTCCGCCTTCTCTGGCTATGGCAATGGCAAGAGATGCTTCCGTTACGGTATCCATAGCTGCTGAGACTATCGGCGTGTTTAATCTGATATTTCTGGTGAAATTTGTAGTCAGATCCACATCCTTTGGTAAAACATCTGAATATGAGGGGGTTATAAGTACGTCATCAAATGTTAGCCCTTCTCCGATTATTTTCTCGCTAATAAACGACATTTGGGTTTTTTTAGTTAATTTTAGATGGCGCAAATTACAAAAAAATAGTGGATGGGAAACTGGTTTCTCCTTTTTTTTCCCCATTCCAGCCCCTTACCAGGTAATCTAAACATAAACCCCTGTAAAGAGTTTCGGAAGCGAAAGGGGAACTGTTTGAGCATGGTTGATAATAGGTGAAACCTGGAACATCACTCAATCCTTTCACAAAATTGAATATCTATCAGCAGATACTGGAAAAATACTGGAGTTATACCCACTTTAGACCCTTGCAGGAGGATATTATCAAATCCATTGCCAATGGAAACGATACGCTGGGCCTGATGCCAACAGGCGGCGGGAAATCCATTACCTTTCAGGTTCCTGGACTGGCAAAAGAAGGCATCTGTCTGGTTATCACCCCGCTGATAGCTTTGATGAAGGACCAGGTAGAAAAACTGAAAAAACTGAAAATAAAAGCTATTGCGATCTATTCGGGGATGACCAGGGATGAGATTGATGTTGCTCTTGATAATTGCATTTATGGTGACTATAAATTTCTCTACCTTTCTCCCGAGCGACTGAATTCGGATCTTTTCCGTATGAGGGTCCGGGATATGAACGTTAACCTGGTAACGGTTGATGAATCCCATTGTATTTCACAATGGGGCTATGATTTCAGGCCTTCCTACCTGAAGATCATACAATTGAGAGAATTGCTCCCGGGAGTGCCTTTCCTGGCACTGACTGCTACCGCTACAACGGATGTGGTTAACGATATTCAGAATAAACTGGGATTTAAAAGGAAAAATGTCCTGAGAACCAGTTTCGAAAGGAAAAACCTCGTATATATTGTTCGTAATGTGGAAGATAAAGCAAAATACCTGGTTAAAACGATTAACAAGGTGAAAGGCAGCGGGATTATTTATGTACGGAGCAGAATTAAATCAAAAGAGATTTCGGACCTTCTCAAATCAATGGATATTCCATCCGATCATTATCACGCAGGTCTCAGTAATACGATTCGAACCCTGAAACATGAAAACTGGAATAAAGGTAAAACCAGAATAATCGTTGCGACCAATGCGTTTGGTATGGGAATCGATAAACCGGATGTACGTTTTGTAATTCATTATGACCTGCCGGATTCACTGGAGGCGTATTTCCAGGAAGCCGGAAGAGCCGGCAGGGATAATAAGACTGCATATGCAGTGCTTCTGTATAACGATGGAGATAAAAGAAACCTCGAACAACGGATCGCACTGAATTTCCCGGAAAAAGACCTCATTAAAAGAGTATATGAGGCCCTCGGTAATTATTACCAGATACCGGTGGGAGGAGGGAAACAAAATGTTTATGACTTCAATATCGCCGATTTTTGCAGCAAATATAAGTTTAACCTTGTCGCAGCATTTAATGCACTGAAATTCCTGCAACGGGAAGGCTATATTGAGCTGACCGAAGAATTGAATAATCCCTCCAGGGTCCATTTTATCGTTGAACGTGAAGATTTGTATAAATTCCAGGTAGCAAATATCCAGTTCGATGGATTCATTAAACTTCTTCTCCGTTCATATACCGGTTTGTTTACCGAATTTGTCAATATTGATGAAGCAACACTGGCACGCAAAGCAGAAATTGGTCCCGATATTGTATTCCAGTACCTGAAGAAACTGGACACACTGAAAATTATCCGGTATATTCCACAACGAAAAACCCCTCTGATAATTTATACGGAGGAGAGACTGGATACCAAATCCCTCTTAATCTCAAGTGAGAATTACCGGAAAAGAAGGAAAATCTATGTGAATAAACTTGAAGGAATAGTCAATTATGCCTCCCGGAATGTGAGATGCAGAAGTCAGCACCTGCTATCATATTTTGGCGAGAAGGTTATTCCAAGGTGTGAACATTGCGATGTTTGCACAAGCGACAATGAAAAGGAGCTGGATAAATCTGAGTTTGACCTGGTATCGGAGAAAATAAAGGAACTTATCATAAAAACCCCCCTGTCTCTTGAAATGCTGGTTGATCAGCTTGAATTTAACGAGGAAAAGTCACTGAAAGTAATACAGTGGTTGCTGGATAATCAGAAAATATACTACCGGCAGGATAATACAATCAGTTGGAAATGAGTGATAATGGGAATCATATCGTATTCTCGAAGAATGTAATAGAATTTGTTACCGTAGCGAAGGAATACTGCACTTTCCTTGATAATATCGACCGGATAAAACGAACGGCCTTTATTGATAAATCCCGGAAAATTTTATCCCTGCTTTATCTCAAAGCTGCTCTTCTTCCCGCTAATAATCCGGTTCTGGATGAAGGGAATGAAAAATTTGTTACGGAAGCTGAATGGGATCTTGTCCATACGAAAGTCCTGAGAAAACTCGGGCAATACGACCAGTACACTGAAGTATTCGATCCGAGAATGCAGGAAGATGGCGAACCTTTCCAGGCCAGTCTTTCTGAGAATCTTGCAGATATATACCAGAATCTGATGGATTTTCTTCTGTTGTACAGGATTGGTAATACCGATATCATGAACGATGCATTATGGGAATGCAGGCTAAACTTTGAACAATACTGGGGACAAGGTCTGGTGAATGCTCTCGGTGCTTTAAACAGGGTATTATATGGCGGAGATATTGCGGATGAAAACGGCCGGTAAGGGATACCCTCGGTTTCAGATGATACCGGCACCGGCTGATTTTTACCGCCATAGAGCACTATTAACACTCTTCCTTCATAACAATCCGACCGGATCCTCATACCCTGATCCGATAAATCTTCGTAAATTCGCCGGGTAGAAGATCCGCGGTTTTCATGTTTAGGAGTTCAATCACAAGAGAAGAGGTCAGACGATTACCTCAGGGCAGATTCGAAGGTGAGGTGGTAGTAATAGACAGGGATTGCCTGGATCCCGGTTTAATCAGGGAGTTGACGAATTACAGAATACTCGGGTTCGATACGGAAACCAGGCCCTCATTCAAAAAAGGGAGAAAGAATAAGGTAGCCCTGCTTCAGTTAGCTACGGCACGCAAGACATTTCTTATACGATGCAACCAGGTCGGTCTGCCGGAACCGCTGGCAAAGATCCTGGAATCCCCCGACATTGTAAAGGTGGGCGTTGCCATTCGTGACGATATAAAAGGCCTTCAACAGTATGCTGATTTCAAACCCGCCGGATTCATTGATCTTCAGAAATATGTAAACCGGTTCGGAATCGAAAGCAACGGCCTCAGAAATATCGCAGCCATCGTGTTGAATATCAAAGTGTCGAAATCCCAGCAACTGTCAAACTGGGAAAATGAATATCTATCCGATGCACAAATTCTCTATGCGGCAACGGATGCATGGGTGTGCCACCAGATCTATACAACCTTATTAAGATCCGGATACGACAAGGATGATTCTTAAACTTTTATAAAACTCATGTGTCGATTTGGAGTCACTCCGTGAGTAAATTAATCCGTAAATTCAACACAATGAGCCGGCTCAGGAGAGACCAGCTATGGCTGTAATGATATGGATTCTCCGGCAATATCCCTGCATTCTGTATCGTCCTTTGGCCGGATAAAAACAGCAAATCGTTGTAAAATTATCTTCAGGGTATAGTATCTTCGCAAGGAAAGGAGAGCAACCCAGTCATGGCAGCTGCGTTCAGGAAAGACCTTCAGTACTATAAGTTCTGTCTTTACGGATTCCTCAAGAACCTGCGTTTTTTCGAACCGTTTCTCTATCTTTTTTTCCTCGAGAAGGGATTGACATTCCTTCAGATAGGAACATTGATTACGGTACGTGAAATCACAAGGAATCTGCTGGAAATCCCGACAGGCATACTTGCCGATTCATTCGGAAGGCGAAAAACCATGATCCTATCCTTTGTGTTCTATATCGGATCATTCCTTATCTTCTATTTTACATCCGGTTTTGTCATCTTTATCATTGCCATGTTGTTCTATTCTTTCGGGGATGCATTCCGGACCGGAACCCATAAGGCAATGATCTTTGAATACCTGAAGATCAGGGGATGGGAAGAACAGAAAGTGCATTATTACGGCCATACACGGTCAGCCTCCCAGCTTGGATCCGCAGTTTCATCCCTTCTGGCTGCTGCTATTGTATTCTATACAGGAAATTACGGCCTGATATTCCTCTTTACGGGAATCCCTTATTTCCTTGACCTGCTGTTAATGATCTCATACCCGAAAGAGCTGGATGGACCAGCAGTCGGACTGGACAGAACCGGAATCAAACGAAATTTTAAAAAGATACTGGGAGAGGTTATAAATTCATTTAAAAATTCAGTCCTCATAAAATCCATAAGTAACGTTTCCATCTACAGCGGATACTATCAGGCAACAAAAGATTACCTGCAGCCCGTTCTGCAAGCAATAGCTACAGGACTGGCTCTTCACCTGGGTATGCAGGGAGAAAAAGCCACTGCCATTCTCGTTGGCCTCATTTATTTTCTGTTGTACTTTCTTACTTCATTTGCATCAAGGAATTCAGGAAAGCTAGCCGATTTCTTCAGGAACCTAAGGACGCCGTTGAATATCAGTCTTGTGACAGGATTAGTAATCGGAGCTGTTGCCGGACTATGTTCTACCGGTTCGGCTACTATAGTTGTTATTCTGTCTATCGTTTTATTTATCGGTATTTACATTACGGAGAATATTAGAAAGCCAATTGGTATCGGGTATATTACGGAACTGTTAAATAAGGATATCCTGGCAACCGTTCTATCCACAGAGTCGCAGATAAAGAGCCTTTATGCAGCCTTACTTGCCCCTCTCCTCGGTTTTTTTGCCGATAAATATGGAATAGGCATTGCCATGATCATAATATCATCACTGGTTCTGGTTATCGTTCCTCTTATTCTGATCAGGGAAGGAAGAAAGGTGAAAAATACAGGGGCGTAATAATCTTTTGTTGCCGGTTGTGAGCCCGAAACCGTTGTTATGCAATCGTTATCCGGTAGTGATTTGATCATACGGGAATCATACGATAGTCATCCATTATTCATATAATTACCATTCTGTAGTAATTCGGGGAACTGGGGACTTAATCCGGATTCCTGACGCAACTTTGCTGGTCAGGGCAGGGTTGAAAACTCGAAATCACATGGGTTATTCGTATTTCAGCGATTGTGCCGGCTGACTCCGGATTGCCTGCAATGACTGGTACAACAGGGCTATGAATACCAGGACCAGTGAAGCAAGGCCTGCAAGAACGAAGATCCACCAGGTAAATCCTACACGATACGGGAAGTTTCTGAACCAGCGGGATATCAGCAACCATGATGCGGGCCAGGCCAGGAGGCAGGAAACAATTAACAGCCAGAGAAATTCCCGGATAACCGTATACATGATGTGCCGCATCCCCGCACCGTGTACTTTTCTTATACTGATCTCCCGTGTCCTTAATTCTGCAAGAAACATAGAGAGCCCGAACAATCCCAGCGCAGCAATAATAATAACAACCAGCGTAAAGAAGAAGAGGATTTTCCGAAGCATGATCTCCTCATAATACATATCCTTTAACTCGCTATCAAAAGAGTAAACGGATATTTTTGCATCCGGGGAGAAATGCAGGTAACTTTCCTTTATTTTTTGTGTTACAGCGAGGATATTTTCTTCGTTGTCAACCCTTACAATCATCTCCCTGACTCGATCAGGTGAAAGGATAAATGCCTGTGGTTTAAGTGGTGAATGCAGGGAATGGATATGAAAGTCCTCAACGATTCCTATAATTTCACCCAGGTATGTACTTAATCCAAGAATGTTCTCTGGTCCGATCAGGCGGCTTGCCGTTTCATTCAGTATGATGGCCTTTTCCTCGGTACCCCTCTCATCCGAGAAGAATCTTCCTTCGGTCAGCCTGAACTGCATTGTTTCCATGAAGTTATAGTCAACATAAACAATATCCAGCACGATTTTTTCATCCGGTTTTCTCGGATGATCGATCTGGTAGCTGAAAACACTGTTGGATGGCGGGGCCCACATTGTTCCGGCAACTGCAATTACGCCCGGCATTTGTGAAAGCTCCTGCCTGAAAGCGTTATAATTTGTTTTGAAGCGGTTATCCTTTATCCTAATTTTTAACAGATTCTCACTGTTATAACCCAGGTCTTTTTTCAGCATAAAATGAATCTGCCTTTCTACGAAACCGGCACTAACCATTAGACCGGTAAAGGTGATCAATTGAACAGTGATCAGCCCTCTTCTCATTATGTTCTTTTTATGGCCGGATGTAATCGGATCTTTCAGAATATCGCCGGGCGATAACCTTGACATAAAGACGGCCGTATACCAGCCTGAAATAATTCCCACAATCAGTGTGATAACAAGAAAGATCAGAACCATGTGTATGTTGCTGGTATATAAGTCAATGTTTGTTCCGAATATCTGGTTAACCCTTGGCAGTGTTATCTCTACAAGAACGAGGGCAAACGGAAAAGTTATGAATGCGAATAATGTACTTTCGACGAAAAGCTGGTTCCACAAATCCTTTGACATTGCACCGGTTACTTTCCGGATACCTGTTTCACGTACTCTTTTAAGAGAGCCAGCAGTAGCCAGCAGGATATAATTGTTGGTTGCCACCAGAAGCAGCAGGAAACCGATGACAGAAAACAGGTACAGGTTCTTTATATCCCCAACCCTGATCCATATGGTAAACAAACCGGATGACCGGAGATGGATATCACGAAGAGCCTGCAACCGGAAATGTCTCGAATCCTGAGGATTATATCTTTCTGCGATTGACATCATGGCTTCTTCTGCGGTTGAGGTATTGATTTTATCACGGAACAGAATAA
>CP070687.1:1618400-1619770 GCA_020353115.1 Bacteroidales bacterium
GTCTTTCGTGATCTCATCAAATATTTTCTTTTTCACGGAGGTCGAATCATGATATTCCCCTGATGCAATCATGTCCGTAAAAACAGCCCATACATACATGTCATCCTGCTTGAAAATAGTAATACGCCGGTTCCCGTCGATCTTTACATAGGCGAATCCCCGATCAGGATGTTCTACGGTTATAAAACCATTACCATAGTCTTTTTCAAACCATTTTAAAAGATCCTCCTGAAGATTATCGGAAGAAAGCTCATCGTTCCATGGTGCCCATCCATTGTAAATAAACCGCACCGGCATTTCAACAATTTTACCCTGTTCAAATTCCGGGTAGAAATGCATAGTACCCGGAAACTTCAATTCATTCTTTAGCTCATATTGTACCGTCAGATTATTCGGGCCTTGTCTGATCAGTCCTTTCCGGTTTAACAACCAGCAATGGGTATAAAAATCCTTTTCCGGCATTCCGAGGTATATCCCCATAAAAATAGAATCATTTCTCACTCCACTTGCCAGTTCACGCTTAAGTCTTCGTTCATATTTCGATTTTGGAGTGCATCCGAAGATCATCAATCCGGCAACCAGGAGCGGTATAATCCAGGCTTTTCTCATTTTCACAGGTACATATCAATATTCATAAAACTGCAACTTATCATTATTTCTTACGACCGTCATTATACGTTTGCCATTTATATCCAAAAACTTCAAATCACGTATCTGCCCCCGGGTAAAAATACCCGATTTTTCGGATGAAACCGCTTTCCAGGTTCCGTCGGCTCTTCCCTTGAGAAACAGGCCGTAGCTTGCATCATAAATTCCTGTCTGGGGTTTGGCTTTGTACTGGTTCCCTCCGATGACAATATCACAAATGCCATCGTCATCGAAATCGTCGGCAGCTATGGCATAAACAGGAGAGAACTGGGCTTCCACAGGAAGATAACCAAGCGTAAAAGATCCCGAACCGGTATTGATCATCGTACAATTCTGCAGAAGCCGGGCTTGCAATTTTACTGCCCGCTGCAGCACTTCCGGTGAAAAAATATCCTCAATGGTCTGTTCCTTATAGTCCTCAAACCTCTGGTATTTTCTTTCCAGCAAAGGTATTTGGGTGATTAGTTCATCCTTCATTACAACCGGATAGGATGTATCTCCATTAAAAGCACAGATGATCTGTTCAACGCTCCCGTTCATATCAAAATCATTCACATACATAGTCACGGGTCGTTCTGCTGACGCCTTGAATAGTGAATTCAATCCATGATTGCCCAAAACAAAATCCTCATATCCGTCACCATTCAGGTCTTTTGCAATAATCACATTCCACCAGCCTTCCGTATCCGATAAACCAAACCGTTCGGATTCATCGGTAAAGT
>CP070687.1:1619870-1627234 GCA_020353115.1 Bacteroidales bacterium
CATGCGTACCGGCACCCTCCCCGATTACCGGGAAGGCCGAAATACGCAACCGTGCTGCTCCCATCGGGATTAGTGTGATGTTTTCCACCGGCTGATCCGATCTCACCGGGCTGGGCTGTAGCAAGCCTACCAGGCCGAGTGAATCTGTTTTCCACCGGGGAATTCTCTTTCCTTTTGCTTTCACCTCTATCGGTATATTATTGTGGGTAAACGGCATATTATCAGCAGCCCAATCCTTCATAACCACTTCAAATGAACCGGCAGGATTTGAGTCATCCAGTATCAATCCGTAATTCCAGGGGGTGTTGGGGTAAATCTCCCAGGCAGGCCATTCATCGGATCCACCCTCCCGGATATATTCCTCCCCAATTTTCAGTGAATAGGTAAGAGGACCGCGATCGATGGAAACGCTGTTTTTATTCTCTCTCCATGTTCTTATACTGATCTCCATAGGCAGTATTAGTTTAACCGTAACCTCTGAATCCCAGTTCCTTTCTATCCTTATGTAATTGGCTTTCTCCCCGGGAAATGATTTAACCTGCCCGTTCATGCTGACCTGCGGATTTTTACACCAGCCGGGGATTCTCAGGTAAAGCGGGAATGTAACAGGATTATCGGGGGATACTATGAATTCAATTTCCTCTTCAAAGGGATAGCGGGTATTCTCTTTAATGGTAACTATCGTACCATCCCCTGCCTGTGCCGTTACTTCACATTCGGAAAAAAGAACCGCTGCCAGGCCGTTATCCGAAGTTGCCAGCCAGAGGTTTTGAGCATAATACGGCCATCCATGACCCTGGTTATGCTGGCAGCAACGGTGCAGGTATGGATTCATATGTAACATCGGGCCACCGTTTTGTACTCCCGGGCTTTTTGGTTCAGCATCCGACCGGACCAAATTGGGAGAGGTAAGATATCTGAGAGCCTTCATATCTGCAGTAAGAGCTGCAGGATAGGAATTGAAAGCCACATCCTCACAACGGTCAGCCCAAACGGGATTTCCGGTAATCCTCAGGAGAATTTCTGTCGATAGCATCATCTCGACCATTCCGCACGTTTCGATTGCCTGGCGGGGATCGGTATATCCTTCCCTGCAATTCTCATCGGCACCGAACATCCCTCCCGGTACCTGCCCGAATAATTTTCGGATCTCCCTGTAATTCCGTTCGGATGCTTCCAGGTGCCTGGTATCCCTGGATTGCATGTAATAGGTTGTAGGTTCACCAAACGACTGGGACATGTTTACATTGTGCCAGTTTGGAATACTGTCAGTCCAGTTAACCGAATTCCTGTGTACTTTATCAGCCAGGTCAAGCAGCCATTTATCGCCTGTCCTGTTATATAACCAGTACACGCTGTAAAGGAGATCACCTCCCCTGTTTTTCGGCCAGTATCCCATCAGGAATTTCTCATCAGGAATGGTGTTCAGGTATCTGAAATAGTTGGTCATTAATTCGATAACACGTTCATCACCACTGTATTCATGGTAATCCTGGAAGCAGAAAAGCATGATCATATTTGGCCACAGATCGTCCCTGCCGGTCAGTTGGGTTGCAGCCCCGGTACGATCCTGGTCCGGGCCGAACCACCCATCCGGTTTCTGACTGCTCAGGGCCGCTTCGATCCAGATTTTCGTCTCCTTCAGCATATCTTCCCTTCCGAGCAAATACGCCATATTGCTAAAGCCTTTTAACCAGTATACCGGTTCTTCCCAGCCATGATCCCCCTCGCCGGAGAAATCCAGCCATGCATTATTCTCCTTGACCAGAAACGGGCTGATCTCGCCCAGATGCCCGAAATAACCGTCAGCCTGTAACTCAAGCTGCTTCAGGATCCACCCTCCAGGTTTTACGGATCCGATCGGGAGCTTGATAAACGGTGTGGTTAACAATGGTTCCCTGTTACCTGTATAAAAACGGTTCGATTCTGTCGTATCCGGCAGATCAACAATTGTAATTGCAGTTTCCCTGGAACAACCCATAATGACCATGATAGAGGTAATTACCAAAACGATTAATTTTTTCATGATAGAATATAGAATTAAAATGTGCCATCCGAATCCCTTCGTAGTTAGCCGGTTTTCAATACCAGATATTCAGGATTACCGGGGCTTTGTCAGGTATAAACCGGAGCTTGCATATCATCTGCTAATTTAATTAAATATATTTCTGAAGGGGATCGGTATCTGCAATTAAAAAACCAGATGGGCAACGGTTCCCTTACCATACCGGGAATTGATATAGATCTCACCTTTATGCAGCCTCATAATCTGCCTGCAAACATTTAATCCGATTCCCGATCCATCCTCCTTGGTTGTAAAGAAGGGAACGAAAATATCATCCATGTTCTCTTCCGGGATCCCGGTACCGTTATCCCTGACCGATATAACCACACGCTGATCCTTATCCGGATAACTCTTCAGTTCAATACATGGATCGTCTTCCCCTTTCAACGCCTCCAGCGAGTTTTTTATCAGGTTGATCATAACCTGATCAATCATTTGCGGATCAGCCTTTAGCTTTTTCTTCTGATGGATCGTTGTTGAAAGTTTGATTCCTTTCTGTTCAAGTTGTTCCCTGAACAATCGCGTGATCCTTTCAAACATGTCTGAAATGTTTTCATCAATCAGGCGAAGAGGTGGAAATTTGGTTATCTTCCTGTACTTTTCAATAAAATGGACCAGACCTTTACTGCGTTCTTCAATTATTTCCGTGCTGGAAAGAGCTACATCAATATCGTCATCATTTACCTCACCGGCCTGTTTCTTCAAATTCCCATTCATTAATCTCTTTCGTATGGCCAGCGTCAGTGTGGTGATCGGGGTAATGGAATTCATAATTTCGTGTGTGATAACACGTATCAGTTTCTTCCAGGCGTTTATCTCCTGCTCATCCATCTCATTCTTTATGTCATGGAATGTATAAACGGTATTTTCCTTACCCAGGTTCTTTATTTTTGCCGCCTTGATGGACAACAAAAAGAGCTGTTCGTCCACCATAAATTTTTCCAGTAGTGTTTTGCCAGGCATAAGTTTCTTCAGTTTACTGTAAAGCCCAGGATGGATCTTGTCAATCTCCGTTAGATTCCGGATAAATCCTGCATTCAGAAACCGGACAGCTGCCTTGTTCATAATGTCAATTTTCCCCGAACCGTCTGCAGTGATAATCCCGGCATTGATATTATCGACGATCGTCTGCAGGTACCTTGCATGTACCTCTTTCTCGATACGTGCCTGTTTTAATTGTTCCATTATTCCGTGAAGGGAAATCCGGAGGCCCCTGAAATTTTTTTCAACATAATCAGAGGACCAGCCAAGCGTCGGGTCATTCTCATTGAGGTGGATAAAATACATGCTCAGCAGCCTGTTTGTACGGTTCAGGTAATATATGAGTCTTCCCGTTATCAGCACCACGAATGCCAGGCAAAGGATGGAAGTTGTATATTGCTGCTTCTCAAAGACAAAATAGACAAGACCCATGCATAATATTGTGATTAATACCACATGGATGAATATGTTCAGATAAAATCTATTGTATGCCATATTTTTTGATTTTTGCATAGAGTGTAGTTCTGGAGATATCAAGGATTTTTGCTGCTCTTGAATAATTGCCCCTGCATTCACCGATAACCCTCTCGATGGTATCCCGCTCCACATCCTCCAGTTTTGAAGAGCCGGTATCAGAGGATTTAACCATGGCTTCAGGATGAAGATAGAGATCTTCCGGATTCAACAGATGTCCCTCACTCAGAATTACAGCCTTTTCGATGGTATGCTTAAGTTCCCGGACATTCCCCGGCCATGGATAGGTACAAAGTTTGTCCAATGCCCTGGCCGTAAGCTTTAAAAACGGTTTGTCGTATTTCCGTCCGTACTCTTTTAAAAACGCTTCTGCCAGGTATGGAATGTCTTCACTTCGTTCCCTCAGCGAAGGGAGTTCAATCCTGATTGTATTTAAGCGATAGTACAGATCCTCCCTGAAAGTGTTTTCCTTTACCATTTCCATGATCGGTTTGTTGGTAGCTGTGATCAGCCGGATATCCACCGGTACAGGTCTTGAAGAGCCAACACGCGTTACCTGACGGCTCTGAATGACCTGAAGCAGCTTGGCCTGGAGCGGAAGAGAAAGGTTCCCGATTTCATCAAGGAATAAAGTTCCTCCGTGTGCCACCTCAATACGCCCGGCCCGGTCTTCCTTTGCATCTGTAAAAGCTCCTTTAATATGTCCGAACATCTCACTTTCAAATAACGATTCACTGAGGGAAGCAACATCGACAGCAATGAAAACATTATGGTGACGCTTTGAATTCCGGTGAATTTCTCTGGCTATCAACTCTTTCCCCGTCCCGTTCTCACCCAGTATCAGTATGTTGGCTTCTGTCCGGGCAACCTTTCCGACAGTATTGATAATTTCACTCATTCTGGCGGAGGAGCCGGTGATCATTCTGAAATTGGTATCAATGTCCCGCGATAATTGATTCTGCTTCTCCTTTAAATGATCCAGTTCAACCTTCGACCTGCGGAGATGATAGGCGTTCCGAAGCGTAATCAGCAACTCTTCAGTATCCCAGGGTTTGGTTATGAAATCCGTCGCTCCCAGTTTTATAGCTTTTACCGCCAACTCTATATCCCCGTATGCGGTTATCATTATTACAACTGCCCGGGAATCCAGCTTCAGTATCTCCCTTAACCAGAATATGCCTTCATTTCCGGAAGAATCACCCGGGGCGAAGTTCATATCAAGCAACACGATATCATAGACTTTGCTGCGGAAGAATTCAGGAATCCTTTTGGGGCTGGGTATGGTATCAATCGTCTGGAATTCATCCCGGAGTAAAATGGAGAGTGAATTCAGGATCTGGACCTTATCATCTACAATCAGTATGCTGCCTCTTTTCATGTCAAAAAAAACCGGCTTGTAATCTGTAAATGTAATCAATTTTGTTCATATTGTTAACAATGACTGTTCAGAATATGAACATTTTTTAAAATTGCAATTAAACATGGTACTACGCATTAATTTGATTATCAATATTCTATATCCATTGGCGTGTTTCTTGATTAATATGAAGATAGCAACCAATGAAAATTACAGAGGCAGGATGTTAGGATATATGAGATTAGTGTTAAAAGGATTAATAATCCTATTGGTTTTACATGGGATTGTGTATTCATCAGGTGTTGCTCAACCGACGGTTCGTTCTGAAGAGGATTTTATTCGGATGATCCGTGAAGGTCACATTGATCAGGCTGTCAGTATATACGGCCAAATCAGGAAAAATTTTCCTGACTCAGTGATCTTTACGAGGAAGAATATGAATAATCTCGGGTGGGAACTTCAGCTTGAGGATAGGCTGGATGAAGCCATCAAGGTTTTCCGGTTAAACATACGTGCTTACCCGGATCATTATGACCCCTGGGACAGTTATGCTGAAGCGTTACTCCTGCGCTGTAATAAAGGCGATCTTGAGCTGGCTGTCAATAACTTCGAAAAATCGCTTGAACTGAATCCGGATAATGAAAATGCTGCCCGGAGATTACTGGTTTTAAGGAATTACCGTAAACATGAGTATCTGATCCCGATGAGAGACGGGATCAGATTATATACCCAGGTATATGTCCCAAAAGATACAACCCGGACGTATCCCATATTGTTTCTTCGGGAATGGTATGGAACAGGTAATTATGGATCGGGATACAAAAGAATGCTTCATTCGAACGATTTATTTGTTCAGGAGGGGTTTATTTTCGTTCACCAGGATATGCGTGGAAGGTTTATGTCGGAGGGGGAATTTGAGGTTCTGCGTCCGTATCGGGTTGGTAAAAAAAATGTCCCTGACATTGATGAAAGCACGGATGCATACGATACGGTTGAATGGCTGTTGAAAGAATTGAAACACCACAACGGCCGTGTTGGCATTTGGGGTGGTTCCTATTCGGGGTGGGCTGCAATGATGGCAGCAATAGAACCGCATCCGGCGGTAAAGGCAGTATCCCAGGGTGCCTCACCGGCTGACTGGTGGCTGGGTGATGACTGTCATCATTACGGAGCGTTCAGGCTGATGTACGCCTACTCATGGATCGGACGCGACGGATGGCCCCGGCCTGAAGGCCCTACAAAACAACAACCATCCTATCCTCCCTATACCACAAGGGACGGGTATACATTCTTTCTGAAACTGGGCTCCTTATCCAATGTCAATAAAAATTACTTTCATGGGGAAAATCCTACGTGGAACGAATATATGGAACATGGCAATTACGATGAATACTGGAAACAACGGAATATTCTTCCCCATCTCGGGAATATTACCGTTCCTGTACTAAATATTGCGGGATGGTTTGATGCGGAAGATTACAGGGGACCGCTGGAGATCTATAAAACCATTGAACGTAATAATCCCGGTATCCGTAATAGCATCGTGATAGGTCCATGGAGGCATGGCGGGTGGCATGGAGAGGGTGAAAGCATCGGGGATATCCACTTTGGATCCCGGACAGGGTATTATTTCATGAAAGAAATTGAATTCCCTTTTTTCATGCATTATTTGAAAGATACCTGTAATTTGAACATACCGGAAGCGCTGGTATTTCAGACAGGTGAGAATGAATGGAGAAGTTATGATGAATGGCCTCCCGGGGATGCCATGGGAAAGAGGCTCTTCCTGAATCAAAACGGCACACTGACTTTCTCGCCGCATCCGCATGAAGGGAAAAGCAGCTATAATGAGTTTATCAGTGATCCCGGCCAACCGGTTCCCTGGTCCACATCAGTTCAGACACAGCAAGGGCATGAATGGATGGTCGCAGATCAGCGTTTTGCCTCTGAAAGGCCGGATGTCCTTGTTTACCAGTCGGATATACTTGAAGAAGATATCACAGTTGCCGGACCGTTAATTGCACATCTGTCCGTTTCTACTTCGGGATCGGACGCTGACTGGGTTGTAAAGCTGATTGATGTTTATCCGAGTGAAGAAAAAGAGCCCCTCGGGAATTACCAGATGTTACTTGCCGGAGAGGTTTTCAGAAGCAAATACAGGAATAGCTATGAAAACCCTGAGCCGATGATTCCAAATATGGTCACGATAATAGAATTTGACATGCTCGACAAATTTCATACATTCAAAAAAGGACACCGGATCATGGTCCAGATCCAAAGCTCATGGTTCCCGGTTATCGACAGAAACCCGCAGAATTTTGTGAATATTTACAAAGCGAACGAGGAGGATTTTCAGAAAGCCATACACCGGGTTTATTGTTCGGAAGGAAATCAATCCTTTATAAAGTTAATAGTACTGAATCCGAAATAGTAACATATTGCAAAGAAAAAAGATTAGCCGAAAATAAAACTGAAATACCATGTTTA
>CP070687.1:1627334-1630917 GCA_020353115.1 Bacteroidales bacterium
CCCGAATAGGGTGGATACCGTAATGAAATATCGAACAGATTTGTTTTTTTCATCACCGATTTGAAATTGGTAAACGTATCAAAACTTTTCCTGCCATGATACCGTCCTATGCCACTTTCACCCACTCCCCCGAATGGAAGGTTAGGATTTATGAATTGTACGACCGTATCATTAACGGAAGCTGTTCCGAAAGAAATTCGCCGCAAAAGATTTTTCTGTATTCCAGGTTTGTTGGTGAATATATAGCAGGCAAGGGGTTGAGGCTTCGTGTTGATAAGCTGTATAGCCTCTTCCATGTCCGAATAGGTTATAACCGGCAATACCGGGCCAAATATTTCCTCCTCCATAATTGCTTCGTCAGGTCTGACTTCATCCAGTATAGTCGGCGCCACATATCTTTCAGATATGTCTGTTTTCCCACCGGTGACTACTTTTCCGTTTTGGATCAGATGTGCCAGCCTTTCTGCTGTGGCAACATTACCGATTCTCGGATAATCCGGGCTTGATTGGGGATCTTGACCATAAAAACGGTAAATATTCCCGGTTATTCCCTGGAGTAATTTCTCTTTGATCTCTTTATGGACCAATAAATAATCGGGAGCGACACAGGATTGTCCGGCATTGAAAAACTTTCCCCAAGTAATTCTTTTAGCTGCAAAATTAATGGAAGCGGTATTGTCTACGATACAGGGATTTTTACCTCCCAGTTCGAGTGAGACTGGTGTGAGGTTTCGTGAGGCGGTTTCCATAACGATCCGGCCCACCTTCTGACTCCCTGTAAAAAAGATATAATCGAATTTTTCATCTAGAAGAGCTTGATTTATATTTTTTCCACCAGGGAAGAAAGCAATATATCCGGGATCAAAATTTCTTCTGATCATTTCTTCCATCACCGATGAGGTATGTGGAGTATGCTGGGAAGGTTTTAAGACGACACAGTTGCCGGCAGCGACAGCACCGATCAGAGGGACGAATGACAACTGAAATGGGAAATTCCAGGGCGAAAAGATCAGTACCTTTCCCATCGGTTCGGTGTAGATGTAACTCCTGGAATAAAAATGCAGAAGGGGTGTATGAACTCTTTTAGGACGGGACCATTTACGAACTCCGCGAAGCTGAACATCGATTTCCTGAAGTGCGATACCCACTTCACCTGCATGGGATTCGAATTCAGGTTTGTGCAGGTCTTTCCATAAGGCATCGTATAACCGATCCAGGTAATCGATAATTAACTTTCTGATTTTTTTCAGGCTGGCAATCCTGAAATCCACATCCATGGACTGGCCCGTCTTGAAGAATTCCGATTGTTTCTTTATCGTCAAGGAAATATCTTCTTTCAGCATGATATTTTTTTGGTAATTTTTTCCATTTGTTGTTCAACAGTCCGGATTGGATTGCCGGGTTTTTCAGGAATCCGGCTCATTGCATATTCTGTCAGGGCAGCAATTGTAAAACTTGGATTTACTCCCAGATTTCCCTGGATAACCGAACCGTCCAGGATCATCATATTAGGATAGCCGAAAACCTCGAACTTATCATTTATTACTCCTGAAGCTTTATTCACTCCCATGGTACATCCGCCGAGAATATGTGCAGTAGTGGGCCTGTTTAAAAATACCTCAAGGGTTATGTTCTGCGCTGTTCCTTCAGCTTTTTCAGCATATTTCTCCATTACCCGCTGTCCGATATCTATATATGCAGGGACTTTTTCATCACCGGTATTCCTGATTTTCATCCTGCTGCGAAATATCCCTCTTTTCCATTCCACCCTCATGCAATTATCAATGGTTTGCATTACGAGGAATATGACCAGGTTAGAGGACCAGTTAAAGTTAAAAACAATACGTAAGAACCGGAGAGGATGAGAAATGGTTTTAATCAGCAGTCTCAGTGACCTGTAAAAAGAGTTTCGGGCTCCTGGAACAGACAGGCCGAAAAACCACTTCATCGCATTGGAACCGTTGGGATATTTCACGATCTCAATGTGGGTTTTCGGATCAGGATTGATGATGGATGTAATTGCCACACCGTTATTCAGTTTTTCCCTCGCACCTGATACTGCACACAGGGTTTGAGAATTGGTTCGCAACTTTTCTCCCAACCGGTCCGATAATCCGGGCAGTGTTTTATATTTGAATTTTTGTTTCAGTAAGAGGTTCAGTGTACCCAGTGAGCCGCCGGCAATTATAATCCCTTTGGTGTAGTATATATTGCTTCTTCGGAAGCGGGACGTGCTGGAAACAGTATGAATCTGGTATTGATTATTGCTGAAGGTAATCTTTTCTGCCCGTGTTTCCGGAATGATCTTCACTCCTGTTTTTTCTGCAAAAAAAAGGTAGTTCTTATCAAGAGAGTTTTTTGCATTTTCCCTGCAGCCAACCATGCATCCGGCGCATTCCGTACATCCCCTGCGCTTTGGTCCCAATCCATTAAAATAGGGATCCAATTCTTTCTCCGGATCACCCAAATATACGCCTACTTCAACCTGGTCAAAAGATGCCTCGCATTGAAAATCTTTTGCAACTTCGTATAAGATTCTGTCTTCGGGATTAAGCTTATTGTAGTGGGTCCTTCCCAACATAAATCCGGCTTTCTCATAAAAAGGTTCCAGCACCGATTTCCAGTCTTTAAAACGGGCCCATGAAGAGTTTCTGAAAAATTCCTTCGGGGGAATAACCAGTGTGTTTGCATATACAAGACTGCCTCCCCCAACACCGACACCAGAAAGAATACTTACATCTTTATAAAAAGACAATTTCTGGATACCGAAAAATCCCAGCATCGGTGCCCAGAGGTATTTTCTGAGATTCCAGTTGGTTTTTGGAAAGTCTTCTGTCCGGTATCGTTTGCCTTTTTCAATAATCAGAACAGAATATCCTTTTTCTGCAAGTCGCAGCGAAGCAACACTACCTCCAAAACCTGATCCGATAACGATATAATCGTACTCCTTTTTCATATGCGGAACGGAGGTGTTAAAAATAGGAATTATTTGGCTGCATTACAATCCGTGCTGCAAACCGGGTATTAAAGAAAATCGAATTAACAAATAGCAAGATTGGCAAAGCCAAATAAAAATGAATAGGTTACTTTTGGAGACAGGAATTCAGGATGACATTGAAAAAAGAAACGTTCAAAGATTATTTTGAAAGGATCAATAGAATCCTCTTGTACATTAACAGTAACTTGGGTGATAACCTGGATTTGAAAAAACTGGCAGAAATGTCAAATTTTTCCCTCTTTCATTTTCACCGGATTATGAGAGCATATCTGGGCGAGAGTCTGGGAGAATATATTCAGAGAATACGACTTGAAACCAGCCACCACTTGTTACGGCATACTATGGAACCTGTTCGTGAAATCGCCTTGAAGGTGGGTTATGATAGTCCCTCATCTTTCAATAAAGCTTTCATGAAACGATTTGGGATTACCCCCTCTTCTGTTCGCAACCGTATTGGCGGGTCAGAATTCCATTTTTTAAATCCTTTTATAAAAACCATTGTTATGAACCCGGTCGTGCTAAAACCCAAACTGGTTGTTTTGAAAGAGAAGAAAGTGGTCTACGTTCAGAGTATTGGCAAATACG
>CP070687.1:1631017-1633144 GCA_020353115.1 Bacteroidales bacterium
CCACTTCGAGAAATTTGTGATCTATTATTTTAGTTATGTAAGAAATATTTACCAGACAGGACCTGTGAATCCTGATGAAATTCATTGTTAAAACTGATTCAAAATTCTTTAGGAGCTTTACACAAGTTATTGGATCCCTATTTCTAAAATGAATTTTAGTATATCTTCCGGACCATCATTTTTATTCTGACTGTAACCGAAAGGTTTTGATCTCCCAGGGACGAAAGGTAATTTTGCCGTTGACAGGCTGTAGAGCATTCCCATCCAGGTCTGTTTCGGTAAGTTTCTTATCCCGCGGAAACAGGGATATAGCAGTATCAACAGGCTTCCCCTTATACTCGTAGAATCGTGCATAGATCTTTTCGCCGGATGGGTATAATGCTGAAAGGAGAATATTATCGGTATCCGGTGAGAACAATCCCACGGTATTCCCGAGTTTTCCGTTTCCCGGTTCCGTATCAGCCACCGGGGCGGGGAAATTATATTCGAGGGCACGCCTGTGAATGTCTGCTTCCTCCCAGAGACCTGAAAACGGGTAAATGGCAAATTCATACGAGTAGCTGCCATCCAGTATCCTTGTTCCCCAGATATAATACATGGCATACGCCAGCGGGATGGAGAAGCTCCCGTCTTCCTCACGAATGCTTCCCATAGTGCCTTTGTTAAAACAAGCTAATCCATTCTCCCCGTCAGAAACTGCCGTCCAGTAATTCCCTTCAATATACGACTGGCTGGTTTCTGCAATGGCAAAAGGCAGATCCCTGATTCCGGTTGCATCCGTACCGATATCCGGATACAGTTTGAAACGCAATTTCTCCTCATGCACGAAAGGTGACGTGCTGTCGCGCAGGTCATCACTTAACCGGCCTATTTTTTGACCATTGAAATCAAATGTCACTTTGCAATCGATTCGCGGATTGTCTTCATACACACGCATTTCGAAATGATAAGGAATATCTGCAATAAATCCGTACTCATGAAGACCGATCCATGGTGAGAACTCGTTAACCTGCTGAAATACCCACCTGCCTTTGGACCAACAATCAATACCATTAATCTTCCCTGCAAAGAAGGCCGACCGGTCATTTTTTGAAGTAATATATTCATTCGTCTTCACATTCCGGATTGATTCAATTCCCCCTTCTTCCGATAATTTCAGATCGAGGTAAGGTGTAGTAATCCGTAAATCCTCTTCATCAATCTCAAGAGCGGAGACTTTCACTTCATGAGATTCCTTTACCGGTAGTATTGAATAGGAAACGACACTCAGAGGTGGAAGGTCAGCCCGGAACGCAATATGGCCCTCAAGAATACTGTTGTCGGAATACCGGTATGCCTGCAAAACCCTGGCAGGCATCGTTTTATCTCCACTCTTTACCATAAATTCCATGGCTTCTCCCTTGCTTAAGGCAACTTCTGCAGTAATCCACCTGGATTGTGTCCATGAAAGGGGATTAAAAACCGTTATTTGCTTTACTCCCTCCCCGGTCATATTTGACGCCATGAATTTCATTGAAGAACGAATTACATCTTCCGAGTATTTCAATGAACGGGGAAGAATTTCATGTGCTTCCGGCAACAACCCGACGATCTGGATATCATGGTGCTGGGCCAGTAAAAGATTCCGCCAGGATAACTCAAGTTCCCGTTGCCTGCTTTCTCCTCCGCAAAGAATTTCAAATGCCGAAAGTCTTTCTGCCGTAAGTATTTGAACTTCCGACTCCCTGCATCTATTCCAGATTTCGTTGCCACAGTATCCCCAAGGCATTCTAACCGTGTAATCGTTGGGAAGAGTAACCATTTTTTCCGTGGGTCGGGGAAATTTTTCCAGTAATTCATCCAGTAATATCCAGGTATAGAGCGGATTATTTTCATATTCCTTAACAAGGCCCTCCCTTCTGAGACCCGAATCATCTGCCCGGGAGGCCAGTAGCGGATTAATGTGCGCAAAATCTTTCCTGAAATCCTCCATAGGCGTATTGCATTCCGGTCCTGGGTACCGTGTGAGGATCCAGTTGTCAGCAGTCGTTATACCGAACCGGGCCCCTTCACCATCATATGTCGGGATGGTGGCTATTTCAGAACCATCGAGACCAACCCACCATCCAATCGGAACATTAAAAGTCG
>CP070687.1:1633244-1636738 GCA_020353115.1 Bacteroidales bacterium
TCCCACGGATCTGGGCTTCCTTGATAAGATGTCCCTTGCCACGTTTAATATATCCTTCTTCGAATAAATCCGGATCGAAGGTCTGTAGATGTCTGATAAAAAATTATGTTGTTTAAGTGCAGCTGTAAGTGCCAGAAGACCCAGAGGCATGAAATTTTCGGTCTGTTCTGTATAAACGGGATTGGGAAGGGGTGGGATTAACAGTATGTCTGGATTGTTACTACTGACGGGTATTGTTGTAAAAGCTCCCTTTCTTTTATTTTGTTTCGGTATTTCCATACCTATCCCCTTTGTATTCCGAAAGGATACAGTTCTATTTGAATGAATCGGTTTTCGTGTTCTGTAATACTGATTTATTCATTTAACAGAATAAATCAGTTCTTCCAACTTAATTAATCATCCGGGTCTTCGACTACATGATATAAAGGGTCACCATCTTCACCAGTCGGATTGAACTGTCCGAAAAAATTGGTAAAAAGCTGGTTGAAAGATCTCCTGTTATGCTCATGGCCTGCAGTGCTCCTTAACGCATTCTTCAGTTGCTGCAAATCGTTGTCGCTTTCAAAGACAAACCTGGCTTCAATGACTACTTTACCTTTTCTTGGTGGCATTTTTATCTCTTTTAAGTTTTTATTAAACAATAGGTTAGAATTCAATTATCTTCTGTTAAATAAATTCAGATTCTGTTTGAATAATTCATTTGGCTATAACCATATGGGGCCCTCCATAATTTTAGGTTAATAATTGGTTTATTACGGGTTCAGGTATCATAAATATACAACCTGAAAAAACTGAATGTCAATTTTCTCCTGGTTTTTTTCAGTATTTCCAGTTATCCGACTGTAACCGTCAGTTCAGGATTATCAACCTGGGCAGGTTCTTAATTCCTGAGAAGGTCAGTAGGTAGATTCCCTTCTGAAGCCCCTCTCTCTTCATAATAAATGTTGAACCTGTAATCCTCCGCGCCGACCGGATCAACCGACCGGTGTTGTCAAATAACCGCAGGGATAGCGGAACATGGTCCGGATTATTGAAATCGATCCGGATCTGCTCTGTTAATGGTTTGAATCTTAATCCGTCGTTTGAGTTAGACTCGGACATAATTAAAGAATATTTAAGGTTCTCAGTCTGCTTTTCGAAGAAGCCAAACGCCGCTGAAAGCGTCTGGCTTCGGTTCCCTATGAAAAAAATGACAATGGCTGCTGCTCTTTCCTGACCATTCCCATTGCAAGAATAAAGGTACAATAGTAAAGGAGGGATTATCTAACACATATATCCCAGAGTTTACAACATATGTAACATTAGGATTCAGACCGGGTTTTCCGACGGGTATTTTGATTTGCAGGTATTTGGGAAATAAGCAATTTCATGATCCGTCATTTGCTTCATTTTGTTCGGTGTCATTCGTTCATCCCGCCAGATATGGACTCACCCTCATTCTCAGGCTCCCTTAAATTATATCTGTAAGAGAAATGGGTATGACATCTTCGGGGAAGTCCGGATATTCCTTTGAACTCTGGCCGCAACCGTATTACAATTGAATAACTATCAAACTGCAAATCAGACAAAAAGACCATAGTAAAAAGAACAATCCGCAATAAACTTCCCTTCCGGAAAAGTTTAATTTATTAAAAATCAGTTGTTGAACGTCGGATATATATTTAATCCGATGACATTACCGGTTCATAGGTATGTAGTTACCAGATTCATAGTTTTCCCGGATCTAAAGAATTTAAAATGGAAATTCCATTACATAAAAAAGATAATTTACCATGAAGAAAACAAATACCAAAAAAGTTGTCAAAAGTAAAAAAGAGATCTTACCCCGGTTTGGATTTCTACGGAGGTCTGAAAAAATGACTTTTGAGGCACTACCTTTTTTGGGGAGGTCGTTCACTTAAACATGAATCGATCGACTAATCCCCGTCATCCGCCAAATCCTCGAAATGGTCATCGACACCCTTACCCCTCATATAATGAATCCTTATCCTTGTGTATTCCCGGATAAAATCAATCCGACCGATCTCGATACGATTGATTTTCAATCCTGTTCTCTCTTCCAGATCTTTAATAAGCAGATTCCTGTTCTCGGGTTTTACCAGATCTATCTTTTCATAGACTATTGTTTTTGTATTTTCAGCCCTTAGCATCCAGAACCTTTCTACGTTCCATGCCACAATCAGGAAGATGACGTTGATAAACAGCAATTCTGCATAACTGGTATTTACCCCTGCCATTGCATTTATCACGGATATCCCGATAACCATAAAGAGGTAGGTCATTTCCTTTATAGGCAGCTGAACGGTTCTGAACCTCAATATCCCGAATAAAGCAAACAGGCCAAGAGCCACACCAATATTCAGGTCAACATGCACGAGGGCATAGCATAAAAGGAAAACGATAGTCCCGACCAGAATATAGGTAAAGAAGTAATCCTTTCTTCTGGCCACAGGATAATAAAGATACCTTACCATTGTCAGGACGATAAGTGAATTGAATAAGAACCTGAAGATCAATTCAATAAAAGAACTCGTCTCAAACAATTTGATGTCAAGGAATTTAGTAGCTTCCTGTAGAAGCAAAATGGTTTCCGTTTTCATGATTTCATTTTTAACTGATTGGAAATTTATTTACGTTCATATAATAACCAATGGATTTATATAGTCCGGTTAGATATTAGTCGTCCTGTCATGATCCGCCACGAATTCATAGATCATGGCAGGTTCGGTGGATTCGCTTAATTATTCCTGAATCAGGGATTTCATAGTTGGAGCAAGCCTGTAGTATGAGCAAAATTTCCTTCAAATCAAGGTGTAGAAAAGAAATCGGTACAATCATTCATTTTGTGCATCAAAATAAAAACCGCAATCACAGGTTTCTGGTTGGTCTACTACCTTGTAAAAATCATTTAACATCTTGTTGGCGATTGTCTTATTTTTCCTTGCCAGCGGTTCAAAATCCCCCACCAGGTCATAGATCTCTCTGCGCTTTGATTTGAAATATTCGAAGTGTTTATCCATCTCAGGCTTTGAATTTGGAGGGCCCTTGTATCTCCTGTCTGAATAGACATCGTCTTCAGGCTCTTCTGTGAACCTGTAAGGGGCATTTACAAAACCGGAAAAATCGAAATCGAACGGTACCGGAATCATCCGGTTCGCATCACCAGGAGAAACCAGTTTGATGTTCTTCATTAATGGGACAGACCAGTCGTTATTGATAACCATATACTGGAACAGTGCAAGCTGGGTAAAATAAAATTGGTTCACCTCTTCTTCCCTTATGTTCACTACGTCTTTATCTTTTGCGTCATTCCTTTCTGCCATCTCTTCCGGGGTTTCCACCAGGAAAGAATGCTTCTTTACAACATTGTCAGGATTCCATATATCCACGTAGGTTAAATCAATCAAGCGGACTCTCAGACTATATGGTGTAATAAGGTTATATAGCTTATAAACGAGGTATTCCTTATACAGAAGCTGTTCATATTCAGGATC
>CP070687.1:1636838-1646784 GCA_020353115.1 Bacteroidales bacterium
TGTTACCCGGCTCCATGATTTCAACTTCCGAATGCTGTTATAACATATCATGTTTGAAGATAAGAATCGTCATGCTGAAGGGGATGCATTGCTGAAAAAAGGCAGAAGGAATACGTATATACTAAATTGGTATTAAATCCCAGAGAATTCTCCGGACTCTTCTTTCCTCACCAAGCGGCGGAGAACCAGCCTGTGGCTGACAGGCAGGGAGGATTAAACCTGCAACCGGAAAGGATAAGTTTTAATCCTGGAGCAGAAAATCAGCAGTTCATGCAGATGGCAGAAGATTGTAAAATTGAGGTTGTTATGGATTGTCTTATGGCGATGGGAAATTCAAGCCGGTTGTACCTTTCTCCGCCCTTTAAAGGCAGATATGGTTCTCCCCTTAAATGATTCATCGCTCTCTTGTATATACTGCGGTTACATGATCCAGTTCGCCGCTTCCGTCATTGACAGTATAACTAAAATTTATAGTCCTGTAATTAGCCGAAATATACCCGTTCCCAGTGATTGTATTTCCGTCTGCCACCTGTGAAGGAATAGTCAGTGATAACCCGGACTTTTGAGCCGTAACTTCAATGCCATATCCAAGATTGTAAAAATTGTCTATAATTATTACGGTACTGTCAGAAGAATGTTCCGAGATATCGACATAGTATGTTGAATTGCCGAATACCTCACTGTTCTCTTCACAAAGCCAGGTATCAAAAATGGAGTCATATTCCAGTTCCTCAAGCGTTTCGCAGGAGATAAGAAACATGATAAAAAGGAATAACCCGGTAAGGTAGATTGTATTCTTGTTCATTCTTCAAATAATATCAGCCATTTCAATCCCGTAAATTATACATTTTTCATCAAATAATTACCCTGTTTATCAGATCATCATCTGCATAATGGGGAACGGTTACTTTCAGAAGTGGTGTCTTTTCCATTTCCCGTTTAATCGCAAACTGAGCTTCCTTATTTCGTGCCCAGCTTCTTCTGCTAATACCGTTATTGACATCCCAGTGCAGCATTGACCGTAATCGCCGGCCGGCATCTTCCGAACCATCGAGGACAAGACCAAACCCACCGTTGATCACTTCACCCCATCCAACTCCCCCGCCATTGTGTATTGAGACCCATGTTGCACCCCTGAAGGCATCACCTATTACGTTCTGAACAGCCATATCAGCGGTAAACTCGGAGCCATCATAAATGTTCGATGTTTCGCGGAAGGGAGAGTCTGTTCCGGAAACATCATGATGATCCCTCCCGAGAACAACAGGTGCCTTAACCAGTCCGTTTCGTATTGCTTCATTGAATTTTTCTGCAATTTTTATTCTTCCCTCGCAATCGGCGTAAAGGATTCGTGCCAGCGATCCGACAACCAGATTATTTTTCCCTGCTTCTCTGATCCAGTGTATATTATCTTCAAGCTGTCCCAGGATCTCGTCCGGTGCGATACCGGCAATCTCCTGTAAAACTTCGGCTGCAATCCGGTCTGTGGTTTCAAGATCCCCGGGATCAGAGGAGGTACAAACCCACCGGAAAGGACCGAATCCGAAATCAAAAAACATCGGTCCCATGATATCCTGGACATATGAAGCATATCTGTAGGATCCTTCTTTGTTAAATATTTCCGCTCCGGCCCGGCCGGATTCCAGAAGAAATGCATTGCCATAATCCCAGAAATACATACCTTTTTCTGTCAACCGGTTAATAGCCTTTACCTGTCGTCTGAGCGAAGCCTTTACTTTATGTTTAAACTGTTCCGGATTTTCTACCATTAAACGGTTTGATTCTTCAAAACCAAGCCCTGCCGGATAATAACCTCCGGACCAGGGATTATGCAGTGATGTCTGGTCCGATCCAAGATCCACACGGACATTTTTATCTGCCAGTGTTTCCCAAAGATCCACAACATTCCCATGGTACGCCAGGGAAACCGCTTCTTTTTCATCCCGTGCTTTTGCCAGACGTTTAAGCAGTTCATCGGCATCTTCATGCACTTCATCAATCCATCCCTGGGAAAACCGCTTTTCAATGGCTTTCGGATTCACCTCAGCCACGACACAAATTCCACCTGCTATGACGGTAGCTTTCGGCTGGGCACCAGACATCCCGCCCAACCCGGATGTGACAAACACCCTGCCACCGAGATTCGTTTCACCCCGTTTCATAATCTTCCTGCCTGCATTTAGAACCGTAATGGTTGTACCATGCACTATCCCCTGTGGTCCGATGTACATAAAGGAACCGGCTGTCATCTGGCCATACTGGGAGACACCCAGTGCATTGAATTTTTCGAGGTGGTCAGGGGAGGAATAATTCGGAATCACCATACCGTTTGTGACTACTACCCTTGGGGCTTCCTTATGGGAAGGGAATAATCCCAGGGGATGACCGGAATACAGGGCCAGCGTTTGTTCATCGGTCATTTCCGCCAGGTATTTCATTGTAAGGAGATATTGTGCCCAATTCTGAAAGACCGCCCCGTTTCCTCCATATGTAATCAGTTCGTGCGGATGCTGAGCTACAGCCTCATCCAGGTTATTGCTTAACATCAGCATTATCGCTCCTGCACCAACCGAACGGTGTGGAAAATCGTGAATAGTCCGGGCCGATATCTTATAGTCAGGCCTGAACCGGTACATATAAATCCTCCCGTAATCCTTTAACTCCCGGCTGAACTCTTCAGCAAGGATGGGATGGTGCTTCTCCGGAAAATACCGTAACGCATTCTTCAGGGCCAGCTTCTTCTCCTCCGCCGTGAGAATATCCTTTCTTTTTGGTGCATGGTTTACCGTTGTGTCGTAGGGTTTGGGATCCGGTAATTTATCCGGAATACCCTGCAGCATCAACTTCCTGAACTCGTTATTACTGCTCATTTTGAGGTCATTTTTAATTTTCAGCCAGAGGTTAAAATTACAATAATGATCGGTATTTTGCTACAGGTTGCCGTTTCAACGGCTGTACATTTCGGAAAAATACGATTTACATCACGTAGCTGGACTGAAAGAATTGTTTTTTAATACAACCCGTGATTTTCAATTTCTTTCGGTTCGCCAGTAAGGTATGTTGGAAATTTTATGTTAGTTTTGCGGGTAATTCAAACTATGTTTACGCAGCTTACCGTTGTAAATTAAATTCTGTCAAAATGAAAAAATCATGGATCATTCTGGCAATCATAGTATTGCTGGTAATTATCGGCTATGCCTCAATCAAAAACACATACAACCAGATGGTTTCCAAGGGAGAACAGGTTACGGCTCAATGGGCAAATGTGGAAAACGTCTACCAGAGGCGGATGGATCTGATCCCCAACCTGGTAACTACGGTCAAAGGGTATGCCGATTTTGAACAGGAAACCCTGACACAGGTCATTGAGGCAAGATCAAAGGCCACATCCATCAACGTCGATGCGGACAACCTCAATCCGGCCATGTTAGACCAGTTCCAGGAAGCACAGGCCGGGCTATCATCAGCCCTCTCACGTCTGATGGTAGTCGTTGAAAGATACCCTGACTTAAAAGCAAACCAGAATTTTCTTGAACTGCAGGCTCAACTTGAAGGAACCGAAAACCGGATTGCCGTTGAAAGAAGGAAATTCAACGAAACGGCGATGGAATACAATACGTTTATAAAGCAATTCCCAAAGAACATCTATGCGAGCATATTTAACTTTGAGAGTAAAGCCTACTTTGCTGCAGATGAAGCGGCCCGTGAAGTACCGCAGGTGGAATTTTAGCTCAGCCCCCTCCAGTTATTGAACAGGTCCTGTTAAAGTTCATTAAAATCTAAAAAATGAAGCCATCCAAATATTTCAGTGAAGAAGAAAAAAAGAAAATTACCGCCGCTATTGCCGATGCAGAATTAAATACTTCAGGTGAAATCCGGGTTCATATTGAAAAAAGGTGCAGGGAAGAGGTTCTGGACCGTGCAGCATACCTTTTCGAAAAACTGAAAATGCATAAAACGGAACAGCGTAACGGCGTTCTTTTTTACCTGGCTCTTACGGATCATAAATTTGCCATACTGGGCGATGCTGGTATCAACCGGGCAACTCCTGAGGATTTCTGGGAGAAGATAAAAAATGCCATGCTGAGCCACTTTAAGGAGCAACGGTTTGCAGACGGGCTTGCTCAGGGGATTATTATGGCGGGAGAACAATTGAAAGTCCACTTCCCATACCGGAAAGATGATATAAATGAATTATCCGATGATATCTCTTTTGGTAAAGAATAAATGATAAACTGTACAAGTATCCAACTGTTATGAAAAACTGTCTTTATCTATTCCTCCTATCCCTATTACTTACAGGATCTGCCGTCGGTCAAAGGGATCAGAATATTATTCCCGCCCGCCCGGTTCCTCCGAGGCTGGTGAATGATTTTGCCGATTTTCTGACGACCGGTGAAGAAAGCAGCCTTGAGAGAAAGCTCGTGGATTTCAATAACGAAACATCCACACAGATAACTATTGTTACTGTTCCATCACTGGAAGGATTTGACATCAGTGATTTTGCTTTCCGTTTGGGTGAAAACTGGGGTGTCGGTCAGGAAGGATTTGACAACGGGATCGTCATCCTTGTCAAACCAAAAAATGAAAATGAAAAAGGAGAGGTTTTTATTGCTACGGGTTACGGACTGGAAGGAGTCGTTCCGGATGCCGTTGCCAAAAGGATTGTTGAGGCTGAAATCCTGCCATCTTTCAGAAAGGGAGAATACTTCGAGGGTCTTGACAAGGCAGTGACTACCCTCCTTGAACTAACCCGTGGTGAATATACTGCAGATGCATACCTGGAAGAAACCGCAGATAATTCTGTTTCATTTGGTATTGGTTTCTTTATTCTTTTTATCTTCCTGATATCACTTTTCAGCAGGATAAGGAGAAGACGGCATTTCTCCCCGCGGCATAATATTCCTCTATGGACTGCACTATTCCTTGCCGGTTCTGCCGGCCGGTCACATGGAGGGAACTTCGGTCGTTTCTCCTCAGGGGGAGGAAGTTTTGGAGGTTTCGGCGGTTTTGGAGGGGGAAGTTTCGGTGGCGGAGGTGCAGGAGGCAGTTGGTGAATGCTATTCATTTTCCTTATAACCTTATCGGTCTATTCTTCCCCTATTCAAGCCTGTTAAGCGCTGATCTTGCCTCCAGCACAATACTGTTCCAATAGGATCCCCTGCTTAACTGCAGGGCCAGTTTATAATAATCCACGGCTTCTCCCGGTTTATCGTTCTCTTCATAGACTCTTCCCAGTTGAAGAGCAGAGTTTGATGCAAAATAGGCTGGGACTTCCCTACCTTTATCGAGAACTATCTGATAATATTTTTCTGCCTTCATTTTTTCACCCGACATATGATAAACACGTGCCAAACGATAGAGATACTCCAGCTTATCCAGCCCGGTTTCGAACAAGTCCGGATCATGATTCTCCAATAATAACGTTCCTGCCATGCCGAAATATCCTCCGTCAAACAACAGCCGTGCCTTTAAAAGAACCAGATTGGGTTTCCTTCCGGAGGATGCCTCATATATTGCCTGCTTATCCGCATCAACAAGCATTTTACCGGCTTTTTCAACCATATGCAAACATTTCTGGTACTTCTCTTCTTCTCCATTCAACAGGTAGTACCATCCCAGTTTATGCCAGCAGGTTTTTATATAATGCATTCCTTTGAATTCAGCAGCAAATTTCTCCAGCGGGATATTTGCATCTTTGTCCAACCGGTTTAATTTCGCTTCACCATAAAGAAAATCAAGGAACAGGAATGGGATCTCATTTTCCGGCTGGCGGTAATCTTCCAGTAACGGAATTACCCTGTAGTTTTTTCCTGCTTTGTTCAGGGATAGTGCATAGGTGAACCGGAAAAGTGAATTCTCAAAGGGCACAGGAGATAAAGACTGTAAAAACTCCAATGCCGAGGGTTCCCGGTTATTCGTCTGTAAATAGGTAAATGCCAGGATGATAGCAGCTTCAATTTCCGGGAATTCGGATTGACGCGTGAATTTATAATATCTCTCAAGCTGTTGGATACCCAGGCTTACATCACCCTTCATACCTGCAACCTTCATAATCCAGTTGAAGTTCTGCGGCACCATCCCTAAAATGACATTCAGGACACCCGCCAGTTTATTATTCGATTCGAATTCAGGGTACCGCTCCCTGTTTTTCTGTGTGTATTTATATGAGGTATAGAAGAGAAATAAAGCTTTCCAGTTGTCGTTGAATTTAATATTTACAAACGATGACTGAAGATACATTTCAGACAATATAAAGAGATAGTAAGGCGAATTCCTTTCACTGCTTTTGACGAACTCAATCCGATTCTCGAATTCACTTTTGTAGCGATCATGGGAATTCAGATCTTCCGTAATGAGGAGTTCAAGAAAATCTTTATAGTTTTCAAGGTAATATGGGAAAATACTTTCAGGATCAGTCTCCTTTTCTTCCCGGAGGATTGTCTGCGCCTCCCCGAACCTGAGCTGAAGGATCAGGTCATACGCTTTTTTGCAACCATCGGATAAACCCGGCATTGCCGAAACGGCCAGAGAGATAAAAAAAAGCCGGATAACCTGGATAAATCTGAGGGTCAACAATTTTGTAGTAAAAAAGTGAAAATGAAGTGCCAGGTTGCCTATTTAGGCTTCTTCTTCCCGGCCTTTAATTCATCATCAACGAGAATCCTGCCGCAATATTCGCATACAATGATCTTCTTTCTCGATTTTATATCCAGTTGTCTTTGGGGTGGTATTTTGTTAAAACATCCTCCACAAGCATCCCGTTCTATTGTCACAACAGCAAGGCCATTTCTCGCATTCGATCTGATTCTCTGGTATGCGGTGAGTAATCTTGGTTCGATCTTATCCTGGATCTCTTTGGAATTGGTTATCAGGACCTCTTCCTCCTTTTGAGTATCTGCAATTATTTCATCCAATTCCGACTTTTTGGTCTCGAGATCACCGTTCCTTTCCTCCAGATCAGTATTTGACTCCTCTATTATTTCATTCTTTTCTTTCATCTGCGTAGTGAACTCACGGATCCGCTTTTCACACAGTTCAATTTCCAGCGTTTGAAATTCAATCTCCTTTGACAAGGAATCAAATTCCCTGTTGTTTCGGACATTCATTTGCTGTTCTTCATATTTTTTTATTAAGCCTTCAGCACCCTTGATCTCATTTTTCTTATTTGATATAGACGATTCAAGATCCTTGATCTCTTCCGCAAAATTGTTTATCCTTGTCTCCAGGCCTGCAATTTCGTCTTCAAGATCCTGGACCTCAAGGGGCAGTTCCCCACGTAGTGTTTTTATTTTATCGATCTCAGAATCATATGTCTGTAATTCAAACAATAATTTCAGTTTTTCTTCAACGGAAATTTCAACCTGCTCGACAACCTTGGTCTTCTCTTTTGCCATATTTTAAAGATAATTTATTGGATTGGTATTTACATCCGAAAATCGAACTGCAAATTTAGGGAATTTTTTCATAAGAATTTCAGAAAATATTTCCAATGTAAACTGCTCACTTTCATAATGCCCGATATCAGCAACCAGTATTCGGTTTTTCGCATCAAAAAACTGGTGGTATTTGAAATCTGCCGATACGAAGGCATCGGCTCCGGCAGCGATTGCCTCGTTCAGCAGGTAACTTCCGCTCCCACCGCAGATCGCTGTTTTTCGAATATTTTTCCCCAGGAGGGCTGTATGTTTAAGAATCTTCACCGAAAATATATCTTTCAGTTTCTTGAGAAATTCTATTTCACTTACAGGATTTCCAAACTCACCAAACAAACCTGCCCCGGCATTTTCAAATACATTTTCAAGCGGATAGATATCGTATGCAACTTCCTCATAGGGATGGGAATCCCGAAGGGCATCAAGGATCTTTTTCTCCAGATATTTGGGATATATTGTCTCAATCCTGATCTCCTCCTCAAAATGGGTTTTCCCTTTTTCACCCACATATGGTTTCGTATCATCCCCACCCCTGAAGCTTCCATACCCGGAAACATTAAAGCTACACCTGTCATATTTCCCTATATGTCCTGCGCCGGCATTAAAAACTGCATCTCGTACCTTATCAGCCTCCTTTCGGGGAACAAATGTCGCCAACTTCCTGAGTTCTCCCTTTCTTGGTATCAGAATCCTTGTATTTTGCAAACCGATCTTCTCTGCAATCCTGGAATTAACACCTCCAATGATGTTATCCAGGTTCGTGTGAGCTGAATAAACAGCAATGTTATTCCTTATCGCATTCAAAACGGTACGTTCCGTATAGGTTTTACCGGTAATGCTTTTCAACCCGCCAAAGATTAAAGGATGGTGAGAAATGACCAGGCCGGTATTAAGGGTAATCGCTTCTTTTATAACCTCTTCGGTTACATCCAAAGTCAGCAAAACTGATGTTACCTCCTGTTCCGGGTCGCCAAGGATTAACCCCACATTATCATATGATTCCTGAAGAGAAAGGGGCACCAATGAATCCAGGTATGAAGTGATCTCTTTAATTTTCATTTTATTTCATTTTTCGTTTACTTACCGTTCCTGTTCGGAAACTATCTCCTCAACTTACATTTGCAGATGACCGGGTATTATTAACGGTTGGTTTGCCAATCCGGCATTCTTATGGGGTATATGGTTAAAAAATGGTTGAAGGACTACGGGAAAATGATTAAATTTCTTCCCGGATATTAAGCAGCATATCTTTAATCTCATTCAAAGACTTTATAACCTTAAAGTTATTCAGGGTATCCTCTTTATTTTCTTTCAGTTTCATTTTGGCGCCTTTCAGGGTAAGGCCGCGTTCTTTTACCAGATGATATATAAGATGAAAGTTTTCAATATCCTCTTTGGTAAAAAGTCTGTTCCCTTTCTTATTCTTCTGTGGTTTAATAATGTCAAACTCTTTTTCCCAGTATCGTATAAGGGATGTGTTAACTTTAAACATAGCAGCTACTTCACCGATAGAATAGTATAATTTTTCTATTTTCTTCTCTTTATAAGGCATGGTGATGAAAGAATTGATTGTACTCCTGCCTATTAAAATTACTAAATAATATTTAAGAAGCAAAAGCTTTAATCAGGCTCACCCAGACAATAAAAAAACCCATCTCTTGAAGCGATATAGATCTTCCGGTTCCAGGCGACTGGTGTTGCTTCAAAGCTTGTATGGAATTTATCGAGCAGTACAAATCCAAGTTCATCATCGAATTCAAACAGGAATATGCCGTTATAACCGGCAACGACCAGGCGGTTGCGAATAAATATCGGTGTCGAAATGGATGGGCCGAGATATTTTTTAAAAACCAGTTCCGGTGACGGGTAGAATGTGAGGCTATCCGGGCCGAGTACAAGTGTATCATGACGTATATGACGGTGATCTACTACATATAGAAATCCATCAATCCCTATTGTTGCTGCCAGTTCAGGGATGCTGTCCGTCCGGTAGTAATCCGTTATTCCCACCGATCCTATAATCCCTCCCTGCCAGGAGACAAATTCCTTATTCCCAACCGGGAAGAACCATACTACCGCATCTTCCGGATCTTTGGACGGATCGAGCTTGAATACTCCACCATTCCCTTTTATATACTGTTTCTCGACAGGTATCAAAAGGCAACTGTCACCGGTTACTACCGGCGAACCGTCCATATCGGAACCGATGTAAAAATCCCAGTCTATCGTTTTTGTTTCAAGGTTGAATCCATAAACGTGACCTGAACCGGAATTCAGGTAGATCCTTCTTCCCAGGAGGCTTGGCGATGCTTCAGTAACTACATTATAATTATGCAACCGGACATCCTCCTGTGTATACAATTTCCTTGTCTTGTGAATCCGGGGTTGTAACATACCATCGGATAGCCGCGCATTCCCGGGGTCGGGATCAAACACGGTGAACAGTCCGTTTTCAAGCCCTATATAACCTGTATCGGATAACACGATGGCAGAGGCATCGACATCCCTGC
>CP070687.1:1646884-1654223 GCA_020353115.1 Bacteroidales bacterium
GGGTCAGTTCACCGATATTGGAAATCAGAACAATCACCAGAAAAAGAAGGCAAAAGCCAATAGATCCCAGAAATGGAAATTTCTTTATAAAAGACCAGGGAGGAAAAGATGTGATCCACCAGTTGATCTCCGGTAGTATATCCAGTTCACTCTCAAGAATTTTTCCGGCCAATGCAGCAGCTTCTTCTTTCTTCTCTGTAAGGCTGGTTAAAATTGTGCTTTCTCCGGGGGATGTATCCTTCAACCAGGATTCCAAAAGCATCCTGTATTCTTCATTAGTCGGATCGCTACTCAGTGCGCTTTTCAAGGTTTCGGTGGCAATCTGCCGGTATCCGAGAAAATAGGCGACCTGACTGCTAGCATATTTCAGATGCGCTGACTCGGGGTTGAGTGACATTGATCTCTGGAATTGTGCCAGGATATCTTCTGGATCTTCAGCCTTAAAAAGCCCGGCTAATCCCAATCCGAAATAGACCAGGCTGGAATCGACGTCCAATGCCCGTGCTTCTTCAAAGTGCTTATATGCCTCATCATAATTCCCCTGTTTCAGGAGACGTTTCCCCAAAATGGCTATATCGTAAGCTTTTTGCCTGTCCTGCCTTGAGGAACCATAATGTTGTGAGAAGTCTCTTTTACCTTTTCCTATCCTGTTACAAAGCTCATCAATAAAAGCATTATAATAAATGTCGTCGTAATTGATTCCATTATATTTTGTAAGATCCTTTAGAGAGTCGGGTAATTCGGGAATTTCTGAAAAGTCGAATCCTTTCTTTACAATAGGTATGATATTCTTCTCGAATTTTAATGCCTGTGCTATTTCCTGAGCAATCCAGTCATCCGGTTCAGAACACCTGTCTAGAGCTCCAGCTGACAAAATGAGAAGAAAATTGGGAATTTCACTGATTTCCAGAAGAAGCTTTTCGTCGAAACGACCGGTTTTCAGCTCATCAAGATCGAGAAACACCCTGACACCACGTTTTTCCAGGCTCTCCTTTATCGAACGTGAAGTTTCACTTCCGCCTTCCCGCCGATAGCTGATAAACGCATCATATTTTAAGTCTTTGGAATGAGCGTCCGGTTTCTGATCAAAGTGATCTTTCCCGTTCATAATTATGATATATTTAATTCCTGGTTCGGATCTGTACTTTAAAGATCCTTAATTAATGACATTATATTTTAACACCTATAATCAGGATGTCATCTGTTTGCGGCTGATGGATATCGACAGATCTTCTCCACTCTTCGATAGTCTGGTTCAGCTTCTCGCATTGATCATTTAGTGTTAATGGCTGTATCCCGCTTAACAATGTTTGAAACCTGTGTTGCTGGAATTTTTTCCCGCTTTCTTTCTCCTGATCAGCAAAGCCATCGGAGAATAAATAAAACGTATCTCCTTTAGCCAACTGAATAGAAGTGGTTTTAATCATCTTTTTTGCCTGCCCGTAACTGTATAAACTCAGGATCCCTTTGCCAATCTTCAATTCCCCGTTGGAATAATAATAGACCGGATTGCCAAATCCTGAGAACGAGAGTGTGTTTTTTTCAAGATCAAGAGCACAAACTGTAAAATCCATACCAAACTTATTGCTGTCTCCATGAATATCCTGCTTCAAAAACTCTTCTACCCTGGGGATAACATATTTAAGGATTTTTGCGGGATCTGTGATTTTCTTCTTCCTAATAGCTGTGTCGAGAAAACTATAACATATTGCGGTAAGGATAGATGCAGAAATACCATGACCAGTGCAGTCAGCAGCAGAGAGAACCACAGTATTATTCAGTTTTTCAATAAAGAAGAAATCTCCGGAGACAATGTCTTTTGGCTTGTACAATACAAAACTATCGGGTAAGTATTCTTTGAATTCAAGAATTGAAGGAAGAAAACAGTTCTGAACTCTTTTCCCTGATTTAAAAGCACTTTTTATATTATCAATTGAAAATTCAATACTGACAAGATCATCTTTTGCTTTCTCAGCCATCTCCTCTGTCATGATCGATTTAAGGCGAATGACCGATGAGGTAAGTTCACTTATGCAACCCCAGTCTTTTTTAACATATGCAATATTTTCAGATAATTCCGGTGATACAGGTGTGAGAGCAAAACCAATATCCTTTAAAAGATATGGGATAAGCCTCACCAGGATCCGGTCTTTCTCCTTTTCCTCCTCCGGAAGTTCATCATAAGGCACCAGACAGTTGTGCAGTTTTCTATTGTTATCCCTGATCTCTGAATATGTCCATCCTGAAAGTCTTCGCTCCCAGCACCATCTGTCATGCTCAATCCTTGCCATAGTTTCAATCTCAAACTCATTGAGGGTAAGCAGAGGTGTTTCTATATCCGTGTCGAACCGGTCCTGAATTATGTATCCAATTGAAAGAAGCTTCGTCGGAACGTGATAAGCATTATCAATGTTTGACAATTTAATATCCTCATCCAGGCTATCAAAATCGGTAATGAATTGGGATGAATTCTCACCGTAAAAATACATCTCCTTATAAATATTTACCGAATCCCCCTTTAACGAGTTCATTGACTTAAGATATTTTGAGTGTATAACGCGTGCCAATTTCTCGGCAATACTTAAGTTGATAAACCCGGCTTCCGATTTGCGTATAATCTCATATCCCGACTTTTTAAATGCAATCGGGATGATATATACAAATTCAAAATAGAGCTTTTGCTTGCTCCTTGGAATTCTTTCAAAGGGCTCGAAGTCGGAGTACTTTTCTTCAATAATCTCCTTGTCGGAAAATTTTTCAAGCAACTCCTCTTTCCAGTTGTCATGAATATATTCTGCAATTCCGTAAACCTCTTCTTCAGTTATTATACAAGACCGGCAGTGCTTACTGAACTTCTGAATACTAAGATTATTGTTTATTAAAATTGAAGGGATCAGATTGAAAAACTCCGAATATGTTTTATTTCTTTCTCCAGCAAAGGACAATAATTTTGATTTCTCTCTGAGATTATCCATCTCCTCCCGGAGAAAATCTTTAACCTGCTTTGAAGCTTCAATTATTTCATTCTCAGATACCCAAGAGGAGACAAACAGTGTGTCAGGCAATCTGAATTCCGAATGGTTTTTCATAATATCCTAATTATATGTTTAATAACCTGTAAAAGGTCTGTATTCTCTTATCTCAGATCGGAAAGATTAAAATGATTGTCTCTATCAAAAATAATAATTTAGCCCAAGTTAGGAAGAAGGCTACGGCAAAAAATATTTTGGCAAGGGTGCGGAGTTTCTTCGGTTTGAGGGTACGATGGTGCGAAGGTTCGAAAGTGTGGATCAAGACAAAATACAAAAGTCAGAAGATAAAAACATTGAAGGATTAAAGGATTTTCAATTTTTACGAAATCCTGTTTTATTTCTGAAAAGGTTTTTCCAATTCACAGAATTCCATAAATCTATCAAGGCTTAATTGCTTTCTTTCGATAACTTTCTCACCATGTATTTCATTACAACTTCTCTATTTCACCTCCACGTAATTGATATTTTAAAGGAATAAATTATAAATGGGGCTGGTCAGGATGGGATGTCCAAAATCCTTATTAATAAACCAGTTGATAACGAAGGACTTTTTATTATTGTACAGTTTTTTGTTGATAATTAAACTATCTATAACATGATCATGATCGGCTCTCCCGGAGCGGGGAAGACCATACTCATAAGATGTCTTCCGAACCACCTTGCTGAAGCGATTAAATACTGGAGCCTGAACCGGGAAAGCTGGGTAGGATGAGATGGCAGAGAGCAAAGAGCATAGGGAAGGATGAAGGATGATCCGCCGTCGCGAAAGCTATGGCGGACGAAGAGGATGAGGGATTTGGAGAAAAGAGTTCCGGGCACAGAGTATAGAGTTAAGAAGTGAGTCCCTCCTTCGCTAGAGCCTGCGCCATGGCTTCGGCTCTCAAAGAGGCTATGGCGGGCAAGGAGTGAGATGTGAGTAGGTTGACACGTCCTGAAAAATGTCATTATTCAGGACGTGTCAAGGTTCTCGTCACTCGTTACTCATCACTCGTCACTTCTTTTAAATCGGTAGCTGTCCCTATATAAAATTAAAATTACAGTAAGTCTTTTTCCTCAAGGGAAGCCCTGATTTGCTCATGATAATTCCAGAATTTGATTTCTATTCTGCTAAGAATTTCCTTGAATTCAGGCAAGTCTTTTATATTATCAACCAGGGGATCCATTTCAAGGAAAAGAAGTATCCAGTATTGATAGTTATCCTGCTGTGAGAAAAGCTCCAGATGTTCGATAGCCTTTTCTGTGTCTCCCGTAAAGGAATAGTACGCTGCAAAACTTAAATGTTTGTAGATGGTTCTGTCATTCTCAGCATAATCCAGGTACTTCTCTAAGTAATCACCGGCATCCTCATTCAGACCCATCTTTGACATGACAACTCCGATCTTTCCATTTTCACCCTGGTAGACATCCAGGTTCAGAGCTTCCGTTATTTCAATAAATTTTTCATAATACATGTAAGCGCTGGTAAAATCCCTCAAATAATAACAGATTTTTCCGGTCTCCTGCAATATATCCCACCTTGTCGAATCTTTGTCGAGCGTTTCGATTAAAAGTTTTTTTGTTTGCTGAAGGTCCCGGTTTTTTGCATACAGGATGTATGCTTTTACATATTCCGAATATAGATTCTCCGGGTCATATTCCAGTGACCTGTTTATATACATTTCAGCTTCATTTATAAAACCGGATTGCATAAAGGCATTGCTTATGTGTAAATAAATAATACTTGCAGTAATTGAATCATATGCCGTAATATCTATTTTAATTCCTCTCAGAGCATATTCCAGGTATTTTTTCGTATCCGGGATATAATTCACGTATACATCTGCCAGAAAGCCGATGGCCAGATCGTAATTCGGGTTATATTCCAAGGCTTTTTCAAAATAAGCAACAGCTGATTCATATTCTTCATTATTCATGTAGAACAGTGCCTTTGCAATTAAACTCTGGGGTAATTGCGGATCGAGTAATAAGGCTTTATCGGCATTATGGTTAATCCGGGCAGAATGCTTTTTTTCGGCCTGGTATAAATCTAAAAAGTAATACGTAATTGCAATAACCGCATATGCACGTGCAAAATCATTATCTTGTTCAATTGCTTTCTCAAAAAGGGTAATGGCTTCCTCTAGATTCTCATAAATAGTGGTATACAATAAATCAAGACCCTGTAAAAAATAGTCATATGCAATAAGGTCGTCGGTAGGCGGTGTATTAATCCTTTCTTTTACTTCCGGGGTGATTATGACCTCTATCTGATCTGCAATATTAGTGGCAACTTCCATCTGCAATTTAAATATATCCTTTGCCTCCCTGTTGTATTGTTCAGACCAGATATGTTTATCACTTGCTGCGTCAATCAGTTGAACATTAAGAAGAATTTTGTCTCCGATTTTTTGCCCGCTGCCTTCTATTAAATAATTCACATCCAGTTCCTCAGCAATCTCCGGAATTGTTTTCGGATTGTTCCTGTACTTTTCAACGGATGTCCTGCTGGTTACCCTTAAATCTTCAATTTTTTGAAGATTATCGAGTATGGATTCCATTAATCCGTTAATTATGTAAACGTTCGTAGAATCATTACTATCGTTTTTAAAGGGCAAAACTGCAATTGACTTTTCAAGCTCGGTTAGTCGGGGTGAAAAGGGTTTTAAAACAATAATCAGTACGGCTGCCAAAACAATCACCAAAACTGCTGAAACAAGGAGAATAATATTCCGTTTCTTGCCGGATTCGCTAACCTGACCTGAATCTCTGTTTCCAACCTCCCCGGGAGGATACCCGTAATAATCGTGGAAGCATTTGATGAAGTATGATGTGCTGCCAAAACCAACCTTATATGCGATTTCGGAAACGGTAAAGGAAGTCTGCCTCAGCATTTCCATTCCTTTTTTCAGACGGATTTGTCTGATATACTGGCTGGCGGAGAGTTTTGTTACCTTTTTTATTTTACGCAGCAGGTTGGATCGGCTCATCCCAGCTTCCCGTGCAAGCTCAGAAACCCCAAACCGTTCATGGGACAGGTTCTCCTCTATTATTTCTTCCACTTTATTTATGAAATCATTTTCCATTCTAGAGAATCCGGCATTGTTGTGAACGGTGAAACCGCAATGGTAAAATCTACAAAAGATACGAATAATGAATGAAGATACAATTGGCATATTCATTAAACCAAATTGAAAGCGAATTTCTTTAATGAGTATGAAGATCTTTTTGATCCCAATTATTTACCCTGCATCTCATCATTTGCCTCATAATTTATACCGTTTCACCATAATTACGACCCCCTCCTCAAACTTGATAGGATTAGCCTCATTGATGCTATGTTCTGCATCAGGGTTTGACGGAAATTTACAACGTGAAAAAATGTTACACATTTAATCAAATCAGTCATGAAAACGAGAAAAACCATTACAATCAAAACCGCTGCGACAGCATTGCTGGTCGCTACCTCCTTAACCTTCTTTGCCTGTAACGGCCAGGATGGGAGTGCAACAAGGGAGAAGAGGCGATCTTCGGCTTCACAGGCAAGCACAAAACCTCCCGGTATGGACATTCACGCTGCTGCTCTGATGGGGAATATTGAAGCAATCAACCAGCATATAAAGGCTGGTTCGGACCTGAATGAAAAGGATGAATATGGATCAACTCCCCTGATTGTTGCAGCCACCTTCGGTAAGACCAAAGTGGCCAAAGCATTAATTGAGGCCGGGGCTGATATGAACCTTACTTCCAATGAGGGATCAACTCCTCTTCATACAGCTGCTTTTTTTGGTCGTGTTGAGATCGTTGAAATGCTGCTGGATAATGGTGCTGACAATAACCTACGGAACAACTACGGGCATACCGCATTGGAAACGGTTTCAGGTTCCTTCGAAAGTGTCAAAGGCATCTATGATCAAATCAGTAAGGACCTTGGTCCCCTGGGATTAAAACTGGATTACGAGCAGATCAGGAAGGCTCGTCCCAGGATAGCAGCGATGTTGCAGTAGATTATGCCGTGCCGGTTGGCCATAATGAAACAACAATCCATAAACAAGTAAAGGAAATGTCAACGGAAGGAAGAAGATATGATATAGACTGGCTGAGGGTTATTGCCATAGGATTGCTCCTGATTTACCATATCGCCATTGGCTTTCAACCATGGGGTGTATTTATCATGTTTATCCAAAGCGAAGAATCACTTGAATTTTTATGGATTCCCATGTCTATGCTGAATGTCTGGAGAATCCCGTTACTGTTTTTTGTATCGGGAATGGGTGTCTGTTTTGCCATCCGAAAAAGGAACTGGAAACAATTGCTGCAGGAGAGAGCAA
>CP070687.1:1654323-1656790 GCA_020353115.1 Bacteroidales bacterium
ACCGAAGAAAAAAACAAGGCTTAGCAGAATGCTGCAAGTGCCCAGTGTAACACATTTTGTTGATGCCTGCAGGCGGTTATATACATCCGGTAACCTGAGTAAACCCAGGCAGCCGAAAAAATTGAACAAGACTCCAATGCACAGGAAGATAATGCCTAAAACACTATTCATTTAATTTTTGTTTACTTAAATATTTTGCCAATGTCAGGGTTCCGATAAAACTCAATATGATCCAGGCAATTCCAATATCGATCAGGAATGTCCTCCCGGTTATAATAGACAGGATAGCACAAATGCCGACAACCAGAATACCAAAAATATCAATACCCATCATCCGGTCCGGTATGGTCGGGCCCCTGATCACCCTGAACAAACAGAAGAAACACAACACAACCTGGATATAAAGTAGAACGTATAAAAATGTATTCATTCGAAAATTCTTTTTATGTATTTTTCAAACCGTCCGGAAATTTTCCGGCTATAGACTTCCGGGTCCGTACTGCTTACATAAATCCAGTGTATATATATGAAATCGTCTATAATATCGACGGTAAGGGTTCCCGGGGTCATGGTTATGGATGCCGCAAGCATGGATTTTGCCATCGGTGATGTAAGTTCAAGTTTAACCTTTACTATTCCCGGTTTAATGGGCAAGCGCGGATGTACAACACGATAAGCCACGTCAATATTTGCCTTCAGACACTCCCAGAGAAATATAAACATGTAAACAATGAGCCAGTAATAGCGCCGTGGTTGATAGAATTTCCTGACACCTTTAACGAAATACCTCCCGAAGAATATCATGGTGATCAGAGCTGCTCCCAAACCGACCAGGATATTCGCCAGACTCAGATCGATGGTAAGTACCAGCCAGAAAACAAATAAAATAATAAAAAATGTAAGATATTTCACCTTATATATCGGTTACCGTGGTTGAAATCTCTTTAACATTCAATATTGATTCTACCGCCGGATCAAGAACTATTTCCCGTAAACCGGGAAATATCAATAAGCTCAGAACCAGACACATGACACCTAGAATAACCATTGAAACACACATGTATAACGGTACTTCTTTAATTTTACCGGCATCATTCTTATTTACTTTATTAAAAAAGGAGTACTTCTGAAATTTGAGGAATGATGCAAGTGTAATTATACTGACAAGGACTGCAAGGAAGGCCAGAAAATAGAATTTCCCCTTCACAGCTGCCAGTATAATGATTAGCTTGCTAAAAAACCCGTTAAAGGGTGGTATTCCTGAAATTGCCATCGATGCACTCAGAGAAGTGGAATATGTCAGGGGCATGTGTTCGGACAATCCACCCATTTCATTGAGCTCACGTGTACCGGTACCATATTCAATCGCTCCGGCATTTAAAAAAAGTAATCCCTTAAATACGGCATGGTTCATAAGATGGAACAAACCTCCCGAAATGGCCAGAGCTGCTGTTGCTCTTTCCCCGCCGTTTGTCAATATTATCATACCCATACCCATACCGATCACAACATACCCCATCTGGCTTATACTATGATATGCGAGTAATCGTTTGATATCCCATTGTCCCACGGCCAGGAACACGCCTAGAACCATGCTTAAGGCTCCCAGTACGGTTAAGGAAATTGCTACTTCATGCGAGATGGAAAACATATTGAAGAACAGACGGATGATGCAATAAATACCTATGGCTTTTATCAAAACCCCGGAAAGCATTGCAGAAATTGGAGAAGGAGCTGATGAATGAGCGTCCGGCAACCACGCATGAAACGGAATCAGGGCTGCCTTTAATCCAAAACCGGCAATCAGAATGATATGTGTAAAGACCAGGAAAGCATCCCTGTCTGTACCTGCCAGGATTCCTGATACATCTGCAAAATTCAGGGTTTTCGTTCTCCAGTAGATCAAACCGATCCCGAAGAGAATTAGAATGGAAGCAATACCACCCAAAACCTGGTACTTAAAAGATGCTTCCAGTTCATAGTTCTCAAAACCAAAAGCAACCAGGGCATAGGATGCAATCACTGCAATTTCAAGAAAAACAAAAAGATTGAAAAGATCACCGGTCAGAACAACTCCGTTCATGCCTCCAACCATCAGGGCAAGCAGGGAGTAAAAATTGTTTTCTGCCGTAAACCTTTTCATATAGGAAATAGAATAAAATGCGGAAAGGAAGGCAATAGGGTTAATAATAGCCAGCATGAACACGGTCAAACCGTCAAAAACAAAATAGATGGCAATAGGTATTCCGTCTACCGGCTCCCATCCCCCAATCTGATATTCCCGGACCTGTGTATCACCATCAAAAACGAAATAGATGGCCAGAACGGACAGTAAAAAAAAGATAAGTGATGCACTGATTTTCTGAAAACCATCTACAAAACGGCCGACTACCGGAATCAGGAAAGCTACCGCTAACGGAAGTATGACAAATAATGTAACGAGCCTGTCCATGCTTCCTATCCTTTT
>CP070687.1:1656890-1659786 GCA_020353115.1 Bacteroidales bacterium
ATTTAACCCATCAGTATAATGCAATTTACATTTCATAATCAAAGGCTGTAACAGATTGAAACATATCATATATCTTTGCCAATATTCTTTACAACCATATTCATGATCGAGGGTGATCTTAAAATAAATTTACACCCACAGGATTCCACCACCGGTGTGTTCCAGGATTCCATACCTTCGCTGTCTGCGCAGGATACGGTTTCCCTCAGTCAGGAACAGGATACAATTCCCGAAACCGAAGACACGATCCCTGCAAGAGATTTTTCCATGGATGAAATACGGAATATATTTGAGCAAAGCAGTCGCAGGGATCCGCTAGCCGACTCTTCCGAATTTCAACAACCAGCGCCCTTTCGGCCAATCTTAATTGATCCAAGAGCAGATCCCGAAGCGCGGTTGGATTCATCTCATATAATTCTTTCTGTTGATCCGGCCACGAGTCATGCTTTACCGGAATTTTCATTGAAATTACCCCGGTTTTCTTACAAAAATCAGGATCCTGCATCCGGGATTTTCATTGAAGAGATAAATGAAAAACAATCCGTACAAGGGACTCCTTCCATATCCGAACCAGCAGGGAAACCTTTTACAGGACGGTTGATTGTTAAGGAAAAAGCAGAGGTTACCAATGACTGGTTACTGGGAGTACTGATTGTATCCTTTGTAATTTTTGCATGGATTCGGTTATTCTACAATAAATTTTTAACTCCGACGCTTGTATCAGTATTTAACCAGCAGACTTCATATAATCTTTTCCGGGATAAAAGCAGCTTATCTTCCAGGGTATCCTACGGTCTTAACCTGATCTTTTATATCAATACCGCATTATTTATTTTCCTGGCTCTTTCCCATAAGGGAATTGGAATTGCCAACTGGAGGGGATTCAGGGCATTTCTTCTCTTTTCTGCGCTACTCGTTCTTATTTATTCTGCAAAATATATTGTCTGTTCACTGGTCGGTTTCATTTCCCTCTCCCAATCCGTATTTTCAGAATACCTGCATAATGTCTTCCTTTATAACCGTAACATCGGGCTGTTTCTGTTCCCAATACTCATTGGAATGGTATACATGTCAGATATCCTGCTGCCTCTGTTCTTCTATACGGGTATATTCCTCATCGTTGGTCTTTATATATTGAGGTTAATCCGTGGGATACAAATTTTTATTCGGAAAGGAGTTTCAATATTTTACATGATTTTATACCTTTGTGGCCTAGAAATTTTACCAATACTTGTATTTTTTAAGCTGTTTCAGTGATTCACTGAGTATGATAATTTGTTGATAAAGAGTTTGTTAATTAAACTTTTGACGTTTTGAAAATTAAAAAAATACTTGTTTCTCAACCCGAGCCGGAAAATGAGAAATCTCCCTATCACGAACTTGCAAGAAAAAACGGTTTAAAAATTGATTTCAGACCATTCATTCATGTGGAGGGGGTCTCAGCAAAAGAATTCAGACAGGCCCGGATTGACATTCTGGACCATTCGGCCCTTATTTTCACCAGCAAAACAGCCATCGATCACTTTTTTCGCATCAGTGAGGAGATGCGTTCAACGATACCTGATTCAATGAAATATTTTTGTGTGTCAGAATCCGTCGCATTTTATTTACAGAAATACATTGTTTACAGAAAGCGTAAGATTTTTTACGGACATAACAATTTTTCGGGCTTGATGGATCTTATCCTGAAACATAAAGATGAAAAGTTTCTTGTCCCTCTTTCCGATCAGCATAAGCCGGAAATTCCTGAATTATTGAACAAAAACAAGATCGATTACACCATCGGGATTCTTTACAAAACGGTCTGCAGTGATCTTTCCGATCTATCTGAAGTGGATTATGATATCCTGGTATTTTTCAGCCCTTCCGGGATAAAGTCATTAAAGCAGAATTTCCCTGATTTCAAACAGAATACCACAAAGATAGCAGCCTTTGGTCCGACAACCATCAAGGCAGTTAAGGATGCCGGACTACGTCTCGATATCGCAGCACCGAATCCCAAGGCTCCATCCATGACCATGGCCCTTGAGCAATACATCACTGAATTCAATAAAAACAATTAGGAATCAGTATACAGAATAAAGAAAGGGGGGGATTCTGTTCCCCTTTCTTTTTATCATACCTGAGGAACCGGATCGGACTCAATGAAAAAATTCACACTGAAAAGGGCGGAACGGCTTACTGGCCGGAAGATCTTCGGGGATCTGATGATTAACGGGAAACTAATGGTACACTTCCCTTTCCGAATACACTGGAAACAATATCCATTGGCCGGAAAGTGTCCTGTTCAGGTCGGTTTCAGTGTTCCAAAGAAACTATTAAAAAAGGCCTCTGCAAGGAACCTATTACGTCGAAGAATGAAAGAAGCTTACCGGAAAAACAAGTACATTCTTTATGAACCGGTGCAATCCGGAAATCACCAATTATCGGTACTGCTCATATATACTGCGGATGAAGTGATTTCTTATCAGGTTTTGGAGGAAAAAATAATCGTCACTTTGAAGAAGCTTTCGTCAGCATATGAAGAATCCCTTTAGTTTCTTTTTTATCGGTATTATCAGGTTTTATCAAAACCTGATTTCACCGCTTTTCCCTTCATCCTGCAGGTATACGCCAACCTGTTCCGAATACGGCATCCAGGCTATCCGGAAGCATGGTCCATTTAAAGGGGGATGGATGGCTCTGAAACGGATTTTATCCTGCAATCCCTGGGGCGGTCACGGACATGATCCCGTTCCCTGAAATCCAGAATCAAATCACACCCGTAAAACGATACCATCGTAGCCAGGTTTGACAAAACCGCCCTCCGTCAAACATCAGAGAATACTTTAATATGAACTGGAAGAGACTAGAAGACGATTTAAAGATCCTTTATTTTCGGTTATTTCATTTGAAA
>CP070687.1:1659886-1676087 GCA_020353115.1 Bacteroidales bacterium
ATCGGATCATTGTATTCTTTCAGGATTTTCACGATCAGGTCGAAGGAATCACGGGAATGGATGACAACCGGGAGGTTAAGTTCAAGTGCCAGTTCAACCTGGGTTCTGAAGACATGGACCTGCTCCTTTTGATATTTTAAGCCCCGGTACAGATCAATCCCGATTTCCCCGACGGCATAATATTTGCTCTTATACAGCTGTTTCCGGACCTCTTTCAGCTCCGGCCTGAATCCGGGCCGGACGGCATTTGGGTGTAATCCCATCATCGGATAACAGTAATTGGGATACAGGTCTCTCAATTCCAGCATACTCCGAATCGAAGAACGGTCGATATTGGGAAGAAGAAATGTGTTAACTCCCAGATCAACAGCCCTAAAGATTACGGCTTTCCGGTCACTTTCAAAATCAGGTAAATAGAGATGTGTATGGGTATCAGCTAACTGCATGGATAGTCAGGATGTTTCCATATCAATTCAGGTAAAGGTAAAAGAAGGGATTTTGTACATCCGTTGTCCCGATACCGGAGTTTTGCCTAAACCACACCCTGGGCAAGCATTGCATCGGCAACTTTGACAAATCCTCCGATATTGGCACCATTTACATAATTGATAAAATCATCACTCTCCTTGCCGTACTTAACGGTTGTTTTGTGAATATTTATCATGGTCTCCTGCAGCCGTTTATCCACTTCTTCCCTTGTCCATGGCATGCGGAGGGAGTTCTGGGACATTTCAAGGCCGGAGACGGCGACTCCGCCTGCGTTGGCAGCCTTTCCGGGCCCGTAAAGTATCTTCTTGTCCATATAGATTTCAATGGCCCCTGGTGTGGAAGGCATATTCGCCCCTTCGGAGACACAGATACACCCGTTGGCTACAAGCGTTTTAGCCTCTTCCTCGTTTATTTCATTTTCAGTGGCACACGGAAGAGCAATATCGCATTTGATACCCCATGGTCTTGAACCCTCATGAAAATCCGCCCTATATTTTTCGGCATATTCCCTGATCCTTCCTCGTTTAATATTCTTCAATTCGATTATGTAAGCTAATTTACCGGGATCGATTCCCCCGGGATCATGGATAAAACCACCTGAATCGGACAACGTGACTACTTTTCCTCCCAGTTCAGTTACCTTCTCTGTAGCATATTGTGCTACATTTCCGGAACCTGAAACAGTTACTGTTTTGCCTTTAAAATCCATTCCGCGGGTTTTCAGCATTTCCGCTGCAAAGTATACCGTACCATATCCTGTGGCTTCCGGCCGGATCAGACTACCGCCCCATTCGATACCTTTGCCGGTCAGAACCCCGGTAAATTCATTCCTCAGTCTTTTATATTGTCCGAACAGGAATCCGATCTCTCTTCCACCTACCCCGATATCGCCTGCAGGGACATCTGTATTGGGGCCGATATGACGGTATAACTCTGTCATAAAACTCTGGCAGAATCGCATCACTTCATTGTCAGATTTTCCCTTGGGATCAAAATCCGAACCTCCTTTACCTCCCCCCATGGGGAGTGTTGTCAGACTATTCTTAAATACCTGCTCAAAAGCCAGGAACTTGAGTACTCCCAGATTAACCGTGGGATGAAATCGTAATCCGCCTTTATAGGGTCCGATTGCACTGTTCATTTCAATCCGAAATCCTTTGTTGATCTGGATTTCCCCTTTGTCATCCAGCCATGGCACTCTGAACAGGACTACCCTCTCGGGCTCAGCAATTCTTTCAAGAATCTTGGCATGCTCATATTTCGGATGCTCCTCGACATAAGGGATCAGCGACTCAGCAACCTCCTGAACAGCCTGGTGAAATTCATTTTCCCCGGGATTTTTGGAAATAATCTGTGCCATGAATTGTTCGACTCGTGGGTCCATAATAAACTCATTTTTGAAATTTTCATTTTGAATTTACGATGAAGAAAGCAAACATATATATTTTTTTTTTAACCTGAAACAGTTTGTGCAATAGTACGGAACAGGTTTTCTCGAACAAAAAAGATATGGAAACGGGATCTCTGTTATATTATCATAAATGCATTATCGGGTATTGGGGAGGGTACCTGAAGAATATTCGATGCAAGGAACAAGTTGTCAACTGGTTAGGGTATAGATGTTTCCGGGAAGACACCTGACCAGACCGGAGAATTCCAGGTTAAGCAAAACCGGAGAAGCCTTACTTACGGGTATTCCGGAAAGGGCTGACATCTGATTGATGGTCAGCCTGTCATTCTCCTTCAGCATTTTCATGAATACCTTTTCTTCTTCAGACAGATCTCTGAACATTTCTTTCTGTACCGGTCCTTTTTTAATGGGTTCGGGTTCCCAACCCATTATATATTCAATGTCCCGGATCCCTTCAATCAGGGCTGCCTTGTTGGTCTTAATGATTCGGTTACATCCAGCAGAATAGGTATCCTTAACCCGGCCGGGAAATGCAAAAACATCCCTGTTATACGAATTGGCAATATCCGCTGTTATGAGAGCACCCCCCGTTATTCCGGATTCGATAACAATGGTGGCATCGGATAATCCTGCGATTAGCCTGTTCCTTTTTACAAAATTATTCCGCTCCGGTTTTTCATCATTCAGAAAGTCGGTAAGCAATCCTCCATGCCGGGTGATTTCCCTTGCAACCGGCTTATGGATGGATGGATAAATGGTGCTCAATCCATGTCCCAGGACAGCAATGGTATTGAGCCCGTATTGTAAAGCGGATTTATGGGCACAGATATCGATTCCATATGCAAGTCCGCTGACAATCACCGGATCATGATTCCGGTCTGAAAGGTCGCTAATCAGTCGCTTACAAAGGTCCCTTCCACGCTGGGTTGCACTTCTGGTACCAACAACACTGATGATTTTGGGATGGTTCAGATCAATATTACCGAGGAAATAAAAGATGACTGGGGCATCGGGACATTGTTTAAGCCTCTCCGGGTATTCAGGGTCAAGATAGAAAAAGGAACGGATATTGTTTTTTTCAAGAAATTCAATCTCTTTTTCAGCCCGTTCAAGGACATTCTGATTTCGGATATTCCTTGCAAGCTGTGAACCGATTCCTGGTATTTTCAACAGGTTTCTCTCCGATTCCCGGAAAATACCCTCGATACTTCCGGTAAAATCGATCAGCTTTTTTGCTGTAATACTGCCGATTCCCGGGATCAGACTAATACCTATTTTGCAGATCAGGTTTTCATCAACCATCTTTTTCCGGAACTAGATCAGGCCCTGGTCAAGCATGGCATCGGCAACTTTAAGGAACCCGGCAATATTTGCTCCCTTTACATAATCGACATAACCGTCCGGATCTTTCCCGTATCTGACACAAGCTTCATGGATATTATGCATGATCTGATGAAGCCTCTGATCAACTTCTTTGGCAGGCCAGTTCAGTTTCATTGAATTCTGTGTCATTTCCAGTCCGGAAGTGGAAACACCGCCGGCATTTGCTGCTTTGCCCGGGCCGAAAAGCATTTTGTTTTTATGGAATACTTCGATTGCTTTATGTGTGGATGGCATGTTGGCTCCTTCGCAAACACATATACACCCGTTTTTTACTAGATTTTCAGCATCCTCTTTATCCAGTTCATTTTGTGTCGCACAGGGAAGGGCAACATCAACCTTAACTTCCCAGGGCCTTTTCCCCTGGTGGAATACGGCGTTTGGAAATTCGTTGGAGTAGGGCTGTACAATATCTTCATTCGTGGCACGGAGTTCGAGCATATAGTCAATTTTTTCACCGGAAATCCCTTCCGAATCGTAAATATATCCGTCAGGACCGGAAAGCGTAACCACCTTGGCACCCAGTTGGGTGGCTTTGGTTACGGCTCCCCAGGCAACGTTTCCGAATCCTGAGACGGCGATCGTTTTCCCTTCAATCGATTCGCCTTTTGTGGCAAGCATCTCATTGGCAAAATAGACATTGCCGAATCCCGTTGCTTCGGGCCGTATCAGGCTGCCTCCCCAGTTTAATCCTTTTCCCGTCAATACACCGGTATTCTCCCTTGCAAGTTTCTTGTACATTCCATAGAGGAATCCTATTTCCTGCCCTCCGACACCGATGTCTCCAGCCGGAACATCTGTTTCCGGTCCGATCATTTCCCACAATTCCAGCATAAAGGCCTGGCAGAACCGCATGATCTCCGATTTGGATTTACCTTTTGGATCAAAATCGCTTCCTCCCTTGGCCCCTCCCATTGGCAAGGAGGTCAGGCTATTCTTAAAAATCTGTTCAAATCCCAGGAATTTCAGAATGCTCAGATTCACGCTGGGGTGAAAACGCAAACCGCCCTTATAAGGTCCGATGGCATTGTTGAATTGAATCCTGTATCCTAAGTTTACGTGGATCTTCCCTTCATCATCAGCCCAGGGGACTTTAAACGTTATGATCCTGTCGGGTTCGACAATCCGATCTATTATACCGGCGGATTCAAATTGCGGATTTTCATTATAGGTTTCTTCAATGGATTCCAGAACCTCCCTGACAGCCTGCAGAAATTCCACCTCCCCAGGATGTTTCTTTTCGAGGTCATTCATGAATTTATCTACGTTCATATGGGTATGATTTTAATGTTTTGACTTCTTCAATAAACAGGTATCATTACGATTGCAAAAATAGGTTCAAAGGATTTCAATAATTCATGATATAATTCATAATTCAGGGAAATATTAATCATCTTGCAGGTGTTTTGCAACATTCAACATTCCATGAGGTATCTTCGGTAATACTCCTTTCAGGTCCTGATTGGTATTATTGCTTAACATACCGGGCAAGTGAATCATGAATTGCTTTCCTTTCATCTCTGGTAAGTGAAGTAATCGGTATGGGTGGATATTTTGCAATACCCGACTTAATCCGCTGGTAAAGGTAAAGCTCCCGTTTTAAACCGAGCGCTGATTTTCTGATTTCAAACCTTACAAATTCGTTTTTAGGGATCTCGATAGAATTCTTTTTGCTTGATAGTATGCGCAAAGAGTAATAACGAAATACCAGTGTCTGTCCTTCATCCCGATAGTAAATAAAATTAAGGTTAAGGAAATACTGGGCAAACAGGATCAGGATAAAAAGTGCAACAAGTATGAGTGTATAGTAGTTTTTATTCAATCCGAACAGGGGATCATCCAGAAGGCGGGTGGTATAGATAATAATCACCAGAGTGGCGAAGATAATTGTCAAAACAAATGTTCTGAAACGCACCTTAATAGCGGTTTTCCGATTTTCAATTATCATGGGTGCAGGTTATTATGTTATTCGAGATTTGATCCTCATTCTCCCCCAGCCGACGGATTCGGATTTCGCCCGACATAGTCGGCGGACGAGAAGAGTAGTTTAACCTGCCAGCCAACCACAGGCTGGCGGCAGGCTGGTTCCCCGCAGCTTACTGCGGAAATAAGAGTCCAGAACTTGCTCCGGGATATAATACCAATTAATTTACCAATACATATGTACAATTCCGGTTACCTTACACTAACGAAAGACGGTATCCTGAAATCCGGTTTACTACTCAAACTTATGAAAAAACCCGATTTATTCAAAACCGGCAAACCGGTCAGGCGGATTATAAAAAATCCCTTTTCCCCTTGAAAAATTCCTTTATTAACTTACTGCATTCATGTTCCATAATACCTTCTACGACAGTTGTTTTTGGATGAAGGATTTTATTGGATATACTGCGGTAGCCGTTTTTCGTATCTTTCGCCCCGAATACAACCATTCTGACCTGGCTTCGAAAACAAGCACCGGCGCACATAACACACGGCTCAACCGTCACATACAGTATACATTCATTCAGGTATTTTCCTCCCAAATGGCTTGCTGCGGCAGTAATCGCCTGCATTTCCGCATGGGCGGTGACATCATTCAATGTTTCAGTCAGATTATGTGCCCGGGCTATGATCTGGCCCTGACAGACAATAACTGCACCGATGGGTACCTCATCCTTCGAAAGCGCATTCTTCGCTTCTTTTATCGCTTCGTTCATGAATTGTTCGTGCCTGTGTTGTTGCCTGGGCATAACAGTAAGTTCAGGATTTTTGCCAGGGATTTAAGTAAATGTACAAATTAGGGCATTTATATCGATTATCCAAGGATTGGAAATCTGTTTTACATGATCGTGTAAGCATCCGATCTTTTTCCTTACATTTGAACAACGAAAATTACCGGATATGTACAGAACCCATACATGCGGAGAATTGGATATAAACTCCGTGAATGAAGAAGTGAAACTTTGCGGATGGATTCATAAATCCCGTGATCTTGGAGGTATGACATTTATTGATCTGAGAGACAGGTATGGAATTACCCAGCTGGTTTTTAATATGGAAACCAATGCAGACCTGTGCAGGGAAGCCAGGAAACTTGGCAGGGAGTACGTCGTTGCCGTTACAGGTGTTGTGAAAGAGAGAAGCAATAAAAATCCAAATATTCCGACAGGGGAGATTGAGATTATTTCAAAGGAATTCCACATTCTCAATAAATCAGACATTCCTCCTTTTACGATAGAAACAGATACAGATGGAGGTGAGGAATTGCGTATGAAGTACAGGTATCTTGACCTGAGAAGAGAACCGGTCAGGCAAAACATGTTGCTGCGTCACCGGATGGCACAGGAAGTTAGAAAATATCTCGATTTGAACGGTTTTATAGAAATTGAAACACCTGCCCTGATCAAGTCCACACCGGAAGGAGCAAGGGATTTTGTCGTACCTTCAAGGATTCATCCCGGAAATTTCTATGCCCTGCCTCAATCTCCGCAAACCTTCAAGCAGTTGATAATGATTGCCGGGTATGACCGGTATTTCCAGCTGGTGAAATGTTTCCGGGATGAAGATTTCAGGGCGGACAGGCAACCGGAATTTACCCAGATCGATTGTGAAATGTCTTTTGTTGATCGAGACGATATCTTAAAGACTTTCGAAGGTTTGGCCAAACATCTGTTCGCTGAAATCCTTAAGATCAGGATTGAAGGCGATTTTCCAAAGATCCCATACAGAGATGCTATGAATATTTATGGTACGGATAAACCGGATATACGGTTTGAAATGAAATGTACGGATCTGTCTTCACTGGTGAAAGGAAAAGGGTTCCGGGTTTTTGATGAAGCAGAATATATAGGTGGTATATGTGCAAAAGGTTGTGCAGGCTATTCAAGAAAGCAGATTGATGAACTGACACAATTTGTAAAAAAACCGCAGATCGGTGCGGAAGGATTGATATACCTGAAATGCAACGAAGATGGCACATTGAAATCATCCGTTGACAAATTTTACAGTGAGCATGAACTGACGGACTGGAAGGAAATGATGAACGCCGGGAATGGCGATCTTGTATTGATCCTTGCCGGTGAAAGAAATGCGACCCTTAAAGCATTGGGAGAACTGAGACTGGAGATGGGGGAACGGCTGGGTTTGAAAAACGATGATATTTTCCGGCCTCTCTGGATCGTTGATTTTCCGCTCTTTGAATGGGATGATGATACCAAACGATTTTTTGCCATGCATCATCCATTCACTTCTGCTCTTGAGGAAGACAGACCGTTTCTGAATACAGATCCCGGGAAGGTACGTGCGAATGCATATGATCTGGTTATTAACGGGGTTGAAATCGGAGGAGGATCCGTCAGGATCCATGATAAGGTACGGCAGCAGGAAATGTTTCACCATCTTGGATTCTCACAAAACGAGGCGGAAAAACAGTTTGGTTTCCTCATGAATGCATTCCGGTACGGCGCTCCGCCGCATGGAGGGATAGCTTTCGGGTTTGACCGCTGGGTGGCTCTCTTCGGCAGATCGGAAACAATAAGAGACTTCATTGCTTTTCCGAAAAATAATGCAGGAAAAGATATCATGACCGATTCACCCTCTCCGATAACGGAAGAGCAATTAAAGGAGCTTTCCCTCCGGCTCAGGAAATAATTAACAGTAATTTGTTAATAACTTCACACCCGCTGGTCACAGATCAATTATATATCCTGTTATTTTCAAAGCATCTCTTTTCTTCAAATACGATATGCTTCGGATCGACAGGTTGGGAAATGATTTCATAGTTACTCCTTGCAAGGTGAAAAGCCTGAATGCCACACTCTCCAAAAGCTTGGAAAAACAGCTTATACAGCTAATGGATCAACAGGGTATTGTAATAACCCTTGATCTGACCGAGATAAAATATATTGACAGCATCGGCTTTGCAACATTGTTATCTATCGGAAAGGCTGCCAGGAGCGCAAATTGTACCTTTCAATTGTATAATGTTTCACCGGATTTGCAAAAACTTCTGAACCTGCTTAAACTGGGACGTATGTTCAGAATGGTAGAAAACCGTCCGGAAAAGGTTGAAACAGGTTAACAGGTTATCAGCTCCGGCTAACTGCTGGTAAAAGCAAATCGAATTATGTTTGAAATTCGATAAAGTTCTGAGAATTATCGCAATTTTAGCTGGAAGTATTCGAATAATAATTTATCTGATATGAAAACGATACGTCTGTTAATCGTGTGTATTTTTCTGTCAGGCCTGATGGCTCCGTTATCCATAGCTCAGAAACAGTTTAGGATTTCCGTTATACGGTAAAAACAAATCCTCTTGCAGCTCTGGGCGGTCCGTTTCGGATTACAATTATTCCTCTGACAGGAGAATATAAAGTCTGTTTTGAGGTTGCCAGGGGTATGAAACAATCGTTTCAGATCGGAGTCTATTACCTCGGTCCCAGTGTCCTTGTAAATCTTGATGAACTATCCGGTGAAGGAGAAGAAATTGACGATGTTAAAATAAGCGGATTCAGAACACAGGGCATGTACAAATTCTTTCTTACGAAGGGAACGGAAGCCCCCGAAGGCTTTTACGTAGGGCCATATATCTCGTATGCATCGGCAAAAGTTGAGAATAAGGATAATACCAGTGATAATGTTTAGGCAAAAAATTACCTGCGATGGAGTACTCGGATATCAGCTGATTTCCGATGGGGGATTTTCACCGGATATCTTTACCGGCTTCGGATTACGGACCCTGGAATGGGAGTATGAGGATGAGACCAATACACAGTTTGATATATTTGAATCAAAGAATGCGGCACATGTTGCATTCGGTTTCAGTTTTGGTATCGCTTTTTAGATAATTGATCGTTTATTTCCAAAAGGAAGAGCTTCTGCCTGCAAATCTGCCCACCGGGAATCCAACCGGGAACCCTTCGAATCCTTCCATTCGGGATTCGCTTGTCCGTAGTTGGTAATTTATTTGATCACAGGTTTTCCGATCAGTGTGGCTGATGTACATGAAATAATTTCGATCTCGATGCGGTCTCCTATTTTATAGCTATTTTTTGGAAAAACGACCACTTTATTCTGTGAAGTCCTGCCAAATAGTTCCTGATCCGATTTTTTTGAAATTCCTTCGGCCAATACTTCGAATACCCGGTTAACATCCTTTTTTTTACTTGTCATCGAAAGAGTATTCTGCAGGTCAATGATCTCATGAAGCCTTCTGCTCTTCACCGCCTCCGGAACATCGTCTTTCAGACGTTCAGCCGCCGGGGTTCCCGGCCGTTCGGAATATTTGAACATATAGGCAAAATCGAATCCTGCCCACTCCATCAGGGAAAGGGTTAACCTATGGTCTTCTTCCGTTTCGGAACAAAATCCCGCTATGATATCGGTAGTTACGGAACATTCCGGGAGGATCCTTTTGATGGCCTCAATCCTTCCCTTATACCATTCACGGGTATATCCCCGGTTCATCAGTTTCAGGATCCGCGAACTTCCGGATTGTACCGGCAGATGAATGTGGGGACATATATTTTTGAAATCCGACATGGTTTGTAAGACCTCATCGGACATATCCTTCGGATGGGATGTTGCGAATCTGATTCTTGTCTCAGGTGAAATCCGCGCAACAGATTCAAGCAGGTTGTGAAATCGAAATTCCACATTTCCGGTTTTCCCGGTCCAGTGATATGAATCGACATTCTGGCCTATCAATGTGATTTCCCCGTATCCAAGTTCCATGAGCCTCCCTGTTTCGTCAAGAATGGATTTTGGATCCCTGCTTCGCTCCCTCCCTCTTACAAACGGCACCACACAATAGGAACACATGTTATTGCAACCTCTCATAATCGAAATGAAAGCGGAGATCCTGTTCCGATCCGCATGAACGGGAGAAATATCAGCATATGTCTCTTCCTTTGATAACAGTACATTTACCACCTTCTGACCTGTTCCTGCCTGGTGAATGAGATAAGGTAAATCACGATATGAATCCGGGCCGATAACCATATCAACCGATTTTTCTTTTTCCAACAATTGTTTTTTCAGTCGTTCAGCCATACACCCTATTACACCGATCAGAACACCAGGATTCTTGGTTTTCAATTGTTTGAAAACATTTAATCTGCCCCAGATCCGTTGTTCCGCGTTTTCCCTTATTGAACAGGTATTGATGAGAATTACATCCGCTTTATCCATATTTCCAGTTATGGAATAGCCGTTTTGCTGCATAATAGATATGACAATTTCACTATCTGCAACATTCATCTGGCAGCCATAGGTTTCAATATATACCTGGGGAAGATTGGGGTCGTAAAACAGTTCCGTGATTCGTTCAAAAGGAGATGAGCCTTCCATGATAGTTTGTTTCTCTGCTTCCGATATCAAAAGACAAATGTACACTCTTAGGCAGGATTACCAAAACCTTGCCAACGGATCATTTCAGGGATAAGATCAAAGTGAACGCTTTTTTTAAAAACGGAACCAATTTTATATTTTTGCCCTTGAACAGTTAACCCTAAAAATTATGTCTGGACATAGTAAATGGTCGACCATAAAACGTAAGAAGGGAGCGGCTGACGCTAAACGGTCTAAAGTATTTTCAAGGATTGTAAAAGAGATTCAGGTTGCAGCTAAGGAAGGTGGCCCTGATCCGGATGGTAATCCCAGGTTGCGATTGGCAATTCAGAATGCCAAGGGTGTTAACATGCCCAGGGATAATATCCAGAGGGCAATCAATAAAGCAGGAAGCGATGAGGCAAATTTTGAGAAAGTTACCTTTGAAGGGTATGCTCCGGGGGGAGTAGGTGTGTATATCGAATGTCTGACCGATAATCATAAACGGACAGTTGGCAGCATCCGAGCCATTTTTAATAAAAGAGGAGGAAACCTGGGCACCAACGGGTCGCTTAGCTTTCTTTTTGAGAGAAAAGGTGTATTAACAATTCCGAAGGGAGATCTAAACGCGGAAGAATTTGAGCTGGATATTATTGATGCTGGAGTAGAAGAATTTGAAACGGAAGAGGAGGTATTCATCATTACAACTCCACTTGAAGATTTCGGCAACGTCCAGAAAAAATTGGATGAGATGGGAATTGTACCGGAAAATGCCGAACTGCAGAGAATCCCGAATGATACAAAAATCCTTGACATGGATGCTTCAATGAAAGTGCTGAAAATGGTCGAAGAGTTCGAGGAAAATGATGACGTACAGAATGTATACCATAACCTGGAAATGACAGATGAACTGATGCTTGTGGTACAACAATGATCAAGTAACAGATTGTTGCTCCCGGTAAACAAAAATGGCTATCGCCGTTCGATTGAAAACGAATACCATATTAGTCAATACTTCCATAATGTAATCCGGTAGTTTTGCAATAACCTCTAAAGATGAAAAGTGTGTACAGGATAATAGCAATTCTTTTTATCTCTTCCCTCTTTCATTGCTGTTCCGAATTCCAGGAGATCCGAGTAGATTCCCCCACATCCGTCAAATTCAATGGAATGAGGGACCAGAAGCTAAACATGGATTTGTTTCTTCCCATAACCAATCCGAATAACATGGGTTTTAAGATAACCCGGGTGGATCTGGAAGTGATTATCAATGACAGTTATATAGGAAACATTACAGGAGTCAATAATGTAGTGATCCAGGCTAATTCGAGAGAATTATATCAGTTCAATCTTGATCTTGAAATCAAGAAAATAACCAGTGGAATCATTTCACTGGTCAGGATATTCGGAAACGGACAGATTAATGTTGAATCCAACGGAACCATCAGGATCCGCTCAGGGCTTATTTTTAAGACCATTCCCGTAAAGGATAAAACAAGTCTTGAAGTACGGATTAAAATTCCGGGATTCGGGCTAAACCGGGATAACTGAAAATCATGAAACCGGTTTGCCCGCTTTACCAAAGGTTTGTTGGAAAAATATTCTTATATTTGATTGTACCTCATAGTAAACCACAATACTTGCAACCATGAAAAATATTCTTATCCCCATTGATTTTTCAAGAGATTCAATGAATGCCCTGGGGCATTCTGTAAACCTGGCAAACAATCTTGGAGCGAACCTCAGGCTAATCCATGTAAGGAAAAATAAGGACTATGATCAGCCTTTTGTGATTGAGGGTACCGATTCCAGCTATGGCAAAACCGTTGAGGATTTTTGCCGGGGAATTGTGGCAACATACAGAAAGGATTACATGGCAAAAGGGAGCTTCGATTTTGTCGTTACTCGAAATAAAATATATAAAGGAATTATCGACCAGGCAGCTAAGGATAATACGGACATCATCATGATGGGGACACATGGCGTTTCTGGTTTCGAAGAGTTCTGGCTGGGGAGTAATTCCTACCGGGTCGTTTCCAAAGCACCATGCCCGGTCTGGACTGTCCGGCATGGTTTCAAGCAGAAAACGCTGAAAAAGATTGTCGTTCCGATCGACGCCCACCGTGAAACCAGACATAAATTGCCTTTTACAACAGAATTGGCCAAGACAATAGGAGCAGAAATCCATGTGGTTGATGTGCGTTCAACCAACAGGACAGATATTAAAAAGAGATTGGCCAAGTATGCAGATCAGGCAGTTAATTTCGTAAAGGAACGTGGAGTTAAGACGATCAGGGATTCCAAATATGGCAGTAACATTGCCGATGTCACAATTTCCTATGCCGTTCATGTTGGAGCGGATTTAATATCAATTGTGAGTAACCAGAAAGGTACTCCTTCGAAGATGCACCTGAGTACAACCGCCCAGCAAATGGTAAATCATTCTCCAATACCAATATTAAGTATTCAACCTACCTTTTGAGTTGTGAGAAATAAAGTTATTCTGGCATTAGCCGTACTTTTGTTATCCGTTATCGTGGTCCGGGGACAGAATGATCAAGACAATGTTTCAGGAAACCGAAGAGGTATAAATATAATGGAAGAACAGTTTCAGACTGATCAGGGAAGAGTACAAATATACCAGGATCCAAGGATTGATATACTTCTTCAACGTCATATAGCCTATAATAGGAAGAAGGGTGGTATCAACGGTTTCAGAATCCAGATCTATTTTGGCTCGGGACATACCGCGAGGGAAAATGCCAACGAATCCAAGGCAAGGTTTTTATCTTATTTCCCGGAAACAAGGGCACATATTCTTTATCAGAGCCCTTTCTATAAGGTAAGGGTCGGAGATTTCAGAACCAAGAACGAAGCATTGAAATTTTACAGGGATGTACAGCGAAGATTTCCGAACGCATATATCGTGCCTGATATAATAGAGTTTCCTGAGTTGAAATGATTCAAATCGTCTGAACATCATAAGCCGGTATTGCAATCCGTTTTAATCCGGATATAACGTGCAGTGGATAATCTATCTTTCTGGAATAATTTTGTACGTTGCAGGGCTTCCCAGGTGCCTTGCTGGTGGATTTTTGGGATACATACTGCGTGAATGGCTGTCGGGAATAATCCATGTTGATAAGTTCTTAATATAAACTTGCCGGTATTGTTATTCCTTAAATGAAATTATGAATAAATTATGCTCCTCTTTTTCTTAAATCTGGATTCCATTGGGAGGATTCTTCGGTACCATATCGAAAAATGATTGTATAAACGACCTGTTCTACGGGACCGATTATAACTCTCACCTGGGGACAAGGCGCGGTGGAATGGCTGTTTACGGACCTGAAGGATTTACCCGGAGAATCCACAACCTGGAAAGTTCCTATTTCAGAACAAAGTTTGAGCCTGATCTTCCTGAATTTAACGGGAATAGTGGCATTGGAGTTATCAGCGATACGGAATCCCAACCTATATTGCTGAATTCACATCTTGGAAAGTTTGCCATTGTTACCGTAGGAAAAATAACAAACCTGGATGATCTCGAAAGAAAGGCTTTACAAAAGAAATGGCATTTTTCAGAAACAGGATTTAACGGACCCAATCCTTCTGAAATGGTGGCCATGCTTATCAATGAAGGCTCTTCTATTGAAGAGGGGATTCGCATAGTTCATTCATCGGTAAAGGGTTCGATTTCCATGTTGATACTCATGGAAAAGGGAATCTTTGCAGCACGGGATAGGCTAGGAAGAACCCCGGTTGTAATCGGATGGAAAAAAGATGCATTTGCATTTGCATCGGAATCCAGCTGTTTCCCTACATTGGGATATCATATGGAGAGAAGCCTGGGGCCGGGTGAAATCGTATTCATGACTGCCGACGGATATGAACAGGTTTCACCTCCGGGAGAAAAAATGCAGATTTGTGCCTTTCTGTGGGTGTATTATGGATACCCTCCGTCGGATTACGAAGGGAAAAATGTTGAACAGACGCGATACAATTGCGGAGCTGCCCTGGCCGTCAATGATGATGCCGAAGCCGATTACGTTTCAGGAATCCCGGATTCCGGTATAGGACACGCCATTGGCTATGCAAAAGAGAGACAGATTCCGTATATGAGGCCGTATGTCAAATATACACCCACATGGCCCCGGAGTTTTATGCCGGGGAACCAGGAAGTCAGAGACCTGGTGGCAAAAATGAAGCTTATCCCTGTAAAACCTCTGATTGAGGGAAAGAAAGTGATCTTCTGTGACGATTCCATCGTAAGGGGAACACAATTGAAAGATAATGTCAGGATTTTTGTTGACTACGGGGTGAGGGAAATCCATATGAGAATTGCCTGCCCGCCACTGTGCTATGCCTGTGAATTTCTGAATTTTTCCGCATCAAAGTCAACCCTGGAACTGGCTGCCCGGAAAGCAATTTATGAACTGGAAGGAAAAGATGACAAACATCTTGATGAATATTCCAGGTCGGGATCAACAAAATATGAAGAAATGGTGGAGCATATCCGTGAAAAACTGAAGCTTACCAGCCTTAAATATCAGCAACTGGACGATCTTGTGAAGGCAATCGGTCTTCCGAAAGAAAAATTATGCACCCATTGCTTTGATGGATCCAGTTTTTTCTGATAGGACGAATCATCTTCGTTTCCTGATTTTTTAGTTATTTTGCAAGACTTTGAAATGGTTTTGTCTGTTATCTTTTTTTTTCTGAATTGTTAGTATGTGTGATATGATAAAACATGAATGCGGGATCGGTTTTATCCGGTTAAGAAAACCCCTCGAGTTTTACCAGAAAAAATATGGAACATGGATGTATGGTTTGCAGAAACTATATCTCCTCATGGAAAAACAGCATAACAGGGGACAGGATGGAGCAGGAATCGCCGCATTAAAAATTGACCTTCCACCAGGGCGAAAATACCTCTTTCGTCGCCGGTCCAACAAATCCAATGCACTGAAGGAGGTTTTTGATAAAATCAACCGTGGTTTCAGGGATACAGGGGAAAACACACCGGAGCAGCTGAACGATCCATACTGGGCAAAAGAAAATCTGCCCTTTGCCGCAGAACTCTATATAGGTCATCTCCGCTACGGGACCTATGGTAAGTATGATATTGGAGCCGTTCACCCCGTGGCAAGAGAAAACAACTGGAAATCCAGAAACCTTGTTCTGGCAGGAAATTTTAACCTTACCAATGTGGATGAACTGTTCGATATTTTAGTCGGACTTGGCCAGACACCCAAAGATTATTCCGATACCGTAACCATCCTGGAAAAAGTTGGTCATTTCCTGGATGAAATGAACCAGGAATTGTTTCAGGAATACAAAGAAAAGGGCTATGGCAACAAGGAAATCTCTCCGCTTATTGAGGAAAATTTGAATATTGCCTCCATTCTCTCCAGCGCCAGCAAAAGATGGGACGGTGGTTATGTCATTGCAGGATTTATAGGACATGGAGATGGATTTGTCTTTAGAGATCCCTGGGGAATCAGACCGGGATTCTATTATTATGATGATGAGATTGCAGTGGTTGCTTCGGAAAGACCGGTCATCCAGACCGTACTGAACGTACCGTTTGAATCGATACGGGAAATACCACCT
>CP070687.1:1676187-1686043 GCA_020353115.1 Bacteroidales bacterium
GTCTCAGATGAAATGAAACACAAGAAATAAACTGTATATATGTTATATCGTGTGAACAAAAGGAACCGGGAGTTCCTTTTTTTTATGCCCCTAAGTAAACGCAGGAAGAGCCGGCGGGAATACTTCAAGATCATACCGGATGAGCTGATATGTAGAGATACACCTTCCGGCAAGTCGCCGATCCTGAACGGATCCCGTAACCTGAATCTCCAAACCAGTATGAAAATTACCTGCTCTCTTCTAAGGTCAGGTTTCCCCTACTCCATTATCCTGATAATTTTTACTTTTCTCCCCGGATAATTTTATATTTGCCGAAGCGTTATTCTATCTGACAGGATTTCAATAATCCCTTTAAGGACATGGAATTATTAAGGTTCATAATCAGTAAATATTTCCTTAAGCATCTTGCACTGGCTATTCTTATCACTATTGGAATCATCCTAATTACCCTTTTATACCTGCGTATCTATACTCATCACGGACAGGCAAGGCCGGTACCTGACTTTTTTTCAATGACCCCGGAAGAAGTTGAAAAGACGGCCAGGGATAACAAAATGAACTTCAAAATCATTGATTCCGTCTACACCAACATAGTGGATCGTGGACAGGTGGTGGAACAAAATCCCAAACCCGGATTTAAAGTGAAAAAGAACCGAACAATTTTTCTTACCATAAATGCGGTTAATCCGGAGATGGTCAGGATGCCGAATCTGGTAGGGCTAACGCTGAGACAGGCAAATGCTATTCTTGAAACATACGGATTGAAATTAGGCAAGCGTATATATGTACCTGATCTTGCCATAAATAATGTTTTGAAGCAGCAATACAACGGAATTGATATTGAAGAGAATGATTCGATCGAAAAAGGATCCAGTATTGACCTGGTTCTGGGAAAAGGATTGAGTGACAGAAAAACGGTGATTCCCGATCTCATCTCCATGACCATTTCCCGGGCTGAATCCAGAATTATGGATGCCTCGCTTAATATCGGAGCGGTTACCTATGATGGGACGGTTCAAACTCCGGAAGATTCTGCCAGTGCCTTTGTCTGGAAGCAAAATCCGGAACACGATGAAAAGAACCTTATCCAGCTGGGATCACCGGTTTATATATGGCTTACGCTCGATTCGGCAAAACTACCTCTTCCGGATACAACAACCGTACTAATATATGACATGGATGAGAACAAGCCGAATGATTAGATTTATCGTTGCAGTAATCCTTATCCTGCCATCCCTGTCCTATTCACAGGAGAAAGTAATCGGATTGACATCAAACGGGATCATCAGGGATCAATACGCCAGGTATATGAGCGAAGCAGGAACGAAAAGCATGCCAATTCAGGATACCCTGGAGCTTCCCTTCTTTGATGATTTTTCAAGTTATTCGGTTTACCCCGATCCGCAACTCTGGGAAGACCAGGATGCTTTTATCAATTCTTTCTACGGTGTTGATCCAGTTTCAATCGGAGTTGCAACCCTGGATGCCATTGATAAAACAGGTGCCATATACGTGAATGCCAATTCAGTCGGTTTTGTCGCCGACCACCTGACCTCCAGACCAATTAATCTCGACTATCCGCCTTCTTCCGACATTTTTATAAGCTTCTTTTACCAACCCATGGGGTTGGGTGACGAACCATCTCCGAAAGATTCCCTTGTCCTCGAATTCTTTTCTCCTGTCGATTCCTTATGGCATTCCGTATGGAATACTCCCGGTGATTCCTTGCACGAATTCAAACAGGTTCTGGTACCCGTCAGTAATCCACTCTTTCTCTCCAGGGGATTCAAATTCAGGTTTAAAAACTACGCAAGTCTTTCTCTGAATGCAAGTTCACCAGGAATGGTAAGCAATTGCGACCACTGGCATCTTGACTATATAAAACTGGATATGAACAGGAATCCGGATGACACGTTGCTGAACGATGTTACCATGGTGAAACCCATCCAATCGATCCTGAAAAACCACGAAGCCATGCCCTGGGATCATTTCCGTGAGACATTTCTGTCGGAAATGGGAAATTCCATACCCATTGAATATACGAACCATGACGATAGCGTGCGTAACATAACAAGACTGTTTCAAATTACCGATCTCTACGAGAATGAGATTGTGCATACCTTTTCTGCAGGTGCTGCAAATATTGATCCTTCAGAAACGATACAGTACAGCGAAAACACCTTATTCTATACATTCAATTCCTCCCTGACCGACTCGGCTTTGTTTGAAGTAAAATCGTACCTGATTACCGATGACTTTGACAATAAGATAAATGACACGGTTGTTTATCATCAGCAGTTCCTGGATTATTTTGCCTATGATGACGGTTCTTCCGAAGCAGGATACGGTATAACCGGCCAGGGAACTGAAAATGCTCAAGTCGCCTACCAGTTTACCTCTTATCTCCCCGATTCGCTTTATGCTGTTCAGATCTATTTTAACCGGAGTTATGAAAATGCAAGTCAGCAATACTTTACACTAACCGTTTGGGGAGACGATAACGGGAATCCGGGTGAGATCCTTTATGAGAAGACAGGTGAACAACCCCGGTATGAAAATGATCTCAACCGCTTCACAAATTATGAACTTGACACACCTGTCTTTGTCACCGGCACATTTTATGTGGGCTGGCAGCAGGTTACCGAAACATTCCTTAATTTCGGGTTTGATTTTAACCGGGTGAGAAACAACAGGATCTTTTATTATCTCAGCGGAGAATGGTCCAATTCCCAGTTACCGGGTGCACTGATGATCCGGCCGGTTATGAACAGCTCCATCATATCATCCAGGAGGGAGATCCGCCAGGATACCCCATACCGTATCTATCCCAACCCGGCAAATGATCACATCCGTATTGAATACCCCGGGGACAAACATATTGGAAATACCGAGATTGCCATATACGATAACCTGGGAAGAATCCTTTTTCGGTCGGGTATAAAGCCCGGTTATATAGACCTGTCGGGATATAATCCGGGTATTTATTTTCTGGTAATCCGCCGGGAAGGACGTAAACCGGTTACGGAAAAAATGGTTATCAGCCGCTGATTTCCCCAATACAGACTACTCACTATGGAGGAGCAGCAGGAACAACAAGAATTGTACGAACATTTCAGGATTGCTGTCGACAAGGGGCAGGGATTGCTGAGGATCGACAAGTTTCTTGCCAACAGGCTTGAAAACGTCTCACGGACAAGGATACAGGGAGCTGCAGATGCCGGTAATATCCTTGTAAATGACCGGCCGGTAAAGTCAAGTTACAAGGTAAAGCCCGGGGATATTATTTCTATTGTACTACCCCATCCGCCCAGGGAAACTGAAATAATTCCTGAAAAAATCCCGCTGGATATTTTGTTTGAAGATGATCATCTGCTGGTGGTAAACAAGAAAGCTGGAATGGTGGTTCATCCCGGACACAGCAATTATACAGGAACACTGATCAACGCCCTTATGTACCATCTCAAGGATCTTCCCCTTTTCCGTACCGGCGAGATAAGGCCGGGGCTGGTGCACAGGCTGGACAAAAATACGTCAGGGATTCTCGTCATTGCAAAAACAGAAATTGCTCATAACAGACTTGCCAAACAGTTTTTTGATCGCTCCACCGAAAGAAAATACCAGGCCCTGGTATGGGGGAACCTGAAAGAAGATGAAGGGACTATCACCGGGAACATAGGCAGGAATCCCAGGGACAGGACGAAAATGACAGTTTTCTTCGACGGAAGCCAGGGGAAACCCGGGATAACACACTACCGGGTACTGGAAAGGCTTGGTTATGTCAATCTTATAGAATGTCAGCTGGAAACAGGCAGAACACACCAGATCCGTGTACACTTCCAGTCTGTTAAACATCCCCTTTTCAATGATGATGAATATGGAGGTGATAAAATCCTTCGTGGCACTACCTTTTCAAAATACAGGCAGTTTATAAACAATTGTTTCAGAATTCTGCCAAGGCATGCTTTACATGCCAAAAGCCTTGGATTCATTCACCCGGTAACCGGTAAACGGATGTATTTCGAATCGGAACTTCCAGATGATATGGCCTTGGTAATCGAAAAATGGAGAAACTATACCATCGGAAGGGAAGATCCTGGATGATAATATCCCGGAGCGTAAGAAGTATCCAGCACACGGGTGAGTTACCCTGGTCATTCATTATAATCATGTCAAATCCGGAAGAGTAAAGGTAACAGCAGTTATTTCAGTTCAATCCGGTGCGTGAAAACTAACCTTGTGACCGGGAAATTGGCAATAAGTAGTAACTTACCAATTGGACGACTGGACAGTTTTTTGTAATTTGGATTGTTAAATACCCGGCCCGATATCGGTAGCTGTCTATAATATCTGTTCTGCAATATTTTATCCATGAAAATCAACGTTGCCATAGTTGCCGGCGGTAACTCCTCTGAGTATCAGATCTCCGTTAATAGTGCCGGCCAGGTTTTGAAACATCTTGATAAAAAAAGATATAATACCCATATTATCCTTGTGCGGGGGAATAACTGGACCCTTCAACATGACCATATGGGTGATATACAGGTGAATAAAAACGATTTCAGCTGCATTATAAACGGACGAAAGCTGACCTTTGATGTCGTTTTCATAGCAATACATGGAACGCCGGGTGAAGACGGGAAGCTCCAGAGTTATTTTGACCTTACAGGAATCCCGTATACCGGTTCCGGAGCTTTCACATCGTGTCTTACCTTTAACAAATATGCATGCAAAGTCTTTTTAATGAATTTTGGTATTGCAACGGCAAAAGCAAAACTTTTTCGAAAAAGGGATTACCACAGGCAAAAGAAAGAAGAACTTGGGTTGAGATTTCCTTGCTTTGTTAAACCGAATAACAGTGGATCCAGCTTCGGGGTATCCAGGATCGACAGGGCCGGGGATCTTCCCGGCGCTGTTAATAAGGCGTTTGAAGAGGATGATGAGGTGATTGTCGAGGAATTTATCGACGGAACGGAAATTACATGCGGTATTTTTAAGACCGGTAATGAGAGTACCATCTTCCCGTTGACGGAGATCGTATCCAGGAAGGAATTCTTCGATTTTGAGGCAAAATATACTGCCGGCATGGCCGATGAAATAACGCCGGCCCGAATCCCGGAACCATTGGCCGAAAAATGTAAAAATATTTCATCTCTTGTTTACGATGCCTTGAATTGCAGGGGAATTGTGAGAATTGATTACATCCTTTCCGGTAAAAAACTCTATTTCCTGGAAATAAATACCGTACCGGGAATGAGTGCTGAAAGTATAATTCCAAAACAGGTAATTGCTTCGGGAATGAGTCTTACGGATTTATACGGTACGATTATCGAAGATGCTTTGCCAGCTGGCAAGCCCTGAATTTAGAGGCTATTCACTTGTGATCCGCCACGTAATCGACTAAAAACTGAGTTCATCCTTTTACCCGATTGTTTTTCTTTTCCATTGATAAAGATGCTGTAAAATACATTAATTCAAGCTATTTTTTTGAAAAACAATTTGAAAAATTGCCTTTGTTAGAGTACCTTTAATTATCATTCCTGTTGACAACATGTCAACAGGATCATTAAATATGTAGTCCAACTTATTTTTTAAATTATGAAAACAACACTTAGCGTTATCAAAGCCGATATTGGAAGTATTGGGGGGCATATCAAACCCAGCCAGAAGCTTCTTGATCGTGTAACCAGTTATGTTAAAGAGAACAGCAAAAATCTTGTGAATGATTTCATTGTAAATCATACGGGAGATGATATAGCAATTCTCTGTGCACATCAATTGGGTGTGGGAAATGAAACAATTCATAAGCTGGCGTGGGATGCATTCCTGGATGGGACAGCTCTTGCCAAAGAACAGGGACTTTATGGTGCAGGGCAGGATCTTCTTAAAGATTCTTTCTCGGGAAATGTAAAAGGGATGGGACCTGCCGTAGCAGAGATGGAATTTGAGGAAAGGCCGAATGAACCGTTTTTATTCTTTGCTGCCGACAAAACCGATCCTGGAGCCTATAATCTGCCATTATATTTATCCTTTACGGATCCGATGTATTGTGCCGGATTAATGCTGAGCCCGAAGGTTGGAGAAGGTTTCAAGTTCCATATCATGGATGTTGCGCATACAGAGGGGGATAGAATGATCGAACTCGATGCCCCTGAACAGTTATATGATATTGCAACTCTCCTTCGTGATAATGAACGGTTTGTGGTTGAAAGTATTCATTCACGCGGTTCAGGTGATATAGCCGCATCCGTAAGTACATCAAGACTTCATAATATAGCTGGAAAATATACCGGTAAAGATGATCCGGTTTGCCTGGTAAGGGTTCAGGGAAGTTTTCCGGCAACAGGAGAGGTTCTTTCTCCATATAGCATTGGACATTTTGTTGCCGGATTTATGAGAGGCAGTCATATTGGACCCCTGATGCCAGTTAAGAATAATGCACCGGTATCCTATTTTGACGGCCCGCCACTTGTATCTTGCCATGCATTATGTGTACATGACGGGAAATTCACCGAAGTTGCCGATGCATTCGATCATCCCTTCTGGGATTACATTCGTGATAAAGTCTCCCGGAAATCCGTTGATATCAGGGAACAGGGCTTTTCCGGAGCAGCTATGTTACCGTACAGTGAGCTGGAATATGGTGGCATTGTCGAGCGGATGAAAAAGCTGGATAAGCATTTTAAAATCCGGGAATAAGGCAATACCTGGGATATTATCCATAACATATAACGGTTCATCCCGATAGGGTTATAATGATGTGATCCCGGGAGTGGCCGATTAACTTTCATGGTATTCATCGAGAGCTGCACAACTGCATATCAGGTTACGGTCACCGTACGCATCGTCCAGTCGGCCAACCGCGGGCCAGAATTTATTATCTGAGATCCATTTCAGGGGATAGGCTGCTTTTCCCCTGGTATAGGTATGTTTCCAGGTATCATTTGTAACGGCTTCAGCGGTATGAGGTGCATTTTTCAGCACGTTGTCCAGGGAATCCGATTTCCCTTCGGAGATCTCCATAATTTCCCCGTAAATAGAAATCATAGCTTCAATAAAGCGGTTTAATTCGGCCAGGGATTCACTTTCTGTTGGTTCAACCATTAGGGTTCCATGAACCGGGAAGGAGAGTGTCGGGGCGTGAAATCCATAATCCATCAGTCTTTTGGCTATATCAGCCTCCGTTATATCTGCCAGCTGCCTGAAGTTCCTGCATTCAAGTATCATTTCGTGTGCTACAAAGCCATTCGTTCCGGTATACAATACCTCAAAAAAGCCTTTCAGGGCAGCGGCTATGTAATTGGCATTCAGGATGGCAATCCTTGAGGCTTCTGTCAGTCCGTTTCCACCCATCATTTTTATATAGCCATGAGAAATGGTGAGGATACTGGCACTTCCCCAGGGAGCTGCTCCAACGGTGATATTGCTTCTCTTCCCTCCCGTTTCAATAACGGGGTGTCTGGGCAGGAAGTCTTTCAGATGTTCCGCAACGGCAATCGGACCCATACCCGGTCCACCCCCGCCATGAGGTATTGCAAAGGTCTTATGAAGATTCAGGTGACAGACATCGGCCCCAATAACGGCAGGATTTGTAAGACCAACCTGTGCATTCATGTTGGCTCCGTCCATGTATACCTGTCCCCCGCTTTCATGAATGATCCTGATCATTTCAACAACCTTTTCTTCAAAAACGCCATGCGTTGACGGGTAGGTTATCATGAATGCCGAAAGATTATCTCTGTTCAGGGAGACCTTCTCCTCCAGGGATGCGATATCGACATTTCCCTTTTCATCACATTCTACGACAACCACCCGGGACCCGGCCATCACGGCGCTGGCAGGATTGGTGCCATGAGCAGACGCCGGAATCAGTACCACATTCCTGTGACCCTCTCCGATACTCTTCTGGTAATCCCTTATAACCAGAAGACCCGCGTATTCTCCTGCAGCCCCTGAGTTTGGCTGGAAAGAGACTGCAGCAAAACCGGTAATGGTTTTCAGATCTTCTTCCAGCTCACGGAACAATTGACTGTAACCTTCGGCCTGCTCAGAGGGCACAAAAGGATGTAAATTCCCGAATTCAGGCCAGCTTAAGGGAAGCATCTCAACCGCCGCATTCAATTTCATGGTACACGAACCCAGGGATATCATCGAATGGGTCAGGGAGAAATCTTTCCTTTCCAGTTTCTTGATATAACGCATCATTTCCGTTTCGGAATGATACCTGTTAAATATTCGCAGGGTAAGGAATGGAGTCGTTCGCTTTAGTGAACTGTTAAAATAACACCGTTCAGGGATCTCATCAACGGGAAGGAAATCCGCATTGACCGCTTTGGCAAATACTTCCAGAATATCATTTATATCCTTCGTCAGTACGGTTTCATCCAGGCTGATACCGACGGTTCTTTCATCGAGATACCGGAAATTCAGTTCGTTCCTTTCAGCAATTTCACGGATAACCGGAGACATTAATGTTCCCGGGAGTTCGATGGCAAGTGTATCGAAAAAGTTATTATTCAACTGTTTGTATCCAAGCCCGGTAAGCTTTTCGGAAAGCAAACCTGCCATCCGGTGGATATGCCCGGCAATTCTTCGCAGACCTTCAGGTCCGTGGTAGATCGCATACATACCTGCCATTATTGCAAGCAATGCCTGTGCAGTACAGATATTGGAGGTTGCTCTTTCTCTCTTTATATGCTGTTCCCGAGTCTGCAGTGCCATTCTCAGGGCAGGATTTCCATGGGAGTCGACGGAAACACCAATGATTCTGCCCGGGATATTTCTCTTAAGCTCTTCGCGGGTAGCAAAGTAAGCCGCATTCGGTCCACCATAACCCATGGGGATTCCGAACCGTTGTGTGGAACCTACAACGACATCCGCACCCCATTCGCCTGGCGGAGTTAGCAGGGTCAGGCTTAGAATATCCGCGACAACTGCAATGCGTGTCTCCTTTTCATGTGCCTCTTTAACAAAAGAACCATAATCGGGAATCTCACCATTTCCTGCAGGGTACTGGATCAATGCTCCGAATATCCTTATGTCAAAAGTAAACTCCCGGAAATCACCTACGATTAATTTTATTCCCAGTGCTTCGGAACGGGTTTTAAGTACCTCAAGTGTTTGAGGGAAAAGATTCTTATCAACAAAAAAATGATTCAGACCCTGTTTTACCGATTCACGTGTTCTTGCATTATAGAGCATGATCATTGCTTCAGCAGCTGCCGTCGCTTCATCCAGAAGGCTGGCATTCGCTATATCCATTCCTGTAAGGTCTGTAACTACCGTTTGATAATTAAGCAACGCTTCCAGCCTTCCCTGGGATATTTCCGCCTGATATGGAGTGTATGAAGTATACCAGCCCGGATTTTCCAGGATATTTCTCTGGATCACTGCCGGAAGAATGGTACCATAATATCCCATACCGATAAAGGATCTGAATACCTTATTCCGGGCTGCAATGTCCCGAATCCTGTTAATATATTCAAACTCACTTATCCCATCCGGCAAATCCATCGGTTTATCGAGCCTGATGGATGGGGGAATGGTCTTTTCCATTAATTCATCCAGCGAACCGACTCCTATCTTTTCAAGCATTGGATCCAGATCTTTACCTGAAATACCATTATGGCGGGCTTCAAAACTATCCTGTGACATTTATTTGTATGGTTAATTGGTATATTTTAATTCGAATCGTTGATTTATGGGCGGTAAAAATAGTACAAAGATCCTTTTAAAAAAATGCGATTTGTTTTGTCAATATATGTTTTAAATTGGACATACCCCAAAATTGACTACGTCAATCTCCGTATTGCGCTTCACATCAGACTTTCGGGCACTTAGCCAGTGATACGATAAAAAA
>CP070687.1:1686143-1691048 GCA_020353115.1 Bacteroidales bacterium
CGTTTTGACAGAAAAAGTCCTGGATAAAATAGCTGTTGGTGAACGGCCTCATAGTGTGGTTATAAATAAGGATGGAACCAGGGCATATGTAAGTAACCAGTGGTCTGATAACGTTTATGAGATTGACCTTACCCTCTCATCGGTAGTCGATACATTCCTTACAGGTAGCGGTCCGGCCGGTCTTATACTCAGTCATGATGAGCAGTTTCTGGTTGTTGTGGATTCCTATTCATCCGAAGTATCCTTTATCGATCTCCGGTCCGGTTCCGAAGTCAGAAGGTTGATGGCCGGCAATAATCCGACAGGAGCAGATATATCTCCCGACGGTCGCCTTCTTTACGTATCCAGCAGAAGAACTCTTCCCAAGCCGTACAGAACCCCACCCGTTACCGAGGTAACCGTAATTGATGCAGACAGGCAAAGAGTCGTTGAACGTAAGATATTTGAAAATGCCTATATGATGGAAAATGTGGCATTTACACCATCCGGGGATATGGCATTGGCAACACTTATCCGGCCAAAAAACCTGATACCTTCCATACAGGTTGAGAGAGGCTGGATGATGACTTATGGTATAGGGGTAATTGAGCCGGGAAACGATGGCAGAATCGTTCAGCTTCTGCTGGATGAACCGAATGCATATTATTCCGATCCTTTTGATATCGTCGTCTCACAGGACGGAAAGAAAGCGTTCATTAGCCATGCGGGAGTCGATTTTATTACGGTAATCGATCTTGATGCAATCCGCACCCTTCTTGCCGGGTCTGACCCGGAAGAACTCCATAGCTATTCAAATCACCTCGGAATAAGCAGCAGCTATGTAATTAAACGGATACCGACCGGCGCCAATCCCAAGGGTCTGCTACTTTCACACGATGGGAAATACCTGTATGTTGCCGAAAGACTTGAAGACAGAATTGCTGTAATTGGTACAGATAATATGGAAACCATCAGTACCATTGACCTGGGAGGTCCTTCCAGAATAACCATGGCACGAAAGGGGCGCAGGCTGTTCAACAATTCGGGACATACTTTTCAAAACCAGTATGGATGCTATACCTGCCATCCTGATGCTCATGAAGACGGTCTGGTATACAACATGGCCGGCAAGGACATGGGCAGAAACCTTGCCAATACACAGACACTGCGCGACATCGGGGATATCCCTCCCTATAAATGGAACGGGAAGAATTCAAGCCTATACAAGCAGGACGGGATGCGCTTCTCAACCGTCCTGACAAGGACCGAAGCTTTTGATTATGATGAACTTGATGCGCTTGTGGCCTATATTGTAACCGGCATCAGGAATCCACCAAATTTACGATACAATCCGAACGGCGAACTGTCTGAAGCACAGAAAAGGGGAAAGGAAATTTTTTACCGGACACATGATAATTTCGGTAACGAGATACCGGAGGGTAACCGTTGTTATACATGCCATCCGCCACCCTATTTTACCAACCTGCAGATGGTCGATGTGGGTACCCTGTCTGAAACCGATGATCCGATGCTATTTGATGTGCCTCAATTGAATAACATTTATGAATCCGCTCCCTATCTGCATGACGGACGCGCAGCTACCCTGGAGGAGTTATGGACCAGGTTCAATAGTGATGATACCCACGGTGTGGCCAATGATATGTTGAAAGACGAGCTCAATGACCTTGTGGAGTACCTCAAATCCATGAGAGACGCCAGGTATTATAAAGATGAAGTTGAAACGTATCAGGCCAGCTTTAAAAATAAGTAAACCAAGGAATCATGAAGCGTTTAAACCCGGTTTTGCGTTATGGAGCTAGAATTTCATTTCTAACCATGTTAATTGTTTCTTTGTCTGGATCCTCTCCTTACAACAAGGAAATATTCACGGAAGCCGGGTCCATGCCTGTTTATGGTAACTGGAAAACCTTTACCAGCAGGGATGGATTGCCGGCCGATAAAGCATACTGTGTGCGGGTTGACGGTGACCGGGTGCTGGTAGGAACAAGTGCCGGCCTCGCTGTATACGAGAACAGTGAGTGGCGAAACTATACTGTAGAAGACGGACTTGCACATCCGGGTGTACTTTCAATTGATATAAGTGAGCTTACTGGCGATGTCTGGATAGGTACCCTGGGAGGATTGAACCGATGGTCCGCCGGCAGGTTCGAGACCTTTACACAGTTCAACAGCGGCCTTGCAAATGATGTTATCTATTCGGTTATATGTGATGGGAAAGATGTATGGACGGCTACCGGTGGCGGAGCAGGACACTACGATACCTATTCCGGATCCTGGGAAATTTATACGGAAAGAAATGCTCCGATGCATGAGCCATGGACATACGGAGTTTGTGCCGGAGACGATAAAATCTTTATTGCAGCCTGGGGAGGTGGAGTCATCGAATATAACACGGGAACGAATAATTTCAGGGATTATATTGATCCGGACGGGGAAATGGAACTGGATGTGTTTCCCGACGACGGCTTGGTTCATGATATTACTACAGCTGTAACCTATGCAGATGGCATTCTCTGGGTGGGAACTTACTTCGGATTAAGCCGTTATAACGGTACACACTGGAAAGGTTACTTTGACCATGACAGCGGGCTGCTCAGCAATTTCATCAACTTTCTGAAGGCTGACGGACCTGTGGTGTGGCTGTGTACCGATAAGGGACTGAGCAGTTTTAACGGGGATACCTGGGTCTCCTACCAGAGAAATGAAAACAACTATCAGGGGAAAGTGCTCATTACCAATGGCAACGAAACCAGGGAGATAGATGCATCCACTTCAATTTCTCATAACTTTGTTCTCGGTGTCGATTTTATCGGTGATGACATCTGGATTGCCACATCCAAAGGTGTGAGCAGGGGTGAAAGACTTAATTAATAACCTGTATATTTGTATCTTTTTATTAACCTCAATTCGGAAAATTAGAATGATAAATACGAAGGAACTTCTGATTGATCTGGATAAGCTGACGGATGGCGAGAAAGAAGAGATGATCAAACTTGGCATCTTATCGGAAGACAACCAACTGAAACAGTATGTTTATCCCTCATTGCATCGTAAACGGCCACCTATTCCCAAACAGGCAATACATGCTCCCGAGGTTATCAATGAAGCATACAATTATAAGAAGCCATCCTCTTTTTCAAGGGCACTGAGCTTTGATCTGGCTGATCATAAGATCCTTCTTGTTTCAGGTACGGCCAGTGTCAATGAAATGGGTAAACCTGAACATATAGGAGATTTTAAGGCACAGACATGGCGGACATACCGGAATATAACAAATCTGCTGAAGGCTGAGGGAATGAGCTGGCATGATGTGGTCAGGACAACAAATTACCTGAGAGATATGGAACGGGATTATGCCGAATTCAATAAGATAAGAACATCATTTTTCCGTTGGCTGGAACTTGATCCGCTACCTGCAAGTACAGGGATACAGGCAATCCTCTGCTGGAATACTCTGCTTGTTGAGATTGAAGCTATTGCTATAAAAAAAATAAATAATTGAATAACCGAATCATGCCCCGTACACGTTATATCCTGATATCAGTTATTCTATTGCTGATTCCGGTACTGGAATTACATGGTCAGGATGAAAAACAGAACTACGGTAAAACGCCTGATGAACTTGTGCCCTACGGTAAGTTTCAGAAAGCCTACAAGAATTTTTTTGATGAACCCCAGCTATTCACCGGTGCAGGTCGTGAAAAACCCGAACCAACCGGTCTCAGCGAAGTCAGAATTGGTTTCCTGGGGCCCCTCGAGGGCTCTGTTATGGTCCCCCAGGGAATACAAATGTTGCAGGGAGCAACACTGGCAGTGGAGGAGGCAAATGAAAGGGGAGGATATAAGGGTATTCCATTCAGGATACTTGCCCATAATGATGTGGGTCTTTGGGGTGCTGCTGCCAATGAGGTTGTAAAAATGGACGATGAGAAAGTATGGGCTTTTCTTGGTACCATCGATGACATCAATTCTCATGTAGCATTAAGGGTGACCCTGAAACTGGAAATCCCTATGGTTAATACCGGGGACCCGGACCCGACACTTACCGAAACCCGTATCCCATGGCTGATCCGGTGTATCGCCGACGACAGGCAGAGCAGCTATGCCCTTGTGAACTACATTTATCGTGTAAAACGTCATTCAAGGGTAGCTGTAATGCGTGCAGACAACCGTTATGGCCGTGTCGGGGTAATGGAATTCAGGGATGCAGCGCTTCGCATCGGGTATCCCCTTGTTCTTGAAGTACGGTTTGCTGACGGGGATACGGATTTTACCACACAAATAGAACGAATGATTAATTCCTCGCCCGATGCAGTGCTGTTATGGGGAAATGCAAAAGAAACTGCCCTGATAATTAAACAGATGCGAAAAATGGGAATGGAACAGCCCATTTACGGTTCCGACAGGTTAATGTCTCCGGATCTTTTAAAAATAGCCGGCAATGATGCCGAAGGCCTGGTAACTACCTGTCAGTATAATCCGGCAGCGGATAATTCGAAGTTGAAAGCGTTTCAAAAAAATTATTATGAACGATTTGAAATGGAGCCGGATGTCTTTGCTGCTCATGCGTATGACGGCATGAATTTAATTATTGAATCGATACAAATAGCAGGGCTCAATCGTACCCTGATCCGGGATGTTCTTACAGACCTGAAAACTTTCCAGGGATACCAGGGAGTGACCGGTGAAATCATTTTTGACGCAACCTGGAATGATATAGGACCGGTCTGGATGTCCCGTGTTCGTGATGGCAAATTTGAATTTTTCCCGACACCACCAATGACAACCGACTCATCTGCAAAAAGATAAATAGTAAGTACCAAAGATTTAAGCACAGTATCATGGATATGCATAGAGGTGAAATACCGAATTTAGTCAGTCGCCAGAAAAAGCCAGCCGACACCA
>CP070687.1:1691148-1694293 GCA_020353115.1 Bacteroidales bacterium
GGATCCGCCGCAAAACATTCGTTAATTGGAATGTTGAATTTCAGTTTCTATGATCTGAAGAGAAAACATGTCCGGCTGAAACAAGCGGGACGCGGTGGAATAGGGACCGTCTTCAGAAACAAAATGATAAAGGCTATGGTGGTGAAAATCCCGGGTGTAAAAGGGAACCTGAATAATGTAGTGGATCTACAGGCCATCATGGAAAGGGGAAAACGGTTCAACAGGGAAATGCGTGAACTTGATGATTCACAGTCGGAAATGCGGACCAAAGGAACTGCCCATCTCACAAACATTATGAATGATTATGATCTCCTTCCGGTGTGTAATTTCAAATTCGGCAGCCATAAGGATGCGGATAAAATACATTCCGAGGTGTGGAAAAAGAGATTTACACAGGGAATTCCTGATGGATGCTGGATCGGTTGCAATATGTCATGCTCAAAAGGTGTGGATAATTACAAATTGAGGACCGGGCCATATGCAGGAGATACCGTACTGGTGGATGGGCCCGAATATGAGACAGCTTCTTCACTGGGTTCAAATGCAGGAATCTTTAATCCTGATTTTACACTTGAAGCGAATTTCTACTGCGATACCTATGGTATCTGTACGATCACCTGGGGAACGGTCCTCGGATTTGTTATGGATTGTTATGAAAATGGTATTCTGAATGAAGAACGTACAGGTGGAATGAAACTGAATTTTGGCAATGCCGATTCGGCCATGGAGTTACTGCATCAGCTTGCCAAAGGGGAAGGGTTTGGGAAAATTGCAGGATTGGGTGTAAAGAAAATGAAGGAAATGTTTATCGAGAAGAGATGGGGAGACCGGCAATTCCTGAACGATATTGCCATGGTAAACAAAGGGCTGGAATATTCACAGTATGTATCAAAAGAATCACTGGCCCAGCAAGGCGGTTATGCCATGACAAATAAAGGCCCCCAACATGATGAAGCCTGGTTGATATTTATGGATATGGTGAATAACCAGATACCCGGCTTTGAAGATAAGGCTGATGCCCTGCATTATTTCCCAATGTTCAGAACATGGTTTGGACTGGTTGGTCTTTGCAAGCTGCCCTGGAATGATGTTGAACCCGAAGGGAATGCAGAGACGGATGAACCTGCTAAAGTTCCAGAACATGTGGATAATTACATTACCATCTACAAAGCGGTAACCGGTAAGGAATTCAGTAAGGAAGAATTGATACTCCAGTCGGAAAGAGTGTACAATTTCCAGAGGATCTTTAATTTACGGAGGGGATACGGTACGCGGAAATACGATGCTCAACCCTACAGGGCTGCCGGTCCGGTAACGGTTGAAGAATATGAATCCAGGAAGGAGAGGTACGATAAACAGATGAAGGAGATCATTGGAGTGGATCCTGAAGAAAAAACAACGGAAGAGAAGGTGGCAATTACCAGGAAACACCGTGAAGAACAATACGAACAATTGTTGGATGCAGTATATAAACGAAGAGGATGGAATGAGAACGGGATCCCAACAATGGAACATCTGAAAAAGATAGGAATGGATCTGCCGGAACTGGTTGAGGTGATCCGGGCTAAATCCTGAAAAAGCCATTTGACCTGGGAAACCGGGAAAATCAACCTGCATTGTACACGCAATCAAGTAGGACGACCCTGTCCGGGCGACCCTGTCCGGGCGACCCTGTGCGGGCCACCCTGCCTGTAGTGTTATGATTAAAACTCCGGGCACGGAATGGCATGGATCTTCTTCTTTCTTTTCTCATTCAACCGGAATTCATAAACCAGGGAGATCTCATGAGCCCCGCCGGTATCGGTGATCAGGTTGGAAATGGTAACATCGTAGCTATACCCTATATGGAACTGCTGGTTTTTAAATCCCGCAAGCAGAACCACGGCATCGCCTATCTGTTCCTGTACAAACGGGATCCCCCGGTACCAGAATCCCAATACCAGGGGATTCTTATACCAGTAAAGTCCAAGGTCAAGCTGGTAGAAGTCAGCCTGGGTCTTAAACATGAATGCGAGGGAAAGGCTCTCTTCTATCGGCTTCAGAAGCCGTCCCCTGCGGATCACCTGAGCCCCTCCGAATACGGCAATTTTCATCGGTATCTTGGTGCTTTCTCCATAAAGAGACTGTTCCGGCCTGAGCAGGTGGTCGATGCTGAAACCTAACCATATTTTTGGTACATAGGCAAGGACCGAAAAGGAGGCATCCACGTCACCGAATGGTCCTTCAGGCGGCAATTCAATGGTCGGTGTAGGTGTTCCTCCCGGTGATAACTGGTCATTAAAGGTAAGATCCGCGAAACGCAAACCGATCCTGGTATAGAGAAAGTGAATACCGGGACGCACATGTAACTCATTGGTTACCTGGATATCGTATGAATATTGCAGACCCAGGTTCGTCGTATTCAATCGCCCGCTACCGGCCCTGTCGTGGAAAGCAAGAAAACCAACCCCGGAATTGAAATTGGCAAAATAGTGGTCGAATGAAAAGCTGTAGGTATGAAAAACTCCCGGTAAGGCAGGCCACTGGTTCCGGTGGTTAAACGCCAGCCTGTTCTCTTCCGTAGCCCCTGCAAAAGACGGGGCAAGATAGAGTGGATTTGCATAAAACTGTGAAAACTGGGGGTCTTGTGAAAAGCCGGTTCGAACAACAACCAGAAAACCTATAATTATAAAAACATGCTTTTTCACAAGTGCTTGGCTTTAGTTCGCAATTATCGACTTGAAAAACAGGCCTGTCAATAATCGAAATCAGACACTAATATACTTAAAAACCGTATTCTCTCTGATCTTGATACGTTTTTTTTATTTTAAAGTTCGTCAAAATAGCTATTTTTTTTGGAATCCAATATTCCTATCAGGTGAAACGATGGTATTTGTTGATGAACAGATCGAATAGAATGATAAAAGGGTTTGGTAACGGTATAAGGTACATTTAAGAACCAATTTACAGCTCCATACAGGATCCTGAAGAAACCAATCCGGTCTGACCGCTGGATAGTGGGCTGGATCCGAGCGAACCGGTCCGACCGCTGGATGGTGCGCAGGAGCTGTGCGAGCCGGTCTCCGCCCCCGCCCAAACGACGTTTAGACAGGCAGGCGGACGACCGGTTAAACCTACCAATCCGGTCTGACCGCTGGATAGTGGG
>CP070687.1:1694393-1696981 GCA_020353115.1 Bacteroidales bacterium
ACCGATGCACCATTGGATGCCCGGAACCTTGAAAGACTGGCTAAAAGAGCCATGCTCGGCCTCGGCAGGACAGGTGGGATATCCTCCAACGGAAGCGGTGATTATGTAATTGCGTTCTCAACGGCCGGAGAGGTGCGTGTACCTTACAGGTCCGAATCTTCGGTAATGTCAAACAGGATATTGAGAAACGATGCCATGTCACCACTCTTTACGGCAGTCATTGAAGCCACCGAAGAATCGATTCTGAATTCACTCTTTATGGCGAAAAAAATGACGGGATACAAAAACCGAACCATAAACGAACTTCCGGAAGAAGTAGTACTTGAGATCCTGAAGGAAAAGAATTTGCTACAGACCGGGAGATAAAATCCATCGCCGGAGGATTTTTGTATTGTTACGTCTGACACATATAAAACTGTACTCTTTTGATGTTCCCGGGAAAACCGGTCTGTATGAAAAAAACCATTGGCATACTGGGAGGTATGGGTCCCGAAACAACGGCCTGCCTGTTCCGGACCATTATTTCAAATACAAAAGCCGGAAAAGACGAGGACCATATTCCCATACTTATCCTGAATGATCCCAAGATTCCCGATCGCTCTGCTTTCATACACGGAAAAGGACCTTCACCGGTTCCTGCATTGATACGGGGAAGCAGGAAACTGGAAGAAATGGGTGCGGATTTTATTGCTGTTCCTTGCAATACAGCCCATTATTTTCTCGATGAAATTTCTGCTTCAGTTCGAATCCCGGTGATTAATATGATTGCCGAAACCGCAATACATGTAAAGAATGAATTTCAGGATATTAAACAATACGGATTGCTATCAACAACAGGGACATATAAAACAAATATTTATGCGAAATGGTTCGGGAAAGAGGGACTCAGTATCCTTATTCCCGAAGAGAAACTCAGAGAAAAAATCATGGAGATCATTTATGGCCCGGAAGGTCTCAAGGCCGGAGTGAAAACCGTACCTTACGGGATCCTGAATGAAAGCATAAGACACCTCGTGGATAAAGGTGCCCGGGCCATAATATCGGGGTGTACTGAAATATCCCTGATAAAGAAAGATATTCACACTCCTGTACCCCTGATTGATCCCGTAAGGATTCTTGCCCTGAAAAGTATAAAAATGGCAGGATATGAACTGAAAAACCAGGAATAATCGCCAATACAGACTGAACAACCTGAAAAGGACGGGAAATATTTTGAAAATAGTAGGGGATTCTGTATAACCATTTGCAGAATCGGAAGTATTCATTTACAAGAGTCATAAATTGCGAATTGTTATGACCGATGAAAACCTGATGTTACATGTACGGGATGGCAACCTGGATTTGGCCTCCCAATTATATGACCGGTATAACATTATTGTCTACAATTTCTTTTTGCATCTCTGTTTTAACAAGGAATTAAGCCAGGATCTGATGCAGAATGTATTTTTCCGGATCATAAAATACAGGAGGAGTTATAAACCCGGACATATGTTCAGATCCTGGATATTCCGGATAGCGAGAAATGTTTTTTCCGATCATATGAAAAGAAATTCGGCCCTGCAATCCAACTTCATCGACCTGGATGACCTTAATTTATCCGTAGACTCCAGGATTGATGATTTAGAGAAAGCGGAAAGGATTAAAAATCTTCAGACAGCCCTGACGATGATACCCCGTGAACATCGGGAGGTGCTGATTCTGAAAGAATACCAACGCCTGAAGTACAAGGAGATTGCAGATATTCTCAACTGTTCGGAGAATACCGTGAAGGGGAAAGTATTCAGAGCGATTAGTAGTTTGCGAAAGGCATTCTTTACCATGGAAAACAAATAGGATATGAATTGCAAGGATATTATTAGGAATATGGAAGCATATTTACTTGAAAAACTACCTGAAAAGAAAAGGATAGCAGTAGATGCCCATTTGAGGTCCTGCCAGGATTGCAAAACCCGGTTAGATCAGTCGGGTAACCTGGAGGGTGCCATAGCGGATATACCTGTTGAGAGACCGGACGAAACCTTACGATCAGGTTTTGTAGCTTTCATTGAGAATGAAAAGAGGAGAATCAGGTTCGACAGGGCAGGATTTATCCGGTCTTTCTGGAGAAGAACCCTTCCGGTCACAGTTGCAGCCAGTGTTGCATTTTTTGTCATCGGTTTCTTCAGTGGTAAAACCATTACCAGGGATAGGGTTGCCGAAGAAGAATTGGTTGCCCTCAGGAAAGAAGTACGCCAGACAAAGAACCTGATGATACTAAGTATGTTGAAACAACCGTCTGCCAGCAAGAGGATTGCAGCTGTAAATTATGCCGAAGAACTGGATATCCTGGAACCGGAATTAAGGGAAGCTCTCTTCAAATCGCTGAATAATGATAAAAGCGAAAATGTCAGACTTGCAGCTCTTGAAGCTCTTTCAAGGTATGCAGGTGTTCCTGAAATACGGGAAGAATTGCTGAATTCATTCGAACTGCAAACAGATCCGATAATCCAGATAAGCCTGATAAATTTGATGGTGAACATGAATGAAAAATCTTCAATACCTCTCCTCCAAAAACTGGTGGATGATGAAATGACTTACGAAATGGTGAA
>CP070687.1:1697081-1703151 GCA_020353115.1 Bacteroidales bacterium
CAAACTGAACATACAGGTTCTGCTTTGGAAACCTTTCACAGAAGATGCAATACCACCAGCATGGATTCGCAAAAAGAAAAAACCGGAGAAAATTCCGGGACAGGTGACCATTACCTCCTGTGTTAATGGCTGGTGTCCGGCGCAAAATCTTGTATATGAAAGGGCTAAAAGGGCGGCTAATGAATTGGGGGGGAAAGTGGTATTTAGAGAAATCGATACATTTGATCCTGAGGTCTGCAGAGAATACGGTATGGACGATGCCCTGTTTATCAACAACAAACAGGTCTGGACCGGTCCACCACCATCTTACAAAAAGATTAAACGTAAAATTGAAAAACAATTGAGAAAATTGTAGGAGTACAGTTTAATAATTGGATAGGGATTCAGTAATATTGTAACCATTCCACAGGGACGACATATGGACATGTGACCGAGTGGGCAAGAATCCATACCCGTCAGTCCCGCCCTTGGCGGGATCAGACGGTTGCAGGTTAAACGGAACGGTATGACCGATTGTACGTGATACCACATCCGTCACCCTTCCGTCCTGATTATCCGAGCGGAGATCCATAATGGATCAGACGGTTGCAGATTAAGTTTATTCCGGCCGACGGCTCGTCTGGATTATGCGTGGAGCCGTCCGACGGATTGAAATGAAGAGAAACCGGTAATGAAACATTCGAAGCCTTGGGCCCGGACCGGATTGAAAATAATGAATACTATTACCATTCACCAAAAAACCGTTTTCAAAAATGGTGATTGGACCGGGTGAAATATTCATTTAGAATATAAAATTTTGTACCCCAACATAACCTCATGTCACATGAAAAAAGCATTTTCAATACTTCTCATTTCAGGATTTTCACTGGTATGGAATTCCTGTAAAGAACCAGCAGAAACAGTTGAATACACCAACGATTTTAATAACACCCCGGACAGGGTATGGATTGGCGAAGATTTCTGGTCAATACCCCTGGAGGATTGGAAAATCCAGGATGGCCGACTTGAATGTATCGGAAACAGGTCCAATATGAAGGCGAATCTCCTTACTTATTATCTGAAGCCCGGAAATGGGACATTCACCATACGTGTCTCCAGCGGACTTTTACACAAAGAGACGCAGGAAGGAACTGTCGGATTTTCACTTGGAGTTAAAGATCCCGAAGATCCGGATGTAAAAGCTGCCTGTTATCACGGCAAAGGATTTAAAGTGGGGGTAAGAACAGAAGGCATTCTGTTCATGGAAGACCAGACCATGAACCTGCCGCATGATTTCAACTGGGAGCATTTTGTCTTATGCGTGGATGGAGATTTCAGCACACAGGAGAACAGGATTACGCTGCGTGTGACGGATAATCAGAATGAAGAAATCGGACGGCTGGAACAGGATGGAGTGGGTAAGATGGATGGATTGATTTTGCTGGGAGTAAACCATTACGTTTCTTATCCTTTTTCAAACGGGCCTTCATTCTGGTTTGACGATCTGGAACTTTCCGGTACAAAAATCCGGGAAGAAGAGAAGAACGCTTTTGGTGCAATCCTCTGGACTATGTATACTAACAGTCGCAAGGTACTGAAATTAACCGCTCAACTCGCCCCGGTATTTGCAAAAGGCAAGGGCGAGGTTCACCTCCAAATACAAAAAGGTGATAAATGGGAAATACTTCCACCTTCAAAACTTAAGACGGACTCTTATACGGCTACTTTCAGAATTGATAACTGGGATCCGGAGACCACGGCAAATTATCGCGTTTCCTATTCTGAAATACTAAACAATGGCGATAAAGCAAATTATGAATATTTTGGAACCATACGAAAAGAACCTGTCGATACACCCCTTGTGCTTGCTGGACTGACCTGCCTGTACGGTTATGGATTTCCCTGTACTCCCCTGGTAAAAAACCTGGTGAAAGAAGATCCGGATATACTCTACTTCTCAGGCGATCAACTCTATGAAGGAAACGGAGGATATTCAATAATTCGCTTTCCTGCGGAAAAGGCGATATTAAACTATCTCGGTAAATGGTATATGTTTGGCTGGGCATTCGGAGATCTGATGAAAGACAGGCCAACCGTATGCACACCTGACGATCATGATGTATTCCAGGGAAACCTTTGGGGTAATGGTGGCCGTAAAATTGAAATGGAAGAGTGGCGTAAATTTGCCGGCACCAGTGGAGGGTATATTGAGCCGGCAGAAATGATTAACGTGGTACATGCCACACAATGCAGTCATCTCCCCGATCCGTTTGATCCTGCACCAATGGAACAGGACATAACCACATGGTACACGGACATGGTTTACGGGAAAGTCAGCTTTGCTATTATCAGCGACCGGATTTTTAAATCCGGACCAAATGAGGTTGCATTCTGGGAGGAAGGTCGCAGAGACTGGATCAAAAAACCGGGTATCGACCTTTCCCTGCTCGACAAGCCGGGTCTGAAACTGATCGGTGATCGCCAGTTCGAGTTTTTAAACCACTGGATGAGAGATTGGAAAGGAGTAAATATGAAAGTACTTTTAAGCCAGACTATCTTTGCAAATATCCCGACACACCACGGCAGCATGGACGGGATACTTGCAGGTGATCTCGATTCTGGAGGATGGCCACAAACGCCACGGAATAAAATCATTAAACTGTTGAAACGATGCTATGCATTTCACATATCAGGCGATCAACATTTACCGATGTTTGTACGATATGGGATTAATGATTTCAACGATGCAGGTTGGGCCTATTGCACTCCTGCAATAACCGTCGGATATCAGCGCCGCTTTCTGCCCGACAGATTGGGAATTCCGGTTCAAAACAGGCCGGCCCACAACCTTGATAATACCGGTGAATATATTGACGGGATGGGACATAAAAACTATATTTATGCTGTTGGAAACCTTCCGGATGATACACGGTCTGAAAATCGCTATGAACGTGCGCAGTTGACATCCTCCGGTTATGGGATCATTACGTTTAATCAGGATTCAAGGAATATTTCATGTGATGCCATTCGGTTTCTGGCAGATGCCGGTCAACTGAAGCCCGAAGACCATTTTCCCGGCTGGCCCGTTGTCATAAACCAGTATGATAACGGAGGAACATCTGAAAAAGGGGATCAGATTTTCATACAATCCGAAGGACTCTCAGACCCGGCTGTTCTTATATATGATAGCAAAACAGGAGAATTAGTCGTTAGTGTCAGAATAAGGGGAAATGAATTCTCAGCTTTTCTTGATGGATCGGGAACCTATGATCTTGAAATCGGAAATCCGGAATCGGACCTGTGGAAAACCATTTCAAACCTGAAAATAAAAGAACTGAAATCCGAACCGGTAGTTGTATCTTTCTGAACGGGTTATTTGGCATCTTATAAACGTAATATTCTTTGACTTGATTCACCTACCATGGTTTTGCTCTCGTCGTGAATGGATATATGGTCAAAATCAGAACGGACAGATAATTGCGTCAGCAGGCCAATTGCTCAGCAGAAGCTGAATGCCGGTAAAAGGAATTCAATCAGAATTATCTGCTGAAACGGAGTAAAAATATTTTGCGGAACCCGGGATTCCGGGAAATCAACTGTTACAGCTAAGCGAAACACCGGTAGTAAAAGAGAAGCAAAATATAATCTCCACTCCGCAGGTACGGAATAATAAATAAAACAACGCACAATGAAGACAAAACACAACAACCCAAATTCATTGTTTCTTAAAACGCTTATACTCCTATTGGGATTTTCATCCCTGTATGCTCAAGATTCCGAACCGGAAACCGATCCTTTGGTTCTCCAAAACCTGGAGGAGTGGCAGGACCTTAAATTCGGCTTTATGATGCATTGGGGGCCTTATTCGCAATGGGGTGTGGTGGAATCGTGGTCACTCTGTTCGGAAGATGAACCCTGGTGCCGCCGGCATATGGACAATTATTCCGAATATGTAAAAGCATATGAAAACCTGAAGACAACATTTAATCCACAAAAGTTTAACCCGGAACGCTGGGCTGAACAGGCCAGGGAAGCGGGGATGAAATACCTGGTTTTTACCACCAAACATCACGACGGTTTCTGTATGTTCGACACCAAACTGACCGATTACAAAATTACAGACACGGAATGTCCTTACCACACCAATCCCAATGCGAATATAACGAAAGTGCTTTTTGACGCTTTCCGGGCTGAAGGTTTTAAAATCGGTGCCTATTTTTCAAAACCGGACTGGCATTCTGATGACTACTGGTGGCCTTACTTTGCCACGCCGGACCGTAATGTAAATTACGATCCGGCAAAATATCCGGAACGCTGGCAGCGGTTTAAGGATTTTACTTACGGACAGATTGAAGAATTGATGACGGATTACGGGATGGTGGACATACTCTGGCTTGATGGTGGGTGGGTCCGGCCCCGGAAAAGCATCACGAAAGAGGTGGCCGGATGGGCTGCCCTGCAACCGTATGACCAGGATATTGATATGCCGAAAATCTCCGGAATGGCAAGGAAAAATCAGCCCGGTCTGATTATTGTCGACCGCACCGTAACCGGGAAATATGAAAACTACCGGACACCCGAGCAGCACGTTCCCGAGGAACCGCCTGATTATCCTTGGGAGACCTGTATGACCATGGGAGGATCCTGGTCATACAATCCTGATGATCAATATAAATCAACACGCCGTATTATCCATCTCCTGGTAGATATAGTTGCCAAAGGAGGCAACTTCCTGCTGAATGTCGGACCATCACCGGATGGTGAACTTCCGCCGGACGCCATCAAAAGAATGAAGGAAATAGGAGCCTGGATGAAGATAAACGGAGAGGCAATATACAGATCAAGGCCTGTCCCACCCTACAAGGAAGGAAAAACTTGTCTTACTTGCCTTAAGGATGGATCACTTTTTGCAATCTATCTTGCCGATGAGGATGAAACAACCCTACCCTCAAAGGTCTCAATCAGTATAGTTCAACCTGATGAGGGAGCAAAAATCACGATCCTAGGGTATAACAAAAACCTGGTGTGGAAAAGAGCCGGAGAGGGAATTCTTATTGAAGTTCCTGAAGAATTGATTAAAAATCCACCCTGCCGCTATGCCTGGGCTTTCAAAATATCAGAGGTTGAAGTAAATTAGCAAAAAATAATATACTGGAATGCATACGATTATTAATATCTTAAAAAAATAAAAAATCACATAAAATAATGAACAGGACGGGCATGTCTAAAGAACCATTTATACCGGTTTTGGTAATGCTGATGATCATTTTCTTTACCGGATGCAAATCAGAACCGGTTTCCCTGTATTCCGGTTTTGATGAACCGGCAGATCCCGATACCACGAATCTGGTAGCATGGCAGAATATCCCTTATGGTTTACAGGGTAGTTTTACAACAACCAATATCAGGTATCCGGGGAATGTTCCCCCGGAAATAAACCTTATCAATTCCTGGGAAGGTAGCGGATGGCAAGGTGAAGTAGTAAGTTCACAATTGGTTTTATGGTCCCGGGAGGACATAACCGGTGTTCATCCGGTTATTTCAGGTCTGGAAGACGGTTATGGTAATACTATTGATACATCTCATATCATGATCAGGCCGGTACGGTATGTTTTGACGGATGAATTTCTGACCGGTTGCGGGTATCGCAGTGCAGATACGATCCCCGCCCACCTGGTGGCAGACATGCTGGACACTCTGTCTGTCTTCAACATCCCGGCACAGTCTGTCCGTCCATTATGGATTACCATTGCCGTCCCGCTAGAGGCGAAACCCGGAGAATATAAAGGACAAATTCGTATTGAATTTTCGGACAAAACATCTCTGTTTACCATCTTGTTTGAAGTTCATGATTGGCAGTTACCGCCCCCTTCGGAATGGCACTTTCACCTGGACCTCTGGCAAAATCCCTTTGCCGTTGCAAGGTTCCATGAAGTGGAACCATGGTCGCAGGAACATCTCGATTTACTTAGACCCATCATCACCATGCTTGCCGATGCAGGTCAGAAATGTATCACCACATCGATCGTCGACAAACCCTGGGGCGGACAAACGTATGATCCCTTCGAGTCCATGATCACATGGATAAAGA
>CP070687.1:1703251-1704603 GCA_020353115.1 Bacteroidales bacterium
ATGCGGTTTGATGACAGAATTACCGGTAACCTTCAAACATATGCCAAACAAGCTACCATTATTCATATAGAAATCGACCCTTCGGAAGTGAATAAAAATGTAGAGGTTGATTTAGCCATCATAGCCGATGCCAAAGATGCCCTGAAAGCCCTTTTACCCCGTGTCAGAGAGAATAATCATAACGAATGGCTCGAAAGCTTCAGAAGTTTTGAAAAAGAGGAATATGATAAAGTGATCAGGAAAAATATTGCAGGAAAAAGAAAGGAAATAAGAATGGATGAAGTGGTTCATATGGTATCGGAAAAGACCAAAGGGAATGCCATAGTCGTAACCGATGTTGGACAGAATCAAATGGTAAGTGCAAGGAACTACAAGTTCAGCAGGTCGAATAGCTGGGTAACATCCGGCGGATTGGGGACAATGGGTTTTGGTCTTCCCGCTTCGCTTGGTGCCAAAATCGGGGTGGCCGATAGAGAAGTAATAGCCTTTATCGGTGATGGGGGATTTCAAATGACCATGCAGGAACTGGGCACTCTCGCCCAGACCGGAGTTGCCGTGAAAATCATTATCTTGAATAACCGGTTTCTCGGTATGGTACGCCAATGGCAGGATATGTTTTTCAATAAAAGATATTCATTTACCAGGATGCATAATCCTGATTTTGTAAAACTGGCTGCTGCTTTTGGTATTAAAGGCCGGCAGGTTAAGGAAAGAAAGGATCTTGCGAGTGCAACCGATGAGTTGCTTGCTTCAGATGAAACCTTTTTACTGGAAGTAATGGTTGGACAGGAAGATAATGTATTTCCAATGGTTCCGGCAGGAGAATCCATTTCCAATATCAGGCTGCAGTAGATAATCAATTAGTACTAAATCATAATCCCATAAGAGATGAAAAAGGAATTTACGATAAATGTATTCAGCGAAAACCATATCGGATTATTGAATCGACTGACAATCATTTTCACACGAAGGAAGGTAAATATTGAATCCCTTACTGTTTCAGAATCACATATTAAAGGGATCCACTGCTTTACCATTGTGATCAACAGTACGGAAACACTGGTGAAGAAAATCGTTCAGCAGATTGAAAAACTGGTTGATGTACTTAAATCATTTTATTATACCAAAGATCAAATTATTTATCAGGAGATCGCTTTATATAAGGTTCCGACCAAAGCCATTACCTCGAGTAACGAGATTGAAAAACTGGTCCGGGCATATACGGCAAGGATACTGGAAATCACTCCTGAGTATACCGTGATTGAAAAAACGGGACATAAATCAGAGACTCAGGAATTATTGAACAAGCTCAAGCCCTTTAACCTGTTGGAATTCATAAGATCCGGACGGGT
>CP070687.1:1704703-1706521 GCA_020353115.1 Bacteroidales bacterium
CCGTGGGAGTGAAAATAGTAATTATACCTCATGATTTTGTTTATGGGGACTTTGTGAGGACATTTTCCTTCGCAGATGGTACATCCGATCCGGCAGTTGAGAAATCCAAGCTTGCTTTTGAAGTCATTCATCACCATGGCAATCCGGTCATCCAGTGTGGTTCCTGAAAGTCTTATGTATTTATTCACATCGGAAAAGGAACGGAATCGCCAGCATATGGTATGCACATGAGGGTTTGAAAGTATGAATTGTACAGCCCCGTCTTTCAGCTGTTCCATATCGTTCATATCGTATTTCTTAAAAAATCCATCGGCTTGCTGCATTGCTTCATGTAATCCCTCATAGTATTTTTGCTCCTCCGGGTTCAATTCCCGGCCTCTTTCAATCCTGGAGGTATAGTTTTCATAGGTGAAAACCGGGTTCGATTTCATAATCATCGTTCCCAGGTCATGTTCATTACAGGCTTTAAGTATTCTTTCACCCAATTCCGGAGCCAGGAAATTATATGGAAGAAGCAGGACATCAAATCGTCCGTCATCTATTGCAGCCATGAAAATATCTTCCAGGTTCTCTCTGGATTCCGCCCCCCATTCCGGCCCGTGACATGATAATCCGGTGAAACGGATCTTTCCTTCCTTTTTAAGTATATCTGTTGCTTTGTGGAAATATTCATCTTTCACTGAGAGTGTATTCTGGGCCTGGTGCATCATATACAGGTCGATATAATCCGTTTGCAACCTTCTCAGGCTTCCTTCAGCCCGTTGAATGACATCATCCGGGGATTTAAACACGCTCATGGCCGGAGATGCTTTGGTAGCAATGAACAATTTGTCTCTTTCAAAATCTTTTATTACGTTTCCAATCATGGTCTCATTCCTGCCATTACTGTAGGTTTCCGATGTTTCGATGAAATTTACTCCTGACTCGAGAACAGCTTTGAGAACGGAACTGCTGGTAGGTACACCGGAACCGATATCCGATACCATGGCTTCCGTTCTGCCAAGCCTTCTGTAGTTCTTTATCTTCGGGATATCATCCCGGGGGGAACTTTTACATGCAGTCAGACTTTCATGATGCAACAAGCCTGCACCTAAAAAACCCAATCCTGCATCTCGTATGAATTGCCTGCGGCCTTTTTTCTTTTTTTTCATAACAGGTAGTTAAAATTTATTTTTATTGGGGAAAACCGGGATTGTCTTTCCGGGGGCAGATAGGATTTTTATAATTTGAAAATACGTAATGAAATTACTTAAAATTATGCAATTTCAATAAACAAGGCAATTAAACATCTTTATGATTCAGGATTTATATAAGGGGAATTACGCTACGGAGTTCCTGAAATTCCTTAATATAACCTTGTTATTTTTTTAAATGGTGCAATCCAGGCGGGGCTTAAAATCAGGGTTATTGTAATTAAGGCCAGAATGATTTGATAGGTAAAATCCGTAACAATTCCCGTTTGACCTCCCACAGAAAGAATCACAAAACTGAATTCTCCTACCTGGGCCAGCATTGCACCACCCAGAAAACTTTCCCGCCACGGTTCACCCAGCATACGCATGATGCCCGCATTTATAACAGTATTAATCAGTAAGACGAGGCCTACCAGGAGAAGTATAATCCTCCAGTTTTCAAGAACGAAATCAATATCAAGCATCATTCCCACTGAAACAAAAAATATGGCTACAAAGAAGATATAAAACGGTTCCAGTGTGATGTGGATCCAATCCGTTTCACGGGTTGCCCTGATATAAATACCGGCCAGAAAAGCACCCAGGAAGGGAGAGAGTCTGAAAAACTCGGTAAGCATAACCATCC
>CP070687.1:1706621-1709281 GCA_020353115.1 Bacteroidales bacterium
AACCATATGAAATCATTCCGTTTGGTAAAAAAAGAAGGATAGTCCTCTTCGTACCATCTTCTGATCCTGATGTTTGTTGCATCAGGTTTTACCGCTTGTTACCAACATGATGGACTTTACTCAGACCTGACAGGAGATTATGAATATTATTATGAAGGACAATACACTCCGGCCCGGGTTTTTCTGAACGGTGATACACTGTTGTGTGATGTCGGTGTCGGAATTACCCTTGTACTTGAACCGGTGAATATAGATAGCCTCCTGTTTGAATCTGAAAATGAAGGTAGTCATTTTAATATACAGTTTGAACGAGACAGGGAAGGTAAGGTATCCCGGTTTATCTTCACAACGGAGGATGTTGTTATTCCTGTCGAAAAACGGATATCAGAACCTGGTGAACGGCTCTACTCAATTAAGGAGATACAGGAGGATTTCGACCAGTTGAGACAAATGATTGAGAAAACACATCCGGCGTTATATGCTTTCACCAGCCGTGTGGAGTTCAATGAATTCTTCTACCAGCAATTCCGCCGGATTGATAAGGAAATGTCCCTGGAGTCCGTCTATCCGATTTTTGCAGCAATAGCGGCAAAGATCGGCTGTAGTCATTCTGTTGCTATGATGCCCGAAGGGTATTGGGAAAATCTGGACGGAAAAATGTTCCCGATACAATTAAAGTTCACTGAAGGTAATGCATATGTTGATAATACTTATAGTGAAATGGATTCTCTTCCAAAAGGATCAGCAGTCGTTTCTGTTAATGGCAAATCAATGGAAGGGATTATAAATGAAATGAAAAAACTGATCTCCACAGATGCCTATTCCCAAACGTATATGAACTTCAGGTTGGGAAAAAGATTTTCATTCCTCTACGCATTGCTTTTTGGTCATCCGGATTCATTTTCAATACGTTATATCGAAATTGGGCAATCAATTCCCGTGGAGACGATCCTCAATCCAGTTACCATTCAAAGCCTGCCGGAGGAAATGGAGGATCATCATGGATTAGGCCTGGAAATAGTTGAGGGGATGAATGTTGCCATCCTAACCGTATCCCATTTTGCATTTTATGATAATCGCGATTTTTTTTACCGGTTCATCGATAATGCATTTGCTAAAATGGATCGGGAAGAAGTTGACAAACTTGTACTGGATTTGAGGGGAAACACCGGAGGAGATCCATTCTGTGCCACTCACCTTCTTTCATACCTTGAACAGGAACCGGTTCCTTACTTTTCACGACCTTATGGCGCGTATGTTAAACTTTCACAACCGGTTCCCTTGCACCCTGGCCGTTTTGAGGGAGAGTTGGTTACCCTGATCGACGGGGGTGGCCTGTCTACTACCGGGCATTTCCTCTCCCTGTTGAAGTATCACAATATCGGAAGGTTAGTGGGAGAGGAAACGGGTGCCACCTATACCTGCAACGATGCGTCCCGATCATATCAGCTAAGAAATACCCGGATCCAGGGCCACGTTGCCAGCCGAACTTTTGCCACTGCAGTGAAAGATCTGCCCCGGGATAGGGGAATAATTCCCGATCACTACGTGGTTCAAACACCAGAAGATATGTATGAAGGTATTGACACGGTTCTGGAATATACTCTGAACCTGATAAAATGAGATCATATCCGTATGATCTGACATTTGAAAACTTTGCTGACCAGAAATGGTTGTCAGAAGATATATTTATCTCCGTTTGCCTGCAACCATCTTTGGATTTCGTTGTCTCTTGAAATAAATTTATCGTATGAAATTTATTGTAATGAGAGCTGCCACATGGGTGCTTGCTATCCTTTTTTCCATAATTGCTTCTGAATGGCTTAATGGACAAACCCTTACGCAAACCATTCGTGGGAAAATCATCGATATGGATACCAAATCCCCGCTTATTGGGGCTACCGTAATTGTATTGGATACGGATCCGGTTATTGGAACGGTAACGGATCCTGACGGGGAGTTCCGCTTAACGGACATACCGGTTAGAAGGCAAAGTATTAAGGTTAGCTATGTTGGATATAACGAAAGGGTATTCAACAACCTCATGGTTGTTTCGGCGAAAGAATTAGTACTGAATGTTGAACTGGAAGAGAAGATCCTTGAAGTGGATGAAGTGGTGGTAAAAGCATGGTCACGTAAGGATCGGCCAATCAACGACATGGCTACGGTAAGCGCAAGGTCTTTTACCATTGAAGAGACGGAACGATTCGCAGGAAGTCTGGGTGATCCTGCAAGGCTGGTGGCGAATTATGCCGGAGTGGTCTATGCCGGCGATTCGAGGAATGACATCGTAATCAGAGGCAATTCTCCCATGGGATTGCTCTGGCGGCTTGATGGAGTTGAAATCCCCAACCCGAACCACTTTGCAGCACTGGGTACGACTGGCGGGGCAATCAGCATGGTTAACAACAATTTACTTACCAATTCCGACTTCTTCACAGGTGCGTTCCCTGCCGAATACGGAAATGCTACAGCCGGGGTATTTGATCTGAAACTTCGTTCAGGGAATAACGAAAACCGGGAATATGTATTCCAGGTAGGCCTGAACGGCTTTGAGCTTGGCGCCGAAGGACCCTTTTCCAAAAATGCAAAGAACTCTTATCTGATTAATTACAGGTATTCAACCTATGGACTATTGCATGCTATAGGGATTGAAACCG
>CP070687.1:1709381-1713567 GCA_020353115.1 Bacteroidales bacterium
TGCCCGAATTCTTCAAATAAGAAAAGAGGAGATTTTCACAGGGATTCAGAGCATTGAATCCGACAAGGATATAAAATTTGTGTTCCAGGTCAGGATTTCCGTTATTCAGTATTTTGTCACCAACTTCCCTGTATATCATTCCTTCGTAGCCTGATCCTCTCTCCTTCAGTCGTATTCTGAATGCCTTGTATATTTCAGGCAGCATTGACCAGATTTTTATAAAATCGGTTTTATGTGATGCACTTCCCCGGGGTTTTAAAGTATGCCAGAACTTTCTGATCGCCTCCAGTTGCTCATCCGACAAATAGGCAAGATGGTCTTCAAGGTCTTTTAGCGCCTCCAGATTTTTGAAAAGATCATCCGGATCTACCATATGCTTGTCAATATCATCGAAATCATTAAGGAGCATTTCGCCCCAGTAATAAAAATCATCAAAACTCTCTGTTGTACCTGTTTTTTCGCGGAATACCTTGTATAGCTCAAAAACCAGCTCAGGATTTTCGGTTACATGAATATCCGAAAGATCCTGCATTAGCTCGTTAATGGTTCTGAAGGCTGGTGCCCATAATGGTTTCCCTGAAATTTCAGCCAGATATTTGTTGAAAAACAGGCCTGCCCGTTTATTCGGAAAAACCATACAAACCTTATCAAGGTAACCGGTATGTTTTGTATATACCTTTCGGGCTATATGTAACAGGAAGTTCGGCATTATTAATTAACTCACTTCTCCGGTTTTTTCGGTTTAACGAATCCTGTCGCTCTTAAATAAGGTATCGACGGGTTCATGTAATATATTTTTTCCCCTGCCAGGTATCCAGTTCTTCAAGCTTTTCTTCGAAAAGGGACATTATTTCATCCGTTCGTTTCTTGAACCATCTTGGACCGACAATAAGTGCAGGAGGGGCTTCTCCGGTAAATCGTTCCACTACAAACTCCGGGTTCAGGTATTCCAGAAATTCGATGAGGAATTCGAGGTATTCATCCCAGGTGAAAAGATTGAATTCCGACGGGGCAGTTTTGAATTCCGCTTCCATTCTTGTTCCCTTGATGATCTGCAGTTGATGGAATTTTACATTATTCAGGGGCAATCCGGAAATTATCCGGGCTTCGTCGATCATTTGTTGTCTCGTTTCACCCGGCAAACCGAAAATCAGGTGGGCACCGGTTCTTATATTACGTTTTGCCGTTTCTTCGATCGCTTCAACACTTTTCTCAAAAGTATGGCCCCTGTTAATTCTCACCAGCGTTTCATTATAACAGGATTCAATTCCATATTCGATGATAAGATAAATCTGCTCGGATAACTTGCTGAAATAGTCCAGTTTTTCTTCATCCACACAATCCGGCCGGGTACCGATCACAAGGCCAACAATCTCCGGGACATTCAATGCCTGGTGATATTTCTTTTTTAGATCTTCCAGGGAAGCATATGTATTTGAATATGCCTGGAAATAGGCCAGGTATTTCGAGGCTTTCCGGTATCTGGTCTTATGGAATTCAATCCCGGCTCTTACCTGTTCGGAAACAGGTATCCCTGCCCTGCAATACGACGGATTGAAAGCCTCATTATTACAATAGGAACATCCTCCATAGCCTATGCTCCCGTCCCTGTTCGGACAGGTGAATCCGGCATCAATACTTACCTTCTGTATACGTTCTCCGAACTGTCGTATAAAGTAGTTTGAATAGGCGTTGAACCTCCTGTGATGCCCCCAGCTGTATTTTCTTTCAGTCATCTCTTCTCCTGTCCTGGATTAACTTTCATATTTCATCAATACCTCCGTTATTTTCGCAAAATCAACGTACCAGATATATCCCTTTACTTCGGTATATCCCATCATTTTCAGGTTCTTCATATACCCCATTAGCTGTTGTTTATGAGATTCTTCTTCCGATCCGAACTTATAATCAATTACAACAGCCCGGTTATTTTTTATAAGAACACGGTCAGGTCTGCGGACTTTTTCATCTCCATATAAAATTTCCGCTTCTGTTTTCACTTCCCAATCTTCATCAAACCACTCCCCGGCTACCGGGTGAGTAAGTATTTCTACAACTTTCATTTTCAGTTCTTCTGCCTTATCGTGCTGTATCTTGCCCTGTGATGTAAGTTTGCTTATGGCTCTGTCAATATCATTTCTCGTTACAATATGTTCAAACAGTTCGTGCATTATATTACCATAACTGATCCTGGCCTTCTTTTCTTCATCTGTAATTTCGAAATAGTCCGTTTTATGCAATCTCAGACGCAATCTGTCTTTCATGGTGCCCGAAGGATAATTCTTCAATTTCCCACTCCGGATTCTACTCTTTTCCGTTTTTACATCTTGTTTTAAATCCTTTCCGAAAATAAATTCCCTTTTCTCCTGCTGCCAATAATGTGAAAAGACGGGAGCCTTCAGATCTTGGTCGTTGCCGGTTTCCACAGATGCCATATTCCTGATAGTATCGAATAAAAGATCTCCGGCATGAGTCATTTTTTCCCGGCCTGTGGTCGGGGCGTATACGATTAATCTGTCGATAGCCCTTGTAAAAGCTACATAAAGCAGATTGAGATTATCGACATAGGTATGGAGCATCTCGGAATAATAATCCTTACAGAATATTGTATCGGCCAGGTTCGGGGAATACCTCACCGGCAGGAGTTCAAGTGCATCGAATGGTTTCTTTTCAGGGCTACACCATATTACGGTACTTTGTTGTGGACTGTGATCCAGATTCCAGTAGCAAAAAGGAATAATTACTACCGGAAATTCAAGTCCTTTTGCTTTATGAATGGTAAGTACCCGGATTGCATTTTGATATTCCGAAACTGCTATTGTTCTTTTTATTCCTTCTGTTTTCCACCATTCCAGGAATGAATGAAGATCCGAGGTCTCATTCCTTATGTACTCTATTACCGTATCCTGAAATGCCTGGATATAGGGAACCTCAGCCTCAATGGAGTGCAGTTTAAAGATCTGTATAATCTTTTCGGTAATTTCAAATAATGGCAAATGAGGCAGGTATCGGATTACCCTGAAAAAAGATTCGGGAAATGAAGATCTCAAAATTTCATCGAAAGCCTGATCTTCCCCGCAAAGGAAATCCAGCTGGTCCTTATCATCCGTATAGCCCCAGGATCCTGATATACGCCGGTATTCCGAAAGCATAAAAGCCGAATTTATCCTGTCCCAGGGATAAATCAGGTATTTACATACTGAAAGGATAAACTGGACAGCCGGCGAGTTTTCCAGAAATAACGATTCATTGGAAATTATGTCAAAGGAACGTCCGTCTCTGTCGTTGATGTCCTTCTCCATACTCAGGAGGCTGGCAATGATTTCTCTGCCTTCTTTCGTCTTTCTTACAAGTATTGCAATATCGTCAGGACCGAAACCCTGATCCAGAACCGATTGAATGGAATCATACAGTTTTGATTTCACCTGTTCTTTCCAATCCTTATCCGCCTGATCATAGAATTTGATCCTGACCGATCCTCCTTTTTTACCGGATGGCGGTATCTGCTGGTAAATATCTTCATAAGCCTTTGTTATTCTTCCCCTGAATGATCGGAGAGCTTCCCCGCCAAAATCTTTTTCACTAAGTTTATCCTGGTACCGACTCTCCAGTATTGCAGTCGCTTTTTCAAAAAAAACAGTATTGAACCTGATAATGTTCTCCCTGCTTCGCCAGTTCGTATCCAGGTGGAATTCTTTGATCCAGGGATCTCCGAAGTCGATATTAACCTGTTCGGCAAGGATTTTCCAGTCACTGTTTCGCCACCTGTAAATGGATTGCTTCACATCTCCGACAAGCATACAATCGTGATTTTCCGAAAGACTGTTTACCAGCAACGGGCGAAAATTCTCCCATTGCATCCATGATGTATCCTGAAACTCATCCATCATGATATAATGGAATCTGTTACCGGTCTTTTCATATACAAAAGGAGCATCATTTCCCTGGATTATTTCTTTTAAGAGGGCGGCGATATCTGAAATCAGGAACAGGTTGTTTTTTTTACAATAATCATTAACATGTCTGGCAATATCTGTCAGGATCCCTAACGTATAGATGAATCCATAAATGGTTTCTACCGATTTAAAGTCTTCTATGTGTGAATCATAGAAGGAAACGGATTGTGCTAAAATCCTGTTTAATCCTTCTTGATAGGCCTGCTGAATCTGTTCGGTCTTCTCCGAGC
>CP070687.1:1713667-1717371 GCA_020353115.1 Bacteroidales bacterium
ATATCGGTATAGGTTCCTTCCCTGTAATTCTTAACTGCCTGTGAGCTGGCATTGCTCGAATAGGAAAGCGCCGAGGCTGTTCCGGTTTCGCGCCAGCGTATGACACCCGGATCTTCCCGGAATTTGTTCCGTGTCTGCTCCAGCAATTCCAGGTATTTGATATGATCGGCCACTTCCGGGAACCGGGTTCCCTTTACAGCGATCGCCTTCAGGTTTTTGGATCCCATCACGGCGCCTGTCCCGCCCCTTCCGGCTGCCCTGGCAGCCGTGTTCACGACACATGCCATGGGAACCATGTTTTCACCGGCAGGACCGATATAGCACGATTGGAACCGGTTGTCACCGAGCGATTCATGGAATTTGATATCGAACTTGTCCGTTCCCATACCCCAGAATTCCGAAGCATCCAGTATCTCAACTTCATCATCCTCGATCTTTATGTATACCGGTTTCGGGGATTTTCCGGTTACAACGATCCCGTCATAACCCGCGAAACGAATCTCCGGACCGATAAAACCGCCCATATTGGAATAACTCATCGTGGATGCATGCTCATATTTTGAGTTTAAAGCAGATGTGGTGGGTGATTTGGTAACCACACATGTCCGGGAGGAGGAGGCAAAGGGCAAACCGGTCATCGGCCCGGGCATGAACATAAGCGGATTTTGCGGTGATAGGGGATCCACCCCGGGTTCCGGGAGCTTATCCCATAAAATCTTCATTCCCAGACCACGGCCTCCGACAAAATTCCTGACGTCGGAAGGTGACAATGGTACCTTTTCTGCTTTTCCTGTTGTGAGGTCAACCTCAAGGATCGACCCCATGTAACCGTATAGTTTATCCATAGATCACCTCCTTTACTCCGATTTTATAAAACTTTTTCATTAGTTCCGCGGCAATGTCTTTGGGCGACATGCCAAAAAATTCACGCTCCGTATCGACCGTGACAACGGATAGAGCCCCGAAGGGACAGTTTTTGACGCACTGAGGATCTCCGTTGCAGAGGGTGCATATGCGTTCGGGATTTCCGGTTTCCGGGTTGGGGATGATAACACCTGCCCGTTTCTCTTTGCATGCAAACGCACAACTCCTGCATCCGATGCAACGCTTCGGATCATTCTTAATGGTCTGATAATCCGGATCCCTGTATAATGCCCTTCTGCCGGTAGAACGGTCCGGCTCGACCGGGCAGGCGGTAATGCAGGGTGCGTCAGGACACATCTGGCAGACGTTGGGAATATCTACATCCGGATTGAAATGGTGTACACGGATGTTGGCCAGCCAGGGATTACCCAACCCGTTAATTTCTTTCCCGTTCACCTTTACCATATGATTGGAAGCCGAACAAGCGGTTTCACAGGTCTTGCATCCGGTGCATTTGGTAAAATCTACCACGATTCCTTTTAAGATACCCTCGTCATCCCTGTACCACGTAACGAGGGAATAATTGGAGAAAAGAAAGGCGGCTCCTGTGCCCAAAGCCATATTCCTGAGAAAACCACGGCGGGAAAGATGATCATTCTTTTTCTGGTTTTCCATAAATTGAGGATTTTTATGTATCTTTTAGAACTATATATTATTATTACTAAAGTTATAGGATTTTTCGATCAAATTCAATAACCGTTCGGATCATATTCCTTATCGTTATTTATACTAAATTTAAATTACAGGAAGGAACAAAATCAACACTTATGATAAAAGACCTGGTATTAAAAAATCGCAGTTTTCGCAGATTCCATGAGGATCACAGGATCGGTATGGAAATGCTTGAAGAGCTGGTTGACCTTGCTCGTAATTCCGCTTCGGCAGGAAACAAACAATCGTTGAAATATGTTTTATCAAATTCCGAGAGAATGAATGAGCGTATCTTTCCTCATCTTTCCTGGGCCGGGTACCTGAAGGATTGGGAAGGCCCGGAGCAGGGTGAAAAGCCGGCCGCCTATATCATTATCCTTGGGGATACGGCTATATCGGAAAAATTTTACTGTGACGAGGGGATCGCTGCTCAGAGTATCTTGCTCGGAGCTGCAGAAAAAGGACTGGGAGGATGCATCATTGCATCGATCGACCGGAAACCGTTACGCAAAGTACTTAAAACAGGTAAAAACTTTAAAATCCGGCTCGTTATTGCCCTTGGTAAACCGAAAGAGAAGGTTATGCTTGAGGAAGCGAAAGGAGGTAATATCCGTTACTGGAGGGATAAGGAGGATGTTCACCATGTCCCGAAACGGCCGCTTGAGGAAGTGATCGTGAAAAAGTATTTTGAATAACGCAACAATAGCCGGAATTAAAATGCCTGACGGATCTCTGACTATCCTGGCTAACGCGCCCTATTTCCTTACGTATTCAATGGAGGTCGACTGCCTGAGCGGCCCTGCCTGAGCGGCCCTGCCTGAGCGGCCCTGCCAAAGCGGCCCTCTCCTTGCCGAAGGCATTCCTATGGAAGAGTTGACCAAAAAGCGACTTTCTGTGGCTCGCTAAGGGTCGCCCTACTTACTAACGTGTACAATCTAGGCCGACCCTCTGAGAGATTGCATTAATCCTGTCCGGCTAAACCTGCTGATAACTACCTGTCAGCTTTTCCAGTCTTTCCGAAACATCATCCCAGTTCACCACATTCATGAAAGCCTTGACATAATCCCCTCTGCGGTTCTGGTATTTCAGGTAGTAGGAGTGTTCCCATACATCACAGACCAGGATGGGAAGTGTAAGCCACTGCGATTGGTTCTGGTGCTTCTCCGCCTGGAGAACAACCAGTTTATCGGCACCAACCTGGTAGCCCAGGATTCCCCATCCTGAACCCTCAACCGAATTGGTTGCACTGACAAACAGGCTGGAGAAACCGTCAAATCCTCCGAAGGATTTCTTCAGGTAATCGTCAAGCAGCTTGCTTCTCGAACCCTGCTGTGGGCCCATGTTCTTCCAGAAAATGGCATGGAGCATATGCCCTGCACCATGAAAGGCCAGTTCCCTCTCCCAATGCTTGATCATCCCGAAATCACCGTTTTCAATTGCTTCGTTGATTTTTACCGTAGCTTTGTTTAATCCATTCACATACCCTGCGTGATGCTTGTCATGATGCAGCACCATGGTCTCCTTATCGATATATGGTTCCAGTGCATCGTATGCATAATCAAGCGGTGGAAGGACATATTCTCCGTTTTCATCCGCTATTGACGGATTCCCGGGGATGTTCAACCCGAAGGTTTTTTGCGCCAGAACCGGTCCGGAAATTGCCGTACCTATCCCCATCAGGGCTCCTGTTTTTAGAAATGTTCTTTTGTCCATTGTCTTTGCATTAATATATATTTTACGTATTTCTCATTTGTATTTTGCAGTTCAAATACCCGACTGCATATGATAATTTTGCCTTTTCAATACTCAAATTTATTAAATAATCAAACAAGTGAAAAAGAATTATTTAGAATCGATTTAGCTTGATCGGGGCAGGTAGTTGATCCCGTGTGCCGGGCAGATCGGGTACTATATCCTCCGGTAGCATTCCTTCATTGGTTTGCAAACCTTTCTCAGGAGGGGTCCGACTTGTCTGAATCCTTGAGAACGACCCTGCCTCGCTGGAAGGTGTCCGGGTCGTTTGCGTTAGCAGGAGGCCTCTTTTCCCCCTTTTCAATACCTCTCTGAGATGACATTCCAGTCGATAAGGTCCCAGAATGCCGAAAGGTAATCCGGCCGCCTGTTCTGGT
>CP070687.1:1717471-1720258 GCA_020353115.1 Bacteroidales bacterium
TATTTTGGGAGGTCATCCCAGCCATTGTCGTATTCGCCATAATCTGCCAGAGTCAGCCGGTTTACCGGATCATACTGAAAACCATAGCCCCTTTTCCCGGCATATTCAGTAGCCTGCCATTTCATCCCTGAAATATTCCCGTTAATAGTCTTGGCTGAATAACCGCAATCGATCACCATGTAATCGTCAAAGTAAATAGCCCTCAGCTTATCGAAATGGCCGATATCCATCGAGCTGATACGGTTCAGATTCATCCACTCCTGGAATCTCTTTACAGCGCTTTTATAGGAAGGGTAGGGGGTAGCCCTGATAGCCGGTTTCTTCACCTTGAGGGCATACTGGATGGCTTTTGTAAGGGTGAAGGATTCCTGCTGTTCGGGTTCAGTCTCAACCGTCTTGTTGATATCAAAGTGATATCCTTCTTCCAACAGGTCATTGATCTCGCAGATCATTCTTCGGGCATAGTTTCTTCGCTGTTTGACAGTGCCAAATTTATTGACCTCATAAAACCGCTTTCGGATCATTTTCCCCTGCTGCACATCCCAGACGTAAAACTGGATATACCATCGTTTTGATAGGTCCCCCTTGCAGTCATTCAGGGTGGCCGATTTGAACGGATATTTTGCTTCGGAGGAAGCCAAAGCTGTCAAGTGTATTCTGGCGCAAAATTTTCGAAAAAAAGGCGTTTTGCGCCAATTTTCAGAAAAAACATATTGAAGTTATGGATGGGATTATTCATCATGCTTTCAGCGTGATTCATGATCCCTGGCGGGGATACATCAACAACAAAAACCGGTAGCTGATTTCATCAGCCAAACGGCTTTTTCATCCTCACTACAAGAAAACAAGTTTTCAGGGTTTCAGATGAAAAATCCGCATTACCTTGTAAACCGGTTTTTGTTGTTGATAAAGGGATGGGATTGCCATGTGCGGTGCACATGGCGGACCCTTGGGGAACCAACAATCCCCAAAGGCTGTATTACCAGCGGTAATACCGGCCTTAATTATTTCAGTTTCTATAAAAACAAGTTTTAATGTCCCTGATGAAAACCCGATTTACTTCATAAGCCGGTTTCTGTTGTTGATAAAGGGATGGGATTGCTCATCACGCTTTCAGCGTGATTCGCGGACCCTTGAGAGAAGTACCAAATTCAAAAACCATTTGCTGAAGTATGGATGGGATTGCTCGTCCGCCAGTTGGCGGACTCGCGGACCCTTAAGGGAAGCACCAAATTCAAAAACCATTTGCTGAAGTATGGATGGGATTGCCATGTGCGATGCACATGGCGGACCCTTGGAGAACCAACAAAGCCAAAAAACCGGGCTTACTTAGTAAGCCACTCGTTTTTAATTTTATATAGCCTTTGCTTGCAAGCAAGCACGCCTTAATAAAATTAAAACCGGGTCCAGGAGGACCCGGTTTTTTGGCTTTGGGTGGAAGATGGGACTCGAACCCACGACCCCTGGAACCACAATCCAGTGCTCTAACCTGCTGAGCTACATCCACCGTATCGGATTGCAAAGATAATTATTAATTAAATTGTTTGACAAAAGAACAAATGAAATTGTTTTCAATATCCGTGGATTAGCCTATCTTTACGCGGTTTTTCAATCTGACAATCACAGAACAATCAACATTCATAGTTGTTCTGCTGAGAATAATCAAGATCCGGTGAGAACAGAAAGCTTCATCAATAATATTTCAAGCCTTCAGATATTTCAGCTGGTGAGGTTCAGCACCTTCCTGCTTATCAGTATCCTTTTTACGAAAAGCCACCTTTCTACAGCGGATATAGGGATATATGAAGTTTTCCTTTTTATAGCAAGTTTCATCAGCTTTTTCTGGGTAACAGGCCTTATCCAATCCCTTTTGCCGCTGTATAAAAACAATAAGAGTTTTAATAAAAACGGAGAAAACCACTCGAAAAAGTCACCGGAAATCTTTAACGCATTCATCCTGCTTACCATTTTCAGCTTTCTCGCATTTCTGTTCGGAATCAGCCTGAGGGGCAATTTCTCGGTTTTCGGAATCAGCGGTGATGTGCCTTTTATTAATTTGTTACTGGTATACATTCTACTTAGCAATCCAACCTACCTGATTGAATATATCTATCTGCTGAACGATAAATCACACCATATACTGGGATACGGATCCATATCCTTTTCCATACAGCTGGCTATCGTTACCGTACCAATCTTTATGGGATATGATATTGTTTTTGCCATATGGGGACTGATCATCATTTCCATATTGCGAATCGTTTGGCTGGTTGTCCTGCTTTACCGCTATGCGGAATTTAAATTCTCAATTGATTTTATCAAGGAACATATCTCACTCGGATTACCGCTCATCCTCAGTACCCTGCTAAGCGGATCTGCCCAGTATATCGATGGTGTAATTGTGACAAGTACATACGATGCAGAGTCATTTGCCCAGTTCCGTTACGGGGCAAAGGAGTTCCCGCTGGTTCTCCTTTTAGCCAATGGACTAAGCAATGCCATGTTGTCGGAGTTCTCATCAAAAGAAAAAATCACATCTTCCCTGAAAGTATTGAAACATAAGTCCAGGCGTTTGATGCACTACCTGTTCCCCATTACCATGGTGGTAATGCTTTTTACAAGGGTGCTTTATCCCGTCATGTTCAATGAAAACTTCATACGGAGTGCAGACGTATTTTTAATCTACCTTCTGTTAATCATATCAAGGCTCGTTTTTCCACAGACCATTATTATCGGCCTGAAGAAAACACGGGTTATCCTGATTGCCTCATTTATTGAGATTATCCT
>CP070687.1:1720358-1724311 GCA_020353115.1 Bacteroidales bacterium
CTGCCGATGCCTCTGTTGACTATATAAAAATCCCGGGTGAATTTCTGAAACGCAAGGGAAAAAGGTATCCCATCCAGATTACAGGTGAGTTATGGGAAACTATTTTTGTGGATAAAATTGAGCTTATAGTACTGGATCATCCCGATTCGGTCGAGGTATTTGTTGATGAACGGATGTTACCGCCCTCAACACCGGATTATTCCATTTATCAGGTGAAGGAAAAACACCTCCCCGTATCGGCAAGGAACGAGAACGGGATAAACCTCCTTCCGGTACTGGCTGAAAAAGATGACCGGTATGTATCGGGCTTTAAACTGGGAAAATACCAGGGCTTCACCGAAATAACGGAACTCATCATGAATCTGGGTGAGATCTGTTCATCGGAAAGTCTCCACCTCTATCTGACCGGCTGGATATTTCCATCGGATGCCAGTATAAATGCGGCTATTTCGCAATCTTCCGGATATAAAACGGTTTCACCTGTTATCCAGGCAATCGATAAAAAGGGTGATTGGAAAACCATCGTTGATGACCTGAGTTTTCCCATGGGGAAAGATAAAACCATTGTTGCCGATCTTACCGGCAGGATCCTCGCCTCAGACCCCAGGATACGGATCCTTACCAACATGCAGATATACTGGGACCAGGTATTCTTCACACAGGACAATCCGGATGCCCCGGTCTACTCTTACACACTTACCCCTGTTTCAGCAGACCTGCACTACAGGGGATTCTCAGCGACCTACAGGAAGGGAGGAAGATATGGACCACACTGGTTTGATTATGACAGTGTAACAACCGTTCCGAAATGGAGAGACCTGGTGGGGAACTATACACGCTACGGAGACGTGTTACCACTTCTTGCGGAAGCAGACGATATGTATATTATACTAAATGCAGGTGACGAGACGACCATTGAATTCTCTGCTGAAGGATTGCCTGAACTGCCGGCAGGATGGAAAAGGGATTTCCTTATTCACAGTGTCGGATGGGTGAAAGACGGGGACCTTAATACAGCGGCCGGAAAAACCGTTGATCCCCTGCCATTTCATGGCATGACCCGTTATCCATACGGTTCCGATGAAGCCTATCCCTCAGATCCGGCACATCAGGCCTACCTCAGGGAATATAACACCAGGGAAGTTACTGCGGAGGAATTTGTAAGAGCCATTATTAATGAAAAACCGGGCTCAAAATAATTCAATCGAACCCCGGATTGTTCACGGTAAATACCACCGCCCTGTTCCTGTTAAATCCTGCAATCACAAGGGATGTATCACCATCGAACCAGAGCAACGACTCTACCATTCCTTGAAGGGCAATCCCACTTTGTGAGGGAAGCTTCAGTTCACTTAATGGCCGGTTGTCTTTGCTCAGCAGAAGGAGTCCCTTATTTGCATCATAATAACCGGTACTGATATCGTAAGTATGGTCATTCCCGGCCAGTAATACATCCGGATATGTGTCATGGTTGAAATCATGTACAATTGTTTTTTTAATGGGTGACATCTGGACGGACCTGGGCAGTTTCTCCCACTCGAACCCTTCTCCCTTATTCCAGAGAATGTAGCTGGAGGTTGTATTAATGTAAAATGTATAATCGATTCTTCCCCTCATGGTTGAGTCCACGATTTCATCAAAAGTTGCATAACTGAAGGAGGTATAACTGGGAAATGTTTTTATAAAGAAAAGGGATTGGCTTGCGAGTTCGTCGAAATAATTAATTGGATATTCTGTCATTACACCCTCCTGGTCTTCCCAGTACCCGGTTGATATGGGATCCAGAGTACCGTTCAGATCCAGATCGAAAGCATAAATTCGCAGCGGGTACGGGTCACTGACGGTAAAACGGTGATTGTCTCCTAGATTGCCAAGGATATAATCGGGATCCCCGTCCAGATCAAAATCTCCTTCTGCGACCGAGTACCAGATTCCGTGCATGGATTCAATTTCAGGTAAATCCTGACTGACAAGTCTTTCTCCCTCCAGATTCTTTATAATAAAAACGGAATTCCACTCCCGTGCAATAATAAGATCTTCCCATCCGTCCCCATCATAGTCGCTCCATACGGCATCGGTTACCATTCCCAGGTTAAAATTTAATGCATTTTCCGCATTGAAGGCTCCATTATCATTGATCAGAATCCAGGAATCAGCCGCAAACGGGAACATTTCAACTTTAATTCTTGCCCCGATAAAAAGGTCGGTATCTCCGTCATGGTCAAAATCAAACGGCCTCACGACAGAGGCGGAAAACGGCGATATGGGAAGCGCTGTTTTTGAAAAAGAGCCATCCGTGTTTTCATAAAGATAATGTTTATAGACCGTTTCATCCCGGCTCTCATACCCGCCTGCAAGAGCTATAATATCATTATCCCCGTCGTTATCCGTATCAATAATAGCGAAATCTGCTTCGGAGAATTCTTTCGGACCGGTCAAGCCTTCAATTTCTGTTTCTTCAAACCGGTTCCCTACGCGTAAAAAAACTTTGGTAGGCAATAGGTTTGTCGAACCGATAATAATATCCTCAAGCCCGTCATTATTAATATCACCTTTCTGCATCCGAGGTCCGATTTGTGAAAACTTATGAGGAATGATCGGCTGGGAATAGTAGAAATCAATGAAATCCTCCTGCAGATGGTAGTAGTCTATTACGTTGTCAGCCCTGGAAAAAAGGTATTCAGTATCTTTTGGATTCTGGGGATCCTCATTTGTCGGAATTGATTTTCTTTCGTTTATTTCAATAAGTTGATTGGCCTGGATATTCTTAATGCACGAAACATAACCGGTTGAAGGCCAGGTTACCTTAATTGAATCAACCAGAAGGCTCTCTGAAAGACCGAAATGAACAATGGGGTCCACGGAGGAGATATACCCTCTTGTCAGAAAGTGTTCATTAAACTGGTATTTTCCGTCACTCCACAGTTCCACTTTTGCACCAAAGGCAAACGAGTTATTCTCTTTTCCATTAAGATTTATCCTTATGTAATTGCTATTTTCTTTATCCTTTTCGACGGTAGTGTTTTTATAAATAAAGGCTTCGTCGTTTATATTATTCACCACATAATCTAGATCTCCGTCATCATCAAGGTCAACAAAAGCTGCTCCATATGAGTATGAAGGAAACTCATCAAACCACTCATTGTCTATTTTCACAAACCTTAAATTTCCAGTGTTTTCATACGCATGATTGATGACCTTGACGGCTGGCAATTTATTGATTACATGTTGTGGATCTGCCACAAAATTGTATACCCCTACCTTATATTTTGTCCAATCCTTATCGGTCATATCCCTTGGATAACCATTGGCAACCACCAGATCTTTATCTCCATCGTTATCGTAATCCGCGAACAGGGGAGACCAGCTCCATTCGGTCTGATAAATCCCCAGTATCTGCCCCACCTCCCTGAAAGGGATCATCTCATCATTTACAAATCCACTATGCATATGCAGCATATTTCTCAGGAACTGATGCTCATATCCGTATTTCGCATCGTTTATGAAATAGATATAACCAAATCCATTGATGGTTTGCTTTTTTTTATAATAATACTCGGGCATCATATCCAGTGTGAATATATCCGGATTGCCATCGTTATTGATATCGGCTATATCGTTCCCCATCGAGGATTTGGTCTGATAGGACATATAAGTGGCGATCTCATTTTTAAAGGTCCCGTCACGCTGGTTGATGTATAGCAGATCGTTGGCTATATAGTCATTGGAAACGTAAATGTCAGGATATCCGTCTTTATTCACATCACCTAGTGCCAGCCCGAGTCCGAAGCCCTCATAGATTATGCCTGCTTCGAGGGTTACATTACTGAATGTTCCGTCACCGTTATTCCTGTACAGGTCGTCATTGCTTACAGCCGTTCCGTCATTTCTTTTTGGCCTGTAGCTGGCAGACAACCTGTCGTTCACCCAGTTATTCATTAAATAAAGGTCCA
>CP070687.1:1724411-1728978 GCA_020353115.1 Bacteroidales bacterium
CCCACTCACCATTCACGTCCATTCTGGTAACATAAAGGTCAAAATCACCGAGTCCCGGCAAGCCATTGGACGAGAAATAGAGGGTTTTATTGTCCGGATGGATAAAGGGTGACATTTCATCCCCGGGAGTATTCAGCTTATCCCCAAGGTTTTCCGGTTCACCCCAGTATCCGTCATCGGTGAGCATACTCTTCCACAGGTCGATTTTCCCTCTGCCCCCGGGTCTCCTGCTACAAAAGTATAGTGTTTTCCCATCAGGGGAGATGGAAGGATGGGCATCCCATAAAGACGTATTGATAGGCTTTCCAATGTTCCGGGGCGGAGACCATTCATGACCGAGCCAGGTAGAAAAATAGATATCACAACTCCCGAGACCATCCGGCCGGTTGCAAGCGGTAAAAAACATGAAATGTCCGTCCGCTGAGAGGGATTGTGCGCCTTCATTCAGTTCCGTATTGATTGGCTTACCCATATTCTTCTTCGGCAGCCACCGTCCATTCTCCCAGGTACTGATAAAAAAATCTTCCTGTACATTCACTCCCATACCGGTACTCCTGGTTTTCTTGGGGATCTGAACCGTTACAACAAGAGTCAGGCCGTCGGCAGTAATGGATGGCCAGTACTCATCATGGTCCGAATTAATCGCCGACCCCAGGTTCAATGGATTGAACGGAACGGGATTTTTTACTGCTTCGATTGAAAATTCACAGTTCCTGATCCCTTCCATGGCTTCGGCTCTCCGTCTTTCATTTTCAGTTTCCATTCCCAGAAATTGCTTGAAATGTTCCCTGGCATCATCATAGAATCCTGACAGCCTTTCCAGATGGGCCAGGTTAAACATGGACATCGGGAAAAAATCTACATCTATTCTTACTACATTCTTGTAAGATTCAATAGCCTGTAAATAGTCTTTCATATCAAAGCTTATCTCGGCAAGCAGCAGATGTGCATCAATAAATCCGGGATCGACCTTTACTGCTTCCCGCAGTTCAGAAACAGCATCACTAAAAGCATAAAAACTGTAATGCTGTTTTGCATTATTGTAATGCTTTAATGCTCTATTGGATGCTGTACGGGGAACATTTTGTGCCTCGACGGAAATAACAGAAATCACTACGAAACAACCTATGAGAAAATATTTGCCCATGCATATCTCTATTCAACAACCGATTTACAAAATTAACTAAAAATTAGTTCAGTTATTACTCCATCGGGTTTAAATAATCCAGAAATACAATTCCTGGCCTGATGTTCAATTCAAATATTATTGCTGTGGTGGTATCGGTTGAAAGAAATATTTAACGGGAAACAGCTCTGAGGCTGGTAAGGACAGAGAAACGGCAGTGGATAAAAAAGAAAAACCGAAGGTTCTTTATGGAATATGCATGAATTTATGTGCCTGAATAGAAACCTGCCAGTGCGGATGCTCTTTCACATAATTAATGATCCCTGCCAACATCCTTTCATACTTGCTCCATTCCGGCTGGAGATATAGCCTGCAGTTTGCCCCGACATTAGCTGCATTCTTTTCAGCCCAATGAAAATCATCCTGAGTTTGAATGATCACCTTCAGTTCATCGGCTATTTCAAAAATTCCTTTTAAAGGGGGGGAATTTTGTTTTGGCGACAAACATATCCAGTCCCATTTACCGGACAAAGGATAGGCACCCGACGTTTCCAGGAAGGTCTTGATATCATGTTTTTTCAATTCCCGGCAGATATAGTCAAGGTTATACATCAACGGTTCGCCGCCCGTAATAACCACAGATTTGGCTTTTGTTTCCCTGGCATTGAGGATAATCCGGTCTGTTTCCACAAGTGGGTACAGATCAGGATCCCAGGAGAATTTGGTATCGCACCAACTGCATCCAATATCGCAACCTCCAATCCGGATAAAATAGGCGGCTTTTCCTGCTTGATATCCCTCACCTTGGATCGTATAGAACTCCTCTACAAGTGGTAATTTCTTTCCTTCCTCCATGAACGACAATCTAATGATAAATACTACAGGAAATTTTACTCCCAAATTTACTATATTTAAAATCAATGTTCCCTTCCGTAATCTAATTTATTAAATAAATGAAATCCAGCATTTTACTATCAAACCTTCTTATCATTTCCCTGTTTCTTGCATGTTGCACAAAGGACAAGAACGGAGAATGGATCGCCAATGTGCCTGCCACAAACCGTTACTGCCAGATCACAATCAATGGTGAAACGGTGATTCCCAATGGCAGGATTTTAACACCGGTTGGGAGAAACCATATTGTGGCACCTCATCCATTTGGCCTTACCCTAAGCCCGGATGGCAATATTGCTGTAACAGCTAATTCAGGAATCCGTCCGTTATCCATAACCATTATTAGAAACATATTATCAGATTTTCCTGAGATCCGGCAAATACCTCCGGGACCTGCCACAGATAAGGGTGTTTTAGCCTCGGTATTTATGGGTCTTGCTATCTCCCCGGATAATAACCTTGTATATGTGGCGGGCGGACAAGAAAACAAAATCTACATTTTTGATCTGTTGAGCGGAGAAGAAAAGGGATCAATCGATTGTTCCTTCGTAAATGATGAAACCGACTATTCCCATGGATATATTGGTGACCTGGTCCTAAGCAGAGATGGTAAAAACCTATATGGTGTTGATCAGATTGGCTTCCGGATGATAATCGTTGATACGGAGAAAAAAATGCTGGTTCATTCCATACCGGTAGGCCGGTATCCCTTTGGTATAACTCTGTCACCCGATGAAAAGCACGCTTACGTTGCCAATGTCGGCATGTTTGAATATCAACCCATTAAGGGAATTGATCCGGATAACCTGAAAGAGACTGCTTTAAAATTTCCCCCTTTTGCCTATTTATCTGATGAAGCCAGAGAAGGCATCAAAAATGACACCATCGATATTCCGGGCCTGGGAGATCCCAATTCACCGAAATCCTTTTCTGTATGGACCATTGATCTGAGAGATCCAGTTAATCCTGTGGTTACAGGAAAAACCAAGACAGGAACACTGGTGGGAGAAATGATCGAAGGCATTCCGGCTGTAGGAGGATCGAGTCCCAATTCACTGGTTGCCACAGATGAGTATGTATTTGTAAGCAACGGGAACAACGATAATATATCTGTGATTGAGATGGAAAAGGATACCGTAATTCACACCATACATCTCGACCTTGATCCGCGGATTGACCATCTGAGAGGGAAGATCCCTTTTGGTCTGGCCGTTTCTAATGACCAGACCCGGTTATTTGTTGCCGAAGCTGGAATAAATGCCGTAGCAGTAATTGATATCCCTTCTTTTAATGTCCTTGGACATATTCCGGTCGGATGGTTTCCTTCCAAACTGGAAGTATCGGAAGATGGGAAGAAGCTTATCGTTACGAATGCAAAAGGATACGGCAGTGGTCCCAACGGAGGATATACCTTTACCATTGGTGAGGAAGGAAGCTATATTGGGAACCTGATGAAGGGAACTGTTACTGTATGTGACATACCAACAACAAAAGAACTAAAGAAGCTTACCAGGACGGTTATCAGGAATAATTTCCGGTTCGATCATACGACCAATCCCAAATTTAACTGGCGGAAAGATAATCCTGTTCCTCTCTATTCCGGCCAAAAGAAATCACCCATCAAACATATTGTTTTTATATCTAAAGAGAACAGGACTTATGACGAAGTTTTTGGTCAGATTGAGAAGGGTAAAGGAGATCCTCAACTTGCCAGGTATGGTGAGGACGCCACGTTTACCAACCATGCCAAAACCGATACGGTATTCAATGCAAATATTATGGTGAACCATCTGGCTCTTGCACGTCAATTTGCCATGGGTGATAATTTCTATGTTGATTCCGATGTTTCTGCCGATGGACACCGATGGCTGGTAAATACATATCCAAATGAGTGGGTAGAGACAGGTACTGCAGCCAATTATGGGGGAAACCGGACATTCCTCGCTGACTCAAAGGCACCCGGTATTTTGAGTTTTACAGGTGCAGCAGGTGCTATATATCCGGAAGATTATAACGAAGCAGGCTCCATGTGGGAGCATCTGGAAAGACACCAAATTGATTTTTTCAATTTTGGTTTCGGGATCATGTTCGAGCCCTCTTCCTATCATCCCTCATATAAGTACACCGGGATCAGGCATCTTTACAATTATCCTGTGCCAGCACCTATTTTTGACAAAACCTCCAAAACGTACCCAACCTATAACACGGCAATCCCTGATCAATTCAGGATCGATATGTTTATCAAGGAGTTCAACGAAAAATGGATCGATGCAGATACTTCAATGCCATCTTTTATTACCGTGATCATACCGAATGATCACGGAGCAGGTGATCGCCCTGAAGCCGGATACCCATTCCGTGAAAGCTACATGGCTGACAATGACCTGGCAGTTGGCAGGATTGTTGAATTTCTTTCCCATACTCCCTATTGGAAAAATATGGCCATCTTCATCACCGAGGATGATGCTCAAAATGGTGTGGATCATGTGGATGCCCACAGAAGCATCCTGATGGTTATTTCGCCATATGCCAAACGCAATTATGTTG
>CP070687.1:1729078-1737901 GCA_020353115.1 Bacteroidales bacterium
TGTCAAGACGTGCCTCATCAATAAACCGGATACCACTTATCCAATTCCCGTTCATGCTATTGCCATGTCCCTGAATATCATTTTGCCTGCCTGCGAAATTCCACATGAAATAGCGTAAATACATGTGACCCACCTGGTACCTGAAAAAGAACCTCAGGTTTTCTCCGAATGTAGGTTTAATAAAGTCCCTTGTTCCGCCGGAACCATCCGGAATGGGAATTCTGGTTCCCTGAATCTTACCCCAATATTCGTAATCTTCAACATGCAGTGCTTCACGGCTGTACATTCTTGGAAAAACGGTGATGAATTGCGGCTCATAAACATATTCGGATCTTCGGTTCGTAACTACATACCTGTCGCCCTTTCTGGTATATGTCTTTTTCCCCTCCTTGATATCAATAAGCGGAGCACTGTAATACTGACCTCGAAACAGTGGTCTGTCTCCGTATTGCTCCCTGTTAAGGTAATATTGCAATGAAAAGAGATTTTCCGGGTTATTCTGGTCCATAGGCGGATTGGCCTGGGAACGGATAAGTATCAGGAGAAATGAGGAATAACCAATAATAATAACCGTTATACCCAGAACCAGTGTATTCAATACTACTCGTCCTTTACGATTGGTATACCATAAACTCCAAATCAGGCCGCCAGTTAATAGTATAATGTATACTGCAACCCCCGAATTGAACGGCAGACCAAATCCGTTCACAAAGGCCAATTCAAACCATGATGCAAGCCTGAATACCCATGGTATGATTCCATATATAATCCCTCCCAACAATACCACAGAAATCAGGGAAGCCATGATAATCCCGTTACGGGTAGGAGAATACTTCTTAAAATAATAGACAAACACAATGGCTGGTATGGCCAGCAAATTCAGCAGGTGGACGCCAATGGACAGACCCATAAGATACGCGATGAAAATAAGCCATCTGCCGGAATACCGCTCTCCGGACGAATTTTCCCATTTCAGGATAGCCCAGAAAACAAGCGCTGTAAACAGTGATGAAGTAGCATACACTTCACCCTCAACGGCTGAAAACCAGAATGTATCAGAAAATGTATAGGCAAGTGATCCGACCAGTGCGCTGCCCATTATGGCAGTAATCTGGCCTGAAGATAGCTCCTGGTAATTCCCGATCAGTTTCCTCGCAAGGTGGGATATGGTCCAAAAGAGGAACATAATGGTGAATGCACTGGCAAAAACGGATACCATATTGATCATTAAAGCAACTTTCGATACATCCTTACCTGCAAAAAGGGAGAAGAATCTGGCAATCAACATAAAAAGCGGTGCTCCCGGAGGGTGCCCCACTTCAAGTTTGTAGGATGATGCGATAAACTCACCACAATCCCAGAAACTTGCAGTGGGTTCCACGGTAAGGGTATATACCATTAAGGCGATAAAGAATACCATCCATCCGCCAATGTTGTTGACAAGGTTATATTTCTTCATTATCATATTATGGTTCGGTTCTTATCTTCTTCACAAAAAAAGTATGTCTGTAATTCACGTATAATCCATGTGAAAATTCGAATCTGGTCTTGTGAAAATCATAAAATGGTTCAAACCGTGCCGTAATAAAAAGATTATTAATGACACGAATATTCTGTAATAATCTGAATATCAACAGTTCGCGGTTCGGCTCAACATAATCGGAATGTTTGAATGTCGTGGATCTCGAGTTATAAAGCGTCCCCCCGTAATTTGAAATATAATGATTACCATTCCAGTAACTTACCACGAAGTCAAATAATTTCGTTTTCAATGTCAGGTTCAGATAAGCCCCGTATCCTTCGTTGTAAACATCGAGCTTTTCGAAGGACAAATCATCATAAAGTACCAGATAATCGTCCGTCTGTATTCCATGAAAGAAATCATTTCCAATAAAAAGAAGCTCGCCGCTTACTCCTATCGCGGTATTGAACGTGGTTTTTAACGGAAGGGGGGAAGCATCGATCTGTCCTCCCCTGTGCATTCCAAAAATCTGCAACGGGATTTCCATTTTATATCTTTCCCTGTCAATAATTCTAAATTTCGTAACAAGACCCCCGGATAATTCTTCCTGCTCAGGATCGCCTTTATACAACATTCTTTCCCAGTCTATCCAGAAATCCATATAGAATCTTCCGTGATCCAATACAGCCTGTATTCCGTTCTCCAACCTGTCTGTCATCACCTTTTCAAAATCATAGATCGGTTCTATCAGCTGATGCTGTAATGATCCCCTCAGTGTTCCAAAGAGAAAATGAAGAGACCTCCATTCAATATCGACCGTGAATGTGGGAGATATCCTGGAATAATCTGTATTACCAAAATCTTTCCATGCAAACAGTCCGGCACGAAGCAAAACCTTTTCGGAAGGAAAAAATATAATATCGGGATTCAGTTGATAACCGAATAGCGTGTAACCATCCGATATTTTATTAAAATATTCATTATTCCTGTTAAAGCCCAGGACGGTAAGATCGAAATAGAGATCGTGCTTTTTTTCCGCAGAATAATTTGGCGGAGGATAAAATACGTTATTATTTAACTGACCATCTAGCTCAGACGAGATAAAAACAAAAGGCAAGATCATCATTAGTAATCCTTTCAAGGATTTATAGAATAATATCGGCTTGTTACCTGGTTTAATCCTGGCCATAACGAATTTCATAATTAACAGTTGTCTTTCAGGACGAACCGCCATTCTCTGTTTTTCCAGTACTCTCCGGCATATTCAATTCCTATTCTTCTGGTTCTTATAATATCATATGTTTCATCTGGATCTTCCAGCCAGATCCGTTTTGAAGAAGCAAGGTCTTCTCCATAAAAGGAATTATCAATCTTTAATTCCCGTGTCAACTTCCCGGGCCCGTCAAATTTCTCAACACCTCTGATGAGGACGGCTTGCGGTATATTTTCCTCTCCGGTCACAAAGTTAAGCATCCAATACATACCATAAATGAGATAAACATATATCTTTCCCCCCTTATGGAACATTATCTCGGTTCTTTCGGTTCTTCCTTTGCTGGCATGGCATGCAAGATCCTCCACACCCCTGTACGCTTCGACTTCCTTTATAAGGTGTCTTGAAACGATTCTATCACTAAACCGTCTTACCAGGATTTTTCCCGGCAATTCGGGTGCTACTTCCAGAACATCTCTGACAAAAAAATCCGCCCCAATCCGCTTTCTATCAATCTCCCGGTTTCCCGTCATCAGTAACGTATTCTATTCTCCATTTCATTCCAAAGCCTGAAAACCATTTTGCCTCTGTTATTTAACATCCGTTGTGCAGCAACCACTCTCCCATGAGCCGGCTTTAAAAGCTCATCATAGATCCAAACATCATCAAATCCTGCTTTCTTCGCGTCATCCCGCCCACTGGCAAACACGATCCTGTCGATCCTGGCCCAATAGATAGCAGCCAAACACATTGGACATGGTTCACATGAACAATAAATGGTACAACCACCAAGATCATATGTTTGCAACTTTCTGGATGCTTCTCTGATAACATTTATCTCTGCATGAGCAGTAGGATCGTTTGATTCTATAACCTGATTTCCTGCACTGGATAATAGTAAACCATCTTTAGTTATAACAGCACCAAAAGGACCACCATTTTGTTTAACATTATCTTCAGCGATCTTTATTGCTTTTAACAGGTATTTTTCATCCATATCCATATTGTTCACTGTTTTTTTCAATTGAACCCTTCATTATAAACCATTTTTTATTCCTGGCAAAAAGAAACAGCGAATAAAAATAGGAGAAAAAAGTAGCTCCTGCATGTGTTTCCAGTGTATCCTCATTGAGCATGGATAGAAATGCAATCAGGAAAAACACCATGAAAAAGAAGTCCTCATACTTTCTCTCAGCAACTAGGGGATAGAAGATTGTTAAAACCGTAAATAAAAATCCAAACAGACCAAACGAGATGAAAAAGGTAACAAACTGATTGTGTGCACGTAATCTCCATTTTTCACTTAACATGGAATTGCTTTCAATATACTGGTCATCGAATGTCTGCTGAACATCCCCCGTTCCGACACCAAACCAGAAATTTTGCCTGATAATCTGAATGGCTGTTTTCAGATATTCCAGTCGCTGTGTTATGGAATGTCCGCTCGGATCTCCGCCTTTACGATAGATATCAATCTGCCAAATGAACCCATAAAGAAGTTGATTCAATCCCTTATCAAGGGCATAAATGTAATTTCCTACTCCGTCTTCAATATTCTTTATATCCGATTCGGATAAACGGGAAATTCCAAGTGAATCTTTTCGTAATCCCCTGGATGTCAAATAGCGAATCAGGGTATATTTTATTTCCTGGTCCTTCATATCCTTCCCGGAATAAGAAAAAGTACTCCGTTTATTCCACTCCTGTGCCAGTTCCTTTTCGCAAACATATAACCAGATATAACTCCCATTTTCAACCTGTTTGTTATTGAAATCATGAAAATAGGGATTCCCGTTTGCAGTTGTCAGCTCGATATCATCCCGTCCTGTTTCCGTAATACGGTAAAAACCGACGATGGCCCGGCTTATATATGCCACAATAATCAAAGGAATGATGAACATTAGAATGATTAAAAAATATTTTAGAATGAAATCGTTTAGGGTTCTGACAAAAAGGACAGAAGAGAAGAATCCCACTATTAAGAAAATGACAATACCGGTCATTGATTGTAACATAAATATAAACACGACCAGCCATATAAGTGATATGGTGTAGAACGCAGATTCAATTCTCCTGAAGTGTTTTTCTTTCGAATAGAGTAGAAATCCCAACGAAAAAATGGCAACATTTATTGATAAGCTGAACCGGATATGTGAAATGAAGGGTGAAATATCTCTGATATCTGTAACCACCACTCCGGTCAATCCAAACAAGATAAAGGTGCTGATGATAGAACCGGCAAGTACACTACCAATGAAGAAAAGAACAATAATTTTTAGCTGTGCGGGAGTAACTGGTTTCGATGTTCCCATAATCACAGGTAATGCTAATAGAGGCATTTTGATCCGGATATCCTTGAACGCATAACCGAAGTCAGAGGTATTCAACAACCACAGAAGATGAATGAGAATAATGCCAGAAAACACGAGGATGCTTACCCTGCTCCCGAGAATCCTGAATTTATCCCTGAAATTCCCTTCAAGGAGCCAGTTGCCTATCAGGATCAGAATGGATACACTCATTCCGAACTTGGATACCGGTATACATATCCCAAGCAAGATTAATCCAATAATATAAATATTATAATGGTTGAATATCCTGTGCCGGAACATATATTATGGATATTAAAGACAATTTCAGGGATGAAAGTTACTGATAAAATTGAAAAATCAATTATCCGCATCTGCGGTTTTAAATATCTTGATCCTTCGTTTCATCAAACAAAATAGATTGAAATTCTGCTTTCAGGATTATGATTTTTCCGGTTTCCGTCAACAAGATATATTCCGGAATAAAATCTAACCAATATTCTTGTATTAATGAAAATAATTGTATTTTTGCAGACCACAAATTCAGGGGTTACTGAAAACTGTAAAAAGGTAATAATAAAAAACACGGAAATTAGTGGATACGTTAAGCTATAAGACAGTATCAGCAAACAAGGCTACGGTTACGAAAGATTGGGTAATTGTTGATGCTGAAGATCAGATTTTGGGAAGGCTGGCATCGGCAGTTGCGATGATTCTGAGGGGAAAACACAAAGCTAACTTCACTCCCCATGTGGATTGTGGTGATCATGTTATTGTTCTGAATGCCGAAAAGATACGTTTGACGGGTAAAAAATGGTCTGACAAGCAATATTTCAGTCATTCTGGGTATCCAGGCGGGCAAAAAAGAACAAGTCCTGAAGACTTAAAGGCGAAAGACCCCAAAGCTGTCGTGGAAAGGGCTATCAAAGGTATGCTCCCAAAGAATCGTCTAGGCAGGGCAATTTTCAGAAATCTCCATGTTTACATTGGTACCGATCATCCGCATGAAGCTCAAAAGCCAAAAGAAATCAATTTAAACAGGATCAGATAGGTATGGAAGAAATCAACGCTACCGGAAGAAGAAAAGCTGCCATTGCCCGGATATACGTAAGTGAAGGCAAAGGTAAAATCATAATTAACAAAAGGAAGTTTGAAGATTATTTTACAACAAAACACCTACAATATGTCGTTCAGCAGCCCCTGAACCTTCTCGAAGTTACCGGAAAATATGATATTAAGGTGAATCTGGATGGAGGTGGTACAAAGGGACAAGCTGAAGCTTTAAGATTAGCCATTGCAAGGGCACTCATTAAGCTCAATCCTGAAGATAAATCCATACTCCGGGCCAGTGGTTTCCTGACCAGGGATCCCAGGGAGGTGGAACGCAAGAAACCCGGTCAGCCCAAGGCACGCAAAAGATTCCAGTTCAGTAAACGCTAATACAGATTGGAAAAAGTTTAGTATCTAAATTACCAGGACTTCCGTCATCTTAAACCGGAGCTACCTGGTAATTGTGAAATCAAGAATGTAAACTAAATCGGAATAAATGTCAAGAACAAATTTTAAGGAATTACTCGATGCAGGTGTACATTTCGGGCATCTGAAAAGAAAATGGAATCCCAATATGGCTCCATATATTTTTATGGAACGTAATGGTATTCATATTATTGACCTTGAGAAAACAACAGCCAAGATAGATGAAGCTGCTGCAGCAATGAAACAGATTGTAAAATCAGGCAGAAAGATACTTTTCGTTGCAACCAAGAAACAAGCCAAGGAGATCGTAGCCGAAAAGGTAAAAAAAATCAATATGCCTTATGTTACGGAAAGATGGCCGGGAGGTATGTTAACTAATTTCCCAACAATCCGGAAAGCGGTGAAAAAAATGTCGGCCATTGACAAAATGGCAACTGACGGGACATTTAATAATCTCTCCAAAAGAGAAAAACTCCAGATTACAAGACAACGGGCAAAGCTGGAAAAGAACCTGGGAAGTATTGCCGATCTCACCAGGTTACCCGCTGCACTGTTCGTTGTTGATGTATCCAAAGAGAATATTGCCGTTCGTGAAGCACGAAGGCTGAATATCCCTGTTTTCGGAATGGTTGATACCAATTCCGATCCCACAAGGATTGATTTTCCAATTCCTGCCAACGATGATGCATCAAAATCTATTGCCCTTATTGTAAATATATTAACAACAGCCATTCATGAAGGGCTCGATGAGCGAAAGATGGAAAAAGAGAAAGAAGCAGTATCCAAGGATAAAAAAGCTGATAAAAAAGAAGACGCAGAAGAGGAAGCAACTGCTATGAAGGACACATCCTCAAAGGATCAACCTGTACCAAAGGGAACAACGGAAGTAAAAACGAAAACCCCTACTGAAAAACAAGTTTATGAATCTGTTGAAGAAAAAGATCTGAAATCCAATGCCAAAACCGAAACGAAAACAACACCTCAGGAAGAGGACACAAAGGAACAACCTGAAGTGAAAGAAACAAAGGAATCCGTTGTTAAAGAAAAAGAATAGAGTAAGTTAGAACAATTTTTTAAATAAATTGGTATTAAACCCCAGAGCAAGTTCCGGACTCTCATTTCCGCAGTAAGCTGTGGGGAACCAGCCTGCCGGCTGGCAGGTTAAACCACACTTCTCGTCCCCGATTTCGTCGGACAGAGCCGACTATGTCGGACCAAGTCCGAATCCTCAGGTTGGCGAAGAAGCCTGACTGCCGCCTGCCTGACGGACAGGCAGGGTTTAACAGCTTGTGGCTGGGAGGCAGGGAGGATTAAAACAATAGTCATTTAATTAAATTAGCGGAAAATGGGTCAAATAACAGCAACTGAAGTTAGTAAGCTCAGGAAAGCCACAGGTGCAGGTATGATGGATTGTAAAAAAGCACTTGAAGAAACAAACGGGAATTTCGATAAAGCCATTGAGATAATCAGGAAAAAGGGACAGTTAATAGCAAATAAGCGTGCCGATCGCGAAGCAAGTGAGGGAGTGGTTATTGCAAAAGTATCTGATGATAATAGAAGAGGAGCCATGATTGTTCTTAATTGTGAAACCGATTTTGTTGCAAAAAATGAAAGCTTTGTCGGGTTTGCCTATTCTATTCTTGATAAAGCTATTTCCGAAGAACCATCCGATTTGAATGAATTGAAAAAACTCGAAATAGGTGACAGAACGATTGATGAGAAAGTGGTGGAACAGATCGGAGTCATAGGTGAAAAAATAAGCCTTTCCGGTTATGAAAAGCTGGAAGCAGAAAGTGTGACAGCTTATATTCATCCCGGGAATAAACTTGCATCCATGGTCGGCCTGAATATAAAAGATCTGCAGCCTCAGATCGGAAAAGATATGGCTATGCAAATTGCTGCAATGAATCCGGTTGCAGTTGACAAAGAAGATGTTCCACAGGAAATCATTGATAAAGAGCTTGAGATTGGGAAGGAACAGGCGATGAGAGAAGGGAAACCGGAAAATCTTCTAGAAAAGATTGCGATGGGAAAACTTGGCAAATTCTATAAAGAAAGCACCTTGATGAACCAGGAATTCATCAAGGATAACAAGAAAACGGTCAGGCAGTTTTTACAGGAATATAATAAAAACCTTACCATAACCGGTTTTAAACGGTTTTCACTGACCGACTAAACTTCATACCCACCTGAAATAACAGGAGAGCATTATCAATAGTACATTAATCTCACCGGCCAAATAATAACCAGCAATACCGGTACGGAAATCAAATTACAGTAAATCTTCCGTTTACCTGTTTTTCATAATCGCATCAAGGAAATAAGCCAGGGATCTTTGCAGGTATCCATTCCAAAGACCACTT
>CP070687.1:1738001-1741963 GCA_020353115.1 Bacteroidales bacterium
TGGTAATTCTGATTTGTAAGTAGCTCATTCAGAGGCGTTTTATCGAGTAGAGAAATGCTCAAAATTTGCAATATTTCATAGATTGAACGGTCAACTTTCAATTTGTTACGGACCAATGCAACCAGACAATAAGCAATTATTACAGAATAGACTTGGATTTTCACTGCATTTTGGCTCCTTCCCCAAAATGATTTGATCTTTAAGTGTTGTTTTATCCGCTTGAAAAATAATTCAACCTTCCATCGATATTTGTAAAGTTGAGCAATTTCTTCGGCAGTCAGATCGAAATTGTTGGATAAAAACTCAAGATTATTATCCGTTTCTTCATCGTAAAACTTAATGCGACGAAGCTTTTCCGGATACTTTTTTGAGACGTAAAATCCAGTTAGTTTTCCAGTCTGATCGAGCAAAACTCCATTGTCTTTATTGACTTTGTTGGAGTATATTCTCCGGAACTGAAGATTATCCTTTGCTCTGATTACGAAGAAAGCTCTACACTGATTGATTCTGTAAAGTCGAGAATAATCGATATATCCCCGATCAAGGATGTAATAACCTCCTGGTTCATAATATAATAAATCCATGGCATTTACATCATGCATTGAAGCGGGTGATACATGAACAAAGCAAGGGATGGAAATTTTGATATCATACAGTGTATGCAATTTGATCCCACCCTTTGTTTTACGGAACTCGGCCCACCAGAATACACTCAAACACAGATCAACGGTTGTAGAATCGAAGGCATACACATTTTCATCAATGGTCAACTGAAAATCTTCTACTATTGAGGATCTTCTCGCTTGATCAATGAGATAAAATGCGAACTCTTCAAAAATTCTACAATCGCGTTTCTCATTAGCTGTGGCAAAATTGCTTCTTGAAGAACCTTTACCAAAACCAAGATGATAATACTTGGACTTATGAGGTTCGATGCTAACCATGAGATCTCTCAAACTGTCTCTGCTGGTAAGTTGACCAAATACCACTGTGAGGAGTTGATTCCAACAGGAAAAGTGCTTAATGTATCTATATCCCAGGTATTTATGAGACAAACCATCAAATACACGTTTTGGGAGAAAATCTGTAAGCTGAGAGTAAACATATTTGCCTTGATTCATGGTTTTGAGCTGTTTAGGGAGCCAAAACCAAAAATATCAATTCAAATGTACACGCGACCAAAAAGCTCTACAAGACAGATATATCAAGGATTTCAAAGAACGTTATTTAATTTTTATCGGACACTAGTGTAATTTTATATGAAATCACAACTTTAATATAAGCTCAGTTTAGTTCTGATTTATTTAACGACGTACAGTGAAAGTACTGAGTAATAAAATTATTATTAAACTAAAAACCTATTGAATATGGAAGGAATAGGATTATATATTGTAGTTATTGTCGGAGCGTTAATCCTCCTGTGGATCATCCTTTATTTTATACCAATCGGATTATGGTTTCAGGCATTGGTTTCAGGAGTGAAAATCTCCTTATTGCAATTGATCTTCATGAGATGGAGAAAAGTACCTCCATCCATGGTTGTGATTGCCCTGATTGAAAGTACAAAGGCTGGATTGGTACTTCACAGGGATGACCTTGAGGCTCACTACCTTGCCGGAGGAAGAGTTCAACAGGTTGTCCATGCGCTGGTCTCGGCATCCAAAGCGAATATCGAATTGCCTTTCCAGATGGCAACTGCTATCGATCTGGCAGGCCGTGATGTATTTGAAGCAGTGCAGATGTCTGTTAATCCGAAGGTTATAGATACACCGCCGGTTACAGCTGTTTCAAAGGACGGTATCCAGCTGATTTCTAAGGCCAGGGTGACTGTGAGAGCCAATATTAAGCAGCTTGTTGGCGGAGCAGGAGAGGATACCGTCCTGGCCCGGGTTGGTGAAGGAATCGTTTCATCCATTGGTTCATCCAATTCACATAAGGCTGTACTGGAGAATCCTGACTCCATATCAAAAGTAGTTCTTGAAAAAGGCCTTGACGCAGGAACTGCTTTTGAAATACTTTCAATTGATATTGCGGATATTGATATCGGTAAAAATATTGGTGCTGTGTTACAAATGGACCAGGCGAATGCCGACAAAAATATTGCCCAGGCAAAAGCCGAAGAGAGAAGGGCTATGGCGGTTGCACTGGAACATGAAATGAAAGCCAAAGCACAGGAAGCCCGGGCCAAGGTGATTGAAGCCGAAGTCCAGGTCCCGCTGGCCATGGCAGATGCATTCCGAAAGGGAAATCTGGGTATCATGGATTACCTGAGGATGAAGAATATCGAAGCGGATACCGGGATGAGAGACTCCATTGCCAAACCAGGCAGCGGCAGTTCGAAGAAAGATTAATTGTTAAGATTGTCTGTTTGAAGAAGCTGTCTTAAAAATGAAATTAACCATGGAGAGCGCAGAATCGGGTTCTCGAGGGTTTTTAATTTAAAAAAGGGTATCTCAGAAGAATGATGGGATTCATGAAAAAGGAACAAACTGGAGATTGAAATGTTTTCCAATTATTTTTTTTATCACAGGGTATGAAAATATATTCTTTATGTTATTCTCTTATTTCTTTAATCGTATTATGTTGATAACCGGAAAGTATCTTTGAAAACACTTTTTGGTCGTATAAATACAAACAATAACGAATTTTTGTATATGGATTTAAAGATTTTTTTTCATTATCTGCAATAAGTAGGGCGGTGTGTAAGTGATTGTGTAAGGCCTTATTTAAGTCACTCTCTGTAAAATTCTTGTTCAATTCAAGAATTTCCATGACAAATCCATCTACTTTATATTCAATAAAATTGTATTCAGGAAAATATTTCAATGCAATAAATAAGAATCTGAAGACATCTAAGGATTTATCTTTTGCGATTACATCGCCTTTTCTTAATCTTTCAGCTATTCTTTTTTCTTCAAATATTATTTCCTCTTTAATCCTAAGGAATTCATCATCAGCAACTTCAAAGAGAGCTGAGAGTCTGTTTATTCTTCTTCTTAAACTTTGAGGAATACTCTTTTTATATTTTATCTTGTGATCCAACATGCTCCACGCATTCTGAATAATTGTTCTGATTTGTAGTTCAAACCTAACATTTTTAAATCGTTTAAATTCAGATATTTTATTGGATCCTTTCTTTAGTGATAGACAAAGATGCAAACTCCTATAGCCGAATTTATCATCATATTTTTCAAGTTGTCCTGTTTTATCAGTAATGTCAATTTCATGAAAATATTTTTTTAGTTTTTTTCTAATAACGGTTACATCTTCCAAGTAAAAACATATAACTCTTATTCCTATCAAATCAGTTAAATAATCATGTATTTTATAATTTCTATTTTCAGGTTCTAGTATCGGTAAATATTTTCTTTTAAACTTGCTTATGCATTCATCATAATTTTTTACTCTACCTGAGATCGATTCAACTTTGGGTAGTGAAATAATTAATCCAGTAAAAAATTCAACTGCGGAATTATGAAATTCAAGTTTTGAATCATAATACTTTTTAAATTCATTTATTTTTGCATCTATACTTATCATAGCATGTAAAAGTACTAATTTCTAGAAAAACATTGGATTCTATTGAGCTATTTCGATTTTTATATACTTCACACATATATCCGGACAAATGACTTTGATACGGAAACAAGCTTTGATGTCATAAGTGTGGTATTTTCCCCCGGATCGTTTGAGATAGAACATTTTGAAGGGGCATTCTATCCAACCTTGAGATGATATCCGATTACTGTTGCGACAGTTCATAAACATTCGTATCGAAAAAACAAAATTGTAATAGAATATTAACAAGTAAAACAGCATATCATGAAAAAAATCGGAAGGTATTTTATGCAGGGGTTGATCTACATTACACCACTGGGAGTGACTGCATATATTGTTGTATGTCTTCAGCTAATTGAGAATAAAATAAAGTAGATATATTAGATATGTAAATTTAGTCCGTT
>CP070687.1:1742063-1764696 GCA_020353115.1 Bacteroidales bacterium
ATGGAAAAGAATCCCACGCCTCCGATCATCTTTTCTATTGTACGGGCAATGAATTCCGCTTCACTTTTATCCGTCGCATTCTCTGAAATAATAATCTTCACCCCCTTTGATAATCCTTCAAGGAGTTTCCGGCTCTTTTTCAGTACACCATCCGAAGCCCGAAGGATCAAATCCGTACAGCGATAACTCTTTTTCAGTTTATAAACGGAAACATCCGGATAATCATCCCGGAACATTTGAATATACCGGATACTGGCCCCACGGAATCCGTAGATGGCCTGGTCCGGATCACCGATAACAAACAGATTTGAGTCATGACCGGGCATCAATAATCTGACTAACCTGTATTGAGCATAATTAATATCCTGATACTCATCTACTAATATCCATTCTATTTTCCCCCGGTATTCCGATAAAATACCAGGATCCTTCAATAACAGCCGGACTGCAAATCCTATCAAATCATCAAAATCAAAAGCGTTCATAGATCTTAATATCCGGTTGTATTCTTTGAATACTGTTGCAAGAATCTCATCGTCAATCTCGTTTTCATCCTGCAGGTTCTGTTTTATTCCTGAGATTTTTTCACTTATCCCGGAAACAGAGGATTTATCAACACTCAATCCTCTAAGAATTTCCCTTTTATCGTCTTCGTTTATCACGGAAAAGTTTTCATTCGATCCTGTAGTTTTCAGGTATTCTTTAATCACCGACAGGCCGAAGGCATGAAACGTAGAAATCGTGAGTTTGTCCAGGTTCTGTTTATCAAGCAAAATTTCGAGTCTGTCTCTCATCTTCTGTGCGGCCTTATTGGTAAAAGTGATGGCCAGGATGCTTCCGGGATTTACTTTTTTATCATGGACAAGGTATGCGATCCGTGTGGTCAGTACCTTTGTTTTCCCTGTTCCCGGTCCTGCAAGAATGATTGCCGGACCTCTGTGGTGTACAGCAGCCCTGGCCTGTTCAACATTCAAACCGGAAAGAATACCTTCCTCCCGTGATACAGGTTCTTGAACTGATAACTTGATATCACCGTTTTCCAATTCAGGTTTCTCCTGTTTCATTTTCCGGAAAGCCTCCAGGTTAAAGCTGATCAATGGTTGCGGATTGTTACCCGTACGATATCCACCTTCCGGTTCTTCGAATAAGGAAGCAGAGTGAAGAAAATTCCTGCTTTCTCCTTCCTTAAATACCCTGATCTTGCCAAACTCTCCGTCAAATCCCTCTTTTATGTACACTTCCCTGTTTCGCATTCTCCGGACAGCCTCAGCCAGCCATTCACCGCCAATGGTTTTAACATCACATATATCATAATGAAGCAATATATTAAACTCCGAGCCGGCTTTATTTACCAGTCTTAGGTAATGTTGGTCCACTTTCTTTGAATCAGGGGAAACCTCCTCCAGTTCCGATAAAAGTTCCTTTAAGGGGATCAGGCTGTAAAAAGGGTGTCGGTTCCCTCTCTCCAGGACATTATCCCGGTCCGCGAGCTGTGCAATCCGGTTCATCACCCCTACCGTAATCTTTTTCCCGCAGACCGGGCAGATTTCATCATGCTGTAATGTATCCAACGGGCTCCAGCGAATACCACATTTTCTGTGACCGTCATAATGATACTTCCCTTCCTGCGGAAAGAAATCGATGGTTCCGAGAAAACTGTCCGGATCGCCGGATTTCATTGCATGCACAATGCCCTGGTATGAAGGCTCCGTATCGAAGAAATTGGCATTACGGCCCAGCTTCTCCGGTGAATGTGCATCGGAATTGGAAATCAGGGTATATTTGTCGAGGAAACTGCACGTCCAGTTCATTGGAGGATCTGTTGAAAGACCTGTTTCCGCAGCATGGATATGAGGTGACAGATCTTCAAAGCATTCTTCAATCGAGTCGAATCCCGATTTTGATCCCAAAACGGAAAACCAAGGGGTCCAGACATGGGCCGGCACAAAAAATATCTCTTCCGAAACATCGAGTGATAACCGGAGCAATTCCCTGCTATCCATTCCTAATATCGGTCTGCCGTCTGACGTAATATTAAAACCGAGATTCTGCAGCTTGTTTTGTATTTTGTCAACAATCTCAAAAGAGGGAGCAAACAATACATTATGAACTTTCCTGATCTTTCCCTCTTTCTTGTAAATATTGCTTATTTCTGATGTAAGAATAAATCTAACACTCTTCCCGTCGGGAAGATCAGGTCCTCTCCTGTATTCCTGTTTCACTTTATAAAGGCCATCTTCAGCAGGTTCAAGTTGCTCTTTCAGTTCCTTTACCCATCCGGGGTGTGTAAAGTCACCCGTTCCTATCACTTTAATACCTTTCAACCGCGCGAAATAGTCGAGGATACCAGGCCTAAGTTCCTTGCTGGTAGCCAGGGAATAATGCGAATGGATATGAAGATCACCGATGAATTTCACATGCGGGTATTTGGACGAATAAAGATAATAAGAATCTAATCCTGTCGGAATTTCGGACGGGTAGAAATTGCAACACAGGGAAAAAGCACCAACACGATACCAGGAAAAGGAAATAAAGATTTGTTATTTTTACGGTTTTTAAAACCCTATCAGTTCATGAAATGCCGTTCAAACTGCGGAGCCTGTTGTATCGCTCCCTCAATCTCCTCCCCTATTCCCGGCATGCCTTCCGGCAAACCTGCCAGTGTATGGTGTATCCACCTTACCGATGATTACCAGTGCGGGATTTACCATTCGACTGAGCGTCCGGAAGTCTGTCTTAAATTCCAGGCCGAGGAAAGAGTTTGCGGAAATACCAGGGCAGAGGCATTGGGAAATCTTACCCGCTTAGAACAGTTAAAATAAGATAAACCGTCCCTAACTATCCTAATATTCAAATAACTATTTTACCTCCGGAAAAATTCGTATCTTCATCCGGAACATAAACGGATACAACACATGGAAGTTGTCAATTCAAAAGACCAGAAACAGGTAAGATATGCCGGATTCTGGTTACGCTTTGTTGCTTACATTATCGATGATATAATCCTGGGTTTCATAGGATTTGTCATCTCGCTCCCGTTTATCGGGTCGATCATCTTCAGTGCTTTAACAATTGCCGATGCAAAAGGTGATACGGAACAGACGTTTCTGGGAATTGCCGGCATTCTGGGTGCAGTCTTCATGTTAATTACAGCCACCATCGTGGCCGGATGGCTCTATTATGCACTGATGGAAGCATCAAAACAGCAGGGAACGCTGGGGAAAATGGCACTCGGGCTGAAAGTTACGGATATGGAAGGTAACCGGATATCCTTCGGAAGAGCTACCGGCCGGTATTTCGCAAAAATCATTTCCGGTATGATCTTTATGATAGGTTATATTATTGCAGGTTTTACAGAAAAGAAACAGGCACTTCATGATATGATAGCCAATTGTTTGGTCATCAGAAAATAGATCCCTTCCAAAATTTACACAATCTTTATCAGATGATCTGGTTAGAGATTCTTCTATCCAGGCTCATCGTATGACTCTTCTTAACCTTTGATTTCAATGTACTTTATGTCAACCGGTTACCGTTTATAATATCTCACCTGGTGTTAATAGGGGAAGAAGTGTATCACCTTATGGGATTTTATTATTTTTGTGCCCAAACCAAAACTATGGATCCGCGGGAAAGAAAATATTCAAATGGTGAAATTACAGTATACTGGAAACCCAGAGAATGTATTCACTCTTCGGTATGTTATATGAACCTTCTGGAAGTATTCAACCCCAGAAAAAGACCATGGGTAAATATGAGTGGTGCATCCACCCGGAAAATCATTGATGTTGTGAATCAGTGTCCTACGGAAGCACTTACATGGAAGTGGAATGATGAAGAAAAGAATAAAACGGTAACTGAAGCAGATACGAACCATATAAAATTCAAAAGACCTCATGACTTTGAAAAGAAAGAAGAGGATTCGATCCTTGAGGTTGAGCAGGATGAACCGTTGAAGATCCGGGTGATGAAAAATGGCCCCTATATTGTTGAAGGGAGTTATGTCCTAACCAGGGCGGATGGCTCAGAAATAAATATGATGGGGATGTCTTCTTTCTGCCGGTGCGGAAATTCAAATTCCATGCCGTTTTGTGATGGGAATCACAGGAAAACAGGTTTTAAGGAATAACATACTCAAATGGCAACAAACGAGAGAAAAGACATTACAGAGATTACCGTTTTCAGTAACGGTCCATTAAAGGTTTCAGGTAATTTTAAGCTTACCGGCAGCAATTTAAAGCTCATTGAAACGGGAAATGAAATCTACCTTTGCCGGTGTGGCGGATCGGCAAACAAACCGTTTTGTGACGGAACACATAAAAAGATTGGGATTAATGATAAGAATGTATGAAATATCTCAATCAGGAGAAGTCTTCGCTAACCATACCTGACAAAGTATTTTTTTCTGAGCTTCAATTTCCTGATAATTAAGGTATTTGAGACATTCCCATTCAAGGCGTTTGAGGCATTCATTTCACCACTTCCTTAACCATCCCGGCGGCTTCTTCAAGGGTGATAGCAGAATAGACTTTTAACCCGGACTCATCAATTAATCTCTTTCCTTCTTCTGCATTTGTACCCTGGAGTCGTGCGATTACGGGTACATCAATATGTCCGACGGAGTTATAGGCATCGACGACTCCCTGCGCGACCCTGTCACATCGGACAATCCCACCAAAGATATTAATCAGGATTGCTTTCACATTCGGATCTTTCAGTATAATTCTAAAGCCGGCTTCCACGGTTTCCGCATTTGCAGTCCCTCCAACATCCAGAAAATTGGCCGGGTCACCCCCTGAGAGTTTTATGATATCCATTGTTGCCATTGCCAGCCCTGCTCCATTAACCATACAACCGACATTCCCATCCAGTTTAACAAAATTAAGATCGTGTTTGGCAGCCTCGACCTCGGCAGGATCTTCTTCGGTTATATCTCTCATTTCAGCATAATCGGGATGCCGGAAAAGCCCGTTATCATCCAGGTTAACCTTGGCATCGGCGGCAAGTATAAGATCATCGGATGTTTTAAAAACCGGATTAATTTCAAAGAGTGAAGCGTCCGATTTTTCATATGCTGCATACAGAGCCATAACAAATTTTGTCATCTCCTTAAATGCTTTCCCTGACAAACCCAGGTTGAAAGCTATTTTCCTGGCCTGAAAACCCTGGATTCCCACCCTGGGATCTATCTCTTCCCTGAATATCAGGTGTGGTGTCTTTTCCGCAACGGATTCAATATCCATACCTCCCTCGGTTGAATACATGATGATATTTCTTCCGGTATCCCTGTTCAGCAGGACACTCATATAAAATTCCTGAATTTCCCCCGGACCCGGATAATAGATACTCTGCTCTATCAAAACGCGGTTAACCACCTTCCCTTCCGGTCCGGTTTGATGTGTTACAAGGGTCATTCCAAGAATATCCTTTGCATACTTACCTGCTTCTTCCGGTGTTTTTGCAATCTTAACACCTCCGCCTTTGCCTCTCCCTCCTGCATGGATCTGTGCTTTGACCGCCCAGCTTCCGGTACCTGTTTTTTCACGGATCTTTTTCGCCGCTTCAACAGCCTGATCAGGAGATTCAATAACGATCCCTTCAGGGACAGCAACCCCAAACTGGCGCAGGATTGATTTAGCCTGGTATTCATGGATATTCATAGCAAAAGGATTTTAAAGGTGAAAACCAAAAGTAGGTTTTTTGGTTCGATTTTTCAAAGAAATAAAGGTGTTATAAAATAACTAACCGGGGAAGAATGAATGTAATTTCCCACGGCCCTCTTTCGTTGTTGAGGTTCAGAATTTAACGTTCATTGCTGACCAGGAAAGTTTCTTATTTATTTTCCATAATTTTGCTTTCCGGTTAACTATCCTACTTTTAAATGAGGAAATTAGAAAACAGGGAATTGGGCAGAAAGAGTATCCGGGAATTCAAAAGAACCGGTAAGATGCCGCTTGTCGTTGTACTTGACAATGTCCGTAGTCTTAACAATATCGGATCGGTTTTCAGAACGGCGGATGCATTTCTTGTCGAGTCAATACTTCTATGTGGCATTACCGCTACTCCTCCCCACCGTGATATTCAAAAAACAGCCCTTGGTGCAACGGAATCCGTTGAATGGAAGTATTTCCAGGATACGCTGGATGCCATCGGGATGTTGAGGAACCGGGGTTTTAAAATAATCCCGGTCGAGCAGGTTGAACAATCCGTTTCACTGAAAGAATTCCAAGTGGAAAAGAATACCGGATATGCTCTAATATTCGGCCATGAGATCAGGGGAGTTCAGCAAGCGGTAATTGATACATGTGATACCTGCATAGAACTTCCCCAATTCGGCACAAAACATTCATTCAATATTGCCGTCAGTGCGGGAATCGTCTTATGGGAATTCTTCAACAAGCTGGAAGAAACAAAAAAAAGAGGCTGACTCTTTTGAGACAGCCTCTTCCTATTTATATCCGATCGCTTATTCGACAATCGACTTAAATGTATCGTTCTCAAAATAACGGAAAAATTCCAGATCCGTTTTAGCCATTTCTTTCATTTCAGCATTCATGCCAACGGATGAGCGGAGATTGTTAAACATGTAATCTTCATCCTGTAAATTTGCTCCAACGATAGCTTTCAGGTAGAAGACCCACTCATTTTCCATTTCCACGGCATCAATGGTACTTTTTGCTCCGCTTACATCGTCAATAAGTAATTTGGCCAAAGCAAGATTGTAGGATGGTTTGGTACCGAAGTAAGTGATCGCCTCCTGATAGTTGCCCTCGACAATACTGATTATTCCAAGTCCGTATTTTGATTCATCGGTTGGACTTTCGAGTGAGGTAAATATCGTTTTGGCCTGTTCAAGATCACCTTCAAGAAGGGCGACATAGCCAAGATTGTTCTTAACCAGATCAATATCCCTCAATGCCTTCGCCCTTTCAAAAGCAGCTTTTGCTTCCGGTATATTACCAAGGTACATGTAGGCATATCCTACATTGTTATGGGCTCTGATACAATCCTGATTCTTTTCAACAGCCAGTTTGTAGAAGCCGAGCTGTTTTTCGAAATCTTTTCCAACGAGTGTTGCTCCATACAGGCACTCCTCCAGACCAAGGGTATCGGGGTTAGATTCAAAATATTCCAGGATCTCTTCGTCGGAAAATCCGATAACATCAACGTTAACGGTGATCATGGATCTTCTCAGTTGTGGCAAAATATCATCGGCAATGATCTTGTAAGCAGCAGCAATATTTTTGATTTCCCTTTCACGTACTACGGGATCGGAGTGCATGGAGAGTACACGTAAAATCAGTTCCTTGTCTTCAATATCGGATTTCTCCATCAGTTCTTGGAATCCCTCCCAGTCTTCCGGTGTAGCCTTTTTTGCAATGAATCCTTCGGCTGTCGCCTCTTCAACCTGGGCTCTTTTCAGTTCTCGGTCAACGAATGTCTCAGCAGTAACCGATCTTTTCTGTGAAAGGTTATCATTAAAATCATATTCCCCGTCCGGTGAAGCATAAGCAGAAATTGCCGTTCCGGAGAATTTCACATTTCCCTCCTCGTTTGCGGTTTTAATAAACTCCCTTAGCTCTTCGATATCTTCAGCTCTCAGTTCCGAACCCCTGACATTGGCAACGTTGATCAGGTAATGGATATCGGCCATTTTTGATTTCGGTATAACTTTCTGGAAATTATCCTTCATCATTATAGGTTCACCATGTTTATACACGTATGTGGAAGTAGAGATAACTCCGTCGGCTAATTTCACCGGATCAAAATCGACCGAATTCTGTTTCAGGGAGGCTTTTGCTCTCAACATAAGCTCCGATACTCTCATACTTTCATTATAAGCCACCTTTGAAGAATAGGTAAACTTGTCTCCTGTGAAATTTATCACCTCATTATTCGCTTCAACACTTTCTCCCTGCAGGGTTACCGATTCAAAAGCAGTTTCGCCTCCTTCATAGACCAGAACAGGTGTGGCTTCAACAACCGCTTTCTTGTTGAAATATTTCTCAGGAAATGTTCCCGTAATTGTAACATTAATTTCGCCAGCATGTGTTTCAAGTATCTCAGGCTCAACATTGTAGGAAATATCCCCTGCGTTTTGCTTCATCTTATTCAGCCCACCGCAGCCACTCAAAACCAATACCGCCAAAATCAAAGATGCTAAATTGTTTATCTTCTTCATGGTTACTATGTTATTTGTTTAACAATCAATTAATTCTTGTACCCTATTACAAAACTAATAATGTTTTCATTAAAAAAAAATAATATCCTCAATTAATTTTCAGCCGAAAAGTCTACAAAATCACACGGTTCAACCCCGGTGTATATTCAATCTCCAGGATCATATGAACCAAATTCTTATAATCGTTTTTGTTATTAACAAAATCAATATTGTTTGCATCGATTACCAGGAATGTCATTTCCGGTTGTTGCCTGAAGAATTCGAAGTAGCCTTTCTGTATCTTTTCAAGATAATTCCTGCTTATTTTCTTCTCATAGTCCCTTCCCCGGTCCCTGATATTTCTTAACAGGTTGTCAGGATTTACATGCAGATAGACATAAAGATCCGGTTGTGGCAGGTTGCTGTAGATGATATTGAAAATCTGTTGATAGATATTAAATTCATCCTCCTGGAGAGTGCTTCTGGCAAATATGAGAGATTTCATGAAATAATAGTCGGCAATTGTAAAGCTCGAAAAAAGGTCCCTTTCGTTCAATTCATTTTTCATCTGATTATATCTGTCGGCCAGTAACGAAAGTTCGAGGGGAAACGCATATCTTTCCGGATCAAGGTAAAACTTTGGAAGAAAAGGATTATCACCGAATCTTTCCAGTATAAGTTTCCCATTGAATTCGGATGCAATACTTTTTGCCAGAGATGTTTTTCCGGCACCAATATTTCCTTCAATTACAATATAATTCAAAAATGTTTTCAATCCGGAAATAGCAGAGAAATGGTACATTGAGGCACAATGAATCGAATATTATGACCGGTTCATTGTGCTGTAAACGTAATAAAAAACGGTTTATCAAAAGACAAAAATAGAAATATCCCCGTTAAATCGCTACCGGTAATTCGATAAATTGGTTTTAAATCCCGGAACCAGCTCCGGACTCTCAATTCCGTACAAGCTACGGGAATCCAGCCTGCCTGAAGGCTGAGAAGCCTGGCTGCCGCCTCCCTGACGCCTGCCAGACGGACAGGCAGTGTTCACCAGCCTGTGGCTGGCCGGGGAGGCTTAAAATTGTCTTTTCTGGACTTTTATTATTTTATCTTTCCTTTTTCCGAGAATCCTGCCTGTCACAAGGCCAAAAAACCATCCGAACAGCATACCATTCTTTGCCATCTGAAAATCCCTGTTTCCCGTTACCATATCGGCAAGGAATCCGGCCAGCCCCAATCCTGCCGTCCCAACAAGCATTCCAATCAATGAATATACGGAAATATAGTATGACCCTGGAATGAGTTTGTGATCCTTTCTTAAATGCTGATAAACAATATCATTTAATTGTTCGAATTCAATGTTATGATGAAGCTCTGAGGATATGGCTTGTTTCAATTGTCCGGCATTTTGCATTAATTTCGGTTTGAATTCTCTGCACTCGGAACAGCTGCCTGAAAAATAATCAACCCAGTTTCCGGACCGTACAAACCTTTTAATATTAAAAAGCCGGTACTCTCTCCGGGATATAGGAGTTTTCATCACCTCCCTCTCAAATTCGATAAACCATGTTGATTTGTTTTCCACATTATAATATTATGAAGGATTCCGAATGGTTACCGTAAATCCCGGATTAGTATGTTTTTTATATTATCCTAATTTAAGATATAACCACGGTTTTTCATTCGTAATTTTCAAAATACGACAGATAAACGGCAAGACTTAGCTGGATTTTATGCTTTATACGCAAGACCGGTCAGATTAATTCATACCTCGCTTAACGGGTTAAGTCAGGCAATTTTTGAGACAGCCATGGGCACCTTCTACTCTCTGTGAGGTCTTTTATTGTGATGTTTACTGTATTTTCCCTGTGGTTTTGGTAAAAGGACTTTACGGGATAATTTAAATTTCCCTGTTCTTTCATCTATATCAATAAGTTTCACTTCGATTTCCTGTCCTTCTTTAAGAACGGAGTCAACGGTATCAAGCCGTTGCCATTCGATCTCCGAAATATGAAGCAGGCCATCCTTACCGGGCAGGATCTCAACAAAAGCGCCGAACGGTACAATGGATTTAACCCGGCCTTTATAGATTTTTCCTATTTCAGGTACTTCAACGATGGCATTAATTCGTTTCAGTGCGGCTTCAATGGATTCCTTGTTATCGGCAAAGACATCAACGATGCCCTGGTTATTGATTTCCTCTACAATGATGGTTGATCCGGTATCATTCTGGATTTCCTGGATAACTTTTCCTCCGGGTCCGATTAGTGGTCCTATCATGTCTTTCGGAATCGTAATCTGAACAATCCTGGGGGCGTGTGGCTTCAGGCTTGGTCTTGGTTCGGGGATGGTTTCAACCATTTTTTCCAGGATATGTAATCGTCCGATCCTGGCCTGTTCCAATGCTTTCCCAAGAACTTCATACGATAATCCCTCAATTTTTATATCCATTTGTGCGGCTGTAATTCCTTCTGCCGTACCGGTTACTTTAAAATCCATATCACCAAGATGGTCTTCATCTCCTAAAATATCGGAAAGGATGGCAAATTTTCCCGTATCCGGGTCTGATATAAGCCCCATTGCTATTCCCGAAACGGGTTTTTTTATTTTAATTCCGGCATCCATCAGGGCCATTGTTCCGGCACACACAGTTGCCATTGAAGATGATCCGTTCGATTCAAGGATATCGGAAACCACCCGGATAGCATATGGATTATCGGAATTCCCGGGTACCATTCCCTTTATTGCCCTGTGGGCAAGATTTCCATGACCAACTTCTCTTCTGCTGACTCCTCTTGCTGGTCTTGCATCACCCGTCGAAAATGGGGGGAAATTATAATGTAGTACAAATTTTTCTGTCCCCTGAAGCAAGACCTCATCAATTACCTTTTCATCCAGTTTTGTACCAAGCGTAACCGTGGTCAGGGATTGGGTTTCACCCCTTGTAAACAATGCCGATCCATGGGCTGCAGGCAGGCAATCAATTTCACACCATATGGGTCGTATCTCTTCCGGTTTTCTTCCGTCCAGCCGGATCCCATCGTTCAGGATCATAAAACGAACGGCTTCCTTCTCAACATCATGAAAATAATTGTTCACCAGTGATTCATTAATTTCATCTTCTTCGGTGAACTGGGACAGGAATGATTCTTTTACCTCTTCAAATGCATCGGCCCGTTTATGCTTGCTGCTGATCTTTTTCCTTGCAACAGCCAGAACCTTGTCGTAGGTTTCTTTGAAAATTTTCTCCTTAAGTTCTTCATCAACGGGTTCAGGTTCATAACTTCTTTTCTGAGGGTTACCTGTCATTTTGAAGAGCTCAAGCTGAGCACGACACTGTTCCTTAATTGACTGGTGTGCAAATTGTATCGCCTCAAGCATTTCAGATTCAGAAACCTCCTTCATTTCACCCTCTACCATGATTATATTATCCACAGTGGCTCCAACCACGATATCAATATCGGAGTTTTCAAGATCGGAAAATGTAGGATTAATCTTAAATTTCCCATTGATCCGTCCGACCCTGACTTCGGATATCGGACCACTGAACGGGATGTCAGAAATCGTCAGGGCGGCTGAGGCCGCAAGGCCGGCAAGAGAATCCGGCATTATATCCTTATCGGCCGATATCAGGTTTACCGTAACGAAAGTTTCTGCCCGGTAATCATCCGGGAATAGGGGTCGTAACGCCCTGTCTACCAGGCGAGCAATGAGAATTTCATAATCCGATGGTCTGGCTTCCCGCTTCATAAAACCACCCGGGAACCTTCCAAGTGAAGCGAATTTTTCCTTATACTCAACGGAAAGAGGCAGGAAATCAATATCTTCCTTCGCTTCTTTAGCAGATACGACCGTTGCTAATAGCATTGTCCTCCCCATCCTGACGACTACCGAACCATCGGCCTGTTTTGCCAGCTTCCCGGTTTCTATGGTTATACTTCTTCCATCACCCAGGTCAATGGTTTTTTCTAAAAGGTTATACATTTTACCTAATGTTTTCTAATTCAACAATTCATTTTCATCGGGCACGAAAAAAGGCAATTTCCAAATTGCCTTATTCACTACTTACGTAAATTCAGGGATTTAATAATAGCACGGTACCTTTCAATGTCTCTTTGTTTCAGATAGTCAAGCAGCCTCCTTCTCTTGCCAACCAGTTTAATCAACGCCATCTGTGTACTGAAATCTTTTTTGTTCTTTTTAAGATGCTCGGTTAAATGTGCTATACGATAGGAAAACAGTGCTACCTGACCTTCTGTGGACCCGGTATCCGAATCGGATTTTCCGTATTTTTTAAAAAATTCCTTCTTTTTTTCAGCAGTTAAATACATACTTCTAATAAAACAGTGATTATAAATGTCCGATTTTTCAGAACTGCAAAATTATCTTTTTTTTTTAATATTTCAATATTTAAAGCTAAAAAGTTATTAAAATAAGTACTTGTTAATCAGATGTTAGCCGTACTCTCCCACCGGAACCAGATATAAATAATCGGCAACACGACTAATAAAGGTCTTCCAGACTTTCCCATGGTAATTCTCCGTGAGGCTAGCTGGCAGAAGGGTTAAAATCCCTTACTGTGCAATCATACCCCGGTATTTCTCAGGTGAGTATATCCGCCCTTGACAAGTTCATCCTCTATAAAAGGGCATTATCGTTAGGTCTAACCAAAATCGATGATCTCCTTCAATCGGGTAATCTGCTCACCTGTTCCCAGGACAAACAGTTGATCTTTGGTTGTCAGGACGATCTCCGGATCAGGATTAATTATATATGTTTTATCCGGCCGTTTCAGTCCAACAATATTTGCACCGGAAACATTTCTGACATCCAGTTGGCGTATCGACTTATCTGCAAAACAGGAGGAGAGGTTTTTACAGGAAACTTCATTAAGGCTTACATCTTTTTTCCGTTGAAGCATAATATATTCGAGGAATTCGACAACATCCGGCTGGGTTACAAGTTTGGCCATTCTTTGACCCCCGATCTTATCGGACATAATAACATTATTTGCTCCTGCCCTTTTCAACTTTACATCCGATTTATCATCGGAAGCCCTGCTTATAATGGTAATTCCCGGATTTATCTGGCGGGCGGTAATGACCAGCAGCAGATTATCGGCATCGTTCGGTAAAGTAGTGATCAATGCCTTGGCTTTCTTGATCCCTGCTTCCCACAGGATATCTTCCTGTGTGGCATCGCCATTGATATAAAGCAGGCTGGTCTCTTCCCTGATCTTCTCAATCAGATTCTCGCTGCTCTCGATAATAACAAACAACTCTTCATTTTCTAGCAATTCGATAGCTGCCTGTTTACCGTTTCTGCCATAACCACATAAAATAACGTGGTTATTCAGTTTATGAATTCGTTTCTTCACTTTATTGTCTTTATAGTAGTTTCTGAAAATTCCGTCAACAATGAAACGGGTAACGTTCGTAACAACATAGCCAAATATTCCGAGGCTGAAAATAATAAGGAAGGCCGTGAATAGTCTTCCCGCTTCAGATAGCGGGCGAACTTCCTGGAAACCGACTGTGGATATGGTAATAATGGTCATGAAAAAGGATTCCATCGGTGAAAAACCTTCGATAATCATAAATCCAATGTTACCGATCAGAATAACCAGGACCAGTAAGGTTACAGGAAAGACAATCGACCGGAAACCTTTATTCTTCATGGTCAGTTAATGGTTAGGATTTTACTTCCAATCCTGCAATGTAGACATTTTTTCGGTTTGCAATAAGAATTTTTCAATTGAATCAATGCCTGGCTGGAAAATGCATTATCGGCTTTTATTCCCAGCTTTCCCCATTTAAATATGATTGTGTTCTTTTCGGGTGGTAATTTTTCCAGCAAATCAAGAGCCCTCTCTTTAAATTCAGGCAAGTTTTTTACTATCCCATATGCGAAAAAGAACGGAACCACACTGTTAATAATCAGGTTATCAATGGCATCCTTGCCAATCACTTTCCGGCGATACGGAGAATGCCGGTGAAATACGTAATGGTCGTTCCAGTATGGAGATGCAGAGACAGAAAATAATTTCCGCATAGACCCGATATCCCGTGAATGGATTATCGCTGAAAATAACCTCCCTGATTTATGAATTAGCATCGAGAACTGGGCAATCCGGACTGTAGGGAAATTGGATGGACGTAACCGCAGAAATTTCCATAAGTGGCTGCCCAGTGGTTTAAGCGAGAATTTCTCCCTGAAAAAACCGTATTCCTTTTGTAATGAAAGATAATATTCATCGGTTGATATCAGATCTTCGAGCAATCCGGCCTGTCCGAATAACATAGCTTCCAGCTGTGACAGTTGGTTTTTATGCCTGGCAAGGTATTTATAGGGCAAGCACTTAGCCAGTAATTCAAACGGCTCCGCGTTTTTTTTAAACCCGAAGTTACGGGCAAGGTGCTGGTAAAACGTCTCATCCCAGTCGTTCTTATTCTTTTCCAGTTTCGATATTATTCCCTTCGATTTGAGTTCCAGCCTGTCGACCATAACTTTATAAAGCCAATGCTTAATGTAAAAAGGATCGACTTTAAAAAGGAGGGATTCACACGGTATCCATTCTTTATTTCCTGTCAGATGGAGATAGTTCCTGTAAATCTCTTCCTTGAATTCAATCTGGATGGTTGGAATGGTTTGTCCTGATGTGCGGAAAATTTCCATATCGTGATTGAAGACCACCTGGAGAATTACATTATCATAGGCTTTATCGGAATTGTGTCCATGTCTCAACCAATCGGAGGAGTTTATATGTACCTCGACATTACCCACCCAAAGGGTTTCTCCAACCATTATCCTGGCATTGAAAAAATCGGGTCCGGCATCTGTATTGTGTTCACCGGGATCCATGATACGTACTTTCTCTCCCGTATCGGTGTTCAGATTCCTTTTTTCAAAAAGTCCGAACTTCCAGATATGGTGCAAAAAATCCTCCTTCATCGGTGAGTGGTAATTGGTTGCGGCCATGTAATGCGGCAGGTGTCACAGCCTGATTACTTTATCCGGTAACAAATTAAGGTAAGAACGATAACAAAACTATGCCAGATTCTTTGCAGTTAATATGGCGGACATTTTTTCCTGTAATTCTTTTGATTTCACTCCTGCTATTTTTGCAAAATCAGAACCCTTTCCGGCATAAATGATCCCTCTGGATGAATTTACCAACAAACCGCAATTCCGGTTCAGTCCGTTCTGTGCCACCTCCTCAAGACTTCCGCCCTGTGCACCTACGCCGGGGACAAGAATGAAATGATCCGGTATGACCTCCCGGATCTCCCTCAGCATATCTGCCTTGGTAGCTCCAACCACATACATCATATTATCCTTTGATCCCCACCGTACGGATGTATTAAGAACATTCATATAAAACGGATTATTGGTCTTTGCATCACGGGCAAACTGGAAATCCGAAGCACCTTCGTTCGATGTCAGGGCAAGAAGGATGACCCATTTCCCCGAATAATTCAAGAACGGTGTAACGGAATCCTTCCCCATATAGGGAGCTACGGTTATAGCATCAAATTCGAGTTGTTCGAAAAATGCCTTTGCATACATACCTGAAGTATTACCGATATCTCCACGTTTTGCATCGGCAATCAGGAATATATCAGGATGGTTGTGCCGGATATAACGAACCGTTTTCTCGAGGCTCTGCCATCCGTCTGCACCCCTGGATTCATAGAATGCCAGATTCGGTTTATATGCAACGGCATACCGGGATGTTTCATCAATTATTCTGCGATTAAACTCAAACAGCGGGTCCGTTCCCCTTTTCAGAAATTCTGGTATTTTCTGCAAGTCAGTATCCAGCCCGATACATAGAAAGCTCTTTTTCCGTTTGATATTTTCAACTAGCCGGGGATAATCCATATTCAGCTCATTTTCAGGTTTCCGATTTAAATTTCGCTTGCTTTTAATCGTTCCGCATTTTCAGCCATCTGGAGTTTGTCGATGATCTCCATAATGTTCCCGTCCATAATTGAAGTAAGGTTATAGAGGGTAAGATTTATTCTATGATCGGTTATTCTTCCCTGAGGATAATTATAGGTCCGTATCTTTGCCGACCGGTCACCGGTAGATACCATGGTTTTTCTTTTAGATGCAATTTCGGAGAGGTATTTCTCATACTCCAGATGATAAAGCCTGGTTCGTAATTCTTTCATCGCCTTGTCCAGGTTCTTCAGCTGTGATTTCTGGTCCTGGCAGGTCACCACAATACCTGTAGGGATATGCGTAAGACGAACCGCAGAATAGGTTGTATTTACCGATTGCCCTCCTGGTCCTGAAGAGCAGTATGTATCTTTACGGATATCATCTGTCTTGATATCGATATCAAGCTCCTCAGCTTCGGGTAATACGGCAACGGAGGCGGCCGATGTATGGACCCGTCCCTGTGTTTCGGTTTGGGGTACACGCTGAACCCTGTGGACACCCGACTCATATTTCAGTATCCCGTATACACTCTCTCCGGAAACCGTATATACAATTTCCTTGTACCCGCCGACAGTGCCTTCGGAGTAACTGTTTATTTCCATTGTCCATCCCATTGATTCGCAGAATTTCGAATACATCCTGAAAAGATCTCCGGCAAAGATACTTGCCTCATCACCTCCGGTACCGGCACGAATCTCCATAACACTATTCTTACTGTCTTCCGGATCTTCAGGCACCAGAAGCAGCTTAAGTCTTGTCTCCATTTCCGGAAGCTTTTCATTCATCTCCTCCAGTTCGGTTTTGGCCATCTCTCTTAGTTCTTCATCCTTCTCATTTGCAAGAATATCTTTAGCCGACCTGACATTCTCCAGGGCTTCTTTATATTCCCGGTATGCTTTGATTACGGGCTCAAGATCTTTATACTCCTTATTCAACCGGATATATCGCTTCATATCGGCCACTACCGAAGGTTCAGAGATCAGTTTTGACACTTCCTCAAAACGGTTTTTCACCCCTTCCAGTTTCTCCAGGATTAAATCCTTGCTCATTTTTTATGGTCTCCAGAATCAGTTTGCAAAGGTATAAAATAAATCATTCTCATACTATGGAAATACCCTCGGGGCAAATCGTTTTCCAAAACAATCCGGTTATACATGTCTGAGGGATCAGAGGGGAGGTGAATTAATAGGTGAATGTCCCGAATTCACTTATAATTGTTAATCTTTTGCACTTATCCTTCTTACAGTATCCGATAATCCGTGCTTGAATATTAAATTCTTCCGATATCCTGATAATTTCATCTGCCAGAAAAGCAGGTACATAAATCTCGAAGCGATGACCCATATTGAAGACCCTGTACATTTCCTGCATACCGGTACCCGATTGTTCTTTTATTATTCGAAACAATGGTGGAAGCGGAAACATATTTTCCTTTATTACATGGATATTATTGATAAAGTTCAATACTTTCGTTTGTCCCCCACCGGAACAATGGATCATCCCATGTATCTTATCCCTGTACCTTTGCAGGATTTGCTTTAAAACAGGAGCATATGTCCTGGTTGGTGAAAGCAACAGTTTACCGGCATCTATTCCCAGAGACTCAATTTCATCTGTCAGGTTCAGATTGCCGGAATACACCAGGTCTTCAGGAATTTCAGGATCATAACTTTCCGGGTATTTTAACGCGATATATTTGGCGAAGATATCATGACGGGCGGATGTAAGCCCGTTACTCCCTATTCCTCCGTTGTACTCCTTTTCATAGCTGGCTTGTCCGGAGGAAGAAAGACCGATAATTACATCCTTATCCGATATTGTATGATTGCTGATAACATCCTTTCTCTTCATCCGGCAGGTTACGGTGGAATCGACTATAATGGTACGCACAAGATCGCCTACATCTGCCGTCTCTCCACCCGTTGAAAAGACGGTTATACCCAGATTCCTTAATTCGGAAAGAAATTCCTCCGTTCCGTTGATGATGGCATCAATAACTTCCGCCGGGATTTTATTCCTGTTTCTGCCAATAGTTGTTGAAATCAGTATATTATCCGTAGCACCGACGCACAACAGATCATCCAGGTTCATAACGATGGCATCCTTTACGACGCCTTTCCAGACGGAAAGATCACCTGTTTCTTTCCAGTAAATGTAGGCAAGTGAGGATTTTGTTCCTGCACCGTCAGCATGCATGATATTGCAGAATTCCGGATCACTTCCGAGGATATCGGGGAGGATTTTACAAAATGCGTAAGGGAATAATCCTTTATCGATACTCTTTATGGCCTGATGTATATCTTCCTTGGAAGCCGAAACACCGCGTTGCTGATATTTTGAGAAATTCTCCATTCAGGTTTTCCGATACAGATCGCTGGTGCTGCAAAAATAGTAAATCCATTTTGCTTCTGCATCAGGAAAGTATTTATTATCCGTTGTTTGTGTTTGAATAGTTACCAGGTAATCGGTTCACAGGTATGGTAAGGGATCACTGATCATCGGTATTGTAATCGATTGTCAGGACCCTGAATTCAGTTCTGCGGTTCATCTGGTGGGCTATTTCCTGCCGTTCAATATTTACCAGGTTGTTAATAAATTCTTCTGTAAGGACATCTCCTTCCCTGAGGAAGGTGTAATTTTCCACCATTCTGCTGGTAACCTCTTTGGGCATCGATTCTCCGTACCCTTTGGCCGATAATCGGTCTGGTGAGATTCCTTTTTCGATAAGGTAATCAACAACGGACTGAGCCCTTCTCTGCGAGAGGTCAAGATTGAATTCTTCCGTATCACGTGAATCGGTGTGTGACATCAGTTCAATGGTCACGTTTGGATTATCATTCAGGGTTTCAACCAGTTTATCAAGAGAAACCATGGCTTCAGGCCTTAGATCCCATTTCGCAAAATCATAAAATACATTGCTGTTCGAAAGTTCGATCGGTTTCGCAATTGAGGCAAGATAGATTGTTGCACTGAAGTCCCTGCTCTGATCCTGGCCCTTGGTAGTTTCCCTGCCTTTCCCATTCAGATATCCCTGCTTTGAAGCAACGAATACATAATCGGTATTGGGTTGAAGGATGAAGCGGAAAGATCCGTCATTTCCGGTTTCAGCCTGGATATTTACACCATCGCTGCCGATCAGTTTCACAACCGACCCGGGGATTACATCATCGCTTTTCTCATCCCTGACAACTCCGGTCAGATTAAATTTAAGTGGTGGCATAACAAATGAAAAGATATCATCGTTCCCTCTGCCTTTCCTGGATGAAGTGAAAAATCCCCTCTCCACCTCTTTTTCAAATACAATACCGAAGTCATCGGCAAAAGAGTTTATCGGGTATTGCATATTTTCAATCTTCCATGTATTATTTTCCTGCATTGTAGCACGAAAGATATCCAAACCTCCCATACCGATGTGTCCGTTAGAGGAAAAGTACAGTATGCCGTCAGGGTGTATATATGGAAATACTTCATCTCCTTCGGTATTGATATCACCACCCATATTAATTGGTTTTCCCCAGTCTGCGGATGCATTTTCCCTTGTAACTTTCCATATATCCTTTCCGCCAAAACCGCCTTCTATATCAGACACGAAATAGAGTGTAAGTTCATCAACAGAGATGGAAGGATGGGCAGCAATAAGGCTGTCAGCAAGTATCTCCAGGGGTTTAGGCTCTCCCCACTTTTCGCCCTGACGAGTGGAAAAGAAAATCTTGCATCCAAGGGTCTTTCTTTTGCTAACCTCACATCTGGAGAAATAAATTGTGTTATAATCATCTGTAAATGAGGGCGTTCCGTCTTCAAATTCAGAATTTATCGGTTCTCCCAGGGGGACAGGAACACTCCATTTTCCTTTCCTGTCGAGTCTTGATTCGAAAATATCGGTAAAGTCTTCACCGGTAGCACCATGGGTTTTATTTCCCTGGGCTTCATCTCTTGAGGATGTAAAGTATATAAGCTGATAATCATCCCGGGCATATGCAGGACTGAAATCGATACCCCGGGAATTGAAATACCGGATATCCTGCACTTCATATCCGAGAGGGTTCTCCATCCACTGGAGTGCGAGTTCACAGGAGAGGATGCCATTATCTGCTCTCGGATCTGAAGGAACCAGCTCTTTATACCGTTTAAACTCATTGATAGCTTCTTCGTACTCCAGATTCATTTTCATTGCTTCTGCATATCTCAGCTGAGCGATCGGATCGGTGTAATCCCTTCCAAGCGCTTTCTTATACCATAACTCTGCCCTTTTCGAATCATTTGTTTTGCGGTAACATTCGGCAATCTGGAAAACCACCCTTGATTTTTCCTGTTTGTCCTGAATAACCGAATAGGCATCCTTATACAAATCGATAGCCTCAAAAAATTCACCTGCATTATACGCTTCATCTGCCTTCAATGTTCTCTTTTTCTGAGCATCCACATTCAGGGGAAGCAGTACAATAAATATTATAAGAATTAAACGACCTCTAGTCATATCTTTTTTCTTTCTACAACGGCAGGTAAAATTAATTATTTTCCGATCAAATAAAAAATCGGTGATGGACCCCGGGCGGTGCAGAATTTATCTTGTAAAGAGCAATTCACGGTATTTTGGCAGGGGCCAGATCTCATTATCGATAGTCAGTTCCAACTTATCGATATGCCTTCTGATATTCTCAAGATATGGCTTCACTTCCTTATCATAGGCGAATGCTTTTTCCTGAATATCCTGTATCCTGTTTGCTTTCTTTCTTGCTTCAATCATATCGTGGACCTTTTTCTTGATTTGTGAAATATGATCGGATATCTCTCTTATCAATTCTTTTCTGGCTTCAGCCAATTCCACAAACTCTTCCTTACTATATACCTTTTGAAGTCCCCTCACGTTTTCCAGCAGTGTATTCTGATATTGGATTGCTGTAGGCACGATATGGTTAATAGCCAGGTCCCCCAGAACCCGGGCTTCAATCTGTATCTTTTTTGTAAATTTTTCAAATTCAACCTCTACCCTTCCTTTCAACTCATTTTCATCAAATATCCCATTCCGAAGGAGAACTTCCCCTGCTTTACCGGTAAGGTAATGTTTAAGAGATTCAGGGACGCCTGTGATATTCGTCAGTCCTCTGTCCGCTGCTTCCTTTTTCCATGAATCGCTATAACTATCACCTTCGAACCTGATTTTTTCCGACGAGATTATATACGATTTCAACACCTGGAAGATTGCCTCATCTTTCTTAATCCCTTTGTTTATCAGGCTATCGGTTTCACTCCTGAATTGCAGGAGCTGGTCTGCAACGCTCGTATTCAATGCTATCATTGCTGCAGCACAGTTAGCCGAAGATCCTACTGCCCTGAACTCAAACCTGTTACCAGTAAATGCGAAGGGTGAGGTCCGGTTTCGGTCTGTATTATCCAGCAGGATCTCGGGTATTTTGCCGATTCCCAGTTTCAATTCGGTTTTCAGGTCAGGGTTCATTTTCTTACCGGTAACCTTTTCGGCAATTTCATCCAGTGTATTTGTCAGAAAAGAACCGAGAAAGACCGACATGATAGTCGGTGGCGCTTCATTTGCACCCAGACGGTGTGAATTGCTGGCAGTAAGTATGCTAGCGCGTAGAAGATCCTGGTTTTCATACACAGACTTTATCACATTTACCAGGAACGTCAGGAACAGTAAATTTCTCTTCGGATTCTTACCGGGAGAGAGTAGGTTAACACCCGTATCCGTTATCAATGACCAGTTACTGTGTTTTCCCGAACCGTTTATACCGGCAAAAGGTTTTTCATGAAGCAGAACACGGAAGTTATGTTTCATGGCAACTCTTTTCATAATATCCATAGTCATCTGGTTATGATCGTTTGAAAGGTTGACCTCCTCATAGATCGGGGCACATTCAAACTGGTTTGGGGCAACCTCGTTGTGCCTTGTTTTAATCGGGATTCCGAGTTTATATGCTTCATTCTCAAAATCCTGCATAAAGGCTTTTACCCTTTCAGGTATTGAGCTGAAATAGTGGTCATCGAGCTGTTGATCCTTGGAAGACTGATGTCCCATCAGCGTTCTGTCTGTAAGTATCAGGTCAGGCCTTGCATGATACAGGGCGGAATCAATGAGAAAGTACTCCTGTTCCCAGCCGAGTGTTGCAATGACCTTGTTTACATTTCTGTCAAAATACCGGCAAACCTCAACAGCAGCCTTATCAATCAGGCTCAAAGCTTTGAGTAAAGGAGTTTTATAATCAAGTGCCTGACCTGTATATGAAACAAAAACGGTAGGTATACAAAGGGTTGTCCCTACAAGGAATGCCGGGGAGGAAATATCCCATGCTGTATAGCCGCGAGCCTCGAACGTATTTCTTAATCCCCCACTAGGGAAACTGGAGGCATCCGGTTCCTGCTGTACCAGCAGCTCTCCTGAAAAATTTTCTATCAGTCCGCCGAAATCACCAAATTCAATAAATCCATCATGCTTTTCGGCGGTACCGTCGGTCAAAGGATGGAACCAATGCGTATAATGGGTCACCCCCATACTGATCGCCCAGT
>CP070687.1:1764796-1768297 GCA_020353115.1 Bacteroidales bacterium
GCCTTAACAGTTCAAGGTTGTTACGTACTTTATTCCCCGCCAAATCATTCCGGATATAAAAGTCTGCTTCATTCAGCCTGGAAATCAAGGCAGGAATATGAAAATCTGCATAATAATATGCATTTCTTTTCTCCTTTTCGGTATCAAACAGATATTTCTGATAATGATTATTCCTGAACTGATGTACTGCAAGGGCTTCATATGCCCAGCGCAATGTCATAATATCCCCGATTACGGGAACATAATCCGGATTACGGAATACCTTATGGAGATCCTCAAATTTTACGGTAACCCCACTGAATAACAGCTGGGGAATCAGGAGAAAAGGGATCAAAATATATGTGGCAATAATAGAACTGAGTCCGGATGAAATATTCAGGCCCAGCATATTTGCTGCGCAGGATGTGGAAAAAAGTGCCAGCCAGTAACTTATTGTCATACCTTTAATTCCGAGTATTATATTACCTGCCAGTACATATGAAATGGTTTGAATGGCTGACAATAAAAACAGAACCAGGATTTTCGAATTCAGATAGCTGAATCTGCTTAAGTTGAGAAATGATTCACGCTTGAGTATTTTCCGGTCCCTGATTATCTCTCCGGAACTCATATTCAGCCCGAGAAAAAGGGCTACAACAGCGCTCATAAAAAGATAAGCCGGCAGATTGACATTTTCACGGAATAAATACCCGTTGGCGCTTGTATGAATGTCACTGAAATATTTGGTAAACAATCCGAGAATGACAGCCAGTAACGGGGCTTCAAGCAGACTTATGAGAAGATTTTGTCTGTTGGACAGCTTTGATAGCAGATCCCGGCTGAAAAAAATTCTCATTTGTCTGAACAATGCCGGGATCTTGTAATTATTCTCAGGCATTTTTTCTTTTACGGGCTGCACTTTTTGCTGGATGTCAAATTTCTTTTGAAACAATTCAAACCATTCCCCGGGGGTTACTTTTCTTGTCCGTGTTAGTTTCCCATGTTCATTAACAACTTTAGCTTCAATAATTTGCAGGATCTGATCGGGATTAATGTTACCACATTTTACACATTGATCCTCATAGGGATTTACGTGATGGCTAAGGGATTTGAAATAAACAATCGCCTCGGTTGGATTACCATAATATACCTGGTATCCTCCCTTGTCAAGAATCACTATCCTGTCAAACATTTTATATATATCCGATGATGGCTGATGGATATTGACGATAACAAGCCTCCCCTTATATGCTTGTTCTTTCAGTAAATTCATTACTACGTCAGAATCGACGGAGGATAAACCCGAGGTTGGTTCATCAATAAAAAGTACAGATGGTTCACGCACCAGTTCGAGAGCAATATTTATTCGTTTACGCTGACCTCCGCTGATTATTTTGTTTAATATATTACCCACTTTCAGGTCTTTAATATCATACAGGTCAAGATCATACAGAACCTGATTTATAATTTCATCTCTCTTTTCTTTCCCGAAATCGTCCAGACAGAGTTTTGCGTTGTACCAAAGATTTTCGTATACCGTCAGTTCCTCAATTAACAAGTCATCCTGTGGTACAAACCCTATGACACCCTTAAGCTCACTTTTTTCATTTTTATCATGAATGTTGTAACCATTGATATAGACGGCACCTTTTCCGGGTTTTATGTTCCCGTTCAGGATATTCAATAGCGTTGATTTTCCGACACCACTTCCTCCAATTATTCCGACAAGATTCCCTGATTCTTCAGAGAAATTGAAATTCTGTATTCCATTTTCACTGTTTCTGAACCTGAATTCAATGTTATTTGCTTTTAAGGATATTTTGGATTCTAATGCCGCTGCAGAATATTTACCGGCGATATCGCTGAAAAAAAGCGTATCTACATTCGGATTCCTGATTGAGGATCCGAGGTCAAATACATTGGTCTGGCCGGGTAAAATATTCTGTCCGTTCAGATAGAGATCTTCATTACCAAGATACCGGAAGATATATTCGTTAGTACTTGGGATAAACAAGAATAAAATATCTCCGGACAGATTCCTGTGGTATATATGTTTTATATCCGGGTCCGTACCTTTTTTCTTACCGTTAATCGTAAGCATTCTTTTCTTTTCTGGAAATTCATTTTCCGGATAAAAAATGAAATTTTCAAGGTCCCTGTATTCATTATCCGGTATATTGAAAGCGGATGCAACAGAAAATAGAAATTCCAGTTCTTTCACCGTTACCCTTTGACCAAATGAGATGAACTCGATCAATTGGATAATCAGATAGATTTTCTGTTTCTGTTCCAGCTCTTTATTGATCGATTCACATATCCCAAGTATCCTCATCGATATCAGGGATGTCCTCTTCCGGTCTTTTATACTGTCTCTTTCAATGTCCGATTCATGATATGATTTCAGATATTCATTAAAGATTTTCATGTATTTTTCAGTGAGTTCGGTATTTAACTGCCTGGACAGAAATAAACGGACAATCTCTTTCTCTTGTGAGGAGATTTCTTTATCTTCATGTATGTCAATGATCAATGCAAACAGTTGCATTAATGCATTCAGGATTGATTCACTCATTATTTTTTTTGGCCTTTACTATTTAATATATTTTTACTTGTTTTAAATGATAATTAAGGTCTGAATTCGTGACTCGGTTATTATGAATCCATATGGGATTAAGATTTTTATATTACGATGAATCAAGTTAACAATAAACCGGGATTTAATAAAATATATAAAGGGTAACCCGGCTTTTTCAATAGGCAGGATATTTTTGTTTTAAATACAGGACACGTTACTGTCATGTCAGAATCGGAAGTAATATTGGACTATAAGGGTCCCGTTGATTTTGAAACGGCAGAATCACTGATAAATGAACTTAAGAAACTTACTGCGTTCAGGATCATTCAAAAACCGATCCGAAAAAAGGTGTACAGCGTTTTTGTAGAATGCCTTGAAAACATATATAAGTATTCACCTCCTGAATTTAGTGAAAACAGCCTTTCCCCGAAATATCCGTATATAAATTTCAGTAAACAGGAGAATAAATATATTATTCGTACGGGAAATGCGATCCGGAAAAACAGGATTGATAATCTCCGTGACAGGCTTGATGATATTAACCGTAAGGATATGGATGCCCTGAAAGCTACCTATGCTGAAATAATCGATGATGAATCAACCCAGGCTGTCGAAGGTGCAGGGTTGGGCCTGATAATCATAGGATTACGATCTAAGAAAAATTTTGAAACCCGCTTTAAAAAAATAAATGATCAATATTCATTTTTTGAAATGAACGTATATATTTCGGAAAAAGTTTAAATTCAGGACTTACAAGAGATATGCCATGAAAAAAATAATCATTGATGCAACAACCAATTCGCCAAAGGTAGTACTTGATCCTGAAAAGAATACATTTGAAATTTCCGGTGAATCACGACCCAAGGATGTTCCTGCCTTTTATAAACCCATTCTTGAATGGTTGGATGATTTTGGAATGAACCTGTCCCGGTCGGATAATCGTAAGA
>CP070687.1:1768397-1774279 GCA_020353115.1 Bacteroidales bacterium
GGATTGGAATCGGCCACCATTCCTTCTGACCATGTGAAAGATCCGGAACGTACCATTTCAAAGGTTACTATCCTGGGGACGATTCTCGTCTCCTGCATTTATATCTTGAGTACAGCGGCTATAATGGGCATCATTTCCCCGGGGAAACTGGCTATATCAACAGCACCGTTCGCTGATGCAGCAGAGCAGATATGGGGTAGATGGGCAGGTTATGCCATTGCTGCGGGAGCACTGGTTGCCTGCCTTGGTGCTTTAAACGGATGGATCCTGCTCCAGGGACAGTTACCTCTTGCCGCTTCGCGCGATGGTGTTTTTCCTCCGGTTTTCGGCAAATTATCCGGCAGGAATATGCCGGGACAGGGCCTCCTGATCTCTAGCCTGTTGGCTTCCGTGCTGATCGTTTTGAATTATGCCAGGGGACTGGTCCATATGTTCACCTTTATTATCATGCTGGCGATCCTTTCAACACTAATACCGTATGTATTTTCTTCACTTGTTGACCTGGTTTTGTATTTTAAGCGTAATAGGATGAGAGATGTGCGAAAGGTATTAGCCTATTTTTCCATTCCTGTCCCGGCATTACTGTTTTCATTGTGGGCCATCTGGGGCCTGGGACCCGAAACGATAATATGGGGAATTATTCTTCTGGCTGTGGGAATTCCTTTCTTCTATATCTTCAGAGTGAGAAGAAAGCAGTAGGCTGCTTGCCTGATATTACCTCCTGTTTCCTTTATCCAGCTTTTCCCTGCTGATTCTTACCAACTCGTCAAATTTATCTTCCAGCTTTTTATTTACCCCTCTAAGACCTCCGGCAACCTGCTCAGCCCAATTAATGTAATCCAATTTTCTCCTTGTATTCCAGCTCCAGGGAGGATTTTCCAGGATATCCCTTATATTGCTTATCTTATCTGCCAGTTTTATTTGTTTGGCAGCATCCGATATTGTAGAGGCATTTTCAACCTGGAGTCTTTTCCTGACAAACCTGGGCAGATGCTTATCATCGGTAACCTCCTTTACCAGGTCCAGGACCGGGGATCCGAAAAGCTCCCTGATCTCTTCCGGAGCGGAACGGGTATCTTCAAGTGTGTCATGCAAGATTGCCGCGGTAAGAATGGCCGGGTCGAAAACAGATCCGCTTTCGGTTAATACATAGCAGACCTCGATGGGGTGATTGATATATGGTGTATTTCTCTTGTCTTTTCTGCGCTGGTTCCTGTGCTTGTTCGCTGCAAAACGTAATGCTTTCAGAAAGCCTGATAAATCTTCAGAGTTCATATTCCGGATTTTTTTGGAAAAATTCTTCAATTAACGGGTAAGGATTAAACAAGTTTATATTGACAGTGGAATGTTTCATAGAAAAGTTGAATGGTTTCAATAAATTCTTCAGGAAGGAGGTCAAGCGCGGCATTATATGTTGTACGCGGGATCTCTTTGTAAAATGCTTCGGCAATAGCCCCGGCCATACATGCCAGTGTATCGCTGTCACCACCAAGGGAAACAGCATTCTTAACCGATTCAATATAATCGGACGATTCAAGGAAGGCTAATATGGCTTCCGGAACCGATCCCTGGCAACTTACATCAAATTGGTAAGCGGGCCGGATATCATCCAGTTTCCTGTCCAGATTATAATGGAAGGTCTTTTCAATGCAGTGTTTAATCCCTTCCTTTGTCCGGTTGTTTCTTGCAAGAAAAACGGCCAATGCGATTGCCTGAGCTCCTTTTATCCCTTCAGGGTGATTGTGTGTACAACTTGCCGATTTTTCCGCTTCAGTCAGAACATCCGCTTCCTTGGTTGAGGCAAATCCAACTGGACTTACTCTCATAGCCGATCCGTTTCCCCAGCTATTGTATGGTTGTGGGTCGTCTGTCATAAGCCAGTTGAAAAACCCCAAACCATAACCGGCATCCGGATATTTCCTTCCCCAGTATCGCAGCCTGGATTCATAGTCGTCCCGTTTAAGAAGGGCTTCCGCTACGGCAATGGTCAGGACCGTATCATCCGTAAAGCGGGATGAAGCTGTGAAAAGGTCGAAATCGGTTGTTTTTACCGGGTGCGCTTCATAAACAGAACCTATTATATCCCCAATAATTGCCCCTGTCATGTGTTTTTGACTTTTATAAATCGCTGTATTTTTTTGCATTTCCCCGCGACCTCTCGACAGGATATTTTTCACGGTTTTTCCTGATTTTTTTCATTACAATTTCTTTTACGTTGAAGCCATGTTTATCTGCCAGAAGAAGAGAAAATGCAAAGATATCGGCCAGCTCATCGCTGAGTTTCTCCCTGTCAATAGTCTCCGCTTCTTCCTTTGTCTTCCATAGGAAAAGTTCATTCAGCTCAGCCGCTTCAACGGATATAGCCAATGCCAGATCTTTCGAATTATGGAATTGTTCCCAGTTCCTTTCATCACGAAAGGACACCAGTTCGCTGATGATTTGATTGATCTCCGACATATTTAATTTGTTTGAAACTCAAAGGTAACAAATTAATGCTGCAAAGGATTCATGGGAACGGGCAGACAACAATCAATATCAAAACATATAGTATTCGTTTGGCCTAACCGCTTCTGATAAAATCCTCGTGTTGAGTTCATCCAAATGTACCTTCTCAGTCGCAAAATGATATTCTCGGGTTTGTCGGCACGGGTTGGTTTATTTTAACGATCCGGAAGATCGTTCCAGATTATATATGAAAGACGAAGGTTGTGGGAATTCTGCTGGTTTGTTAACAAGGGAACCGGTATCATTCATATTTTCACCTAACCGCTTTGTAACTGAACGGGAATCGGTCTCAGCTTGACCCGTGCCTGTATGACTGGGAAACCTGTTTTCGGGATAGTACCCGCAGCAGCGAACGTTTTACCATACTTCCACATTGGTGTCGGATTATTTTGAAATAAATCTAGTATCTTAGATCGTTTATATCAATGGAAGACTGAATTTTGGGATCAAACGGAATCCGCTTTTTTTCCGGATCAACTGTTTTGCAAAAGACGGGTATTTTCACGGGACCGATTCTCGCCCTGGTTTTGTTGTTGCTTTTCGATCTGGACAAGAATAATCCACTAGTTACCAGTACTGCATCTGTTGCTTTGCTCATGGCCGTATGGTGGATTACCGAGTGTATTCCACTGGCTGTAACGGCACTCCTTCCGGTCATTCTTTTTCCTTTAATGGGAATAATGAATGGGAGGGAGGTATCGGCCCTCTATTTCAACCATATCATCTTTCTGTTTATCGGGGGATTTATTGTTGCACTGGCGATGCAGAAATGGAATCTTCATAGCCGGATCGCCCTGTTTACGCTTTTGCTTTTGGGAATAAAGCCGAAGCGGATTCTTCTCGGATTCATGGTCGCAACCTGGTTTCTCTCCATGTGGATCTCAAATACAGCCACGGCCATGATGATGGTTCCGATTGCATTATCGATTATTATCAGTCTGGAAAATACGCTGGGAAATGAAGGTGTCAGGAAGTATTCAGTTGGTCTTTTGCTTGGCATAGCATACAGTGCCAGTATCGGTGGGATTGCCACTCTTGTGGGCACTCCTCCGAATCTTTCTTTTTCACGGATACTGACCATTACTTTTCCGGAAGTACCTGAAATCTCATTTGCTACCTGGTTCTTTTTTGCTTTTCCGATTTCTCTTACTTTTCTATTCATCGTATGGTTTATTTTATCCCTCTTCTTCTGCCGGGTGGATTTCAGGCTTAACCGGGATCTTTTTCGCAGGCAATATGTTGCGCTGGGAAAAATGAGTTTTGAGGAAAAAGTTGTTTTGGGAGTTTTCCTGGCACTGGCTTTTTTATGGCTTACCAGGGCAGACATTGGTTTCGGGAATTTTGTTTTCCCGGGCTGGTCAAGACTTTTTCCCCGGGCAGATTACATTAATGATGGTACGGTAGCTATCGCACTTGCTATGCTCCTGTTCCTTATACCATCTCGTGATAATTCCCGTCTGATGGACTGGAAAAGTGCCGAAAGGTTGCCCTGGGGTATTGTATTGCTTTTCGGGGGTGGTTTTGCCCTGGCCAGCGGGTTTAAGGAATCGGGTTTATCGGAATGGTTCGGGATGCAATTATCGGGTCTCGAAACCTTATCATCCGGGGTGCTTGTAAGCAGTATTTGTATGCTGATTACCTTTCTTACGGAACTGACATCCAATACCGCAACGGCTGAAATGATACTACCCATCCTGGCTGCAGTGTCGGTAGCGATTTCCAAGAATCCGTTGTTATTAATGATCCCTGCCACCCTGGCCAGCTCATTTGCATTTATGATGCCCGTTGCTACTCCCCCTAATGCCATAATTTTTGGCACGAACCGGCTCCGAATTATCGATATGGTTAAAACCGGATTTTTTATAAATCTGTTGGGAGTCGCAGTATTAACCTTAGGTATCCTGTTACTGGGTTCTCTTCTTGAGATTGATCCGGCCGTTATGCCCGTATGGGCAAAATAAATGATTGAAAGTAATCGGTAACGAGAGATCAGTGACGAGATATCAGTAACGAGTGATTAGTGATCGGTGACGAGGGGGAATAAAAATCCTGGACGGGAAATCTGAGCCGTTCACAATTGGATCCGCCGCAGCACCGGCAGAGGTGAATCCGGTATCCAGGTTATTCGTTCATTGGTGACGAGGCCGGGGTCGTTAATCGTGAATCGTAATTCGTGTGTGATGTAAACGGTACTGTAACCCGGAATTCGATACAGGTTCAGACAGGTGATACAAAATTGTCAATTTTTGGGATCGTAACCAATGGATCTCGATCCGGGTTGAGACAGGAGGTCTTTGTTAACGAATACCGAAATCTCCAATCCACCCATGCAGCCCGGCCAAACATGCAATCCATGCCTGCTACAGCCAGGAGCAATCAGACACACCAAATCCGCAATCCATAATCTATTTCAGTAGATTCCTTTTGTAATCCATTCCTCTCTCATTCATCAAATTCTCTATTTCGGGTATTTTTTTCGGAACACTTGCGGAGAGCACCTCATGTCCGTTTTCGGTGACCAGAACATCATCCTCAATCCTGATTCCCAGTTTTTCTTCATGGATATAGATTCCGGGTTCGATAGTAATAACCATTCCCGGTTCAAGTACCCCGATATTTAAAATCCGAGCATTAAGAAGGCCTATATGGTGACCAAGGCCGTGGAAATAGTATTTTCTGAATTCACCTTTATCATTGATCAGGCCTATTCTCAACATACCTTCTGCCAGTATATCATTGGCTTTTTCAAAAACATCTTCGAAATTCACTCCTGGTGCAATCATTTTAATTGCCTCTTCGTTTGCTTTCAGGACGATTTCATAAATCTCTTTCTGTCTTGGGCTGTATTTCCCGTTAGCCGGTATGGTCCTTGTTATATCAGCCCAGTACATGCCGTATTCTGCCCCGATATCTACCACTACTATGTCACCATCTTCCATTTTTCTCGAGTTTTCCATCCAGTGCAGGATAACGGAGTTAATTCCGGAACCAATAATACAGGGGAATCCGGTTCCCTGAGCACCATTCAGCCGGAAAACATGGCGGATTATAGCCTGTAACTGGTATTCGTACATTCCCGGTTCAATCGATCGCATTGCTTCACGCTGTGCCTCGGCTGTAATATCAACTGCCTTTCGAAGTATATCCAGTTCCGCTTCTGATTTTTTCCGCAGCATCGGTGAAATAATACGGGAAGGAGACTGGATATTAATTTCCGATCCCTTATCCCTTGCCCGTTTGAAAACCTGTTCATATTTAGTAAGCGGGCCATTGAGGGTGCCAGACCGTTCATAATCCATGTATATGACAGAGGGATTTTCCAGCAGTAATGTGCCAAAAAAAGTATCAAATTCGTCATTGGATCTGACCTCTTTGAA
>CP070687.1:1774379-1778748 GCA_020353115.1 Bacteroidales bacterium
AGAGGCAACAACACCGGTTCCGCAGGAGAGTGTCTCATCCTCCACCCCTCTCTCATATGTCCTGACATAAATCCCGTCACCCGATCGCCATATGAAATCCACATTCGTTCCTTCTTTTCCATACAGCTTGTTGTACCTAATTTTCCGTCCCTCCTCAAAAACATTCATGGTTTTAACATCTTCCCTGAACAGAACAACATGAGGTGAACCCGTATTGAGAAAAAAATGATCAACTCTTTTATCAATTCCGGTAATATCCATCATGCTGATCCTTACACCCTTCTTTTCGATTATCGCATCATGCGCACCGTCAAAAGCCTGAAACCTGGCTCTTTTTTCCACCAGGCCAAGCCGTTGAGCAAAAACAGCAATACATCTGGCACCGTTTCCGCACATGGATCCTTCCGGTCCGTCCCGGTTAAAATATTGCATTTCGAAATCCAGTTCCGGATGATCCGTAAGCAGGATAAGCCCATCCGCCCCTATACCGAACTTGCGGTCACATAAACTCCTGATTAAAGACTGGTCTGACGGATCAATCCGGCCGTTCCGGTTATCGATCAGAATGAAATCATTGCCTGAGCCGTGGTATTTTAAAAACTCCAACATTATGGCAGGAATAGTTAAAATATGTTAAATAGTTATTTCACCTGTAACATCAATGTTTTTGGTACGTTTCATGGATTGTAAAGTTAATAATCTTATCTTAGAGGCATAATTTTTGATAGCTAAAACGGGAACATTTAATCGCTAAAATTGTTATTAAAAAAAACATAGTTATGAAAGGGAAAAAGATACTTGGCACATTCATGGTTGCTATTCTGGGTGGAATAATAGCAATATTCGCCTATTCATTGATGTTGGACAGACCGGAGGAACCTGCTCTGGCAGAAAGGGATGATTCGCAACTGGTTCGTTTTGCCAACCTGCCGGCAGATTTTAATGCCGAACAATTTGATTTCACATTTGCCGCCGAAAATACAGTACACGGAGTGGTTCATGTCAAAACAGTTACAGAACGTGACAACAACTACCGTAATCCCTTATATGAGTTCTTTTATGGTGACAGGTACAGGAGGGATCCGGAACCCCTTCTGGGGTATGGTTCGGGTGTTATAATTTCCGAAGATGGTTATATCGTAACCAATAATCATGTCATTGAGGGATCGGATGAGATTGAGGTAACCCTGAATGATAAAAGGTTGTTTAAAGCTGAACTGATAGGGAGGGATCCGAGTACGGATATCGCCGTGATCAGGATCAAAGCCAAAAACCTGCCATATCTGAAATACGGCGATTCGGACGAGTTACGGTTAGGACAGTGGGTTCTTGCTGTCGGAAATCCTTTTAACCTGACATCTACGGTAACGGCAGGCATTATCAGTGCAAAGGGAAGAAATCTCGGCCTGTTACCGGATCAGTTCAGAATTGAGTCTTTTATTCAGACCGATGCCGCTTTAAACAGGGGAAACAGCGGTGGAGCCCTTGTATCAACCGAAGGAGATTTTGTTGGGCTAACTACCGCTATAATTTCTCCAACAGGCGGATATGCCGGTAACTCGTTCGCAATTCCGGTCAATATCGTTAAAAAGGTAGTTGACGACCTGTTGGAGTTCGGCGAAGTACAAAGAGCAATACTCGGGGTTACCATCCAGGATGTGGATGCAGAGCTTGCAGAGAATGAAAACCTCGATAAAATCGAGGGAGTGTATATAAACGGTGTTCGTGAAGAAGGAGCTGCCAGGGAGGCAGGGATTAAGACCGGAGATATTATCCTCAGTGTTAATAATGTGAAAGTCAATTCGGTAGCTGAACTCCAGGAACAAATCAGCCGTTATCGGCCAAAAGATAAAGTTCAGGTTGTCATAAAAAGAGACAATAAAGAGAAACCATTTGAGGTTATTTTACGTAATACGGAGGGTAGTACTGAAATTGTGCGATCGGACGACCTCGTAATGGGTGCTAAGTTCGGAGAGCTTAGCGAGAGAGACAGGAATAGATACAATATCTCAAACGGTGTGAAAATCACGGACGTCGGCGACGGGTATCTGAACGATATCGGATTGAAGACCGGGTCTGTTATAACAGAAATAAATGGTCAAACCGTTCACCGTGTAGGAGATGTAAGAGATATCCTGGGGGGAGGCAGAACGTTGTACAGCATGCAGGGTTTCCGGCCCGATGGTACATACTTCAGCTATGAATTCAGAAGATAGATGAAGTCAAGAGACAGAAAAATTGGCTTGCATCTGCAAGCCTTTTTTTTACTATACAGAGTTTTTTAAATCGAATGTACTTGACTTGTATTTTAAAAAGCCATAAATTCGCAGAAGTTTTGGAGATACTATAAAATGAGACAGCTTAAAATTACGAAATCCATAACGAACCGTGAAAGCGCTTCTCTGGATAAGTATTTACAAGAGATTGGGAAAGAAGAACTTATATCTGTTGAAGAAGAGGTTGAGTTGGCACAGAGAATAAAGAAAGGTGACAGAGACGCGTTGGAAAAACTTACAAGGGCAAACCTGAGATTTGTTGTCTCAGTTGCCAAACAGTATCAAAACCAGGGATTAAGCCTGCCTGACCTGATCAATGAGGGGAATCTCGGCCTGATTAAAGCTGCAGAAAAATTTGATGAAACCAGGGGATTCAAATTTATTTCCTATGCCGTATGGTGGATCAGGCAATCAATTCTTCAGGCCCTGGCTGAACAATCCAGAATCGTCCGCCTGCCGTTAAACCAGGTCGGATCGCTGAACAAAATCAATAAGGCATTCTCCAAGTTTGAGCAGGAATTCGAAAGAACGCCTTCTCCCGAAGAGCTTGCCGATGCCCTTGAACTTCCCAAGGAGAAGGTGACCGATACGCTAAAAGTATCAGGAAGGCATGTATCCGTTGATGCACCATTCGTCGATGGAGAGGATAACAGCCTACTCGATGTTTTACCGAATACCGATTCACCCGTCGCCGATAAGACACTCCTGAATGAATCCCTGATAAAGGAAATTGACCGCGCACTGGCAACACTGACCGAACGGGAGCGGGATATCATAAAACTCTTTTTCGGAATAGGCATACAGGATATGACACTGGAAGAGATCGGTGAGAAATTCGGACTTACAAGAGAGAGGGTGAGACAGATCAAGGAGAAAGCGATCAGAAGGCTGAGACATACGTCACGAAGCAAATTGCTCAAATCCTACCTTGGTTAATCAGTAAAAGATTTAACATATAAATCCCGGATTCCCGGGATTTTTTTTGCGGAAACTTTCAGGTATCCGGTTCTCCTGTTGGCCTTACAAAATCTGTCACGCATAGGATACCATATATGAAGAGGGTGCTGCATTCAATTACATCCGTTTGGTGTAAAAAAAGTCATACCCCAGGATAATAGGGCGGTTAGTAGGTAAAGATTACCATTTGTGTATATCCGGCAACCGTTATAATTACCCGATCGTAGTCAGGATGCTTTAATCCGGTGATATCAAAAAGGAGTTGCCTGGTTATTTTTTCCCCCCGGCTTTTGGTGCCGCCCTTTCGCTCAATGTAAAGAGTAGCGTGTGGAGGCATTGTTTTCTGATATACTCCATCGAAGTACAGATCAAACTCCTGGTTTTCAAACCCGAGAAATTCCAGGTCAATAATGAGAAGACTATCTCTTAGAGAAATACCGGTTATTTCAAAATTACCCGGAACACCGGGAGTATACGAAAGATCAGTGATCATTTTCTCAGGTAAGGGCCTCCGGTAATCCAGGTAGAGATCCTGTGTTTTACAAGATAACAGCGAAATTATTGCCAGGGCAAGGAGAACAGGGAACGGATAAATACGTAAAACATGGATTATCATTTCGAACTGAGTATTTTTTCCAGTTGTAACATTTCATCACGGAGTCTTGCAGCTTCAATAAAATCAAGCTCTCTGGCAGCTTTTTCCATCAACCTGCGGGTCTTCTCTATCGATTTTTCAAGCGCTCTTTTGTCCATGTACCGTACGACCGGATCGGCTGCAATATCTATCTTTTCCGGTTCCGAATAGGTTTTTTTCCTGCCGGGCCTTCCCGGTATTTTCCCCATGATTTCTGTTGTTGCTTTAACAATCTGCTTTGGAGTGACACCCATCTTTTCGTTGAATTTCAATTGCTTATCCCTGCGCCTGTTGGTTTCGTCAATAGTATTCTGCATTGAACCGGTTACCGTATCCGCATACATTATGACCTTTCCGTTAATATTCCTTGCCGCCCTTCCTGCAGTCTGGGTAAGAGACCGTGCCGATCTCAGGAATCCTTCCTTGTCGGCATCCAGTATGGCAACAAGTGAAACTTCAGGCAAATCAAGCCCTTCGCGAAGAAGATTTATACCAACCAGAA
>CP070687.1:1778848-1782324 GCA_020353115.1 Bacteroidales bacterium
GTAATTCAGAATGAACTTCCCGGATCTGGATATGATTATTATTTCCACTTCTCAAAATGAAGTAGACCCGGGTACCAAAACTGCCCGGGGAATGGCTATATTTAAGATTATTTCGAAATAGATCTTGCTTCTGGTAAATGGTTCGTTGTACAAGTTTTTTAAAAACCTTATTAAGATAAATTGGTCTTCCGGTTAATTCGTATTTCCGGAAAGGGAAACTGAATTTTCAGACTTTTTCATAAGAGACCTGCCTGCTCGTTTCATTTAATGGAGTGGCTCGCATACCTGCCTGTCGTCAGACAGGGAGTGGCTCACAGGGAGTAGTTCGTATTAATGCTTAATACCCATTTGAAAATTTTATATTCAACCGAAAAAACCTTATTTTGTCTGTTAATAATTTCTTCGGTCATCTGAATGTCGGATATCAGCCTTAACTATAATATGTTTTATTCAAAGGATAAAATCGGTTTTGACAATGAAAAGTATCTCAAAGAACAGACATCAGCTATCCTGGAAAGGGTAAATCTATTCAAAGGCAGATTGTACCTGGAATTTGGCGGCAAGATTTTGTTTGATTATCATGCTGCCAGGGTACTGCCCGGTTTTGACCCGAATGTTAAAATGCGTCTCCTCCAGAAGCTGAAAGACAAGATTGATGTTATTCTTTGCATTCATGCCGGAGCTATTGAAAGAAGAAAGGTCAGGGCTGATTTTGGTATCACCTATGATGCAGATGCACTGAAGACCATTGATGATTTCAATAAATGGGGAATCAGAATAAGCGCAGTTGTCATTACCCGTTACCAGGATCAATCCTCAGCCAGGACATTTAAAAACAAGCTTGAGCGGAATGGAATAAGGGTCTATATCCATAAAGCTACAAAAGGCTATCCCTCCGATATCAATATAATCGTAAGTGATAAAGGGTATGGTGACAATGAACGGATCGCCAGCAACAAACCCATTGTAGTTGTAACAGGACCGGGACCCGGCAGCGGTAAGCTGGCAACCTGTCTCTCCAATATGTATCATGATTATAAGAATGGGATCCAGGCCGGATATGCAAAATTTGAAACTTTTCCCATATGGGATCTTCCACCGGATCATAAAGTAAATATTGCATATGAAGCCGCAACAGTTGATTTGAAGGATGATGTTATGATTGATCAACATCATCTGGAAGCATATCAAATCGGGACAGTTAATTACAACCGGGATATAGAGGCCTTTCCTTTACTGAAGAGAATCATTGAAAAAATCACAGGCCAGGAATCCATGTACAAATCTCCTACCGATATGGGAGTCAACCGGGCAAGTTCGGGAATTATTTCCGACAAGATCATAAGTGAGGCATCCCACCAGGAGATAATCCGAAGATATTTCCGGTGTGCCTGTGAGTATATGATGGGGCTGGTTGACCGGGAGACGTTGAAAAGGGCGGAATTGATAATGAATAGGATAAAAGCGAGTGTGAAAGACAGGAAAGTGGTTGAACCGGCCAGATATGCTGCCCTGAAAGCAAGGAAAGAAGGGAAGGGACACGACAGTATTCATTGCGGTGCTGCTATAGAACTTAATGATGGGACAATTGTAACCGGAAAAAATTCCACCCTGATGCATTCTTCATCGGCTCTGATTTTAAATGCTTTGAAGCGATTGTCAGATCTTCCGGATACCATGCATCTGTTACCAAAAGAGATGATCGATTCAATCTCCTTCATGAAACGGGATATCCTGAAACGGGAAAGGCTCAGCCTGAATCTTGACGAAACATTGATTGTTCTGAGTTTAAGTGCGCTTACCAGCCCTGCGGCCAAAAAAGCGATGGAATGCCTGAAAGATTTGGAAAATTGCGAGGTTCACCTGACCCATATGCCAACCCCGGGAGATGAAGCCGGTTTACGAAAGATTCACGTCAATCTTACCTGTGATCCTGAATACTCAACTAAAAGTCTTTTTATCAGCGGATAAAATATTGTTTCAGGACATACATATGACACAGATGAGTGCCTATTGATATATTAAAAGGATGGTTTATTTTTACCATCTGATTCGGAAAGCGATTTATCATCCCGTTATGTTTTTGAATGGTATCCCTGTAAAAAGAGGCAAACTTTTCACCCGGTTCCTGAACGTTGTGGAGATAGTTGGCAATGCCCTTCCTCATCCTGCTACCCTGTTTGGGATATTTGCCCTGTTAATCCTGATCCTTTCAGCTGTGGCTTATGTTTTTGACTGGCATGCTGTGCATCCCGGTACCAGGGAATTGATCAAACCGGTTAATCTGCTTTCGGTGGATGGGTTACACCGTATTTTAACGGAGATGGTTACCAATTTTACCAGCTTTGCTCCCCTGGGAATAGTTATGGTTGCCATGCTGGGTATAGGAATTGCTGAGAGCAGCGGACTTATTGGGGCTTTTATACGGCTGATCGTCCTCTCCTCACCGAAGAAGCTGTTAACATTCGTTCTGGTTTTTGCCGGCATCATGTCCAATGTGGCAAGCGATGTAGGATATGTTCTGTTAATCCCACTTGCGGGAATCATCTTTATTGCCGTAGGTAGGCACCCGGTTATTGGGATGGCAGCGGCGTTTGCCGGCGTTTCGGGAGGTTTCAGCGCCAACCTGGTTCTGGGCACCATAGATCCTTTGCTGGCCGGTCTTTCCACAGAAGCTGCCCGGATCGTCGATCCCGAATATACGGTTAATCCAACGGCTAATTATTTCTTTATGGTCGTTTCAACGATTGTTATTGCCTTTACCGGTACATGGGTAACGGAAAAATTGATTGCTCCAAGGTTTGGCAAGTATGAACCGGATGAAAAAGAGGAAGAGATCCAGGCTCTGACCAGAAAGGAGAAAAGAGGGCTAAGAAATGCCATGATTGCCTTCTTTGTTATAGTTGCCATTACACTGATCGGGATCATTCCATCGAATGGGATATTCCGGGGGCCGGATAACGGTGTGCTTACTTCCCCGCTTATAAAAGGAGTGGTTTCCATGCTGTTCATTACAGCAGGAACAATGGGAATAGTTTATGGATTCACGGTAAAAAAATACAGGTCGGATGCGGATGTGATGAAAGGGATGGGAGAAGCTATGAAATCCCTTGCAATGTATTATGTTCTGGTATTCTTTGCGGCCCAGTTCGTCGCTTATTTCAAATGGAGCAACCTGGGAATAATTTTTGCTATCAAGGGAGCGAACTTTGTGATGGCAACCGGCCTCGGACTGATCCCCCTGATGATCTTGTTTATTATCCTATCCGGCCTCATCAATATGGCAATGGGAAGCGCATCGGCAAAGTGGGCCATTATGGCTCCGGTCTTTATCCCGATGTTTATGTTGCTCGGCTATTCTCCTGAACTTTCACAAGTTGTCTACCGGATTGGTGACAGCGTTACCAATGTTATCTCACCCATGATGAGCTTTTTTGCACTTATCATTGCCTTTATCCAGAAATATGATAAAAATG
>CP070687.1:1782424-1785643 GCA_020353115.1 Bacteroidales bacterium
GTCGGATAACCGGGATCAGGAAGAAGCACCTGGTCTCCCGGGTCAAGGAAAGCCAAGGAAATATAAAATATTCCTTCTTTAGACCCCATCAGGGGAAGTACTTCATGAACAGGATCCAGATCCACATTAAAAAACCTCTTATACCACCTGGCGTAGGCATTTCGAAGCGGTTGAATGCCATTGTAGCTTTGGTATCCGTGGTTATCCGGATCACGAGAACTGTTATGAAGCTCTTCAATGATTTCTTCCGGAGGAGCCATATCCGGATTGCCAATTCCCAGATTGATGATCGGGTCTCCTGCCTTATTGAGCTCTTCAATCTCCTTAAGTTTCCCGGAAAAATAGTATTCCCGGATCCGGTTAATCCTTTCTGCCTTGCCGATGTTCATGTTATCTTTTTCCCTTTCTGGTATTCTCCGAGAATACCAAGATCACTTGTAAGTGGTTTTATAGCATCAATTGCTTTAGTATATATTGCAAAATCATCAAGCTCCATATCCACATAAAAAAGATATTCCCACTCCCTGCCCGGAATCGGCAGGGATTGTATTTTTGTAAGATTCATATTATAAAAAGATAAAATGGAAAGGATCTTTGAAAGACTTCCAATTTTGTGAGATATGGTAAAAAAGATGGATGATTTGTTTACCCTGCTTTCCGGGGGCGTATTTCCATTGTCAGTGACAATTAAAAACCGTGTATAGTTCACCTTATTTGTCTCGATGCCACAACAAAGTATGCTGAGCCCATATTTCTCAGCAGCAAGCTGACTCGCTATAGCACCTGTTCCCTTCAACTTCTTTTCTTGAATATCTTTTGCACTTAATGCCGTGTCCGGGCTTTCAACCAGCCTTATCCGGGGATGCTGATCAAAAAATTCCTGACATTGTAATATGGCCATGGGATGAGAAAATACCTCACTTATAGTCTCAAGTGTTTCTCCGGGTAACGCAACAAGGTTTTGCCTGATCCTAAGATAAATCTCACCAATTATCCGTTGACCTGATTCCCTGATCAGGGTATAATTGGGAAGAATACTGCCTGCAAGAGAATTTTCAATTGCCATAATGCCATATTCTGCCTGCCTCATTTTCAGAGATTTAAACAAGTCCTTAAATGTATTCCTGGGTACTATTTCAATCTCTTCCGATTCAAAATAATGTACGGCGGCAATTTCATGAAAAGCACCATACCCCCCCTGGATGGCAATTTTTTTTATTCGGTTTCTTCTCATTACGGATTTTATCTCATAGTACTGCCAATAATAATTTCAGGAATCCTTTCGTACCGTAACGGCCAGCCTGCCGATTTACCCGGTTCGATTTCATAGAGTAACACTTAAAAAAAAAGTCCCATATCAATAGGACTTTTTACAATGATTCCATTAATAAAAGTCCCTTTTATGTGTTAGTGAAATAATAAAAATATGTTTTAAATGTCGCCATTGAATACCTTTTGAGCACAAAAAAAGTCCCCGGTGAGGGACTTCATCAGATTATAAGAATATTGTTCCCCTCAGTAGCCGGGATAAAAAAAATAGATATAAAAATTATGCCTTGCCATAATGGTTTTGTCGTGAACAAACGTATGTATTTTTTTTTATAAATGCAAATCGGACATTACCCGACGAATCCGTTTCTTTCTGATTAACGGGATTACTTAGTATATTTACCACCTGAGAGAATCAGATGACCCGAAAAGAAAGGTTCCATAAGGTACTTGAGTATTTTTCTGAAAATCAGCCAATTGCTGAAACAGAGCTTCATTATTCAACTGCATACCAGCTTCTTGTGGCTGTTATTCTTTCTGCACAGTGTACGGATAAGAGGGTTAATCTGATTACACCGAAATTATTAAAAAGGTATCCGACCGTCGGGGAAATGGCGAAAGCAAGTTCTGGTGAAATTTTCGAATTCGTTAAAAGTTGTTCGTATCCAAACAGTAAGGCCAGGTATCTTTACGGAATGTCGAGGATGCTGGTTGAGGAGTTTGACGGCGTTGTACCTTCGGATATCCAACAGTTACAAAGACTGCCTGGTGTGGGTCGGAAAACTGCCAATGTAATCGCATCGGTAATATTTAACAAACCTGTACTGGCGGTAGATACTCATATCTTCAGGGTAGCAGACAGAATCGGGCTTACAGTAAATTCAAAAACTCCGCTAGAGACCGAAAAGCAGCTGGTCAGGTATATTCCGGAAAGCCTGATTCCGGTTGCTCATCACTGGTTAATTCTTCATGGAAGGTATACCTGTCAGGCCAGAAAGCCGAGATGCAATGAATGCGGATTACGGACATATTGCAGATATTATCTGAAAAATCTTCGAAAGAAGTCCTGAAATAATGGAAAAGATTTACCTTGACTATAATGCCAGCACCCCTGTACACCCGGAGGTTACGGACAGCATAAAACCTTTTCTTGACATCTGTTTTGGAAATCCCTCCGGTTCGCACTGGTCAGGTACCGAAGCCCGGAAAGCAGTTGAAGAAGCAAGATACAAGGTTTCTTCCCTTCTCGGAAGCCAGCCCGACGAGATCCTATTTACCAGTGGCGGAACCGAATCAAATAACCTGGCAATAAAAGGGTATGCCCTGGCCCATAAAAAAAAAGGGAATCATATCATAACTTCACAAATAGAGCATCCGGCAGTTACTGAAGTATGCAGATATCTTGAGTTACACGGATTTACGGTTGATTACCTCCCGGTGGATGAATACGGAATGGTGAATGTCAGACAGCTGGAGGATATGATCATGCCCCGGACCATCCTGATCACAATCATGCACGCCAATAACGAGGTGGGAACAATCCAGCCCATTGAAGAAATCTCGGTAGCGGCCCGGAAATCCGGTATTGCATTTCATACGGATGCAGCCCAGACGATTGGGAAAATTCCGGTTAACGTCAGGGATCTGGGTGTAGACCTATTATCCGTTGCCGGACATAAGTTTTACGCTCCAAAGGGCATTGGAGCATTGTATATCCGTAAAGGGACCGAACTTGAAAAGCTCATTCACGGGGCCAATCATGAAATGAACCTGAGGGCGGGAACGGAAAGTGTTCCCCTCATCGTTGGTTTGGGGAAGGCATGTGAAATAGCCGGCAGGGATCTTAGCGGCAATACGGATCATATGAGAAGTACGCGTAGCCGGCTGGAAGACCGGTTGAGAGAAAGACTTCCGGCGATCAGAATAAATGGTCATCCTGAACAGCGTCTG
>CP070687.1:1785743-1793108 GCA_020353115.1 Bacteroidales bacterium
ATCCAGGCCAGGTCACGATATAATGTCTGATCGGAGGGTCTTGCATTTATGGCATTTCGATAACATTCCTCCGACCGGGAATGGTCATCTTCAACTACCCAGTAATAGAGTCCAAGGTTTCGCCATGTAACGCTAATTGATGGATCAAGACGAACCGCCTGTTCCCAGTTTTCACCTGCTTCGTCCAGTCGGCCCAAATTTCCCATCAGGTTTCCAAGCTGATAAAAAGCATGGGCATCTTCAGGATTTTTTTCTATAGCATACTTCAGGACATCGGAAGTTGTTGGTCTGGATGCCAGGATAAAATCACGATAGCTATCCGATGCCACCGACAAATAGGTTAATGCTGTTGAATCATTTCCGGCCAGTGAATTCAGATAAGCCAGATGATATAAAACCAAAGGATTATACTCTTCTTCGGGAAGCGGTTCGATACATGCCGTTTCAAGAACTTTGGCCGCTTCAATATATAAACCAAGTTCTGCGATAAGGAGGCCTGTTTCAATCAATTCAAAATCATCTTCCCCGAGATAGTCTCTAACCTTCTCTGCAAAACCGGTCAGATCATCCTCTACAATTGCCTTCAATGCCCTGGGAGCGATTTCGGCCGGGTGATTTTCGATCCTTTCAGAAGCAAGCGTAAATGCCATCTCCTTATACCCTCCGGCATACAGTGCAAACAGATACTGGTGAAAGGTTTTGGGATCATAACGATTTGCATTACAGGCTTTTTCGAAGTATTGTATTGCTTCCCTGATCTTTCGCTGTAGCATATATGCTCTTCCGGTCAGCCCATAGCCAAGGGATGCTGTCCCGGGGCACCGGGATGCTTTAAAACCACACCGGGCAGCCTCATCGAAATTCCTTTGCCGTAAATTGCATAACCCCAGGAAATACCATGACAGTCCGTCATCATTCGGAATTTGCTCCAGCGCTTTGATCAGTCGTTCAGCAGCGCTATCGTATAATCCTGCCTCAAAATCCAGTATCGCCAGATCCCTCAGGGAGGACAGGTGAAACGGGTCTTTTGCAAGTGCCATGTTGTAATATTCCCGGGCTGTGATGCGATCAAGAGCCCGGTCAAATTTTTGTGCTTTAAGATAGGTTTCTTCCGTTTGCAGATCCTCATCCGGTTTGCCAATATACGAAGGAGATGTGGGAGGTATCACTTCCGGCACCGGGAGTGGTGATTCGAATCCTGCCAGCGTTTCACCGTTGCTTTCTTCGAGAACGACTAATACGGGTTCGGATGACGGTTTCGTGAATGATACGGTCGAAGCATTCTCAGGTGTAAGATCAATTTGCTTTTCAGAGATCATCTTATCCCCTGAAAAAAGTCTGCAATAAACACCTGGAAAATTCTCCGTAGATATGATCCTTACCTCTAATTCACTCTCATTATGATACGTCTGGACAGCCACTTTTTCGTTAGCGAATTCAAAACCCTCGCCCAGTCCGTGTACGGGAAACCAGTATTCCTTCCAGGAAATCTCACTTCGTGGAGGCAATATTCCATAATCCGACTGTGTTGGTAAGGGGCCGCTCTGAACTTCAATATATGGACCGTCGGAATCTGTCAGATTCATCTGACTAACCCGGCCATATTCACCCTGACCCCATGTCCAAGCCTTTTTTCCGCTATGTTCGTGATGATTTGCTACCTGTATTACGCCCCGGTCCAGATCGACGTCATAAGCTCCGAAAAAATCATATGCACAATTCACGGCAAATATGGAGGAGGCATCCTCATAGTTCCTGGTCCACGATAGATCTTTTCCATCGTGAACCTGCCAGTTGAAAAACCTTACTCCAAAGTGATCTGTTCCCAGCTTCATCGGATAAATGAAACGGGTTCCGGGTAATTGCGGAAACGCAGTACAATTCCAGAAATAGTATGGATTGATGGCATCCGTTGGATTATAAATCCTTATGTCTTCCTCCATATAGTTTTTACCCGGATGCAGGGTGACACGTACAGTCCATCGTGTACGCAGACTCTTCTCGAGGTTACTAACCTCAATATAAGCTGATCCGTCTTTGTTATATCCAATTAATGCATCGACAGGGGATAAGATGGTTACGGTATGTACCTGGGGACCTGCATTCCACTCAACACCTCCACTGATAAAGGCTCCCCTCATTGCGATCATACTCGGCTTTATCACATTGTTCTTATGGAAAACCTCTTCATTGGTCGTCTTGTCAAATACTGAATGAAGCCTGCCACCCAGCTCCGGAAGACAGGTAATCTTAAGGTATTCATTTTCCAGAATAAGCGCTTTGTAGGTAACGTTTTCCAGTTTCCTTGAAAGATGATCCTGCATATTATAGGGATAGGTTATCGAAGCAGTGACCGTTGTGGATCCTTTGGCTCCTCCTTCCATTGCCCAGAATTTGGGATTCACATCCTCCTCCCATCCATAGGTTGGAATAACAATTTCATCTTCCCAGGCGTTTACCGGGACATATTCCTCTTTTGAACACCGCAGGAAGAATACGGTCACAAACAAACTGAAAATAATGATCTGATAGTGTTTTAAGGTTTTCATAATACGTATTTTATAAGAATTGAACAGCTATTGGTCCGGAAATTATTCACGGGTAGAGTATTAGTTTTCGAATGTATATCCAGAATAAGTCAGCCGTAGGTCTTTGGATCTCAAATGATGAATAATCGGTCTCATGCCTGGAAGTTTTTTAAGGGTCAAAAAGCTAAACAGGCAAAATGTGTCAATTCATGTCAGGCGAAAATCCGGTTGATCATCCTTACATGAGTGGTCTTCTACGGGATGTATCCGACTTGAATTCATACTCTTTCGGCGGTTCTGCACCCAACAAATGTTTAACGAAATAATCCCAGCGTCGTCTCATCATATAGGGTTCATTCCCGAAGCCATGGCCCCGGTTTGGGAACAGTATCAGATCGAAATCCTTATTGGCTGCAATCAGGTCATTCACCACGAGCAGGGTATTATACATTGGCACATTGGAGTCCATTGTACCATGAGCCAGCAGCAGTTTCCCCTTCAGGTTTTTTGCCAGCAACTGGTTCGCCTGGTTATCATAGTTGGTGGTACCGTCCGGATAGGTTTCGAGCAATCCCTGCCACTTCTCACCCCAGTCGTCCTCGTAATTCCGGTTGTCGTGGTTACCAGCTCGGCTTACCGCTACTTTGAAGAAATCGGGATAACGCAAAATGGCATCCGTTGAGGCAAATCCGCCACCCGAATGGCCGTAAATACCTACGCGGTCAATATCGATCCATGAATATTGTTCGGCCAGTTGTTTCATTCCAGTGATCTGGTCCGGCAGGCCGTTATCGCCCATATTTCCATAATATGCTTCGTGGAACGATTTCGATCGTCCGGGTGTGCCCATCGCATCAATTGCAACGACGATAAATCCCAGCTCTGCAAGACACTGACGGTCACCCCTTGATGCAGCATAACTACGGCTGCCAACACTCCCTGACTGAGGTCCCGGGTAAATATAATTGATAATCGGATACTTATTATTCGGGTCGAAATTCGACGGTTTATGCATCAGTCCGTAAAGATCAGTAACTCCATCCCTGGCCCTGACCGTGAATGGGACAGGTGGTACCCAGCCGGACTCGATCAGACGTGAGATGTCAGCCTCCTCGAGGGTGAGAAGTCTTTCACCACCGGCATCTCTGAGGACAGATACGGGAGGTTCGGTCGGTGTGGAGTAACTATCGGTGAAGTACCTACCCTCCGGTGAAAGTGAGACCGAATGGTTTGCAGGTTCCGGAGTCAATCGCTGCATTTTCGATCCATCCATACCTATACGGTAGAAGTATTGAAAATAGGGATCACCCGATTCTTTTCCTGCTGCGGTAAAATATATGATTCGGTTCTCCCTGTCTATGTGGAGGACCTGGAGCACCTTCCAGCTCCCGGTAGTAATCCGGTTTTTCAATTCACCTGTCCCGAGGTCATACAGGTATAGATGTCCCCAGTTATCCCGTTCAGAGTACCAGATTACCTCCTCTGAACCGAAAAGGACATTCCAGTTCACCTTTCCATAACCCGATTCGAAAAAAGTTTCAACCCTTTCTTCCATTATATCCCTTACAGTCCCGGTTTCGGGATCGGCAATTCGAAGCACTTCGTGTTTGTGGTCCCGGGAGGTGGAGACAAAAGCGAGTCTGGAACCATCCGGACTCCATTCGATATCTGCCCACCCCGATCCGCGGCAAACGACATGATCGCATAAGCTGGAACGGTGCTGGTCGGGAGCCATCCTTAGCCGAACGACCCGCGGTCCGTCAATATGGATCACAACCCTGTGGATCCTGAAAATCACACTATCCTCAGGCAAGGGGTATTTCCACGCTTCAAGGGTAGGGTGTCCAACATTGGTCGTAACAAGATACATCTCCCCTACTCCCCGTCCGTCGTGCTGGAAGGTGGCAATCTTTTTTGAATCCGGAGACCAGAGTAATACAGGCTGGTCACTTCTTGTCCAACCGGCATTGTTTGTTGCATAACCGAAATCTTCCATACCATCTTTCGTCAGCTGTGTCTCTGTCCCGGTGGACAGATCCCGGATCCAAAGGTTATAATCACGTATGAAAGCAGCTTTCTTACCGTCAGGGGAAACAACCGAATTGCGATCCTGTCCTTCCGGGGCTTCATCAGCCGTACAGGTATTGCCCTTTATATCATAGGTGTAGGATTGGGATCTAATGTTGAAAGTAACATACCGACCGTCATCCGAGAATTCGATCCGGCTGAACGGAAGGTCAAAGGCTTTGTGGGTTTCACCGGTTACCTTGGTAAGTGCGGCAGCAAGTTTTTCATGATCAAAAGCAGGTGCCCTGGTCCTCTTCCTTGCATCTACAATAATAAACTCGGATCCTGCAGGAATCGAATTCCGGTACCAGAAGCGATCCGTATCTATCCAGGATGGACGAACCGAAGCACCAAAAACAAGTTCAGATGTATTGGCGGATAAGAATTTCTCGGCCCGGTTATAATCATCCGCTGTCAGAGATTCGGGTGAGTACTTTTGCTGACCGGTAACCGGGAGGGCGGAGACAACAAGAACATAAAGTATTAATGTTAAGGATAAGGTTTTCATGGGTCTATTCATTGGAAGTTCCTCCTTATATTAGTGATTAAATGATATTCCTGGAAATAGAATGGATGTTCTATTCGTATCTGAATGTAAACTCAACAGGTTTTTCAGGGAACCGTGGAAACGGTTTCCGGATATCCCTATTCTAATGTAGGAATATATTGTGGATAACACAAAAAAATGAATCGGGAATTGACGAAATTCCAGGCAGAAAATGAATATCTAAATATGAGAACAGGAATATTTATTTACGAACCGGAGAGGTTAATCCTTACGGTTAACTGCGGCTTGATGAAAGAAGCAGTACCGGCGGAACCGAAAACCCTATCCGTCATTCGACCCTGCCTGACAATACGGTCTGACCGCTCCATGCGACCGATTGTGCGTAAAACCCTAACCGTTAGTCGAGCCAAAGCGGGATCGGACGGTGTCATGGATGCATGCTCATCGCACATTAAAAGTGCCTGAGGGTGAATGATTTGAAATATGTTCTGCCATCATTTCGAGAAGTTCCTCTCCCCTGGGCCCCCAGCAGTGGGGTTGCCGGTCACCGTATTCCACAGTGCCTCCATAGTATGGATCCGTCGTACTTTCCAGGAATTGTTCGAGAAGAACGACGGCATTATTCAGGTAATATGTATCCATATCGCCTGTATAAATATGGATTTTACCGGCTAGTTTATGTCCGATCTCAGGCCAGTTCCTTTCCAGGTATGCCCGTAAATCATAGTGTTCCTTCCAGTAAGCCGCCACTTCAGGATCGATTTCACCGGTAACAGGATCAAAAAGGGATTTTGTATAACCGTCAGGACCAACAGGGCCAAATGCTGCTTCAAAAATATCGATCTGTTCACCTGACCTGTTTCGGGTTCCCATTACCCGTTCCATCCGGTTCCGTTGTTCAAATGTCAATGAAACGATCCCTTCAGGAGATCTGTCGCTCGATGTAGGGACATTCACCCAGCCAAATTCCTTGAAAAAGGCATTCTTATCCTCATAGATATTAACCGTCTGAAAGAACCTGAAATCAACGGGATCAGGACATAAAGACCATGTACCTCCGAAAAAATCCGGATTAAAGGCCTGTAATGCCAGAGAAATCCAACCTCCGGTTGAACCTCCGGTAAGAAGACGCGCCCAGGATTCCGGGATCATCCTGAAGTGCTCTTCCAGGTAGGGTATTAATTCCTGAATAATGGCATCTCCATAGGATCCGGTATTCGGTGAATTAACCGCATAGGAATCGTCATAATAGGGACAGGGATGCTGGAACGTTACCAAAAACATCCTGGGACATTCTTCCGATATCCAGTAACGGTAAAATTCATATCCTCTTCTCCCACGCCGGTTTCCTTCACCCGGATCATCCGTTCGGAATCCGTTCGGTGCACTCAGGGAAAAATGTCCCTGTATATAATTAACCGGATAATATCCATCCGGGTTTTCATAATAACCTTTCGGTACAAGAATGGTAGCTCCAAGGTAAATGGGTTGTCCCCAGAATTCCGTGAGCATCCTGCTCTCAAATTTTATCCTTTTAACCCATTCCGTATCCGGAGGAATTTCAACCGGTGGAATGGTATTGTCACACCGGATCTTAACCGTCTCTTTTTTGGAATGATCGATCCTGATTTTCATCGGTTCGCTGTATATGTTACCCGGAGATACATTCCAGCGCTGACCCTCCCACCGATCGTTATGGAGCCAAAGGGTATGACCATCCGAACGGTTGAATTCGGTATATATGTTGATAAATCCCTGAACGTAATACTCTCCTGCCGGAATATCTGCAAGACATTCAACGGGATATCCCGGAACAGTACAATCAATAATTGCAACCTCACCGGGATTTAAATTTTCTATATCACTGCCAAAAAAAGGAATTCCGTGGGTATATACCATGAATCTGGGCTCACGCCGGTCGGTTTCTGACAGCATAATAAACGCCCGTCCCGTTACCGGTCCGGTATGTACGTCAGAAGTGAATGATAACTCAAATTTCAACCCCGAACCAATTTGACAGCTACCATGGGTTATCTGATTCCGGCAACTTTCATTAATATGCAGATAAACAATGGATAGAAATAGTATGGCAATTTTCCTCATTATATAAATTATATGCAGATTCTATTTTAAATGTAATGATTATTATTATATTTCGCCGGTGGAAGTTTATAATCACATACGGAAAACATTTATGAAATACTCATAGCATTACCTATAATAGTCAATGTATACAAAAGATTTTCTTCCGTCCGGAATTGT
>CP070687.1:1793208-1795941 GCA_020353115.1 Bacteroidales bacterium
TCATACTGCCAGGAAAAGAGTTTGAAATAATCTTTCAATTTCCTATATTCAACTGGCAAACCCCGGCTACCGTTTTTTTTTAGCCGATATGTACTATTTGTTTTATGCTAAACAACACTTTTAAAATCGTATACCTGATCGGTCTGATTCTTGCTTCCGTGATCAGAGGCTATTATACCTTCAGACACAGATCCAAAGATTACAAGATCAACCGGGATACTCTTATTGATTCCCTCTTCCTTCGTGGTATCGGACTTGTTATGATACTGCCCTTCATTTATATATTCAGTTCCTGGCTGGATTTTGCAGATTACAGTCTTCCGGACTGGACAGGATGGACCGGGACCTTTATATTCATCTGTTTTTGTATCTTATTATGGCGATCTCATGCAGATCTGGGTAAACACTGGACAGCGACACTTGCCATTCGGCCAGGTCACAGATTGCAAACCAAAGGTATTTTTTCATATATCCGTCATCCTATGTATGCAGCTCATATTCTATGGGGAATAGCACAAATCCTGATGCTGCATAACTGGATCGTGGGATACTCTTTTTTTGTCGCAGTGATATCCCATTATCTGTACAGGGTTGGAAAAGAAGAACAGATGATGCTGGATGAATTTGGAGAGGATTACAGGAAATATATGGATTCTTCCGGAAGGATTTTCCCCAGGATCAAAAGGGATCAGCAACATAATCAGTGATCTCCACAGATCCTGTACAACACCCGCATAATCGTATTTGCCAGGGTCAGGAAACGAAATAAACTGGAAAAAATCAATTATGGATAAGATTCTTCTTTATAGTGCAGCTTTCTTTACAATGATTTGGGGTACAGCTCACCTGTTCCCGACAAAATCTGTCGTTTTGAATTTCGGTGATATTTCTACCGACAACAGGCAAATCATTACCATGGAATGGTTAATAGAAGGTATAGCATTGATTTTTACAGGATGCCTTACCGGTCTTGTGACATACTTAGATTACCGGAATGAAATTTCACAGGTTGTTTTTCTGATATCTGCCATCTTCCTGTTTCTGCTGGCAGCGATATCCTTTTTTACCGGATTCAGAATAGCATTCCTGCCATACAAATTATGTCCATTCATCTTCTCATTTTCAGGTATTCTGATCCTTATAGGAGGAGTATTTCACGGGGCAGGATTCTAAAAAGGATAAATTTCCTTCAATGAAGCATATCATCTATTGTTTATCTATTTTTGCATGCTTTATCCTTACATCCCGGGAACGGACAAGATGATCCTGAAATCTGCTATGAATTCATTGATATATAGTGGGAAAGATAAATGAGTACAGAAAGGATACGACCCCACAAAGAATTTGATAAAGGTTTTACAAAATCGGTACTCGCTTCCCTTGAAATCACCAGGATGCAGGCTTTGCCTGAAGATTGGGAGAAGGATCATATATGATTTTGAGAAGTTTTACTGTACTCCTTTGTCCGGAATCATCCTGTAAACTTAGTATGTATCTTAACTAAAAGTCTTGAAGAAAATCATTAAATTCAAATGTTTGTTGCTAACTATATTCCGTTCATGGACAATTTGAATTATATAAAGAAACACAAAGGCAGACAAGATCTCCCGGGTGAGCATATGTGGGGCGATCTCGGACAGATTCTACTGTTCCTGTTTTTTTTTGTCATATGGATCATTGATTCATTTGTCATTGGTTATTCCACTTTTCTGAGTGACCGGATTTCCTGGATAATACGCATACCTGTAGCTATTGTAATCTTGTTTTTCTCCTCCTATCTGGCCCGGTCCGGACTCAAAATTGTGTTTGGGAATGAAAGGGAAGCACCTGTAATTATCAGGGAGGGAGTGTTTAATATCGTTCGACATCCAATCTATTTGGGTGCCATACTCCTCTATCTGGGTATGATAATCCTGACACTTTCTATTTTAGCTACTGCCTTCTGGATTATTATTGTTCTCTTCTACTATTTTATTTCAAGATATGAAGAGAAGATCCTGCTGAACCAGTTTGGGGATGATTATCAACAATATATGGATGATGTACCCATGTTTTTCCCTGTCCTTTTCAGGAAAAGAAAAAAATAGTTGCTCCTCCGTTTGAAGAATCTGCGAAAATATGGTCAGCCACCTTATTCAATCGTTCTGATACATGGAGGACCCGGTGCAGCTGGAGAATTATACCCTGTGGCAAAGGAATTATCAACATCAGCCGGTATTATTGAACCTTTCCAGAAAGGATTAACCATTGATGATTTGATCCATGAACTGGATGCCGCTGTCACGGGATATGCCGATCTGCCTGTTATCCTGATCGGACATTCATGGGGTGCATGGTTGGCGTGTTTATTTACAGCACAATATGGTTTTATGGTGGATAGACTTGTGCTTATTGCCAGCCCTCCTTTTGAATATAAATATGAATATGACGTTATGCAAACCAGGATGCGCAGGCTAGACAGCAAGGAGAAGAAACAAGTCAGGGCTTTGATCTCCCGGTTAGATAAACCCGGTGGTATGGACAAGAATGACACCTTCAGAAAACTCGGAACCATTTTGAGAAAAGCGGATTCCTATGATCCTATCAGCATGGAAGAGATGAAAACTGAATACGATTACACCATTCATAAATCCATTTGGAAAGAAGCATCCATGCTAAGAGGTTCGGGGTATATGTTAGAATCATGCAGGAAAATAAAATGCCCTGTGCTTGCCATTCACGGGACATACGATC
>CP070687.1:1796041-1799670 GCA_020353115.1 Bacteroidales bacterium
GGGAGATGCCAACTATGATTACGAGGACTTACTGAAATTTATCATCAATAATCTGAAAGCATTGGCTATTATTCCTCCGAATCCACGAAGAGAATCCACTAAAGGCTATCAGATCAAAGATGGAAAAGTAATTTGCGAAGCAAATCTTCAGATGCATCGCAGAGGTAAAATGCGTCCTAAAAAAACCGGAATCCTTTATTGTCAATACAGCTGCCCAATCTATTATGACAAACAAATCCGATATCAACACATCACCTGCCCTATACTTCATCCCAAATTTTTCAAAGGTAAGGGATGCAACGTTCTTATTCGACTGGAACCAAGTATCCGGTCAGAAATTTGCTATGATACACAGGAATTCAAAAAACTCTATAAAAAACGAATCTCTGTTGAGAGGATTTTTTCACGCCTGTTGACCATCGCTATGCAAAATTTTACAGTAAGAGGTTATAATGCCAATTGCAATCATGCAACCATCGCTCATATCTCAGTATTATTGGTAGCTCTAACAGCATACCTGACAGGGTAACAGGATAAAATGAGATTTGTGAAATCATTTGTGCCAAATTTGTTAACTTGAAACCTCATCTAAATTAGTTTTGTGAAGCCCTATTATGTTATAATGTTGGCTGCCTCCAACAATACAGATCTCATTTTTTCCTCAAAGTGTTCCATCCCAAATCTCTTTTGAAATTTCATTTTAGCCATTTTCCCCAGATGTTCCTTTAATGTCTCGTCTTCAATTAAGGTTTGAATTGCTGAATAAAGCATACCCGTATCTTTAGGATCAATTATTATTCCTTCTTTACCATCTTCAATCATTTCCGGAATTGCCCCAATTCTTGTTGCGATAATAGGTAAACCAACTTGCATTGCCTCAAGAATTGAAAGAGGAAAGCATTCTTCTTTGAAATAAGAAGGAAAGATAAATATATTCGCATTTTGCAGTACTTCTTTCTTCTCATTGCCGTAAACAGGTCCATTAATTGTTACATGATCAGAGAGGTTATTTTGTCTTATGAAGTCTAAAATTCTTTTATCTTCTTTTTTACTCCAGGAAGCTCCATAAACGTTGAGATGGAAATTCTTAAATTCTTTCAGGACCAAGATTAATGCCTGAAGAAGTACATTCAATCCCTTTTCAGGAAGCAAGTTTGAAATGAATAATAAAGATAAAGGTCCGGATCTGTCATCTCTATCAAGTGGTTCAAAATTCTCAATTGTATTATTCACAACAAACGTCTTTGTATCCTTCAATTTCAATGGTTCTATCTCTGAAATAAACAAACCGTTGGATACATGAATTAAATTAACGTTACTAAAAGCAAATCTGTAAAGCTTCCACCAGATCCATTTCCTGGATAATTCGGCAATTCCCCTGTTATGCAAATGAAATGTAAGCTTTGCTTTCACTAATTTCATTACCGATATATACAGCAAATCCCGAATGAATCCTAAACCTACTGGCATGACTGAGAAATAGATCAGATCTGGTTTTATAGTTATAATACGATATACAAGTCGTAAAAACAGGCCAATAGCTTTGATTATTTTTACAGGCCGCTTCCTGCGCAAACCTTCAATTGTCTTTGAAAACCTTATTGGAAGGATATGTAGTTCAAAACCCTCATTGATATAGGTACTATCAGTGATATACTGGTTGATCGTCGAAACACCATGTACAGGAGGTGGAAGCTGTATGAAATACAGGATCTTCTTCATCATTGTAATATTTCATGCTTTAGCATACGATTTAGAACTTCATCAAACGAACACTTTCCCATAACTGTTCTGACAGATTCAAATTCCAGTTTTTTACGCAGTCCATTATTTGTCCTCAGTTTAATTAAGGATAACCTGATTTCTTCCGGATATCGAATAACCAAAGAATTCACATTATGGTATGTAATATATTGGTCTATTCCTTTTAAAGACTTTACAACGGAGGTTTTCCCACAAGCCATAGCTTCAAGTAAAGCGTTAGGGACACCTTCTCTTTTCGAATTTAACAGATAAACATCCGAAGCCTGTAAATATTCATTTACGTTTACATGGGGGCCCGTAAATACAATTTTTGTCCCTAATAAGATATTTCCCATCTGGTGAAGCATCTTCATTTCCTCATTCAAATGATATAGATAATGGGATACCGTAACTTCATAATCGCCAAGAACGAGATAAAGAAAAGGGAAGTCTAATTTCCCCAGTATCTCAAAGATCGTTTTAAATCCTTTCCTTTTTACAAGGAAGCCAATAGAAATAATAATGCATTGATCCAACGGTAGACCCAGTTTATTTCTTAGCTTCCTTTTTTCATCATTGTTCACAGGATGAAAATACCGAGTATCAACCCCCTGAACTGATTCAAATACTTTGTCCTTTTCATGAAATACATCAACATATGATTTGGTAAACTCCGGATTAATGGAAAAATAAAAATTTACCGATTGTAAAATCAACTTTCTGACCGGTCTAAGAAGCGAACTTCTTTTGATAATTGTCCTAATATCATCTTCATCAAGCATTGTTGACCGAAAAACGACTTTCTTTCCCAGTAATCTGCCTGTTAATATTATAAATTCATATCCAATAATATTCCCCCCGTATATAAATACAATATCGTTTTTACACACATAGTATATGTAAGAGGGAAGGATGATGAAGAGGGATAACAGTTTGGTGAATAAATTATGGTTAAAATACAGGATCCTTCTGATAAAAAGATTTCCAGTTCTACTTTTTGGAGGAAGTTTTCCTCTTCGATTCAGAGAAAGGAGTGTTACCGGATAACCTTTATCAGCAAGGAATCTGGCAAAATTATAAGCATTCTTACCTCCACCCGCATTGACAGGTGGTGTGAAAGAAGAACAAAATAATAGTCTTTTGTATTTTTCTTTTGGTTTCAAATATCCTCGTAAATTCTTTCTAAATTCCAATTCTTCCCCTGAAAACAGTTCAGTATTTGTGGAAATCCATTGGTACTTATGAAATGGACTTTCATTGGCTCATGTAAAACAACAATCGATCCGGTTTTTGCATATTTTTTTATACGCCGGACACATTCCTTGAGTGTTGTTTTCTGATCAAAATCTCCGCTCAGCAGATCCCACATCACGATTTTGTACTTTTTCTTCAACACCCTGATCTGGGATGGGGTGATGCGGCCGTAGGGAGGGCGAAATAGTGGACTCCCAATGAGCCTGTCCGCCCGTTCAACATCTTTAAAATAATCCCTGTTCCGGGTCCTCCATCCATCCGGATGGCTGTAAGAATGATTCCCAACCGAATGCCCCTCATCCTTTATCCGTTCAAAAAGATCCGGGTACCTCTCCACATTTCTTCCCAGACAAAAAAAGGTAGCCTTAGCCTCATGCTTCCCAAGCATATCCAATACCCAGGGTGTCACCTCAGGATTAGGTCCGTCATCAAAGGTAAGATAAACCTTGTTTTCACTATTCGGAATCCTCCAGATCAAGCCAGGATATAAAGTCCTTAAAATTACAGGTGGCCTCAAAAAATACATATCAGAGTGACCGGTTGTATAAGGTTATGAATTCTGTAAACTTCTCATTTAATGATTTATTTAGTTCTGCCTGTCCAAACTGTTCCGTAAGCATTACTAGGTTCTG
>CP070687.1:1799770-1805258 GCA_020353115.1 Bacteroidales bacterium
AACGATCCTGAACTGGAGAAATTCATCGAAGTATCTGATGATGGAATTGCGATGTTATATGAAGGAGAAGAAGACCTTGAAAATCATATATATAAATTAACGGAGAAGGTGTTTGTAAGAGAATATACGTGGAATCATTAAACGCTGTAAAGATGTTTAAAGATCTGTTTTACTTCCTTGTTTACCCTGGCTTTCTGTTTATCTCAATAGTCGGAGGTGTCTTATCATGGTTTGACAGGAAGGTTACGGCTATGGTTCAGTTTCGCAAAGGTCCTCCGTTTCTTCAACCATTCTATGACTTCCTGAAATTGCTGCTGGTTAAAGAGACCATCCTGCCGGAAAAAGGATCAAAGATGACATTCTTAATTGCTCCGGTGTTTGCCGTATGCGGAGCAACGGTAGCCGGAGTTCTTATCCTGCTGCCCTTGCTGGATATCAGAGCAGGATTTTCCGGAGATATAATTGTTATATTTTATCTCCTGACAATTCCTTCGCTCTGTTACATGATAGGAGCACTTGCATCCGGTAATCCATTGGCTTCTGTCGGAGCTTCAAGAGAAATAAAGCTTGTAATTAGTTATGAACTAACCTTTCTTCTGGTGATTACTGGTATTATTTTGAAGTCTGATATGAGCATCAGTCTTACGGAGGTTATTGCGAGCCAGTCCGAATACGGAGCAATTATTGGCAGCTTACCCGGGATTATTCTTTTTATTGCCGCTGTTTTTTGTTTGCAGGCAAAACTGGGTCTGGTCCCGTTTGATATGGCTGAAGCCGAAACGGAAATAAACCATGGATCTTTTATTGAATATTCCGGATCGGCTTATGCCATTATAAAACTCACAAAATATATGATGCTTTTCATCCTCCCCTTATTTGTTGTAGCACTGTTTATGGGAGGATTTAACTGGCAGGGCATTCATATTCTATGGTCGGTGGTAAAAGTTCTGGCAGTGGTTCTTATACTTACCCTTGTGAGGAACACAAGTCCGCGGGTAAAGGTCAAACAGGCGATGAGGTTCTTCTTTTTATGGATGAACCTTCTGGCTGTTATTGCCATTATCATGATCATTTTTGAATTATAAGGAAAAGGGAATTGGGTTTTACAGAATTCATATTTAAAAAGTCGCTTTGGTTGTTTCACTTCGGTGGGGCATCCTGTAACAACTGTGATATAGAGATACTTGATTGTCTTACTCCGCGGTATGATGTTGAACGGTTCGGGATGGTACTGGTCGGTTCTATCCGGCACGCGGATGTTCTGCTGGTTAACGGGTCGATTAACCGGAAGGATAAGACCCGGTTACTGGAATTATATGAACAGGCTCCCAAGCCCATTTTGGTAGTAGCTATTGGTGCCTGTGGCTGTACGGGAGGGATTTTTGCAGGGGGTAATACGTTTGCCGGCCCGGTTGACAAGATCATCCCTGTTGATGCATACATCCCGGGATGTCCGCCCAAACCGGAAGCAATTCTTGCCGGAATAGTGAAACTCCTCAACAAATAAGGAATGGAAACCTCTACACAATATATTATAAAAGACTTGCATGAGAAATTCGGGCCGGATATAGATGACGTGAAAGTAAACAGTGAACGTAGGGCAACAGTTACTATTACAGGAAAATCTCTCGTAAAGTTCTGTGAACATTTATTCAACGATTTACATTTCCGGTTTATTATTGCTTCGGCACTTGAATCCAGGCGGGGAATTGAAATCTATTATCATTTTTCGAATGACCCGACCGGACTGGTACTGAACATACATGTGATCCTTTCAAGGGAAAAACCTGAGATTGAGTCTCTGACCGGATTATTCGAAGCATCGAACTGGATAGAAAGAGAAATGCATGAAATCCTGGGGATTAATTTCCTCAATCATCCGAATCTGGAAAAACTCATATCGGAAGGAAACTGGGCAGAGGGTGTATATCCATACCGAAAAGAAGAACTTTAGAAAGCTAAGAAAGTCCAAAAATGGGAAAACAAACCATCATACCTGTCGGACCCTATCATCCTCTTATGGAAGAGCCCGAACTTTTTAAATTGTATTGTGACGGCGAAATCGTAAGAGATATCAAATGGGAAACGGGATACAATCACCGCGGTATTGAGAAGTTAAGCGAATCCAAGACATTTGATCAGGTTTTTTTCCTTGTAGAGCGTATTTGTGGAATTTGCTCTACCTCCCACCCGTTCGCATTTGCTAACTGTATGGAGGAGATTGCAGATGTAGAGATCCCGGATCGTGCAAAGTATATTCGAACCATTATCGGCGAACTGGAAAGAATTCATAGTCACCTCCTATGGGTAGGACTTGCCGGTCACTTTCTGGGGTATAATACCGTGTTTATGTGGGCCTGGAAATACCGGGAACCCATATTGGATCTGTTCGAGTTAATCACCGGGAACAGGAACAGCTACGCGATGTTCAAGATCGGGGGAGTACGAAGAGATATTCCGAATCACTACATCGGGCCGATCCAGGAAAAGCTAAATGAAATAAAACCCAAGCTGGATCTTCTTGTGGGGGCTGTAATGGATGATCCGGTAATCCATTCGCGGACCAAGGGGGTTGGTGTTCTGACAAAAGAGGATATCGTAAACTACGGTGCCGTCGGACCCACAGCCAGGGCATCGGGAGTTGCCATCGATATAAGGAAAGATGATCCGTATGCCGCTTACCCTCTGGTTGACTGGAACATTATAACTGCCCGGGAAGGAGATGTGTTTGCAAAGGCTGAAGTCAGGCTGCTTGAGATGTATGAATCTGTATCAATTATTGAACAGTGCCTCGTTGCTCTCAAGACAGAAAAACCGGGAGATATCGATGTTAAAATCAGGAATATTCCTGAAGGAATGGGTACGGGCCATGCCGAAGCACCAAGGGGAGAAGTCTTTCATTTTGTGGTTACAGATGGTGGAATAACACCGGCAAGACACAAAGTAAGAGCTCCAAGCTATGTGAACATTGCCACCTTTAAAAAATCATGCATCGGTCAGACCATCTCCGATGCCACCATCTCCCTGGCTGCAGTAGATCCATGTTACTGCTGTACGGAAAGAATGGTTATGACATACGACTATAATACAGGCGAAACCCTATTGAGCGGGAAAGATATTATAAAAATGTCACAAAAGATAACTGGTGAACTGAGGAAGCAAATCTAATAATCTGAAAATGGATGAACTTTACTATATCGTATTTTTACCGATCGTTTCCGGAATCATCCTTTTTGCTTTTCCGGAAAGGATTAGACTGGTGAAAGGTATCATAGCCTTACTCATATCTGTTATTTCACTTTTCTTTTCAATACGATTGTATTCCTTTACACCGGGCATAGTCAATCTGGATTTCTTCTCCCCTGTTTTTTCCGGGAATCCTTTGATATATAGTCTTTTACAAGGAATGGCCAAGTTTTCGTATTTCAATATCGATGCATTAAGCAAGTTTATTACCCTTGCCATCTGTTCATTTGCCGTACTTCTGTCCATTTATTCACTGGGATATATAACCAGGAAAACATATATCCGGAATTATTACCCCTATTTCATTATAGCACTCGGATTATCAACCGGAGCAGCATTAACGGATCATTTGCTTCTGTTCATAGGTTTCTGGGGGGCTCTGGGCCTGACATTGTATAAGCTTATTGAAGGCATAGATGAGGGGAGTTCATCGGCCGCAAAAAAGACACTGATCATAATAGGATCATCGGATGGGATAATGATCCTTGGTATCGGAATCATTTGGAAGGTATATGGTACTTTTTCCATGTCTATGCTGGATATACCCACCTCCTACCCTATACTGGTTGGAGCTTTCCTGGCGCTGCTGACCGGTAGTTTCACAAAAGCAGGTGCTTTTCCTTTTCATACCTGGATACCGGATTATACACAACATGCCCCGGCATCTTCATCGGCTTATTTACCGGCCTCTCTGGATAAACTGCTTGGAATATATTTCCTTGCCAGGATATGTACGGATATGTTTATCCTGAGCCAGGGATTGATTTTACTCCTTTTAATCGTTGGAGTTATGACCATAATTTTTGCCGTAATGATGGCACTGGTTCAGCATAATTACAAAAGATTGCTTGGGTATCATGCCGTTTCACAGGTGGGGTATATGGTTGTCGGTTTTGGACTGGGCACCCCGCTGGGAATTGCCGGCGGACTCTTTCATATGATTAATAATGCATTATATAAATCCGGACTGTTCCTTTCGGCAGGAAATGTGGAAAGAAGAACGGGGTGTGATGATCTTGATGAATTAGGCGGACTGTCCGGCGCCATGCCGGTGACTTTCATCTCGGCATTGATCTGCGCCCTTGCTATTTCCGGTGTGCCGCCCTTGAACGGATTCGCCTCAAAATGGCTTATATACCAGGGAATAATTGATTTTGGAAAAACACCCGGGCTTGCCAACCAGTTGTGGTTTTTGTGGCTGGGATTGGCCGTGGTAGGATCGGCACTGACCCTGGCCAGTTTTATCAAATATATCTCCGGCATTTTTCTGGGCAGAAAGAGAGAAGAACTAAAGGAGGTCAGAGAAGTAAATATTACAATGTGGTTGCCGGTTTCGATTATTACCATCTTGTGTCTTGGATTCGGAGTTCTGGCTTCCAGAGTCATTGTCCCGAAACTGATCATGCCTGCAGCTGGTGATTTCAGCTATATCGGGATTTGGAATTCCACAGCTGTATCCCTATTGATCATCGTTTCAATTATTCTGGGGATTCTGATCTATCTGGCAGGAAATATCCGTAACTTCAGAATCAAGGACAGTTTTATCGGCGGTGAAATACTTCAGGATCAGGTATCCTTTTCGGTCGTTGAGTATTATAAAACAATCCGGGAATTCAGGCTTTTCAGGATTATCTACGACCGGGCTGAAAAGAAATGGTTTGATTTGTATGATTTATCCAGGAGACTGACCCTGGCATTCAGTAAGTGGCTGAGTTTAGCCCATTCCGGGGTACTAACCTCGTATGCAATATGGGTATTTATCGGAATCGTGATAATGCTGATCATTCTGATCTGATATTTTAAAATTAGACTAAAAGGATGGAAACTATATTATCGGTTATTCTGGTATTCATGATCCTGGGTGCGATATATGCCCTGCACGCAAGGGATCTGCTTTCCGCACTTATATCATGTGGTATTGTCGGATATGGTCTGGTAATCTGTTTCCTGTTGCTTAAAGCTCCCGACCTGGCGATCGTCCAGATTGTGGTTGAAACCATCACGGTGATCATAATGGTATCGGTTGTTCTTGCAAGTACCAGAGATGAAATTGAAGATCCGGGAGTTCCTTCCGGAAGGCCGGTATTCAGCTTAAAAATGATTGTCAATATTATTGTTCCGGCGCTGGTTATAATTGTTATGATCTATTCATTCCGCCTTGCCATTTCAGAACTGGATCCGTTCGGGGAGCATATTTTGCGAATGTCGAGAGCCTATCTGGAGGGTGCTGCGGACAAAACTG
>CP070687.1:1805358-1813102 GCA_020353115.1 Bacteroidales bacterium
GAATCCCCTGAAAGAGGGAGATATTGTGGAATCACTCCGGTACGAGATGGGAAGATGCAAGATCCTTGTCACCGAGGAAGGTTATATTTATGAATCCCTGGATACGGGAAAAAGAGTAAGCTGGGCCAAGATGATCGATGCAACAACCGAAAATCAAAAAGTCAGGAAAATTGAATCCTGATCTTTATTTGTTGGAAAGCTATTCTTTAATTGCTTTGCGATATTTACCCGTTGCTTCCTGTGGCAGATCCGATTCAAATACTATCATGCCTTTCTCATCAAAGATCCAGCTGTAGGTATTGTCTGATTCCTTTTTTTCTGTTTCCGGTTTTCTGTAGGCAGGGTATTGTAGTCTATTCCGGACACGGAATTTATTTCTGTCATCGGAATTCCGTGATTCAATAAAGGCCAGATTGATTTCCCATTCATAGGTATGCATGGGAAGAATCAGTGCTTTGTAATATTCAAAATCTTCAAATTAATCAGATCAGAACGCAAATCCGTTTTGTAATCCCAGTTTCCCTTTGACAAGTTTAATTTTTGCTCCCGATTCCGGGATAATCTTCTTCCGAATACCCGGTCTCGTGCAACTGGTGTTCTCTCCTGTCCCAGATAATAATGTTTCGTTTTGGAATACCGGAAGCAGTTAACTGTTCAATTATTTTTCTTACTATTTCGTGACTGGCGGGTAGCGTTTTACCTGCCACCGGATTCCCTTTCAATCCGATTTGGTCATCGGCGGATACGAACATCCTCCAGGCGTCTGTAACACGGTCCGCACCGGTTAGTGCAAGTATCCCTTTTACCACCATTTCATAGGCCGCCGTTTTGACCTGTTTCTCATCTGAAACACAGTTTTTATTATGTACATGAACAACCTTACCGGGAAATTTCCCTGGAAGGGAATGTTCATTTCGGGGATGGGAAAGGGCTTCTTTTAGCCGGTGGCCGGCTTTTCCTGGTAATATTCAGGTTTTATGAAATTGCCTCTTAACGGTATAGGTGAAATTGATGCAGCTATTCCACCCGTCGCTTTAAGTTTGAAAAATTTACGACGGCCCGGAATCTTTTGGGAGGGATTTTTCTTCATGCCTGTTCTTTTTAGTGAATGAACCGTTTGGAATCCAGCCCGGATTCCCGGATTAATTCCTATACGAAAGAATGTCTTGAGAACAGGGAAAAAAAGAGTAAAAAAAAATCAGTAAATTTATACATCGAAGAATCCGCATGAACAAACTACAAATACCTGAAAATTATGTATAAAAGAAATTTATTTACAGGAATAATCGTTATGCCCCTATTTTTCCTGGGATCTGAATTGTCAGGCACGGCACAGGAGGAATTTGAAAAAGATGTGATCGAAACGGCCGATGGTCCGGTTGAAATGACTATGATCGGTCACGGGACGTTAATGTTCACCTTCGGGGACCAGGTGATCCATATTGATCCTGTTGCAAGGGAGGCCGATTATAAAAACCTTCCGAAGGCCGATCTTATACTGGTGACCCACGAACATGGAGATCATCTGGATATCAGTGTAATAAATCTGATCCGTAAACCAAACACGAAGATAATAGTAAATGTCGGTTCAGAGGAACGTGTTGAGGGCGGAATTGCAATGAAGAACGGTGATACTGAAGAGCTGAATGGTATTAAAATAGAAGCAATCCCGGCTTATAACATACAGCATACCCGGTCAAACGGTCAGCCATACCATCCGAAAGGGACAGGTAACGGGTATGTGATAACAATGGGAGATAAACGGATCTATATCGCAGGAGATACGGAGAATATACCCGAAATGAAGAGTCTGAAGAATATCGATGTTGCTTTTCTTCCGATGAATCTGCCCTATACCATGACCCCGGAAATGGTTGCCGATGCAGCAAAAACCTTCAGACCAAAGATCCTTTATCCGTATCACTACGGAAATACCGATACGAATGAACTGATTTCCCTCCTGAAAGATGAACAAGATATTGAAGTTCGAATCAGGAAGTTGGAGTAAATTGCATTATAACCTGCATACCTGCCTCTCGGCATACAGGGGGTGGCCCAACTTGCTTGCTCGCTCCTCCTACTGACGTATTCAAAGTAGGTCGACTCCCTGCCCGGGCCCTGTGAAATACTCCAATGGAGTAAAAGCAATGCTTTTATTTAACAGGGCGGGTGGTCCTGAGTCGACTTCCAGGCGACTTACAAACCTGCCTGAGCGGCCCTGCCTGAGGCATGGCAGACAGGGTCGCCCTGCATTAAAAATTGAACATCACGGTCATTCGGATTTCCCAATTTATGCAGGATAAACAGATCCTATCCAAAGTTCTCAGACTGTTCATATATACAATTCTAGATTATTTAAATTGTTTCTTAATAACTCATCTATTAATTTAAGCGCGGGTTATTAGTTTGTGTTTTGTTACCGGTTGTCAGACCGGTTTCTTTAAATATAGGACAATTTAAAACGGATTCGATATGGAGAAAAAGAACAAAGTCAATCGTCGCGGATTTTTAAAATCTTCTGTTATTGGAGCGACTGGTATTGTTGTTGGTCAGACTGCGCTTGCAGGACAGTCCGTAACAAACCTTAAATCGGGGAAAGAGGAAGCAAAGATTGTTTACAGGACACTCGGAAAAACAGGTCTCAAGTTACCTATCGTCAGTATGGGTGTAATGAGAGCGGATAATCCGAACCTGGTTAGGGCAGCACTTGACAAAGGTATCCGGCACCTGGATTCGGCTCACGGATATCAGCAGGGAAGGAACGAAGAAATGCTCGGCAAGCTGCTGGTTGACTATCCGCGTGAATCCTATACCATATCCACAAAGATACAGCCAACGGGACAGAACAGAAGAACAGGTTTGATTTCGGATGAATTTACCCGGGAAGGTTTCATGGATATGTTTAATATCAGCATGGAACGGCTTGGCCTTGAGTATGTTGACATTCTTCACCATCACGGCGTAAGCAGCAGGGAAGGCCTGATGTACGAACCGTTGGTTGATATTATGAAAAAAATCAAAAAGTCCGGGAGGGCCCGGTTCCTGGGTCTATCAACTCACAGCAATGAAGCCGAAGTTCTGGTGGCAGCTGCTGAAAGTGGTTTTATCGATGTTGTTCTTACAGCTTATAATTTTACAAAAAATGTAGATGAAATGAATGCCGCAATCAAGAAAGCGGCAGATGCCGGCCTGGGTATTATTGCTATGAAGACCATGGCAGGCGGATTTTTCGACAGGGAAAGACAACATCCTGTCAATACCCAGGCAGCATTGAAATGGGCACTGCAAAATCCTAATGTCCATACAAGCATACCAGGTTTTACCACGTTTGACCACCTGGAGGATAGCTTTTCAATTATGGAAAATCCTGAAATGACAGAAGAGGAGAAGAACCATATTGAAGAGGGAAAGAATACGGCATCTCTTTATTGCATTGGATGCCAGGTATGCCTTAACCAGTGCAGGAACAACCTGCCGGTCCCCGATCTTATGAGGGCCTATATGTATACATATGGTTACAGGAACCTTGAAAAAGCATATGATTTGCTTACGGATCTCGATCTTTCGAATAATCCTTGCAAAGATTGTACTGCTTGTACAATAACCTGTACAAAGAAATTCGATGTTGCTGCAAAGATTAAAGATGTTAGCCGATTACTTGACGTACCAGAAGATTTCATTGTGTAAATCTGTAAATAATGATCAAATTTAAAACCTCCCCCGGATATACACGGATCCTGATACTGGCTGCTTTTTTTGCATCTGCAATTTTATGTGCCGGACCGGCTGATCAGGCAGAGGTGAAGAAAGAGACCGCAGGGGAGATCGTATTCCCCGAAATTAAAGGCTGGAAGCTTGTCCGGGACTATCCGGTATACTATCCCGATAACCTCTGGGATTATATTAACGGTGCTGCAGATGCTTATCTGAGCTACCTGTTTATCGATCTTCATATCGCAGAATATGTACATGAAGATGGAACAATTATCAAAGCGGAAGTCTACAATCATAACGCACCTGAATATGCATTTGGCATTTACAGTATGGAGCGTTCACCGGAATATCACTTCCAGGAATTCGGAATCCAGGGTTATGCCGAACCATCTCTGGTTCATTTCATAACAAGGAATTATTATGTAAAGGTTACCACAAATTCCTCCGGTGAAGAGATAGGTGAATTTGTTCCTCTGGTTGCCCGTAAGGTGGCTGAATGCCTTGGAGATCCGGGGCCATTACCGGAATCGCTGGAATTCTTCCCCGAAACGGGCAAAGTGGCTCACTCTGAAAAATTCATTGCCGATAATTTTCTGGGACATGACTTTATGCACCGGGTTTTCACAACGGATTACAAAGCTGGGGATGAAGAGTTCATACTGTTCCTGATGCATAAAGACTCGCCCGAAGAATGCATGAAGATTCTTGAATCCTATTATAAGTTCACCGGTCAGAATGCCAGGATCGAAGAGGGGACACATACCATTAACGACAGGTACAACGGAACCATCTATATGATCTGGGAGAAAACCAACATCTGGGGTGTTATGAATGTAAAGAATCCTGGTACCGGCAAGAAATTCCTGGATCTTATGGAGACAATAATCTATCCCTGATCCGGTTCGGTTGAACAGAACCGGATCAGCCAGATTGCCTGTGCCGTTACCCGGGATCCGGATTTTTATCATACACTTCCGGCCGGTTCCCGGATTGGAATTGTGAAGTCATAATCCCAGCCCGGCATACCAGGACTTTGCATTTTGATAATAGATCTTCTCAAGAACTTTAGAATCCAGCTTTAATCCGTGGAAACTGCCATCCACAATGTCAGATGTCATCTCTTCGTCTGTTGTAAAATAACGCCAGTCCTCAAGCCAGGCATTATGGATCCGGGTTTTCATCTCTTCCATATCTGAATTTTCCTGAACACCCAGATCGGTTCCATAGATAAGCCGGTCCTGGTACTGATAAATAAAGCGGCGGACTTTTTCCCGGTCCTGAACCTGGAAATGACAAATACGGGCAGCCATATCGACTGCAAAATTGGAATAGGTATCAAGACATCTTGCCAGTTCATCCACATCCCATTCAAGACTGCCCAGGTGAGCACCGATTACGATAAGATCAGGATGTTTCCGAAGCATATTATCCCGCGATTGAATCTGATCCTCATAGGATGGGTAATCTGCGTGGAGATACATATGATATTCCGGATGGTTCCTGAAATATTCCCTGTCGCTTCTGACGGTCATTGAGTCAAGGTGAAGCCAGCAATTTCTGGGTTCACCGATATGGGCGACAAGACTCTTCCCTTCAGAAGCAATATAATCAAGGATCGGGTCGAACCGCGGATCGTCAATCATAATAAAACTGCTGTCCCTGTCACGGAAGCTCATCCCGATATCTTTCCAGACCTTTACGGCAATGGCTCCCTTGGCAAAGTCTCTTTTTAATTTTATTATGACCGAATCCTGCCACCAGGGATTTCCAAATCCTTCCATTGAAAATGTCGTTGTATAACTGATTGTTTCCGGAAAGGCTTCTTTCTGGAAGGCGCCAAAATCCAGCTGCCCCTGAATCGCAGAATCACTGGCCGAACGGGTCGTTATGCTGAGAACCTGAAAATTATCGGATCCGGCCTGTTCAAGAAATGATGGATCGGTGGTGCGAACATGTACATGGGCATCGATCTTTGGAAATGAGTCAAATTCCGGGAGGTTTTTCATGCAACTTCCCAGGATTAATAATATAACATAAATAATACTGTTTCTGAGTAGTTTAACCATATGAATGAAAGTTATGTGAACGTACGTATTTATTTCCTTAGTCATGGCTTCCGGTACTTACACAACGGATGTCCTGTCCTGTTAACAAGACCGGTTATTCAATGACCACTAACCGAACACAGTTTTTCGTTGATTGGGACGAACACCTGGATACTTTTCCTATAGAGTCCATCCGTTACGATACGGCATATGCAGCAGGTCATTTGCCGCCTTATCATTTGTGACGGTAAAATTTTTGCTATCCCATGTTATTGTTTTACCTGTACGCAGTGCAACATTTCCAAGCAAAATGGTTTCCGTGACCGGACCGGCAAACATAAAATTTGCCCCTGCAGGTTCACCTCCTTTGCAGGCTGCAATCCATTCTTCGTTATGGCCGGCCGACCGTGGCAATGTTTTCGGTGGTTGCACGAAGGTTTCCATAGCTTTTTCTGGTATCAGGTGTGGCCTTCCTCCGCTAAAGCCACATAGGATTTTTCCTCTGTCGCCCACAAGGAGGAGACCCTCGTCGTCGAATTCCAAATCACCCAGTTCTTCCGGTTTTTCGGGTTTCAACCCGCCGTCATACCAGTGAACTGTAACGGGTGGCATTTCTTCACGGGCCGGGAAGTGAAAGTGAAGAATAGCGGCAGCAGGATAGGTTTCTTCAAACCGGGTAGTTGAGCTAACATCCACACGGGCAGGAGCCCTGAGCTTCAGTACACGGAACAGGGTATCGAAGCTGTAACATCCCATATCGCCGATTGCTCCGGTTCCGAAATCATACCAACCCCGCCAGACGAAAGGTTGATAAACGGAATGATAAGTTCTGTAAGGTGCAGGACCGAGCCAGAGGTTCCAGTTCAGATGAGCGGGGATCTCCTCATCAACGTGCGGACGCTCGATCCCCTGCGGCCAGAATGGCCGGGTGGACCAGTTATATACATCCCGGACCGGACCAATGGCATTGCTCCAGATCCATTCACATAACAGACGCGTGGCTTCAGAAGCAGAATTACCTGTTGCGACCTGGGTGGCCGTTTTTGTTTCTTCAGCCACTTCTGCCATTCTGCGCGCTTCATAAACCGTATGAGTCATCGGTTTCTGGCAATACACATGCTTACCCATTGTCATTGCTTTCACTGATATGGCAGTATGCAGATGATCGGGTGTCCCCACGATAATGGCATCCACATCTTTTCCCTTCTCCAGAAGTTCGCGGTAGTCTGTCCAGGCCGAACAACCCTCGTAACCGGAAAGATCTTTTTGCATGGCATAAAACCGGTTCACGATCTCCTGTGCAGGATTCATACCGGCCAGAGCCCCGGTAAGATTTCTACCCCAGGAATCATCCCGGAGGAGTTCCCTTACCTTGTTGCGTATCTCATGTTTTCCCCATTCAATGAAATCCTCGCTCCCCTTATTGACATCGCAGACTGACACGACCTGAACTTCAGGCTGCCGCAGGAAATCAAGCATGACCCGTGTTCCCTGTGAACCGACTCCTATACAGGCGACGGTAATTTTATCGCTGGGAGGTATAAAATTCCTCCCACCCAGAACATATCGCGGTACGATGCTCAGTCCGGCAACAACTGAACTGCTTCTCTTAATGAATGAACGGCGGGTACAATAATGAGAACCCTGATAATTCGTTTTCATGATCTAATTTTTGGGTTTCAGAGCGTTTTTTAGGAAGTTTTTTTTCTGTTGATCACGATCCAGTGTTTCCCATGACCAGAAGACAATACCGCTGGAAGGAGGTTTCAAAGCCTCAATAACGGATTCTTTGAATTCAGCCAGGGTGAGTTCGGATTCAAGATATGCCTTATCAACCTGGATACTTGGTATTATTTTACCCTCCGCTTGTTCATGAATATCATTTACCACGGAGTTAATCCAGGTGGGTTCCTGCTTTACCATGTGTGCGTACGTCATGGGAGACAGGTAGTCAGAAAATTTTGCCACCTCCGGAATATCCTGGC
>CP070687.1:1813202-1821750 GCA_020353115.1 Bacteroidales bacterium
GCCGGACTGGCAGGGATGCCTGCCTGTCGGCAGACAGGCCTGCCCGCAGCAGGCGGGCCTTCGGCATTACTTTACACTTTATGCTTTTTACTTTTATCTTTTTTCTTAATACCCGTATTTCTTACCCCATAACTTCCTCAACCGTTGCCTTAACTCCTCTTCTCTCTGATTTTGTTGTGGGTTGTAGAAGGTTTGATCTTTAATTTTATCCGGCAGGTAATCATCCGTTACAAAATTTCCATCGTAATCATGTGCATACTTATATTCTTTTCCATAACCAAGCTCCTTCATTAATGGAGTTGGTGCGTTCCTTATATGAAGTGGAACGGGCAGATCCCCTTCCTGTCGGACAGTGGATTGAGCTTCATTTATGGCCTGGTAGGATGCATTGCTCTTTGGAGATGTGGCAAGGTATATCGCAGCTTCTGACAGGATAATTCTTGCTTCAGGCCAGCCGATCAGGTTTACCGCATCGAAACAACTCTGTGCCAGCAACAAGGCATTGGGATTGGCCAGGCCGATATCTTCAGCTGCCAGAATCACCAACCTTCTGGCAATGAACTTTACATCCTCTCCACCTTCAACCATTCTGGCAAGCCAGTAGACTGCAGCATTGGGATCACTACCCCGTATAGATTTGATGAAGGCAGAGATAATATCATAATGCTGTTCTCCCTTTTTGTCATATAAAGCAATATTTTCCTGAACACGCTCCATTACCGTATCGTTTGTCAGCACGATGGGTTCAGTAATATTCCCCCTTTCGGATTCTGTCCGCTCGGCAATTTCGGAGTTGATCACCAGTTCGATAATATTATACAGCTTTCTGGCATCTCCACCGGAGTAACGTAATATCGCTTCATTCTCACTGATTTCCACATCTTTCTCCCTGAGATAAATATCTGATGAAAGTGCCCTTTCCATCAACTTCAAAAGATCTTCATTTTCAAGCGGTTTCAGAATATAAACCTGGCAACGTGAGAGAAGAGGTGATATGACTTCGAAGGAGGGATTTTCTGTTGTTGCACCTATTAGTGTTATAATCCCCTGTTCAACCGAGGAGAGAAGTGAATCCTGTTGTGATTTATTGAAACGATGGATCTCATCGATAAAAAGAATGGGATTGGGTCTGTCGAAAAATTGCTGTTTCTGGGCTTTCTGGATGGTATCCCTGACATCTTTTACACCCGAATGTACGGCACTTAACTGGTAAAATGACCTTTTCTGCTGATTGGCAATTATTTTGGCCAGTGTTGTTTTACCAACCCCGGGAGGCCCCCACATGATAAAGGATGGAATATTTCCCGATTCAATACTATTCCTGAGAATTGAATTCTTCCCTACCAGATGCTCCTGACCAACATAATCGTCAAGTGTCTTTGGCCTCATACGGTCTGCGAGTGGCTGGTTTATTGACATCCGGGGTGTTTTAGATTCCAACTCAGAACATACAAATATAATGCATATTGATCAATTGAAAATAGGCTTATATCCGATAGTACAGGCAACATGTGACTATAATCTTTATTATCAATTATGTGGCCTCACTTTATACTCAAAAAGGTAACCATTTCAATAATTAAGAGTATAAATTATTGTACTTTTGGCATCCGGGGATATACGGAAGCAACCAAACGTAATGAATTCTCGTCTTAGTATTTAAGTAGTCCATTTTGCAATCTTTTAAAAAGTTTACCATCATGAAACAAATAAGAAAGGCAATATTGATCCTGATTCTCTGCTCTGTTGTTACAATATCCCATGCACAATTGAAAGATATCGGTACAGTTCTTTCCGGAGGGGTTGCTGATGCAGAGATGTTGTTGACAGAATATATCAAACCGTATGCGAATGCTCTTGGTGCAAACCTCAACGGGGGATGGTATAATACGGCAAAGCCCCACAGTCTCGGGGGATTTGACCTGACCTTAAGTCTTAGTGCAGCAATCGTGCCCAGTGGAGACCGTTCGTTCGATGCAGGTTCACTCACCTTTACTCCCACCAATCCTGATATAACCGCCTCGGTAACGGGAGCTTCTTCACCCACTGCTGCCGGAGACAAAGATCCAGGACAAACCATAACCTATACCTACGATAACGGGATACTGCCTGCGATCGATATCGCATCCTACCAGATTCCAAAGGGAAGCGGTGTCCCTTATTTCCTTTCTCCAATGATCCAGGCAAGTGTAGGTCTGATAAAAGAAACAGAAATTATTGGCCGTTTTATGCCTCAGACCAAACTCGGTTTATCAGGTGGAACAAAGGCAGGTATGTGGGGTGTTGGAATAAAACATAGCCTTAGCCAATGGATTCCGGGATTAAAAAGAATCCCTGTATTCAATATGTCCCTGATGGGAGGCTATACAAGGCTTTCACTAAACTCGGGAATTGCTGTGACTCCGGATATGATCGGAGCCACAGATGGTACTTCCGCTGCCGTATCATTTGATAACCAGGCACTGGATATGCTGGTACAGGGTTATACGATTAACCTTCTGCTTTCGGCAGACCTGCCCGTTATAACAATTTACGGAGGGGCCGGGATCAGCAAGTCGGAAGCGAACCTTACCCTGGAGGGTTTCTATCCACTACCCGATATCAACGATCCGGCTTTTGCTGTAACCGACAACAGTGCAGTAGAGGATCCGATTGATATCAACATTGAGTACAAGGGAGGAAGTGCCACGAAACCAAGGCTCAATGGCGGTCTGAGACTAAAGTTCGCCGTTATTACCATTCATGCGGATTATACGTATGCCAATTACTCGATTGCCACCCTGGGCCTCGGAGTTAATTTCAGGTAATACTTCTCAGAATAGGAGCTTTATCCCTAAAACCCATTCAACCTGAATAGTACGGTGGGTAATAAAAGGATCAGTCCCAGTATCATAAGGATAATCATAAAGGGAGTAATCCATTTTACCCATTTTTCATAGGGTATTTTTGCGACTCCAAGAACGCCTATCAATACCCCTGAAGTTGGTGTTATCATATTGGTAAAACCGTCTCCAAACTGAAATGCCATTACCGTTGCCTGTCTGGATAAACCAATCAGGTCGGAAAAGGGTGCCATAATAGGCATGGTAAGCGCTGCTTTTGCTGATCCTGAAGGGATGGCAATGTTTATAATCGTCTGGATAAGGTACATCATACTTATCGTTGCGATCTTTCCCATTCCTTTCATACCATTGGATAACCCGTAAAGTATGGAATCGATTACTTTGCCATCTTCAAGAATTACGATGATACCCCCTGCCAGTCCGACAACGAGTGCGGCCGAAAGGATATCCCTGACCCCGTCAAGAAAATGATGAGTAATTTTGTTCGGTGAGTAATTCATGGCAATTCCGGCAAAAATACCCATGGCAAAGAACAACGTGGCAATTTCCATGATATACCAGTCATAGCCCATTACACCAACAATCAGAAATAATATGGTAAATCCGAGCAGATTCAGTATGAAAAAATGTACCGATCTTCTCAAACTTAGAATGCCGGAAATTGCAAACAAACCAGATATAACCGGTATTACGGGAAGAGTGGCTGCCGAACCGGCCCCGGATTCCACATCACCGACCTCAACTCGTGTCAAAGGATAAACAATTGAAAAAATGATCAGGCCTGTAAGTATGATCCCGTATATGATCCAGGCTGATACCGGTGTATGGTACCGGATGGATTCAAGCTCCGAGTTTCCGCGCCCACGCCAGTAACCATCATCTTCATATACATATGAGGATCCGGGATTTCTTTTAATCCTTGCAGCATACCTGAGAACAAATCCGATTCCGAAAATGTTGATGATCAGCCAGCAAACCATTCGGTATTGCATCCCTGAAAAAAGAGGTAATTCCGAAAGCCCCTGGGCAATTCCCACGGTAAACGGATTTAATACTGCACCTGCAAAGCCCAGAGCCGCAGCTACAAAACACATTGAAACTCCTACAATAGAATCATATCCCATGGAAACAGCAAGAGGTACCATGATAATAACAAAGGCAATGGTCTCCTCACTCATGCCAAAAACCGCTCCAAAAACACTGAACATAACCATTACCAAGGCAATAACCACATTTTCCACTCCCAGTTTGCGAAAAAACCGGCTCCTTTCAAGCTTCTTCGTATACTTCAGAAAGGTCAGAATGCCAACATCAATGGCTTTACTGCTGTTCATAATCCAGAATGCCCCGCCTATCATTAAAATAAAAACTATGATGCCTGACTGTCTTACAAACCCCTTAAATATTGCGGAAAAAACCTGCCAGGTTTGTTCCTGGCTTTCCATCTGCTGATAAACGAGAACGGTTTTCCCCACTCCATCTGCCTGAACGGTCTGTTCAACATATTCTCCACCAGGTATAATCCAGGTAAGTATTGCAGAAAAAAGGATGATATAGAAAACAATTACGTAGGTGTGAGGGATCTTTTTAGTAACCATGTCGAACGGTTTTATATTTCTTAAACGACCTAAAAATAGCAATTTCGAATTTTGAATTGTGAATCGGTCATTATCATTTACTATTATTTTCCATTCAATTGTACACATACGGTATCCTGCGTGCACCTGATAAAAACAGCCCTGACATTCTGAGACAATTTGAAACAGCCTTTCTCAGGGAACTGCCTGCCCGTACCTGACTGCCGTATGGCAGCCTGGCCAGCTCATCGCCAGGCAGGAGGCCGACCAAGCCCTATTGTTCCACCAAGTGCCAGTCTCACTAACTTTTTCTACCTTTGCAGCTGGATTGATACAATGATAATGAGTGCAATAAAGGATCCGGGAATACTCGACAGAGAGATCAGAAATAAATACCGAGGGCTTTTAAGGGTTGCCAAACCTTTGATAAAACAGGAAGATACCAGGATTATCAGGAAAGCACTTAATATCTCCATTGATGTATGCAGCAACCTGCAAACAATAACCGGCAAACCTTATGTTTTGCATGTAATATCCGTAGCACGTATTGTGGCAGAGGAAATCGGATTGGGGACCACCTCAATCATTGCTTCTCTTTTATCTGATGCGGTAAATAAAAAAGGGTATTCTCCAGAACGGATTAAAAATGAACTCGGGAATCATGTTCTCCTGGTACTCGAAGGTCTGTCAAAGATTTCAGGTATCAATACTGAAAAAACCCACCTGCAGGATGAGAATTTCAGGAAACTGCTCCTTAACCTGGCCAGCGATGTTAGGGTAATCCTGATAAAACTGGCGGAAAGACTCGAATACATGAGGAACATGGAAACCATAAGGAGAGATGCCCAGCTCCGGCTGGCATCGGAAACCTATTTTCTTTATGCTCCTCTGGCTCACCGTCTCGGTTTATTCAATATCAAATCGGAGCTGGAAGATCTTTCCATGAAATATACCGAGCCGAAGAGATATCAAATTATCTCCCGTAAGCTGAAAGATACGACTGCCCGGCGTAACCGGTTTATCCGTGAATTTTCCGACCCCTTAAAGAAAGTCCTCTCCAGTGCCGGATTCGAATTTGAAATAATAGGACGACCCAAATCCATCCATTCCATTTGGATGAAGATGAAGAAACAAAATATTGAATTTGAAGAGGTATATGACACATTTGCCATCCGGATCATACTTGAAAGTTCTTTTGAAAGGGAAAAGGCCGACTGCTGGCAGGTATATTCCTTTGTAACTGACCTCTACCAGCCAAATCCGCAGCGATTAAGGGATTGGATCTCCATTCCGAAAACCAATGGTTATGAATCACTTCACACCACCGTGGTTGGACCTGGAGGTATATGGGTTGAGGTACAAATCCGCACAGTTCGTATGAACGAAATTGCAGAGAAGGGCTATGCTGCACACTGGAAATATAAGGGAATGAAACCCGAAAAAGGGATAGAGGACTGGCTGATCAGAATGAGAGAGATACTTGAAATGCAGGAAGATGATATTCCAGATTTTATCGATCAGATAAGACCTAACCTATATTCGGAAGAAGTGTTTGTTTTTACTCCAAAGGGAGATCTTAAACAACTACCTGCAGGAGCTACAGTTCTTGATTTTGCATTTGATGTACATTCTGACATCGGGTCTACCTGTGTAGGAGGAAAAGTGAATAATAGAAATGTGTCTATCCGGCATGTTCTCGAGAATGGAGACCAGGTTGTAATTCTTACTGCGAAAAACCAGAAACCGAAAACGGATTGGCTGACTTTTGTTGTAACATCAAAAGCAAGAACAAAGATCAAACAAGCCCTGAACAAAGAAAAATTCAGCCAGGCCGAAGCCGGTAAAGAATTGCTAAAGCGCCGGTTCAGAAACTGGAAAATCCGGTTCAATGATGAAAATGTAAAGAAATTACTTAAATACTATGATCTGAAAACTTCGCAGGAGCTTTATTATTTGATATATATTGAGAAGATCGACCTTGCTGAGCTGAAAGGCCTTCTTACAAGAGGAAAGGAAAAGGAACAAGGGAAAGAGGAAGAGATCCGGGAAACTTCACCCGGAAACAAGACAGTTCACAGAGATACGATGTACGATGACTACCTGGTTATCGACAGAAAAGTAGAAAACCTTGATTATAAGCTTGCAAAGTGTTGCAATCCCATATTCGGGGATGATATATTCGGATTCGTTACTATCAACGAAGGAATAAAAATCCATCGGGTAAACTGCCCCAATTCGCCACAGTTAATGGCGAAATATCCCTACCGTGTAATTGATACAAAATGGACACATTCCGATGGGAGTTCAACGTTTCAAACCATTATCAAACTTCAGGGAATAGACGAGGTGGGAATTGTTAATCAGATTTCAGAAGTGATTTCCAAAGATCTTAAAGTGATCATGAGATCAATTACCGTCGAACCGGATGACGGAATGTTCGAAGGCATTCTGAAGGTGTTTGTCTCCGATACAAAACATTTGGAAGCACTATTAAGGAAACTTTTACGTATAAAGGGAGTGCTGAAAGCGGTAAGATATGATGATGCCTCAAGGGGATAATACTTGAGTTCACTCCCCGGATATTTGTAGAATTACAAATTCTTGTCTACCTTTATCATCGAACCGGACAAATACTTGTTCAATGCCATGAAAACCAACAAAAGGAAGAATATATCACTGGTTATAATTGTTCTCCTATGTGTCATTGTCGATGGTTATGGCCAGTCCCTGCTTCACCACCCGGAAGCATATTTTATACCACCACCGGGTTCGGAGAAATATTTTTATGATTTACAGAAAGTTGAAGATAATAGAAGTTATGAACCCAGGATCCAATACCATCTGGATATCGGAACTTCATTTATCGGCACAGGAGGATACGGTTCCGGATTGAACACCTATTTATCTCCATCGGTCAGGTACCGTCTGCTTCCGAAATTCGATATTGAGGTAGGCGGCACAATTATCTATTCATCCCCCCGGAGTGTAAATCCTTCAACACTGCCATCCGGATTTTCTGAAGCAGAATCTTCCAATGCCTCCTATTATTTGTATGCAAGGGGTGTTTACAGGGTGAGTGACCGGCTGAACATTGACGGGGTTTTCATGAAAAGCAGCGGGAAAAATTACATACCCTATTCGTATCCGGTCAATCATAACTTCGAATATTATTCACTGGGATTGAATTACAGATTATCCGACGCATTCCGTATCGGGGCCCAATTCAATTTCATGAACGGGACAAACCCAGGCTATTACCAGGATCCTTACTCAGGAAGATCATCCCTTTATTATCACCCTTTTATTCCCTCGTATACAGGTTGGTAACGGGTTGAGATATGAACTTAATCTTTCTTGCCCTCGCCCCCGTCTTCATTATAGCTTTCTACATCTATTTCCGGGATAAATACGAAAGAGAACCGGCAGGCACCCTTATTAAAGCCCTGATAACAGGTGCTTTTGTTACACTTCCCGTTATCTTTATTGAAGGACTTCTAATACCGTTTTCCGATTCACTCGGGAATTTGGCATCAGCCGCATATAATGCATTCCTTGTCGCTGGCTTCACAGAAGAAGCATTCAAATATTTGGCATTCTTTCTGCTGATCTGGCGAAACCGGACATTTAATGAAAAATTTGACGGAATCGTCTACGCGGTTTTTATTTCACTGGGTTTTGCAGCGGTTGAAAATGTTTTTTATGTCCTGGAATATGGATACACAATCGGTTTGGTTCGTGCACTAACTGCAGTTCCGGCGCATGCACTTTTCGGTATCGTAATGGGCTACCATTTCGGCCTGGCAAAATTTTATCCCCGTGAAAAAGGTATTCAATTGCTCCTTGCATTACTGAGTCCTGTATTGTTACATGGCTTTTATGATTTTTGTTTGATGGCTGAAAAAACAATCTTTCTCCTTCTCTTTGTTCCGTTTATCATGTTTCTGTGGATCCATGGATTCAGAAGAATGAAGAATCTATCCGACCGTTCCATCTTCAAACCAATCCGTACGCAAGAGGAGAAGGAAGAGATAGAACAGTGATATTCAACGTCCAACTTCCAACGTTCAACGTCCAATCCATTCTTTTATCCAAATCACCTGTAATACTCTGAAGCAAGACACAAAGCAT
>CP070687.1:1821850-1824446 GCA_020353115.1 Bacteroidales bacterium
TGGACTAAATTTACATATTTAATCTATCTTCTTTATTTCATTCTCAATAAGTTGAAAACATACACAAAGCCGGATCAGTCAATTGAAGAGCGAAAATTGCCTGAAATTTTAAGGTTCACAATTCAGATAATGGTAAAATTGCTTCTGAACATTTTAGCTTACAGGTCATTCCACACGAAGTGATTCAACTGGATTTGTGGTAACGGCTTTGATAAGCTTGAAACTGATCATTAACATTGACATGAGTAATGTCAATATGGCGGATATAATGATTACATCGAATCCGAATCTGCAGCGATATGCAAAGTTGTTCAACCATGCAATGGATAGATACCATCCAAGTGCACCACCGAAGATAGTGGCTATTAATACGATAAATACATAATCCCTTGCCAACAGATTCAACAGTCTTGCATAGGATGCTCCTATTACTTTCCTGATTCCAATTTCCCTGGTTCTTTCCTTAAGTGATAATGATATCAGTCCGAATATCCCGAGACAGGATATCAGGAGGGCCATCATGGAAAGATAATTCATGCTCTTTGAAATTTGCTGGTCTTTCAAGTACAATCGTTCCAGACGTTCATCGAAAAATGAGTAATCCATCGGGATGTCCGGTATATAATTCTTCCAGGTTTCCTCGATATATTTCAGGATTTTCTGCATATTGGTGTTCCCCACCTTGATTGATACAAAGCTCCAGTAATGTTCATCCGTCACTCCAATTCCGAGCGGTGTAATAGGTTTGTGAAGCGATTCAAAGTAAAAATCCCCGGTCAGACCTACCACAGTTCCCAGTTTCCCGTCAAAACCAAACTTTGCACCGATGGGCGATTGAAGATCCATCCTGTCGGCGGCCGCCTTGTTAATGATATAAGCATTACCTTTATCGGTTCCCATTTCAGTTGAAAAGTTCCTTCCGCTTTCCAGTTGGATTCCGTATAGATCCAGGAAATCGTAATCTATAATCATCCTGTAAAAGAACGGATTATCTTCTTTGTCTTTCCCTTCCCAAACGGGTATGTTCGACCATCCGATATTCGACGGGATACCGGTCGAAGCGGCGACCGCCAGGATATCCGGATGACGTAGCAATTCCTGCTTGAAGGTTGTTATTCTACTTATCAGGTTGTACTTCTCCGCATAATATAAATTGATGAGATTCAGGTAAATGATGTTTTCTTTCCGATAACCGAGGTCTTTGTTGTTTGCATAGGACAACTGCTTGATGATGGTTGCCGAACACATAATGAGCGCTATGGAAATCGAAAACTGGATGATGACGATTGCTTTTCTGAACTGCTGGCTTCCCCTTGACAATTTTATCATTCCTCCCCTCAGTGCATTGGCCATCTGAAACCGGGAAAGGTAGACAGCGGGATATACACCGGAGATAAAAGCCATCAGCAATATTAATCCGAGGCTGACCAGTAATATATGCATATTCCAAAGCGAACTGAAATTAAGATTTTGCTCCAAAGTAGCATTGAACAGGGGTAAGACCAGCCAAACAACCAAAAGGGCAACCAGGTACGAAATCAGGACAAGTACCAGGGATTCACTGAAGAATTGACGTATAAGCAATGATCGTTTGGCTCCGAGGAGCTTCCGGATTGAAAGATCCTTTAGCCGTGTCCGGTGGTGCGCGATGTAAAGATTCAGATAGTTAAAACATGCGATGAACAGGATAAAAACACCCGCAGTGAGAAAGATGAATAAAGTGCCCTTATCCCCGGCCCCCCGGATTTGACGGTTGAAATGTATATCATAAAGGGGTTGCAGGTGAAATGTCCAGGTACTCTCGTTAAATCCCTCAATATCATATTTTCTTAATTTGGCATCCAGAAACTCCAGGTCGGCATTCTCATGCAAGGTCAAATATGTCCTGTAGGAATTATTGAGCCAGTTTTCACTCAAGAGGCTTCGTCCGAGTATTGACTCCAGAGTCTTGAAAGAGGCAAGAATATCGAACTGCAGGTGTGAATTACCCGGAACATCTTCAAGGATCCCCGTTATCGTCAATTGCTTCCCTTCATTCAGGATCATCTGCCTGCCCATTGGATCATCTTCACCAAAGTATTTAAGGGCCATCTCCTGTGAGAGAATGATGGAATAAGGATCCTGTAAGACCCTGCTTTGGTCTCCTGATTTCAGGGGAAATGAAAAAATTTCAAAGAATTCCGGATCAACGACAAGGATTTCTTCGTTCATGTACCGATCTTGGAGTTTGAAGGTCCATTTTCTGGAGATTGTCCGTGTAACAAGATCAACTTCCGGCAACTCATTTTCCCAGGTAGGTTTCAGGATGGCAGGTGATACCACCCACCATTCCGAGCTGCTTCCCACGACCTGGTTTCCGGGTTGGTGCATGACCACCCGATAGATGTTTTCTCCCTTGGTGTGAAACTTGTCGAATGTCAGCTCGGAGTGGATATAAAGAATGATCAGCAAGCAGCTGAAGATCCCAATCGTCAATCCTGTAATGTTGATTGCTGCAAATGTCCTGTGCCTTTTAATAAACCTTATCGAATTGATAATGCCCTGGATTAGCATGAGCTTTTTCGGTCATTTCACTTAAAAGACTAAAAAGATTCCC
>CP070687.1:1824546-1826849 GCA_020353115.1 Bacteroidales bacterium
CATGTATGGGTATGCCGGATCCGGAAACGATTTGGAAAAGAGGAAATTTGAAGCAACCCGGCTTGAAACGGGAGACCTGATAATTGATGGCCTTTTGAATGAACCAGCCTGGCAGGAGGGTAAGTGGTTCGGTGATTTCATACAGCATGATCCTTATGAAGGGATTGAACCCTCGCAACAGTCATCCTGTATGATACTGTATGATAATGATAACATCTATATCGCTTTCAGGGCATTTGATACCAGCCCGGACAGTATCAGCAAACGCAGATCCAGGAGGGATGACATTGACGGGGATTTTGTTGCCGTTCAGTTCGACAGTTATTTTGATCGACGGACGGCTTTCACCTTTATCGTGAATGCTGCGGGAGTAAAAATGGACGGAGTTTTCACGAGCGACGGGGAGAGTGAGGATTGGACCTGGGATCCCATCTGGTGGGTAAACAGCAATATTGATGAACAGGGATGGACGGCAGAGATGAAAATACCGTTGAGCCAGCTGAGGTTCGGAAACAGTAACAATCAGGTCTGGGGGCTTCAACTGGCACGGATGCTATTCAGGAAAGAAGAGATGTCACTCTGGCAGCATATACCCAAAGATGCATCCGGATGGGTTCATAATTTCGGCGAATTGCATGGGATTTCCAATATCCGGCCCAGGCGGCAGGTTGAAATCGCCCCCTATGTCGTTGGAAGCCTGGAACGTTTCAAAAAGGTTGAATCAAATCCCTTTGAAACCGGGAAACGAAGCAAATTATCAGGTGGTGTGGATGGTAAAATCGGTGTCACCAATAACCTCACCCTGGATTTTACAGTCAATCCCGATTTCGGCCAGGTGGAGGCAGATCCGTCACAGGTTAATCTTACAGCATATGAAACCTTTTTTGAAGAAAAAAGGCCTTTCTTCATCGAGGGACGAAGTATCCTGAGCCTTCCGCTAATGTTCGGAGACGGTGACCTGGCATCCGAAAACCTTTTTTATACCCGCCGCATCGGCAGAAGGCCACAATATCACCCCGATGTTGACGGGAATGCATATATCGATTACCCTGATAACACCTCTATCCTTGGAGCAGCGAAACTTACAGGTAAAACAAAAAACGGATGGTCCATAGGATTCCTGGAGAGTGTCACTGCGGAAGAGAAGGCTGAAATCGATAATGAAGGGGCCAGGAGCTTTGAGACCGTTGAACCCCTAACCAACTACCTGGTGGGAAGTATCCAGAAGGATTTCCGGGAAGGCCAGACGGTTGTGGGCGGAATGTTCACTTCCATCAACCGGAAGATCGATAACCCAAACCTTGAATTCCTTCACAGTGATGCATATACGGGCGGCCTGAATTTCAGTCATGACTGGAAAGACCGGACATACAATGTTTCATTTAAAACCTACTTCAGTCACGTTCGGGGCTCAGAAGAAGCCATCATCAGGACCCAGCGGTCTTCTGCCAGGTATTTTCAACGTCCCGATGCAAACTACATGGAACTCGACTCATCAAGAACATCCCTTTCGGGAAGCGGTGGTGTCATTTCAATAGGCAAAATCGGATCAGGACACGTCCGGTTTGCCACATTCCTTTCATGGAAATCACCGGGACTTGAGGTGAATGACCTCGGATTTTTCCAGTCGACGGATGAGATCCTGCAGGTTCTCTGGATCGGCTACAGGATCTGGGAACCATTCAGCATATTCAGGAATCTCAATATCAACCTGAATCAATGGAATGCCTGGGATTTCGGCTGGCATAGAAATGTTACCGGCGGTAATATTAACTTTCATACCCAATTTAAAAACTACTGGAATTTCGGCGGGGGAATAAATCCTACCGGCAGACGACTGTCGAATTCAATACTAAGGGGCGGACCATCCGTAATCATGCCTGGAAACATCAGTGTCTTTGCCAATCTGAGAACAGATAACAGGAAAAAATTATCTGGAGGATTAATGACAAATCATAACTGGGGATATCAGGGAAGCAGCCGAAACCAGAGATATGCCCTGCAGATATCATTCAAACCCAGTAATGCACTAAATCTTTCGCTTTTCCCATCCCTGACTCTGAGTGAAAGAGATCTTCAATATATAACAGTGCGTGAATACGGAGGTGACGCGAGATATATTTTCGGTTCAATCGACCAGAAAACCCTGGTACTATCCCTGCGACTGAACTACAGCATAACACCTAACCTGACCATCCAATATTGGGGCCAGCCGTTTGTATCTGCCGGAAAATATGATGATTTCAAAATGATCACTGATCCGAAAGCAGAGACCTATTCCGACCTTTTCCATGTGTATACGG
>CP070687.1:1826949-1833733 GCA_020353115.1 Bacteroidales bacterium
CAGTCGCTCTGGCATTGTTACCGTATCCGGAATATGGATCGGAAACATACCGGATCAGGAATCCGCGTCTGTACAATCCATAAATATAGAATTGTTTGGTAATCTGGCTCCTTATGATACCGAATCCACCGCTGGTAATGAATCTTTCAGAAAGGAAAATCTCATTTGAGTACCCTCCACCAAGGGTAATGACGGTGGTTCTTTTAAGTTGTATACTGGTCATCAGGGTATTATCGGTTTCATAATATCCGCTTGGTTTATCTTTGATCACCGAACTTTCAAGCATAAGGAAGATACGCCGGATGGATTCGGTTTTCGGATAGAATTTGGGTCTTACAAAAAATCTGGCTCTGGTTAATCCTCTCCTTGTCATATATCCGATTTCCGTTTCAAAATCGTTTGAAAGGTCCTGGATACCGCCACTTATATCCAGGTTCCTTGTATTATAGAGGTAGTCAATTCCAAATGCATTTCCGGTTTCCACCGAAGGAACCAAACTTTTTTTTGTGGTTGAAAGGAAATCGTGGAATCCGATTACGCTTGATTTGGTGATCCTTATCATTCCATCGATCCCGAATACGCGGTTATAGCTTTTACTCAGGTCTCTCCCGGTATAAATTGCACCGATATAGCTATCTTCCCGGAGCGAGCGTTTGTATCTAAAAATGGAAAAGTGGGCATACGGATTACCGGTTTCGGTTGTGTCTTCAGGTAGTTCATCCAGGGCATAAATGGCTGATATCCTGTTTTTTTTACTCAGTTTACCGGAGAGTTTGATGCCGGTGAGAGGATCAACGATTTGTCTTGTATGAATGATGGCAACCAGGGGATCGCCTTCCGATGTACCGGCGAAGTTCAGATGTTCACGGCCATCAAGGAAGAAGGATCTTTTTTCCGGATAGAAAAGCGCATATCTGAGATTCTCATCGATTTGGCCCGCATCGGCTTCTACCTGGCTGAAATCCGGATTATAGGTTGCATCAAGGATCAGTTCCGGAGTAATACCGAGTTTTGAGGTAAGGCTGAAATCAAAATCCTTATCGGTTGTAACCAGTTTCCCTTCCTCATGGTTGCTTCGTCTGCTGTGTGTAACTGCCGGAAGGATCTCGAACAATCTGTAGTGCTTTATCCCATACAGGTAGAAGGGTTGCATCTGGGTCAGGAAAAAAAATCCTTTATCGGGATCCAGGGGAGGGAAGGTCCCCTGTGTCGAAATCCGGCTTATTCTTCTTTCAAATATTACCCCCATTTCCACCTTGTCTTTGTTGGAATAGCGAATGCTCTTGAAAGGAATCCTGACCTCTATGGTATAACCGTCATCAAGCAGGACTCCCTTGCTGTACCAGACAAAGTCCGCATCCGGATCTTCCTGTCCGCCGGCAAACCGGCTATCCATTTGGATACCTGAAGGGTTGATGTAAAATGCGTATAGTCCCTGCTGGTCGTTGAAAGAATCCAGATTGATACAAACCCAATCGTCGGCACCTATTCTATCCCGCTGTGCAACGGAAGTTTTGATTCTATCCGGTTCGGTATCGAAGCAGCGGAAAGCAAAATACAGATTCTCCTCATCATAGGTAACATAGGCAATGGTCCGCTCCTGCATAGGCAGGCCGAAATCCGGTGTAAATGTTTTAAATCCGGTCAGCTGAATTGTTTCCTGCCATACAGGTTCATCCAGCCGACCATCAATTTCAGGAGGAATAGTAGTCTTGACAGGTTCAAACGGTTCCGGATTTTCGGCACGAAGAGTAGTAAAAAAGTGGAAAATACAGAGGATTACAACAAGAATTCTTACTGATTTCATAAATACCGCCATTGAAGATATTCCCGGGATTCGATCTGAACTATCCACAGCCGATCTGGTACCGACGGGAAAATAAAACTAAAGATAAGAGATTGATTTGAATTTCTGGATCATTAAATTACCAATTCTTCCTGTTTTCAGCTGGAGGACCTGATTCCTGCATTATTGGAAGAGATATCTCATATCATACGGATAATTTCCAGAGATTCTTTTACCAGTCGCGTAATCTTGGCAAAATTACCCGATTCGATCAGTTCTTTCCTGACCATCCAGCTGCCACCACAGGCAAAAATATATTTATTCGAGAGATAGTTTTTAAGGTTTCCTGCATTTATCCCACCGGTAGCCATGAATCGTACTCTTCCATACGGGGCCGCAACGGCATTGATAAAGGGAATTCCGCCCGATGCCTCAGCCGGGAAAAACTTAACATATTCAATTCCCCTTTCCAGGGCCTGTTCAATCTGGGTTGGGGTATTCAGCCCCGGTATAATGGTTATTTTCTTTTTTATACAATGATCCACTACCCGGGGATTGAATCCGGGGGTGACCATAAACCTTGCTCCGGATGAGAAGGCAATGTCTACTTGCTCCGCAGATAAAATGGTTCCCGCACCCAAAAAAAAGTCAGGGAATTTACGGGATGCAAGTTTCAATGCATCCACTGCGGCTCCCGTTCTGAAGGTAATTTCAGCTATGGGAAGCCCGCCGCTGATCAACGCTTCTCCAAGCGGAACAATATCGCCTGGATCTTCCAGTGTGATGATGGGTACGATCCTGAAGGATTTGAGCTTATCAATAATTTCATTCATAGCAGATTGGCTAATTATTTTGTTAAAGGTAATGGATGAAACGGATTATTGGAAATTTATTTTTGCCCTTATGAACCTCTGTGGCAGGTCATTTTATATAACACGTTTCAGCAAAGAAATAAATTTAGTAGATTTATTGATGCATTGATCCCTGGTTTGATAACAATTTTTCCTGACACCTTTTTCCCAGCCAATTTATGTGACTGAGAGGGCGAAGCTTTGGAGAGTACCTCCGGTACGGATCAGGGTAACTTTAATTTTGCTTTTATGTCCGATTCTTCCCCGATACCCTTCAGATGGTTCCGGGAACACTTTGTGAAGGATATTCTGGCTAACTGGAAAAATGCTTCCGCTTCCCCTGACGGATTTTTCCATCCGGGTTATGACAGGAACTGGAATCGTATAGGTGATCCTGTAGCAACCCTGGTCAGCCAGTCAAGGCTGTTATACCTGTTCTCAAATGGTTATCGTATTCATGGAGATCCGGAATTGAAGAATATCATATTATCGGGAGCATATTTCATCCTGGAGCATTTTACGGATAACCGGGAAGGTGGTTTTGCCTGGTCATGTAATGATAAAGGGGAAATCCGGGACTTTACAAAAGATGCTTACGGACACGCTTTTTTAATCCTGGGATTAGCCCATGCATACAGGGCAACAAGGCAACGGGTATTCCTGGAAAAAGCACTGGAAGCATTGGAAATTCTTAACCGTAGTTTTCGAGATCCTCATGGCGGACTGGTTTGGAAAATGAGCAGGGATTGGAAGGATGAAGATTTGTACCGCTCGCAGAATCCCATGATGCATTTGTATGAAGCCCTCCTGATATTGTATGAAACGGTCGAAAACATCATACAAAAACGAACTATTAAGAATGAATTGCGATCCGTAACTGAGTTTCTCTTCAATTCAGGGCGGATAACAGCAAAAGGACTCCTCCCGGAAATCTATACCAGGGAATGGAGACGGATAAAGACCAGTCAGGGCGGATACGTATCGGCAGGTCATCTCTTTGAATGGGCTTTTCTTCTGTCACGGGGAGTGAGCTTAGGATTGCCGGAATCTGATCTTGAGATCGCCGACATCCTGTTAAATGCCGGGCTCAAATATGGTTATGATTCACAAATGAATTTTGTCCGGACATGGATTGATACAAACGGGAACGTAATCCGGGATGAAATATCATGGTGGGAGCAATCTGAAGCATTGCGTACCATAATGCACTATATGATTGATTATAACAGGAACGATCTGGAACACTATTTTTCAGGCCTGCTCACCTTTGTGAAGAATCATTTCCTGGACATGGATAAAGGAGGATGGTATTCGACGCTTAATCCTGAGGGGAATCCCCTGAACACGGACAAAGGATCTTTATGGAAGCTCGATTATCACCAGACCGGACTTTGTATGGAAGCGATCGGAAAAACACCTGATTCGAAAATCTCATTTTGAATATCTGGGGATTACATATTATTGACCTCTTGTTGATCGTTCTTTTTATCGCGGTAATTCTCTGGCTGGGTCAGAGAGCAGCAAAAAGAACCCGGAACACAGAGGATTTTTTCCTGGCAGGCCGCAAACTCGGGAGATTCTATCAATTTTTTCTGAATTTCGGCTGTTCTACCAATGCGGATCAGGCGGTTGCGGTTTCCAGGGAAATATATCGCCAGGGCATAGGTGGAATGTGGATCCAGTTTCTGGTACTGTTTCTGACTCCTTTTTACTGGTTTACCACCTTCTTCTTCAGACGTGTCAGGCTTACTACAATCGGGGATTTCTTTACTGAACGGTTCAGGAGTAAATTCCTCGGTGCTGCCTATGCTGTTTTTTTCCTCCTTCTTTCATTGCTTGGAGGAGGAGTTGGCTATATGGTAGCGGCAAAAACAATGATGGCAATGACTCCGAAACCTTTTGAACTTTGCACCGCAGAGGAGCAGGAGAGTATTTTACAGTTCCAGGAATACCAGGAGTTAAAGTCAGAACTCGATGCAGCACTGACACCGGCAGAACTGGCCAGGTATGATGAACTGAACGAGAAGAACAAGCTTGGCGAACTCAACTCCTTCATCTCTTATACGGATCCTTTGTGGTTTTATTTTATTTATGCCCTGATTGTCGGAATATATACCATCCTGGGGGGATTCCGGGCAGCTGCAATAACAGATGGAATCCAGGGGATCCTTATTATCATATTTTCTGCAATCCTGATACCGGTAGGATTGGTGAAAATCGGAGGATTCAGCGAATTGCATGCTACCGTACCGGATTTCATGTTTGAACTTTTCGGATCGGCTACCATGAGTGAATATGCATGGTATACCATATTGGCTATGGTACTTGCCAATTTGGTATCGATCATCGCAGTGGCCTCGGGAATGCAGACAGCCGGATCGGCCACCGATGAAATGGCGGCAAGAATAGGAATGATCGGGGGGATGTTTACCAAGAGGATAATCATGATCTTCTGGGCTCTGGCGGGGTTACTGGCTATCGGCTTGTTTGCCGGCCGATTGCATGATCCGGACCTGATCTGGGGGTTTATGACAAAAGAGCTGTTGATACCGGGCGCTGTAGGATTGATGCTGATTGGAATCCTGGCAGCCAATATGTCAACCCTGGATGCCAGCTCCGTATCCTATTCGGCGCTCTTTATAAAAAATTTATATAAACCGTTCACACAACCCAGATCAGAAAACCATTACCTGCTCATTGGACGGATCGTTGTTGTTTTTACGCTTTTTGGTGGAATAGCTGTGGCCCTTTTTATTAATAACCTCCTCGAGCTATATAAGTATATCATTTCCGTACCGGCCGTTTTTGGCGCCGCTATATGGCTGGGATTTATCTGGCGGAGACTTACCCGATGGGCCGTTATCATTCAGGTTATTGTCTGTACCATAATCTATGCTATTATACCAAACCTGTTCCAGGCACTCAATTCGGTAAAATACAACGAATCATTCCTGCTTGAAACGGTTCCGAAAACCGTTTCCATTACCACGGAAGCACTGAATGAAGATGTTGCATCAGGCCTCGCCGTTTATGTTGGGCAGGAGATTGAAAAACAGCATACGATTCAACCAACCGGTGTCTTTTTTGAACAGGTTGCACGGATTGATCCTTCCACCCCGGATTCTCCAAAGATAGGTGTCGGACGTTTCCAGGCTGAGGTATGGATCCTTAGCTGGTTCGGAATAGACTTTACCCGTTTTTCGAAAGCTCAGCTTGTTGCTGCCCGGTTCTTTTTTGATGCTTTGTTCCCTATACTTTTGCTGGTGTTGATATCCATGGTTACAAAACCGGCGGATGAGAAAACATTGGATACTTTCTTTGCTAAAATGCGTACACCGGTCCAGCCTACCCCGGAGGAAGAGGTAAAGGCTCTGAAAAAATCATTGGAAAATCAGGGTCTCTTTGAACGTAGAAAATTGTTTCCGGGCTCACAATGGGAACTTATGAAACCAACAAAAATGGATTATGTCGGTTTTGGGGGCAGCTGGGTACTCGTTGGTCTGGTAATCTTTTTATTATGGCTGATGGTATCTATACGATAAATATTGAAGTACGACAAACGAATAACTCAAACCGCACCACAGGTACTCCCCGGAATCTTTACATGGTGCTCGTTTTTGCCTGGATTGACAATAGGAAATCGTACAACATACCTCAATAAAAGAAATTTACGGGATTGAAAATTATGAGAAACACACTTTCATGTCTGGTAATCCTCTCATTAATAATGATTATTCATTCATGTCAGGGAGAGGATGATCAGACTATTGTATCCGGTGAATTGAAAAAGTGGCACAAACTGACATTAACTTTTACCGGGCCGGTGGTTCATGAACAAGATACACCTAATCCATTTCTCGATTTCAGACTTAACGTGTTATTTAAGCATGAAAACAGAGAATATCTTGTACCGGGATTTTATTCGGCAGATGGCAATGCAGCTCATTCCGGTGCCTCCCGGGGTAATAAATGGCAGGTACGGTTTGTGCCGGATCTGGAAGGGACCTGGGAATACCATGTATCATTCAGGAAAGGGGAAAATATTGCAATCAATGATGATAAAGAGGCCGGGGAACCTGCAGCATTCGATGGTGACAAGGGATCTTTTGTCATCGGTCCGAATGACAAAAAAGGGAGGGATCTTCGG
>CP070687.1:1833833-1845466 GCA_020353115.1 Bacteroidales bacterium
ATTGCTTTTTTGCTCACCAGGGTAAGTTGTTTGTGAAATGGTAAGATATTATATGACACCGTGAACTGATTGGATTTCCCTTTTACCGGGTTTGTACGATAAAAAACGGTTAACCTTCTGTTGGATCCTGTATGAGAATCAGGATGAATTCCTCGCCTTTCAGCAACCCGTATTTACCTTCAGTAACACTCTGTTCGTTAAATACGGTAACTTTATCGGGTGTCCTGAACGGATGATAAATCAAAAAGGGAACCGGCTCGTTCGTATGTGTCCTTATTTCACATGGGGTAGGATGATCCGGCAGGATGGCAATTGATATATCGTCGCGGGTTTTCACCAGATCGACGAAGCGTCGTGTAACTTTCCGGTCGATATCCTCTATGGTTCGGATTTTCAGGGAAGGATCACCTTCATGTCCTGCTTCATCGGGAGCTTCAATATGCAGGTATACAAGGTCATGTGTTTCAAGCGCCCGAATGGCAGCATCCGCCTTACCTTCATAGTCGGTGTCATATAACCCGGTTGCTCCGCTGACCGGTATCACCTCGAAACCCGCATAAATACCGATTCCTTTTACCAGATCGACGGCTGATATTACTGCCCCGGTAAGATTATATTTTTCATAAAAAGGCTTCATGGCCGGTTTCTGGCCGGGTGACCATAACCATATTGAGTTTGCCGGGTCCTTTCCTTTTTTTATCCTGTCCTTATTCGTCCTCAGTCCGGGAAGGATCCGCTGGGATTCCAGGATCAGTCCATTTAGATACGCGGTTGTTTTTTCACCGCTCGTACTCAGGGGTTTTATAAGGATGTCCCGGAAATCTTTCCCGGGAACGTCATGTGGCGGTGTACATTGTATTTGAGCCGATCCGTTTTCCAGAATGAAAATATGACGGTAACTGACACCGGGATATATCCTGCTCCGGCCTTCACCGGTCTCACGGTTAAGCATTTTAATTATCTCAATTGCCTCACGTGTTGAGATATGTCCTGCCGAATGGTTTTTCAGTTTGCCATTGTGATCAATACATATCAGGTTACACCGCAGGACAAGATCGGTATCCAGCAGTTTCAGTCCCATGCTTGCCGCTTCCAGCACCCCCCGGCCCCTGCCTACTTCTCCGGGATGGTATCCCAGGATTGATAAATTTGCCGTTTCACTTCCCGGAGCCATACCATCGGGGATGGTAACCAACCGTCCGCATGATGACAGGCGGCAGAGCTCATCCAGGTTGGGCGTATTCGCTGCCATCAGCGGTGTCCTGCCACCCAGTACCGGCATTGCCCAATCTGCCATTCCATCGGGAATCAGAATTATGTATTTCATTATCAATATCTTAGCAGCATCCCAGCAGGTGCTCTTTTAATGGTTGATACCGTTTGTCTATTCGTTCAATTTTTTCCTGTTTATCATCCAGGGCTTTAATGGATGTTGGAGGATCCGGATCAATCTGTAAAATATCCGTTATCTCCTCCGGGAACTTTGCAGGATGAGCAGTTTCCAGTGAGATTGATATACTGTCCGCTCCCATAGAGGGGCGTTCCTCTTCCAGGAAACGGTCTAATCCGGCCCATCCTATGGCACCGTGCGGTTCAAGCATGATCCCGTATTCCCTGAATGCATGTGATATTGTATTTCTTGTCTGCTCTTCCGAAACAGCCATAGAGAAAATATCACGGCACATGGATTTCATATCAGGAATTACCGTGATAAGCCCTGTCTCATCCATTTTGCCTCCGTACAAATTCACTATTCTGGCAAGATTGCTGGGATGACCCACGTTCATCGCACTGGAGATACATGGAATAGACGGTTCAATTTTGCGGTAGATGCCGGTATACAGGAATTTTGGGAATGTATCATTGGAATTGGTGGCGAAGATCATTTTTTGTACCGGTAATCCCATTTTTTTTGCCAATAGACAACCACTGGCATTGCCAAAATTGCCGGAAGGAACTGAGATCAGAACCCTCTCTTCTGCAGCAGGATCGATCCTGGTGCAGGCATAAAAATAATATACGCTTTGCGGGATCAGCCTGCCGACATTTATTGAATTTGCGGAGGTAAGATTCAGAGGATGTAAATCAGGATCGGCAAATGCTTTTTTTACCATTTGCTGGCAATCGTCAAATTTCCCGTCAACTGCTATCGCCTCGATATTTTTTCCCAGGGTGGTCATCTGTTTTCTTTGCCGGGTACTTATCTCTTTTTCCGGGAACAGGATGACAACCCGGATATTTTCCATTTCATAAAATGCACTGGCAATAGCGCTTCCGGTATCCCCTGAGGTGGCCGTAAGGATCGTTACCGGGTACGGATTATCCTTCATGAAATATTGTACCAGTAATGCCATCATTCTTGCCCCGAAATCTTTGAATGAACAGGTGGGACCCCGGTCAAGCCGCAAAAGATACCTGTTTCCATCAACCGGCTCAAGAGGAAGGTCAAATGTATATGCCTTATTCGCAAGATCAAGGCATTCCTGCTCTGATAACTCCTCTGACAGGAATGGGTGGATAACGGAACAAGCTATCTCGGGATAGGTCATTTTGTGGAATTCACGGATCATATTCCTGTTGAATAACGGATACTCCGTCGGCATATATAATCCTTTATCGGGAGCCATACCCTGCATTAAGGCTTTTCTGAAAGGTATTGCTTCACCCGTTCCGTTCGTTGAGATGTATAAAACTGGCATCCCGTATCTCTTTGGATTCGTTCTGTCAAATATAGCAGGAATTTACAGTCTGTTAAAATTTTTGGATTTTCAGATTTCATGACCATGGTGTTCATTCCGTATCTCACAAAAATTATTAAATTTGATGGTATATGAATTAATCCTAATAGCGATTCAATTGCTTGTATTTACGAGGGAAATAACGCCCCGGCTTCAATATATCTTTGAGTTGATTATTGAAGAAATTCTCGGCATGAAACTTGAGTTGACTACAGATAAGGATCATTTTGTATCAGTCAGTCAGCCAAAGATCAATTACTCTGAACTTTTCCTTGAAAGTTCCCTGCGGATAAAACCTGCCGGACTGTTATTCGAGCAGGATATCAGAGAACAGGATCTTTATGTTCCTTCCTGGAAAAATATGAAAGTATTCTATTTAGCCGATCCGGATTCTGACCTCCCTTTTGATCTGTTTGCCGCTTCCTTCTTCATGGTTTCACGTTATGAAGAATATCTTAATCCGGAGCTCGATTTCCATGGAAGATTTGACACCTATCAAAGCCTTTCCTATCGTAATGATTTTCATAACAATCCCGTGGTAGACATGTGGGCACTGGAACTGGAAAAATGTCTTAAGGAAAAATTCCCGGCAATTAAAAAAGGAAAAAGAATTTTCAGGTCAATTACCACCCTTGATATTGACGAACAGTATGCCTTCAGGTATAAAGGATTTGCAAGAACCGTCGGGGGAATATTCAAATCCGGGAATAGAAAGATAAAAGGCGAAACACGGTATCGGCTTAGTGTGCTTTTCGGACGAAAAAAAGATCCCTACCAGACATTTGACCTGCTTCGGGAATGGCATGAACGGTATCGCACCAAACCTGTTTTTTTCTTCCTTGTCGGAAAGTATGGCAAATATGATAAAAACCTTTCCATAAGAAAAAAAGCATACAAAAGACTGGTAAGAGAGATCTCGGATCGTTATGATATCGGGATACATCCGTCGTATCGTTCAAATATCGATCCGGAAATATTGAAAGAGGAAAAAAATGCGTTGCAGGAGGAGGTTGGAAAGCCTGTTATACGAAGCAGGCAGCACTATCTGAAACTGGAAATTCCTCATACCTACAGGAACCTGATCCGGCTTGGAATACGGGAGGATTATTCCATGGGCTTCCCTGCTGAAACAGGATTCAGGGCGGGAATCGCAACTCCTTTCTATTTCTATGACCTTCTGAAGGAAGAAAAGACAAACCTGAAAATCTTTCCTTTCCATGTAATGGATGGGACACTCAATGATTATTTGCGGATGGAACCGAAAGAGGGCTTGGAGAGGATCTCTCTCGTTATGAATGAAGTTAAAGCCGTCAAAGGAACATTCATCAGCCTCTGGCATAACTCTTCACTGAGCGAATGGGGCCAATGGGAAGGATGGAGAGCCGTATATGAAGAAATGTTAAAAATGGCTTCCGGTCAGGGGTAGTGATTTATTGGATTGTTCGCCTTCTTCCCCGAAATGACGAATACGGGAGATACGGAGGGTTTTTGAGCTAAGGTGATGGTAAGGTGACGAATAGATGGAGTGACGATGTGACATAAAGTCACGGAGCATTTTGTATGACGAGTGATGAGTGACCGGTGAGGGAAGAGTATACTGATGACTGTTCGGTGGTTAGTGTGCAATACGTCTAAAATAGCAGGTGATATGCAGGTATGAGGATGATGGCAGAAGGTCTCCGGCCGTAGGATACGACGGGCAAAGGAATTCCGTCAAAGGCGTATGCAGGGGAAAAGTAAAAACTAAAAGACCCGGACTAAAGCATTTATTACCACTGAACTGCGATTGAATTACAAATGTCCGATGGACTCTTCCATTGGGATCCCTGCGGGGCTTTGGAGAATTACTATTGAACTACACATGATCAAACATATCACATACCCTGAAATAGATAAGCAAAAATGGGACCGGTGCATCGAACGTTCCCGTCATGGGAAAATCTATGCCTATTCCTGGTTCCTTGACCGGATGAGCAGTAGATGGGAAGGTTTGGTGGAGGATGATTATAAATCGGTCTTTCCCCTGACCTGGAACAGGAAATTCGGTATCTGTTACCTGTACCAGCCATTTTTCACACAACAACTGGGACTCTTTTCTTCAGGTGAGATTACTCCGGACAAAGTCCAGGGATTTCTGACAGCCATTCCTTCCCGTTTCAGGTATATTGATATTTCGCTTAACAGTTCGAATTTTTTTCAATCCGACAGGTATGAGCTATTCATAAACAGGACCTGTGAACTGGATCTGAAGAGGGGATACGATACCATCAACAGAAATTTTTCGGAAAATACCCGGAGGAATATCAAAAAAGCGGGAAGCCATAGTTTAACCGTTGCAGGGGAAGGTAAACCGGGCGAATTAATTGACCTGTTCAGGAATAACATGGGAAGAACGTTGCCTCGGATCAGGGCGTGCCACTATGGAAAATTGCTTTCGGTGATGCAGGAAGGTATAGACCGCGGGATAGCCAGGATATACACAGTATATGGAGAGAAAGGCGGATTATGTGCAGGGGCATGCTTTATTTTTTCCAACCGGCGTTTTGTTTTTCTGTTTTCGGCAGCTAACCGGGAAAGCCGTGATACAGGAGCAATGTTCCTGCTTGTGGACCGTTTTATCCGGGATCATGCAGGGGAAGACAATATCCTTGATTTCATGGGATCCAATAATGAAAACCTCGCAAGATTCTACAAAGGATTCGGATCTGCCGAAACAACCTACCCCGGTATAAAGATCAATAACCTTCCCCGGCCTGTAAAATGGCTAAAGAAATAAGAATTTAGGCTTTAGTTAATCGCTGAGCGCCGCAAAATCGATCTCCGCTCCATGATCCACTTCGGTTATTTTGCCATCATCGCATTTCAATGTGCGGGCGGTAAACTTTTTCAGAAGGGTATAGTTGTGAGTAGCCATGACAACGGCACGGCCGTTCCGGCTGATGGACCTGAGAATCTGAATGATCTCCTCCGAGGTCTCCGGATCGAGGTTTCCTGTCGGTTCGTCGGCCAGGATGATTTCCGGTTCATTCAATAAAGCCCTTGCAATGACAACCCGCTGTTGTTCACCGCCGGACAGCTGGTGTGGCATTTTATACCCTTTGTACCCGAGTCCTACCCGTTCCAGGACTTCACCAATCCTTTCATCGATCGCTTTTTTCAGCTTCCAGCCGGTTGACAGTAATACGAACTCAAGGTTCTCCTGGACGGACCGGTCGGTCAGCAACTGGAAATCCTGGAATACGATACCGAGCTTCCGGCGCAGGTGAGGGATCTGTTTCTTCCTGATATCCCGGAGATTAAATCCCGCAACGGTTGCTTTCCCTTTCTCCAGGGGGATCTGGGCATTGATGGTCTTTATTACACTTGTTTTCCCGCTGCCGACCTTCCCGATAAGGTAAACAAACTCCCCGCGGGAAACGGTAAAGCTGACATCCGATAATATCAGCGTATCCTTCTGGATGATAGTGCAATCCTGGAATTCTATAATGGTATCGAGTGTCATGGAAAATGTACTATGACCGGGATTATAACGGTTCTCCTCCGTATCTTTTCCCGTATAAAATATAAATAACGAATTCGTAGACTCAAAAATACAATTTTTCCCCCTCAGAATCCCATATTTCAGAAATAGAAATTAACACCATGATGTTAATTAACTGAAGTTGCAGGTTATGAAATGGAGCACTCAGATATGCGGAATTTATCCGGGAAATTACTCTGCTTTTGGAGAATGTCCGCCAGCTGGCTGATCTTTTACGCTCTGCAGAGCGCTTTCATTAAATCCCTTCAATAGCGGATAAGCGAGTAGGAGTGAGCCGCACAGGCTGGGTGCCCCCGGCTGGGCCGCACCGGCTGAACTTTAAAAGCACGTTTTACGGTGTACGGCAACGATACCAGCCCCGTGAAATAATGCTTCGCATTAGCACTCCACCCGGGGCCGCCGCTATTTCACCGGGCCCGTGTTGTCATTCGTTATTCGTTGTTCGTCAGGTACTGGTTCACGAAGTTGTACGGACTGCCCGCCCTGTAAAATAAAAGCATTGCTTTTACTCCATTGGAGTATTTCACAGGGCAAGGGCAGGGAATCGACCTGTATAGTCTCAACGGATCGGTTAACCGGATGCAGGCTACAAGAATTTTCATAAAATGAACCCGGTTAAAAACCGGACTGAGAGGCATTTTGTTTATTACTTTTCAGGAGTGTGGAAAACTAGGACAGGTACACTGTCCGTTCATAGTATAAATTTGCTAAACTTGTATTGCAAATAGAGGCAGTAAGACTTTTATGCGCAGAACGGAGAGCTTTTTTGTGTTGATTGCAGCGGATAATAAAAGAAAATGCCAACCGTTTTAATAATTAGATTTGTGCGAAATTCAACCTGATCCGTTATGAATGTCAGCAGGGGTGTAATTATTACAATATTATGGATTTTTTTCATAAAGTTCGTACCTCTGTCAGCCCAGCGTCCCAATGCTTTTGTACATATCGATACGGATTACAAGAGGGGGCTGGAGTTATTTGAAAAACAGAAATACGGAGCTGCCCAGAAGCATTTCCGGGAAGCCATTAATTCCTATGACGGGTATGATACGGAGCTGAAGACCGATGCTGAATTCCATGACGCCCTTTGTGCCGTAAACCTCTTCAATGAAGATGCCGGGTTGCTGATAACTCAATTCATCGAAAACCACCCGGAGAGTCCCAAAACCAATCTTGCACGGTTTGAACTGGCAAGATTCCAATTTCAGAAGAATAGTTACAGACGTGCCGTTCAATGTTTTGAAAAGGTTGACCGGCTCAGATTACCGGACGAATTGCTGGCCGAATATCATTTCAAATCCGGTTACAGTTATTTCATGACCGGAGAGCTGGAGAGGGCCAGTCTGGCATTTTATGAAATCAAGGATATAAACAGTGCCTATACTGCTCCTGCCATCTATTATTATGCGCATATAGCCTACGATGAGAAGAATTATGAAACGGCTCTGAAAGAGTTTAGGAGGCTTACCGATGATGAAAACTTCTCACCCATCGTCCCCTTCTATATCGTACAGATACTTTACCTTCAGAAGAAGTATGATGAAATCATCGATGTTGCCCCTCCTCTCCTGGAGTCGGCAACCCCTCAGCGGGCATTGGAGATTGAAAAATTTATCGGGGACGCATATTATCAGAAGTCCGAATTCGGACAGGCCATACCTCATCTCGAGAAATATGCGGCAGAATCCAGATCATTAACCCGGGAAGACAGGTATCAGCTTGGTTATGCCTATCACCAGGCAGGAGAGTTTGATAAAGCCGCTACCCGGTTTGAACAGGCAACAAGGGGTAATGACCTGCTAAGCCAGCATTCCTATTATCTGCTTGCGGACTGCTACCTGAAATCGGGAAACAAAGACGGGGCGAGAGTCGCATTCTCGTCGGCCTCGAAGATGGATTTCGACGAATCAATTAAGGAAGATGCCCTTTTTAATTTCGCCAAAATTACATACGAACTTTCCTATTCCCCGTTTAACGAGGCGATAAGGGCCCTGATCGAATACATTGATCTCTATCCTTATTCGGACAGAATCGATGAGGCATATGAATTCCTTATGCAGGCTTACCTTAATACAAGGAACTACAAGGATGCACTGGAATCTCTAACGAAAATACAGGAGAAAAGCGACCGGATCAAATTCGCCTATCAAAGGGTTGCATTCTACCGCGGGCTGGAGCTTTTCAGTGACCTTAAGCTTGAAGAGGCTATCGATCATTTCGACCTGTCCCTGCAATATTCCGAATTTGACCAGACAATCAAGGCCAGATCCTGGTATTGGAGGGGTGAAGCATATTACAGACTACAGGATTATGATATGGCTCTGGAAGATTACCAGGTTTTCCTGGTTTCACCGGGAGCTTTTGAACTGGATGAATACAAGAGTGCGAACTACAATATGGGATATGTATTCTTCAAGGCCGGGGATTACCCGGAAGCCTCGGGCTGGTTCAGGAAATACGAGAACCTGGCCGTGAATGATCCGTCTAAAATCCTTGCAGATGCCTATAACAGGATAGGAGATTGTTATTTCATCGCTTCAGATTACCAGGCTGCCAATACCTATTACCAGAAAGTAATCGACCTTAATGTTTTCGGTGTTGATTATGCCATGTTCCAGAAAGGATTTTCACTTGGGATACTTAACCGGCACACGGAAAAGATAAGGCTCCTGACACAGCTTCAGGAAAACCTTCCTGAATCGCCATACGTCGATGATGCCCTGTTCGAGAGAGGCAGATCCTATGTGACACTGGAAGAGGACGACAGGGCGATAAGGGATTATCAGAAGATCATAGACGATTTCAGCAACAGCAGCTATGTCCCTAAAGCTATGGTGCAATTGGCCCTGGTTTACTATGATATGAACCGGTATGAAGATGCCATTGAAGGATTTAAGAAAGTGATCGAAGGTTTCAGGGGTACCGAGGAAGCGAAAAATGCCCTGACCGGTCTGAGAAATGTTTATGTGGCGTTGAACGAAGTGGATGACTATTTTTCCTATGTCAAAGGCCTGGGAGAGGATATCCGGATCAGCCTCTCGGAACAGGATTCCCTGAGGTATGCTGCAGGTGAAAATTTATATATGACAGGCAACTGCGAACGGGCGCTGAGAGCCCTGGATTCATATATCAGGGATTTTCAAAACGGCAGTTTTATCCTGAATGCTCATTTCTACAAAGCCGAATGCGAATTGAAAATGGGAAACGAAGAAGAGGCACTTTTATCCTACAACTTTGTTATACGAAATCCCCGCTCGCTCTTTACCGAACCATCACTCGCTGCCGCAGCAGATATTAATTTCAGATCCGGGAAATACAATGATGCAATTGAAGATTACATCTATCTTGAGAATATTGCTGAATTGCCTGATAATATTCTGACTGCCAGACTTGGATTAATGCGGTGCTTCTATCTTCGCAATAATTATAATAACACCATCGAATCGGCAGGTAAAGTGCTGATTTCTGATAAAATATCGGAGGAAGAAGCCAGGGAGGCATACTTTAAAATTGCAAAATCATACTATGAACTGGGGCAGTTGGAGGAAGCCCGTACCAATTTTAAAAGGATCGCTTCAGAAGTAAAAAGCCTTGAAGGAGCGGAATCCAAATACCGAGTGGCAGAAATCTGTTATTTGCTGGAACAGTACGATGAAGCGGAACAGCAGATTATTGAATTCCTGGATCTGAGTACCCCGCATCCGTACTGGATGGCTAAAATGTTTATCCTGGATGCGGATATAAAAGTCACACAGCAAGATTACTTCCAGGCCAAACATACCCTTCAGGCCGTTATAGATTATTACGAGAACAGGGATGACGGGATTATTAAGGAAGCATCCGAAAAACTGAATGAGATCAACACTCTGGAACAATTCCTTAATCCACCGGTTGAAAGCGACAGTATAACAAATCGTACGGACAGAGAACCGGCCGATAAACTTTAACACGGGAACGATTTTTAATCGGAGAAATGTGGCATCTGAAAAAAATACTGTACGAAAGGAAATTATAGCTGAACCAAGGAGTAGAATGAAAACATTAGGGATCCGAACATTCGTGATATTGACAGCCGGAATTGTGCTGATGGTTAATCCTGTGTATTCACAGGATCCTATTAGGAAGGAAGTGAGAGTTGTAAAACCTTACGAACCCTCTTTATCGGATGCATACAAAATCAACCTGCTCCCGGTACTGGATGATACGGTTCAGTTTATCCCGGAATACAATTACTCCATTGCTCCGACATCATTTAGCCCGGAATACCGGCTGAGACCTATCCGTCCGGCAAGGATGCTCGGAGAACCCTTGCCCAAACTGTATAATTCACTCCTGAAACTCGGATTCGGAAGTTACTGGACACCGTTCGCCGAAGTTAATATCAATAGCCTGAGATCAAAAGATTATTCGATCGGTGCTTTCGGGAAGCATATGTCTTCACAGGGAAAGGTTCTGCTTGAAAATGACAGGGAGGTTTTCGGGGGATATGGCAATAGTGAAATCAGTTTGTACGGTAAGAAAATATTCAGCGAAACCATTCTTTCAGGAGAACTGGGAATGAGAAGCGACCAGGCCTATTACTACGGGTATGATACAGAAAATGATAGTATTGCGGATACATCCCTTGTTAAGAAAGATATAAAGCAAAGCTTCCTGTTGCTTTCAGGAAAGGTAAGGGTTCAGTCAGGACATTCCGATTCAACCCGTTTCCGGTACGACCTCGGTTTCAGGTATGATTATTTCAGTGATAAATACAAGATGGTTGAACATGGGTTTTTACTGGATGGCCGTTTCAGTAAACTGATTGGAAGGCAATACCTCGGTGGCGATCTGCTGGCTCAATATATTGATAAAAGCGAAGGGATTGATTCTTCATTCAATGCATTTCTGAAGGTGGCTCCCTGGTTTATGAAAAGAAAGGAGCAGTGGCGGCTGAAAGCCGGGATTAATCTCTCTTTTGATATAACCGACGGCAATACCGTACCGCATTTTTACCCGCAGGCCGAACTGCAGTTCAGGGTGATCGAAAACCTCCTTCTGGCTTACATTGGAGTTGACGGCAAACTGGAAATGAATAATTACCGGGTCGTTGCCACTGAGAATCCCTATATAATTCCAGGGTTGAATGTTAAGAATACCGATTACAATATGATCGTTTACGGAGGCTTTGCTGGGAATATCAGCTCAGAGACGTCATTCAGGATCAGGGCATCTTACTCTCTTGTCGATGATATGCATTTCTTTGTGAACGATACCAGTGATATCCTGCGAAATAAGTTCCATGTGGAATACGATGATGTTGAACTGAAATCCCTTTATGGAGAAATTGCATCCAGCCCGGGTGAACGGTTAAC
>CP070687.1:1845566-1850850 GCA_020353115.1 Bacteroidales bacterium
ATGATTGCCCAGTTCCTGGAAAAGAATCCCTGACCCGTCATACAAGTTTACTGCATTATCATTCACCACGGCCAGCAGGTAATTTTCCCTCCGGCTGAAATCGAACAGGTATCTGTCATTGATCCAATTGGCGGTGGTGTTCACTTCAAACAGATATCCTTCCTTCAACGAATGGATTTGCACCTTTTGATCCTTAAGAAGCACCCCCAGATATTTATTATCATCTGACAACCGGATATGCAGAACAGGAATTGTATCAGGAGAGGTGGTATAAACCTCATGCCCCATATCATCCCATACCTTAACCTGGTTGTTTTCAAAACACCCGTATATATACTTGCCATCGTTTGAGTACCTTGCAGAGGCAATATTTACAGAACAGGGTAAAAAAGCAAACATCTTCTTCCCAGCTTCCGGACACTTTTCATACAATGTATAGAAAGCATCCAGAACTGCTTTCTTCGACAGGTTGCTTGTTGAATCTGCCCTATATGCCACGAAGGCAGTTTCCAAACTCAATTCCGGACTGCTTTCCAATTGTAATGAAGCAGAAATAGCAGTATCTTTGGTTCTCCTCCCTTGAGATTTCTGGAAATAGTAATACCCGATGGCGACCACGATCAGGATAAATCCAACTGTTGAGATCCCGATAACCCGCTGGAAAGCTTTACGTTTTGCAATGTAATCGGCTTTGCTTGCATTAACAAAGGCCTGTAACTCTTTTGTCAGGAAGAGCCGGTCCTCATAGGTTTCAATATACTTCAGGTCTTCCTGGGATAGAAGAATTTTTCGCTGCTGGTAATAGATATATGCATTCTCGATCAATTGCCGAACCTCCATTATCTCTTTTTCCACCAGGGTGATCTTTTCATAGATCTTAGCAGCCAGGCTATCGTGCCGCAGCTCGTATCTTCCGTTTTCATCCTTATCCCGAAGGATCCGAAGGTTCACAAAATTCTGGATCAGCTCCTTCAGGATGTCGGAATCTATTTCCTGCCCATAGGATCGTGAGGATTCCAGCACCTCTTCTTCCGTAATCTGCCTCTTCGTACCCTTGATGGAAACGAATGATTTTAAAATGGCCAATCCATTATCCGGATCCTCAAGAACCGAAATTTGTTCTTCGAGGAATGCCCCCAACAAATCACTCACATCTCCAATCTCCTCCAAAAGAGTTTTCACAAACGCTATTTTACTTTGTTCCTTTCCTTCTTTGTTTGGAAGTTGGATGTTCGGCGTTGGATGTTGAACGTTCTCTGAAGCCATTTTGAAAACCTTATCCAGAAAAACCTGAAGATAGGTTAGTTCCACCTCATTTGATTCCGGGTTGAGCTTATCAAGAAGTGCTTCAGAAAATCCTTCCTCCACTGCTATCCCTTGCACCCTGCAAGGGCCTTCGATCACCTCCACCGCATGCTGGCGGGTCATCTTCTCCACCCGCATCCGGTTGTCCATGAAATCGCTGATGGTCAGCTCAAACTCGGTCACTCCGGCCAGGTACTCCTCCCGGATTGAAAAGATAAACCGGCACTGGACATCCGAATCCACAACTGCCTTCACCACCCTGGCAAACTGTTCCCGTTCCTCCCTGTCACCAAAAATAAACAGCTCCTCGAACTGGTCAAATATCAGGTAAACCGGCTTAAAATGATCCAGGTAGATGGATTGTAGAGATTTTACAATGCGTGCCGGCATGTCTCCCCCCGGGGGGAGTGGCCCTGACGTTTCTGTCAGGGACGAGGGGGGAGTAACGGAATGTTTCTGAAATTCTCCAAGCAAACTCTCCAGGATATTCCTGCCTCTGCGAACGGTAACCGGAAGCCAGTCGCTCTCCTCAAACTTGTTGGCCAGTCCGCAATTGATCAGGGAGGTTTTGCCCGTTCCGGAAATCCCATACACGAGGAGGATCTTTCCTTCAAATACCTTCTGGTACATCTCCTCGATCTCCCGGTCACGACCGAAAAAAATCTCACGGTCTTCGCGGGAATATGCGTCAAGGAATTTGAAGGGGCTACCGGTCATAGTTAGAGTAAAATTAACTTAAATAAAACTATGCCTCAACTTTGGCAGAAGCAGGAGAAATGGCAGATAACAGGTCCTTGAATTCGGTTACCAGCTGATCGTAATTACTTAATGCGCGAAGGTCACATTTTTCAGTTACCTCCGCTCCCAGGTAGAACAGCTGATCGTTCCTGAACTTGGTATACATGAATATATCCTTCTTGATCCCAAACTTTTCCTTGGTATCGAGCACCTCGGCATTGGTGTCAATAATCAGGGGGGAAAGGTTCAGGTATTCGTCAATCGATTTGATGGTCTTCATGAGAAGGACGGCATTGCTTTCGGAAAACCGGACCTCATCGATCTCTTTTGCAGCGAAATCAGAGTCCGAAGCATTCAGAAGGTCGATGATATGATGGAACCTGGCCTCCCGGTTTTTGGGTTTCTGTACCTTGATCTCACGTACGGAAACCAGTTTGTACTTGGCCAGGAAGGCTATGGTTTGAAGGATATAGGTCAGTTTTTCTTCGTACTCCACGCAACGTTTTTCAATATCTTCCTGAGTAAGGTTGATCTGATAGTGACCGATCTCATTACGTTCGGGGACCCAGAAATCCAGTGCCCCGTAAAACTTCTTATCAAAATTCTCTCCCATTTCCGGCATAAACCATTCCACTTTACTATCCCGGTAAAGATTCCCTATAGAACGGATCAGCCAGGTAAAATTCCCCATACTCAGGACGGTGAACCTGCTTTCAAAATCCTTTGAAATGCCATCCGGGATGGTAATATTCCCTTTTATTTTATCCTGCCATAGCTGGGAAAGCATGACAAAACAGATAAACTGCATTGTCCGTTCGATCGTTTTGAAAATCTGGTCCAGCCGCAGGCGGTCGAGTTCTCTCATGGAACCGGAGAAGAGACGCCGGAGTTCAACACCAATGGGCCAGGGAAAATTCTTAATAATCTGGTCACCGAGTATCCGGTAGTCGACTTCCTCTTCTTCCTCCTCTTCATCATCAACGATCAGGTATTTTGATAAAGCAGCCTTATGTTTCACCATTTCGTCGAACACCGTGCGTATAAGTACTTCGTTAATCTTAGGCATGATGGTCAGGTTTATTAACAGGAATCATTAAAATGGTAAAATTTACTAATAAAAAAATGAAAAACAAAAATATTAGTTTAAGCCGGAATAATTTTTATATTGAATATCAATAAGATACTATTGAGCAATGACGGGAATAGTGATCCTGAACAGAACGCCCTTTCCCGGTTCGCTTTCGCAATGGATGGTTCCCTGCAATTTCCGGGTGACCAGGTTGTAAACGATATTAAGGCCCAATCCCGTACCTATCTTCTTGTTGGTGGTGAAAAAGGGATCGAAAATCCTGGGCATGTTTTCCCCGGCAATTCCCGTACCGTCATCCTGATAGTCCAGAATAACGGACTTATCCATCCGTTCTGCCGATATTTCAATCTGCAGACGGTTCTTCTTCACCTTCCTGATACCATGTTCAATGGAATTAAGGATCAAATTGGTAAAGACCTGTGAGAAGGATCCCGGATAGCTATCCATTTCAATATTTTCATCCATATTAAGGCTGATTCTGACCGGTTTGTTTTTCAATTTCGGGGTCAGGCTTTTAATCAGGTCCTCCAGGTAGTTTTTGATTTTGAATTTCCTTCTTTCTTCTGTGGCCTGGTCTGCAGAAACCTGTTTAAAACTCTGGATGATTCCTGCTGCACGGTTCATATTTGAAAGAATAAGCCCTGCAGTCTCTTTTGCCGTATTAAGATACTCCTCGAAACGTTTTTTGCTAATCTGTCCGGATCGATAGAGCTCACCCACCTGTTCGATCTCTTCCGAAAGGGTTGAAGCTGCCGTTATACCGATACCGACCGGTGTATTAATCTCATGGGCAATTCCTACGACCATTCCTCCGAGAGCAGCCATTTTTTCCGACTCGATCAATTGTTTCTGGGTTTGCTTCAGGCTTTCGAGAGCTGATTCCAGTTCATCGCGTTGTGACTGGATTTCATCGTATGCTTCTTTAAGCTCGACGTTTCTCAGCTGATATATCTCCGCTTCCTTCTTCGATTGCTCAATTGCATTCGCTATCTGCAGATCTTTCAGACGGTTCCGGGTTTTTGCATTCAATACCTGTTTATCCAGTTGCTGATAATTTTTGAAATGTTTCAATGCTTCATCGTATTTCCCGCATTTTTCATAATACTCAGCCAGAGCCAGATGGGTTTCGGAAATGAGTGGTTTTGCATCCATTTCCATGGACATATTCAGTGCCCGCTGAAGTGAGTCATACCCTTTCTGAAGTTCTCCGAGCCGGATATAAACCCTGCCCTCACCCAAAACACACTGCAGTTCACACCGTTTCTCCCCGATGGGTTTATCCAGTATCAATCCCTGCCGGTAATGATACAGGGCTTCTTCAAGATCCCCTGTTTTCTCAAGAAGACTCGCCATACCGAGGTGAGTCCATGGCAGTCCCGATCTGTCCCTGATCCTGGTTCTAAGATCCAGGCTTTGCCGATAAAAATCCATTGCCTTATCGTATTCATCGCCGAGAGAATGAATCCTGGCAATCAGGTTGAGGGATGATGCGGCAGCTTTTGTATTGTTCAGTTCCTTACGGATCTCGAGACTTTTATGGCAGGATTCCAGGGCTGGCTTAAAATCGGAAAGCCGGCTCTGTATTATCCCCAGAGTGCTGAAAGCATCCCCCTCTCCTTCCCTGTCATTATTCCGTTGCGCCTGCTTAACCGCTTTCTCTGCATATTCAATTCCCTTTTCGTAATTGCCGTTACTTTCATTCACCAGAGCCAGGAATCTCAGGCAAACTGTAAATCCCGCTTCCTTTTCATGTTTGGCAAAATAGTCATGAACATCAAGAAAATCCTTTATCAGTGCGGTTTCCGACGAGAGTACATACTGTGCAACAGCTTTATAAAGGCTGGCATAGGCTTTACCCCTGGAGTACCTGTTTTTCACGGAAAGGTCCAGGGCTTCCTCAGCCAGTTTTTTTGCTTCCTTCGTATCTTCATAACGCGAAAGCCAGGCAAGTTGGTTCAGAATATCAATCCTTTCTGAAGGATCTGTAAGGTCACTCAGTTTCTTTTTCAGGTCCTTAATTCTGCCGGAATAGTTCATTACCAGTTATGAAAGATTCGAAAAGTTACGAAAAATGATTTGATTTACAGGATATATTCAGAATAAAACAAGGATCACCCTGGTAAGCATGTATATCCCTGTGAGGTCCGATAC
>CP070687.1:1850950-1853393 GCA_020353115.1 Bacteroidales bacterium
AAAGTATCCTGCAAATTATCCTCAACCATCCAATTGGGGCTTTTTTGTACCCTTATTGTCCGGATTGAAATTATTCTTAGCCCCAAAGGGGCGTAAGATAATAGCCCAGGGCATCGCCCTGGGAAAACATGACCACGAAAAACCGGTCCAACTACGATCTATCTTTACCGGGAAAACGATTCACGGACCGGATCTCTCCATGCGATTCCATTAGATTTCGAACTTCGTCACCTATTGACGAAACGGGCCCTTTGAAATAGCGGTAAAGCTGCTAATGCGAGGCATTATTTCACAGGGCGGATCCAGACCGGAGGTCATCGTAACCCAACAACGAACACCGAATATTTCACCGGTAAAACGATTCATGGACCGGAAGGCACACACTATGTTTGATGCATATTCATCCCCCCTGCCTGCCGGGGTAGTATGAACGGGAAAGGATTGCAAGGGGATGTCTTATCCTATCCAAAACGTATGCTCCGGGTAATTATACACTTTTGAAACCTTAATTAATGTAAAAAGATCATATCTTTGAAGCAAGTAAAAAAATTCATCGTTTCAGAATTCCCGACCCAATGATTAATTTATTCTCAAAAGGGAAATATTTTTTAATATCCCTGTTAACAATATTGTTTTTATATAATTCCTGTACACAAAAACTTAAATTATCCGACATTGAATACTATACTTCTGCGATGAATAGCTATACTATTCCAGGTAGTTTAGAGATAGTAAATCCTGTTAACGAAACACTCTATCCTCCTGAGATTGCTCCACCCTGTATTCGGTGGAATGCAAATACTCCTGAAGTTGATAAATGGATTATAATTATAGAACTGAATGGCACTAAAGATGCGGTTTCTCATACTACGGATAAGAATTTCTGGCAGCTGGAATCTTCTGAATGGGAAAAAATAAAAAGCTTATCAACAGCGCGGCCAGCTAAAATGAGCATCATAGGTATCAATGAACAAAACCCCAAAGTAATTCTTTCCGGTAAACAAAATACCTTCTCCACTTCTACTGATAGTGTCGGAGCACCAATTTTTTACAGGGATGTCACATTGCCTTTTGGATTTGCAATTTCGCACTATGAGACCATTCGATGGCGTTTAGGTGATATATCCTCAAATACCGAAAGCCCAATAATCATGGAAAATCTTCATGTTTGTGGTAATTGTCATTCGTTTACCTCAGATGGAAAAACGCTTGCAATGGATGTTGATTATTCCAATGATAAAGGATCTTATGTGATCACCTCACTTGAAGAAGAAACCCAGCTATCAGCTGAAAAGATAATAACATGGAGTGATTATAAAAGAGAAGATAATGAGAGGACGTATGGGATGCTATCCCAGATCTCACCCGATGGCCGTTATATCATTAGTACGGTTAAGGATTTGTCTGTTTTTGTTCCAAGAGATGAAAATCTCACCTATTCACAGCTTTTCTTTCCGCTAAAGGGAATACTGGTATATTACGATACGTTGACTAAGGAATTTAAAGCTTTACCAGGGGCTGATGACAGGGAATATGTTCACAGTAGTGCAACCTGGAGTCCTGACGGAAAATACATTGTATTTGCCAAAGCAAAAGCAATACATGATGATGAGAGTGGAAATGACGGTTCAGGAATTGTCGACACTATAAAGGCCTATAATCTATTGCATTCATTTTTTGACAGAACACGGTTGTTTAAATATGACCTCTACAGGATCCCCTTTAACAATGGTAAAGGAGGAAAAGCAGAGCTATTGGTAGGAGCATCTGAAAATAACAAAAGCAATTATTTCCCCAGATTTTCCCCTGATGGAAAATGGATAGTTTATTGTCAGGCCGAAAGTTTTATGCTTTTGATGCCCGACAGTAAATTGTTTATTATTCCCGCGGAAGGAGGAACGCCCAGGGAAATGACATGCAATACCGATGATATGAATTCCTGGCATTCCTGGTCACCAAATAGCAAATGGATCGTGTTTTCATCAAAAAAGAGAGGGCCTTACACAGATCTTTATCTTACTCATATAGATGAAAATGGCAACGACACACCTCCCGTCTTACTTGAAAACCTGAGCATTAAATACAGGGCCGTTAATATTCCGGAATTTGTCAATATAAAACCCGGAAGGAAAATAACATTACTTCCCCAGTTTCAGGACGAAGTATCTAAAATAATTCCAATTCGTCTTGCAAATGTCAGGGATGGTGAATTTGTTGGGAACTGTTATTCGAACGGACACAGAGCAACAGTGAATGTTACTGTGCAGAATAACCGTATCTTACGTATTGAAATAACTGAGCTCGAGAGCAATGAGGGTAAGCTGGCCGAAGCAATTGTTGATATGGTGATTAGCAAACAATCATTGGAAATTGCTCCGCTTAAAGAAGCTCCCAACAGTAGTATGGTTGTTTTGAAATCCATTGAATTTGCATTGAGAAAGGG
>CP070687.1:1853493-1857348 GCA_020353115.1 Bacteroidales bacterium
GACACAAAAGTATCCCTGTCGCTGGAACTGGAATTTATCCAGCGGTTTAAGGTGGGAGATAGAGGGTTCAATCTTACAGCCGGTAAGTATGTTGAGGGAATCGGGATTGAGAAATTCCTTGTAATCACGGTCTTTCTGTCCTGCCGGGTCTTCGTGGTCGAAAAGCCGGTCGTAAAGTCTTACTTCGGCGTCTTTGGCATGTGGTGCGGACACCCAGTGTAACGTTCCTTTCACCTTCCGGTCGCTTCCTGATCCGCTTTTGGTTTCGGGATCGTAAGTGCAATGGAGTTCCAGAATCTTTCCTGTTTTATCGTCTTTCACATAATCCTCGCATTTGATGATATAGGCACTTTTCAACCGGACTTCACGTCCCGGTCCCAGGCGGAAAAACTTTTTCGGAGGATCTTCCATAAAATCATCCTGTTCGATAAACAGTTCCTTTGAAAAAGGAAGCTTCCTGGTTCCCATTGTCTCATCTTCCGGATTGTTAATGGTTTCCAGTTCCTCGACCTGGCCTTCCGGGTAGTTCGTTATAACCACTTTTAATGGATTCAGGACGGCCATCACCCTGGGAGCCCTGAGGTTCAGGTCCTCTCGAATGGCATGTTCAAGCAATGCTACGTCGATTACATTGTCTCTCTTGGCCACTCCCACCCGGTCGGCGAAATTGCGTATGGATTCCGGTGTATACCCGCGTCTTCTCAGTCCTGAAATGGTTGGCATTCTCGGATCATCCCATCCCCTGACGTAACCTTCCTTAACCAGTTCGAGCAGCCTTCTTTTGCTCATGATGGTATAGTTCAGGTTCAGCCGGGCGAATTCGATTTGCCGTGGCTTATAGATTCCCTCTGCAAGATATTGGGTAAACCAGTCGTAAAGGGGACGGTGTACTTCAAACTCCAGGGTACAGATCGAGTGTGTAATTCCTTCAAAGTAGTCGGATTGCCCGTGGGCAAAATCGTACATCGGGTATATGCACCACCGGTTGCCTGTACGGTGGTGGGATTCATGCTTGATCCGGTACAGTACGGGATCGCGCATGTGCATGTTAGGAGATGCCATATCGATCTTCGCCCGTAAAACCCGGATTCCATCTTTAAACTCTCCGCTTTTCATCCGTTTGAAAAGATCCATGTTCTCGTCCACAGAACGGTTCCTGAAAGGACTTTCAATGCCGGGTGTGGTAGGTGTCCCTTTCTGACCGGCAATGGTATCAGCCGGCTGGTCATCCACATAGGCTAATCCCAGCTTTATGAGTTTCACCGCGAATTCATAGAGTTTGTCGAAATAATCTGACGCATAATACTCGCGCTCCTCCCAGTCAAATCCCAGCCAGCGGATATCTTCCTTAATGGAATCGACATATTCGACCTCTTCTTTGGAAGGATTTGTATCGTCGAAACGCAGATTGCATTTTCCATTGTATTTTTTAGCAAGCCCAAAATTGAGGCAGATCGACTTGGCATGCCCGATATGAAGGTATCCGTTTGGTTCGGGAGGAAAGCGTGTATGGACACGTCCATCATTTTTCCCGTTCGCGATATCCTCTTCGATGATCGTTTCGATGAAATTGAGAGCTTCCCGGCCCTCGCGTGTTTCTTTCATAGTCGTGGTATTTGCTTTTGACCGTTCCCTGCTCTCTCCATAGGCAGGATTGTACTTGTATATACAACTGCTTCCCATGACCCCCTGCAAAAATACGAGTAATTATCAAAAATGGTCCATTGACATGTAAAATTCAATTATTCGAAACAAAATTTGTAAATTGGGATTCTTTTGTACATTTCCTTTGGTTCTCTTTTTATCAATCCGGGGATGGGGATTATCCGGCTCGAAAATATGGAATTCTATGCCTATCATGGGCATTTCAGGGAGGAACAGATCGTTGGAAGCAAGTTCCTGGTAGACCTTGTGATTGAAACGGATATGACCACACCCGCTCGAACCGATAACCTGAAGGACGCTGTGAACTACCAGAAAGCATACAGGCTGGTGAAAGCAGAGATGTCAAAGAAATCACACCTGCTTGAACACATTGCCAAACGGATCCTGGATATCCTGTTCAAAGAGCTGGATGGTATGCAGAAAGTTACGGTTAAGGTAGCCAAGATAAACCCGCCGGTCGGCGGTAAAATGGACAGTGTGAGCGTAACACTGAGCCGTTCACGGGGGAAATAGAAATTTGTACTACTTCCCGATCTTCCAAGAAGTTTATATGGTTTACCGTTAAATATGCTTTTGATACATTCCCGTCTTTTTTTCCCTTTCCTCACTCCGTCAGGTTGGATTTATAACGGATTAGCTTCGCTGATCCGGTATTGGTGGTCTATTACTAAAAAACCTCCACCACACGTGGTGAAGGTTTTCAGTGAGGTCGGTAGCGGAGTCGAACCGCTGTACGTGGTTTTGCAGACCACTGCCTAGCCACTCGGCCAACCGACCAAATCTGTATTTAAAATCAAATAATATTTCAAATCCTCACAATATTTTAAATCTCTTCTTTGGGTATCGGCAGTCACCCTGTCCGCCGTATCCGCCGGTAGGCGGAGAAGGAGGATCGGCCACGCGACCATAATTACAATTGCCCCTTATCCATCCCCTGGTGGAGAAGGCATACCGTGTCAGGAATGCAAAGGTATTAAAAATAACCTAAGTAGGCGATTTTAAAATGCAGAAATAACCCGGTTATTCAATGGAATAACAAAAAAAATGTAATTTTAGTTAAACTGTTTAATCCGGTTCTATGAAGTTCCTGGGGTATCTTGTTACGGGAGTAGTCTTTATGATGTTATTGTCTTGCGACAAATCCGAATATCAGCAAAATTACAAGGAGTATCTTTTTTCGGAAGACAAGATTGAGATTATAAGAAGTTATAATTCAGGGAAGGCCATTTATTCCACACCAACCGCCACCGAACAGGGAAATGTGGTTGTTGGTTCACACGACAAATGCATCTATTTCTTTAACAGCAAGGGAGCGCTAATATCGCGGTTTAAAACCGACGGATGGGTGCATGCATCACCTGCTTTGTTATCGGATGGGACTGTAGCTATCGGTTCCTACGATAAACATATCTACTTCTTTTCCGGGAACGGTAAACTAATGAATAAAATAAAACCCGGTGGATTTATTTTTACCAGAATCGCTGAACTGCCGGGGAACAGAATCGTATTCGGATCAAATAAGAGGGGAATTGTATTTTACAACCTGTCCGACAGTTCCTATTCCTGCATAAGTACATGGAGGCTGACCCATGGGAGCCCATGTATCCTCTCAAATAATATCGTGGCTATCGGATCAAACGATAAACGGATATACCTTCTGAACCATGCGGGGGAAGTTATATCAACGGTTCGGACCGGGGGCTGGATCGTCCATTCCGCTCCGCTGGAGCTGAACGATTCCAGTATTGCTGTAGGTTCGTATGATCATCACCTGTACGTATTCAGCCGGGAGGGAGAAGTGATTCACCGGTTTGAAACAGGAGGGAAGATCCATTCCTCGCCGTTGCAACTCCCCAATGGCAATATTGTCTTCGGATCTTTTGACGGTTGTGTCTATTTCCTGAACAATAAGGGTAAATTACTGAACCGGTTTGCAACGGGTGGAAGGGTGGTATCTTCTCCCGCACGGTTATCGGACGGTACCGTTATTATCGGATCCATTGACGGCTCACTGCTATTTTTCAGACCGGACGGATCTGTAAGGGGCATTTACCGGGCAAAGGGTAAGATCTTTTCCTCGCCGCTGGTTCTTAAGGATGACACAATTGTCATTTGCACTACAAACGGGATTATTGAATTTATAAGATTAAAAAACCATGCTGATATAATGGCCGGGGTGAGAATGGTTTT
>CP070687.1:1857448-1860120 GCA_020353115.1 Bacteroidales bacterium
TAAAATTACTGGAAAAACAGAGGACCATGCAATCCATCAGGAGAATCCGTTTGAAGAGGAAAAAGGATTGCTCTTTCATGAAACGGGATTTGATATGGATACGTTTATATCGCTTGAAAAATCGGAAATAGAGGATTACATATCCGGGTTTAAAGGGATAAGTGGGCCGAATATTGAATTACTGGCAGATGTTTTAAAAGAAATGGGAACAGCACGGACAGGCTCTGCTATGAAAAGAGAATATCTTGAGAGAGCATTGGAGTTATACAAGTTATGCAATTCAGCAGACAAAACGTTTTCATTTGACCGTGAAAGTAAAATAAGTGAAATAGAAAACACCCTGTAAAAGCTCCTGCTTGTTGACGTTAATTATAAGTATCATTTTGAATGGAACAACTGGAAAGAATATTGAAACTGATATTGAACCTGTCGATAGCTGGTGTTATGATGTTTTTTATTTCCTGTAATACGGTAATAAGTAAAAAACCTGGCAGGAAACCAAATGTAATCCTTATTCTTACAGATGATCAGGGTTGGGGAGATTTAAGCCTGAATGGCAATCCGGATATCCGCACTCCGAATATCGACAGTATGGCCATAAGTGGGGCTGTCTTTGACAGATTTTACGTTTGCCCTGTTTGTTCACCCACAAGAGCTGAACTGTTAACAGGAAGATACCATGTTCGGGGTGGCGTTTATTCGACATCGGCAGGAGGAGAAAGATTGGATTTGGACGAAATAACTTTAGCCGATATTTTTAAACAAAATGGCTATAAAACGGCTGCATTTGGAAAATGGCACAACGGAATGCAATATCCCTACCATCCAAACGGAAGGGGATTTGATGATTTTTATGGTTTTTGCTCGGGGCATTGGGGAAATTATTTCAGCCCAATGCTGGAGCATAACGGTAAACTTGTTAAGGGCGACGGATTTTTACCCGATGATCTTACCACCAAGGCTTTGGAGTTTATTGAAGCCAATAAAGAAAATGCGTTTTTCCTCTATCTCCCCCTGAACACACCACACAGTCCGATGCAGGTACCTGATAACTGGTGGAATAAATTCAAAGACAAAGAATTTACCAGCAAAAATACCAATAGGCATAACGAATGGCTGGAACATTCAAAAGCTGCCTATGCTTTATGTGAAAATATCGACTGGAATATTGGCAGGCTGTTATACAAAGTAAGGGAAACAGGGCTTGAAGAAAATACCATTATCGTGTTTCTCTCCGATAATGGGCCAAATGGCTGGAGATGGAATGGAGGTATGAAAGGAATAAAAGGTTCGACGGATGAGGGAGGAGTAAGGTCTCCATTTGTAATTAAATGGAATGGAATGATCGAGCCCGGGAAAAAGGTGGAGCAAATCGCAGGTGCTGTTGATTTACTGCCAACACTTGCTGAATTGACCGGGATTCAGTTGAACTCAGGGAAACCATTGGATGGGAAAAGCCTCACACCTCTTCTCTTCGGGAAGAATATCGATTGGGAAGATCGCTATATAGTCAACCACTGGAATGAGAAAACCAGTATACGTAGCCAACAATTCAGGCTGGATCACGAGAATAAACTTTTTAATATGATAAATGATCCGGGACAAACTGAGGATGTTGCCGGAGAATACCCTGAAGTGCTGAAAAAAATGGTTCAGTTCAAAAACCACTGGGAGGAGGAAGTTTTATCTGAACTACCTGAAATAGATAAAAGGACTTTTCCGGTCGGACATCCGGATTTCAAATATACCCAACTACCTGCACGGGATGGAAAACCTTATGGAAATATTCAAAGATCAAACAAATTCCCGAATTGCTCATTTTTTACCAACTGGAAAAGTGTGGATGACAGTATTGTCTGGTATATTGAAGTATTGGAAGAGGGAGATTATGAGGCAATTGTGTATTATACTTGTGGTCAGGAAAGCATAGGGTCAACAATTGAACTTAGTATTGGCGCAAATTCAATCGAAAAAAAAATAATCAAAGCCCATAACCCGCCCTTGATGGGAGCCGAAATGGATAGGGTTGAAAGAATGGAATCCTATGTCAAAGATTTTATTCCTGTGAACATGGGTATTGTCAGATTGAAAAAGGGAACGGAAACCCTTACCCTGAAAGCAAAGGATATAAAAGGAGCACAGGTAATGGATTTTAGATTGATAATGCTTAACAGGATTTAACAAGAAAAGTGAAAAACGAACCTCAGTGCAAGAGATATCAATAACATTGAACACGACGAATAGCACCCTTGATTAAAACGATATTAATCAGCTCTTATGGTACTCAGCGGAATTCATAAAAATTGTAATATATTGATATCCAGGGAGTAGTATATACCGTAAAATTCCATACATGGAACTGAAACCGGCACTTTGGCTTCCGGCCAATCAGCATCCAAAAGCCACCTGCCAGGAATTCTGAACGGAAGATTAATAAGAAGTATTTCACACACAATATTGTTAATCATTTGAAATTCGCACTCAATTGGTGTAACTTTATACACCCGGGCTCCTAAACAAATTACCTGTTGAATTAGTTTAAAAAAATAATCTGGTTAGAATAAATAGGAACTGATAACCTGTTATGATTCTTTGAAAAGTGAATTGCCTGATTGCCCGAAGGAACTTGAAGAAATTGTACAGAAGGACAGTAAAAATGAAGTTTCGATTGA
>CP070687.1:1860220-1865926 GCA_020353115.1 Bacteroidales bacterium
TCAGATGGAACGATCCGTACCGTGTAGGCAATTTAACCTTCGCACCCATCTCAATAAGGCTTTCCCTTTCCAGCCTGTATGCGATCAGATCCTTGATTGCAATTACTTTCAGCTTAAACCGGTCAGCTATTTCCATTAATTGGGGTAACCTCGCCATTGTACCATCCGGATTCATGATTTCTACGAGCGCACCTCCCGGTTCGAGCCCGGCTAAACGGGTAAGATCAACAGCTGCTTCCGTATGGCCGGCTCTCCGGATTACTCCCCTGGATTTTGCTTTTAACGGAAATACATGTCCTGGTCTGGCAAGTTCGTCCGGCTTGGTATTCCTGTCAACAAGTGCCTTTATGGTCATGGCACGGTCACTGGCAGAAATGCCGGTTGTGCAATCTTCATGAAGGTAATCCACGGAAACTGTGAATTGTGTCTCATGTAATGAAGTGTTACGTCCAACCATAAGGTCCAGTTCCAGTTCCACGCATCGCTCTTCCGGTAGTGATATACAGATAAGTCCCCGACCATGAGTAGCCATGAAATTTACTATCTCCGGTGTTATGAGTTGGGCAGCGACGATAAAATCACCCTCATTTTCACGGTCTTCATCATCGACGACAATGATCACCTTGCCATTCCGTATATCCTGAACGGCCTCTTCGATTGTGTTGAAGGGTTGCATTTCCTGATTGTTTTCAGGCGTGTTCTGTTTGATCTCTTCTTGTGGGTTGCCAGACATTCGATTGTATTCCAGTTATAAACCTAATAAACCCATGCATGATGGCCAGATTCATCGTGAGAAAATGAGTTATAAACCGCAAAATTAAAATATGTATGTGAATTTTCCTCAATAAATAATCCAAAAGAGGCATGATAAATATAACACACTGGATAAGAAGGGTATAAAAATACAGATCATTTGATGTACGAATAAAAAGATTGGCCAGAAACACCCCCAGAAGGAAAAATGGGCCCAACCAGCGCAGGATTTTATGTGAAATGAAAGAGAAAGCTACCCTGCTGAACGGGTTGCGTAGCAGATGAAAAAATTCTATTAAATTTTGAAAATTACCGGCTGCAATCCTTGCTTTTCTCTTGTATTCATCGGCAAGGTTGTTGGACACATCTTCAAAAACCCTCGCTTTCAGATCATTTATAGATTTCTTTCCCTTTTCAATGATTTTCATATTGATGAAAAAGTCATCCACGAGGAAATTCTTTGGAACGGGCGTATATAACTCCTTTCTCACAGCATAGCATCCTCCGAACGGTCCCATCATCGTACCCCACGTTCTTCCTTCCATGTCTTTAATCCGGACCTCGAAGGATATATAAACCTTCTCCTGGATTGATATCCCCTGTTTTTCAAGCCCGAGATTGATCATATTGGTGTCAACCAGTCCAATCTCAGGATTCCTGAAATGTTTTACCATTTCAAAAAGAGTACTTTTTTCAAGCATAACATTGGCATCCGTAAGGACAAGGATTTCACTATCCGTTTTTTCAGCCAGTTGGTTTATAATATTTGCTTTTCCCTGCCTTTCCTCAAAAGGGTAAAATGACAGCCCTGGTATGGATTGAGACAATTCCTTAAGGATATCATTGGTGTGGTCTGTCGATGCATCGGAACCGACCAGAACATTTAGCCGTTCACTTGGGTAATCGGTTGTAAAAATACTTCCGATTTTTTTTCTGAGTACTTTTTCCTCGTTAAACGCTGACATCAAAACCGTAATTTCAGGTAATTCATCACTCCTTGAATAACATAGTTGGTTGATTTTTTTTCTCCTTGAGACAATCCTCAGTATAAGCGGGTAAAGGAGGTAGGAATGCACTAATAAAAACAGGGAGAGCCAGAAAAGTATCTTCATGATCATTTCAGAATCGACTTGTAAAACCCGTCCAGGTTTTGTGATATTACTAAGTTATTAAAATTTTCCTTTACAAATTGACGGGCATTTTCACCGAACTTTCTTTGCAATTCCGGTTTACCCAGGAGCTCCAGCAGGCTATTCGTAAAGGTTTCTGCTGTATCTGCAATGACGAAATGGTATCCGTTTGTTCCGTTAATCCCTTCAGCCCCGACTGAAGTGGTGATAACCGTTTTTCCCAGCCCCATCCCTTCAATTATTTTTACTCTTATGCCACTGCCTGAGAACAGGGGTACAACCATAATTGATTTCGGCTCAATGAACTCCCTTGCATCGGGAACTTCTCCCTTAAAATCAATTCCTTCTTGCTGCAGATACGCAACCATCCGGGGAGGAGCGTTCCTTCCTGCAACATGAAAAGTCAGATCCGGGATTTTTGCACGGATTTTTGTCCAAACTTCGGATAGGAACCAGGTTAATCCCTCCTGGTTTGGTATCCAATCCAAGGCACCGATATAAAAGAGGGAAGATGAAACCGGTTCGAGGATCTTGCCATGGAAAAAAGAAGGTTCCAGGCCGAAAGGAGCAAGGAATCCCGGGTTCGTATATCCATGACTCCGGAATATTTTCTCATCCTCTGAACTGATAGGGATGAGGGCATCATAGTATGACAGATTCCTAATCTCATAGGCTTTTATTCTTCCAGCAAGAATGGATAAATATTTCTTGTGAAGACCCAGTCCCTGCCTGGCAACAATACGTTCCCAGACCCTGTATTCAACATTATGTGCACGCATAACGATTTTTGCGGCTGAATTGTTACGGATTACTGATATATAGTGGGCAAGGGCTAGTCCTTCCAGTTGAATGATAGGGTATTCATTTTTCCTGAGAACTCTTTCAAGGGTTCTTGTAAATGACTCTGAATGGAACCTTTCAAGATTATATGGGAGGGATGAGAATAAAAGGTTCTTCAGGAATCCAAACCATGATATTCTTGTATCTACCGGGATAAGAGTGAAATTTGCCATTCCAATGATATCTTCAGGAAAATCCTCGATTAAAGATGGGTGTTTTGAAGTGTTCATTGCGAGAACATCCGGATGATAACCGAGGTGGGATAATCCTTTAATCAGGTTTAATGTCGCACGGGCTCCCCCATCGTTTGGGGGGTAGGGAACCTTATTGACCAGAAGGAGAATATTCATGAACCTCAGTAATTTCCATTTTCCATCTTTAAAGCTCTTTTCCCGTGGAGGAGCAGCTTTTTGAGGAAATTATAATATGTGTCGATGTTAAGTATCGCTGAGTCAACCGTAGCTTTATATGTCAGGAATATTCCAAGTGGAAGGAGGATTATAGACGAGATCCACATTCCGGTAAATGGGCTCAGAACATCCTCCCTGACAAATTTCTCTCCCGTTAGTGTAATAACGTAATATATGACAAAAAACACGACAGACACGACCACCGGCATTCCCAGTCCTCCCTTGCGGATTATTGCTCCCAGAGGTGCACCGATGAAGAAGAAAATAAAACAGGCAAAGGAAAGGGTAAATTTCCTGTGCCATTCAATTTGATAACGCCTGATCCTTTTTGTATGGTGTATCAAATTGCTCCCCGATGATGTAATAAATCTCTGGGATGATTTGGCATAGGAAAGAGCCTGGTCAACTGCACCGAGTTGTTCCATAAAACTCAATTGGGATAACGCCGCATAGGGCTCGAATTTTGGAATGGAAGAAGGATCTGATATTTTAATTTTCTTTCTTTCCGAGGGCATTCTCCTGGAATAAATATAATAATGACTTTGCAGCATCGTGCTGGTGAAAATCTCCTTTCGTTCATGCAATATATCTATCATCGAATCCCTAATAAATGATAACTGGTCGATATTCATCATCGAATAGCTTTTTTTGAACAGATCTTCATCCGACCGGCTTAATCCGAAACCGGTTAACGCAAGCATAACGGTCTGTTCTTTGAAAGTTTCCCTCCTGTGTGGATAGGTTCTGATATTTCGCCTAATCCTCTTTCTATCCTCTTCCAGTACCTCATTATATGAATTTCCGTTGTAGAGTGTCAGGATAAGTGTGCTGTCCCCGGGGGACATCCTCATATATCCGGAATCGGCGTATGTAACGGCAACATTACCCTGTTTATCCCTGTGATCATAAATTAACACCTTCCGTAACAAGTTGGTTTTCGGATCTTTCCTGGCAACTTTAATGCTGAATCCGTCTATACCGTTATAGAATGACCCTGCCTTGATATTGAGTTCAGGTCTCTGTTGCTGAATATCCCATAGCAGCGACCGGGATTTCAGGTTTGCTCGGGGGAGGACATTATTGGAGAAAAAGAAAGCCCCGATGCTGATCATGATCACGAGAATGATCAGCGGTGTCATGATCCGCTGGAGGGATATGCCGGCGGATTTTAATGCCGTTAATTCAAGATTCTCTCCCAGGTTGCCGAACGTCATCAGGGATGCCAGAAGAACAGCCAGGGGCAGGGCCATAGGGATGAAACTTACGGAAAAGTAAAAAAGCAATTCGGAAAGGGTGTCCAGTTCAAGTCCTTTACCGACAAGATCGTCAATATATTTCCATAAAAACTGCATAATAAGGATGAAAAGGACAATGAAAAACGTCAGGACCAGTGGACCGATGAATGACTTTATGACGAATAGATGCAGCCGTTTCATAGTTTCTGCTATTTATGCAGTTCACAAAGTTAACAGGAATAAAATTATGAAAACTATTCGTGAGATTCAATTTTCAGATATAAAATACATGGAAATACAGGTTTGTTAATCGTACAACGATCCCCTGTCATGGCGACTCCGGATCCTTGATTCTTATGCTTGTTAACCGTACAATAATCCCCTGTTCGGGTGACCTGAATCGTTGATTTTGAACGAACAGGCCAACCCGACAGACTTGTCTGGCAGGAATGTTCGTTCTACAAAAATCTTGTCGTACAACGATCCCCTGTCCGGGTGATCAAATGGAATAATGCTTTGTAGCAGTACCCGATTCCGCACAGCTAATTTTTTATACGACCTGCAAAGCGTCATCCTACGAAAAAGCTGGCAGGTATACAGGATATTCTATTAAAGATAATTAAACTCAGGAGGAATATAATGTATTAGGAACCTATAACAGGAAGGGATATTAATATGGTCCTCGCATAAAAAATTAAGTTAGGTAACAGGGTTAAACATCAGGGAGAGAAGGAATTATAACCCGATAACGTGCTTCAATTTTGCCACCTGTGTATTCCAGAGATCGATGGCATCTTCCTTCTCATCTTCTTCTGAAAAATCCGTGATGAGAAGAGCAACATCTCCTGTTAATTCGTCGATATTTATTTTAAATTCAAAATAACATTTTTCTTTCTCTTCATCATCGCACCATTTAAAACGGACATAGCGGTTATCCTTTTTTAGTACCAGTTCGGCTTTTTGTTCCGTTTTCCCCCAGAAGAAGGTGAACATCTTACCTTTTACATGGACATCATCGGCAAACCATTCGGATAGTCCGCCGGCGGTACTTAACCTGTTAAACAAAACCCTTGGAGAAGAATTGAGCGTATATTCGAGTTCAATTTTGGTTTTCATTAATCTTATTAAAGGATGGAAAACTGTTCTTATGCAATATAAAAAAAAATGTTAAAATAAAAAATTGTCAATCTTTTTGTTGTAAGCAGTCTGTCCGGCGGTTCGATTGGTTCTTGGTTGGAGCCTTACCTGCCTTCCTTCCTGCTTGCAGCAGTCAGGGACGGGGGATTTCATAATCACGGTCAATAGGATAACTGCTCTTCATCCCCCTTTTTTAAAAGG
>CP070687.1:1866026-1868985 GCA_020353115.1 Bacteroidales bacterium
ATAACAAACTGATCCAGTGTGTCTGCATTCAATTCCTCGTTTGCCGCAAGGATACCTATTGCCAGGGGCAGGTCATAAGCCGATCCCTCCTTCCGGATATCAGCTGGTGCCATATTGATCACCACCTGCCTTCCGGGCCACCCGGATCCGTTGGCACGCAGTGCGGCTTCAATCCGCTGCTGGCTCTCCTTTACTGCATTATCCGGCAATCCTACCAGGAAAAATCGCACACCCTTTGAAACATCCACCTCAATGGTAACGGTTGTGGCATTTATCCCATATACAGCACTGCCAAATGTTTTTACCAGCATGTGATGGTTATGTTTGGAACAGGTTTTTCTCTATGTAGTGAATTAGGGAATGAATTACTTTAATATGAATTTCCTGGATCCTGTCGGAATAAGGTGAGTGAGGTGTTTTGATAACCAGGTCACAAAACCCGGTCATCTTCCCGCCTTTTTCCCCGGTTAGCCCGATAACAATCATCTCCATATCTTTCGCTGATTTCACAGCATTTACGATGTTGGGTGAATTCCCGCTGGTGCTTATGGCTAGCAGCACATCTCCCTTGCTACCCAGGCCCTCGATATACCTTGCAAAGACCAGATCAAATCCGTAATCATTTGCAGTGCAGGTGATATAGGCCGGATCCGATATGGCAATGGCAGCTACCGGGGGTCTGTTATCCCGGAAACGCCCGGTCAGCTCTTCGGCAAAGTGCATGGCATCGCACATCGATCCGCCATTGCCACAAGCGATAATCTTCTTCCCGGCCCTAAGGGATTCTACCATCCTTTTTCCTGCTTCTTCAAGAATTCTCAGATTTTCAGGAACGGAAGCGAACCGGTCCAGCATTTTACCTGCATCGTTGAATATAGATTCGAACAAATCCATAAAGCCATCATCTGTTTTACCAAATGTACGAAAGATTATGGATTACAGAAATGAAATTCCCAATTTACTCGCCGGTTGATTCCGGATAGATTTCATTGACCAGTCCGGCAAGCAAAATTGATATTCTGAAAGTATCGGAAAAACTTTGTATTTTTAGTTATGTACACTACCTAACTTTATCAATAAAAAACCGGGCCATGAATGAAAATCTGAAACAAAAACTATACGAAATAATTTTCGAAGCGGATACAAAACCGGGTAAGGCTTTTGATATCGCCTTATTGATCGTTATCCTGTTCAGCATATTCATAGTCATTCTTGAAAGTGTTCCACGCTACGAATCCGGATATGGTGATATCCTGAAGGCAATAGAATGGATCGTAACGATAATCTTCACAATGGAATATTTGTTGCGGATAATGGTAGTCAGGAAACCTCTTTCCTATATTCTCAGTTTTTATGGTATTGTCGATCTTCTGGCAGTAATACCGACATATCTGGGTTTAATCCTGGCCGGCACCCAGGGACTGGTCGTTATCCGGGCATTACGCCTGTTAAGGGTGTTCCGGATAATGAAACTATCCAGGTATACGACGGAAGGAAGTACAATAATCCGTGCACTCAAAGCCAGCAGGGAAAAGATCAGTGTTTTTATTTTTACGGTATTTACACTTGTAATCATTATCGGGACAGTCATGTATCTGATCGAAGGAGCACCAAGCGGATTCACAAGCATTCCAAAGGGAATATACTGGGCAATTGTAACAATGACAACCGTGGGATATGGAGACATTGCACCGGTCACGAATGTAGGACAATTTATTGCCAGCCTGGTCATGATACTAGGATACGCCATTATTGCAGTACCAACAGGAATTGTCACTGTTGAATTTGCCCGTGAAAAGCAGAGGGTAAAACGATCCGTCAGATGCTGTTCCAACTGCCTGAAGGAAGATCATGAAGAGGATGCTGTATTTTGCAGGTATTGCGGAGAAAGACTGACCTGACGGCCGTTACGACAGTTTGATTTTGATGCAGTTAAATGATTATCAGAACTATGCCGGATTTCCGATCAAAAAGTTTCATTTCAATATCTGCAGGAAAAGAATAAAATGGATAACTTTGTATAGAATTTGATAAAATAAAATGGGTATTCCAAGATTTTTCAGCACTCCCAAGCCAAAGCAGTTCAATTATATTCCCAGGTATTATGATGAACAAAAGGAAGCCCTGGAAGAACGAATACGTGAAATTGAAATGGAGATGGGTGTAAATAAAGGTGAGGCATACAGGCCCAGAATCAGGAGAGGTCAGATGAGCAATTATTTCCGCAGGAAACAAAAAAGGGTTCAAAAACAATCCAATATCCGACTTGTAATCATCATTCTTTTCCTGTTGCTGATCTCCTATTTTCTCTTTTTCTATTAAACAATCCGTACATGCCTGACATTATTCGTTTATTGCCTGATTCCGTTGCGAACCAGATAGCTGCCGGGGAAGTTATTCAACGTCCGGCTTCATTGGTCAAGGAACTTTGCGAAAACGCACTCGATGCAGGAACTACCGAGATAAAAATCAATTTGAAAGATGCAGGCAGGACACTCGTACAGGTAATTGATAACGGGTGTGGCATGTCGGAAACAGATGCAAGACTGGCTTTCGAAAGACATGCCACCTCAAAGATAAAAGAAGCAAAGGATCTGTTCGCTATCCGCACCATGGGATTCAGGGGTGAAGCCCTCGCTTCCATAGCTGCCGTATCCCAGGTGGAAATTAAAACCAGGAAACCGGAAGATGAAATAGGAACACGAATCCTGATTAACGGATCGAAGGTGGAATCACAGGAACCGTTCAGTTGTCCACCTGGATCAAACCTGTCAGTCAGGAATCTCTTTTATAATGTTCCTGCAAGAAGGAAATTCCTGAAGACCAACACCACCGAATTGAAACACATTATTACGGAATTTCATCGTGTTGTGCTATCTCATCCGCAAATAAGCTTTACCCTTTTCCATAACGAAACGGAAGTATACAACCTCCCTGTCAGTAATCTCCGTCAAAGACT
>CP070687.1:1869085-1871730 GCA_020353115.1 Bacteroidales bacterium
ATCATGGTATCCCGATAAGCATGGAAACTTCAGTGAATTGTACACGACATTTAACCATATAATTGATTTGCTGAAAAAGAACAGGATTGAACAGGCCGCACAATATGATTTGTTAAATACCATACTTAAAGGATTAAAGGTTGGCATCCTATCTGTAAACGATTCCAACCGGATTGAACTGATCAATGAAGCAGCTTGCCGGATACTCAATATGACGGCCATTTCATCCTATCGTCAACTTGCAATTGAAGCCGATTCCTTTACAAGAGAATTGGATGATATGAAGGATGGTGAACAAAGACTGGTTAAATTCAATGTCAAGGGTGAGCGTAAAAATCTTTCGGTCAGAAAAGAGGCATTTAAGTATTTAGGCAGAGATATCCGGATCATATCTTTTTCCGATATACGATCAGAAATTGAGCATCATGAACTGGAAGCATGGAAGAAATTGTCAAGGATCGTCACGCATGAGATTATGAACTCAATAACTCCAATCTCTTCCCTTACTGAAACATCGTTAATGTTATTGAAAGAAAAGAATGGCAGACAAAAATCCCCTTCCGGTTTGAAACATCAGAACATATCATCGTTGATCATTGCATTAAACACAATTTCCGGCAGAATTGAGACGCTGGAAAATTTTGTTACGGAATACAGGAAACTTGCAAAATTGCCGGTTCCACAATTCGACCGGATCAAAATCCGCGATATTTTTTCACGCATAGAGCACCTTATGAAGGAAGAACTTAATCAAAGATCAATCCGGATGATCATTGAATATCCTGACCTGAAAAGGAGACTTTATTGTGATGTAAGGCTTATTGAACAGGTTTTATTAAACCTGGTCAGAAATGCCATTGAGGCTCTTGAAGGTCGTCCCGATCCGATCATTCGAATCGGTATTGATAAGCCTGGTGCAACCAGAATTCACATAACGGATAATGGGAAGGGAATTCCGGAAAAGGTCCTGGAGGATATTTTCATTCCATTCTTTTCAACCAAAGAAACAGGGTCCGGAATAGGATTAAGCATTTCAAAACAAATCATGCAACTTCATAAAGGGAACCTGGAGGTGCGATCCATACAAAACAGCGGAAGCACATTTTCTCTTTATTTCCCTGAACAGGAGGTTCTTTCCCGGGAAGAATGAAAGAAAGAACCTGCAAATCTATTTCATAATGGGCCGAAGAACAATATTCCTGTACGAGACTTTTCCATGGTCCCCCTGAAGATAAATGGGACCCGGGATAAATTCATCGGATGTAAGTGCCCCGCCCGTAACTCCATATAAGGGCTTGTTGTCAATGATCTTCTTTCCGTTCAGCAAAATGGTAACATACCTGTCACACAGGGTGATATCCAGACTTTGCCATTCCCCGGCAGGTTTTTCGGCATTCACCGAAGGGGTTATCCTGCTGTAGATTGCTCCCATGTTGTGTGGATCCAGCGGCCTTTTATAACTGTCCAGAACCTGCACTTCATAAATTCCCCTGAGGTATATACCGCTGTTACTCCCTTCCGGAATATTTACTTCAATAGTAAGGTTAAAATCTTCAAATTCATCTATGGTTCTCAGGTTGCCGTAACTGACACGCGGTCCCCCTTCGGGCTGCACCGGATCATTAACCATCACTCCATCCATTACCTTGAACCCATTTGTTTGGTTCGGATTAATCAGGGTCCAGCCGGTTAAATCTTTCCCGTTAAACAATTGGACTGGCTCGCCATATTTTATTTTCCTGAGATTGGGAGGTTCCGGCAAATCGGGTATCTTTTTACCTGTAAATCCGGTGGTATTTATCCCTCCCCTTCTGCCAGGAGACATGACTTTTCCAACCATACCCCCATTTACCAGGATGCATTCAATCCAGGTCGTATAGGTCTGAGTCCGTACAGGATTCCCATCGGCATCTCTTTTTCTTACTAAATCCTGGCTGCGTGTAATAACAAGAGTGTCATTTTTCATAAGAACACTGCTAACCGGAACAACACTTCCGGCATACCATAAAATGTCACCGTCCAGATATCCTTTTTCCTGACGGATATCAAGCCATCCGGGTCCTCCCGGTAAAAACAGGGCCCATCGACCCAGAAACGGATTGTCCTGCGCCTGTGAGAATCCGGTTATCGTAAAGACAAAAAATATCAAAACTGTTATAGCCGGTCTGGCTAATTGTCCTTTTGGTTTCATGTCAACAATGGTTTTAAGATTTTCGGTTTATTGTTTTTTCCTTATCAGGTAAATTTAAACATTTCCTGAGATATTTCCGAGGTTCAGGATATTGGATCTGCCTTTCATAGTACACTCACCGGGTGACCCCGGATCAAATGGAATAAATAATTCAGTTTCTTAGTTTTCAGGCCTATGATGGGATCTATAAAGTCGATTTCGGAGACCTGCCATCTGCAGACAGGGTCGATCTGCATTGTTCCTTATTTATTATTATGGCCAGATCCCCCGGGAATACCGGGACTATAGTAAAAAATTCAGGTTGAAAAGGCGGTGTTTCGTACGAAAAGTATATTTTAAGCCGTCAGGTCCACCTAATTGATGTCACCCTTCCTGTCCTGTCGGCGTCCGGCCGCCCGGGAATAAGACCTGGGTCCGGCGGGCAGCCGGGCGGGCGGATGACCAGCGTCGGAAG
>CP070687.1:1871830-1881230 GCA_020353115.1 Bacteroidales bacterium
AAGGATTTCCCTAAGGTGTGGCAGAGCCGTTCTGGCATTTTTACCCAGAACAAGTAGTCCTGTTGCAGCCCAGAACCGTAAAATACCGTCTTTCTCTTTTAATTTTTCGATCAGAAAGGGGAGGTTATCCGGATTATTTTCGATCGCCCTGTTTGCGAGAGCAAGTACCTTTTCCCGAGGATAATTCTCAGACCGGACATATTCCCACATGGTCGATTTATCTGATATATCATTGTATCCCGGTTCGGGGAGAAAACCGCTATCGTACGTTTCCAGTATCTTCCTATCACAATCTTTCCGCATTCTTATCAGGACATCATTGTAATCCGGATCATTTGCCAGGTTATCTACTTCCCATGGATCACGCTGCAGGTCATATAATTCTTCAGCCGGTTTGGGTTCCCAGAAAATGCTTTGAATTTCATTGCATCTTCCGCTAAGGTATTCTTCCTCCCATGAACGACAGGAAGGAGCCCTCCAGAGATATTCAAGGTGCTGGCCGTATATCCGGTATGGCATATAATTCCGGATGTAACGGTATTGTCTGTCACGGATTGCCCGGCTCATATCATACCGTTCATCCATTCTACCTCTTACAAGGAAAACATAGGCGGGTTCAGATGCTGTCTGTTCACCCAGGAATGCATCTCCCTGCATATATTCGGGAATTTGTATTCCGGTAAGACTTAGGACGGTTGGGGCCAGATCAACAAAACTAACAAGCCTTTCTGATTTTGATCCGGGTGACCCGGGAGCCATATGCCGGAATTTTTCAGGAAACCGGACGATCATAGGAACTCGCGTGCCTGTTTCATAAAGATATCGTTTGCTTCGTGCCAGAACACCTCCGTGGTCAGCATAGTATATTACGATGGTGTTTTCTGCCAGTCCTTCCTTCTCGAGTTTCTCCAGAAATTCTCCAACCTGCCTGTCCAGTTCGGTAATCTTATCATAATATTGTGCCCAGTCATATCGTATTTCTTCCGTATCCGGGTGATAGGGCGGAAGTTTTACACTATCCCGGTTATGCCGGAGATTCTCCATCCTCCGGTGTATTGAACTCTCATGACTTACAGAGAAATTCTGTACATGAAAGAATGGTTGTCCTTCACCCCGGTTACGGTATGATGCCTGCGGGCTGGACTCATCCCAGACTCCATCCGGTTTAATGGTATTGTAATCTTCCTTTGAGCAATTGGTACAGTAATATCCTTTCAGCCTGAGATACTGCGGGAAGAATTTTATTTCTTCCGGAATAGGATAAATGCTCCTCATATGCTGGGTTCCACAGGAAGTAGGATAACACCCTGTAATGATAGTGAACCTCGCCGGAGCACAGACCGGTGCATTGGCAAATGCACGCGTGTAACGAATCCCTTCTGCAGCAAGTTGATCCAGGTTGGGAGTTGTTGCAAATTCATCGCCATAACACCCAAAAAAAGGACTGTTATCCTCACTTACAAGCCAGAGGATATTAGGAAGATCCGGTACCATGGATCTATCTGCGGAAGACTTCATGGTAACAGATATGACCACAGCTATTGCCAAGAATACAATCCATTTTTCTATGTTTTTAATCTTCATCGCGGTTAATTTAAATATAGTTTGTTTATCCAGGCCGCACCTGCGATGCTGGTATATATTTATTTTTAATTCATCAGTATTGTAACATAAAAGGGCAGGTAATTGCCATTGTCACTACTATAACGGCTTTCAAACATGAAATCGCCAGGTCCCAGGTATATTCCTTCCATGGTGATTTCGTTTACAGGTTCCTGGATTCGCTTTGTTCTCTGCAATGTACCTATTTTTAACAGCATATCTCCTGGAGCATTCAATGTGTGGTGAAAATTAAAGGTAATATCATACAAACCCGCATTTATAACCGATATATTCCAGTATCCGTAGATCTGTTTCTGGGCCCAGATACCGGGGGACCCTTTGGCATCATTTCGGTTCAGTATTACCGGATTTTCAAACTGAGTCCCTATACGAGCCCGTTGAGGCCTGAGATTGGGACTTTGAATAACCTCGGAGTAATAACGGTCGAAATCACCTTTCAATTCGCGTACTTTTTCAGGAAATTTCATATTGATATTGGTCATTTCCCATGGATCTTCTTTTATATTAAACAGTTCGAATTCTGATTCTTTTGCTGTGTAGTCTGAATGGCCTACCAGTTTGAAGTCCCCTTTCCTTACGGCGATATTCCTGTAAGGTTCCGGATATCCTCTTTGCCAGTGAAAGAACAGAGGGCGATCTATCCAGTGAACTGTTTCATCATGAATGAGAGGAAGAAGACTTTCACCATCGAACCGGACCCCACCCGGTATGAATAAGTTACACAACTCTGCAAGGGTAGGAAAAATATCAATATGTGCTGCAGATACCGTTATATCTTTATTTCCTGAATAGTCACCAGGGATGGACCAGAAAGATGGCACCTTGATGCCCCCTTCATATACAGAACCTTTTTGCCCTCTTAATCCGGCAGTATAGCGGATTTGCTGCGGTCCGTTATCTGTGATAAATATAATAATGGTGCTGTCAGTGATCCCCTGCTGGTCAAGTATTTTGAACAACTTTCCCAGGTTATCATCAATATTACTGACCATTCCATAAACCTTTCTGGCAGCTCTTGCATGATCATCGTTTATCTCCGGGACGGGATATCCGCTGATCCCGTAGCTGGCCGTGTCAAACAAAAGATTCTTGTACATTTCATCATATTCTTCAGGAAGCTGGAGTGGAGTATGAGGCGCGTTGAATGAGAGGTAAAGAAAGAAAGATTTACCGGAATGATGCTGTATAAAATCAATGGCACCCTGGGTAAAAATATCGGAGCAATATCCGTTCTTTTGAACAGGAACTCCATTTTCGAGAAGTGTTGGATTAAAATATGAACTATCGAAACGGAAAAAGTCAACGATGTTAGATACCTGGCCGATACCGCCTCCGCGGTGAATCAGTGATTCATTAAATCCCTGGTCCTGCGGTCTAAAGGGATAGTTATCACCGAGATGCCATTTCCCAAATATTCCGGTTTGATAACCGTTGTCCCTGAAAACTTCTGCCATGGTTACCTCCTCCGTTGCCATAATGGCACCCCCGTTGTAGGTGTCCCATACGCCGGTTCTGATGTGATAACGACCGGTCATAAGGCTGGCTCTTGTAGGAGCACAAACGGGGCATACATAAAAATTGCTAAACCGGATATTTTCTTCGGCAAAGCGGTCGAGGTTAGGCGTCCGGATATCCGGGTTACCATGGAATCCCAGATCACCATATCCCTGGTCATCAGTTATGATGAAAATGACGTTAGGGCGGGATTCAATAGAGCTTCCCTCTTTGCAGCCGGTATAAACCGTAATCAGAGTTAAAAGAATAAAGAATATATATTTTTTCGTAATCCTGAACATTATTCAGTTACCAGATACAGGTGAATATTCTCACTGTTTTTCATCCATGATCATCCCGGCAATGATTTCAGCCATAATTCCTGCACCATCTTTGTCGGGGTGGATATCATCCGGGAACAGGGCTCCTTTTCCAAGAAATGGATGATAAAGGTCAATTAGCGGAAGATTCAGCTCCGATGATATATTATCCAGAATTGGAATTATGGCATGTACTATTACCGAATCGCGGATTCCCCACCTTGTGGCGAATGCAGGGACAGGATAACAGAGCCATATGTCCGGATGCGAAGGCAAGTTGGAAAATTCCTCTATCAACTTTTTATAGTCCGTCTCAAATTCATCTGCATACTCCCAGTTCTGGGGTTTGGTATCATTTGTGCCCAGTTTGATAATAACGATATCCGGATTGATTGCTTTTACAGCTTTAAGATGGACTTCATCCCAGTAAGGGAAGTCCCCTTTTTTTAATAGGGTACGCCCCGAATAGCCGAAGTTCCAGACATCATACTTTGTTCCCAGAAGCTCCTGGAGTTGTGCCGGGTAACTGTCCTCCACCCTGTTTTCGATACCCGATCCATACGTGATGCTATTGCCTACGCAGGCAACTTTGACGGGGGCTTTCGAACAGGAGGAAAGAAGAAGGATGAACAGAGTGAGAATGCAGGTAAGGATTCTGATTTTAATGATCATTTTGGTAGATTTTAAAGGTAAGGATTGATTCATAAAAATAAGAATTTTAAAGCAATTACGTCGTACCCTGAATAGCTAATGGTGATCGCTTCACAAAAATTCGGGTTGCAGCCGGGAAGCAAAACCATACTTGTAACCCGAACTCATGTCGGGTTGATAAGAAAGCTTATCATACCCGGATCTTTAATACCTCATACTCCAATATCCTTTTACTTTTTGTAATTTGAATTGGGCGTTGGGAATTTCGCATCCACCTCATCCTGCCAATGATGCAATATTTCAAGTAATTCATCCCGCACATCAGGTAAACTGTCCGCCAGGTTATTATTCTCTCCAATATCTGTTGAAAGATCATATAATTCGATATTTCTGTATTTTTCAAAAAACTCGATCAGTTTGTAATTCCCTTGTCTTATTGCAGCTCCCGGACTGCCACCCTGATTTCCATAATGAGGATAATGCCAGAAGAATGATCTGTCTTTTCTTTTGTCCTTGTTTAAAAGGAGGGGGACCATACTCAATCCGTCCATATGTTGTTCGGGTTTTAATGGCAGGTTTGCCATTTCGAGGATCGTGGGATAGAAATCGGTACTGATCACCGGTTCTCCACAAGTAGTTCCGGAAGGTGTCTTTCCAGGCCATTTAATCACGAACGGTTCGCGAATACCTCCTTCATAGAGCCAGCCTTTTCCTGCCCGTAGAGGCAAATTGCTTGTCGGATGCCCTTCTGAAGTAGACAGGCCTCCATTGTCGGACATGAAAAAAACCACCGTATTCTTATCCAGGCCCGACTCCCTCAGGTAATTCAGGACTTTTCCCACTGCCAGGTCCATTGCTTCTACCATTCCCGAGTATACGGCATGATTCTGTACCAGTCTGACTTTCCTGTCTCCTTCTTCGCCCCAGGAATCTGCGGGAAAACGTTCCCTTTTCTTTTCGTACTTCTCTTTCAGATCTTCCCTGGCCATTAACGGTGTATGGACAGAATAGAAGGAGAGATAGGCAAAAAATGGCTGGTTCTGGTGTTCGGATATAAATTTAACCGTTTCGGATGCGAGCCGGTCGGGAAGGTGTTCACCGTCAGGGCCATCTTCCAGCCTCGGATTTTCATATGGTGAAAAATACTTGTTTCCCCCGTATGGACCGCCCCGTTCAGTCCCCCCCTTATTTATATCAAAACCCTGGTCTTCCGGCCAGAACCCCTCAGGACCGAGATGCCATTTCCCGGTAAAAAAGGTTGCATAACCTGCCTCTTTCAACGCTTCCGCTATGGTTATCTCTTCAAGTGGCATCCTGTCGTCATAATTTGCAGGAAGCAATGGTTTGTTCCTTGTCCAGTGGCTACTAACCGTTTCCGGTTGCGGAGCACCGAAATAATCGGTGGTATTCAATCTTGCGGGGTATTTCCCGGTCATTATACTGGCACGGGTAGGACTGCATACAGGACAAGCTGCATATCCGCTGGTAAACCGCATTCCTTCGAATGCCAGCCGGTCAATATTCGGTGTTTCATAGAAGGTCTCCGGGTTGTTGAAACCTACATCAGCCCAACCCAGGTCATCTACAAGAATGAAAAGAAAATTGGGTTTTGGTACTTCTTGCCAGCAGGATTTGAAGGGCATTATTGTTAATACAAGAAGAAGTGAAAATAAGATTCTTATCAAGCCGGATATTTTCATTGTAATGGGATTGATCATTTGCAGCGGTAAAGCTCTCTTAATTTAGTGATTTTTCTGGTAATAATTGCTGTTTCTGTTTCAGGTGTGGTAAGCGGGTTGGTCTGTCTTTCAACCTGCCACGTTCCTTACTCACGGGATGTCCCCTGGGAGCCATTGTAGTCATTCCATGAGTCTGTAATAAGATTGAGCAACACGGCAGGTTGGACGACTTTGCAAGTCACCTGTTTGGTCGATTCAGGCAGGACCGCTCAGGTAGAGCCGCTCAGGCAGGACCGCTCAGGCAGTCAACCTGCATTGAATATGTCATTAAGTCGGACGGCCTACTCATGGTTTGTCATAGGGCTGATGCTATATTCAATAATGTAATAACCTTCCTGTTCTAAAGAAGGTTTGAAAGCCGGAAGCCGTGTAACCGTTCTGCCGGCCGGGAGAAGGATAGTATCGAACCTTTTTTCAGATACCAACTGGTGATTGATATCCGTTATTCGTATCTCCAGATCTGTCTTTTTTTCTTCCCCCAGGTTCATGATAACCGGTCTGATCAGATCGTCAGGTCCATATACAACATCGACATCGTCACTGCCTGCCACCACTTTCTGGAAGATCATCCCGTTAACATAGTAAGCCAGTTTTGCATGTCCCAGGCAATCGATCAGCGGCTTACGGTAGGTTCCCATATTTGGTCCTCCATGCAGACAGCACCATGAAAATCCGTCATAATCGCATATACGTTGCTTTTTCATAGATTCCCAGGCGCTGAATGCCTGCCAGGCCATACTTTCAAGCCATTCATCATATTCAAGCCTCCTGCCGATGCTTCCCTTATCGTAGTCCCATTCATAGGATGGAATTTTATACCAGGGTTTGCCTTGCATCAATGACCAGTTGGGCTGGCTTGTTGATTCCTCGTGTTCAAAATTGAAATATGCCCGTTCCGTACTGTTAAGAAAATCCCGGTGGTAAGTGGAAGGGATTTTTCGCAGAATATCCCATGTTTTCCCATAACCTGTATAGGAATCCTGGTTTCCCCTTGTCACCATCGGAGCCGTATACTCAGGAACGGCATAAATACGGTTACCATCGGTGTCTTTTGTACCTGAATCATTACCAAACCTCGTCAGCAGATTAAACGATGTGGGAGAAATTAACCTGCTTTGATCGAGAGGAAAGATGGTTTGATAAGTTGTATAATAAAATGAATTGGACTCGTAAATTTCATACGGCTTTGCTGCATGCGGATGATTGGTTACCTCCCACATAACAATACTGGGGTGATTATAGACCTGTTTTATGTATTTGGGATACCCTTCGAAGTCAACATTCCACCATCCACCGTTACGTATCCATGCAGAGGTAGACCAGATACACATGATACCGAGTTGATCTGCCATTTCAGCATACCTGGGATCGTTGATCCCATCCGGTTTGTTTGATTCTGCATGAACATGGATGCGCAACAGGTTCCCATTCATTTTTTTTATCATCAGAAGTTCTTTTGCAACCCATTCGTCACTGGGACAACGATTCCACATGGCCAGTTTGTCGGCTGGCATCCTGTAACCCATAATCTGGGCTCCGTTCAGCATTTCGGGTCTGCCATTTATCCTGAAGGTTCCACCTTCCTGACCGACCGTTCTGATACCTGTTGTTATGACATCATCGTCAACCACTGAACCATCCTTATCTTCAAGTGATACAACGATCTTATAGAGTTGTGGATTATCCGCTGTCCATAACCGCGGATGCTCTATTACTATATTCCTGTCCAGAACGATCCTGCTGGTTGGTTTTATATGTACAGGAAACGCTTCTTCCGCAGCAATTTCAGGTGTTTCTTTCGGGAACCATTGATAATATTTAACCAGGATCCTTCCTTCCAGTGGTTCGATATCTTGATTTTCTATCGTAATGCGGTGACGCTGGATTGCCGGTCCATTCATCTCTTCTGTATATACAAGTATTTCATCGATATAACTTTTACCTGTCAGATCGAGTTTTACCCTACCCATGAACCAGCCGATGTTATGATCGGAGGGAGCATGGAGCATGGGTAATGCAAGTTTGGCTGAATTTACTTTCACTGCTATCAGGTTGGTGGCGTTTTTCTCCAGTAAGCCGGAGATATCCAGTCTTACCGGGTGTCGGTCTGATATAACCGCAGCTATTTCCCCGTTGATCCAGATCTCACCACCAGGATCAATGGTTTCAATATTCAGGATTGCCCGTTTATAATCCCCAATGGCAATCGTTTTCCTCAGATACAGATCCTCGCCTGCAAACCGTTCTCCACCGTGAACTTTTGGAAGAGTTGTCTCATTCCACTTACGGTCATTGTATTCAGGATTTTTCCAGCCTGTCATAGCAGGTTTTAACTCAAAATCCTCATCCAGGAAAGTATTTATTTCATAGGGAGCCTGGACATTACCGGTAGGTTTATAACCGACAGCCCGGATATTATCCAGCATAATACCCTTGTTCCCTTCAAAAAGAAAATGATCCGCTTTATTTGCCACTCCGCCGTTTAATGGTACAAAATCTACCTGAAGGGTATCATTTATGTACACATTATATCTCTGATGAACCAGATCGGTCTCCATTTTTACAGAATATTTCAAACCAGGCTTGTATTTCTGAAAAATTTGCTTTCTTTCCCCGGATACATAGTAGAAATATCCGTTATGATCTGCCCCAAATGCAGCCAGTGAAGTATCCCCGTTCATCAGGCTTAGGACGAATTCTTTCCCGGATTGAGGAATTTCAATTTCCCACCGGATGAAGAAACGCCATTCTTGTCCGGGTATCTGCTTTATAAATCGTACCTGTTCATTAATGAAATGGAGTTTTGAATCCATTACTTCAACACCATTTATCTCATTCCACTGCCCGATCAGTTTTGATTCCTCTTCGTTTTGTCCTGTTCTGTAACCAATCCATTTCCATGTTCCGGTATCAAGGCGGGTTCGAACCTGTGGTAGAGGTTGAGGTTTCAGATTCTCCAGAAAATTTGCTAATTCTTCCTGACCTATTACCTTCATGTTTAGCAAGGGATCCTTGAAAAAGTCTTTTGCAACTTCTCCGTATGCTTTCAGGAAATCGACTCTTTCTTCTGTATTGAATACTTCCGTTTCACCATGAAAATCTGTAATGCCGTTGGCCTCCGGATTTTTTGTAAAGTACCTTAGTTCAAAGGATTTGTACGCTTCCTGGCAATTTGTGCCGGGAGTGTAGATACATATCCATAGGAAAAGGGTGGTGGTAATTTTACGTAACGATTGTACTGTTTTTATTTTCAGGGACATGATACTCTCAGATTATCTTTTTTACTTTAACTTTTCGGGGTCTCCGAAGGATTGTTTTATTTAGCCCGGTGCTTCACCTATTTCTTTTCATTTCTTCTGTCATTTTTGATGCAGCTATACAGTAGCTCTCCATGCTCATCAAAGAGGTTAAAAGCAGCAAATGGTCCATCGGGCCTGGTTTTAACGGTAATATTCAGGAATCCTCCGGATGCTTTGCCGGGTCCCTGAACATAAGGTTGTATGATGGTCCCGTCAGGATCGGTGGATTCAGAGTCTCCGGGAAGCCGGCCTTCCCGTGAGTTTGCATCTACAA
>CP070687.1:1881330-1883659 GCA_020353115.1 Bacteroidales bacterium
AACTTCCCTGGATGAGATTATTCTAATCGGGTATGGTACACAGAGGAAAAAAGAGATTACCAGTTCCATATCAAATGTAAGATCTGAGGAGTTTAACAGAGGGTATGTCAACAATCCTGCACAATTGATTCAGGGGAAGGTTGCCGGTTTATCTATAAGTAAACCCGGAGGTAACCCTAATGAGGGGTATAACATTCGGTTGAGGGGTTTGAGTACCATTGGTGCCAATACCCAACCGCTGGTTGTAATCGATGGGGTAGCTGGCGGGTCCCTGGAAAATGTGGATCCAAGTGACATTGAATCCATCGATGTGTTGAAAGATGGTTCCGCTGCCGCGATCTATGGAACGAGGGGTTCCAGCGGTGTGATACTTGTGGCAACCAAGAAGGGGAGAACGGGCACTGCACAAATTGATTACAATGCGTATTTGTCCGCTGAATCTGTGGGTAAGTATCCGGATGTGATGGATGCCGATGAATGGAGAGATTTGTCGGCGGGAGTGGGTCTGGGAACAGACTTTGGCTATAGTACAAACTGGTTTAAGGAATTGACCAGGACTGCCGTTTCACAGGTACATAATCTTAGCATGTCGGGAGGAACGGATAAGACCACCTACAGGGCTTCATTCAATTTCCGTGATGGGGATGGCGTCATACTGAATACCGGATATTCTCAGCTTAACGGAAGACTTAACCTGAGACAGAAAGCGTTGAATGACAAGCTGACCATGGATCTTAACCTGGGTGCGACCCGGAGGGATGCACAATATGGTTTTACGGACGCATTCCGTTACGCTACCATTTATAATCCAACAGCGCCTGTCAGAAGCGATGATCCGGCATTCACTATTTACGACGGATATTTCCAGCAGATACTGTTCGACTACTACAATCCGGTACAGATACTCGAACAAAACAGGAACGAGGGAAAGGATAAACGGTTAAATCTTGCCGTAAAAGGGGCCTTTGAGATCATCGACGGGCTGATCATTGACGCATTTTATTCCATCCAGAATGAGAGCTTCTTAAGGGGGCAATCTTATGACAAGAACAGTTACTGGGTAGGACGCGACCGCAATGGACTGGCTTCAAGGCGTCAGGATGAAGCATACAATCAACTGTTTGAAACCACAGCCCACTGGGGTGGTGATGTTGGTTCAGCAAATCTTACCCTGTTGGGTGGTTATTCCTACCAGGAATTTATCTGGGAAGGTTTTAACGCCAGTGGAGGTGACTTTATTACCGACGCATTTGGTTACAACAATCTTTCTGCTGCCCTCGAGTTTAATGAAGGTCTTGGTAATGTTGACAGCTATAAGAGCTCTGCCAAACTTATCGCCTTCTTCGGCCGTGTCAACCTGAATGTTGCAGAGAATTGGTTTGTGACTGCCAGTGCCAGGTATGAAGGTTCAACACGGTTTGGTGCCGATAACAAATGGGGCTTGTTCCCGGCTATCGGTGGTGGAGTGGAACTGGCCAATTTTTTAAACATCGGTGTCCTTGATAACCTTAAGGTCCGCGTTAGTTACGGTCTGACCGGTAACCAGCCACGAGACAGTTATCTTTCCTTGCTTCGCCTGGGACCCGGTGGCAATTTCTTCTATAACGGAGAGTTTGTACCCGGTTATGAACCGGTAAGTAATGCAAATGAAGATCTTCGTTGGGAGAAGAAATCCGAATTGGATGTAGGTATCGATTTTTCCTTCCTCAACTCCAAAGTGTTCGGATCACTGGATTTTTATACCAGGAAAACAACAGATCTGCTATTCCAGTATGAAGTACCGGTTCCACCAAATCTTTATACCCTTTCCTGGTTGAATATCGGTGAAATTAAAAACAGCGGTCTGGAACTGGATCTTACATGGAATGCAGTTGAGACGGGTAATTTCTCCTATAGTCTGACCTTAACTCCTACCTATTACATTAAGAACGAGCTGGTTTCACTATCCGGAACGTATCAGGGCGAAGAGCTGGAATATGGTATACGCGATCTGGGTGGCATGGGTGCACCCGGGCAAAGTGATGTGCCATTGGTGAGAGCAGAGGAAGGTAAACCAATCGGTCAGTTGTGGGCATTGGTTTATAAGGAAATTGATGCAGACGGCAATCTGATCTTTGAAGATATAAACGATGACGGAACCATTGATACCGATGACCGGCAGGTGGTAGGGAACGGTTTACCGGACTTTGAATTTGGATTTGGCAACGTATTTACGTATAAAAACTGGGATCTGAACATTTTCTTCCGTGGCGTACTCGGACACGATATCAATAACACCTATCGTGCTTTTTATGAAGTACCTAATATGATCGGATCGTATAACCTGCCG
>CP070687.1:1883759-1885496 GCA_020353115.1 Bacteroidales bacterium
TGCAGCGGCATGTCCTTCACCAACTTTAATTTGCCACACTACAGGCGGGCCATCATCCGGCCAGCTATCGGGAACCGGACCCGGATCCACAACAATATTGCTGTAATCAGATCCCCTGAAATGCGGCCAGCTACTACTTGAAGAGACTTCAGGCTGACTATAGAGTTCGAAAAATTCACCGATTGTAACGGAATCGTTTTCCCCGATTAAGCTGGGTCTGTTATCCATTCCCGGAACCCTTTTTTCCAGGATTCTAAAAGGATTATTCAGGAAAAACCATATGAGCGATGTAGCGAAAACGGCTACTACAGATATGGCAATAATTCTGCTATGAATGGTACTTAATTGCATCAATTGTCAGCGAATTTTTCAAATCATCAGCCAACACCAGCCATATGGCCGGGAACGGTTCCGTTTATGCGTCGTCCCGACAGAACTTGCTCTCGTCGGGATTGTTAGAAACTCGTTGTCTGCTGCTGACCTATTCATATTTCTGTTTCGTCAAATGTACAGATGATAAACTTATTGCACAAATATTGTATTGCGTGTGGTTGGGTGGGTCGGACTAAAAGACTAATGATTCCTGATAGTCTGTGTGACGGATTCGTGTGCAATCAGTACCTGCCTTCCTGCGAAGGAACCGGTATAATAGATCCCCGTTAGTTTTACCCTTATCTTCTCCTCTATAATTTCTAACTATTATGCGAAAAATTTGAATTGCCTGTTTGATTTAAGTTCTTTTTCAGTTCATATACCTGTGGTAAATACCAGGAGCTTCATACAGTCCATGCACTAACTACCTGCACCCTGTATTCATGTCCGAAAAAGAGTCAAAGTAACTCATTTTATTAGATAGTTCCACAATAATAAAAGTTACTTTGCTTTAATGTTAAACGCCATTAAAGCATTATTGTGCCTGATATAAAGAACTCCGTTGTGTATTACCGGATGTGACCAGAATGGCCCCCGTTTACCCTGGGTAACCTGAAAACTGCTGACAAGATCGAATTTTTCAGGAGTAGCCTTCAGTAGTCCTATATATCCATTCTTTTCGTCATAAATATAAAGCATACCTTCGGCAGATATAATAGATCCCTTACAGTTCCAATGCTCTTCCCACAATTTTTTACCGGTTTCCCAGTCAATGCAGCACCAGTTTCCATCGCTATTATGTAGCCAGTTTGAACCGTAGATACAGCCGTTAACAAGCACTACTCCGCCATGATGATCATCCAGGTTGCTGTCAGACCATACAACATTTGCGCTCTTTCCATCATCTGCAATCCTGATCATCATGTCAGGAGTGTCGTAACCTCCGGTTGCATAGACCATTCCATTACTGTATAATGGTGTTGTGCATTTAATAAGATCATATCTCCGGAGTCTCGGATCCTTTGACTGCTCATGTCTCACTTTCCAGAGAATTTCACCGTTCGAAGCATCAACTGCAAAAACATGCCCCAGGGATATATTCACAATCATTTTTTTGCCAGCGTAATTAATAAGGATAGGCGATACGTAGCCAGGCATGTCATTAAGACTAACAGATTTCCAGATGACATCTCCGGTTTCCTTATTTAGGGCGATGGTCATTGTCTCAGGTCCTCCGGGTGAATAATAAAGGTTATCACCATCAATGAGGAGTGATTCTGCAATTCCCCACTGTCCATATGTGCCCCGGTTCATTTCGCTTGCCTTGTATGACCAGATTATCTCCCCGGTGGTTCCGTCAAAGCA
>CP070687.1:1885596-1895317 GCA_020353115.1 Bacteroidales bacterium
TGGCTATTCAGGCAGCAAACGAGGGTAAAATCCCGGTTGTTATCGGTGATCACAGTGACCGCAGCGGCAATGCCACACATATACTGGAAGAGCTGATAAAACAGGAAGGCAGGAATTTCTGTATCGCCACCCTTTCCGACAGCCTCGCAATTGACGAAATAAAAAAGGATTCGCACGTGGGTGATGATATTCAAATCCGGATCGGCGGATATGGAGATGAATATGCAGGGAATCCTGTCCCGATTAGCGGGACACTGACATTTCTCGGCGAATATGAACATTTCGAGACGGTCGCTGTTATCCGGTTTCCAGAGAACAACTGGCTTATTATCACTCCATTGCTTCACCAGGTAACTTCAACCAGGATCTTTGAACCCCTTGGAATTAACCTTGAGGAACTGGAAATTATTGTTTTAAAATCCCGGGTTCATTTCAGAAGGGGGTATTTTGAAAACGGATTCGCAAAAACAATCATTCTGGTCGATGCTCCCGGAATGGGACCTGCAGATCTTACAAACCTGGAGTACAGGAATATACCGACGAATCTTTATCCATTAAAAAAGTGAATAAAAAATGAGAAATAAACGCCATGCATGGACTATATCCCTTATTGTGTCTATGCTCCTGATCGGGATCCGGTGTTTTGCCCAGACATCAGATGATTATCTGCTAAAAATCAGGCAATTTGAGGAGTTTGTCATGAAAATGATGGAGCTCGACAGGATTCCCGGTCTTGCAGCCGGATTCTACATCGATGATTTCGAATGGACCAAAGGATTCGGTTATGCAGATCTGGAACAGAATGTTCCTGCAACGGAAAACTCCTCCTTTCGCCTGGCTTCAAACACCAAATCGATGACTGCCGTTGCTATCCTTCAACTGGCTGAGAAGGGTAAAATTGACCTGGATGCAGACGTACGGACATATGTTCCCTACTTCCCGCCCAAGAGGTGGCAATTTACTACACGGCAATTACTCGGTCATCTCGCCGGTATCAGCCATTACAGGGACTATGAGACGGAAGGGCATATAAAAACAGATAAGGACACCAGGGAATCCCTGGATATTTTCGACGATTTTGAGCTGATCGCCGAACCGGGAACCCGGTATAGTTATTCCAGTTATGGGTACAATCTTTTGGGAGCTATCGTTGAATCGGCTTCCGGTCAACCTTTCGGCCATTACTTAACCGACCATATCTGGACCCCCCTTAATATGTTTGACACCTATATGGACAGTCCTACTCAGATTATTCCCAACCGTGTTGCCGGCTACCGTTTGAATTTTGGTAACCTGGAAAATTCCGAGTTCGTTAATATGAGCAGCCGTTTTGCTGCCGGCGGTACACGGTCTACGGTTAAAGACCTCTTAAAGTACGCAAGGGGATTCGAAACCACAAAGATCCTTACAGAGGAATCGATCGATATGTTGGAAACATCCATGCATACAAAAGGCGGGTATTTCACAGGGTATGGTATGGGGTGGCAGGTAACGCCAGTTAACGGTCATTTTATCGCCATGCATACGGGTTCCCAGCAGGAAACGAGAACAATTCTTATCCGCCTTCCCCAAGAGCATGCTGCAATAGCTATGGCCTACAATTTTGAGGGTGGTAACCTGAGATCATATGTATTCAGACTCTACCAGCTGCTTTTTGGAGAGCACTGGAATATCCCCGTATATACCGAAACCAAAGAAAATGATGCCATTTACCTGGCAATCCGGAACGTATTCAATCACGGGCTTGGCTATTTTGACAGGAACCGGACACAAAGCTGCCATACAACCGACATTCTTGCTTCGGCTTTCGGTTATTTCAATACGGCAGTACATACAGATTCACTAGTCAACGCCTATGAAAATTCTCGCAACCGTATAGAAGATGGACGTCATCCGGTTGCGAATCAGGCATTTATTGATATCGGTTCATACATGGCTCAAACCTTGCTGAAGAATAGCGTGATAAAAAACTATCACCGGGAGGGTGCAATTGGCTTCTTTAACGATTATATTGATGCATATAAAACCCATCCTGATATTCCTGCCGAATTCAGATTTGATCCTGTATTCGAAAATATCATCCTGCGCTGGAATGAGGATTGGGAAAAGGTATGGAATGATGATATCAGGAGCTTTAAGCTGACAGCCTGGAGTGATCCTTCAGGCTCTTTGAAAAAACTGAAAAACCGGTTCTCGGGATCCGCCGTTTACCCTTATTTCATGGATGATATATCGGGAGCATGCAATTACCTTATCTTAACCGGAGAGAATAAAGAGGCACTTGAAACAGCTGAACTAGCACAACAGCTATATCCAAGGTCTGCCAGCTCTCTTGTATTGCAAGCCAATGCATACCTGATGATGGATAATCGCTCCAGGGCAGCGGAAATTTTGCGGCAGGCAATGCAGATAAAAGATCCAACGGACCGATTCAATGCAGGTACATTAACATCCATTGCCGGGAATCTGATGATACAGGGCAACCTGGATAAAGCTATTGAATTGCTCATCATAGCCGGGGATCTGTATCCTGAAGAAGCAAGGATTCCAGAGTTGACGGGTGAAATTTATCTGGAGAAAAGCCGTCGAAATTTCCGGAAATCACTGGAGTTGGATCCTTCCCGTGAAGGTCCGTGGAATATGCTGCATAAAATCAAGTAGATAATTTCCTATTTTTACATGCCGGTGTATCCGACGTTTCATTGCTAAAAGGATTATATGACATCGCATCATGACTCCCGTGGATCCGTTCTGGGAATTGATATCGGATCCGTTTCACTATCCGTTGTCCAGCTTGATTTTTCAGGTCAAATCCTGGCAAAAGGATACTATTTTCACAAAGGCAACTTACGTGAAACCCTGTTCGAGGCCCAACAGGAGATTGATATTTCCAGCGTTACAGGTATAGCCTGTACAAACGGAACCGGATTAAACCAGGAACTGGTACAAATCTGTAATACGCAGGTAGCAGTCATCAGGGCAACGAGGGAGGTATGCCCTGAAGCCGGCTCCATTTTAATGGTGGGGGCTGAAAAGTTCTTCCTGGTACGTCTTGACGAAAAGGGAACCTACCAGGACACAAGGACAAATTCATCCTGTGCTTCAGGTACCGGAAGTTTTCTCGACCAGCAGGCTTTCAGGCTAAATCTTGCCGGTACAGGAGAATTGAGTGAAAAGGCAATGAAAAACAGGGGGAAAACCCCGGACATTGCATCCAGGTGTTCTGTTTTTGCCAAAACCGATCTGATCCATGCACAGCAAAGAGGGTATTCGCCGGAAGCAATTTGTGACGGCTTATGTAAGGGATTGGCCAAAAATATTGTCGACACACTTTTCAGCAAGGATCCCCCTGCCCTGCCCCTGTTTTTTACCGGAGGAGTCTCAAGAAATGAAGCCGTTGTCAAGCACCTGGAAGCCCAGCTAGGTTACACTCTGATACGAAATGAATACTCCCATCTTTCCGGATCCCTTGGCGCAGCATTCTGGTTGTTGAGTGAAAAACCGGCATATTCTTCAATCGGAATAAAATCTCTCGGGGAGATTCAGCTTCCTCAACCTGACAAGCTATATTTTCATAAACCCCTTATCCCTGATAAAAACAGGGTTTCAGGTACGGTTCAAACCGGCAATTACCTCTTCATACCATCAGAATCCGGTCATTCCGACAATGTTCAGGTGGAAGATTACAAAGCCACAAAGGATATAACAAACCTCTCCTCATATCTTGGGATTGACATCGGTTCGACGAGTACAAAGGCGATCATAACCGGTCATGACCGCATTCCGGTTGCAGGTTTCTATACCTACACGGCAGGTAATCCCCTGAATGCCATCAGGGCAATCTTCGAAGCAATCACTGAATTCAGCCGGAAAAGGAAGATCGGCTTTTCTTTTAAAGGTGCCGGGGTGACCGGTTCAGGAAGAAAGTTTATCGGTAAGATAATAGGTGCAGACAGGACATACGATGAAATCACGGCACATGCAAAGGCTGCCTATGAGCTCAATCCAAATACGGATACCATAATCGAGATCGGAGGGCAGGATTCCAAATTCACATTGATGCAGGAGGGCATGGTAACTTTTTCCCAGATGAATACGGTTTGTGCAGCAGGTACAGGGAGTTTTTTAGAGGAACAAGCGGAAAAGATTGGTATATCCATTGCGGAATTTGCCGAAAAAGCAGAAGGTGTAATGGCTCCTCTGGCAAGCGACCGATGCACCGTATTTATGGAAAGGGATATTAACCAGTTATACAATAAAGGGTATTCGGTTAATGAAATTCTTGCCACCGTCCTCCATTCGGTTATGGAAAACTATCTAAGAAAGGTGGCGGCAGAAGCATCCATCGGGGATCATGTATGTTTCCAGGGGGCTACCGCCAGGAATAGGTCCCTCGTTGCTGCATTTGAACAAAAGCTTCAGAAACAGATATTTGTATCCGATTATTGCCATCTTACGGGAGCCCTTGGTGTTGCCCTTCTGTTACAGGATGAGAACCTGGAAAAAAAGGGATTCAGGGGAGTGGGTCTCTACAGGGAACAGATTCCCATTATCAGTGAGACCTGCAATCTCTGCCCCAATTATTGTCATATAAGTGTCGCAGAAGTCCAGGGCCAGAAAGAAGCATATGGCTTCCTTTGCGGGAGGGATTACCAAACAAAAAAACTCGTAAAGAGGATTATGGATTTCGATCTCCTTGAAGAAAGAAGGAAAATATTCACCTGTAAGCATCCCGGGGAATACATACATCAGAAATCCATCGGGTTACCTGCCTCTCTTCATCTTTTTGAAGAAATGCCCTTGTGGAGACGCTTTTTCGACAACCTTTCCATCCGGACGGTAACCAGCGAGAAATACAATGAGCCGGTCAGGGCCGGTAAAAGACTTGCAGGTGCCGAATTTTGCGCTCCTGTAAATGCCATTTATGGTCATACCGTATTTCTGGCAGATAAGGCAGATTACATTTTCCTTCCGGTAATGCTTGAATCCAGGGAAAAGCCAAAAAAGAGCGAAAGAAACTACTGCTATTATACACAATTCAGTGCTTCTCTTGTTTATACACTGAAACAACAGGGGATCCACAAGAAATGCATCTCACCATTTATAGACAGTGCCAGGGGAAATGGCCATACCGCCAGGGTGCTTCGGGAGAGTCTGGATCCAGTACTGGATAAAGATGTTTCCGTTGAAGAAATAAGAAAAGCGTACGAAGAGGCACAGGAATTTCACAAGGCCCGAAAATCAAAACTTGGAAGCCTTTTTAACCAGAAATTCAAAAGGAGCAAAGATATTTCCGTTGCTTTGATGGGAAGACCGTACGTCGTTTTTTCCAGATCATTGAACAAAGGAATCCCCGACATCCTTGCAGGTATGGGGATACAGACCTATTTTCAGGATATGCTGCCTGAAGAAAAGAATAAACCGGATGAAGTTAATTACCTGCTTCGGAAGGTCCCCTGGAATTACGCGGCAAAGATCCTTGAAACTGCAATTACCGTTGCGTCCACGGCAAAACTATACCCGGTCCTGATTACGGCATTCAAGTGTGCACCCGATTCCTTTATCATCGAATATTTCAGGAAGATACTTTCGCTTCACAGAAAACCTTACTTAATACTGCAAATTGACGAACACGATTCGAATGTCGGTTATGAAACACGGATTGAGGCAGCAATCCGGTCCTTCAGAAACCATGCTTCGAAAACGCCACCGGGGATCCTGCCGAAATCCGCCATAATTTTACCACATGTTGAAACAACCATTAATAACAGAACCCTGTTAATGCCGGGATGGGATTCTCTTGTGGCACCGCTGGTGGTAGCCAATCTGAAACGTTCCGGAATTGATGCCCGTCTTTTGGAATCCGGCGAATCGATCATTAAGAAAAGTATGGTACACAATACCGGCCAGTGTCTTCCATTGAATATCATTACACAGGAATTTATCGATTACATTGAAAAACACGGTCTGAAACCGGAAAATACGATTCTCTGGATGATGGAGAGCAAACTAACATGTAACCTCAGGCTTTATCCCTACTATATGAAGAGCCTTCTGGAATCCTATGGAAACGGACTTGAAAAAGCACTGGTATATTCCGGGAAACTTACCCATTTTGAAATTTCGTACCGTACGAGTTTCAATGCCTATTTTGCATACATGCTGGGAGGCCTTCTCAGGAGTCTCGGATGTATGATCAGACCTTATGAAGATATTAAAGGAGAAACCGACCGGGCTATAAAAAAGAGTATTTCGATCCTTGAAAAAGCATTCACCGGCGAAATTCCGATGGATGAAGCTGTATCTGAATCCATCGCACTGTTTGGACCTATCGGGAGAACGAAAGGAATGAGGCCGAAGGCGGCAATTTTTGGCGATTTCTACGTCCGGGACAACGATGTAATGAACCAGAACCTGATTCATTTCATTGAAAATGCCGGGGGAGAAGTCATATCCACCCCATATAGCGACTATGTTAAAATTACCATAGAGAACGTATTGAGAAGGCAGGTAAACCGTGGTGATTACTTCGAAACAGGTGTATACCGGGTACTTTTGAATGTTCTGAAGTTGGTGGAGGAAAAATACTACAGATATTTCAGGCAATTCCTGGGGCCTCCTCCGGAAACAGATCCGAAACGCCTTGAGAAAAACCTGGAGAAATTCAATATTAACCTTTTACATTCCGGCGAATCCTATGACAATATCCTGAAGATATTCTATATTATGGAGAACCATCCTGATATTGCACTTTTTGTTCAAACCAATCCCGCATTTTGCTGCCCTTCCCTGGTTACCGAAGCAATGACTCACGAAATAAAACGAATTACAGGTATCCCTGTCGTAACCATAACCTATGACGGTACCAACGAATATAAGAATGATATCATCCTTCCCTACCTGCAGGCAAAGTAATACTCAATTTATACTGAATCCGTGAGGTATGCCAGCTATCTTCATTTGTCCTGTTCCGGAGGCTTATGGAGCGGAATCTTTGCCGTAAGTACCATTTACGAGAGTACCGGGCAAAAAAAAGCCCCGTTTTGGCGGAGCTTCAGGTTAAAATTCTATAAAATGTCTGTTATTTTAACAGCCTAACATTTACAGCATTTAATCCTTTTCTTCCTTCGACAAGTTCGAAAGTTACATCATCATCATCCTTGATGGAATCGATTAAACCTGAGGCATGAACAAAATATTCATTTTCAGATTCTTTGTCTTTGATAAAACCAAATCCTTTTGTTTCATTGAAGAATTTTACTTTTCCTTCTTTCATAATTGATAATAATTAATAATTTTAAAGTGCCCCAAAGATATACCAAAAATAGTACAAAAAGCTGTTTTGTAAAAAATTTTCATAAGAAATGAGAATTAATTGTATGCTTGTTTTGCTTATCCCGGGAATTATTTTCATGGTGGTTAGTTGTACAGCCGGACCGAACCCAGTCATGGATACACTCTCCGCGGAGGGCCAGACTGCAGGATTTTTATCCGGACTATGGCATGGGATTATAGCTCCCGTTACCTTTTTTATCTCTCTCTTTACAGATAATATCAGCCTCTACGAAGTACACAATAATGGAGGCTGGTATGACTTCGGCTTTGTCCTGGGTGCAGGAATTCTTTTTGGAGGCAGCAGCCGTGCAACAAAAAGGAAATACAAATCCGGTTAAGGGAAGCTCATTATCCGTACTGTTCTGTCGTATGTGAAGAATCTTCAGAACCAATGCAGCCGTTTAACAAATGAAAGAATCCCGGTAATAAAATAAATCCGCAGGTAATGTTGAAAAAAAGTGGTAATCCCGTTTTTCTGACCGGTACAATTAAAAGTGGAAATTCCGGCTACACCAAAGGTATGAATATCCATTATTCCGGCAGGTATACGTTCATCCTGATCTTCCTGTTATCCATCCTGACCTCATGTAAAGAAGCAGACGAGTATTTTAAAGATCCTGAAACAGAGCCTGTTATTCATGCAATCAAAGCTGCTACCGCCATCGGTTATTCCGCATCAGCGGCTATGGCAGTTATGACGGGAGAGCAATTGCCTGGTGTTTATGCAACAAAAAGCTGTTCGAGTTTTCCGTGCGCATCACTGGTTTATATTAGTATCAATTCAGGTAATTATTTCCCATATTCGGATGACCGCAACGGACAGATCATTATTGCAGGACTCTGGCCCTCCGCTGAAGAGGCTATACTGACCATGTTTATTTACGATCTGGATATAAGCACACCGGGATTCACCCTGAAGAATGTCCGGACATTCCCCGTCACACGCAAAGACGGAGAGCTCATGGCAGTATTTGCAGGAATGGATATTAATATCGGGCCAAATCCGCTGCTGCCTCTTGAACTCGTTCTGACGGAGGGAGAGATCAATTTTGAATTATCAAGGCTGGAAACCGAAACACCGGAAGATATCTATGTTGCTGTCGATCAACATGCCTACATTATTGAAATCGATCAAAAAGATACACCGGCTAATCTGCTTGACGATGTCTATACCATAACCGGAGGAGGCCAGCTAATAGAGGTCGTTGATGACCGGGCAGGAATTATACAACAAGCCCTGATGGCCGTTGAAATGAACCCGGACTGCCTGTTTAATCCCCGTAACGGGTATGCATTAATAAAGACAACCGGTACAGGAGATAACACCCTGCCTGAACTCGGGACTGCCATTCTTGAATTTCATACTGCCTGTGACGGGACAGCCGATATAACTGTTGCTACCGGTGTTTACATCCGGTCGAACGGGAAGTCGATTCCCCTGGGTCTGATGGAGTAATAGAATCAGGTTATTGCAGACAAAGGAACCATCGTCTCCATGAAATAACGGATACAGTATACGAAGTTCCTGGTTGAATGACTATTCCCCGGTAAATAACTGATTCGGTAAAGAAAGCCATGGAGTCAGGATCTGTATATGCAAACTTCTAACGAAGATGCATTTAAATAGAACAGGCACCGGGATCAGAATGAGTCTTTTTATGAAGGTCGGTCATAGCCCGGGATCTAAACCTGAATCGGTAGAATATAGAAATAGATGGCGAAAAAGTGGGAAATGCTACCTGCTATTACAAAAATGTGCCAGATCAGGTGATGGAAGCGAAATTTGGCCAGCCTGAAAAACAATATTCCCAGAGAATAACACAAACCTCCGATCAGTATCCATATGAATCCCATAAGTGATATTGCCTTTAATACCTGAACAATAGCAATAACTACGATCCATCCCATTATTACATAGGTTAGTATGAAGAATAGGCTGATCCCTGATTCAAACTTGTCGGGCTTTATAATCCTGATTGCGGTACCGGTCACCGCGAGGCTCCATTCAATCCCAAAAATTACCCAGCCAAATGCCCCATGGAGTGCAACCAAGGTTAACGGTGTGTAGGTTCCGACAATCAACATAAAAATGGCAATCTGGTCGAAATTGAAAAAGAAATCCTTAACCCTCCCGGGTTTTAACCAATGATTTAATGTGGAAGAAACATAGAGAATTATCATGGTTGTTCCGAAAACCGCCGAACTTACAACATGCCAGGCCGATCCTTTAATTGCAGAAAAGACAACCATAAGGACCAGGCCTGCTGTAGCCAGTAATGCTCCGGTGAGGTGTGAAATTGCATTGGCCAACTCCTCCCGGTACGAAAACCGCACTGTGAAAGTCTTCATTCTCCGGATAGTAAACGGTAACAATGCACTAATATAA
>CP070687.1:1895417-1898670 GCA_020353115.1 Bacteroidales bacterium
GAAGTTGGTTTATTTTGAGGAATTCAATACCAAATCAGACGCTATGGTCAGAGAAAAGGAATTGAAGTCTTTTAAGGGCAGAGAATTTATCCGTAATAGTATTCTAAAAGAGAATTAGCTCAGTTGCCTGCCTGCAGGCAGGGTTCAGTTCGCCAGCTGGCGGATGACAGGCAAGGGGTCGACAGTTCGAATCTGCCATGTCCCACCTACCCTCGCCAAAGCAAGTTAACGGACTAATTTGCAGGAGATGAGCATAAAAAATCCCCCAAGCACCTGACAGAGATCACTTTGTTTATTTCACTCCGGCGGCTAAAAGGTATTATTCTTGAAGTAATTTGTTTACCAGATCTTTTAATTCAACTATTTCTTGCTGTTGATTTTCGATCATTTTTTGTTGTTCCTTCAAAGCAGAGTTCAACTGATCAATATATACATGGGCTTTTTCCAGTTCTTCCAATATTCCTCTGCTCCTTGCTCCCCATTCCACAATGTCATTTCCGTCTTTATCTTTCATTGCTTTTGGGACAGCTCGCAGGTGTTTATTCAGCCACATAAATTCTGAATGTTCTTCTATCGACTCAAGTTCATATACATCTTCAAACACATAATCTGCATGCAACACACCACCTCTTTGATAAATACTACCATTCACATCAAGACTCCCCTGTGGAGATGTAGTTCCAATACCTACCATTGCATTAAATACTAACAGATCATTGTCAAATTCTCCATATATAAGAGTTGTTGTGGAGTTATTAGCTATATAGAGTTTATTGTCTCCTGACTTACCGTTACCGGCTCTGTAACCAAGGCAAACGTTTCCGCTGCCAAGCATATTTACGCTTCCGGAACCTGCACCGGCACCCACGAAGGTATTGGAATTTCCCAAACCTGACGTTCCTCCCCATCTTGAACCTGAACCATAACCCAGGAATGTATTATCGCTACCGGCGAAATTCCTGCCGGCATCTATACCGAGAACTACAGTTCCAAAGCACTCATATGTTGTTGGTTCTATATTCATATCCCTGCCGGCATTATCGCCTATAGCGATATTATCATCTCCAACCATATTATATCCGGCATAATTGCCTATAAAAGTAGTATTCGTTGTAGAGTTGGAATACCGTCCTGCCTCGTAACCGATAAATATGTTATTATAGCCTGTATTGAAATAACCACTCCGGTTACCTATCATAACATTATCCCGGCTGTTATTGCTGTAACCTGACTGGTGACCAAGAAACACATTATCATCACCGGTCTCCATATTTTTACCTGCTTCATAGCCAAAAAAGGCATTATACACTCCCGTTGTTATCAATTCACCGGCGTTCTGACCGATCAAATAATTCTCATGAGTAAGGTTAAGAAAATTATCCGGAACGGCCTTCGTCCCATTAAATCCACCAACTGCAAATCCGCCCTTTGTACCCTTTGTCGGTACATTATCAACATAAACCCTGGTACTGTCATCGGTCACCCGGAGAAATTCCCTGGTAGCTCCTTTGGTAGGACTATATCCTCCGACCGCAAATCCGCCCTTGGTGCCTTTTGAGATTTCATCATTTATATATACCCTAACACTATCAGGAGTAATACGGAGAAATTCATTAGTAATACCTTTTGCCGGACGGAAACCTCCAACTGCAAATCCTCCCTTGCTTCCCTTAGCAGTGGATTCCTCTACGTAAATGCGAACCCCTTCAGGATAAACAGCGAAAACGGTTTGTCCATCATTTCGTTTAACCTCAAACAGCGCTTCTTCCGGATCCGATATTTCACCCTCAACGATCCCAAGTTTATGCATCGGTGTATCTATTGCACTGGCATGAAGGGCATATGGAACAGATAATAACTGGCTTGTACCCATTTCAGTATAAGTTGTCCCTCCTGTTGGATCCAGTTCTACTTTGAGGAAATAGGTATAGCTCCCCCAATCAACGGTTGATAATTCACCAGAAACAACAGTGCCAGTACCAATTTCTAAGGTTACCAATCCAAACTGATCGGTTATTGGAGAATGGGTTTCGCTGTATACAACCGTTCCTTCCACACTGCCTTGCAGAATACTGATTCTAATACCAATAGTTAGGTCTGAGACCAAATCCCCTGCATCATCCCTTACTACTGCCTGGTAGTTAAATTTCAGAGGAGCCTGTGAGTACAGGTTGATTGTGAGCAATAGAAAAGCCCACAAAATTGTACATGTTGCCTTTGTATTCATGATAATGTATTTTGATTTTTAGTTATACCTGTTTGTTTATTAATCAAATACAAGTTACAACATAATATAACATGAATCAAATGAAAGGATATGCAACTGATTTACCTAATTGTGGATTAAAATTTACTGAAGCATCCTCTCTCATAATAGGTCATTTTTACCTGTGCTTATTCCCGTACATAAAGAGATCTCCTCTCAAAAGGGGTAAGAATACCGGAGAAGGGTAAAAGTAGTTATTTCAGGGGTACCTGTCTGAGAGCTATACCGATCTTATTAATGTGATGCATCAGATCCTCCTGGATTAAATTGTCCTTCGACCCGATACAGGCTATACTATCCAAACAGGTAGTATGTTTAACTTCTATGAAATCACCGGGTGAGAAGCGTATAATCTCTACATTTATATATGGAGTGGTCTTCAGTTTTTAAGGTCAGCCGGTGTCCAATCTACACGCACATCGCTGATTTTTTCACCAATTATTTCGATCGATTTCTCATGTATTTCACCAAGGCCCATGTCATATCCCATACTGAGCTGTTTAATACGGGAAACGTCGTGATTCATAATGCGTGCCGTTGTAGCATCGGCAGCCATCAGATCGGTGCTGGCAAGAACAAGCCAGGAACCAAGCCGTTCTTTCATATTTACCGTAATACCTCCTGAACTTAATGTTGGACCATCACCTTCGATGCCGATGGAACAATCGACAATGGCAAGATCCGGTTTCAATGCCTCGACAATATCGAGATAGATCCGGGCAATCGCCTGTGGGCTGCTGTGATCAAGGACTTTCCCACGATCCCAATACGTGTTATTCACCCATTCGGCATACCGGTCCAGGGGCGTAATACCGATAAAGTTTTTAAGCGAGAGTGTAAGCTGCGCCCAGGAATGTGTCTTTGCTACCGGGATGGAAATCACCCGGTCTGCCGAGGCAGCAAGGCCGGATATGGCAATTTTACCGAGGTACGTCCGGGAAGGAACTTCCACCCACTCCGGGGAGTCCTCTTCAAGGCATGCCAGAC
>CP070687.1:1898770-1904564 GCA_020353115.1 Bacteroidales bacterium
TGGATATTTGTCTTAAGCTGGAACAGGAAACAGGAAATAAAAAATTACAGAAACGATACAGAGAACAGGCATTCTATTTTGCAGAAAGGAATAAAACTTCGGTCCTGCAGGAAGCTCTGGCAGGGACAGAAGCGCAAAAATTTGCCGGAATCCCGGACAGCCTTTTGAATCTGGAACAAAAGTTGAGCACAGATATAGCGTATTATGAAAAACAACTGGCTTCGGTTCCCGGTTTTCAGGATGAGTTGAAATACCGGAACAGGCTATTCCTGCTGAATCGCAGGTATGACAGCCTAATACTGATATTTGAAAAACAATACCCTGAATACCATGATCTGAAGTACAGCCTAACTCCTGTTACTACCAGAGACATTCAACAGGTAATGGATAACAAAACAGCATTCATAAGCTATTTTACGGGTGACAGTATAGTTGCAATTTTTACAGTGACAAAAAAGAATCTATACGTAAAATCCCTTCCAAAAGGGAAATTTCCAGCGAGTTTGATTCGCGATTTTCGCAAATGCCTGCTTGATCCGGACAATTCCATGTATGCTGAGAGATACAGGGAATATGCTTTCGACCTGTACCAAAAGCTCATTCCTCAAAATCTGGACAAAAAAATCAAAAATCTGATCATCATCCCTGATTCCGAATTATGCCTCATCCCATTTGAACCCCTGCTAACTTATAAGACAGATAGCCCGGGATGGAACAATTTACCTTACCTCATCAGGAAATACAACATTTCCTATTCATACTCTGCGAACCTGTTCTACAGGACGTTCCAAAAAACGTTAATCGATCGTGTCGAGCTTAGCGGTTTAAAAGACTGGCTGGCTTTTGCACCTGTTTTTAATGATGTGGAGACCTCTGGACTTACCTTACGAACCAGGGAATTGCTGGAGAGTGTTGATGCATTGTCCGCTGATTCTGCCGGGAAGCGAGGCACACTTCTATCAGGCGTATATATCAGTCCGCTACCAGGTACTGAAACCGAAGTCAGGACAATCCTGAAACTGTTTGATGAACATGAAAAAAAAGCAAAAGTTCAACTTGGCACAAACGCAAACGAATTCGCTCTGAAATCAGGTGATCTCCGGGATTATGCCTGTATTCACCTGGCAACACATGGATTTGTTAACATGGAGAAACCGGAGCTTTCAGGGATTCTACTGTCCCAGGATACATCAATAAATGAAGATGGGATATTGTTTTCGGGAGAAATTTATAACCTGAAACTGAATGCCATGTTAACGGTTCTGTCAGCATGCGAGACCGGATTGGGCGAAATAAAAAAAGGCGAAGGAATTATCGGGTTGACGAGGGCTCTATTATATGCCGGGTCAAAAAATATCATTGTTTCTCTTTGGAAGGTGGCTGATGAATCCACATCCGAACTTATGATCGGTTTCTACAGGAATATGCTTGAGAAAACTGAAAAAGAGATGTATCTTTCCGGTGCTCTTAGAAAGGCCAAGCTGAATATGATTCAGGAATCCAGATATGCTCATCCGTTCTTCTGGTCTCCGTTCATATTAATCGGTTATTAATCATTGCATCTGTTTATACACATTTCATTAACTGCCGGACATGAGATTTTTAAATTGGTTCCCGAAATGTATGAACATCCTAAAGAGTTCAAAAATGAATACTCTGCACCTGACAAAATATATTCCTGAAATGAAAGCAACAAAGCTGGTTCCCAAAATTCAAATTTTATTAATACTATCGGTAACTCTCCCTATAACCGGGTGTGATGATACTGGGATTTTTGAGATCGATGAAGATCAGAAGATCCTGTTTCACTATTCATATGAAAATTATGCATGGGGATACCAGTTCCAGGGCTGGTTTATCGACCGGGATGGGATAATATGGGATCTTACCGAATCGCTGCACTGGCAGAACGAAGCTATGAATATTATTAACGGAGGGAATGAGACGTACTGGACAAACAGGGATATCCTTGAAGATCAATATGATATGATGCGCGGACGAATATTGGGAAAGATACGTATACATGAATTTGAAAGTAATATAGACCTGATTGAACAGATTGCCGGAGAGCAATACAGTGAACCGGAAAATACCATGGCTGATGCAGGGTCGGTAATTTATGGATTTTTATCTCTCGATCAAGGTACAAACAGGTACCGGAAAGTAATCCTGGAAGGTTCGGGAGATTGGTCATATGCCCTTGTGGATACGAATGCCGTTGTTCTTTCGAAATGGCTGAATAGTATCCAGGATAAGATCGGTTATACGGATTATGATAAATAACGGCCCGATACAATCTCAACCGGATCGATCTGAGAGAGATAATAAATTGGTGTTAAACCCCAGGGCAAGCCTCTTGGAACCAGCCTGCCAGTCTCAGGCTGGGAGGATTAAAATATGCTGTTTATCCCTATACCTCAAATACATTATTCAAGAATTATATGAAAACCTATCGTTCATCGTTAAGACAATTATTTATCGTTTCACTGTTGTTTCCTGTCACAAATCTGATTTTCGGGCAATCCGGTTTATCCCCCTCTTCCGCCCCAGGTGAATTATTTCATGCATTCAGGTATCGCAATGTTGGACCAACCCGCGGCGGGAGAGTAACGGCAGTAGAAGGAATTATGACACAACCCGGGACATTCTATATGGGCAGCACCGGCGGGGGTGTCTGGAAAACCACGGATTACGGTATCAGATGGATGAATGTATCCGATGGATTTTTTAAAAGCCCGTCAATAGGTGCAATCGCTGTGGTACAATCGGATCCCGATATTGTTTATGTCGGAACAGGATCAGACGGGTTACGATCAAACATCATTACAGGAAAAGGGGTATATAAATCGACGGACGGTGGAACCACCTGGAAATATACAGGGCTGGATAAGGTTGGCCAGATAGGTGCAGTTGAAATTCATCCTGATGATCCCGAGACTGTTTTTGTTGCCGCCATAGGCCAGGCCTTTCAGCCAAATATGGAACGCGGAGTATACAGGACCATGAACGGAGGTGAATCATGGGAACTGATCCTGTTTGTCGCCGACTCTATCGGCGCCGTCGACCTGGAATTTGCACCGGGTAATCCTGAAATTATTTATGCGGCTTTCTGGAGAACAGAACGAAAACCCTGGACAATAATCAGCGGAGGGTATAAAGCCGGGGGAATTTATAAATCCACTGACGGCGGAACCAGATGGAAGAAAATGACACGCGGTCTCCCAAAAGGACTGATTGGTAAAATTGACCTGGCAGTATCGCCCTCTGATCCCGATCGCCTGTATGCACTCGTCGAAGCACCACCCGGCGAAGGTGGGTTATACCGGTCCGATAACCGGGGAAACAGTTTTTACCTGGTATCTGTTCATAAAGGACTGATAGACAGGCCTTTTTACTATTGCAATATCGAAGCAAATCCAGGCAACGCAAACTCTATTTACTCCCTGGCCGTAAACTATTACCATTCAATCGACGGCGGTATTTCATGGGAAAGCATCAGAGCACCTCATGGAGACCACCACGATATCTGGATAAATCCTGAAGATACACTTATCTGCATCCAATCAAACGACGGAGGGGCAAATATATCCCTCGACGGAGGGAAAACCTGGTCGTCTCAAAATAACCAGCCAACTTCCGAACTATACCAGGTTGAGGTGGATGATCAGTATCCGTACTGGTTGTATGCAGGGCAGCAGGATAATACATCTATTGCAGTCCCCAGCCTGCCACCCTATCCTGCACCGGCCGGAGCAACAAGCTATTGGTTGTCGGTGGGCGGGTGTGAAACCGGACCGGCAGTCCCCAAACCCGGGAACCCGGATATCGTATATTCAAACTGCAAAGGACGTTTTGGTGTATATGACAAACGGACAGGACAGGAACAACAATATTATATCGGGGCAACAAACATATACAGCCATAATCCGAAAGACCTGAAATACCGGTTTCAGCGAGTGGCCCCAATACATGTATCTCCCCATAATTCCGACCTTATTTATCAGGCATCACAATACCTGCATAAAACAACCGATAACGGACAAACCTGGGAAACCATTTCACCCGACCTGACAGCTTTTGAACCTGATAAGCAGGTTATTTCAGGTTCTCCGATTACCAGAGATATTACCGGTGAAGAATATTACAGCGCCATATATTCCGTTCGTGAATCTCCCTTACACGAAGGATTAATATGGGTGGGAGCCAACGACGGACCGGTACACATTACCCGGGATGGGGGAAAGAACTGGGAAAAAGTTACTCCCCCAGGCCTGCCCCCGGGAGGAAGAGTCGATTGTGTTGAACCGTCACCGCACCGGGAAGGCAAGGCGTATATTGCTGTACTGCGATATCAGCTTGGCGATTGGAGTCCATATATTTATAAAACGGAGAATTACGGCAAGGAATGGACATTACTGACGACAGGAAATAATGGTATTCCTGCCGACTACCCGACACGGGTTGTACGGGAAGATCCGGACAGGGAAGGTTTACTTTATGCAGGAACTGAATTCGGACTATTCATCTCCTTCAATGATGGAGCTTCCTGGATCGACTTTCAGCAAAACCTGCCCGTCACACCGGTAACCGATATTAAGATATTCCGAAAGGACCTTATTCTTTCTACCATGGGGCGGTCTTTCTGGATCATGGATGACCTGTCCGCATTACACCAGTTGAATGATTTGCAGGATGCCGGGAAATCGTTCCTTTTCAAACCACGGAATACAATTCGTTTCCGGTACAGGGGTACCGGAGGAAATAACATACCCTCCTACCCTAACCCGTCGGTAATAATTGATTACTACCTGGCCCCAGAAACCGAAGGGGAAATCTCCCTTGAGATCCTGAATCAGGATGGACGGGTAATAGGAGAATTTACAACCCATATGGATACGACAGGTGGAGGAAGCGAAAGTGGCAGTGATATACAATCCGGCTTCTCCAGCCGGATCGCCTCACCGCTCCCTCCAAGTAAGCCCGGGATAAACCGTTTCTACTGGAACATGCAACATAAGGGAGCATGGGATAAGGACGCCGGTAGTAGCTACCGGAACGGGCCATTGGTCGCTCCGGGCAAATATGAAATCCGGTTAAAGATAAATCGTGAACAAGTATATTCCCGGTTTTTTGACCTGTTGATGGATCCCAGGCTCAGGGAAACGGATATAAAACCAGAGGATCTTATAACACAGGAAAAACTGGCATTGCAGGTCACAGAACTGCAAAGCGAGTGTAAACTCCTGGCATACCGGATCGAACAACGAAGAACCGAAATTACCAATCTCACCGGAGGCAGAAATAAGCAGGATCTGAATTCAAAAGACAGTCAGCTGGAACAAATGGAAAAACTGTTGGTCACTGCTGAAGGATCCTATATGAAACCAATGCTTATCGACCAGATCAGATACCTGGCATCCATGATCGACCGGGCTGATCAGAGACCGGGAAAAGATGCCTATGAAAGGTTTGAGGAACTACGGAAACAGGTTGAATATGTTTCAACTTTGTTTAATGAATTAGAATAGCAAATCCGAAATGGCAGGCAACAGGTGATCGAATGGGTTATCTTTTAGGCTCACTGAAACGAAGGCTTCACCAATATATTTCTATCTGATATGAAGAACATCAAATCGTTTGTGAGTTTGACTATCGGCGGATTGCTGCTTTTATTTGCCTGCAAGCAATCCGGTCTCCCGGACCGGATCATTTGGTTCGACAGACCGGCGGATTATTTTGAAGAAGCAATTCCGCTTGGCAACGGCCGTCTCGGGGCAACACTTTTCGGAGGCGT
>CP070687.1:1904664-1910203 GCA_020353115.1 Bacteroidales bacterium
TAATTACGGGAATTCTGCTTATTCTCATAACCTGTCAATGCTCATCGGACCAGGCTTTTCAAAACAAACAAGTGTTCAAAGGTCATTGGATAAGCACGTCATATTATTTAAAATTCACTATCCATGTACTGGAAAAAGAAAATAAAACAATAGAATGTTACATCGATTTTCCAGGGGAAGAGGCATGGAATATTCCTGTGGACATGGAAGTTTCAGACAGCATGGATGTTACATTTGACATCTATAATATCAGATGCAAATATAAAGGGGCAGTAAATGATTCCACGGAGCTTATTAGTGGCTATTTTATTACTTCGGACGGAGGGGAGATACCTGTTGATTTAATGAAAACAGACAATCCTCCGGAGAGAACCTCTCTTCGTCCCCAGGAACCTGTTGAACCGTATCCCTATAAGTCCGAGGAGATAGCTTTTGAAAATACTACGGACAATATCACACTCAAAGGCACACTAACCATTCCTGATTTGCCAGGTCCGCATCCCGGTGTGGTTTTAATCTCAGGTTCCGGTCCGAACGACAGAGACCAGTTAATATTCGGGCACCGTGTATTCCTGGTATTGGCAGATTACCTGACCCGGCAGGGTATTGCAGTATTACGCTATGACGACCGTGGTGTAGGAAGGTCAGATGGTAATTATGATGAAGCAACCTTTGAAAATTTTACATCTGATGCCCTGGCTGCCTGTATATACCTGAAATCCAGATCTGAAATTGATCCGGAGCGGACCGGATTACTGGGACATAGCGAGGGGGCAGCCATTGCACCACTGGCAGCATCCCAATCTCCTGAGGCGGGTTTTATTGTCCTTATGTCGGCTCCCGGATATAATTTCATCGAAAGTGAAGATAAAGGATTGATCTCTCAGTGGGAAATTTCCTACAGAAATAATGGTGTATCCGAGGAGGCAATTTCGTTCAAACTTGATCTTTTGGTTAATATGTTCCTGATTGCCAAAGAGGAATCTGATAAAGACATGGCAAGAAATAAGATCAGGGAATTGCTTGAAAAATCGGAACCGTCACTTCTGGAATTAAGCGAAGATGACAGGAAAAAAATTGAACTGGAATCTATCGAAACATACGACATCGAGTGGATGCTTTCAACCGGTTTCCTGAATATTCTTAAATATGATCCGCAATCAGTCATATCAGGTGTTCATTGTCCGGTACTCGCTGTTCATGGTTCAAAAGACTCCCAGATACCCGTTGAAAACCTGTCGGCCGTTGAACAGGCTTTGAAGAATGGCGGAAATGAGGATTATACAATCAAGAATTTTGAAGGATTAAACCATCTTTTCCAGACAGCAGAAACCGGACAGGTATCGGAATATCCTCAAATTGAAGAGACCATTGCACCTCAGGTTCTGGTCTTCATATCAGAGTGGATAAAAAATAATAGTTAACATTCGAAATCTTACGAATGAGCATGCCCTGACCCGCTGATGGCGGGACCGGGCTACAAATATCCGGCCCCGATGGGGCTATGCTATGACTATCCCCCTCCAGGGAACCCCGCGAGTATTTTTACAAATGCATATTTTTATTATATCTTTAACAACCGATGATGCCTGACAATATATATTATTAGTTATCAATAAATTATAAACAGATGGCAGGATTACAAAAAACAGGTTTTTACCGGAATGCAGGTGAAGATGTAACTTCCGCCAGATGCAGAAAAGGTTTTCAATTCGGTTTTCTGGTTTATCTTATTCTCTCTCTTCAGGGTTGCGCCACCATGGCCCAGGAAGAATTCGAATGGCGCAGTTTCCACGGGCCGGACAGGACCAACAAATCGACAGAAAAAGGACTGTTGAAAGAATGGCCAGAGGCAGGCCCGGAAGCGGCCTGGACAGTTTCAGGACTCGGAGAAGGTTACAGTTCCGTATCCGTTGCCGAAGGGTACCTGTTTACCGCAGGAATAATTGATAAAAAAACCTATGTATTTGCATTTGACCTTGACGGGAAACAGATTTGGAAGAAGCCCAACGGTAATTCCTGGGAAACAGACCTTTCCTGGGCCAGAACATATACAGGTTCCCGGAGCACGCCGACATACGATAACGGTGTAGTATATCATCTCAACGACCTGGGACGGCTGGCAGCCTTCGACTATAAAACGGGAAACGAGATATGGAATATGGAGCTACGGGAACAGTTTGATGCGGAAATACCCGAATATGGATATTGCGAATCGGTTTTTATCGAAGGAGACCGGTTATATTGCAGTCCCGCAGGGAAAAAAGGATATATCGTTTGCCTGGATAAGAATGATGGTACCACGATATGGACAAACCGGGAAGTGCCGGGACCGGTCGGATTCAGTTCGCCTGTTCTGTTCGATCATGGGGGTTACCGCCAGATTGCCGGGTTAAGTGCAAACAGCGTTTACGGGGTGGATTCAGAAACGGGAAAAATGCTCTGGGTCGTGGAATTTGAAAACAGCCGGTCAAATAATATCACGGATCCGATATTCCAGGATGGTCATGTATTTGCATCCACCGGGTATGGCAAGGGTAGCATGCTCATAAAACTGAATGTTTCAGGAACAGATATTATTCCTGAAACTGTGTGGCAGACCGATCTGATGGACAACCAGCATGGAGGTGTCATCTTCCATGAAGGCTACCTTTACGGATCGGGCCAGGAGGAAAGGGGATGGTTCTGCCTGGATTTCATGACCGGCAGGCAGATGTGGAAAGCAAGCGGCAAAGGATCGCTGACTTATGCGGATGGTATGTTATACTGCCTGGAGGAAAGAGGTATTATGACGCTGGTCAGGGCTTCACCTGAAAAATACGAAGCGGTAAGCACATTCGAGGTGCCGCGCGGTGGTAAAGGGTTTCACTGGGCCCATCCGGTGGTGTGCGGGGGAATGTTATATATCCGTCATATGGATAAGTTATTTGCTTATGATATACATGGGAAATAAAAACCCGGAGGTTTATCATATCCCAATAAAGGCTTCACACCAGGTTCAGATAATGGTCGCAAACCTGCCTTCCTGAATGATTCGGTACACAGCCGGGTTTACGTCAAATACTAATTGAAATTCCGGTATAACAAAACAATAGATTATTATGAAACGAAGAACTTTTGTCAAGACATTACCGGCCGTAACCCTTCTGGCCGGTACAGCATCTGGCTACACCAACAGAAAATTGTATTCCGTGGATCTGCAGCCGATTATTCTTCCCAAACCGGAGAAAGAAGGAGGCAAATCCTTACTGGCAGCTATCAGCGGGAGGAGGACCACCCGGAATATCGGTTCAAAGGAACTTCCCCTTCAGGTGCTCTCCAACCTTCTCTGGGCAGCATTTGGAGTGAACAGGGAGCGGGCATCGTTCAACAAACCCGGCAGGACGGCACCATCGGCCAGTAATTCACAGGAGATCGACCTGTACGTGGCCTTGCCGGGAGGCGTTTATGTTTACGAAGCCGTTCCCCACAGGCTGGCGCCTGTTGTGGCCGGAGATTTCCGCAGGAGATCGGGAAGGGGCAGGGCAGCAACAGCACCGGTAAACATCTTCTACGTTGTCGATCTTACCCGGTATGACCTGGGACCGGACCAGCCTGACAGGGCAATCGGTGACCCTGAGGTGCAGAAATCGTATTATTATACCGATACGGGTTTCATCGCCCAGAATGTTTATCTTTTTGCTGCTTCACAGGGTCTGGCCGCCTGGTTCCACAACTGTGACAAGGAAAATACTCCCGGTGAATTCAAACTGAAAACGCAGCAAAAGGTGCTCTTTGCACAGTCCGTGGGTTATGCGGAGGGGAGCTGAATAATCGTCCCTGAGAATGACGATAAATCCAACTTCCGGTTGGACTGGCGGCCAATATCCGATCCCTTACAACCGGGCACAGGAGACAATTGGACATGATTTAACCCTCGAATATCCAGGGGATAAACCTGATAAAGGAGGATTCTAATTACAATCCGTAGAAAAATAAACGTTCGGACTGCCCGATGTATATACAGTAACCCCGTCCGGGGGAAATGGCATCGTCCAGACACAAACCTTATAAAGCATTGGCATATCATTTAAATCCAAATTCACCAAAGCTGTATTGTGCGAAACATCAAGAGTGTATAATTGGTTGTTCCGGCAAGCCAGTCGTGTCAGGAACGTATTGTTAGAAACATCCAGTTGGATTAACCGGTTATCGGAGCAATACAACCATTCCAAAACGGTATTGTTAGAAACATCCAGGCTGGTAAGCTGTGTATTCATGCAACTGAACTCAATCAAAGCGGTATTGTTTGATACATCCAGGCCGGTTAAAGCGTTGTTATTGCAGTATAAGCATCGTAAGGCGGTATTTTCAGCAACATCAAGGCTGGTTAACCGGTTATCGGAGCACCATAAGGATGCCAGAACCGTACATTGCGAAATATCCAGATTTGAAATTTGGTTAAACGAGCAAAACAAACATTCCAAAGCCGTATTATTTGAAAGATCCAGGGCGGTAAGCTGGGCACTCCCGCAATTCAACTCTATTAAAGCGATATTTTTTGAAAGATCCAGGGTAGCTAACTTGTTGCCAATGCAATAGAGAACCTCAAGATTGACAAATGCCTGAATACCTGTCATATCCGAAATACTCTTTCCATTAAGATTTAAATATTTAACAGCCCCGGCTTCCTCGGGACTGATAATTCCATCTCCATTGGTATCAACACCCAATTCTATCAGTGCATCAAGAAAGTTTCCGTCGGGGATCGTAACTTCAGGATTCGTTTCATCCTTCCTGCAAAAACCTGTTAAAACCATCGTCAGCATGAATAACAATATTTTACCTATTGTTTTCATGGATTAATCGTTTCCATTCATTAGTCACAGGAACCTGTGCTGTTATATCAATTACTTACAGCTGGCAGATATACAGACAGGTACCTTTTTCATTACATTGGGTTTACAAGGTTATCTTATCTCAAAGTTTATTTTTAATCGCAGTTTATTTGTGCATGCGAATTCATTTTGTGAAAGTGGAAGATGTTGGCCAAGACAAAACTGCTGGGTGAATTCTGTATAATATATACCCTTTGATAATGACGGTTGGTTAAGACCAATAAAACTTGCTTGAAAAACAAAGATTGTATTATATAAATCAAAGGGTATTTCAGTACCACGGGTTTCATGCCAGGGAATCTCCAAAACCCATTTTTCACCTTGTTTTATTCGATTCATAGCATCTCCTCTTTTAAAAAGAATAAACAAACTTACAGGTTTTCCTATCGTATCAGAGGTGCTACTAAAAACCATAAAAAGCTCCGGATTTCTTAAAAATTCACTAACAATATACATCGATGTATCCGGCTCGACATTGTTTATTATTGCAAGGTGAAATTTGAAGTTTTCACCTTCCTCAAATATTGTCGCTGGTTCACCATTCTCATTCAGCAGGCAAAACTCAATGCCTAATCCATTTTTTTCAGCAGTAATAACTTTCTGTTTACCATCAATAGTCAGTTCCATTATCGGTTCAATGGATTCTTTCTGGCAACTCATTA
>CP070687.1:1910303-1914486 GCA_020353115.1 Bacteroidales bacterium
GCAAAACTCCAGATGGAAGGCTGTATTACTATGGGACTTGGGTACACCCTGACTGAAGAGGTCCGGTTTGATGGAAGAGTGATCCAAAATCAAAATTTTGACACCTATGAACTGCCGCGGTTTTCCTGGACACCGAAAATAGAGTCGGTGCTGATCGATGCCCAGGATTCCGATCCACAGGGCGGCGGAGAACCGGCTATAATATGCATGGGCGGACTGATAGCAAATGCCGTCTACGATGCAATCGGTGTGAGATTGTACCAGCTGCCGATGACACCCGAAAGGGTGATGAAGGCAATAAAGGAAGGTTGAAAATAAATGTCCTTTCGTTGGAGTACTACCCGGATGAAAAACTCAGGCCGACCAGGTAAAAATTACGCTTAAAGTAAATCACATTCTCCGGTTAAGATTAAGATGCTGATTCCCCCTGATGGAAATCTATTCTTATAGGATCAAGTATCTAAATTACAACGTGATAGTTAGAATTCTTATGTTCCATGGTGGGTGCTAAATGAAATCCGGGATGGATGGATCATTATTAACTGAATCTCCGGCGCAGGGAACTTTACTGCCTGATTTCCAAATCAGTTAATATTATCGACAGTACAAAGCTCAAGTATTCAAATCGACCATTACCAAACGAATTGAACCGGTCCGTACCCTTTGTTCCTGCCCATTTCTCAAACGACTTTTGTAGTATTCCCGGAACTTTAGTTTGAATCATCATCTCTCTCCGTTTCGTATCCAATTCGAGCCCCCTGGCAACTTGTCTGGTAATTTCTTTCTCTTTGTCGATTTTAAAGCCACAGACCTGAAGCTTTTTTCGGATCTCTTCAACCTTACCTTTTCCCATCACATCGGCAAATAAAAAATGACCATCAGGACTCAGAATCCTGTATACTTCCCTGAAGAATGCTACAATATTGCTATATCCCCGGGCTGATTCAACATTAACAACTGCATCATAGGATCCGGCATTGAAAGGTATTTTCTCAGCTCTTCCCTCAACAAACGATAAACCAGGGACATTATAATACCGGTTACAGAATTTGATTACATCGGCCGATATATCAACACCGGTGTAAGTTCGTGGTCTATAGTAACGGGTAATATAATGTGCTCCGCCACCTCTGCCCGAACCAATTTCCAATACCCTTTTATTTGCGAGATTTACACTACTTACCACATGATCGTACAACTGAATACAAAAACGGTTCCTCTCATCATTTTTTTCCAGGATAACAGTTTTGTCTCCATTCAGTCCTGCAAATCCATAATTCATGAAATTTACGGTGCTATCCTTATCAAAACGGATTAGCAATTTATGCCATATCCGCCACATAGGCCTGCGAAATAGTGCAGGAACTTCACAATAACTGTCAACTAAGTTTGTCATGTAAGTCTGTTTTTATTTCAATGGTAACATTATACTTAAAATACAGACATATAAAACTTGAGGGCTGAATGACGGGTTTTAAGGGATTAAAAAGGTTAAATTGTGGTGGATGACACTCATTCTGGGATGAATGACATTCTTATCTGATACCAGAAATTACTTCTCTAACCTGCATTAAATATTGTCTCGACACGGGGATTTTTTCTTCGAAACAGGTCATCTTTAAACTGTAACCGCTATAACTTCGCGTCAGTTTATCAATATACATAACATTTACAATACTTGCCCGGTGACAACGAATGAAATTATTTTGATTCACCAACTGAGATTCGACATTTTTTAAGGTATTTCTTATTAGTTTTTTTTCAACCCTGTCGTTTTCCTGGTGAAAAATTTCGATGTAGTTATCAGCCGATTTTATTAAAATAATATTTTTATACTTTAACGTTAGCTTATCGGATTTGCTATTTGAGAAAATATCAATTTCTTCCTCAACACTTTTATTTTCATATTCCCCGATCTTCGAAATATAATATTTGTTCTGCTCCTGTAAATTTTCTACGACATACGTCAGTGATTTGTTTTTATAGAGGATTATCAAAATAATTAATGGTAACAGGCAAACCAAAACCACTTTAAACATGATATATAGCGTTAGCGGAGCCTTTCCGACATACCTGATATAAAAAGCAAAAGCAGTAACGGTTGAAACCAGTAATAGTAAGGTTAATAGAATTGGTGGGCCACTTTCCCAGTTACTGATTTTAAACCATCTTGGAATCGATAATGGTAATACGACAAGGATACTGCATGCGACCAGAAAGGTAATCGCCCCAAACCCGGTAACAAACAATAACCGGTTATTAAAATCAAGCTGTTTTAGCGGAAAGGGTTGAAAAAACAGGATAAAAAGAAAAACACCAAAACTAAGAATAAACAGCCGGCCCAATTCATCTCTGAGGGAACCCTTAATATAATCTTTACGATAAGCCAACTGAAGTATTTTTTTAGAAGATGACAGTAATTATTCAAGGTTAATCTTTCTCATCGATGCAAGCTTTTTAATAAAATCTCCAACCATTTAATTGTCAATAATATTAATTGCAACCAAGAAATTAATGCAAGATACAAAAATCCATTCTTAATTCTAATTTATCGGATTTTAGGTATTTTGAAAGTTCTGCCGGATAATTCTTCGATGGCAGATGACCTCCATCCCAAATAGGTCATATTTATCCCATTTTCAGGTTATTGCTCCCAACTCTAAAGCGAACCCCTTTGCAATGGCTATTATTGCAATGGATCTTTTATAGTGAATTATTGTAAACAAGACCGAATATGGAGAACAAAAAAATTCTTTTGATTAATCCGAAACACCCGGATACGTATTGGAGCTTTAAATATGCACTAAAATTTGTATCTAAAAAAGCTGCAAATCCCTCTTTAGGTTTATTGACAGTTGCTTCATTACTACCTTCTGAATGGGAAAAGAAACTAATTGATCTAAATATAAAGCCATTAAAAGATAAAGACATTCTTTGGTCCGATTATATATTTGTGACTGCCATGTCAATCCAGCAAAAGTCTGTCAAAGAGATTGTTTACCGATGCAGGTTGTTTAATAAAAAAATTGTGGCAGGGGGCCCTTTATTTACGGAAGATTACGAAAACTTCAGTCAGATAGATTACTTCATTTTAAATGAAGCGGAAATAACATTACCATTGTTTCTGAATGATTTAAAGAACGGTTCGGTAAAAAAAATCTACCAGACCTCTGAATACGCCGATCTGACATGTTCTCCTATACCGGATTATTCATTAATCGATACTACAAAGTATGCTTTCCTGAGCATTCAGTTTACCAGGGGATGTCCGTATGATTGTGAATTCTGCGACATTACTGCACTTCTCGGACACAAAGTCAGAACCAAAACTTCTGATCAGGTCATATTGGAACTTCAAAATCTTTATGAGACCGGCTGGCGCAGTAATGTATTTTTTGTGGATGATAATTTCATAGGAAAGAAAAATGTTTTAAAAAGAGATCTGCTACCTTCCATTATCAAGTGGATGCAGAAAAACAAATATCCCTTTATGTTTACCACTGAGGTATCTATTGATTTAGCTGATGATGTAGAACTGATGCATTTAATGGTTGAGGCCGGTTTTTCCACGGTATTCATTGGTATTGAAACACCAGAGGAAGCAAGTCTTACCGAATGCAATAAAAAACAGAACAAGAACCGGGATCTCATCCAATCTGTTAAAGATATACAATCCGTTGGGCTGGAAGTTTCCGCTGGCTTCATTGTAGGATTCGATAATGATTCCCCTTCAGTCTTTCAGAGGCAGATTGACTTTATTCAAAACAGCAGTATCATCTCCGCCATGGTAGGTTTATTGAATGCCCCGAAAAAGACGAAGTTGTATCAACGGTTATTAAAGGAAGGACGGATCGTGAAAGAATGGAGCGGAAATAATACCGATTATTCCTTGAACTTCATCCCTGCCATGAAAAAGGAAGAACTTCTAAGGGGTTATAAGAAGATCATTAGGGGCATCTATTCGAGAAAAGCATATTACAGCCGCGTTATTTCTTTTCTAAAAGATTATAATCCACGTTCAACAGGTAAGATAAAGGTAACATTTTCAAAGTTATTGGCTTTATTAAAATCAATCTATATCATTGGAATTTTAAGTAAAAGCCGGAAATATTACTGGAATTTGTTTTTCTGGACTCTGTTCAGTAAGCCGAAATTATTCCCCTTAGCCATTACCTATAGCATA
>CP070687.1:1914586-1917855 GCA_020353115.1 Bacteroidales bacterium
GGAGATCCCTCGATGATGATTTATTTTTCAGCACCTGATTCGATGAATATTACCTTTCTTGATACTGTTCCTACCGGAATTGATAATGTTTATATAAAAGCTGAACCCTATGCATATGTTGCATTATCATCAGGAGGACAACTTCTTGATGCCAGATATACTGAGTTATCGGGATCTGTACTACTTCAATTTCAGGAGCTTACAGATACCGGCACACTTGATCTGGTCATTACAAAACAGAATCGTGAACCTTTTATCGACAGTATCAAAATTGTATCTGCTGTGGGTCCTCATGTGGTTTTCGACGATTTTAGCCTGAGTGACAGTATTGGAAATGGAAATTCACAGGCAGATTATAACGAACTGCTATTCCTCAATATAACACTGAAAAACCTGGGCCTGGCAGATGCTTCCGGGATCAGCGGAAATCTCTCCACAACAGATCCATATGTAACGGTTGTGGATTCAACAGCCGACTGGGGAGACCTCGGAAGTGCCGAATCCGGACTCCTATCCCGTGCTTTCCTTGTCTCGGTCAGGGACACCATTCCCGATGAGCATGGCGTCACATTCAAACTTCGTGTTGAAGATATACTCAATAATGAGTGGATCTCATACTTCAAAATGGATATACACTCACCGGTGCTGGAAATCGGGAAACTGAGGATCAATGACCTTGCCGATGGAAACGGGAATTTCAAGCTGGATCCGGGAGAAAACGTGAATCTCATCCTTGAAATAATCAACAACGGACATAGCCAGGCAAATAATGTTAAGGCCACCATTGGAAATCCCGATAGTTTATCCACCATAATCGATCCAACCGTTATTACAGACACACTTGTTGCAGAATCAAAATGCAGTTTAACGTTCCCGGTACGCATAAGTGATACTGCCGATCCCGGTACCATTACCAGCTTCAAATTCATCCTGGAAAGCCCGGTAAGTTCGCTGACTGATTCCTTCTCCTTCCCTATCGGGTTAATCTATGAAGATTTTGAGTTGTTCGGGTTTTCTCAATACAATTGGGAAAACGATACTATTCATCCCTGGGAGATATCGGAAATCAACGCCTTCGAAGGAGAATTAAGTGCCCATTCGGGTCTGATTGGAAACAACGATACCTCGGTATTGGCTATTACAGTTGAAGTGATGGATGATGATACGATCTCATTCTACAGGAAAGTTTCCTCCGAATCGAACTACGACTACCTGAAATTCTATATTGATACACTAACCGTTAAGTGGTCAGGTGAAAAACCGTGGACCCTGGAGAAATTCCCTGTTACTGCAGGCACTCATACATTCAAGTGGATCTATTCCAAAGATGGATCAGTAAGTAAGGGATTCGACAAAGCCTGGATCGACTTTGTGGTTTTTCCGAAAAACTCCTTTACACGTTATGACGCAGGTATAGTGGATATCATATCGCCCATTTCGGGTTTTGAACTTTCGGATGATGAAACGATATCTGTAATGATCAGGAATTTTGGTACGGAACCGTTAACAGACATTCCTGTTACATACCTTTTTAACTCTCATGAACCGGTTACTGATACGCTGAAGAATATAATTGACCCGGGATCCGAATATGTTCATACCTTTTCTGAAAAAGCTGATCTTTCCAATTACAAGAAATACAACCTTACTGTTTTCGTTTCCCTGCCGGGAGATGAGTTTCAGGGGAATAACCAAATGGAACGACTAATAGAAAATCTCGCATTTATTGATGCAGGCATCGAATCCATCTATGAACCTATAGAAAAAACCACATATTCTGACCAGGAAAATGTCTCGGTGGTTGTTAGAAACTATGGAACGGTGTCTGTTTCCAACTTCTGGGTGTACTATTCGGTCAATAATGCACCACCGGCAGGCGAGCTTTTAACCGGTACAATAAATCCGGGAGAGTCACTCAATTTTACATTTTCAGAAAAAGCAGATCTGTCAGCCTATCAAATATACAATATTGACGCATATACACAGTTAGGCGGAGATGTTTTCAGCCAGAATGATTCGGTATCGATCAGCATTGAACACGAAAATCCTGATGGAATTCATTTATATTCCGTCCGACAAGATAACCTCAGGATCTATCCCAACCCGGTAAAGGGAGAAATCCATTTGTCATTTGAAATACAGCGCGAAACAAAACTAACGATCAGCCTCAGGAACATTCTCGGTCAGTTAATGCAAAGGGAAAACCTCCTCGTTCAGACTGGCCAGCACCTCATATCGTATGACCTGGAATACTTGCACCCGGGGATATATTTTGTTAGTTTCGAATCGGAGGATGGTTTATTCACACGAAAATTCATTAAGGAGTAACGTCAAGGGGATTCACCGAAAATTCCAATCATCCGTAAGGGAAAAGCCCCGATAACACGAGGCTATCTTCAGGTATTTTTGAGTTACCCGTTTAATTTCTTTTCAGAATATCAGTGCACACCATGAAGAAACTTGGATTGATCGGCGGAATGAGCTGGGAGTCTTCCGCCGAATATTACCGGATCATAAACCAGACGGTACATGAAAAATTGGGGAGACCCCACTCCTGCGAATGTATAATGTACTCTTTCGATTTCGGGGTTATTGACAAACTGCAGCATGAAGGGAAATGGAACGAACTGTCTGCACTGCTTGTAGATGCTGCATTAAATCTGGAAAGATCAGGTGCGGAATTTTTGTTGCTGTGCACTAATACCATGCACATCCTGGCAGATGATATAGAAAAAAAAATTGCCGTTCCGTTACTGCATATTGCCGATGCCATCGGGAAGGAAATCCTGAAAAATAAAATGAAAAAGGTTGGACTGCTTGGTACGAAATTCACAATGGAAAAGGAATTCTATAAAGAGCGGCTCAGAAGGCTGTTTGGTATCGAGATTATAATTCCGGTACCGGAGGAACGTGAACGTATTCACAGTGTGATATATAATGAGCTGATAAATGGCATTATAAGTAATGAATCCAGAAACGAATTCATCACCATCATAAATAATTTACGAACCGGAGGAGCAGAAGGAGTGATTTTAGGCTGCACAGAAATTCCACTTATTGTACACCAGGATGATTGCCGGATCCAGTTGTTCGATTCCACAAGGATTCATTCTGTTGCTGCCGTTGAGTTGGCTTTAACACGAGATTATTCGTGACCTATTTACAGGACGGGAACCTTTCGGATTTAACCGAACGTGGATCCGCCGATTTTTCAACCTGGCGGGTGAAACCGGGCAAATATAAGATTACAGGACTTATCACCGACCGAA
>CP070687.1:1917955-1921139 GCA_020353115.1 Bacteroidales bacterium
AGTGAACAGTGAAGAGTGAACAGTGAAGAGTGAACAGTGAAGAGTGAACAGTGAGCAGTGAGTAGTGAGATCCAAGACAACTGAGAAGTGAGAACAATCCCGAAGGGATGCCTGCCTGTCGGAAGACAGGCCTTCGGCAAAAACTGAGAACAATGAGTAGTGAACAGTGAAAAGTGAACAGTGATCAGTGAATAGTGAATTGGTATTATGATGAACCGGAAATCATATGATTGAGACCTTAAATACCTGGGATATCAATCTTTTCCTTTTTCTGAACGGCATGCACTCACCGTTCTGGGACAGGATTATGTGGGTAATAACGGGGAAGCTTACGTGGCTCCCGCTGTATCTGTTCATGTTGGCATGGCTAATCCGTGATTTCCGGTGGAAGGTCCTTGTACTTGTACTATTTATTGCTGCCCTGATCACCATGAGCGACCAATCATCCGTTCATCTTTTCAAAGAGGTTTTCCAGCGGCTACGGCCATGCCATAATCCGCAGATCTCGGAAATGGTGCATATTGTAAGGGGTAAATGCGGAGGACAATACGGTTTTATCTCTTCCCATGCTGCCAATACTTTTGCAATAGCATTTTTTTCACTCCTGTTGATTAAAAACCGGTACTTTACCTTTTTCATTGTTCTCTGGGCATCCGTAGTTTCTTACAGCAGGGTATACCTCGGTGTTCATTATCCCGGGGATATACTGTGCGGAGCCCTTCTGGGATTGATACTGGGTATCCTGGTTTACCGGGGTTACAGGATATTCGAAATCCGGGTTTTAAACAAACGTTCATTCTTTACAGGACCTGCAAGATAAACGGACGATTAATTCGCAATCATTCAGCCGGAATAAACCATTTGCGTAAAACTTCTTCAGTATGCTTTGCATCAGGAATAAAAATATGAATCCCTGTTTTAATGCAGCAGCAGAGGAATATCTCTTCAGGAATTTCACCGATGATTGTTTTATGTTATACCGGAACATTCCAAGTATAATCGTTGGGAAACACCAGAATACACTGGCCGAGATCAATATGGATTTTGTGCGGAGAAAAAACATTAAAGTGGTGCGAAGATTATCGGGTGGTGGTGCGGTTTACCATGATCCAGGGAATCTCAATTTTGCATTTTTTCATTCCGGTACGGAAGGGAAGCTGGTCGATTTTGAGAGGTTTACCGAACCAATAATTGGAATATTGAATGGTTTGTCCGTACCTGCACGTTTCGGAGATCATAACGATATCAGGGTTGATGACCGCAAGATATCGGGAAATGCTGAACATCTGTTCAGGAACCGTATAATGCACCATGGGACACTCCTGTTTTCTTCAAACCTTGAAGATCTTATTGAAGCACTGCATACGGATCCGGATTTATATAAAGATAAAGCAATTAAATCGATTCGCAGCAGGGTGGCAAATATTACCGAATTTCTGAAGCACGACTTAAGCATAGATGAATTCAGGGATCTGGTCTTTCGGCAAGTTATGGATTTACAGGATCAAGCATCATGGTATGAATTCTCAGCGGAGGATATGGAACAGATTAACCGGCTGGTGGAAAATAAGTATTCCACATGGCAATGGAATTTTGGCTATTCCCCGCGATACCTTTTTAACAAAAAAATAAAAGCGGGCAGAATGAACCTCCGAACGGAGATGATGGTAGAAAAGGGGATTATCTCCCGCATCAGGATTGGTACAGGTAAATACGGTCAGCCAGGCCTGAAAAAAGTCGAGCAGCTTCTGACCGGCATAAAACACAGTGAGTGGGAGATACGCAACCGACTGAGATCCATAGAGATCACGCAATCCTTGCCGGATTTTGATCAGGAAGAATTCATACTGGGCCTGTTTTAGGAAGCAGATCTCTGTCCCCGGATTTTGATAAGACAATTTTGTTTTCTAAATTGTATAAAAGTTCTTTCATCAGATGATTGCCGTAATACGTTCAATGTTATCCTATATTGTGGTAATAAGCCTGGTGATCGGCTTATTCCCTCCTGCTCTTGTCATATGGTTCCTCACATTTCCATTGGACAGGAAACGGATTGTTCTCCACTTTTATACCTGTTTATGGGGTTCACTCTTTGTCTGGACCAATCCGATGTGGCGCGTAATAGTTACCAATCGTCGCCGGATTGAAAAGGGCAAGACGTATATCCTGGTTTCAAACCATCAGTCCATGTTCGATATCGTCGCAATTTACCTTTTGTTCCGAAGATTCAAGTGGGTTTCAAAATCGGAGAACTATTCTCTGCCGGTTATAGGGTGGACACTTCGGTTGAACAACTACATTAAGCTGGAGAGAGAGAGTCGGAAAAGTATTATGAAAATGATGAAAGAGTGTGAAGAAGCGATCCGGAATGGAAGTTCGATCATGATGTTTCCTGAGGGGACAAGATCCCTGGATGGTGAAATAAGACACTTTAAAACCGGGGCTTTTCTCCTTGCCCTTAACACCGAAACCCCGATCATTCCGATTGTGCTGGATGGAAGCGGTGTAGTTCTTCCAAAGAAGGGATTTATATTGAGTCCCAACAGAAAGATCAAACTGAATGTGATGGAGGAAATACCTTTCAAGGAATTCAAGCACCTGAATGCAATGGAACTGATGAATATGACCAGGGAAATAATGGAGAAAGAACTGACCAGGATACGCTACTCTTCATCCTGATAGCTTTACATGGTTTCACAATGTTTTCGCCCGAGCGTAAGATACTGCGACGAATGAATTACCTTTCCGACCTGGAAGGAATTATGAACCGATATCTTAAGGAAGGAAGGAACTGGAATCCCCATCTGGAAAATACCAGGGATTTTATACTGGAATGTATTCGTTCCTGCAGGTGTAAAACCGTCACCATCCTGGGTAGCGGCTGGCTGCTGGATGTGCCGTCTGATGAATTGAATGACCTGTGTGACAAGATCATTTTTGTGGATATTTATCATCCGCCACAAATAAGACACAGGATGAAGAAATATCAAAAGACAGAATTTGTAACCCGTGATATCACCGGGGGAACAGTAAAGGAAGTTTACAACCTGGTTCAGGAATTCAGAAAGAATGGAGTGAAAAGACCGGTGTCGGAAATAGCCGTCCCTGGATTCAAACCCGATTTTAACACGGGATACATGGTGTCTCTGAATATTTTAAATCAACTCGATATCCTGATTATCGA
>CP070687.1:1921239-1925411 GCA_020353115.1 Bacteroidales bacterium
AAGGAAAATCTCAGGAGCCGCCAGGGGGCAGCTGATCCGTCAATTTCTCTCCGAATCCATACTGATAAACCTCCTGAGTGTAGTTATTGCCGTAATCCTCGTTCAGCTTCTTCACCCGGTTTTCAATCAAATTACCGGTAGCACCCTGGATTTAGGAATAATCAGTAACCCTGGATTCTGGGGAATCATCATTCTGGTTTTCATCATCGGGGCTATCCTTTCCGGAACTTATCCTGCTTTCTTTCTCTCTTCCTTCAGACCGGTGACAATTATCAAAGGGAAATTCAGCAAACAATCGAAAGAATTAGTTCTACGCAAAAGTCTTGTCATTTTCCAGTTTATCACCTCCTTTATCCTGATATCCGGAACCCTGGTGGTTTATAAACAAATCATTTTTATGGAGGATTATGATCTCGGAGTGGATATAAATGATGTAATTGTTCTGCCCGGACCGGATATCCTGGATTCCACATATACAGAAACCTTCAACGCCTTCAAAGAGGAACTATTACGTAATCCAAATATCATTAAAGTTTCAACCTCAACGGCTGTACCGGGAAGGAAGGCTGCTTGGAATGCCGGTGGTATCCGTCTTTTAAGCCAAACCGTTGATGAGGGAAATCAATACCGGGTTATCGGGACCGATTTCGATTTTGTTAAACTGTATGGATTATCAGTGGTTGAGGGACGAAATTTTTCACCTGAATATGGAATGAACGACCAAACAGTCCTGTTTAATGAAACCGGTGTGAAGTTGCTTGGATTCATCGACTATAAAGAAGCTCTTGATAAACAGATATTTTTCTGGGGTGATACCTTCAGGATCGTCGGAGTCCTTAAAAATTATCATCAACAGGGATTAAATGAGGTGCAGGATCCGTTAATTTTTCGCTTTTACGAAAGTCTTTCTGCCTACTATTCAATTAAACACCTGCATACAGCTGATATTCAGACTACCCTTACATATATCCAGGAAGAATGGAACCTTTTTTTCAGTAAAAACCCTTTTGAGTATTTCTTCCTGGACGATTACTATAAAGAGCAATACAAAGATGAATTTCAATTTGGTATTGTTTTCGGGACATTTTCATTCCTTGCAATCTTTATTGCCTGCCTCGGTCTTTTCGGTCTCTCATCCTATACAACTGTCCAACGTACCAAAGAGATAGGCATTCGAAAGGTGTTAGGTGCCTCCGTTTTAAAAAGTATTCTTCTGTTGGTACGCTATTTTGTTTATCAGATATTGATCGCTGCCCCGTTTGGTCTGGTAACTTCTTACCTTATTATGTCAAGCTGGATTGAAAACTTCCCATTCAGGATTTCAATTGGCTGGTGGTTTTTTCTAATTCCTGTTCTGATAATATTAATCATTGCAGTGTTTACAGTCATAATCCAGGTATTTAAAACAGCCAATGTAAATCCTGCCGAATCATTGAGGTATGAATAAAATCTGTCTGAAATCAAACCCGACTTTTCAGGAAAAAAAACAGAAAGACCAGGCTTAAAGCAGCAAGAACGATAAAAATTACAGCAACAGATGAATCATCGCTGAATCCTTTCATTTTCAGAACCATTACCATGGCAGCCAGGGCAATTGCCAGAACTATAATGAATACCAAAGCTACCGGGGCAAAAATAAATCCCAAACGGTGTCTCCTGTACAATAAAACGGAGGTAATAATCAATCCTGGCAAGGCAAAAGCCAAATCAATAACGTGAACCGGATTGGTTAACAGATTATAATCGCCAACACTCGCCGGTACCGCATCTTTCAGTATTGCCGGAATAATTTCCTTCAACCATAATAAATAAAAGATCAGGGATACGATTATCAGATAGGTTCCAACCAAACGTGCCGGGGCGGTACCACCAAACCAGTCTTGCACATCCATCCTGTTAAATTCATACACCATTATGATAAAGATGTAAAAAGACAATCCCAGGGTGGCACAATAGAGAAGGAACAGGTAATTAAAATGTACCCCGAAGCAATAAATTATAAATGAGTATACAATGTAGAATAGAAGTCCGCTGAATATAAAAGAAGCGGTTTTACTCTTTTTCAGGACAAATATCAATGATACAATAAGCATTGGGACAACCAGAAACAGGTCGACAAAATCCTGTCCTATCCCTTGTGCCGCCATGGAAGGAGCATCGCGCTCATAGGTTTTTGAAATAAATACGCCGCAATAGGAAACGACGGCCAGCGAGATAGCCAGCAGGATAGATAGCAACGATATGATTCTTAATTTTGTTTTTGTCATATTCCACAAAAACTTTCAAATATTTTGGAATATTTCACACCCGCTCCCTCAAGAAGCAATTTGCGGATTTCATAAAGGTAATTCACTATCCGGTTAATTCCAAGGTAGAAAATTTTGACAAGACATGGTATAAAACAGCATCTGTTACTTCTTTTTCAGGTAAATCGTTTCAAACAAATGGCAGATGACATTTCCAAACATTTCACTTATATTGAACAGCAAATTTCTTCCGTTTTCCGGTAAAAAGAAAACGGTTCCTGCTTTTTACAGAGCAAATCCAAGGATAAGGTAAAGTAATGCGGTTGCAGTTCCGGCGGTTAACGCATAGGGAAGCTGGGTTTTTACATGATCGATATGGTCGCTGGCGGAGGCCATGGATGAAATGATAGTGGTGTCTGAAATGGGTGAACAGTGGTCTCCGAATACCCCGCCTCCCAGTGATGCGGCGATTGCCAGGTAAACATTTGCATCCAGTGTTTGTGCCATCGGAACGGATATGGAGATCATAATGGCAAAGGTTCCCCAGGAAGTACCTGTTGAAAAGGCTATAAAACAACTTGTGAGGAATACAATAAAAGGAACCAGGTTAGGCGAAAGCCAGGCTTTCGTAACATCCGCTACATATTCTCCCGTGCCCAGTTCCCGGCACAGGCCGCTGAGGGCAAAAGCCAGGACCATAAGAAGAGCCAGGGATACCATACCCGACATTCCCTTTAAAGCCAGTTCTACCAATTCCTTCCCTGAGAGCAGCCTTTGTATTGCGTACAGAATAATTCCTGCCAAAACTGCAGCAGTTACCGAATAAAGAACAGATGCCGATCCCGATCCGTTACCGATCGCTTCAAAAATATTGCTCCGAAATGAATTGAACACAGGATCTTCAATTCCTTCCCAGCCTGTATAAATAAGCATTAAGGGCATCATGAGTACCATGATGGCAATCGGGATAATCATGTTGATCGCCCGTGGAGGTAAGCCTTCTTTCTTTTCCAGGAACGTGATCTCGGATGAAACCATCGGAATGGCATCATCTGCAAGGACTTTTCCTTCTTCGCTCGCCCGTTTCTCTGCTCTCTTCATCGGTCCGTAATCCTTTCTGCTTAACACCAGGTACAGAACCAGCGCAACTGCAACCATGGGATAAAAGTTATAGGGAAATGCCCTGAACAGGGTATGAAATGGTTTATCAAAGCCCTGTACCACCAGCAGCCCCATTATAAACGCACCCCAGGCATTGAAAGGGACAAGAATACTGGATGGAGCAGAGGTTGAATCGGCAAGGTATGCCAGCTTTTCACGTGATAATTTCAGTTTGTCAAACACAGGGCGGTAAAGCGTTCCGACCGTCAGAACGGAAATGTTGGATTCCACAAAAATAACCAGTCCCGTAAGCGCGGCCAAAAGCTGGACAACCATACGGTTTTGTCCCTTTTTTCTCTTTTCCATTCTAACCAGGGAGCGGTTAACAGCATGAATAAAACCTTCTACTCCCCCCGACCGCTGGACATAGGTGATCAATATCCCGATAAGTAATGTAAAAATAATCGTACGGGTGTTATTATCATCTTTGAAAACATCCACCATTCCCTGGATGGTATCAATGGTCCCGGTAAGAATATTCCCTTTGCCTATAATAATCCAGCCCAGCCAGATACCAAAAAGAAGTGATACGAATACCTGTCTGGTGCGGATCGCAAGAAGAATGGCTGCGACGGGTGGTATAACGGACCAGAATCCGAAGTCATGCATCGAATCAGAAACTCATTTGTTCGTGTTGGCCGGGTAAAAATCCGGAAACCTGAATGCATTTCAATAGCGGCAGGTTTCTGGATCCGGAATGACAGCATTAAAATACGATTTGTTTTGATCTTTTGCTACAATTCGTATATTTATTCCCAAGCAATT
>CP070687.1:1925511-1934328 GCA_020353115.1 Bacteroidales bacterium
GTTGTTTCGGGAAAAACCTATGAAGAATATATAGATGAAACGTTTTTCAAACCGCTCGGAATGAGGAATTCATACTACGGATCCACCTCCAGGATTATTAAAAACCGGGCACAGGGATATCAAAAGGAGGGTGAAGAATATAAAAATGCCGCTTTCCTTAGCATGACACAGCCTTATTCCGCAGGCTCCCTGATTTCTACAGTCGATGATCTCTTCAGGTGGTATACTGCGGTAATGGACAAAAAGGTGGTAACCCCGTCCAGCCTGGAAAAGGCACAAACGTCATATGTCCTGAACAACGGGGGAAAAACCGGCTACGGTTATGGCTGGAGCATCGGAAACATCCAGGGAAGCCCAATGATATCTCACGGAGGCGGTATCAACGGGTATCTCACCTCATCGCTCTATCTTCCCGATGAAAAGTTATTCGTTGCCCTGTTTTCCAATTGTGACTGTAAGGATCCGGGAGGTCCGGCTACTAAAATGGCTGCCCTGGCACTCGGCAAACCGTTTGAATGGAAGAAAATATCCGTTCCGGGTAACGTCCTGCAATCCTATGAAGCCGTTTATTCCTCGGAATATAACGGAAACATAACCATAACCTATGCTGAAGGGAAATTATACTCCATGCGATCCGGAGGATCAAGATATGAACTTCTTCCCTATGAAAAAGATAAGTTTTACTTCGACGAGGGATTTACCACATTTCATTTCAACAGAAATTCAGACGGAGAGATAATCTCGTTTATCTCGAAAAGTACCGGACAGGATGTGGAATTTATAAGAACGGACAAACCGGTTCCAACCATAAAAAAAATAAAGCTTGAGGATGAACTATTGAAAAAATATACCGGTAAATACCAGCTAACACCCGATTTTCAAATACAGATTTTCCGGGAGGAGGAAAAAATGTATACACAGGCAACCGGCCAGAATAAAGTTGAAATCGTTGCATACGAGAAACATAAATTCAGCGTGGTCGGTGTGGATGCCAAAATCACATTCAACCTCAATGAAGAGGGCGAAGTGGTTAGCCTCACCATTCACCAGAACGGTGACCATACTGCCGAAAAAATAGAATAAGAGGATACCATATATATCCTGTCGGTGCGGTCTTCAGTCCGGCAGGAAAACGAAATTCATACACAGAGTCCTGTGCTAAATACTTGCAGGGCAAACTGACAATTTATAAACCTGAAAATCAAAAAAATGAAAAGAACGAATTCAGCCGTACTGGCCGGTTTATTAATCACATCATTTCTTACCGGTTGTGCCGTTAGCCGGAAATTATCCTATAACACGATTAAAACCGATATTGCGGCAAATCCCGGTTTAACCTATTCCATTGCATCATATGACCAGTGAGAGGTGGTTCTGGATGGAAGCAGGGATGAAAAATTTGTCGGATATATGAGGTCTCCGATTGCTATCGCCTATCCCATCGGGACGAGCAGCGGGAAAAACTTTTCAGATGACTTTTCTGCCGTCATTAAAAATTCACTGAACGAAGCAGGTAACAAGGCTCAGATTCTGCAAACCAGATTCTCCGATTCGAAACAGAATATACTTAACACCCTTATCGATTCGCAAAGTGACCGCCTGCTCCTTTTTACCGTGACAAAGTGGAGAAGTGACTCAAAACCCAACGGGATGCTTTACGGAACGGAAATAATCTGGGACCTGTCGGTTGACATATATAACAACGAGGGAGAATTGCTTGCCTCAAACCGTACGGAAGGAATGGACCCCGATCTGGATCTGGGCATGTCGGGTTCAATAAAAAGAATACAGAATATCGTAAATGAAAAGTTTAAGGAGAAGATCGATATATTACTGGACACACCTGAAATCAAAGAAGCATTGAGTGCTATGTGAACCAGGCAAATGTGAACAATGCAAAACGAATGGTTAACATTCATTAACCAAACAAAACATCGATGCATAAAGCATGCCGGGCGTTCCGGGTTTCCGGTCGTTACCGGTTCGCACCGGCATCATTCCAAATATACTTATGAAACCGTGTGCAGGTAATCCCTCCGAAGTGCTGTGGAAAAGGTAAATACCGGATCATTCGATAAATAATAAGGCGGACCGCATTTAATCACCTGGAGTGATCCTTACAGTAATAACCGGAGAATCTGTAATTGTAAATCAGATGAAAAAAGGTTATTATTATAAACACTATTTACTGCAACTTCATTTGTGAAATCCCGGGAAATGATCAACTATTTTTATATTTTTCTGAAATAATAAAGTCAAATCCCTTTGACTCCAAAACCTTTCAAATCATGGCAGATAAAATCATTCATACCAGTGTTATTCTGAACTGTTCAATTGAAAGTGCCTTTAATTACTTTGCTGACAACGATTTATTGACAAAGTGGTTAACAAACAATGCCGATGTCGAAATGAAAGAAGGAGGGAAATATGAATTGTTCTGGACTCCTAAGGATCCCGACCCGACAAACAACAGCACCTATGGATGTAAAGTTTTAGCTGTTGAGCGTCCATATTACCTGAATATAGAATGGAGAGGAAATGCGGAGCAAAAAGAATTCATGAATAATGTCCGACCCCTGACCAATGTAACTGTTTTGTTTTTACCTCTTGAGAGAAAGAAAACAAAAGTGACTTTAATTCACACAGGATGGAGACAGGACGATAACTGGGAAGCAGCAAGACAATATTTTATAAACGCCTGGATAATTGCTTTCAAACAACTTGAAGAATTAGTGAACATTTGAACTTTTCTGACCGGGTAGATAATTCTCCGGAAAAAAGTCCGGTTGAGGAAGAATGTATTGAAAAAGTAGTGAAGAATGAAATTCCATTCATAAACGATCGCTTTTTCTGATCCAAAGTTACCAACGGATCCCGGAACGATCTTAATCAATCGGTTCGGTCTGCAAACGGATAGTTTTCGGGATGTTAAACAAAGAGATGATGGCAACGGATAAACACACAATAAAACTGGCTGTTCAAAAGAGAATCGTAATTATTTCTGTGATTTTGTTTCTTGGCAAACTCATTGCCTATTACCTTACAAATTCGGTAGGAATATTAACCGATGCATTGGAAAGTACGGTTAATGTTATTACCGGTTTCATCAGCTTATATAGTATTAGTATTGCACTAAAACCCCGAGATGTCGATCATCCGTTCGGCCACGGAAAAATAGAATCGCTTTCAGCATCGGTTGAAGGCTTTTTAATTCTGCTCGCAGGTTTAATAATAATCTTTGAAGCTGTAAAACGATTGTTTAACCCACCCGAAATACATCAACTGGATGTCGGAATAATCATTATTTCCACTGCCGGATTAATAAATTATATCATGGGTTACTTCAGCATTAAAACGGGCCGAAAACATAATTCAATAGCCTTGGTTGCAGGAGGGAGACATTTACAGTCCGATACCTATTCGACAATTGGCCTGGTTGCCGGTTTACTTATTCTGTTAATTACGAAAATTGTATGGCTTGACAGCATGGTCGCAATTATCTTTGGTTCCATTATAATTTATACGGGCTATAAGATATTAAAGGAAACCACTTCAAACTTAATGGACCAGGCCGATATTAAAATACTGGAAGAGATGACAGAAATTTTATGGGAAAAAAAGTCAGATCTCTGGATTAATATACATAATCTGAAATTGGTTAAATATGGTGATGCTTATCATATTGATTGTGATTTAACACTACCATGGTATATTAACATCTCCGATGCTCACAAGGAAAGTGAGTCATTAATGACGACCATTTCCGAACACTATTCTAACAGTATTGATTTTACCATTCATACAGACGCTTGTTATAGCGATCTGTGTAAGCATTGCAGAATCTCAGATTGTAAGGTCCGCACACAGGATTTTGTGACGGATTTAAATTGGTCATTTGAGAGAACAGTAAAAACTAACGGCAACAATACATCATAGGCAACACGGTGGAAAGTGCCGGAAACGAATTATTGCTTTGACCAGGAATAAACGGTAACCGATACCGGCTCCTCCGGAAAGTTTACTTATTTTACAAAAACAACCGGTATCTCCAGATAATTGGACACAGCACCTCTATGTTTCTTACCCTCCCTGTCTTTGTATGTACAGCTAATCCCGTACATCAGCCGGCCATTTCCTGATGCATATCCTTCCTCCGAACCCGACCCAAATTTATTTACGGCAAAAAAGTTGAGACTGCCGCTATCCTCCAGGCGGTCCAGTACAACAGGCCAGCCGTAATCATGCCTTCCTCCGCCGAACTTGCCGTTGGTTACGGAATACTTAATACCTCCGACGGCCTTCTGGAGTTCCTCAAATACCTGTCTCGGGGAGTTCCACGTATAATCCAGCTTGATGCTCAATCCTTCCGTGCTGATGGTGTCCGGAGGGTTGGCAACGCTGATCGTAATAAGCGGGGTATCCGAACCCTCCTCGACAATCAACGGTAATGCCGGAGCACAGGAGAAACAAACCAGGATGAAAAAAACCGGTACGATAAAGGAACATTTCATTCTTTTCCTCCAAAATAATTGGTTAAACATCTTGAAAAATTTATATGAAAACAAAAGTGTATGAACCGGGCAGGAACCTTTACATAGACCATTCGAAAGATTACACCTCTCATGGATACCGGAACGGATAAGAATGGTGTGATAACAAAAAGGGATAAAAGGTCAACAGGCATTAAAAACGTAAAAATCAATCTCCTGTTAAGGTATAATTAATTTAAATTCAAAGTATGGTAAACGATATGTTCTTAAGCCGTTTCCGTAAAACGACCGGATATCCTCATCTGTTTTTCAAAAGGTTTGTATTTTTTTTCTGTATTCCCTTTTATACATAAAGAATGGAGAACGACTCTCCATACGAGCCATTCCGGGAAGTTTTTGCTCATTAGAGGACTATTACAATATCCCGTCAGGAAGTGGTGGTACCGTTCGTTAGGGATTGCATATAAGGACCGGGCTTCATTATACAGCATACCCTTTACCAGCAAAGAGCCTCAGCAATACCCCCATAAGTCTTAACAGGACTGTTTATACGTATTCGGGATTCTTGTAACTAAGCGAATCCCTTGGTTTAAGATGAAGGTCAGAAGATATGGTGAACACACTAAAGCCTCTGCATTCCGGTCCTTGGATCGTTTTCCCGTTGATCAGCGATGGCAGTTGGACCGGTGTTTTTACCAATATTCTATCCAGGGGCTCAAGCCCTGGCTAAAAACATTTAATCCCTGCAGGATTTCCTGTTCCTTTTCATGAAACCGGTTACTCCCATCGTTCCGGTATATTTATCAATACTCAAGGGAGGATTATGAATCACCCGGTGAATGTAAGGGATACCGAAGGCTTTCGAATTGTTGTAACTTACGGGATCACCTGACAAGGCATGCCAGCAAATACAACCAACCGGATCCGGGAACTATGCCGGAATTGAGGTATAGTCTCCGAAAGCGAAAGAAAAAAGCATGACCGGCAGGCCATGCTTTCTCGTTCCGTTACCGGTTCCATATAATTATCTGTACTTGCAACAACCCGGTAACGAACCATAGACTTCATCATCTGCCTTCACCTTTTCGGTGTCGTGTCCGACCTTTGCAATGGCCTTGTGTATATCTTCCGGCTTTACCTTTTCGGCGTTAAAAGATACTTCGATCATTTTGGTTTCCTTGTTCCAGTCGGCAGATGTCACACCATCGACATTCATGGCTGCTTTTTCAATACGGGTTTCACACATTCCGCAATTCCCGTAAACTTTGAATTTTTCATTTTTGGTATCCTGTCCAAAAAGGGTCAGTGTTCCCAAAAGAAAAAATCCGACGAATAGATTCATAATTCTTGTTCTCATGCCTGTTAGTTTTAAAGGTTAAACAATTATTTACGATATAAACAGCATTCCGGAAGTGCATTATACACTTCGTCCGGAGCTTTCTCTTTTTCCGTATCGTGTCCTGCTTTTGCTATGGCTTTATGGATATCCCGCAGTTTTACCAGCTCTTTATCATACGATATATGTATTATTTTCGTCACCTCATCCCATTCAGCACTCTTTACTCCATCAAGGGACAATGATGCTTTTTCAATTCTATCCTTACACATTCCACAATTCCCTGATACTGTAAACATTTCATGGCTGAGATTTGCATCAGAAGCCGGGTGTTGAGAGTGTTCCTGAAGGGAGCTTTCATTTTCCATGGTTCCATGGTTGTGGCCGGTTGTAACCATTCCACCATCAGGATTCATCATACTTGCTTTTCCTGCCAGCTGAGCCGAAGCATCGATTTTAAAAACACCGTTTGTCGCAATTTCCTCCCCTTCGGATAAACCTTCCCTGACCACATAGTAATTGCCGGCCTCGGGGCCAAGGGTGATTTCTCTGTAAAGGAAGGATGGTGTCTGCCGGTCCGGAACCTTTACATAAACAACGGCCCTTTTTCCTGTCCACAGTACGGAAGATTTTGGAATAAGAAGCTCCGTTGCGGTTCCGGCAATTCCTGATTCAAGGATTCCTCTGGCAAACATTTCCGGTTTCAATGTCAGGTTCGGATTCGCGATTTCCACGCGAACGCGGGCCACCCTGGAATTGGGATCTATAAACGGATCGATCTGGGCTACCTTACCGCGGTAGGTTTCCCCTGGTATTGATTGCAGGGTAAATTTAACTTCATCACCCGTTTTTATCCAGGGCAGATCGCTTTCATATGCATCAAACATCACCCACACTTTTGTAAGGTTAATCACCTCGAACAAGACCGAACCCTCTTTCACATAGTCACCGGCGGCAACAAAACGGTTGGTAATCGTTCCCGAAATCGGGGATAATACATCAAAATACATCAAAGTTTCATCACTGTTCTCAATGGAACGGATTTGTTCTTCGGTTAAATCCCATAGTTTCAGTTTACTTCTTGCAGCCAGGTAAAAAGAGGGGTTGGTATCCCTGAACTTTACCGCTTCAAGCAGTTCTTTCTGCGCCGTTATCAAGTCCGGCGAGTAGATACTTCCGAGTTTCTGTCCTTTCGTCACATTCTGTCCGGTAAAGTTCACAAATAGCTTTTCAATCCTGCCGCCAAAACGGGCAGTAAGACGGGCAACATTCCGTTCATCTGCTTTTACTTTTCCAAGCAGGTGAATTGATTTTTCCGGAATCCTTCTGACTACAACCGATGTCTGTACATCCGCCAGCTTCATTGCGGATTCAGTCATTTGAACTTCATTCGGATCAGTATCATCACCTCCCTGCTGCATCGTGGCCAGCGGAACAAGGTCCATGGCACAAATGGGGCATAATCCCGGTTCGTTTTGCCGGATCTGCGGGTGCATCGAACAGGTATAAACGGAAGTTTCCTCGCCGCCGGTTACCTCTTCATGTTCATGACCATCGTGGCCATCACCTGAACCGCCAAAAAACAAACCACCAATCAGCAAGCCAAGAACAAGGGTAATAACCGTGAGCAGTGCTTCTCTTTTACTTATTGATATCAGACTTTTTCTTTTCATTTTATGTAATATTTTAATTTCCCATCAGATAATTGATAAATGCAACGGAAGCCTGTTTATCGCTACGCGATTTTTCAAGCTCCAATGAATACTCCAGTAATCTTCTCTCCATTCGCAATATTTCCTCAAAGTTTTTCCCGGAGCCGGCATATTCCGATTCAAGTATGTTAATCGCCTTCTCTGCTATCCGGATCTGTTTCCGGTAAAGATTTATCTTTCTGTCCGCATCAAGATATTCGCTGTACACTTTCTCGAAAACAGATTCCAGCATATTGATTTTATCTGCTTTCTTATTCCCGGTAGCCTGTTGCATATAAACCGCCTCATTTACCATTGCCCTGTATTTTTTACGATACAGCGGAATGGTTATTCCTATCTTCGGAAATAGTATTGCATCCCTGCCATTAAGGGCATTTTCAGCCACCGGGTTCGCTGATTTGCCAACGGCCACATAATCAATCCCGATGGAAAGATCGGGCAATCCTGATTTCCTGGCCAGGACCTCTTTGCTGCGGTACGTTTCAAGCAAATAGTCCAGACTCAAAACCTGATGGTTATTTGACCGCAACGTATCCAGGATGGCTTCCCTGCTCAATACAAGATCAGTAGTCCACAAAGTATCAGGAACAGTAACCGGACTCTCTTCCGGTATATTGACCAGGTTATTCAGCTTTACCTTATGAATATTCCAGTTGTCTTTCATAAATGCCAGGTTATTCTCCAGGTCTGCCAGTTCCATTTCAGCTCTCAGCTCATCCACTCCCGAAGCTGTGCCTGCCCCGACTTTTATTAATGCAAGATTTTTGAAGGTCTCCATGATTCGTATATTATCGGTTATCGCCACAATGGCCTTACTGATGAAATACATATCATACCAGGCTGCCTGAACCTCAAAGAAAAGGTTGGATTTCGCTTCCTGAAATGCTTCATATTTGGATCTGGCATTTTGAACTGCCACATCTTCCCTGGCCCCCAATGTTCCGAACCAGGGGAACATCTGGGTTAGCGAAACTTTTGCCTGTTGCGGGCCGATCCGTGTTTCAACGGGACGAATAAAATAGCCGAATGCCAGTTGCGGATCAGGCAATGCCCCTGCCTGCGGGACCACTTCCAGGGCCGCCATATATTCGTTGAATTTTGCTTTCAGTGCCGGACTCCTTTCAGCCGCGAGTTCAAGGTATCTGTTCAATTCTTCCTGTGCGGAAAGCGTAGTGCTGACGGCAAGAAGTGTTGCTGTTATAATGGTCCTTACATTCATGTTACACCTCCCTTATCTCTTATAGATGATCTCCTGACATTCCGCTCCTGCCACATACTA
>CP070687.1:1934428-1941328 GCA_020353115.1 Bacteroidales bacterium
TGAGTGTTATTAAGACCCTATTTATCCTGTATCAAACAGCACTTTTTCCGCCATGCCTTTTTGGTCCTGCATTTACAACTTCCGTTGGCACCCCGTCCAGGTACAACTTAAAGTTCTCGATATAACGTGCGGCCAGGGCATCATATTTCATCCAGTATTCATCCTTATTTCCCCAGGCGTTTGATGGTTCGAACACATCATCCGGCACATTCGGGCAGGATTCTGGCACTTCAAAACCGAAAAGCTTATCCTTACGGTATTCAACTTTATCCAGCTTACCTTCAAGGGCTGCATTCAGCATGTTCCTTGTGTGGCGGATGCTGATTCGTTTTCCGACGCCAAATTTACCTCCTACCCAGCCGGTATTCACCAGCCATACCCGTGCTCCCACCTTTTCAACACGCTTTCTAAGCAGGTCGGCATAAAAGAAGGGGTGATGAACCATAAAGGGGGCACCGAAACAGGCACTGAATGTGATCTCCGGTTCGATACCCAGTCCCAGTTCCGTGCCGGCTATTTTGGAGGTGTAACCGCTTATAAAATGGTAGATAGCCTGGTTCATATCTAACCGTGCAATAGGTGGCAACACGCCCTGTGCATCTGCCGTTAAGAAGATGACGTTCTTAGGATGAGCATCCACCATTTTTTCCGGTATCGAGTTCGGAATGAAGTCCAGGGGATAGGAAGCCCTTGTATTTTCCGTTCTCGATTCATCATCCAGGTCGATTCTCCGTGTTGCCGGATCAAATATCACATTTTCGAGTATCGTACCATACCGTCTTGTACAAGAGTAGATTTCCGGTTCGTGTTCCGCAGACAGCCGGATGACCTTGGCATAGCATCCGGCTTCAAAATTGAATATTCCGTAATCACTCCATCCGTGCTCATCATCACCGATCAGTTTACGGTTTGGATCTGCCGAAAGGGTGGTTTTTCCTGTTCCACTGAGTCCGAAGAACAGTGCCACATCATTCTTTTTGCCCATATTGGCAGAGCAATGCATGGACATCACATCCTGAAGCGGAAGCAGGTAGTTCATTATCGTAAAAGCCGTTTTTTTAATCTCCCCGGCATAGCTCGTATTGCATATGAGGGCCAGTCGTTTTGAAAAATCCACGACAATGGCAGTCTGGCTCAGCGTTCCATCGACTTTAGGATCCAGTTTAAACGAGGAGGCAGCAATGATTGTAAACTCTGGAACGAATTTTTTCAACTCATCGCGGTTTGAAATGGTTTGGAACATATTCCTGGCAAACAGGCTTTGCCAGGCTTTCTCGGTGATGATCCGAAACGGAAGCCGGTAGCGTGGATCCGCACCTGCATAAACATCCTGAACAAATAATTCCTCCCCTTGCAGGTATGCCTGCAGACGGGTGAAGATGCCGTTGAATTTTTCCGGGCTCATCGGCCGGTTGTACTCTCCCCAGTCAATCTTCTCCTCTGTTGTGTCTTCCCTGACAAAATATTTGTCATTTGCAGCACGGGCGGTCCACTTGCCTGTATTCACCAGGAATGGCCCGCCATGGACCATCTTCCCTTCTCCCCGGAAGACGGCCTCTTCATACAGGGCCGGTTCAGGAAGGTTCCAGAACACCTGGTCGAGGTATTCCAATCCGTGATTTTCCAGACCGAAGTCTGAAGCCAGCTCTCGGGAATGTTTTAATGCCGGCGTGTCGAATTTCAGATATTTTGTCATAACCAGTCTCTTACTAATTTACGTTCACCAATATATAGTTCGTTGGGAGAATTGGGATCAAGAGCCCATTTAATTCTCTCAATACCCTCGGTTATATCTTTGATCGATCCGCATGTTGACAACCTCAGGTAACCATCCAGACCGAATTCGATACCGGGCATGGTCAATACCCTGACTTTTTCAAGCAGAAACTCCGACAGCTTTTTTGAGTCTTTATCGTATACACTGAAGTCTGCAAAAACATAGAAGGTTCCGTCCGGCCTTGTGGCTTTCACTCCTTCAAAACCGGCCAGGCGGTCCATCATCACGTTCCGGTTGTTTTCCAGGGTCAGCCTCAGACTTTCAACACCGGATTGTACGCCATTTATGGCACCAATGGCCGCTTTCTGAAGGATTACGGCCGGTCCGGCAGTCTGGTGACCCTGGATGTTCGACATCACCCGGATCACTTTTTTGCTTCCGGCAGCCCATCCGATGCGGAAACCCGTCATTGCATATTGTTTCGAAACCCCGTTTGTCACGATCAGCTTGGAGTTATCATCATACACCGTTGTATAATCATAAGGATTCACCCGCTTCTTGCCGTCGAAAATCAACCGGTGGTATATGTCATCCATAATCAGATAGAGTCCTTCTTTCTCACAAAATTCCACCACCTCTTTCACAAAATCTGCCGAATACAATACCCCTGTGGGATTGTTCGGGCTGTTCAGAATAATAACCTTGGTGTATGTTGTGACATTCTGAAGTATGTCCTGCATTCGTGGATGAAAACTGCCGTCTTCAGGAAGAACCGGTACCGGTATGGCTCCGCACAGTTTGGCCATTTCCGGATAACTCACCCAGTAAGGGGCCGGGAAAATCACCTCATCCTGTGGATCCAGTATTGCCTGTAAAGCCACCATGATAGCCTGCTTTGCCCCGGAGGAGGCAATCACATTTTCCGGCTCAAACTTCCGGCCATAAAATTCATCCATATACCTGATGATGGCCTTCTTCATCTCAATAGTTCCATCCACGGGTGTATAACGGATCTCACCAGAGGTAAGCAATCCTGACAAACCGGTTATGGCGTCGATAGGCGATTTGCTCCTGGGCTCACCTCCCCCCAAATGGATGATCGGTTCTCCCTTGGCTTTGAGTATCGCAGCTTTCTCATTCAGTAGTAAGGTCGCCGATTCTCCGATCGATCTTCCGATCAAACTGATGCTCATATGTCTAAATTTTATTTATATGATATTAAAATGAATTCTGTCTTTTTCATAAAGATAATAAACCGTTGCTCTTCTTACAACGTACTATGTTGAATGACATTAAATATAATTCTGGATTTTCCAGGGATTTGGGCCCGGTGAATAGGGATAAAATTCCCAAAAGCCAAACAGGATTTGGGAAAAATCAATATTCTGTTACAGAAATCTTCCTTGCAGACGATGGATCATTATATAATCGGCCAATACCTGCGGATAATGTTTTGAAAATAAGATTTTGAATTGGCATCACTCCTTTTTTTCCTGGAGAGGATATCATACCCTGATGTGGTTTTCAAACCATTAGAGTGGCAAAAAAATATCCTGCCGATACCTTACGGTATGAATAATACCGAGCCGTAAAGAATTATCATTACCTGTTTATAATTCACCTTGTAATATTGAACTCTCAAATAAGGCTGGCTTCCGGATTCCCGGTATTTACACAATCCGGCGCTTATACCTGTCACGGTCAGCAAAATAATCCACTGCCCAGGTCCTGGTATTGAAAACAGCAGAATGGTTAACACCGTCCGGGATAAAATAGGTATCTCCCTTTTTGTACTTTTTTGTATTTCCTCCGATTGTGAGAACCATTTCGCCTTCCACTATTATTCCCCATTGAGCCCCGTGGGCGTGTTCGGGAACCGCACCGATGGGTTCGATCTCAAGAAAAACTACCTGGTGGTCATCACTTTGCGATATCCATCCTTTTACACCGTCAAATGGGATATCTGCTTCAGGAAGATTCGTAATCATCCCGGGAAAGATAGGTTTCATTTTGTTTTATGTTTTGGTTATATATGATACAGTGAAAAGGTACGGTTTATTTCTCATCAATTATTGTATCGTTCAGATGTCCTGATAATCTTTCCGACATGGTTTTGCATACATCCGGCATAAGAGAACTATTATCCCTGGTTCTTTTCAGTCCGTAAACCAGTTCCGGGAAATTGAGAGATTTTTGAATTTCCCAGATTTCACTGTGCTTTTCCGGTGGAAACATTTTCATTGGATTTCCGACCGCGATCCAGTTGATTGGAATTATCCGGTTTTCCGGAACTGTTGTTTTCAGGTGAACCACTCCGTTGACCCGTACCTCAGCTCCTTTTTTTATCAGGGCTCCATGGAAGACTGAAACTCCGGTAGCAATAAAAACATTATCCTCGATTGTACAGCCGGCAATATGTGAATTGGGCCCGATCAGGCAATTCTTCCCGATGGAAACAGGAAGGTTATGTGTGCCACGGATTACAGCATTTTCAAGCACAATACAATTATCCCCGATCTCTACCGGACTACTTTCCGCAATAATCTGTGCACCGAACATTATCCTGACATTCATTCCGATTTTAACATTCCCACATACCATGGCGTTGGGAGCAATGTATGCTGATCCGTCAATATCCGGTTCTTTGTCCTGATGTTTTATAATCATTTTTACTTCTTTTTAGTTCTTTAACGGCATGCCATAATAAATATATTGATCCTATTATTAGTAATGGTGATGAGTAGACGCCTCCGATCGGTTTGCTGAAATAAACCGAAGCCACAAAATGCAGGATTCCGTTGATAAACATAATGATTCCATAGATAACGGATACTTTAATGATCCAGCCTGTAATCCTGTATGCAAATTTCGATAATACAAACAGGATTATTATAACGGCTATTAATCCCGATAACCACAATGCAAAGGTGAAATTCGGAAAAGGGAAGAATGATAATTTTTCTTTCGCATTCGTAACGAAAGAATTGTAAAACGGCAGAAAATCGAAAACTGCTTCATCAATAACATGCAATGCAAATACCGATGTTAACAGGATCCATGCATGACCGAATTTTGCCCCGCCTTTTACCATCTCAAATGAAGTTTCGGTTTGAAGTATCACCCCGGTGTTTCATAGCAACTAGTCTGTAAGGACCGGAGTGTGAAAGATTTTATCATTCTTTCGATGTTTGTTAAATGGAGCATTAAACGATGGTTTTTGAGAGCATGTGAACTTCTATAATACCAGAAGAGTCCAAAACCCTCGTGCTGCATCGACTACTCCGAACCCGATGAGCATTGGTTGAGCTTTCCTGGTGACAACGAGTAGAATGAAACCAACAAGTATGGCAAATCTTCCGACGACAGTTGCCCAGAAGAAAGGGGTTAGTTCATTCAGGGCAGCGATGATGTAATAAAAGCCTATGATTGCTACGATGATCCCCATAATTCTTATCCAGGGTTCACTTGTTTCAGGGAACTTGAATAACGGTAGAATTTTGTTTGGAATAAACAGGAAGCCTGTTCCCACAATAACAATATAGATGCCAAACACCAAAATACTTATGGCTGATGCACTCATGCTCACCTCCTTTTCTGTTTTTAAGCTGAGAATTTATTGAATTTCAGGAAATAAATATACTAAGTTATTTCGGGAATGAAGCGCTTATCTCTCCGGGATTTCAAACATGGTTATTTGCAAATAATTTGAGTAATTTTAGAATAGATTACGAGCCGAATATATGCACAACAGGATCCGATTGATAACAGACACATGCGCACTTCAGGTATTTACATTTCATTGGAAAACTGGAGTAATAAACCTAAAACAGATATGAAAAGAAGCTGGTTAATTGTTTTGATATTAATGGAATGGATTTTTTCCGGTAATTCACCACGGGCCCAGGAAAGCGAACCGTTAAAGTTACATAATCCCGTAACCAAAGAATGGCTTAAAGCGAAGTTATCTCAGGAATCTCCGAAAATGATTCTGACTCCGGAAGTCGAGCAGAGAATCAGGGAAGCAATCGCTTCAAATAATCCACTGGTAACTGCGTACTACAACATGATGGTGGCGAATGCGGATAATATCGTCGATCGTGAACCACTGGAAAGAAAATTAACTGGGAGGAGATTGCTCAGCGTCTCACGGGAGGCGGTTGCCAGGATAAGCACCCTTGCCATGGTGTACAGGTTTGAGAAAAAAGTCAGGTATCTTGAAAGGCTTGAAGAGGAACTTGATGCTGTGTGTAATTTTACCGATTGGAATCCTTCCCATTTTCTGGATGTCGGGGAAATGTCCCTGGCGGTAGCTCTGGGAATCGACTGGTGTGGTGAGTGGCTGTCCTCAGAAACCCTGACAAACGCCCGGCATGCACTGAAAGAAAAAGCCATACTTGTCAGCATTAATGATGAAGATTACAACTGGTGGATAAATGCGAAACATAACTGGAACCAGGTTTGTCATACCGGTGTTTCGGCTGCCGCCCTGATCTTTGCAGATGAAGAACCGGAACTGGCAGCAGAAATTATATCGAGAGCAATAGATAAACTGCCTCTTGCAATGGAAAGCTATTCACCCGACGGGGCATATCCGGAAGGGCCGAGCTACTGGGATTACGGAACAAGTTATAACCTGGTGGCCATTTCCATGTTTGAATCGGCACTCGGCACAGATTTTGGGATGAGTGAATACCCGGGCTTTATAGAGAGTGGTCTTTACCGGCAAATTGTAATTGCACCTTCAGGTTCAATTTTCAACTATTCGGATGCCGGAGATCCGGGGAGAATGGAACTTGGCACTCATGGGAACCTGGCATGGTTTGCACAAAAAACCGGAGATGGTATATTCCTGAACAGGGAAGATTTTCTTCAGAGAATAACAGACGATCCGGGAACCGGTAAAAGGTATCCCCGGCTTTCGGGGGCCATTCTTGTCTGGCTTTCTCAATATGAAGAGAAGAAGTGCAGCGAATTACCCGTTTACTGGAAAGCAGACGGATGGAATCCTATTGCCGTAATGGGCTCCGAACCCGGAGAGGACCACGGTTTTTACCTGGCAGTAAAGGGCGGATCAGCTACGGTAAACCATTCCAACCTGGATGCCGGGTCTTTTATATTTGAGCTGGATGGAGTAAGATGGTCTGTTGATCCGGGGAACCAGGGCTATTATGAACTGGAGCAGA
>CP070687.1:1941428-1951217 GCA_020353115.1 Bacteroidales bacterium
ATTTACGCCAGAGGAGAAAGAAGATATCTACAGGAAAATAGGACTGGGTGCATTGAAATATTATATTCTCAAGGTGGATCCCAGGAAAAACATGACATTTAATCCTGAAGAATCCATTGATTTTAACGGGAATACAGGTCCGTTTATTCAGTATACATACGCCAGAATACAATCTGTACTTCGCAAAGCGATGGAATCCGGAATTGAAATGTCCGAAAGGATCAATTCACAGGTAATGCCAAATTCGAAGGAGATAGACCTGATAAAAATTTTGCAGGATTTTCCGGATGTTGTCAAAGAAGCCGCAACGGAATATAATCCGGGTCTTATCGCAAATTTCTGTTATGAACTCGCCCGTGAATACAATCAGTTTTATCATGACTTCTCTGTCCTGCACAACAAAGATACCCGTACAAGGGATTTCAGAATAATTTTATCCATAACCACCGGTTTTGTCATAGAATCCGCAATGAACCTGCTGGGTATTGAAATGCCCGAACGTATGTAGCATGACACAAACCTTGCTGAGACCTTAATCCTATTAAATGGAAATTTGACTATTTTTGTGCAATAAAAACCGATGTGAGGCATGTTCGAGAATTTGACAGACAGACTTGAGAGATCATTTAAACTTCTGAAAGGACAGGGACGGATTACGGAAATCAATGTCGCAGAGACATTGAAAGAAGTGAGAAGAGCGTTGCTTGATGCCGACGTCAATTACAAAATAGCCAAATCCTTTACGGATACGGTTAAGGAAAAAGCCCTGGGCCAAAATGTTCTTGCTGCTGTTAAGCCCAATGAAATGATCGTTAAGATTGTTCATGATGAGCTTGCCGAGCTTATGGGCGGCAATTCAGAAGATATAAACATAAAGGGTAATCCTGCCGTGGTACTTATTGCTGGTTTACAGGGATCCGGTAAAACGACATTTGCTGCGAAACTGGCTGTCATGCTGAAGGAAAAGCGAGGTAAGGATCCCTTGCTGGTTGCCGGTGATATATACAGACCGGCTGCAATTGACCAGTTGAAAGTACTCGGAGAACAAGCCGGTATAGCCGTTTATACGGAAGAGGGTAATAAAAATCCTGTATATATTGTAAAAGAGGCGATAAAGTTTGCCAAAAGACAGGGCTTTGACCAGGTTATAATCGATACGGCAGGTCGTTTAGCTATCGATGAGGAAATGATGAAAGAGATTGCCTCTATTAAGACCGCAGTAAAACCCCATGAAACCCTTTTTGTGGTGGACGCCATGACCGGACAGGATGCCGTGAATACAGCTAAAGAGTTTAATGAAAGACTTGATTATGAAGGAGTAGTGTTGACCAAGCTGGATGGTGATACGAGAGGTGGTGCCGCACTGTCAATACGTTCGGTGGTTAATAAACCCATTAAGTTCGTTGGCTCGGGAGAAAAACTGGATGCCCTGGATGTATTTCATCCCGAAAGAATGGCAGACAGAATACTTGGTATGGGAGATATTGTTTCACTGGTTGAAAAAGCACAGGAACAGTTCGATGCGGAGGAAGCACGCAAAATTCAGAAGAAGATCGCCAAGGACCAGTTTAACTTCAATGACTTTATTTCCCAGATCCAGCAGATAAAGAAAATGGGAAATATAAAGGACCTGGCATCAATGATCCCGGGTGTCGGAAAAGCAATGAAAAATCTGGATATAGATGATGATGCATTTAAGAGTATCGAAGCCATTATCCATTCGATGACACCGCTGGAGAGGGAAAATCCCTTTGTGCTTAACGGGAGCAGAAAGAAAAGGATCGCTGTCGGAAGCGGAACTTCCATCCAGGAGGTAAACCGTCTGATAAAACAATTTGATGAAACCAGAAAGATGATGAAAATGATGTCCGGCGGGAAAAATATGGCCAGGATGATGAATAATATGCAGGGGATGCGCAGGAATTAGGTTTGGCAGGCACCCTGATGAAGATTGTTTTTTTGTTTAGTATCTTTCAATAAACCGAAAAAATATGTACAAGTTAATCGAAGGGAAGAAAATAGCCGATCAGGTAAAAGCCGAAATAAAACAGGAAGTATCTGATATCAGGGAAAAAGGCGGAAAAATTCCTCATCTCGCAGCCATTCTGGTAGGGCATGACGGTGCAAGTGAAACATACGTTGCATATAAACAGAAAGATTGTTCCCAGGTAGGAATTGAATCTACACTTTTCCATTATGAAGATGATCTTTCGGAAGCAGACCTGCTTGCAAAAATAGAAGAGATAAACCGGAACGAAGAGATCGATGGACTGATCGTTCAACTTCCTCTTCCTGAACACATATCCGAACAGAAAGTTATTGAACATATAAATCCCGGAAAAGACGTTGATGGTTTTCATCCGGTTAATGTGGGAAGAATGGTGATCGGACTGCCGGCATATATTTCTGCTACCCCTGCCGGGATTCTTGAATTGATCAAACGGTATAAAATTGATACCGTCGGAAAAACATGTGTCATTATCGGACGCAGTAATATAGTTGGCAAACCGTTAAGCATTCTCCTGTCCCAAAAGAAATACCCCGGGAATGCTACAGTTACGGTTTGTCACAGCCGGACCAAAGACCTCGCCCTGACAGCCAGAAATGCCGATATTATCGTGGCCGCTCTCGGACAGGCTGAATTTCTGAAAAGTGATATGGTTAAAGAAGGCGCCGTTGTTTTTGATGTGGGCATCACCAGGGTGCCTTCGGAAAATACAAAATCAGGATGGAAGTTGATAGGGGATGTTAAATTCGATGAAGTTGCTCCGAAAGCGAGTTTCATAACTCCCGTACCTGGAGGGGTTGGTCCGATGACACGTGTGGCACTTCTGAAAAATACCCTTCTGGCTGCCAAAAAAGAAATCTATTCATGAATTCCATGGTAAAAAAACAAACCAGGATCGTGAAATCCTGGCTTGCCCCAGCTAAAATTTAGGTTAAATTTTAGGGTAGGTATATTATGGAGTAACGGGTATTTTGCTTAAATAAACGATATTCGCCGGGTTACTGTAATCGTACTGGTAGAAACCATCAAGTCCTACCATCAGAAGCACACCATCAACCGGAATTACATCCCTTGGATTAAGATCGGTATAATGTGCGAGGAGACGGCTTTGTATCCAATAGGGATTTGAAGCATCATATATCTTTAAGCCGTCTTCGCCATCGCATATGAACAATATATTTCCGTCTATTCCCAATCCATAGGGCTCGACCATTCGATAGGATATTATGAGTGTGGGCTGGAAGAGATTACTGATATCAACCACATCCAGCCTGTTCAGGCCCCCGCCGCATATGGTTCCTGCCCTGAGTGTAACATAGGCAAGATCTCCTTCCACAACCACAGGATCACAACTCCTGATATGATCATAGTATGATATCTTTTCCGGAAAACAGGGATCGGACAGGTCATAAATAAACATCCCGGTCTGTGTCCCGATGAACAAATTATTCTCATTCAGGAAAAGGGTTTCGAGATCCCAGCCAATATCTACTGCACCGGAAAAGTCCATTTCCTCCGGCAGGGATACATCAAACATTTTCAGCCGGTTTTCACGCAGGGCATATAAGATATCTTCATACAAAATGAACCGGGCAAGTGAACCTCCGACCCCGTACGATGCTCCTGATGATCCGCTGAAGGTTGTGCGATAATAGCCAGCAGTCTCATTAAATAATCCCCAGGGATATATGGGATAATTATTCGTTGCTTTTACTTCCTCTCTTATGGTTCGCACTTCCCATGAAACAACCACTCCTATTGTTTCGTCAACCTCATCGGCAATATAGGAATCATCCCACGGAGGAATTGTGTAGTTATACACATTTTCAATCCGTGCAACTTCACTTGCATTCCATGGATCGCTTATATCTATGGCAACAAGATCTATGTAACTGTCTGCAAAAAGAATGGATCCCCGGATGGCTAAATCAACGTTGCCCGGTATGTTGATAAAAGCGATCTTAAGAGGATTCGAAGGATCGGAATTATCAATGACATGGACTCCCTTCAGATTCTCATTGATGAAAATGTAATCATCCTTGAAATAAATCTTTCCGGGATTTGCCAGGTCTTTGGGCAGGTCGCTTCTGACTGCTGAACGGAGTTCATCATAGGTCATATATACGGGAACATTCAGGGTATATTCCTCGTATATCTTATCCTGACAGCCAGAAAAAAATATAAAGACAAAAATAACTGCCAGACCGGAAAATGAAAAGTCTTTCCTTTTTATCATTATCTGATCCGGGTTTAATAAAGAGATGAAAATTCGATCCAAATGGTTGCGTTAGTGAGACTGGCTTTTCATGAGATTTATCGAAAAGAAAAGCCTGAGTCGAATTAATCCTGAAAAGACGGAGTCTTGTTCAGAATCCTACTGGCTTTTTATGAGATTTGCAGAGAAGAAAAAAATGAATGCGCAACTATATTGTATGATTTTCCATCATAAAGAAAAACGGTCCGATTCCGGTATTATCGTTAACCATCATTCAAACAGGATGAACAAACACCTCAATAGCAGGACATTTTTTATCCTGATTGTATTCTGGATACTGCAAAGCCTTAGTTTAGTTTCTACGGCACAATCAAAAATGGAAGATGTAATTTACCTCAGGAATGGCAGTGTAATCAGAGGAACGATCCTGGAGGAGAAACCCGGTGATTATGTCAGGATAGAAAGTAATTGCCGTAATATATGGGTATTCAAATCGGATGAGATAAGCAGGATCGCAAGGGAAGAAATTCCTGGCCCGGATACCGTAGAGGCAGACAAGAGGCACGGATTCCTTGCTGTAGCTGATATGGGAGTCCTGGCCGGAAAAGGAGAAGATACAAAAGATGCTCCTTTTTCCATTCATACGATATACGGTTACCAGTTTAAAACCCGGCTTTATTGTGGTGCCGGTCTTGGAATGGAATTTTTGAATGTTACCTATGTCCCCTTGTTTGCGGATTTCAGATACCACTTCTCAAGTAATAACATAACACCATATATCTTTATTCAAATGGGTTATAATCAGCCCCTGGAAAATGAGGATAACGATTACTATGATGTCAGGGAAAAAGGAGGATTCTTATTAAATCCCGGACTCGGTATGAGATTTATAATAAATCCCCGAACTTCGATTGTCATGTCTGTTTCGTACCGTTATCAGGAGCTGAAATCTCAGGTCACGTATTACTGGCCGGAGGAAACAGTCATCCGTTATGAATATCTTAATCGCCTGGGTATCCGGTTTGGTTTTAATTTTCACTGATCTTCTGAAATCCTGTGTTTATCCGATAGGATTAAAAAATTATTATCTTTAGAAAATAGTACGCAATTTCAGTCATCCGGGTATCTTTGTTCTCATAAGGATTGTTTTATGAATACCCGTTAAACGGTAAAATGAAGCGCTCCAGGCATACCAGAATCCTTTTATTTTCCCTTACAACAGTCGGTTCGTTGTTTGTATTTACGCTTTGTATTGAGAGAGAGAAATCAATCCGAAATCAGGCATTATGGTCGAGTATGGATCCGTTAACCATCCCGTTTCCCATTCGCTATAATCAATTTCAAAAAGGGAATATCGTACCAAATCCGTCATTCGAAACAGGCAAATATTTCTATGAAGACGGACAGGAGGATGCATTTTATGTTAAGGGATGGAGTAAGATCGGTGATCATGTTGAATGGGCGGATATGAGCATTGAGCCTTTCAGCCCTGGTGATGTGTCAGATGGAATCCACGCAATCAGGATTCAGAGGGAACATTCAGATGAGACGGATGAAATGGGGGAGGGAATAATGAGTGACTATATTAAAGTAATTCCCGGGAACTACAATTTTACTTTCGAAGTAAAACTGGAAGATATCCGGTCTTCCAAAACACGCCTGGGAACAAAGTTGTTTGATGCAATCGATATAAGGGTACTATATTATGATAAAAATAAAATCCTGATCGATGGGAAACAGTATTATCCACACATTGACGGATATCTTGATAATACTTTCAAGGGATACCCATTTTCAAATTTCTGGTATATAGACCGTTTCGGGTGGGGCAGGATCAGAGGCAGAACCTATAATTATCCCTTTTCAGAAGGTGACCTTCCGGATAATGTACAATTCGTAAGGCTTTTTTTTGGATTAAAAGGAACCGGGACCATGTGGATCGACAATGTTGATTTCCGCCTTTCAAAATGGAATTTTACAACCCTGGAACGGCTTAAGCCCTACTTTGATTCTACAATAATACGGGCCGACCTCGTGATACCGACGCCCAAAAAGATTAAAGAGTACGGGACCATTTCATATTTTAAGGATTCAATTGGCAGGGTAAGCAAACCGGTAATAATCATTCCGGAAAGGCCGTCACAGTTAACAATGAATGCAGCAAGGCTCCTGCAAACAAAAATCGAAGGGAATATACGTCACGGGACAGATAATGAAACCATTTCAGTTGAAATTATTCAGGGAATACCGGATCCGTCCAATGAGAACACCATGGTTTTCAGTATCGGGAGAACCGGCCTTTTTATGCAATCGCTAACCGAATTCGAAGTGGAAGAATTCAGGGAGCACCAGCAATCCTATATTATTGATATGAAAAGTGATCGGGTTCCTGTCGTATTTTTAGCTGGGAATCAACCCATCGGTGATTATTATGCAGCAACAACCGCGATACAGCTGTTTGATGATGAAGATTTCTTCTTCCATGCCGTTTCCGTGCTCGATTATCCGGATTTTACGGGAAGGTCATACCTTTTTACCCCATGGCAGAACGAAAATGAGTTAATGCATGATGTATCAGGCATTGACAGGATGAGCATGCTAAAATTCAATAAGGCGTATATTGGGTACGGGCAGCCGGAAAGGATAAAAGATTGGTACATGCCGGACGATCTTTACCCGAATGGTATAGAACGGGTGGGCGAAGCCTGCCGTAAAAACGGAGCCGTTGAACTTGCAATGATGATAAATCCGTATTATCATTTTGAATATGAAACGCATGTTGATTCAATTAATCCGTCACTCCGGTATAAATGGACCCATAGCGATCCGGAAAGCCTGGCTAAGTTGAAATCAGGTTTCAGAAGAGGTCTCGATGCCGGAGCACGTACCATCGTGCTTATGGCCGATGATTTCATCCCTTTTGAAAACGGTTCGCCGAAAAGGTACACACTTTATACCGATGAAGACTTTGCCGCCTTCGGTAATTTGCAAAATGCACACGCCTATATTATTAATTCCCTCTACGAATGGCTGCGGATTTACTACCCCCAAACCCGGTTTGAATTCTGTCCCCCCTGGTATCTGAATGAATTCATCGACCGGAGCCAGGGGAAGGCCGAACAGTATTTCTCGGATCTGATGCCTGAAATCCCTGAAGAGATCGCTATACTCTGGACCGGTAATACGGTCAGATCTTTATCCTATGATATGGCAGACTTGGAAAGATACAAAAGGCTTATCGGGCGTAATCCGATGATATGGGATAATACACTCTATGCAAGGGGGCTTGAAACGGAATACGGCGGATACCCTGCCATGTACCCCGGTAAGGTCAGGATGTGCAACCTTTTTGAACCGTATGATGTGTTCCTGCCGGAAGATTTTTGTGAATACGTTGACAATCATATGTTTGTGAACGGAGCAGCATCCAGTGAAATGTACAGAATCAAATACGCAACTGTTGCAGACTTTGAATGGAATACGAAAGCCTACAATCCGGATTTCTCCCTCTGGAAAGTGCTGGTTACACAATTTGGCAAAGAACAGGCAATCATGCTGTTGGAATTCAACGATGCATATTATGGCCTTACAGACATATGCATGAAGATGGAAGGAGGGAGAATATCAAACAGGCTGTCACGTCAGGGAATCGCATTAACCGAAAAACTTCATATTCTCTATTCGGGATTATCGGGCGCCCTGAAAACCAATCCTGACCTTGTCCATGAAATTTCACTCAGGAAGGAACAGGTCATTGACCGGTTTGAACTGGTCAATAAAGATCAGGGAATTCTATTTGGCCGCGACAGTTCGCGAAGGCAGTAATACAAGATGATCCTACCGTATTACATCCAGAATCAACACTAACCCAAGAGCGATCAGCAAAACATAAACATACTTTATAAATTGCTCTCCCGGAATTCTCCTGTTAAGGAAATTTCCCACGATAATTGCAGCAATTGCTACCGGCAGGGCTAATAGGTAATATCGTATTACAACCGGTGTCCAGAGTCCTGCCAGTATGTGTCCGGCCATAATGCCCACTCCGGTCGGAAGGAAATACCCCTGAAGGGTTGCCCTGAAATGACCCGGATCCCATTTCCTTAGAGTGCCATAGAAAATAACCGGCGGACCATTGGTGTTATAGGCCCCGCCAAGTATACCCCCCAGAAATCCAAAGAAAATCGCAAATCGATCGGTTTTTAAATGAACAATTCTTGGCCGGAATAGCTGGTACAAGGCAAATAAAACGATCAGGCATGCAAGGATCAGCTTTACCAGATCTTCATTTACCTCTTTCAGATAATAAAGTCCGACAGGTATGCCTAGCAGGGAAGAGATAATTAATCGCCAGGCACTTCGGAGATCAACCTTCTTCCATTGCCTTATTAATATGGAAATGGCAATGGTCGTTCCAAACATCTGTATTAGTGGTGTGGCAGTCTGAATGCCTGCAACAATTGTTAACAGGGGCATACCCACCAGAGCATCTCCAAATCCGAATGTTGCACGGGTGAGACCGGCAATAAATACGATCAATAATATCAGAATCAACGCGATCTCCATTATGCTTTGTGGTACCCGTATTTTCTTGTCGTTACAGCTGGCTTGACTTTTATGCCGATCCACTGTCCGAGTTTTTTGTATCCGGTATGTTCAGGGGAGTATGAATTCAAAACTGCGAAATTCAACATGTTATATCTAAAACCACTGATATATGGAATTATTAATCCTCCCTTCCTGCCCACCAAAGGCTGGTTCCCTACAGCTTGCTGCGGAAATAATAGTCCGGAGCTTGCTCCGGGACTAAATACCAATTTATTACCCGCAGGTTCATGGTCTCAAATTTAACTTTTTTTAAATAGGGTTCTTATTTTTATTCTTAATTTTGTGCAGAGAATGAATTATTATGAACGACGACAGAGAACATTTTCACGAAGAAGAAGAAATCCTCGAGACTGTACGACGCTATGAAAGCATGAAAAAAAAGAAGGCCCGGTTTTTCTTCGATGTGTATGAATTTGAAAATATAATCGATTATTACATCGATTCAAATAAAGCAAACAGTGCATTTGAAGCTGCTAAACTGGCTTCTGAACAACATCCTTCCTCTATTGCTATCCAGTTGAAAAAAGCTCAGGTTCTGGTGGATAAAGGGGAACCTTTTCAGTCATTACAGATACTGGAAAAACTGGAAGCCCTCGAATCCTTCAACTACGAGATTTTTGCAATGAAAGGGACGGCACTGAGCCTGATGGGAGATATTGAGGGTGCACAAAGAAGCTATGACCAGGCACTCGAACTGAACCCGGATAACAGGGAGGAACTTCTGCTGGAAATATCACAGGCATTCGAACACCTGGGACATTTCAGAGAGGCTATCCGATATCTTAACCTGGCAGAGGAAAGCGATCCTGAGAATGCGGATGTTATATATGAAATTGCATTCTGCTACAATAAACTGAACAACCTGGATAGAAGTATCGAATATTATAAACGATATCTTGATGTTGAACCGTATGCGGATAATATCTGGTATAACCTGGGAATTGTCTATAATAAGGGA
>CP070687.1:1951317-1952577 GCA_020353115.1 Bacteroidales bacterium
GTTTTTCTCTTTTCGGTATCGGCGGTCTGAGTCACATTGATATCTGGGATTCAGATAAAGATACGGATGAATGGTCCTTTGACAATTCAGGTGAAGACCTGACAAATGGATCGGATGTTGGTGTTATTGGCTTTTCACATACCCATTTTTTTAAAAATAAAACCAGGATTAAAACAACACTTTCCGTACTGGGATCCCGGATTATAACAAGGATCGATACCTTTACCATTACCAATCCCGATCCTTTCCTCTGGGCCGGAGAAAAATCTTCGGAACTGAAATATTCAGTAACCACCCGGTTAAACAAGAAAATCAATGCTAAAAATACCGTCAATCTCGGAGGTATGATTGATATGTATCAAATCAGCTTCGCAGACAGCCAGTATTATCATGGAACCTACAAGGTGGATACGGATGCGCGCGGAACCCTCAATCTCTTCAGAGGATTTACCCAATGGCAGCATAAATTTACAGACAATTTCCTTCTTTATGCCGGATTCCATTATCAGTATCTTCAATTCAACAAAACCTCTTCACTGGAACCCAGATTCGGTCTGCAATGGGAATTTTCACCCGGCCAAACCATAAAGCTGGGGTATGGATTACACAGTCAAATACAACCGCGATTCTTCTATTTCGTTATCTCACCTCAACAAGATGGAACGGTTATTCAATCAAACCGTAACCTTGAAATGTCAAAAAGTAATCAGTATATCATAGGTTATGATAACCTTTTTAATGAAAACCTTCGCCTGAAGATCGAAGGATATTATCAAGAACTGTTTAATATCCCGGTCCGGCAGGGAGAACCGGCCTATTCACTCCTTAATACCGGTGCCGAATATTTTATCGACCGGCAGGACAGCCTTGTCAATGAGGGAACAGGAGAAAATTATGGTATCGAAATAACCTTTGAACGATTTCTGAATAATAATTATTATTTTCTTATAACGGCATCATTATTCAATTCTACCTATAAAGGCTTTGATGGAATAAAAAGAAATACAGCTTTCAACGGACATTATGTATTTAATGCCATAGGAGGTTATGAACTTCTGTTTCCAAACAGGAAGGATATTTCCTTCAATTTCGGACTTAAGGCAACCTGGGCAGGAGGTGTTCCTTATGTGCCCTATGATACGGAAGAAACAGTACGGCTTGGCGAAATAGTAATGGATTGGGAACAAGCATATGAGATGAGAAGAGACGATTTTATCCGTGCCAGCTTACGCCTGGGTATTAAAAGAAACCGACCCAGGT
>CP070687.1:1952677-1955422 GCA_020353115.1 Bacteroidales bacterium
CGTTTCATGGCTATTTGGTTTGGTTATTATCTAAAGAATAAATAAAATTACAAACCAAATGAATACAAGTCAAATGGTTGATAAAAATCACCATTTGTTTTCTGTGGTTTTAAGACAGGGGTAATGAAAGAAGAGCTTGGGGAATCCCCTACAATAAGCTATATCGTCGAACAATGAACTGCGCAGGAGGAATTTGAAGCTTATTTCTTTTCCATCAGTTCTCTCATGGCCTTGTCCAATTCTTCAATCTGTGCCTGCTGGTTTTCGATCAGGGCCTGCTGTTCCTTCACTGCCTCGATAAGCACGGGGATGATTTCATTATATGCAACCGCCTTCTCTCCGTTATGTTCCAGCACGATTTCGGGAAGCACCTTTTCTACATCCTGTGCAATTACGCCATAGTGCCTTCCTTCCGGGAATCCTTTATCATTATACTCTTCCACTTTCCAACGATAATTCACTCCATGAATCTTCAGGATCTTTTCAAGAGGCTTTTCAATCTGCATAATTTCTTGTTTGAATTTTCTATCCGAAGAGGAGGACCATGTTCCATTGATATATCCATTTCCATTAACATATAAAACATTTGTTCCAGGGCTGAAAGTACCTCCAATGATGACCTTATCAGCAAACGCATTATATGTCCCCCCGTAACCCCAGCTGAAATAGGTTCCGTCGCACCAGATAGCTTCATAGCCGCTCACATAAAGCGCCGGAACTGCGTTTCTCCTGATATTGAGGGTGCCATTGACATCAAGCTTGTAGGAGGGAGTTACGCTGACGCCGACATTCCCGTTAAACCTCAGGTAATTGCTGCTGAAATCACCGTAGATCAACGCTCCGGTAGATGAAGCGCCCGAGCTTTCGATATACAGTTTATTTGATCCGGTTTCATTGGATCCGGCCAGATATCCCAAGAATACATTATTATTCCCGGTTGTGTTGTTATAGCCGGATTTATATCCCAGGTAGGTATTGCGATATCCGGAAGTGTTATTATACCCGGTTTCAGAACCCAGGAAGGTGTTGTTATTTCCGGTTGTTGCATTCCATGCTACCATATGTCCGATATATATGTTGTCGCTTCCCGTTGTATTATAGAAAGCAGTTCCATAACCCATGCAGATATTATTATTTCCCGTGGAATTGAGATATCCGCAATAATGACCGATAAATGCATTATTGTCTCCTTCCGTATTTTTTGTTCCGCACTGGGATCCGATAAAATAATTGTGTGCTCCCGTGGTGTTGCTTTCTCCGGATCCCTTACCGATAAATATATTGTCTGAACCGGTTGTATTTGTATACCCGCTTCGTGCCCCGATAAATACGTTATCGTAACCGGTTGTATTTGAAAAACCACTTTCGTTTCCTATGAATATATTCTTATGGCCATATGTATTTGAATATCCGCTCATATAACCGATGAATGAGTTATTGCTTCCATACCAGTCAAAGGTGCCTGTCCCTATGGTCGAATACCCGCTCTGGTATCCGATAAACACATTATAGAGTCCGTCCACCATGGATTCACCGCTCTCATGCCCTATAAAATAGTTCTTCGGTGTCAGATGGAGATAATTTATCGCACTTCCGGTTTCAATATTGCCTATGGTAAAACCGCTAATGGTATCCTTTGTCAATACACGGGTACTGTCAGGAGATACAGTCAGGTAATCATTCGTCAAACCTTTTGCCGGAGTGAATCCTCCCACGGCAAATCCTCCTTTTGTTCCTTTAACTTCATCATCCCTCACATAGATTCGTACACTATCCGGAGATATTCTCAGGTATTCATCGGTATATCCTTTTGCCGGGCTAAATCCTCCGACGGCAAATCCTCCTTTGGTACCCTTTAATCCGTCATCATTCACCCATACCCTGACGCTATCGGGTGTTATACGCAGGTATTCGTTAGTCAGTCCTTTGGTGGCAGGATTGAATCCTCCCACTGCAAATCCTCCCTTGGTTCCCTTGGTGGTTGAGTCATCCACGTATATCCGTACACCTTCGGGATAAACGGCAAATACGGTCTGGCCGTCGTTCCGCTTCACCTCGAACAGTGCATCTTCGCTTGTTTCGGTACCGTCACCCACTACTTCCAGCCGGCTGTCCGGTGAATCCGTTCCTATTCCGACATAGCCGTTGAAATAGATGGTATCCCCGTCTTTCAGCCAGGTTTCTCCCATGCTGAGCTGTTCGGCATTTTCTGCAAACAGGGCATAGGGAACCGACATCAGTTTGGCCGCACCCATTTCCTGGTAACCGGATCCGTCATCAATTTCCACCTTAAGGTAGTGGCTGTCGGAACCCCAGTCTATATCCGGGAACAGGGATGCCGTTCCCCCGGTCCGCGTGGCAGATGGATCACCGATAACAAGGGTGAATAAGCCAAATGAATTGGTGGAAACGGAGTGCTCTTCCTCCCAGACCAGGGTGCCTTCAGCACTTCCTGCAAGCAGCCCGATCTTTACATCCAGTGATGTATTGGCCAGTATCTCACCTGCATCATCACGGGCGACAGCCTGGTAATTGAATCCCTGCGGAGCCTGGCTAAGTAAAGTGATGAGTGAACAGTGAAGAGTGAACAGAAAAAGAATAAATCGTTTCATGGTTATATTAGTTTTTGTGAACGTACATCGCTTTCAAGTTACGAAAAAAGATTCAGCCCATATCATTTTATATGGACTTCAAAAAACCCGGAGCAGGGTACTCCGGGTTATTGACACAATATATATAAAACGT
>CP070687.1:1955522-1975425 GCA_020353115.1 Bacteroidales bacterium
GGGAAGATCAAAATAATACGATGTTATTTCGTTTCCTGTCATCCCGATGGGATTGAAATATAACAGCAGTGAATAAGTATTTCAAACAGCATATTATAATAATTTCCAGGTAGCAATGCAGCTCTTATCCCTATTCATCTTCCCTGCGAAGTGGGAATTCCAGGATAAATGTACTTCCTTCCCCGATTTTCGTCCGATAGCTGATCGATCCGTTTGCATCTTCAACGATATTTTTCACGATAGCAAGGCCAAGTCCCATCCCGCTTGATTTGGTGGTGAAATTCGGGATAAATAACTTTTCTCTCAGTTCTTCCGGTATGCCTTGCCCGTTATCACTTATCCTGATGATAACTCTCTCTTCTTCCGTAGACAAATCAATTCGAATGATACCTTTCCTGTACGAAGGAATTGACTGGATAGCATTTTTGAAGAGATTTGAAAAAACTCTTATAAGCTGCTCTTTATCAGCGAAAACATATACTCTCTTGTAACCATGCAGGTCAATCTGAAAGTCAACATTCTGGGTATTGTTAAACAAGCTGACGGAATTATTGATTTTAGCAACGATATTAATTACCTCGTTTTTTGTCCTGGGCATCCTGGCAAAATCTGAGAATGCAGTAGCGATAGTAGAAAGATTATCAATCTGGTCGATAAGTGTCTGGGAAAACCCTTTCAGGTTTTCCTGCCAGTCCTGTTTTTCATCTTCCCAGGCTTTTTGCAGCTGCTGGATACTCAGTTTCATGGGAGTCAAAGGATTCTTGATTTCATGGGCTATCTGCTTTGCCATCTCCCTCCAGGCCGATTCCCTTTCTGACCTGGCAATTAATTGAACGCTTTTTGCCAGTTCATCCACCATTCTGTTATATTCACCCACCAGGTTTCCGATCTCATCCTGACCCTCATAATGAATATGTTCGGCAGGTTTACCCAACTCAATATTTCCCAGCTTTCTCTGTATCAATCGAAGTGGATTTGTGATCTTCCCGGATATGATTACCGCGATTGTTATGGTCAGTAAGATCAGAACAACCGAAAAATTAACGATAGCAACCACCAGGTTGGAGATCTCCTTTGCCAGCAGGTTTTGTTTGGTAAAATAAGGCAGATTGAGATAAGCCAGGAGGTTATTATCCCGGTTGACAAAAGGGACATATGCCGAAAGATACTTGAGTTTACCGATGAACTCATTATGAACATATTCCGCTTTTTTATTAACGGTAAGTTGCCGGAAAGCTTCAATATCCATATTGCTCCCTAATAAATTCTTTTCAAATATTTCAGGTCGTGAAGTGGCCAGAAGTCTTCCTTCTGCATCATACAGATTAATATCCGAATAAAAGACATTTGAAAATTTGAGCAGCAGGTCATGTAAGCTGGCATACTGGTCTGAATACCATTCAGGGGTCAGTTCAGTCTCTTCTATCAGTTTATGCTCCAATTCTATATACACAGACCTGGTTTTTTCACTCAGGTTTTCATAATGTTTGCTTTCATATTGCTTTATGCTGAAATATACGGCTCCACCACCGATCATCAGTATGGTTAGGAGAAGGATGGATATTAGTGATAATTCGATCTTAAATTTGAAATTGATCTGCCTGCTTCTTTTATAGTATGGCCAGTATACCAGAATAAGAACCACACTCATTAACAGATAAAGAAATACAAACAGATAGGAAAAGGAGGTCAGAACATCAATAACCCTTAACTCGGGCTTGCTGATTATTATACTGTTCTGCGGATTAACATGATACATCAGATGGTTAAATCCATCATTATTGAAGAACGAAAATTCATCCCCGCTCTGTGAATAAACATCACAGCTTAAACCGTATGGAAAATCTCCCGATTGTGTTATCAGTTCCCTGTTCAGGTATTTTGCATAAGAGTACCTGTCAAGCGGACTCCTCTTCAGGAGCTTTTTATCCAACAACAATTCCGGGTAACCTAACTGTTCATATATCAATCTGGAATCAAGCTCAATAAATAGTACATTTTTATACCGGTTTTGGGCTATTGGAAATTCAAACGATCCGTAGTAACTGATACTCCCGGTCTGGTTGTCCAGAAAATAAAACCTGGAGTTCGGTAACGGATTGCCTAATGCCGCTACCGAATCCTGAAAAAATGTAAAGCAATGGGTAACAATCATGTCATTTACAAGAATCCCGGAAGTATCATTACATATGGTATGACGCAGGTCGTATTTTTCCCAATATCCCGTAAAATAGTTGTCGCGTAGATATTGATAAATCTCCTGCCACTCCTCGATGCTGAATAATCCTTTCTGCATATGTTCAATCAATACCTGGTCTTCCAAAAGATCCTGCGAAACTTCTTCCAGGAGCATTTCAGCCACTGGATCATGTTCCACTCCAAGATTTACTGCAAGTACTTTCCTGGTATCTTTTTCCTTTATAGCTGTTTCTGTAATTATTACATAAAGTGAAAATGTGGCCAACAGGAATACAAAGAGAAGTATATAGGAATAGGGAGGCTGAATGTCCTTTTTGACATGGAGTCCGATAATTGCCATGATGACATAAAATAGAATGGCAACAAAATCAACGGTATAATCCGTCAGGACTGATAAAAGAGGAAATACCGACAGGGAAAAGAATAAACAAATATAAAGATACTTCAGATCAATCACTTGGTTTACAAGATTGCCAATCTTAATAATCAGGAGTACAAAAGATATAAAAATCAGGGAGATCCCTGTAAATCCGATGATACTATAAATCGACAGGTCGAGTACTTTATAGGGTTCCATTGAAATACTCGAATTCATCAATACATTTCTGAAAAGATAATGTGATACTGCAAAACAGAAGGCACCGAACAGAAAAACAATCAGAGTTGCCAGGAATCGGAAAACAAATGGTCTTTCGTTCAGAATCTCACGGAAAGAGTACTCCCGTGAGAACATAGTGATAAAAAAGAAAATAAAGAGACTTGTTATAAAAAATTCTCCGATAGATCCCAGCAAATAAGAATTCGCAAAATAATAAGGAGACAATAATTCCGTAGAATAAACTGACGCAGGTATTCTTAGAGTTACCAGAATGTAATTCATTACACACAGAATAACCGCCAGAATCAATAAGGCCCATTTTTTATGTCTGACGCTCTGTAGCCTGACAAGACATTTACCGAAGAAGAGGAGGAGCAGAACCAGCCCGACGAAATAAAATCCGGAGTTAACATACCTTTTTACAGGATTGTAGTTCCATTGTGAAAAATCAAGACGTGCTATTGCTCTGCCATTCCGATCATAGATAAGATTTGACCTGTCCAGACCTGTACTATCCACCTTTACTAATCCGACACTTGACGGCAGTCCGAAATGTTTCTGGTAATCGTTTGTAAGCCAGTTGTTTTCGTATGGAAATTCGCGTTTTAGTTTTATCAAACCCACATATTTTCTATTGCCATCATTTATCACCAAGGGTTTGAACAATGTATTGCCCAGGAAAACCAAACTATCCCGGAATAATGAATCACTGTAGTATTGCGGAAAGGGAAAAGAATTGTCCGACCATGTTTTGATTTTATCATTTTCATAGATGAATAATGCAAGGCCTTCATCTCTTAGCATTTCCAGATATTCCGGATTGATAAATGCGGAATTACGTATTTCTGAACCAGCCGTATCGGCCCGGATCTTATTTAATAAGGAGTCCAGGAGTAATTCTTTTTTATTTAGGGTGGCCTGAAATCTCTTAACATGACTTTTAAAATTCTTACTCCCGAGAAAAGACTTCTCATAAACCGTTCCTGCAATAACCATTACAAGAGCGCCGATCAGATAGAGAAATGCTGGCTTAAACTTTCTCAAAACGTACAATATTTGGGGTGTTGAGATTTCCTAAGATAAAAAATAAAACAGGGATTATCAACCATGATGATATGGATCCCCTCTGATAATGGTCATGGCACGATAAAGCTGTTCCAAAAATAGCAACCGGATCATCTGATGTGAAAATGTCATTTTTGATACCGAAAGTTTTGAATGCGCTCTTTCGTACACTTTGCTCGAAAAGCCATAAGCTCCTCCACTCACAAATACCAGCCGTTTAATACCTGAAATCATATATTTTTCAATTAATCCTGCAAATTTCACCGAATCCGGCTGATCCCCTCCCTCATCAAGAAGTATAATATGATCCTGCGATTTAAACAAATCCGATATTGCGTTCCCTTCCAGTTCCTTTATCCGATTTTCGCTTATTTTTTTTGAACGTTTAACCTCCGGAACAGTAATGATATTCAATGGAATGTAATGCTTCAACCTGGACTCGTAGCGTGCGACTCCATCACGAATGTACGATTGATCCGTCTTTCCTATCTGAATAAAGATAACCTTCATCTGATAACCGGGATTTATGAATTCATATTATTTTTATTAATTTGCAGGAACGATTCATCTTGGTGTGATTTTTGAAAGTATTAAAATACAAATTTAAGATATCCGAAATGAAGCTGTCCAGAATTCATATATTTTTAATTTTAATACTCGGAACGTTAATCAATACAGGATTTTCACAGGATATTCCCGAAGCCATTTCCGTCGCGTTCAAGGCCGGTAATTCCAGAGAACTTGTTAAACACTTCAATACAAACATTGAATTGGTTATCCTTGAAAATGAAGATGTTTACAGCAAAACCCAGGCAGAAATGATCCTTCGGGATTTCTTCGATAAACATCCCCCCAAAAATTTTGCCATTCTGCATCAGGGAGGTAAAAATGGTTCAAAATATGCCATCGGTGACCTTACCACACCTGAAGGAAACTTCAGGGTATATTTTTTACTGAAAAAGAAGGAAAATATATACCTGATCCATCAACTCCGAATCGAAAAAGAGAATGAATAATAACTTCCTGGATAATTTCATCTCCAGTGCATTAAAAGAAGATATTGGAGATGGTGATCATACATCTCTTGCATGCATTCCTCCGGATACCACTGGTAAGGCACAGTTGCTGATAAAGGAAGATGGTATTCTTGCAGGTATCGATCTGACAAGGGAGATCCTCCTCAAAATAGATCCCGGAATCCATTTTTACAAATTTATTGAAGACGGAACCCCTGTGAAAGAAGGAGATACGGCATTTCAGATCACGGGTTCCGTGCACTCAATTTTGAAATCAGAGCGCCTGATCCTCAATATATTACAGAGAATGAGCGGAATCGCGACCAGAACAAGAGCCTACGTTGACCGGCTGAAAGGCTTAAAAACCAGGGTGCTCGACACAAGAAAAACTACTCCCTGTTTCCGTTTTTTCGAAAAGAAAGCCGTAGTGATCGGGGGAGGTGAAAACCATAGAATGGGCCTGTTTGATATGATCATTATTAAAGATAACCACATCGACTTTGCCGGTGGTATAGAAAAGGCGATTTTAAATACCCAACAGTATGTAAGCAAAATAAAGAAGGATATCAAAATAGAGATAGAGGCACGTTCGATTGACAGCGTCAGGGAAATTCTTGCTGTAGGCGGGGTTGACAGGATTATGCTGGATAATTTCACAATTGAAAATACACGTGAAGCAGTTGAACTGATTGCCGGGAGAATTGAAACGGAGTCTTCCGGGGGAATAATCCTGGAAAATATAAGAGCATATGCCGAATGTGGCGTGGATTATATATCGGTAGGAACACTGACGCACCATATTAAGAGCATCAATATGAGCCTGAAAGCAATTTACTAATCGAATGGCAAACATGTCTTGATGACGGAAAAATTGGAAACAAAACAGTACAGGTTTTTCAATACGCAGGTCAACCGGATTATGAACAGGGTTCAAAAAGTGTCGCTCCCTGGTTTTGAAAAAGTCCCTATCTATGATGTTATCCTCTTTTTTTTTAAGGGATTTCAAAAAGGAGCCCTCGTAACACGTGCTTCTGCCATCGCTTTCAACCTGATTATTGCCCTCCTTCCATCCACCATTTTCTTTTTTACACTGATCCCCTTTTTACCCTTTCCGAACTTCCAGTCGGAATTGCTTGAACTTTTCAAAAATATCCTGCCTGAAAATGCATATTCCCTCATGGAAGCTACCCTTGTGGATGTGATCACACAGAAGAGCCACGGCTTGCTCTTTTTCATGTTCCTTGCCACAATAATTTTCTCAACCAACGGAGTACATGCCCTCATAAGTGCATTTAACGTCTCCCTGCATACCTTCGACACACATTCATGGATTGCCCAGAGACTTGTATCCCTGGTTTTTGTATTCATACTCGTTTCACTTCTCGGAACGGCAACCATACTGATCCTCTTCAGCAAGATGGCAATTAATTATCTTGCCGAACTGGAACTTTTTGAACGCAACATAACCTATATCCTGATCGCTCTCGGAAAATGGTTAATAATCCTGGCACTCATATTCTTCGCCATCTCATTCCTTTATTACCTCTCACCCGCCAAACGATCGAAATGGAAGTTCTTTTCTGCCGGATCTACACTGGCAACAATCCTGTTCATTCTGTCATCCCTCGGTTTTTCATCCTTTGTCAATAATTTCGGACAATTCAATAAACTATATGGATCCATTGGAACCCTTATCGTTATTCTGCTGTGGTTGTACATAAATTCGATATCCCTGCTGATCGGATTTGAACTGAACGTTAGCATCAGAACAGCCAATTCTGAGAAAGAAAAACTAAAATAAGAGAATCTGCATACATTGATTGCAGGAGAATGATTATTAATCAAATGACCTAATCCTTTTGAAGAACCTGCACACATCAGATGTGGCATCGGATCCCCTGGAACAGTTTAAACAGTGGTTTTCAGATGCTGTTGAATCGGGCAATCCTGAACCGGAAGCTATGAACCTTTCAACCGCTACAAATGACGGGAAACCATCATCACGCATGGTGCTTTTAAAAGAAGTTGACCGGGAGGGATTTGTTTTTTTTACCAATTATGAAAGCAGAAAAGGCCTTGAAATATCCGAAAATCCACATGCAGCTGTTACATTTTACTGGCCTGAACTGGCAAGGCAGATCAGAATTGAAGGAACTGTTCACAAGATAACGGCAGCTGAATCCGATTCCTATTTTTCCGGAAGACCCGTAGCAAGTCAGATCGGTGCTGTAGTATCACCTCAAAGCAGGGAGATACCGGACAGACAATATCTCAATAATCTGACCAACACAATCGGGAAAGAAAATGATACATCTCATATACCACGACCTGCCTTTTGGGGAGGTTATCGCCTGATCCCCTTGAAAATTGAATTCTGGCAGGAACAGCCAAACCGCTTACACGACAGGATCCTTTACCGGCTCGAACGGAACCGTTGGAAAATTGTACGTCTTGCCCCTTAGATTCGAAGGATAATTAGAACCGGAAAATTCATGAAAAATATATCATCAGCAATGAATATACTTTTGAACAAGTTTATGGATCTCTTCATTCTTGCCGAATAACCGTTCACTCAAATCTTTGTCATTATAGGATTTCAGTTTACCGATCAGCATGTCGATAGTCTCCTTTGGAAAAATCCCGTCCTTCTCAAAGACGGATCTTTTTGCTTCAAGGGCTTCGGCAGAATCCCAGCACGAGTATGGCAAATGGTCCAGTTTCTCCAGTTTGGATCTGTTCTCTTCATTAAAAATATCCGTGTCTACATAGAGTTCGTCTGCGAACTTTTCTCCGTTTTCCATCTTCAGCCCGTGCCAGGTAGCTATTATCAGTCCTGCAAGCAGGTTATGGATATTGGCCGATCCGTCAGAAGCTCTGAATTCAATTGACTGCCTTGGAGGATAGGTTTTATACTCGCTCTGACTGGCCGGGTTAGCATCCATGGTCATATTTCCTGTCCCCAGCCACCCCAGCGGAACCCTGACCAGAACGGACCGGTTCCGGTCTCCCCAGCAGACGTATGTGGGAGCTTCCTGATGAGGGACCAGTCTTAAATAAGAGGTTGGAATCGTATTGCCAAACGCCGTTAAGGCACCGGATAAATCAAGAATTCCTGCAATCATTTTACGGGCTACCGAACTAAGCTTATCATTATCAACCATTCTGTTTCTTCCCTCTTTTTCAAGCAGCATATGAATGTGAAGACCGCTGCCTGCTTTTCCGACTGTGATTTTAGGGGCGAAACTTACTTCCACTCCATATTTGTAACTCAACATCCTGATGATCCACTTGGCAATTACAAGCTGATCGGCTGCATATTCAACAGGCTGCGCAAGAAATTCTATTTCGTGCTGTTCATAATCCTCATCTTCCGTGGAAAAGCTTCCCACTTCGCAATGCCCGTACTTTATTCTTCCTCCGGCAGCGGTAATAAGTTTCATCGCCTCCGTCCTCAGTTCTTCATATTTTGTAAAAGGCATCGACTGATGATAACCTGTCCGGTCGACAGATGAAAAGAGATCAGCGCGTGGACTGTTTACATAATATTCCAGTTCTCCCAACGCCATAAAGGTATACCCTGTATCTTCCCCGAACCTGCGATAGGCCTTTCGCAGGATATTTTCCGGTGAGCTGGCCAAAGGCTGCCCGTCTCCTGTGTAAAATGAGCATAATATATCAAGGGAAGGTTCTCTCGTGAAAGGATTCAGGAAAGCAGTATTGAAGCGGGGAATTACATAAAGATCACTGGAGCCTGAACTTATAAAAGGGAATAAACTGGATCCGTCCACACGTTCACCAATGGTCAGGATCTGATCCAGATGATCCAGGCTTGAAATAACAAAATTAAGTGTCTTAAGTTTTCCATCTTCCGCTACATACCTGAAATTCAAGAATTCAATCCCTTTATGTTGAATAAAGGCAATAAGATCCTGCTTGGTGAACATTTCCTGTGGTTTCTTAAGGAATTGAACAAGTTCATTCGGATTTAATAACAGATCGGATTCTTTCATCTTTTATCTGGTTAAGGAATAAAGTCTATAAAAGTAAGGAATTTAAGAGGATCTTTCCCAAGGTTATGAATGTGGTAATTATGTTAAATAACAGTCAAAATCATCCATTCAGCAGGAAATGATCCTGATCCGCTATGAATTTACCGGGTGAAAGAAACCGGTTTTTCCCCGGTTATTTTAGGTGGGCAATCCGTTCTTCAAGGACCTTTATTTTCGTTTCAGCATCCGATTTTTTCTTCATTTCGGACTGTACAACATGTTCCGGAGCGTTTTTTATAAACCGTTCGTTCTTCAACTTGTTCATAACCATACTCAGAAACCCCCTGGTATATGAAAGTTCAGCCTGCAGCCTTGACAATTCCTCCTCCACATTCATTTTGTCTCCCAACGGAATGTAGAACTCGGTTGTCTTAACGATGAAAGTAACGGCGCCATCCATCTTCTCTGAAATGAAATTGATATCAGACAGATAACACAGTTTCTTAAGGATTTCACCAAACCGGTTATCATATACCTCTTCCTTCTCCATTACATTCAGAGATATTGGTTCTTTTAAAGGTATATTATTCTCTTTCCTCACCGTTCTGATTGCACTTACGGTTTCTTTGGTTTTTTCAAACCGTTCAAGCATTTTCTTATCGTAACCTGCTCCGGCAGGCATGCTTGCTACTGCAATAAAGTCTCCTGTACTCCGGCTTCTGAGAAGGTGCCAAATCTCTTCCGTTATAAAAGGCATGAAGGGATGAAGCAGCTTCAGTAACTTCTCAAGAAATTCGATGGTTGATTCATAAGTTTTCTTATCGATCGGCTTACGATATGCCGGTTTTACAATTTCAAGATACCATGATGAAAATTCATCCCAGAATAACTTATACATTGTCATTAGGGATTCCGAAAGCCGGTATTCTGAAAATTGCTGTTCCATTATTTCAATTGCCTGGTAAAGTTTCCCTTCAAACCATTCAACAGCCAGTGCCGCATATCTTGGCTGGACGAGTTCATCATCACAATGCCAGTTCTTTATCAGACGAAAAGCATTCCAGATTTTATTACCGAAGTTCCTGCCCTGCTCGGTAAGGTTTTCTTCAAACAGCAGATCATTTCCTGCCGGTGAACAAAGTAACATACCTACACGCACACCGTCAGCACCATACTTCCTTATCAGTTCAAGTGGTTCGGGAGAATTACCAAGGGATTTTGACATTTTCCGGCCCAGCCTGTCACGAACAATTCCCGTAAGATAAACATTTTGGAAAGGTTTCTCACCCATGTATTCATACCCTGCAATAATCATTCTGGCAACCCAGAAAAACAGGATTTCGGGGGCAGTAACGAGATCGTTTGTCGGATAATAATAGGTGATATCCGGATTCTCAGGATAGCGGATACCGTCAAACACGGTAATTGGCCACAACCATGATGAGAACCAGGTATCAAGCACATCCTCATCTTGTTTCAAATCACTTATAGGCAGCGAGCTATTCCCCGTTTCTCTCCGGGCAACCGTTAAGGCTTCCTCCACCGTTTCGGCAACAATCACGTTTTCCCCTGTCGGAAGAATCGTCCCCGTTGGCAGGTAATAAGCAGGTATCCTGTGCCCCCACCATAACTGGCGGGAAATACACCAATCCCTGACATTCTCCATCCAGTGACGGTAGATGTTTTTGAACTTCGGGGGATGTAATTTAACCCGGTCGTTCAGAACATTTTGAAGGGCCGGTTTTGCCAATTCTTCCATCCTGAGAAACCATTGAAGCGATAGCTTCGGCTCAATAACGGCATCTGTCCGTTCCGAGAAACCCACTTTGTTAACATAATCTTCAATCCTAACAATATGGCCCTGCTCCTCCAGTTTCTGCATTACCATATCCCTCGCCGCAAACCGGTCCTCCCCGATAAAAAGCCCGGCCTTCTCGCTTAAGGTTCCGTCATCATTAAAAATATCTATCACATCCAGGTCGTATTTCAATCCAATCTCATAATCATTCTCATCATGGGCTGGTGTGATTTTCAGGGCACCTGTCCCAAACTCCCGGTCAACATATTCATCCGTTATTATAGGCACAGAACGGTTCAGGAGCGGAATCAGGATCCTTTTACCCTGCAAATGCCTGTAACGGTCATCTTCAGGGTGTACACAAACAGCCGTATCACCCAAAATAGTTTCAGGCCGTGTGGTGGCAATGGTCAGCCAGGAATCCTCTTTCTCTATTTTATACTTAATATAATATAACTTCGATTCCACTTCCTTATGAACCACTTCCTCATCCGAAACCGCGGTTTGGGCACTGGGATCCCAGTTCACCATTCGTACACCCCGGTAAATATGACCCTTCCGGTAAAGATCAACAAAAACCCGGATCACACTCTCAGACATATCATCATCCATGGTAAATTTTGTACGGTCCCAGTCACAGGATGCACCAAGCTTTTTAAGCTGTTCAAGAATGATCCCCCCATGCTTCTTTCTCCATCCCCAGGCATGTGTAAGAAATTCTTCACGCGACAAATCGGATTTTTCAATGCCCGATTCTTTAAGATGTGCAACCACCCTTGCCTCAGTAGCAATGGAAGCATGGTCTGTTCCCGGAACCCATAACGTGTTCTTCCCCTGCATACGGGCTTTCCTGACAAGTATATCCTGGATCGTATTGTTCAGCATATGACCCATATGAAGAACTCCTGTGACATTTGGGGGAGGAATGACAATCGTATATGGTTCCCTCTCATCAGGGGACGATCTGAAAATACCGTGATCAATCCAGGTTTGGTACCATTTTTCTTCCGTTTTTGAAGGATCGTATTTTGACGGGATGTCCATTGCAAATAACAGATTATTAAAGTTCCCCTAATGGAAACAAAGATGCAAAATTAAGAATTTAAATCATACAAAAATTTATGGCTATCATTAATTTCACAGATGCAGGTAATCCCTGAATTACTGTACCAGGCTATCAACTAAATTTATAATTAAACTTGGAAAACTAAAATAGTTTTTTCATTTTTACCACGAAAAAATGAAAAATCAATGGAAAAACGCCAAAGGATCATTGAAGAAGGCCTGAGACTGTTTATGAAATACGGCATCCGAAACATTACCATGGATGAACTGGCAAAACACCTCGGGATCTCCAAACGAACCATTTATGAACAGTTTAAGAACAAGGATTCGCTTCTGCTCCAATGCATTAAGTCCCTTTCAACCGACCAGAAGAAACGGATAAACCGGATCATGAATGAGTCCGCTCATGTGATAGATTCGATATACCGGATTATTGGAGAAAAATCGGTAATGATGCGGAATCTTAATCCACTATTCCTGGAAGATATGCGGAAGTTTCATCCGGCTATATTCAAGCTGATCCACAAACGCGACGAATTGGAGGATATCAGTCTGACCGAGCAGTTACTGATAAAAGGAAAAGAAGAAGGTATATTCCTCCCGGAGTTAAATACCAGTCTGGTTACCCGGTTTATGTGGGAGATGTTCCGTTTGTTCGGGGATGATGAAGTCTTTCCGTTCGAACAATATGACCGTTCTGAAATGCTTGATAATATTTTCATTGTCTTTATCCGTGGACTGTGTACAGCAAACGGTATCGAGATCCTGGAATCCTATAAGCACGCCGATCATACACAAACACCTTAATTATAAGCAGATATATTAAAGAATAATGCATATTCATTTTAACTCATGAGAACATTTATCCGATCGATTTTGGCAGGAATAATTCTTTTCCCCGTTTCCCTCCTTGCCCAGGAAAGACCCTCACCGATGTCCCTGACGATCGATGAGGCACTACAGGTTGCTCTGGAGAACAGCATGACGTTGAAAAATGCCCGGCAGGAAATTTTCCTGGCCAGGAGAAATTATCTCGAAAACCTGGCAGCCGGATTACCACAAGTCAGCGGTTCGGCATCACTAAATGACAACCTCAAGCTGATGACCCAGCTGATCCCGGCGGAATTCTTTGGTGGAGAGCCCGGCACCTATATTCCCGTACAGTTCGGTACAAAGTACAATGCTACATACGGAATCTATGCATCCCAGATGATTTTTAACGGTGCGTTATATGTCGGGTTGAAAACGTTACAACTCCTTGAGCAATTATCGCAGCAAAGTCTTGAAAAATCAGAAATGGATTTAAAAAAATCGGTCATGAGCAACTACTTCCTGATCCTGATATCGGAGAGATCAACGGATATTCTTGAGAGCAACATGGCCAATTTGAACCGGATTCTGCTTCAGACCGAAAAAATGCAACAGGTGGGTATGCGGGAAGAAACCGATGTGGATAAAATTTCGGTCTCTGTATCCATGCTTGAAAATAACCGGCAATCGACCGACCTAAATACTGAATTGAGCTATAACCTCCTTCGGTTTCAGCTGGGTATCGATCCGGACACTCCGCTGAAGCTAACCAGCAGCCTGGACGAAATCATGACAAAGTATAGTAGTGATCTGCTTCTGAATCAGGATTTTGTTATAGAAAACCACATTGATTATCGAATGCTCAAAACTCAGGAACAGGTAGCCGAAAGGAAACTTCAGGTTGAAAAAGCCGCTTATTTGCCAACCCTTTCCGGCTTTTACTCTTATTCCAGGATGGGCATGGACAATGACCTTAATTTCGATTCCTGGTATCCAACCTCAATGATCGGTCTTCAACTCGACCTGCCAGTCTTCAACAGTGGAATAAAATACCAGAAGATAAAGAAAGCACAAATCGGGATTGAAATGGCACGTACCAACATGACCATGGTGTCTGACCAGCTGAGATTAACCGAGAACCAGTTGCGCAGCAACCTTCGGATAGCAAAGGACAAATTCATTAGCCAGAACGAGAATATTGAGGTGGCAGAACGGATTGTCCGGAACACACAGAAAAAGTATGAACAAGGTATGGCTTCCGTGTTCGACCTGATACAGGCAAACAACGATTACCTGATATCTGAGGGAGATTACCTGAATGCTGTACTGGAACTACTCACTGCACAAATGGAGCTGGACATCTTATTAAATAACAACTAAAAAACAAAGAATATGAACAGAAACCGTAACTTAATTTTGGCTCTCATAATTCCCGCAGGAATTCTTTTTTCCGGCTGCAACCAGAGCCCGGATACCAAAAGCAGGGAGGAGGGTACCGGAACATCTTCGGAACGGATTCAGCCAGTAAGGGTTATGAAGATCGATTATGCGGAAATAGCACGGGCAGAAGAGCTCACGGCAACCATATTACCATTCGAGGAAACCCACCTGGCACCTGCCTTGCAGGGAAGAATCCGGTCCATTACCGTCGATGTGAATGATCGTGTCAGGGAAGGCGAGGTGCTTGTGGAAATGGATCGCACCCAATATAACCAGACGAAAGTACAGTATCAAACCCTGAAAAAGGACCTGGCACGAATGGATACCCTTCTGCAGTATGGTTCCATAACACAACAGGTGTATGACCAGCAGCAATCAGCGGTGGAGATGCAGGAAGTGGTATTAAACAACCTTGAGGAAAACACACGGCTGAAAGCCCCCTATTCCGGAATTATCACCGGGAGGTACTACAATGAAGGAGAACTCTTCTCTCCCACACCAAACACACCCTCCGGGAAACCAGCCATAATTACCCTGATGAAAATTGATCGGTTAAAGGTATATGTCAGCCTGCCTGAAGAATACCTTCCCCAGGTTAAAAGGGGATTACCAGCCATACTCAATACGGACGTATATCCGGAAAAGGATTTCCCGGGTTCCCTGTTCAGAATCTATCCCACCATTGATGCAACAACAAAAACTTTCCGGGTGGAGCTACATATCCCCAATGGTGAAGAATTGCTGCGCCCGGGAATGTTCGCCCGTATCCATCTTATACTCGGGAAGAGAAAGGCTCTTGTGGTTCCGGCTATCACCGTGTTGCAGCAACCGGGCACCAATGACAAATATATTTTTATCAATAATGACGGCGTGGCACAAAGGGTCTTTGTCCGGATCGGAGAACGGTTTGATGAACAACTGGAGATAATTTCGGGCCAACTCAAGGGAGGCGAAGAGCTGATTTTTGCCGGACAAAACAGGCTGGAGGACCGGGATTCACTGAGAATTGTCACCCAGTAAAACCATACCATACATTTACAACCTCATAATACGAGAAAAAAATGAGTATATACGGAAGTGCTGTTCGCAAACCCATTACAACGATCATGATCTTCATCGCCCTGATCGTCCTAGGCTTTTATTCATTGTTTCGATTGCCCATTGATTTTTACCCTGAGTTGGAATTCCCTGCAATTTCAGTTTTCGCCATTTATAACGGGGCCAGCGCTGCAGATATCGAAACCAATGTGAGCAAGGTGATTGAAGACAACCTGAATACCGTAAGCAATCTGAAAGAGATCTATTCCACCTCCAGGGACAATATGTCTATAGTAACCTGTGAGTTTGAATGGGGCACCAACCTGGATGAAGCAGCCAATGAGATCCGTGATGCATTGAGCCTGGCCGATCAGGTTTTGCCGGAAGAAGTGGAAAAACCATCCCTGTTTAAATTCAGTTCCAGCCTGATGCCTATCATGGTCTATGCCGTAACCGCTGAGGAAAACTATGCAGCACTTGAAAAAATCCTTGATGAGAAGATCGTAAATCCGTTGAACAGAATTGAGGGTATCGGCGCTGTCGGGATGTTTGGCTCCCCCGGAAGGGAGATCCAGGTCAATATCGATCCCCGGAAAGTGGAAGCGTACGGATTAACCGTCGAACAGATAGCCGCCATCCTGAACGCTGAAAACCTGAACCTGCCGGCCGGCCACATTGAAATGGGTTTGCTCGATTATCCCATCCGGATCCAGGGCGAATTCACCAGAAGCGACATGGTCCGCGATATTGTCCTGGCAAACATCATGGGTCAAACGATCTACCTCCGGGATGTGGCTACAGTCAGGGATACCCTCAGGGATATGACCCTTGATGAAAAAATAAATGGCAAAACCGGCTTACGAATCATTGTACAGAAACAATCCGGGGCAAATACCGTAGAGATTGCCAGGAAGGTTAAAAAACAACTGCCCGCTTTGAAGGAAACACTGCCTCCGGATGTTTCAATTGACCCCATCTTCGACACATCAGATTTCATCATCGACTCGATCAGGAACCTCTCAAAGACCCTCCTGTTTGCCCTCATCTTCGTTACACTGGTTGTGCTCTTCTTCCTGGGTAGATGGAGAGCAACTTTTATCGTGGTACTAACAATCCCTATAGCACTGATCGTAGCATTTATTTACCTGTTCTTTACGGGCAATTCCATCAATGTCATTTCACTCTCCTCCCTTTCAATTGCTATTGGAATGGTAGTTGACGACGCTATCGTGGTACTCGAGAATATTACCAAACATATTGAACGGGGTAGCAGCCCCAGGGAGGCTGCGATATATGCTACCAATGAGGTCTGGCTGGCGGTGATCGTGACCACCCTTACCGTGGTGGCTGTATTTATGCCCATGACTCTCGCTGGGGGAATGACCGGTGAACTGTTCGGCCAGCTGGGATGGGTGGTATCCATTACTGTGGTTACCTCTACCATGGCGGCCATCAGCCTGACACCCATGCTCACTTCAAAATTGCTTAAACTCAGGAAACCCAGGGAAATGACAGCCAGGTTTAGCTACAATAACACCATTTTCAGGTTCCTGCAAGCCTTCGACAAGTTCTATGAAAGAACCCTCTCATGGACACTCCGGCATAAAACCTTTGTAATTATCGCCTCATTCCTTATCTTCTTTGGATCCTTCGCCCTGATAAAGGTGATCGGAACCGAATTTATGCCGGAAGCAGACCAGAGTACCCTGTCAGTTACCGTGGAACTTCAAACAGGCATAAGGGTGGATGAAAGCATCCGTATTGCCCGAATGATTGATGTATTCATATTTGAAAACCTGCCGGAAATCGATATTATGAGTACATCAACCGGAGCGGATGACCGGGGAGGAATCTTCGCGATTTTCATGGAATCGGGTACCCATATGATCAATTTTACTATGGGTCTTGTATCAATGGAACTACGTACACGGTCAGTCTGGGACCTTGCCGAAATACTGCGTGAATACCTGGACCAAATACCTGAAATTATCACCTATTCGGTTATACCCAATGGAGGCATGGGAGCAATGGCTACCAATAACATTACTGTAGAGATCTATGGGTATGATTTTGAGGAAACCAATATGATTGCCGATACCCTTGCTGCCAAAATCGCTCTGTTAAAAGGAGCAAGGGATATTACCCTCAGTCGTAAACCATCCAAACCGGAGTTTCAGATCATCCCCGACCGGGGAAAAATGGCACAATACGGGATGAATACCTTTAATCTTGCCAGCTCTGTGAGAAACCGTGTATCGGGAGCACTGATGAGTAAATACCGTGAACGTGGAAATGAATATGATATCGTGGTCCGCTTTGCAGAGGATTACAGGAATTCGCTTTCGGATCTGGAAAATATACTCCTGACCGATCCACGGGGCAATAAAATCCGGTTGGAGGAAATTGCCGATATTGAGGAATTCTGGTCTCCTCCAAACATCGAACACAAACGGAGGCAGCGTATTGTTACGATATCCGTGACTCCATACGATGTGTCTCTGACCAAAATTTCCGCTCAAATCCAACAGGTTATCAATGCAATGGATATTCCTCCCGATGTTATGATCGAAACGGGAGGAGCCGTTGAGGATATGAAAGAGTCCATGATAGATCTCAGTATGCTGCTCATCGTGGGACTGATTCTTGTATATATTGTCATGGCCGCTCAGTTCGAATCCCTGAAAATGCCATTTATCATTATGTTCTCCATACCGTTTGCATTCTCAGGTGTTATGATCGCCCTCTACCTGACAAACACTACCTTGAGTACAATTTCCATGGTTGGTGGGGTTATGCTTGTCGGTATCGTCGTAAAAAATGCCATCGTCCTGGTGGATTATATTAACCTGATGCGTGACAGGGGATACGAACTGAAAGAGGCAATCATATTGTCCGGAAGATCCAGGCTGAGACCTGTCCTTATGACAACCCTCACAACCATCCTTGGTATGATGCCACTCGCGCTAAGCCGCGGGGAAGGTTCGGAAATCTGGAGCCCTATGGGCATCTCGGTAATCGGAGGACTGATCTTTTCCACCATGGTTACCCTTATCCTGGTTCCGGTAGTATATCAGTTGCTAATGCGGAAAAGCGAACGGAAAAAAACTGAAAACGATTATGCATACCTTAATTCCTGATCCCGGATATCAAACGATTTGTTAACATAAACCAGAAATCATGAAAGCAGTCTTTATAGTATACAACCAGGCTCATACGGAAAAAGTCGAATATGTGCTTGATCAGCTCGGAATACGGGGTTTTACACGATGGAACAACCTGTCAGGACAGGGAAGTGACACGGGTGATCCGCACATGAACACCCATACCTGGCCCGAACAGAATAGTGCTTCCCTGACTGTAGTGAACGATGAAAAAGTGAAAGACCTGCTTGATAAGGTCCGGAAAATTGATGAGATAAATAAAAATGTCGGTATCCGGACATTCGTCTGGGATATCGTTACCATGTATTAAGCAGGAACGGAGAAGTAAACACGGTAAATGTTCCCGCTTTTCAACAATAAAACGTAAATTTATCGTTCACATAAGGTAACGCTCATAAAAATAAAAACCAGATTTTCATCACCAAGGATTATGCCACAAATCTCAACGAAGGGCAAACTGATGCCCGCCTCTCCCATAAGAAAACTAGTCCCATTTGCAGAAGAAGCCAAAAGGAAAGGAAGAAAAGTCTACCATCTCAACATCGGGCAACCGGATATACCGACCCCCGAGGTTGCAATGGAGGCCATCCGGAATATTACCCTGAAAGTTATTGAATACAGCCATTCTGCAGGAAATGAATCATATCGCAGAAAACTGGCCGGTTACTACCGGAAAGTCGGTATCAACATCGATTACACACAATTAATGATTACTACAGGAGGCTCTGAAGCCATCTTGTTTGCATTAATGACCTGTTTCAATCCAGGTGAAGAGATTATAATAAGTGAACCTTTCTATGCAAATTACAATGGATTTGCTACGGCAGCTGGTGTAAAGGTTAAACCCATTACAGCTACCATCGATAATGGATTTGCATTACCACCCATTGATGAGTTTGAAAAGCGGATAGGTCCCGCAACAAAAGGTATAATTATTTGCAGTCCGAATAACCCTACAGGGTACTTATACTCAAAAGAAGAGCTGATGCAATTAAGGGATATCATTAAAAAACATGATCTTTACCTCTTTTCTGATGAAGTATACCGTGAATTCTGTTATGACGGCCTGAAACACTATTCCGTTATGTTTCTGGAAGGGGTAGATGAACACGTCGTGATGTTGGATTCCGTGTCGAAACGGTATAGCTCATGCGGCGTAAGAATCGGTGCCCTGGTAACCAGGAACAGGACTATTCTGGAAACTGTCCTGAAATTCGCACAGGCAAGACTAAGCCCGCCTTCATTAGGCCAGATCGCCGGTGAAGCAGCAGTGGATACACCTCCCGAGTACTTCAAAAAAGTCTATATCGAATATATCGAAAGGCGTAATTATATGGTGCACACCCTTAATAAAATGAAAGGAGTAATATGTCCCATGCCTAAAGGAGCATTTTATACCATTACCCACCTTCCCGTCGACGATACGGATAAGTTCTGTCAATGGCTTCTGAGCGACTTCGAATGCAATAATGCAACGGTAATGATGGCACCAGGATCCGGATTTTATGCCACCCCTGGACTCGGTAAACAGGAAGTCCGGATAGCCTACGTCCTGAAAATTGAAGACCTTAAAATTTCACTGAAATGTCTTGAGGAGGGACTTAAAGCATACCCTGGCAGAACCCGGTAAGGCTTCCCTAAGAAATAAGCCTTAACAGTAATACGAACCTCCTGGTTCGCTTAATATTCGATAATCAAAGCCTTATCTGTAATTGACCACTGAT
>CP070687.1:1975525-1978425 GCA_020353115.1 Bacteroidales bacterium
ACTGGATGAAGATGCTTACAAATGGCTCAGACAGCAATCCTGGCCGGGCAACGTCAGGGAACTGAAAAACCTTATTGGACGCACCATCCTGATTATCGATAAGGAAACTTTGCGGGGAGAGGATTTCCAACTCGCAGTACAACAGGTGAAAGATGATGAGGCTGCAAAACAACCTGTACGGGGTTCGGCACGTACCCTTGAAGAAGTTGAAAAGGAGGAGATCATTAGGGCCATTCATGATTGTGAAGGCAATATGAGTATGGCTGCAGAGGTCCTGGGTATTAGCCGGGCTACGCTGTACAGGAAAATCAACAAATACAATATTAAAATATGAGGATCAGGGGCAGCTTATATATATGGCTATTGATCATTCATATTGCATTGCTTGTCCTGGTAATTTTCCTTTTCAGGGAGAGCAATACAACCCTTTTGCTGGTCTCTGAATTTGCAATCTTCATTTCATTATTATTTTCCGTTCTACTGGTACGACGCACCCTGAAGCCTGTAAATATAATACGCAGGGGACTGGATCTGTTAAGGGAAGAGGATTTTACATCGACCCTGGTTGAGGTCGGTCATAAGGATGTGGATGAACTGATAAAGGTTTATAACAATATGATATATAAGTTGAGGGAAGAAAAGATCACGGTCAGGGAACAGCATCATTTTCTTGACCTGCTGATCAAATCTTCTCCCATGGGTCTCATTGTTACTGATTTTGACGACAGGATCACTTCTATGAATCCGGCATCTGAAAGAATACTGGGAATAAAATTCACGGATTATGAGGGTCGCCATGTTAGCGATCTGCCCGGTTATATAGCCCGCAGCATTGAAACGCTTACGTTCGGAGAAAAGGTAAGCCTGTCGAACCGCGATCTGAAGCTGCTTGTTCACAGAGATTTTTTTATGGACCGGGGATTCAGGCATCCCTTTTTCCTGATCGAGGAGCTGACGGATGAGATCAGGAAGGCAGAGAAACAAGCGTATGGAAAAGTGATACGAATGATGGCGCATGAAGTGAATAATACGATCGGATCGGTAAATTCCATTATTTCGGCTGTAGAACATAGTCCCGATTTTATAAAACCCGACGAGAAAGATGAGGTAACCGGTATTCTTAAAGTAGCCCTTGAAAGAAACAAGCAACTGAACAGGTTTATGCAGAATTTCTCCGATATCGTAAAACTGCCGCTTCCGGAAAAAGAATTGTACGGATTGAACGATTCGATCCTGCTGGTTCTGGATTCATATGCACCTGTTTTCAGCAGCAAGGATATTGAAGTTGTTACCGAACTGGCGGATCCTTCCCCTTCGATTAAGGCGGACCGAAGCCAGATGGAACAGGTAGTGGCCAACGTTGTGAAAAATGCCGTGGAGGCAATGGAATCGGGTGGTACGCTTACCCTGGTCACTATACAAAACCCCACGACGCTCAGGATCAGGGATACCGGCCGGGGCATCCCGGAGAATATTAAAAGCCAGCTGTTTACTCCATTCTTTACCACAAAAAACGGTGGACAGGGTATCGGCCTTACCTTCGTCCGTGAGATCCTCATAAACCATGGGTTTCGTTTCGACCTTCATACCACCCGAAACAAAGAAACAGAATTTGTCATTGAGTTTTAGCCTCTCGTGATTCGGTGAGCTTAATTTTAGTGACTTCAGATTGTCATCGAAACAAGCGGATGACCAGGGGAATATAATAGTGGGATCTGAGAATCCGGAAATACAGACCAGGTTCTGAAGTATCCGGGAAGCCACTGATTTCAGGTCATATGATCTCTTCGAATGGGATCAGGTATTCTTCTCAGGGGCGGTTGAATAGAAAAAACCTTCATTCACGAACAAGTTTCAAAGCGGTTTCCATAAATACATCCTTTCCGTTGAGAAAATCCGTATATGTCTCATGAACGGGAATATCCGGCATGATGGGTTTTGCCTTGTCCATTCCCTGGACCGCTGCGGCAAAGGTGCTGCGACCGAAATAGAGCATGATACGGGTATTTTTCAGGATTATGTTCGTGTTCCTCCCGGCATTACACTTGTAAGTGGAACCACCCGGCGTACCAACAAACGTACCGATTTTATGATATTTCAGGAGAGAGCAGAAATGTCCGTTTGTAGAAAAACATCTCCCGTCAATCAAAACATACAGATTCCCGTTAAAGGCTCTTTCCGCACGAGGTATTGAGTCTGCCAGCATCGAGTATTTACCGTAAGGCTCCGCAAAATATGGAAGGGGTTCCGGTTCCAGGTAGGAGAGTAAAGGGGCAGCGCAAAACGGATCCCCGCCATCATTGCCCCGCAGATCGAGTATCAGATTTTTTACCTTTTTTTCGTGGATAACGTTGAAACAACTGTCAATGAAATGTGTAAAATAGGGTACCCTGTCGTAGTAGATAAACGTTTCAATCCTCATGACCATCGTGTTTTTCTCAGGAATCAGATGCATCCAGAGTTCCGGATTATTGAAGTTTTTGAATACCACGGCACGAACTGAATCGTTATTTGCCGGACAGAGAGTCAGCGTATCAGGGGCCGTCCGGCCCGGTTGTACATAAACGATTGTGTAATTTTCCGGGAATCCGAAACGGCGTGCATAGATCATCGGGAAACGGCGTTCGACGGCCTTCCGTTTGAAATATGGGTTCATCGCATCAGCCGGGTAATTCGCTATCATCTCCCGGATGATTTCATTTATCGGCTTTCCGTTGATCTCCCGAAGGACACTGCCCCGTGGAACCTGCTCGCTCTCCGTGTAGCTTCCTGCTGCCAAAACCAGATCTTCGATAAGCCTGATCCGGAGAGGAAAAAGATTGTCCGCATTCTGGTTCCAGTAATCCATAGGCATCCAGACGGTGGTATGCCCGCATCCTATGTTTGCTATAATGGGAGTA
>CP070687.1:1978525-1987364 GCA_020353115.1 Bacteroidales bacterium
TATACCTATTCCCAGAATGACCAATACGTATATTGAAAAGGGAGAAAGCAGTCCCGACGATATTCTTGCCTCGACAAAGGAAGGTCTCTATGTTCAGAGTTTAAGTGGTGGTAGTGTTAATCCGATTACCGGAGTATTCAATTTTACCTGCCGTGAAGCCTATCTGATTGAAAATGGGAGGAAAACTTCTCCGGTTAAAGGGGCTACCCTTATAGGGAATTGCCTCGATGTAATTTCAGGGATCGATGCCGTAGGTGATGACATTGATTTTGGTCCCGGAATCTGTGGCAAGGGACAAATGGCGGAGGTATCAGTCGGTCAGCCTACCGTTCGAATCAGAGGTATAAATGTAGGCGGAAGCAGGGCCAGATCTTAACCAGTAAAATATGGAAATCATGGATTATAAAATAATAGCAGAGAACTTAGTATCCAACTGTTTGAAAAAAGGCGCAGATGCGGCTGAAATATATATCGAATCCAACCGTGAACTCAGTATTGAACTCAGGAATGGAGACATTGAAACGGTTCAGGAAGCGACATCTCATGGCGCAGGTTTCAGAGTTTTTGTTGAGGGAAAAATGGCCTTCTCTCATTGCAATGACTTTTCAGACGAGGCACTTGATGATGCAATTTCCAGGGCAGTTGATTTTGCCGGAAATACCACACCGGATGAAAACAATGTTCTGCCCGAAGATGAACTGATAACAGAAGTGGAAGGTTTGTATGATCCGGAGATAGCTGAAATCTCAATGGATAAAAAAATTGAACTGGCAAAGAAGGTTGAATCTCTGGCTATGGAAGATGTGAGAATCACCAAGAGTTCAGGTGCCGGCTTCTCAGAAGGTGAAAGTGAAATAATTATCGGTAATTCAAACGGGTTGTTAAAAAACTACAGGTCCACCTATTGTTCCTTTGGGGTCGGGGTTGTAGCTGAAAAGGAGGACCAGAAATCCTCCGGATATGAATATTGCAGCAGACGGTTTTTCAGTGATCTTAAGCCACCGGAAGAAGTGGCCATAAAGGCTGCAAAGGATGCTTATGAAATGCTTGATCCAAGGATGGTTAAAACACAGAAGGCTGCCGTAGTATTTGATCCGGATGTTGCCAGATCCATTCTGGGTGGGATAATAGGGGCACTGAACGGTGAGAGGGTGTTGCAGGGAGCAAGCTTCCTGGCAGATAAACTGGAGGAGAAATTTGCATCAGAATTGATGACATTGATTGATGATGGGACAAGATCCAGAGGATTGGGCAGTAAGCCATTTGATGGCGAAGGAGTTCCTACCCAAAGAAGGGTACTGGTTGATGCCGGGGTGCTGAAGGGATTTCTCTATAATACGGCCGTAGGAAAACGTGCTGGAATAAAAAGCACAGGAAATGCTTCAAGGGGAGGATTCACAAGCCTTCCGGGAATTGGATTCCACAACCTTTTTATGGCAGCAGGTGCAAGCAAGAAGGAGGAGATCATTGAAAGTACATCCAACGGTCTGTTATTAAAAGGGGTTACAGGTTATGGTATCAATTCTGTCAATGGAAATTTCAGCGGCGGAGCATCCGGCTTCTGGATTGAAAACGGTAAAATCTCTTTCCCGGTCAAAGGACTGACTATCGCAGGTAGTGCATTTGACATACTGAATGCCATAGATATGGTTGCGGATGACCTGGATTTGAACCTTAGGTTTACAGCACCAACATTCCGGATCAGCGAAATGCAAATCGGTGGGGAAGGATGAGGTGAATTTCGGATTTTGTCTTTGATTGTTGGATATGTCATAGGGGAACGTCCATCGTTAGTAATCCAGCGACGGACAGGCTGACGGATAAATGTAAAAATTGAAACTGCATGCCTATCAGACAGGGGGTTGCATATGACAAAACCAAATATTCTAACCTGTCAACAATTGACGTTTAGTATTTCATCGATCATTATTCCGGAATCCCTTACTCGGGTGGCTGTGTCAGGATAGCCAGGAAGATTTTAATGCCAGCCAGGTAATTCCCCAGCCGCAGGTTTTCATTCGGACTGTGCTGGTTGTTATCCGGATTGACAGTAGGTACTGTTACAGCAGGGATCTCGAGTATATGGACCAGAGGTGATACAGGAACTGAACCACCGGAAATCCTTTTTCTTACAGGCTCATCACAAGAAACTCTCATCATTGCATTATACAACCATATTCCAATGGGTGAATTGAAATCGGTTCGGAATGCCTTGTAACCGGTTCCTGATTCGAAGGCAATGATCCTCGAATAATCAGACCTCTCCTCATCCGTTGGTTCACGGTTAATGATATAGTAACCTTGATTCGTAATATGCTGTTTAACCAAATCGATCAATCGTTTGGGATCACTCTCAGGAACAGTTCGGATGTCTATTTCAGCAATTGCTTTGTCTGGGATAATCGTACGGACTTCATTTCCAGTCCAGCCGGAGGATAATCCCCTGATATTCAGTGACGGGTATTGCAGGGATTCCTGGTAATTTTCGCCAACCTTATCTGCCGAATGAATACCTATGGACCGGTTTATCTGATCGGTTTGATCCGGGACATATGTTAACTGTTCACGGGTATCCCGGTTCATTTTAATGTTATCGTAATAGCCGGGTATGATAACACGGCCCTGTTCATCTTTCATGGAAGCTAGCAAACGGGATAAACGAAGAGCCGGGTTCGGGGCATAATTTCCGTAATGTCCGCTATGGAGCGACATCCTGGGACCATAGACGGTAAGACGGATCGTGGATATACCCCTGGCCCCGAACGTAAGTGATGGAAGATGAGAATAGTGTTTCGGGCCGTCAAAGATCACGAGGAAATCGGATTTCAACGCTTCCCTGTATTTTTCTGCCACGTATTGAATGCCCGGAGATCCCTTCTCTTCTTCCAAATCAATGAGTACTTTCAGACGATAAGGGAGTGTAATATTTTCGTGTTGGAGTATCTCAATTGCTGTAATCAACATCATAATGGGACCTTTGTCATCCGACGATGAACGTGCAAAAATGCGGTATTCGGGATCTATCCTCTCTTCCAGGCTGGACCAGCCGATTATATTCCATGAACCGGTTTTTGATTTTTCCTTCAGGACTGGTTCGTATGGATCTTTCTGATTCCAGAGGGAGGGATCGACGGGTTGGCCGTCAGCATGAGCATAAAAAAGTACGGAACTTTCCGATGAAGTATTCTTCCATTCGGCTAAAAGATAAGGATTGGTTGAGGTCTTGAGAATAGAGGTTTTGAAGCCCAGTTCTGTAAATTTGCGGTTAAGCCAGATCAGGTTCTGATGTATCTGTTCCGGGAAGTAAGAATTGTTGGGGATTTGCAAAAATTCGATAAATGCCGGAATGGATTTTTTACCAAAAGCTTCGGATAACCGGTTCATTTGATCCCTTTCCAATGACTGCCCCCGATTGTCAGGTGGTGAAAATATATAAAACAGGCCAATAATTATTAACCTGATAACAAACGTGTTAAAAGATGTCATATACATTAAAACATGAAAAGCTCCGGTAAGCTGGGAATAGGAATATCAGATAACTTTATTCCTCAGGTTTTCAATGGATACGGACATGGCTTCCAGCAACTGATCTGTTATTTCGCCTTCAATGGTATCAAAGTGTCCCTCGAGTTCAATCAACCCGGTTACAATTTCAGCTGCATCGGGATCCGTAGCAACAGGATCCAAAATCTCCAGAAGCTTCTTCAGGGAAGATTCCTGATGGGAAATGATAGCAAGTATCTGATCGTTGTCTTCCGCCGTAATGGCAATTTGGATCGTGATAAAAAGCCCTTCTATCCAGCTACCGGTCATAACCAGAATAGCTAACTTATCTTTATTATTGTTTGTCAGATATTTATAGGTGTCGACAAATGAATCGGATATAATAGAAATAAGAGAATCTCTGTTTTCCAGATTATTCTCCACGCGAGAAGCATAGTCTGTGTTGAATACACTGGAAATTTCCATCTCATCGGTCAGCTGTTTGGTTGCATTCAGATATAAAATCGTCTCCTGTTTCATCATATATGTGCTGGCATAGCTCAGGTCTGCGCCGTATACACCAAGATTGAGTGCCTTTTCTGCCTGAGTAAAGTATTTATCTGCATTTGAAGCGGGGTTTGAAATACTTAAGATGTAAGGAGCACCTGCCTCATTCAGCATGTTTGTGATTTCAAATGATGTTGGTAGCGGGTAGCCGGTAATTTCGGCAATAATCTCCTCTTTGGGCTGATCGTCTTCACCTGGAACTGATTCTTGAGTCGAAGATCTTTCCCCGGGTTTACAGGAAGAGACAAACAGGAATATTATGCTAATAAAGCAGGCAGAAATTGTTTTAAGACGGTCCGGTAATTTCATACTTTCAGGTATTGGTAAAAGGGTTTGCTGTTTAGTATATTAAGGTTTTCCGTTAAATCAAATATACATTGAGATTTCATTTTGAAACAAAGGTATTAAGAAAATAAGATACAGCAAGGGTGATATCAAAGAATTTTTCAGGGTTCCCCGTTAAAGAGGAATTCTCCGTATTCAGGTAATGAGTTTGGATCCTGGAGTACACTTTTCATACTCGCGGTTGTCAATAAGATCACGCAGTACTTTGACTAGGATCCAAATATCTTCAAACCGGTTATAGAAAGAAGAAGGAGCAATTCGTATAATATCCGGTGGCCTGAAATCAGGTACAATATTTCTCTGTTTGAGGGCTTCACAGATTTGCAGGGCATTTTTTTCCCGCCGAACCGCAACATGACCACCCCTGCTCTCCGGGTTTCTTGGCGTTCCGATATGAAAGGCATAGGGTTCCTTGTGTAAAAGTTCATCGACAAGCCGTATCAGATAGGTTGTAAGCATAATGGACTTTTCCCGGATCTTATCCATACCGGCTTCCAGGAACAGGGAAAGAGATCCTTCAAGGGGTGCCATGCTTATAACAGCCGGTGTGGATATCTGCCATCCACCAGCACTTTTCTGATGTTCAAAATCAAGCGACATCTCGAATTGCTTTTGCTTGTTGTATCCAAACCAACCAGCCATAAGGGGTTCTTTTCCAAAATGGCGTTTATTTATATATAACGATGCAGGACATCCGGGTCCGCCGTTAAGATATTTATAACCGCACCAGAATGCAAAATCGATGTCATCTGAGGAAAATGAATGCTGCACGGATCCGACAGAATGGGAACAATCAAATCCAATAATAATCCCTTTTTTATGGGCTTCCCGTGTAATTTTGCTTATATCCAGTAACTGACCGGTTCTGAAAAATACAGATGGAAAAAGAGCAAGTGCAACTTCATGTGTCATGTGTGCGGTGATCCGGTTTCCCGGAATAAATCCGTTCTTGTCGGCCCCAACCAGGATAAGATGTTCCCGGGGATTATACCCCCTCATTTTCAGATGGCTTTTAATTGCATAAATATCCGAGGGGAAATTTTTTTCATCTGCCAGTATCTTTGTCCTTATCCCGTCAGGTTTGTAGAATGTACTTAACAAGGCATGCTGGTTCACAGTTGTGGTTCCGGTACAAATTACCTCTTCGGGATGAGCCCCCACCAGGGGTGCCATCATTTTTCCAATTTCTTCGGCCAGGAAAAACCAGGGATTCTCTCCTTCCAGCCATCCATGTATACCTCTGGTTTTCCATTCATCAAGAATCCGAAAAAGAGAGGTTTCGCCTTTTTTTGGGCACAGACCGAGTGAATTTCCATCCAGGTAAATGGTATTTTCCGGGATATGAAATTCCTTCCTGTATTTCCGAAGCGGATCAGATAAATCAAGATCCCTGGAATATTTAAGGCTTGTTTTAAAGTCTTTCAGCATCATTTTATCAGATACGATGGATTAAAAAAGCGATGAAACATGTCCCTGTTTCACTGATATTATCTGAGATCATCTGCAATGCAAAGAATGGCATTAATCAAGGATTCCCCGAGTTTAATTGACCGTTCAGGAGACCAGCCATATTTAGGGTCGGGTAAATTATCATTATCCTTGAAAGGCATTTCTATTGTAAGGGACAGACAATCAAAACGATGTGCTATATTTTTTGAACAAATACTTAAATTGGCCTTTCCGGGTTTATCCGGTGGATAGCCGTATTTTGTCTGAAAATCCGGGCTTATTCTTTCCCAGTTTGAAACAAATGCATCCTGTAGAGTGGACAGCCTTTCATTAAAACCGGGTATTCCCTGAATTGAGGAGGCAAAAACATACGGCAGTTCTTCCTCACCATGTATATCGAGATTAAGATCGACACCTGTATCTTTCATATATTCCAGCACGAAATATACTTCGGGGCTGTTTTCCCTGCTGGGATCTGCCCACTCACGGTTAAGATCTGCACCTGCTAAATTGGTCCGGATATGACCATGTATACCTCCATCGATATTCATATATGGGACAATATAACAAACGGTCTTCTCAAGTAGCAGCCTGGATGCAGGATCATTATTATCCAGGAGGCGATTCAGAAACCCCAGCATAAACCATGAAGCCATGCTTTCCCCGGGATGTTGCCGTGCCAGGATCCAGATCTTTTTCTTCTCACCTGAAGGTTCACCTGCGATTAGCAAGTCGATATTCCTTCCTTCTACCGTTGTTCCAACCGATTCCAGAACGCAACGACCGGATAGCTGGGCTTTGTGAACCATATCCAGATGCTGTTCATAGGTAAACGGGACAAAGTAGGCATAAAAAACCGAATTGCATTCCGGTTTATGGTCAATTGTAAGTATCTGACCATCAAAGGAAGAAGGGGCTCTGAACCAGCTGATCCTGTCGTAGGATGCACAGGCATTATAATGAATCCATCCTTCTTTTGAAAACGCATTCCCTGCATTGATAATTTTTATTTTACACGGGTAGCCAGCCGTTCCCTGTAAGCGGAAATAAAACCATTGCAAAAAATCTGCCCGTTTGTCTGACCGGATTCTTAAACGAATATCATCAACAGAATTCTTTGATATGACCTCGATATTCCCTCCGTCGAAATTGCTGCTGATTTTCATATTATAATGGGTTTGAATCGGTTCTTCATCTTCCCTCCTCCCGGAAAAGGCTGGTATTCTTTTCCAGAGTACGGAGAACAATCCAGACGACAAGAGCCGCTCCGACAAGATAAATCCATAGTAATGACGGATACGGTTTTCCTGCACTAAAATAGTTCCGGGCAAAATCCAGAATGGTGAATGTGATGAAAATATTTATGAATCCGTTGTATTCTCTTTTTAATACATTCTTCCAAGAAAACCGTAGCTTACTTGCCTGCCAGTTTCTGAATTTGGGAAGAAATGCCGGCGTATTCTCGGCCCATTCCAGGTATGCCCGTCCGAATTTTTCACGAAGGAAAAACTCCTCGGCAAACATGATACGTTCATAGTATAGCCAGAATACCAGTACGAAAAGGACGATAAACATTACAGATTCAAGGAAAAGGGCGATTCCGAGCCAGATTATGAAATTTCCGAGATACAGAGGATGACGTAAAAGAGAATATATTCCGGTTGTGTTCAGCACCTCGGCTTTCTGTCCTGCAATATTTCGCCCTGAAGTGTTTCTGGGTGTCTGACCGATTGTTAATATCCGTACACCAAGACCTGAAAGACTTACAATCAGATAAATAATATCGTGGTAATGGTGAATGGAATATCCTGTAAAATCTCTTTGAGCCATATACACTATGGCTGCAACCAGCAGTATTACCGGTAAGTAGCCTCGTCTTTTAAACAACCAGTTGCCACTTCTGTTGAATTCTTCTATCAGCGCCATATGCTTTAACCCGGGGATGAAAAAGGCTTGAATGTAAAAGTAGTAAAAAACGGATCAGTTTCTTAAAGAGGCACTCAATGATTTGTTATATTTTAGAACAGCAGAAATTAACTAGGACTGTTGGTGATTTTTGTTGTAGTGAGTACGGAAGGAGGGGTGTTTGAATCCGATAAGCGTTTGATCCCTAACCGTGATACCAGAGCCTAAAAGTTCCATTTAAGGCGTAAAAACCCGAATCCCAGGTCTTCCCTGAATTCCCTGAACTTACCGTTGAAGTATTGTGCAATAATTGAAAACGACAGGTTGTCTTTCAGAGATATATCAAGAGTCGGCCCCACAAAGACAGCATCGAGAGAGGGATAGTAAATGGCAGCAAGATTTCCTGTAAATAGTGGGGTAAAGGGGTATGAAGCCTGCAGGGCAACTGAAAAATCGGTGAATGAAAGGGTTTTGACAGACAAAGGCATAAAATAGAAATCGCTGAAATTTGCAAATGAAAAATCATAACCACTATACAGGAATTCACCCAGGATATAAAGAGAATTGCGAAATGTATAGTCTGCTGAAATCCCGAACATCAGAAACCCGGAAGAATCGGAGAAATTCTCCTGTGGATGAAAATAGGTGAATTCTCCGCGAAATCCAGCGCCTTTTATGTCACCGGCCCATCCTCCGCCAATAACATAATCTTCGCTATTCAATATTCCCGCCAGAAGCTGGATATCGTAATTCCATGTGTTGAACCGGAATTTTCCTGCAGCCGTAATATTATCATTATGGTCTACTTTTGCTGCGACCTCTGCAACGGATGACACTCCTGTATAATACTGGATGCGAAGGGCATCACTCCCTGGTTTTTCGACATAGTCAAAATCAAAAAAGGAATACGCATTGAAGATGTCATTCGGGTTCCACATTATATTCTGACCCCAGTTAATTCGTTGTCTGCCTGCCCTGATCTGAAGATTACCTTTGGTAAAATCAATCCATAATCGGTCGATTGCAGAATGGAAGAGAAATGATTCTTCTTCCAGGATGTTCCCGGAGAGATTCAGCCAACCCTGTTCAT
>CP070687.1:1987464-1995738 GCA_020353115.1 Bacteroidales bacterium
ATCGCATCCTGGGCTACGAGGTTACGTTGAGGCGAAGTGAGGCCAGTTTGATTGAAGTGATCACTCCGAATGAAGCCAAGAATTTGGGAATCAATCAATTCAACGGCACTATATCTGGAGAGAGGTTCAGGGAAACCGCACAAAAAAAGAGTAACTCAATCCATGTTGCGCTGGTTGGTAATCCCAATTCAGGCAAGACTACCCTATTCAACCACGCCTCCCGGTCCCGTGAACACGTTGGCAATTACAGTGGTGTAACCGTAGTCTCGAAGATGGCGGTATTCGAACAGGAAGGGTATAGTATCAATATGGTTGATCTGCCCGGAACATATTCACTTTCAGCCTATTCCCCAGAAGAGCTATATGTCAGAGAATATATTTTCGGCGAAATACCCGATGTTGTGGTGAATATCGTCGACAGTTCAAACCTGGAGAGAAACCTATATCTTTCCACCCAGTTGATCGATATGGATATCAAGGTGGTAATAGCCCTGAATATGTATGATGAGCTGGTTAAACATGGCGACCAATTCGACTATCAGTCACTTGGGAAAATGATTGGTATTCCTATTGTTCCGACTATTAGTTCAAAAGGATATGGGATTAAAGAATTGTTTCAAACGGTAATAGATGTATATGAAGATCGTGACCCGACAGTCCGGCATGTTCATATCAATTACGGAAAATCAATCGAACGATCAATCCGCATAGTCCAGGATGAAATACAAAATATTGACGAGCTCGTAAATATCATTTCTTCCCGTTTCTACGCAATAAAGCTTCTTGAGAAGGATAAGCCATCCTACTTTACCTTATCCAGGTGGCCCGCCTATGAAAAAATCCGGGAATGTGCGGAGAAGGAAATCATGAAGCTCGAACAGACTTTTCACTATGAAAGCGATACACTGATTACAGACGCCAGGTATGGATTTATTGCCGGAGCCCTGAAGGAAACATTTACAAGCAGTAATTCAAGGAGGGATGTAACCGGGGCAATCGACGCATTTATGACAAACCGTCTTTTCGGCTTTCCGATTTTTTTCATTTTTATGTTTATCATGTTCTTTACCACCTTCGAGGTTGGGCAATACCCGATGGACTGGTTAGACCGGGGTGTAAATTTCCTCTCAACCTGGCTGAAGTCTGCTATGCCGGACGGAGTTTTGAAAGACCTCCTGACGGAAGGTATAATTGGAGGTGTCGGGAGTGTCATTGTTTTCCTGCCCAACATACTGATCCTTTTCTTCTTTATATCACTGATGGAGGATTCAGGTTATATGGCAAGGGCCGCCTTTATAATGGACAAGGTTATGCATAAGATTGGCCTTCATGGGAGGTCATTCATTCCCCTGCTAATGGGATTCGGCTGTAATGTTCCCGCAATCATGGCATCACGTACCATCGAAAACCGGAATAACCGCCTTTTAACCATCCTTATTAATCCGTTTATGTCCTGTAGCGCACGCCTGCCTGTTTATATTCTTATTATTGGTGCCTTCTTCCCGAATCACCCTGGACTGATGCTTTTTGCCATGTACCTGACAGGCATTATCCTTGCAGCATTGGTTGCTGTTGTCTTCAAGAAGCTGATCTTCAAGACTGAAGAAATCCCATTTGTAATGGAACTGCCACCCTACCGGATTCCTACCCTCCGCTCCACGGTCAGGCATATGTGGCAAAAAGGAGTTCAATATCTCAGGAAGATGGGTGGCGTCATCCTGGCAGCTTCTGTCCTCATCTGGGCACTCGGCTATTTCCCAAGAGACGTAAACTTTTCAAGAGATTATACCAGCGAACTCCAGGTGATAGAGAGTAATTATCTTTCCAAATTGGCGGATATACCCTCAGCTGATCAGGAATTGAGGCAGCAGCTTGAAGAGGAAAAAAACAGACGGTCGTTGGAAGTATCCCTGGCAAAAGAAACTGAACGTCACCGAAAATCCTATATAGGGAAAATAGGCCATTTCATTGAACCCGGCCTGAGACCGCTCGGGTTCGACTGGAAAATGGGTGTCAGCCTCCTATCCGGTATTGCTGCCAAAGAAATAGTCGTAAGTACAATGGGTATCCTATACCATATCGGTCCCGATCAGGATAGAAATTCAGAACCTTTAACCGCCAAACTCAGGGAACAAAAGTCTGACCAGTATGAATATAATGAAACCGGATTATTAAATCCGGTCGTGGCTCTCGCATTTATGGTCTTTATTCTGACGTATTTTCCGTGTATTGCTGTAATAGCAGCTATTCGAAAGGAGGCGGGCAGCTGGAAATGGGCAGCTTTTACTATTTTTTATACAACAGGACTTGCCTGGATACTCGCATTTATTATCAACCAGGCAGGAAATCTTATTTTTAGTAATTTCTAAAAATGTATGCAATGTTTCAGGAAGCGGCAACCATTTTAATAATTCTACTCGCAACAATTTATACCTTTTATCAGACGGCAAGACTTTTCAGGTCTGCAAACCAAAAGGACTCCGGAGTAAATTGCAACCGGGGGTGCCCTTCTTGTAATACAAATATTTGTATATTTGAGCGAACTAAGAATTTCTAACCAAAATCTCGATATAATGAAAAAGATTACTTTTGGACTATTGATTTCATTCATTCTGTTTTCCTGCGGAACCACCACTCAGCAAGAAAATAATGAGGGTGAACTGCAGCTTACGGAGGTAAGCCTTACAGATCTGCTGGAACATCCGGATAACTATGTTGATAAAAACATCCTGGTGGGCGGGATCGTGGATCATGTTTGCAGACAAACAGGAAAAAAAATGTTTATTGTTGATCAGAATGCAGATAACCGGTTACGAATCAACGTCGGAAAAGACATCGCCAGTTTTGATGTGGAACTTGAAGGAAATGACGTGCTCATTGAAGGAATATTCCAGGAACTGGTTGTCGATGAGGATTACCTCTCTAAATGGGAGGCAGAACTTGGTTCCCAGGAAGAGCCGTCGGAAACCGAACATGCACAGACAGAACTTGGAGAAATGGCCGACCAGGGAGAACATGTCGGTGATATGGAACAAATCCAAAGCCTGAGGGAACAACTGGAAACCAGCGGTAAAGAACAGATATCATTCTACTCCGTCGAATGCATGAAATTTAGTAAAAAAGAAAGCACCGAATAGAACAATTTTTTTTACCTGCAATAATAGGCTGACCAAATATTAGTAAATAGCAGAAATCTTTTTTCTTATTCTCTTCGAAACTCTGTTTCTTCTTTGCGTAAAACTGCAAAACAGCTATTTATGATGATTTCGCGGAGTTTCGATTCCGAATGAACAGTTACGGAAAAAAGAATCGTCAAATTGCACAAAGCTTTTCTGGTCAGCCTATTATTGCATTTTATGGAGGATCTGAATTTTGAAAATTAAATGGAGAAAATGGAACAGGGTGATACACCGTGATTTCGGCTATTTTTTTGCCGGTATGACCATTATCTATGCCCTGTCAGGAATTGCACTGAATCATATAAGAGACTGGAATCCCAATTATGTTATCCAGATCCGGGAAATACAACTTGACAAATCATATGACAGGGAGGAATTAACAAAGCCTGTCGTCCTGGAAATCCTGGCTGAACATGATATAACAGGGAATTATAAAAAGCATTACTTCCCGGAGGAGGATTTGCTTAAAATTTTTATTGACGGCGGATCACTCTATATTAACCTTCGTTCAGGTAAGGGACTTCTTGAAAGTATAAGCCGCAGGCCGTTGTTTTACCATGTGAATTTTTTACACTACAATCCTATTCGCTGGTGGACCTGGTTTTCAGATATATTCTGTATCGCACTCATATTCATAACCATTACCGGACTTCTTGTTATTCGGGGGAAGAATGGTATTACGGGAAGGGGATGGTGGATGACCGCACTCGGACTGATCATACCCCTTACCTTTCTGGTAATCCTGTTATAGATTGTTGAATATTCTTTTTTTGCAGTAATATCAGCCAGATATTGCAAAAGGTAAAAGTTCTTCCAAATGTTTTACTATTAATTTATACCTGCTAACTTTAACTTTTCACTTTATACTTTATACTTTTAACTTGACTATGATCGACTGGTTTTTGTTGATACTGGCAATTGTTCTGATTATTATCGGCCTGATAGGCTGTGTGTTACCTGTTATTCCCGGCCCGCCGCTCAGCTTCATAGGACTTCTTCTGCTACACTTTACCAGGTTTGGCACCTTCAGCTCTGGTTTTCTGCTTCTTATGGCATTTGTTGCTATTGTAATAACCGTATTGGATTATATCGTACCTCTCTGGGGAACAAAGAAATTCGGAGGATCAAAAGCAGGCATATGGGGAGCTACCATCGGTCTTGTTATAGGAATTTTTTTCCTCCCGCCGATCGGAATTATCATTGGCCCGCTCGTTGGCGCGGTTATCGCAGAATCTCTTAAGGGAAAAGACTTCAATAAGTCACTGAAAGCAGGATTCGGGTCACTCGTTGGATTTGCATTGGGTATTGGTCTGAAGCTAGCAACATCCGGTGTAATTACATATTATTTTTTCCAGGAACTCTTCTCCAGGCAGTAACGATCCTTACCTATTGGCCAGGGTAGCCACCATGATCGCTTTTATGGTATGCATTCTGTTCTCTGCCTGGTCAAATACGATTGATGTTTCCGATTCAAAAATTTCTTCCGTCACCTCCATTCCTTCAAGTCCGAATTTACGGTATATTTCCTCTCCAATTGTCGTTTCCCTGTTGTGGAAAGAAGGAAGACAATGCAGGAATCTGACTGAGGGATTACCCGTCAGTTTTAAAACGGAGGAATTTACCTGGAATGGTTTCAGGAGTCTGATCCTTTCTTCCCAAACCGAGTCAGGTTCACCCATAGAGACCCATACATCCGTATACAGAAAGTCCACACCATTTACCGCCTCTTCAATTTCTTCCGTGATTATAAGATTGGCACCTGTCTTTTTTGCAATTTCCTGACATTTATGAACCAACTCTTTATCCGGCTGACATTGTTTAGGAGCAGCAGCCCTGAAATTCATGCCCATTTTTGAAGCACCCACCAGCAGGGAATTGCCAACATTGTTATGTGCATCTCCCAGATAAGCGAATTTTATTCTGTTTAACGGTTTATCCACGTGTTCCAGCATGGTCATGAAATCAGCCAATACCTGGGTCGGATGAAATTCATTTGTCAGTCCGTTCCAAACCGGAACCCCGGCATAAGCCGCAAGATCATTGATCAGCTTCTGACCGAAACCACGGTACTCAATACCATCATACATGCGGCCGAGAACTCTTGCAGTATCTTTCATAGATTCTTTATGACCGATTTGTGAACCGGTAGGTCCGATATAGGTTACCAATGCTCCCTGATCAAATGCCGCAACTTCAAATGCACATCTTGTCCTTGTTGAGGACTTCTCAAAGATCAAAGCAATATTTTTCCCCCTTAAAAATTGCTTTTCCGTTCCCGAATACTTCGCCGTTTTAAATTCTCTTGCCATATTAATCAAATAATCAATCTCTTCCGGTTGATAATCCAGTAATGTCAGAAAATGCCTGTTCTTTAAAATTTGTTTCATTTATGGATGTATAAGTTAACTGTTATAATTTAGTTACTGCCTTGCGGAACGATCAGATATTCCTGCCGTCAAGACCGGTTTATAAGTCCTCTGGCTGATATCCTTATGGAATTATTTATGATCATTCTCATCGTTTTGCGGTACTTTCATTCCTTCCTCTCCCCTGCATCCGCTCCTACCCGCATCTCAATGTTCCCTTCTCACTTCTCTCCCTTGTCCGCCGTAGCCTTGGCGAAGGTTGAACTCACTTCTCATAACTGTTCACTGATCACTATTCACTGATCACTGTTCACTCACTCAATCCTCATACTCCATGGTAATCTTTGAACCGTACCGTTTATCTTCCAGTTTTGTCGCTTCCGTTATTACACTTTTGATCCCACCCTGTTTAATAAACGACAGACATGCCCTGATCTTCGGTGCCATACTTCCTTCACTGAACATACCCATTTCAAGGTATTTCATGGTATCCACGTAGTTCAGGAACTCTTTCACCTCCTGGTTCGGCTTTTTATAATTAATATAAACATAAGGAACGTCTGTCAGGATATAAAATTCATCGGCATGAATTCTGGCTGCAAGAAGTGCGGATGCAAGATCTTTGTCGATAACTGCTTCAACCGGTTTTACCTCGTTTTGATCATCTATATATACCGGTACGCCACCTCCGCCTGCGGCAATAACAATGTTTCCTGAACGAGCCAGTTGTTCCACGACACTTGCGTTATTGATTTCAACCGGTTCCGGTGATGGAACGACCCTTCTCCAGCCCCCATGTGCCTTAACTTCCTCCTTAAAGATCCAGCCTTTCTTCTTCTGTAACTGGTCTGCATGTTTCCTGTCATAAATCTTTCCTATACGTTTTTGAGGATCTTCAAAAGCAGGATCATCCTTGTTAACAACCACCTGCGTGACGAGTGTAACCACATTCCTTTTTAATTTATACATATTAAGAACATTCAGGAACATTCGTTCTATCATATAGCCAATGCCTCCCTGTGAATCCGCCACGCAAATATCTACCGGCATTTGAGCGATATCATACAATTGTTCACCGGCATCATTTCTCATAAGAATATTACCCACTTGCGGACCGTTACCATGCGTTATTACAAGATCATAACCTTCCTTTAAAAGAAAGATCAGGTTCTCAAGTGTACTGAAAGTATTTGCCTCCTGCTCTTCTATTGTTCCTTCCTGGTCACCTCTTATGATTGCATTGCCACCTAAAGCAACAACCGCTAATTTATTCATAATCAACTTTTTACATAATTCCAGCTAAAGAAATACAAATCTATGAAATTTTAATTGTATAATCCCCGATTTCACTTGATTTTATCATTCACCGGCATTCTGTTAAATAACATCTCCTTTCCTGACTATAAGTATCCGTTCACAAACTGTAGTAAAATGAAAATCCGGTAAAAGGTGAATCTTGTCAAAAATATTTTGTCGTGGAAATTTATTATCAAATTAATTTTCTATTTTTGAATTCCTTGTAAATCATTATTTTTCGTGAAATTGAAGATCAGCAAATTCAATCTTATTCTCTGTTCGATTCTCCTGCTTTCTTCTGTTGCCTGCCGTAAATCGTTAGAGGGTAAATTCAGGGAAGGTGAAATCCACTACAGGATTTCCTACCTTGAAAGTAAAATTGGAATGATCCCGGTAGAAGCTTTGCCGAAAGAAATGACGATGAAATTCAAAGACGATGCAGTCATAACGGAAATTGACGGGATTTTTGGCTATTTCAATATCAGTAATGTTACAAACAGCAGGAAATCAGATAATATGACATACCTGAAGATTATGAATAAAAAGTTTTATTTTGAAGGCAGACCGGATGAGATTGCACCGGGATTTCACAAGATGAATAATATGATCGTTGAATATGTTGAGGGGGAAAAGGAGATATGCGGATATACCTGCCAGAAAGCCATGGTTACACTCCCCGAATTTGGCAGCGATCCGTTTCCTGTATATTATACCAACGAGATTTATATAAAGAATCCAAATCAGGCAACACCATACCAGGACATCGATGGAGTACTTCTTGAATTTTACCTTACCCTGAGCAATTTGAAAATGAAGCTCGTCGCTGAAAATATTTATTCAAAATCAGTTACCGACAAGAAATTTGAACGACAAAACGACTACATTCGAATCTCCAAACCTACAATGGAACGAATTCTCGATTCCCTGATGGTAAACTGATAACGGAAATCCTGTTTTTGCTAACGTACAAAGAGAAAATACAGACTCCATTTTCAAAATTTATTTTTCATGATTAATTTTGATAATTTATGATATTAGCCGAGTTATTATTCCTGGCAGGTAAGAAAGTAGACCAATGACGAAAAGAAAAAACAAGTCTGATCACACAGTAAAAAAGCAGAACAGGTTTGTACTTTTTTTCAGGGACGACAGGACGAAACTGGTTTTTGGCCTGTTTCTTATAGTCTTCGCGCTTTTCCTTACGCTGGCTTTTATCTCTTACCTGTTTACCTGGAAAATAGATCAGAGTTTTAGATGGGAAAGTATTTTCTCCGGATCTGAAATCACGGTTGAAAACTGGTCGGGCAAAACAGGCGCCTGGTTTTCTTATCTCTTTATTAACCGATGGTTTGGCATCTCTTCCTTCTCATTACCCTTTCTCCTTTTGGTTTCCGGATTCCGTCTGTTGAACCTTAAGTTGCTCCCTCTTTGGA
>CP070687.1:1995838-2009605 GCA_020353115.1 Bacteroidales bacterium
GCAATTCAGGTATTGAAATCAGAAAACCTGTATTGAACCAGATTTCCCGGGATTCGTTCGATAACTGAAATGAAACGCTTCACATAAATAATTCTACTTCAATGAAAAGATTCTATTTGCTCCTGGTTTTTCTTGAACTGGCTTTTCTATCGCTGCAGGCGCAAAAAATCGATGTATACAAAAGACCTCTACAATATGAACCAAGTCATGATTTTGATGCTCTTCATTACCGGATCAAGCTGGATTTTAACGAAGCAAGAAAAACCTTCCGGGGCGAAAATACCATCACCCTTGTATCCCTATGTGATGATTTTCAGACCTGCATCCTGGATGCAGTGACCTTCACCGTATCCGGAGTAGAGGATCTGGCTTTTAATCCATTAAATTTCGAACATATAGATCAGAAACTCCATGTTTACCTGCATGAACCAGCGAAATATGGTGACACCGTATCTTTTACCGTTCACTATATTTCCGAGAACGTCAAAGCCGATCCTGAAAAGTTTGGTATGGGAAGAAATTATGCCCTCGGGCTCACCTTTCTGGATGAAACCACCTCACATCCATCTCTGATACAGGCACTCTCGTTCCCAACGGGTGCCAGGCACTGGTATCCATGCTATGACCACCCGCACGACAAAGCCACCCAGGAGATTATTGCAACGGTAAACAACAGCTATAACCTATTATCGAATGGGAGACTTGTCGATGTGTCGGAGGATACGGCCAATCAAACAAAAACCTTCCACTGGTCCCTTGAACAACCTCATTCCACCTATCTTTCCATGTTAATTGCCGGATCCTATGAAGTAATCAAGGATGCATTTGAAGATCTTCCGATTAACTATTGGGTATATCCAAAAGATGTAGACAATGCACTCCGGTCGTTCCATAAAACTCCGGCGATTATTGATTTCTTTAGTAAGGAATACGGTTATAACTATCCTTGGCCGAAATACGACCAGATCACAATTCCGGGAATAGGGGGTGGTGCAGAGTGCACATCCGCAACGTTAATCGGGCAGGGAACCATTCATGATGAAAAGGCGGAGCAGGATTTTCCAAGCCACTGGCTTGTAGCTCATGAAGCGGCCCACCAATGGTGGGGCGATCTTGTTACGTGCAGGGACTGGGGTCATACATGGCTGAATGAAAGTTTCGGCACCTACAGCGAATACCTTTTCAGCAAACATGAACTAGGTGAAGAAGAGGGTGCTGTTAATCTCCTTAATAAAAAGAACCAGTATCTGGATGAAGCACACAACCGTTACATACGACCCATTGTATTTCACAGGTGGGAATATCCAAACCAGAATTTTGACAGCCACACCTATCCAAAAGGGGCGGTGGTATTACATATGATGCGCTGGATCCTTGGAGATAAACCATTCAGGGCAACGCTGATCCACTTTCTTGAAAAACATGCATTTAAACCCGTTGACACCCATGATTTTTACACCGCAGTCAAGGAAGCAACGGGTCAAAACCTTGATTGGTTTTTCGACCAGTGGCTTTATAGACCGGGACATCCCGTTTTTAATATTACCTATAAATGGAATGGAAAAAATAAAAAGCTGATCCTCACCATCGATCAGGTGCAGGATACGTCAAAAGGGATCCCCGTATACAGAACCCCGGTAATTATCGGCATCACCACTTCGACAGACAAAAGATCCCATAAAATCTGGCTGGAGAAAGAATCCGAAACATATGAATTCGAATGCTCAGAACAACCTCTCCTGGTTCGATTCGATGAGGGAAATTACCTGCTTAAGGAATGGACATTCACCAAGTCGCGGGATGAAATCCTCTTTCAGTTAAGACACGATGATGTGACTGGACGGATGTGGGCGGCTTCTGAACTATCAAAATACAGTTCCGAAAAAGAGGTTCGGGAAGCTCTTACTGAAACTGCAAAAACGGATCCGTTCTGGTCCGTTCGCAGAGTTTCAGTTGAAACGCTGGGAAACCTGAAAGACAGAAAATTAATAAAACTGTTTAAAGAAGTTTGCTATGACCAGAATTCCATTGTCAGAAGAGCGGCTATACAATCCCTCGGCAAATTGAACGACACCAGTCTGGTAATTTTCCTTACAGAAAGAGTTGAAAATGAAAATAGCTATGTTGCAAAAGCAGAAGCCATCAGGGCATTAGGCGGCTTTAACGATAAATCCCTGAGGCCCCTCTTTGAAGAAATGTTAACGGTAGATTCTCCGCGAAATATCATCAAAAGAGCCGCTGAATGGGCAATAGCTCAACTGCCGGAATAGATGCTTTTTATTGCTGCATCGCAATATACACCAATTGCGATTATTTTTCTACCCTGGTAGCATTGAAAGGCATCTGAAATTCCGGTGGCCCGATGGTTCCTGTGAATTCGTCTCCGACAAATTCGCCGGCTATATCCAAGATATAACCACCCACATCTAAAGAAGCCGTAAGTTTACCCTCCTCAATCTTAAGGTCATCCAATTCCGCGGATCCCATATCCGATTCCATTATACCCGTAAACGTTTCGCCATCATAATTGATGACCATAGCGCCTTCATATGTGCCGTCGGGTGTTTCCAACTTGTACTCCCATGAACCAACATATTTTTTGGTCATCATCCTGGTTGTACCACACCCTGACAGGATGGTCACCGAAACGAATAGAAGGACAAGCTTGATCATTAAGATGCTTTTACTTTTCATGATTAAGTAAGTTATTATTAAACGACCTGTGACATTGATCTCAAATTCCATCTGAAATATATGATCTATTCCTGTATTCTACAAACTAAAAGGACAATTATACAGCATGTAATGTGGAATATTCGATTCTTTACTTCGGGCTTTCAACAGATCGGAAGGATTTGGCCTGAAACCAAAAAAATCATTATGCGAATAATGTAGGTCGACTTTGCAAGTCGACTGGAACTGGAGACTCAGGACCGGGTGATTCTGATGAGTCTTTTATCCGTTAAAACCTGACAGGGTAGCTTAGCTCCTCTTTTTTTCGGCAGTTGTGTACGCTGTCACCCGGTGAGTTTATCAGATCGGTTGGGACCTTTCAATTCTTACTCCGCATCTTTCACACAGCGGAAACCGACGGTCGCATTCCGGTCGAATCCGGGAGATACGAGCAGAAGCATTTGGGTATGATTGAGAGGTTGTGGTCCTCCCCGGACATACCACTGGCTGGATGTGGGTTTGAAGTAACTTCCTCCTCTTATTATATTGAACCTGTAACTCCCGTTATCATAAATATCATTCGTCATCTGCCATACGTTCCCTACCAGGTCTTCAATATTAAAAGGACTCATACCTTTGGGAAATGCATCGACAGGAGTCGGTCTTTCAAAAGCATCATTACATTTCGTACTGTGAAATTCGTCTCCCCATGGCCAGGTTCGTCCATCGGTTCCCTGAGCCGCATATTGCCACTCGATTTCGGTAGGTAATCTTTTTCCGGACCATTCGGCATAAGCTTTTGCATCTTCCAGCGACACATATACCACAGGGTAATTATCCTGTCCCTGGGGGTATATTCCATTTTCCCAATGTTTTAAGAAGTTGGTGGGATCCCTGGGCTGATAACCTGTAGCCACCATGAATTCATAATACTCCGCATTGGTGACCGGGTATTTATCCATAAAAAACCGCTCAACATGCACCAGGCGGGGAGTTGAATAATCAGGATAAGGAATAAACTGGTCAGGATTGGTTACGGAAAAGGAGAAATCTCCTGCCGGGATCTCCTCCATATTTGCAAAGGGTCTCCTGACCCTTTTAGTATATTCGACCCTGCTAATCCGTCTCGGTTCACCGGGTTGAATCTTTATAACACATTCATCCAGCAGGCTGTTCTCTCCGAATAACTGGATTACTATTTTATCTTCATACTGCCCGAAAAGATCCAATATACGAAGGCGGAGGGTATCTGCTCCAAACTCTTTTGACACTCCCTGGTATGAAGGCATTCCTTTCCAGATTACAATTTTATCTCCCTTGTCTGCGTAGAGGAACAATGAATCCCGTATCAATTCAGTTTGTATAAACCTGGGGAGTCTTGCAACGCAGTCAACTCTCCCCTCTTTTCTTGTATTCAGCCATTGTTTGTTGAATGCTTTAATCTTCACCGGGACCATCCATCTCGATCCCGATTGCTCCGGTTCGAGCTCTTCATGATTCCATAGGCTTACATAATGATAACCGGGAGTGGTATCTGCTTCAAAGAGTGGTCCATGATATCCTTCATGGTTGAAACTAAGAATCGTATAAAGTGTTTTTTCACCATCTTTCCACTCGTTTACCCAGATACTATCTCTTGTGGAATGGACCAGTGGAGTCCAGGAATCGTTGAGAAACACCGATGAGTTTTCCCTGAGAATTTTTGTTGTACGTCCGAGAAATGTATAGTCTTCATTGAGCCAATCGGGTCGTCCCGGAGCAAAGGTATTGATCTCTGTCCCGTATCCGTTGAAAAATGCAATGGCAATCTCCCGGTGGATCCGGTAATCGTTACGCTGCACCACCCTGAAAATTGAAAATTCCGGTTTAATCAGCTTATTCAGGTTCAGTGGCGGACTCATGACGATAGCGTTATGAACCCTGCCTGAAACAATTCCGGGCATATCTGCTGGGACCGCCATTCCTTCAGAGTACATGATTATTCCTCTTTTCACGCTATCGGCAGCATGTTGAAGTTCGTAACTGGAACTTCCGCGCGTATCCAGAACTACTCCATCCGCATCCGTGCTCTGAATCAACCGTGCCATTCCCCGGTAGTGATCTTCCTGGCGGGTACTCTTGTCCCATGGATTGTATGTAATAAAGAAATAGGTTGACTGGTTCCTTGCATATGCTGCCAGTTCCCTGATTTTTTCCAGTCCGAGGGGAAGGTCTTCATAGAGATCCCATTGATTTCTCTGATCGACACCAAGTCTAGGCCAGGTAGGCCAAAGACAAAAAATATCCCAGCCTCCGAAAAATTTCTTGCCTTCTTCAAGGAAAGTATAAAAATTATACCTTCCTGCCGACCGGTCATAAAAATCAATATCCCAGGCAGCCTGCAGTACCATTGTATATTTATTCCTGATCCACTTCAGGTCTTCCCTCCGGTAGAGGGAATCGTTGAACTCTTCAAGATCAAAAAGATATCTTTCATGAAACATAAGTTTAAGGCCATTCTGCCACTCCCCTGTAAACCGGTCAATATAGAAGGTATAGGTTACATTCCCACCCGGAGAGATAAAGGTTTCATATCTTCTTACCTGTGCATCGGTATGATCTGTCCTCCGGGCTATCCCGCATATGGAATAATCACCTGGTAATGGAACGGATGCATATCCCATTTCCCATGCATTATCGGGCAGTATAACACCAACCGGGCCTTTCCCGGGGATAAAGATTTTTGTCCTGGCAAGGGCCCCGGAACCTGTACCGGTAATATAAATATGGTTATCAGAAATCCCGAACGGCACGATATTCGAAATTTTCAGCGTGTCATCCGATATGTTCCGGAAGGATATCGTTGCTTTCCAACCTTTGCTGAATCCCGATTGCTGTACAAGGTTTCCATAAACCATATCATTAAAACTGAAATGAAGTGTATTACCTTCATTTACAATCTGACATACGGCCGAGCTGAACCGGGAATCGTTTATCTCGAACGTAAAAAGCGGAGGAGGATCAGGGAATGCAACGAACTGGCTATCAGCAAACATGCATTCCCTGATAACCAATCCGTCGGTAACGCCAAGAATAAGATCCCGGACGGGTTGTGCTTCCGAACGGAACCCGCCTAAAAACAAAACAAAAGAAAACAGGAAGGGTATTACTTTATTGTTCACAGGAAATATAAAAAGGTTTGGATAATTCTATTGTTCAACAAGAAACTTATAAACGGTTGAATGCCTATATTTTTCACCTGGCCTGAGGATGGTGGAAGGAAAATCGGGTTGATTCGGGGAATCGGGAAAATGTTGGGTTTCCAGACAAAATCCGAAGTGTTTTTCATATACAAATCCATTTTTCCCTGTCAGGCTGCCGTCAAGGAAATTACCCGTGTAGAACTGGACACCGGGCTCCGTGGTATAAACCTCCATTATCCGGCCACCCTGTTTCTCATGTACCCTTGCAGCGAAAGTCATTCCTTCTTCACTTTTGTTTAAGACATATGTATGATCATATCCGCCTTCAACCTGGTCAATCCTCGAACCGATTGTGTGTGGTACAGTAAAATCCATTACGGTCCCCTTCAACTCCCTCAGTTCCCCGGTCGGTATCAAACCTTCATCGACAACAACATACCGGTCAGCATTTATCATCATCTCATGATCCAGTATATTTGATTTTCCTGCAGCCAGGTTGAAGTAACTGTGATGTGTAAGATTTACGGGACAAGCCTTGTCGGTTTCGGCCGTATAATCAATTTTAAATTCATTATTATTCGAAAGAAAGTAGGTAACCTCCACCGTCAGATTACCCGGATATCCCTCTTCCAAATCTTTGCTTAAATAGTTAAATTTAACACCCAGACCATCGACATTCTCAAAGGATTCGGCCACCCAGACAACCTTGTCAAATCCAACCAAACCTCCATGAAGATGGTTTTCCCCGTTATTTCGTGCCAATGAATATTCGACACCATCCAGGGAAAATTTGCCGGCGGCAATGCGATTCCCATACCTGCCGATAATTGTTCCGAAATGTGGATGATCACCAAGATAATCCCGGAAATCATCAAATCCCAGCACAATATCTTCAAAATCACCGTTCTTGTCAGGTACGGTGAGTGATGTAAGAATTCCTCCGAAATTGGTGATCTTTGCAACTATGCCATTTATATTGGTCAGTATATAAAGATCTACTTCCTGCCCATCTGGTGTGGTTCCGAATTTCTCCTTTATTATTTTCATTTTAGGTTCTGTTTGTCCATTTACTTTCTTATCCGTCGTGCTTTTACAGGCAGATAAAAAAATAAGGCCCATTAACAACCAAAGAGTTATTGATCCTGATATTCTCATTTTTCAGCTAATCGTTTTAGTGATTATGTTCTGTTTCTGATTCAAATGCAATTTATAAATTTTATCTAAATTATTATGCCTGCAACAACTCCCGAATTTTCAGGTGTGGTTCCTGAAAAATGTCTTTACCACTTTAAATCCAAATTTCTTCAGGAAAGTTTCAGATAAGTCCTCCTCCCACTATCAGTCTGATGATAGCAATCGCGATTACAAGTGCATTCAGCATTCTCCCTGTGTTGTTCCTGGCCAAAATACCGAACAGCAATCCCACGACCGCTATAATCAGGGCAATCCAATTCAGCCAGCCCAACAAGGGGATCAGTCCGGCCAGGGCAATGACCAGACCTGCAATCCCGATAATTGTAGAAACGATATTAAACATAAAAAAATCAGGTTTACCGGAAATTTATTATTTTGCCAGGCATAAGATAACATTATTATTAAACATGGCGTATAAGAGGATATATGAAACGGAAGATAATCATGAAAGGTTTACTAAAAGCCATTATTCTACTCTCTGTATTTTTAGTAGCACCGGCATGTAGTAGCTCAACGAAAGCGAAAAAAGCAAAGAAACGGATTATCATGATCGACACACCAAGGTATGGAAAGAACAGCATGTTTTTCTCTGCGAAATATCAAAGGCAACTAAAATCAAGGGCAAAAAAGAACGCCAGGAGAAACCGGCGTTAACCTGGCCTGTCCCAGCATCCAGACAAATCAGATACTATAAGCCGGTGACCGGAAAGGAGCCTGAACGTTAGTTACAGGCGGTATTTCATTCCGGATGGATTTGGTAAAAAGACCTTTACCGGATACATCATACCGGGATCAGGGGGTTATTGCAAAGAAGGATAATATCTTTAAAAACTCTCCCATCGGGTCGTCATGGTATAAATATTGTGATGAATTGTTGTAATTAAGGAATATATATTCGATATTTAGAAAGCATAATCAATGAAAAGCACGCCAAAACAGAAGGCCTTTTTGAATTCCAATGTTTTGGTAAATACATGAAATCGATAATAAAAATCCATATACAATGAAAAAAGCATTTCTGATCCTGTTTGTCATGACAATCGGTTTGTCTGGTCTTGCACAGGAAGAAGACGAATTACAAACCCTGTTTGGTAAGAACACTAAAGTCAGGGGATTCTTTGGACCCACACTGGAACTCACTGCTCTCTCAGGAGAGTTTTCAGCTATGCTTGGAGCGGGTGGTGGAATTTTGCTCGATGATTTCTTTTTGGGAGGATACGGAGTAGGACTCACCAACACATCTACACTGCAGGAAGAGGTTGATTTCGGGTATGGCGGATTGTTTGTCGGTTATACATTTCTGTCAAATAAGCCGTTTCATCCGGGGATTTCAGCTTTATTCGGGTTAGGATCCGTATCAAGTTCCGATAACGTCTTTGATGATGATAACGTCTTTGTTATTACACCGGCCGTAGAGTTGGAAGTAAACCTTGCCAGGTTTATGAAAGCAAGCATCGGAGCGACATACCGTTTCGTGGGTGGAATATCGGATAGCGGAGCAAAGCTGGCAGGATACACCAACCAGGACTTTTCAGGTCCGGCCGGAATTATTTCTTTGAGATTCGGATGGTTTGATTAACCGTTTATCCCTCCGGGTTACAAACCCCGGATACGACCCGTATACTGTAAGTTGACTTTATCGTCAGCAGGATCAGAAGCTATCTTTTCCATTCAAGGATCTGACCGGCTTCAATAAGTTTCCCCCGCAATTCATTATAATTTATTGCCTGGACATCTGTTTTCCGTTCAATTGCCATTGAAGCGGCAATAGATGCGGTTTCACTGAGAACCATGAATACCGGTTCCATACGAATTGATCCAAAAGCAATATGGGATGCAGAGAGACAAAAGGGCACGAAAAGATTTGTACATTCCTCCTGTTTAGGCACGATAGACCTGTAGGATACAGGATAGGGATCAAATCCGCCAACCTGGACATCACCTTCATTGCGTACGAAACCTAATGAGTCAACATACCGCTGAACATGGTGAGAATCCATTGTATATGCTGCCAGTCCAGCAGCATCAGTTGCCACTTGCCTGCCCTGGCAGTTATGCTGAGTCATGACATATTCACCGATCATCCTTCGTGCTTCCCGTATATATAACTCTCTTGGCCAATTATCATTATCGGCAAATTCGTCCGATGCCAGACCCCAGGTGGAGAAATGCTCCCTGATATGTTCGGGAACCCGTGGATGATTTGCCAGTGTCCACATCAGCCCTTTCTGATAGCTTTCGTGCATTTTGAATATCTCCTCCCTTTGAGTATAATTCCCGTCAGGATAACTATAGTTCATCCCAATATAATCGGTGGAAACGGCAAAATTGTTATTGCAATCGGTTTTTCGGTTCGGCATAAGGATCTTACTCCATGGAATCCTGTGATCTCCTGCCTCAAAATTACGTATCAGCAATTGATATTTCGATTCATCATATTCCTCTGGTTTCGGCCAGGGTCTCCTATTCTCAGCCGAATCGGTAGTACACAGACGAAAACAATAAGCCTGGATCCTGTGATCGGAACTGCCTTCCGGTCCCGGCCCCTCTTCCTGGATCCCATGCAATAACCCACTTGAGGAATCTCCCGGTACGATATACGGGTCAATCTTTTCTATGAATTGATGATGGACAGCGTTCGAGGTCTGGACACCATTCAATGTTTCTTTATATTTATCGTTCCCCTCACGTCCACAGGTATATGATATACCGGCCACTGCCATCAAATCACCCTCATAGGTCGCATCGATAAATACTTTGGCTTTATATCTTATCCCCGATTCCATTTCGATTTCTTCAATAACTGCACCGGATTTTACAACTCCGTTATCAAGTTTCAGCCGTTCACCATATACGACAGGAACTTCAGCCTCCCGGATGGTTTCAAGGAATACCGTCTCCGCCACATGAGGTTCAAAACGCCATTGGGTACCTGAATCACCGTTGTTATAGTATTTGAAGATCCTTGCATAAAATTCACGTGCCATCCCACCGATGGCAGCCTTGTTACCTATGTCCGTTGCGCCCAAGCCATTACTGGTCAAACCTCCCAGGTGATAGCCAGGTGAAATCAGGAGCACCGAATTTCCCAACCGGGATGCACTTACGGCAGCAATAACTCCCCCTGACGTCCCGCCATACACAATAACATCATATTGCGTGGGAAGATCACATGAACAAATACTTATGATAAGCAGGGCATTACAAACCAGGATATACTTTTTGAAAAGCGATTCCCGAATCCTCTTTAAAAACATAATCTGAACCAATTATTTTGATTTTACTGTTCCGGCCGATCAATTAATGCTTTATATGTCATTCAGCCAGCGGTATCTTCTTGGATTACCGCCAAGCTTAATTCCGGCAATTATTTCATGGGATCCAAAGTTATATCTCCGGATTTTGTTCATGGAATAGTCAAAAGCATACCCGAAATAAAACTGGTTGTAGTACAATCCACCCATAAGGATCATGGCATTCGTTGTTCGATATGAAATGCCTGCCCAGTAATCCTGCTTATATAAAAATGTAACATTAATATCAGCCTGTATACTCCGGAAATTATTTGAACTTTTGAGCAGAAGGTTCGGCTGTATATTAAGATCATTATTCACCTGGAAGGTATAATTACCCATTAGGAAATAGTGCCTTAATATCTTGTAATTGCTCTCGCCGTTCTTTCCAAGTTTAAGTGAAGATTGAAATAAATGATCAATTGATAATCCGATATTGTAATCTCCGGTAGAATAGTTAACTCCGAAGTTGGCATCCGGAATAAACAGTGCACCATCGTAGTCTGCAAAATAGGGATCTTCCTCGTCATACAGGCTTATCTCCTCAATATCCAGTTTATATTGAAATGCTTTGGCGGACAGTCCAAATGATAATTGTGACATCTGCAACGGAACGTGGTAGGCATAGGTCAGCTGAAAACCGGTTCTGCTAATCAGTCCTGACCGGTCATCGTATATTAATCCGCCAACTCCTATTCTTCCTCCCTTGAAAGGTCTCCGCCATTTCTTTTTAACGGGATTTTCCTTCCGTATATAGCTTTGTTCATATAATCTTGTATGAACACTGACCGTATGTGTTTTGGGAGAGCGTGTAAATCCTATCCACTGTTCATGTGCTGTCAGGCTTATGCTGGTATATCCATCGTACCCTGCAAATGCAGGATTGATCTGGTAAAAATCGAGTGTATACTGGCTGAGCAGTGGAAGTTGCTGGCCATCACCACTTCTAACCGGAAGGATTGAAAGCAACAGGAAACAGAGATATTTATTGGAAATTCTCATTAAAAGCCTGACTTGTATTATGAATTTATTTATTTCATTATCGTATAATGGTAACCTGGCCGGTAAGCGGTTTCTGACCGTTCTTAAGGTCAATTATATAAAAATAGGTATCCATCGGCAACTCTTTTCCTTTAAATGTTCCGTCCCAGGGATCCTGGTATCCGTTCTCTGCGCTGTATACCAGTTGACCCCATCTTGAATAGATATGAACAGTGGCATCGGGAAAGGACTCGATATCCCGTATCCTCCAGGTGTCATTCATTCCGTCATTATTCGGGATAAATGCATTTGGTATAAGCAGACAGTCATCCCCTGAAAACGGTACAGTAACGGTATCAATCAATGTGCAGGAAGCTGCATCAATTATTTCAACAATATATGTTCCCCCGTCAATATTGTTCAGATTTTCCGTCACTGCCGAATTCGACCATAAAAATGTATAGGGCAAGGTTCCTCCCGTTACATTAAGAACAATGCTTCCATCTTCATCACCTATGCAGGTTGCTGAAGTAATTTGAGGATTTATGGAGATTGGTTCAGGTTCAGCCAGAGTGAATGGTATGTCAACGGTACATTTGTTTGAATCCCTGATTGTCGCAATGTAATCATTACCGGCAAGACCTGTAAATATTCCGGATACCTGGTATGTTCCGCCATCCAGGCTATACTCATATGGAGGAACACCTCCCGATCCGGCCAGAGTCACTTCTCCCGTTGCGTCACCAAAACAGGAAATGTCAATCTGGTTAACAATGCTGCCAGATACAGCTGATAAAGGTTCAGTCAGGGTAACAGGTATATCATATGTGCAATGGTTCGCATCCCGCACTGTTACAAGGTAATCGCCGGCAAACAGGTTGCTGAAGGTTGTCGAAGGCTGGTATGTCCCTCCATCCAGGCTATACTCGTAGGGTGGTGTTCCTTCCGATCCGGCAACGGTAATACTTCCTGTTGCTTCCCCTAAACAGGCAACATCGGTAATGTCGGTAATACTTCCTGATAAGGCCGATCCTGCTTCAGTAATAACCAGATTGACAATTGCAGTGCAAAGGTTTACGTCACGCACCGTAATGGTATAACTATCGGGAGCCAGTCCGGAGAATGTTCCACCCGTCTGGAAAGGACCTCCGTCAAGACTATACTCGTATGGAGGTGTTCCATTTATGCCGTTGACAGTCACGCTTCCCGAAGATGTCCCGAAACATGCATTGAGTTGTTCTGTTATCGCACCTTCCAATTCTCCTGCAGGCTGTGTGATGGTAACGGGTAAATCAAATGTACAGAGGTTTGCGTCGCGTACCGTTACCGTATAGGTGCCTGCAGTCAGGCTTCCGAATGTTCCGGACGACTGGTAGGCTCCGCCATCCAGGCTATACTCGTATGGTTCAACTCCATCCGATCCGGCAACCGTTACACTACCTGTTGCATTTCCGTAACAGGCAACATTTACCTGGCCGGTAATGGTTGCCGTCAGGACAGAGGCAGGGCCTGTAATCGTAACGGGCACATCGAATGTACACAGGTTGGCGTCACGCACAGTTACAGTAAAGGTACCTTCCGGCAGGCTGCCGAAGGTCCCCGACGACTGGTAGGCTCCCCCGTCAAGGCTGTATTCATAGGGTGGTGTCCCCCCCGAACCGGCCACCGTAACACTTCCCGTGGAATCCCCGGAGCAGGTTAAATCGGTCTGGTCTGTGATGCTTCCTCCCAAGGCTGTTGCAGGTTCTATTATCGATACCGGGATATCGAAAGTGCATAAGTTCACATCCCGCACCGTTACTGTATCGTTACCGGCAGACAGATTGTTGAATGTGCTGGATGATTGGTAGGCTCCACCGCCCAGGCTGTATTCATAAGGTGGCGTTCCGCCCGAGCCGGCCACCGTAACGCTCCCTGTGGATTCACCCGTACAGGCAACGTTTGTCTGGTCTGTGATGTTTCCTCCAAGGGCGGTGGCGGGTTCTGTTATCGTTAACGGCACATCGAAGGTGCAAAGGATTGCATCCCGCACTGTTACCGTATCGTTCCCGGCAGGCAGGCTGCCGAAGGTGCCGGATGACTGGTAAGCTCCACCTCCCAGGCTGTATTCATAGGGTGGTGTTCCCCCTGAGCCGTCTACTGTAACGCTACCCGTCGATTCACCCGCACAGGCAACATTTGTCTGGTCCGTGATGCTTCCTCCAAGGGCGGTGGCGGGCTCTGTTATCGTTAACGGCACATCGAAGGTGCACAGGTTTGTATCCCGCACCGTCACCGTATCGTTACCGGCCGGCAGATTGTTGAATGTACCGGAGGACTGGTAGGCTCCACCGCCCAGGCTGTATTCATAGGGAGGTGTTCCCCCCGAACCGGCTACCGTAACGCTTCCTGTCGATTCACCCGCACAGGCAACGTTTGTCTGGTCCGTGATGCTTCCTCCCAGG
>CP070687.1:2009705-2013437 GCA_020353115.1 Bacteroidales bacterium
TTTGACCCGGCAATGACTTTCAAAGCCCAGCTGCCGGTGATCTTTTGCATTCCTTTCATTCCATGCGTTCCCATGAGCACCAGATTTGCCTTGATATCGGAAACATATTTCGAAATGGCTGAAAAAATGCTGCCTTCCATTATAAACGTATCGGTTTTAACATTGTAAATCCGTTCATTCTTCTCCGCAACTTCATTCAGCTGGTTGTTCAGGTTTTCTTTCCTTTCCGGTTTTAACCCTTTTTCCACAATATGTAACAAGCGTATCTCGTTGTCTACCATCCGTGCGATTTTGTTTCCATGAAACAATGCATTTTCTGCTACATTCGAAAAATCCCATGGTATTACAATCAATTTACTATCGATGTCCATCTCAATTATTTTAAATTTCCGCGTGTAAAATTACTTCTTTCTTTTAATTTTTAAAAATATATCCAAAGAATACGAGAATGATTCCTTCTCTTGGTTTTTCCCCCTTAAATGGCATTGAACGATAGAAATAACAAAATTCAGGCCAAATGCCGGTGTCTCCTGTTATAATTAGCATTTAATCCGCATTTTAATTACTAAAAATTATATTTTTGCAACATATTTCCCAACTAATATCTTGATAATGATCAGGACCAGAACAAAGGTTAAAGATCTCCTGGAATTTTTGGATTCCGGAAGTACGGTTCATGTTAAAGGCTGGGTCAGGACAAAACGCGGCAGCAATAAAGTTGCTTTTATAGCTCTGAATGATGGCTCGGTAATTCATAATATTCAAATTGTGATTGATGTTTCACGGTTTAATCCGGAACTTCTGAAAAAGGTTACAACAGGTTCTTGTATTGCTGTAACAGGCACTTTGGTGGAATCACCGGGTCAAAAGCAAAGTGTTGAGATTCAGGCAATGGATATTGAATTGTATGGAACAGCGGATGCGGATTCATATCCGTTACAGAAAAAGGGACATTCGCTTGAATTCCTGAGAGAGATAGCACATTTGAGACCAAGAACCAATACATTCGGAGCTGTATTGCGCATACGGCATGCTATGTCATATGCCATCCATAAATATTTTAACGACCATGGATTCATCTACCTTCATACACCTATTATTACAGGTTCGGATGCAGAAGGTGCCGGTGAGATGTTCAGGGTAACCGTTCTGGATGATAAAAATCCACCCCTGAAAGAGGATGGAACTGTGGACTATCAAAAAGATTTTTTCGGAAAAGAAACCAATCTTACCGTATCCGGCCAGTTGGAAGGTGAAATAGGCGCTCTTGCTCTTGCTGAAATTTATACCTTTGGCCCGACTTTCCGAGCTGAGAATTCCAATACACCAAGACATCTTGCCGAATTCTGGATGATCGAACCTGAAATGGCATTTTACGATATCGATGATAATATGGATCTGGCCGAAGATTTTTTAAAATTCCTTGTCCGCTATGCCCTTGATAATTGCACGTCCGATTTGGAATTCCTTAACAATAGGTATGATAAAGAATTAATTGAACGGTTAAAAAATATACTGGAAAATGATTTTGTTAGGATGGGATATACCGGGGCCATTGAAATATTAACCGGTTCAGGGCAAAAATTTGAATTCCCTGTGGAATGGGGACTTGATCTTCAGGCGGAACATGAAAGATATCTCGTTGAAAAGCATTTTAAAAGACCGGTCATCCTGACCGATTACCCGAAAGATATAAAGGCATTCTATATGTATCAGAATAATGACGGAAAAACCGTACGGGCTATGGATGTTTTGTTCCCAAGAATTGGTGAAATAATTGGAGGATCACAGCGTGAAGAACGATATGACAGGTTATACCAGAGAATCAGGGAACAAAAAATTCCGGAAAAGGATTTATGGTGGTACCTTGAAACCAGAAGATTTGGGACTGCCCCTCATAGTGGTTTTGGATTGGGATTTGAACGGCTTATATTATTTATCACAGGAATGAGCAATATCAGAGATGTTATTCCATTTCCCCGAACTCCAAAGAATGCCGAATTTTAACAGGAAAAATATTCCTTCCTTTTCCGTAAGGAGGATTTATTATTATAAAATACAACGATTGATTTAGTTTTTGATTATTGAGAATTTATTATAAATCTTTAAATTGCCGGGTGAACAGAAAAGGTTTAGGGAATCCTATTTGATTCACAATGTTAAAGCAGAAATTACAGCAGAAGTTATTACAGAAACTTTCTCCACAACAGATACAAATGATCAAGTTGCTGGAGATACCAACCATTCAGCTTGAACAAAGAATCAAAAAGGAGTTGGAGGAAAATCCTGTCCTTGAGGAGGGTAATGAGGAAGAGATTGAATTAAATGAGGACGAAGAAGTTACTGAAGATACCATCGATAGCGAAGATGAGGAGTTTTCCCTGACGGATTACCTGAACGAGGAGGACATTCCCACCTATAGACTTTCCACCGGAAACATTTCCGCAGATGAAAAAAAGACAGAAATTCCGTTTTCTGTCGGTTCCTCATTCCACGATAATCTTGAAACCCAAATGGGTTTAAGAAACCTGACGGAAGAACAGGAAATCTTGGCTCAATATATTATCGGAAACATTGATGAGGATGGATACCTGCGAAGGAAACTGGAAAATATTGTGGATGATCTTGCTTTTTCTCAAAACATTTCAACAACCGAAGAGGAGTTACATGAGATTCTGAAAATAATTCAGGATTTTGATCCGGCCGGAGTCGGTGCAAGAGATCTTCAGGAATGTCTGCTGCTTCAAATTGAAAGAAAAAATATGGAAAATTCCGCCATAAAACGGACTCGATACATTCTGAAATATTATTTCCTGGAATTTACCAAAAAACACTACGATAAGATCATTACCAGAATGAACATCTCCGAGGATGAACTGAAAGAATCCATTGAGGAGATCCTGAAACTTAATCCGAAACCTGGGAGTTCATACAGTGATCCCCTGAATAAAACCATTCAGCATATTATCCCCGATTTTATTCTGGATAATAAGGATGAAAGCCTCGAACTGAGCCTGAACTCCAGGAATGTTCCCGAATTAAGGATCAGCCGTACATACAGCGATATGCTGGAAACATATAATATCCATAAGAACAGTCAGTCAAAAGAGCAGAAAGATGCCATAACCTTTGTTAAACAGAAACTGGATTCTGCAAAATGGTTTATCGATGCAATCAAACAAAGACAAAATACCCTTCTGCTTACGATGAATGCAATTATAGCATTTCAGGAAGAATATTTCATTGACGGGGATGAAACCAAACTGAAACCAATGATCCTGAAAGATATTGCTGAAATCACCAATCTGGATATTTCAACTATCTCAAGAGTGGCAAATAGCAAATATATCCAGACACATTTTGGTATCTTTCCATTAAAGTATTTCTTCTCTGAAGGATTGCAGACCGATACCGGTGAAGAGGTTTCCACCCGTGAAATAAAAAAGATCCTGTCCGAATGTGTGGAAAATGAAGAAAAACGTAAACCGCTGACAGATGATCGGCTTGCTGAAATTCTCCAGGAAAAGGGATATAAGATTGCCCGCAGGACGGTTGCTAAATACAGAGAACAATTAAATATTCCGGTAGCGCGGTTGAGGAAAGAATTATAGGCCTATTCATTCAATGCCCAATAAGAACAATCAATCATCCATTTCTTCAGCTGGCTTGTATGCTCGTGGTCAACATTATTACTTAAAAACTCTTCTGCATACATCCATTCTGCCAACTCGA
>CP070687.1:2013537-2024263 GCA_020353115.1 Bacteroidales bacterium
ATTGCCCTCTTTATTACTTCATGGGCTTCTTTAATTCCATAGGTATGTGTAACCTCGCAATCCCTTATATTGCCTGGCAGGTCTTTGTATGTCAGAAAATAGTGTTTCAATCTGGTGATGACTGCAGGAGGACAATCCTTAATATCCTTATACCCGCCATAAACCGCGTCATTATAAAGGACGCCGATTATCTTATCATCAGCCTCGTTCTCGTCAATCATCCTGAACCCCCCTATTGGCCTGGCTTCTACAAGAATGTCACCGTGAGTGATTTCCTTCTCCGTGAGTATACAGATGTCTATCGGATCTCCGTCTCCCCTGATCTTCTTGTTTTTCGTTTTTTCTATGCTGAATGCAGCAACACGTTCACCACTATAGGTCTGTGGTATAAATCCGTACAAAGCAGGCACAATATTGGAATATTTTTGGGGACGGTCTATTCTCAGGTAGCCGGATATTTTATCTGCCTCATATTTTACCGTGTCTGTCGGAACCATTTCAATAAAGCACGTTACCACCTTCGGAGCTTCAGCACCAATCTCAACACCATGCCAGGGATGGGATTTATAACGCAATCCCATTAATTTACCTATAGGATCCATCATTTTATTGCTCATCTTCCTATACTTTTATTTCCTGCAAAGTTATGATTTAAAATAAACTCCTGAATTCAATACGAGTATCCCGCAATTACTTTCGCAACAAATCATATGAAAATTTAAAGATTGTTGATGATTTTTTCCAGTTCGATTTTCCTTGAACCTTTGATCAGGATATCCCGGTTTTTTAACGGTGAACTTATCAACCAGCCAATTAGTTCACCCACATTCCCGAACGTCATATATGCAGGATTCTTGTTAATCCTGCTAAAAACCGATCCCACCAGTATTACATTTTCAATTTCCATTTTTTCGAGGTTATGTATTAATTTCTCATGTTCCCGTTCAGCATCGGTTCCCAACTCCAGCATATCACCAAGTATTAGCGTTACATCCCTGCCCCGTGATTCGACAAAATCTTTTATTGCGGCGTCCATACTGGTTGGATTGGCATTATACGCATCAAGCAGCAAGGTGTTTCTTTCTGTATGAATAATTTGAGAACGGTTGTTGGCCGGCTGATAGGCTTCAACAGCCTTGACAATCTCCATGGGATCAATGTCGAAATAAACACCAATCCTGGCTGCGGCCATTATATTCTCGAAATTGTAGTTACCTGCCAGTTTCGTCCGGACAGGGTATTCATTGTTTTGAAAACGGAGAATCAGGTTCAGGAAGAGTGTGTTTTCAATATCATCGTAAGGGTAACCAGAGATTTGATCGTCCATGTATGGTATAATACGGACTTTTCTATGGTCAAGCATTTCTGCAAGCTGGTAGTTTTTATCGTTATAAAATATGACTCCGCCTGTGTCTTCAAGAAAATCATACAATTCAGATTTCGCCTTCAACACATTTCCCGGGGAACCGAATCCTTCAAGATGGGCCAGCCCGATGTTTGTGACCAGCCCGTGAGTTGGCCTGGCAATATTGCATAGTTTCTCAACTTCACCAATATGATTGGCCCCGATTTCTATGATTGCAATCTCTGTTTTCCCGGCTATGCCAAGAACGGATAGTGGTACACCGATATGATTATTCAGGTTTCCTTCCGTAGCAAAGACTTTATATTTTCTTCCGAGTACTCTGTCCGTCAGTTCTTTGGTAGTGGTTTTTCCATTCGAACCCGTTATTGCAAGCACCGGAATATTTAGATTTGTCCTGTGTATACGGGCAAGCTCCTGGAGTGTTTCCAATACATCGTTAACCAGTATATACCGGTTACCCTTATCGAATGAATCGTCATCGATAACTGAATAGGAGCAACCTTTACCAAGTGCTTCCTGTGCAAACGCATTCCCATTGAAATTTTCACCTTTTAAGGCAAAAAAGATTGCTCCTTCCCTGACCTTTCTTGAATCTGTCGAGATTACAGGGTAATCGGTAAATATCCGGTATAAATCTTCAATTCTCATTTGCCAGGGCAGGGTGAATACAGGCTTGAATTTAACACATTGAATTTGAAAATATATACAAAAAGGGAAGAATTCCAAACTGAAATCCGTTATCTTCCACAATATTCATGTTTCATTCGGCATTTCTGATCAATGGTGTTTTTCTGTTTTGAAACAGTCGGAGTAATTTGGTTTTTCGGGAAAAAAAAACCTCATTTTAAAAATGAGGTTTTGCTATTGATTTCTAAAATATTTTAAAATCCTGCGGGGCTTCCAACCCGGATCATGGCGCATCGAAAACCAAGGTCAGGTCTGGAGCTTTCCTGGTCCAGGTATCTTCTTGTTGCCGGGCTTAACCAGTAAGCCCTGTCTCTCCACGATCCGCCCTTATAGACCCTGGCCCTGTCATTTATGAGACTCATATAATCATTAGCTCCCGGATTGGGATTTTGGACATACATTCCGCCCGTACTGATGGTATCATCGGGATTGTCCCACTTAGTCATATCATCCTGCAGTCTCGATTGCAGGTCACCATCCCTGTAGTTCCTGTAATCTGCTTTCTGGTAATTGTATCTGGATGCTGATTCCACTTCGGTTACTTCCCTCCACCTAAGTCTTCCGAGGCTGTCTTTCTCAGCCACATTTCCTTCCTGGTCTCTTTCAAGAGCTGTAAAAATATTACCCCTGTAAGGATTGAACGATTCCATATCCTCATAGGAGAGAGGTCTGTAAACATCCTGTACCCATTCGTTCACATTCCCTGCCATACAGTATAATCCGTAATCGTTTGGCCAGAATGATTTTACCGGAGCACAAATACTTGCATTATCATTCAGATTCCCGGCAACACCCATCAGGTCGCCTTTACCCCTGGTAAAATTCGCCATCATATTACCACGGTGCCTTCTTTCCGGATTCCTGACATTATGACCACTCCAGGGATATAATTTTCTTTCATAGATCCTTTCGTCATAAGTATTTCCGATTAATGCCAGTGCGGCAAATTCCCATTCCGCTTCTGTCGGGAGGCGATATTTGGGTAATAAAATTCCATCCTCAAGTCTTACTCTTCTTTCCTCCTGGTTTGGATCGAGGCTTGGCAGGTTTTGGTTTACAACACCTTCATACTGTCCTACGAGGTATGCATCGGTATTGTAATTATTTTCATCAACCTGGTTTGGATCCATTGACAGGATGCCTTCCTCTATTAGAAGCATTTCATTCACCCGATCGGTTCTCCAGATGCAGTAATCGTTTGCCTGCAACCAGTTTACACCGACTACGGGATAATCGTTGTATGAAGGATGACGGAAATAATACTCAACGTATGGTTCATTATATGCTAGCGGGCTTCTCCATACCAATGTATCGGGCAAAGCTCTTCTATACACCTGTGGGTAGCTGATAAATACTCTCTCAATCCAATAAAGGTATTCACGGTAATCAACATTTCTGATCTCTGATTCATCCATATAAAATGAGGAAACCGTTACACGGCGGGGAATATTATTCCAGTCATACGTGACATCCTGCTCAACCCTGCCCATGGTAAAGGTTCCGCCTTCAATCAGAACCAATCCAGGACCTGTTGGTTGTTCAAAATCATGAATCACTTCAAATCCGCCGTAATCGGGATCATTATACCGCCAGCCTGTTGCCTGGGAAACATCTTTATCTCCTCTTCCTCCAAGCAAACTGCAGGAAGTTATAAAAACCGATACAGCCAAAACTCCAGCTAAGTTTTTAAACTTTAAGTTCATAACTATTAGATTTTTACGCTAGTAACAATTTCAAATATAATAAAAAATGACTTAAAAAATACTTTTTACCCAAAATAACTAAATTTTAGGTGTTTTTATTGCCCGGACAACATTACTTTTTTCAACATTTCCGAAACCAACTATACACGAGATTTCATGAGCACCCGTTCCGGGAATACCGGTTCCTGCTCCGCTTACAATCATATCGTAACTGTATGACAAACTCACATCCCTGTAATGTGCAGCCAGTCCGATAATAACGGTACTGAATGAAAATGCCAGATCATGGCGGATCCATGCTCCAAGGGAAACCGGCTCTCTTGACAATATAAATCCATAGTTTAAATTCTGATAATGATTCTGTTGCTGGTAAAGCAGGGTGGGAGTCAGAATAACTGATCCCGCTCTGTCCGCTGAGCCCGTCAGGTAAAAGTTGTTAGCTACATGAACCGAATATTTACGGGGAAGCCGGGCCTCTTCAATCGGATTATCAGAAATTCCGGGCTTTGCCAGGTGATGTATTACAATACCCCCATATAACTCCTTGTAAATCCCAAGAAAACCTACGGCAAAATCAGGGTATATTTTCCCATACCCGGATATCGTTTCGAGGGTGGGATATGATACTCCCCGGAACGGATCGATCATGTCTTCAAAAACCAGATCTCCCGAATTTAAACTGTTCTGATTCAGGGATGCCTGTAACCCTGCAAAAACAAATAGATCTCTTGTCACCCGGAGGTGATATGAATATATAAAAGCAGCCGAATATTTTCGTATGGTTCCGCTCCCGAGGTTATCATTAAAAACATGAATTCCTACACCACCATGCACAAATTCCAAAGGTTGATCATAGGAGGCGCTGTAGGTTACAAAATCCGAACTCAATTCAGGCCACTGATCACGGTAGTTAAGAGTGAACCTGATGTTTCCTGATGAGCCGGCAAATGCGGGATTAAAATAGAGGGAGTTGGGATAAAACTGGGAAAACTGAAGATCCTGGCTCTGTGCCTTTCCGGACCAGATAAGCAGGACCAGGCAAAGGATATATCCCGGTCTTGGCCTGTATCCGGACAAACCTGTCCTGTTATCTATGTCTGCTGCAATTTTCATTTGTTTTCCTTAACCTACAATATAAGCGGATTACATTACGTTTAATTGTCTAATAAACAAAATTATTTCTTCCCCGGCAATAAAACTTACTTTTCATAAAGTTTTGTTTATTTGTACCATTTCAACGGTTTAAACAGAGAATGAGAAAGGGATATCTCATAACGGGATTGGTAATATGCTTATTGCATGCTGTTTTATTCTTATCGGCCCAGGTAAAATCCGTTTCGAGGGTGATCCAATGGGATAAGCCGGATGATACATTCCTTTCAGGACCGGAAAGAGAAGAATCCACCGTAAACAAAACTCTTCTTCATTTCAGTCATGCAATCTACATCTACCCGGATACCCTGGTACCCGTATACCATGAATCGGTAAAGGGTCCGGATATCCATGACGGTTCTGAAATTAAAATCGGGAACTTCATATTTCAACCATTACAGGATCAGAAAGGGATTCCTGCTGATTTAATTGCCTCCCTCTCTGATACAATAACAATTGATTCAAAGCTTATACATATAAGAAAACAACCGGTTATAGAATTCACCCTTATACCGTTACGACGAAATCCCGGAACCGGTGTGCCTGAAAAACTGGTATACTTCACGTACCAGATTGATAATTCCAATGTAGCCCCAAAAGGATCATCCGTTGTATCCACCCAGTACAGTTCATCATCCGTTCTTGCCAGTGGAATATGGGTTAAAATCAGGATACCTGAAGATGGTATTTATAAACTCTCATACTCGGACCTTGTCTCCATGGGTTTAGCGAATCCATCCAACCCGAGGATTTTTGGAAACGGAGGGGCTATGCTTCCTTTCAATTCAGCCATTCCCCGGCCCGATGATCTTACAGAGAATGCCATCCTGTTTGAAAAAGGAAGCGATGGTGTTTTTAACCAGGGAGATTATATCCTGTTTTACGGGAAAGGACCGGGAAACTGGTACTATAAAGAAAGTGAACAACAATTCAATTACAGAAGACATTTATATTCAGAGGCAGGATTTTATTTCATCACTTCCGATGCCGGTTCAGGAAAGACCATTGATATTGCTGAAGAGATCGGCAATTCCGAAAACCATGTTGTCGATTGTTTCGACGATTTCCAAATACATGAAGTTGAAGCTGTAAACCTGATCAAATCCGGCAGGGAGTGGTATGAACCTATTGTAAGTACAGGTGAAAATATTTTTACCTTCAGTTTTCAGAATATTGATATCACCAATCCGGCCAAACTTAAATCCAGGTTGCTGGCACGGTCCTCAACCACATCCACATATACAATATATGCAGATGGCAATAACCTGGTTACCGGAGATTTGCCGGCAATAACCGGTCTTTACCAGTTTGCCAATGCCCGAAGCAATCTGAGCAGCTTCCTGCCCGCCAATGAGGAGATCAGTATCTCAATCCAGTTCAACAATCCAGGTGCTGAAACCTGGCTGGATTACCTGATCCTCAATGTACGACGTCACCTGATAATGGAAGGTACACAGATGCATTTCCGCGATATCGAATCGGTTGGAACCGGTAACATAAGCCTTTTCCAGCTATCCGGTGCAACACCCGTAACACGGATATGGGACATAACGGATTTAACTGATATTAAAGAAATACCGGTAACCTATGGATCGGGACAATTAGAATTTAAGGTTCAAACAGATTCACTGAGGGAATTTATTGCTTTTGATGATGCCGGGTTTCTCACCCCGGAGGTGGGTGAAAATCCTGTTCCCAATCAGAATCTTCACGGCCTCGGACCGGTTGATATGATTATCGTCAGCCATTCCGACTTTATCAGCCAGGCCAATCAGCTTGCCGATATTCACAGAAGCAAGGATAACCTTGCCACAGAGGTTGTTACACCGGAAATGATATACAACGAATTCTCTTCTGGTGCACCCGATGTTACAGCAATCCGTGATTTCGTAAAAATGTTTTACGACCGGGCAGTAAATGAAGATGAGATGCCGGAATATTTGCTCTTATTTGGAGACGGATCCTACGATAACCTGTCTGACCATGAAAACAATACTAACCGGATTCTAACCTACCAGTCGGTATTTAGTGACAACGACTTAATAACATCTGTCAGATCATATGTAACCGATGATTTCTTCGGATTGCTCGATGACGGAGAAGAGATCGGTTCCGGAAAAGTTGATATTGGAATAGGAAGATTCCCGGTTACAACAACCGAAGAAGCGGAAACCATAATTAACAAGGTCATGAAATACCTTGATCCGGAGGCTATGGGTAGCTGGCGAAACACGATAAGTTTTATCGGCGACGATCTTGATGGGAACGATTTCGACGGAACGATCCATATGTCACAAGCCGATGCCCTGGCAACCGATATTGAGAGCACATATCCCGCTTTTGACCTTGAGAAAATTTACCTTGATGCTTACCCGCAGGTTTCCACATCCAGGGGAGAAGCGTATCCGGAAGTCAATAATGCGATAAACGACAGAATACATTCCGGCACATTGATAATCAATTATTTAGGGCATGGCAACGAGAGAGGGCTGGCTCATGAAGGGATATTGAATTTAAACGATATATTATCCTGGACAAATTCCGACAAACTTCCGTTGTTTATTACCGCTACCTGTGAGTTCAGCCGTTTTGATGATGTCGACAGAACGGTTGCCGGTGAAATAACGGAGAAGAACTCTGCCGGTGAATATGTGCTTTTACATCCGGGAGGTGGTGGAATAGCATTGTTAACCACAACTCGGCTGGTTTATTCTTCATCCAATTTTGTCCTGAACCAGAAATTTTACCAGTATGCATTCACGAGGGATGAGAATGGAAACAAACTTCGACTGGGAGATATTATTCGTCTGTCAAAGAATGATGTTTTCGGCACCAACAAAAGAAATTTTACCTTACTTGGTGATCCTGCACTGGAACTGGCCTATCCCCGATTCAATGTAATAACCGATTCCATAAACGGTGAAACCCTAGCGGCAGCTGATGATACATTGAAAGCATTGAGTAAAGTAACCATTTCGGGACATGTGGCGGATGAAACAGGCAACATCCTTAACGGTTTTTCAGGAACCTTATTCCCGGCTGTGTATGACAAACCGGTTCTGGTAACAACGCTTGGAAACGATCCTCATCCAAACGATACGGTTCCGACACCTTTGCTGACATTCAAGGTACAGAAGAATATACTATACAGGGGACAGGTCAGCATCATTAATGGCCGGTTTACCTTTTCCTTCGTTATACCTAAAGATATATCCTATAATATCGATTTTGGAAAGATCTCGTACTATGGAAAAGATTCCACAAATGATGCTCATGGCTTTAATAATCAGATCTTAATCGGTGGCTTTTCAGATGATCAGATTATCGATAATACTGGTCCCGAAATCTCACTTTTTATGAATGACCGGAATTTTATTTCAGGGGGGATCACGGATGAAAATCCCCGTATTCTTGCACTGGTCAGCGACGTAAACGGGATTAATACCGTTGGAAATGGCATCGGACATGACATTACCGCCATACTTGATGACGATTACATAAACATCCTCGTTTTGAACGATTATTACGAAGCAGATCTGAACAGCTACCAAAGCGGGAAAATAGAATACCAGTTAACCAACCTGAGTAAAGGAAACCATCATATCAATCTGAAAGTATGGGATGTCCTGAACAATTCCTCTGAGGCAAGGATTGAGTTCATCGTTGCCGAATCGACGGATATGGTTATTGAAGACCTGTTTAATTATCCGAATCCTTTTACAGAACGAACGTCGTTTGTATTCGAACATAACCAGACCGATGGCGAGCTTGAAGTTGTAATCCGCATTTTCGACCTGTCGGGGCAAAATGTGAAAACAATTCGTGAATCCTTCTATACTGACGGTTACCGGATTGGCCCGATAGATTGGGATGGCCGTGATGACGGTGGAAATAAATTGGCATCCGGAATATACGTTTACCGGGTGGATGTACGTTCTTCAAATGGTAATCGTATGGAAGCATTTCAAAAACTGGTTATTGTAAAATAATATTTCATCACCAAGAACCTGGAAAAAATTAATTATCCTATATTTGTGCCTAATTTGAAACATAGATGAAGAATGTATTTAAGATATTGTTATTGGTGCTGATTGCCAGCTTTTTACCTATAGTTGCCGTTGCACAAATAACAACTGGAGAGGTAACCGGGGAAATAAACACCATTCAGTCCGTTGTACCGTTTCTGACCATTGCTCCGGATTCCCGGGCAGGCGGATTGGGAGATGCAGGTGTTGCAACGACTCCGGATATTAATTCCTTGCACTGGAATCCGGCAAAAATGGCATTTATAGAGGGTGACGGTGGTATCGGCTTATCCTATTCTCCCTGGTTAAGAAACCTTGTACCGGACATCAACCTTGCTTACTTGTCCGGATATTACCGTTTTGATGACAGACAGGTTGTAAGCTTATCTCTCCTCTATTTTTCACTCGGGAATATTACCTTCACCGATATGTTCGGTAATGAAACACGGAATTTCAATCCCAATGAATTCTCTGTCGATGCAGCATATTCCCGGATATTTGGTGACCACTTTTCTGGTGGTATCGCATTCCGGTATATTTATTCCAACCTGACCGGCGGAGTGAGTGTGGGTGGCGCAGAAACCAAACCGGGAATGTCAATTGCAGCCGATGTCTCCACCTATTATGAGAATGATGTTGAACTTTTTAATAAGGATGTTAAACTATCATGGGGTTTGAATATTTCCAATATAGGGACAAAGATGACGTATACGGAAAATGAAGATCCTGATTTTATCCCTACAAATTTGAGGTTGGGCGGTGCTATGAAAATTGAGTTAGACCAGTATAATTCGCTCGCATTGGCATTAGACCTGAATAAACTGCTGGTGCCTACACCTCCGGTCTATTATGAAGTGGGTGAAGTTTTTCCTAACGGAGATACGGTTGATATAGACGGTGTCTATATAAAATATGGCAAAGATCCGGATGTTGGGGTTCCCACTGGTATGTTGCAATCCTTTTATGATGCTCCGGGAGGATTCAAGGAAGAATTGCATGAAATTACCTATTCCGTCGGAATGGAATACTGGTATTCCAACCAGTTTGCTGTACGCGCCGGATATTTTCATGAACATCAGACCAAGGGCAACAGGAAATTTTTCACCGTAGGTGTCGGACTGAAATTGAATATTTTTTCACTTGATTTCGCTTACCTTATACCCACAACCCAGAACCATCCACTGGCAAAGACACTGCGTTTTACCATAGGATTCGATTTTGATTCCTTCAAAAGACTAAACAGGACGGAGAGTTCATGAATTACAGGACCGGAATAGGATATGATATTCACCGGCTTGAAAAAGGGTACGATCTGAATCTCGGAGGAGTGGTTATTCTCCATCATAAAGGAACGGTCGGCCATTCGGATGGAGATGTATTAATTCACGCAATTTGTGATGCGCTTCTGGGTGCTGCCAATCTCCATGACATCGGATACCATTTCCCTGACAATTCACCTGAATTCAAAAATATAGATAGTAAGATCCTGCTTAACCGGACTGTCAGGATGCTTACCGAAAATAATTATTCTATTGTTAATATCGACTCCACTATCTGCCTTGAGCATCCCAGGGTTAAAGATTCGATACCGGTTATGAAGGAAACCCTGGCAACCGTTATGGATATCGAATCCGAAAGAATATCGATTAAAGCGACTACATCTGAAAAGCTGGGATATATCGGCAACGAAGAGGGCCTTGCGGCTTATGCCATTGTATTAATCGAAAAAAAGGAAAAACAGGCTTGACACCCTCCTTGTCCAATCAATGATTCTGTTACCCGGATCCATGATT
>CP070687.1:2024363-2026258 GCA_020353115.1 Bacteroidales bacterium
CCAATCTCAAGTGCCTTTTTATACTTATTTTTGATTATCAGGTCATGGAGGGTTTTTCCATCGGACCTGGGAACATTCATATCACGCCATCTGTATTGATTGCTTTCAAGGAATGCTTCAACTTTTCTGTCAAGTTCCGGGTTTTTATCCAATGTCTGGGAATATACCGGAAGATTCAGTATGATACTTGTTAAAACCAGTAATTTTACCGGTAAAGATTTTCCGTGTTTAATTCTCATGACTGTTACTTTTATGGTATCATAGTGTTAGACCATTCTTCCGGATATATTATTCCTGATTATTCCGGATTTTTTTTCTGCGATCAGGGACGAATTTTGATACCACTTCCCAATGAGTTCCATGATACCTGATGCATTAAAGTGCAATCCTTTTCCGCAGTTCCTGCCTGGATATCCGTAGCTGAATGGACCGGCACCTGATGAAATTTGCTCTCAACAGGTAATATGGAATAATCCGATATACGATCCCTGCTCATCATTCCAGATACGGAAGGCTTCCGGTGTAGGGGATACGCTCACTATACAATTTTTACTATCAAGATACTGCCTGGCCTCTTCTGAAAATTCCAGTATTCCGTACTGCCCGGTTCCGACAATAATCCCTTCCGTACCTTTTTCCCAGATATGCTTTATCTCATCAAGGGAAACCGTATGAGACGTACCATAAACTGCTTTGGACAACTTTTTCTTTCTCTTCTCTACCTGGCCATTTAACCGAATTATGATATCATAGTCATATGTTTTTCCATCGACTATGATGGATCCGAAACTTGTATTATTTATTACCGGTTTCATATAAGGACACAATGAATAGGGTTATTACTTCCTTGCCCTGGGAATAGAAAAACCAAATTCACTTCCCTTATCCCTGATGCTTTTAACGATCATTTCACCACCGTTCTTTTCAATAAATTCTTTGCAGAGGATAAGACCTAATCCCGTCCCTTTCTCACCTGAAGTCCCTCTGGTTTTTAATTTCATATCGATTCTGAACAGCCTTTGAAGGTTTTCCTCAGATATACCAACACCCTGATCGATGACAAGAACCTCGTAAAAGGATCCCTTTGTCTTCACTTCACATCTTATCTTCCCTCCTTTACCGGTATATTTTACTGCATTACTTATCAAATTCCGGATTACGGCATTTATCATTTCCCGGTCACCATAAACCATAAGATCATCAGGTATGTCTGAAAGGAGAATTATCCCTTTCTTTTCTGCGGCCAACCGATGAAGGTTCAAATTTTCCTGTATCACATTTGACAGGTTGAAATTAACCGGTTCAAATTCCAGACGACCGGTCTGTACCCTGGACCATGTCAGAAGATTTTCCAGCAAATTATAGATTTGCTTAACCGATTCCTGAATTTTGCGTATTCCGGAAATGTTCTCCTTCTCCGGGGAAATTTTGAAATTTTCTAATAGTATGTCACTAATGGCAAGCAAACTGCTGAATGGATTTTTCAGGTCATGTGAGATTATTGAAAAGAATTTATCTTTCGTCGCATTAAGTTCTACTAAATCCTTCTCTGATTCAGCAAGCTTAATATTTGCCAACCGAATCCTTTCGTTCTGAATTTTAAGAATTCTATTTGTTCTGACCTTCACAAGAAGGGTGTAGATGTAAACGATAAGAACCAGGGCTGCTAATATTTCAAGTGTGAGAAACCACAATGTTTTCCAAAACGGAGGTATGATGGTGATTTTCAACCTTGCCTCTGAGGAACTCCATTTATTATCCGGGTTTATGGATTTAACGGTGAAATAGTAGGTTCCCGGTTTCATATTCGCATAAGAAACATAGTTTCTGTAGCCGGAAAAATTCCAGTCTCTTTCAATATCTTCCATCATAAAGACATAGTTGTTTTTTTCCGG
>CP070687.1:2026358-2032435 GCA_020353115.1 Bacteroidales bacterium
ATTTCATCCGCAAGGTAATTTCCGAGGGTATAGGGAAGTATAAAATAACCGTCTCCTGATGACTGCATCAATGAACTGGCACCAAGACGATTGGCTCCATGATCCGAAAAGTTTGATTCACCAATTGCAAACAAACCCGTTGTGGTAGTCATCAGATTATAGTCAACCCACAAACCTCCCATTGTGTAATGGCCTGCCGGATAAATACGCATGGGTTCTTCATATGGATCAATGCCAGTTATAATCTTATACATCTCAAAAAGATTTCCATATTTTGCTTCTATTGCCTTTTTGCCCTGGGTTTTAATTGCGTCTCTGAAATCAAGATTTACGGCAAGTCCGGTTTTACCGACTCCAAAACCAGCATCGCACCGTTCCTTAGCAGCCCGTGAAGCAACATCTCTGGGGACAAGGTTACCGAATGAAGGATACCGTCTTTCAAGGTAATAATCCCTCTCTTCCTCGGGGATCTGATTAGGATGTCTGTTATCCCCTTTTTTTACAGGTACCCAAATGCGGCCATCGTTTCTCAATGACTCAGACATTAATGTGAGTTTAGCCTGGTAATCATTAAGTTGTGGAATACTGGTGGGATGGATTTGCACAAAGCTTGGGTTTGCAAAAAAGGCACCTTTCTTGTATGCCTTCCATGCTGCCGATGGATTTGAATTTACCGCAAGGGTTGAGAGGTAATAGATCGTACCATATCCGCCTGTAGCCAAAACAACGGCATGTGCCGAATGCCTTTCGATTTCTCCGGTGACCAGGTTGCGGGTAATGATTCCTCTTGCTTTCCCGTCAATAATCACCAGTTCCAGCATTTCCCTTCTGGGGTACATTGTAACGGTTCCTTTATTAATCTGGCGGTTTAGTGATGAGTATGTCCCTAACAGACATTGCTGTCCGGTTTGTCCTTTAGCATAAAATGTCCTTGAAACCTGAACTCCACCGAAAGACCGGTTGTCCAGATTTCCTCCATAATCCCTGGCAAATGGAACACCCAGTGCAGTAAAGTGATCAATAACATCATTGCTCACCTCTGCCGCACGATAGACATTTGCTTCTCGTGCCCTGAAGTCGCCTCCCTTAATCATATCATAGAATAACCTGTAGATGCTATCTCCGTCATTCTGGTAGTTTTTTGCTGCATTAATACCTCCTTGTGCGGCTACGGAATGTGCTCTTCTGGGAGTGTCTTGGTAGCAGAAATTCTTAACACGATATCCCAGTTCACCCAGTGAAGATGCTGCACCGGCTCCGGCTAAACCCGTTCCCACTATGATAACATCAAGTTTTTTCTTATTGGCTGGATTTACCAGTTTTGCTGACGCTTTATATCTGGTCCACTTCTCTTCTAAGGACCCCTCTGGTATTTTGGAATCTGGGTTTATCATGTTCTTTAGGTATTCAAATATTATTTAAAAAAACAAATAACAATCGGAATGATGCTGAACCCGGCAGGTACGACAATGGAATATAATAGCCCAAGTCCCTTGATTACAGGTGTATAGGTGGGATGATTAAGTCCGAGGGTTTGAAAGGCAGATTGAAAGGCATGATTCAGATGAAAAGCCAGTATAAGAAAACAGATCAGGTAGATTATCGTGTACATCGGGTTCCTGAATAGCTCATATGCCATTCCATAAAAGTTTTCAGGATCCCCTTCGACAAGACCTAATTTCACAAAAAAGAAATTCAGGAAGTGAAGGATAAGAAAAATCAAAATAATCACACCGGTATATATCATGTATTTGGAGAAAAAAGATGTTTGTGAGGAGTGTGTCGTCCTGTACCTGAAGGATCTGGCGATCCAGTTCTGGATCTGGAGTACCAGTCCCCATATAAAATGTATTAGAAAGCTAAGCATTAGTACCACTTCAATTACCTTGATGACTGGATTTGAAGCCATAAAATGTGCAACCCTGTTGTATCTTTCAGGATCGTCTGATAGAATAAGCAAATTGATCGAAAGATGCACAAGAAGAAATAATATAAGAAACAGACCTGCAAGTGCCATTACCAACTTTTTAGTTAGCGATGAACCAAAAATAGGTCTCATGGTAATAGGTATTTTATATTTAATTAACTTTCGGTAATATGTATATCTATATATACTTAAGGCCTCCAAAAGTATTTGATTAGAAGCCGTTTTCCAATTTTTAATTGTATATTATATACTATTTATATTAATTCTATGCAAATTGATACCGACAATGGAAAAGATAGTAAAATTTGAGAAAATTGAAATTTTCTGCCGGGTTACAGGTAAAGGAGTTCCTGTAGTATTATTACATGGTTATCTCGAATCCTCCGGGATATGGAACGTATTAGCTGAAGCGCTATCCAGACATTTTAAGGTTATCGTGATTGACCTCCCTGGACATGGAAATTCCGGTACTGCCGGAAAGGTACATACCATGGAATTTATGGCAGATTCTGTTGCTTCGGTACTGGATCATCTGAATGTTGAATCCTGTATCGTTGTCGGTCATTCCATGGGTGGATACGTATCTCTTGCATTCCTGGAGAAATATCCTGAAAGATTGAGCGCATTTTCTTTGTTTCATTCCCATCCCCTGGCAGATGGTCCGGAAACAAAAAACAACCGGGGAAGGGAGATTTTATTTGTCAGAGAGGGTAGGAAAGATCTGATTTTTAATACAAACATTCCAAAAGCATTTGCCAGTGACAATCTGGAAAAATGCAGGAATGAAATTGATAGTGCATTGACCATTGCCGAAAATACACCGGATGACGGGATCATAGCAGCTTTAAACGGGATGATGAAAAGACCTGACCGACAGGAGCTCCTGCAAAAAACAAAGATCCCTTTCTTATGGATATTGGGGAAAAAGGATAATTACATTCCCTTTGATGCTATGATTGAAAAGATTGTTCTTCCTGTTCATGGCAAACTGGAGGTTCTTGTTCATTCAGGACACCAGGGCTTTCTGGAAGAAAAGGAATTAAGTTTAAAAATACTAAGTGATTTCTTCTCTTCAGTTACAGATTGAATCATACGTTATTATAAACATCAAGATGGTAGCTTTCGAAAATTTTAGTTCCGGGAATTAGGGTATGATTCCGGTCCGAAATGTTTTCGCTCATATGTATGGTAATTGTTACTTTGAAAGTCAGCAATTTATATTTTGAATCCTGGATGGGAATGAATAATCATAAATATTCCTAATTAGACAGATTTCGTAAAAGATGAATGATTTTTCCTGATGTCTTAAACGGATAAATGCATCACCCCTTCTGGAGGAATGTAACAGCCTTTTTCATGGTATGATCAATAGAGTGAAAGACCGGATAGAATCCATCGTTATCAAAAATATTCCTCGTAATATAGGCCTTAATCTGTGTATGAATGATATCACCTGATTCTCTCAGACCTTCCTGATCTTCCGGGATTCCCTTATCCCGTGCATACAGGACAAACTTTCCAAGAAGGTTTTGTTGCTCAAGATAGGAGATGAGTTCGTGATAATTGTCGAAATGATTTATTTTATCACGGTTTAAGTCTGTATACTCAAACGAAAAGCGGTATATAAGTGCATTGTTTCGTATCTTTCTGAAGTAAGGAGTTATACCGGTTGTATCAAGAGGAACAAAAATATCGGGCATAATTCCTCCGCCCCCAAATACCGTCTTGCCTCCTGGTGTAACAAACTTCAGGGAGTCAGGGAAACGGATACTGTCAGCGATGTCAAATTCACCATTCACATACCGCTGATGCAAATCGTTATAATATTCTTCCCTCCCGTTATTATATGGTTTCTGTATACTTCTTCCGGTTGGTGTGTAGTATCTTGCAATAGTAAGACGTATGGCAGAACCGTCAGTGAGCATCATTGGTTCCTGAACCAGCCCTTTGCCAAAAGATCTGCGTCCCATTATTGTTCCCCGGTCATTATCCTGAATGGCACCCGCAAGGATCTCACTGGCTGATGCAGACCATTCGTCCAGCAGAATCAGGAGATCTCCTTCTTTAAAAAGGCCTTTTTCCGTTGCATAAATTTCGTCTCTTGGGCGGGCTTTCCCTTCCGTATATACAATAAGTTTTCCCTTTTCAAGTAACTGATCGGCAATATTGGTAGCTGCATCCATGTAACCACCACCGTTACCTCGAAGATCGATGATCAGTTTTTTCAAACCGAGATCCTTCAGTTTTGTGAGTGCTTCCACAAATTCATGATAGGTAGTCCTGGAAAATTTACTGATTTTGAGGTATCCGATTTCATCTGTCATCATATATGCGACATCAACACTGATCAATGGAATCTTGTCCCGTTTGATTTCAAAGTTCAGAAGTTCATCGGATTCTTTCCTTTCAATACCAACGTTAACTTTGGTACCCCTGGGGCCTTTCAGTCTGCTTATTATGTCTTCTTCGGTCATCTTAACACCGGCTACTAATGTTTCATTAATTATGATGATCCTGTCACCGGGTAATATTCCCAATAGTTCGGAAGGTCCTCCGGATACGACTGTCATGATAACAACCGTATCGTTAGGCATATTGAAAGTAACTCCGATTCCTTCGAAGTTTCCTTCAAGCGGCTCATTTATTCGCTGCAAATCTTTCGCCGGGATATATACGGAATGCGGATCAAGGCTTTTAAGCATAGCCGGGATCGCTACTTCCACCAGATCATATCTTGATACCGTATCGACATACTCCGATTCAATAAAGTTTACAACACCGTTCAGCTTATCCGGTTTGGGGTATATATTGAAAGATTGGTTATTACCAGTTTTATGAAGCTGCAATCCGATCAATATCCCGCCTACCAGAACAATGGCAAGAAGGATAGGTAGGTAAACTGCGGATTTTTTGTTTTCGTATTTCATATAATGTAACTTAAATGTCAAGGTGTACCAATTCAATCCTGGCCCTTTCCAGAAGTTTCAATCCCTCATTATTACGGTATTTTTCTGAAAATACGACTCGTTTGATACCGGATTGAATGATCAGTTTTGCACATTCCATACATGGTGATGTGGTGATATACAGTGTAGCATCTTCACTTGAATTGTTTGATTTTGCTACTTTGGTAATGGCGTTTGCTTCGGCATGCAAAACGTAAGGTTTCGTTCGATTCTTTTCGTCTTCACAAATATTCTCAAATCCCGAAGGTGTTCCGTTGTAGCCGTCTGAAATGATCATTTTGTTACGCACAATCAAGGCTCCAACTTTTTTCCTTTTGCAATAGGAATTTTCTCCCCATATCCTGGCCATTTCCAGGTAACGCCTGTCAAATTGAGGCTGTTTTTTCCCGTAAGGCTTAATATGTTCTTTATTTTCCTTGTTCATCCGATGTGGAATTCGCCGGTAAATGGCAAAGATAAATACAAAATTTAAATAAAAGCAGTCACATCCTGATAAACCTCCATTCCTTATTCTTGTTGCCCTGAAATGGGAATGAATTAATTGACTTGTCATAGATCCTTCCGGAATTTGGGGCAATGATAACATCCTAAACCTGTGAGGAGATGCGATATAAAACCTTGCAGGAAGGATAGGAGTGATAACAAAGGCATAGATGGTAAAATTGGAATAACGTAAAGCAGTATGGGATTCTGATTACTTTATTTTAAGAAAAGATAAGCAAACGATGTCTCAATTCGAATGAGTAATCGCAGTTTATTTGTGCATGAAGGATAACGAACATGGTAATGAAATTGCTTTTATGTTGGTTCTTTTAGTATTGTAGATCGAGTAACGTAATTTTAATTGAGTGAACCAAAATGATTCAGGATGTTCAACGACTCAAAGTATGCTGGCAACTCAATCCATCAGCTGATTTTATGCTTTTATCAACCAATCGTTTATTACTATATCACTCATTAAAACCATCTTTTAAAGGGTTATTGCTATGGACAACAAATCAGTCATTCGGAAATATATTGAGGAAATTATCAACACAGGCAACACGGAAGAGATAGAAAAATTTGTTTCACCCGATTATGTTGAAATACATGAAGGTAAAAGATACGAATTAGGAATTCAGGGCGCCATGGAACATATCAGAGGTGTTAGGCAGACATATCCTGATTTGAAACTAAAGATAGAG
>CP070687.1:2032535-2035516 GCA_020353115.1 Bacteroidales bacterium
CGCAAACAGCCAGGCCTTCCCTCCTGCCCCTTTATGCCAGTCAGGGCAGTTAATAATCGATCCGGCAACTACTTTCACATATCGCACTTTCTTGGGGTAAACATTGATGCCGAATTCCTTAATCAGGATCCTGTTGTCTTTCTGGCTGATATCATTTCTCACTCTGCCCACCGGTATAAAAGTCTCTCCATCATCCGAAATAAGAAATTCGACATACTCAGGCATAAAGATCCAGGAACCGGCATCCTGCAGGAATCCAACAGAAATTGTATTTATCGGTGATGGTTTACCCAGATCCACGACCGCTACAAGGTCTTGCCCCTCATAGCCCTGCCACGCACCTGTTCTGAAGTTCCCGGGGCCCCGGATAAAATCGATCAGTGCCATTTCTCCACCGGCAGAATATTGTGGTGCATAATCCGATAATAACCGAATACTTCTTCCCGGAGGCATTCTTCTGAATTCCGCGGTAATGGTAACACTAGTCGGTCTGCCCTGAATTTGTGCAAATGCTTTGAGTATGGTTGTTTCTTCAATTACAATAGGAATTCGGAAAATATCCGAGTTCCCGGAGGGTTCCGATCCATCCAGTGTATAGTATATTTCAGCTCCATCCGTTGCTCCGAGCACAACTACAGTTGAATCGAAGAAGGTTCTGTCACCCCGGACAACAAATGGTGCAGGCTGGATCAGATGATCCGAAATTTCTGTTACAGGAATGTCTTCCTCACCGGTTCCCCAATTTGAGTCCGGATCCAGACCCATCTTAAGAATCAATTCTCCACCACTAACAATATCTTCATGCCTGATGAATGATCTCGTATATTCTTTTCCATTCAGCTTTGCTGATTGAACATAAATATTTTTTTCCGAGAGATTTTCAGTCACAATCCTGAAAAGTTTTCCGTCAGGCAGTTTAATTCGGGTTTTTTTAAAAGCCGGTGTACCAATGATATAATAATCCGTTCCGGGAGTAACGGGATAGAATCCCATTGCACTGAGGAGGTACCATGCTGACATCTGGCCTGCATCCTCGTTCCCGCACAGTCCGTCCGGATCAGCTGTATATAGCTCTCTGGTAATTTGAGATACGATTTCCTGTGTCCTGGCTGGTTTTCCGGCAAAGTTATAAAGGTATGCCATATGATGACTTGGTTCATTACCATGTGCATATTGTCCGATAAGGCCGGTTATATCCGCCTGGTCTCTTCCTGTAGTTTCGCTGTTTTCAGAGAATAATTGATCGAGTTTTTCCACAAATTCTCTGCTGCCTCCCATAATTTTCATCAGGCCGGTTATATCTTGCGGGACGAAGAAACTATACTGCCATGAATTGGCTTCCGTATAATTGAAGTTTACCTCTCTGGGATCAAAAGGAGTGAACCAGCCGCCGTTTATCCTTCCCCTCATAAATCCGGTTGTGGGATCAAAAATATTCTTAAAGGATTGAGCTCTTTTTATATAGCATTCATAATCTTCTTCTTTTCCAAGTTTTTTCGCCATTTGTGCAATACACCAGTCATCGTAGGCATATTCCAGGGTTTTGGATACGGATTCCGATTCCTCACTGACCGGAATAAATCCAAATTTCCTGTAGGCTTTTAACCCGTAATGATTGAGCTCCGCGCTGTTTTTCATCGCTTCGAAGGCTTTCTCAATATCGAAATCACGGATACCCTTAATATAGGCATCCACGATCACCGGCACCGAGTGGTATCCGATCATGGTCATTGTTTCATTGGCTGAAAGTTCCCAGACGGGTAATAGTCCTCCCTGATCATACTGTACGAGGAAAGTTTTAATAAAATCAACGGTTCGATCCGGTTCGATGATCGTGAACAAAGGATGTGCTCCCCTGAAGGTATCCCATAGGGAAAAGAGGGTATAATAATCAAAAGATTCTGCTTCATGTATCTTCATATCCCTGCCCCGGTACAACCGGTCTGCATCCATATAGAGGTTTGGATTCAGGGAAGCATGATAAAATGCCGTATAAAAGATTTCCTTTTTCTCCCGGGTTCCCCCTCTTATAAGGATCTTTCCCAGCTGAGACTTCCAGGTATCTTCTGCCTCCGTTCTAATCTCATCAAAAGTACGATCACCGATCTCTGTTGTCAGATTATTTTTTGCTCCTGCGGCGTTTACCGCCGAAATCCCGATTTTAACCGTTATCTGTTCATTTTCTGATGTAGAGAAGTTCAATGCAGCTTTTACATCTGTTCCGGCACCTGTTTCCGAATCCCCGGCAAGGGTGTCATTTTCCATAACTAAGTACGATTCAAAGGGTTTTGACATTACCGCATAGAAATATATTCTCTGGTCTCTTGCCCACTGGCTCGAACGCCTGTAGCCTGTTATTTCCGTATTACTGGTAATTTCAAGCCTTGATTCGATCACCGGATCCCTGTGCTCCAGGTCGATAATTATATGGGAATTTTCACTTTCCGGGAATGTATATCTGTGGTATCCGGATCTTTCCGTTACCGTAAGTTCGACCAGAATATTATAATCATCCAGGAGGAGTGAATAAAAACCGGGTGAAGCCTGTTCTTTCGATTTCCTGAACTGGGAACAGTATCCTGATTGTGTATTGAATTCATCACCCCTGCTGAAGTAAATGTCTCCTGTCGTTGGCATAAACAGGATATCACCATAATCCGAAATCCCTGTCCCGCTGAGATGGGTATGGCTGAAACCGTAGACAACCGAATCGGTAAAATGGTATCCTGAACATCCGTCCCAACCTGACAGACGGGTATCCGGACCCAGCTGGATCATACCAAAAGGCATACTTGGTCCCGGATAGGTATGCCCATGTCCTCCGGTACCTATGAATGGATTAACAAAATCAATATTTCTTTCGGTTGTGCATGAGAGTGTTAAAACCATGAAAAATAATATACCGGTTCTTTTCATAATGTTAACCGTTAAGTTAATATCAACAGATCCATTAGCAAACCAATACACTGCCTTTCACTTTC
>CP070687.1:2035616-2039201 GCA_020353115.1 Bacteroidales bacterium
TCTAATCCCAGTAATCTGGCTTTGACTTTTGTAATTTTCATTGCAGAAAGGATTCCCGGATCAACAGTATTTGGATCACGAATAAGAGACCCGGCAATTCTCATGTCACTGTGTGTATAATCGTAAAGTATATTCAGATTCTGAGTAATTTCTTCATCTGAAGCGTATTCGAATAATCCTCCTTCCGAAGAGCATATCACTGACCATCCTCCCCGGCCTGACAATAATTCAATTAGTTGTTCAGTATTATTCCAATTGTAGTTTATATACCGAAAGGAAATATCCAAATCATGGAAATAGCCTCCTTCGGCTTTCAGTGATTCTATACAGCGATTTGCGAAATTAGAACCAAATTCTTCCACGTCAAGTACATTTATCTCAATACATCTGTCTCTTAATAGTGAAGAATCTTTTTTATGTATGTTAATAAGGGTGTTAATGCTATCGCTTGCAGTACCGCCGGCAATATTAACAAAACAGAGATTAGTTCCTTTTTCCTTCATAAGTTGTGGTATCAATATTTCAGTTTGAAGTTTGCATATATCTCTAACCCTCATTCTTAACATAACCGCACCACAGCTTTTAGATCCCAGCCGGTCAAAGAATTTTTTCCTTCCACTTCCAATTAGCCCTGGTCCTAATTTCATTATTAACGTACTCATTCCACTAAGAAAGGTACCATCCGTATCTTTTAATAAAAACCCTGCCATTATATAAGATCGTTTTGCAAGAAAGTTCTTTAAAAAAGCAGGCATTCTATCAAAACTTTCTGCTCTTTCATCTCCTTTCTTTTCAATCTCTTTTAGCATTTTACCAAGCTTCTGTTCATTTATACTCTCGATAAAAAGTGGATGGGTTATATCAAGGACCGGCAGTTCAACGCCATTATCAGTAAAAGCATAAAAAAGTCCGGGTATTTTCTTCTTTTCATAAATCTTTTTTTCCATCGTTCAATTTTTGTTCTTTTCTTTCTGCATATCAGGTGAGTTACTTAATAATTTACCGTTTGATGAAGATGTATATCCATCTGGCAGAAATGGATTCGTTAAATCTACTCTGTAAGGTTTAGCGGGTGTTTTTGACTTGATTAAAATTAGGATATTCCTTCAACAAGTCCAAGTTGAACTGTTAGAGTATCCTAATAATCTTGCTTTTAAGTTTCCGAACCAAATGCTTTTATTTAATATATTGCCTCTGCAACGAAAAAACTGAAAGACTGTAAAAACCAGTATGAAATTTTTCAGGCAATGTTTTGTAGCATTTATGTAAATCATGTACCTTGTAATTGTTTATCAGTTAAGCTGTTCAAAAAAGTTTAATGGGCAACAGGCTGCACAAGGACTGTCTGTTTTGAAGGAATACCTCCTTTGAGGAGCAATACTGAACAGGAATATTGTTTCCGGAAATATGAAAATATTATTTATGACATGGTTGGTTTTACAGGTATTTCGGGTCTCGATTCAAAGGCAGGGAATATTCATTCTGAAGGAACTGTAAAAATGAAATTATATTTCTTTTCAATATCATTCGTGTTCTTAATAATTGTGATTTCTTGTAATGAAAGGTTAAGTTCAACAACCTGTTCTATTGCATATTCATCAGATGAATCAGGAAATCCGGAGATATATCTTACCGACTCGTATGGTAAATCAAGGATTAAAATTACCAGTTATCCTGATCGGGATGGCTATCCTGCATGGTCGCCTGACGGGAAATACATCGCATTTTATGCTTATCATGGTACAGAAACATGGTCCATTCATACGATGAATATTGATGGTACAAACAGGAAGAGATTAACTTTTGCAGAAAATAAGTGGGACAATTCACCGACATGGTCACCGGATGGAACGAAAATTGTTTTTGCACGGGAATACAATGACACACTCGAAATCTGGATTATGAATTCAGATGGCAGTGAACTGAGACAAATTAAAACCCTGAAAGGTGGCGGTCCCTGTTTTACGCCTGATGGAAAAATACTCTTTCACTCGCAATATAAATACAGTGAGATATGCATAGCAGATATCGACGGTAATAACATACATCAATTGACCAATAATAATGCTGAAGACTGGCATCCTGAGATTTCTCCTGATGGAGAACAAGTAGCATTTATGTCGGATAGAGATGGGAATTATGAAATCTATATAATGAATATAGATGGCTCAAATCAGAAACGATTAACTTATAATACCGTGGGTGATTGGGAACCATCATGGTCACCGGATGGTTCTGAAATAGTCTTTACGTCCTATTTGGATGGGGATTCTGATATCTACATTATGAATGCGGATGGTTCTTCGATAAGAAATATTACAAATAACACAGCACATGATCTCCAACCTTCATGGTTAAAAATGCATTAATAATATTGAAAATAAAACGGGGAGAGAGAAATGAAAAACAAATTCTATTTTCTGTTATCATTAATTATCCTTCTTTTTTCATGCACAAGGGAGAATTTTATAACGGTTAATCCGAATGCAACGAGAGAAGCCGAGAATCTGCTTCGTTTTTTGTACGAAATCCAGGGTAGATATATTCTGTCAGGGCAACATAATTTTATTGCTGCCGAATCAAAATATACAGAAATGATTAATGAGATGACCGGGAAATATCCGGTTGTTTGGGGATCCGATTTCAGTTTCTGTTATGAAGGAGATGAACCGGACAGGTTTCAGCATTGTGGCCCGTTAAATTTATCCGATCCCGGAAGTGTTACTTCTTTTGAGGATGTACAGTCCCGGAAAGTAAGTTTTACCAGCCTGAAACCTCACGAGGCGCGGCAGAAAATGGTACTGCATGCCATCGAAAAACACAAAGAGGGTTTCATCATTACACTCATGTGGCATGCCTGTCCGCCGGGCCTGGGAGATTGTTGTGACGGCAACAGGATATGGACAATGGAAAACCGTCCATCCCAGGAAGAATGGGATGAGCTTACAACAGAAGGTACAACATTAAACAATGCCTGGAAACAGCAGGCAGACACCATTGCCCGTTATTTGAACCAGCTTAAGGATGCTAAGGTTCCCGTACTATGGCGTCCGTATCATGAAATGAATGGTGTATGGTTCTGGTGGTGCAACAAAAAGGGTGAAAACGGATTTAAGAAACTCTGGATTATGATGTATGACTATTATGTAAATCACCACAAACTTGACAACCTGATCTGGGTATGGAATACCAACGCACCCAGAGATATCCCCGGTGACGAGGCATTTGCCTATGAAGAATTCTGGCCCGGTCATGAATATGTTGATGTTTTGGCTGCCGATGTCTACCGGGGCGATTGGAAACAGTCCCATCATGATGATTTGCTTAAGCTTGCCAATGGGAAACCCATAGCACTTGGTGAGGTAGCACCTCCACCTGACACTAAACTGCTGGAAACTCAAAATAACTGGACGTGGTATATGCCATGGGGAAACCTGGTGTTATGGGGTGAAGGACCAGAAATAACAAAGGAATTAATGAATAATGAAAAAGTCCTGACGAAAAAGGATATAGTAGTTGACGAGAATGGCAATTATCAAATTAACAGGTAGGAGAATAATTCAACTGGAATTATACCGGGTGGAC
>CP070687.1:2039301-2051131 GCA_020353115.1 Bacteroidales bacterium
ATGGACAGGAGGGTGATTGCCAAATTTCCTGAGAAAAATATTCTTATGAGTGGATACAGCGAGAAAGAAGAAACACTGGGCAATAAAACAGCTATGATCTGGCTTAAGAAAGGTAAAGGACAACTGGTTTTGTTTGGCTTCAATCCACAATTCAGGGCATCCACACAGTGTACATTCAAACTGTTGTTTAATTCCTTGTTGCTGACAAAGATTGATTAAATAGAAATAATTACAGGTGCACAATTACTGAAATTTTAAAGAAATGAAATCAGATCGGTTTGAGAATCCTATTATTCAGTATACCAAATGGCAATTGTCTTGGTTGGTACTGTTACGTATAACTATTGGATGGCATTTTCTCTATGAGGGGATTGCGAAACTATCAAATCCTGACTGGTCTGCTATCGGATTTTTACTTGATTCCAAAGGATTTTTGTCGGGATTTTTTTATGGTTTGGCCAATAATTCAGGTATTCTAAATGTGGTGGATTTCCTGAATATATGGGGACTGATCCTGATTGGAGCAGGATTGATATTAGGATCTTTCACAAGAATCTCAGCTATAGCAGGGATGGTGCTACTCGCTTTTTATTACCTGTCACACCCTCCGTTTGTCGGACTTACATTTGCTGTGCCGGGTGAGGGGAGCTATCTCATTGTCAATAAAAACCTGATTGAATTTTTTGCACTGGCCATCCTGGTGGTTTTTCCCACAGGACATATTATAGGGCTGGACCGGTTTGTCCAAGGGTTGAAACCCGTTAACAAACAATACAGGACACGTTAATTACTTTAAAAGTTCTTATTACACAAATATTATGAGTGAAGAAAATAAAGACAAGGAAAAAACCCCGGAAAATATACCGGAGAAACATCACGGACCTATAAGAAGAAGGGATGTTTTGAAAGGACTTGCAACTGTCCCGGTACTGGGTGCTTTTGCATACAGCCTTTATAGAAAACGGAGATATGACAGGCTCCTTAAAAATACCATTCTGGATGAACTGGATTTAAGCTCTGAATCCCCAGTTATCGAGCCCGTGAAATCCGACGGGAAACGGATACGGCTTGGTCTGATTGGATATGGCATCCGGGGAAAACAGCTGGCAGGAGCGGCCGGTTTTCTGCACCCTGCGATAATCGATGAATATAAAGCGGATGCATTGGAAAATCAGGCAAACAAACGCTATCAGGAATTTCTGGAGCAGGAAGATTTGAATATTGAGATCAGTGGTGTATGCGATATTTTTGACACATATGGCGAAATGGCGAGGGAGGCCGCAGCAAATATCAACAGAACGGGAAGCGACGGGAAATTGGGGCGGTTGCCAAAAAGATACAGGACATATAAGGAATTGATTGAGGCAGACGATATTGATGCCGTTATCATTGCATCTCCCGACCACTGGCATGCACAGATGACCATAGATGCTGCCAATGCCGGAAAACATGTCTATTGTGAAAAACCGCTCACCAAAACCGTAGATGAGACAATCCGCGTTCTGGAAGCGGTAAAGAAAAACAATATCGTATTCCAACTCGGACATCAGGGACGCCAAACGGAAAGTTATATCAAGGCAAAAGAGGCGATCCGAAAAAACGTCCTGGGAAAGATAACACTTATCGAGGTTACGACGAACCGGAATGACCCCAATGGGGCATGGGTCTATCCGATCCATCCGGATGCCAACATGCAGACCATCGACTGGGAACAGTTTATCGGACCCGCTCCAAGACATGAATTCAGCCTTGAACGTTTTTTCAGATGGAGGTGCTGGTGGGATTACAGTACGGGCCTTTCCGGAGATCTTTTAACTCATGAATACGATGCCATGAACCAGATCATAGACCTAGGAATACCGAATTCGGCCGTTTCTTCCGGAGGAATATACTATTTCAAAGATGGAAGAACCGTGCCCGATGTGTTACATACGGTTTTCGAATTTCCTGAAAAAGATCTTACTATGATTTACAGTGCAACATTGGCAAGCAACAGATCCAGGGGAAAGGTGATCATGGGACATGATGCTTCAATGGAAGTGGGAAATGAACTGTCCATTCTGGTCGACAGGGAATCGACACGTTACAAGGATAAACTGGAAAAGAAGATTATCGATCCAACACTTCCCCTCTATTCCTATATCCCGGGAAGAAAGAATGTGGATGCCATTACCTCGGCAACAGAACAATACTTTGCCGGGAGAGGTTTAATGTATACCTACAGGATGGGCAGAAGAGTGGATACAACCCATCTTCATATTAAAGAATGGCTCGAAGCAATCCGTACAGGCGGACAAACTTCATGTAACATAGACCAGGGATTCGAAGAAGCAATCACAGCACATATGGGAACCAAAGCATACCTTGAAAACCGTAAGGTTTTCTGGGATCCTGAAAAACGAAAAATTGTTTAGTTACAAACTACTTTACGGTAACCATATAAACAAGAAGAGATTTTATTAAGGCAACTTCTGCCATAGCAGCAGCATCAATGGTATCACCGCTGCATGCCATGTCAAATATTGAACAGCAGATCGGTCTTATTCTTTACTCTGTCCGGAATGAAATACTATTTTGTGGAGCAGGATAGTTGCAGGAACCATCCCTGCCTTGAAAGTGTTAAAATCAGCCACGATTACCTCAGTAAAATGGGATTTTAATCCTCCCTGCCTGCCAGCCGGAAGGCTGGTTTCCCGAGACTTGCTACGGAAATAAAAGTCCAGAACTTGATTTGGGTTCAATACCAATTTATTTCATTTCTCTTTGATTCATCCTTCAAAATAAAGAATCTTCCTTATGGTAAAATTCCGGGATCGTGTGATCAGGGATCGGTTTGATTCCGGATGGCTTCTTTTACCTGCCTGACTATAAGTTTTACATGAAGTCTTATTTCCTGTAGCCAGGTAACTGGCCACATTTTAAATGATTCTTATTCCGAAAGGTCATCCTGGGTTTATGGTTGTTATCTTAACCTCGTACAGGCTATTGCAGAATTCTTTCATTACGATTTCTTGCAAAAATTGATTTTATTCTTATATTTATTTCCTGCATAAAGCAGACAGTACCGAAACCACAAAACATATCATTATGAAAAAGTTCATGTCTTTAATTGCCATGAGCCTGATAGGATTCTGCATATTCGATATGCAGACCGCGGGCCAGACACCCGAAACATTTAATTACCAGGCTGTGATAAGGGGTGATAATAATGAACCTTTGGCGGGAACGAACGTCAGCTTCAGGATAAGCATCCTGCAGGGGAATATGGATGGAACAGAAATTTATAGGGAAACTCATTCGATCACGACCAATGATTTCGGACTTGTAATCCTTGAGATTGGAAATGGAACGACTGAATCAGGCGATTTTTCGTCCATCGACTGGGGAGGGGACAGCTATTTTCTCAAGGTGGAACTGGATCCTGCCGGTGGAAGCAGTTATAGTGTAATGGGAACGTCCCGGCTGCTATCAGTTCCCTATGCCCTTCATGCCGCTGTCGTGGATACTCCCATGACCAGGCTGGGTATTACGGAGGATCCCCTGTCCGATCCTGAAACTGCATTGTTTGAAGTGAAACGAAACGATGGTCAGACTGTGTTTGCGGTATACCCGGACAGCGTGAGGGTATTTGTTAATGAGGCTGAAATGAAGGGTACCAAGGGCGGATTTGCCGTCGGAGGATTTACCCCGGCCAAAGGTCCGGGACAGGAATATTTAAGGATTACTCCGGATAGTGTTCGAATCTATGTCGATGAAACTATTACCAAAGGTACGAAAGGGGGTTTTGCCGTGGGCGGTTTTACGCCAGGCAAAAGTACGGCTGCCAGCTTGCTGCACCTTACAAAAGAAAACTATTTTATCGGTCATGAAGCAGGGGCAAGTAATACGGACGGACTGTACAATACCTTCCTGGGCTATAATGCAGGGTATTCAAATACAACCGGGAACCAGAACATCTTTTTCGGATATGGATCAGGATATTCCAACACGAACGGATTCAGTAATATTTTTATCGGTGATTCCGCAGGTTATGATAATTCTTCCGGAAGATATAATGTATTCCTTGGAAACAATACCGGTCAGAAAAATACAACCGGCTACCAGAACGTGGCAATCGGCCATTGGGCGGGAAATGAAAATACAACCGGACACCGAAATATTTTTGTAGGGGTTGCCTCCGGGTTGTATAACACGGAAGGGCAATTCAATATTTTTATGGGTAACTGGGCCGGAGGATTCAATACTACCGGAACTAATAATGTGTTTATAGGTTCATATTCCGGGAGGTATAATACCACCGGAAGTGATAATATTTTCCTCGGGCAATTCAGCGGGTATAATAACGATACTGCAAATTCCAATATTTTTATCGGAAATTACTCAGGTTTTGAAAACCATTCCGGGTACGAAAATGTTTTCATCGGTGATTCATCCGGCGCAAGTAATACAACCGGTATTTATAATGTTTTCATGGGTATAAACACCGGAAGAAACAACCTCGAAGGGAGCTCCAATGTATTTATCGGCCAGGAAGCCGGAAAATCCAATACCATGGGAAACAAGAATATCTTCCTGGGAACATCCAGTGGTAAATACAATTATGAGGGTAGTGATAATATCTTCCTGGGGGAATACAGTGGATACAACAACGGAAATGCACATTCAAATATATTCATTGGGAATTATGCAGGTTATGCCAATACGGATGGTATTGAAAATGTGTTTATTGGTGATTCATCCGGTGCAAACAATACAATTGGTACGTATAATGTATTCATGGGGGTGAATTCAGGGAAAAACAATACGGAGGGAAGTTCCAATGTATTTATCGGGGAAGAAGCCGGTATCAGTAATACGACCGGGCACAGAAATGTTTTTCTCGGAACCTATTCGGGCTGGAGCAATACGGAAGGAGAATCCAATGTATTCCTGGGGAGAGCTACGGGTGTTTCCAATACTACAGGACATTCGAATATATTTATCGGACGAAGTGCAGGATGGACAAATACCATCGGTTCGGATAACATTTACATTGGCCAGTGGGCAGGAGTCTACAGCGATACCACTTCTTCAAATATATTCATTGGAAGGAATAGTGGTATGAAAAACACCGGGGGGCAGTTGAGTGTGTATTTAGGCAACTATACCGGGTTTGAAAATACCACCGGTTCGGATAATACCTTCATCGGACAGGAAAGCGGGCGCAATAATACCGAGGGCAGTTTTAATACATTTCTTGGAGGATTTAGCGGCGGTGCAAATAATACAGGGTCATACAATGTTATGCTGGGTTACAATTCCGGAGCAACCAATGAATCCGGCATGTCAAACGTTTATATCGGGGAAGCGGCCGGCCTTAATGCAACAGGATCGGATAATATTTTCATTGGAAGACTGGCTGGCGCCGATGAATCCGGTTCCAACAGGTTGTATATTGAAAATACTCCAGCAGACAGTACAGAAGCTCTTATTTACGGTGAATTTGACAATAACATCCTTCTCCTGAATGCTGATGTTACCGTCAGAGGATCTTTATCTGTCGGAGGAGACGGAAATTATAACCTTTTCCTGGGTGATTCTGCCGGGTTTTTCAATGCTTCAGGCCATTCAAATACTTTCTTAGGTAGTGAAGCAGGCAATTATAATGCAACCGGCATCAGGAATGTTTATGTGGGAACATGGGCAGGTGAGGCGAACATTGACGGAAGCAGGAATACATTCATCGGAAGGGCTGCAGGAGTATTTAATACAAGCGGTAACAGAAATGTTTTCCTGGGAGAGAATGCAGGTTTTTATAATACAATCGGCAGCGGGAATGTCTTCCTCGGAAACTGGACCGGGTTTGAAAATACAATCGGTGATTCAAGCATATTTATCGGGAATTATGCCGGTAAAAGTGAAACAGCATCACACCGTCTCTATATCGAAAACAGTGATGCAGCTAATATCAATGCCCTGATTTATGGTGAGTTCGATACGGATCTCCTGGCTTTTAATGCCAAGGTTGGTATCGGGACCATCTCACCGACGGCCAAACTGGATATTGTCCAGGGTTATGAATCGGGTGTTCTCTTGAAACTCACGAACGGCAATATCGCCGGTCCCAATGAATCAACCCTGATGAGCATGAAAGGAATCAATTCAACGGAAAACGTAACACTGGATATATTTACAAAGAACATTGCATCAACCTTGCAGTATATTGCTCTGGAAGCCGGGGGGACACAGGCTGACAGGCTGATTTTGCAGCCGGCAGGAGGATCGGTTGGTATCGGTACGGAAAACCCACAGGGAACCCTGGATGTTAACGGAAGTATCTATCAGAGAGGTGGTGAATTACATGCCGACTATGTTTTTGAGAAGGAATATGACCTGGAAACAATCGAGGAACATGCCGGATTCATGTGGAAAAACAAACACCTGCCTGCTGTTCCTAAAGCTGTAAAGGATGAAAATGGAAACGATATTGTGGAGTGGGGAGCCAGGAGCAGGGGAGTGCTGGAAGAATTGGAGAAAGCCCATGTTTATATTGACCAGTTGAACAGAGCATTGAAAGAACAACAAGAAGTGATCGATCAATTAAGACTGGAAATAGAAAAACTGAGAACAGTGAACAGTGATCAGTGAGCCCCGGGAACTATAAATAATCCTTAAATTTCACCCATTTGTCCGGGCTCTTCGCTGATTCCACCACGGTTTCGATAAATGCCATTCCTCTGGCCCCGTCATAAACAGATGGAAAATCGAGGTGTTCCGGATCGGGTTCTTTACCCTGCATTTTCGCTTTCAGGGTAAGGGCAAAATTTTTATACAGATTTGCAAATGCTTCGATAAAACCTTCAGGGTGACCGGATGGCAATCTTGAAGCGGATACTGCTGCGGTTGTGAATCCGCTGAAATTGGTACCGGTTCGCATGACTTCAAATGGTTTGTCGAGCCAGTTGGTTTTCAATGAGTTCGGTTCCTGCTGGGCCCATTCCAGCCCTCCCTTTTCACCGTAGATCCTGATCTTCAGCCCGTTCTCCTCTCCAACGGCAACCTGCGTTGCCAGGAGTGATCCCCTGGCTCCGCCTTCAAACCGGAGCAATACATTTCCATCATCCTCCAGGGTTCGTCCCGGTACAAATGAGGTCAGATCGGCACAGAGAGAATCGATTTTGAGTCCTGTAATATATTCCGCAAGGTTTTCGGCATGTGTCCCGATATCACCCATGCAATTGGCAGCTCCGGATTGTTTCGGATCTGTCCTCCATGCAGCCTGTTTATGATCCGTATCTTCAAGCTTGGTAGCAAGCCATCCCTGGAAATACTCAACCGCAATTTTCCGAATTTTACCCAGACTGCCATTCCTGACCATGGCACGAGCCTGTTTTACCATCGGGTATCCGGTATAATTATGGGTAAGACCGAAAATCAATCCGGTATCCTGAACCAGTTTCACGAGATCGATGGCTTCCTTCAGATTATAGGTCATGGGTTTGTCGCTCATGACGTGAAACCCGTTTTCCAGGGCCAGTTTTGCCGGTTCGTAATGCAGGTGGTTCGGCGTGACAATACAAACAAAATCCATTCGTTCCCCGACGGGTAAACTCTTCTCGTTTTGGATCATTTCGGTATAGGTCTCGTAAATCCGTGAATCAGGGAGCCCCAGCAGCTCTCCACTCTTCTGCGACCTTTCGGGTGTACTGCTTAATGCTCCGCAGGCCAGCTCGATATGGCCGTCCATTGTGGCAGCCATGCGATGAACAGCACCGATAAAGGAATCAATTCCCCCACCGACCATTCCCATTTTTAGTTTTCTCATATTGCTTTTGTTTTAGATTTTTACGTTTTCTATTTATCCCGTTTATGGTAAAAGTAAATATATAAAAGGAAAATGTAAAACGGCTGTCCGAAAGCTCGCAGAACACCTGAATACAGGCGGCCAGGAACGGGTAAAGGTATATGTCATAGAGCCCGGTGGTTGTAGGTTTGGAAAAAAAAGAAGCTACAACCTGTTTATCAACATGTAATTGTCAGCCTGTTTATCCTGCTGGCTTTTAGTCCTCTTCAAACTCGCCGTTTGTTTTAATGAATACCTTCGGTAAAACCGGCAGATAAAATTTTTTTACCTCAACATATTTTATATTTTTAAGACACGATCGGTACAAAATAGTTTTTGATGAAAAATCCTAAAATAAATCAGATGGATAGAAGAAATTTTATGAAAAAATCAATGGTTGCAGGTGCTTTTTCATTTGCCGCCGGGAGAACAATTCTTGGTTCGACGGGTATCGAAGCGAAAAAAAACCGGATTTACCAGGAGGAGAAGGAACCATTCAAATTGAAATATGCTCCCGGTTTTGGAGCATTCAGACACCTTGGTGGTGATAACTGGAAAGACCGGTTGAAGTTTATGTCAGACCAGGGCTTTACAGCCATGTTTGACAATAGCCTTATGGATAAACCACCGTTACAGCAGGAAGAAATTGCAAAGCTGATGGACCAGCTTGGAATGACACTTGGACCTTTTGTGCTCTACGCCGATTTCAATGTTGAATCTTTTGTTCTGGACAATGCCGGGGTCCGTGAAATGCTTGTCAACCGAATGAAGGAGGGAATTGAAACTGCTAAAAGAACCAATGCCAGATGGGCTCTTGTTGTTCCGGGCCGTTACAATCAACGCATGGAATGGGATTATCAGACAGCAAATGTAATTGAAAATCTGAGGATGTGTTCCGAGATAATGCAAAAAGAAGAGATAATTCTGGTTATAGAACCCCTGAATCCACACGATCATCCGGGATTATTTCTTACCAGGATGCCACAGGCTTACAGCATTTGCCGGGCGGTGAATAATCCAAGTTGCAAGATTATTGATGATATTTACCACCAGCAGATAACCGAAGGCAACCTTATCCCTAATATCGACAGATCATGGAGCGAAATTGCATCCTTTCATGTTGGAGATACACCAGGCCGTAACGAACCGACAACAGGCGAAATCAACTATAGGAACATTTTCAAACATCTGTATGAAAAAAAATATACAGGCGTGATCTGTATGGAGCATGGAATTTCGCAATCCGGGCCTGAAGGGGAGAAGATTCTCCTGGAAGCCTACCGGACCGTAGATGATTTTTAGCCTACCTGTTTTCCTCCTGGAAATAGAGACACCGGCCTTAATCTCCTGGCAGGTGACAGGTGGAATATAAATATCCGCTGAATAATGCGGGCGGCAATTACACCCTTCAACAGATCAGGGATATTTGAATATGATGATCGGCGGTTCCGGCGGCTCATCTCCGCTTGTGCAAGGATTCGCGAAGGGATATCGACACGGTAAATCCCGGCTGATGAAAGAAAAATGAACCGGCCGGATATTAAGTATAGCTAATATCACTGACCGGTTATGGCAGGATCTTTAAATACGTCTTTCGGGTCTTTGTCCTTTATCCTCTGTCTTGTTCTTCATCCGCGGCGGTTCCCGGTAACGGAATATTGGGAGTCATATCCATTGGCCCCATAACATAGGTGTCAGGTCCCAGCTTCAGATCAGAATTCATCATCTCATCCCAGGTTACTTCCTTGCCTGTGTATGCTGAGATCCTGCCCATAATTGCTGTCAGGGTTGAGGTAGCAACATTCTCCCCTTCATTGATCGGTGAATTTGTACGGATTGCGGTGATCAGGTCGATGTGCTCCTGGTCATAGGGATTCACTTTTACCCAGGTGGTTGGTTCTCCGTTTTCATCAGGTGGATACTCGTAGGTCCATTTAACGGATCCATCCGGATTGTAAATGGTGTTTTCGCAATTCGTATATCCTTTCGTTCCCCTGATATATTCCGAAACACTGTTGGCACAATCATCAATCTGGCGGCACATACTATGCAGGTGCATATCGTTATCGTATATGAAATCAACACTGAAGTTATCGTACTGGTCTCCGGTAATCCTTCTCAGCCGGCTTCCGAATGCAACGGCTTTAACAGGATGTTTCCCTGCAAACCAGTTGATAACATCTATGTTATGAACATGCTGTTCGACGATATGATCTCCTGACAACCAGGTCCAGTTCACCCAGTTGCGGATCATATATTCCATATCGGTCCATCCTTCATCCCTGTTTACATGCCACAGTTTGGACTGGTTCCAGTAACAGTTTCCGGCAACGATATCACCTATTTCACCATTCAGGATTTGCTCATAAGTTTTCAGGTAATCACGTTTATGTCGGCGTTGGGTACCGGCAACGACACATAATCCCAATGGATCGGCTTTCTTAGCGGTGGCTATGATCGATCTTGCACTAACCGGATCAACTGCCACGGGCTTTTCCATGAAAACATGCTTTTTTGCTTTAATTGCAGCGTCAAAATGTTCCGCTCTGAATACGGGTGGGGTTGCAAGTATGATGATATCCACTCCCGAATCGATTACCTTCTCAAAGGCATCAAATCCCACAAAGCATTTTTCATCTGCCACTTCAACTTCCTTTTTATCTTTTAATTCCTCTCTGGCTTTATCTATCTGATCCTGGAAAAGATCTCCCAACGCTACAATCTCAAGGTTTGGCCCGGCATTCAGGAAATTTAGAGCAGCGCCCGTACCCCGGCCTCCGCATCCGATCAGTCCGGCTTTCAGCAGGGGGCCATCCGGCGCTTCATCAAGGGGAACTGGCAAAGCAACCTTCGATTTTGTCTCACTGGCACATGCGGATATAATGCCATTGATGCCAACAGCTCCAAGGGCACCGATGGCAGCAGCATTGCCAATGAACTTCCTTCGACTGAATTTGTCCTTCGTATCTTCCATAATATAGTTTTATAGGTTTGTAACTTAATATCAAAAATAGCATTTATTTTAGTTGGATGCCATGAAAATAATCATGTTGTTCAAAACCCCCGGATATTTCTGATCTGAGATCCGGTTAACATGATTTGGTTTTGTATTGCATCACGAACGGTAAAAATCTTCTTTCTGTTCCCAATTCTAAATATTATTTATTATTTTTATTTTCTTAATCCCTCGCAAATTTATTTGATTAATCACCACACATAAAGAAAAAACTATGGACAAAGAAAAAGAAAAGAAATCGATTTCAAGAAGGTCTTTTGTTGGAAGAACTGCCGCGGCTTCTGCCGCGTTTACTATTTTACCCAGTTATGTTGTCAGTGGGCTTGGTCATAAGATGCCAAACGATAAGCTGAATATTGCCGGCGTAGGTGTTGGCGGTATGGGCAGGACCAATCTGAGAAATATTAAGGATCAGAATATTGTAGCACTCTGCGATGTGGACTGGAAATATGCCCAGAAAACATTTGATGATTATCCTGATGCCAAGAAGTACTGGGATTGGAGGAAGATGTATGATGAGATGGGTGATTCCATTGATGCGGTTGTCGTGGCAACGGCCGACCACACCCATGCATTGATAGCCGCACATGCCATGACTTTGGGTAAGCATGTTTATGTTCAGAAGCCGCTGACTCATTCTGTTTATGAATCGCGTCTGCTAACCGCACTGGCAAAGAAGTACAAGGTGGCCACCTCCATGGGGAACCAGGGTTCTTCTGACGAAGGAGTAAGCCTGGTAGTGGAATGGATCCATAACGGTGAAATCGGCGAGATCACAAAAGTCGAAGCATTTACCGACCGTCCGATCTGGCCACAGGGACTAAATGTGCCTGAAGAGGTGATGGAAGTACCCGAGACCCTTAACTGGGATCTGTTTACCGGTCCGGCTGTGATGAATCCTTATCATGAAATTTATACCCCTTGGAACTGGCGTGGATGGTGGGATTACGGTACGGGTGCTCTTGGTGACATGGCCTGCCATATCCTGCACC
>CP070687.1:2051231-2056717 GCA_020353115.1 Bacteroidales bacterium
GCCGACTGATAATATGAATGAGCATCTATTTGAAAATTGATGGCATTGATCTCAAACTCGTATGCATCGGAGAACAGACTATAGGCTTTATCGATATCCCCTTTGTTCTCTGCCTTTCTCCTGAATTTCTTTGACTTCTTATAAGCGGTTCTGGCACTTTTTTCGAGGTCTATTCCTGCCGACGGGTCAGAAGAACTTTCCCGAAAGGTTTTGAGGTTTTTGTTATATACGGTATAAAGCCTCTTGTGTGCCTGCTGGTAATAGTAAAAAGCCTCGATCTCTTTCTGCATTTTCTTCTCTTCCAGCTTTGTAACTTTCCGGGTCTTTGCCCGCCTTGAATTATTCTTTATTTCCTCAATCTCTGTTTCATAAACACGGGCTTTGTTCATGATTCGTTCTGCTTTTTCAAAATGCTTGTTTGCCTTGTTTATCTTTTTCTTTGAAGAGAGTGGTAAGGCCTGATTAAAATCAGTATTATCCTTCATTTCAACTTCCTGTGAATGGGTGTAGGATAAGAAAACGCAAAATAAACATAAACAACTCAATACAAATATTTTCATGACAGGCAATTTTTATTCATCGTGAACTATCCAACCAATCTTGTTTTTTCAATCTCTAAAACAACAAGATAAAATTACGCTTTTAACGGATCAAACTCAAATATCACCCGTGATTTTTACTATACTGCATCACACTGAGATGGCCGAATGGTTTCCATATTAAATTCACAGATTATATTTGTTACCTTTGCCAAACATAATAGATATATTATGCTCACACTGGATGACTCCCGGGAAGTGGTTAACAAAGCCATTTCCAACCTGAAATTCAAATCTCAGCCAAAGGAACTGTACAATCCTATCCGATATATACTTTCAATGGGAGGTAAACGACTCCGTCCATGCATGGTGATTATGGCCTGTAATCTATTTAGGGACGATGTGGAAGAGGCGATCCGGCCGGCAGTTGGGATTGAGATATTTCATAATTTCACCCTCCTGCATGATGATATCATGGATAATTCCATATTGAGAAGAAACAAACCGACGGTCCATACAAAATGGGATAGGAACATCGCCATACTATCGGGAGATGTAATGTCTATCCTTTCCAGTAGTTATATTATAAGCTGCAGGAAAGAGATTGTCCTTGATCTGTTGCGGGTTTTCAACCAAACCGCGCTTGAGGTATGCGAAGGCCAGCAATTTGACATGAATTTTGAAACACAGTTCCAGGTAGATGAAAGGGAATACCTGAAAATGATTGAATGCAAAACGGCGGTTCTTTTTGCTGCCTCATTGAAGATTGGATCGATTATTGGCGGAGCGTCCGGTTCAGATGCTGACAACATGTACTTATTCGGGAAAAACCTTGGAATGGCTTTTCAACTACAGGATGATTTGCTTGATGTTTATGGTGATCCGGAAGTTTTTGGCAAAAGGATTGGCGAGGATATAGAGGCAAATAAGAAAACCTATCTGCTCGTCAAAACTCTTGAGCTGGCCAGGGAAAAACGGCGGAATGAAATCATCCGGCTTTTGAATGATGGAAAAATTCCCAGAAAGGAAAAGATCCATGCCATGGTTCAAATATATGATGCTATTAATATCCGAAAGATAACACAGGAGAAGGTTGATTTTTATTTTAAGGAAGCCGGAGAATCTCTTGAAAGAGTCAGGGTGAATGATTCAAGAAAAGAGGAACTGAAAAAAATGGCCGATAAACTGAACCGAAGAGAACGTTGAGACTATTTCTTTTTTAACCATCCTTCCGTACTGACCAGGAATCCGGCAAACAGGGTCCATTGGTGAAATTTGCCGGCGGTATATTTCATTTCAGCCATTAGCTGTGTTTTTGCGTTTACCCTGTATTTAGTACCTGCCCCGATATTCACCCCGAGGTAATTGTCGGAATAGTCGTTCGGATATAATTCGTCACCCACATATATTGATGAAAGGAAGTTGATATTAAAACCCGCCAGTGCATATATGGAGAACTGAGTTCCTGACCGGAAAATGATATATTCTCCGTTAAGATCAGCCATGCCAAGCCATGTTCTTCTCTCACCTTCATCCGTATCGCTTTTATTCGGGTAAAATATAGCGGCCGAAAGGGACCCTTGCAAAGATTCAGAAACCTGGTATGCACCACGTATATACAATCCTGGTATACCGGACCGGACCTGATGGTATTTGAATCCGCTTCCGGCAGCAGCACCTCCACCCAGATGGAAATCCTGGGCTATGACTTCATTACCCGGATTTGCCACACAAAAAATACAGACCATGATTGCCGGGATTACAATTTTTCTCATCGCTTTTTATCTGGTAGGATTAAGTAAACCGTCTTTTGTCAAACCGAATCAATACGAACAAATGAAAGGATTCTAAGATGTAAAACCATAACAAATTATAAAAGCCGCAATTTCTGAACGTTTGTTAATTCCAGCTAGTTAAATTATTAAAAAATACTAAATTTGTAGGATTAGCGACTATTGTTTTTCAAAAATTATCTACATGTCAAAGAACATCGGTGAAATCAGTCAGATTATCGGCCCCGTTGTGGATATCACCTTCAACAAGGAAGGGTCACAACTTCCCAACATATTGGATGCCCTTAATATTAAACGTGAAGACGGGGAAATCCTGATTGTTGAATGCCAGCAACATATTGGTGAGAATACAGTTCGGGCAATTGCCATGGATTCCACAGATGGATTAAGGAGAGGAATGCCTGTCATAGCAACCGGAGATCCGATCCGCATGCCAATAGGTGAACAGATAAAAGGCAGATTGATGAATGTTATTGGAGAACCAATTGATGGAATCGGACCGCTGGACAAATCGAAAGGTTATCCGATCCATAGAAAACCGCCACAGTTTGAAGAATTATCGGTGGAAAAAGAGGTTCTCTATACCGGTATAAAAGTGATCGATCTGATCGAGCCCTATTCCAAGGGGGGAAAGATCGGTTTGTTTGGCGGTGCCGGTGTTGGAAAGACGGTCGTTATACTGGAACTGATCAATAATATTGCAAAAGCCTATTCCGGATTATCTGTATTTGCCGGTGTTGGTGAAAGAACGCGTGAAGGGAATGATCTTCTCCGTGAAATGCTGGAGGCCGGTGTTATTTCATATGGCGAGGAATTTATGAAAGACATGAAAAGTGGCGGCTGGGATCTGTCCAAGGTAGACAGGAAAATACTTAAGGATTCCAAACTTGCCCTTGTATTCGGACAGATGAATGAACCTCCTGGAGCAAGAGCAAGAGTTGCCTTGTCGGGTCTTTCTGTCGCAGAATATTTCAGAGACGGAGATAAGGAAGGCGAAGGGAGGGATATCCTGTTTTTTATGGATAATATTTTCAGGTTTACTCAGGCAGGATCGGAAGTTTCAGCCTTACTCGGACGAATGCCTTCTGCAGTGGGGTATCAACCAACACTGGCAACTGAAATGGGTGAAATGCAGGAAAGAATAACATCGACAAAACATGGATCAATAACATCCGTCCAGGCTGTATATGTACCGGCAGATGATCTGACCGATCCTGCACCCGCAACCACATTTGCCCACCTGGATGCCACAACGGTACTGAGTCGTAAAATATCTGAATTGGGCATATATCCGGCCGTGGATCCGCTTGATTCGACATCAAGAATCCTTGCCCCGGACATTGTCGGAGAAGACCATTATCAAACGGCCCAGCGCGTAAAGGAAATTCTGCAGCGAAACAAAGAACTTCAGGATATAATTGCAATCCTGGGAATGGATGAATTAACCGAAGAAGATAAACTGGTTGTGCATCGTGCAAGAAGAGTTCAAAGATTCCTCTCGCAACCCTTCCATGTAGCCGAACAATTTACCGGTATTCCAGGAGTATTGGTTTCTATTGAAGATACCATTAAGGCATTTAATAAAATACTTGATGGAGAAGTGGATGAATACCCGGAGGCCGCCTTTATCATGGTGGGTACCATAGAAGATGCAATCGAAAAAGGGAAAAAAATGCTGGCGGAAGCCAAAACGTAACCTTTGTGATAAATCCGGTTATAGCACCTGTTTATATCAATCTTTACTAAATCGTAAATAATCGTGTTTTTGGAAATAATTACTCCTGGAAAAAAAATATTCACCGGTGAGGTGAAATTGATCCAGGTACCAGGGGAAAAAGGATCTTTTGAAATCCTAAAAAACCATGCTCCCATCATTTCCACTCTCGAAAAGGGAATCATCAAAGTAATCAATATGAAAGATGAACAGGATTTCTTTGATATAAACGGGGGCGTTATTGAAGTGAATAAGAATAAGATAATTATTCTTGCTGAATCAGAACAGGAATGAGATCATTTGCCATATTCCTTTCCCTTTCGTTTATAACGGTTTCTTTGTTTGCGCAGGAAAAAATTACATTTCTGGCTGAAGATAACCTGGAGGTCACAGCCGATCTGTATGAAATTGATGAATCATTCCCATTTGTACTTTTGTTCCATCAAAGTGGTTCAAGCCGGGGGGAGTTCCTTGAAACGGCAGCTAGGATTACAAGATTTGGGTACAATTGCCTGGCAGTGGATCTGCGATTCGGCGAGGAAGAGAACTTCATCCGGAATGAAACTGCAATCCGATCCGTTGAACGGAACTATCCCAATAACATGCTTGATTGCCGCAAGGATATCCGGGCAGCTATTAAATATGCATCTGAAAGAAGCGGGAAAAACATGGTGTTGCTGGGAAGTTCTTTCTCCGCATCCCTATGCCTGGTCCTTGGAAAAGAATCTCCGGAAGTGGATGCCGTTATTGCCTTCAGCCCCGGTGAGTTTTTTCAATCGGACCTGGATATAAAGGAAGAGTTGGAAAACTATCCAAAACCGGTTTTTGCAGCCGGGATGAAAAGAGAAAAAACATATCTGGAGGAGATGTTTATGTTCGTGCCGGATGATAAAAAAACCATCTTTGTTCCTGAAACGGAAGAAGGACAGTATGGAGCAAAGGCACTCTGGAAATCAAATAGCTCCTCTTTTGAATACTGGCTGGGACTTCTGGTGTTTTTTAAAAGTATTTTGCCGGCCCAATAAAGATCTTTCATACCACTTCCTGATCCCTTAAAGCGTTAAAACGAAATATTGTGGTAAAATTCCTTATTATCCGCTTTAGTTCAATTGGAGATATTGTACTGACCACACCTATTATCAGATGTCTGAAAAACCAGGTTGAGAATGCCAGGATACATTACGTTTGTAAGGAACGGTTTTTCTCATTACTGAGCCATAATCCGTATATTGATCATATTCACCGTTTTTCAGGGAATCTTCCAACACTTGTCCGGGAATTAAAGGAGGAACAATTCGACTATATTATTGACCTGCATCGTAACCTGAGAAGTACCCTCCTGAAATCCAGGATTCGGGCTATAGGGTTTTCCTTTCCAAAACTCAATCTTGAAAAATGGATTCTTGTGAATTTGAAAATCAATCGTTTACCATCGAAACA
>CP070687.1:2056817-2064012 GCA_020353115.1 Bacteroidales bacterium
AAGGAGAAAATCCTGAAGTCAGTACGTTGGATGAAATAAATAAGTATTACGCATAATTAACCGTCTGTTCATGTAACCCGGACAGACGGTTTTTCCTATCCGTATAATTTTGATATGAGCCGGATCTGAACTTAACAGGGTGACTCGGAGACACTGAGGATACAGAGGATACGGAGAGCACAGAGAAAAGCAACACTTTACCACACAGGCAATGATGAAGCGAATGGTCTATCCGGCATCACTGATCATTCACACCTCTCGCCATACAAATCAAACGCATCAGCACCGGTGATCTTTACCCGGTAGAATTCTCCGGTTCGTAATTCTGTACTCTCCCTTTTTATTAGTACTTCATTATCTATTTCCGGAGAATCAAAGGCTGTTCTTCCGGTATAATAATCACCCTCCCATCCATCAACTATTACTTTAAATGATTTGCCTATCTTATTATTATTCAAATCCATGGATATTTGTTGTTGGATTTCCATCAAGCGATCTTTGCGGGCGGTTTTTACTTCTTCCGGGATATCGTCCCGGTAGTGACTGTATCCGTATGTATCCTCTTCATGGGAATAGGTAAAAACTCCGAGCCTGTCGAATTTCACCTTGTTTACAAAGTTAACCAGTTCCTCAAATTCCTTCTCTGTCTCTCCGGGATGGCCGACCATTAAGGAAGTTCTCAGGGCGATATTGGGAACTGTGTCCCGTATTATGGTGATCAGTTCCAGGATTTCCTTTTGTGAACTACCCCTTCTCATCCGTCTCAGGATATTTTCACTTATGTGTTGTACCGGGATATCGAGGTATGGACAGATATTCTTTTTTTCCCGCATAAGTGGAAGGATATCTTGTGGAAAACGTGCCGGATAGGCATAATGAAGCCGTATCCATTCAAGATTCCTGATGTTTGCCAGTTCCATGAGCAGGTCCTTTAATTTCTGTTTTTTGTAAAGGTCCAGTCCGTAACTTGAAAGATCCTGGGCAATTATCATAATCTCTTTTACTCCCTTGTTCACCATCGTTTCCGCTTCCCGGACCACAATCTCAACGGGTTTTGAAACATGTTTGCCACGGATCAGGGGAATGGTACAAAATGCGCATGTCCTGTCGCATCCCTCCGAGATTTTCAGGTAGGCATAGTGATCGGGTGTAATTGGATGCCTCTCCCCCACCAGTTCTTTCTTAAAATCAGTCCCCAGGCTGCGGACAATTTCCCGAAGGTTATGTACACCGAAATACCGATCGACCTCTGGTATTTCAGTGCGCAGATCGTCTTTATAACGTTCAGATAAGCAGCCTATTACGGTAAGATTTCGAATCCTGCCTGATTTCTTCTCCTCCACATACTTAAGAATGGTATCGATGGACTCTTCTTTTGCTTCCCGGATAAAACCGCAGGTATTTATAATCACTGTATCTGCCGGATCCGTGCTGGTTTCATGTATCAGCTCAATCGAACGGGTCTTAATTTGTTTCATCAGGTTTTCCGAATCGACCACATTTTTAGGACAGCCCAGTGTAACTACCTTTATTTTCCTTGGTTTGGGATTTGATTTCATTTCCTGAACCTTTCTTGTCCGAAAACATTCATCATTTTCTAATCCGGATCAACTGTCTGGACGATTCTCCAGGTGAATCGTCTGACTTACCAACGTGTACAACGGAGGCCGACCCTGCCTGTTAATATCTGCCATAAGGAGGACGTGAGGCAGGTGCCCGAGTCGACTCATGATGGCTGATCTTTAAAATCGTCTTGCTTTCCATGGTAAAATTAAGCGGTCGATGATATTCTTTCATACCGTCAGACATGGGGCAGGCAGGTTTCGGACCGGCCAGGGATACGGTAAGAGGCAGATCAGCTGAATAACGAATCCACAAATTCGGCTTTATTAAAAACCTGAATATCATCCAGCTTTTCCCCAATACCGATATACTTTACCGGTATTTTAAACTGGTCTGAAATACCGATTACCACACCTCCTTTTGCTGTCCCGTCGAGTTTCGTAAGTGCAATTGCATTTACTTCAGTAGCCAGCGTAAACTGTCTGGCCTGTTCAAAGGCATTTTGCCCGGTTGAACCATCTAAAATAAGCAACACTTCGTGGGGGGCATCGGGAATCACCTTTTTCATAACCATCTTTATCTTTGACAGTTCCCTCATCAGGCTTGCTTTATTATGGAGCCGTCCGGCGGTATCCACAATTACAACATCCATGTTCCGGGATTTAGCAGACGATAATGTATCGTAGGCAACGGATGCCGGGTCGGATCCCTGTTTCTGCCGGACCATTTCCACTCCTGCCCTTTCTGCCCAGATCCCGAGTTGGTCAACCGCTGCTGCCCTGAATGTATCGGCAGCTCCAAGCAGAACACTCTTTCCGGCATTCTTAAACTGGTAAGCAAGTTTGGCAATTGTGGTTGTCTTCCCGACACCGTTCACACCCACCACCATGATAACGTACGGTTTCTGTTCGGATATTTTGGAAAAGTCAAACACAATGCCGGTGTTGTTCTCTTCCAGTAATTCAGCTATTTCCTCCTTAAGAATAATATTCAACTCGGAAGTGTTCAGGAACTTGTCCCTTGCCACACGCTCTTCGATCCGTTCAATGATCTTCAGGGTTGTATCCACACCTACGTCCGAGCTGATAAGCACTTCTTCGAGGTTATCCAGTACTTCATCATCGACCCTGGATTTTCCAATGACAGCCCTGGAAAGCTTTTTAAAAACACTTTCCTTGGTCATTTCCAGTCCTTTATTCAAGCTTTCTTTTTTCTCCCTGGAGAAGATACCTAGCGGTGCCATCTGCTGACTTATTTTTTTCTCGTAATGATCTCAAAGATAAAAAAAAGCTTTCTTCTATTGGAAGAAAGCCTTCAATACGTTCATTCAAGACTTTTAACGGTATTTCTTCTCAAAAAAGTCTTTGATATGTGAATTATGGACGATCTCTTCCTTAAATATATATGCCCCGGTTTTTTCGGACTTTATCATTTTGATACATTTTGTAAAATCCTTACCGGCACCGGTTTTCAGTGTTGCAACAACTTTCTTTGCCATGACTCACCTTATTTAATTTCCCTGTGCAAGGTTACTTTTTTCAAAATCGGATTGTATTTCCTTCTTTCCAGCCTGTCGGGTGTATTCTTCCTGTTTTTGGTCGTAATATACCTGGAGGTACCCGGCATACCGCTCTCCTTGTGTTCCGTACATTCCAATATAACCTGGACCCTGTTCCCTTTCTTAGCCATTTCCGTTCAGATTAATATTTTGTAATATATCCCTTCTCTTTTGCTTCTTTCAGTACTGTCTGAAGCCCTTTCTTATTTATCAGCCTGATTCCTGCAGTTGATACTTTGAGAGTTATCCAGCGGTCTTCTTCCTGAAGGTAAAACTTCTTGGTTAAAAGGTTCGGATAAAACTTTCTCTTGGTCCTCCTCTTGGAGTGAGAAACATTATTCCCGACCATTACTTTCCTTCCCGTTACCTGACAAAATTTTGACATGCCTTCCTGAATTATCAAAACGAAACCTGTTTCAAAACCGAGCGCAAAATAATTGAATTTTATTGAATTAATCAAATTTTGTTGCAGAATTTTTTGGCAATCTACCTCAATGAGGTAGTTTGGTCCGTATGATTGCCCGTTGCTTCCCATGGACGATGGTAATTCGTTATTCGGTTACGGTAACGAAGCCGTTTTGATTGACGGTGTTCGTTTTTCGTCAGGAAATTAATCTTTTCATCGCATTATCTCGTCACTTTTTTAACCGATCACCTGTTCCTTATCTCTTTCTCCTTCTTCTTAGACCTTAGCCTTCGCCTTTGCTATTTACTTCTATGGTAGCTCTCCAAAGCCTCAAAGGAATCCCTTACGAGAGGATCTGCCTTGGGTATGGCTTAGGTAAAAAATATGTAACAATATGAAACTTACTTTCCGCATGCTCCATGCTCCACACTGTTCACTGATCACTCCTCACTTTTCACTGTTCACCCTTGTCCGCCGTAGCTTTCTTAACCTCCGAAGCCCTGGCGTAGGAGGTGGCGAAGTCGGAACTCACTACTCATCTCTTATCCGCACAATTCTTATACCCGGGAATTCTTCATCAATACCATTCTCAGCATATTCAATCCTGCCAGGGATGCCCGTTCGATGTTTCGCTGCCTTTCCGATCCGAAATTGAATTTTTTTGAAATTACGGTTTCGCTCCCGGATACAGCGATCCATGTAGTGCCTACCGGTTTTTCTACGGTGCCCCCTTCAGGGCCTGCAATCCCTGAGGTTGCAAGGGAAAAATCGGTTCTATACAGCTGCCGGACTCCTTTTGCCATCTTTTCAACCACTTCACGGCTAACGGCTCCGTATTTCAGAATCGTATCCCGGTTTACACCCAGAACATCTTCTTTTATACGGTTTGAGTAGGCGATTACGGAACCGATGTAGTAGCCGGAACTTCCGGGAACCGAGGTTATTTTTTTTGAAATATTACCTCCGGTGCAGCTTTCGGCGACAGAGAGTGTTTTCTGATATTCTGTAAGCAGCTTTCCGACTACCTTCTCAAGTGTATCATCGTCTCTACCAAAAATATAATGAGGTATTATACGGTACAATTTTCCCGTTTCCTGATCCAGGATGTTTTCCAAACTCTTTCTATCCGTACCGGCAATCGTCAGCCTGAGCCGGATAACACCATTTGAAGGCAGGTATGCCAGATTTACTTCTTTAGGCAGGTTCTTTTCGAAACCGGCCAGGATCTCAGCCAGCCGGGCTTCAAATGTGCCATACGTAAGTATCGTCCTGTGAAGGATAACCATTGTGTCGTTAAGTTTCAGGACACGGGGGATCACCTCATTTTCCATCAGGGCTTTCATTTCATGCGGAACACCGGGCATGGAAACAAATATTTTATCGTTCAGATCGAACCACATACCGGGTGCGGTTCCGTATTTGTTGGGCAGGATCAGGGCATTTTCCGGTACTTCCGCCTGTTTCCTGTTTTGCTCGTTTACCGGAATTGACCTTTTTCCCAGGAGTTCCAGGATATCCTGATACACCTTTTCACTGAATACAAGTCTGGTATTGAAATACCCGGCCAGTGTTTTTTTTGTTATGTCATCCGGTGTCGGACCTATCCCTCCGGTAATAAGGATCAGATCGGCTCTTGTTTGCGCCTCATTCAGAGCCTGTATAATATGATCCCGGTTATCACTGACCGAGGTTATCTGTTTCACCTGGATCCCTGCCTCGTTCAGCTTAACGGCCATCCAGGCAGAATTCGTGTCCACCACCTGGCCAATCAGCAATTCATCGCCAATGGTAATGATTTCGGCTTGCATGTAATTCAGAAAAGAAGTTTATGGTTTAAAACCGACCTGGTAAAGATACGGATAAGGTTTCAAATCGTTTCAAACTGATACATATAGTTTTTCTTGACTCGTCTGCACATATTGACATCGGCCTGAAAGAGTGACACTTTCCTTCCCGTACGTATCGGTAAGGCATTCTCAGGGATAAATAGTTATAGATAGCAGGTGTAGGTAAACCACAAGAAACAGAATGAAACGAAATGAAACTGCCGTTACACCTGAGGATGCAACAAACAACTATAACAGTAAGAATTTTGCACCAGGGAGAATACTCTACCAGTCCGCCGGCCAATCAGACAGTCCTTTGAAAAACTGAAGGTGTTCGTAGTGCGGTTTTACCTTTTCTTCAATGGCAAGCAGTTCGTCTGCCGATAACGGCTTGAATTCAGAAGCAATTTTAATATTCTCTTCCAGTTCCGGGATTTTATCGATACCTATTATTATTGTACTTACAGGAAGTGTCAGAACGTATTCCATGGCTTCTTTCATGGTTATAATGCCACCTTTGTCGAAAATCCTGTCACGAGCCGGAATTTTCATCCCCACAATACCCATTTTTTTCTCAACGGCAACAGGCAGAAATTGTTCGATAAATGAATTATGATGTTTATCGGCAGCATTGATTGCCATCAGAACATTATCAAAAGGATAGCGATCGGTCAGCATATCCAGAACTTCCGGATCTTCGTGTCCTGTTATACCGAGAAACCTGACCGTTCCTTCATTTTTGGCCTTTTCCATGGCTTTAATAACGCCGTTATCGGCGAATATCCGGTCGAGGGTTTCCTTTTCAGCGCTTCGGACATTGTGAATTTGCCAGAGGTCGATCACATCCGTCTGAAGGTTTTTGATTGATTTTTCAAGATGCCGCATTGCGCCGTCGTAACTTCGGTCGTGGGTTTTTGTAGCAATGAAAACCTCTTTTCTGCGGTCCTTCAGAACCTTACCTATATACCGTTCGCTGGTCCCCTGTAAAGCCAGCTGGTCCTGGCCCTCTACAGAGCGCCCGTAATAGGCAGAGGTGTCTATATAGTTTATACCAAGATCAATCGCCCGGTTAATGATTTCAACGGATTCTTTTTCCTTACCCGGGATCTCGAGAGTACCCTGTCCCCCAAGACTGTACAGGCCGACATTATATCCGGTTTTTCCCAGAGGTCTTTTAGGCAATACTCCATAGTAGGAAGATGCAAGTATTTCAACCGGGTCGATATAGGGAATCAATCCTGCCAGAGCCGATGTGGCAATGATTTTCTTCAGAAATTCCCTCCTGGCATTACGTTCTTTATGTGTCATGGCGTTTAGATTTTATTCTGGTTTGACTAAAAATGTTTTATCTTTTTGACTCTTTTAAATATAGCTAAGGAAATCAATTTTACCAACACTTTCCGGCAATTATCATGAAATATATTGGAAAATCCGGAATTCAAAAGGACTGAATTTCTGTACTACTAAAGTGGGAGTAAAATATTGCCATTTACCGACATGCAGGTTTGTAACCGGAATCCCGATATACCTGACATGGTGAGTCAGGAATCGTTGGAACCTGTAACAGGATAATTTGAGCGGGAAACAATGACGCTCCGGTCAGTGCAGGCGTGGATCGAATGCTGACGACCCAGGGTGTCAGGATCCTGCCCCCTGACGATAAATGTCAGGTTGTCAGGGCCGGTGACCATCCATTTTGAGCGGGAAACGGGGATCGAACCCGCGACCCTCAGCTTGGGAAGCTGATGCTCTACCGCTGAGCTACTCCCGCATAAACTTAACAAAGAACATAAATCGAATATTGACTAATAATAGCACTTGTAGTCTTAGCCTGGGATCCCG
>CP070687.1:2064112-2072308 GCA_020353115.1 Bacteroidales bacterium
GGGAGTGAACTGGTACGGCTGCTTTCAAATTTTCATCCCAAAAAAATCATACTGTTTGATCAGGCTGAATCTCCTCTTTATCTCTTGGAACTGGAATTGCAGGAAAAATTCAGGTTTTATGACTTTGCAATAATGATAGGGAATGTTGCTAATCCTGACAGGGTAAGGCGGTTATTTGATATGTATAATCCGGATTTTGTATTTCATGCCGCCGCATATAAACACGTACCAATGATGGAAGAAAATCCATCTGAGGCAACCAGAGTCAATATCCTGGGTACAAAAATAGTCACTGATCTGGCTGTTGAGTATCGCGTTAAAAGATTCGTGCTTGTCTCGACGGATAAGGCGGTCAAACCTACCAATATCATGGGAGCTTCCAAACGTATCGCAGAAATCTATATTCAAAGCCTCAACGGAGCAAGTTCTACCAGTTTTATTACTACCCGGTTTGGCAATGTTTTGGGTTCGAACGGATCGGTTATCCCCAGGTTTCGCAAACAAATAGAAAAAGGTGGCCCTATAACAATTACACATCCGGAGGTAACACGGTATTTTATGACCATTCCCGAAGCCTGTCAGCTGATCCTTGAAGCCGGAACCATGGGAAAGGGAGGTGAGATTTTTGTATTTGATATGGGAGAATCCATTAAAATACTTGATCTGGCGAAAAAAATGATACGGCTTGCCGGTTTGACTCTGGGAAAAGACATCCAACTTAATTATACCGGATTACGACCCGGAGAAAAACTCTATGAAGAATTGTTTAATTCCGATATTGAAGATACCATCCCAACACACCATCCTAAAATCATGATTGCCAAAGTCCCTGAATATGATTATAAGTCAATTTCCAAGGATATTGATAAATTGATCGAATTATCTGTCAGGAGTGATAATTTTGCAGTCGTCAGATTAATGAAAAAAATCGTCCCGGAATTTATCAGTAGCAACTCAATCTATGAAGAATTGGATTACAACAACAACGAATGACAACGAAAAATCTTCTTCAAAGGGACTCAGTTATTTAATAATTTATCCTTTGCCTGTCATTCCGTAAAAGACATACCCTGGTAATGTTATAATTCTCCCTCACTTCTGCAGCAACCTTCCCGGAATACCGTATGATATGATTGGTTCATTCGGAAAGATTAATAAGACCGTCAGGAAGCTTCATTTCGATCAATTTGCGTGCGGGATCGATGGATTTAACAAGATCTTTATTAATCGGAATAAGAACCTCTCTGCCCTGATCGATGATTTGAAAAACCGGATTTTCGGGATACATAAAGACATTTTCAACCTTACCAATTTTGCCCTCCATTTCTCCATAAAGGGTAAATCCGATAAAGCTATGGAGATCAATTTCTCTGACATTTTCTGGCAACGGATATTCCGAACTGGTATACAGTTTACAATTGACCAGTTGCCTGGCATCTTCAAGGGTATCAATTGAATCCAGTTTAATGATCATTGAATCTGGTTCTGCCGGTTTCCTGCTATTTATAAAAAAGGGTACCTGTTGTCCATCAATATCAATGAACACGGTTTCCAGATTCATTACGATTTCAAATAGATATTTCTTTAGTGAGAGTACCAGTTCACCACGTATACCATACGCTTTTACAATGGTACCAAGGAAATAATATACTTCCCCGGTCATGATGATTTGCTTATTATTCCTCTTTTCCAGCTTCTTCCGTATCGGGACTCAGTTCTTCCAGATTGGTTTTTTCAGAATCCTGTGAGGGTTCATCCTCCTTTTCTTTCACATTCTCCTTACCAACCGGTTCTTCTGATCCAGCATTTTTGCCAGTATCACTACTGGCTTCAACGGCGGAATCCTTTGTTTCTTTACTTTTCTCCTCTTCAGGGTCCTTTCCCGTGGTCGGTTGTTCTTCCTTTTCTTTTTCTTTTTCAGGATCTTCCCGGGTCTCTACCGGTTTTTCAGAGATTGTTTCTTCCACCACTTCCGAAGGTTTCTTTGAATCATCGGTATCCGTTTCTTTAGCAGTAGGTTCTTTCGCAGCATCTTCCGCCAGTTCAGCATTCTTCTTTGCTATTAGTTGTGCACGCTCTTCACGAATCTTTGCCTCTGTTTCCAACCTCTTTTTCATGTCGGCTTCCTTCCCTTTGGCAATCCGGTCTTTCTTATCCTGGATTTTACCTTCTTTTTCTTTTAACCAGGCTTTAAACCTGTTTTCGGCTTCCTCTTCGCTAAATGCATTTTTCTTTACCCCTTCAAGAAGGTGTTTTTTCATCAAAACTCCCTTATAGGAGAGGATAGCTCTACAGGTGTCTGTAGGTTGAGCGCCTTTTTGCAGCCATTCTAATGCTCTATCAAAATCAATTTCAATAGTAGCAGGATTAGTAGTCGGATTATAAAATCCTATTCTCTCAATGTATCTGCCATCTCGTGGCGCCCTGCTATCAGCTATCACAATGTGATAATAAGGATTTCTTTTTCTACCCTTTCTTGTTAATCTGATTTTTACAGGCATACGTTACGCTTTAGTATTAAACCTACCTTAAAATTTTGTGGGTGCAAATATATAACTAATTTCCCGATAAGAAAGTTTTTTTAGAAAGTTTTCCATCCGGTTTACATACATTGGATACAGAGTATAATCTCCCGCTTTCTATTTTTCCAATAGTTTTCAACAAACCCATTTTTATGAGCCTATTTCCTTAAATTTACAACACCAGGATTTGCTCCATAAATAACATCCAAACACCTGTTTTTTTGACAGTTAAGCGATGAGAGACTTTGCACATTTACATGTTCATTCCCAGTATTCGATTCTGGATGGTGCGTCCAGTATTCCCGGTCTTATACATAAAGCCAAGGAGAATGGAATGAGTGCGGTTGCCATAACTGATCATGGGAATATGTTCGGAGTTAAGGAATTTTATAACATTGCCCGGAGAAACGGGATAAAACCTATTATCGGATGTGAAATCTACGTTGCAAAAAAAAGCCGGTTTGACCGGACGGAAAAGGAAGATCGTAGCGGAGACCACCTGATACTTCTGGCAAAAAATAAAACCGGATATCATAATCTTGTTAAACTGGTTTCGTATGCATGGATTGAAGGGTATTATTATAAACCCAGGATAGATAAGGAATTGCTCCGAAAATACCATGATGGCCTCATAGTTACATCTGCCTGTATCGGAGGAGAAATTCCCCAGACTATCCTTCTTGAAGGGAAGGATATGGCAAAAAGCCTGATTCTGGAATACAAGGAACTTTTTGGTGAAGATTTTTATCTGGAATTGCAGCGGCATAAGACAGGCATTCCTGAGATGGATCGGGAGGTGTATGAACGACAGGAAGTGGTGAACCGCCACCTTCTTGAATTATCCGGAGAACTGGATATCCAGGTAATTGCTTCAAATGACGTTCATTTCATTAATGATGAAGATGCGGAAGCGCATGACCGGTTAATATGTATTAACACGGGGAAAGACCTGGATGATCCGGCCCGCCTCCGGTATACGAAGCAGGAATTCTTCAAGACCCGGGAAGAGATGGATCAATTATTTGCCGATGTACCGGAGGCCTTGGAAAATACAATCAAAGTTGCTGAAAAAGTCGAGAATTATAAATTGAATCAGGATCTTATTATGCCTGATTTTCCATTACCTGATGGATTCACAGATGAAGATGAATACCTCAGGCACCTGACATATGAAGGCGCAAAGGTACGATATGGAGAGGTTTCCGGTAACCTAAAGGAGAGAATTGAATTTGAATTATCGGTCATTCGGAAAATGGGATATCCCGGATACTTTCTTATTGTACAGGATTTCCTGAATGCTGCAAGGGAAAAGGGTGTTTCTATCGGTCCCGGCCGTGGTTCGGCCGCAGGATCTGTTGTTGCCTACTGTACACAAATAACCGATATTGATCCCATCGAATATAACCTGCTTTTTGAGCGGTTCCTTAATCCGGAAAGGATATCCATGCCCGATATTGATATTGATTTTGATGAAGATGGACGCGATGAAGTCCTGAAATGGGTCGTGAAGAAATATGGTATGAACCGGGTGGCACATATTATTACATTTGGTACCATGGCTGCCAAAATGGCTATTCGGGATGTGGCAAGAGTTCAAAAGCTGCCACTCCCTGAGGCTGACCGGCTTGCAAAACTTGTTCCTGAACGGCCCGGAGTTACACTTTCCCAGGCATATAGGGAGGTACGTGATCTTTATGATGCCAGGAAGGCTGGTAGTAGCCTTGTTTCAGATACACTGAAATATGCCGAAACACTCGAAGGATCGGTGCGTCATACCGGGATCCATGCATGTGGCGTTATTATAGGACGGGATGACCTGGTTGAACATGTTCCTCTTTGTACCTCCAAAGATTCGGATCTGCTTGTTACCCAGTTTGACGGGAATCATGTCGAGGATATCGGTATGCTGAAGATGGATTTTCTCGGATTGAAAACACTCTCTATCATCAAAGACGCAATTTCCAATATAAAGGATTCACGGGAAATCCAGATTGATATCAACACCATACCCCTGGATGATACCAAAACCTATGAACTTTATAGCAGGGGAGAAACGACCGGTTTGTTTCAATTCGAATCCCATGGAATGAAAAAATATCTGAGGGAATTGAAACCAAACCGCTTTGAGGATCTGATTGCCATGAACGCACTATACAGACCGGGCCCCATGGAATATATCCCGTCGTTTATAAACCGTAAACACGGAAAGGAAAAAATTCATTATGATCTTCCGATAATGAAAGAATTCCTTCAGGATACCTACGGCATTACGGTATATCAGGAGCAGGTCATGCAATTATCCCAGGCAATGGCCGGTTTTTCAGGCGGAGAAGCCGATTCGTTGAGAAAAGCTATGGGGAAGAAGCAGAAAAAAGTGATGGATGAAATGAAGGAAAAGTTTATCCTTGGCTCTACCGGAAAGGGATATGATTTAAACATCATTGAAAAGATCTGGCAGGATTGGGAAGCATTTGCCCAATACGCTTTCAATAAATCCCATTCAACTTGTTATGCTTTTGTCTCCTATCAAACGGCTTATCTTAAAGCACATTTCCCGGCCGAATTTATGGCTGCAGTTCTCAGCAGGAATATCAACGATATCAAGAAGATTACCCTTTTTATGGATGAAACAAAAAGAATGGGTATATCTGTCCTGGGCCCCGATGTGAATGAAAGCAATATCAAGTTTACGGTAAATGCCGACGGAGATATCCGGTTCGGTTTAGGAGCCATAAAAGGAGTGGGAGAAAGTGCCGCACAACACATCATTGAGGAACGAAAAGAGAACGGTAACTATCAAAATATCTATGATTTTGTTGAACGGATTAATTTATCAACCATTAATAAAAAGAGCATTGAAGCACTTGTAAAAGCCGGTGCCTTTGATGGTTTCCGGGAAACAAAACGCGGACAATATTTCGCGACAAACGGAAAAGGATCATCATTTATAGAAACCATTATCCGCTATGGCAATAAATTCCAGTTTGAGAAAAGTACCTCTCAACAATCCCTGTTTGGAGATTCAGTGGAAGTTGAATTTTCCAAACCCGAAATCCCAGAAGTGCAAGATTGGCCAAAAATGGAAAAGTTGAACAAGGAAAAGGAAACCATAGGAATTTTCCTCTCCGCACATCCTCTGGATGATTTTAAAATGGAGATTCATAATTTCTGTAATGCCTCTCTGTCCGATTTTCAAAATATGGAAGAATTAAACGGGAAAGAACTTACCGTCGTCGGAATCGTTACCGAGGTTAAAACCGGAACTACAAAAAATGGCAGGCCGTATGGAACTATGTATATACAGGATTATTCCGACTCTCTTCGCCTGGCGTTATTCAATGCTGATTTCATTAATTTCAGCAAATACTTTGCCGTCGGTTACTCCCTTATAGTAAAAGGGAAAGTGCTCCCTAATCAATTCAGGGATAACCAGTTGGAATTTAGAATAAGCCAAATTAATCTTCTGTCTGAGGTAAGGGATAACCTGATTAATACCATCTCGATAAAATTACCCCTTACCTGTATAACTCCGGACTTCATCGAACATTTTGACAAAATATCGGGTTCCGGCAAAGGAAGAGTTAAACTTAAATTTATTGTCTATGATCCGAAAGAGAAAATAGGGATTGAACTGTATTCGAGAAGCAAAAAGGTCAAACTTACCGATAAGTTCATCCGATACCTGGAAGATCATCAGGACATTGAATTTACGGTTAATTAGTTATATTTGCCCCGGATCGCATGGTCTTTTATTCGTTCCATCAATCAGTAATCAATAATCCGTAAAAATCAATCGTATGACAATTGAAGTAAACGATGCGAATTTCGAAGAAATCGTATTGAAATCAGATAAGCCTGTTATTGTAGATTTCTGGGCCGAATGGTGCGGCCCATGCAGAATGGTAAGTCCAATTGTAAGCGAATTATCTGAAGAATATGAAGGGCAAGTGGTTGTAACCAAACTGGATGTTGATAGCAATCCGGGAGTATCGGCAAAATATGGAATCCGCAATATCCCAACCATCCTGTTTTTCAATAATGGTGAAATTGTGGATAAGCAGGTAGGTGCGGTTCCAAAAAGTAACCTGGAGGCCAAGCTGCAAGCTCTACTGTAAACGTAATCAGAAATAATTGTTGCAGGTATCGAATCTTTTTCATACCCTTTTTAATTCCCCTGCCCCAGGGAAGACAGAATTACCGGAACCTGCCTGTTCCATCAGGTATACGATTGTAATACCTCAATCCCAAAACTTTATCAGGTATTCTGGAGGTTATTGAACCCTGCTCCCGATAAACAAAATATCATCTATCTGAGGTAAATTACCGCGCCATTCTTCCATGACTCGCTCCATATGAGCCTTTTGCTTTTCCATCGAAAGATCCTGGATCTCAAGAAGCATATTCTTGATCGCTTTTGATTTAAACTTTTTACCTTCACTCCCTCCGAATTGATCCGCATACCCATCGGAAAAAACATAGGTAGTATCTCCTGATTTGAGCTGAATCTTGTGATTCGTGAATTTTTGTCCGACTTTTATTGAACTTCTTCCTATTGGAAACCGGTCACCCTTAATCTCAATAAGTTCTCCCTCACTTACAAGATAAAGGGGATTATAAGCACCGGCATATTCCAGTTCCTTTGTAGTAAAATCATATACCAACAGAGCGATATCCATTCCATCCTTTACCTCATCCTCGTCACTCTGTTTCTGTAACGTATTCGACACTTCGTCATTAAGATGATCCAAAATCTCGGCCGGATGGATGAATCCATATTCTTTTACGATTTTATTCAATGAGTTATACCCGATAATAGACATGAAAGCACCCGGTACTCCATGTCCGGTACAATCAACGGCTGCAATAACTTGCTTTGTTTCAGTCATGGCAAGCCAATAAAAATCACCACTGACAATATCTTTAGGCTGAAATAAAATAAAGGTCTCTGCAAAGGAATTTTCCGGGGGAAGAATTGCATTCTGGATTCTTTGTGCATAACGTATGCTGTCGGTAATATCTTTATTCTTCTGTTCCAGTTCCTTGCTCTTTTGAACCACCTCTGCAGTCCGGATAGCTACTTTTTCTTCCAATATTTTATTTTCCCTGATCAGGTTTCTTTCCCTGACCATGATGAAGAGTAAGATTGCAGCAAAGGTTACAATTATACAACTTAAAATAAACCACCATGTCTGATAAAAAGGAGGCTTTATAACAAAATGAAATGATATGGGATCTTCATTCCATACGCCCGCATCATTCTGAGCCCTGACAAGAAACGTATACTTATTTGGTGAAAGTGCGGAATAAATCGCCCTGGTCTGTCGGTTAACCGGTCTCCATTCTTCTTCTGCCCCCTCCAGCTTGACCTGGTATTTTACGGCGTCAGGATTGGTCAGACAGATACTGTAATAATCAAATATGATCGATTTTTCGGTATGGTTAAGTTTCATATTGGGAACCATCTCACGATCCACGTAGTTCACCTGCATTCCTTTAATATGGGTTAAGGGTTCTGATACCTTCTTTTTCAATAATTCCGGATTGTACCTGGTTACACCATCCGCAGTACCAAACCACATATTACCTTCACTGTCGAGAAATGATGCATGATCTTTTGTTTCGATACCCACAAATCCATTTCTTCTGGTGAATGTATAAATCTTGTCCTCTTCCT
>CP070687.1:2072408-2075933 GCA_020353115.1 Bacteroidales bacterium
GCTGACCTGTAAGTATCTGCTTTCCCGAAATGCTGTAAATATATTCCAGTAATTTCACCGCTTCAGGTGAGGGATCTGGCGTGACCGGTTTAACGGGATCGTTCTGCCCGTATAGATTGGCAGAAAACAAGATGACCGTGATGATACTAATCCAGGTTTTTCTTACTCTTTTGTTCATATCGGATTTATTATGAAATAAATTATGAATGAGTTAAAGAATTCATCTGTATTCCTGTTTGGATAGTATTTGCCTTATCGAGTAACCTCTTTTATATTAAACCCTGTAATCACCACGCCCGGTTCTTCACCGCCGGTATCTGCATGTTCCAGTTCCATCCGGATGGTACGTTCCTCGCCTGGCATCAGCGATACATAGTTATCACTGTACAGTACCGGCAGGATACCTTCGCCGCTCTCTTTCCCTGTCACTCTCAGTCGTATCATCAGGGCAGGATGGTCCGATGGATTGGTAATCCGGGTTGAAAGGTACCAGCGGTCGCCCCTCTTTTCACTTTGCATTTCGGATTCCAGGTTCACCTCCGGGAGAGTATGAATGGCCTGGTAATTCCCCTCCTCCAAACCACACCAGTAAAAATTCTCACTCAGGATCTTATTATCCTGCATCAGTGTTAACCTGAGAAAATAAACATCGGTAAGCCCGGTGGGTCGTATCACATCAAAACAGGGTATCATGCTGTCTTCCGGTGAATCAACTGTAAGATCCTGCTCCCATCGGAATGATCCGTCAAGGTTAAGGATTTCAGCATAAGCGGTGAGGTTTGTATGATCGCCAGCATGGTAATTGATCACCTCAATGGAGTCGCTCACGGGATTCCACTGGATGTGAAGCGGCTCGGATGCTTTCTTACACCCAAAATAGGCAGCTGTCGGTTCAAAATAATAATCGTATGTCTGCCATAAAAAGGAAGGCCATGCGGGATGGCTCATCCAGATCACCAGGCCCATCCGGTTCCTGCCCTGTGCTTCATACATGGCGCGATACCCTTCATAATTCACCCATTGTGCCAGGGATAACCACTGCCGTACATTGTCGATACGCCCAAAACCTTGTTCGACGAGCTCGAGGAACGAGCTGGCTCTCATGTTGCCTTCCAGGCAAAAATCGTGGATGCCCCACATGCGTCCGATTGGCCACCAGTCTGATTCCGGCATCATTCTTTGAAGACTTTCGAAGGTAACTACGTTTGGCATCCCCATCTCACTATGCATTTTCGGGGTAGCCCGGTTCTCGAAGTAGAACTTCACGGGCATAGCCTGGTATGGGCCGAATCCGCTTACGGCACCCATGGCCGAGTGAGAAATATAATGGATGCCCGGGTGAATTTCCGGAAGCATGTTCCTGATCTCCCGGTCCAGTTCCTCCGGAGGATTTCCTTCATTACGTCCGCAATAAAGCGCTATGGAAGGGTGATTCCTGATCCGCAGTACCATATCCTCCGCATTCTTCATAAACAAGTCGTTATCATCCGGATTTGGCCCGTCTACAGGGTTGGCAAGCCAGAAATCCTGCCAGATCATGATTCCATGCCGGTCACAAGCTTCATAAAATTCGTCATCGCCGGTTTGTCCCACCCAGTTCCTGATCATAGTAAAGTTCATATCTTTATGATAGCGGACTGCAATATCATATTCACGGCCTCTGTAGGATAGATTGGATTCAGGGAATCCCCAGTTTCCTCCGCGTCCTATAAACCGTCTGCCGTTTATCCAGATTTTCAGGATATCATTTTCTTCACTGTAAGTCATCTGACGGATACCGGTCTTGAAGGTTTTCGTATCCGACACCAAATTGTCTTCGGATTCGAAACGGAGTTCAATATCATACAGGTTTTGATCCCCGTATCCGTTCGGCCACCAGAGTTTCGGATTCCGTATCAGTAATCCGGCATGAGATGCGGGACCGAGTTTTATATCTTTTGCAGTGGATGCCTCTATGGTTAACGGTTGCTCAAATGTTACCTCCCCGAATTTTACAAATAATATTCCCGACACTTCCTCCGGTTCATGATTCTGAAGTGTGACCTTCATGTTCACTTCCGCCTGTGAAGTATCGGGGAGGGGGAGGGTTGTTGTAATGAATGGGTTTTCGATGGTCACCGGGCCACTTTTCGTCAGGTAAACATCGTTCCAGATCCCGATATTACGTCCGCGTATCGTGGGGATCCAGTCCCAGCCGATTGACGCATGGTAAGTTGGATTATCCGCACCCAGAGCACCACCGTTCATATCGGGATTCAGGGCCGTTTGCTCCTTGACATTACCCGGTGTTGCATTTTTTATAATACGTACAGCCACTGCATTTTTCCGGCCGGGAACCAGAATATCGGTAACATCGAATTTTCCGCGGGTGAATGCGCCTTCGATACGTCCTGTTTTTCTTCCGTTTATAAATACCTCCGCTTTCCAGTTGATACCATCGAAGTTGATGAACACACGCTGACCTTCGTAAGAATCAGGTACGTCAAATTCATTCCTGTACCAGAAGTCAGAATAGAAGAACGATTCGGAGATCATCAGCTGGTTATCCCCGTAGTTTGGGTCCGGCAATGCCCCGGCATTCCGGTAGCTCATTAGAACAGTTCCTGGTACGGTGGCAATGATCCAGTCATCATCCGGGAATCCTGTTTCGGAAATATCCTCGCCATCCTCCTCCACAAGGGATTCACGCCTTATTCGCCAAGCTCCTCCGGCCAGGTCAATCCTGCCATCGGCCTTTATCCCCGGTGAAGCTTTCGGGCTGACCACAGGTCCTCCCGTACCGAATACTTCCATCTCACTTAAAAGATAACCTTCCGGTGTTTCCGGATCCAACATCAGAACACGTACATATCTTCCTTTTACCGTCTGGTCCAGCCTGATTTCATCTGTAAGATCTTCACCTGCAGTCAGATCTGCAATATATTCCCACTCCACGGCATCGTCTGATACCTGTACTGATCCGGTCCGGGCACGATGGATCCAGAAAAGATTGATAAGGTCGAAGGTACAATCCGCCCCAAGATCCACATATACCCATTCTTCATTATTACCGGCACTCATCCATGTACTGGTAAAGGTGTGTGAAGGAGCTATCTCTACCCTTTTTCCGAGATAATGGAATTCAAGTCCGCCGAAATTCCAGTTAACAGCATTGGGGGCCTTGAAATCAAACCTTAAATAACGATTCCCGGAGGATGCTTCCAAACCGATCGATTCATTAAACATTCTGAAACGGTTCGCTCCGGGTCTCCTGAAAAACCTGCGGAATTCTTCTCCCGGGTAACCGCTGCCTTCCGACCGGCCCAATTCTTTCCATGACTGACCATCAACCGATCCGGATATGATGTATTCCCACCCCTGTGCTGCCTGGCCGTTGATGGTCAATCTTCCGGATATAGTTATCGTGTCTATAGCCGGCACCTGGTCTCCACCTGCTACTCCAACCTGTAACCAGCCCTCAGAACCTTCAAAGCTTACCGATGTCATTGAATTATGATCAATCAACCATTCCCGTTCGTTCTTCAC
>CP070687.1:2076033-2082248 GCA_020353115.1 Bacteroidales bacterium
GAATAGTCCGGGTTTAGCTTTTTAACTCTTTGTAACGAATTATGAAAGACAAAAAGAATAATATCCAGCGATTGACCAGGGCAGAAGAGCAGGTGATGCAAATCCTCTGGGATCTGAATGAGGCAGTAGTAAAGGATTTGGTAGATCATTTCCATGATCCGAAGCCGGCTTATACGACCGTAGCAACTGTGTTGAAGGTTCTTGAGAAGAAAGGATTTGTTACCTACCGTAAGATTGGGAATACGCATCTTTACTCTCATGCCATTGGTAAGGCTGAATATTCAAAGTTTCAGTTGTCAAATCTTCTGGTTAATTATTTCAACGGATCATATCCGAAAATGGCAACTTTCTTTGCCAGGATGAATGACTTGTCTATCCGGGAACTGGAAGAAATGATCACTCAAACGGAAGAAGAGTTGGAGAAAGAAAAAACAGAAATGAAATGAACGGGATGATTGATTTCCTGATCCGGGCATCGATATGCCTGTTGTTGCTATACCTGGTTTATTGGTTTTTCCTCCGAAGAGAGACATTTTTCACTATTGTACGTTACTATCTGATTTTTTCACTAATCGGTTCTATAGTTCTTCCCTTCATCAGGATCAGGTACCAGGTGGAGATCTACGGGAATGAATTAATAGGGACCCAGGATGGATTACCGGATCAGACCGGTTTGATGGGATCGCTTGAAGGATTATCACCTACCGGGGTGATTGGTATAGTACTCGGGGCCATTTATATCCTTGGTGCAACTTTTTTCCTGTCAAGGCTTATCTGGCAGGTGGTTATCCTTTTAATGAATATCCGCACAAGTGGTTTCTATGTGGTGGATAAGGTTAGAATTGTTGAGAATACCAGGTATACGGTTCCCTTCTCATTTTTTCATTTCATTTTTATCAATCCCCAATATATTAACACAGGCGAACTGGAAAACATCATTGCTCATGAGAAGGTGCACATTCGTGAGAATCACTGGTTCGATCTGTTAATTGTAGAGTTAAGCAGTGTTGTATTCTGGTTTAATCCTTTTGTCTGGCTGATTGACAAATCGGTTAAACAGAACCACGAATATCTGGCCGATGAGGGTGTCATTGCGCAGGGCTACAGCATCGGCAGGTATCATTCCATATTGTTGAACCAGTTGGTGGGAATGGAAGTATTATGCATGGCAAATCACCTGCACTATTCCCTCAACGCAAAACGCTTGAAAATGTTAAGAAAGGAAAAGACACCAAAAACAAGAGCACTCAACATTATCTGGGCAGTACCGGCCCTGTTGATCTTGTTGGTTGCATTTGCCCGGCCCGTATATAATTCTGCCATTAACGCCGGAACAGGTGAGAGAGCTGTTGCGAGCCCTGATGACAGAACCATAAAAGTATCCCTGACCCTGAAAGATATGAATGGAGATCCGATATCCGGGGCAAATGGTGCGATAAAAGGTACCAAATTAGGTGCTGCAACGGATAAGAATGGGAAAATGGAACTGACCATTTCGGAAACGGACGTGGTAGTAATTACCGTTGAAGGATATGAAACAGCAGTTCTCAACTTTAAGGATATAAGCGGGAAGGCGGCAAAGAAAAAGAAAGACACATATATGGTCGATCTTGTTTTGAAGCCAAAATCGGAAGAATTGACTGACCGGGAAAGGAAGATGGAGCAGATAAAGAAGGAAGAGGTGCCTGTCAGGCAAAAAATGGCTGATGAGGCTGGAAACAGCGACGGAAATCCGTCGGATGATCTCGTTCTGAAATTGAAGGAGTTCGACATCATGATAAAGGAATTGACCGTGAAGCAGAAAAAGCTTCAGCAGATGAAAGATGATGAATCGGTGAATAAGGAAGAACTTGCTATCAAGGACAAAGAACTCCAGAAGAAGATAGATGTATTAAAACAGAATAGAGCCGAACTGGAGAAGGAACTGGAAAGTAAAAAGTAAGAATGACGAATCGCACTATTCAGACTTCTGGTACAGCTTCAGGGATAGTCAGGCCTCCTTGGATCTGAATGCTGTTACTGACTGAATTACAGGCTGTTAATCGTCGGAGTGAACAAGGCATCTTAAGGAGGCAGTATTTAACAGGATCATCCCGGTGAAGTAATCTATACCCGTGGTCAGGGCACGAACTGATCTCGTACCCTGCCTCTCCATACTCGCAACCCGATTTTTCCTAAGGAATCACCATGGATCATTTCGGGTTGCGGGTCAGCTTGATTGCGGGCCATGAACGACTGTTGCTTGTTACCGGTAATCACGACAACCCTGTTGTGTGGTTGATCGTTTCGTATCCTCCTGTCCGGAATTTACCGGCAGATCTACTACTTCTCCGTTATCCTGATGAGATAGATATTTCTTCCGAATCCTTTCCTGTTTACTCATTATTAATTGATGTCCTAGTCATTTCTGGCACGCAGATTGATGTTTTTTGAGATAAGTCTATGATTAGACTCTCTATTAAACCTTTACCATAATAACCTGGAGAGGTACGGATGTAAAGGATTTGGTAAATACTCCAAAGAAGAGGTAAGAAGTATTAAATTTCGGCGAATTAATCGTAATTTTGTAATGATTAATTGAATGGGGAAAAGCAATGGATAGAATGAAAATCAAATCAAAAATGATGATCCCGGTTTGGATTCTTGTCGGATCATTGCTACTACAGTTTACCGGTGATGAGGATAGCTTTCGCAAACTCATTTCTGAAAAACTGGAAGTCTATAAAAAGAATAATCCCGGGGATATAGTCTACATTCATACGGACAAGGATGTGTATTCACCTGGTGATGAATTAAACTATAAAGTGTATATAAAGGATCTTTATTCATCCAAAGCACTGCCTGCCAGTAAGATACTTACTATTTTTTTGAACGATCCGGAAGGAAACAGCGTGATCGTTAAAACACATGAGATACAAAATGGCCGTGCCTACGGTAAATTCGAATTAAATCAATCTCTGGCTGACGGGAAGTATACGCTGATCGGTTTTACGGAATTGATGCAACAGGGAAAACCGGAAAATGTTTTTACAAAGAAGCTTGTAATCCATAAGATCTATTTGCCCTCTACGATCGTTCATCTTTCTGTTCCGGATACCGTTTACGGTCCGAATGAAGAGGTTGAAATAACCGTGGATTTGCTATCCCCTAATGGGAAACCTGTCAGAAAATCGTTTACATGTAATATCTATTTGAATGGGGACCAGATAATTAGCAGTGAAAATAAAACCGACAGGTCAGGCAGGAGCATGATTAGAACCAAATTACCCGATTATAAGGATAACTCCTTAATATCTGCGGAAATAATTGTTGAACGGTCAGGTATTACGGATAAGAACCATATCCTTCTACCCATTAAAGGACTACCCTGTTATATTGATTTTTTCCCGGAAAGCGGAGCATTGGTTCATGGTCTGGAGTCCAAAGTAGGATTTATTGCCAGGGATCATTTCGGTAATCCGCTTGAGATTGAAGGTCATATAATTGATCAGAATGATAATGTGAGAGGTGATTTTAAAAGCATATATAAGGGTCTTGGGTATTTTACTGTTATTCCTGATAAGAACCTGCCGGTAAAAGTGAGAATTACCAAACCACCGGGGATTACGGATATGTTTCAGCTTCCTGCAATCTCTAACAGGGGAATTGTCCTGACTTTTAATGAAGGGATTAATGATATTTTATCTTTCAGCATTAACGCGAATCTGGAAAACACAAACGCGGGATACCACATCATTGCAGAGCAGGATGGCCAGATCGTGTGGAACGAAACCTTAACAATCAAGGACCGGGTAGATTTTGAAATACCAACGGCAGATTTTGCGAGAGGAATTTTAAGGATAGCTGTATTTGATTCTTTTGGTAATTACCTTGCACAACGTTCGGTTTATTTGCATAAAACGAATTCAAATGTTGGTATCAGAACGGATAGAAATGAATATGTACCTGGCGAACAGGTTAACCTTGATATTGAAATTCTTAACACGGAAGGATTCATGGAGTTGGCTGAACTAAGTGTGGCGGTGACCGATGCAAACCTGAATCCGGACTGGAACAGTTTTCCTGATTTATACTCCAGTTTCATGCTGGGACGAGCCATAAAAAGATCTCCATTCCCACCGGCATATTTTAACAGTCCTACAGTGAAAATGAAAAGGGATATAGATTGTTTGATGTTAACCTTGCTCGAAGATAAATTTAACTGGAATGAGATTCTCAGCGCACGTGAAGATGAACCAAGAAGAACTGCAAACATTAGTTTTATGGGAACTGTGCAGGAATATTATCGTTCAGATATCTTGTCTAGGATCTATGAAGAAATTGAAAAGGTACAGTTCTTTGGTAAGTACATTTTAAAATACAATCTTATATTCCCTGAATATTATTCAGTTAACAGAAGATATTTTGTCAAATCGCAACCTAAAAATGTCCGGGTTGATAAAAGGAATTGGATCCAGGGAGAATTGGCAAGCGGTACTTCGATTCTGGATGTAATCCGAAAACTCAAGAATTATCAGCTGCTGAATAATAAGATCGTTTTTTATGGTCTGAATTCCATCTTGAACCAGGAAGGTGCCCTGTTCGTATTTGATGGAATAAAGATGGGAAGTGACATAAGGGTATTGGGTACTTTGAATCCTCATGATATTGAAAACATCAGGATTATTACAAATCCTACTGAAGTCCTTATGTACACAGGTTTTAATCCGATTGGTATTATTGAGATTACTACGAAAGGTGATGAACTGATTAAGGATGAAGTAGATGAAGTATCCCAGGAGTATAATCCAACATTGTACTGGAATCCTTTTGTTGTTAATCCGGAGGAAAAAGGAGTATCCATATCTTTTAAGAGCATGGAGATTAAATCAAGTTATAATATTGTTGTACAGGGAATTGATGAAAGAGGTAACCCTCTTTTCGGAACTGGGACCTTTTCTGTTTTTTAATCCAAAATAATAATCGTAATTAAAATTGCTTTTGCAGTTCAGTAACAAGTCAATGTATGCGGGCATTCATTATTGACAAACCCGGAAAATTTACATACATCGATAGGAAGAAGCCGCATCCTTCTGATACAGATGTATTAATAAAGGTTTACAGGCTGGGATTATGCGGAAGTGATCTCGCCACCTTTCGCGGGCTGAATCCATTAGCTGGTTATCCCAGGATTATCGGACATGAAGTAAGCGGTATAATTGAAGAATCGGGCAAAGATGTCCCTCTCCATATTAAACCGGGAATGATTGTCACCTTAATCCCTTATTTAAATTGCGGCTGGTGTTCCTCTTGTCTGACAGGGAGAATCAATGCATGCAAATATAACCAGACACTTGGTATACAGTGTGAGGGTGCCTCGTGCGAGTATATTATAATTCCCTGGCAGAAGATTATCATTTCAGATGACCTTTCATTTGATGAATTGGTATTGGTGGAACCCCTGTCGGTAGGATTCCATGCCATTAGAAGAGCGAGGGTTAAAGAGAATGATACGGTTGCCGTATTTGGAACCGGGATGGTCGGGTTGGGATCCATAATCGGTGCTGCGGCAAAGACCTCGAAAGTCGTTGCCATAGATATTGCAGATGTTAAGCTTGCCCTGGCACAAGAGGCCGGCGCAAAGTTTGTTATTAATTCCTCCACTATGAACCTCCGCGATAAGCTGGACGTAATAACCAATGGACACGGGCCTGATGTTATAATCGAGGCTGTCGGACTGCCACAAACCTTCAGACGGTCCGTAGAACTTGTTTCTTTTGCAGGACGGGTTGTATACATCGGTTACGTAAAAGAAGAGGTGGCATATGAGACCAGGCATTTTGTGATGAAAGAACTGGATATTATGGGTTCCAGAAATGCCGACCGGGAGGATTTTATTGCGGTTATTGATGCCGTCAGAAACAAAATATGTGATACGAAGCATCTGATCACTAAAAAGGTATCATTCAATGAAATGGGACGGGCACTTAAAGAATGGTCGGATGATCCTGCAAGCATAACCAAGATTGTTGTTGAAATGGAAGCATGATGACATAAATCCGTCCGGGAGTGACAGAATACCGGCAGCAGTCATTTACTGAGTTAGAACAAATAATTTTTATGAGATACAAATCCGAGAGAGGTACAGAAAAACTAACATCCAAATCCCGGCTGGGAGAGACGAAAATCCTCATACCGCCCATTGTTTTCGGAACCAGCTGCCTTGGAAACCTCTA
>CP070687.1:2082348-2084738 GCA_020353115.1 Bacteroidales bacterium
CCATCAGCTGTTATTGACCAAATCATCGACAATTACCATTTGACCGGGAAAGGAATTGTACAACCGAAATATCAGAATAAAAAGGGACATCCGGTACTAATCGACATGAAATATAAGGAAGCGATCAACAAACTGGATCAAGAGATCGGGCTGCGTGAACTGATCCGTAAATTTCCAGATGACGTGGTTGAAGTTAACGTGGATAATCCCGGGATTTTACGGGATATTGATACCATGGATGATTACAAAAATGAAATAACTAAAATCAAGTGAATATGAAAGAGATTATTCGTTTCGAACTAAACCATGAACCAAGGGAATTGGTTGTGGATACCGACCTGGTCCTCGCCTGGGTTCTTCGCATTAACTTCGGTATGACGGGCGTTAAGGTGGGATGTGAACTGGGTTTTTGTGGTGCCTGTACGGTCCTTCTGGATAACGAACCGGTAAGATCCTGCATGCTTCCCGTCAGCGAGGTACAGGGGAAAAAGGTTCTGACCATTGAAGGTCTGACAAAGAACGGTGAACTACACCCGGTGCAAAAAGCATTTATCCAACACGATGCCTTACAATGCGGATACTGCACACCGGGTATGATACTAAATGCATACGGGTTGTTGATGAAAAATCCCGAACCTTCCAGGAAGGAAATAATAGAGGGTATGGAACAGAACTTATGCCGCTGCGGCTCCTACAACCGGATAATAGATGCCATTCAAACGGCAGCAAAAGAAATGAAAAAAGAACCTCAGCTATGAAAAAGAATACAGATACAGGAATTGAACAGCAGGAACTGAACAAGCCAGCCGGAATGAAACGACGTAACTTCATTAAGCTCCTTGGCGGAGGCATATTCGTTTTCTTTTATGTCGGAGATCCCCTTAAACTCCTGGCACAGCGGCAACGGTTACCGGAAGATTTCAATGCATTCCTCAGAGTGAATGAGGATGGTATGGTTTCTTGCTTTACCGGGAAAGTAGAACTGGGGCAGGGAGTGATCACCTCTCTGGCACAAATGCTTGCAGATGAATTGGAAGTAGCCTATGAAAAGGTTGATATGGTCATGGGTGATACCGATCTTTGTCCCTGGGATATGGGCACATTCGGGTCCATGACTACCCGGTTCTTTGGACCACCTTTAAGGGCTGCAGCCGCCGAAGCAAGAGCCACCCTGCTCAAGCTGGGATCCGGCTATCTTAACATGCCGGAAGACCGGCTCAAGATATCGGAAGGAACCGTTTTGGATAAGACAAATCCGGAAAAAATGGTCACATACAGCCAGCTTACAAAAGGGAAAAAGATTGAGAAACTATTAACGGAAGCACCTCCCCTGGAAGAGTATACACGGTTCACAGTGTCAGGGCAACCCAAATTGAGAAGAGACTCCGGGGTTAAGGTTACCGGAGAAGCAAAATTTGCCGGTGATATCAGGTTACCCGGAATGGTCTATGCAAAAATACTGAGGCCTCCTTCGCATGGAGCAAAACTCACTGGTATCGATACATCCGGAATTCACGAAGAGGATGGGATTGAACTGGTTCAGGATGGAGACCTGGTAGCTGTATTGCATGAATCGCCTGAAATGGCCGAAATCGCCCTGTCCAAAATAAATGCAACATGGGAGATTGATAGAATGGAGGTGAACGACAGGACGATCTTCCACCATTTTCTCAATATCGCCCCTGAACCTTCTGTTGCAGCAGAAAGCGGAGATCTTTCAACAGGTGCGGAAATTTCCCACCGGATTATCGAACAGGAGTATCTTAACAGTTATGTTTCTCATGCACCGATAGAACCGCATGCTGCTGTTGCCGTAATGGAAGGGGGAAGGATTAGGGTCTGGGCATCCACCCAGACACCCTTCCCGTTAAAAGACGATATTGCGGAAGCACTTGACATACCTGGAGATAAAGTCCGGGTTACACCTCCTTTTGTCGGGGGCGGATTTGGCGGAAAAACCAATAACCGCCAGGCCATTGAAGCTGCAAGACTGGCCAAACTGACAGGGAAACCGGTAATGGTGGTATGGAACAGAAAAGAAGAATTCTTTTACGACACCTTCAGGCCTGCCGCAGTGGTTAAGATCAAATCCGGAGTAACGGAATCTGGTAAGATCAGCCTTTGGGATAATTCGGTATACTTTGCCGGATCAAGAGGGTCGGAGCATCAATACGATATTCCTCACCACAGAACCCGGATCTTCAACAGAAGCTGGACAGCTCCGCCGGGTGTACATCCTTTTGCCACCGGACCCTGGCGTGCACCTTCGAACAATACCAACACCCATGCCCGGGAATCACAAATCGATATCATGGCATCTGAAGCCGGTATCGATCCGCTGGAATTCAGGCTGAATAACCTGAAAGATGAGAAAATGATCGGTGTGCTTC
>CP070687.1:2084838-2088652 GCA_020353115.1 Bacteroidales bacterium
AATAACCGGGATCCTGTCACGGAACAACGGAACCGGTATAATAACGTTTTTGGAGAACAGACAATTCTGCCATCCCCCGATACCATGGAGAAGATAACCATCTGAATGTGTGACAACGTTACCGTTGAAGCGGGTATCGATTTCCGTTGCGCCGAGGATAACCACATCGACCATTCCTGTAAAATTACCTTTTCCATGATAATTATAGGATGTAAACGGGCTGCTCCAGACATGCCTGGGATTTTCAACCATTGACTGGACACCATCCAGGTCAAAAGTCTGTCCATCAATAAGATATTCAATCAATTCTTCTTTCAACATGGATACCAGGTACTTGTTGCTGCCTCCCCTTGCAAATCTCGCTTTTATTCCCTTCTCCTTCATGATCCGGCGGAAATACTCACCTACAGCCAGTGAGGTTCCTCCGGCACCTGACTGGAAGGAAAATCCTTCATGGATTATTCCGGCAACCTCACAAAATTTTGCCGTCAACTCTGCGAGCAACAGCCTGTCCGGACTCCTGGTGATTTGTGTAGTCCCGGAAATGATCTTTTCCGGTTCCCCGAGTTTATCGATTTCTACTGTAAAATCCACGTGGTTACCATGGATTTGCCAAGGAATACATGGAAACGGTATCATATTGTCCGTTACAACAATTACCTTATCTGCATACTGAGAGTCAGCAAGGGCAAAACCCAGCAGACCGGTGGCAGAATCACCGAAAAGCCCGTTTGCATTTCCAAACGGGTCTGCACAGGCAGCTCCGATAATGGCTATATCAATCTTCACCTCTCCATCCTGGATGGCCTGGTACCGGCCACCGTGTGACCTTAAAACACCTACCCCCCTCATTTTACCATGGGATGTAAATCTCCCCAGTGGACCGTTCATACTGCCTTCGATATGATGAATGGTACCATCTTCAAGGTACGGGATCAGGTGTTCATGACAGGGGAAAGAGGCGGACGGGAACCATATGAGATCCTTCACACCCATCTCTTTCGCCAGATCAAAAACAAGATTGGCCAGGAGATCACCATCCCTGAAATGATGGTGTGTTGAGATGGTCATTCCATCATGCAGACCGGCCTTTGCCAGTGCCTCTTTCAGCGATCCGATCTTCTTGTTTCCGTCATCCGGGAATTCTGAACATGTGTATATTCTTGGACCATACTTCCTGCCTTCCGGCTTGTATTTTCCAACACCTTTATAAGGCACAACCGGCTGACCATTAATCTTTCGAGGGACCAACCTCCCTGCTGCATTCTTTACCAGGTAGTTTTCTGACATTATTGTGAGTTTATGAATAACCGTTTCGAAACTTCCTGTTCAGACAACCATACCATTTGATACAACTTGAAACCATTAGTATATAAATAAATATCTGTCATCACTATTCATTATTCCAATCCTCACTCAACTGTCCCAAACGTATAGCCAGCGTAATTGTCCTCTCCGCCCTTTTCACCACAGGTGGATCGATCATTTTATTTCCCAGGGAGATAACTCCAAGACCTTTCTCTTCTGCTTCTAAAAATGCTTTGACCACCTGTTTAGCCTTATCAATTTCCTCCGGATCCGGTGCATAATTCTCACGTATAACCCTGATCTGTCCCGGGTGTATACATCCCATACCTTCAAAACCCAGCGATTTGGAGATCCTTACATTACCGGCCAAACCTTCCATATCACCAACATCCGAAAAAACCGAATCGATCGGCTGGATCCCTGCAGCCTTGCAGGCGTTTACCAGTCTTGTTCGTGCGAAGAACGATTCCCTCGCCTCTTTTGTTCTTTTTACCCCGATATCTGCTGTATAATCCTCCAATCCAATTGCCATGGCGACCACATTTTCTGAAGAAGTGGCGATTTCAAATGCTTTTTCAACTCCCAGGGCACTTTCGATGATCGGCATAAGAAAGATCCGGTTCCTCCGGATACCGGTTTTCTTAATGCTTTCGATTTCGTTCTCCAGTGTTTGGATCTGTTCCGCACTTTCGCATTTTGGAACAAGGATTAAATGCACATTGTGGGGCACTACTAACTTCAGATCCTTTAATCCTTCAGGGAATTGATTAATTCTCACCATTCGTTCCGCTCCATAAAAGTTAATGCTCCGGAGGACATTTCTCACAAGATACCTGGCTTCTTCCTTCTTAACCGGGGCAACAGAGTCCTCAAGGTCAAGAATGATTCCATCGGGTTTATGAATCCCTGCATTAATCATCATCCTGGGTGTATTACCGGGCAGGTATAACCTGGTTATCCGGAACCGGTCCTTTGTTGATTCATTTAAGTTTTCAGGTAAAATTTCCTGAAGGAATTCCTTGTCCGATTCAACACATTGTTTTACTGCGGCTTCAAGACGTGCAGCAATAACAAAAGGAAGCGCTCCGCAATCATCTATGGTCAGATTTGCATTGGATATTCCAAAAAAGGCCAGTACTTCCTTGCATAACACCTCAATAGATGATCCGTACATGGTCTTCACTTTTGAATTCAGATCAATAGTTATTCCACCGGAGTTTCTGATTTTAAGGATTATAAAGCAATCAGAACGTACGGAGGGGCCGGTATTTCCTGCTTCAGCAATCCTGTTTCGAGCATTCACATCTGATGATTTTACTTTCCACAAATATAGCAATCATAGGCAGGAAAAAACGTGTTGTAGATCGTAAAATATAATCGTTATTACCTGAAATCTCAAATTGTCCCTCTGCAGGTATCCGAACGGGCTAAGTTGTTCCGGGTAAATTACCTGTACCTCCTTGTTATCAAATAGCCGCTTCAGAGGATTAAACTCATTAGACCATATAGCATCTGAGAAAGGCCATACCGGATTAATAAGACAATTGTCCCCATTGGAGAAGAATGCCTGGCCGGACAGGTTGAATAAAAGGGGAAGCGATTAAGAATTGATTCAATGACTCGTGGTATTGATGAACAGTCATGCTCATCACTACTACCTGCTGGATTTTTATTCCGGCGGATTATAAAACTGACGGGGAAAATACTCTTTATAATGTTTTATCGTAATTTTGCATGACTTAAAACCTTTGACCATGGACACGATCCAGGATTTCATTCAGTTTCTTCAGTCATGCATTACACCCGTTGCCCTGATTTCAGGAATAGGATTATTGCTGTTAACAATTACCAATCGCCTGGGAAGAACTATTGACAGAACCCGGCAGCTGGTCAATGATCTTGACAATGAGAATGTGAAACGAAGTAGTGAGAAGAGAAATGAAATACATATTTTGTACGAACGAAGCAAATATCTGAGAAATTCCATCGGCTTTATTGTTGTAAGTGTCATCTCGAGCAGCCTGATTATCCCGGTACTTTTTTTCATGAACCTGTATGATCTCGACCTGAGAGTACCCGGCTATTTTCTTTTTGTTCTGTCAATACTATCCATCCTTATCTCCTCCATCTATTTCTTCAAGGATGTATTGTTATCCCTGAATGCCCTGAAACTGGAAGCCAGGGAATATCTGGAGATGAAGAAAGAGTAAGGCAAGGCAGACATGTTTGAGGGAAAAAACTTTAATACTTCTGCCACCTTTTCCATGGCTCACCCACACATTGTACTCACTACCATGCACTCATCAATTTTCACACTTCCCCGCCGAAGTTTCAGTGAACACACGACTCACTTCCGGCTGCCTGCCGGTGACCGAATTCCAGTTTCCCGGCGCTCGTTTCCCATTCACTGTTTACTGTTCACTGATCTCTATTCTCTGCTCACTTCTCACTTCTCACTTCTCACTGCTCACTTCTCACTTCTCACTGCTCACTTCTCACTTCTCAC
>CP070687.1:2088752-2096610 GCA_020353115.1 Bacteroidales bacterium
ATAAATCCCCGCCACCACCCCTGTGTGTGGTGATCCCCCCTTAAAGAGGGGGACAGAAATCAACAAAAATCCAAAAGCCGGGTATTTTATTCATTCATTTCCTCCCGGGAACCAGTTATAGTTCCTTAAATCAATGTTTCTTCCCGGTCTTGACCAGGATACCTCTTTCTCATGAGGAAGTACATTATTCCCGTAGCAATCCAATAAAAGATTATCTATTCCTGCAATCCACCGCCTTTGTCTGTGTTTATCCGATTGGGTCAATGCAGGCGGTATATCCGTTATTTGCTTAACGGATTCCTGAATTCCATTGACACACAGGATCTGAGAGGAAGCAGCTTCGGGTCCACAAACCGGAGTCGTATGGTTCTTAACGGTACGGATGGCTTTGTAAAGCTTCAGGAACTGATTATCATCATCAGGAGAACCATACTTTTTCTCTCTTCCTTTCCTGTCCCTTGCGATAATTTCTTTATCCCGGTCATCAAAAGTTATGACAGCTTCTTCAAATTCAATCTGAAAGACCGGGTTTTTTTCATTTTCCGTAACATGTGAGCCATAGAAAAGGATCTCTGTACCCTCTGCTGTAAATGCCCTGAAAACACCCGTATCGAAATTCTCTATCGGATATACCCTGTAGCATTCGGCAATCACTTCCACCGGTTGAATGCTCCGGTCTCTTTCCGTACCAATCAGGTAGAACATATTATGAACGAAATGAGCCATTGCATTCCCCGGAGGACTATCAAGTATCCAACGTCCCTCGCCGTCAGCAATTTTTCCTGCCCAGCTATTTCTCTTGTAATAGGCCTTTTCTCTTGGCCAGAAGCAGAGAGATTTCAGGCGCTTTGGTTTGCCAAAAAGACCGGACATAATATCTTTTTTCAGTGCCTGGATGGCTTCAGAGTATGACCACTGGTATCCGATCATAACCCACCTGCCGGATTCTTCCCTTATTTTATACACCTTTTCCATATCCTGTACTACTGTTCCCATAGGTTTCTCGCATAGCACATTACTTCCATGGCTCAGTGCAATACAGGTTTGTTCCACGTGATAATGAATTGGAGAGGAAATAACCACAAGATCGGCCTGACCACCCTCATTGTAAAACTCCTCCAAGGTCAGATACACTCTAATTCCACGTTGAGCAATTTCATTGTAAAGCGGGGATTTATCTGCATATGGGTCAGCGACACCAGGAATTCGTACCTCTTCCTTATTGAAATCCTCCAAAAGGTTTTTAAGATAATAATAACCATAACCGGAGATGCCAACCATTACGATGGAGACAGGTTCATCATCCATTACGGTTATATTTAATCGATGAGATTCTCTTTTCCATAAGATCCAGATCGATTATTTGCCTGGATAGTAGATCTATTCCGATAGTCCTTATAGAGAAAGCGGGTATACGAACAGGGAAAGAAAGATCAAATACCGGGATTTCAACGATACTTTCCCTGGTCATTCCGGATGGTTCGAAAAGCCTTAGGACAAGCATTTTCCCATCCTCTGAAATTTTAAAAGCTGCCAGCTGTACTACCGGATCGGAAACAGTCAGTCCATGGGTTAGCAAGGGACCTTTTCCCGACGGATAGGAGCACAGGCATATGGGAAACTCGTTTTTTATCCTGCTTTCCACAGGTATTTCTGATTTTCTTGCTGCAGTCATTCCCGCATTTAACCAGAACCTGAAATGTCTTTCGCCCTGGTCAATCCGGGGTTCAAAACGATCCTGTGGCGCAATGGGCTGCCCTTCTTTTACCGGGTGCCCTGAATAGGCCGGAGAGCGTAACAACGATAACCTCAACTCCCCGCCATTATAATCCAATCCGTATGTTGTGTCATTAATTACGGAAAAAGTCATTCCCCGGGATTCGGAATCAACTCCCACCCACCGTTGAGCAACCAATTCATCCCCGTTTCGGTTGAAATGTTCAACGCCATAGACTACTTCCCCGAAACAATGTCCATCTTCAAAACCGGTCAGGAAGGATAATTTCAACATCTTGTCCTTCTCAAACCAGTATATCCTTGCTTCCATTTCCAACTCATTCCCATATTTCGGTACCTTATACCGCAACGACAAGCAGGATTGGTCACAACCGAAAAGCGCTTCTACAACTGTCCTTACCGCTCCATCTTCAATTATTCTTACAGGTGGCAGGGTTCCGTTATCCACGCCTGCAAATTCGGCAGCATTCTGAGCTGACAGCAGTGTAAACTTACCTGCTTCCTTCCTGAAAGAACGAACGGTCATTCCCCAGGGATCGGCATTATCGTCCATTACAAGAAACCTCCCGGAATCAGGTAGCAGGATTTGCTGCCCGTTAATCTCATACTTGTCGATAAGTCCGGTATCCGGATTTATCCATATACTTCCATCTTTCAAGGGGAATTTATAATCCGATGGACGAGTATGGGTTTTATTGCCATTGGAGGAAGGTATCCTTTTCAGGTAACATGAAAACCGGTTCATTGAAAAGGCATTAAGATTGGCTTTAAAGACAACACGTTTTCTGTGGTCAATAACAATATTGCTGCTCTCTTTTTCCAGCTGGGAATTGATTATTTTCCCATCCATATCTTTTATTTCCGGTACCTGAAAGAGATCTTCATCAAAATTGGGTTCCGGTGCCTGGAACTCCATAATAATTGTTTCATGAACATCGTGAGGATGAGGATTGAATATCATCAATGGGAATTCATTCTCCCTTGCCAGCGTATGGCCTGAAAGGAAACTCATGAAAGCCCTGGATTTGATTCGCTCAAGTATCTCCATCCCATGGTTGATCCGTTGTATTGCATATTCTTCAACCTGCCGGATGGACGATCCGGGCAGGACATCATGAAACTGGCCGAACAACATGTCTTCCAGCGCTTCGGCAAGGTCTTTTTTCGGATAGGTTTGCAATCCCTGTAACGTGGCGAGAGCTGATAATTTTTCCGTCAGGAAATAGAGGTTTTCCAACTGCCGGTATTTCTTCTTTACTCTTTGCATGGAAGTATAACATCCAACGGCAAAGGGATTGATATCTCTCTCTACCCTGCCGAGTGTTCTTTTTTTTGGCCTGAGGAATTCAAAGTATTGTTCAGGATATCCATGAAGTATTTCCCGGTCTGAGATTTCATTCTGTAATTCCGATATTTCTTCAAGGTCTTCCCGGGAAGGTCCACCTCCATGATTCCCGATTCCCCACAATACGATCCCGTATTCTCTTTGCCTGTTTTGGCCTAACCAATTTTTAATCTTTTCAACGGCCAATCCCCGGCCTGAATTATAATGGTCATGGGGGCGGTGTGCCATGATTTCCGAACCGTCATACCCCACCCAGATAAAATCCAGATCCGGGAGATCAAGAAATCGGTGATCAGGTCGGCAAAAGAGGTATGATGTATATCCCGATTTTTTCAATATCTGGACCAATCCTCTTGAATGGCCAAAGGGATCGAAATTAACCGCAGTTTCCGGTTCAATGTTAAATTTGTCCCGAAAATATCTTCTTCCCGTAAGTATTTGTCTGACCAGGGCTTCACCCGATGGCATATTGCAGTCGGGCTGCAGAAACCATCCACCGATGACCTTCCAGCGTCCCCTCCTTATTAACTTCCTGATCTCTTCAAACAGGTCAGGTTCATAATCCTCCACGTACCGGTAAAGCAAGGCTTCGTTATGGCAAAATATAAAAGCCTCATATTCCCTGCAGAATTTTGCTGCGATACGGAAAGTTGCCAGCGTTTCAGCAACTCCCTCTTCCCACTCCCATAACCATACAGGGTCCAGGTGAGCATTGCAAACGAGTATCAGGGTTTTACTGGTCATGGTATTGACCGGGAATCAGGTTCAGTTTAAAATGTACTTTGTATCATTACTCACAACCTCCTGATATTCATTCCGCCGCTAACTTCAAAAATTCCTCCGGTGGAATAATCAAAATATCCATTGCTGATAGCAACCACGGCTCTGGCGATATCCTCCGGATATCCCCACCTGTCTTGTGGTATGAGTCCTTCCTCGATCATTCTGTCATACATTGATTTTACCGGTGTTGTCATATCCGTACGGATTATTCCGGGCCTGAGTTCATAAACCCGGATACCAGTTTTCGCGAGGCGGTGGGCAAAAACCTGGCAGGCCATACTTAATCCGGCCTTCGAAATGCAGTACTCGATCCTGTTTGTTGAGGATAGAACGGCTGAAACGGAGGTAATAAATATGATCAACGGTTTGAAATCACTTATTTTACCTTCCATATCAAGCATCTTTCGTACAACTTTCTGAGTAAAGAACAGGGGGCCACGTAGATTGATGCTCATTACACGGTCATAACTTTCAGTGGTCGTTTCCGTTACATCAAGGCGTTTTAGTGGGGCTACTCCTGCATTGTTGACCAGCATATCGATTCGGCCGAATCTACCGAAAATTGATTCGATAATCTCCTGATGTGATCCTGTTTCGCTGATGTCAAGCCTGAACGGGACAAATTCTGTTCCATTTGACCTGATGGATGATTCCAGTTCTGCGGTTTGTTCTGCGGTCTCAGGTGTATCAATGGTCCTGGATATACCGGCTATATCGTATCCGGTCTGAGATAGATAGAGCGCAATGGCTCTCCCTATTCCCCGGCTTACACCGGTAATTATGGCAACAGGCCTGTCCGTTTTCATATACTATCCGATTTGTTATGGTTGATTAGACTATTCGATTATCTTTCCATCCCTGAAATCCTTCCATACCGTTTCAAACCACTGTTCCCTGTCAGGAACGGGTCTGGGTTCAATCCATTTTTTCATTAATGATCCGGCATCATTCAGCCATATTTCAAGAATGAACTTATTTGTAAAATCGTTTTTCCCGGATAAAAGGAATTGCCATTCTTCACCCAGTTTCTCAGATGCCTTTTCCCCTTGCCGGTCCGGCACGAAAAAAGATCCCCGGCTTTTACCTCCCCGATTCAGATATTCGCAGGCTGCCTCGAGGAAAAACAAGTGTACGATGGAATGATCCAGCGTTTTAAAAGCTGCCGGAAGCTGATCCGGCGATGAAATTCTCATCCTGGTGTTCACTGCATGATATGTTTTTCTTGCTTCCTCAAGGGCCCGTTCAATCGCATCTCTTTTTCTCACGATACCAAGGGTGTTTGTCATCCTTTCCCTAATCTCCTCAATCCAAAATTCCGGTTTATATTTTTCAATTACGGGGGGGATAAAGAAGGCATGGCACTTTTCCAGGTAACGAACGATTTGATCTTTTGTATTACTTAAAAAATCAGTCAGGTCGGGAGGAAATGCATTATATTTCCTGGAAATGTAGATTGCCGATCGTAATCCCCCTACCTGACCGGCATTTAGTGCTGATCCGCCTGGTCTGTAGACACCATGCGTTCCGTTAACTTCACCTACAGGAAAAAGATGTTTTATATTGGATTCCCACCAGTGGTTCCCTAAAAGGCCACCATTATTATGCTGTGCACAAACGGCTATTTCCAAAAGGTCACTTTCAAGGTCGATACCTTGATCCATGTAAAGGTCGACAGCCGGCTGATTTAAAGCCTTCAATCGTCCGACAGGGGTAGCCGACAGCGCTCCGGAACGTTTTAAATAATCACCGGCTTCATTTCCTAGGAGGTCATTCCTGAATCCATTTTCACTATCAAGTCCCCGGGGGTTCCCGGTAAAATCAAGAAAGGCTCTCCTCCTCTTCTCGACTGTTTCACGGTAAACCAACAGATCAATAAGTGAGGATCCGTAGTTCCTGATTTTTCGCGGGTCAAAAGGCCATTGATAACCTTTCAGAAAAATTGCCGTACCCAAAGTACCTGCATCCGGAAAAAAGTCGTTTAGAAATTCCTTTTCATCTTTCCCTTCACGGCTGGTGGAAATGTACCTGGGTATTACCTGCTGGTAGGATCCGGAAAGGTTCCATCGAAATTTTACGGACGCCAGTCCAAATTGGGATTCCGTAAGGTTATGTGCTTTTGCTCCAATTTTAAGAGCCAGCCCGGTTGATCCCGATTGGCTTTCCGGATAAACAGAAGTTTTATAGATGCCTGCAGGGCCACCTGTCCCCAGGATCACATTCACCGAATTGAAAACCACCATACCTTTCCCGGGAGAATTGAGATTTTTTTTGTCGAGTGCCAGTGCTCCTGCAACATATTTATTTTCTCCCTCCCGACCGGTAAGTAATGCAATGACCTCATGCTTGTCAAATACAGGAATATTTTTCCTGAGAACCTCTTTTTCCAGGGCCTGAAACATCATTTTCGATGTGAGCGGACCTGCCGAAGTGCCACGACCCCTTGGATCATGGTCGGTTTTATACCCGATAAATGCACCGAAGCGGTCATGCGGAAAAGGCACTCCAAGTTGTACCAGACGGTAAAAAGCCTGGATCGAATGATGGGCTTCACATAATGCAATATCTCCATGCATACAGCCTCCCTCAAACAGGTCTGCCGCCATTTCCCGGGCTGAATCGGGAACTCTGCCTTCAAGGGATAGCTTATAATAGGTTTGCTTATCGGAACCGGCATTGTTGGATGTTCCGGCCCCCCACTGATCGGTAGCGATAATTATATTCTCCTGGCCCAGGTCCACCAGACTCACAGCTGCATTCAGTGCGGCAGCCCCGCTACCGATAATAAGGGTATTGGCAGAATATACCGGTATATTGATATCGTTTATCCGGATCTTTTCTCCTTTCACTTTCCGCTTCATTCTGAAATCTTTTTATAGATTGATTCATATATCTCCTTATCCCGGATAACGCATCCGGTAGTCTGATTATGTCTCATCAGTTCCGTACAACGGGAACAGGATATACATACTTTTTTCCTGTCGATTTTACCATATTTCATAAGATCTTTCGGGGCATCAGGGTAGGCAAATGATCCTCTCCCAACCCCAATAAATGTTGCCATTCCTTCCGAAATAACAGCTGAGGCAACATTAGGAAAGTAATACCTCAGCCAGGAATACCCGGTTCCAACAAGCACGGAATCAGGAACGGCTTCTTTTATTCTTCCGACTCCCCTGATCAGTCTGACAACTCCTTCCAGCGGATGTTCACACGGGATTTCACCTCCCGGAAGCAGACGGTCGAAGGGACGGTTCACATGGGGGTTATATCGGGGTATCCCCATGGTACCGTTAACCAGGCAGGTGCCCGATTCAACCAGTTGCTTTACCAGCCTCACCGGTTCCTCAAGGTTTATCCGGACGGATCCTTCTCTCTGAACACCAAATCCATACGGGTAGGGTATCCCGTCGTAGAAACTGATCCTGGATGCAGTTGAAATTTTTTTTGTATTGTCTTTAATTCCACGTAATGTATCACAGAGAAATCGAACACGATTCTCAAACGGCATTCCGCCAAAACGGCTTCCAGCCCTGGTGAATGAGCCAAGCATCTCGTGAATTAAATAACCATGGCATGCCTTGATATCCACCGCATCGAAACCTGCTTTTTCGGCAAGGATACCTGCTTCAATGAAATCCTCCCTCAAATCTTCCAGCTCCCTGTCACTCAATATTTTCAATCCTTCTCTTTTCCCATCAAGAAAAGGATTTCCACAGACAACTTCCGGTTTTGGTGTTCCATCAGGTCTGCTGAACCTTCCCGAATGGGTTAATTGCAACACGAGATAAACACGGTGATTATTCCCGAATGCAGCAGATGCCGATAAACGTATATGTTCAACCAATCGTTTAAACTCAGGCATTGTATCCTTGCTGATTACCAACTGGCGGGGACCAGAACAACAGGCCTTTTTTATGCTTGTCGCCTCGAACCAGATCAAGCCGCTGCCGCCTTCTGCATAGCGCGTATACCTTCTTATGGTTAGTTCCCCTG
>CP070687.1:2096710-2120633 GCA_020353115.1 Bacteroidales bacterium
TACGGGTATCACGAGTTGCCCTTAAATATTGTTTTTTCGGCCAGGAGGTTTAAATTTTGACCGTTTCAGGGCAGTTTAAAAATCTTTGTAAATTATCTGGTTTCTGTCGGGGCCTACCGAAATCATGGTAACCGGTTTTTTTACTTCGCTTTCAATGAATCCGATGTATTCTTTCAACGGTTCGGGGAATGATTTGAAATCCCTGAGTTTTGAGATATCTTCCTCCCATCCCGGAAGCTTTTCAAATACCGGTTCTGACATGGTGCCGATATCGAAGGGGATACGATCAGCAATTTTGTGATCGATCCTGTATCCGGTACATATTTTGATTTCAGGAAAGCCTGAAAGAACATCGATCTTTGTCATTAGAAGCTGATCAACGCCATTAAGCATAATGGAATATTTCAAAGCCGGGAGATCCAGCCATCCACATCTTCTGGGTCTTCCTGTAGTGGCTCCGAATTCGGCACCTTTTTCCCGCATTTTTTCACCGGTTTCGTCGAGCAGTTCCGTAGGAAAGGGACCACCTCCCACACGTGTGCAATACGCCTTGAATACACCAAGAACATTACCGATCCGGGAAGGTGATATTCCCAATCCTGAACAGGCACCGGAGCAAACGGTATTGGATGATGTTACAAACGGGTAAGATCCAAAGTCAATATCCAGCAATGTTCCCTGTGCGCCTTCAGCCAGGAAACGCTTCTCTTCCCGGAGAAGATCATTAACAAAATATTCACTATCTACAATTTGAAATGAAGAAATACGTTCGATTCCTTCAAACCAGGCCTTTTCGTGTTCTTTCAGATCGTAAGTATAATCATACATTTTCAGGAGTTCCCGGTGTTTTTCGACAAGAAAATTGTATTTTTCCATGAAATTCCCGGATTGGATATCACCGACTCTCAAACCGTTCCGTCCGGTCTTATCCATATAAGCCGGACCAATCCCTTTTAATGTAGATCCGATTTTTGTTTTTCCCTTGGATGCTTCTGATGCGGCATCCAGGATCCTGTGTGATGGCAGGATCAGATGTGCCTTTTTCGAAATGTATAACTGGTCTTCCAGTGTAACTCCCATCCCGGTAATTATATCAACTTCTTCTTTGAATACGGACGGATCCAGGACAACACCATTTCCAATAATATTGATCTTGTTTTTATGAAAAATACCGGAAGGGATGGAATGCAGAATATGCTTTATCCGGTTAAACTCCAGGGAATGTCCTGCATTCGGCCCACCCTGAAACCGGGCAATTACATCGTATTTCGGGGTCAGAACATCAACAATTTTTCCTTTTCCTTCATCTCCCCACTGAAGACCCAGTAATACATCAACTTTCATGGACTAAAAGTTAGGATAAGATTTTATTTTGACCCCGCAAGGTACAAAATATTTCTTTCAACAGGCTTGCATGTAAGGTATGTATAAAAAATCCATCCGCGATAAAAGGTATTTTCAGGGGGAGTATCCTGGAAGGGATTATTACTTGCTTTTCTTCTGTTTTCCCTCAACTCCGTAAATATATAGTGAATGATATAAGGGCTGGAAATCGTTAAGATCACATGCGGTTTTTATTATCTCGAGAATCCTCGGATCACAAAACTCAATTACCTTTCCCGTTTCCGTATCGATCAGATGATCATGCTGGCTGCACTGGTATGCACGTTCAAATTGTGCAATATTCTTTCCAAACTGGTGCTTGATCACCAGGTTGCAATCAAGAAGAAGCTCTATGGTATTGTAAAGTGTAGCACGGCTTACCCTGTAATTCTTATTCTTCATGAATATATACAACGATTCGATATCAAAATGCCCGCTACGTGAATAAATCTCTTCAAGAATGGCATATCTTTCCGGTGTTTTCCGATGTCCTTTCTTCTCTAAATATTCTGTAAATATTTGTTTTACAGTTTGCTTTGTATCTTCGCTAATCATAACCAGTCTAATTTAAAATAGCGGATTAAAAATATAGATTTTTTTTTAATTATTAACCTTATTTAGAATAAATTTAAAAAAACTCCCTAATACGGATTCAGATGTTTCCGACTGAGAGATAGGGGATACGGTTTATAATGTTGTCTGTTTTACGGGGCCTGAATAGTTTTTTAATCCCTGGTTACATTACCGGTGGGATTTCTTCAGCAGGTCTCCTGCGATCTGTCTCTTTAAATCTGCGGTAAAAATGCCTGTAGCGTATGATTAACCGGTTCAGGGAGCAATTTATTTACAGTCTTTCAATAGGTTTATAATTTTAAAGATTAACAGGATCTTACTCTTCCGGGGCCTCGATACGTTTTACCGAATCGACCCCTTTTATTTTAATCAGGTTCATGATCAGGTTATTCAAATCTTTAGTACTATGAACATAGAGATCAAGTGTGCCATCGAAAATACCATCATGAACCTCGATATTAACGGTTCGCATATTTACATTAAGTTCCTTGGAAATTACGTTGGTGATCTCGTTTATCATTCCTATTCTGTCGATTCCCATAATCCTGATGTTTGCCAGAAAGGAAAGGATTTTATGTGTTGTCCATTTTGTTGAAACAATCCTGTCACCCTCTCTTGACATAAGCTTAATTGCTTTCGGGCATTTTGACCGGTGTATGATAAGGTCGCCAATTTCAGATCTGTATCCGATAACATCGTCTCCGGGAATCGGGTTGCAACATTTGGCCATCTTATAGGATGTACTTGTTTCATCAATATTTTCACGGAGAATAAATGGGGTTTTATAGTCGAATTTTTCTGATTTTTCAGGCCGGTTCGTTCTGTTTTCATCCTCCTTTTTGTCCGAGCTTTTCCCGAACTGCAGTTCCCAGTAACGGATCCACTTATTCTTTGATTTTTTCCGAAGGACTTTTTTCAGATCATCCAGGGTGACAAGGCCGGTTCCGATCTTGCTGTATAATTCATCTTTTGTGATCACATCGTATGCGGGTAGAAGTTTTTTAAATATCCTTGAACTTGGGATTAGGTTAAACTCTTTCAATTTCCGTTCAAGGATTTTTTTCCCTTTCTGGATCCTGTTCTTGGTATCGGCTTTGAGTGAATCTTTAATACTTGATTTGGCTTTGGCAGTAATGGCATAGTCTAACCATTCTCTCTGGGGTGTTTGTTTGTCGGATGTAAGGATTTCCACCTGGTCGCCGCTATTCAACACATGACTTAAAGCGACGAGCTTGTAATTGACTTTTGCTCCAATTGCCTTGTTGCCGATTTCCGTATGAATTTCGTAAGCAAAGTCCAGTGCTGTTGAATCTTTGGGGAGGGTTTTGATATGACCTTTCGGAGTGAATACCATAATCTCTGATGCAAAAAGGTTCATTTTGAATTCATCCAGAAACTCCAGTGCATTCGATTCGGGGTTTTCAAGCATTTCCCGGATCTTTCGTATCCACTTATCCAGTTCTCCCTCCTCTGATCCGGTTTCTTTATAGATCCAGTGGGCGGCATAACCTCGTTCGGCAATTTCCTCCATGCGTTTTGAACGGATTTGAACTTCCACCCATTTACCGTCAGGACCCATAACCGTTGTATGCAGTGCCTCATATCCGTTGGCTTTTGGAGTACTAACCCAATCCCTGATTCGGTCCGGTTTTGGCATATAAATGTCGGTGATATTGGAATAAATATTCCAGCACTGGGTTTTTTCGGGTGTTCCTTTCTGGGGTTCGAAGATTATTCTGATTGCCATCAGGTCGTATACCTCTTCAAAAGGGACTCCTTTTCTTTGCATTTTACTCCATATGGAGGCGATTGATTTTGGCCGGCCATTTATTTCAAATTTATGACCGCTGTTTTCTAGCTTTTCGATGATTGGAAAAGAGAACCGGTTGATCTGTGTAACCCTCCTCTTTTCATTATCCCTGATTTTATTCTGGATTTCTTCATAGATCTTTGGATGGTGATATTTGAGGCTCAGGTCTTCCAATTCGGTTTTGATGGCATAGAGACCCAGCCGGTGCGCCAACGGAGCGTAAAGGTATACGGTCTCACCTGCAACCTTCATTTGCTTATTGTGGGGCATGGAATCAAGAGTACGCATATTATGCAACCTGTCAGCCAGCTTAATTAAGATAACCCTGACATCATCCGACAGGGTTAGCAGCATCTTACGGAAATTTTCAGCCTGGAGAGATAATTTATTATCAAAAACTCCGGAAATCTTTGTAAGTCCGTCTATAATCGCAGCGATCTTCTTTCCAAATTGGTTTTCAATATCTTCCAGTGTGTAATCCGTATCTTCGACAACGTCATGCATTAATGCACATGCAATGGATTTTGCACCAAGCCCTATTTCATATGTAACAATTTTTGCAACCTCAATTGGATGAAGAATATAAGGTTCACCCGATTTCCGTTTCATGTTCTTGTGGGCTTCCTTGGCCAGGTTAAAAGCCTTTCTTACAAGATCCTGGTCGACCTTCGTTTTGCAGCGTTGGCAGTGCTCAAGAAGATCCCTGAACTTTTCATCTATTAACTCTTTCTCTTCCTTGGTAAGTATTGACATCTAAGTGCTGAAATTGTAGATAAAAACGATACAAACCACAAATTTAATCAATTTTGAATTGCAATCGGTTCAAAAATCACGTGTTCTCTGAAAATAGGGATTCAGCAAAAATTATACCCTGATATGCCTTGCGGAGTTTATTCAGGCAAATAATTGATCTACTTTGGAAATACCAGGGAAACATGTCCGTTTTTTTCAATTATTTCACCTTCATCAGCAATGATTCTGATGTAATAAATATAAATACCTTCCGGAGCCAATCTGCCACCACCGATGGTCCCATCCCATCCCGTACCGGGATCTTTGGTCTCGAATAGGTTATTTCCCCAACGGTTGCGGATAATCAGCGTAAAATCTTCAGGGGTGAACGTTAAAACAGGCCGGAATACATCGTTTTTTCCATCTCCATTAGGTGTAAAGGCATTTGGAATAAATACCTTTGCCGGCACCTGACAACAGGATCTATTTGATAACGCAATACCTCTGACACCCAGTGGATTAGAAAAGCCCTCATCGGCCTCGATGAAATAACAAAACTTTCCTCCGGGTGCAGTATACTGAAGTGCGGTTATATCATCTGAAAAAATCGTATCCGTTCCCGGGAGAGAGACTATCCGTTGCGGTGGAGCATCCCCGGTTAACCGGTATATATTGTAAGTATCAACACCTCCGTCCCAGGAATAATAAGAGGTCCACGTGAGATAATTGATTGTTTCCATGTTTTGGGTACTTAAAACCATATTGCTTGCGATGTTGGATTTGATAACCGCAGTGTCACAGGCGTTAACTGCCGCAAGCTGGTAATAGTATCTCTGAGTCAGATCACCGATAATATCCGAATACTCAATTTTCCAGGAAACCGGATTTTCAAAGCTGGTAATTGATTCACTGATGGCAGATGGAGAATCACCCCTGAATAAAATATAACGGTGAATCTCCGTTTCGGGGTCGATAGTGAAAGAAAGGTGGATTTTATTCTCCTCCTCAACCGTTGCATAATCTGCATTTATATAGGAGGGAGGCCTGGGCATTTGAGTAAAGGTACAGATCCTGTTTGAAGTAGATGAAAATCCATCAACATGATTCGCGCGGATATAATAACAATACTCTGCATAAGCCTCAATATCCGTGTGAAGGTAATCTGTCTGGTCCGGATCCGGAATTTGAAGTGTCGTGTCAGGATCACCGTTTATACTTGATATAATCTCATAGCTCTCAAGGTCAGCATCCCATCCGGAGTATGGTGTCCAATCCAGGCTGATCTGTGTCAGGCAGGTATCGAATTCAGCGGAAACAAACATGGTAGTATGCGGATCGGTTAGCGGACTTACATTCCTTGCAGAATCGAAAGCGGCAATCACGTATGATTCGGAGTAATAATCTGCATTGGAGGAATAATTAATATATGAAGTGGCCGACGGATCCCATATCGTGTCAATAGCGATCCAACTGGCACTCTTATCGATATAGATAATATATGCTGCAACATCCTCGGATGGACTCTGATTCCATTCGATATATACATCCCCGGTGAAAGGTTCAACACTGATGTATAGCAGATCAGGGCTTTCCGGCACTACCGTATCCTGTGACCACGCTCTAAGGGGAAGTATGAGAATAATTAATATGATGCACCTGTTTATGCATGTGAATTTTGCTGACATATCCAACTTTTCATTATAAAACTTAAATCTTCCCGGTTTAGTATTTTCCGGCAACGATCTCGGTCATGGATTCCGGTCCCAGGTATCGGTTTGCCAGGTCACGAAGATCTTTTGCAGATATATTTCTTATCGTACGTATGGCATTGTCATAATGGCTGTAATCCAATCCATATTCAAGGATTGCCCTGAAGCTTTCAGCCAGAGCAAAAGGCCCGTCAAACATTCGGATTACCTGCCCGAGAAGGTAGTTCCTAACCATGGATAATTCCTCTTCGGGTATAATTTGCTCCCGCAGGATTTTAATTTCCTTGTAGATCTCCTTTACCGCAGACCTGCATACATTAGTTCCCACTTCGGATGCGATTGTGAAGAATCCTGCATGATGCAAGGATATGAAAGCCGAACCAATACCATATGTGTAGCCTTTTTCTTCACGTATGTTCCTCATGAGCCTGGATCCGAAATAGCCACCAAGAACGGTATTTAATACCTGCACCCCATGGTAATCGGGATGGTGTTTGTTAAAGAGTTTTTTCCCGATTCGTATGGCTGACTGAACGACATTTTCTTTTTCCAGAAAGATATTTGATGGATCTGCCGGAACAACAGGTATAGGTTCCGGTACACGGGTTTCGATAGTTTCCAAATCCCAATCGCCGAAATGCTTTTCAAAAACCGTTTCAATCCCCTTTGGTATCTTTCCTGTAACTATGATTTTGATGCTATCAGACAGGTAACACTTACAGTGAAATTCGGAAAGCTGTTTTGCAGTTACCGTCGTGAAATCCTCCAGCAGGATTTCTCTACCATATGGATGTAGCTGGCCAAAAATTGATCTCAGAAATCCTGTCCGGGCCAGATACCTTACTTTTTCCCGTTCTTCAACGAATTGTTGTTTCTTTTTTTGGATATACGTCGCAAATTCCCGTTCGGGGAAGGTCGAATTTTGAATAATATCGGCTACTATCACAAGGGTTTCTTCAAGGTATTTCGAAAGAGTAAAAAGGACAACGCCTGCTGTATCTTTATTGGCATTAAGGTGCAGGTAGGATCCGTAATAGTCAAATGATTCGGCAATCATTTCTGCCGTTCTGGTTTTTGTCCCTTCGTTAAGCATGTCATTGGTGGATGAGGCAATGAGCGGACCAGGCTCAACCCAGCTGCCTGCACTGAGGAGTAATTCTATCCTTAAAATATCCTGGTTGCCGGCATTAATAAGATAGACAGGAATACCGTTGGATAGTGTTACTTTCTTATCGCGGATATAATCAATCCTTTCTGATAAATGAAGGGGTGGTATTTTTTTCCTGTCAACAGGATCCATAACCGTCCGAATATATTAGACCATTCATTTTCGCGTTTCACCTGTTATGCCGAGAGTCCGCAAAGGCACGCTCAGGATCTGTGAAATACGTTGTATATAATCTTCGCGGTTCTTTGTGTTGTTCAGCGCATCTCGGCGTAATAGCATTTTGTATTAAAAAGGCAGACCGATTGTCCGGTAGCTTTCAGTCATACCTGCTATTAAATCCTACCTATCCTGTCCTTGCCCTGTAGTACAGTGTTGAACAATTGGATGGGACCAGTAGACCGGCTGCAATCTTTCTTATTTTTCCGGGTGTTACAGCATGGTACTTCTCTATTTCGTTATTTATTTCATTTGCATCTCCCAAAAGTTCGTGAAAAGCAAGATTCATTGCCTTATTCAGGACATTTGTTTCTTCGAACACCAACCTGGATTCAACCTTGTTTTTTATTTTATCCAGTTCCCTTTTCCGGACGGGAACCGTTTTGATTTTATGCAATTCAGCCATCAGCTCCTGTTCGGCATCCTCCATTTTCACACCCTGGATGATTTTCCCGGAAAGGATAAACAAACCCGGATCAATCTCGCCGGTCAGATATGCGTCCACTTCGCTAAACAATCTTTTGGATTGTACAAGATTCTGATACAAACGTGATGACTTCCCGTTTGACAGGATATCTGAGATAACATCTACGGTATGAAAATCCGGATCATTTCTGCCACACATATGAAATACCTTATATATCGCGTCGAAAGGGACGTTACGTTCGACCTCCTGTTTTCGCTCGCTTCGCTGTTTGGGTTCGGGCGGGAGCGTTCTTCGGGGTATATCCCTTTCCCGGATGGGAGAGAACCATCTCCTTGCCAGTTTTTCGACTTCCGGTATTTCAATATTGCCTGCTACTACAAGGATGGCATTATTGGGGGCATATTGGCTGAAGAAAAAATTTTTTACATCATTAAGGTTTGCCTGGTCAATATGACTTATATCCCTTCCGATGGTAGGCCACTGATAGGGGTGAACCTTATAGGCAAGAGGTCTCAGAAGCAGCCAGACATCGCCATATGGCTGGTTGAGGTACCGTTGCCTGTATTCCTCTGCAACAACCTGTTTCTGAACATTGAGTTTTTGTTCGGAAAAGTCCAGTCCAAGCATCCGGTCCGATTCGAGCCAGAATCCTATTTCGGTATTTTCACGGGGCAGTGTGAGGTAGTAGTTGGTGATATCGTTGTTGGTAAATGCATTGTTTTCACCACCGGCTTTCTGGAGAGGGCCGTCATAATCCGGGATATTCACAGATCCTTCAAACATCAGATGTTCAAACAAATGAGCGAAACCCGTTTTATCGGGATGCTCATCCCGGGCTCCGACATTGTAAAGGATATTAAGAGCTGCCAGGGGGGTGGATTTATCCGTATGAACAATAACTTTCAGACCATTGCCAAGGATTATTTTTTCAAAATTTATCATGGCTCATGAAAGGATTTTATACCACCGGTACAGGTCAGAGTTTCTGTAATTCATTTTTTGCCAGGCTAAATTCCCTTATTATATTCTGCATGATTTCATTAACCGGGATTATATCTTCAATAAGTGCGGATACCTGGCCGATCTCCAGTTCGCCCGCGGACAGATCGCCTTCAAACATTCCTTTCCTGGCCCTTCCCTGGCCAAGAATTTCCTTTAATTCCTCTTTTGATTTACCGGACAGTTCAGCATTTAATACCTGGTTGTAAAATTCATTTTTGATTAATCGTACCGGGGCCAGTTGTTTCATGACAAGATGTGTATCTCCTTCGCCTGTCCGGAGGATCTCATTTTTAAAGTTAATATGAGCGGACGATTCGGTTGAGGCAGCAAACCTTGTACCCATTTGGACACCGTCTGCTCCGAGTACCATTGCAGCAAGCATTGCACGACCGGTGGCGATACCACCTGCAGCTATAAGCGGAAGAGCTGTAACTTTCCTGACTAGTGGCACAAGCGTCAAAGTAGTCGTTTCTTCTTTTCCGTTATGTCCTCCTGCTTCGAATCCTTCTGCAACAATTGCATCGACACCGGCTTCCTCACATTTAACTGCAAATTTCTGGCTGGATACCACATGTGCAACTTTGATTCCCTTTTCTTTCAGAGTGGAAGTCCAGATCTTGGGATTTCCGGCAGAGGTAAATACCACGCTGACTCTTTCATCAATAATGACCTGCATTATATCGTTAACCTGCGTGTAGAGTAAGGGAACATTTACACCAAATTTCCCATTTGCCACATTATTGGCTTTCCGGATCTGTTCACGCAGCAGATCAGGATTCATGGAACCGGCACCAATAAGGCCAAGTCCTCCTGCATTACCAACTGCAGATGCCAGTTCCCAACCGGCACACCAGATCATCCCTCCCTGGATAACAGGAAATTCGATGCCGAAAAGTTCTGTTACCGGAGTTTTCATACGAGTTATTGTTAAAATTTATTTTTGGTTTATGATAATTTTACTTGTCCTGGTTCTGTTGTATCATCAAACCTTTTCGCACCATTTACAAACTTAAGAAAAATAAGTATTCCCGATGGTTTCTGAAATCTGGATGAAGTATTATCTTTGTGAGCTTATGAAGTTCAACAGGTTACTCATCAGGATATTTCGCTGGAGAACAAAGCATATCGGGGACAGACAATTTCTGATCATACTGAGTGTTATTGTCGGTCTCCTGACCGGTTTCGGGGCTGTTATTATCAAAAACCTTGTTCACCTCATTCAGACTCTTTTAACCAGGGGATTTGACAGAGAAGCTTATAATTATTTCTATTTCTTTTTTCCAACTGCCGGCATATTGTTAACGGTCCTGTTCGTAAAATTCATACTGAGGCAGCGCGTCGGACATGGTATTCCCAGTGTTCTTTATGCTATTTCAAAGAATAATGGTATCGTGAAGCCGCATAACCTTTTTTCCTCCATCATAACCAGTGCCATGACTGTGGGCTTTGGCGGCTCGGTCGGACTGGAAGGTCCAACGGTTGCAACGGGGGCAGCCATCGGTTCCAGCCTTGGGAGGCTTCTACGTCTGAATTACAGGCAGATCATACTCATGCTCGGATGCGCATCGGCAGGAGCTATGTCCGCTATTTTTAAAGCTCCGATTGCAGCTATTGTCTTTGCCCTGGAGGTAATCATGCTTAACCTTTCCATGTCATCCCTCGTTCCTTTGCTTATCTCATCTGCTACAGCAGCTCTTACCTCATATTTCTTTCTGGGCCAGGATGTCCTCTATTCCTTCGAATTAAAAGAGGCTTTTCGGATGGAAGAAATACCTTTCTATATTGGAATAGGAGTTTTAACCGGTCTGGTATCGGTCTATTTTACACGGATGTATATGCTGGTAACCGGGTTCTTTGATAAGATAAATAAATGGCACTCAAAACTATTAACCGGTGGTTTAATCCTTGGAATCCTGGTTTTCTTTGTTCCTTCGTTGTATGGAGAAGGTTATCAGGCAATTAACAATTGTCTGAATGGAAATTTCAATTACCTGTTCGACTACTCCTTCTATTATGGATTGAAGGACAGCATATTTGCTATGTTTATTATCCTCCTTGTCATCATACTTTTCAAGGTAATAGCGACATCGGTCACATTCGGAAGCGGCGGGGTTGGAGGGATATTTGCTCCTACATTGTTCCTGGGAGCAAATACAGGACTCTTCTTTGCAAAAGTTTGTAACCAGCTTGGTTTCGGAATTTCGGAAAGTAATTTTGCCCTGGTGGGAATGGCCGGTCTGCTTGCCGGAGTAATCCATGCTCCCTTGACAGCTATTTTTCTTATTGCAGAAGTTACCGGAGGTTATGGTCTTTTCATGCCGCTGATGATCACTGCCACGATATCCTATGCCACCATTCGGTTTTTTGAATCCAATTCGGTATACACCATCCAGCTTGCCAGGAGGGGCGAATTGATAACCCACGACAGGGATAAGGCCGCTTTATCTATGATGAAAGTCACTAAACTTATTGAAAAAAACTTCAATACAATAGGTCCGGATGCTACACTGGGTGAACTGGTCAATGTCATATCGAAATCCGTACGAAATATTTTCCCGGTTGTAGATGAGAACAAAATCCTTCTCGGTGTCGTATGGGTTAATGACATCCGACATATTGTATTTAAAACAGAATTATACGAAAAAACGTATGTCCGCGATCTGATGTTTATGCCAGAACCGTCCGTTTCCCCGGATGAATCGATGGAGGAAGTAGCAACAAAGTTCCAGAACTCATCCCATTATAATCTTCCGGTTCTTGACAACGGGAAATATGTTGGCTTTGTGTCCAGGGCGAATGTATTTTCTACATATCGTTCGATTATCCGTGAATTTTCCGAGGAATAAAATGCCAGGGAGGAATCTACGATCCCGGAAGCACTTGTCCCTGGAGCAGCTATTTCGCTTTCGAAAAAAGTCGCCGGAGGAGTTCACACCTTTCGAAATTCCAGCTATTTGATTTTAAACCGGAGGTAAATTAGTACTTTTGCGCTGACATGAAAAGACGCAATCTTTTGGCACGTTTCCTTGTCTGGCGGGTAAAACACATAAACCACCGTCAGTTCATATATTTGCTGAGTTTTATCGTAGGAATAATAAGCGGACTGGCTGCAATTCTTCTGAAAAACACCATCCATTATACACATCTTTTCCTTACTCGCGGATTTGATATTGATTCCGCAAGCTATTTGTATCTTGCATATCCCCTGTTTGGAATATTTCTTACCGTATTGTTTGTCAGGTATATTGTTAAAGATAATATCAGTCATGGTGTTGCCAGGATACTCTACGCCATTTCCAAAAAGAACAGTATACTCAAACCACACAACAATTATTCGTCCATTCTGGCCAGTACGATTACAATTGGCTTCGGAGGTTCCGTCGGTTCGGAGGCTCCCATTGTATTGACCGGAGCGTCCATCGGCTCATCCATCGGAAGATTGTTGAGGCTAAATTATAAGTCGATAACCCTCCTGGTGGGTTGCGGTGCCGCCGGAGCCATAGCCGGTATTTTCAAGGCACCGGTGGCCGGGATAGTTTTCACCCTTGAAGTATTGATGCTTGACCTGACTATCGGATCCATCGTCCCATTGCTCATTTCTTCTGTAACCGGAGCTACCATAGCTTTCTTCCTGATGGGGAAGGAAGTCCTGTTCTCCCATCACCTTACTGAACCTTTTATTTTAAACAATATACCTTTCTATATCCTCCTGGGAATTTTTGCGGGTTTGTTGTCGCTCTATTTTACACGGGCGACAATGTATATCGAATCAATGTTTGGCAGGCTGAAAAATCCTTACATGAAGCTGGTTGTAGGAGGTGTATTACTGGGTTTGCTTATCTTTCTCTTTCCGCCGCTGTATGGTGAGGGATATACGGCAATAACTGCCCTGCTGAATGGGGACACTACAAGTTTGGTTGAAAACAGCCTGTTCTACCTCCTTCGAGATAAATACTGGATGTTCCTGGTTTATCTTGCAATGGTTATGATTTTCAAAGTTCTGGCTATGTCGGCAACCACAGGTGGCGGTGGTGTAGGGGGTATTTTTGCGCCGACACTTTTCATGGGCGGGGTTACAGGCTTTTTCTTTGCCAGGGTAATTAATGGCTTTGATGTTACCCGATTGACGGAAAGCAATTTTACACTTGCTGGTATGGCAGGACTTATGGCAGGGGTAATGCATGCCCCGCTGACGGCTATCTTCCTAATTGCCGAAATCACAGGGGGGTATGGTCTGCTCGTTCCACTGATCATTACTTCCACCATTTCATTCATGACCATCATGTACTTCGAACCGCACTCAATCTATACAAAAAGATTGGCAAAAAGAGGGGAACTGATCACTCACCATAAAGACAAAGCCGTACTGACCTTAATGAAATGGGAGAGAGAAATTGAGAAGGACCTTAAAACCATCCATCCGGATAAGACCCTTCGAAGCCTGGTAAAACTGGTTTCAAAGTCAAAACGTAATCTGTTTCCTGTTACGGATGATGAAAACCGGCTCGTCGGGGTCGTACTTCTGGATAATATCCGTGATATCATGTTTAACAATGAAATGTATGATAATACATTTGTCAGGGATCTTATGATCATTCCGCCTGCGTTTGTATTGCTTCAGGATAGTATGGAAACCGTTATGGAAAGATTCAACGAGAGCGGAGCCTGGAATCTGCCCGTTATTGACGAAGGTAAATATGTGGGATTCATTTCCAAATCCAGGATCTTTTCAGCATACAGGAAAGAATTGGTAAGACATTCGGAGGAATGAATTAAGCAAATGCGGAAAGGTTCGAAAAAAAGACCGTCTCAAAAACATAACATGGAAAAATCCACGCTCCAGACGGATCTGATCGGGAAGAGATCCAGGTATAATCAGCTGAAATGTATACCCTCAATACTCTGAGATCTCTGCGTGCGATTCTGTCAAAATGCTTTTGAGACAGCCTTACGTAAAAAGATCACTCCATATGTTTGAAGTTTAATCCATACAGAACGATAAATACTACGGTAATCAATACACCGAACCAAGCAATACCTCCTGCAGCAAATATTACAGGAACAAAAATTGCAAGAATATTTGATGCGGAATAGAGGTAAAATCCGGTCTTTTTCAGTTTCCACATTAATATTGCACCGAATAAAGAACCAAGAGCTAACAGAAGTGAAACCAGGAAAAACCCTGATCCGCCGGCCGATAATTCAGACATTCCGGGCAATCCGGTCAGAAAATCCATGATCACTCCGGCTGCTACAACAGCAATAAGAAACATGAGCGATGATAATCCACTTCCGATAAAAGACAGAATACACAGGACAGTAAGGAATGTTGGCCTTTCTTTTTTTGCAACTTCCTGCTGTGGTTGCTCAGGAGCTTCAGCTTTCGGCTCTTCCACAGGTTCTTTTTTTTCTTCTTCCATAGTTTTTTGTTTTAAGAGATTAGGTTGATGATAATTCTAAATTAATTATGTTTTTCATGATTTCAAAGTATTCAATTTAATAAAATTGCATTTAATTCCTTAAATTCAGATTAACAGGTAGTTATATATTAGTTAACCGGCTGTGCTATTACAAAGGTAAATTCTATCTTAGCCTAACTTACTGTTTATTAGAAGATAACTTCCTGTCCGCGTTTCGGACGGGAAGGCATCTGACGGATGATAATAGATTTTGTGAACGTTTGGCAAATTTGCGGTGCATGAAACAATTTCCCATTGTAAACCATCGCAGTTGACCCGCTTTATCTGGCTTACCATATAACCTGGGCTTCATTCTGAGGGTATCGTCAGGATTTTACACCGGGCTGCCAGGATGTAGCTCTTGCCTGACTACGGATTCGGACTTCGCCCGACGAAGTCGGGGGAAGAGAAACTTGGTTTGATCACCCCCCCCTTAGTTTGCTGCGGAAATATGAGTTCAGAGTTTGCTCCGGAATTTAATACCAATTTATTTATCATGAAAAGGGGGGAAGGATATTAGAACCGGCTTCCTGAAGTTGGTTTCGAATCCGAAGATAATGACCGATTCCTTTCATTAAGTCTGTTGAAAAAATTAAATTTGGGGCTCATTCCAAAACTTAACCCCTTGTTTTATGAATAGGGATACACAGATTTTTAACATAATTGAAAAGGAATACCAACGGCAGCGTAACGGGATTGAACTGATTGCATCGGAAAACTTTGTCAGTCCGCAGGTGCTGGAAGCCATGGGATCTGTTCTTACGAACAAGTATGCTGAAGGTTATCCGCGTCACAGGTATTACGGAGGATGTGAGGTGGTTGACGAATCAGAACAACTTGCAATTGACCGACTTAAGCAAATGTTCGGAGTTGAATATGCAAATGTTCAGCCACATTCAGGTGCCCAGGCTAATGCGGCTGTTTTCCTGACTTGTTTGCAACCCGGAGATTCATTTATAGGACTTGATCTTTCACATGGAGGACATCTGACACATGGATCCCCGGTCAATTTTTCCGGTATACTTTACAAACCCGTGGCATATGGAGTTGATAGGGAGACCGGTTTGATTGACTATGATCGAATGGAAGAGATTGCCCTGGCTGAGAAGCCAAAGATGATTGTTGGCGGAGCCTCTGCTTATTCCCGTGAGTGGGATTATAAACGAATGAGAGAAATTGCCGATGAAATCGGTGCGATCCTGATGGTGGATATTGCACATCCTGCCGGATTAATTGTCTCAGGATTACTGGACAATCCCCTTGAATATGCTCATGTCATAACCTCTACAACACATAAAACTTTACGCGGCCCTAGGGGAGGTATTATTATGATCGGTAAGGATTATGAGAATCCATGGGGGAAGAAGACCAAGAAAGGCGAAGTCAGGATGATGTCTTCTCTTATCAATTCAGGTGTTTTCCCTGGCACACAGGGAGGACCTCTGGAACATGTCATTGCTTCGAAAGCCGTTGCCTTCGGAGAGGCATTGACACCCGAATTTAACCGGTATCAGGTGCAGACCCGGGATAACGCAAAAATTATGGCAAAAGCGTTCGTTGAACGGGGATACAAGGTGGTTTCCGGGGGAACCGATAACCATTTATTGCTGATCGACCTGAGAACAAAAGTTCCTGAAATTCCGGGAAAGATGGTTGAAAACGCACTTGTAAAGGCTGATATTACAGTAAACAAAAATATGGTACCGTTTGATTCAAGAACCCCGTTCCAGACTTCCGGCTTAAGGATTGGTACACCCGCAATCACCACCAGGGGCCTGAAAGAAGAACATATGGAACCTATCGTTGAAATGATCGATGAGGTGATAATGGATATTGAGAATGAGAAGAAAATAGGGAGCATCAAAACCAGGGTGAATGAAATGATGAAAGAATTTCCACTGTTCGCTTATTAAGTAAAACCGGACAGGCCATCAGAGTGACCGGATTTATTCTCTTTCGTTTCGTCTTAATTTTTAATATATTTAAATCAAAGTTAAAAGGTTGTCCAAGACTGAATTAATGGAAAAAAAGAAGTTAATATTCGTTGTTGACGATGATGCTTTTATTCTGGAATTATTGAAGAGACGGTTCTCCTCCGAAGAGTATGAAATACGGACATTCCTTTTCGGCGAAGAATGTTTACAAGACCTTCATCAGAATCCTGATCTTGTTATCCTGGATTACCTTTTCCTTAAACCCGAACAACAGGTAATGAACGGAATGGAGATTTTTAATAAGATTAAGGAATTTAAAGCGGATCTGCCTGTGATAATGCTGTCGGGACAAGACAGGGGAGATATTGTCCTCGAGTTGGCAAGGAAAGGGATTGACGATTATGTAATCAAGGATGACGGGTTGATCGAAAACCTTAAAACCGCTATGGATGAGATTCTGGAACCGGAAGGGTAAAAATTTTTCCAGACGACATCTGATCCTGACGACCTCATACCACTCCCTAAATCGAATGGTACTCCTATTTGAAAATGTTCACGGGCGGTGACCGGAACGATGAAGCACCGCTTTGAATACAACATAAAGAATACCCCCTCCCGTATTATCAGATAAAATACCAATTTGTACCGATTGGGTACGGCAGGTAATTCACGATTTCTTTACGGAGACACCTTGCGGGGAATTCATTTTTTTTGTCATGCCCGATAATTGAAAATTTTACTGCATCTTTGATGATATTAATAATGCCGGATTTATGGAGTGGTATTACTACCTGGCCGTTGTTGGGATCGGTATAATTGCAGGATTTATCAACACCCTTGCTGGTGGAGGCTCTCTTCTGACCCTCCCGCTGCTGATGTTCCTTGGTCTGCCGGCAAATGTTGCAAACGGCACAAACAGGATAGCTATACTTTTGCAGAATGTGGTTGGAGTGACCAGCTTCAAAAAGCAGAAAATCTTTCAACTTAAAGAGGGTATCTGGCTTGCTATACCGGCCGTTACAGGATCGCTGGCAGGGGCTCAGATCGCTGTTAATTTCAGTGAAGAGATAATGAGAAAGGTAATAGCCTCCCTTTTGTTATTGATGTTCATTATAATCTTAGTTAAGCCTGAAGGATGGATCAACGGTCGGGATGGGAAACCAATCGGAAGACCTACACTTTTGCAGATTTTGATTTTCTTTCTGATCGGTATTTATGGCGGATTTATTCAGGCTGGTGTTGGTTTTTTCCTTCTCGCAGGACTTGTTCTGGGGGCAGGGGTGGATCTTGTAAAAGCCAATGCGCTTAAGGTCTTTATCATCCTGCTGTATACTCCGTTTGCCCTGCTTATTTTCATGATACATGACCAGGTGGATTATAAGACAGGGTTGATCCTTGCTGCCGGTAACATGCTGGGTGCGTTTATCGGATCGAGGGTTGCAGTCAGTTGGGGGCCGGCATTTGTCAGGATTGTCCTGCTTACGGCTCTTTTCTTTTCTGCCATTAAGCTTCTGGGATTTTTCGATCTCTTTTTACGTTAAATCCTTGCAGAATGCTGAGTTTGACGTACAAGAATATATATAGGTTGAGGTAAAGGAATGAAATAAAACCGTAGCTCTCTTTTCCTCTCTCTCCTTTATCCCATAACTTATTGAAGAACAAAGATGTAGGTAATGGTTCCTCTCTGTGTTGCAGGGGCTTCGGGTTTCCTGTCGAATTTAGCTGCCAGGGCTGCTTTTTTTGCTGCCGATACCAGGTTGTCATTGAGGGTAGTGGATCCCTGTACTCCTGGGGTGGCGCTGGTTACATTTCCATTCCGGTCAACGGTAACCGCTACGACCACAATTCCTTCCGCCTGGGAATTGTATTCCGGTTTGGGAAGAGATTGAGGAGTCCTTCCTTCAAGGCTGAATGATATTCCCTTGTCACCTAATCCTTCTCCTGTACGATTGGTCGATTCAACGGAACCATCCTGCCTGCCCTGGTTCCCGATACTGTCTGTAACACCTTCACCCGTACTGGTATTTTGTGCCTGGTTCTTGGCACCGGTCAGTGCATCTCCGATACGGTTCTGGATATCATTTGCCCTTCGTTGTTCCTCTTCCCGTCGCTGTCGTTCCAGCTCTTCCTGGCGTTGTCTTTCAAGTTCCTCCAGTCGCTGCTGTTCAAGTTCTGCCTGCCGCCGCTCTTCTGCTTCCCTGGCTTCCCTTTCCTTCTTCTCCAGTTCGGGATCTTTTTCAGGAACAGCCTCTACTTCAGGTGCTTCCTCCAATTCCTGAGTAAGTATTTCCTCTTCAGTTGTAGTCGATTCGCTTTCAGGTGATGATGCAACTTCCGGAACCGATGCATCCTCCTGTTCGGGCTGGTAAGATACGGTGGGTTCGATCAATCCAAAACCGGCATCATCCGTACCGAAATTGATAAGTATTCCCTCCTCTTCAGGTAATGGGAGGGGTGTTCTAAATCCGAATATGATGAATATTATCGCTATAATAACATGAAAAACGATCGTCCCGAAGAGCCCCTTGCGGTGTTCAATGAAATAGTTTTTCATTTTATCTGGGATTAGTTGCCAGAATCAGTTTGAATTCATTCTTTTTTGCAATATTCATTACCTTAACAACATGTTCTATGGGAACACTCCTGTCGGCATGTAAAGAGATATAAATATCACGGTTATCACCAATCTTATCCAGCAAAACCCGTTCCAAAGTTTCAATATCAACCGGAACGTTTTCCACATAATATTGAAGATCCTGTGTGATGGAAACGGTGGTCAACGGTTTGGCTGAGGTCTGATGGCTGCTGCGCGGCAATAAAAGTTTCAGTGCTGTGGGATGAATCAATGTAGAAGTGATCATAAAAAAGATAAGCAACAGGAAGATAATATCTGCCATTCCCGGAAGACTGAATGTAAAACTTACTTTATTTCTTGTTTTTAACGCCATTCTAAGCTTTTCTCAGATTTTGATATTATATATCGGTTTCAAAGTGATAATTCGAAATATTTAGTCAGCTTACCGGTTCATTCAGCAGATCCATGAATTCAGTTGATTTGGCTTCCATTTTGTTTACAACTTTTTCAACTCTTGCGACAAGGATATTATATGCAAAGAAGGCGATGATACCGACTATCAGTCCGGCAACTGTGGTTACCAGAGCTGTATAGATTCCGTTCGAGAGGGTTGAAACATCGATATTACTTCCGGCCGTGGACATGTCATAAAAAGCCCTGATCATACCTATTACTGTACCAAGGAATCCGATCATGGGTGCTGCTCCGGCTACGGTGGCGAGTGTTGGCAAGCCTCTTTCCAGTTTATAGATCTCAAGTTTTCCAACGTTTTCAATGGCAGCGTTAACGTCATTCAGGGGTCTTCCGATTCTCTGGATCCCTTTCTCAATCATTCTTGCTACCGGATTATCCACAGATTCACAAAGAGTTAATGCAGATTCAATTTTGCCATCGTGGATAAAATCCTTGATCCGGTTCATGAAATGCAGGTCCTCCCCTGCAGCTTTTCTAATAACAAAAAACCGTTCGACGAATATATAAACTGCAATAACAGATAACAGAAGGATGGGGATCATAACCCACCCTCCTTTAAAAGCAAGATCCCAGTAGGAGAGAGTCAATTCCTGGGCTTCATCCAGTCCTCCGGATATGGTATCATTCAAAACGATCTGTGGTAGAATAGATAAGTTGTTCATTTTCTGAAAATAGTTTTTGCGAAGTTATAAAAAAAACGAGATATACATCTGATTATTATACCTCGTTCATATGATCGTCGTCCAACTTATGCAAACATCAGGACATACACTCCTGCACCGGCGAAATAGCCGATGAGTGCCAGTATGGAAATCCTTTTCAGATACCAGATAAAGTCGATCTTTTCCATCCCCATGGCAGCAACACCGGCAGCCGATCCGATGATAAGGATACTTCCCCCGGTACCTGCACAATAGGCAAGGAATTCCCAGAAAATCCCGTCCTGAACAAAATTTCTGGCATATTCCTGGGCTGCCGGGTCGGTCATAAGGTTAATGAATCCGAAAGTATGAACCGGATACATCCCCATTGCTCCGGCAACGAGTGGGACATTATCTACCACGGCAGAAAGAATACCAATCGCCAGGTCGATGAGATAAATGTTATGCAGCTTTTCATCCAGGTAATTGGCCAGAAGTTCCAGGTGCCCTGCAGATTGCAGGCTGGCTACAGCAGAGAGAATTCCCAGGAAGAAGAAAATAGTGGGTGTATCGACCTTGCGAAGAATATTTACAACCGTAAGTTTTGATCTTTTTTCCAGGGTAGATCCACGGTGGATGATCTCGGTTACAATCCACATATTACCCAGTCCGAGTAGCATACCCATATAAGGAGGGAGATGCGTAAAGGTCTTGAAAACAGGAACAAAAAGAAGGGATCCAACGCCGAGAAAAAATATAAAAGTCCTTTCGAACCGGGTTGTTTGCTGTTTTGAATGTTCATCCTGGGACTGAACAGAAGGACGATGGATCTCTCCTCCCATGAAGAAGGAGATAATAATAAGAGGGACCAGCATAGTAGCCAGACTTGGTAAAATCACACGTAAGATGATATTAACGGTAGTTACCTGTCCGCCGACCCAGAGCATTATTGTCGTCACATCACCAATGGGGGACCAGGCTCCCCCTGCATTTGCGGCAAGCACAATAAGGCTTGCAAAGAACCAACGATCTTTCTTTTCACGGATGAGCTTTCTCAATAGAGCAACCATGACAATTGTAGTAGTGAGATTATCCAGAGCGGCAGACATAAAAAAGGTAATAACACTCAGAATCCATAATAATTTTACCCTGTTGGTTGTCCTGATCTTATCCGTGATGATCCGGAATCCTTCATGTGTGTCTATTATTTCTACGATGGTCATTGCCCCCAGCAGGAAGAACAATATCTCGGAAATTTCTCCGAGGTGATGAACGATCTCATACTCCGAAATAAACTCGATATACTGGTGTACGGAGCCCATACTTGCAATATCCGGATTTTGATCAAGGAATTCATGAAATGACTCACTCCCAGGAAGAATGCCTGATGCTCCGAAAATATAAAGAACCCAAAGGATTACACCGGTAAGTATGGCGGATGCAGCCTTGTCAATCTTAAGCGGGTGTTCCAGGGCAATAGCGGTATAACCCAGAACAAAAACCACGACCATCGCAATAAACATATCGGAAGATGATTAGATAAAACAAAAATAGAACAAAATTGATAATCTGCTAATGTATTTAAATGATCAAAATGTGCGAAATTAAGATAAAATATCACATCGGCCATTGGTCATGTTTAAAAACAGAGAAGGAGGCTGGTAAAAAAAGGAAGGCGATTCTACTTCTTATCTCCATCGGAAATTATAACACTCCAGTACCGCTTCATAAGCTCTTCAAAACTGTTGAATTCTTCCCGGTAGAATAAACCGATTCCCTGTGTATAAGGAGCCAGTTCATATAACCGGTTATCGTTTGCCCGGTTGAAAGCTTTCATCCGAAGTTTTCCGCTTTGATTGAGCTTAATGTCAACTGAAAAGTCCCCAACAATATTTGCTGTATTTTCCGAATCCGTGGTAGTTGTGATATTCTGACCTCCCACATCAAGGTTTGTATTTATGGTAACACGGTCGTTTAAGAGTTGTGTAGAAAGGGCAACTTCCACCTGGTTGGTAGTGATGTCGTCACCTGGCATGTAACTGAAACCAATATCAAAATCGTTAGATATCTGGGATAACCAGTGGCTTAACTGGTTGGAGAGTAATTCGCTGGTTGTAACTCCTACTGCTGGAGCATAACCGGGACTCCGGGTCTGATCAGTTGAACCTGCCATATAAGGATCCGGGAGGAAACTGTTTATGACCAGTAAGGAAAGGAACTGTTTGCTGAGTTTTTCCTGTGTATTAAGAGTATTCTTAAGGTAGGTTCTTGTTTCTTCATCTGCTGTAGGGAGAATTAGGTCGAATTGAATATCCGGATTCATTAGTTTGTTGCTCAGGCTTACCTGGCATTCCACGGGAATCCTCTTGTTATAGGATTCGTCATTAAACAGATTCCTGAGGGAAGTCCTCAGACTGTAAACGGCCTGCAGGTTAATATCCGCATCTTCAGGATTCCCGTTCCACGTGATTGTTCCGCCGCTCCTGACTGTAAATTTCTTATTGATGATGTTTTGCAGTGTGAAAAGGTAATCACCCTCTTCAATCTGATAGTCACCGGATATTCTGAAATCACCCAGTGTATTGATAAGGAGATTAATATTGCCGTTACCCGTCGCTTTTATTATGTCACCTATTTTGGCATCAAATATTAACTGGACTTCTGCATCCGGGGTTACATTAAGATCAAAATTCATTTCAATTCCTGAAAGATCAATCTCGTACCTTCCCGGTTCCTCCTCTCCCTGCTCTTCAGGTGCTGTATTGACAAAGGATACAAAGTTATATTCCGTTACGTCACCTTCAGGGTTTAGAGGTATAAAGAACCGTGTTCCCTTTTCTGTTTTCGCCGAAACGTCGAGCATCAGATTACGGGGAGGCCCTGTTATTTTAACGATACCACTTCCATATGCTGTGCCGAAAAACTCATTATTATCGACCTCCCGGGTGGACAGGAAAAGAAAATTTTCAGGTTCCATGTTGATGTCGAACACAAAATTCCTGAAATATTCATGTGTTATTCTTCCTCTGGATTTCGCACCGTTCCCGTTAATATCATAGACCATAACATCGTTAAAGCTGATTACATTGTCCACGATATTTACCTCATTGGTAAAATTGTATTTTGTCTGAAGATAATCGATAATAAATGAAGCTTTCTGTAATGTCATATTTCCGTTGGTAACCGGCTTATCGAGCGTACCGCTTATCAGGATATCGCCGGAGGCTATTCCTGTAAGATCCGATGCCAGTTTTCGCAGGAAAGGACGAAAAATATTCAACCTCAGTTTATTAAGATTTAATGCGAAATCGATCTTTTTGTTTTCCGGTATATAATCGCCTTCGAAATTCAGAGTTACCATTTCTCCCCGTTTCGCATAAGTATGGATCTGCAATGCTTTACTTATTGTATCCCATTCGCTTAATATCCAGGTGTCCCCAAGAGGTTCCTCATTTATTACGAGCTCATTGATCCTGAGATCTGAACGGAAAAGCGGATTATTATAGAGCCTTGAAAAGTCTGCCTCACCATTTACTATACCATCGAACTGAAGCCTGTCGGTTTTGGTCAGGTAATTCAGTGATGAGAGCATCAGATTCTGAAACTTCACCTGAAGGGTATCGAATTCATTTTCTGAAATTGCCCCGGAAGCAAAGAACAACTGGTCTTTTCTGCTGAAGGAGAAATCCTGAATTTCGATGCTGGTTGTGTCGATTCGTATTTTGCTTCGGTTAATTAACCATAATGAATCTTTAATATAGACCCGGGTCGGATTAATTGTAATGTCAACTTGTAGAATATCCGCTTCCTGATTCCTGGA
>CP070687.1:2120733-2129199 GCA_020353115.1 Bacteroidales bacterium
GCGGTGGATATATTAATGAAATTGATACAGGCTATGATAATTATGGTAAATGCAATGATCGTGAAAATAACAACAAACTGAAAGTTACCATGTTTTGTTCCATAATCCCTGGTGTTCCTTGCAAAGTATACATCCCGCAGAGGGCGGAGCCGTACCCGGAATGATGTTTCCCTTTCTTCCCCTTCCAGCTCCACTAATTTCCTGTGATAGAATTCATCTGCTTTTGAGTCTGCAATTTCCGGCGTAACCTGCGGGGCCAGTTTGAAATATGTCATATACTGGTATGTCCGGTAAGTGTACAGATGTTCCTGGCCATAAAAATACCCGAGGGTTACAAACGAGCCGATGATATCCAGTTGAATATGAAAATTCTCCGGGTCCCTAATCAGACCAGTTATTTCAAGTTCCGTTCCATCGCTGAACCGTAATACTTTACCAACCGGGTCTTCGTCTCCGAAAATAATCTTTGCCATGTTTTCCGTTATCACAGCTGTCAATGGTCGCACGAGAGCAGTTTCAGGATTTCCCTTAACCATTTCCAAAGTGAAAAGGTCGAACACGTTGCTGTCAGCCCAGGCAATATTCGGAATGTTGTATTTTCGCTCTCCATAATCCAGGTATACATCAGACCAGTGTTTGAACCGTACAAACGAAATGATTTCCGGAATGGCTTCCATTGCATCCGGGCCCAGTGCAGATGTCGTCCATGCCCCCTCATAATCCCCCTGAATTACCTCCCACCGACATACGGAATCCAGGTTTTCATTGAACTTGTCATACCGTAGTTCATTCTGTACAAATAGTATTATCAGAATAAAGACAGCAAGGCCTATTGCCAGTCCCGTAACATTAATAAAGGTAATCCAGGGATTTCTTAAAAGGAATCGAAGGGCAGTTTTAAAGTAATGTATTATCATGGCCGGGGGTGAATATTACCAATGAATTTATGTAACAGCAGTATTTAATTATACAGCCTCCGGAAAGTATACTTTCAGGTTGCCAGGGAAAAAACAGTATATAATGTATAGACGCCGGTTTTTCGTTAAAGTTACAATAGAATTCAAATTCTTTAATTTCTTTAATCCAATAACTTGAGGAATAAAATTGGTTGGGCAGTTCAAGTCATCCCGTGAGCCGGTATTTTAACATGTATTGGAATTTAACAATCAAAACTTTTCAGCTTCATGAAATCCGGGGTCTGAATAATGGAATCAGAATCTTCTTTTCAAATGCAGCTTAACAACAGATTAAACGTCTTTATCAAAGAACATAAAATTGTTTCGTCATGAAGAAATTTAAACTGTTAACCCTTTTTATTCTTTTTGCCCTGACTCTCCCCACTTTGGGACAGCAGAGGCCCAGAGTTTCCGGATCAGGAAATGTTGTCACAAAAGACAGGGATGCCGCCTATTTCAACTCAGTGATGGTAAGTACTGGTATAGATCTTATCCTTAGCCAGGGCAGTACGGAAAGCATTAAAGTGGAAGCCGATGACAACCTGCACGAATATATTGTCACAGAAATCAACGGCAATACACTTAAAATCTATACGGATGCCAATATCCGGGATGCAGAAGAAATGAACGTGTATGTTACCATGAAGGATGTTGAAGCGCTTTCTGCAACAAGTGCAGGTGATATTTCAGGCAAAACGGTTATCAAAAGCGATGAACTGACCCTAACCACCAGCAGCGCCGGCGATATAAAACTGGAAGTCGAAGTCAGTAAACTGAACTGCTCATTAAGCAGTGCCGGCGATATGACCATTTCCGGAACAACAGATGAACTGGTAGCTAACCTGTCCAGTGCAGGCGACCTTCAGGCTTACGATCTTACAAGCCGGATAGCCGATGTATCAACTTCCAGTTCAGGAGACGCAAAAATAACCGTTACAGAAAAGCTCAAAGCACGTGCGAGCAGTGCAGGAGATATCCAATTCCAGGGAAACCCGAAAGAAGTTGACGGACACTCCAGCAGTGCCGGACGCATAGAGAAAAGATAAAACACCGTTAGTTTAGTTAAGGGCCCGAATTACAACTTTTTTATATTCAACAATTTGTGACCCCGGATCACAGCTGGTAAGTCTTCCGGTGACAGCATCCTGAAAAACAACCCTGCCTGGTAGGAATTTTTTTGAGTCACCCTGTGCGAGCCACTCCCTGTCTGACGACAGGCAGGTTTGCGAACCACTCCCTGTCTGACGACAGGCAGGTGTGCGAGCCACTCCCTGTCTGACGACAGGCAGGTGTGCGAGCCACTCCCTGTCTGACGACAGGCAGGTTTGCGAGCCACTCTGTGCGAGCCACTCCCTGTCTGACGACAGGCAGGTGTGCGAGCCAATCTGTGCAAGCCACTCCCTGTCTGACGACAGGCAGGTTTGCGAGCCAATCTGTGCAAGCCATATTGGCTCGTTTTATGATCTTCGGGATATAAATATTATCACAAAGATTTTGAGAAATCTCTACAGCCAGACACTACATTGTTCTGACAAAGTGTAACATGTCCCATCCTTTAAGCCTGAGGATTCCCTGGCAGGTATTCCCAAAACAAAAATAAATACAAATCCTTGTGACAGTTTTACCTTTTATCGGTTTTGCACAACCTTTTCTTATCCGGGTATTTATTGAAATATCCACTCCAGGTTCCACCACAAATTGAACAATTTTCCTTTTCCATTGTTATTTTAAATGGACCAGTCATTAACAGGTGATTGAATAGCGTATTACTAATTGGTCTGGTCTTAAATAAATAACTGTTTCATTCTGAAAAAGAAGTTTAACAAATCAGGATCAAAGAAATGAAGACAAAGTTAATAATACCGGCTTTAATATTCTGTTCAGCAGGTTTTGCCCAGACAACATGGACAGTTGATAAAACGCATTCCGATATTGGTTTTACGATAACGCATATGATGATTTCGGAAGTTGATGGAAGATTCAACGAGTTTGATGCAAAGGTAATCAGTAACAGTGATGATTTCACCGGCAGTAAGGTTGAGTTTACCGCACAGGTATCATCGATCAACACGAACAATGAGAGAAGGGACGGTCATTTGAAAGGTGATGATTTCTTCGGAGCTGAGGCTTATCCTGAAATAAGATTTAAAGGTGAAATAAAAAAGGAGGGTGAGTCGTATTACCTGGAGGGCGATTTTACCATGAAAGGAGTCACAAAAAGAGAAAGATTCGATGTCAAGTACAATGGTCAGGTCCCCGGAGGTCGGGGTAGAAAAGCTGGATTCAAGGTAACGGGGACAATAGACCGTTTTGAGTATGGTCTTACATGGAACAGGACCATTGAATCGGGTGGACTGGTTGTGAGCCGTGAGGTGGGAATTACATGTAATGTACAACTGAATGAAGAGGTGAGATAAGACTAACTTCCAGTTACCGGCAGATGAAAAAGGGGAATGGTTCCGAAACAGGTAACCAATCCCTTTTTTTATTATGGCTTTCAGATCTTTATATATATCCGTTTACGATATAACCAGTAACACAGATACCACAGGAATGTCCAGGTAAAGATGCTGGCAATCATTTCGGCAGCCAAATCACCTGTCCATGAAAACAGGCCTATAGTAAACGGTTTGAAAACCTGGTATACCAATTCACTTCCTCCTATATGAGAGAAAAGGTAAATGAAAAGCGGGTTCATTCCTACGATGGCAAAGAATGCTGCCCATTTTCTTATTCTTTTTACTTCGATCAGCCAATATGAAAAGCATAATACCAGGATGCACCATCCTCCGCTGGCAAATACAAAGGAGGTAGTTGAGATCCTTTTAATGATTGGAGTTACCATATCCAGTGAGTATCCTGCCAGCAGGCAAATTATCCCGGCGATCAACAGGATCTTTATTTTATGATAGGATGTCCTGTTGCTCAGTAACAATTTACCGGCCAATACGCCCCACATGGTATGTGCAATTGTAGGAACCGCATTTATGGAAACCCAATGGCCGGATGACAGTTCTCCTGAAATTGCAAGGTCGATAAAGGCCCCGAAGTTTTTATCCGGAATAAATGGCTTATTGAAACCCTCTACTGGAAAAAACCTGTATGTCAGTTCGGTAAGTAACAGTATGACTAAGGTAAATATCAGTTGGATTCTGACAGACCTGTTCATCATCAGGAAAGCCACAATATAGGTAACGGATAGTTGTGCCAGGACGTTTTGGAACCTGAAGGTGATCCTGCCGGGGCCGATACAATAGAGAGCCCATCCAAAAAACAAAAGCAGGAATGACCGTAAAATTGCATGCTTAAGCATATCGTTATAACTATCACCCCTTTTCATTCGTTTTGATACGGAAAGGGGAATGGCTACCCCGACAATAAACATGAAAAATGGCTGTACAAGGTCCCAGAACCGCATTCCATGCCAGGGATGGTGATGCAACTGTTTTCCTATAAATCCTATGATTGTTCCGCTGAATACCGGATCTACCAGATTTTGAAAAAGTCCTGTAAATTCACCAATTAGCAGAAACATGGTAAATCCCCGAAAAAAGTCTATGGAAAGTAACCTTTCTTCGCGTATTTCTGTATAGCTATTCTTATCCCCCATTTTTTCAGATTATCAAATTGTCCGATGATATGAAATTGTCTTCAACTCAGATCACTAATTTAGGAATAAATCGAAAAGCAGATAATGATTTTAAACAGGTGTTTTTAAACAGGGGGGTCTAAATTGGAATAATTCATTCATTTTAAATTTCATGTTTTGAGGGATTTTAATAACTTCATAGGTTTGGTTAACTAAAATTCCAGGTAATGAAAAGACCGATTAATATTATCCTGTTTTTATTTACAATTCTTCTAATCTGTACTGCAGCGAAAAGAATCACCTTCAATATCCTGGCACCTGCAGCCGTGGATATTCCGCGAACTATTCAAACCGTGGCCATTATTGACCGGTCGGTTCCTGAAAACGAAAAAATGAATATTCTTGAAGGGATTCTCACAGGAGAAGGTCCCGGACAGGACAAACTGGCGACACAGGTAGCTATCGACGGGTTAAACAGCATGTTGCAGAACTCTTCAAGATTCCGGGTTGTCCGTACAGCGGAAGTACTGAAAGGTTCTGCAACCGGAAGAAACTTCCCGGAACCGATGGACTGGAATTTGATCGATGAACTGTGTACAAAGCATGAGGTTGATGCTATTATTTCGCTTGAATCGTATGATTCCGATTTCATTGTCACCAACGGGTCAAGACTTGTAGATAGAAAGATCGGTGACCGAACCCTGAAGGTTCCGGAGTTTTATGCAAGTGGTGTGGCAAAGGTGAATACGGGTTTCCGGTTTTATGATCCGGAACAGCGGAGCATTCTTGATCAGTATCAATTTTCGCATACCATGGATTGGGATGTTGGCGGATCTTCCATCCAGGAGGCTATAACAAGGTTACTTAACAGGGATGCCGCTCTGAAGGAGGCAAGTTATAGTGCCGGTGTCCTGTATGGTGAGAGGATCTCCCCAACATGGTTCAGGGTTACACGCGATTATTTCAGAAAAGCAAAAAGGGATCCGGATCTTGCGGAAGGAGCACGGATGATGGAAGCCAATGACTGGGAGAGGGCCATTATTGCTTTGGAAAGAGCGGTGGAATACGGCCGGCACAGAAAAGTTAAAGGCAAAGCTGCACATAACCTGGCTGTCGTACATGAGATCCTGGGTAATCTTGAAGAGTCTAAAAACTGGGCCGTCACCGCCTGGGGAACATACAGGATTAAAAAATCCCGTGATTACGGGTATATACTTACAAGAAGATTACAGGAACAGGAGAGACTACGACAACAACTTGGAGAATAAATTATTCTATCATTAGCCGAATAGGAACGACACGACGGGCGTAGATTTTCAGGATATACATTCCCGACTGCAGGTTATCCCTCTTCATGATGATTGAAGGATGGCTCACATTTTCTATTATTCTTACGATCCGGCCGGATATATCAATCAATTCTATTCTACGGGTATTTTCGTAATCATCCAACTCAATCGTAACATAATCTTCAAATGGATTCGGATATACTTTAATTCCTTCCGGTTTCAGATCTTCAAATTCCGCCATCAACAATGAGGACCACCATGTTATCTGCTTTTCCCTGATGGTCCATTCCCCGGATTCCCTGTCCCATGCAAACCGTAATGTCTCTATTTTGTTTCCATAATCATCATAAGAATAGAGCTGTCTGCCCTTTCCCTCAGGGCTTCCTGTCCTGTCATCCCAGCCGTAACTTATCCATTCCGTTTCCCATCCTTTCCGGTCATAAAAATAGGCGTAATCCCTGAAGTCTTCCCATTTCCCCAGCTCTTCATTCCAGGTATTCAGCTTCCTGCTGATCAATAATCCGTCAGTCGAATAGGAATGAATCATTTGCTGGAAATTCCTCCATGTTTTCCTGGCCGGATCCCAATGCCAAATTATCCTGGTTTTCCGGTTCCCGGTGATAGAAATCTCCGATTTCGAATCATCGAACCACATGTTTCTTTCCGCATCCCACTTCTCTGTTGATGTATTGAAATTTTCACCTTTCCGGTCAAATGAATAATTATATGCAAAATCATTCACCCAATTATCCGTCGAATTGCTCCAAAGGTAATCAACACGGTTATAAAGCAAATATGCAGAATCGTACTGATAAACGGCCTTGTTTACTTTCATCCACTGGTTTTCATAGATATCCCACCGGTATCCTACTCTTTCAAATCGCCTCTGTCCAACATCGTAGACATATGTATGCATATTCACAGGAATCCGGTCAGGTATTCCCCCGGCTGACTTGTACATGATGTGTTCCCTTATCTTAGCCATGTCATCATAAAAATAAACCGAAACAACGTTCTCCTTCCAACCGTTATTATTCTCATCCCACAAATAGTGAATGGTGGAATCTCTTAAGAAAGTAGTATTATCATCAGAAAAGAAATTATAACAAGAACAGCAGGAACTATTTGAAGACTGTCCGAATGCATAAAAGGAAATTCCGGTGAGGAGAAATAAAATATTAAATCTTTTCATGGTCTCAGATTTCATGCCTGATATTCCGTTGCCATTAACGGATCCATTATCGTACGATCAGGTACGCAAGATAAGAAAAAAGTAATTATCCAAATAATTATATCATTTCATATTTCCTGAGTTAAATCAACTATTCGTTTGCAGCAAAGTAAAGACTGCGACTCTGAACAAACCGATCTTTTATTCTCACGGATTTAAAACTTTGGAGATATTTCTGAAATCGACTAAATTTATCTTACATTACCGTTAATTACGATTCCCGCCATGAAAAAAATCCTGAAAATATCATTGTGGCTAATCCTGATCCTCGTGGTACTGGTTACTGGTATTTCCTATGTGAGCTACAATACCTATCCGCCAAAGGATAAAAAAATTGCCGTTGATACGGCCTCAATGGTATATTTCCAGAATTCGTATGAAACCTGCCGTGATGCATTTCGCAAACAAACTGAACGGATTAAAACTAAATTGGACAGCGTGGAAATCTTTGCTGTCAGGGTGGAAAGCAATCTCGACACCGCTCTTACCATTGATTTCTGTTATATCCCAGCACAAAAAGAGAAACACCGGTTGCTGATCTTATCCTCCGGAATTCATGGCATTGAGGGATTTACCGGCAGCGCTATCCAGCAGATGTTTATGCAGGAATTTACTTCACCGGAAAATTTTGAAAGTATGGGGATTCTGCTTATCCATGCTATGAATCCATACGGTTTTAAGTATTTACGGAAAGTAACCGAAAACAATGTCGATCTGAACCGTAATTCCGATACAGACCGGGAATTATTCTCCATTAAAAACCAGGGATATGCAGATCTGTATGATTTCATCAATCCGCCGGAAGAGGTAAATCATGGCAGTTTTGGAAATAAACTTTTCTATATCAAAGCAATACGAAAAATTGCATCTTCATCTATGACATCGATGCGACAGGCTTTACTACAGGGTCAGTATGAATTTCCGGAAGGCTTTTACTATGGAGGGAAGGCTTTTGAACCCCAGATATACGCTATTCAGCCAGTTTTGAAAGAAAAATCGCGTTCATACACCTCTGTTCTCGTTATCGATTTGCATACCGGCTATGGTGAACGCGGCAGGTTGCACCTTTTTCCTAATCCCGTGGAGGATCCGAAAGTCCGGGAAGGCATAGAATTTCTTTTCAATGGTTATCAAATCGACTGGGGAGACACCGGGGATTTCTATACCATAACAGGGGATTTCTGTACATTCATCGGGAAAGTATTGCCGGAGAAGTATGTTTTACCAATAATATTTGAATTCGGGACTATGGACAGCCAGAAGACCCTGGGATCTATCCGCTCAGCCCAGATCATGATCAATGAAAACCAGGGGATTCACAGGGGTTACAAAAATGAAAAATCCGAAAAACGGGTTAAGGAAGATTTTCTGGAATTATACTATCCACCCTCTGAAATATGG
>CP070687.1:2129299-2140014 GCA_020353115.1 Bacteroidales bacterium
GTATAGTTCCCTTACCTTCCCGTTTTCCAGTACCATTCTGACCTGCTTTTCCTTCTGGTCCGAATCATCGAAGAACCGGGTATTTATCGTTCTGGTCTTCGGTTGCTTCACGGTATCCTGCAGGATCATCGGTACACCTGCGTCAGGATAGGCAAGTTGCGTTGTCAATAAAGGAAAAAGATTGCCGGTTTCTCCTGCGGGATAAGCTGCTGCCTGTGTACTGTTTCTTCCGGTAATTCCCGGGCTGACAGTAAGACAGGTAACAACCAGCAATATCATCCCGGCCGTCAGCCACCGGTCAGATAAATTCGGCCTGGTAACGGGCTTTTGGGTTATCCTTCTGATGCGGGATAAAAGAGCATGTCTCTTGCCTGTCATTGCAACGGCATAACGCGGTGTATTCATGGAATATTCCTGAAGGGTGACCAGTGCCTTTGCATAAACCAGTGATCCGCTGCCTCCTTTTACAGCCATATCATCACAACAATGCTCCCTTTCTTTCCGAATAATTCCGGAAATCCACCAGACGGCAGGATGGTAGAAAAAAACGGCTTCCATAAGGGATTGGAAAAGGTTTACCACGAAATCGTTCCGTCTGATATGGGCCAGTTCATGAGCAATAATCGCCTCAATCTGGTCGCCTGGTATGCCGGAAAGGACACTTAACGGAAGGAGAATAACAGGTTTGAAATACCCTATAACCATCGGAACCCTCGCAAGGGATGACTGTAACACCCTGACCGGCTTTTTTATACCCATCCGGTCGGTTAAGGTTGCAATCGTGTTGTTCCAAATCCCTGGAAGTGGAGATGTCCCGAGATACTTCATTCTCTCCGAATAGACCAGGCCTCCGGTTAACTTCAGGCAGAATATGAAAATTCCGGCAATCCAGAGAGTAACAATAAATGGGAAGTGCCTGTTATAGTATCCTTTGAATTCCTGGAAGAAGGCGGTCAGACCTGAAGCAGCCAGTTCCGAATCCGCTAAAACCGGGGAAGAAAGGTTTTCGGGGAGAGAGAATCCGGCATCCGTTGTACCTTGCCGAAATTCTCCATAGGATAATTGTTCCGCAGTACCGGAATAGAGTCTGATGAAAGTTGCTGCCGTAAGTATCAGGATTGCAGCAAGTGAACCAACCGCAAGCAGGTAACGGATCCTTGCTGTCTGCTTCCTGAAAAGTATTAAAACCAGTCCGACAGACATGCCAATTAAAAATCCCTGCCACAGGGAGTGAATAAAGGTCCATCCCAGGGAATAGAGGACCCGGTCAGAGATCAGATTATGAATGAATTCCATTTTCGCTTCCTCCTTCAATTTGTTTGATTAATTCTTTTATTTGTTCCAGTTCATCCTTTGACGGTTTGTGATTCCCCAATGCCTGTACTACAAGCTTCATTGCAGAGCCACCAAACGTGCTGTGTAAAAACCTGTCCAGTAAAAGACCCTGCGTCTCTTCCCTCTCCATGACAGCCCGGTATATATGGGACCGGCCATCTTCATTCCGCCTGACCAGATTTTTGTCTGTCATAATCTGCATTATTTTCAGTGTCGTTGTATAGCCAACCCTTTTCTTCATGCTCAGCCGTTCGTTAACAAAACGCACGGTGGATGGTCCGTTCTCCCACAAAACCTGGAGTATCTCAAGTTCAGCTTCTGTCGGTTTAACCATTTTTCTCTTTTCCATAATCAATAATACGAATGTTTTCGTAGACAAATATATACGAAAGGATTCGTAATTACAAATAATTTTACCAGAAACCCTGTAAAAAAGTGTTAAAAAAAGTTAATTAAATAAGAGGTATGTTTCAGGAGTATGAACAGGAGCGGTCTTTTTTTTGTGGAGATCAATCCGAACCTGTTCCGGTCGAACCTGTTCCGGTCGAACCTGTTCCGGTTATTTTCAGGATCGGTTTTCCTTTTTTCATCTTTTCGACCTGGCATATAACCTTATCCCCTGCTTTAAACAGCTTCTCCTGGCCCGGATTAAGGTATGCTTGGTGATGTATTCCCTTATGATCTTTTACGATCAGACATGGTTTGAGAAGATAGCCGTGCTCTTTTCCAGTGACTTTTTTTACAATATGGAACGTGTATTTCTCTCCCGTTTTTAAATACGGATGATCCGGTTCGATCAGAACTCTTCCATCCGTGCTTAATTTGGCCACCGTTGCCATGATGGTTTTTCCAACGGATATTTCGTAATCCAGGTAATAATCATGTCTCAGAAGATGTTTCTGTCCATGCGGATCGGCCAGTATAATATATTTATTATTGTCAAGGCCTCTGGCTATTTTTTTCACCTTAAACGAGTACCGTGTTCCCGGAATAAGGTTTTTAGCTCTCCGGCCTCTTTTAACCAAGGCAAGATGAATTTCCCCTTTTTTTATCCGCTCGATTCTGCAACGGATTTCAGGTTTGTCACTCTGTTCTTTCCATCCCGGAGGACAGGGTGCTGTCAGTTCGTTTTTAAATATATCGGTTACTACGGCTACTTTTTCCTGCTGCCCGATAGGATTCAGTCTGTCTTCATACCTGAGCAGGGGAAAATTGTAAAGATTGCCTTCTTTGTAATACGGATGACGGGGTTCCAGATAGATCCTTCCGGTGCAATCGATTTTATCCACTCTGCAGGGAATATCTTTGCCCGGTTCCAGGGCATAATTTTTATAATAATCGGCTTTCAGAAGATGTTTCCATTTAAATGGATCAGCCAGGACATAATATTTCCCGTCGCCGGGTATAACCAGGACCTTTTCAATCAGGAAGGAATACTCTTTCCCTTCAATAAGTTTATGTATTTCTTTATCCATGACCCTGTGTACTAAACAAAGATGATGATTTTTTGTTAATCAATGAAATGGTTTCGGATGATCGTTGTTTTTTATTTTCGTCAGAGACAAAACCCGGAGGAGATACCAGAATAGTAATATTAACCGTGAGCCTTTGGCCGGATATTTGTGGATTATTTTATGATGGACATTATTTGCAGAAATGAACAGGCAATTTCATAGGATTCCTTTTTTTCCACTGGGATTAAGCATCTTTCCGGGTGAAAAGGCACCATTGCGTATCTTTGAATCCAGGTACAGGCAGCTTATAACCGAGTGTCGCGAGAGCGGGATGACTTTCGGTATACCCTTCATATCCGATTCCAGGATTCTAGGTATCGGGACAGAAGTCATGCTGAACGAGGTTCTTGATGTCAGTCCGGAAGGGGAAATGATAATTATAATTGAAGGATTGAAGATTTTCAGGGTTACAGACTATATACGAATCCTTCCCGGCAAATTATATGGCGGGGGAGAAATTGAATACCTGGAAACAGACGATTACTCGGTAAACCGGCGATTGATCAATCTTGTCATATCCCTTGATCTGATAACCGGGACATCCGGTTCAAAACCCGGTTACACCGATAATATCAATATGATTGAAGTTGCAAAATCGCTGAACCTTGGTTCCAGGGACAAGTACAGGTTTCTGCGGCTTATAAGGCCCGATCTTAAGGAGAGGTTTCTGATCAAACAGCTTGAATACCGTCATTTGCTCCGAAAGCAGGAAGAGCTTCTGAAAAAGAATTTCGTTTTGAACTAATAGAGCGGACCTAGTATACGGGCGAGTGATTCATAAAGGATCTGTTTTTTCGGCCTGTTTTTCCATTCATCTTCATTTATCAACCTGCTGTGGGCGATATCGTTGAAGAAGCTTTCTTCCAGTTTCCTGGTTACCGTTTCATTATAAATCAGGGCATTTGCTTCAAAATTCAGGTCAAAACTGCGGTAATCAATATTGGCTGTGCCAACGGTTGAGAAAATGCCATCCACCATCAGGAGTTTTGCATGATTGAATCCGTTTTCATAGAGATATACCTTGATTCCGGCTTCCAGTAATTCACTGACATACGAAAACGAGTTCCAATAGGCTATGGTTGAATCGGACTTTGCCGGAAGGATCAGCCGGACATCCACCCCACTCAATGCTCCTGTTTTCAGAGCCGTAAGTATACTTTCGTTCGGGGAGAAATAAGGTGTGGTGATGTATATGGTTTTCTGTGCGGTGGTTATGGCACAGAAAAAGGCCTGCATGATACTTGACCAGTCGGAATCCGGTCCGCTGGATGTGATTTGTATCAGATGGGTCTCATCCACGAGGTGTTCGGGGAAATACCGCCCCGGATCGAGAAGAATCTCTCCTGAAACAAAATACCAGTCCACATTGAAAATAATCTGGAGCGAATGAACGGATTCTCCTTCCAGTCTGAGGTGCGTATCTCTCCAGGAACCCACCTTCTTGTTCCCATGGATGTACTTATCCGCAATATTAATTCCACCCACAAATCCTATCGTTCCGTCAATAACGATTATCTTCCTGTGATTCCTGAAGTTGACCTTACTCGTGAAATAGGGAAACCGTACCGGCATGAACGCATATGTCTCAATTCCCTCACGGTTCAGGGAAGCGATATATTTCTTGCTGAGCTTCCAGCTTCCCACATCATCAAAGATGATCCGGATTGTAATTCCCTGCCTGGCCTTCCGGACCAGCACATCACGGATCCTGTTCCCGATATTATCCGATTCCCACCGGTAAAACTCCATGTGGATATGATCTTTTGCACCTTCAAGTTCATATATGATGGAGCGGAATGTTTCTTCTCCGCTATTCATTACATCTATCTTATTCCGTTCCGTAAGCAATGCTTTACTGTTATTAAGCAGCAGCCTGATTATGTTTATCTTGTTACGGATCCGTTCGTCTTTTAAAAAAGCCATATTCGGGAGGTCAATAATCTGGTTTTTGCTCATGCTGCTTATCCTTTCCAGGTCGTTCAGCCCCTTTCTCGAAAATATTTTCTGCTTGCGGAAACTCTGGCCAAAAACAATATAGCTTACTATACCAATTACGGGGATAAGCAGAATAAACAGAGCCCAGGATATCGTTTTAACAGGATCTCGGTTTTCAAGGATAACAAAAAAAACAGTGAAGATGATGGTCCCGGTATACAGAAGAACCAGGATTATGGTCAGACTGGTAAATACTATTTCCCAATTCGCCCCAAGAACCATGGCAGTGTTTGTTGAAAACAGATTTCTAAAGTTAAAAATAAGGAATTAAAATAGATGCAGTAGGTTCTATATTTTTATGGACAAAAGCTAGAAAAGCAACCCGAGACTGACTAACAACTGGCTGGTTCTGGTATCCAGATCAAATGAAGCTCCACCGATTTTAACAGTATCACCCAGCCGGCTAAGATTTCCCTCGTACCGTATATCCAGTGTGAGCTTTTTAAAGAAATCAAATCCAAGTCCTGCCTGGTATCCAAATGTAGCCGTATTATATTTTTCATCGTACCCTGAAAAATCCAGAAGATCGGCTTTATCACTGATCAGGATACTTGCAACCGGGCCCGCCTGGATGCGTGCCGGACCGAGTTTATATCCCAACATAACCGGTATGTCGATCCTGTTGAATTCCAGCTCCTCGGTCCATTCCGACCGGTCAGGGTGATAATTGTATACATCCCTGAGTAATACTTCTCCGCTTGTCGAACTGAAATAGATTTCAGGCTGGAGATATGCAGAAAAGATTGTAATCCTTAACATGAATCCGCCGTGAAACCCGACTGAGGCATTCGATACACCTTCGAGAGAATACTCCTCTATATCATCCTGGACCGTTACAACATCATCCATCCTGATCCAGCTGGTGTTTAAACCTGCTTTAATCCCAAAATCGATTTGCCCGTATGCAATAGTCACGCTTAATAAGCCAACAAGTATCAATACTTTTTTTTTCATTGTTCTATTCTTTGAGTTTCTCTAAAGGGACCCGATCCCGTTTCCTGTATCTCAGTAACGGAAAACAGGCGATATTATTTCAACCAATTTCCTTTCACCGGACAAAAAACCGGATTCGCTGCTTTGCAGTGTTACCAAATCTTAATGCACGTTTCAGTTTATCAACGATAATTTAATTGTGGAATCCGGTTTATCAAAAGGTAAGAATACCATCCAATGGATAAGTTAATAATCTTATCCTGCAATAAACATTGACCGGTTATTTTGCAATCCAATCGAAATTTACCAATTTCATCCCGCGGGATTAAATCGTAATCACAGTGCAATCCGAACAGAAATGGTAATTGTTGTCATATTAATTCTTTTAATCGATGTTTATTCTTTTAAGGGCCTGGTAAGGATCACATCCCGGATTTCCCGAAAAATGCTGAAAAGGATAATCCTTTATTCTTTCTGGATGGTCAGCCTTCTGTTTCTTGCCGGGATTTTTACAGCGTTCCTAAGGGAAAATGGTGCACAAACCGGCAGAGCTCAGAGAAATATGTTCCTGTTTGCCGGGATCATGATGACTGTATATCTGCCTAAAATATTGTTTATTTTCTTTCAATTTATTGAAGATCTGGTCAGGTTTTTTGCTTTTGTTACCGGGAAGGTTTTCGCAACGGTGTCTCCTGCCGTCAACAGGAACGCCGAAAGGATCACCAGGTCGGTATTCCTTTCTAAAGCCGGTCTTCTGCTTTCTGTACTGCCATTCGGGACCTTTGCATATGGAATGATCCATGGAAAGTTTAACTATATTACCCGCTTTGAAAAGCTTTTCTTCCCGGAACTCCCACGGACTTTTAACGGTTTGCGGATTGTACATATATCCGATATTCATATCGGCGGGCTATATGGTTCATGGGAGAAAGTGGAGTATGCCATGAATCTGATCAATAACCAGAAGCCGGACCTGATTTTTTTTACGGGAGACCTTGTCAACGATTTTGCCGAAGAGCTGGCAGGCTGGATTCGCATACTCGCGAAGCAGGAGGCAAAAATTGGAAAATATTCCATTCTCGGGAATCATGACTATGGTGATTACCATTACTGGGAATCGGAAAGGGCCAAACAGGAAAACCTGGAGAAGATAAAATCAGCCCACAGAGAGATTGGTTTCCGGCTCCTGTTGAATCAATCCGATACAATATCACTTGAGGGAGAAAAGATAGCCGTTGTTGGAGTAGAGAACTGGGGCAAACCTCCATTTGCACAATATGGTGATCTCAGGGAAGCATGTAAGGATACTGAAGATATCCCATTTATAATCCTTTTGTCACACGATCCAACACACTGGGATGCTGAGGTTCTGAAACATACAGAGATTCAGTTAACTCTATCGGGGCATACTCACGGCATGCAGTTTGGTATTGAAACCAAAAACATAAAATGGAGCCCGATCAAATTAAAATATCCTCACTGGGCCGGCCTTTATCGTGAAGGGAACCAGTACCTTTATGTGAACCGTGGCTTTGGCTATATCGGATATCCTGGCCGTGTAGGGATATATCCTGAAATAACCGTGATCGATCTGTTCAGGAAAGAGACCTGATCTGAAAGTTTGACCTGAACTCTGAACCCTGAACCTATCAATTTCCGGTACTCTGAAAGTCATCAATTTCAAGCGACTTTGCGATCCGCGTCAGTTGATCAAGATCGATCTTACCTGTCATGCTCAACCCCAGAAATGCATCTTCTTCCGTAATAAGGATCATCATTTCCCGGATGGTTCCATGATCATCCTCGCGAAATTTAATCCGTATGGTATGGTTGGCATCATTCACAAGGAACAGATCCTCAAAATGATTTTCTCTTAATTTATTATCGAATTCGTTGAGTACGTGGTTTTTATCTATTGTCTTATTGCCACTTTCATTAAAAATCATCACCTTGATCATATCCATTTGCCGCATTGTGTTTTTCATTTCCGGATTGGTTTCCCCGCTGATGAATATTCCCACAAGGCCCGGTGGTATCCCGAAAATATAGAATCCCTCCTCTCCTGCATGTTTTTCAAAGACATCCTCAGCAGCCTTGCCCCTGTCATCAGTACAGGATATCATAAACGCCAAAAACAGTCCGATCGATAAAAGAATAAAAATGCGATTTTTCATAATATCGGTTGATTCATGTAATTACTAACGGATCAATTATCAGAGGAATTAAAAAAGGCTTCCTCACAGTACAGGTGGAGTAAGCCTTGCTAAAATTTTAATGACCTGGTCTACTTTTCTTCCTCCAGTTCTTCCAGTTTATCCAATCCTTCTATATCCATTGATTTGGCCAGTTTGGAGATGTTCTTCAGATCGATATTTCCACGGATGGAGATTATGGCATTATCCCCACCGCCACCGGAGACAAGCAGTAATTCAGCTATCTTGCCGTTGCGTTCCCTGATAAGGAATTTCACATCCTGGTCCGCATCTTTCACCGTCATTAATTCCTCATAATCCTTCTGATTCAGATCCTTCATAACTTCTTCAAAGAAATTGATACTTTCATCCATAGAAGTCTCATCCGTTGCAAGTATCCGAATACTTTCAAGACTGCTCATCATCTCGTTAAACTCTTCATCCTCCACCTCCATATCGCTGAACAGGCTGAACATTTTACTGGATATAATCACGGTTGTAAAACCTTCTTTCCCGCTGTATTTGTCAAACAGGAGGTCGACCGGATCCTTTTGTGCCATCATTGGAAAGGACATCAGGATCACTGCTGCTATTAATACGATTCTTTTCATGGTTTGTAACATTTAAATTCCAATTATCATAATTTTATCTCATTTCATTTACTGGAAATCATTTCCTGTGCCCAGGAAAAGGTTGACAGTTGTTCAAGTTCTTTTACTCCGTTTCCGAACACGGTAAGCATATATATTCCTTCTGTACCCCTGGCTACCTTACTTAGATTCTTCAGTTCACTGGTTCCTTTCTCAAATGTGGACAGATTCTCCAGTTTCTTTGTCCCTTCGTTCAATTTTTCGGAAACCATTAGCAACGTTTTTTTGGTTTCCAGATATGCCAGGTCTGGGTTATCAAATGTATCATCATACCTTGAGAGGGCAATTCCTGGTCCGGCCGGTGAAAGAAAAAGGAAATATGCACCGATAAGCAGGAGAAGGCTTGCGGCAATACTGGTCACCAGGTAGATTCTCCTTGACAGTCTGCTTTCCTGATGTTCTCCCTGTTCCTTTATTGCCCGCATGATCTTCTGTTCCAGGTCGGAACCGGGAAGATCCTCCTTCCGGGATCTCTTATATCCGGTAAAAATATCCTTCTCCGCCCTGTACCGGTTGGGAATATTCTCTCCGTTAAAGAAGTCCTCCAACATTCTTTCCTCACCCCTGTTGGTATCACCCTCATAGAACTTTTGTAAAAGATCCTCTATTTTCTTCCTGTCCATAGTTGTATGTTTTTAACAGGTTTTCACGGATTTTCTGTCTTGCACGTGACAGGTTCACCCGCAGGTTGTTATGACTGATATCAAGTATCGTGGTAATCTCATCATTGGTATAACCCTCTATATCTCTGAGTTGAATAATCATTCGCTGCTGTTCGGGCAACTCGTTAATAATCCGGCGTACCAGGTTAACGGCATCTTTCAATTCTGTCTGTTTGGCGGGATTATCATCCCATACTCCCTGATTTCTCATCATCCCATCATCAAATGACATGGTTTTTCTTTTCTTTAATCTATCCAGGCAAAAATTTCTCGTCATGGACATGGTAAAGGCTTCAAGATTCCTTATACCGTTCAATTCATACCTCATATTCCATAACTTCACAAATATCTCCTGCACCGTATCCTCGGCTTCTTCCTTGTTTTGCAGGATCCTGAATGCAAAAGGATAGATTTTTCTGTGAAGTGGTAAAACTTTATGCTGGAATTCCTGAGCCTTCATTTAACCGGATTAAAAAAGATGAATGCTGGTTCCTTTTACTGAAATCAAAGGTACCGCTATTTTTTTGTCTTCAAAGAACCTGTTATGAAATACAGACCTTAATCCCTGAGATTATAATTCCTTATCTTTCAATTTCTGAAGATGGTCCATATGACTGCCGCGGATAGTATGAGAAAGTTTGTACACCTGGTTGATATCGATATCCCCCTGAATACTGATCAGGGCATTATCCTCTCCTCCCACAAGAAGCAGAAGTTCAGAGATAATACCATCTTTCTCCTTGATAAGGAATATTACATCCTGGTTTTTTTCCTTCACGGTTAACAGTTCCTCATACTCATCTTTCGGCAGGCTTTGCATAACTTCGTCATAAAAGTTTATCCCTTCGGGCTTGTCACACTCGTCCACTGCCAGGATCCGGATGGATTCCAGTTTCGATACGACATCATTGACCTCTTCATCTTCATGCTCTATTTCCGCTGCCAGATCAAACAGTTTCTTGGAAATATAAACGGTCGTAAATCCCTCCTGACCTGCATACTTGTCAAACACCTTGTCAATTGCCGTGTTCTGCGCCGTCAGGACTGTGCTGATCAGGAATAACACAAAATAAGTTCCCAGTTTTTTCATGATTTTCTGATTTGATTAAAATTATGTGATGAAAGATTACGCTTCCATCATTTACACTCTCAATAACAAGACGAAAATGTGGGAGAAACATTACAGACGAGAATGGGTTTTTTTCAAATTATTGAAGTGGGTGCTTCTTTCAGGTTACTGATCCAACCAGGCAGGGCGACTCTCCCGGCCGACAGGTGACTGACAGAACTGCCCGCCGGTAAGGCTGGATCGCCCTGCTTACCAAATATATACAATGTTTACCAGGTATTATTTGAGACAAATCCTTTCAATCAGTGAAGTATTCCCGGAGTGCCTGGAGAAGGATTTCGGGAGCTTTACGGGGTTTCCGGGTT
>CP070687.1:2140114-2150626 GCA_020353115.1 Bacteroidales bacterium
ATCAAATTTATCACGGGCCAGGGCAATTTTAAAGGAAAGGCTAAGTAATTATTATAAAACCATAAACCAGGTCATCTAGTGATCGTGAAGAACTCAAATATCGACGGGTTTTTCAGGGATAATTTAGAAGGATTAGAAGTTATTCCACCACCGGAGGTATGGGAAGAGGTCCGGAACCGGATCCGGGGAAAGAAGAAGAAACTGCTTCTCTACTATCGTGTTGCAGCAGCATCGGTAACCCTCTTGCTTATTGCAGGATCCGTATGGGTCTTCTTTACAAGGCAACCTGTTAGCCGGGAAGCTACCCGAATTGTACCGGGTGAAATTAAGAAAGAAGCACCCGCACAAGAAAATCCTGTACAGGATCCTGAACAATCAGCCGTTACAGCCAGGATCGTGGAAAGGGTTCCCGATCGGGAAAAAGGCCGGGATCTGATTGAAGATGCGGAAACGTTATCCAGGATGGATATTGAACAGGTTGAGGTCGCAGAAATCCATCAGCCTTTTGATCAGGAAGTATCCCGGCAGATGAAAAGCAGACCGGATGATCGGACCGACGACGAGAGTCTCGTCACAGGAGAATCCTATGAAACTATCCGTTTTACCGCAAGAACGATACCGCTGAATGAAAGAATTGCATTCCCCCTTGCTGTACGAACAGTTCGTGAAGATCAGGTGATAACCGGTGACAGGTTCAGGGATGAACTATCACCTGCAGTACCTGAACAGGATTATTCAAGATGGTCCGTTCGTGGCCAGTTTTCACCAATATATTCGTTCCGTTACATTGGCCAGAAAAGTTTTGATTCATACCGGGATAAGTATAACAGCCAGGAAAATGCCATGGTTACCTATGCCGGGGGTGTTCAGGTTAATTTCAATTCAAGCTCCAAATTAAGCATCCATTCGGGGATCTTCTATTCGAGAATGGGACAGCAGATTGGCGAGATTCAAACATGGATGGCTGAGGATGGCAGTGTTTTATCTTTACCCATCAAGGGGAACCTCGATATAAGAAATTCTACCGGTGAAATCAATTCCGTCAATCAGCGGCTCTTTTTCAAGGATATATCAGGATACCGGGTATTGCCCTTATCCCTTGTTGAATCCTATGACCCATGGAAAGAGGGCCTTGTTCCGATGGATGCCGATATTTTCCAGAGCTTCGAATACCTGGAACTGCCTCTTTTGATCCGATATAAAGTAATCGACAGGAAAATCGACATCAATGTTCTTGGAGGAGTAAGTGCCAACTTTATGATCGGGAATGATGCCTATGCCGTTTATCATGATACAAAATATAATATTGGAAAGACATCCGGGCTTCGTACCACCAATTACAGCAGCACGGTGGGCATTGGTTTTGAATATGGCCTGACAAACCAGATTTCAATAAGCCTGGAACCCACTTTCAAATATTTTCTCCAGTCAATCAACCTCGAAAAGAGCGTTTATACACATCCTTACTCCATCGGGATCTTCACCGGACTGAGCTATCATTTCGAATAGAATCTTTTATTCCCGCCTGGCTGATAATCCTATTAGTTCCCAAGATTGTCTTTGTAGCATTTTTTGGTTTTCCTGTGTTTGGATCATTGAGTAAATCGACTTTCAAAGCAGGAATACGTTTATACAGGATTATGAACGGCTTCCTTTCCTGGTTTCTTTAAAAATCGCTAATTTTGCATTTTTCATTTTTATGAGCAAACCATATAAATTTGGAGGGTATTTAAGATGGAATCGAAAAGCTATTTGCATCAGAAAATAAGCCGGGCCTGCAAGAGCGGGAGCAGGGTTTTACCCTGGTTACTTCCGGGTATATTTTTACTTTTTGGAATGCTGGGCTTTATTAATTCAGGATATGAGCCGGCGGTTAAAAGCAACCAGGATCCGCAGTTCTTTAACATTTATCCCATAGATCTGCCCGAATATCTGGAATTTGCCGGTGAAAGGGTCCCACTTGAAAATTTCGACACCAGAGAGAGCCTCGATCGGGAATTGCTGGTAAATACCTTTTTTCATTCCCAGACTTTTCTTTATCTGAAGAAGGTGCCCCGCTACTTCCCAGTCATTGAACCGATATTGAATGAATACAATGTTCCTGAAGATTTTAAATACCTGCCTTTGGTTGAAAGCGGTCTGGCAAATGCCGTTTCTCCCGCTGAAGCTGTCGGTTTCTGGCAACTTATGGAAGGTACTGCAAGGGACTACGGGCTTGAAGTTAACGCGGAGGTGGATGAACGGTACCATCTCGAGAAATCGACGGTTGCAGCATGCAAATACCTCCTGAAATCATATGAAGAGTACCATAACTGGACCCTGGTGGCAGCGTCCTACAATAACGGAAGGCGCGGAATTGACCGCCAGATCGGACGTCAGAAAGAGAATAACTATTATGACCTTTTGCTTAATGAGGAGACGGCACGCTATATATTCAGGATTCTGGCATTGAAACTCATCGTTTCAGACCCGGAAAAATATGGATTCCACCTGGAGGAAAAGGATCTTTACCAACCCATACGAAGCTTTGAAGTTAAAGTGGATACAACCGTATCCAGTTTTGCAGAATTTGCCAAGAATTTCGGTACAAATTATAAAATGCTGAAATTTCTCAATCCCTGGTTACGGGAACCTTACCTGTCCAATAATAAGGGGAAATCCTATATGATCAAAATCCCCGGGAAAGGAAGCAGAATATGGAAACTTGAAGAAGGATCAAATAATACCGAATAGCTTGTCACGACCGGGATATAATCCACTCGTTGATCCGGACCGGGATCAAATTGATCGCATCAATGTACTGGGAGCCCGTGTACATAACCTGAAAAATATTGATGTATCCATTCCCAGGAACAGGTTTATTGTGATAACAGGATTAAGTGGTAGCGGTAAATCATCACTGGCTTTCGATACCATATATGCAGAGGGACAGAGAAGGTATATTGAAACCCTTTCGGCCTATGCGAGACAATTCCTTGGCGGGATGGAACGACCGGATGTAGACAAGATAACCGGATTGAGCCCGGTCATATCCATTGAACAGAAGACGACCAATAAGAATCCAAGATCAACAGTAGGAACCATAACCGAAATCTATGATTTTCTCCGGTTATTATATGCCAGAGCCGGGATCGCCTATTCCTCAAGGACAGGCGAAAAGATGGTCAAATATTCCGATGAACAGATTGTTGCGCTAATCGGTAAACGATTCAGGGATCAGAAAGTCATGATCATGGCTCCCCTGGTTAAAGGAAGAAAAGGTCATTATAAAGAGCTCTTTGAACAGATCAGAAGAAAAGGATTCATATATGCACGGATCGATGGTGAAATCAGGGAACTTGTGCACGGGCTAAAGCTGGACAGATATAAAACGCATTATATTGAAGTTGTTATAGATAAACTTCATGTCGAAAAGCCATCGGTAAAAAGGCTGAAAGAATCCGTACGGATGGCTATGTCGCAGGGCCAGGGTATACTTATGGTGATAAGGGAGGATTCTGAAGAGGTCAGTTATTTGAGCCGCCGCTTAATGTGTCCCACAACCGGTATATCCTATAATGAACCGGCGCCTCATACCTTTTCATTCAATTCACCGCAAGGTGCGTGCCCGGAATGCAACGGGCTGGGAACCATAAATGAAGTGGATGTCCGGAAAATAATTCCGGATCCTTCCCTGAGCATCCGCAAAGGGGGAATTGAACCGTTGGGTTCTTACAGGAATTCATTGATTTACTGGCAGCTTGAAGCAATTGCAAATAAATTCAATTTCACCCTGGATATCCCGATTGAAAAAATCCCGGACGAAGCCCTCCATATCATACTTCATGGTTCCGAGGAACCATTTAAATTACTGAATACACCGCTTGGAACATCTTCCAATTATTTCCTGAGCTTTGAAGGCATCGTCAATTACGTATTGAATATGCAGAATGATGAAGGGAACAGGAGAAACCATAAGGCAGGATTGCAGTATATCAGGAAGATTACCTGCCCTAAATGTAATGGACTGCGTCTGAAAGAGGAATCACTCCATTTCAGGATTGCCGGTAAAAATATTGCAGAACTGGCCTCTATGGACATAGGTGAATTATACCACTGGCTTGTAAGATTGGATAAAAGACTGGCAGTGAAACAAAAGCTCATTGCTGCGGAAATACTGAAAGAAATACGTTCAAGACTTACATTTTTACTGAATGTGGGATTACACTACCTCTCACTCGACCGCACTGCAAGAAGCCTTTCGGGGGGTGAGAGCCAGAGGATCAGACTGGCAACACAAATCGGCTCCCAACTGGTAAACGTTTTGTATATACTTGACGAGCCGAGTATCGGATTGCACCAGCGTGATAACCGGAAATTAATACATGCCCTGAAGGATCTAAGGGATTCGGGCAATTCTGTTATCGTTGTTGAACACGACAGGGAAATGATCCTCTCATCGGATTATATTGTTGATATGGGTCCGTTTGCAGGCAGGCATGGAGGGGAAATCGTCGCCCAGGGTTCTCCACAGGAGATTCGGAAGTATGATACGCTGACAACCGCATACCTGAACCTTGCCCGGAATATTCCCGTTCCTGAAAAACGAAGAGACCAGAACGCAAAGAACCTACTTTTGAAAGGCGCTTCAGGGAACAACCTGAAGAATGTCTCCGTTAAGTTTCCTCTCGGTAATTTCATCTGTGTCACTGGAGTATCCGGAAGCGGTAAATCCTCCCTCGTCAATCAAACCCTTCATCCGATCCTTGCAAAACATTTCTACAAATCAACGAAAGAACCGCTGCCCTATAAATCCCTGGAAGGGATCGAGTATGTTGATAAAGTCATTGAAGTAAATCAATCACCCCTTGGGAGAACTCCCCGTTCCAACCCGGCAACCTATACGGGAGTTTTCTCGGATATAAGAAAACTTTTCGAGCAGACAACAGAAGCAAAGATCCGCGGTTACAAGGCAGGAAGATTCTCATTTAACGTAAAAGGAGGACGGTGTGAAGGCTGTCAGGGTGCAGGAGTGAAGACCATTGAGATGAATTTCCTTCCGGATGTATATGTCGTTTGTAATGATTGTAACGGGAAAAGATATAACAGGGAAACCCTTGAGGTTAAATATAAAGGCAAATCCATAAGCGATGTACTGAATATGACCATTAACCAGGCGGTTGAATTCTTCCGTAATATACCTGTTATAAGTCATAAGCTTCATACCCTGAAAGAAGTAGGTCTTGGTTATGTCAGGCTCGGACAACCCTCCACAACCCTTTCAGGTGGTGAATCACAAAGGGTAAAACTGTCAACGGAACTGGCTAAAAGGGATACAGGTAAAACCCTCTATATTCTTGATGAACCGACAACCGGTTTGCATTTTGAAGATGTCAGGGTTTTGTTGCAGGTATTGAACCGTCTCGTGGACAAGGGGAATACGGTCATCGTTATCGAACACAATATGGATGTGATCAAGGTCGCTGATTTTATCATTGATATCGGCAGGGAAGGGGGGAATGAAGGAGGCAGGATCGTTTTTGCAGGTATCCCGGAAAGACTGATAACTCAAAAGGAAAGTTATACGGCAGAATTTCTGGGGAAAGAGCTCGGTTCGACGATTTCAAAATAAATTGGTATTAAACCCCGGAGCAAGTTCCGGACTCTTATTTCCGCAGCAAGCTGCGGGGAACCAGCCTGCCGCCTTCCTGTCGGCAGACAGGAACTGGCAGGGTATACCAGGCTGTGGCAGGCCGGCAGGGAGATCATAAAGAGCTCCTCCGTTACCGACAATTCTTTACGGCCGGACAGGCCAGATCCTTTGGGATGGAACTGTATGGGGAAATTTGCCTGTCGATTATTCACCCGATAATTTGTATATTGTGAATCTTAAAATCTGGCCGTTCCAGATTAAATATACAGGATTTAATCGTATAATTTCCTGCCGTTATGAAAGAAAATGAAGATAAGATAAGTTATGCCTTCAAAGAGAAGACATGGAATGAAATAAAGACCTCCGATTCATGGGGAGTGTTCAAAATTCTTTCCGAATTTGTTGAAGGATTTGAAAAACTTTCCCGGATCGGACCCTGTGTTTCCATATTCGGTTCTGCACGAACCACCCCGGATAATCAGTACTTCAAGCTAGCCGAGGAAATTGCCTTCAAGCTAACGCAGAGAGGTTATGGAGTAATCACAGGGGGAGGACCCGGAATAATGGAAGCGGCCAATATGGGTGCAAAACGGGGAAAGGGTAAATCGGTAGGAATAAATATTGATCTTCCTTTTGAACAGGCCCCCAACCTCTTTATCGATTCGGATAAGCTGATTACCTTCGATCATTTTTTTGTCAGGAAGGTGATGTTTATGAAATATGCACAGGGATTCATTGCACTGCCCGGCGGTTTTGGTACATTTGACGAGCTTTTCGAAGCCATTACCCTCATTCAGACGGAAAAAATCGGCCGGTTTCCAATCATACTTGTCGGCGCTTCCTATTGGGAAGGATTGTTACAATGGATCAAAGATGTTATGATGACCCGGGAGAAAAATGTAAGCCCTGAAGATCTCGAATTATTCACGATCGTGGATACGGCAGCGGAGGCCATCGATCTGATCGATCATTTCTACTCCCAATACCTGTTAAGTCCAAACTTCTGATCCGTCTGGGTTAATCGTTTGTAAATTAGTCGTTTTTGTTAATAATTATTAACAATTGTTAATAACTATTGTTAATAAATTGTTATTATTGTATAACTAATAGCGAATCTCAGTCGTTAACCTAAAAATATTACGTATGGTCCGGAGGAATATCATTTTCATTTCAATGATTTTGGTTCTTCTTTCGAATACTGTATTTACCCAGGAAGTATCGATATCCATGACGGTCCCCGATCGGATGGTAGCAGGTACCGATATTACGGTGGAGGTTCAGGTAGGTATAACGGGTCACCAGGGTTTCGCTCGGTTTCAGCAGGAATTGCCTGCAGGAATAACGGCCACAGCCGGTCTGTCGTCCAATGCCGATTTCAGCTTCGAGGATCAAAAGGTAAATTTAATTTGGTTAAAACTTCCGGAGATTGATCCATTACGTTTTAATTACACCATACACGCTCATCAGACCCTGAAGGGAAGTTTTTCGTTAGGGGGCAAGTTCTCCTATATTGAGGAAGATGACCGTGATGAGGTGAATCTTTCACCGCAAATCATTGCCATAAGCCCTTCTCCGGATATTGCTCCGGATCTGGTAGTTGATATTAAGGATTTTGAGCCCGGGAAGGAGGTCATAACATTGCAAGAACAACCCTTTGAACTGGCATGCTATCGCCAGGTTCCTTACCGCTCGGGTTTGGAAGATGCCTGGATAGTAAATCTGCTTCTTAGTCGTGGCAAGATTGAAAAGCTGGGCCGGATTGAAGAGGTTATACCTGAAGGATTTAGTGCGGAAATTATAAGCGGAAGAAATTCCATATTTTCATTTGAATCGGGTATCGTAAAATTTTTATGGATGCAGCTTCCCGAAGATCCCCTGATAGTGGTTACGTACAAATTGATCCCGGTGAGTGGACAAACCATGGATGGGAAAAGGATTGAAGGGACGTTTGCCTATATGGAAGGAGAAACATCCAGGAGCATTCCGGTTGTTGAACGCGGTATCCAGCTTGCAGATGCTTCCATAAGTGACCTGGCCTCTTTTATAGGAACCATGGAAAGACCGGAAGAGAAACCGGTTATTCGGGAACCTCAACCGGTAAGAAGAACAGATCCCCCGGCTGTTGTTGAAGGTGTGATTTACAAGGTACAGGTATTGGCTGCCAGAAGTCCGGTCCAGACAGATACGTACTTCAGACCTTTCGGCATCCAGGGAGAAATAATATCGGAATTTCATGAAGGGTGGTATAAATATACATGCGGTTCCTTTTCCACATACCGTGAAGCCAGGGAATATCTGAACCAGTTATTGAGAAGTGAAGGATTGAGTGAAGCGTTTATATGTGCCTATTCTCAGGGAAAAAGAATCCCGGTCAGAACAGCCTTACAGCTAACCAACCAGCAATGGTTCAGGTGATCCTTCCCTGGAAGATACCATTCATATATGAACTGAGGCTATAATGATAAGGTACTGTAACCATATAATCTGGTTTATTTTGCTGGGTCTTTCTGGTAACGTTCCCACATCTGCACAGGAGGAATTCTATGATAGTCTGCTTACCGAGGTTATCGAAGTAGATAATCCGATATACAAACCGGTGATTGGATTTGGTGCGGGTATTATGAACTTTTACGGGGATGTTACCGACAACTTTCAGTCAATAAGCGGCCAGTTGGCACCAAAGGTAACCATTTCGACCTTTCTGGACAAGGCTCGTCAGCTGAAACTGGAATTCTTTTTTATAAAAGGAGTTCTTACCGGTAATCAGTCTGAACCGGGAGACACATTAAATTTTAAAACGGATATTTCCGATTTTGGTCTGGCCCTCCATTTTGATTTCAGGCGTTTTGATTTCATGAACAGGCCGTTACGCCCATTCATCGGAATCGGATTGGAAACATTCCAGTTTAATTCCAAAGGAGATCTTCTGGACGCCAATAATCAACCCTATAGGTATTGGCCCGATGGAACCATACGTGATCCGGCCGGTAAGATTACAGTCAGGGACTACACCTATGAGACAGATCTCCGGGAGGCGGACCGGTTCGAACAGGGAAAGTATCCGGAAATCGGGTTTGGTATTCCCCTGGATCTCGGTGTGGAACTTGCACTCTCCGAAAGGGTAAGCGTACGGTTAGGATCCTCAATCCATTTCTCATTCTCTGATTTTGTGGATGATAAGCGTTCGGATGATGTCGGATTGTTTGGCAATACGGGGAATGATATCTACAATTGCAGCTATGTTACTTTACACCTGGATCTCTTTTCAATTCCGCCGGTAATGAGATTTCCCAAATTTTTTGCAGAAGTTGAATTTGATGAGACCATGTTCGAAGACGAGGATGGCGACCTCGTTCTCGACTTTTTTGATCAATGTCCGGAAACTCCTTATGGTGTAAGTGTTGATTCCCTGGGATGTCCCTTTGATGGGGATTCCGATGGTGTGCCGGATTTCATGGATAAACAGCAGGATACTCCTGCCGGAGCATATGTGGATGATGAAGGCGTGGAACTTAGTGAAGAGGAATTGATCGCCATGTATTCATTACAGGACGCTGTAAAAAGGGATGAGGTGGGATACTACGTAAACCGTAAGGCCCGGTTCTCAAAATTAAGTAGAGGTACGACTCAGGGAGTTCCAGTCCAGTTCCAGAGCTTCGATACAGACCTGGACAACTATATCTCTTTTGAAGAACTTCTTGACGCCATCACCGCCTTTTTTGACTTCAGGACGTTCCTGTCCAAGGAGGATATGTATGAACTGATCAATTTTTTCTTTATCCAGTAAAAGAGCCCGTTTGGTAAAGTCCTCCGGACAGGATTCATGGTTAAACAATTGAAATTCAGGAATTAAAATCCATAACTTCATACTCTCTATGCGTCTTTTGGTGCGGAAGACGGATCAGCAATCCGAAATCCCGGCCCGGGCAGGCAGGCTGGATCCCTGCAGCATACTGCGGAAATAAAAGTCCGGAGCTTGCTCCGGGATTTAACACAAATTCAGTATTGGAAGTTGAATGTTGGACGTTGAGCGTTGAACGATGATTATTCAATCCTTTCTCTCCATTTCGCGCCTGGCATCTTTCTTTTTCAGGTCCTGCCTCCGGTCGTACTCCTTCTTACCTTTTGCCAGGGCGATATCCACTTTTGCCAAACCATACTCATTTATAAACAGGCGGGTAGCCACAATGGTAAGACCGCCCTCATTGATTTTTCTTTCCAGTTTATTCAACTCCTTCCGGTTGAGCAAAAGTTTCCGGTCCCTTTTGGGGGGGTGATTATAATGACCTCCCATGGCATATTCGGCAATGTGCATCCCCCGAACCCATAATTCATGGTTGATGAAAAAACAGTAGGAATCGACCAGGTTCGCCTTACCCATACGAATCGATTTTATCTCAGTACCGGTCAACTGAATCCCTGCGGTAAACTTTTCAATGAAGACGTATTCGTAGGAAGCTTTTCTGTTCTTTATTGAAATCTTTGAGTCCATTCAGTTCCTGTTTTATTGATAATGCTTTCACTGCTGATAAGAAAAAATCCGGAAATATATATCGCATATCAGGTGAGGGTATTCATACCATATGATACCAGCATACTGGTTGAAATTACACCAAGGATAAAATTCAGCAGCGTATACACGCCGAACAGTACCAGACCTGTCGAAACCAGATAAACCACCTTTTTATCTTCAGGCGTTTCCATGAGGATTACCAGACCAATCCATAATATATAAACTGAGTAGAGTCCGAGAATAACGATAAAGAATAAAGGGGGGATAAGATTCGCAGCCGCGTGGGTGATGAAGACCGCAGTGTATGAGTATACTGTGAGCTTATATGCTTTGGTTATATCCTTACGCAAACCGAAACTTGGTGCGA
>CP070687.1:2150726-2158271 GCA_020353115.1 Bacteroidales bacterium
AAGGGCCGGGGAAATAACTGAACTTGTTTGGGAATACTTCGGAGAAAGATTGTATGGTATTCTTCCGGCTCTCGGTACACATTCACCCCTTTCCCCTAAAGAGATCTCATATATGTTTGGCCGGATACCTGAAGATTTATTTGTTGTTCACGACTGGCGTAACGATGTGGTAACCCTTGGGACAGTACCTTCAGAATTCATATCAAATGTATCCGGGGGGAAAGTAAATTTTGAATGGCAGGCTCAGGTTAATAAAATCCTTGTCCGGCGAGATTTCGATCTCATACTTTCCATTGGCCAGGTAGTTCCTCATGAAGTGACCGGAATGGCCAATTACAACAAGAATCTGTTTGTTGGAACAGGTGGTGCCGAAGGAATTAATAAAAGCCATTTCCTGGGAGCGGTTTACGGTATGGAAAGGATAATGGGCAGAGCTGACACACCGGTCAGAAAGGTACTCAACTATGCCAGCAATAACCTGTTGCAACACCTTCCCAAGGTGGTATATGTACTGACGGTTATAGACCGGGAGAAAAATGGTAACCTGGTAGTCCGGGGATTATTTATCGGTGATGATGCCGAATGTTTTTACCAGGCCAGCAACCTATCCAGGAAAGTCAACATTGATATTCTCGGGGAACCAGTTAAAAAAGCAGTAGTCTATCTTGATCCCCTGGAATACAAAAGCACCTGGTTGGGTAACAAGGCTATATACAGAACCAGGATGGCAATGGCAGACGGTGGTGAACTGATCATCCTGGCCCCGGGAGTGAAAGTGTTCGGTGAAGATCCGGAGATCGACAGGCTCATACGAAAATTCGGGTATTGCGGAACTCCTGCTATCCTTGACGCTGTCGACAATAATCCTGAACTACGGAATAATCTGAGTGCCGCAGCCCACCTTATACATGGTTCATCAGAAGATAGATTTGCCATTACCTATTGCCCGGGGGAAATTACCAAAGATGAAATTCAGGCAGTCCATTTCAAATACGCTCCCATCGAAAAGATGCTAAAGATCTATAATACATCAGAACTCAGGGATGGGTATAATATATTGCCTGACGGAGAGGAGATATTTTTCATTTCGAATCCCTCTCTGGGCCTTTGGGCAACAAAAAATAAATTCTCTGACACTTCATCCTAAACAACCTAAAACCAAAAGATATGAAAACTAAAAACAAGGTCTTGTCAAGAAGGAATTTCATAGCTGCAACAGGGACTGCACTCGCAGGTACATTGGTCACAAATCCTGCTGCAGCGGTCATCCTGCCCCGGAAAACACCGGCAAAAAAGAAACTGGCCCTGGTAGGTACCGGAATTCGTGGCACCACTTTCTGGGGTAAAAGGATCCTTGATAATTATGCTGATCTGGTTGATTTTGTCGGTCTTTGTGATATCAATCCCGGGAGGCTGGAATTCGCCAAATCATTCATCGGAGCATCCTGCCCTACCTTTACAAACTTTGAGGAAATGATGAACAGTACCAAACCGGATATGCTTATTGTTACCACGGTAGATGCCACACACGATGAATTCATTGTAAAAGGCCTGGAGATGGGAGCCGATGTGCTTACAGAAAAACCCATGACTACGGACGATCTGAAATGCAGGAAAATCCTGGATACTGAACGCAGTACCGGTCGTAAAGTGATCGTTGGATTCAACTACCGTTATGGCCCTCACAGCACCAAAATAAAAGAACTTCTGACCACCGGTGATATCGGAAAGATTACATCCGTTGATTTTCACTGGTACCTGAATATTTATCACGGAGCATCTTACTTCAGAAGATGGCATGGAATTCGTTCCAGAAGCGGAACCCTTCTGGTACATAAAGCCACCCATCACTTCGACCTGTTAAACTGGTGGCTCGATTCAGACCCGGTTGAAGTGTTTGCCTACGGAGACCTGGAACACTATGGAGCAAATAACTCATTCAGGGGTGATAAATGCAGATCCTGCCCTTATAAAGAGAAATGTAAATTCTTCTGGGATATCACAACCGATAAAATGCTAATGAATCTCTATGTAAACCACGAGCATCATGATGGTTACATCAGGGATAATTGTCTTTGGAGAAATGAAATAGATATTTATGATAAAATGGCTGTGCAGATAAAGTATGCCAATAATGTTCAGGTCAGTTACTCCCTTACTACATACTCCCCTTATGAAGGCTGGAGAATTACATTCAACGGTTTCAATGGGAGGCTGGAATCCTGGCTGGATATACCCTGGAGAAAAGATGAGATAATAAGCCAGGCTGAACTTCATGCAAAAGAGATGGAGCAGGAAAAACAAGAGGTAATAACCGATTATGAAGAGATCATCCAAATGAAAAATTTTGAAAATTACCAGATGATCAAGCTGCCCAGGGGAAGAGGAGGACATGGCGGAGGAGACCAGAGACTCCAGGATCAAATCTTCAGGAATCCGGATATGCCCGATCCATACCGGCATGCAGCAGGATCAAGGGATGGTGCTATGTCAATCCTTATAGGAATTGCCGCAAGGAAAAGTATAGAATCCGGTGAACCGGTAAGAATTGCAGATCTTACCGATATCAAACCGGAAGCAGTAAGACCTGCAAAAAGTTAATTCATTTGTATGCAGACCTCAGTTTCCTCAACCATTGTCAAGGAATGAATATCGTAATTGATGATAAAATCCCTTTTATCCGAGGCGTCCTGGAGCCTTTCGGAACCGTTAAATACATACCCGGGAAAGAGATCTCCCGCGAACGGATCAAAGATGCGGAGGTATTATTGATACGGACTAGGACAGAATGCAATAAGAAGCTCCTTGAAAATACACCCGTGAAATTCATTGCCAGCGCTACCATCGGATACGATCATATCGATACCCGATATTGCAGGGAGAACAACATTACATGGAAAAATGCACCGGGCTGTAATGCCTCATCGGTAAAACAATATATTGCTTCCGCCCTTTTATTCCTTGCTTCAAAATTCCGCTTCAATCTCAGGGATAAAACCCTGGGAATCGTCGGAGTTGGCAATGTCGGTTCCAAAGTATCCCATCTGGCAGTGAATTTAGGTATGAACATATTGTTAAATGACCCGCCAAGGGAAAGGACAGAAGGATCCGGAATATTTAGTACACTGGATCGCATACTCGAAGAATCGGATATAATAAGTTTGCACGTTCCCTTGAATATGAAAGGGATTGACAGAACATTTCGTATGGTCGACCGCTCCTTCCTTCATACGATGAAAAAAGGCGGGTTTCTTATCAATACATCCAGAGGTCAGGTGGTTAATAACGAGGCGATTAAGAAAGAATTTGCGACAGGAAAACTTGCCGGAATTGTTCTTGATGTCTGGGATAATGAACCGGATATTGATCGTAAGCTACTGGATATCACTTGCTTAGGCACACCGCATATCGCCGGGTACTCAGCCGACGGTAAAGCAAATGGTACGTCCATGATTGTACAGGCTTTCAGCCGGTTTTATGGCCTGGAACTGGACGACTGGTATCCGCCGGAAATACCTTCTCCCTCCCGTCCTGTACTTCCAATCGATTGCAGGAATAAGAGTACGGAGCAAATAATACGGGAAGCCATTCTTCATTCCTATGCAATTCACAGCGACGATAACAATCTAAGGAAATCTCCGGCTGAATTTGAAAAATTAAGAGGGGATTACCCGTTAAGAAGAGAATTCCAGGCCTATACAATAGAGTTGCTGTTTTCAGATGATACAATAGAAAAAACATTAACGAATCTCGGTTTTAATATTAAAAAAACAACAAATGGATAAAAAAGCGGACATTGGCCTTATTGGTCTTGCAGTAATGGGTGAAAACCTCATACTTAACATGGAAAGTAAAGGTTATACGGTATCCGTATACAACCGGACTGTTGAAAAAGTAGACAGGTTTTTGAACGGGCGTGGCAGGGGTAAGAATATCATAGGCACACATTCCATCGAAGAATTCGTTGGATCCCTTAAAACGCCCAGGAAAGTCATGTTGCTTGTAAAAGCGGGCAAACCGGTTGATGATTTTATCGATCAGCTCATCCCTGTGCTTGAAAAGGGTGATATTATTATTGACGGGGGGAATTCCCATTTCCCGGATACCAACAGGCGAACAAAATTCGTGGAAAGTAAAGGACTGTTGTATATCGGAACCGGCGTGTCGGGAGGTGAAGAGGGAGCGCTTCGGGGTCCTTCCATGATGCCGGGGGGATCACCACAGGCATGGCCACATGTTAAAGATATATTCCAAAGCATCAGCGCCAGGGTGGAAGACGGTTCACCCTGTTGTGACTGGGTAGGAGAAAACGGGGCCGGCCATTTTGTCAAGATGGTTCATAATGGCATTGAATACGGTGATATGCAGCTGATAAGCGAGGCTTACCACCTGATGAAAGAACTCCTGGGTTTCTCCCATGAAAAAATGCATCAGGTATTTAAACGTTGGAATGAAGGGGAACTGGAAAGTTACCTTATAGAAATAACCCGTGATATCCTTGCATATAAAGATGAGGATGGCACACCACTCATTGAAAAAATCCTCGATACGGCCGGGCAGAAAGGAACCGGTAAGTGGACAGGTATTGCAGCACTGGACTTAGGCATACCCTTAACCCTGATCGGTGAATCCGTTTTTTCAAGATGTCTGTCGGCCCAGAAAGAGGAAAGAGTAACAGCTTCAAAAATTCTTAGCGGACCGAAAACCAGGTTTGACGGGGATGAAACAGGATTTGTCGAAGACCTCAGGTTAGCTCTGCTTTCCTCCAAAATCGTTTCGTATGCACAGGGATATGTCTTAATGCGCGAGGCTGCAAATGAGTTTGGCTGGAAATTGAATTACGGCGGAATAGCATTAATGTGGAGAGGCGGTTGTATTATCCGCTCCGTATTCCTCGGGAAAATAAAAGAAGCTTTTGAAAATAATCATGGTCTGAAAAATTTGCTCCTGGATCCTTATTTCAAAACAATTGTTGAAAATTCGCAGGATAGCTGGAGGAGAGTTTGTGCAACTGCATTATCCCATGGAATACCTGTCCCTGCTTTGACTACTGCCCTATGCTATTTTGACGGTTACCGTTCAGAAAGACTCCCGGCCAATATGCTACAGGCCCAGAGAGATTATTTCGGAGCACATACCTATGAGAGGGTAGACCGGCCCAGAGGCCAGTTTTTCCATACGAACTGGACCGGGAGAGGAGGAGAAACCGCCTCGTCCACATATCAAGTGTAATTCAGGACACAAAATGAATTCAGTTGCAAATCTGATATGGGTAATTTATCTTTAGATCATGAATTCCAATCGACTGCCAAAGTCATCTCTGCCTGTAAGGTTCATCTGCCGAAGGAATGGCAGACCGGCAATGGCAAAATTGCAACTACTTTAATTGTAAATTGGTTTATTATTTAGTCATTTTGATAAGAATTTATCGCTAACCTTTTAATTTTTTCATTTTACTAATTATTTTTCCAATGAGTAACTCTATTGATAACCAGGCTGCAGATAATATCCGTATCCTTTCAACTGCCATGGTAGAAAAAGCCAAATCCGGCCATCCGGGAGGTGCCATGGGAGGAGCTGATTTCATAAACATCTTATATTCCGAATTTCTTCATTTTGATCCGGATGATATGTCATGGTCTAATCGTGACCGGTTCTTCCTCGATCCCGGTCATATGTCACCCATGCTATACTCGGTACTGACCCTGACCGGGGCATATTCAATGGAAGATATCATGAACTTCAGGCAATGGAAAAGTCCTACACCGGGACATCCGGAACTGAATGTCGAAAGAGGTATTGAAAACACTTCGGGACCTTTGGGGCAAGGGCATACAATGGCAGTCGGAGCAGCCATAGCAGAACGTTTTCTTGTTGCGCGCTTCGGAGAATGGATGGCTCACAAAACCTATACCTTCATATCAGATGGCGGAATCCAGGAAGAGATTTCACAGGGCGCCGGAAGACTGGCAGGATTCCTGGGACTGGGAAATCTGATCATGTTTTACGATTCAAACGACATTCAGCTCTCAACAGAAACCAGTGCAGTCACAGCGGAGGATACTGCACGTAAATACGAAGCCTGGGGATGGCGTGTTAAAACGATAAATGGGAATGACCCGGATGAAATCCGTACGGCACTCAAAGAGGCAAATGAAAACCCGGATAAACCGTTTCTGATAATTGGTAAAACCATAATGGGTAAGGGTTGTCTTACGGAAGAGGGCGAAAAGTTTGAGAAACAGTCATCGACCCATGGAATGCCCATCAGTAAAGCCGGTGCCTCGTTCCAAAAAACCATCCTGAATCTAGGCGGTGATCCTGAAAATCCGTTTCAGATCTTTCCTGAAGTTAAAGATCATTACGATAAGATACTGGCTGAAAAACGTTCGTATGCCGCACTGAAAAAAGAAGAACAGAAAAAATGGGAAGCTGAAAACCCTGAACTGGCACACCGGTTAAAGTCATTTCTGTCCGGACATATCCCGGATCTGGATTTCAGCGAAATAGTCCAGAAAGAGAATTCACCGACACGAAGTGCTTCGGGAACGGTTCTTTCTTATTTTGCCGACAAGATTGGAAATATGATCGTTGCTTCAGCCGATTTGTCAAACAGCGATAAAACAGACGGGTTCCTGGCAAAATCAAAAGCTTTTGTAAAAGGGGATTTTTCCGGAGCATTTCTCCAGGCAGGCGTGGCTGAACTTACCATGGCAGGTATTATGAACGGTCTGGCGGCTCATGGAGGAATAATTCCGGTTTGCGGAACGTTCTTTGTTTTTTCAGATTATATGAAACCATCGGTTCGTTTGGCTGCACTAATGCAACTCCCGGTTAAATATATCTGGAGTCATGATGCGTTCCGGGTTGGTGAAGACGGACCGACCCACCAGCCGGTTGAACAGGAAGCACAGATCCGTCTGATGGAAAAGATGAAAAATCATTCAGGACAAAGGTGTTTTCTCGTCCTCAGACCTGCCGATGCCATAGAAACCACCATTGCCTGGAAAATAGCCCTGGCCAATACCAAAACACCCACAGCCCTCCTGCTTTCCAGGCAGGCAGTAAAAGACCTGCCTGTAGATGGCTCGTCAAGATATGAAGATGCCCTTCAGGCTGAAAAAGGAGCCTATATTGTACAGAAAGATGACGGAAATCCGGACATAATACTCGTAGCCAGCGGATCGGAAGTTTCCACACTGATCGAAGGAGCCGAAATCCTGAGAAAGGAAAAAAGATTAAAGGTCCAGGTTGTATCTGTTATTTCCGAAGCACTGTTCAGGGAACAACCGGAAGATTACCGGAAAAAAGTAATCCCTCAAAAATCGCCTGTATTCGGCCTGACAGCCGGCTTGCCGGTTACCCTGGAAAGCCTGGTTGGACCTGATGGCAGGGTATGGGGATTCGAATCCTTCGGATTCTCCGCACCTTATAAGGTACTGGATGAAAAACTGGGATTTACAGGTGAAAATGTATATCGGCAGGTTTTGAAGTACCTTGAAGAAAGATAGATAAAAGAAGAAGTGCAACAATTATTATTTCTTT
>CP070687.1:2158371-2159797 GCA_020353115.1 Bacteroidales bacterium
GTGCATGCGGGGGAGGTTCATCGGACAAAGAAACTCAAAAATCGGATGAGGAGATGATTGAAGAGGAAGCTACAGATGAAAAGATTGCCGACTGTGATGAGTTCCTCGATAAATATGACGAGTGGATGAACGATTATGTTGACTTCCTCGAAGCCTATATGTCTGGTTCAAACGACCCGGAACTTGCACAAAAATATACCGAGGTTGCACAGGAAGCGGCAGGATGGGCTTCACAATGGTCCGGTCTGGCTGCCTGTGTGATGAATGAAACATACCAGAAGCGATTTGAAGAAATTGCTGCTAAGGCCGAAGAGAAAATGAAAGAACTGGAGGAACGGTTCGACTAATCTGAATAACCGGCCCCCGGGAAACTCACTTATAATTAACGGATTTTAAGTATTGAGAGGGAAGAAGCATGTTTCTTACCCTCATTTTTAATGGTATTTCAGGATCCTGTGAATTGACGATTCCGCCGGAGACAGTGTTTCAGATCACGCAACAGATTTATTTTATTACTACGTAAGCTTCTTCCGGATTCAGCAAATTGTATCTTACCGTGACACTATCTTTTAGATAAGGGTAGGATAAGGTTTTGGTAATCAGAAAATCTCTGCCTCCGACCCGGTACCTTATGAACAAAACATATTTGTTGCTGACTTTTGTCCCGTCAACTCCATGGGTCATCAACTCTTTCTTGTCCGCGTTATATACATATCCCCGAACTTCTCCTGCATTTCTGTCAATCCTTCTTTTCCTGCTTAGATCTTTGAAGGTGAAGAAATAAATTATCAGGGTAAGACCTGAAAGGACCACAACTGTCGTAAGAATTGCAGGGATCTGACCGGGTCTTGATTTTACGCGTTTTCCGCTCTGCGATCTCGACATCATATTGTAAAAATAGGTATTATTCCGCTAACCGGTCTTTTCAGGACTCCTTCAATTAACCTGTGTATTTGTTCTGCATTAAAACCAGGTGAAATAAAAGAAGGAAATGACTGAATTGAGATTTCTCAACAATATTATGGCGCTAGTAAGCAACTATTTAAGTGTTGCCCTAGTCTACCATATATGTTCCTTAAGGATAATTTTGTGTATCTTGCAGTTTATCGGACAGGGAACCAGGGAAGGTATGGAATTATAATATCTGATTTATCGGAAAAGGCGAAACATCAGGTATGTTAAAGATTTGTTTAAAATATTTTCAATTGAAGAAATCAATTCAAATTCTTTCATTTACTTTTATGTCAGCCTTTAAGAATTCCGGTTATCCATATTACATTAATTATTGAATAATCTGAAAAATATAATATTTCCGATTATAATGTGAAAAAGCATTTTTCATACATCCTTTATTTACTGTCGTTCTGGCTGCTTTTTCTTTCAGCAGGAATAGTCTCCGAAGGGCAAACAACTTTCGTTTCAGTAC
>CP070687.1:2159897-2163051 GCA_020353115.1 Bacteroidales bacterium
AGGCATGTTTATATCAAGAAATATCAGATCCACCGGATTGTCATAGAGAAATTCCATCGCTTCAAAGGCGGTTTTACATTTTCCCGAAAGTTCTATTGTGGGAATATCCCTGGCATAGTTTTCTATTACCCGCTGAGCTAGCGGTTCATCATCTATTATCAAAAACTTAAGATTCATGAAAGTTCAATCTCCAGTTCCACCATAAAAATATCCTGGTTATTCGTAATATCCAGCCTGTGCTTACCGGGATATAGTAAATTTAACCTTTTTCTGGAATTTGTAATTCCAATACCCTCCGGGTTCCTGTTCCCGTTTTCTGCTCCCTTTATTTTCCTGTTTTCAATCCTGAAGATAAAGTGATCTTTCTTGCCGAAATCAAATAAGACCCGAATAAAAGGATCCCGGGGTTCGGTATTAATACCATGCTTAAAGGCATTCTCGATGAAAGGAATGAACAGCAGGGGTGCAATTTTAATATTCGGAATATTCCCTGATACTTCAAGATCGATTTTTACATTATCATCCAGCCTTACCTTCTCCAACTCAAAATAATTTTCAACAAATCGTATCTCCTCTGAAATATCCACCTTTTCTTCTTTGCAATCATACAGTGTATAACTCATCAAATCGGAAAGTTTCAATATCATTGCCGGGGCTTTCTCTGATTTATCAAGACTGAGTGAATATATATTATTCAGAGTATTAAACATAAAATGAGGATTTACCTGCGCTTTCAGAGCCACCAGTTCAGCCTCAAGTTTTTGTTTTTCAGACTCTTTCAGTTTCATTGCCATTTCCTGGTAGTGAATCTTTTCACGGTTATATCTGAGGAATCCGGATATGATTGAGCCAATCACGATGTAAAAGGTAGCTGCAAAAACCGATCCCAAATTTTCAGCAATAAACGTTTCGTCAGCCACTTCATGAAAGACGTAAAACTTGAAAATATATTTGAGGACCGTAAAGAGTAATATACCTGAAAGAAGGTATCCTGTGTACAGCCAGTATCTTTTTTTCCTGTAATACCTGGGGACCAATGTGCGTTGATGTATATAGAACAGAATCGCCAGTAGAAGAAATATGAATGCAATTTTTACGGAATATAGAAATAATCCCTTTCCACTTTCTGTCAGGAAATAAATGACCACGAAAAAAATCAGGTTCCCCGTCCAGAACAGACCATGCCGGAATAGTCTCTTCCTGAAAAGATATTTTGCAATCCCTGATATATCAGACCAAAATTTTATCCCGTATCTGCGTATCATATCTAATCCGATAACATTCCAGTTACAAAGTACCGGAAAACCTGCCAGAAATTAAACATTTTTCGATTTTCTGCAAAGACTGCCTGTTAAAACATCCATTTTGACCGATAAAAAACAAATACAACCTATATCTTCCTTTTTATTCATTTCCTCAGGCTGGTACTTCCACTTAACGAATATATTTTTCATTACGGAATTTATTTCTCATCATTACTTCGTTTGTGACCAGACAAAGAGATTTGGTGTAACACACAATGTGAGTTTTACGTCAGACCTACAAAAAACCTGTATAATAATTCCAGATGGGAATTGCATCAAAATGAAATATTAGCACTAAAATTCAAGATTATGGAACTTCGTATTAAAAATATTTCAAAAACCTACTCCAATGGTGTATGTGCCCTGGACAACATTACCATTACAATTAAAAAAGGCATGTTCGGTTTACTCGGCCCAAACGGAGCCGGTAAATCAACACTAATGAGGATAATAGCAACCTTGCAGGAAGCCGATAGCGGTACAATCTTCCTTGAGGATATAAATGTTCTTACTCAAAAAAACCGGGTGAGAAGAATACTGGGATACCTGCCCCAGGAATTTGGGTTGTATCCCAATATAAACGCCGAAGTGCTGCTTGATCATCTTGCCGTGTTGAAAGGAATCTCCCCGCACAGGGACCGGAGGAAACTCGTTCATGCTATTCTTCATAAAACCAATCTGTACCATGAAAGAAAGAAAAATCTCGGAGGATTTTCAGGTGGCATGAAACAACGCTTCGGGATTGCCCAGGTCTTGCTGAATAGCCCGAGACTGATAATAGTTGATGAACCAACTGCCGGTCTTGATCCTGCAGAGCGAAACAGATTTCTGAACTTATTAAGTGAAATCGGTGAAAATACCATCGTTATCCTGTCAACCCATATTGTAGATGATGTGAAGGAGCTTTGTCCGGATATGGCCATTATCCATGAGGGTAAGTTATTGTTCAGGGATGATCCCCGGGAAGCAGTAAAAAAATATAACGGCATGGTCTGGCAAAAAAGGATTCCTAAAGAAGCATTGAAGGATTACCAGGATAAGCATAACATCATTACCAGGAAAATGATCGCAGGAATGCTGGAAATCCATGTACTGAACGAAAATGAGCCTGGTGGGGATTTCCTCCCGACTACCGCCGAGCTGGAAGATGTTTATTTCTCGACGATATTAGAATATGAACAGGCATTACCTGTGAATTAGCACAAGGATGTCCTTCAGAAACAAATCGTTCCATACGTTGAATAATGAATTCAAAACAAGATCATGTGGTATAAGATATTAACATTTGAATTGAATTACAGGAAAAACAGGCCTGCAACATATATCTATTTCGGACTCTATTTCCTGATGGCCTTTCTGGCTGTAAGTTTTCAATCCAACAGGATTGCCGGGATCCCGGAACAGGTAAAGGAAAATGCACCAATTATTATTACCATATTAACGATGCAACTTTCACTGATATTTGCCCTGATCACTTCAGCTGTAATGGGAGTGCCAGTTCTCAGGGACTTTGAACATGGTGCGGATTCATTGATATTCGTCAATCCGATAAAGAAAAACCATTACATCCTGGGCAGGTTTGCAGGATCATTTATCGTACTGATACTGATATCCACAGGTGTACCGCTTGGATTAATGCTCGGAGAGTTTATGCCCTGGAGGGATGCCGGTAATTTGTTGCCGTTTAATTTTCAAAGTTATTTCCAGCCATACCTTATACTATTTATTCCCAATATGTTTGTCATGGGTGTTCTCTTTTTTGCGACCGGAACAGTCAGCAGGAAAATCATGGTCGTTTATTTGCAGGGAATATTTTTCCTGGTTCTTTTTATGATCTCGAAATCGTTCAT
>CP070687.1:2163151-2166416 GCA_020353115.1 Bacteroidales bacterium
CCTTTAAGCGGAACCTATACCATCGGCCCTTCCTCAACCGATTTTCTGACCTTCACCGAAGCCGTTGATTCGTTGATAAGTGTCGGAGTAGGGGGACCCGTTACCTTCAATGTGGAATCCGGAACATACACAGAACAGATATCCATCCCTGAAATTTCCGGCGCTTCAGCAACCAATACCATTACATTCCAAACCCAATCAGGGGATAGTACAGATGTTACACTAACTTATGCCTCCCCGGACAGTGCTACAAATTATACAGTTAAGCTGGATGGGGCGGATTTCATCACGTTTCGCAATATGACACTTTCAGCCACAGGAACAGATTATGCACAGGTAGTGGAATTGGCAAACGGCGCCGATAATAATGAGTTTTTAAATAACCGGATTACAGGAGTAAACATAACAAGTTCCTCATATAATTATCATAAGGCTTTGGTTGTGTCCTGGCCTGATTCAACTTCAACCGATAACAATAATATCTATAATTCCAATCTTTTTCAAAATGGATTTGCCGGAATTTATCTCGGGGGGTATACTATAAATTACAATTATGAAATTGGAACACAGATTCTGGATAATGTATTTGAAAATCAGTTTTATGCAGGAATCAGGTTAATAAACCAGCAGAACACGTTAATTCAGGGTAATAATATTCAATTGAATTCAGACTATGATTGGGCTATTGGAATTATCTGTAAATACACCGGTGATAATTTTGCAATTCTGAAAAATAAGATAAATATAACTTCTGGCAGCCCTTACGAGATTGGTGGAATTGTTCATGTGTATGCTTACGCCTCCGGGGGTAACGAAATAATCATTGCAAACAATTTTATACATGTACATTCCGATAATTCCCAGCCTGATTATTGTTATGGAATACTGACGCATCATTCCTCCTATCTGAAAATTTTTCACAACAGCACAAATGTTACCGGTCTTTTTTCGAATAGTATATCAATGGTATTAGGCGTTGAGACTTCAAACTGTATTTTGCAGGATAATATCCTGGGAAATAATAGTGGGGGCTACTCAATAAACAGTATGGTGACTTCAGGTATTAACAGTGATTATAACGATCTTTATACAAATGGTTCCAGTTTGGGTAATTGGAATTCGACAGATGTGCCTGATCTTATAACCTGGCAATCTGTTTCCGGTTTAGATGCGAATTCCATTTCTGTCGATCCGGAATACTTCAGCGACAGCGATTTGCATTCAAACAATCAAGCGCTTAAGGCCGGTACGCCGGTTGCGGAAGTAACAGACGATATTGACGGTGATCCCCGGGATCCTGTTACCCCCTATATCGGGGCAGATGAAATGGCAGGACTGATGATCGATTCTCTCGCCCTGGTGGCCCTGTATAACAGCACGGACGGTCCGAACTGGACCGATAATACCAACTGGCTTACCGGGAACGTCTCCACCTGGACCGGGATCACGGTTTCCGGTAACCGCGTTACTGAGATAAGCTTCGACCAGAACAACCTGAATGGACCCATCCCACCGGAAATCGGCGATCTGGATAGCCTGCATGTACTGAACCTTCCCGACAACCAGCTTACAGGAACCATCCCGGTTGAAATGGGGAACCTTACCAGACTGCAGCATCTCGATCTGAATATGAACCAGCTTACCGGCTCAATCCCTGTTGGTATATGTAGTTTATCCGATCTGGTACATATTGGTCTGCACTACAATCAACTTACCGGTTCAATCCCGGTTGAAATGGGCAACCTGACAAACCTGGAATGGCTTGAACTGGAATCCAACCAATTGACCGGATCAATACCCCCGGAGATAGGTAACCTGGTAAATCTCACATTCCTGAATCTGAAGGTTAACACCCTGTCGGGTACCATACCGGTTGAGATTGGGAATTTAACGCAGCTGAATACACTGTATCTTTCAGATAACCAACAGCTGACCGGATCGATTCCCATAGAATTTGGCACCTTGACCAACCTGCAATACCTGGATCTTAGCTTTAACCAGCTTTCGGGTGCCGTACCTGATGAGTTTACAGGTTTGACTGAATTATTGAAACTGGAGCTAAACCACAATCTGTTGACCGATTTACCGGACCTTTCATCTCTCACACTCCTGTTTGAATTGGCCATTAACAACAACCGGTTTACCTTCGAGGATATCGAGCCCAATATCGGTGTGGCAAGTACAACCTTTTTGTATTCCCCACAAGACAGTGTGGGAATTGAAACAACAGTAAAAGTAGCTTTGGATTCAAGTTATACAATGAGTGTGAATGTTGGGGGAGTAAATAATAGTTACCAGTGGTACAGGGACGGCAATCCAATTTCCGGAGCTACAGGAAGCACGTACTCTATAAATGCTGCAAACTCATCGGATTATGGAACATACGAATGTGAAATATCAAATACGGTAGCTGTGGAATTAACATTACACAGCCGGCCTATTCATATTATTCCCGGAGGAAACTATATCATTGTGCTTGATGAACTGACATATTTTGAAAACTTTGAGGATGGTTCGGAATACTGGACAACCGGTGGTACGAATTCATCGTGGGAATTCGGAACTCCTTCCGGCAGCACCATCAACAGCACTGCGACTGGCTCAAATGTATGGATGACGAATCTTTCCGGGGATTATAATGCAAATGAAGCTTCATTTGTTTACAGTCCCGTTTTCAACATGGCCAACCTTTCAAACCCGGCCATTGAAATGAAGGTCTGGTGGGACAACGAGGGCACCTATGACGGAGCCTGCCTGCAGTATTCCGAGGATACGGCAAAGACCTGGCATACCCTGCTGAAATCCACCGGTTATCTCTGGTATAACCGTTCGGATGTATTCAGCATCCTGAATGTTACAGGGTCGGGCAAGGGATGGTCGGGAGACGGCACTTTCGGAGAGGGAAGCAACGGTTGGGTGACGGTGCGGAACGCAATATCAGGGCCGGGTGATTTCGGCCATCTCCAGTTCCGGTTCGTCTTTGCCTCCAACGGCACCTATGAGAACGACGGTTTTGCCTTCGATGATGTGAGGATTTACAGCGATCCGGCAGCCGGGATTGCTCACGGACAATCAGATGTCAATGATTTTGAAATCTATCCCAATCCCGGGAACGGGATATTTACCCTTACCAGCAATCCTGGTTATGATACGGATGTGGTCGTCGAAGTGATGAACCTCAACGGCCGGATCGTCACGGCCAGGGAATTTTCTGGCACCCTTTACCTTCATGAGCAGATCGATCTTTCCTCCTGCCCGAAAGGGA
>CP070687.1:2166516-2170039 GCA_020353115.1 Bacteroidales bacterium
TCATGGATAGATCATAATGCTCTTTCTCAAACCCGAATGATCCGGCCATTCCACAACATCCCGATGAGATCTCCTCAACCGAATAATTGAGAGGGAATGAGAGCAGTTTTACAGTCGATTCTGTGGAAGCAATGGATTTTTGCTGACAGTGCCCGTGGAATTTAATTTGTTTTGGTTCTTCCGTAAATTGTTCGTGTGTGATATGGCCGGACTCAATTTCCCTTATAAGAAATTCTTCGAGCATAAAGGTATGGTTAGCCAGTTTTTCTGCTGCATCCCTGAGATCATTTCCTGCAAGGTCAGGATATTCATCCCTGAAACACAGGATAGCTGAAGGTTCAATGCCGACCATCGGTACTTCATCAGAGACAAATTTTGATAAAATTTCAATATTCCGACGGGCTTTCTTCCGGGCGGCACGCAGGAGACCTTTTGAAATGAATGTCCTTCCGCTTACTTCGTGTGACGGACAGATTACTTCATAACCGAGCCGGGTCATCAGTTTAAATGCTTTGATCCCGATCTCCGTATCATTATGGTCGGTAAATTCATCGACAAAAAGAACGATTCGGCCATGTCTGTAACTTCCCGGTGTGCTCCGGCCCGTATTCAAGCTCATCCATTTCCTCAGGGTGGTTCTGTAAATACCCGGAATTTGACGTTTTTCTGCGATTCCAAGCACTTTTTTCACCAAACCAGACATTACCCTGTTCCGGATGAAAAAGTTGAACAGAAGGGGAAAAACAGCTCCTATCCGGTTGATCTGAGGCATATAAGCAACCAGTTTTGCCCTTACAGGGATTGAATGAGCATCGTAATAGTTCTGAAGGAACTCTGCTTTCATTTTCGCGATATCGATGCTTGAAGGGCATTCGGATTTGCATCCCTTGCATGAAAGACACAGGTCAAGGATTTCGTATAGCGCTTTCGAGTCAAACGGATTTGGTTTTTCAGAATTTGTGAGGATCTCCCTAAGAAGATTCGCCCTGGCTCTGGTGGTATTATGCTCATCTCTCGTAGCCATATAACTCGGGCACATGGTACCTCCGATGATCTCTGTCTTCCGGCAGTCGCCCGAACCGTTGCATTTTTCAGCTGCCCTGAGAATTCCTCCATCATCCGAGAAATCAAAAACCGTATTAATTTTCCTTGCCACCTGCCCGGGTTTGTACCGCAGAAACGTATTCATCCTGGGTGTATCTACAATTTTGCCCGGATTGAAAACATGAAAAGGATCCCATGCAGCCTTGATCTCTTTCAGCAACCTGTAGTTATTCTCTCCGATCATAATTGGAATGAATTCACCACGGAGACGGCCATCACCATGTTCTCCGCTCAGAGATCCGTTGTATTTTTTTACCAGCAACGCCATCTCCCTGCCGATTGTATGAAAAAGCTCTATGTCTTCTTTTTCCTTCAGATTCAGGATGGGCCGGATGTGAAGCTCACCAGAGCCAATATGAGCGTAATAAACACAATCTTTATTGTATTTGGTCAGGATTTCCCTGAATTCATTCATGTAAGCCGGCAGCGATTTTACGGGAACTGCCGTATCCTCACACAACGGTACCGGTTTTGCATCCCCTTTCATATTGGAAAGCACTCCCAATCCTGCTTTTCTCAGGTTCCATACCTTTGTGATATCATCTCCGAACAGCACCGGGAAATGATAACCGTATCCTGCATCCCTGAGATCAGACTCCATGGAGTTTGAGATCTGAAGGATCTCTTCACGGGTCTCCCGCTGGAATTCAACGATAAGTATTACGGCAGGATCACCCTTCAGGAAAAACCGGTTCTTCCTCTGTTCAATATTATCCTTTGTAAGATCGAGTATTGTTTTATCAAGCAACTCCACTGCTCCGGGATTGTGCTTCAAGGCAATAAGATTAGCTTCGAATGCTTCTTCCAGCCGTTCATGATGTACACACACCAATCCGGTTTCAGCAGGTGGAAGGGGAACAAGGGTCAACATTATTTCTGTTGAAAACGCCAGTGTTCCTTCCGAGCCTGCAAGTAGTTTGCACAGGTTGAAATCACTTACCCCGTTACCGAAAGGCTTCGTTTCGAGAAGAATATCGATGGCATATCCCGTGTTTCTTCTGTGAACGGATTTATCGGGGTATTCCTTTCTGATCTCGGCCTGATTTTCAGGATCCTCGAGAATCTCCTTTATTTTCCTGTAGATGTGATTTTCAAGGTTGGAGCCCTTGCATTTTTCTTCAAATTCATCCGGAGAGACAGTACCAAACCAAACTTCTGATCCGTCGCTGAGGATTGCTTTTATTCCGAGTATATGATCGCGTGTACTTCCGTAAAGGATTGAGTGTGCACCGCACGCGTTGTTACCGACCATGCCGCCGATCATACAACGGTTTGAAGTTGAGGTCTCCGGACCAAAGAACAGTCCATACGGTTTCAGAAATTTATTCAGTTCATCCAGGACCACACCGGGTTCCACCCTTATACGGCGTTCTTCAGGATTGAATTCGAGAATCCCCGTAAAATACCTGGAAACGTCTACAACGATACCACCGCCTACTACCTGGCCGGCAAGTGATGTGCCGGCAGTACGTGGAATAACAGATACATTATTTTCCCTGGCATATGCAATGATCTTTTTTAGGTCCTCAGGATTTCTGGGCCATACGACCGCCAGTGGTTTTTCCCTGTAGGCGGATGCATCCGTGGCGTAAATCAGACGGGTAGTTTCATCCATAAAGAGATCTCCGTCAATCGCCTCTGCCAGTAACTTCAAATTATGTACTAAAGGGTTCATTTTCATCCTTTTATAACTTTTTACTGCCACCATCACTCTTTGAAGAACAGGGCTTAAAATTGGCAATAAATTTATGATCAGACAACAAAAGCCCTCGTCCGGTTCTTTTTTCAACTGAAATTGAAAGAAACATATTTTAACCGGATTTTAAAACTTGTTCTTAAACACATCCGTTCGCTGGTTATAATTTTAGGTAAACCATGGGATTTAAGCCATTTTTGGTTAAATTTGAGGAAAATCTGAAATCCATATAAAATACTGATAACCAATGAAATTACTTGAGCAGATCAAAGAAAAAGCCCGTAATTACAACAAGCGCATCGTGTTGCCTGAGGCTTTTGAAGAGAGAACTTTAAAGGCAGCCGACATCCTGATTTCGGAAAAAATAGCCCGAATTATATTACTGGGGAATCCGGATAAGATATTGGCGGATGCAGAACGATTCGGCTTGAAAGCAATTCCCGGCGCCACTATTGTTGATCCATTACGTCATGACAGGAAGGAGCAGTATGCGGACCTGATGACTGAACTGAGAAAACATAAGGGAATGACAAAAGAAATAGCGCTGGAACATATTGAAGATCCGTTATATTTAGGGACATTGATGATCAAGAATGGAGATGCGGACGGCGAGGTTGCCGGTGCTGCAAATGCCACGGGTGACGTATTGCGGCCCGCGTTTCAGTATGTAAAAACAATACCCGGCATATCTGTGGTCTCAGGTGCCTTTATCATGATCCTGAA
>CP070687.1:2170139-2186248 GCA_020353115.1 Bacteroidales bacterium
GGGATTGTTCTTTTTTCGAGTTATTCCGAAAAAATCTGGGAAGAGCGGCTTAACTGGTTCCGGATTCAGGCAGAACATGGCCTCATCGGAGAAATTGACTTTAACCTGACAAAAAATGGTGTTATCGTTTGCAAAGACGGTTTCAGGGCTGTAACATATTCATCTGAGGATTTCATTCGGCTGGCTTCAAATTTCAATGTTACCTCACAAATTCATGAAATTGACCGGTCAAGTATATTTTGTGAAATGATAGTAAATGATTAGAACTGCTACCAGCCACCGGTTAACATGTGATATTTTCAGTTACCCGGCAGAAGGGAATTTCTTTCTTAACTTACCAGTTGAATCGAAAGTCAGATAATGTATTTGTCACCCGGCATCTCGCCTGAATCGTTCAGAGATTATAAAATCGGTGTTTCTTATTGCCTTAAGAGATTTACTCCTCAGGGAGTTGCAGGAACCGGCCGGTGCTTCCTTCGAAGAATTCTACCCATCACTCCGTTTTTCCTTATTTATTAATTTATTATGAAGGAAGGCCATTTTGATAGCAGCCACTGCTGCTTCATCACCTTTATTTCCGTGTTTTCCACCTGCCCGGTCTTTGGCCTGTTGAAGATTGTCTGTTGTAAGCACTCCGAAAACAAAGGGAATATTGTAGGTGGTATTCAGCTGGGTTATTCCCTGTGTCACGCTGTCACATATATAATTGAAATGAGGAGTCTCACCACGAATAATACAACCGATACATATGACAGCATCCACATCAGTGTACTCTGCCATGTACTGGGCTCCCAGAGTTAATTCGAAACTGCCGGGTACATATTCGGTAATAATGTTCTCTTCAGTTGCGCCATGTTGCAGCAGAGTCCGGAAGGCACCATCCAGAAGGGCGGCAGTGATCATGGAATTCCATTCTGAAACTACAATCCCAAACCTGAAGTTGTTTGCCGGTGGAACTGTTTCAGTATCGTAGTCGGACAGGTTTTTAAGATTTGTGGCCATTAAATCCTCAGGTTAAGACAATCAGGATCCAACCGGTCCTGTTTTCCTGTCAGTGTTATTCCAGAAATAATTTAACACGGGTTATATACTTCTCAATTGTTCTGCCTTCCTGGCTTTCCGGATACTCATTCCTGATTCTTTCATAGTTTTCAAGGGCTTTTTCGTACTCACCAAGGTTTTCATATACTTTTCCAGCTTTTAACAGATAAATCGGATTAATAAAATCATTATTCTTCATCCGGGATGCTCTGGTGTAGTATTCAACTGCCTGTTCAGGGTCATCCAGTTCCAGGTATGAATCCCCTATTGCACCAAGTGTGAGCGGAGCAAGCATCATGTCATCTGAATCGAATTTCTCAAGGTACTCTATGGCTATTTCATATTCTTCCAAACGAAGGTATGAGATCCCCGTATAGTAGTGCGCCAGGTTTGCCGCCTTGGTTATCCGGTACTCTTCGATGATATCCAGGAATCCGAAATAGTTACCATCTCCGTATAATGCAAGGTTAAACGAATCCCTTTCAAAATACTGTTCCGCCACAAACATCTGGGATTGTGCCTCCTCTTCAGCCGGGTAAACAATAAAACGTTTGTATCCCAGGTAACCGGCAACAATTACAACGATAACCATTGTGATAATTGTCAACATCTTCTGGTTATCCTCAATGAACTGTTCTGTCTTGCTCAGGGCGCTTTCTACTCCCTGTATTCTGTCATCGGTTATACCTTTCTTCTTTTTAGCCATGATCCAGCAGTTATTGGTCCGATCCGGAAAATTTCCGCAAATGTAACTGTTTTGAAAATGATATTGAAGCGAAAGCATGAAAAATTTGAACGATTGAAAATCTGATTAGTTTCTACCGGTCAAAGCATTTATCCGGCATGGTCCGGTTTTAATCCATTCTGAAATTTCGTATTTTTACCCCGTCTTGTCATAGAAAAGAAATACTATTGATCCTGAATCTTACTCGATATGTATCTGAAGAATATCTCCCTTATCAATTTCAAAAACTACGCTCAGGTAGAACTGCAGTTTTCTCCGAAAATAAACTGCTTTGTGGGAAATAACGGGGTAGGAAAGACCAATATTCTGGATGCCATTCATTACCTTTCTATTACAAAGAGTTTTTTCAACTCCATCGATACACAGAATATCAGATATGAAGAGGATTTTTTCATTATTCAGGGAGATTTCGAAAAAGAGGGAAAGACAGAAAGTATATATTGCGGTATCCGGAAAAACAGGAAAAAACAGTTCAAGAGAAATAAAAAGGAGTATCAGCGGCTGGCTGACCACATCGGTCTTTTGCCCGTGGTTATGATCTCTCCTGCGGATAGCAGTCTGATAAGCGAAGGAAGCGAGGAGAGAAGAAAATTTATCGATGCCGTTATTTCACAATACGATAAACCCTATCTTGAAGATCTGATTAACTATAACAGGGCTCTTTCTCAAAGGAATATCCTGTTGAAAGAGTTTGCTAAAACCGACAGGTTTGATAATGAATCGTTACAATTGTGGGATGACCAGCTTATTCCTCATGGAGAAAGGATTCACTCAAAAAGGGTGAATTTTATCAAGCGGCTGATCCCGATATTCCAGAAATATTATGATTCAATTGCGATGGGAGGTGAAAAAGTGAACATGATTTACCAGTCGCATCTGAAAGACAGTCAGTTCAGAACGCTGCTGAACGAATCCCGGTATAAAGACCGGATTCTTCAATACACAACGGTAGGAATTCATAAAGACGATCTGAATCTGCAGCTGTCCGGCTACCCGATTAAGCGGGTCGGATCACAGGGACAGCAGAAAACATACCTGGTAGCACTTAAACTGGCCAAACTTGAATTTATCAGAAATATAGCGGGTTTTCATCCAATACTGCTGCTTGACGATATTTTTGATAAATTTGATAAGCTAAGGGTAACCCAGATTATTGAGCTCGTAGCTCACAGAGAATTCGGACAGATCTTCATCACCGATACTAACCAGGACAGGCTGGAAAATATCCTGGCCGATATGCCTGCCGATTATAAACTTTTTAAAATTAATGAAGATATCCGTGAAGTTATATGACTGAAATGCCTTGCCAAATCGTATGAGAAGAAGTAATACACAGAAGCTGAAAGAAGTTATAAAGGAGTATATCCGGGAAACTAACATTGAGGATAAGCTAAAGGAAACCCGGTTGATTAATTCATGGGAAAAAGTCGTGGGTAAAGAAATCGCCAGGCGTACCGATAAGATCTATATTAAAAAAAACAAACTGTTCGTATATTTTAATTCATCGGTGGTCAGGAATGAATTGCTGCTGCACCGGGAAACAATCCGGAAAAACCTGAATGCCCTGGTCGGAGAAGAAATAATCGGCGAAATTGTCATACGGTAGAGATTGTGGGAATTCATATTATCCTGTATCATAGCCCGGGTGTCATTCAATGACCACCTGTTGATAGCCTGCCGATGCTCCTCCGGAGCACCTGTAATGAATATTAACTTAAGCTGTGCAAACAATAAGATAATCCGTTGTGTTATTACGAAGAAAAATTCTACTTTGGCTTAACTTGTTGTTTATTAGAAGACATCTCCCTGCCTGCCTTCCAAACGGGCAGGCATCTGCCGGATAATAATAACTTCTGTGAACCTTTGGCAAATTTGCGGTCCATGATGCAATTTCCCGTTGTATATCATCGCTGTTGGCCCTTTTTATCTGGCTTACCATATACATGGCGCTCCTAATGAGCCAAGGGCTTAATAATCAAATCCCGTTGGATACAGTTACAGTCAAAATTCAAGCACAACGGATCAAGATAATACCTGTTTTCGGAATCCCTGTCCGGACCGGTTATATGCTCATTTGATCGGTCTTAAAATCATTAATATCTCTCTTTTTTTGAGAAGAAGAAATCGCATTCGATAATGGCATTCTCGGCGCTATCCGATCCGTGAACGGCATTGCTCTGGACGGATTTGGCATATTTTTTCCTGATGGTACCATTTTCAGCTTTTTCCGGATCAGTATGACCGATCAGTTCTCTGAAATCCTCCACGGCATTCTCTTTTTCAAGAATCATGGCAACGATGGGCCCGGAGGACATAAATTCCACCAGGTCATCAAAGAACGGTTTGCTTTTATGGATGGTATAAAATGACTCAGCCTGCTCTTTTGACAATTTTGTTGAGGTAATTGCAGAGATCCTGAAACCTGCCTCATGGATCATGGCCAGTATTGGCCCGATATAACCCATTTTTACGGCATACGGTTTTATCAGGGAAAATGTAATCTTTCCGCTCATAGTACGTTATTTTTACTGACGTTTAAAATCGAGCATGAATCCGGTTCAATTTGGTAAACTATTAATTTATATATTTGGGTACCGGTTCTGTTTAAAAAATGCGGGGTGAAAAGTATATCAAAAAAATCAATTATTGAAATTAAAAAGCATCTTTCTGGTAATCCGAATGTGCTGCTTCTGACGCATATCAATCCGGATGGCGATGCAATTGGGTCACTTCTTGGTTTATATCATTTCCTCAAACTCCGCAACTTTCATGTTACTGCAATTACTCCGAATGATTTCCCTGAATTTCTCCGGTGGCTGCCAGGTAGCAGGGAGATAATATGTTTTGTTCGTAAAAAAAAGACCGTTCGGGTACTGATAGAAAAGGCCGATATTATCTTCAATCTTGATTTCAATGATCCCGACAGACTGGGAGAAATGGGGAAGATGGTTGAAAAGGCAAAGGCATACAGGATTCTCATTGACCATCATCCCGATGCAAAACATTTCGCTGATATTGAGATTACAGACATAACGGTCAGTTCAACGGCAGAATTACTTTATCAGATTCTGAATGAAATCGAGAATAAACCGTTTCTTACACGGGAAATAGCCGAATGTCTCTATACCGGCATCATGACGGATACTGGCTGTTTCAGTTTTAACTCCTCCGGCAGTGCTACATACAGGGTTATTGCCGGGCTTTTGGATGCGAAAATTGACAAGGACAGGATTTTTGACCTGGTTTATAATAACTTTTCAGAGGATAGAATGAGGTTGCTGGGGTTTGCCCTGAAAGAAAAAATGACGGTATTACCGGAATACGGTACTGCGTATATCAGCCTCACCCTTGATGAAATAAAAAAATTTAACTTTTCCATCGGTGATAGTGAAGGTTTTGTAAATTATCCTCTTTCAATCAAGGGGATTCGATTTTCAGCACTGTTTCTGGAAAGGAGAGATCACGTAAAGATATCCTTCCGTTCGGCAGGCAACTTCCCCGTCAACCGATTTGCCGAAGAGCATTTTAACGGCGGAGGGCACCTTAATGCAGCCGGAGGTGATTCTTTTGAGTCATTGGATAAAACCATAGGGAAATTTAATTCCCTCATAAAGAAATATTCCCGCCACCTGGCGAGATCATGATCCCTTTCAAATCCATATTGCTTGTTCTTATGATAGTTGTCGGTTCGGGATGTTCGGACGGTAATCAAGACCCTGTAACACAAAAAAGAAATCCTGAAAAGGAAAAGGAATCACTGGTAAAGGTGAATAAATACCTCCTCGAAAAGGATAAAGATATCATTGAAAACTATGTGGACAGGCGTGGATGGGAAATGGATATTTCGGAGGCCGGCTTATGGTATATGATATATGAAGAAGGAAAGGGACCGAAGGTAAATGAGGAGGACTTTGTGACGATCGGATATAGCATAAGTTTGCTTGACGGAACAATATGCTACGATTCGGATGAGAGCGGACCAAAACAATTCCGGGTCGGGGCAGGAGGTGTTGAAGCAGGGCTCGAGGAGGGAATCCGACTCTTAAGAGAGGGCGACAAAGCCAGGTTCATTTTACCCCCACATCTGGCTTACGGACTGATCGGGGATGAGAATAAAATTCCTGCAAGATCCGTAATCGTATATGACCTGGAGGTATTGGATGTTTCCAGGGAATGATCATTTTCCGTATATTGTATCCGATATCGTAACGCATTTCAAAAGGTGGTATAATATTTGCAAATATTCGATTTTAATTCAAAAACATTCGCACTAATACAATTGATATGAAAAAGCTGAGTTTTTATTTTGTTTATAGCTTGCTTTTAAGTTTGGCAGGTTCGCTTCTGATGACCGGTTGTCTTGAAGAGGAAAAAAGGGATTATGAAGCCGAGGAGAAGGCTGAAAGGGATGCATTCCTGCAGGAAAATGATATTACCGTAGAACCTACAGAAAGTGGTCTCTATTTTATCCTGATTGATTCAGGATCAGGCCCGCTTGCAGAAGTTGGCGATTCGGTCAGCATTTACTATTCGGGTTTTTACCTGACAGGGCAGATCTTTGCTACCAACGAAGAGGATGTTGCAATTGCACTTGGGGTCCAAAATTACTTTACCAACTATGATCCGCTGAATTTCATTCTCGGTGAAGAAGGATACGTTCTTGAGGGTATTGAAGAAGGCCTGACCTATATGAGGGAGGGAAGCAAGGCAGATATGATCATTCCTTCAAATATAGGTATCGTAGGATCGTACACAACCGTTCTATACAAAATCAAACTGATCAGATTGGTTAAACCTCCTTTCTGACAATTGTACTGAGTCTTTCCGGATTATGAAGAGCGTACTGCGCATTATTCCGGTCATAACCGGGATTGTTATAATTCTGTTTGCACTGGCATGTGGAGAGGAGGAATCAGCCCAAGAGAAGGAAAAAAGACTTCTGCAGGAATTTATTGAAAATAATAATATTTCCATATCACCGACCGTATCGGGTTTGTATTATATTGAGACGGAAACCGGAACCGGCAACCAGCCCCAATCCGGAGAAACAGTCGCAGTACATTATACGGGGTGGCTTATGGACAGCACCATGTTCGATAGTTCTGCCGGAGAAGCACCCTTTACTTTTACCCTGGGAGTTGGCTATGTGATTCCCGGATGGGATGAGGGAATCGTACTTATGAAAAGGGGGGGTAAGGCATCCCTGATCATTCCTTCCTGGCTCGCATACGGGTCAGAGGGTGCAGGCTCCAGCATACCTCCTTACTCGACATTATTGTTTGATGTTGAATTGCTGATTTCAGATGATTGAAATTACTGGAAATTCGTCTGCAACCTGATTAACCGGAACAGGCCAGCAAGAAAAGTAAATACCATATCATGGATATTCGCTCCTTCCTCACGAAATAGTAATTTTCCAGATCTTCTTATCCCATCAGTAATTTTTGTCCGAAGGAAGATCTTTTTCTACCTGCCGGACAATTATCCTATTATGGAATCAGGGGATCATACTCTTTAAAAAAGGATATTTCAGCTTCCGACACAGCCGTTTTGTATTTCTCCCACTCTACTTCAAAGAAGGTATTGATCTTCTCAAGCGTCTCCTCCAGCAACTTTTCCGATTGTTCAATGGTCCACTTCTGGGTTGTATTCAGCGGATCCGTCTCATTGGTGATGGACCGGACACCTCTCAGCTTGGTGGTTACCAGGTTCGGATCCCTGTAGATACCCTGAATATCTTCTTTCGGCAGCAGGATGTCGGAAAGCGCTTTCAACGATTCTTCCGTCTCCCTTGTGACTTCCCTCAGCTTTTTTATCGCATCGTTACGATTCCCGGGGATCTGCTTATTAACGGCATTTATGGTTTCTTTACACTCCTTCAGGCGGTCGATTCCGACAGCAAGTTTCTCCATTTTAATCATAAGTACCTCTGCTATTTCCTGGTTCTTCCTGGCGGTTTCCGGTGAAAAGTCGATTCGCGGATCGGCATTTACCCGGATCATGGCAGAATCGGAATGTCCGTTGTATGTCATTCGTATCATGTAGTTACCGGGTAGTGCGATCCCGCCGCCTCCGCGTTCCTGTGATCCTGGCCGTGGTGCAGAAGAGCCGGGAGACCGGTAACCCTTTTTATCCAAATCCCAGTAGACCCTGTTTACTCCGGTTTTCGGAACCTGTGTCAGTGTTCTGATCACCTTGCCCGTTTCATCGGATATTTCGATTTTCACCCTTGTCGTGCTTCGGTTTGAAACGGCACTTCTGCCGCCCGATCCGCCGGATCCTTCAAATCCTCCGAAGCCCTGGCGACCGGAAGGGATATTCTCCTCATCTTCGCCTTCTTTAACCGAGTAGGTGATCATGGCACCACGTGGTCTGTTTTCACCAGTGAAATAAGCATCCCCGGCTGAGTAGTAACCCGGTGAATTCTTGTAATTTGCAACTATTGCTTCCGGTGGATCGAAAACATGGATCTCTTCCTCGAGAAGTTGTAACCCATCCCGGGCCAGCTCACGAAGCGGCCGGATATCATCCAGAATATAAACGGCACGACCGAAGGTTCCGATAACAAGATCGTGTTCCCTGGGATGGATGACCATATCCATTGTCGAAACCGTCGGGTATCCGTTGGTCCATTTGGTCCATTTCTGCCCTCTATCGATGCTGGTATACAAACCGAATTCCGTTCCCAAAAACATCAGCTTCGGTTCGACAGGATCCTGCTCGAATGAAAGCACATACCCCCAGACCTTTGAATCATCCACAATTCTCTCCCATGTTTTTCCAAAATTTGTGGTATGATAAAGATAGGCCGAATAATCGTTTCTGCGATAGTTGTTGACAACTACATAAGCTTCTCCTGCGCTGTACCGGGAAGGATGAATCTGGGGGATCCAGCTTCCGGCTGGAATATCCTTAAGCCCTTTATTAAGGTTGTTCCAGGATTTACCACCATCCAGAGTCAACTGAAGGTTCCCGTCATCCGTACCAACCCAGATCATATCTTTTTGAACCGGGCTGGGAGCAATGGCCAGTATGGTTGTATGATTTTCTGCACCGGTAACGTCATATGTCAATCCGCCGCTCTCACCGTACTTCTGTTTTTCAGGATCATTGGTGGTCAGGTCGGGAGAGATAATTTCCCAGTTCTCGCCACGGTCGGTACTTTTATGTACAAACTGGCTCCCGAAATAGATGGTTCTATTATCGAAAGGATCGTGTGCAATGGCAGAATTCCAGTGAAACCGGAGGTCTTTACCTTCAGGATGTACAGGTTTTATACTTTTCGTTCTTCCGGCAAGGAGGTCAATCCTGGCTACGTTCCCCTGTTGTGACATAGCGTAACAATACCGGGAGTCACTCCGGTCCGGAACGACATCGAATCCATCGCCGCCATAAAGCTGATCCCAGTAAGTGTTAATAATACCTCCACTGCTCCAGATATAGGCAGGACCTTTCCAGGATCCGTTATCCTGTAGACCTCCATATATGTTATAGGGTTGCTCCAGATCGACATTGATATGATAGAACTGCCCTAACGGAAGGTTGGTAATAAACTTCCATGTTTCCCCCCTGTCTCTTGTGATAGCCATACCTCCGTCATTCCCTTCGATCATGAAATTTTGGTTTTCCGGATGGATCCACCAGGCATGATGATCTGGATGGATACTCCTGCTGATAAAAGAACGGAAAGTACGGCCACCGTCTTCACTCACATTCACACGTGAAAATAATGTGTATATACGATTTTCATTCATGGGATCAACATAAATATCGGCATAGTAAAAAGGCCGGTCACCGATATTGTTTTCACCGACTTTTTGCCAGGTGAAACCACCGTCATCCGACTTGTAAAGGGCATTCTTCTTCGATTCGATCAGTGCATATACCACTTTTGGATTGCTTCTTGCAATGGCGAGTCCCATTCTTCCCAGTTCTCCTTCAGGCAATCCCTCCTTATTTGTAAGTTTTTTCCAGGTTACCCCTCCGTCAAACGTTACATGGAGCCCTGAACCAGGACCTCCGGACTTGAAAAACCATGGCCATCTGCGGTGTTCCCACATATTTACAAAGAGTTTGTTGGGATTGGAGGGATCCATAATCATATCACCGACACCCGTAAGCTCATTGACAAAAAGGATGTGTTGCCAGGTTTTACCTCCATCCGTGGTTTTAAATACTCCCCTTTCCGGATGAGGCCCCCAGGGTGAACCTATTGCCCCGACATAAACAATATCACCATTATCCGGATGAATAATAATCCGGTGAATATGTCTTGTTTCTTCAAGACCCATAAGTTTCCAGTTCTTTCCGCCGTCCAGGCTTTTGTAGATACCATACCCTCCGTTCAGGCTGTTCCTTGGATTTCCTTCTCCTGTACCGGCCCAGACAACATCCGGATTTTGCTGGTCAATCGCTACGGCACCGATTGAGGCTACCTTTTCACCGTCGAACAGGGGCTTCCACTCAACGCCGCCACTTTCCGATTTCCAGAGACCCCCTGAAGCGGTTCCGGCGTAAATAACTGCCGGATTACTGAGAACTACATCGATTGCCGTTACCCGGCCACTCATCCCGGCAGGTCCGATGCTCCTTGTTTTCAAATCTTTGAGCTTGTCCATATCCAGATCCTGGGTCGCGGCCGGCAAAACCAGGAGAAAGATCGAAAGTGAAAATAAAAATTCCCGCTTTCCGCGGATAATGATTTTGATAAGGTAATTTTTCATAGGTCTGTAGTTTGTAATTTAAATGCAATAATATAAAAAAGCTAAATGCTAAATTAGGAAAAATGAAAACAACCGCATTGTTTGAAGCCCGGGTATTTTCCCTTAATATCACCCCCCCCCCACGGATTATCAAACAGGTATACCGGAAACGAGAAATCGTATCATCAATTTGAACTCCTGACAACTTTTGAAGTTAGCCTTTCCGCTCCGGAAGACGTTAAATTCCTGTAAACAAGCATACGGATTAAATATTGAAAGTTCCGGGACTACGGTCACCTCTTTTTTAGAAGCATATCAATCATTTTTCCTGGCCGTCACCGTTGTTGCCAGCAGCTTTCAATATCAATATTGCATCTTCCAGTTCTTCGGGTGTTGAAAAGGACCTTACTCCTGTATTCGGGAAATTACCGGCCATAACCGAATTGCCGGTTTCCGGATTGATCCAGAATGCGTTCACTGAATTTCCAGAGGCAATCTTATTCATATTGATGGAAAATGAGGTTTTACCGGCCAGATACACCATAATCCATTTTCCGTCTTTATGACGGGCAGCCAGGTTCAGTATTTTTCCGGTAGTTTTGCCTCCGCTTGCAAATACGGTCTGATCGGGAACGAGAAACCACCATTCATCCAGGTCAAGAAATATTTTTTTCAGGATGCCCATTTGAATGGCTCCTGGTGCATCCAGGGCTTTTTCCCATGTAGGTAACACACGCCAGCTGTCATTGTGTCCATAGGTATGATGAACTCCGGCAAGATAGGAATAATAGGCCTGTCTGCGAATCCATAATGGAGTCACTTCAAACCCATACTCCGAGCCCTGTTCATAAGCGCCTTCAGCCATGAGTACCGGTTTTACGGGCTCGAGGTTATAATCATGAGTCACCATCGGATAGATGAGATCCACGGCATTCCATGTTTGCATGGAGTTATAATCCAGCCATTCTTCCCGGTGAATGAAGCTGGAAGAGAAGGGAGCCGGATCCGGCTTGAAAGTAATTTTGTGTGTCCCCCCGTCTCCTTCATGAAGACCAGCAGCCAACTCCCGCAGAATGGGTACAAACTCTTCTTTAGCCTCAGGTGTCATGGACCAAACGATGTTTGGCATATCCCTGTATCGCTGAGCCAGCCACTTCGCCCATGACCGGGCATTCTCAAGGGTAATACATTTCCGGTACCGCTGATGATACAGGGTAACTGAAATTATCATGTTATTTTCGCGGGCTATACGGATCACGGAATCCACTCGTAAAAAATATGCCTCGTTAGGTGTGAGAGGATTATCATTAAACCAGGGTTTGTCGCCATATATATTGGCCTGTGTACCGTCTCCGACGCCCATGAGCATAGCCTGAACAAATACAAAACCCTTGCTGTTTGCATTTTCAAGGATTGTCCTGGCTTCACCGACCGTGTATTCCCGGAAAATCTGCCATTGAGTTGTGCCCAGCCAGAAAACGGGATTGTTGTTACGGTCTGCAAAATACCTTCCGTTTTCACTGATCTTAACCGGGAAAACAGGATGCTGAGCCCGAAGACCCGATACGGAAATGAAAACGAAACATATTAAAAAAACGGTTTTAAATGTTGCTGCATTCATTGTATTGTTGGTGTTATGATTGAATATTGCGAATACGTATCCTGAAAGTCAAACCCTCCAATCCCTGATTCTGCAAATTCGACTCCGTATGTCGACTCCATTCGGGCAAAGAACAGAACAGTTATCACATTTGTGACATGATATCTGTCGTCTTTTTTCAGGAATTAATAAAAGACTGGATCTTGCACGACCAACATCCCTGTAACCTTCCAGGTACATAGCAGTACGGACCAGGTCTGATATTGCCAGTCCTTTCGGACATTTTCCTTCACAGGTACCACACATGCGGCAGAAGTTCCGGGAATTGTAGGAAACCATCGTCCGGAGTAATTCCCGGTCTTCCTCTGAAAGTGATTGTTTTACAGCTGCTACATTTTGCTCCACCTGTTCTATTGTATTCATAATTACCGGGAAAGTATGAATCCTTTCATCGGCAGCCAACCAGCGGAGTAAGGCATCCGGTTTCTTCACGGTATTCTCATAAAATCTGCCGGCCAGCGGTTTCATGGGGGTGATGCCCAAACCTGCATTATATAACATATCCAGGTTATTGCTGTCATCGGGTGATGACAGGTAATTATACGTAATCATAACAACATCAATCGGGGATTCCGGAAGGGTAAGATGTGTAATATCCTGATCAAGACCATGGGTGGTAATACCGGCCCATCGAATTTTACCGGCTTTTCTTGCAATGGTGACGGCTTCTTTAAACTCGCTCAGTACTTCTGGTCTGGGAGTCATGACAAACCAAATGTCTAAATGGCCAAAGCCGGATTGCTGCAGATAGTTGTCCAGGTCTTCCAGTAATATAGTTTGCGAAGCCTTGGGATATGACATATAAGCGATATGAATTTGTTTTCGGAAGGGAAGCAGGGCTGCGCATGCTTCAAGATTGTAAACCGGGTCACTGTCACCCATGTGAAAATAATTTACCCCCAGTTCGACCGCTCGCTGATAAACCGCTTTATTCTTCACTTGTGTAGATCCGAATCCCAATACTGAAACAGATAGTTTCGTACGGCCAAGTAAACGTTTCGGTATCCCGGGTGAATTAGGTTTGCAATTGATGTCCGAAAGAATTGAGAAGCCAAATACTGTCCCGATACCTGTACCGGTTACGGTTTTTAAAAAATCCCTTCTGTTTACCGCGTGCTTATCTTTTGATTTTTTTTTAATCATAGTTGCTACTCTTTCATTAATAGGTATGAGTCAATATATCTGAGAGTCACTATATCCGTTTAACATACCCGGTTTACCTGCATGAACCAGCCCTGTATAAATTACAGAGAGTGGTTGTGGCTCTTTACAAGAATGACGGTTATAAGTTCCAGTAATTTCTTTATTGTTCCAGACGGCAGCGGGTTGCTGATCCTTTTCCTAAAAAGCTTAAACAGCTGTTACAGGAGACACATGTACATTCCTCCGAGCCGGTGCCTTCCAGCCATCGGTTTGGCAAACCGGGCTCACGGATAAAAGGTCTGGCAAAGCCGAAAAAATCCACTTTGCCATTCTGAGCGATTTCTTCAATAAGCTCAATTGATTTGTTGCCACCGGTGAGTATTACCGGTATGTCCAGGTTGAGTCTTTCCATGTATTTCAGATAATAGGATTGCTTCTCAATATCATCAAGCTCCGTCCGGCACGTATCGTTACCGCTCACTTCTATCGCATCCACACCGGTCTTTGCAATCTCATTAGCCAGAGCAGGAAAGTTGTTTATGTCAATTCCTCCTTCCACATTGTCGTTGCAGTTCATCTTTATAAGTATTGGGAAATCTGTACCTAATTGTTGACGAACCTGGGCAACGATCTCTCGTACTATTGTCACTCTTTTGTGCATCGAACCGCCATATTTATCGTTTCGTCGGTTTGTATAGGGAGACAGGAACGAACTCAGGAGGTAACCGTGAGCGCAGTGAATCTCTATACCGTCGAATCCTGCTTCCTGAACACGCCTCGCTGCTTCAGTAAAGTGAGTTACTATATTTTCGATCTCATCCGTCGATAAAACACGCGTCTCCCTTATGGTATTGGGCCAGCGAAATGCTGAAGGTGCAACAGGATGTTCAACATCTGCCTTCATTCCGGCATGACTGATCTGTGCAACCACCTTACAACCATTCCCTGCCTGATGGACTACATCGGCGATTTTACGAATGGATGATACAAACCTGTCTTTATAAATGCATGTCTGGGTAGGTTCGGCTCTGCCTTCTTCCATAACCGCAATATGACCGCTGATAATCAGGCCAACACCTCCTTTGCCAAGTGCATTATGGATAGCCGCTCCCGAATCTGAGAACTCGCATCCAGGAGCTGAACCTTCTGCTGTTGCTGCTCTTACAAGACGATTCTTAAGACGCATATTTCCTATATGGCCTTCAGAGAAAACCATATAATGATCCCGTCGTTCTTTTGAAGCTCTCTCATTATTCCCGGATTCTGCCGGTGCAAAAGCAGATAGAGATCTGCCGCCTAAAATAGTAAGGGCTGTACATGTCTGGAGGAATTTTCTTCGTGACGTTCCTGTTTTCTTTTTCATGTTTTTGACTTCCTCTCTTTAATGCCTGACCGATAAACTGAGAATTCCCTTGTCATCGGTCTCTGCCTAAATGGTTTATTAATGTTATACTGTTAAATCATTGAACCGGCAGGAGATTAAGGTATATCAGTTTCATCTTTGCACTTTTAATTTTGTCCATCTTATTTAATTCTTCCTGCTTTAATGAGACTGAATGTTTCCGGATAATTGCCCCGGACCGCGTCAGGGAACTGCATTCAGCCAATTGTCAGGTTTTGTTATTCTGTTCTACAGTAATTTTTACTTGCAGGTATGTCCTTCTTCAAGATACCGGATAGCATCATTGACCTTAAATTATATGACAACGTCTGTCTATAACGGGATTTGGTATACCGGCTTCGGGCAGCTCTGTAAGAAAGTCATATCCTTTTTATTTGTCTTCATCTTTCCCATGAAACCCGGTATTATCCTCACGGTCATTGAAATCCATGCCCCCTTATTCTTTATTAACTATTGTTCTCATTAATATGCCTACAGGGTTTCCAGGATTAGATCATTTTCAGTTCAGGTCATTATAATTTTTCTTATAAGTTTGTAAACCTGAAGGTTACGGGAAATATCATCCCTGTATGATAAAAATAGCGGGTCTTTTATGCAGGTCTGGTTTCCCGGATCTCCATTCCCTTATTTTCTTAGTCTGAAGGAATTCAGATTCAAGTGTCAGGTCAGCAGCAATACATAACCTTGTATCGGGACGGCATTGTGATATCAGATCATCAAGGAGTTTTTGGTTTCTGTATGGAGTTTCCATAAAGATCTGGCTTTGCTTCTCGTTTATGGATCTGCTTTCAAGAAACCGTATGCGTTTAATTCTCTCTTTCCGGTATACCGGCAGGTAACCGTTAAAGGTGAAATTTTGTCCGTTCAGCCCGGATCCCATCAGGGCCATCAGGATAGAAGAAGGTCCCACAAGAGGAACAACACGGATACCCTTCTCATGAGCCATCATTACTACATCAGCTCCGGGATCTGCCACACCCGGTGCGCCGGCCTCGGTGAGCAGACCGATATCTTCATCCTTTCCGGCAGGGAGCAGCATTTTTGATATCTCTTCTGGCGGCGTATTCCCGTCAAGGATATAAAACCCGATGTGGTCAATGGGTGTCTTCATGCCGGCTTTAATGAGAAATCTCCTCGCCGATCTCTCATTCTCTACTATAAATCGACGTAACGCCAGCATTTTTCCAATTACCGGGGATGGAATTACTTTCTCTGCACGGCTATCTCCCAAGGTAACCGGTATTAAATACAATTTACCGCTCATAGGATTTCATTTCTGTAAAATTAGTCCATTTTTTTTATAGTACAACGATCCTCTATCCGGGTGAATCCTTGTCGGTGATTTCTGCCGGTATCTGTATAATTAAGCGAACAGGCCAACCCGACTGACCGGTGTGGCGGGAATGTTCGTTTTAC
>CP070687.1:2186348-2192340 GCA_020353115.1 Bacteroidales bacterium
ATACTTTCTTCGACCTTTGGAAGTTCCTGAGTCGTTTGTGGAGAATCAGACTTCCAATTTTGTGCCTGATATTTGAAAACAGTTCCACTTTACAATAATAATAAAAAAGTGAGTGGTTTCATTCATCCGCTACTTCAAATTTCATAGGGATGAAGATAAAAATATCATTAAGTAAGCATGGCAAGAAAATCTTTCTCATCTATAATGGGAATGTTAAGTTTCCGGGCCTTCTGAAGTTTTGCCGGACCGGTATTTTCGCCAGCCAGAAGAAAGCTGGTTTTCCCGGATACCGATCCGGCGTTTCGTCCCCCATGATGTTCTATCATTGATTTCAATTCATCTCTCGAGTGTTGCACGAAGGTTCCGGAAATTACAAATGTCAGGCCTGATAGCCTGTCTGACCTTTTTACAAGTTCGGATGGATCTACCTGAAACTGTACCCCCTCATTTTTAAGTCTGTCTATCATTTCCTTGTTCGCGGGATCTGAGAAATAGAGGATCAGGCTCTCGGCAATCCGCTCGCCTATTTCGTTGATTTCCACCAGTTCGCTATGGTCCGCTTTCATGAGATCCCCGATAGAGGTATAGTTTTTTGCCAGGGTCCGGGCTACCGTTTCACCCACATATCGTATTCCCAGGGCATATAATACACGATGAAAAGGTATTGTTTTGGAATTCTTTATACTGGAGAGGATCCTATCGGCAGATTTTTCACCGAGACGTTCCAGCGGTACCAGTTGCGGTTTTTTCAAAGTATACAGATCGCTGGCATCGGTAAGGTACCCTTCCCTGAATAGCAAATCGATGGTCTCTTCTCCAAGGCCGTCAATATCCATTGCCCTTCTGCTAATAAAATGTTCAATCCGCCCTTTTATCTGAGGAGGACAACCCTTCTCATTCGGACAATAATGATTTGCCTCTCCTTCAAACCGTACCAGAGGTGTTTTGCATTCCGGACATTCGCTGATAAATTCCACGGGAGGATTTGAGGGATCCCTTTCTTTCTTATTAACCCCAACAATCTTCGGAATTATTTCTCCTCCCTTTTCAACGTAAACCATATCGTTTACGTGCAAATCCATCAGTTTAATCTGGTCTTCATTATGCAAGGATGCTCTTTTTACCATGGTACCGGCCAGGTAAACGGGTCTTAGATTTGCAACAGGTGTGATTGAACCTGTCCTCCCAACCTGGTACTCAATGCTTAGTAGCTGGGTCTCTGCCTGTTCGGCTTTATATTTGTAGGATATGGCCCATCGCGGTGATTTTGCCGTTGATCCCAATTGTTTCTGCTGTTGCAGGGAATTTATTTTAACGACAACACCATCAATATTAAAGGAAAGTGATTTTCTCTCTTTTTCCCAACTATTAATAAAGTGAAATACCTCATCCAGATCCCTGCATTTTTCCATATGAGGTGAAATTTTAAAACCCCAGTCGATAGCTTTTTTCAGGTTGTCATAATGATTAGGGTATGGTAGCTTCTCCCCAAGCAGAACGTATAGATAACAGTCAAGCGGTCTCTTTGCGACCATGGAAGAATTCTGCATCTTTAGTGTACCTGCCGCAGCATTCCTCGGGTTGGCAAACAGGCTTTCACCACTTTCCTGACGTTCCTGATTAAGTTTTCTGAAGTCCTCTCCGGGAAAAAATATTTCACCCCGGATTTCAAAGTCAACTGGATATTCCGATCCCCTAAGTACCATCGGTATGCTCCTGATGGTTCGTACATTAGCTGTAACATCATCTCCCCTGATGCCATCTCCCCGCGTTACCGCGTGAGTAAGAATCCCGTTCAGGTATCTAAGGCCGATTGCCGTTCCATCAAATTTCAGTTCACAAATGTATTCGAAATTTTCTCCGATGGTTTTCCTTATTCTCGAATCGAACTCTTTCAACTCCTCCAGCGAATATGTATTCCCGAGAGATAGCATCGGAAACCTGTGTTCGACCTGATTGAATTCCCTGTTCGTGTCATCTCCGACACGCTGGGATGGGGAATATTCACTGTAAAACTCCGGAAACCGTTTCTCAAGCTCGATGAGGTCATTCATCATCAGGTCGTATTCAAAATCGCTTATTGCCGGATCAGATAATACATAATATCTGTAGTTATGTTTCTCCAGCTCCTCACGGAGTTTTTCGATCTTTTTTCTGGCGGTTTGCTTATCCATCTGAAAGTAGCTGAACACGAAGTATCAACTGAATTCAATCAGAAACAAAATAAAGGAAAAGTCTATCAATATTCAAGCAGATTCATAAAATAAACATTTGTAATTCAGGTAATGGATCAAAAAAATCATATATTTGTTTCAGCTATGGTAACGGAAGATCTGCCCGGATCTTCTGTTAAAGGGAATCAGGTGAGAATCCTGGACAGTACCCGCTGCTGTAATTTCCATACCTTATATACGGGTAGCAGAGTCCTTGAAAACACTTAGCCACTGTTTGTCGCTTGGCAAATGGGAAGGAAATCAAGGATTGGAATAAGTCAGAAGACCTGCCATAAGCTTAATAAATGTTCGGGATTAAGCATAATACCATTTCAGTTGATAAAGCCTGAAAAATATTTGTTAATCTTTGTTCTTGGTTTACTGATGAGCCAGGCTAAAGCAAATGGTCCAGACACCCTTCAAATTGCCGCCGTAAAAATTGTAAAGTCCAGAACGAGTTATTTCACGGATGATAAGAATATCATTATGCTCGATTCATTGACTCTGGCTGGCAATTTCACACTTGATCTGGGCGAATTGCTCTCATTCAACTCTTCCGTTGGTATTGTTAATTATGGCAGCACGGGTTCCGTTTCCTCGGTTTCGATAAGAGGTGCAGGGTCAAACCACACGCTGGTTACCTGGAATGGATTTCCGGTCAATTCGCTTACAACAGGAGGGGCAGACCTTTCTCTTCTTCCCGTTGATTTTGCCGACCAGGTCAGCCTGATCCATGGAGCCTCCGCTTCATTATATGGCAGCGGGACCTTTGGAGGTTCAATTAACCTTGTCAATAAGGTCAAATGGTCCGAACAATACGGTATGAATTTTTCAGCTGAAGCCGGCAGTTTCGGAAACCAAAGGCTTGGTGTGAAAATAAACCTTGGAAATGAAAGGATTCAATATGCAATAAATGGATTCTTCAACAAGGCCAGAAACGATTTCAGGTATACCGATACAGAGAAATCCGGAAATCCATCCTTACGGTTGGAACACAACCGCTTGCTTAATTACGGGGTTATGCAGAATCTTTCTTTCGGATTCCCTGCGAATAACCAGTTGGACCTGTCCGTCTGGAACCAGGTAAAAGAAAAGGAGATCCCTGAAATCATGGGATCGTACGGAAGAAGTAATCAGGTCCAGGAGGACAGTACATTTAAGAGTTTCATAAGGTGGACGAAACGCACGGCAAGATCAAGCCTGGCAATACGGACAGCCTATCTGATGGATTACCTTAAATATACCGATAAGGAAAATGCAACCGATGAATATTATACCATCGATTCCAGGATAAAAAGTCATCGTATCCTCAATGATGTCAATTTCAGAATCTACGTCAATGATATTGTCTCTTTTGATCTCGGAGGGTGTTACAGTTATCTTACCGCAAATACCAATAACTATTTAACCGATCCTGTTGAACAAACGGGTGATATTTTCGGAGGCGTCAAACTGAATCTTCAGCGGCTGACCTCAGTTTTGACCCTGAGGACAACATTCACACCATATAAGAACCCCGGGCTCTTATATTCATTTGGGTTGAAGTATTCTGCCGGAAATGAACGGCTCCTGATCCGTGCTAACCTATCCAATAAATTCCGAATTCCTTCCTTTAATGAAAAGTACTGGCAACCTGGTGGCGATCCTGAACTTTTACCGGAAAAAGGGTGGGGATCGGATATCGGTATGGTCTGGAGGATCCTGTCTCCAGTCGGCGGATCGAATGTTGCATCGTTGTATGCCGGCGTCTATTCCAGCGTAATCAGGAACTGGATACAATGGGTCCCCGTTGAAGGAAGCGGTATATGGCATCCGGTGAATTATAAAAAAGTATGGACCAGGGGCGCTGAATTAACATTAAAATCTACCCTGTCAGCAGGGGTGTTTGATATATCCGTTGATGCAGGTTATTCATTTATCTTGTCTACGAATTCCGAAACAAATGATGATACTGAAATAATAGGGAAACAACTGCGGTATGTCCCCGTTCATTCAGCCAACGGTTCAATTCGATTGCAATACTCACGGTATTACCTTTTGCTATATGACCGGTTTACAGGGAAACGGTATACAACCGTGAATAACGATCCGGATGAACAATTAGACCGGTACAATATTGTAAATGTTATTTCAGGGATGCATTTCGGGAAAGAAAGAAACATTAAACTGCAGGTAAGGATAGCAAACCTTTTCAATTCGCAGTACCAGCTCATTCGTTCATATCCAATGCCGGGAAGGGCATATTATCTGAGCCTGAATGCCGGTTTTGGAAAGAGTAGAGAAAGAAATTGAGGGATTATGTTCATCGAAAAAACTGCAGGTTTCAGAAATAGTAATGTTTAAAGAAGATACGTAAGATAACCATATCAATTAAAAGAGATCTCGATGAGAAAACATATCACAAAATTTGTTGTATTCCTGGGCCTCATTGGTGTAATATCGTGCGATGAAGAGGCAGACAAACCGATAGATACCGGATTTCTTCACGGAATGTTTGTCGTGAACGAAGGGAATTTTAACAGCAATAACGGATCTATTACCTATTATGACCCGGATTCGGCGATAACCGTTAACAAGCTTTTTCAGGAAATAAATGGCAGGCAACTCGGTGATGTAGTACAATCCTTCGGGGTTGCTGATGATAAAGGATTTATTGTTGTAAATAACTCCAAAAAAGTTGAAGTCGTGGATATGGAGACATTTGTTTCACTGGGAACAATAACCGGTGCGGATTACCCCCGGTATTTCCTTAAAGTTACAGAGCGGAAGGGATACCTGACCAATGGGGCATTGGCCGGCCTGGTGTTTGTAATAGATTTTGAAACACTTACAGTTACCGGGCAGATCGAGGTTGGTTATGGACCTGAAAACCTTATCCAATGGAGTGATTATGTTTTTGTCGCGAATAGTGGAGGGTGGGCTAATGACAACACCGTTCAGGTTATTGACCCGGATAGTGACACAGCAATAGAAAGCATTGTTGTCGGGGATAATCCGGTTGACCTGGCTGCCGATAAAAACGGTGATATATGGGTACTATGCAAGGGAAAGGTTGTGTATGATGATAACTGGATGATAGTCGAAGAATCGGATTCGAAAATCACGGTGTTCGACGGAACTCAATTCAATATTATCAAATCCTTTGTAATTGGCCGGACGGGTGATTATTTCAATCCGCTGCATCTTGCAGCCAGCCACGACGGTAGTTATATCTATTTCCTGGAATCGGATGGTATTTATAAAATGGATATTACCGGGAATTCCAGCCCGGAAATTCCGTTGATTAAGAAGAATTTTTACGGTATGGATGTCGATGTCAATAATGGTAATATATATGGATTGGATGCCCGTGGATTTCTTGAAAACGGATACCTTTTCAGGTATAGTAGTTCAGGTTCCCTTATTGATTCAATTGAAGTAGGCATGGGTCCCAATGGAGTTGTAGTTAATTAATTTATGGTATCGTGGTCCTGATTATGTTCAACTTTGAATCGCAATAGGGGATATCCTGCTTAAGGGAAATAATCGTAAATTAAAAATAATTTTGATCTGTAATTGAGATGGCAATATCCGGCATAAGAAGAAGAATATTTGGTGTGACAATAGCCGTATTAACGATTTTCTTCCTGTCGGTTATAAACAAAACCTATGGTCAGATAAGTTTTGGGGGACGCCCATTTTTAAATGGAAGGGAAGCCATAAAATCTGTTCCGGTCATTACGCTGCCCTCCTTTGACAGGGATAAATTTCTCAAGGAAATTACACCTCCGGATCCCCGC
>CP070687.1:2192440-2200278 GCA_020353115.1 Bacteroidales bacterium
GTGTAATTGGACCTGCCAGGAAATTTTTACTGCTGCAGGATACAGATATCCGTAAGCCGGTTTCCAGGCTGTATGTAATATGCTATATGTTTAATTCTTAACTCCTTACCCGAAAATCTGGCAACCTTATATTGGAAGAATACAGGCCTGATATTTCAGGAATTCGGGATCAGAATGAGTGGGACTGTCAGAAGGAATTACATAAGGACTCTTCATCAAACAGGAATTCACGAAAAGCCAGTGTCAGATACCTTCTGTTATCGGAATTAGTTCCAAATAAACGTTTTATTTCGCAAAAGCGTCTGAAAAGTTGGTATTACTAATTTGAGACAATCGAAATATTCAGGACATTCAAGACAATCCCTACTCATACCTCAGGGCTTCGGCAGGATTTGTTCTTGAGACCTTGAAAGCCTGGTAACTAACCGACAGCCATGCTACCAGCAAAACAACAGCCAGGGAAAAAATAAACTCAATCGGGGAAAGTCCGATCCGGAAGTGGAAATTCTGTAGCCAGCTGCGCATAACAAAATATACTATCGGCCAGGCTATTACGGTGGAAATTCCGACAAGTATGGCAACCTCCCTGGAAAGCAAAACAACAATGGTCGAAGCCGATGCTCCGTTTACTTTCCTGATGCCTATCTCCTTTGTCCGCTGCTCGGCAGTAAAAGAGGCGAGTCCGAACAGTCCGAGACTGGCAATTACTATGGCCAGGACCGAAAAGACAAGAGACAAAATCCCGGTCCTTCTATCCTCCTGGTACTGATTTTTAAAATCCTCATACATGAAGAAATAGACCATCGGATCATTATCCGTAAATTCCTTCCACAAGGTTTCTATCCGGCCAACGGTTTGGTCCATCTTCTCCGGAGACAACCGGAAGGTTATATAGCCCCACATAGTATTCTCATCATTTATAATAAGTATTGCCGGATATACCCTGTCATGCAACGACTGGTAATGAAAGTCTTTAAAAATACCGATAACTTCCAACCGTTCGAAAGTGCCGTCACCAGCAATTGACGGACGAAGGAATGTCGTGGTCGAAAAATCTTCGATCCCAAACTGGTTCTTTGCACTCTGGTTGATCAGGCAGGCTGAGCTGTCCGAAGCAAAGTCTTCAGAAAAGAACCGGCCCTCGGTCACTTCCATTCCATAGGTATTTATAAAATCATCATCCACCCAGAAGGTTTGCATCAGGTATGTCTGTTCCGCACTCTGTCCTTCCATCCCATATCCGTTATTATTGTTCGGATGGCCTGGTACGGCCGTGGAATGTGAACCATCGATTACACCGCTCAGTTTCTTCACCTCATCCATAAAGGTCTCCTGCTGATTCCCGAGGGCACCAACCCTTGAGAGGACAAGCAGGTTTTCCTGTTTGAATCCGAGATCTTTATTCAGCATAAATTGTATCTGCCTGTATACAACAATTGTCCCGAAAATGATAACAATCGAAACGGTCATCTGGAAAACAACAAGGATACTCCTCAGGATTCCGCTTTTGGCACCCCGTTGTATGGTTCCGGACAGAACGGCGGCCGGACGGAAAGAAGCCAGGAAAAATGAGGGATAGGTTCCCGACAGGAAACCCATAATGATACCGATAACCAGCAAACCGGGTATGGTATACCAGGTTATGTAATCGAGATCCAGCCGGATCTGGATCAGGTTATTGAATCTGGTCAGCAATACCTCGACTATTACGATCCCGATTGCCAGGGATATGAGGGTGAGAACGAGGGACTCGAAAAGGAACTGGGTGATGAGTGCCCGCTTTGTAGATCCCACCACTTTCCTGATGCCAACTTCCTTTGCGCGGCCTGCAGACCGGGCTGTAGCAAGGTTCATATAATTGATGCCCGCTATCACCAGGATAAGAATGGCGATCAGTGAAAATATATAGATGTACTTCTTATTACTTGGCGGTTTATGTGCATGATCGATGTTGTGATTCAGGTGGATATCAAGAAGGGGCTGCAGATAATATCCGTAATGATTACCCGATTCGGTAAACTGTTCCACGTTAATTCCCATCATTTGTTCAACCTGCGGACCGACATATTTTAATACCATATCATCAATTTTCCCCTGCAGTGCTTCGGTATCTGTTCCCTCAGCCAGCAATACATACGTATCATAACTATTTGAAAGCCAGATTCCATCGTTGGCCCTCCGGTTGGTTATAAAAGACCCCAGCATATTAAACTCGAAATGGGCTAACTCGGGAACATCCTCCATGACGCCAACCACGGAGTATAATACGGTATCGGTACCAACTTTCAGCATTTTACCGATGGGATCTTCGGTACCAAAAATTTTGCTTACGGCCGACCGTGTAAGGACCAGTGTGCGCGGAACAGTAAGAACTTTATCGGGATCGCCCTGGATAAGCGGAATGGTAAAAATTTCAAAAAATGTAGAATCGGCCAGCATGAATCCGTCCTCCACAAAACTCCTGTCCTCATATTTAATTACCGTCTCACCCCACGGATCCAGCCTCACCATATTCAAAACTTCCGGTAAATCAGTCACCATGGTCGGCCCCAATGGTGTACATGTCCATGCCCCCTCCAGTTCAGTAGCCCCGATCTTCCCCCTTAGGAACATCCTGTACATCTGATCTTTCTTCTCGTTGAACGTGTCGTAACTCAATTCATGGATTACAAAAAGCGCAATGAATATACTGCAGGCAAGCCCGATAGCAAGACCTGTCATGTTGATGAAAATATAGGACCGCTGCCGGATTATATGACGCAGTGCGAGTTTTATGAAATTGACAAACATCCCGTAAATGATTTAATGGTTTACACGGCATCTGGGCCGATAGAACTAATTTCCTGTCTAATGCAAGGTAATGAAATTCCCCATAAATAAAAACATTCATGAGTATTCACGGATGTGAACTGCAATATTTCCTGAATCCTCCTTCTTTGAGAATAACAGATTAGGGAAATTTCGTATAAGTGAATCTCCCAAGAACAGGATTACAGACCTGAGTTTTTATTTTCACTGAATAAGCCGATAGGAAGAGGCTGGCGGCTATTCAGGAATCCGTCAGCCTAATATTGCTACAATATGTCCAACAATACGGAGAGCAGGTCACCACTCCCGGTAATTATCCCCAAGGTTATTGTAACAAAAACCAAACCTGCGATGATCCCATAATACGTGGAACGAGGATTGTCCAGCCGCTGTATCTCAATGCTACTTATATCTTTAACCGGGATTCTCTGGACAAAAAACTGAAACCTTTGCCTGTCATAATATTCAACCCTGCTTCTAATTATCAATGTGTCATTTTGAACATAAACCATACTTGTTCTTGTCATATTTTGATCAATAACGAATTCTCTTCCATTTTTCAGGGTATAGGAAATAACATTATCCTCCGGTTCTACGGTTTCTATATTTTCCCCGGTAAGGACTACCGGATAGTAGCACCCATAAAGCAACGGGAGACTGCAAAAGAAAAACAGAATGATCCTGATTCTTCCCGAATCCATGACTTTTTCGTGGAATTCACTGCAGACATTGCAAAGTTATGCATATAAACGATTTAAGTCAAGCAATCAGGGTAAAAGGTATACTACGCTAGATATGTTGAGCCTTGGGAAAAGAGGTTGGTCCCTTCTGGACCGGCTGAGAAAAGCAGATGATTAGAAACATTGAGAATTTACATCTGGATCATGACACATTGGAAAAAACATATCAGTGCAAGAATTAGGAGCATGATAACAAATCCTGCAACATTTGGCAGCCCGTTGCGGTCATTCAATATTTCTAATCTGCTATAGACTAAACTTTTAAATCTATAAAATCGGTTAAAAAGATCCAATGTGCCTGAATAATAGTATTATAAAAATGCCTTTGTAACTAACAAACATATTGTTTTCTGGAAACAAAGATAGACATATTTTTATTTAATCCAAATAAAAATATATAAATTCAAAATAACCGGCCAAAGTAAATACTCACGGGCATAGCCCGAGTTACCCGGTGAGTCGGTTCAGTTTGACCGTTAAAGGAAATATTCCCGGGGTGATTTCGAGTGTGAAATCAAGTGTCACCCCGAGAGTTAATAGGTACAGATGTGAAAAGATATCATCTACTGTTCCGTCAGACCAGCAAATCGGTCAGACGGGACAGGGCAACTCAATCCGGATTGCCGATTCCTGTCGAAATTACAAATATCAGGATCTTGTTTTTCACGGAAATTCCGTAACTTCAACAAGCTTCTTCAAACCAATTGTTGTTTTAAATATTTCATAAATGGAGTACACCCGTCGTAACTTTGTAAAACTGTCAGGACTGGGTCTGATGATCTCCCTGACAACCGTACCACGGTCCGAAGAATTTTATTCTGTCTTTGAAGATTCATCAGACATTATCCCTTTTGACCTGGGTATTGCATCTTATACCTTCAGGAAGTTCAGTCTTGATGATACCATTAAGATGACAAGGAGGGTGGGCATAACCAAGCTCACACTGAAGAGCATGCATATGCCACTGGAATCCACGCCGGAAGAGATCAGGAGTATTGCTGCCCGCATTCGTGAAGCTGGAATCGATTTATATGGTGCCGGAGTAATTTACATGCGAACGGCCGGAGAAACGGACCAGGCATTCAACTATGCAAAGGCTGCCGGTCTCCGGGTAATTATTGGAGTACCCTCTCATGAACTCCTGGATTACTGCAACCAAAAAGTAAGAGATTTCGACATCAAACTTGCCATTCATAACCACGGACCGGGCGATGAATTATATCCCAGTCCTGAAAGTGTTTATACCAGGGTAAAGGATCTGGATCCCAGAATCGGGCTTTGTGTAGACATAGGGCATACACAGCGTTTGGGTCTGGATCCGATCGAAGAAACCGCAAAGTATTTTGACCGCCTTCATGATGTACACATTAAGGATGAGGATGCATCGAACGCATCGGGTAATACGGTTGAAATAGGCCGGGGGGTGATCGACATCCCCGGGTACCTTAAAATGCTGATCGAAAAGGGATACCGTGGAGTTACAAGTTTTGAATATGAAAAAGATGAGGACGATCCCCTGCCCGGATTAGCCGAATCTGTAGGATACGTCAGGGGGGTGTTGAAAACTTTCAGTCAATGATCCGTCGCATTAACCTCGCAGGCCACCTCAAACCCGGGCTGCGAGTATCTGGATGCCAAAAGCCTGCCCGGAATTGACAGGGTAAGGTTTATAGTGAACCACCATGGATTCTAAACCTGCACAGTCAATACCGAATACAATCCGATTCCGCAAAAAAAGAGGAATTGTATGAGAAACAGATATCCGGCGGGTTTGTTTTCGATTTTGAGATCGAGTATCTGAAACAAAGCATGGAAAACCAGGGCTACCAGAAACCACATAAGGAAATTCCTGATGCCGGGATACCGGGCTTCCCATGACCACATATCCGTAACCGGCGCTATATACTCAAGTATGAGATCATAAACGACCATGAGCACCGACCCAAGGATTATTCTTATGTTTCTGTTTTTAAAATGGTAGTTGACAATCGATGCCGTACAGTAGATCAGGAGTAACCAGTTCAATCCGATTAGAATAGGCGTTTCCGATATCTTTATTCCTAATGTTCTTCCGTATACATACTCCCCGAACAACACACCGGTTCGAACCCCTATTATTTCAATAACCAGGGCTGAAAATAAAACAATGACAAATGCAATAATCAGCTTTCCGGACCACTCTTTCTGAAATGCCAGGACTGCACCGCATGAGAGGATAAGTGAAAATGGAGTAAGGATAACGAATAACGATCTTAACGGTTCGACCATAAACAGTAATAAACCACCGGTGTAAAAGAGGACCAGAAAACCGATGAGCAGGTTGGTTTTTTGTCGCAAATTTTTCGGAGTCATTTAATTCTGTTTTATTTAATTTATGGTTCCTCGAACTCACCAAGCAGGCACTTCGGCCCCCTGGCGCAAATTATACCATATTACATGGCATCTGACCTAATTAATTCTTCACTGGAGGATCATTGTCAATTTGGCACACTCAGAATAGCTTATCCCTTACCCGGCAGAACGTTTAAAACTATCATCCAGGCGCAAACGCCTGGGGAAGTCGTTCTCCACAGGTTTAGCCACTACTCTTGTAAATTCTGACTGCTTATTCGGTACGCCTTATTGTTTTCCTGTACCTTAAGTTCATTCGTCCAAACCGGTTTGATTTCCCGGTCTGCAATTTTTGCGCTGGCAAGACACAACGGAATCCCACCGCCAGGATGCACACTTCCTCCCACAAAGTAAAGGTTTTTTATGGATTTATGCCTGTACGGATGGCGCAGAAATGCTGAAAAAACGGAATTTGAATGGGCTCCATATAATGCTCCCCGGCAACTCAAGGTGCTTTTCCCTATTGTCAGGGGGGAACTTACCTGTTCAAATACGATAAGATCTTCAACCCGGGTCTTAAGGATCCGGTTGATTTTGTTAATGATGTACTGACGGGTATCGGCAATTATACGGTCCCAATCCTGTCCCGTATCCGGAGGGACGTTGATCATCACAAACCAGTTTTCAGCCTTGTCCGGGGCATCGGCAGGCACCACCTTTGAACTGATGAAGATATAAACCGTAGGATCGTTATAAATAGATCTCTTCTCAAAAATATGTTGAAATTCAGCCTCATAGTTTCCTGAAAACAGAATATTATGAAGCCCCAGGGATTTGAATTTGCCCTTTAAGCCCCAGTAAAAGATCAGTGCGGAGGAAGACAGATTCTTTTCGCTTATCCTGAATTGTTTTGAGCCGGTCAGCAGATGATTGTACAGGTAATGAATATCGCAATCGGAAACGATAAGGTCACAGGGAACGTACTCATTATGAACCATTAACCCGGCAGCTCTTCCACTCTCCACTACAATTTTCCCTACTTTACTTGAAAACTGAAATAAAACACCGCTATCTCTGGCCAGGTTTTCCAGGGCAACTGCTACTGACCGCATTCCCCTGGTGGGGAAAAAGGCTCCCAGCCGGTGCTCAATATGAGCGATGACATTCAATGTTGCCGGTGCAGCATATGGATTCGAACCATTATATGTGGCATACCTGTCGAACAGCTGTACAATCCTTTCATCCTTAAACCGGATTCTGTTTCGCTCATGCATTGTGGTAAAGGCATCCACTTTATAAAACTGAAGTATTCCTTTTAACACACGCCACGTAAGATAAGTCCGGACCTTATGAAGGGAATTGAACAGGAAGATCCGGGCAGTCAGGTCGAAAAGTTCTTTGCACCGGTTCAGATGCTTCAGTACCCTTCCGGAAGATTCTCCGGTTTGCTCTTCCACCTCTGAAGCAAATCTTTCGGGATTGCCGACCGCCCGGATCTGCGTTCCATCCTCATAAAAATAGGTGCAGATGTTATCGAGTTTTATATAGGGGAGGTAATCTTCCACCTTCTTCCCCGCCGCTTCAAAAAGCTCTTTTGTGAGTTCCGGGAGGGTAAACAGTGATGGTCCCGTATCAAACCGGTATCCTCTGGCCCTGATCTCAGAAATTTTTCCACCTGCATGATTATTCTGTTCATATACGATAACCTCATAACCTTTCAGGGCCAGCCGTATGGAAATGGCCAATCCACCAACACCGGATCCGATAACCGCAGCCTTCATTCCGGGATGTCTTTTCTTTTTGCCATATTCCGGATGATTTCAGTAAGGTAATAGTTTAAAAGTACCAGAGACATTCCGTAAAATACATCCTCTATTGGAATGGTTCCCAGGCGGATACCCAGGTTTTCATGATCGTTATACCAAACCACCTGCTCCTCGATGAAACTTCCCGTAAGAA
>CP070687.1:2200378-2202952 GCA_020353115.1 Bacteroidales bacterium
GAAAAGATAGTGTCGGATCCCTCCTTGTGTCGGGATTCGTTCCACTATATCTTTTCATTTCGCTGATGCTCACGAAAAGATAGTGTCGGATCCCTCCTTGTGTCGGGATTCCTGCCTGAGCGGACGGGTAAACGTTCCACTATATCTTTTCATTTCGCTGATGCTCATGAAAAGATAGTGTCACTAATTTGTACTATCTTTGCAGAAACAGGCAACTGAGACCAGATCATGGCGAAAAAAGGCAAGAAAATCAGCAAATGGAAATACCGGTATCGTTTTATCATTTATAACGATCGTACTTTTGAGGAAGTATGGCAAATGCGGTTGTCCAAACTGAATATATTCCTACTTATAGGATCCCTTGTAGTACTGCTTATTGCACTGACAACCGTGCTTATCGCTTTCACCAACCTGCGTGAGTTCATCCCGGGATACCCTGACGGCAATATGCGGCGCAATATCGTCATGAATGCCTACCGCCTCGATTCGCTCGAAAACGAGCTGCGAATTAGAGACCAGTATTTCGAGAACCTTTCCAGTATCATCTCGGGAGAGGAGCCGAACAGCTACAACCCCGAACAGGACACCAATATTGCCATAGGCGAAATATCGTTTGCCACCTCCCTGGAAGATTCACTGCTTCGACACCAGATCGAGGTTGAGGAATTATACAACCTTTCGGTAGAAGAGACGGAAGAGTCGGAGAAGAGCTCCCTTGACCAGCATTTCTTCACACCCATGAAAGGTATTGTAACCAGCTCGTTCAATGCCATTGAAAATCATTTCGGCACCGATGTCGTCGGTTCGCCGAACGCTGTCGTATCGGCAACACTGGACGGGACCATTATACTGGCTTCATGGACCCTGGAGACGGGGTATGTCATCCAGATACAGCATGAAAATAACCTGGTATCGGTTTATAAACATAATGCCGAACTGCTCAAAGAGGTCGGGAGCTTTGTCAGAGCAGGAGAGAGCATTGCCATTATCGGGAATTCCGGTGAACTCTTCTCCACCGGTCCACACCTCCACTTTGAATTGTGGTATAACGGCACACCGCTGGATCCTGAAAAATATGTTGTTTTCTGACCAGACTACACCTGCAGGTGAAACAGGCCCCCGAACTGAACCATAATCGATTTTCCCTGAAAAAAAAGAAATTGAAAAGAATAGCCATCATAGGATCAACAGGATCTATCGGTTCCCAGGCACTGCAGGTGATCGAGGAACATGAGGATGAATTTGGGCTGGAAGTCCTTACGGCAAACCGGAATGCGGATCTTTTAATCCGGCAGGCACTCCGGCATGTTCCGAAGGCGGTAGTGATAGGGAACCAATCCGAATATAACAGGGTGAGGGATGCCCTGGCGGGTTTACCGGTGAAAGTATATGCCGGGGAGGATGCCCTTAACCAGGTGGTTGAAATGGATACCATCGATATCGTCCTGACCGCCCTGGTCGGATTTTGCGGATTACAGCCGACGGTCAATGCCATTAAGTCAGGAAAGGATATCGCACTGGCAAACAAGGAGACCCTGGTGGTGGCTGGTGAATATATTACACGACTGGCAGAGGAGAATAATACAATGATCCTGCCGGTGGATTCGGAGCATTCCGCAATTTTTCAATGCCTGGTTGGCGAGAATACCGGGAGCCTTGAGAAAATCTACCTTACCGCATCCGGAGGACCGTTCAGGAATCTTTCCATGGCGGATCTGGAAAATGTGACCCGGGAAGAGGCGTTGAATCACCCCAACTGGGATATGGGAGAAAAAATAACCATCGATTCGGCATCCCTGATGAACAAAGGCCTGGAGGCAATCGAAGCCAGGTGGTTATTCAACCTTCGCCCCGAACAGATTGAGGTTGTCGTCCATCCGCAGTCAATAATCCATTCCTTCGTGCAGTTTGTCGACGGATCGATGAAGGCACAGATGGGATTACCCGATATGAAACTTCCAATCCTTTACGCCCTGGCTTTTCCCAACCGGCTGAAGTCGTCGTTCACAAGGTTTAACTTTACCGATTATCCCAGCCTTACATTTGAGAAGGCAGATACAAAAAAATTTCGTAATCTTGCACTCTCGTTTGAAGCGATGAAAAAGGGAGGCAATATGCCGTGCGTGCTGAATGCGGCAAATGAAGTAGCTGTTGAGGCATTTTTATCAGACAGGATCCGCTTTCTTGCAATGCCGGAAATCATTGAGGAAACCATGAATAAATGCATGTTTATCGGGAATCCGGGCCTTGAAGATTATAAAAATACCGACCAGGAAAGCAGGAAAATTGCAGAATCTCTGATAAAATAATATACTTTTGTCCCCGGTTACAAAAACGAATAATATTACCATAGCGAAGAAAGATTTCCGATGGAGGTGTTAATAAAAATATTGCAATTTTTGCTGAGCCTTTCCATTTTGGTGATCCTGCATGAATCCGGGCATTTTATTTTTGCCAGGATCTTCAGGACCAGGGTGGAAAAGTTTTACCTGTTTTTTGATCCCTGGTTCTCCATTTTCAAGTTCAAGAAGGGAGTGACCGAATACGGGATTGGATGGCTGCCCCTGGGAGGCT
>CP070687.1:2203052-2206315 GCA_020353115.1 Bacteroidales bacterium
AATGATGAAAAGAACGTTAAGTATTAATTTAAGTGGTTCTGTTTTCAACATTGATGATGATGCATATAATCTCCTGAAGAAGTATCTTGATTTGATTGAAAGTCACTTTGCTGATGAGAAGGAGGGCAAGGAGATCATTTCTGATATTGAAAGCAGGATAGCCGAACTTTTTAAAGAAAGGATTACCGAATACAAACAGGTTATAGTAATCAGTGATGTTGAGGAGATCATTGATATAATGGGACAACCGGAGGAGATCGGTGATCCTATGGATTCATCCGGAAAAGGGAGCAGGGAAAAATTCGGACCCAGCAGCTACCGTAGAATATACCGTGATCCGGATAACAGGATTCTTGGTGGTGTCTGTGGCGGAATGGGTGCTTACTGGCGCATTGATCCCCTGATAATCCGGATCATATTTGCAGTTGCTACCTTGATCTTTCTATCCGGAGCTATTATTTACCTGATATTATGGATTGTAATTCCCGAAGCTAAAACCACGGCTCAAAAACTTGAAATGCGGGGAGAACCCGTTACTATATCCAATATCGGCAAAGCGGTAAAGGAGGAGTTTCAAAACTTCAAGAAGAAAATGAATCTTTGAGACGGATAGTTGTTAAACAACAGTATAAAACAGTTAAATAAAATTACCAACATGAACGTTGAAAACGCAAAAGCACAGATGAGGAAAGGTGTTCTGGAATATTGTATACTCTCAATATTATCCAAAAATTCCTGTTATGCTTCTGATATTATTAAGGAATTGAAAGAGGCGAAAGTAATTGTCGTTGAAGGCACACTTTATCCCTTGCTGACACGACAGAAGAACTCGGGTCTGTTAAGTTACCGCTGGGAAGAATCCACCCAGGGCCCGCCAAGAAAATATTATGAATTAACCGATACCGGCAAGGAATTTCTCGAAGAACTGAATTCATCATGGAAGGAGCTGGTAGAGGCAGTAAAGTTAATCCAGAATAAAAAACAGTCAAAAGCCTAAATAAAATGAAAAAATCAATCAAAATAAACCTGGCCGGACTGGTCTTCAATATTGATGAAGATGCATATGAAGCGTTAAAAGAGTATCTGCATGCCATTTCTGCAGAATTCAAGGACCTGGAAGAGGGAGAAGAGATCATCAATGATATCGAATCCAGGATAGCCGAAATTTTCCAGGCAAAGATCAGCGAACATAAAAAAGAGGTCATAAACCTGAAAGATGTTCAGGAAATGATAGGGATAATGGGGAAACCGGAGGAATATCTGAACGGGGAAGAATTCCAGGAAGAAACAAAGCAAAAAAGAACCTATTATCGCAGATCACCCAGACGATTATACAGGGATCCCGGCGATGCGGTACTGGGAGGCGTTTGTGGAGGATTGGGCGCCTATTTCAGTATCGATCCGATCTGGTTCCGGATCATATTCATTATCCTGACCCTCGGATACCTGAGCGGTGTTCTGATCTATCTTATCCTGTGGATCGTAGTGCCAAGGGCTGAAACTCATACCCAGAAACTGGAAATGAGAGGAGAAAATATCACCATTAAGAACATTGAAAAATCCGTCAAGGAAGAATATGAACAAGTTAAGGACAACCTGAAAAAAGTTAAAAAGAGTAAAGGGTACAGCAGAACCCGGAATGCCATAAACGATGTGGCTGATCTTATCGGCAGTATTCTTTTGGCGTTTATTAAGATCATACTCATTATTATCGGTGTTGCATTTATTCTTGCCGGTTTTTCGGTGCTGATCGGATTTGTCGGAGTATTCTTTTTTAAGCATACATTTTTCATTCCGACCCTGTTCGACATCGAGTTCTTCTATTTCCCCGATTTTCTTCATATGTTTGTTGAACCCGGGAATGTACCCTTCATCCTTACTGCTCTGATACTGACCGTATGTATTCCCCTGCTTGCACTGATTTATGGTGGAATAAAACTGATCTTCAGATTTAAAGCAAATGATAAAATGATAGGGCTTATGGCATTTATATTATGGTTCTTGAGTGCTGCCAGTATATTTGTATTGACCCTTGTTGAAGGTGTGAATTATTCCGACCATGCTACTCTTACCAACAGGTATCCTTTAACAGGTTTAAGAGTGGATACAATCTACCTCCGGCTCAATGAAAACTATCCCGAATTGGGACAAAATAATGACCTCCATTTCGAACTTGAGGGTACGGAAATAATCGTAAGTCGCGTGGAGGATAAGTTTTACAGCAAACCGACATTTGATATTGAAATGAGCGACAACGATAAATCCAGCCTGGAAATCGAACGGAGATCCCAGGGGAAATCGCGCAGGCTGGCCGCAGAAAATGCGCAAATGATAAACTATTACTGGGAACAACAGGATTCCCTTCTGCAGCTTGATCAGTTTTTCAGCCTGCCGGAAGGCGAAAAATGGCGCATCCCTGAGATAAGAATAACGCTATTGGTACCCGAAGGGAAGTCAGTATATATCGGTGAAGAAATGGATGAGATTATCTACGACATCGAGAATGTTGAAAACATATGGGACTTTGATATGGTTGGAAAAATGTGGATCATGACCGAGGATGGCTTAACCCAGCATAACCGTTGGTAAACCGGTTGGCAGTCCAGTGTAATAGTGTTGGTTGTTCCCCGGTACTCCCCTCAAACCTCTGAACGAAATACTCACAAATGAACTCACCGGGGAATATACCGTGGAACAACCATTTTCATTTACAGAATGATATAGCCAATGAAACCTTTCCTTTTTCAATTCATTTTGCTGCAATTCCTTTCTATTTTGTCTTCGGGACAGATTATCGGTGAAACCTGGACCAGATATGAAACTCCTGAAGATGCCGGATGGTCTTCCAATATTCTGGAGAAAACCTTCCGCAGTTCCAACGCTGCGTCAATGATGCTAATATATGACGGGAAAGTGGTCTCTGCTTATGGAGAGTATTGGAGACGTTTTAAGTGCCACTCCATCCGAAAAAGCATTCTGAATTCATTATATGGAATACATGTCGAGAAAGGAACAATCGATTTAGGCAAATCACTCAGTGATCTGAATATTAAAGATATAGTTTCTCTAACCGAAAGTGAAAAATCAGCAACCATAAAGGATTTGCTAACCTCCAGATCAGGGGTGTACATCCCTTCAGGCCAGGAAACCAGTGACATGAAGGATTCAAGACCCGAAAGGGGCACTCATCCTCCTGGCACATTTTATTATTATAATAACTGGGACTTTAATGTTCTCGGTACTATTTTCATGCAGGAAACCGG
>CP070687.1:2206415-2211898 GCA_020353115.1 Bacteroidales bacterium
ATGTCAGGCGGAAACGGGATCTGCATCAGGTATGGCTGCCGGTGGGATAGTCCAGATGATGGGTGGTACAATCCACCAGGGACTTGCTGCAGCATCAATGGCTTTGCAGAATATTATCGGATTGGCGTGTGATCCGGTTGCCAATCGGGTTGAAGTCCCGTGCCTCGGCAAAAATATTCAGGCTTCCCTAAATGCACTTGCATCGGCAAATATGTCGCTGGCAGGAATGGATCCGGTAATTCCTCTGGATGAAGTCATCATGGCAATGGATAAAGCAGGAAGATCCCTTCCGAGGAACCTGCGTTGTACAGGTTTGGGCGGTTTGTCCGTTACTCCCTCATCGAAGAAAATTGAGGTAATAAAGAACGTTCGTAAGTAATAAACCAGGCATTGCTTCATAATTGAAAACCCAGAGCAAAGGCAGCATAAAATGCAGATGCTTTGACCAACTGGTCAATGGAAACCTTTTCATTCGGTGCATGTGCCAGTGATTCTTCCCCGGGACCAAACCCGAGTACAGGAATGTCATATATACCTTTAATCGAGATGGCATTGGTGGAGAACAACCATTTGCCGACTACGGGTTCTGAATTAAAAAGTTCATTATACACATCTGTGCCCATCTGAATTGCTTTGTGATCTTCAGGCATGATCCATGTCGGGTAATACTTTTCCATTCCATATGACATACCGGTATAACTCAATCCCTGATAATAGGGTACGGTGATTTTTACACGGGGATCCTGAAATACATTCTCAAGTTCGGCTATGGCAGATTCACGTGTTTCACCAAGGGTTAGTCTGCGGTCAATATAAATGGATGCATAATCCGGGATGGCGCAAAGTGCCGGGCTGTCTGATTTAATCCTCGTTACGGCAATGCTTCCTTTTCCCAGGAAATCATGATTCCCCAGGCTTCCGTTCAGATCACGAATTTTAAGTGCAGCATCTGATGCCAGGTAGATTGCATTTTTACCATGTTCCGGGGCAGAACCGTGTGAAGAGATGCCTGTAAATTCGATTTCAATTTCCATCCTGCCACGCTGACCTCGTGCAATAGTAAGATTTGTTGGCTCGGTTAGTATAACAGCATGAGGACGAATCCGGTCTTTCTCGATAATGTATTTCCAGCACAGGCCGTCACAGTCCTCTTCCATGACAGAACCGATAAAATATACTGTAAGGTAATCAGGGATTCCGGTTTCATCCAGGATCCTGGCGGCTGTAATCATAGATGCAAGCCCGCCCTTCTGGTCCACACTGCCTCGGCCCAGTACAAATCCATTATCTATCCTGCCGGAAAAAGGATCAAAAATCCAGTTGTCAGCAATACCGGTATCAACCGTATCCATATGACCATCGAAAGCCAGGATTTTTTCACCATGTCCGGTCTTTCCTATAAGATTTCCAAGACCATCCGTGTGAATATTTTTTATCCCGGCATCCGAAAACAGACGTTTCAACTCGGACATCATTGCTTCCTCACGGCCGCTCAGCGACGGTATCCGGACAAGCCTTGAAAGGATGGAAGCTGTATAGTCCCTGTAAGATTCGGCAATATTAAGTATTCTGTCTCTCTTTTCCTTTAACATCATTCGGTAATTTATGCCAACGGAGATTTTAAACGGGTTTCAGGTATTCATTACCATAAATCCTGCGATGGGCGTAAAGAGGAAATTCGGACAATAACCATTTTACTCCCGGGATTATTCATCCAGTTCCTTCCCAAGAAAATGACGGAACCAGAATTGAACGGATTCCCTGGTTGAGTGCTCCCTTTGCGGTCCTCCCCAGCCATGCCTCCCTCCCGGATAGATCATGAGTTCGAAATCCTTGTTAAGTTCCTGCATTTTTGCTATTAGCTGTATGATGTTCTGCATATGAACGTTGTCATCCATATCCCCATGAGTTATGAGAACAAAACCTTTGTATTTATCGATATGGGTCATTACCGAACCGTATTCATACCCTTCGGGATTTTGGTCAGGTGTATCCATATATCGTTCCGTATAAACGTTATCATATAATTTCCAGTCGGTAACGGCAGATCCTGCCTGCCCATGGGTAAAATAGTCAGCTCCGGCGGTTAAAGCCATTAGAGTCATGTAACCACCATAGCTGCTGCCTGTTATTCCTATACGGGTTGTATCGATGAACGGTTTTCCCCTCAGCCATTTCGCAGCTTCAATATAATCGTGGGTTTCCCACATGCCAAGGCACCTGTGCATGAGTTCAACACCGGATTTTCCCAAATGTCCCGATCCCCTGTGATCTACGGAAATGGTTATTATTCCTTGTTGAGCAAAAAAGTGGTTTCTGAGGGAGAGAGCACTGCTGTTCCGGACGGATTGTGCGTTTGGCCCGCCGTATATGGCGAATATGACGGGGTACTTCTTCGATTCATCGAAATCCGGGGGAAGTGTCCAGATGGCAGGTAATTCATAACCATCTGATGTGGGAATGGTGAAGAGTTCTGCCTTCCCAAGATTATATTCATCCAGTTCTTCCGACCTGGAATCGCCAAGAAGCCGTATGAATTTCCCCTTCCCTGAATATAATACCATCTTTGCGGGTGTATCAATATTACTGTAGGTATCCCGGAAATATTTTCCACCGGGAGAAACCGAAACCCTGTGTGAACCGGATTCGGAAGTTAATTTTTTCAATCCTTTTCCATTCAGGTTAATGCTGAAAAGGTGGTTTTCTGTTGATTCCCCACCTGTCCCCGTAAAAAATACGGTTTTTGTCTTTTCAACCACACGTGAAATCCCTGTGACCCGCCAGTCGAGATCGGTTACCCTGCTAATCAGTTTTCCGCTCATATCATAATAATAGAGATTCCTCCATCCGTTTAAATCGCTTCTCAGGAGAAATCCGCTGCCATCTTCGAAAAAGTAGAGATCTTCAAAAAACTCCACCCACGATTTCTGTTTTTCGGTATATATCTCTCTTTTCTCTCCGGAAGAAGGGTCTGCTGAAAAAAGTGTGATTTCATCCTGGTCCCTTGGCATATACTGGTATATCAATTGATCTGAATTCCTGGTCCAGAAAGGCCATGCTATATACCGGTCTTCCCCTTCATTGGTATCCATCCAGACCGTCTTTCCGGTTTCAACGTGAACGACCCCGAGCCTGACTCCCGGATTCGGATCACCCGGTTTGGGATACGGAGTGACTTCAACTTCACCGTGAATACCATCTGCGCTTACCAACGTAAATTCAGGAACGGGATTGTCATCAAACCGGAGATAGGCAATTTTTTTGCTGTCCGGAGCCCACCAGAAGGCACGGTACCGTGATCCGCGTCCCAGGATCTCTTCATAGTAAACCCAGGATGCCCAACCATTATAGATGCGATCGGTTGCATCATAGGTTAGCCGGGTCTCTTTCCCGGTTGTGAGATCTGCAAAATAGAGATCATGTTCCCTGGTATAGGCTATTTTTTTTGCGTCGGGTGAAAAAGTGACATTCATCTCTTCAGATTCAGAACCGGTGATCTGCTTGAATACTTCTTTGGTCAGATTGAAATAATAAAGGTTATTTTCCTTCCGGAAAATAAAATGATTCAAATCCTCAGTCCGGGCTTCACTTCTTTGCAACGTAAATCCTTCGGGAAGCTTTTTATTTAGTTCTTCATAATCGAGGTAAAGGGATGATTCTCCATTTGCCGCATTTACTTTCATAACAATTTGACGACCGTCATCTCTTTTGCTTTCAAGGTAGTGATTGTCGTCAATCCATACCGTTATCCTGGGGAGAGGTGTCCCGGATCGTATACCCCTGAAAGAAAATACCTGATCATAGGTGAAGTTTTTCTTCTGTGAAAACAGATCAGGGGAATAGAAGAAAAAAACTACCAAAATTGGTAATAACATGGGAAGGACTTTTTTTTTCATTGTCAGACTTGTTTTATATAAAGTTGATTTGTAACTGTTGTTTTGTCTCTTTGATCATTAAGTTAAAAGTAAAGTTTTTTCAGGGTAAAACAAGGTAATTCATAAAGAAAAAAGGCCTCCATTACTGGAGACCTGAACTAAAGATTGTGCCGGTAAGTCCTAGATCTTTAGTTTCTTTTCAATTTCATCAATCTGGTTTCTGAACCGTTTATCGGTATCAATCAGGTTATTCACCGTTTTACAGGCATGAAGGACTGTGGCATGATCTTTTCCTCCGATCTGGGAACCAATGGTAGCAAGAGAGGATTTGGTAAGGCTCTTGGAAAAGAACATGGCAACCTGTCTGGCTTGTACGATCTCACGCTTCCTTGTCTTGCTTTGCATAAGATCGATAGGAATATTGAAATAGTCACATACGATCTTCTGGATGTAATCAATCGATATTTCCCGTTTTGTGTTTTTGATCAGTTTGTCGATCATCTGCTTGGCCAGTTCAAGGGTAATCTCCTTTTTGTTTAAGGTTGACTGTGCCAGCAGGGATATAAGTGCACCTTCGAGTTCCCTGATATTAACCGTTATGTGGGTGGCAATGTACTCGAGAACTTCATCGGGCATTTCAATACCATCATTGTATATCTTTTTCTGGAGAATTGCAATCCTGGTTTCAAAATCGGGCGGTTGCAGATCTGCCGATAATCCCCATTTGAACCTTGAGAGCAACCTCTGTTCCATTCCCTGAAGTTCGACCGGAGGCTTATCGGATGTTAATATCAGTTGTTTGCCAGACTGGTGCAAATGATTGAATATGTGAAAAAATGTATCCTGGGTCTTTTCCTTACCTGCAAATTCATGTACATCATCGAGGATCAATACATCAATCATCTGGTAAAAATGGAGGAAATCATTTTTATTATTGTTACGTATCGATTCAACAAACTGCGTCTGGAATTTATTGGCATTAACGTATAAAACTGTTTTTTCAGGAAATTGCTCCTTTACGAGGATACCGATTGCCTGCGCAAGATGAGTTTTCCCGAGTCCCGAATCACCGTAAATAAGCAACGGATTAAAAGCCGTGCCACCCGGTTTGTTGCCAACGGCATAGCCTGCAGAGCGGGCAAGACGATTGCATTCCCCTTCCACAAAATTGGTAAATGAATTATCGGGATTCAATCTCGGATCAACATGCAATTTCTTAATTCCGGGGATGACAAAAGGATTCTTAATGGTTTTCTGTTCCGTTTCAAGTGGAATGGAAAGCGGTCGGTTTCTGAGCTCGGATTTATTCTTAGTCGGGAATTTTACGGTATAGGGTTTGGCATCCGTGTGAACACTGTTTTCCATGACCACACTATACTCAAGCTTCGCATCACCACCAAGCTCCTTCCTTAAAGTCTTACGGAGAATATCAATATATTGCTCCTCCAAATACTCATAGAAGAAAGGGCTTGGAACTTGTATGGTTAAAATACCTTTTTCAAGTTTTACAGGAACGATAGGCTCGAACCAGGTTCTAAAACTTATGGATGGAACGTTGTCCTTGATGATCTTTAAACAATTATTCCATACCTCTTCATGCGAATTACT
>CP070687.1:2211998-2225508 GCA_020353115.1 Bacteroidales bacterium
TAAGAGCCATGGTTCCCGTTGCAACACCAACGACCGAAATGGCAGATATGATGTTAATTGCATTCCTGGATTTTTTTGCGAAAATGTACCTTCTGGCTATGTAAAACGGGAAATTCAAAGTGATAAAATGTCTTGTTTTTAAACAAAGTTAAGAATTTTTTAGCCGGAATTGTTCATAGGAAGTCCGGTGAAACAACATTAACAACAGTGGACCCCGTTCAGGAACAGGATATGAATATGGAATAAGGTAAGAGGAAAGTCTCTGACCAGGACTTTAACCGGCACCACCCTGCCCGGTGTGGGCAGGACATTCTGTCATTAAACTACAGAGACTTTCCAATGTCATGTAGTGAAATTTCGGCAAAAGTAAAACTATTTCCAGGCTTTTACAATCAATCCTGAGCCAGTTTTTTGTTTTTTATTAACATCTAGTAAATTTAACAGAAGTGAAAACGGGAAAGTAACCAGGTAATAGAATGGTAAGATTATGAAAAATATTTTAGCAGTATTCAGTAACATTATAGGATATTTCAAGGAAAATTTCCAGGATATTTTTCCTGCAAGGCCGTATGAATATTTCGACTCAATGATCCTGAATCCGGCATCACGTAGTTTTCCATCCAATTCATTCATACCGTATCCATTCCTGACATGTTCTTCAACAAAAGACACCTCATTGTCATGATGGACGTCCGAGCCTCCCTGGTCGGAAGGAGTCGAAATGAGCAGTAAACCACCCGGTTTGAGTGATAAATAAAAATTTTCGAAGACCAGGGCATCTTCCCGGATATGTTCCATTACATCCACACAAAGAATCAGGTCATATGTTTCAGCTTTCCGGTAGGTAACCAAATCGGCTTCTTCGAAAACCACGTGTGGTTTATGAAAAATCTTTGAAAAGAATAAATTACACTCATTTACCTGTTTGGATTTTATTTCAACGGCGGTTATTTTCCAGTTATCTGACAGGCGTGACATAAAATAGCTGTACTGGCCAAATCCTGCTCCCGCATCCAATATTTCTGCAATATCACCGGAACGGGATCTGAATTTCCGCAGCTCTTTTCTTATGTACCAGGCACGCAAAAGAAGCAGATCCAGTAAAAAATAAAAAAGTTTCCTGCTGAAAACGGAACGGCTGAACACCTTGTCAAGACTGTCTTTTATAGGATCATACCGCATTTTGAAATATAATTTGGCTATGATTAATGGTTCATGAATCTGGATTTACATCCATCTTGTGCATGTAAAAATGTTATGATTTCAACAAATCCTCAATATTTTGAACATAATCAAGGCTATCGTCTAAAAAGAATGAAAGTTCGGGTATAATACGTAACTGGTTCCGGAGGTTGTTCCCCAATTCATGCCGGATGGTTTTACCCTTTTCAGAAATTGATTTCAGGATCTCCCGGCTATTTCCGGAAGGAAAAATACTGAGATAGACTTTTGCCTGAGACAAATCCGGACTGATTCTTACGACTGTAACCGTAATCATTTTGCCCGGGAAAATGCCTGAACCCTGCCGTTGAAAAAAACTTCCCAATTCTTTTTGAATTGACCTGGCAACTTTTTTCTGCCGTGTTGATTCCATGGGTTTGAAAATATAATAAGCGAACCGGTACAAAGGTAATATTTCAAAATGATTGAAAAATGCTAATTTTGGCTAACATTTTCTAGCTTTGCACTGAAAGAGACGGATCTTTCATACCGTCGCCAGAAAATATACCTTAAATCCTTTTAGTTTAGAATGGATATCGTAGTAAGTGGAATAAGATCAACCGGGAATCTTCACCTCGGTAATTATTTTGGTGCGATCAGGAATTTTTTGAAAATGCAGCATGAGAACCACTGTTTTTTCTTTATTGCCGATTATCATTCGTTAACAACGCACCCCACCCCGGAAGATCTGCAGGGAAATGTCAGACAGGTTCTATCCGAATATCTGGCATGTGGGATTGATCCCGAAGTTGCAACGGTATACCTACAAAGTGACCTTCCTGAAGTAGCTGAGTTATACCTTTTACTTAACATGAATGCCTATATCGGAGAATTGGAACGGACAACCACTTTCAAGGAAAAAGTAAGATTACAGCCGGAAAATGTAAATGCAGGATTATTAACCTATCCGGTTCTGATGGCTGCTGATATAATTATTCATAAGGCTGCAAAGGTACCGGTTGGCAAAGACCAGGAGCAGAACCTGGAAATGACCAGGAAATTCGCCAAGCGGTTCAATAATATGTACAAGGTGGAATATTTCCCGGAACCCGTCCCATACAATTTCGGAAAGGATCTGATAAAAATTCCGGGGTTGGATGGATCAGGAAAAATGGGGAAATCTGAAGGTAACGGAATTTTTCTTGCCGAAGATGCCGATTCAATCCGGAAAAAAGTAATGCGTGCCGTGACGGATATCGGCCCTACGGAGGAAAACCAGAATATGAGCGAACCGGTTCATAATTTGTTTACCCTTATGAAGGTTGTTTCTGATACCGATACCATTGATTTTTTCTTGGAGAAATACAACAATTGTACTATAAGGTATGGTGAAATGAAAAAACAACTGGCGGAAGACATCATTCGTTTTACTTCCCCCATACGAGATAAAATCCTGACGATCCATAAGGATAAAACCTATCTGGGAAAGGTAATAAGGGAAGGTGCTGAAAAAGCGAGAGCCAGTGCTTCGAAGACAATTAAGGAAGTCCGTGATATCATTGGATTTAAAACATTCTGAGAGAATGGATCCTATCCTGAATCCAGTGATAAGATAACCCGTGAATAAAAAATGAAGCCAGGTTTTCACCTGGCTGCCCTGAAAATATTTTCCAAGTATATAGTTAAGATTGCCTGTTGCTATTTAAGCTGCAAATTTGATGCCAAATATTTCATTTGTTGGGAATTTTCAGTGTACTCTTTTTTGATCTACAGGATCACACAGAGTTACTACATCCTTTATGTCTTTGATTATTAATGAATAATACTTCCTCAATCTCTCATACGACTGATGTCCGGCTGCAATCAAAAGGCATTGGCATCCCACCTGACGGGCTACTTCAAGATCATGAAGAGTGTCTCCGATCAGGCAGATATTCAGAGGATCAAATCCTGATTCAATAACCAGTTCCTTCCCATTATCAAGCTTTCCGTGTGCATAAATATCATCAATTCCCTTGATCATCCTGAAATATTTTTCAATCCCGAATTGGCGGATGGATTTAATTAATGATTCCTGCTCCATTGCAGAAAGGATGAACTGGTCATAACCCATTTGGTCCAGTTCCATGATTACAGATTCTGCATTGCAGAATAACTCACAATCCTTCATCTTTTCCAGGTATAGATCGAGAAATTCAACGGAAAGGTCATCAAATGAATCTTTTGAAAAGTCAAATCCTGCCTTTTCATAATAATTCATTACCGGGAATGTAAAAATCTCCCTGTATTTATCCTTATTAAGTGGGGGAAGATTCCTTTTTGTCAATGAATAGTTTATGGTCTCGATACAAATGTCGATATCGTTAAGCAGGGTTCCGTTCCAATCCCAGATTATGGCATGAATATTTTCCATAAGGGGTTTGAAGGGTTACAGTTTCTTCAAAACGGTTCTAAGGTGTTCCACATCCTGATCATGAATATCGAGATGGGTAACCATCCGGATTGTCTGGGGCCCGAAACCAACGACCAGGACCTCTTTCTCTGCCAGTTTATTAATAAATACCTCCTGTTTAAAGGATGATATCAGTTTAAAAACAATGATATTGGTCTCAACCGGCCAGATCTCCTGTACATATGGCATTGTGCCGAGAACCTCCTCTATCTCATGTGCACGGGTATGGTCATCTTTCAGTCTGTCCACATGGTTTTCAGTGGCATATATTCCTGCAGCAGCGAGGTAACCGGCCTGCCTCATCGCACCGCCCATTACTTTCCTGATCCGGCGGGCTTTTGTGATAAATTCTTTTTTCCCAATCAATACAGAACCTACCGGAGCTCCCAATCCTTTTGACAGGCAAATGGAAATGCTGTCACATATTTTCCCGAAGGATACCGGATGAGCTCCGGTTTTAACAATCGCATTAAACAACCTTGCTCCGTCAAGATGAAGCATTAAACCATCCCGGGTACAAACTTTCCTGATGCCTTCTATGGCTGAGAAATCATATACCGATCCTCCACCCTTATTGCATGTGTTTTCAATTGAAACCATGGATGTTACCGGTTGATGAACATCATTTGCATTAATATTATCCTGTATATCCTTTGATGTTATTCTTCCGCGATCACCATGTATAAGCCTGACCGAAACACCGGAATTAAAGGCGATGCCTCCTCCTTCATAGCGATAGATATGAGAGGACTCATCACAAATAACCTCATGACCCGGTTCAGTATGTACCTTGACAGCAATCTGATTCGTCATCGTCCCTGATGGGCAAAATATAGCCGCCTCCATACCAAATAGACCGGCCATTTTTTCCTCCAGAAGATGTACCGTCGGATCGTCTCCAAACACATCGTCTCCAACTTCGGCTGATACAATGGCTTCGAGCATACCCGGAGTAGGTCGTGTTACTGTATCGCTTCTGAGGTCTACCATAATAGATAAATTTCAAATCATTTTAAAGGTAGTAAAATTGGGAGGAATATTTTACCTTTAATATCCCGTATAACCCGACATTGAAATAGGATAAAATCGTAGACATTATGAAAAAAATTCCGTACAGTTTTTCATTCATTTGCATGGCAGTCATTTTAAGTAGTTGTAGTACAAAGGTTACCGAAAACCACAATTGGGTTAAATTCAAAAGCAGGGAGATTGATCTTACACCCTATTTTGAAGGATTTCCCTATAGTGGCTTTACCCCGTTCTATAAGGCAGGTAAATTGTTCTACTACCATCAGGATACCATTACCATGTTGAAGCAGGTAGATCTGGATGGTCATCTAGATTTGGAAAGTGGTACCTTAATATCCGATATTGATTTCTCGACCCGGAATGTTTGGGGTATGGAATTCCGTAAACAGGATGGTTCCCTGTATTGGCTGGGTGATGAAGAAAATGATGAAGTGATCAACCTTTTCAGACTGGACCCGGATAATGGGGAAATTAAAAAACTAACGGATGTCCCATATATTTTTGGAGCCAGGTGGAACAGAGAACAGAGTAAGGTGGCTTTTATTGCGAGACTGGGTGATAAGGAAAACCGGCTGGGAGAGTTGAGGGTGCTTGACCTGAGCAATATGGAAGAGGAGCTGATAATCCGGGATAATCCGGATTACCGTTTTACATGGACAGATGTAAGCTGGCAACCGGAAGGAAAGGGTGTGGTTTGTGCCGTTCTGAAAAATGCTGACCGTACATACGGCAACCTGGTATACGTTGATTTTAGCAGTGGGGAGTGGATCTTACTTACAGACCTGGGAAAACCACGCAGTTTCCCTGCTCCTTACAAAGAGTGGCTTAACAACGAAGAGTTTGTCTATCTCTCCAATGAAAACGGATTCCTGAACCTCTATTCCTGTAATATAAGAACGGCCGAATCGAAAATGCTTACCAATTTTGATATGGATCTGAGCCCATTTGAAATGATTACCATCGACGGGGAAAAATACATTTTTGCCATAGTAAGCAATCCAATAGAAAACGAGATGTTTCTTATTGATTCCGAAACAGGGGAGATAGTGAATCAGCAGAAAATAGATATAAACCTTGGTATATATGATTCCGAAGGGAACAGGCTGCTGGTTTCCGGCACTTCGGCCAGCCAGTTCTTCAGGATTGATGAACTGGAAGTTACATTGAACCGGTTTTCATTTGTCAGTATCCTGGATCTTCCCGGCGAATATAAAAACCAGATCATTCATTCAAAAGTTGAAAAAATTGAATATCCAACATTTGACCTTGATCCTGAGACAGGTGAACCAAGAATGCTGCATGCTTTTTTATATCATCCGGTGAACCCGTTACCATCTGGAGAAGACATGGTCATGATCGAATCTTTTTATGGCGGTGGAAATTATTTCAGCACTCAGATACAGATCCTTGCAGAGGCAGGGATTTATGTGTTAAGCCCCTCCCCCAGGGGTAGTAATGGCTTTGGCCGGGAATTTTCTTCTCTTAACGATAAAGACCTTGGCGGTAATGAGATTATCGATATCATATATGCCGGGGAATACATCTCCAATGAACTGGGGATACCACCTTCCCGGATTGGTGTCTTTGGTGCCAGTCATGGAGGTTATGCCACAATGAGGTTATTAACATTTCCCGGTGAGGTTAATGGCATTAAGGCACATTTTGATTGGGGTTTTGGGATCAGTCATGCCGGTTTTTCCGATATAATTCATTTTTATCAGCATTGCAATATTCCCGACTGGGTTATTCTGGAAGCTGGTGATCCTGTAACCGAACAGGATAAATTGAATGACAGATCCCCTATATTCCATGCGGGTAAAGCTACAGGTAAACTGCTATTAACTCACGGGACCAATGACAGCAGGGTACCTATTGAAGGAAGCCGGCAGATGGCCGATAGCCTGGCTAAATACGACAAGGAGTTTAACCTGGTTGAATTTGAAGGTCAGGGACATGGAATAAAAGGACTGCAAAACCAGAAAAGAAGATATAAAACCTGGTTTGATTTTCTGGAAACGGTCAGATGAATACCAGGCTTTCATACAGGCATCTTACACTCCGTTTACTGATCAATTATTGATCCGGTTCCTGATCCGGAATATCCTGCCGTGTTGGGACTGTCCATTCCAGCAATATCCGGGCAATATTGGTAGCATGACTGAGGATCACTTTCAGGCTGCTGATCAATTCCAGATGGGTCTCACTGCTTGCAACAGATTCAAGCACTGCATCTTTCAATCTGCTGTAATGTTGTCTTTCCAGTTCAATTGCCAGGGTTCTGTATTCTTTGTACTTCTGCTTCATTATCCTAGCTTTTTCAAGGTTTACATCCCGAAACACTTCAATCGCCCTCCGGATCTGTTTTTGAGTTTTTGAATGGTATTCCCGGAGCTCCCTTTTCCCTTCATCGGAAAATTCGACCGGCTTTTCAGCCCATTTGTATGCTTTTTTGATGAGGCTCTTGGAAATGATATCTGCCATTAGCTCAAATTCCTTTACCGTATACATGATCTGGAACGCTTCATGAACCCTCTCTTCCGGAATATCCTGCCTCGTTATTTTCATAATATAGGAATTGATCTCTTCACGTAGAAAATCAATCTTTTTCTCTTTTGATTCAATATTTTTTAAAATGACAACGTCTTTCATAAAAAACGGAATAATAATATCACTTGTCATTTCATAAACGTTATAACCCATTCGAATTACCTCGCTTTTTGCCAGGTTCAGTGCCAGAGCCGGGGTAGGAACATTTTTTTCGTCAAGATATTTTACTTTAAAAACTTCTTTTGGCGGTGCAGTTTCCGGTGGAAGGATTTTATTGATGAACCGGCTGAAGAGGCCTGTAAATGGTAGTGTTGCAACAGTAAGGACAACATTGAACAGGGTATGTGCATTTGCAATCTGGCGTGGCAGCACTTCTGCAAGACGGCTTATTTCTTCCGGTCTGCTGGCGCCCTTTGGGGAAATGGCCTCTACAATACTGGCGAATGCGGGAATCCACCAGACAAACAATAGTACACCAACAATCTTAAAGATGGTATGAGCCAGGGCAACTTTCTTTGCTTCCCGGTTGGTGTTTAGGCTGGCCAGAATAGCGGTTATGGCTGTTCCAAGGTTTGCTCCCAGAAGAAGTGGTATTGCTGCTTCCAGGCTCAATAGCCCCTGTGTGGATAAGATGATCAGGATACCTACAAATGCACTGCTGCTTTGAATAAGAGCAGTAAAGAGTGCCCCGACTATAATTCCGATCAAAGGATTTTCCAGTTTAAGCAATGTTTCGATGAAGGGATCAAATGAACGAAGCGGATACATCGATTCAGACATGATATGCATTCCGAAGAATAGTACACCGAATCCCAGAACCGTTTTCCCCAGGTTCCGAATTTTCTTGTTTTTAGAAAAAAACTGGATCCCAAATCCGATTCCCACCATTAGGAGGGAGTAATCTGTAAGTTTAAAAGCAATCAGCTGGGCAGTTATGGTCGTACCGATATCCGCTCCAAGAATGATACCAAGAGATTGTGCAAACTGCATTAATCCGGACTGGACAAAGCTGACGAGCATTACTGTAGTGGCACTGCTACTCTGGATGATCATGGTAACAAATGCACCCACACCTACGGCAAGGAAACGGTTGTCGGTCAGGGTGCTCAAGACAGACCGCATTTTATCACCTGCTGCCTGTTGCATGCCATCACTCATCATTTTTAATCCCATGAGAAACAACCCCAGTCCACCTAGCAGACCAATTATGAGCATAAAAACCCAGTTGGACCTTCTCGCATGAATCGTATAAATCAGGATATTATCTTTATAATTACCATGGATCCTGGCGGCAATGTGATAATCCCCTTCTCCGGAACCCATGGTGAAATAGGTTTGAGCAATTCCCATACTGTCGGAAATCACCACCGGGAATTCAAATGAAAAACCATCCGTTTCACCTGGAAAAGAGACAACTTCGAAATAAACGGGAATGTTTTCAACCGGAACGGAATATTGGTCAATCACCCGGATCCGAATTGGCTTTTCGGTTTTTAGCCTGACAGATTGTGTCTGGTTATCTCCGGAAAAATTCAAGAAGTTTGTGGAATACGGTTTGACTAGGCTGAGTTCCCTTTCCTGGCAAAATATATTATTAATTGAAAGCAACAGATGAACCGCAGTGCAGCATACCAGATGAAGCATTCCATATGTTGATTTTCCTTTAGCCAAGATAAAACGGTATGATTACGATCTAAATTTAAGAAAAAGCAGGTCTTAAACAATTTCATCACATCCTGAAACAGGGTTGAGTTCATATCGATGGTAAGCGGGGTTACACTCAGATTGTCAACCTGAATGCAAAATAGAAATTTCGGCCAGGGGCAACAATTCCTGAAGAATAGGGTCTGTAACGGTGATCAAGGATATTTTCAATACCGGCATTTAAATGAATACTGGAAGTTATCTGGCAGGAAGCTTTCATATTAAGAGTAAACCATTTTGGAGAGTAAGGATTTCCATTATCATCTATTGCATACATATGGATCTTTGCTATTTCGGAAGGAGCCAACATACTATTTGGTTTTTCTCCATTAAAGTTTGTATACATATCCAGGTTCAAATACTTGGTCATAAGCATAAAATGTATGCTTCCGAACAAAGGCGGGACATGCCGGAGAGGGATACCATCCTGGTCTTCACCATACATGTATGTCAGCGTACCTGAAAAATTCAGGAAACGCGTCAGATCCAACCCAAGCGAGACATTTCCCCCGTATATGAGCGCCTTGTCGGAATTTACAAGAGCATAAACCTTGCTTAACGTACCGTCATACATTATGGAATCCAGACCATTAAATGAAAACTCCCGACGAACCATAACATCACGCAACAGTGTGATGAAACCGGTGAGTTCAAAACTGCCGTTATTCGTGAAATTCACAACCGTTCCAAGATCGAGGTTGTAAGTATATTCCGGTTTAAGGTTTTTGTTTGGCACTACAACATTTCCCGGTTCAGAATCAAAGATCTTCCCGACATCATCCAGGTTCGGTGCTCTGAAACCAGATGCTGTATTCAGGTTTATCTGCCAGTTGTCCTTTGGCCGAAATACCATTCCGGCAGAACCATTCAGTGCTCCGGTTGCAAGATCAAATACATCATAGGAGAAATGATATATGGATGTATCCTTAAAAGTCGAATGAAGATTGATATAACTGTACCGGATTCCTGTATTCAGTGTAAGGAGTTCGCTGATATTGTTTTTATAACTGATATACGTTGCAAAACTATTATAGCTATTGTCTCCATCAGGATAACGGGTTCCTACCGGGATCTTTACCCCGGTATGGATATCCTTCTCAAAAGCGTCAGACTTCACCTTGTTGAATACAGTTTCGATTCCATAGAATATGGTATTCTCTTTTCTAAACGATTTGTCAAAATCGAGATTCAACGATAAAACATCCACCCGTTCAGTTCTCTTCCTTTGTCCGGATTTACCGAATTTACGGTCAATTCGGCTCTCTTCATAATCCTGGTAGGCAAACGTTAGCTGTCCGTTACTGAAAAAAGCATTCACCTTATCGTAATTTATATTCATGGTATGCATTAACCATTTTTGTGGTCCATACTTCCATACGGCATATTTCAACTGGTCGTTACTATATTCGGTGAGCCTATCGTATCTTGGAACTTCGGAGATCCCGGAATAATGGAAAGCATATATGAGATTCAGATTTTCATTTGGACGGAAACGAATTTTTTCAATAATATTGATTTGATCGTATCCGGAAAATCGCTGAACATCCGGGTCATCATTTTGAACGATGGTATCCCTTCCGAATTCATGAATTGCATATTCCGGTCTCTGGTAATCCGGATTTTTTCGTGAACCCATCCGCAGGTCATCATAATTGCTAAGGGTTACACTGGACATGAAAGCCAGTTTTTTCCCGCCAATATTAAAATCAAGATGTCCGGTTTTCTCCTTATTGGCTGATGAATACCTGCTGGAAAAATTAACGGATAATTCGGGTTTTTCACCACTGCTTACAGCTACCCATCTCGTATGGAAATCCATTACACCGCCAAGTGCATCGCTGCCATACACCACAGATCCAGGACCAAAAATCACTTCAGACCTGACAATTGAGTTGGCATCCAGTGAAATTACATTGTGAAGATTTCCACTCCTGTATATTGCGTTATTCATCCTTACCCCATCCACAACAATAAGAACAGAATTTGCCGAAAATCCCCTGATCATAGGGCTGCCTCCTCCCAACTGACTCTTTTGAATAAATACCTCATTTGAAATTCCAAGCAGATCGGCCGCGGTCTGCGGATTATGAAACTGGATTTCACGGGCAGATAACATTTTAATCTTATTAGGTATCTCCCTTTTGTTCTGTTCCCATTTGCTCACCGATATGATGAATTCTTCCAGCATTCTTATTTCCCTGTTAAGGTAAATCTTGAATCCGGCTTTTCGAAGGTCATCCTTGGTAAGTATAATCATTTGAAATGATGGATGCTGGAAAAATATACTGTCCGTATCGCTGAACGCATCAAGTGTAGCATATCCGTTTTGATCGGTAATAACGGATAAAGTCCTATTTTTATTGAAAAGAGCAACCTTATCAATCGGGATTCCGGACGTAAAGTCAAATACCTGCAGTTTCTGCGAATTTACGACAAATGCATTGCCAACCAACAATGCCAACATAATAATAGTTGCAGGCAACGTTTTTTTCATGATTTGTAACCGCTTGAAGAAAGATGGACTCAAATACCATTCCAAAGGTACAAATTGAAACGGATCGCAAAACTATTTTTACAACACATACTTCCGTCATGAAAAAGAGTCTTTTAATCTTTCTTTTCAGGTATAGAATTAATTTTCTAAATTTGAAAGGACACCGGTTTCTTACGATTTCTCATGCGTAAAAAGTATCTCATTTTTACAATTTCCCTTCTGGTAATCATTATTCTTTCCCTGGGGTATGTTATGCTCCGGAATCGCAATAAAGTAACATTTAATGCACTCAGTGCAGTTCCGGTTGACGCAACCTTTGTTTTTGAAACAAATGACATTTCCGGTTTTATAAGGAAACTGAACAGGGAAAGTAAAATATGGATGGAATTGCGGGAATTGAGCAGCGTTAAAAGTGTTGACCAGGATATGCTTTTCCTCGATTCCCTGGTGCAGCATGTAAAGCTTTTCAGGGAAATAATCCAGAAAAACTCTCTCTTTGTCTCCTTTCATCCTACGGGGAAAAACAAAATGGGTATGATATGGTATTTTAACCTTCCTTCAAAAATACATTTTCGTCAGATCCAGGAATTATTGAGGGACATGACAAGTAACCGGCAATTGATAGAGAAAGAATACAATCGTACAAGAATTCTTCAGTTGGATTTTCCGGCGGAGAAAAAGAAAAGGATATTGTCCGTTACTGTTCTGGATGGTATTGCCATGGCCAGTACATCGACAATACTGCTGGAGAATGCAATCCGCCAAATAGAGTTGCCTGAAGGTATTAACGACCTTTATGGATTCCGGAAGGTGGCAGGAACGGCAGGAAAAAATGTCGATGGAAATCTTTACATAAATTTCAAGACCTTACCTTACCTGGTTTCTGGTTTTTTTGATGATTCCTACCGGCAGGAAATAGAAGAATTTACACCAATCGGAAACTGGGCGGAACTGGATGTGAATATTATGGAGAACAGCATACTTTTAAATGGGTTTACCTATTCCACTGATTCCACAAATAATTACCTGAACATCTTTTATAATCAGTCTTCTCCTACATTAGATGCCGAAGAGGTATTACCGGCCAATACCATTGCTTACCTTGTATTTGGAATCAGTGATTTAAATGAATTCCGTTCCAGGTACAACAATTTCCTGGAAAAGTCAGGCGCAATAAACAATCGCAGGAGTGTTTTGAACGATATTCGTAAAGAATTGAATACGGATATTGAAGAGGTTTTCTATTCCTTTATCGAGGATGAAATGGGGATTGCACTTACGGATATTAAGAATTTTACAAGAGCTCAGAATTCACTGGTGTTTTTCAAAACAAAAAGCAAAAGCCAGGCTGAAGAAATGTTATCGGATTTGATAAGAAATTATATTCAAAGTAATAACAGAAGGCTTAATGAATATATGATCCGCTATGAGGTGGATCCGGAAACCGGTTTTATCATTTACAGAATGCCGGTGCATTCTTTACCTGGAAAAATTTTCGGGGATCTTTTTGGTGGAGCGGAGTATGAGTATTTTACCTTCATAGATCGTTATTTGTTTTTTGGAAATTCGATCCAGGCACTCTCCAGAATAATACATAATAGTGTTCTTCACCGAACCTTACAGAGTGATTTGTCATATAGAGAATTTTCCGATAATCTGTCTGCCAGATCCAATTTTCAAATATATATCAGTATTCCCAGGCTTCAGACTGTCCTGTCATCCTTAATAACGGATCAATTGAATAAAAACCTGACAGAAAATTCAGCGGCTTTTCAGAAAATCCAGTCTTTGGCATTACAATTCACTGCAAATAATTCTATGGTTTACAACAACCTGTTTATTAATTTTCAGCCGCTTTATAAGGAAGAAGCAATTACTGTATGGGAAAGCATGCTGGATACCAGCATTACTATGAAACCACATTTTGTACTAAATCATTATACACAGGATAATGAGATATTCGTTCAGGATAACAGGAATAATATTTATCTTATAAATTCCGCCGGGAGAATTTTATGGAAAATACCCATCCATGAGAGTGTAATGGGCAAGGTATATCAGATTGACTACTACCGTAACAATAAACTTCAACTGTTATTCAATACTCAGAGCCAGATACACCT
>CP070687.1:2225608-2228401 GCA_020353115.1 Bacteroidales bacterium
AAGGCAGTATTAAATGAAGATTTTGAATTGAATCCGCTTTCATACATGATTTCCGTGATGTTCTTTTCCTTACTGGTATAGGTTTTCAACATATGACAAGCATATTCAATCCTTTGCTGGTTAATATAATCGAAGAAATTCCTGTTAATTATCAGATTTAACGATTGAGAGACATAGGTCGGTTTAAGTTCCAGGATTTGGGCAAGAGAGGATAATGTAATATCCGGATCAAGATAATGTTTTTCTGTTTTCATTGCATTATCGATAAGATCGGCCAACTCTTTTAGTTTTTCCAGTTCTTCATCTGTCTTACTCGCTTTTTCAATTGTTGATTTAACGGGAAGGAAGGGTGTCTGGTACTCCATGAATTTAAATAAGAGCCTGCTGGCGACATATAAAAATATTCCTAAACTTAAAAAGATTGAAGCATTCCATAAATGTGGTGAATTAAACCTTACGATGTTCTGTATAAAAGAGAAAACGAAAATGAGAAGAAAACTGATTAATATATTTCTAAGCCAGTTCACATTTTTATGATCCAAATCAGCGTATTCCATGTTGAGCTTTGAGTTGAATACCTTAATTTCTCTGAAAGAGAGAAAGAGATAAACAGCAAGTATGCCGAATATGAGTACAGTGGATATCGCTACAACGGATGGCGGGTTACGTAGTGCCTGATTTAGTACCTCAATCTTGGAAGAAAAACTGAGCCTCTGGTAATTGATTTGTATAAATGCTATTGACAGAATGAAGGGAATGAAATGGAACCCATAGACTTTCTTAAATGTAAAATCAGTAATTAAAACAGCCTTTGTGAACAGGTATATTCCGGGTCCTATTAAAAGTGCGAACGGAGGTGCCCAGAAAGCAGCAGAGGGATAATTTTTAAAAAAACCGGATATCATTCCGATTCCTTCTAACAGAGATAGTAGAAAAACTGCCAGACACAATGTAAGGAAAGATCTGCTCCAGGCTGATCCTATCTTTTTGATGTGAATGAATATTAAAAGTAATGAGATTATAAAGATATTTACCGTGGTAAGGGAAGTCATCATCTGGAGTAGAATTGATGGTTAGAGAATCAGAAGTTAGGGTTGTAATAAAATTACGGTAACCATTCAAGAATTCCAAAGAACCGCAAATAGTGTTCGAAAATTTATTTGCTCCTTATTATTGTGGATGGCTGATAAACCTCCGGTATTTTGGTATCTGTATAAGGTTGGCTATGTATGCTGAGTTATTTGGGCAGGATTTTTTAAGTAAAAAATTATGTGTTATTCACCTATCTCAGCTTTTAGGATTAATAGTATACGTTTGCAAACGAAAGGTTATGAAATACCGGTGGCTTGGGACCAAATAGTTCCAATCTCCTGCCAAATATGAAATGGACCTCAGGACTTAAGGATCCAATTTAATATGTTTATTATTACTTGATGTTACCTGCCGTTTCAACATTTCTTCTTAATTCCATTGTAATCGCATTTTCAGGGCATACGGACACACAGATTCCACATCCATAGCAATCATCAATCGCAGATCGTAACCTGTTATTTATTATTTTTCTCGCATCAAATGTACACGCTTCAATACAGTCGCCACATGCATTACAAATTTCCAAATCTGTATATGCATAATAATCCGAACGAGCTATAAGACCGGGCCGGTTGAATTTTTTCAAAAGCTGAAGATCATGACAGCAACATTCACAACAACTGCAAACTCCGAATATGTGTTGATCGGGATTGTAAATTGTTAAATGTACCAATCCATGTTCATTCGCTTTTCTTAAAACCTTTTTTGCTTCTTCGATGGATATTTTTCTTCCTTCTCCTCTTTTCAGACATTTTTCTGCTTCATCGTTTATCATAAAACATACATCGACAGGATTATTACATCGCTTGTAATGACTCCTGCATTCACAATCTACCAGGGTAAAAATTCTTGCGTTCCTTAAAATTTCCGTAGCCTGTTCCGTTGGCAATACCCATTGTTTCGCTTCAACAGAAGCATTTACCGGTATAACCTTTGATGAGAAAGGTATTTTCCCTTCTTTTATCCACAGATCATATTTGGCAAGTCGTTTTTTGAGCTTACTATCCGGTTCACTTTTATTATTTGGTTTTTTCATTATTGAGATGGTGACAGAGCGTTATGCTAATTTACATACTGATAACGAAGGCTGACAATCTTCCATTGGCATACTAATAAAAAGTTCATTCGCTCCGGAATCGGAATCCATCCTGTCACTCCGCTCGCTGAAAATCGCTGTATTAAAACAATACAAGTTATACTATCAGCAGATTACAGTTTGATAATCCAGTAACATATATCGTCCATTACGGTTCTCTTTATTCCCGGTTTATTCCGTTAAAATGTATCTCGAAACAGGATGCCGGTAATCCTTCGGTATTGAACATATTGGGATTGGAATCATTGCTATAGGCATACCTGATACCCTGAGGATTTTCTACCTTAGGATCAACTTCCACACGATTATCTATTATACGGGCTTTTGCATCTATCCATTTCCCGGTTTCATCCAGAATCTCAAATTCCCGTAATTCACCCTCCCTGGCTGTCAAACCGTCGTTTGCATAATCGAAGTGCAGGATAACTTTACCGTTTTCTATTTCATACGACCTGAACAGTGGTCCGGAAAATGGCATCTCTGCAAATCCGTAATCATGATGCAGTGCCCAGGCTGCCAGCCTCTTTCCGGCATCTGTTTTATTCCCGGGATGGATATTTTCCAGGTCCCCGATATCCGACAATACCACCATACCTGTTCTTTCG
>CP070687.1:2228501-2235426 GCA_020353115.1 Bacteroidales bacterium
GATAGGGAACCCAATCCTGGTAATCAATAGCAAATTTTATGTTTTCTATCGGACTATACTGAACACCCGCAATAATTGCACTGCCATCGTTATTGTAATTCCATCCGAATTCTTCAAAATCGATCCTTTTTGAATCAAGCTTGTCAAACCGGCCAAAAAGTTCAAACTTCGGAGTAATCCGGTATAATGCGTAAATAGAATATCCCCATGCGTGATGATTCTTTTCATATGAGTCGTTGATCTTATAGCTGTATTCAAATCCGCCCATAATCTTTTCTGTCTTGTAACCCAGAAACAGTGAATTGGTAGCCTGCGGTTCCGATTTAACCATAATATCAAAATAGATCCTGGTAACAAAATAGGAAAGGAAAAAACCGGTGAATCCAATGCTTGTTTTATAGGTTTTGTCCAGCTGCAACCGGCTATATCCTTCTCCGTTCATGAGTGATATGTCGGCAACAAGATGATCCGTGATGCTATATTCAAGTGATGTCCCGATATCCGCTTTGGGGCCGAATTTGTGCTCATCCTGAAAGGATTTATAGATATAACGGTGACCCCAGTATTTCTCCTGGAGACCAAAATGTTTCGTGTCGATTATACCGATATTCCATGTCAGCCTATCGGAATGATATTCAAGACCGGCATTCTTAAAATAGGCATACCTTTTCAGACGGGAATCGGGCGATTCATCTCCCGGACTTCCGATATCCAGTTTTACAACGCCCGACCAATGTTCGGAAAGGTAATATTGGTACCCCAGATATGCCCTGCGGACTTCAAATGCCGTTTCGTCTTTGCCTCCCATCTCAAAGAAGAAGTTTGCAAAAAGGGTGGCGAATGGATTACCATGTGGTTTAAACGATTCTGTGTTCTCCTGAGAATAAAGATGTACGGGTAATTGAAACAAGAGTATCAGATAAACTGTCCGGAATGGTATTTTTTTCATATCAGCACCGTTTTTTTAAAGAATAGAATTATAAACGTTCCTGCCATAAGAATTTTAGTACATGTAAAAAATATCAGTTCAAAATGAGAGTCTCAACTCTAAGCAATTTATACATTTTTGCTTTATAAGTGTGCTGGTTATTTCCTCATTTTCATTATGGCCACAATTCCCGGGTGCAAAATTAATCAGTCAGTTTTAATTGAACCTTATGGATGGATTATGGTTAGGTTAATTGAAAGGCGACTCGTATGATTGTTTAACAAATCCTTAACATTGCTTTAATAACCTCTCAGCTTCTTTGCGAATTAATTATCTTTATATTCTCTTATTACTTATCCTTATGACACCATCCGGACATAAGATATTACTGGTGGACGATGAAAAGGATATCCTTGAGTTTATCTCTTATAACCTGAGGAAAGAAGGGTATGAGGTGATCACTGCCCGGAACGGAAAGGATGGAATAGATCTGGCAAGAAATCATAATCCGCACCTGATCCTTCTTGATGTAATGATGCCGGAGATGGATGGAATAGAAACCTGTGAAGAGATACGCAAGTTACCCGGTCAGGGAAATACCATCATTGCATTTCTGACAGCCAGGGGAGAGGATTATTCACAGATCGCCGGTTTCGAGGCCGGGGGAGATGATTATATTATCAAACCTATAAAACCGAAAGTTCTTATCAGCAGAATAAAAGCGTTACTGAAACGATATGAGCAGTCCCATGTAGAATCCGACGAACCTGAAGAAAGCATTGTTGAGTACAATAACCTTGTTCTGGATCGTGAGCGGTTCCTGGTCGTTAATGAGGGAAAAGAGCTTACCCTGCCAAAAAAAGAGTTTGAATTGCTGTCGCTCTTACTATCGAGACCTGATAAAGTTTTTACCAGGGAGGAGATCTTTCGTAGAGTCTGGGGTGATGATATTATCGTCGGAGACAGAACAATTGATGTCCATATCAGAAAATTAAGGGAAAAGATCGGGGAAGATCATATCCGGACTGTGAAAGGAGTTGGATATAAATTTGTTAAGCAGAATAAACGGGATTAGCGATCTTTTTACGGAACCTTATACTGAGGCAGATCAAATTTGGCATAGATAAAATCACGTTGTGCCTTGACGATATTAACGGTATGCAGAATTAAATTCTTCGTCTCACTCAGTGTATTGAAATAGACGATGCTGATTTTTGTTCCAATCTCTTCCTTTTTCAAGAATTTGACCATTCTTTTCCTCATCTTGGCAATACGTTCAAGGATTTTTTGCTGCTGATCAATTATCTCAGCGAGGTTATCATATTTATCTTTTTTCACCGCATCGAAGATGTAGCTGTAAAGGGTTGTAATTTCTTCACTTAAGGTATAGAGATCGTTTTTCTGTGTTTCTTCAAGCGGGGGATGGTTGTTATCAATGTGTTGGTAGATCGGATCGGTCAGGTAGGTCAGGCAGTGTGCTGCTTCTCTCAGGTAGTCAAGCACCTGGACATAAAATGGCCCGGATTCTTCTGATTCTTCATCCATCTTTTTCAACGTTTCAAATACATTATCCTTCAAATCTTTTGTCCGGAGATTCAGTTCCTTTATCTCTTTCCTGGCTTTTTTCAGCGATTTCCGTTTTTCATTTATGAAGCCGTCGATGACGATAAAGTAAAGTTTGGATGCAGCAACAAGAACGCTCAGAACATTTTCTTTACACTTTACGAGCACCTCTTCGCCATTGATCTCTTTTTCCGGAACTTCCTCACCGGCTTTCGCACTGCGTTTTCTGTGCACCCTGTAGGAGTGAAGAACTGAAAACAGGACGAGTGAGACAATAATCAGGATGCCGTAAAAACCCAGCCAGTGAATTACCAGTGCGGCAAGAAACGATAACGTAAAAGCGCTGAGAGCAGTAAAAAACCATCCTCCGATCACTGTTATTACTCCGGAGATCCTGTATACTCCGCTCTCACGGCCCCATGCCCTGTCGGCAAGGGAGGTTCCCATTGCGACCATAAAGGTGACATACGTGGTGGAAAGAGGGAGTTTAAGTGATGTGCCGATGGCAATAAGAATACTGGCTACCGTTAAATTTACAGTTGCACGTACCAGGTCAAACGAGATGGATTGCTCTATTTTCCTTTTTTCATAGGAACTTCTGTCGAATCGCTTGTTAATGGCTTTCAAAAAGGCATCCGGAAGAATTATTTTCAGAAAATTACTGGTATTTACTGCAGCCCTGACAAGTGATCTTGCCAGCCCCGAAGAGTTAAAGCGTTCAGATCCGACATCCTGCCTTGCCAGATCGATTTCAGTCTTGGTCACCGAACGTGCCTTTTTCGAGAACCAGAGTGCCCCAACCATGATCAGTCCGGCAATCAGGAGGAAAGAAGTCGGCGTCTGTACTTTTGCCTGCAATGCTTCCATTGAATATTGCCCGGCATCGGTGATACCGGATGCAGTAAATGCCTTGAAGGACTCAAATCCTGCAAGAGGGACACCGATAAAATTAACAAGGTCATTCCCTGCAAAGGCCATTGCAAGAGCAAATGTACCAACCAATACAATAAAGCGTAATACATTGAATTTAAACAACCAGGATATTAGCTGGAGCAGAATCGTCCAGCCGATAAAGCTGCATAGAATAATGGTACCTGTATGGGTCATGATCCATTCAAGTGTCCCTTCGGTAATGAAGGATGACCCCTTGGCTCCCTTAATCAGGATGAAATAGGTAATAGCGGTTATTGCAATTCCACCCCAGACTGCCCCAAAATATTTTAGGGCCTTTTCATATTCAAAGGAGAAAATGATACGGGCAAGGTATTGTATCAGGGACCCAATTGTGAATGCAATGATAACAGATAGAAGAATCCCTGAAATGATCGCAAGGGCTTTACCGGAGTTGATATAGGTGCCGAGATCACCCATACCTTCCGGCGAGGAATGGGATATTTTGATAATGGATATGGCAATGGCAGCGCCAAGCAGTTCGAATACGATAGAGACTGTGGTTGATGTGGGCAATCCAAATGTGTTGAACAGATCAAGAAGAATGATGTCGGTAAGCATCACAGCAAGGAATATGATGATAATCTCACTGAAAAAAAACTGGTCGGGGTGAAAGATCCCTTTCCTTGCAACTTCCATCATCCCGCTGGAAAACGTAGCCCCAACAACAATTCCCAGGGCAGCAATAACAAGGATAATCCTGAATGGCGCAGCTTTGGATCCGATTGCAGAATTCAGAAAATTTACGGCATCGTTGCTTACACCCACTACCAGGTCAGAGATAGCCAGAATAAATAATAGCCCAATTATTATGATATACAGATTTTCCATATCAGAAATTGATCAGCAAAAATATGGTTTTACCCGGTGTGATCGTTCATGCATACATTAAATTAATGTTAAATTTTACGTTATCCGCAAATTAACTGCAAAATAAAGGAAATACCAGATTAAGAAACCGAAGGTTTTCAATGCGAATAAAGAAATGGAGTGGAATTAGGATTCATGCAAGGTGGTTACCAACAATTCGGGATTGACATGATTTTCTTTGGTATAGATCGTAAAATCCCTCTGTGCCTTTACCGTGTTGATCAAATGGAGCAACAGACTTTTTGTTTCAGTAATAATGTTGAAATAAAGTTCGCTATTTTTCGTTCCGGCCTCCTCCCGTTTGATCAGCTTAATTTGTTTTTTCCTCATCTTCGCAAGCCGTGATAATATTTTCTCCTGCGCCTTTATGACCTGAGGGACTTCATCGTAGCTTTCCGAGTTTATGATCTTCAGCGTGTGATGGAATATCTCGTCGATTTCTTTTTCAAGCTCTTTTAAATCAGCTTGTTGTATCTGATGAAGGGGGGGATGGTTATTATCAATGTGCCTGAAGATCGGTTCCGCCAGAAAGGTCAGACAGTGAGATGCTTCCCTGAGATAATCCATTACCTGAACGTAAAAGGGACCGGTTTCTGAAGAATCATCATCCAGTTGTTTTATGATAAGATGAACATTGTTTTTAAGGTCCTTTACTTCCCTGTTAAGTTTGTTAATCCCTTTCATTGTACGTTTTATTCTTTTTCGATCTTCTTTGAGAAGTCCCCTGATCGTGGAATTGAAAAGTTCGAAAATCTCCGACAATGTTGAACCAACAGTTACTCTGCATTTATCATGGATATTTTCCCCGTTTAATTGTGTTTCAACAGAAAATTCTTCTTCAATTTTTTGTTTCTGCCGGTCGCGTTTCCGGTGCAAGGAATGTGTTTTTACCAACAGAAAAACCGTTAATGATATAAGAATGACCATACCGGTAATACCCGTCCAGTAAATAATTAAGGCGACGAGGAAGGAGACGGTAAAGGCACTAAGTGCGGTGAAAAACCATCCGCCAATGACAATAATCACGCCGGTTATCCTGTACACGGCACTTTCCCTTCCCCAGGCCCGGTCGGCAAGCGATGTACCCATTGTAACCATGAATGTCACATAGGTTGTTGATAAGGGGAGTCTTAACGCTGTTCCTATGGCGATTAAAATACTTGCAACCACAAGATTTACAGATGCTCTTATCAGATCGAATGAAATGGATTGTTCTTTTTTGACTTTCCGGTAGTATGTACGGTCAAACCTCCGGTTTACCGCTAACCTGATCTGTTCCGGTACAAGGATTTTAACAAGCTTGCCGAATGATAATGTACTGCGTACTAGTGTTCGGGCAATAAATGATGATTCAAACCTTTCATTTCCTTCATCCTGCCGGCTAAGATCCAGGGTGGTTGTTGTGACGGTACGTGCTTTTTTCGAGATCCATAATGTAACCACCATAATTATACCGGCGATCAGAAGGAAGTAGGTGGGTGTTTTTACCGGCTCTGCAAGAGCTTCCATGGTGAATTGATCCGGATGAGCCATAGCAGACATCGCAAATGTCTTGTAGGATTCATATCCGGCCAATGGTACTCCGATAAAATTCACGAGGTCATTCCCTGCAAAAGCCATGGCTAAAGCAAATGTCCCTACTAAAACAATAAATTTAAGGATATTAAGGTTGAAAATCCATCGTGCTATCTGGAGCAGCAGTGTCCACCCTATGAAACTTAAAATTAAGATGAATCCGGTATTGGTCTTTATCCGGTAAATCATATCCTCCGACATGAATGACGATCCCCTGGCGCCTTTGATAAGTATGAAATAGACTATTGCGGTAATAGCTATACCTCCCCAAATCGCACCAAAATATTTTAACGGCCGGTCGTATTTGAACGAAAAGATAATCCTGCTAATATATTGTATTATAGCTCCAACGGTAAAAGCAATTATTACGGAAAGAAGTATGCCTGCAATGATCGCCAGTGCTTTACCGGAATTGATATAAATCCCCAGATTCGTTAATCCTTCCGGTGACCTGGAGATTTTTATTATCGCTATTCCAATTGCGGCGCCCAGCAATTCGAATACGATGGAAACAGTTGTTGAAGTGGGAAGGCCAAATGTGTTAAACAGATCAAGCAGGAGAATATCCGTCATCATTACCGCAATGAAAATGATCATGATTTCACTGAAATGGAATTGCCCGGGATGAAAAATTCCTTTTCTGGCTACTTCCATCATTCCGTTGGAAAAAGTTACACCAGCCAGTATCCCAAGAGCAGCCACAATCATGATTATTCTGAAAGGTGCGGCTTTGGAGCCAATTGCGGAATTTAAAAAATTGACCGCATCATTACTGACCCCTATTATAAGGTCCGAAATGGCAAAACCAAATAAAGCAATAATAATAATCAGGTAAATTGCATCCATGATTTTACTGGTGCGAAAATAAATAGCCTCTATTTGGTTTGGTGAAAATCATCGAAATTTAAAATAAATAAACTGTGCATGAACCTATCGACCCAATTTTTTATCAAAAGGAAATTAACAATGGAGAGATTTGTGAGCAGGAAAGTAACGGATTCAGGAAAGATGTTTTTCAACCATCCTGATAAGAGATTG
>CP070687.1:2235526-2241591 GCA_020353115.1 Bacteroidales bacterium
CCGAACCAACCCTACTGTTCATTTACCATTAAACCAAAAGTAAAAAAATTCAGGAAAGAATTCGGAGACCTGATAAAATAATTCGCGGTTTCTTTTATGCCTTTGGAAGCATCCCGGCATGGAATTTTGCGGGAAATGACTACTGATGGAATAATGCAACCATATTCAGATGAATTGAGTCCTGTATCTATTCGGTTAAAGATATTTTTCTATTGCATTTTTTAACGATAAATATGTAACTTGTAACTTATTTTTTCGTACGAAAGGAAGGAAAACAATCCATATCTCTGAGGACAACATCAAATGCCAAATTACAGACTTATCCTGCCCTGTATTGTCGGTATCATCATAATACTTGTTTCCTGCGAAGAGCTGCAGGATCCTCCCCCTGATTATAGTCATACTGCTTTATATGTGAAATTGAAGGACAAATCCTCCGAATACGAAGAGGTGAATATTGATATCTTAATAGTCAGTGCCACCATTAATGATACTGTTCATGCCCTGTTTACCAATGCCGGGATCTATAATTTGCTTGATTACATAGGATTAAAAGATACAGTTCTTGCTTCTAAAGAAGTGCCCATAGGTCACCTGAGCCAGATAAGACTTATTCTTGGGAAGAATAATTCCATCAAGGTAAAAGGGGAGTATCATGAGCTGAAAGCTCCCAGCGCAGGTGAATCGGGATTGAAGCTTAATATACACGAAGAACTCTGGTATGGAGTAGAATACACCTATCTTCTTGATTTCGATGTTGAAAAATCAATCGTAGTTGAGGGAAAGAAATATCTTCTCAAACCCGTAATCCGGGTTATTAGTGAAAACCTGTCGGGAACAATCAGAGGTGTTGTTCATCCCCCGTATGCCAAACCGAAAGTAACCGCGTATAATGACCGGGATACCCTTAATGTCTACTCCGATGAAAATACCGGGGAATATGTTTTTCGCGGTGTGCCACCTGATACGTATGATCTGCTGTTTAAACCCGAAGATCCTTATAATGATACCATTTTATACGGTATTGAAGTAGAGGCATCGAAAACCGTCAAACTGGACACCTTGTTCCTGAATTGAGTATATTTTTTATGGCAGAACCGGTCTTCTCCGTTTCTTATCTATTGAAATAAGAATACTTCAAATCCAAAGAGTGCCTGATCCTTTTCATGGTATGCTTTTATCTTTCCGACAGGATCATAATTTTGCCTATTGTGTCCTGCGGGTTTTTCTAATCATTTTTTCTTATATTTAACCCGGGAGGAAATGCTTATACTCCAATAATCTTTTATAATCGAATGGAATATTAATTCAGGTTCTCATGAAAAGAACTTGCCAGGTTTTTATTCTGCTTTTCGTTTTGATTATAGGTGCTACAGCTGCAAACCTAAATCAATACCTGCCGAAATCGATCAACGGCTGGATTGCTTCAGGCCTGGACGTTTACTACTATCCGGAAACGCTTCGTAAATATATAAAAGGAAGAGCAGACCTGTTTATATCCTATGGATTTGAGCAGATACTCAGCCGGAGATATAAAAGATCGGGGCAGCCTGATATCCTGGTTGAAATTTTCGATATGATTGAACCGAAGAATGCTTTTGGTGTTTTCACCCATGCACGCGAAAACATCGACGAAAGCTATGGACAGGGTTGCCAATTATTGGATGGAGCCATTCTGTTCTGGAAAGACCGGTATTACGTTTCTATCGTCTCGGTTGCCGAAACATCAGAGACAAAAAAAACACTCCCGAAAATGGCCAAAAAGATTAGCAAGGAAATAAAGGAAGAAGGGGAATTGCCGGAAATTCTACAGTGGTTACCGGAAAAAGACCTTATTCCGGAGAGTGTTTTCTTTTTTCATCACTATATCTGGGCTAATGCATTTTATTTTATCTCGGATGATAATTTGCTGAATATTGATGATGAAACGGATGCCGTTCTGGCTATGTACGGACCGGCTGAATCCCGGTATTATCTTTTAATAATCCGGTATCCGACAGACTCGAAGGCGGAAGAAGCACTTGGCAATTTTGCTGACCGTTATGCACCTGAAATAAAGAATACCCCGGTTTTGATTGTTGAAGATGAGAAGTGGACTGGTGCAATTCTTGATCATGAACTTTTTATTTGTGTCCTGAACGGGCCCGACAAGAAGAGCGTAGGAACTTTACTGGAAGGAGTAATGCTTAAGCATTCAGGGGGGCCGGAGTAAATATCAATATCGGTCGGATATTTCACATTCACCCTGCCAACGAAAAGACCGGTTACACTAAGTAAATCATTGAAAATACAGTCCTTATTTCAATCGGAGGATATTTTTTTGAACCTTCCAGGTACAATACATTCAGCAAATACTTTTTGAAGTGGTAATACCAATCTTTCGGATAATGAGAAAAAGAGGGTTGTATTGGTCCGCATTAAGGATCTTCTGAAGGATTTTATCAAGCCCGATCCAGAAAACACACTATCCATTCTGGATCAGGCGGTTGTTTTAATGTCCGGTGGATCAAATCACCGGGATACCAGTTCCTGCAGGTATCCTTTCGCATTTCCATTTTACCTTGTCCATATGGTTTATCACTCAATATACTACCGGGGTATGTGTGCTTAACCCATGCATTACCTGTGGATAGTGTTCATACCGGTCAATAATTTCTTCGCTCTTGTTCTAAATCCTGCAGAATTCTTCGGGATCTGGTCGTTTACTACCACAATGAATTCATCCTCTAATTCAGGGAATTGAGGAAGGATATTATATAGAACCTGCATACAATGAACCTTAACCGATACCGGCAGTTCGGATGCCTGTATCCAGGCAAAGCACAGATCAACCAGTTGTCCCAGGTACTTTTCGGGTATATCTTGGTATGTGAGGATCTTGATCATGTGCCTTTTAATCCCATGAAAACGGATACCGGGCAACCTGGAGATCAGGTCATTCAGATAAGGCTTTAAAAGGTGTGGGTATTTTATGCAACAGGATTCGGCAACCCATGCTGCCCTTGGGGATACGGGGTATGTTTCAGGAAAGATAAGATCCCACAAAGTCAGAAACCTGTCTGGATCTCTCCCGATATACCAGGTAACCTGATCCGTGTTCCATCTGGATATTTCTGTTTCAAGCTGTTCTTTAATCTGCATTTCCGGTAATTATTTCCATACCCCGGAAATCGTTTCATTGCAAAACCTGCATTTGCCGTTAACGATATGGTTAGAGATTATAACATATCCCCGTCTCTCGATGAGGATTTTTTTGCATTCCGGACAATATGTGTTACTGGCTTTCGTACCCGGGACATTACCAATATAAACGTATTTTATGCCTGCTTCCACGGCAATCTCTCTTGCCTTTTCAAGTGTCGCAACGGGTGTGGGGGGAAGTTGTGTAAGTTTATACATCGGATGAAACCGGCTGAAGTGAAGAGGAGCATCGTTAAGACCGTTAGTGCTTAACCACTCACACATTTCCCTGATCATATCGAAATCATCCGTCCAGTTCGGAACGACCAGATTGGTGATTTCCAGCCAAACGTTCTCCTCCCTCAGAATTTTCAGGGTATCCAGAACAGGCTGCAGCTTTCCGGCATTCAGCTTAAGATATATACTTTCTTTAAATGATTTAAGATCAATATTTGCGGCATCGATATAACGGGCTAAATTCCTCAGAGGTTTTTCGTTGATATATCCGGCCGAAACCATAACATTTTTTACTCCCTTTTCCTTTGCAATTGTTGATGAATCAAGGGTATATTCATAAAATGTTATGGGTTCGGAGTAGGTATATGCAATGGACTGGCACCTGTTACCAATGCTTTCTTCCACAACCCGTTGAGGCATCAGGTCATAATTCCGGGTTTCGGTAGGGCTGGATTGTGAGATTGTCCAGTTCTGACAGTTCAAACAGGCCAGATTACAACCGGCCGTCGCTATGGAAAAGGCACGGCTTCCCGGCAGAAAATGATACAGGGGCTTCTTCTCAATGGGATCGACATGGATAGCGCATGGATTGCCATACGCAAGTGTGAAGAGTTTATTATCTCTGTTGGTGCGGTTATGGCAGTCGCTTAATTCGTCCAGTTTTAATGTACATTCATTTGGACATATCATACATTTTACACCCCTGGGTGTCACTTCATAGAACATTGCTTCCCTGGTCCATTTTGATTCCCCGTCGGCAACCGGTGAGGATGCAGTTTGAGAATCCCTGAATACTCCGCCAATATCAATACAGGGCAAACAGCATAAAGCCCCGGCTCCCAGTATACCCTGCTTTATAAATTTTCTTTTATCCGAACGCACCATCCTTCTGTTCGATTTCATCACACGTAACGTTTAATACTGCCCGGGGATAAAAAACCTGATCTCCGATCTTAACCCGTTGGCTTTTCGGGTGGGTTCCTGACATCCCTGCCCTTTTTCGCTTCAGGAAGGAAAGATACAAAAATCTCTATTCAGGGCTGGCACCCTAAGATACAAATTTTCTCCGCTTAATCCATGTATATAAAGCGGCGAGCCAGTTTAACCCGCCGATAATAAATGCCACATTTACTATTCCCAGATAGGGTATCAGCAGGGCAGAGACAAGTAAAGCGCCAATTGCGGATCCGATAAGATCTGAACTGTAGATACCTGAGGAAACTTGCAATATACTGCCTCTCTTCAGGATGGACGCAAGTGAAAATTCCACTCCGGTGAGAATAGAAATGGCTAAAGTCAGAAAGAAGATGATCAAATGAATAAATCCCGTGGCAGGATTGAGAATCCTGAAAAGCAGGAAAAACAAAGGAAGGATTATGGCAAAGGTTCCGATAGCAGACTGGACAAGAATAAAATGTCTGAGACGAACCTTTGGTAGGATCTTTTTTCTTATCAGTGGTCCTGTTGCCAATCCTGCCATAAAAAGGGTAATAATGATTCCCGTTACATGATACAAATAACCATAGACAATCTGAAAAACTATCAGCAGGAGAATTTCAATGGAAGAGGCTGCAAATCCTCCTGTGAACATTCCGATATTTACCGGATCTCTTCTGAAAATGAGAAACAGGATCAGACAGAACAGGGGTATCCACAGAACCCAGTAATTCAGGTCGAAGAAGCTCAGCCAGTATGAAATTTGTTTTAAATACGCCCTTGGAATGAAATCGAAGTTTAGATCCGCATCCCTGTCCAGTGAATTCAAAACGATATTCCGCCTGTCCAGCATTAAACGGTCATCAATATAATACTGGTTAACGTATTCATTCTGAATACCTTTTTGTTCAACCAGTTTGGCTACGGCCAGGCTTAATTCCTTATTGGAGGCCAGATAGATGTTTTTTTCTCCAGGTATGATATCAACATGAGCAAAGACACTTTGAAGTGTGTTATAAATTATGGAATTTACCTCCACGGCTTCTTCACTCATGTAGTTAATAGTTGAGGGCATGCCGAGACAAATGATTCCCGAAGGAGTCAGCAACTGTTGCAATTCCTGAAAAAATTCCCATGTATAAAAACGGTTTACCTGGGCAGAACCGGGAGGCGGAACATTAAGCAATACAATGTCATAGGTCCGGTACGTATCTTTTACAAAAAGCCTGGCATCTCTGTTGTAAATAATTATCTTATCGCTTTCTGGCAGGCTTTGGAATTGTCGTGCCGCTTTGATGAGGGATGGATTAATTTCAAGGTAATCGATCGTATCAACAGGGTACTTCAGGATTTCATCCAGGATCCCCGATACACCGCCGGATACCAGCAGAACAGACTTCGGGTCCGGGTGCTGAACCATTGCATAGTGAACGGCCTCCTCACTAGCAACGGTATTGAGGGTATTGAATAGTAATATGTAGTTTTCATAATAATTCAGCTGGTCCCCCGTTCTGGTAATCGTCAGGTTACCGTACGGTGTTTCTTTCAGGAAAACGATCTCCTGGTTGCGAAAAAGATGCTTTTTGGCAAACAAGTCCAGATCTCCTGTAAAAACGGATAAAAAAATAAAAAGATACAATCCGGCAAGAGGCAGGATCACTGAAATCCTTCTTTTATCTGGATAGAATCTCAGGGCAATGAAAAGGTCTATA
>CP070687.1:2241691-2249951 GCA_020353115.1 Bacteroidales bacterium
ATCATTGGAGTGAACACAATAGCCAGTCCTGACAGACCATATGTCGCAATCAAGGCTGACGGACATTTTTTCATAGGTTGCGACAATGGTATTTTCGGCCTTATCCTGAACAAGGATCCGGAAACCGTCATACTTATTAAACCAAAAGTAAAGGAAGCCACTTTCCCCGGGCTTTACCTCTTCGTTGACGCAGCCTGTCATCTGGCAATGGGTAAGAAGATAACCGACCTTGGAAAACAAGTCAGACAATACGCAAAACGGGTACCCTTGCGGGCAGCAATAGATGAATCCGTGATTACGGGAAGTGTGATATATATCGATTCATACCAGAATGCCATTACCAATATTACCCGTGACCTGTTTAACCGTGTTGGAAAAGACAGGCCTTTTGAAATTCTGGTGACAAGTAATTATTATAAAATCAGCAAGCTAAATGACACATACGGGGAGACGGCCGTTGGTGAGATCCTCGCCCTCTTTAATTCACTGGACCTTTTGGAGATAGCAATAAACAACGGGAACGCCGCCAATCTCCTTAACCTGAGTTCAGGTTCCGGGATCCGGGTTCACTTCAAGGATACCAAAGGCAACAAAAAACAAAAAAAATAATGTAACCCGGTTCTGTATTAAAACACCAGTTTGTATTATTGCACTCAAAAAACCGGCCAGAATTAGACGAAAAACTGCAAATAGACCTGCAAGTCGGTCAAAACGGTTCATTTGCTGTGCAAAATAAATGAATTCAATATAATAGTCTTCAGGAATGCAGCACAGAAATTAAAAAGAAAACTACGATTATGGAGGAAAAACTGAAAGCTTTTGGCAAGCTGCTGGAAATAATGGACAGGCTGAGAGCCGAATGTCCATGGGATAGGAAACAGACCTTTGAAAGCCTGAGAAAATTAACAATTGAAGAGACGTATGAACTGGCAGATGCAATCCTGAAGGCCGATTCCGGAGAAATAAAGAATGAGCTTGGGGATTTGCTGCTTCATATCGTCTTTTATGCTAAAATCGGTTCTGAACAATGCGGATTTGATATACTGGATGTTTTGCACACGATTAATGAAAAACTTATCTACAGGCACCCACACATCTATGGAAACGTCAAGGTAAAAGATGATGAAGAGGTGAAACACAATTGGGAAGAGTTAAAGCTTAAGGAGGGTAACCGTACTGTCCTGGGGGGTGTTCCGGGATCATTGCCGGCACTTGTAAAAGCCAACCGGATTCAGGAAAAGGTCAGGGGAGTTGGGTTTGACTGGGAAAAAAAAGAGGAGATATGGGAAAAACTGGATGAGGAGATCGAAGAAGTAAAGCATGAATTATCAAGGATGGAATCAGATATTTCAGCTGCTGAGGGTCTTTTTCAGAAAATCGAGGAAGAGTTCGGAGACCTGTTTTTCACGCTGATTAATGCTGCCCGTCTTTATGGCATCGATCCGGAAAATGCACTCGAAAGAACTAATATTAAATTCATTAAACGATTTAACCTTCTTGAAGAAATGACCCGGAAAAAGGGGAAAAAGCTCCCGGAATTAACCATTGAAGAGATGGATCAATTTTGGGAAGAAGCGAAGGTATCTGAAAAATAACAGAAAATTTGTCAACCGGTTAAACCATCCGGATTTTTGTATTGTTCCATCAATTTACACAAAATCCTTTCTTTCCGGCAAAGCAAGTTCACCGGCAACAAACTGCATCAGTTGACGAACATATTCTCTCGAAAAATCAAACCGGATACCGGCCGTCTCATATATTTCAGGAATCTTCACGGAGTATCCCAGACCCAAAGCTTTCTCATAAGCATCAAGCGTTTTTTCCGGGTTCTCCCTGTAGTTCTTCCACATTGAAACAGCTCCAAGCTGGGCAATCCCATACTCGATATAATAGAAGGGCGATTCATAGATATGTAACTGTTTCTGCCAGGAGTGCTCCCTGTATTTCTCATATCCGGACCAGTTGACCAGTCCCGTATCAAAACCGTCCAGAACCGCTAACCATTCATTATTTCTCTGTTCTATTGAATGTGCAGGATTAAGATAGATCCAGTGTTGGAATTTATCAACGGATGCAATCCATGGAAGCAGAAGTATAATTCCTTCCAACTGGTTTCTTTTCGCCCTCCTCAATTCATCCGGATTATTGAAAAACACATTCCACTGATCCATGGTTATCAATTCCATTGACATCGAAGCCAATTCAGCAACCTCAGCCGGAAGGTTTTTATAATCGACCAGTTCAAGATGACCACTGAGAAACGAATGAATGGCATGTCCGCTTTCATGGACCATGGTTTCAAGATCACGAAGATTTCCTGTAGCATTCATAAAAATAAATGGAACATTGCTCTCGTATAACGGGTAGTTGAAACCTCCCGGTGCCTTACCTTTCCGGGAGTCAAGGTCAAGATATCCTTTCTGATCCATGGTCTTCAGGTAATCCCCATAGGCTGGTCTGATATTTTGCAGGCAACGGATGGAGCCATTCATAAGCTCCCGGGAAGTGGTAAACGGACGAAGAGGAGGTTTCAGCTCAGGATCAACATCAAGATCCCAAGGCCTTAATTCGTCAAATCCGAGAGATTCTCTTCTCTTTTTCAGGATCTCTTCAGCGATAGGACATACCTCTTCAGCTATGGATTCATGAAAATCTTCACAATCGTTCACCGTATAATCAAATCTTCCAAGTTCGGCAAACTTAAAATCCCGGTAATTCCTGAAACCTGCATTTTTTGCAACCTGGTCTCTCCTCTCAATTAAAGTGCTGAACAAATCCTGTAATTCAGCGATGTCCTTCATTCTGCGCTCATGGATAAGAATAAATACCTGTTTTCTGACATCCCGGTTAATCTCTTTCAGATAGTTACCGGCCATCTGAAGGGTTAATTCTTTACCATTATAACGGATGGTCATTTCGGAAGAAATCTTTCCGTATTTCTGCTCTTCCACCTGAAGCTCGGCAAATAAAGGAATATTTTCCTCTCTGAATATCTTAATCCTGTTCCGTACTGCCCGGATCAGTATGAGGTATTTACGCTTGTCAAGTTTCGAAAGGAAAGGAGATCCAACAAGCTTTCTGTCCAGGAGATCGGAGAAACGGGATATTTCAGGTTCTATTTCCGTTACAAATTGGTTGAAGGATTCAGACAGCTGCTTGTTGGCTGTATCACAGTTCATTTTGATGTACCTCCAGGCAAGTTCTTCTTCGAGGACTGCATTTAATTCGCTGCGGTCGAACAGCCATCTTTCAAGATCTGCCGGTGATTTGACAGGCCTGTCCAGAAGATCGGAAAAATAGATACGAATCGAATCCCAGGAATGAATAACGAGATTGTCAGGAAGGAACCGTCGTTTCCTGTCCGGTTTGGAGATTTCATCGGGCATAGGATGGAGAGATCAATTCTTTTTTACGGATTTGCCAGCTTTGGGAGGAGTTTTTTTCTTCGTTTCAACTTCCTTCGCTTCAGCCTTATCCTTTTCATCCTCTTCCTTTTCAGCCTCCTTCTCCTCTTCAAATGTAACCATCCCCAACTTCAGGAGAAGGTTATACCAAAGGAATATTTTTTTCATATCCGAAACATATACTCTGTCCCGGTCATAGTCCGGAATAATTCCAGCAAAATATTCTTTCATATCCTCCGGTCTGGATTTATGGTCAATTGCAGGACCACCATTCTCTTTATCATAAATAGCTTTAAATATATCAACGAGTGAAACATCTTTATCATCTTTAAAAACAGATATATCTTCGAGAGAGCTGATTTTTTCAGATGCAAAAGCGCTTATCCGTTTCTTACTTTCCAGGTTTTCCACAATAATTGCACTTCTTCCCTGAGATATAAATTTGAATAATCCCGGGTGTCCGGAGATGGCGAGGATATCTTTCAGATCCATAGGACAGTTTTAGTAAGTTTTCCTGTGATAACGGGTATAAAAATACACCGGGAATTGTTTTTGAAAAAAGATCCGTTAAATTTTTTCATCAGATCAGGCAATCTTCCGTTCCTTTTTAATTTTCTCGTACGCTTCATTCACCTTCTGAAACTTCTCATTTGCAGCTTTCTGGAAGTCCTCACCCAGATGACTGACCTTATCGGGATGGTACTTGTTAGCCATCCGGCGGTAGGCCTTTTTTACCTCTTCATCCGGCACGTTCCTGTCGATCTCGAGTATTTTATATGCGGAGTCTGCCCGCTTAATAAACATATGTTTAATAGAGTCAATATCTTTTACAGAAATCCCGATATAACCGGCAATCATTTCGATGATTCTGAGTTCAGAAGCATGAACCTGACCATCTGCATTTGCAATACCGAAAAGAAAGTGCAGAAGTTGCAGTCTTGAGGAATAGTCGAGGTTATGTTTTATCTGAGTGCAAACGTCCTGGACCGGTATTTGTTGTTTTAACAGATCGCGGAGCATCATAATGGCTTCATTTGCGGTCTCCAGGCCAAAATTCTGTCTGAAGAACTTCTTGACATAGTCCAGTTCCGACCGGAGGACTCTTCCATCAGCCCTCATTACTGCAGCGACAAGCACCAGGAGGCTCATGGCAAAAGCACCCGTGGTGGTTCTTCTGTCACCAGCTACGGCTTGGACTGATACATTATCAAACAGTGAACCAAGGGCAAATCCAAGTAATCCCCCGAGGGGTCCGAAAAAGGCCCACCCCAGACCACCTGCTATCCATTTTCCAAACTTACCCATAATCAATTCGTTTATTCAATCAGGTATCAATAACCATACTCTAACGATAACATGAAATAAAGTCAGTTGTCGTTCGCCATTTCAAGAAATTTACTATGAAGATCGAGCACCTGTGGTACAACCAATTGTGATCCGTCATTGACAATTACAAAATGAGATCTGGATACCAGTTCTTCTTCACTCATTTGATTTTTCATTCGTTCCAAAACATTTCTTTCCTCGACTCCATTACGATCAGTTACTCTTTTTAACCGTAATTCAACCGGAGCCGTAACAGCAACAATATAATCCAGATTTCTATGTGCCCCACTCTCAAAAATTATGGCAGCTTCCTTTATGATATATGGTTCACCCTCCATCTCTTGCAACCAGGCTTCAAAAGCCTGAAAGACAGCCGGGTGAACAATTGAATTTACAGCCTTAAGTTTTCTTTGATCTGAAAATATCAAAGCCGCCAGTTTTTGCCTGTCCAGAATGCCATCCGGGTAAATCTCCAGACCAAAAAGTTCAGTCAGCTTTGTCCGGATTGCCGTATCGTAATCCATTATTCTTCTGGCTTCCATATCGGAATGGAAGACTGCAACTCCGAGTAAAGAAAAAATTCTGCAAATAATTGATTTACCACTGCCAATACCCCCGGTTAAACCAACCTTATACATTACTTCTCAATGATAAATTCCACATTGACTGGATGGAAGCGGACGGACCTGATATAATCCGGTGCCTTCGTTATGCTGACCTTTAATTTATTGCTCAGGTTGTTCTCAATGCCCTCGTAATCAACAACTGCCCTAAAGAGGTGGGGGGAAAGTTTATCGTAATTGCTCAGGCTTACCATACAAGCCAGTGTAATGGTTCCGGGGAACGTTTTCAATACCAGGGAATCCGGAACATGCAGTTTTTCAATTGGGACTTCCAGAACAGCTTCCGTAAATTGCTCGATGGGAATGGTAACATCAACCTTTTTATGTGAAAAAGTAACGTTCTTTATACTTTCAATACTAACATCTCTCGTCTCGGTTTGATTCATCTGATTGATATCCAAATGTTTTGTATAAACCTGCCGTAAAGTGTCAATGATAACGTCCGGTCCTGAAACAATTATACTGTCGGGAGTAGTCATTATTTCACCACTTAACATATATTGCTTCGAAAACTCAATATTCAGGTCCGGTATGACAGGCACGGTTTTGCTGACAATATCACCAAATTCCATTATCAGGCTATCCGGTAAAATAGCCAGGATCCGCACATCCGACCTCAGCTGTCTTCCAATCCTTTCCCTCGCGGATGATGTCAGAATAAAGTATTTTTCTGAACTCGCATTGCTCAATATTCGCGGGGAATATGCGTTCAAATCGAATACCAGGGGAACGAGACGATTACTAAGGGTATATTTTAATAAAGTAAAACCCGGAGCTTCGATTAACAGGTCAAATCGGGACGGCATCTCCCTGACCAGAACTTTGTCTCTGGGCAGGTTGGTATACATTACAGGGTAGGTGATTGTTGTCGTCGAGTTTTTGCTCAATTCATTTAAAAGCCAGAAAATAGTTGATAAAAGAAGAAAAAAAAGGAAAACGATCAACTTCCTGTCAAACTTGATCCTTCTGCTCTGAATAATTTTGCTAAAACCTTTTCCGGTATTCTCTTCCACGATTAAATGATTTCTGTCTTTTCCAGGAGATCAAGGTACGATCCTGAAAGAAAATCCTGCATTCATGATGCAACTATTTCCGACCGGCCAGATCACTGGAATCTTTCAAAACAGCGCTTTTGTCTATTCTCAACCTTATGTTATCAGCCACTTCCACCAGTACTACGTTCTCTTTGACATCCACTATTTTTCCATAGATTCCCCCGGATGTTACGATCTTATCTCCCTTTTGCAAACCTTCCCTGTATGTACGCAATTCTTTCTGTTTCCTTACCTGGGGACGGATCATAAAGAAATAGAAGACTACAATAATAAGGAGAAGGAATACAAACGACATATATGGACTCTGTCCCTCACCGGCTGGAGCCATCAAAACAACATGTAACAAACTCTTCATATCAATAAAAAATTAATTAACTATTCGGATTCAATAACATTTGCGGTTATCTGAAGAACTTTGAGAGATGGCTCTGCATTCGATCTGATCGTTACATTCTTCATTTGCATACCACTCCGGCCCGAACCATCAAAAACTACCTCTATAGTCCCTTTTTCTCCCGGTGGCAACGGTTCCTTGCTCCATTTCGGGACCGTACACCCACAACTGGCAGAAGCGGATTCAATAATCAGATTAGCATCGCCTTCATTATGATAAGAAAAGGTGAATGAAACTTTCTCTCCGGACAAAATATCACCGAAATCATGGCTTTCGGTTGAAAATACTATAACCGGTTTACCGTTTTCCGTAATCTCCAAATCCGTTTCTTCCCGAGTTATGTTTTCCGCAGCGCCATTTTTGGTTTTGCAGGATACTGCGCCGAAAAGAAGGAAAGATAACATAAGGTAAATAAAACCGACTCTTGTCATGACACCTGTCTTAAACCTGCAAAGTAAAAACAATTTTACCATATGTTCAAACCGACAGTGTTTTTTCAGGTCTCCTCACCAACCAATCCCCTGCCCTTCTTTACAATTATCTTATCCTTCTTAAGCTGGTGTATTACCTTGTCAAGAATTCCGTTTATGAAGTGACTGCTTTTAGGGGTACTGTAGAATTTGGCTATCTCCAGGTATTCATTAAAACTGACTTTGGTGGGAATGTCTTGAAACTCAATTATTTCAGCTATTCCCAGTTGCATAACCAGAATATCCATAAATGCGATCCGGTCGATCTCCCAATTGGTTGTATATTTTTCAATCAGCTTTATATATTCATCTTCGTGGATGATTGCTTTTCGGAACAGCCTTTTTACAAATTCTTTATCTTCAGGGTTTCGGTACATCGGCATAAGCGGATTTCCGGTTCCGGTTTCTTCCCTGAATTTCTTAGTGGTTTTGACGATCATGTTTATCACAAATTGCACATCGTCATTCCAGAAAATGCTCTGCTCTTCAAGAATTGAATACAGTTCTTCGGAAAAAACAATATGATAGGTAAAAAGTCTGGCAATTATCCGCTTATCTTTATCATAATCAGTCTTATCATCCGACATGTACCTCTTGAAATCATCCGATTCCGTAATCTTCATGAACAAACCCTTGATGAGTTCGGGATAATTTACCCAACTCAGTTTTGTCTTTTTCAGATGTGTTATCAGCTGAACGTTATCCTTCAACTGCCGAACCAGTTTATTTTCAATAAAACGGGTATTGGGATTTAAATCTTCGCTGGTCGGAATTTTTTTCTTCTTTGCCAATTCTATTCTCGACTCAGCATAATCGACTATCTCAATGATAAGTAAAAGAAGGTAATGATAGAGGTCATAGGTTTTTTCAATACTGAAGAACAATTGTTTTTCAGACTGGGCCAGGGAAGGCTCCTGTGACTTATAATGTGCATAAAGCGACTGTAAAATTTTTATTCGTAAAAGTCTTCTGCTGAGCATGATTTAAA
>CP070687.1:2250051-2255648 GCA_020353115.1 Bacteroidales bacterium
GTCTTACGTTTTAAAATTACTCTTTTTCACAGAGATTAGAAAGTGAAGAAACCAAAAAACATTGGAAAGGATTTTATATTTACCTTTATAATATATTGCGAATCGGACGATCATGCTTCAGCTTAATGGAATTTTTCCACCCATCCCAACACCGTTTGACCGGTATGGGAACCTTGCAACTGAAAAGATAAATGAAAATTTGAATCATTTGGACCAATTTGATCTGGCGGGTTATCTGGTACTGGGATCGAACGGGGAAATGGTTATGCTTACTCATAATGAGCAGTTGGATGTTTTTAAGATGGCCAGAAAGGCTATTCCTGAGAACAAGGTTATGTTGGCCGGTACAGGGTGCCAGTCGACCAGGCAAACAATTGAATTAACCAACAAAGCTGCAGATATCGGTGCCGATGCGGCATTAATCCTGAATCCCTATTATTATAAAGGGTCAATTACCGCAAAAGCCCTTGTTAATCACTATTATAAAGTGGCCGATGCATCCAAAATCCCGGTTGTGATTTACAATATGCCTGCAAATACGGGTATTGATATGGATGCTGAAACCATTTTACAAATCTCACAACATCCCAATATTATTGGAATAAAAGATTCGGCAGGGAATATTGTTAAATTGGCGTCAATCGTGAGGTCATGCGATGATGAATTCAGGGTACTGGCAGGATCAGCGGGATTTTTACTTCCCGCTCTTTCCATCGGGGCATCAGGAGGGATTACGGCTCTTGCAAATATTGCCCCTCAACAATGCATTGACCTGTACAGGAAATTTCTTGATGGCCGGATGATGGAAGCGGGTTCATTGCAGCTGAACCTGATCCGTCTGAACATTGCTGTTACAAGTAAATGGGGACTTCCGGCAATGAAAGAGGCAATGGATATGATCGGATTGTATGGCGGTCCTGTCAGAGAACCTTTACTTGTACTTGAAAGGGAGGAGAAGAATCAGTTAAGACAATTGCTTAGGGAGAACGGACTGCTCAATGATTAACGAAATAGGGAAAGACAGTTTGCAGTAAAGATGAACATTCAAAGTACTTGGCCTTCCAGACTTCGAAAGAATCCCAACGGGAAATTCCTCGGGACAGGGTACGACAAATGTGTCTGGGATACAGAGTTCAAAGCTATGAAGTTATTGTTTGATGGAATACGGTGACCACATCATCACTGGTCGTTTAACCTAAAAGAATACCTATGAAAGATCGTCCACTCCTTATGATTCCGGGGCCCATCGAATTTGACCCGGATGTGATAAAGTCTATGAATCAGCCTGGAAAAGGTCATGTATCTCCTGATTTTATTGAGGTATTCGGTCAGGCTATTCAACAAATGAGAAAAGTCTGGATGTGTCCCTCGGGCCAGCCGTTCATCATTGCAGGATCGGGAACACTGGCGATGGATATGGCAGCGGCTAACCTGATCGAAGCCGGTGAAAAAGCACTGGTTATATCGACGGGTTATTTCAGTGACCGTTTTGCCGAATTGTTAACGAGATACGGAGCTGATGTAACAATGATAGCCGGGCCTTTAGGCCATGTGCCTGATATTGAAAAGATTGAAGCTGAGATGAATAAGAATGAGTACAAGTTGCTGACTTTAACTCATGTTGATACATCAACGGCGGTAAGAATTGATCCTGAACCCTTTGGAAAGCTGGGAAGGAAATATGGAACGATAACCGTTCTGGATGGTGTATGCTCTGTGGCTGGAGAGGAGATCAGACAGGAAAGATGGGATATTGATGTGGTCCTTACTGCTTCACAAAAGGCACTCGGAGTTCCAGCCGGGCTGGCACTTATGATTGTTTCTTCATATGCCATGGAACGGTTCCGATCCAGGGAAACAGCCGTAGGCAATTATTATGTTGACTGGAATAATTGGCTGCCCGTAATGAATGCCTATGAATCAGGTAAACCTTCCTACTTCGGAACTCCGCCTGTCAATCTGGTTTATGCCCTGAAGAAAAGCCTGGATCAGATCCTGGAGGAGGGGATGGAGACCCGGTTTGAACGACACCGAAAGTTGGCTGCTGCCGTCAGGTCGGCATTAAAGGCACTTGGTATAGATCAATTGCCTGAAAATGATGAAATTGCAGCAAATACACTTTCTGCCCCGAGATATCCGACAGGTATTGAGGGAGCACGGTTTTTACAGGAAGTAAATAAAGCCGGTGCAATCCTGGCAGGGGGTTTACATCCGGAGATAAAAAATGAATATTTCCGCATAGGACATATGGGAACAGTTTCCAGGGGGGATATACTTGTTACCATAGGAGCCATCGAAACCGGATTGCTGAAATGCGGAATTGATTTCCGGGAAGGATCAGGGATCAAAGCGGCATCAGAAATATTCAACACTTAGGATATTCCGGAAGATATTACCTCCTTTATGATCCGTAAATGACTTACTGTAGTAGTTTGATACGTAACGAAAAAAGAAGGTCGAACTCTATTTCCCGGCCAGGTGTTTCACTCCTTCCAGCAGCATATCCACATGACTGGTGTTCAGGTAAATATGGGTTGACACCCTAACTCCACGGGTGTTATCCCTGTCTCGGCCAATTGTACGAATAACAATATTATACTTTTCACGAACGTAATTCACGATGGTTTCCGGGTCCACACCTTCGATGGAAAATGCCGTCAGTCCGGCGCTCAGATAAGGATCCCCGGAGGTGTGCAACCGGACACCGGAAATCGTTTCAAGCCCTTCTTTCAGATGTTTGGCAAGTGTTTTAACCCTTCTTTCAATTCGTTCACGGCCGATACTGTTCTGGAAATCCATGGCTTCACCCAGGGCAAAAATCAAAGGATCGGCTCTCTGACCAAGGGTTTCAAAACGGGATGCCGATTCCGGATTTTCCCAGCCTGAAGTAGCGATTGTCGGCCATATCCTGTCCTGAACTTCCTTCCTGACAAAAAGGAGCCCGCAACCGGTTGGAGCACCACACCATTTATAAGGGCTGGACGCCAGAAGATCAATGCCCAGATCCCTGGCATTCAGGTGTATCATTCCCATACCATGTGCGCTGTCGGCCGCTACCAGTATATCCCTGGAATGAGCCAGTTCGCTTAACTCCTTTAAGGGAAATATCAGGCCGGTAATATAAACCGTATGACTGACACTAATCACTTTTGTTTTTTCAGTTATATGCTTTTCAAACGTTCCGATTATTTCATCTACACTTTTTGGCGGAGCACCCAACGGTACTTCGGTAACCGTAATCCCGTACCTTTGCTCCTTCATTTTCCACGGATGATATCCTGCCGGGTGCTCATGGGAAGTGATCAGTACTTCATCACCCTCTTTGAGATCCAGGCCGTTGGCAATCAGATTCATCCCTTCTGTAGTATTCCGGTTAACAGCTACCTCATCCGGGGAGGCTCCGATGAACCTTGCCAGTTTATTCCTGACCGCATCCTTCAGGGTAGGGAAGAAATTATAACAGTCGTAAGGATTGGTTGCCTGCACCTTAAAATATTTCATAAGGGTATTGAACACCGGTTCCGGTATCGGACCAAGTGTGCCGTTATTCATCATTATGAGATCATCCTGGAAGATGAAGTGCTTGCTGATTGCATCCCAATACGCTCCGTCAGGTGATTCATCCTGCTTCCAACCTCTGTTGAGTGAGGCAATATTGGCATAGGTACTGGCATTAAGTCTGTTCAGGGCCAGAACGGACATGGCTGAAACTCCAGCCAGATATTCGAGAAAAGTTCTGCGTTTCATTGTTTTGATGGTAGGGGATTTCAAATCAGGGAAAAATATTATCGAAACTCATTGTCTTCCGAAAGCGTAACCGAGAGACAGACCGACCCAGTAAGGAATAAAACCTTCCGTTCCTAAAACCGGTGTAAGGCCAGCCTTGAAAAAGAAGCCATTGTTTAAAGGCTGGTACCGGAAAGCAAAGGTAAACGTACCATATATAACATCATCCGTAGAACCCAATTTCTTGAGAAAATGCTTCCCGTTAACATATACGATGCCACCTCCTATCTCGAAATATTTGCTGTTCTTTCCCAGGAGGTAATTGATCATTATAGGAACGGTGAGCAAACTGTCTCCTTCAGGAAAATCGGTATAACCAATTCCTAATCGTCCACCCACACCACGATCAGACCGGGTAAAACGGATATCGAAGTTAAACGAATAGGCAAATCCGTTACCTAAAATCTCAAAATATATTGCTTTCATATTGTAGGATTCAACTGTTGACTGCTGGTAGGATCGTGCAGCCTCACTGTATTCCGGTGTGCGAAAAGGATTATTGACAAAATCCTGGCCTGATCCGATTTTTGTTCCTGCCGTGATGAGGATGAAAATAAAAAACAAAAAATACTTATTCATAGCCGTATGATTAGTTATTAAAAGTAATTGAATTCCTTTCCGGTGAATTGCTATGTTATCTTTCCGGAACATATAATTGTCCGGGATTTCTGAACCAGCTTATAAAATACAGCAATTTACCAATCCAAAGAATAGAATAAAAATATGGAATAAATTCAAACATGTCAAGAAGTTAAGTCACAATTTTATCCAGCCAAGTGGAATCGGTGCAAACGCAGTCCATTCAAAAGCTGAATAGATGGTAATCCGGACCTGAACCTTTCAAAGCCCGTACCGATCGATATATGTTGATATCATTTTATACTGTCTGCGGGTTGAATAAGAGATGCTCGTCTGGTGTTAAATGCTTTCATCACCCTTTCTATATCAGACTGGGACAGGATGGTTTCCGGTCTTGGAGGGGATTTGGGATCGATCAGGTAATAAGCGATCAAAAACGGAATCCCTGCGGCCAGGTTAATGGCTACCATCTCATCTGATGGTACAAAACCCTGTTCCATTGACCGTATCTTTATTTGATTGGAAATGTATTTATATTGTGCATCCGCATCGTCCCAAATGATGTTACGGGAAATACCGGTATACGAAGCCCTGGATAGATTGTTGGCAGCGTTTATGTTATCCGTATTCCGGGTGGAAGACAGGGCAGATATTTCAGATTTCAAACTCCTTAATCTTGGCAAGATCACCACTTCATCAAGCAGGATAGTGTCTCTTGGCATGAAGATACCTACAAGGTAATCATTACGGTGTAATGTATCTGAAACGACAACCATGACATCTTTGTATCCTACATAGGAAAAGATGATGGTGTCGTTTATCATTCCCAGGATAGCAAAACGACCTGTCTCATCCACCACCCCTCCTCTATTATTACTGATAATGTAATGGGCGTTTACCAGTACTTCGCTTGTCTCTTTATCGATAACCAATCCCGTCAGCAGGATTGGTTTCTCTTTGTTTTCCTGACAGTATATCGACAAAACCGAAAATCCCATTAAGAGTGACAGTATTATTCTTTTATGAATCATACATCTAAAATACGTTGGAATACGTTCATGTCCAAATCCGTGTAATTCAAATAATCCTGATTGTTTCTAAAAATGGTACTGCACATCCTATACTGTTTGGAACCAATCCCTATTCCTGCCATTTTTGGTAGAATTGTTGCTGAATTGTGAATATATCTTCCAGAACACCGTATGCTGTATCGTACAGGGTAGGGGATTGCT
>CP070687.1:2255748-2258086 GCA_020353115.1 Bacteroidales bacterium
AATTTATTCTGTTGTGGAAGCTCTGGAGAAGAAATGAATCCCCCACCCCGCCAGGGCGGGGCACCCCCTTTTTCAAAGGAGGATAAAATGTAAACGAAAAGCGATCGTTGTTCATCCCCCTTGTGCCATAGGTATGCCTTTGGCAGAAAAGGGGGACTAAAGGGGGATTGACCACACCTCGTCCCCCTTGGTGAAGGGGGACTAAAGGGGGATTGAATAAATCAACTGAAAATTTTACCTATTACCTAATAAAACACCATATACCATGAAAAAAACACTGCAGTTATGCATTATGCTTCCAGGCATCCTGCTTTTCCTTTTTTCCTGTACGTCTGAAAAAATTACCCTGGAATCCCTGCTTGAAGAGATGACAGACAGGGAAGGATTAACTTATTTCCCCGATCCTTACTACACCATCAGACAGTTCAGCAGCTATGACAGGAACAGTATTGCTCCTGATGGTGAAGGCTGGTTTGCAAACAGGGATTATACCCAGTTTATCCGGGAAGAAACCGTAGAGGGAAGAAGGGAATATGTCCTCTTCGATGCCGATGGTCCCGGGGCAATCGTCCGCTACTGGATGACCTTTGCCGGAGCAGGTGCTTCAGAAGGGACACTCAGGATCTATATTGATAATAATCCCAACCCTGCCATTGAGGATAGTGTCCTTAAAATACTCAGTGGGGGTTTACTGGCAGAAGAACCGCTTAGCACTTCCGTATCTCCCCTGACCGAATACCAGCGCCGGGGCCATAACCTTTACCTTCCCATACCCTATGCCCGGCATTGTAAAGTTACTTATGAATGCGACTCCATAGTTATTGCAGACGAAACACGTAAGCCCAGTATCTATTACAATATAAACTACAGAACGTATGAGTCAGGAACAGAAGTAGAAAGTTTTTCACCGGATGTTCTTGAAAGATCAAAGGAGACTGTAGAAAAAACATGCAGGACACTATATGAACCAAAGGCATCTGATTTTCAGGAAACCTTCAGTACGAATAATCAAATACTCAATGCCGGAGACACACTAAAACTGATTTTCCACGATCCTTTAAAAGCCATATATGAAATATCCCTGCAGCTGGACGCTGAAAATTTGAATCAGGCCTTACGATCAACGGTTCTTTCGATAGTATTTGACGGGTATAATACCGTTTGGATCCCGGTTGGTGAATTCTTTGGAACCGGGTACCAGGTTTTCCCATCACAGACATGGTATACACAGGTCACCGAAGAGGGAATAATGAAATGCTGGTGGGTTATGCCCTATAACGAAAGCGGCACCCTTCAACTTATCAATTATGGTACACAACCGGTTAATGTTGCTGCAGACATAAGTATAAATGATTATACCTGGACAAAAAACAGCATGTATTTCGGTTCATCCTGGCACGAATTAAACCGGATTCACAGTGCACAACCGAGATCAGATAAAGACCATGATTGGCATTTCGACGTGAATTATGTAAACATCGAGGGAGAAGGGGTATATGTAGGTGATGCTCTGACTGTCTTCAACACGGCCGATGCATGGTGGGGTGAAGGCGATGAGAAAATCTTTGTCGATGGAGAGGGTTTCCCATCCTGTATCGGTACCGGAACGGAAGATTACTACGGATATGCATGGTGCCGTCCTGAAATATTTTCCCATCCCTTCATTGCCCAGCCAACCGGAGCAGGAAATTTCCATCCTGGTATGACGGTTAATATGCGCTACCGAACCCTCGATGCAATGCCATTCGCCAACTCCATCCGGTCAGATATCGAACTCTGGCACTGGGCCCAGACAAAAATAAATTTTGCCATGACATCTTACTGGTATGTAAAACCGGGATTCTCTAGTAATGCTGACCCCGATCCTGACATGGTAAGAAATCCTGTTGCCATGAAACGAACGGATATTTATAAACCCGTTGTGGATGAGAACGGGATTCTTGAAGGAGAATGGATGGAGATCCTTTATCTGGACGGAGGGATTGCAGGTGTGCAATCGGGTTCCCAGTTCGGCTGGAGCGGAAACTCCCAACTCTGGTGGCGGAACGCTGAAACAGGAGATAAACTTAAAATCAGATTTATTTCCCAGGAAGAAGGATCATTTAGTGTTTCCGGAATACTTACCCAGGCCGTTGACTATGGAATTGTCCGGTTTGAAATCAACGGTAAGCCTGCCGGATTTACCTTTAACGGTTATAACTCCGATGGGGTAAAAACCGTTCCATTCAGTTTTGGCATGCAAAAAATTTATGCAGGTGAAAATACCATAATCCTTACAATTACAGGTAAAGATCCGGAAGCCCATCCCGGTAACATGGCCGGAATAGATTTTGTGAAA
>CP070687.1:2258186-2264446 GCA_020353115.1 Bacteroidales bacterium
CCAAATGCTTTGGATGAAATCCTGAGGATCGGGGGAGCCTGGTACCTTTTGTATTCGCTTCTGTTGACAAGTTCAATCACATTTTTGACAAGATCAGGATCAAATCCTTGTTTTATGATTTCCTGTTCGGATTGTTGCAGTTCAATATAGCGGTATAAAATCCGGTCCAAAATATCGTATTCGGGTAGTGAATCAGTATCTTTCTGGCCTTCACGTAATTCGGCTGAAGGCGGTTTGGAAATAATGCTTTTGGGAATAATCTCCTTATCCCTGTTTATGTATTCGGCCAGCCGATAGACATCTGTTTTAAAAACATCGCCAAGGATGGATAATCCCCCGGCCATATCGCCGTAAAGTGTACCGTACCCTACTGCAGCTTCACTTTTATTAGAGGTATTCAGCAATATATGTCCGAATTTATTTGATAATGCCATCAGCAGAACGGCACGGATTCTCGCCTGGATATTTTCTTCGGTATGATCAGGGGGTAAATTTTTGAATATGGGTTTAAGTATATGTTCGAATTCCGTAACAATTGATTCAATGGGGATAGTATCGTACCGGACGTTCAGGTTTTCAGCCAGTGATATGGCATCCGTTACGGAATGCCGGGAAGAATATTTCGAAGGTAGAAGCAGGACATGGATATTCTCACTTCCCAATGCTCTGGCAGCCAGTACAAGACTTACGGCCGAATCAATTCCTCCCGATAATCCGAGTGTCGCTTTTTTGAATACCATTTTTCGGAAATAATCCCGCAGTCCAAGAACCAGGGCATTATGAATCTTCGCGATCATTTCAGGTTCCCTTTTCGGCCGGGCATGAACCCCGGTCGTTAATTCTTCCAGGTTATAGATCTGGAAATCCTCCTCGAACATTTTCATCCGGTCGACCAGGTTTCCATCCGGACCTATGACCATTGAACCGCCATCGAAAATCAATTCGGTCTGGCCTCCGACCTGATTGACCATAAATATCGGTATACCATATTTTTTCGCCTTGCCGATGAATATATTTTTCTTTACTTCATCACGGGAATAGGAAAAAGGTGATGCTGAAATATTAACGACAAAATCGGGCCGGTGAGGAAGGAGTTCCTCCATAGGCGAGATGTTATAAAGGCGGGTTTTGCCAAATTCATTGTCAAAAGGCTGGTCGTCCCACACGTCCTCGCAAATGGTTAAGGCAAGGTTCTTGTTTTTGAACCGGATGGTCTTGAAGTCAGTGTTGGGTTCGAAATAACGGTATTCATCAAAAATATCATAGGTGGGAAGAAGGGATTTATGAACGGAATGCCTTAGTTTTCCGTCACGGATGAAGAATGCTGAATTGAACAGGTGCTTACCCGAAGGTTTCAGGTTGATACTCGGTCCCCCTATTACCGCAGCAACCTTCTTGCAGGACACAGCAATGTCATTAAGGGAGATGATGCATTTGTCAATAAACGCTTTATATTCAAGCAGATCCAGGGGAGGGTATCCGCATATGGCCAGTTCTGAAAACAGGACCAGATCGGCTCCCCTGCTCTCCGCATACCGGATGTACTCTTTAAGCAGGGAACTGTTTTTTTCAAAATTCCCTACATGATAGTTCAGTTGTGCCAGTGCGATCTCCATACCAAATCAGATGATAATGTGAAGGGCAATATTCTGCATGGTTCAAAAAAAATGCGATCTGTATCAGAAGTTCAGCCCGATCCGGATAGCAATATTGTGCAAAATAACCCGGTCCTCAGGCTGATCCGTATAATCTTTGGTTATGTCCAGAAACAGGTTTTTATAGATTATTCCAACTACAACCGCCGTATTGCCTCCCAGGGAATACTCCATTCCCAATCCTACATGGTAGCCGATGTTGAACAAATTCACTTCATCTTTTATTTTATCCCCATCCAAACGGTCCGAATCCGAATCTCCCGTGGCTTTGATGTTTATCTGTGGATCAATTCCCAACTGGGCAAAATAGGTCATGTACCCGATCTCATTTGTTTTCAGTGTCAGGCCAAGAGGAATGGTAACATACTGCAGTTTATAGGTTATGGTCGTTCCGGCCTCGAGGGTATCTGTCTGATCCTGGATCCGGAAGGGCAGGGGATCGTCATAGGTAAGCTTACCTCCTTGGTTATTTAATGAAACTCCCGTAGTAAATGAATAATTATCAGCAAAATACTTATGAACTTCTAATCCGAAGTTCAATCCGATCCGTGATCCATCATTCTGAACAACTTTATTATCTGAAGCCATCCAGGAAACCTGCGGATCGATGAAAATACCAAAACGTACTCCCTGACCGTTCATGTACAAGGTATGCCCGGCTAATATCAGGAACAGGGCCATTCGGGAGAACTGTGTCATCTTCAGGTATTGATTAAGTCTGCTGAAAAGAAAAATAGTGGAACGGATGGTTTTCATACTTTGATTTACTTTTCTTATTTTGCGTTGTGCCCGACTGAAAAACTTTGTTAACCATGTAAAGATAAAAAAAAATGTTGCCGGTAAGTTCCGGAATAGATTAGCGGTTTACCCTTCACCCGGGGATAGGCTGTTATCCTGAAATAGCGGTACCGCTGTTGCTTCCGGGTCTGCAAAATAAGGTTACCGTTTCCAGAATACCCGTGCAACCTGAAATGAGATGATGAAAAGAATAGCCTTGCTGATAATATGTATTGTAGCCCTGATTGCTTCATGTAAGCGGGATCTGCTGAAAATAAACGTGTCGAAAATTGACCTTGAAATTGAAATATTACGTTTCGACCAGGATCTTTTTACGACCAATCCGGAAGATCTCCCGGAAGCGATTCCCGTATTGGCGGAAAAGTACGGCCGGTTCCTTAGCCTTTTCAACAGGGTAATAAATATTGGGGAGATAAATTCACCCGGATATATTGATATGATGAATGCATTCCTTACGGATAAAATCAATAACGAAGTATATGAAGAAACAATTATGGAATATCCGGACCTTGAAGATCTTGATGAAAAACTTACCCGGGCCTTTAAACATTACCGTTTTTATTTTCCTGAAAAGGAAATTCCGGCTATCTATACTTTTGTCTCCCGTTTCAATACTTCCCTGATCGTTGATAAAAATATTATCGGTATCGGACTGGACCGTTACCTGGGGGCAGATTGTGAATACTACCGTCAGCTCGGTTTGACCAATTACATGAGAGAAAAGATGCACAGGGATAAGATTGTTACGGATTGCATGTATGTCTGGGCAAATACCGAGTGGGTTTTCGAAGGTGACGGATCGGGTGAAAAACCAGGTCAAAATGTATTGAATAACATGATTTACCAGGGAAAGCTATTCTATTTTGTCAAAGCGATGATGCCCCGGGAAAGGGAGGAGCTGATCATGGGGTTTTCACCGGAACAGTTGAAATGGTGTGAAATGAATGAAAGGAATATGTGGAGCTATCTGATTGAAAATAAACTGTTGTTTGATACCAATTACATGACAATAAACAAACTAATACAGGATGGGCCATTTACCAGTTACTTTCCGAGAGAATCACCGGCCAGGGCTTCAGTATGGATTGGTTTGCAGATTGTTGAGAAGTATATGAGCAACATGCATGAAATGAGTTTACAAAAATTAATGGATGAATCCGATTACCAGCAAATCCTTTCGCTTTCCGGGTATGATCCGTAGCAGGCTCAGCTGGCTTTCGTGGTTGTTCTCGTATGAATGAAGGATAACCGCCGGACAGAGAATTTTGTTTGTATGAAATAAAAAAAGTACACCAGGGTGTACTTTTCTTCCATTAAGACTAGGTCTGGATTTCTCTATGCTTCGTGAATAGCTTCTACCGGACATACATCCACACATGCACCGCAATCGGTACATAGTTCAGGATCGATCGTATAAATATCACCCTCAGAAATCGCTTCAACCGGACATTCATCGATGCATGTCCCGCAAGCCGTGCAGTCATCAGTAATTACATGAGCCATTTTATGAAAATTTTAGTTAAAACTGGATTTCAAGTCAGCTACAAAATTATTCTTATTTTTTAAACGAAAAATAAATACCCAAATATTTATAGAATTCGAAATCAATTAAAGTTTATTTCATCCCTTTCTGTTTTAAAAGTACGATAAAAACCCCTGGAAATTCATGTTCTATAGCATTACCGGGTTTGTTTTTCCGAAAGGAATGAAACGGTTAACCAGGCAAGGTTACCGGAGGACAGTTCAATGATATCTTCATCGATGTCGAAAGTGGGAGAGTGGAGGGAAGAGATGATGTTCTTTTTCTCGTTTCTTGTACCGAGCCGGAACAGGGTGGCGGGAAAAACCTGTGAAAAGTAGGCAAAATCTTCGGAGGTCATCCTAAGATCCAGTGGGACAATATTCTCTTCACCGATATACTGGGAGGTATATTTTCTGGCCGAACGGGTCACTTTTTCGTCATTGATAAGAAAAGGATAGCCCGGAGCAATATGAAATTCGCAGATGCCTCCCGATTCTGCAGCGATTTCCTTTGCTTTGTCAGACAATAACAGGTGTGCTTCCTTCCTCCATTCTTCGTCAAATGTCCGGAACGTTCCTTCAACAGTGACTTCTCCGGGGATTACATTTGTGGCTCCTTCAGCCGATATTCTTCCGAATGAGAGAATGGTTGGAATTCCACCGTACGGTTTGTTCGTGATCATCTCTTTCAGTTCCACGATGATCCGGGAAGTGATTAGAACAGTGTCGGTGGTCTGATCGGGTAAAGCAGCATGTCCTCCCTTCCCCCTGATGGTCATATATATTTCATCACTTGAAGCCATATATTTCCCGTTCCTGAAGCCCATTTTGCCTGCCTCGAGATCCGGTGATACATGCTGTGCAATGATGAGGTCCGGTTTCGGGTTATTGAGCGCACCTTCTTCTATCATTAAGCTGGCGCCGCCCGGTATGAGTTCTTCCCCGGGCTGAAAAACCAGGAGAACCGTTCCATCAAACGATCCATCCAGCTCTTTCAAGATTTTTGCAGCACCGAGCAGACTTGCCATATGGAGGTCATGTCCGCATGCGTGCATGATCCCGTTGTTTTTTGACCTGTAGCTCACCTGGTTTTCTTCCCGGATGGGTAAGGCGTCCATATCCGCTCTCAGGGCTACTACTCCGGCACCGGGATTTCCGGCCCGGATTTTCCCGACAATCCCGGTCTTTACGTATCCGGTTTGAAAAAGGATGTCTGATCTTTCCAGTTGTTCTGCAATGAACCTTGAGGTTTCGTACTCTTTGAATGAGAGTTCCGGATACATATGGAGATTCCTGCGGTATGAGATCGTTTCCTCCCTGTATTTCCTGGCCAGCGCCTTAATAATATCGGGAATTATCATTTGAAGATCTGTTATTTAAACAACAACAAACGGAGCGATACGAGCAACATGAATAATCCGAATATCTTTTTCAATATTTTTTCCGGGATATTTACCGATATCAGGGATCCGAAATAACTTCCGATAATAAATGCTATAATCAGTATCAGGGCAAATCTGAAATTGACATAATTGTTTCGGTAGTAATTTATTACACCCAGGATCGCTACGGGAAAAAGCAAAACGGCGAGACTCGTTCCCTGTGCCTCGTGCTGTGAGAATCCCATCAGAAGAACGAGAGACGGAACAATTACAATTCCGCCACCGACACCCATAGAACCGCCAATCATGCCAGCAAACAGGCCAATAATCAATAAAAGGAGTATTTGTGTAAGGCTCATGGATTTTAAAAGTCCAGGTTAAGCGAAAGGTAGAAGATCCGTGGCAGCAAGACTTCATTTTCAATACCCCATGCCCAGTCTGCCCGGATAAAATATCCGAAAAGCTGGCTCCGTAATCCGAACCCGAATCCGTACACAATCGGATCGCGGTTGGTTTCAATGGTTACGGTAATCGGCCCATTCTGCATGACTTTTCTGTCGTAGGCATTCTGGCCCTGCCAGGGATGTGTTCCTGTCCAGGCGGTTCCGGCATCGGCAAATCCGACGATTTGAAAATTATTCAGGAAATTGGATCCGATCGGATGATTCGCAATATATTTAATGATAGGCCAGCGTATTTCGGTATTTACCAGGACAAAACTGTTCCCGTTCCGGATATTCTGGATAAAACCGCGCATATTGGTTGCGAGCGTCTGGAAAACATAATTCTTGGAATAATCGACCGGAATGGATTTGTCAAACGGATTCGCACGGTATTCCTTGTTCAAATAGTAAATCCAGTTATCAACACTACCCAGGTAATAGATCAGTTTACTATGACCAAA
>CP070687.1:2264546-2270171 GCA_020353115.1 Bacteroidales bacterium
GTTTTTTGATAAATATAAGCCGGAGATTTTATTTACTTCTCCTGTCAGCGGGAAAGTGTCTGCGATTGTTCGTGGTGAGCGCCGAAGGATACTGGAAGTAGTTATCAGGGCGGATGAAGAGATGCGATACGAATCGTTCAGGCAGGGAGATCCTTCAACCATGAAGAGGGAGGAGATCACAGAGAACCTTCTTAAGTCGGGTTTATGGCCTTTCATCCGCCAGAGGCCTTACAATATCATTGCGAATCCTCAGGATACTCCGAAGGCAATTTTTATTTCATGTTTTGACACCTCTCCGCTTGCCCCTGATTATGATTTTTCGCTGAAAGGTGAGGAGGAGTCATTCCGGAATGGTATCAATGCCCTTTTGAAACTGACCGATGGCAAGATTCACCTGGGCGTTAACGGTGATTACCCGGTTACGGATGTCTTCGGAAATCTGGACAATGTTCAATATAGTTTTTTCAGAGGACCACACCCGGCCGGGAATGTCGGTATTCAAATCCATCATATTGATCCTGTAAACAAGGGTGACCTTGTCTGGACAGTTAATCCCCAGGATGTTATAATGATCGGACGCCTGTTTGAAAAGGGGACCTATAATGCTTCACGAGTCGTTGCTTTAACAGGTTCTGAGATAAAAACTCCTCGCTATTACAAAACGATGAACGGGGCTTCCATCGAACCATTGATCCGTGATAACCTGATATCGAGGAATCTAAGATTTGTCAGTGGAAACGTATTGACCGGTAAAAGAATCCAGAAGAACGGTTTTATCGGGTACTATGATTCGCAGGTTACGGTAATTCCCGAAGGGGATCATTTCGAGTTCATTGGGTGGGCTCTGCCAGGTTTGAAAAAATACAGCATGTCCAGGACGTTTCTTGCCTGGATGATGCCAAACAGGGAATTCAGGCTGGATACCAACCTGAACGGAGGGAGACGTGCTTTTGTTATGAGCGGCCAGTATGAAAAGGTCCTGCCGATGGATATCTATCCGGTCCAATTGCTCAAAGCCATCCTGGTTGAGGATATTGATCTGATGGAGAACCTTGGAATTTACGAGGTGGCCGAGGAGGATATGGCTCTCTGTGAATATGTTTGTACCTCAAAAACGGAAGTGCAAACCATTCTCAGGCAAGGATTTGAACTGATGATCAAAGAACTTGGATAGCCTTTCCGGCAAATCGATATCAAGCAAAGTATATAGTATGATAACCAATTTATAATGAAAGCTTTAAGAAGATATATTGATAAGATTAAACCCAACTTTTTAAAAGGGGGAAAGTTTCAAAAGCTTCATTCCACTTTTGAAGCTTTTGAGACATTCCTCTTTGTCCCGAATACCGTTACCAAAACAGGATCACATATCCGTGACAGTGTTGACATGAAGCGCACCATGGCTCTCGTTGTTATGGCACTGGTACCTGCTTTGCTGTTCGGGATGTGGAACATTGGGTACCATTATTCATTGTCTGTCGGGGCTAAATCCACCATCCTTTCCAATTTCTGGTACGGATTTCTCAGGGTGATCCCATTGATTGCCGTCTCTTATATTGTCGGACTGGGAATTGAATTTATATTTGCCCAGATCAGGGGGCATGAGGTAAATGAGGGTTTTCTGGTATCAGGGATTTTAATACCGATGGTTGTTCCCGTGGATGTTCCGTTATGGATGGTTGCCGTTGCAACGGCTTTTGCAGTAATTATAGGGAAAGAGGTTTTTGGCGGAACGGGTATGAACATACTTAATCCTGCCCTTACTGCAAGGGCTTTCCTGTTTTTCGCTTACCCGGGCTGGATGTCAGGTGATACGGTTTGGATCTCAAAACTAACCAGGGGTGAAGGAATCGTCGATGGATTTTCCGGAGCTACACCCCTGGCAGAAGCAGCAGCAGGTAATATAGATAATATCCCGGATCCATGGGATATGTTTCTTGGAACAATACCGGGATCCATCGGGGAGACATCCACCATCGCCATTCTGATAGGTGCTGTCATCCTGATTTTTACCGGAATCGGGAGCTGGAAGATCATTACTTCGGTGTTTGCCGGCGGTCTGGCTATGGGATTTATCCTGAATCTTTTTGCCGTTAATCCTTTTATGGAAGTTCCGGCATGGCAGCATCTGATCATGGGCGGATTTGCTTTTGGCGCAGTCTTTATGGCTACGGACCCGGTTACGGCAACACAAACCGAAAAGGGTAAATGGATCTATGGATTCCTGATCGGTGTCCTGGCAATCCTGATCAGGGTTTTAAATCCGGCCTATCCCGAGGGAGTCATGCTTGCCATACTGCTGATGAACGTATTCGCCCCTCTCATCGATCATTACGTGGTAAATGCCAATATTAAACGGAGGTTAAGAAGAACTAAACTAAGTGCACAACAATAGATTATCCTGAGATGAAAAAATTCAGCAATACCTACATTTTTATTTTTTCTTCGGTTATGGTGATCCTGGTAGCTGCTATCCTGTCGACGGCTGCAATGGTACTCCAGCCTATTCAGAAGAGAAATATCGAAGTAGAGAAGAAAAAGAATATTCTGGCTTCCATCAGTATTGAAAGCGACAGATCAAATGCCGTAACCCTGTATGATAAGTACGTAAGCAACAGTTATGTAGTGAACGCAAGTGGTGAGGTTATCGAAGAACTGGTGGCCTTTGATGTGGATATGAAAAAAGAGATAAGGAAACCTGTCGGGGAGAGGGCCCTGCCCGTTTTCATCGGAATACTTGAAGACGGCAAGGAGAAATTTGTAGTACCGGTAGAAGGAAAAGGTTTATGGGGGCCCATATACGGTTATGTTGCTCTTTCAGATGATCTTACAAGTATCTTCGGGACAAATTTTGATCACGACGGCGAGACGCCCGGACTGGGTGCGGAGATCAATACCGACTGGTTCCAGGAGCAGTTTATTGGTAAGAAGATCTTTGATGAAGCTGGGAATTTTATTTCAATCGATGTTGTAAAAGGTAAGGCCGATCCGCAGAGCCTTAATGAGGTGGATGCCATTTCCGGCGGGACCATTACGAGCAACGGGCTTGAAGCCATGCTTTATGATTGTTTATCATGTTACGAAATATATTTTAAGAACCAAAAGACAAAGAAAGATGAGTGATAAAGAACCTTTATTTTCTACCAGGAACATAAAGCTTTTAACCAATCCCCTGAATGATGAGAATCCGATAACGGTACAGGTACTCGGGATATGTTCAGCATTGGCCGTTACAGCCAAACTGAAACCTTCCATCGTAATGGCCATTTCAGTGGTGGTTGTAATGGCTGTTTCAAATGTTGTCATATCACTGGTCAGGAAGAGAGTACCGCCCAGGATCCGTATTATCGTTCAGCTAACCGTAATTGCATCCATGGTGATCCTGGTTGATCAATTCCTCAAAGCGTTCGCCTATGATGTAAGCAGGCAACTATCGGTCTTTGTAGGCTTGATTATTACCAACTGTATCATCATGGGAAGGCTTGAGGCTTTTGCTCTGGGGAACAAACCCTGGCCTTCATTCCTGGATGGAGTAGGGAATGCTGCCGGATACGGTGTTATACTTATTATAGTCGGTTTTTTCAGGGAACTGCTTGGTTCAGGTGAGCTGCTCGGATACCCGGTTCTTGAAAAAATCGGATTGTATAATATTGGCTATGAGGATAACGGATTAATGATCCTCTCTCCAATGGCTTTAATTACCGTTGGAATAATAATTTGGGTTCAACGCTATAAGAACCGGATATTAATCGAGGATAAATAACCGAAGAACAATCAAGATCATGGAAAACCTGTTTAATATTTTCGTTGAGTCGATCTTTATCAATAATATGATCTTTGCCTATTTCCTTGGCATGTGTTCATATCTCGCGGTTTCCAAGACCGTGAAAACATCGGTCGGACTTGGAATTGCGGTTATTTTTGTCCTGGGTATAACCGTTCCGGTAGATTACCTGATTGAAAACTACATGTTGAAGGAGGGAGCTCTTACCTGGCTTGGAGAATCTTTTGCAGATGTAAACCTCAGCTTTCTCTCCTTTATTATGTTTATTGCCGTTATCGCTTCCATGGTTCAACTGGTTGAAATGGTAATCGAGAAGTTCTCTCCGGCTTTATATAATTCGCTGGGGATCTTTCTTCCGCTTATTGCCGTAAACTGTGCCATACTTGGAGGCTCACTTTTCATGCAACAGGCAGAATATCAAAATATTGCCGAAGCCACTACCTTTGGTTTGGGTTCCGGTGTAGGATGGTTCCTTGCCATTGTCGGGATAGCAGCAATACGTGAAAAAATACGGTATTCCAATGTTCCGGCTCCATTACGGGGATTGGGCATAACCTTCATTATCACAGGCCTTATGGGCATCGCATTTATGAGCTTCATGGGCATAAAATTGTAAATGAACTGAACCTGTACAGACTGATTAATAAAAATTCCAGACGATGATGCTCCTTAGTACACAAACGACAGTAATCCTTGCCAGTATAGTTGTTTTTCTATTTGTTATTCTCTTCCTGGTTGTTATTCTGCTTTATGCCAGGAAAAAACTTACTCCCCAGGGGGAGGTTAACCTTAAAATTAATGACAAGGAATTTAAGGTTGATCCGGGATCAACCGTTCTTGCAACGTTATCCAATAATGAGATTTTCCTTCCTTCTGCCTGTGGAGGAGGCGGAACCTGCGGTATGTGCAAATGCCAGGTATTGAAAGGCGGCGGTTCAATCTTGCCAACGGAAACAGGATCCTTTACAAGGAGAGAACAACAGAATTTCTGGCGGCTGGGATGCCAGGTAAAGATACGGGAAGATATGGAGATGAAGGTGCCGGAAGCTGTTATGGGGATCAAGAAGTGGGAGTGTGAGGTCGTTTCCAACCATAATGTTGCTACCTTCATCAAGGAATTTGTGGTTAAGTTGCCTGAAGGCGAACGACTGGACTTCCAGTCGGGAGGATATATCCAGATCGATGTGCCCAGGATAACGGTTGATTTCAAAGATTTCGATGTCGAGGAGGAATACCGTGATGAATGGGATAAATTTAAAATGTGGGATCTGAAAATGAAGAATCCCGAAGAAACATTCCGCGCATACTCAATGGCCAACCATCCGGCAGAAGGAAATATTGTGATGCTGAATATCAGGATTGCAACTCCTCCCTGGGACAGGGCAAAGGGAGCCTTTATGAAAGTTAATCCGGGGATCTGTTCATCTTACATTTTTTCAAGGAAGCCCGGCGATAAGGTTACCATTTCCGGTCCGTACGGTGAATTCTTTATTAAGCATACCGAGAGCGAAATGCTTTATATAGGAGGAGGAGCAGGAATGGCACCAATGAGATCGCATCTGTTCCATCTGTTTCATACATTAAAGACCAACAGAAAGGTATCATACTGGTATGGCGCCCGCTCAAAAAGGGAAATTTTCTATGAAGACCATTTCAGAGACCTTGAAGAGAAATTTCCGAATTTCACCTTCTATATTGCACTTTCAGAACCGAAAGAAGAAGATGAATGGGATGGATATATAGGATTCATACACCAGGTGATCTATGATGAATACCTGAGTAAGCATGAGGAGCCTGAGGAAATTGAATACTATATGTGCGGTCCTCCGCTAATGAATGAT
>CP070687.1:2270271-2273967 GCA_020353115.1 Bacteroidales bacterium
GAGTTAAGTTTTGACAATTTCCATGAAAATGCTGACCGGTTATACCGTATTGAGCAGATCATGAACGAAGGGGACCGCATTGAACGGATGGCCGGATGTCCTACACCTCTATGGCAGGCTCTCAAGAATGACTTTCCGGAAATTGAATTCTCCATGCGGTTTGTCCCAGGTGAAGTTCAGTTAACATCGGTTGATGGAAACGTCTTTAATGCCAATGCCTGCTATGTCGAGGAACAATTTCTCCAGGCTTTTACTTTTTCAATGATAAAGGGAGATCCGACGGAAGCACTGGTTGAACCGATGTCTGCAGTCCTCAGCCAGAGCACCGCAGAGCGTCTCTTTGGAAATGAGGATCCTATCGGAAAATCTTATAATATTGACGGTAGTCTTATAAAGATTACAGGTATCATGGAAGATATGCCAAAAAACTCACACCTGCGGTATGATTTGGTGATATCGGTAAAAACCATCGAAAAACTGGGAGGTGAGGAGATATTTACACGCTGGGGAGACAACTGGGTTCGTTTATATGTATTGCTGATTCCAGGTCATGATATCAGCGATTTCAGGAGTAAGATTCAATATAAGCTTAAGGAATATTTCTATGAAGAAACCCTCAATGAACTGGATGCAAGACCTGTCCGGGACATCCATCTTTATGCCAATTTACGGAACGACTATGCGGTAAGGGGAAATATCCGGAATGTCTATATTCTAACAGCAATTGCATTCTTTATCCTCCTTATGGCTGGTGTTAATTTCACCAACCTTTCAGTTGCCCATTCATCTGTCCGGTCAAAGGAGGTGGCTCTACGAAAAATAAATGGTGGTTCAAGGGGCCTTCTGCTTACTCAATTTCTGGGAGAATCGATTCTCACGGCTTTTATTTCCCTGTTTCTGGGCTTTGTGATATTTGAATCAATTCTTCCGCTCTTTAACCGGATCACAGCCCAGGAACTCGATTTTCTTTATCTTCAGAATTTCCACCTGTTTCTGCTAATTATTGCCCTCGGGATCCTTCTGGGGCTGTTATCCGGTATATACCCCGCCATTCTGATTTCCAGGTTCTCACCCATTTCCATATTCAGAACACAAACAACCAGCGGTAGCAGAAATCCCTTACTTAGAAAATTGCTGATCAGTATACAATTCTTTATTTCAGCAGCCCTGATCATAGGGACCATAGGTGCGGCCAGACAAACATATTATATGAAAAACAAAGATCTCGGTTACAATCCACAAAATGTAATCCGGATACCACTTGGAGATACTTCAATGAGCCGTATCAACACATTCAGGGAAGAGATCCTGCGCAATCCGTCCGTTCTCGATGCAACCGTTCATGATTACCAGGTCTGCCTGTCTACTAACTGGACCAGGGTTGCCTGGGAAGGAGCACAGGAAGGAGAGTTTATTCGAATTAATGTAAATTACACGGATCATCACTATCTGAACACCTATGAAATGAGATTGGTCGAAGGAGAAGGATTTACAAAAGCAAGGCTGGGATCCGACAATGAAGGAGACCAGGTAATATTAAACCGGGCAGCCGTGGAAAGAATAGGTTATACAGATCCGATAGGGAAAAAAATTCTATATTACGGAGATTATAAACAAAGCGGCGGGGGATTGCAACCAACAATTGTCGGAGTAGTCGAAGATTATCATTTTCTATCTGTCCGTAATACCATAACCCCCATTATGCTCCGGTTATATAATCAAACGATGGTTGGCTGGGGCCTGTCAGTCAGAATGGATCCAAAGGACATACCTGGAACCGTTATATCCATCCATGAGAAATTCAATGAATTTTACCCGGACCAGGCTTTTGATTATTTATTTATTGATGAATACCATGCTCAAATGTATACGGTTGAAGATCAGATGGCCCGCATAGTGTTTACACTGGCAGTTATTGCAATACTTATTGCCTGTCTTGGAGTCTATGGGCTTGTAGCTTTCACCACTTCAAAACGAACCAAGGAGATCGGGATCAGGAAGGTAATGGGTGCACGATTCACTTCTATCACCCGGTTATTTGCCAGAGAATTTATGATCCTGCTCCTGGCAGCAAACATCATTGCCTGGCCAGTTGTATACTACCTTGTTAAAAACTGGTTACAAAGTTTTCCCTACAAGGTTGGCTTCTCAATTTATCCATACCTTATCGCACTTATTCTAACCATTATCTTTACGCTTTTGAGCATGATTTATCATACCCTCAAGTCCTCCAGGCTTAATACCGCTGCAAGTTTACGGTATGAATAACCCTCTTTAGCCTTTTCTGGAACTGAAATCAAATCCGGGTATCTCCTTTAACCCGGAAGAAACTGACCCACTTTGGAACATATACCGTTTCAATCCGGAACAGGTTTTTTTCCGGGAACCAATAATAGTGCAGGTCTATACAGCTCTTTATATGCATCTTACAGCCGTTGGCATATTTATTGGCATGTTCACGGCAAACCAACCAATATGTACCGTAACTACCTGATCTCTACTCTGAGAAGTTTCAATAACAATAAAGCTTTTTCAATCATTTATCTTGTCGGACTGGCAATAGGAATCACCAGCTGCCTTATTATATTCCTGTTTGTTGAAAATGAATTGAAATTTGACCGTATCCATCCGGATTATGGCAGGACATACAGGGTAGTCCACCTGTTTAAGATGCCGCATTCTGATGATTTCACTGCCAATACTCAGGTACCTATGGCTGATGCAATCCGGGAGACTATGACCGGTGTTGAAAGAGTTGTTCAACTATACCACTTGGATGAACAGAAGGTAATCCTAGGTAATGAAGTATTTATGGCTAATAATTTTGTTTATACCGAATCCGAATTCTTCGATTTTTTCGAGTGCGAATGGATTTCGGGTGATCCCGTATCAGCTCTGAGAGATATGAATTCAATTATCCTTACAGAAGGATTAGCTTCAAAATACTTTAACCCTGATTCTGTTTTGGGTCAGTCTCTCATACTATTTGATACTATCAGGTTTACCATTACAGGTCTTGTGAAAGATCCGGATATTCATACCCATCTTCCTTTTACTGCCCTGATATCTTTCAATTCCCTTAAAGAAGAGATGTTTGGATTTAACTATGATCAATGGAGAGCTACATTATCCGGATTCTTTACCTACGTGAAGCTAAATCCCGGAATAACTGCAAATGGTTTTGAAAAGCAATTTGAGGTTTTAAAAGAAAAATACGTGCGGGAAGATGACAGGGAAATGGAATACTTCTTTCTTCAACCGTTGACGGACATCCATCTGAATAAAATGTTCAGAATGGATAATCCGGGCTATACCACTTCACGGGAATTCATCATAATCATATCTCTTGTTGGTTTTCTTATACTAATAATTGCCAGCATAAACGTAATTAACCTCAGGACTGTTCATGCTATGAGACGGTCGGTAGAAGTCGGTATACGAAAGGTGAGCGGAGCATTTCGCAAGGATCTGATACGACAATTCATGTTTGAGAATCTGATCCTGGTTGTTCTTGCCGTTATCATTTCACTGCTTCTGTCAGAAGTATTACTCAATTCTGTAAACCGGATTTTCGACGGGACACTTAATCTGGATTTGTATGCTTCATATTTACTGTTTCTATTTCTGGTTTTTGTAATAATCATTGTAACTACCCTGAATGGAATATATCCTTCAGTAATTCTATCTTCGTTTAAT
>CP070687.1:2274067-2276911 GCA_020353115.1 Bacteroidales bacterium
TATAATTATATAATGTAATCGTTCTTCAACTTCGGAATGGAAAGTGTGCATTACATTTACAGCATGAGCACTGTTATACAAATAAGGTTCGTCCGAGAGAGGGTTGGCCGGATCAGCCGGACCGGCAGAACCGGTCGGACGATGGTAACCTGATCAACGGTCTGTCTGACCGTACCTTTTTCTGTTGTTGTTTTCAAATTACAAATCCTTACACTCACCGGGAAATTTGCTTCCGGTATGTATCCGATGGAATCACAATAATACACAACCTTATTTGCCGGATTAAAGTTCTTTCTGAATCACCCGGCAGGTATTTGTAATATTTGAATCCAACTCCTGTGGAGTTGAGGGTGATGGATGGTTATCATGCGGATTGGAGTCGTCTGGCTCATGAATCAGAATACGTTATCCGATCCATGCAAAGAAAAAATCAGGTATTATTTGATTTTCAGGTGATCCGGAATTTCTATGGTTTTTATTTCGATATTACCAGAAACCGGATTCCTGAATGCAAATACAACCCTGCGGTTAAACCTTCTTCCTTCGGGATTATCTGACCCGTCGGGATTCTGATTTATGGCAGCCGGCTCGGACTCTCCAATGCCGATTGTTTCAAGACGTCCGGGATCTATACCTTTCTTCGACATGTATTCCGACACCGTACGAGCCCGTTTCTTTGAAAGGCTAATGTTATATGTATCACTTCCTTTTGAATCGGTGTGACCTATAACCTTAAGCATGATGCCGCTATTTTGTTCAAGTACCTGATATATATGATCCAGTTCCCTTGTTGCAGTTTTCGAAAGGGAATAATCGTCAAATGCGAAAAGAACATATCCGATATATTCAACCTCTTCGTGGATTTCCGTCTCCCCGGTTATCTGACTTTCGATTTCCAGTGTGGTATTCAACTCAAAGGTTCTATCCCTGTCTTCAGGGCCTATGGCAAGGGATTCCGACTTTTTTTCATACCCGGCTTTTTCAAAGACAACCTGATAGTCGCCCGGATTTACCCTGAATGAATACTCGCCATTTATGTTTTGTATGGTAAAGGAGGTAACCGTATCACCGGTTTGAATATTGATCAGGCTGATTTGAAAATCCCTTTCCAGCGGATACTGTGTATCTTCGAGATCAACCATCCCGACTACCTGAGCCTTTCTGGGATTGGATTCTGAGTAGAATTCTATTTCATAGATCTGTCGGTTGCTGCCATCCGAAACAAATTTATCCATATATGCCAGTTCACCGGATCCGCGGGGAGAAAAGAAGAGGTCGTCATCGGTTGAATTTACCGGGAAGCCGATATTTACCGGTTCGGACCAACCCCCATCCGGTTGTTTATGACTGCGGAAGATATCATAGCCACCCATGCCTGTGTGCCCTATGGAGCTGAAATAAAGCGTATTACCATCTTCAGAGAAAAACGGGCAGTGTTCATCGTATGGGCTGTTAACGGGTTGTCCGAGATTCACTGCTGCTCCCCATCCCCCGTCCGGGTCATACTCTGATTTGTAAATATCAAAACCGCCTTCACCCCCTTTTCTGTTACTTACAAAATAAAGAGTTTTACCGTCAGGACTGAAGCATGCATGAATTTCATCCTGTGTGGTATTGATATTGTTGTTCAACGGTACCATCCTGGACCATCTGTCTTTCAGTCGAACACTTTCAAACAGGTCAAAATTTGTGCTTTCTTTATGGATCAGTAATAATCTCAGGCCGTCGAAAGATAACGAAACAGGGTAAAAGGTTCCATCCGATTCGATCTCCATGGTTATGTTATCGGGTGTATCCCATTTTGTGTTCATTAATCGGGAAATGTACACTGCATCGTAATACTTACGGTTGCTCATGAACACCATAACATTCCCGTTACCTGAAACGGACGGGTTGAAGTTATCCGTTCCGATGTTAATGTTTTCAACCGGCCGGAAATCATTATCGACCGGATTTTCCATCATTTGCCGTGCAATATCGCAGCTGGTAATCCCCCTTGTGGCAATATCAAGATTCTCCCTGATCCTTTCGGCCACTATCAGGTTGGCTTTAAACTCTTCCAAAGCTTTGGCACCTTCATTTTTATAGAGGGTATATTTCTCATGAGCTTTATCGAGCTGGTTGTTTACATGGTATGCAACGGCAAGGGAGAGTTCAGCATCGAACGGAGCCTGCTTCTCTGTGAATAAATCGGATTTGGATTTCCAGATTGAGTTCAGAACGGCTTTTTCCAGATAAGAAATGGCATATTGTTTCTTCCCGGGAATATTAAGATAGGAATTTCCTATTTTATAGTTTACATTGGCATTCTCAAATCCTGAATCGACGAGTGAAAGATATAAAGGCAGGGCCTGTTCATAGTTCTCATAAATGATAAGGAACTCCGCATCATAGAATGTCTTTTCAGGATCAAAAGCATCCTGTGCTTTACCGGAAAAGGGAAGAAGTCCTGTACACAATATAAACGCCACGAAATGTCTCATAACAATGGATGAATTCTTTGATTTCCAGATGAAATCACGTAATACTATTTTATGGATGCCTCAACTGTGCGGGGTAGGTGTTATTGTTTCTTGATTTTCAGTTCTTCAGGTACGATAACTTCTTCGGTAACAATAGATTCATTTTCAGTCTCTATGACATGCATGTCAACACGCCTGTTAAATTCCCTACCCTGCGGACAATCGGACCCATCCTCATATGTATTAATCGCGATCGGTTTGGTTTCACCCTCCCCGGTGATTTTCATACGGTTTTTGTTTATTCCTTTTTCTGTCAGGAATTTAACAACTGAGTTGGCCCTGTTAACAGATAATCTCTGATTATAGGAGTTTGTACCTATCG
>CP070687.1:2277011-2281516 GCA_020353115.1 Bacteroidales bacterium
CAAACTAATCCTCTTTCAGGAACGGATATGGATAATCCTCTGGCGGAAGGAAACATTCCTTAATGGTCCTTGGCGATACCCATCTTTGCAGATTCAGCATAGAGCCGGCCTTATCGTTTGTACCGGAAGCCCTCGATCCTCCGAAAGGCTGGTGACCGACCACTGCTCCTGTCGGCTTATCGTTGATATAGAAATTTCCGGCTGCATTAACGAGTTTTATCGAACCCATCTCGATCGCCTGCCTGTCCTGGGCAAAAAGTGCCCCCGTCAATCCGTATATGGAAGTCCGGTCAACCAGGTCGAGCGTCTCTTCATACTTGTCCGCTTCGTAGATATAGATTGTCACGACGGGTCCGAACAGCTCTTCGATCATCGTTATATAACAGGGATTTTTAGTCAGAATAATCGTCGGTTCGATGAAATAACCTTTCGATTTATCATATTTGCCTCCGAAAATTATTTCCGTATCCGCATCTTTCCTGGCATTTTCAATATAACCGACCAGCTTATCGAAGGCTTTCTCATCAATAACGGCGTTGACAAAATTTGAAAAGTCTTCAACACCGCCCATTTTCACGGTACTCAGATGCTCAGCCACCAGATTCCTGACTTCCGGCCAGAGGTTATCGGGTATATAGGCTCGTGACAGGGCGGAGCACTTCTGCCCCTGGTATTCAAAACCCGCCCGTGTAACCGCCGTGGCAACCTGGGCTGGTTTGGCAGACTTGTGCACCATGGCGAAATCTTTACCGCCCGTTTCGCCAACGATCCTCGGATACGATTTGTACAAGTGAATATTCTCTCCTATTGTCTTCCAGATATCATTGAATACGCCGGTCGATCCTGTGAAATGGATTCCACCAAAATCCTTATGTGAAAAGATCACCTCACCTGCATCGGGTCCGGAAACAAAAACCATGTTGATAACACCGTCCGGCAGACCCGCCTCCCTGAAAGCCTCCATGATGACATGAGCCGAATAGACCTGGTTATTGGAAGGTTTCCATACAACGGTATTCCCCATCATAGCAGGAGCGGAAGGCAGATTGACGGCAATGGATGTAAAATTAAACGGGGTCAGGGCAAATACGAATCCTTCCAGAGGCCTTTGTTCCAAACGGTTCCATGTGTTGGGAAACGATTTTGGCTGGTGCATGTAAATTTCGGTCATAAACTGTACATTATACCGTAGGAAATCGATGCTTTCACAAGCTGCATCAATCTCAGCCTGAAATACATTCTTTGACTGCCCCAGCATGGTTGCAGCGTTGATCTTATTCCGGTAAGGCCCGGAAAGAAGCCCTGCAGCCTTAAGGAATATGGAAGCCCTGGCTTTCCAGGACATACCGGTCCATTGTTCCTTCGCTGCAAGTGCGGCATCAATCGCTTCCTGTACATGTTTTTTATCCCCTTTATGATAATGTCCCAGTATATGCCCGTGATTATGAGGGGGATGCATCGAAACAAGGTTCCCGGTTTTTACCTGCCTCCCACCGATAACCATGGGGACCTCCAGCTGAACCGACCGTGCTTCATCAATCGTTTTCTTAAGTTCTTCTCTTTCCGGAGTCCCAGGTGCATATGACCTGACCGGTTCGTTTTCCGCAAGCGGAACATGATAAAAACGTTGTGACATAATATATTGATTTATAAAGCCTTACCTTAATTCGGTTAAAACCCGAACCCTCCAATCAACAATAAAAAATCAACCGGAATGATCTTAAATAAGATTAAATAAAAATTCGATGCAAAATAAATTAAATTACGGGAAAAATAAAAATCCGGCTCTCTTAGCCAACAATTGCTTGACCGATCGGGCATGAAACCAAATCCGTCACCCTTCAGACCGACTCCTTCAGACCGACTCCTTCAGACCGACTCCTTCTCCAATATTGTTGAAAAAAATGTTGGAAAGTTGGAAAAAACAGGATCGGTTGATTTTTTATTCTTTGTATTTTTAGCAGGATTCAAAACCGGTTGTGATGAAAAAGTGGAGGTTGATCCTCAGATTCCTCAAGAATAAATATATTCTTACCCTGATCATTTTTACCGTCTGGCTCCTTCTTTTTGACAGCAACAACCTCATCGACCGTATTTCGCAGGTGAAAGCATTGAGGCAGCTGGAAAGGGACAGGCTTTATTATCTTGAACGGATTGAAGAAGATTCGAAGAAGCTGAAAGAGTTGGAGACGGATAAGGAATCGCTGGAAAAATTCGCACGTGAACAATACCTGATGAAGAAGGAAGATGAGGAGATCTTCGTCATTATCGATGAATCGGAGGAGAAGGAATAGGGTGGTTCACTTATTGTCGAACCGTTCCAGCTTCCTGTAAATTTCAAGCAACCGGGATGCCTCCGTGTTTTCGGGGATCTCCAGACCCGTCTCCTTTAAAATTTCCCGGCCGGCTTCTGCGACAGGGATTTTCGTAAAGTGTTTCATGTGAACAAAATTCAGGTATTTGATTATCCTGAATGCATTGAACCACCGGAAAAATCTTTTCCGGAAGGATTCGGGTGATGATGAGTTGCTGTTAATTTCCGTTATTCTTCCCGTAAATTCAAGGATATCAAGGAATTCCCGGACAGGACCGGGTAACTTTTCCAGTTTTTCCGGGATTTTTTCTTCTTCTATGCCATAATATTGATCCGTTTGAAGAAAAAAGGAACGGAGGTATCGGAACGCATCGGGGTGATAGGTTAACATTACTTCATTCTCATCCCTCACAAATTTGAGAACGGCAGATCCGGTACCGAACGGAACCCTGTCGGAAGGTCTCGGTGAAGGAATCACCCTGGTGGTTGTAATATTATGGAAATTCCCCAGTGGAGCGAGTTTCTGGATGAAATAAAAATCCTCGCCCGCTTTTCTTTTGTTCATTCCGCCTTGCCTGACATAGCATAGTGCCTTCACGGTAAAACATGAACCGATGGTATGGTGACCATATGGAAAACCACACCATTTGAGGGCCGAATTATGATACCGCAGATTTAGTTCATATTGTAATACCCCCTGGTAAATCCGGTCCGGATATTCATCCCCCGACAAGGGATGTTCAAAATAGACGGTTGTCCCGTTGGTATCGGGAAAGTCCCGGTAGTGGCGTTCAATCTCCGAAAGGTAATCCGGATCACAAACCGTATCGGCATCAAAGGAAGCGATGACTCCCCGGTCATTACCCGTCCTGTTGAACCGGAAGATAGCTTCATCCATTCCTATTTTCCTGGCGAGTCCGGCACCGGCAAATTTATCGGGCAGGTCCTCTTTCCAGATGGAATAGAACTTCCTTCCAGCTGAAGGTGAATGTTCCCTCCAGTTTTCAAACATACCAAAGGATCTCCGGTTCTGCTCCAGGATCCTTGCAGGAGAACCTTCTGCCGCATTAAAAACAACGATAATTTCACAGGATTGGACAGTTTTACTGCATTTCCTGAGTGATTCGAGAGTGGTGATCAGGTCCGGTTCGTTGAAACAGGGAATGACCACAATAATATTGAGGTCATGTTCAGGTTTTTCCTTAATATATGGGTAGAAATCTTTCTGTGCGGCAAGATAACGGTCTGCAAAGCTCATAAAAGCATTCTGCCTGTTTATTGCTCTTTTTCCTCGTTATATTTATCATTTAATCCTTTCAGCACTTCATCTGTGATATCCAGGCTGTCATTGGCATAAAGCAGTGCACCCCCCAGAGTGTTGCTCAGGACAAACTGGTAGTTGTACTTCTTGTTGAATTCTTCAATGAATTCGATGATATTGTAAAGAAGCTGACGGTTCATCACCTGCTCCTCTTCCATCAGTTCGAGTGAAAGGTCATCCCTAAGCTGCGACAATCTTTGCTGCTCGGCCAATAACTGTTGTTCCAGCTCCTGGGCTCTAGACCTTGTAACCAGTCCCTTCTGGATCTTGTCCTGAAAATCAGCGGCTTCCTTCTCAAATTGTTGTGATTCGCTGGCAAGTTCGGCTTCAGAGGATTGCTGCTTATCCACCAGTTTGCTTCTCAAATCATGATACATATCATAGTTCAGAAGCAATGTATCGAAGTTGATATATGCCATACCCGATGAAACCGGGATTGTACTCCCAATCACAGCCGGTTCGTCTTTCTCTTCAGTTGTTTTTGGTTTTCCGGTAAAATGCAGAACATACAGGGCAGCTACTGCAAGAATAAGGACAGCATTAATTATTAGTGAAACCTTCTTCATGGTTTTATAATTATTAAACAACAATTTACCGCGACAAATATAGTTAAAAAAAACAATCATGCCTTATGCTTAATAATAGGGTAGTCACTTCGCCAACCGGACGTTAAGAATAGATCCTGTATGTAATTTAAAACAGGAACAGGCGAGGGACGATTATAGAAATACGGCCGATTGGCTCCTGTAAGCAAAACAGGTCTGGATGACCTGCATTGTACACGTAATTAAGTAAGGCAACCCTGTGCGGGGCACCCTATGCGGGTCACCCTGCGTGGGCCGCCCTGTGCGGGGCACCCTGCGTGGGCCG
>CP070687.1:2281616-2284382 GCA_020353115.1 Bacteroidales bacterium
AATGGGATTCTTCATGCCAGGAGTATTCATTTTGTTCCTTGCAGGACTGGCTCTTGTAATTATAATCTCTGCAGCATTCAATTATACAAGTTTGTCCGTCGCCCGGTCGTTAATGCGTGCCCGGGAGGTGGGGGTACGAAAAACGGTGGGTGCTACCCGTAACCAGGTTATTATCCAGTTTCTGCTTGAAGCCGTTATCGTGGCCATGGTATCTCTTGTGTTTGCCATTTTACTCCTGCAACTGATTTTACCGGGATTCACCGGTATGCGTATGATGTCATTACTGGAAATAAGGCCTGAACAAAACATAACCGTCTACATCTGGTTTTTCATCTTCGCCCTTGTTACCGGAATCATCGCCGGCATCCTTCCATCCATTGTAATATCAGCCTTCAGACCTGTCAATGTTCTAAAAGGGGTGGTAAATATCCGGTTTTTCAGCAGGATTACCCTGCGAAAAATCCTGCTCGTAACCCAATTTATTTTTGCCATGATTTTTATCATTTCTATCCTGTTGTTATTCAGGCAAATTAACTTTATGATAAATGCCGAAATGGGATTTGACCGGGATATTGTTTATAATCTCAGCCTTCAGAGGCATGATCTGAATAAGGTAAAAAACCAGTACAGCACTTTTCCCGAGATTGAATATATTGCCGCATCATCACATATACCGGGGGTTGGAAATATCTGGGGTGTTGATATCAGGAAAAACGAGGAAGACGAGAAGTATAACGGGAATTATTTCTACGTTGATGAGAACTACATACAGGTTATGGGTTTGAACATTATTGCCGGTACAAATTTCCCGGAGAACCTGGGCAAGGGAAATGAAAAATTCATTCTGGTTAATGAAAAAACCGTCGAACATTTTAACCTTGGAACGCCTCTTGAAGCCCTGGGTTCAACCTTTTTATTGAACGATACTATCCTGGTGGAAATAATTGGTGTGGTAAAAGATTATTATTATGCGGCCCTTTTCATGCCCTTAAAGCCGCTTCTGTTACGTTACAAACCGGAAAGCTGCGGAAATCTGATTTTCCGGATTCAATCCGCTAACATGCCAATGACTGTCGAAAAGATCAAACGTGAATGGAACAAAATCGATCCCTATCATGAAGCTGACGGGACTTTTATCGATGACTATATACGTGAATATTATTCATTCTTTGAAGATGTGCTGTATACCGTCGGTTTTGCAGCCATCCTGGCAATAGTAATAGCAGGATTCGGCTTACTTGGGATGGCCACCTACAGTATTCAAATGCGTTTGAAAGAAATCGGGATCAGAAAGACTCTTGGAGCACAGGCTGATAACATATTGATCCTGGTAACCAGATCCTATTTATGGATGATGTTAATTGCTGCTGTTATCGGCGCACCGCTGGCATATCTTATAAATAATATGTGGTTGCAATTTCTGGCTCACCGCGTCACTTTTGGTGCAGGTATCATTGCCATCGGAATTCTTATTGTTTTCCTGGTCGGATTCATAACGATCAGCACACAATCGATACGGGCATCTTCGGTAAATCCTGCCAGGATATTGAAATACGAATAAGTATCAAACCATAATTAAGATTTACCGGAAGTCGACTTTCCCACGTAAAGACTCACCGGGTGACTCGGAGTCACCCGGTGAGTTCAGATTGTAAGAAAATAATATTGTTTCCGGCCAGGCAGGGGTGATCTTTCATTTACAAGAACTTCCCGGCTTCATGTAAATCCAGAGCCGAATACTTTTCCCGGAAGGTTCACGCCGGTATTAATCTCCTTTCAGATATTTATCCAGGTAATCTGTATACTGGTTCATCAGCAATAAATAACTTGGCATACTGTAAGCCACCCCGTGAGCACCCGGGGGATAGATCTTTAGATCAAAATCCTTACCATTGTCGATCAGGGCCCTGACCAGCTGAAAGGTATTCTGGGGATGGACATTTTCATCCATCAGGGAGTGGACCAGCAACATATGCCCTTTCAGGTTACCGGCATAGGTAATGAGAGAGCTGTTTTCATACCCTTCCGGGTTATCTTCCAGCAGATCCATGTATCGTTCGGTAAGAATACAATCATACAGTTTATGATCGGTTACTGGTGCAGTCACAATAGCTACTTTGAAGACATCCGGATGTTTCAGCATGGTCAGACCCGATGTATATCCTCCATAACTATGTCCTCTGATAGCCATGTTTTCTCCGTCGATCCAGGTTTTATCCGCAAGGAATTTTGCCGTCTCGACGAAATCATTTGTTTCCCAGTTGCCCAGATCCCTGTATACAATCTTTTCAAACCTGCTTCCATAACCACCGTTACCCCTGTTGTTCACGCTTGCAATAACGTATCCTTCCTGTGCAAGGTACTGGTGCCATCCGTTTGTTCCGAAACTGTTATAGACCCCCTGGGATCCCGGGCCGCCGTAAATATCAAGTACCAGAGGATAGACTTTCCCCGGGTCGAAATCAACCGGTTTAATTATGTATCCATCAAGAGCTTGTCCGTCAGAAGTTTCAAAAGTAAAAAGCTCATTCGGAGCATAAACATATTCTTCCAGGTAGTCCATGGCAGTCCTGTTATCGGCAAGGTTTTTCAGCACTTTACCGGCTGTTGATTTCAGATCAACCTGAGCAGGTGTATTGCAATCGGAGTACCGGTCGATGAAATATACCCCGTTCGGGGAGAGGTCGACCGAATGACTCCCTTTCTCACGGGTCAACCGTTTTTTGCCTGTTCCGTCGAAACGGATCCTGAAAAGATTCCTTTCAA
>CP070687.1:2284482-2289149 GCA_020353115.1 Bacteroidales bacterium
GTGCTCTAACCAGCTGAGCTATGGGCCCCGTATATCCTAATTCGTCCTAAAAGTAGTTAACTTTCCCTAAACCGAATGTGATCCAGATGATCTGCCGTTCTTCCTCAGCCATAGCCTCTGGCGAAGGCATAAAGGCAGGTCTGAGCCTTGAAATATTGGGAGTGCAATATTAATAATTTGCGGGGTAAAACGCAATTTTTTGTAGAGAAAAACCAAACCATAAACGTTCTAAGGTTTAGCAGCTTAACGGATTAGAGGTAAAGCCTCCAGGATCAGATTAATTACATTTCCCACATTGTGTCTGAAAATCTTCAGCACTTCTTCCCATGTTACCGGATCCTCATCTTCCTTCCAGCTGTCGTAATCGGTACTCATGGCAATAGTTGCATATGGGATCCCGATTTCGTTGGCCAGTATTGCTTCCGGAGCGATGGACATATTTATCAGATCCGCACCCCAGGCACGGAACATTTTTGATTCTGCACGTGTTGAGAATCGTGGACCCTCAATGGTAATGATCGTTCCTTTATGATGTAATGTTAACTTCAACCTCATTGCGGCTTTAATAATGCTTTGTCGCAGGGTATCGGAGAAGGGATCCGCCATGGCAGCATGTTTCAAATCTCCTTCTTCGAAGGATTCATAGAAACTGACAGCTCTGTGGCGTGTAAAATCTATGAACTGATCGGGAACGACAAGATCGCCACGTCCGATTTCCTCGCGCAGACTCCCGCAAGCGGTTGTCGTGATAAAATGTGTACAGCCCGCATCTTTCAGGGCATAAATGTTAGCCCGGTTGTTAACCTTGCTGGGAGGGATCCCATGATCCTTACCATGACGGGAAAGAAGTACAACATCAATCCCCCGGATTACTCCTAATGTCAATCCGGAGCTAGGATCACCATATGGTGTTTTCCATACCCTGGTTTCCGGATTTTTTATTAAATCAGGATCTTCCAGTCCTGATCCTCCGATAATTCCAACTTTGATCATTTAATTTGTTAAATGATGATCTGCCTTCTCAACCACTTTCGTCAAAACTATTGTTGTCAAAAAGGCTGGGGCAGAAGTGATATGCTGATCCGCCTATCCAATGGGACATCAAACGTATTATGATTAAACATCGTTGAATCTCAAATATACTATTTTGAAATTTTCCAGTTGATCTTAGTTATTGATATCAGACGTTCAAATAATTGAATTGATGTAAGCCAATAAATATCCGCCAGCCTCATCCAGGTCTTTCCCAAAAGTAATGATTCCGTCCTTATGACCACCCATAACCATGATCCTTTTATTTGCGACATCGGTTTCACGGAATAACCGTATTATTTCACGGGCCATTTCCGGTGTTCCGAATTCGGCCTTTTTGTTTGTAGAGGGAACTGCCAGGAGCAACTTTTTCCAGTACTCCTCATGATGAACGTGTATAACTGCATTAATCTCCGGGTCGGTTTCATATATTGCGGCATGGCTTAGGGATTCGGAGGAGGCAATAACAGGCCCTTTGCAGGTAAGTTTATTCCTGACAAAGCTATAACTGGTTACAAGGGAGATACATTGCCGGGTTAAATGTTCTTTTTGTCCTGTACCTGAACCGGTTATGAAAAACTTACCCTGTGATTTGGAACGCAAGCTGATATTCCCAAAACCAATACCATCCGGAGTTGTTCCGATCAGATTCAGGCCGTATAATATATCCCTCCAGCTATTCATATTCTTCAGAATGTGATCGGTGATCACCGGGCCGGTCTTATCCCAGAAACATTCAAATTTAACTGTTCCTTCCCGGTTCATGTTTTTTAACCTTTTTGGTTTTATTATAAATATTCTAATAAATCACTTCAGGATTAGTTCCGCCAACGCTTCAAGCTTCACTGCGTTTGCTTTCATCGGGTGTCACTAAACTCAGGGAATAATTTCAAAATATCCTCCTCTTTTGCCTGGCATATACCTCTTTCGGTTATCAATCCTGAAACGAGTCTTGCCGGTGTAATATCAAATCCCAAATTTGAAATGTTTGTACCCTCTTCACAGATCCTGACATGCTTCAAACCGGTTCCGAGCATACCCTCCATGAATTCCACCTCTTCTCCGCTTCTCTTTTCAATCGGTATTTCATTTAATCCGTTACGTAAAGAAGGATCGATCGATGTTGATGGCAATGCAACATAAAAGGGCACGTTATTGTCTTTCGCTGCCAGTGCCTTCAAATAGGTACCGATTTTATTTGCCACATCTCCTGTGATGGTTGTTCTGTCGCTACCAACCAGGACGATATCAACCTTTCCCTGCTGCATCAGCATTCCTCCGGCATTATCTGTAACCAGCGTATTAGGAATCCCTTGCTGTGAAAGCTCCCAAACGGTAAGCCGGGCGCCCTGATTCCTGGGTCGTGTTTCATCCACCCAAACGTGTACTTTAATCCCCTTTTCATGTGCAAAATAGATGGGTGCCGTGGCGGTTCCATAATCAACACATGCCAGCCAGCCGGCGTTGCAATGGGTTAATATATTAACAGTTGCCCCAGCTTTTTCCTTTGATATCTTTTCAATCAACGGTAAGCCAAAACGACCTATATTCTGACAATATCCTGTTTCCTGCTCTGCCAGTTCCAGGGCTGTTTGCATGGCAGCATTCAACCTGTCTGCAGGTTTTTCTTCATCAAGGATATTATCCAGGCTACGGTTTACAGCCAGAGCAAGATTTACAGCTGTAGGCCTGGCAGACTTAAACTTTTCAGCAATGTCAGAGAAGTATTTCTCCGCATAATTTCCTGCGGGTTGATTATATGCGGCGAGATACATGCCATAAGCAGCTGCAACACCGATCAGGGGTGCACCCCGGACGGTCATGTTCTCAATAGCCTCACGTATATCTTCAACGGTCTTAAACTCGACAACATGAAATTCAAACGGCAATTTGCGCTGGTCGATCGAAAGAACAACAGACGGATCTTTTTCCTTTAACCAGATGGACCGGTAATATTTGTTATTGACTTTCATAAAGCCGGGATGACAATTTATATTATTTTTGTGCCATTGTCAGAACTTAAATTTAATAATTATTCATGCAATATACAGGTAATGAAACGAATCCGTAATATAATCTTTGATCTGGGCAGTGTTTTGCTTGATATTGATGTGGATCGAACACTCAGTTCATTTGATGAAATAGGGATTCCGGGCAGGGACCTGGTTGCAATATACAAGGAAAAGGACAATTTTTTCCTTCTACTTGAAAGGGGAGAAATAAATGCCAATACCTTCAGGGATAACCTGAGAAACCTTTCAAGGAATCATTTGTCAAATGATCAGATTGATACTGCCTGGAATGCCATGGTTATCGGATTTGAGGCGGTAAAAATCGAACTCCTGAAGGGCTTGAAGAACAAATACGACCTTTATCTGCTCAGTAATACCAATGAGATTCACGAACCCGTTTATGCACGACAGTTTATCGAGACGTCCGGCGGTGCATCATTGCATGAAATATTCACTAAGGTTTATTATTCATATGTTGTAAAGCGGAGCAAACCGGATCCTGAAATTTACAGACATGTACTAAATGATGCACGGCTGATTGCTGAAGAGAGTCTTTTTATTGACGATTTACAATCGAATATTGAAGCTGCTGCTGAATTTGGACTCGTGTGCCATCGGTTTACGGAATACGAAAACCTGAAAGATGTGTTAAAAAGATACCGTATATCCTGTTAACATAAATGGATACCGGGTTACCTCTTTCTGATTCTTCCCTGTCGATTTTGAGTTCCTGTTCGAGTTTGAACCATGCAGAACAATGAATATCCGTCGTATGTTGCCTTTTTCTTGGGATCGGTTACCGGTATTCAGCTTCTTAGTTCCCGAATTCTATTCCTTTGGTAGCAGTTGTTTCCGTGAATGATATGGTATAGTCACCGTTGTAACTTTCTCCAATATATCCGCCTAGTTCGATATAGAGTGTTACATCAGCCGCCGTACCGTTATTCAGGTAAAAATTCAGGGTTTCTCCATCGGTACCGTCTTTCCCTTCGTCGGCAAGTGATTGGTCTTCATTATAAATTTTAAAATGGAGTTCCATATCGTTTGCGCCGGGATCGGCAGAGAAATCGACCCGTTTACCGGCTTTTACCAGTACCAGGAAATATTCCCAGTCTCCATAGGGTGAATCGGGACCAGCATCCACCAGAATAGTTCCGTTTATTGTATTGGGGTAGGAGGAGATCACCTGTGCCTGAGCGAAGGTATCATCGGGTTCATTATTATCGTTCGCATCGGTATTTGATATTTGCAAGGTATAATCTCCTTTAATTTCTCCTGATTTGTCAGAAATCTTAATATAGTATGAGCCATTTCTTGTTGACAGGCTTATCAGTAAATCCTGACCGGGATCACCTTCCAATATACCGATTTGCCCACCCTGGGAATCATACAATGTAGCTACGATTTCCAGATCGGTGGATTTGTTCTGGATATCAATCAGAATGATATCGATATATGTTATATTTTCAGGTGTAAAACTATACCAGTCTTCATCCCCTTTGGCGATCGAAGCTTCCAGGATTTGTCCCATGGTGTATTCCGTAGCCTCAGTCCGACTGTTATTGGATTCGTATTCATCCTTGTAAGGATCCGGTTCATCATCTTCGCAGGAATTAAATGAAA
>CP070687.1:2289249-2296493 GCA_020353115.1 Bacteroidales bacterium
CACGGATCTGATTCCATCGAAATATTCTTTCAGCTGGTCTCTGCATCGGAGAACCAGATCAGGAATACACCGGTTTGGTTTTCCCGGTTTATTTACAAATGTTACAGCCTGAATTATCTTTTCAGATCCTGAAATTTCCAACCAGCCAACCGGAGAATCGAAGCAAAGTTTGTATGTCTTCTCCATATCCGAACTATATTTCAAAAAACCCGACTTTCCATACGTACCGGCATGTTTTTATCCTATAGTGTTTAATGTAAAATATACCTCCCGATCCCGGTTCAGCAATCCATTCTGTTCCGGATTCATTTTTGGCCTCATTTGGTTTTTTTTTTATCTTTCAAGGTTATTTTTCAAAGGTAATATTTCCTGCTGCAACGCTGGCATCGATTCCTGGGATTAGCAACATTGAAATAAAACCCTTCCCAATGGGAATGCATAATATTGAAAAATGGTCACTGCATTATATGCTGTTAAAAACTGCAAGTGGTTTCTGGCATAACCGGATATACTACAGAAGGGTCACAGCTATCAATTATGATAAACTCCCAGCAGACGAACCCCTGATATTCGCAACGGTACATCAAAACGCGTTAATGGATGCCCTTGCCGTATTATACACGCTAAAAGGACAACCGGTGTTCCTTGCCCGGTCGGATATTTTCAGGAAGTCCCTGGTTGCCAGGATATTGTATTTTATTAAAATACTTCCTATTTTCCGGATCCGTGACGGTATATCTGCACTTAAACAGAACGATGCCACGTTCAATAAAACGATTGATGTCCTGAAAAACAAAAACGGACTGGTTATTTTGCCGGAAGGATTTCACGAGGGTAAACGAAGGCTCAAGCCGTTGAAAAAAGGGATTGCCAGAATCGGTTTTCAGGCAGAGGAGGCCAGTGATTTTTCCCTGGGAATAAAGATTGTTCCGGTTGGGTTAGACTACAGCAATTATTTCAATTTCAGGAGTGAGCTTTTCCTGAATTTCGGGGAACCTGTGGAATTGTCCGATTATTTTAACCTTTACAGGGAAAATCCGGCTCGTGGAATGAACAAGCTACTGGAAGAGTTAAGTAAAAGACTCAGGAAGCAAATGATCCACATTGAAAGTAAGGGGCAGTATGAGGTGATTGATCTGTTAAGGGAGATTTACAGAACCAGGATGGTTAAACTAATGTCCTTCAGTACTCCCAGATATCCCTACAGGTTTTTTGCCGACCAAAAGCTTATATCTATATTAAACCAGGTCCAAAAAGAGCAGCCTTCAAAGATTGAGGAGTTAAGTCCGAAAGTCCGGTCAATGACGGAAGGAGTAAGATCCCTGAGATTCCGTTACTGGGTTCTTCAGAAAGATCTTCATTCATTCCCGGTACTTATCCTGAAAAGCCTTTTTATGGTTTTTTCCTTTCCGGTGTACATCTGGGGAGTGATCCATAATTATCTGCCTTATAAAATTCCGGTCTGGTTAATCAGACCGATTAAAGATGTCATGTTCCATAGTTCTTTCAAATTTGTCATTTCATTTCTTGTATTTCAGATCTATTATCTTCTCTTATTCATAATAATCCTGATATTTGCAGATCCTCTCTGGTTGAAGCTGGCGTATATTGCCAGCGTTCCCGTTAGCGGATTATTTGCGTTTCATTATTATTTAGGGGTAAAGAAAATCATTGCCGCATGGAGGTATAACTTCATGGTTCTGGCCAGGAACAGAAAGCTGGAAACGGTTAAAAAAATGTATGATGAGATTATCGGGATAACAGACCGCATTGTAAAACCGTTTCTTACACCGGAAAATTAGAGTCAGTTGTATGGATTTCAGGAATAAAATCATTTGGTTAACCGGTGGTTCTTCAGGTATTGGAGAAGCCCTGGTATATGCTTTTCTTGATCGGGGGGCTACTGTAATTGCTTCTTCAGAAGATCATGAAGGACTGATCAGGGTACGAAACACCTGTCGTGAAGAGGTTAGGGAGAGATGCCACATTGTACCCTTTGACCTGGAGATATCGGATGAGATCCACAAAACAGTTGAAGAACAGATCGGGAATTTCGGCCGTATTGATATCTTACTTAATATCGGAGGGATCAGCCAGCGATCGCTTATAAAGGAGACCTCTTTTCAAATCGACAGAAGAATCATGGAGATCAATTATTTTGGCACAATTGCATTTACCAAGGCTGTTCTTCCCTATATGATAAAACAGGGATTCGGGCATATCGTAGCCACTACCAGCCTTGTTGGAACGTTCGGATTTCCTTTACGGTCGGCATATTCAGCATCCAAACATGCACTTCACGGATTTTTTGAAACCCTTCGCTCCGAATGCCGGAGTGAGAATATCCAGGTAACCATACTCATACCGGGCAGGGTACGAACGAATATTTCCATTCACGCCTTGACAAAAGAGGGTTTGCAGCACGGTCAGATGGATCATGGGCAGGCATCGGGTATTTCTCCTGATAAGGCAGCCCGGCAAATCATCAGGGCTATCATGAAAAAAAAGAAGGAGGCGCTTATCGGAGGAAAGGAACTTGTCATGTTTTATATCCGTAAATTTTTCCCGGGAATCTTCTACCAAATTTCTTCCAAAATGAAACCTACCTAGGTTCAATTCAGAGAATATTCCGTAACTTTACGAAAATATTTTCAGTATGCAAGAAGTAATTATCAGCGGTATACAGCAGATAGGGATTGGTGTTCCCAATGTACATGAGGCATGGAAATGGTACCGTAAACATTTCGGGATGGATATCCGGATTTTTGAAGAAAATGCCAGTGCCGACTTAATGTTAAACTACACTGGCGGGAAACCGGTTAAGCGACATGCTGCCCTGGCACTGAACCTTCAGGGAGGAGGAGGATTCGAGATCTGGCAATATACAGAAAGGATACCGCAACCTCCTGCTTTTGATATTGCTATTGGTGATTTCGGGATTTTTGCAGCAAAGATGAAATGCAGAGATGTTCGTGCAACCCTTGAGCTTTTCAAATCAAACAATCACGATATTAACGGTGAAATCAGGACAGATCCAAGGGGTAAGGAATATTTTTTTGTAAAAGATCCCTATGGAAATCTGTTTCAGATGGAAGAAGGATATGCCTGGTTTAAAAACGAAAAGAAGCCAACCGGAGCATCAAGCGGGGTAATCATTGGTGTTTCAAATATTGAGAAATCACGTGTGGTTTATTCGGAGATTCTCGGGTATGATGAAGTCCTGTTCGATAATACAGCCGTATTCGATGACCTGTCCGGCATTCCGGGAGGAGACAGTAAAATAAGACGTGTCCTGCTCAAACACAGCAAAAACAGGATGGGTGGTTTCAGCAGACTCTTCGGCCCAAGCCATATCGAACTTATTCAAAGCCTGGAACGTAAGCCTCAAAAAATATATGAGGGAAGATACTGGGGGGATCTGGGATTTATTCATCTCTGCTATGATATTCATGGCATGGAGATTCTGAAAGAAGCTTGTGAATCCAAAGGATATCCCTTTACCGTGGACAGTTTTGAAAATTTTAAAGGAAACAGTTTCGATATGGGTGAGGCAGCAGGCCATTTCTCCTATATAGAAGATCCCGATGGTACGCTAATCGAATTTGTCGAAACACATAAGATCCCCATTTTCAAAAAAATAGGCTGGTATCTGAACCTGAAGAAAAGGGATCCAAAAAAGGCCTTACCCGACTGGCTCCTTAAATCATTGAAATTTCAAAGGGTAAGGGATTGAGATGAATAAAGATATAAATTCCATTACCACCTCCGGATAACCGGCCCGCTAACCACTAAAATTTGTCCGGTAAGAATCAAACCTTGAAAAAACAGAAACAGGAATTTGAATCGGTATTTAATACAAGATATTCGTCTTCCAGATTCCGGTATTTTCCTGCCTCTTCGATGATCATATACACTTCTCAGGAAATAATCGGATTATGAAATAAGAGTTTACGATCCTTCACGTGCAATCTCTTCAACGTTCCTGAATACCCTCATGAAATTTCCACCCCATATTTTTTCAATCTCTTTGGCAGAATAGCCTCTTCTGACCAGCTCACGGGTTATGTTACCCATCTGGCTGACATCATAGCAATCCTTTACTCCCCCACCCCCATCGAAATCCGTACCGATTCCTACATGGTCAATCCCAGCCACCTCAACAATATGATCAACATGATCAACCACATCCGAAACCGTAGCCAATTTTGGAGGAAATTCCCTGTCAAGTGCATAAAATTCCTCCCGTGCCTTTTGCAACTCTTCCTCACCGAGATCCCTGAAACTGCCCCATTTTTCCCTGAGAGCGGCCCTTGCCGAATCTCTTTCCGGAAACGGTTCAGGTTCTTTTACATAGGAACTCAATATGCACATCTGGATAACACCACCGTTTTCTGCGAGTTTTTTAAGCATTTCATCATCCAGATTCCTGGGATTATCACAAATTGCCCGAGCACAGGAATGGGAAGCAATGACAGGTGCAGCTGAAATTTCAAGTACATCATAAAAGGATTCGTCCGAAATGTGACTGACATCGACAATCATTCCAAGGCGGTTCATTTCCCTTACCACCTCTTTACCGAAATCACTCAGTCCATTATGCTCGACACCGCCCCGATCATTTGACGAATCGCATATATCATTATTTCTCGTATGGCAAAGTGTAATATACCTTGCACCCAGGTCATAATACTTTTCAATCATATTCAGGTCTTTTCCAACGGGATAACCATTTTCCAATCCAATATAAATAGCTCTTTTCCCTTTTTTCTCAATCTCATAACCGTCATCTGAATCCAAAGCGATCTCTGCGATCCCAGAATGCTCTTCCAGTGTCTTCTCTATCTCTTCAAAAACGGACAATGCCAGATTTTTTGCCCGCTCATAACCTTCAGGAGTCCTTTCTCCCTGACCAACAAATACGGCGAAAAAGATTGCATCGAGGCCTCCATCCTTCATTCTTATGAAATCAACTCTTCCTCCTCCCTGGTAAGGATCATTTCGCTCCCCCGGATTATAATCAGACCGCAAGAGTCGCATCGGGGTATCACAGTGGGTATCAATGGTAAAAATCTTTTCATGAATCGTATCAGCTTTTTCATCCAGTGGCTTTTCACTCATCTGGCAGGATGTCAGGCAGCAAATACTTAAAAGAAGAATGTAATAAACGGATCGGTACAGCTTCATAGGATTATAGTTTGATAATTTCAATCAAAGCTAATGATTTTTTTATTCTGAAGATGGAAGATGATGCTATTGCACAACACACCGTATACGACTCACCGGGTGGTACTTGTGCGAACGACCGGGGTTAGGTTCCCTTGTTGAAGTGTCAGAGTAAGACCCGGTCCTGGAGATCCTGAGGCGACCTGCAAACCTGCCTGCAGCAAGCAGGATCACCATGCTTACCCCCGGTTTCAATGCAGGTCGACTGCCTGTCCTGGAGATCCTGAGGCGACTATCGAAACCAAATACCCGCAGGTCTGTCAGGCGCGGGTGCCTGGCTCTTTCAGGTTTTACAGCAATGGAATACTGTCAGAGTTACTCATACCTTCTGGCCTTCGACCTTATATCCAAGTTTTACATTCCGGTACGAGGGCAGAATCATTCCCGCACGTAACGGCAAGAGCAGGTGCTGAAGGAAGCGGGGACCGTTTTGTCAAATCCCTGAATCAGATGATTATTGAAGGAACAGAGGTTATATCTCATCCATGAGAAAGGAGGAGACTGAAAATAGCTGCGAGACCGAAAATGAAAATTACGCTGCCGCTAAGTTTATTGAACCAGAATATGGTTCGCAGCCTGAATCTTTTCCTGAATCGTGTAATTATTGTACTGATAAAAAACCAGGAAAGGGATGCTCCGAGAAAAATTCCGGTAACAACGTAGAAGGTACTTCCAAAGTGATTGAGATCACCCGACAGTTTAAATCCCGCAAAAACGGCAACAAACATCAGGATGGTAAGTGGATTTGACAGGGCTAAAAGCAGAATGGAGATAAATTCCTCCACAGGCCTGATCCTTTTAATCCGGTTTGCTCTCAATTGTTTAACCGGATTGGCGATAAAGATCCTGAATCCGACCATCAGGATAACCAGGCCACCCAGTATCTGGAAATAAAGCTTCTGTTCATTCAAAAAATTTATAATGAAGGTCAGCCCGATTGCAGCAATCAAGGCAAATATGGTATCTGCCGTAGCGATTCCCAATCCGGACATAAAGCCCGATGTCCTGCCTTTATTCAATGTCCTCTGAACAGCCAGGAGTCCCATCGGTCCGAGTGGAACGGATACGGCCAAACCGATCAATATACCTTTTACAAACAAACTCAACTCCATAATTTCCCAATCAATTTCCCAGCCTCTCTGTTAATAAAACACACAAAGAGCGATAAAGTTCACTCCGTGGAATAAAAATTTCGTAAAGATAGGTATAGAATTCAGTTTACAAAGGAAAACGTATAAAATATTATTTCCATTGTATTCTGTTTAAAAACATGAATGACCGAGAGAAACATGGAATAATAACGGGTTATCCAACATCCTTGACCAGGAGTTTTGGTTCCAGCATTTCATGAATTGCATACTTAACCCCTTCCCTGCCAAGGCCTGAATTCTTGATACCCCCGTATGGCATATGGTCTACCCTGAATGTCGGCACATCATTAATAATAACTCCTCCTACCTGTAAATGCCTGAATGCATAGTTCATTTCGTATAATGAATCCGTGAATACTCCTGCCTGCAAGCCATACCTGGAATCATTTACTTCGTTTACAGCCTGCTCAAAGGATTTGTACCTTTCCAGAGTAACAACCGGTCCGAATATTTCCAGGGAGCAAACTTTCATTTTTTTGGTAGTATTTGTAAGAACTGTCGGCTCATAATATGTACCGCGGATATTCCCCCCGGTTAAAATTTTTGCTCCCTCCCGGACGGATTCCTGTACCCATTCATCCACCCTGATTGCATTCTCTTCATCAATCATAACGGAGATATCCGTTGCGGGATCCAGCGGATCCCCTTCTTTCAGGCTATTCACCCCTTCAACAAATCTTTTTGCAAATTCATCATACACCTTATCATGGATATATATTCTCTGGACATGTATACACACCTGTCCCGAATAGGCATAACCACCTATCAGGCATCGTGTTACTGCTTTCCCGATATCTGCCGAGGGACAAACGATTACACCGGCATTCCCTCCCAGTTCGAGGATTATTTTTTTCTTTCCAGCTTCATTCT
>CP070687.1:2296593-2298540 GCA_020353115.1 Bacteroidales bacterium
ACCGCCCTGCTGGTTGAAGCCGTAAAAGAGCAACAGATACTGATTGAAAAACTGCAAAAGGAGGTCGAGGAACTTAAGAAGAAATAGACCCCTCAGATTATTCTGTACCGTCTGATCCCGCCATTGGCGGAACGGACGGATAGGGATTTCATTCGGATATATCCGTCAGATCGTCTGGAGCGGTCAGACGGTTGGTAATTATTACCCCCCTGCACATGATGCCTCCCTGGAGCAGGCGGGGCAGTCAGGGTAATTAATTTTGCAAATACCCTAGAATAATTCCTGCTGATCGTTTTCCGTATATCCTCCGTCCTCTTCCAGTACTGGTCCGTATGAAGCCCGGACTGCCATGCGGTCACACAACTCATTTTCGGGATTATTGGCGTGGCCTTTTATCCATCTGAACGATACCCTGTGTTGCCTGTAGGCAATCAGGAATCTTCTCCAGAGATCGGGATTTTTTTTCTTTTTGAATCCTTTTCTTTCCCATTCAAAAACCCAGTTTTTCTCAACCGCATCGGCCACATATCTGGAATCGGTATGGATCGTTACATTGCTGTTTTTACGTTTCAGGGTCTCGAGCGCAATAATTACCGCCATCAGCTCCATCCGGTTATTGGTGGTCAACCGGTATCCGGCTGAAAGTTCCTTACGGTGTCTGCCGGATATCATGACAATCCCGTACCCTCCGGGTCCGGGATTACCCCTGGCTGCTCCATCCGTATATATGGTAATCTTATCGGACATCTCCCAGCCGGATCCCTGTATTTGAAATAAACAACTTAATGGCAATGGCAAGCAGGATGATCCCGAATATTTTTTTCAGGATGTGGAGTCCCGTTTTTCCAAGAATCCTCTCGATAAGACGGGTAGCCTTGAGTACGATATATACCAGGATCATGTTCAGGAATAAGGCTATAGCGATATTAAGAGTGGAATATTCGGCTTTCAGGGAAAGCAGGGTAGTTATTGAGCCGGCACCGGCAATAATGGGGAAGGCCACGGGTACTATGGTTCCGCCACTGGTTGAGTCAAGTTTGAAAAACTGTATACCGAGAACCATTTCAAGGGCAAGGAACAATAGTATGAACGAACCGGCAATAGCGAATGATGAGATGTCAACCCCGAAAATATTCAGCAACGGTTTGCCGATAAACAGGAATGCATACATGATCGCGAAAGCTACCAGGGTAGCCTTCCACGGTTGGATTTCTCCGGTTTTTTCCTTGATATCCAGGATGATCGGTATCGATCCCGTAATATCGATCACGGCAAACAGCACCATGAAGGCGGCAAATATTTCGACCAGACTAAATCCCATATGCAAGGTAATTTCTGCAAATGTATATGAAAAGTAACAAATTAAAAGTTCTGCCAGAGGCAATTTGCCGGAAAACGTAAAATGTGGAATGTATGGTGTATCCTTTCCGACTGTTAATTCTCTACATCCGAAGGGTTTGTCCGGAGAACTGTTATCCAATTTATTCAACGATTTTTGATGTGGTGCTTCGTAATAGGTTATCCGGATTTCGGGGCTATTCAACCAGGGTTATTTCATCGATAATATGGGATGCCCCTGCATACTTATCGATGATAAACAGTATATATCTTGTATCCACGCAAATGGTCTTCTGGTAATCGGTTTCGAATGCTATATCCCCGCTCATGGCTTCCCAGTTGCCGTCGAAAGCAAGTCCGATTAATTCACCGCCTGCACCGATTACCGGACTTCCTGAATTTCCGCCGGTGATATCATTATTGGTGGTAAAACAAACCGGCATGGTACCGTTATCGCCATACCGGCCATAATCCTTTTTCTCATAAAGTTCTTTCAGCCTTGGAGGTACGATAAATTCATAATTATTCGGATCCTCTTTCTCCATTACACCTTTCAGTGTTGTAAAGTGCTTATAATGGACTGCATCTCTGGGATCGTAATCGCCTACC
>CP070687.1:2298640-2317826 GCA_020353115.1 Bacteroidales bacterium
ATAGGGATGACGTATTAAATCTGCATAGGTGCATTGATTCAGATTTATCTTTTTTACCAGGAATGTATCAATCTCAATAAATGCTTCAATTTCAGAATAGGTTACAGATGTGAGACCATATACTTCAAGCAGTTGTTCTTTCCAGTAAAATCCTCCAAGTAAATTCCTGTATTTTAAGATTCTTCTGGAAAGTACGGGACCTATTCCCTTCAGTGGCATCAGATCCATCGTATCGGCTGAGTTTATTTCGATCGGTTCGAGACCGGATTCACCGGGTTTCCGGGAGGCAGGGAAGTGATCATTTTCTTCCGTTTGAGAATCGATCTGAATGTATGGCTCCAGCTTCAGGTAAGTGTCTCCGCTCAATCCGTAAATCTTCCTGAGATCCTCCTTTTTATAAAACCGTCCTCCGCTCTCAAGATAATTAAATATAGTGTTTATCACTCGTTCGGTTAATCCCAGCTTCAGCAAGTCTTCCCTCGAGGTAACATTAGGATCAAAAGAGAACATGCTGTCTTCTTCCCGGTTTTGATTTGAATCGCCTCCTTCATAAAGTGCAGTTCTGCTTTCCATTCCGGGCGATTCCAGCTTCTCTAGATCGGCAATAAACTGATCAATCTCTTCAGGAGAGGTATCATTCCCCGGTTTTATAATATTAATGGCAAGTCTTACCAGTATAAGAATAACAATTATGGACACAAGGACCAGGATTCCGTTCTGTTCCCGGCGTGAAAAACTTAAATATTCCCTTAATACTCTCCTGGACATAATAAACGGTGAATTACGTTCAAGTTAATTGAAACCGATAATTATTCAAAATTTCCTGTCAGATACCGAAGCAGGGAGTTCATTTACTGCGTGGATTTTCCGGGATTTCTCCTGCTTTCAACCGTTTCATGTAATCCTTAAGGTCTCTTCTTACTTCGGGTCCGAGAATCACCAGACCAATTACATTGGGAATAGCCAGTGTTATCATTACCATATCGAGGAAACTGATTACCGTCGACAAGCTGGAGCTTGCTCCGATAATAACGCATAACAGGAGCAGAACCGTAAATATTCTGGTTGCCAGGATTCTTTTCCCAGGGTACTTTTCTGTTATTCCTCCCAGGAGGAAGTCAAATCCTTTCACCCCGTAATATGACCAGGAGATCATGGTTGAATAAGCAAACAGTAAGATAGCTCCCACCAGCAGGTAAGGGAACCAGGGGAAAACACTGCCAAATGCGGCGGATGTAAGCCGTGTCCCCTCCAGGCCTTCCGGATTTTGATGGAATCCCGTAAAGATCAGTACCAGAGAAGTCATAGTGCATATGATAATGGTATCGATAAACGGTTCCATCAGAGCGACTATTCCTTCATTAACAGGCTCTTCTGTTTTTGCCGGTGCATGTGCAATCGCCGATGATCCCAACCCGGCCTCGTTTGAAAAGGCGCCTCTTCTGAAACCGGTTATAAGCACTCCCACCAAACCGCCCTTTATTGCCGGAGCATCAAACGCACTGGTTACGATCAGTTTGAAAACATTCCCGATTTCTCCCACATTCATAATAATAATTACCATTGCTGTGCCAAGATACAAGACGGCCATAAAGGGAACGATTCTACCCGTTACCCTTCCTATGCTTTTAATCCCTCCGATTATTACAAGTCCGACCAGCAGAGCGAGGAATATTCCGAAATATGCTCCGTTTCTCTGGAGTGAAGGCACAAGCACAAGAAACTGGGCAAATGCCTGATTAGCCTGGAACATATTGCCTCCCATCGCGGAAGCCACGATTAACAGGGCAAAAAGAGCAGCCAGTACTTTACCCAATCCTGCCAGATTTTTCTTTTTCAAACCTTCAACAAGGTAATACATCGGCCCTCCCGAAACGATTCCGTTTTCGCCGATCCTTCTGTATTTCACACCGAGGGTACACTCCGTGAACTTCAGGGACATTCCAAAAAATCCGGCAATGATCATCCAGAAGGTTGCTCCCGGACCTCCCATGACTATGGCAATTGCTACACCTGAAATGTTACCCAGTCCGACCGTCGCCGACAAGGCAGTCGCTAATGCCTGAAAATGAGATACTTCTCCTCTTTCCCCGGGTTTATTGTACTTCCCTCTTACCAGATCCAGGGAATGCCGGAATGCCCTGATGTTTATGAATTTCATCCAGAGGGTAAAGAAAATTCCGGCCAGCACCACCCAAAGGACAATGAACGGAACATCTGCCTCGATTTTAAATCCAAGTGCAGCTACCGGATCCCAGAAAAAGATCTTCTCCATGAAATCCACAAGCGGTTCAAAAGCCTCATTTATCCTTTCACTAAGGGTCGGTCCGTCAACCTCCTCAAAGATCTTCAGGAGGTTTTTCTGAAGGCTTTCTTCAATCTGAATGTTTTCCATTGATCATAATTTGGCATAAACAGGAACAATCTATGTCACTGAATATTCTGGATTTCAACCAACCCTCCATTTTTCATCCGTGAAAAATAATTTTTCAGGTCTTTACCCACTTCCGGAGCGAGAATAAAAAGTCCCAGTATATTCGGAAACGCAAGGGTAAGCACCATCATATCGGAAAACTGGAGAACGGATGTAAGGCTTGAAGATGCACCGATTATGGTAAAGACAAGGAAGAGGATAAAATAGGTATTTGTGGCTACCTTTCTCGTCCTAAAAAGTTTTTCAGAAGCCGATCCGAAAAGATACTGGAACCCTTTCAAGCCATAGTAAGACCAGGAGATCATGGTAGAAAAAGCGAACAGGAGTATTGCAACGACAAGCAGGTATGGGAACCATGGGAAAACGCTTTCAAATGCGGCGGAAGTTAGTGTTGCCCCTTCCAGTCCCGACGGATTTTCATGGAAACCGGTAAAGATCAGAACGAGAGATGTCATGGTACAGATCAGGATGGTATCGATAAACGGTTCCAGCATGGCCACAATGCCTTCACTGACCGGTTCATTGGTACGTGCTGCGGCATGGGCTACTGCTGCCGATCCCACCCCTGCCTCATTGGAAAACGCTCCCCTGCGGAAACCGGTTATCAAAACACCGATAATCCCGCCCTTCAGCGCAGGGGCACTGAAAGCTCCCTGAATAATCATATTGAATACATACCCTATTTCCCTTCCGTTCATAACAATTATAACCAGTGCCGTACCAATGTAAAACAGGGCCATCAGAGGGACAAGTTTTTCTGTAACTCGTGCAATACTGCGTATTCCTCCGATTATTACGATACCTATGAAGAAAGACATTATCAGCCCGAACCAGAATCCGTACCCCGAAACGGCCGGAACAACCGTGGAAAACTGGGCAAAAGCCTGGTTTGACTGCAGCATATTACTACCTCCGAATGATGCTGCAACCATAAAAACGGCATAAATTACTGCCAGTACTTTTCCCAGGGCTCCGAGTTTCCGTCTGGCCAAGGCCTTGTTGAGATAGAACATAGGGCCTCCGGAAACCTGACCTTCCCCGTTGATCTCACGGTATTTAAGCCCCAGAGTACATTCGGTAAACTTAAGTGACATACCGAAAAAGCCTGCAACGATCATCCAGAATGTAGCTCCGGGTCCGCCTATGGTAATGGCAATAGCAACACCTGCGATATTGCCCAGTCCCACCGTTGCTGATAATGCAGTGGCAAGAGCCTGGAAATGTGAAACTTCTCCTTTGTTTTCCGGTCTGTCAAATTTTCCCCTGATCAAACGGATGGAATGACCGAAAGCCCTGATATTTACAAATTTCATCCGGAACGTGAAGAAAATGCCGGCCACAACCAGCCAGAGAACCACGATTGGGACCTCCGCTCCGGCCTCAATACCAACTGCTTTTATCGGATCCCAGAAGAATACCTTTTCAAGAATTTGAACCAAAGGTTCAAACGCAGCATCGATCCGTTCACTGATAGTGGGAACAGGACCGGCAGGGAGGTTTTCGGGAGAGATGAAAAATGCGGAGGAGAGTAATATTCTCATTTGCCGGGTCTTGGCTGGATCAGCTGAATTTAAAGATACCAAAGCCGTTCAGAAAGACCAGGGCAATGGCAATTGGTGCAATGAACTTCACAATAAACATATAAACAGAGACGTATCTTGTCTTTAGGTTCCCTTCGGAGGAGAGTTCGGTATTAACCCTTTCCCTTCCAAAGTACCAGCCGATAAATGCCACTATCAACAGTCCTCCAAGAGGCAAAAGGATATTAGCCGATGTGAAATCGAGTATGCCAAATACATTTTTCCCGGAAAGTGAAATATTCGTGAACCATCCCCAGGAAGCTGCAGTAAAAAATCCCAGAACGGAAATGGAAAGGGTGGCAATTAATGTTGCCTTCTTTCTGACCATGCCCAGTTCCTCGACAAAATAAGCAGTCACAACCTCAAGTACAGAAATAGTTGAAGTCAGTGCGGCTAATCCGAGCAAGACGAAAAACATTAATGAAAAGATATAGCCGCCCGTCATTTGCTGAAAGATGATGGGCAATGTTTTATAGACAAGATCTTCACCTTCGGCAGCATCGATCCCAAATGCAAAAACCACAGGGAAGATGGCTACGCCAGCCAACACCGCGATTAATGTGTCAGCCAGAGATACGGTTACCGCGGTTGTGGCAAGGTTATCTTTCTTGTTGATATAGGATCCATATGTAATCAATGTTCCCATTCCAATGCTCAGAGAGAAAAAGGCCTGGCCAAGGGCTTCGAGAATGGTTCCGGTTGCATCTCTAAAATTAGCGAAAATTGAAAAATCCGGCTTGAATAAAAAGGATAGTCCAGCACCCGCACCCTTGAATGTTACCGCACGGATACACAATATAAATAGCAGGAACAGCAGAATTGGCATTAATATTTTTGCATATTTTTCTATTCCATCTTTTACTCCCGCTGAAACGATATAGGCCGTCATGCCCATGAATACAAGGAACCAGATAACCGGCCGAACGGATCCCTCCCTGAAAGTGTCAAACATAACGCCCAGTTCCTGCGGGGATTTACCCTTGAATCCATTTACTACTGACTGATAGATATATTCAAGGGTCCACCCTGCCACGGCGGCATAAAATGCAAGGATCATGAACGCTGCCACAACGCCCATTATTCCTATAAGAAACCATGGCTTTCCGGGCGCAAGCTTTTTAAAAGCCCCCACCGGATTCAGCTGGGCACTCCTTCCAATCACGAATTCTGACATCATCACAGGGATACCAATTGCAATAACAAAAATCAGATAAATGAGAAGGAAAGCACCTCCGCCGTTTTCACCTGCAACATAGGGAAATCTCCAAATATTACCCAGGCCGATTGCCGAACCTGCTGTTGCTGCTATCACACCAAATTTGGTTCCGAAGCTGTCACGGCTGGATGGATCTATGCGGGTCATCTTTTTTCAAATATTTGATTATCAAAAACTTTTGATGATAACTTTCTATCCTAAGAAGGGCGGAAAAATGGTAAAAATTGTTTGCATATCCAAACAAATTTCCCAAAAAGTTGTACTTTTAATAACCATATTAAACCTATAGTAAACCCGTATTACAATGAAAAGAAGGTCCACCCAAACAAAGATCATTGCTACCATTGGTCCAGCATGTTCATCGATCGCTATTCTCAAAAAAATGTTTCAGGAAGGGATTGATGTTTGCCGGTTGAATTTCTCACATGGTACCCAGGAAGATCATCTTAAGGTTATTAAAACCATAGGTCAACTGAACAGGGAGTTGAATGGAAATGTAGCAATTCTGGCCGATCTTCAGGGACCGAAACTCAGAATTGGCGATGTGGAAAACAACGGGGTTGAACTGGTGGATGGTAACTCGATTGAGATTACCATAAAAGGTTGTCTGGGCACAGCGGAAAGGATATGTATGAGTTACAGGGAATTCCCGAGGGATGTATCGGTGGGGGATGATATCCTTATCGATGATGGGAAATTGAAACTTGAAGTCATATCAACCAACCGTATTGACACCGTTCAGGCTAAGATTGTTCATGGCGGAGTTCTCAGTTCGAAGAAAGGAGTTAACCTTCCGAAGACAACAATATCTCTGCCCAGCCTGACAGAAAAAGATATAAAAGATGCTCATTTTGCCCTCGAGCATGGCGCCGACTGGATTGCACTCTCTTTTGTTAGAACCGTTACGGATATCATTGATCTTAAAGAGATCATAAAAAAGAAAAAAAAGAGTGCCAGGGTTATTGCGAAAATCGAAAAGCCCGAAGCCCTGGAAGAGATTGACAATATTATCGATATGGCAGACGGAATTATGATTGCCAGAGGGGATCTGGGGGTGGAAGTTGAATTTGACCGGGTACCGTTAATACAAAAGACCATCCTAAGAAAATGCATTGAGCAGTCTAAACCGGTTATTATAGCCACCCAGATGATGGAAAGTATGATCCATAATTTCAGGCCAACGAGAGCGGAAACCAATGACGTTGCGACTGCCGTCCTGGACGGAGCGGACTGTTTAATGCTCAGCGGTGAGACTTCTGTCGGGAAATATCCGGTTGAAGTCATTCGCAGCATGCAGAAAATAATCGATTGGACAGAAAGGAACGGGTTTCAGTTCATACGTGAACATGCACCTATGGGGCTTTCCAAATCCTTCCTCCCCGATTCAATTTGTTATAATGCCTGTAAAATGGCTGAACAGACCCAGGCCAAAGCAATCATAACGTTTACCCACTCAGGTTATACGGCTTTCCGGATATCCAGCCACAGACCCGATGCTGATATTTATGCGTTCACCAACAACCGTAAGATCATGAGGATACTATCGCTGGTGTGGGGGGTTAGGGCATATTATCTGGATGAGTATAAAGTGATTAATGATGCAATTGAATCCTCTGTTGAAATTCTTATGGAGAAGGAATCCATTCAGGAAGATGATACAATAATTCATGTCGGGACGATCCCCCTGAATAAGAGAGGTCAGACCAATATGATAAAAATAAGCTACGTTTGACCGGATTAAAAAGGATATCCGATAGCGAAATGTAAGACAAAATCATCTTTTTTTATGGAGGGGCCCCGGTTCCCGATAATCCATTTCTTTGATATCCCCTCTTCTGTATCGGCCTGAATATCATATCCCTGCGGATCACGCAGTTTCATCCCCAGGTCCAGCCGGAATACAAAAAAGGAGAGGTCAAAACGCAATCCGAGTCCGGTACCTACAGCAAGATCCTTATAGAATTTATTCCATCGGAAAAAAGCGGGATCCTGATCCATAATATCCTTATCCTCTTTTATGGTCCAAATGTTTCCTGCATCAAGGAACCAGGCTCCTTCAAGAATCCAGAACAGCTTAAACCTGTACTCCAGGTTCGCTTCCAGTTTAATATCGGCTGTCTGATTGAAAAAGAGGTTTTCACCTGCCCGGGTTGATCCTGGTCCAAGCGATCGTACATGCCAGGCTCTTACTCCGTTCGCTCCCCCGCTGAAAAATTGTTCGGTGAAAGGAACGCTGATTGAATTCCCATATGGATAGGCAGCTCCCAATGAAATCCGGTATATCAGATCGTTGGTTTCATTCAGTACCTGATTATACCTTAAGTCAATATCACCCTTTACAAATTGAGCATATTCCAGGCCGAACAGTTTATAGCCACTGTTTTCCGGTTCCGGGGTATTCGCCAGTTGATTGATCCCGTATACCAAATTGCCGGCCGTTTCCATATTAAGCCTGAAAAAAATAAAATCCTCTTTCCTGTTTATCTTCTGGTTGTTAAATATGTAGGAATAGTTCAAACCGTTAATAAATACGTCTCTGTAGCTATACTCCAGGTATGTTCCCTTTATTGTCCTTTCATAAACAGTGTCAATATTATGAATATGTACTGCATTTATATCAATTGGCCTGATCAAGTGAGATGAATAATCCGGGCTGAACCAGTTATAACCTATGGAAGCATTGGCAGAGGTTCGTGTATATACAGGCCGCCGCTGGTAGTTATATGCAAGGCTGAAGGTGGTTTTCGGATCGTATTTTTTAACAAAACGCTCGGCCTCAAGGAAAGGCAGAAGGAATTTCGGAAAGGTAAGGTTCAGTTCTGCTCCGAGCTCGATCGTATTCTGAAATTCCAGCTCCAGGCTGTCTACATACTCTTCCGTAAGGGTTTCCAGAGCCCCTTTCAATTTCAGGTTTAGGATCTCTGCACCCCTGAAAAGATTCCTATGCTGGTACAGCAAATTAACAGCTCCACCGAGGTTACCTGCCGAGTTGGTTCCTTCCAGCTCTACCATATAGGATTGCTGTGTGAAGGGTGCCAACTGTATAATACAATCCAGCAAATAGGTTCCGGTATCCGATTCATGTTCCACTTCCTCAAACTGGATATTGATCAGCCTGAATACACGCAATGATGATAAATGATTGTCGGTCTGTTCAACATTGGTCAGGTTATAAAGCTCACCTTCTTTTATGTAGTTGGACTGAACCACAACCTTTGGCTTGACATGGCCGGATTGTTCTTTGGTTATAAAATAGAGGCCATTATAGGAAATGGTATCCTGCCCTGCATAATATGCATCGGGATCACTTAATGCCTGCTGGGGGTTGAAGTTCGGGTAAACATACACTCGATTGATCCTGTACTTGTGGTGGGGAATCTTCCTGTACCTGCTTCCACTGATGCTCTGCTGGAAATTCTTGATTCCAATCTGGATATCCAGCCGATTACTGCCCAGTGCACTGTCGATTTCAAAAAACACATAATGTTTAGAAAAAGTGTAATAGCCTTCATTTCTTAATAACCGCTCCAGACGGTCTCTCTCCCTTTGTAAAATTTCCACATCGTATTTTTCACCTGGTTTTATTGTGGATGCAATTGTATCATTCAGGACAATACCACGTAAGGTAGTATCTTCGAAATCATACTGAACCTGCCGGATCATATACGGTTCATTGGACTGGATGGAATAGGTAATTCTGGCTTTCTTCTTCCTGAGTTCAACCGAATCGAATACCTCTGCATTAAAATATCCTTTCTGTGCAAGAACGGTTTTTAACTGGCTGGTCGATTTACCTGTCTGGTATTCATCATAGATAACAGGCTCTTCTCCAATGGTTCTTAACCAGTTGTTAATCTTGCCATCTTTCCCTCTGCGGGACAGGTTATAGAGCGAAAGATGAAATTTCAGCCCGAGTATGCGTCTGTTCGGTTTCTGCTTAATTACCTTTTCCAGATCTTTCCTGTTAATACTCCGGTTCCTGTTCTCAATCCTGTATTTATTTAACAGATATTCGTTATCCGGTACATACTTTGTCGGGATGCAGGATGATAGAATCACAAAACCAATCAGAAGGATCGGTTTTGAAAAAGGGATAAGTAAATTTTTATATATTAATGAGAATTTCAAAATTTGCAGTGAAATTTCCGAATCGTATGAACGCAAAGATAACCATTCTCTTAATATACGGACCTGGTGATTTTATCATGTTTTACAGATAATACAAACAATATGCCTTCCGTGTAAACCGTAAGAAATGATCAGCCGTAGCGATATAAAATTTATCCGTTCATTGAGGATAAAAAAATTCAGGGATATAAATCATCAGTTTGTCATCGAGGGGGACAAATTAGTCGCCGAGTTCCTGAACTCCTCATGGACGGTGTCCCACCTTCTCGGGAAAGATGAATGGCTGAACGGATTGTCGGAAAATCTTAAAACAAAACCGGAAAGGATTACGGAAGTTACGGATCAGGAACTGAAGAAACTGAGCCTTCTGCGTACTCCGCATAATGTGATGGCAACGGTCCGAATACCTTCCGCACCTATTGACTGGGAGGAACTTACCTGCGGTTTATCTATTTTTCTTCACGATATCCAGGATCCGGGGAATCTGGGATCAATTATCAGGTCAGCCGGATGGTTTGGAATCGGACAAATCATATGTACCCCTTCTACTGTTGATGTATACAATTCGAAAGTGGTTCAGGCCAGTATGGGTAGTTTGCTAAATGTCAATGTGCATTATTGTAATCCGGAGGAATTTTTTAACACGTATTCAAGAACAGGACTTCAGGTTTATGGTACCTGCCTTGAAGGTAAAAACATTTACGATTGTGACCTGGATAATGCAGGAGTGATCATTATGGGTAATGAGTCACGGGGTTTATCGGACCAGTACTCACCCTTCGTAACAAGAAAAATTACCATTCCCGGTTTTGAATCCCATGATCATCCCGTTGAGTCGCTAAATGTTGCTGTTGCTGCAGCTATTGTGTGTTCCGAATTCAGGAGAAGGGCATACCCTCCAAAACCTATAAGCACCGGTAATGGATAGGAACTCACGGAAAGTACCCTTCGGACAATTGTAATTCGGTGGTAATTCGGCGGTACATTGGAGGCATTTCATTAATAAAAATTGGTATTAACCCGGTTTATTCAAAATGAAATGAGAGTATCCACAGAGTTGATCGGAGCCGATCGATTGCTTCAGCGTATTTGGCGTTCTGGCCTGCTGCAGGCTCATGAACAATCATATCCCTCATCCCGACAGCCATTTTAAGTTCGGGACTGAGTTTGAAATACCTAAGGTAAAAATCGATTCCGAATCCGATCTCACCATATACATCCGATCTTTTCAACCGCACATATTCGTTTCTGCCCCATTTTCCCTGGTCGTATTCTGTTCGTGCAGCAAGATCGATCCGGTAGCAGAGTCCTCCTACCAGGTATGGTCTGAAGTTATTGATTCGTTTTGATTTGTATTTGATGATCAACGGGAATTCCACAAAGGAGGATTCCAGCTTATGATTGTCGTTTTCAATCTCCCGGTCTTTACTGAAAAAGAACAAACTTCTTTGTCCGAAGGAGATACCGGGTAAAAAGCGGAGGTCAAAATATTCGGCAAGCTTGTAGCTGGAAACGATCCCGACACTAAAACCAGGTGACAGACGGCTTACATCCGCGTACAGGAATGCTGTATCGATCGGGAAGGTCTCTCCGGTATGATATACCGTAAAATCCATCGTATTAAGTCCGATCGTAAAACCGAAATGCAGCGGTTTCTTATCATATGCCGGATCATTTTTAACTTTTTGCTTTTGAGGGAAAGTCAAAACAGGAATCAGGATCAATATAATGGTAACTATCTTTCGCAAAACAAGTGAGTCGTTAGAATTCACTTTATTTAACTGGATAATTCATAAATTATTATCCGAGGCCATTCTATACTTCGGGCAGATCCTGTCCATCCCAACCGACAGGTTCCGGTATGCTGATACGATAAAATCCACACGGTTCATTATCGACATAAAATCCTTATTATCAGACAAAGCATAAAATGGTTCCGGCAGGTATGAATAGGTGTATTGACCGCCAATAACCCATCTGCCATAAAAAGGTAAATTATCGAAAAAATTAAAAATCATATCTCCAGGTAATGCCGTTAAACATCAGCTCAACCTGCTCATTTATCTTCAGGTCTGTGTTCTGGTATTGAGTTATCCTGAAACAGGAGCAAAAATCCCATCCTGCTTTCTCTTTCATGAAAGTCCGTCAACTCCTTCAATCGCTTTCTCCAATGCCGTATCGTACTCTTTTCGTAAATCCCATATGAAGCCATACGAAATATCATCGATCCTGCATTCTCCTCTGGTGACATGTCCGAGAACAGAAAATGGGATCTCGGTTTTCAGCATATAGTCGATGAATTCCGTTTCCCGGGATGGAGCAACCGATACAACAATCCGGCTTTGGGCTTCGCCAAAAAGGAATGCATCCTTCCTGATTTCGGCATCGGTGGTAATGTCAAATCCAAGGCCTTTAGGTATTCCGGATTCAAGAAGGGAGATGAAAAGTCCTCCCTCTGAGACATCATGCGCAGATCTTACCAGGCTGAACCGGATAAGATCTTTTACCGTATTCTGAACGATATACTCAAAATCCAAATCAAAATGAGGCGGTGGTGATTTTTCAATTCCATGACAGGAAACAAGATACTCGGACGATGAAATATCGTTCTGAGATCTTCCGATAAGGTATATCATATTGCCTTTATTCTTAAAAGCCATGGTCATCTGGTTATTCTTTTCCCTCAGTAATCCAAGCATACCAATTGTCGGTGTCGGGAAAACAGGTACAACTTTGCCATCCAGGGAGGCCTGGTTATAGAAGCTCACGTTACCGCCGGTAACGGGTGTTTTGAATTTTCGGCACGCCTTCCCCATTCCCTTAACGGCCTGAACGAATTGCCAGTAAACCTCGGGATTGTAAGGATTGCCAAAATTCAGGCAATTGGTAATGGCTATCGGCTCCCCCCCTGCACATACAATATTTCTTGCAGCCTCGGCGACGGCAATCTGGGTTCCGATATTGGGATCAGCCATCACATATCTGGAGTTGCAATCAACGGTTAATGCAAGTGCACTTCTCGTTCCCTTGATATTGACAAGACCGGCATCGGACGGGAAATTAGTGCTCATATTATTGGTGCCTACCATTGTATCATACTGTTCATACACCCATTTCTTACAAGCAATATTCGGATTTCTGACAAGCAATTGGATGATCTCTTTTATGTCTTCAGGTTCAGGAATATTGTCAATTGAGAATTTCTTATACTCCTTATAGTAACCGGGCACTTTATATTCTCTTTCATAGACCGGTGCTCCTCCTCCAAGAACAAGGCTTGTGGCAGGTACTTCAGCCACAAGCTTTCCATGCCTGTAGAAATAGAGTTTATCTTCACCGATCACCTCCCCGATAATGGCACAGTTAAGGTCCCATTTCTCAAATATTGCCTCCACATCGTTCTCCCGGCCTTTTTTAACGACCACCAACATTCTTTCCTGGGATTCAGACAAAAGTATTTCGTAAGGTTCCATATTGTGTTGCCGGAAAGGAACTTTATCAAGGTCTATACGCATACCATGTTTTCCTTTTGCGGACATTTCCGATGTTGAACAGATGATACCTGCCGCACCCATATCCTGCATTCCGACAACTGCACCGGTTTTATTAAGCTCGAGTGTAGCCTCAAGCAGCAGTTTCTCCTGGAAGGGATCACCGACCTGGATGGAGGGAATATCATCGGCGGAATCTTCCGTTATATCCGCTGAGGCAAATGTTGCACCGTGAATGCCATCCTTACCGGTAGAGGATCCGACGATATATACCGGATTACCGATCCCTTTTGCAACAGCCGAAATTAACCGGCCAGTTTTCAATAAGCCAACCGACATGGCATTCACCAGCGGATTGGCATTGTAACTGCTGTTGAAGTAAACTTCCCCTCCCACCACGGGAACACCGAATGAATTCCCGTAATCACCTATACCCTTAACCACTCCCCTCATCAGGTACCTTGTTCTTTCCAGGCTGAGGTCCCCGAAACGCAGCGAATTCAACTGTGCAATTGGTCTGGCTCCCATTGTAAAAACATCCCTGTTTATTCCTCCAACCCCGGTTGCAGCTCCCTGGTACGGTTCTACCGCACAAGGGTGATTATGGGATTCAATTTTAAAGGCACATGCCAGTCCGTTTCCAATATCCACCAGTCCTGCATTCTCCTTTCCGGCTTCCGCCAATAATTGAGCCCCTTTACGTGGTAACGTTTTCAGCCACCTGATGGAGTTCTTATAGGAAGCATGCTCGGACCACATTACCGAATAAATACTCAGTTCCGTGAAATTAGGCATCCTGCCCATGATTTCCCGGATCTTTTCAAATTCCTGCTGGTTCAGACCCAGTTCCTCTGCTACCTTTTGATTAACCTTGAACCTGGACATAAAATGAGATAAAGTTTTTAAACTATCAACAAACAAATATAACCAACAATTGCTTCTTGGCGTTATTTCCTGTTAAATTATTTCTTTACCGTAACACTCTCTATTCTTATTCCGTTCATCGCCTGACGACGGTAAACTCTGGCTGAAAAACGGACCTCCGGTAACCGTATGAACTGATATTTTTACCATAACTCATTTTTACTATTTTTGACACTATATAAAAGCTGTCCGGCCGGTATGATAAAAGATTCCACAACAACCAGATTTATCAGGAATATCCCGGATAAGAACAGATGCAAAGCAGAACAATATGTATACAGTTGAGTACCTTAAGAATTTCACCTTCAGTATATTCCATAAAATGGGATGCAATCCTGAAGATGCCGATGCAATTTCCGATGTATTTATAAGAGCGGAACTAAGGAACCTCTCATCCCATGGTATGATCCGTATCAAGGATCATTATCAGCTTTGGAAAGTAAAACGTATCAATACGAAGCCGGATATCCGTATTATTCATGAAACCCCTGCAACAGCAGTGGTCGATGCTGACAATGCAGTCGGAATGCTTGCAGCAAAAAGATCCATGGAGACTGCTATCCGTAAAGCCGGGGAGACGGGAACCGCCTGGGTTGCAACCAGGAATTCAAATCACCTTGGAATCGGGGCTTATTATGCCCTGATGGCGATTGAACGGGATATGATCGGTATTTCAATGACCAATGCCAATGCGCTTGTCGCACCTTCGAACTCCGTAAGCCGCTTGCTCGGGACAAATCCGATAACGGTTGCTATCCCGGCAGGAAATGAACCGCCTTTCGTCGGTGATTTTTCCACAACACCAATTGCCAGGGGTAAACTGGCCGTTGCTGCCAAAAGAGGAGAAAAAGTACCTTTCGGATATGTACAGGATAAGGAAGGAAATCCATCCGATGATCCGGATATAATCAGGCAAGGCGGAGCTATGCTGCCATTGGGGAGTGACCTGGAACATGGCAGCCACAAAGGATATGCATTAGGCTCTATTGTCGATATCCTTTCAGGAGTTCTTTCCGGTGCAAACTTCGGACCGTTTATTCCGCCAAACCTGGCTTTTATGCCCATGCCGGAAGTTCAGGTGGGTAAAGGAATGGGACACTTCTTCGGAGCGATAAGGATTGATGGATTTATGCCGGCTGAAGAATTTAAGAAACGTATGGACAAATGGATCCAAACCTTCAGAAATGCCAAACCGATCAGGGGGAAAAAAGTACGTATTCCAGGTGATATCGAACGGGAAGCAGAAATTAAAATCAGAAAAACAGGTATTTCAATTCTGCCCTCAATTCAGAAGGATCTGAAAAAAGTCGCTGACGAGCTGGGAGTTGATTTCAATATGAAACGGGACGAATGATATACATCAAATAATTGGGAAGGAACCGTGCCGAAGATAAATACCATGTTGATATGGACATTGAGATGGTTTTGTCCTCCAAAGTACCCCGATAAACGAATAAGGAAAAACGGACCTGCGAACCATTAACCGGGACAAGAAACATCCGGAGAACTCAGGTCAATTGTTCTTTAGAAATCCCTGTCTGCGGATCACATCCAGGTATTGTTTCGAAAAATGAATATTATCCCTTCTTGTATACCGGTTGTCGGTAAAAACCTGTGCAAGGGTCTCTTTTCTATTCTCTTCAAGAAGCGCGGCAGTCTCCGGTAAAGCTTCCTTTTCCGCATAGATACGATCAATATCCTTTTCAGAATAGTCTGAATATTTTTCATGATGAACAACTCCCCCGAGAGGGAGCCGGTCAGTCAGATCCGGATCTTCATCCGGGTACCCTATAACAAGTGCGGCTACCGGCACAACACATTCCGGCAGGTCCAGGATCTCAATAATCCTGTCCGCCATATAGGTTGCCGTACCGAGATAACAGATACCCAAGCCATTTGCTTCTGCCGCCAGCGCCACATTCTGGGAAACCAGTAATGCATCTATGGCAGCAGTGAAAAACGAGAGGTAATTGTCGAATCCGGGATCGGCTTTCCTTAGCCTGCACCATTTGTTAAACCGGTTAAAATCGGCACAAAATGTAATATGTACAGGTGCCTGGAGTACCATATCCTGTTTGAAATGGGTCTCCCACAATTGTTTCCTCAGTGACTCTTCCCGGGTTACCACCATGCTGTATACCTGCATATTCCCGGTTGTGGATGCGCGGGTACCTGCCTCGAGGATCCGGTACAATAATCCATCATCAATTGAATCACTTTTATACTTTCGAATGGAACGGTGTCTCAGAATGGTTTCTATCATTTGTCAGCTGTATTTATGACTAAAGCCGCAATATTAATAAAATGTAATTTTTCAACATAATAAATTCGCTCATAATCCTTATGAGAATTTCCAAGTTATTATCAGCCAGTATCAAAGTAATAACCTGAAATTATCTTTTATAATCTTCCTTTCCAAGAACCAAGATGACATGGCCGTTATCATATCTGTTAAACGGCATATTTCATTTTGATAAAAGATTCTATAAATTGTACCTGTTAAAAACAAAAACCGAAAACCATGAAACCAAATCGAAAAGGCAGAAGAATAATCTATTTCATTATTGTTTTTACCGGCATATTCATCTTTGCTTCATCCGTTCTTGAAGCGCAAAGGAAGAATACAGAGCCTGAAACGAGTAGTAAACTTTCCTCATCCACATTTTCCGGGCTTAAATTCAGAAGTATAGGCCCGGCATTCACCTCGGGAAGAATTGGTGACTTTGCCGTTAATCCGGACAATCATAGTGAATACTATGTTGCCGTAGCTTCCGGCAACATATGGAAAACCACGAATAACGGAACGACATGGCAACCAATATTTGATAATTATGGTTCCTATTCCATCGGTTGTATCGTTATGGATCCGACCAATCATCATGTAATATGGGCAGGGACAGGTGAAAATAACAGCCAGCGCGCCCTGGGTTACGGTGACGGAGTCTATAAATCGATTGACGGAGGTAAATCCTGGAAAAATATGGGACTAAAGACTTCCCGGCATATAGGGGAGATATTAATCGATCCGAGGAATTCGGATGTTGTTTATGTAGCTGCAGAAGGTTCGGTATGGGGCCCCGGTGGTGAGAGGGGATTATACAAAACAACGGATGGAGGCAAGACCTGGGAAGCTGTGCTGACCATTAGTGAACACACCGGTGTCAGTGATATGGTAATGGATCCGAGGGATCCTGATGTTATTTATGCAGCTTCACATCAACGGAGACGCCACGTTTTTACAAAGATTGATGGCGGGCCTGAATCGGCCATTTATAAAACGACCGATGGAGGGAAAAACTGGGAAAAGCTCAGATCCGGACTTCCCGGAGGAGATGTCGGGGCCATCGGTCTTGCCATTTCTCCCGTGAACCCCGACTATGTATATGCAATTATTGAAGCGGCCGGTTCAAGTGGAGGATTTTTTCGTACCGTTAACCGCGGTGCAACATGGGAAAAGATGAGTTCACATGTATCAGGCAGCCCTCAGTACTATAACGAGCTATTCTGTGATCCTGAAAATGTCGACAAGGTATATTCAGTTGAGACCATTACCCAGGTTACCGTTGACGGAGGCAAAACATGGACTGCCCTCGGTAATAACGCCCGGCATGTAGACGATCATGCCCTGTGGATCGATCCGGACGATACCGATCATCTCATAATTGGTGGTGACGGAGGAATTTACGAAACATATGACGCAGGTAAAAATTACATTTTTAAAAGCAACCTCCCCGTCACCCAGTTTTACCGGGTGGCTGTGGACACCGACTATCCCTTTTATAATGTTTACGGTGGAACACAGGACAATAACAGTATGGGAGGTCCCTCAAGGAATACAAGCACATTTGGTGTCGTGAACGACGATTGGTTTGTTACCAACGGCGGGGATGGTTTCTGGACACAAATAGATCCGGCCGATCCGAATATAATTTTTGCAGAATCACAGTACGGGGGATTGGTTCGCTACGACAAGAAAACAGGAGAAAGGACAAGAATCACACCCGCTCCGAGGGAAGGAGAATATACTTACAAATGGAATTGGAATGCCCCGCTCATCATTAGTCCGCACTCAAATACACGGCTCTATTTTGGCGGAAACAAGTTGTTCAGAAGCGATGATCGCGGTGACTCATGGCAGGTGATCAGTGAGGATCTGACCCGCCAGATCGATCGTAATACGCTTCCGGTTATGGGAAAAGTATGGAGTGTCGATGCCGTTGCAAAAAATGCCTCCACATCTCTCTACGGTACTATCGTAGCCCTGGATGAATCCTCTCTTAAAGAGGACCTTATATATGTTGGAACGGACGACGGCTTGATTCAGGTTACCGAAGATGCAGGTGGCAGCTGGAGAAAAATCGAATCTTTTCCCGGAATACCCGATATGACCTATGTAAGTCATATCATGGCTTCCCGTCATAATTCAAATGTTGTTTATGCTTCCTTTGATAACAGGAAAAGAAATGATTTCAAACCCTATATCCTGAAGAGTTCTGATAAAGGGCATACATGGACATCAATATCGAACAACCTTCCCGAAAACGGAACCGTTCACTGCATAGCCCAGGATAAAGAGAAAGAGAATCTGTTATTCGTCGGTACAGAATTCGGATTCTTTTTCAGCATAGATGGGGGAAAAGAATGGGTACAGCTGAAATCCGGTCTCCCAACCATCCCCGTCCGTCATATCGTTACACAGGAAAGGGAAACCGACCTGGTTCTTGCCACATTTGGCAGGGGATTTTATATTCTTGACGATTACTCACCCCTCAGGAACTTTACTCCTGAAATTCTTGAAAAGGATGCAATGATCTTTCCGGTGAAAGATGCCCTGATGTTTGTTCAGGCCGGCGGTAAATACGGACAGGGATCAACCTATTTCGGTGCCGAAAATCCTCCGTATGGTGCAACGATTACCTACTATTTGAAAGAGGGTATCAAAAGTCTGAAACAGTTGCGTCAGGAAAAGGAGAAAGAGTTGATCAGGCAAGGCAGGCCCGTTCCGTATCCCAGTTGGGATGAACTGAGAGCAGAGGATAACGAAGAACCATCATACCTCATCTTCACTATTGAGGATAGTAACGGTAATGTGGTTAATAATCTGACAAGAAAAGCCGGGAAAGGTATAAACAGAATGATATGGGATCTTGAATACCAGATCCCCGGGCCGGTGAACACAGAAGAATTCAATCCTGCGGGGAGAGATGGCCGTGGAAGTTTTCATGTACTTCCCGGGACTTACCGGGTTTCCATTGCAAAGAGCGTGAGAGGTGAAATAAATGAACTTGCCGGTCCTGTAGAATTCAACGTAGTGCCTTTGAACAATACCTCTTTACCCGTAAGTGACGACAGACGGAAGGAGATCGTTGAATTTCAGAAAAAAGCAGCTGAGCTGTCATCAAAAGTCCAGGGG
>CP070687.1:2317926-2336932 GCA_020353115.1 Bacteroidales bacterium
AGTATCAGAATTGGAAAAATTAAGGAACGAAATTGAATCATGTACTAAAAGTGCTTTATGCCAGAACAGGATCAATGCCATCTTTGGTGAAGGCAGAATGGATTCCAGATTGTTTCTTATAGGCGAGGCTCCGGGGCGTAAAGAAGATCTGACAGGACGTCCCTTTATTGGATGGTCAGGACATTTATTGGATAAAATTCTGGCAGACTGTGGATTCAACAGGGATGAACATCTTTTTATTGGTAACATTGTCAAATGCCGGCCTCCTGAAAACCGGATTCCTTTATCTGAAGATGTTCAATAATGCCTTCCCTACCTTCTGATACAAATCGAACTGATAAATCCTCAAATTCTTGTACTGCTGGGTTCCACAGCCCTTAAGGGTTTAGTTGATAACAAACTTAAAATCTCGCAAATGAGGGGAACCTGGTTACATTTGAAAAATCGGTGGGTAATGCCTGTTTATCATACGTCCGCCTTATTAAAAAAACCATCTCTTAAAAGAGAAACACGGTTGGATTTTCATAATATCGCCAGGAAATACAGGGAACTGGTTAACCCGAACCACTTTTCAGAAGACATAAAAGGTATTGGGTGGTAATCAAAAAGGAATGAATTCACAACTTTCAATGCTTATCCTTCAATCCTATGGTTCGTAAACTCAGTATTCTCCTCAATTCTTTGTAATGGGTATTTCACACAGCGGTCTGAGTTGACATGATGGGTGAGCATCGGGAAACAACATCTGTCACAATATCAACATTGCATCTCCATAGGTTCCGAACCGGTATTTTTCCTTTATAGCTACTTTATAAGCTTCAAATAGGAAATCATAACCTGCAAAAGCAGAAACCATCATGAGCAGGGTGGAATATGGAAGGTGGAAATTGGAAATCATTCTGGTTGGTACTTTAAATTCATACGGCGGGAAAATGAATTTGTTTGTCCATCCATCGAAAGGTTTTAAATAACCGGTTGTGGAAACCGAGCTTTCAAGGGTTCTGAGAACAGTAGTCCCAACGGCGCATATATCGTTTTTCCTTTCTTTTGCATTGTTAACAATTTCAGATGCCTCTTCAGTGATACGAATTTGCTCCGAGTCCATTTTATGCTTTGTAAGATCTTCCACATCAACTGATCTGAAATTTCCCAAACCCACATGAAGGGTTATCTCGGCAAATTCAACACCTTTAATTTCAAGCCTTTTCAATAATTCCCGGCTGAAGTGCATCCCTGCTGTCGGTGCAGCTACCGCTCCTTCATGTTTTGCATATACCGTCTGGTATCTTTCCCTGTCAGAAGGCTGTACTTCCCTCTTTATGAACTTTGGCAAAGGTGTCTCTCCCAGACTATATAATGTCTTTTTAAAATCCTCATATGCCCCGTCATAAAGGAATCGTAACGTTCTTCCCCTGGAGGTTGTATTATCAATAACTTCAGCGACCAAAACATCATCTTCTCCAAAATAGAGTTTATTCCCGATTCTGATTTTCCTGGCCGGATCTACCAATACATCCCACAATCTTTGTTCGCGGTTCAATTCCCTGAGCAAAAAAACTTCAATTTCGGCACCTGTCTTCTCTTTATTGCCAAATAGTCGGGCAGGAAATACTTTTGTATTATTAAAAACCATTATGTCCTTATCCACGAAAAAATCCAGAACATCTTTAAAAATCCGATGTTCAATTTCCCTGGTTTTTCTGTTAATTACCATTAATCGTGATTCATCCCTGTTATCAACAGGATACATGGCAATTAACTCAGGTGGCAGATAATATTTATATTGTGATAATTTCATGGAACCGGCTTTTTATTTCCTGGAAAGCAGTAACCTTATACGTAAAAAAATCAATTTTGTTTGAAAAATTTTAATTTTTCTTCAAATTCCTGGATAGTCTGGGCCATTCCCAAATGATACATCCCGATTCGCACACGAACCAGGTCGGTCATATAAGCTCCACATTTCAGTTCTTGTCCGATATCTCTTACCAGTGCCCTGATATAAGTACCCTTGCTGCACACCACCCTGATCTTAACCCTGGGAAATGAATAGTCAAGGATTTCCAGTTCACGGATACTCACCCGAACAGGATTCATGTCCATATACCCTCCGGTCCTTGCCAATTTATATGCCCTCTCTCCCCTAATATTTTTTGCTGAAAAAAGGGGTGGAATCTGTCTAATTTCGCCTTTAAATTCACCCAATGCATCGATAAATTTCTTCTCTGTTACATGTGAAGTGTCATACACTGCATCTACGCTGGTCTCCCTGTCAAACGAGGGTGTTGTTTTTCCCAGTTCAAGAGTGGCAATATATTCTTTTTCAAGATTCTGAAATTCACTGATTCTTTTCGTAGCCCTACCTGTGCATAATATCATCAATCCTGTGGCAAGCGGATCAAGGGTGCCAGCATGACCAACCTTTATTTTACCTGATCCGGTATATTTTTCAATCGTATTTTTAACCTTCTTTACGAGATCAAAAGAAGTCCACTCAAGTGGCTTATTGAAAAATAATACAATCCCCTGCTTGAATTCGTTATCTTCAACCATTTAAAATATCTGCTATTCCTATCCTACAATCAGCGCAATCAATCCCAGGATAAGGCAATAAAAGGCAAAATAAATCAATTCTCCTCTTCTTACAATTCGGATCATCCATCTGCATGCGATTAAACCAACTATAAACGCGGCGACGAATCCTATTATCAGATGAATGGCACCTACCTCAACATTATTACCATTCTCACTGGTCACCAAATCCAATATGTTTGCCCCAATAATAGGCAGGAGAACCATAAGGAAAGAAAACCGTGCCACCTCATCTCTCTTGTTACGAAGAATTAAACCGGTGGCAATGGTTGCTCCTGATCGGGATATTCCAGGTATTACAGCAAAAGCCTGTGCAATTCCTATTACTAAAGCATTTGAATAGGGGATTTCTTTCCCGCTTGGTTTTGAAAAATATGCAATGGCAAGAAGAGCAGATGTCACAATAAGCATTAGCCCAACTAACCGTACATTCGCCGTGAATAGACGTTCAATTTCCGGTTTAAAGAATATCCCCACAATTATCACCGGTATCATGGATAAAAGAATCTTCAGGATGTATCTTGTGCCCTCATTCCATCTGAACCTGAATAGGTCTTTCATTACAAAAGTTATCTCTTTCCAAAAAACCACGATAGTACTGATCACTGTAGCACCATGGACCACAACTGTAAACTGAAGGCTTTCCCTGGCCTCTACGTTCAGAAAGTGTTTCCCCAATTCCAGATGTCCACTGCTGCTTATAGGTAAAAATTCAGTTAATCCCTGTAAGATTCCAAGTATCAATGATTCAAACCAATTCATCTAGTATAAAAGGATGAATCGAACCGGCCCGCTTCTATTCCCGGAAAACCGTATTACCGGTTCAATTGGATTCATATTCCGTGGTGAGTATTATTCCTTTGGTTTTTTCATTATGGCCCAGATTTCAAAAATAAATCCTACAAGGACAATAATGGGGGCCAGTGTAATTCTTCTGAAACTGAAAATTTCAGGATTAAATTCTTCCGGGTTCTCCGCTTTACCACCAATCATTAAAAGAAAACCAATAATAATTATCACAAAACCGATAATTAATAGAATATAATTTTCTTTGCCAAGAGCAAATCCCGGCTTCTGGTTTTCTTCTGTTCTTTTTGCTGACATTGTTATGGTCGTTTAATAATACAGATCATCTTCCTGTACTCTCAAATATTTGTTAACTGCAAAAAAAGTGGATATCCACGTTATCATGATGCCTGAAACCAGTACCAAGATAAACAAAACTCCCAGAATTTCCACATCCTGAAAGCTGATTATCTCAATAAATTCTCTCTGTATCAAATAAATGAGTCCGGCTAACAGCCCAGATGCAATAAGAGCACCATAAATCCCGTGCATAATACTGTTCATCAGAAAAGGTCTGCGGATAAAACCGTGTGTTGCACCGACCAGTTGCATGGTATTAATGATAAACCGTCTTGCATATACCGATAACCGGATGGTATTATTAATTAATGTCATTGCTATAACAAACAATAAAGCACTGAAGATTAAAATGAAAAAACTAATTTTCCGGACATTTTCATTAACCAGATGAATGAGTGATTTCTGATAAAAAACTTCCTTCACTTCCGGAAAATTGATGATTCTTGATTCGATTTCAGCAATACTGTCAGGATTTGCGAAATCAGCATAAAAATAGACATCTATAGATGCCAGTAAGGGATTGTATCCCAAAAAGTTGATAAAATCTTCACCCAATTCCTCCTGCAACCTTCTGGCCGCTTCTTCCTTCGATACATATTCCGTCGATTTAACATAATTTGCTGCATCAAGGTCTTTTTGCAGACGCCTTATATCCACCTCCTTAATATCATCTTTCAGAATAATCGAGATACTTATGTTCTCCTTAACAAAATCGGAAAGTCTCTTTGCATTCAGTAATAATAATCCCAGCAAACCCAAAAGAAATAATAGCAGGGAGATGCTTATAACAGATGTAAAATAGGAGCTTCTAAGTCTTCGTTTCGTTATTCTGGACTGTTTCTTTTTCATGCATCTTTAGCCTGCTGCAAATATATAGATTATTTGAACTGGTTGGACTAAATTTGAATAACCACAACTGATCAGATTAATTTCCCTCCGGAAATTGCAAGTTTCGTATTGGAAGGCAGGGTGAAGATTTTCAGAAATGGATTGATTAATCACTACACTCTTCCCTTGTGAATACATTATTTGCCAGTACAATGGAGAGAGCACCTATTCAATTATATCTATCCAGCCATATGGATCCGGTTCATCACCGGTCTGGATAGCCTGTAGTTTTTGATACAATTTCATGGAAATCGGGCCTGGTTTATCCTGATTACCATATTTGTATGTAACACCTTCTTCTATATCGACAATCATACTGATTGGACTTATAACAGCAGCAGTACCACATGCACCAGCTTCCTCAAAGCTTGCCAGTTCATCAACTTTTACTTTTCTTATTTCTGTCTTCATTCCCATATCCTGTGCTAGCTGGATAAGACATTTATTTGTAATTGAAGGCAGTATTGAAGGCGAATCGGGCGTAATATAGGTATTATTTTTTATGCCGAAGAAATTTGCCGGGCCACATTCGTCGATAAAATTTTTCTCTTTAGCATCCAGGAATACTACATTTGCAAATCCATTACTGTGGGCTCTGTGGATAGCGACCATACTGGCTGCATAATTACCACCGACTTTAATATGTCCCGTACCCAGAGGAGCTGCCCGGTCGCAATCCCTGCAGATCATCATATCCACCGGTTTTATTCCCTCTTTGAAGTAGGGTCCGACAGGTGAAACAAAAACCAAGAAAAGATAGTCTTTTGCCGGTTTGACACCAACCTCGGCACCAACCCCAATCAATAAAGGTCGGATATAAAGCGATGCTCCTGATCCGTATGGTGGTACATATTTTTTATTTAATGCTACAACTTTCCATATGGCTTTCTTAAAAAGGTCCAGCGGGACCTCAGCCATTCGAATTCCTGATGCGGAGGCAATCATTCTTTTTGCATTTTCCTTCCACCGGAAAACACGGATTTTATTATCTTTCCCACGAAATGCTTTCATTCCCTCAAAGGCTTCCTGCCCGTAATGAATGCTTGTGGCAGCAATATGTAAATTCAGGTATTCGGACGAAGAAATTTCCAGCTCACCCCATTTTCCTTCCCTGTAATAGCATCTTACATTATAATCCGTCTTCAAATATCCGAAAGGCAGATTACCCCAATCAATATTTTCCATATCTTATAAAATTATTGTGGTAATACTTCCCCGATCTGCTAAATGTCTAAAATTACTCTTTTATTGTTACTCTTCCAATGAAATAATTCTGTTATGTAATGGCTTCATGCATGAATCAACTCTTTAATACCTGTCAACTGTACTTCTTTTTCCACATCTCTTAACAACCGGGCTGTTTTTGTAAAAAACTCATGTTCCGAGATGGTTTTAATCTGATTTTTATACCATTCTTGCTCTGATACGATCTTATTCCGTTCCTGAAGCTCGTTATATAAACTCTTTAAAACCGGAATAAAATCGACTCTGCCAAAAAATGCTCTATTGGCATCATTTAAGATCTTTTCCAAAAGGTTTCCGGGTTTTGATGTTGATTTTGTAGTTAAAATGAGTTCACATATTTTGTCGATTTGCTGATCTGAATATTTAAACTTCTGGAGCATTTCACGGGCAATATCACAGCTGGCTTCCTCGTGGTTATCGTAGGTCTTGATATAACCCGTATCATGAAGCAGGGCGGCAGTTCTAACCAGCAACATATCTTCATCGGAAATGCCTTCAGCTCTTCCAATAAGTTCCGCCTGTGTAGCAACATTCATAGTATGCTTAACATTATGAAAGTAAAGATTATCATCCAACTCATGTGCCAGGCGGTTCATGATTGTCTCCTCGAAATCATTCAATCTCAAAATCTGAAGATGGATTTTAAATCTCTGGTTTGGCAATCCCTTAAGATCAACCGATAATTCAGGCCTGATTCCGGTTACGAAATACATATCGATCTCGCCTTTATACTTCACTGGCATTTTACCCCTGTATTCACAAATGAAAAAATCCCTGACTAATTCATAGGTTGAACCGGAAATATTTATTTTCCCCGCTTCCCCCGAAGATTCCATTCTGCTTGCCGTATTTACCGTATCGCCCCAGATATCATAGGACAATTTTTTGGATCCGACAACTCCTGCAATAACCGGACCCGTATGTATACCTATCCTGATATCCCAAAACTCCTGGTTCTTTGATTTTGCCTGTAACTGAAGATCCTTCATATATTGTTGCATCTCCAGGGCTGCCAAGACAACTTCCACAGGATTGGTCCGATTTTTATCCGGGATTCCGCCTGCACACATATAAGCATCGCCGATTGTCTTGATTTTCTCAATATTGTATTTTTCTGCGACAGAATCAAAATAAAAAAAGAATTTGTCAAGCTCATCAATCAGTGTTTCAGGATTCATTTGTTCAGCAATCTTCGTAAATCCCTGAATATCTGAAAAGAGCACTGTTGTCATATTATATTTCTTCTTTGCAACCTTCCCTTTGGTTTTCAATTCCTCAGCCGTATCTTTTGGAAGTACATTTGCCAGAAGATTCTCGGATTTGTCTTTTTCCTTTACCAGCTCTTCCGTTCGCTCGTTAATAATACGTTCCAGTCTGAATCGTTCTTTGGCAAACTTATAGGACCTTAACTGTATAATCATCCATAATAGGATAATAGAAAAAATTATGTAGATGGTAAAAGCATAAACCGTCCTGTGAATTGGAGGAAGAATTTTAAACTGAAAAATGAACTCATCGGATACCGGATTATTCAGGATCCTGGTCCGCGCCCTGAAGGTATAGCGACCCTCTTTAAGATTGGTATATTCTTTAATATTATAAGGACTCCAAACGGACCATCCTTTATCATATCCGGACAGAAAATACTGATATTGAGCTTCTTTCTCAAGGCCAGGATCAATTGCAAACTCGAAAAACAAGGAATGGAATTTCGGTGCCAAAATTACTGGATCTGACAATTTTCCAAGCTGCCCCGACGGATCTGTTACTCTATTCTTATAGCTGTAATATACAGAATCCATACCAAGGATAATCTTCTGTATTTCAGGTAAAGGGGCACGATTCCCCTGAGCGTGAGCAGAAAAGGAAATTATCACCGTCAAGAGGAATACCAGGAAAAAAAAATTTGGAATTTTGTTCGTTTTTTTTATAAAATTCATAACTTGTAATTCCTTTGACCAAGGGAAGTCCAGTCAAAAATATAATAATTATTGATAGATCAGAAACTATAATCAATAAAAAATATGGAAAAAGAGAAACATACGATTCTTGTTCCTCATGATTTTACAGAGGTTGCTAATAATGCTCTTGAGCATGCACTAATCATTGCAAAAATAATGGAGAATGACATTTCCATTATCCATGTAGTAAAAGATGAGAAGGAGATCAATAAAGCAACGGAAAAAGCCAATGAAGTGGCTGAAAAATTCTTTAAAGAACATTTTCACCAGCCTAATGTGATTGTTCGTGAAGGGAGTATTTTCTCCACCATTGGCGAGGTTTCCAAAGAGATAAATGCAAACCTCGTAATCATGGGAACACATGGTATGAAAGGGATGCAAAAACTAACAGGAAGCTGGGCCCTTAAAGTAATTGTCAGTTCTCCGGTTCCATTCATTATTGTGCAGGCTCCACCGCTTCATAAGAAATTCGAAAAAATCGTTTTCCCAATTGATTTCAGATTGGAAAACAAGGAAAAACATCATTGGGTACACTACCTGTCAAAATATTACAAAGCCAAATTCCATATCATTAAACAGGAAGTAAAAGATAAAACCTTTAAGCACCGGGTCCAATCAAATCTTACTTTTGCAAAGAAATTCTTTGACGGGAAAGAGATAGATTACGAGATCCATACCGCTCCCTCGAAATCCAAATTTTCCACAGAAACGATCAATTTTGCCAAGAAAATAGATGCAGACCTTATCCTGATCATGACTACTAGGGATATAACCCTGGCTGATTATGCATTGGGGGCAAATGAACAACAAATCATATGTAACAGTGCGAAAATCCCCGTAATGTGTATCAATCCCAGATCGGACCTGAGAAAATCGCAGGGATTCGCAGCAATGAGCGGATAAAGTAAAAACCTCTTTGCAAAATTTCCACACTGATAAACAAGGATGACCGTTATCCTTGTTTTTTTATACCAAAATGTTACTGGTTTTCGCCACAAATAACAGAAATAAATTCAATGAAATCCGGGATTTGCTGGGCGGAGATTTCAAGCTCCTGTCTCTGGATGATATTGGCTGTCCTGATGAAATTCCCGAAATTCATACCACACTTGAAGCGAATGCATCCGGAAAAGCCTGGTACATATTTCAAAGATACGGTTACAATGCCTTTGCCGATGATACCGGCCTGGAAATAGATGCTCTGAATGGTGAACCGGGGGTCTACTCTGCCCGATATGCCGGAAATACAAAAAATTCGGAAAAAAATATGAACAAAGTCCTCAGGAAACTTCATGGAATAACCAACAGAAAAGCACAATTCAGAACCGTGATTTCACTGGTTCAGGAAGGGAAAGAGATTATTTTTGAAGGAATTGTAAAGGGGACGATCCTGAACACGAAAAGAGGGAAATCCGGTTTCGGGTACGATCCGATTTTTTTACCCGAAGGGTCTGATAAGACGTTTGCCGAAATGAACCTGTCTGAAAAGAACAGGATTTCTCACAGGGCTGTTGCATTCCGGAAATTAATAGAATATTTAACGGAAAAATAAAAAGCGTACGTTTTTACATAATAAATCCTGCCCGGATCTGTTTTTGATTTGTAAATTCATTGCCATTTGGCAGCAAATCCTAATAGTTCGTGATGAAAGGCAAATCTATTTACATGCTTCTACTTTCAATGGTATTGCCATGTTTACTGTATGGACAACTGAAGATCGGTGAATGGAGAGATCATCTTCCCTATTCTCATGGGGAGACTATAACAATCGGTGATAAAAAAATCTACTGTGCCTCAAAGAACAGTCTGTTCCTGCTGAATAAGGACGACAACAGCCTTGAAAAACTGTCAAAAGTCAACGGGTTATCCGATATCGGTATCAGTACCATAAAATACTCATCAGAAAACGATCTCTTATTTATTGCATATACCAATACCAATATTGACCTGGTCCGCGGAAATCAGATCTTTAATATTTCCGATATCAAAAGAAAATCAATTCCCGGCAATAAAGTCATAAACAATATCTTGTTCATCGACAAGTATGCCTATCTCTCGTGTGGGTTTGGTATTGTCGTGGTTAATCTTGAAAAACGGGAGATAAAAGATACATATTACATCGGTGAAAACGGATCGCCGATGGAAGTTTTTCAACTCGCACTGAATGGAAATTACTTATATGCAGCGACAGAAAAAGGGATATTGAAAGCCGATATTAACAGCCCGAATCTTATTTATTATACAGCCTGGACCCGGATTACAGGTATCCCCGGATCTCAAAATAGATTTAACCGAATTTTATCTTTCAATAACCGGATCTTGGTAAATCGTTCTGATGATCAACTCGTGACCGATACAATCTATCTGTTTAACGGATCAGCGTGGGAAATATTCGATTCCCGCGATGGTATCAAAAATCTCTCATTTACAGCATATCAGAATAAACTGTTCATTTCCAGCAAAGGGCTGCTAAGGATCTACAATAATATTATCCAACTGGAACGCGAAATCGACAGTTACATACATGCAGTTCCAAATGCGATGGATGCATTAATGGATGAGGATGGTGTGGTTTGGATAGCCGATAATTATCTAGGAATCGTTAAACACCCTTCTCCCGGATTGTTTGAGAGCATTTATCCTAATGGACCATTTACCGAGGAAGTATCCGATATGGATATTTCCGCCGGGAATTTGCGCCTGGCCGGAGGTGGCAGGGATGCCGGCTGGACGGGGATATTCAACATCGGGAAGATATATACCTACACCGATGGAATTTGGGACAACATATTGGACTATTCCATCAGAGATGTTGTTCGTGTATTATCGGATCCGAGTAATCCGGATATTTTTTTTGCAGCATCATGGGGACATGGATTGCTGGAGTATCATGAAGGAACGCTTGAAAACCATTTTAAGGAGGGTGAGCCATCAACACTCGAAAGTATTATACCAGGAGATGATTATGTGAGAATCGGCGGAATGGCATTCGATGCCAACCATAACCTCTGGATGACAAATTCCGGAGTCGACAATCCTGTTTCTGTCAGGAAACTGGATGGCACCTGGAAAAGTTTTCCTTACGGGAACGTGATAAATGCACCGACCATTAGTGATATTATCGTTACCTATTACGATCATAAATGGATTCTTTTACCCCGGGGATTCGGCCTTTTTGCTTTTGATAATAATGGAACAATTGATGATTTAAATGATGACCGGTACAAAAAGTTTTCGGTCGTTGACCAGGATGGAAATACCATCAATGATGTGTATTCAATAGCAGAGGATCTGGATGGAAATATATGGGTCGGGACAAATCAGGGGCCTGTCGTATATTATAGCCCTGAAAACCTGTTTTCAGATCCGGATTTCAGAGCTCAGCGAATAAAGGTTCCCCGAAACGATGGCAGTGACCTGGCAGATTATCTGCTTGCTACAGAAACAATAACTTCAATAGCCGTTGATGGAGCTAACCGTAAATGGATCGGTACCGATGGTGCAGGGGCCTTTCTCTTGTCCGAAGACGGCCTTCAGGAAATCCATAATTTTAACGAAACAAACAGTCCTCTTCTATCCAATCATATTACAACCATCGCTATTGATCATGAATCGGGTGAGGTCTTTTTCGGAACCGATCAAGGCGTTGTCTCATACCGAAGCACAGCTACAGAAGGATCTGACGATTTCAGTAATGTATACGTTTTCCCCAATCCGGTACGGGAAGATTATTACGGACCAATAACGATAACCGGTCTTGTTACCGATGTCAATGTAAAGATCACCGATATCAGTGGCAATATAGTATACGAAACAACTGCGCTCGGAGGTCAGGCGATATGGGATGGGCGTACCTTCTCAGGAGAACGCGTTCACACAGGAGTATATCTAATCTTTTCTACGAATGAGGACGGGTCAAAAACACATGTGACAAAGGTACTCTTCATTCACTAATTAACGGGTAACTGATATTTAACCGGGCGGAACTCGGATAGGATAAATGAAGATCCGGATACCATTCTCAATCCTCTGTAATAAGACTTGAGATCCTTTCGATCTGTTTTTGCTTGTTTACCTCTCTCAGGCTCCGGGCTGTTTTCGTGAAATACTGATGACCGGATATAAATTTCACCTGGAGTTTGTTCCAGTCATTGAGTGTCCCAATTTTGTTTTGTTCCTTCAACTCCTGGTATAGGGTATTTGAAACCGGGATGAAATCACTTCGCCCGAGATAATCGAGGTCAGAGTCGCATATTATGGCTTCAAGAAGATTTTGGGGTTGCGGTGGTAATTTCGTAGACATTATGATTTCGCAAATCCTGTCGATCTGTTCGGGAGTGTAGTTATACTTTGGCAACATCTTCTTTGCCAGCACGGTCCCCTGGTATTCATGGGAATCATAATCAACCGTATGGCCGGCATCATGGAAAAGTCCGGCAGTTTTCAGCATCAGAATATCTTCATCCGATACGCCCTCACCCCAACCTATCAGTTCAACTTCGGTTACAACATCCACTGTATGTTTTACATTATGGTAATATAAATAATCTGGTAATTCCTTTTCCAGTTTATCCAAAATGATCTCCTGAATATCTGTAAACTGAATTAATCCGAATTTAATTCTGAATGCTTTATTCGGAGTAACCCCGTCACCATTTTCCGAGAATTCAGGTTTCAGCCCTCTAACGATGTACATATCGAGATCGTCCTTATACTTAACCGGCATCTTTCCATAATACTCACATACAAAAAATTCTTTAACGAGTTCATATGTCATGACCGAAATAATAATTTTCCCTGCTTCAGAAGCCGATTCTATCCTGGTTGCCGTATTCACTGTATCCCCCTTTAAATCATAGGAAATTTTCTTCTTACCGGCAACATTTGCGGTTACAGGACCGGTATGGATGCCCAGCTTAAGCTCCCATATTTCCCCGGCTTTCTTTTTGTTCTGCTTTCGGAGCTGATTCAGGTATTCCTGCATTTCAATCGCAGCCATTACCACATCAATTGGGTTGGTAATATTTTTTACAGGTATGCCTCCTGCACACATGTAGGAATCGCCAATAGTTTTTATCTTTTCGATATTATATTTTTTAACTGTCGAATCGAACTCAAAAAATATCCCATCCAATTCATCCATTATAGCTTCCGAATCCATGGTGTCGGATATTCGGCTAAAACCGTGAATATCAGCAAATAATACCGTCGCCATTTTGAATTTCAGGGAAGTGGGTCTGGCTTCAAGTTTTCCCTCCAACTCAGCCGGATCGGGAGAAAGTTTTTCAAGTAAGGTTTTCTTTCGTTCAAGATCCTGTGTTAATTTTTCATTCTCCTTAAGAACTTTTTTAAGCTGTTCTTCCAGATCCTGATTCTGCTTAGCCAGTTTTGCTATTCGTTTGACGAGTTCTTTTTCCTTATCTTTCTCCATTTTAGTACTTGTTTTGTGTAAAAATACACTTTTAAAAAAATTAACCGAAAATTCAATGTAAGATTTTGACAGATTACCTGTGAAACCTGCGCTTTAACAATTTGATCAGAAATATATGATTTGCGACCCGGATGTTTGATCCGATTTACTATTTTCGTCAATTAAATGGTCAAGGTCACTGTTTTTTGTATAAAAAATGCTTGCAAAAACAACCGGTATAGTTCTTCACCACATCAAGTATTCCGATTCCAGTCTGATTGTAACCATCTATACTGAGAAATTCGGACGGAAATCATTTATTATTAATAATGTGAGAGGCAGGGGCTCCTCCCCAAAGGCAAATATTCTTCAACCGTTATTCCTCCTTGAACTTGATGTATATTTTAAACTCAACCGGGACATCCAGAGAATAAAAGAATTCAAGAATATTGTTCCTTTCCGTACGATTCCATTCAATGTGATTAAAAGTACCGTTGCCCTTTTCCTGGCAGAAATCCTGTATAAGACTATCCGAGAAGAAGAGAGCAACCATAAACTCTTTGAATTCCTGTACAATTCCATACAATTCTTTGATATTACTGCAACAGGAATACCGAATTTTCATATTATGTTTTTGTTGCAACTGACAAAATATCTGGGATTTCAGCCCGATATTAACTATACCAGGCAAAACAGGATCTTTGACCTTCAGAATGGAAATTTTGTCCCGGCCATTCCGTTTCATCCGCATTATATTGATGAAAGCTTAAGCAGGATCCTGAATAAAATGCTTCGGATAAACTACAAAAACCTGGATTCAATCAAAATGACATCAGAAGAAAGATACCGGCTGCTTTTAAAAATCCTGGAATATTATCAATTGCATACAGAAAGTATGGGAGAAATCAAATCGCTGCTTGTCTTAAAAGAAGTATTCCATTAATCAACTTAAATCCATCATTAGTCAAAAACATTTGCCAAAATACTGCCAGGTCCTCCGTCCTTAGCTATTCCGCCGTATCTTTGATTTAGTGTAATACTAGCATTTCGAGAATTAATATCGTTGTTTTCTTCCCGGCATTTGATATGAAGAATCAAAATAGTTTGAATGTTGTCAACACCTTCTTCAACCAGTTAAACAAAAAAGAAGGTAATGATTCTTTTCTGAATTTTACTCAGGATTATTCCGAACTGAAATGTCCGGTTGATCTGGTAAAAATTACTATTCCATACATTAAGAAAGATTATAATTTCAAAGCGCCAGTTGAAGGTGTATTATCCCTTCGTGATAAGATATCCCGAAAGACTGCCCGATTATACTCAAGAGAATATCACCCTGAAAATGAAATCATTATTACTGCCGGATCGGATCAGGCTCTCTTTACAACCATTTCAACTTTCATTAATGAAGGAGATGAAGCTGTCATATTTGAGCCTGCAAATTCCCTTTATGGCAAAGCTGTTGTAGCTTCCGGTGGTATTCCCAAATATATATCTTTAAATCCACCCTATTTTCAGGTCGACTGGGAAGCTGTGCAAAAGATAGTTACTGCCAATACAAAACTGATTATCATCAACACACCACATAATCCGTCCGGTTCCATATGGTCTTCTTTCAATATGGAAAAACTTCAGAAAACGATTATGGGAACCAAGATAGTAATCCTTAGTAATGAGGAATTTGAACATGTTATTTTCGAGGGTTTTGAACACCAGAGTGTTGCAAGGTTCCCGGAGCTAGCAGACAAGAGCATTATCGTTTCATCTTTCGCCCATTTATTCAATATCAGTGGATGGAAGATCGGTTATTGTCTGGGACCGGAATCGTTGATGGAGAAAGTCCGGTGGAACCACAGTTTTCAAGTGAATTCGGTCAATACTCCGTTGCAATATGCTCTCGCTGAATTTCTCAATGCAGATGATAATTACTCCGAGGTGTCAAAAGTGTACCAGGGCAAAAGGGATTACTTTGTAAACCTGTTCCGGAAAATCGAACTGCCTGTCAGACCATCTTCCGGAACTTTTTTTCAGCTGGTTGATTTTAAAGATGTATCCGATGAAAACGATTTGGAAATATCACTTCGGATGTTGAACAGGTTATCTGTGGGTGTAATGCCACTTTCCCTCTATTATCATGAGGGTATTCTTCACAAATTTCTGCGTTTTAACTTCGCCAAACCGGAACACAAACTTAAGGCCGTAGCAGAAAAACTAAGGAAGTTCATCTCATAAGTCGAAAAATACTGCTTCTGCTTCCTTGATTCATTAAATCATTCGCCGTTGAATTTGCATGAATCCATTCATTGTAACGGAAAGTTACCTGCGTAACAAACCGAATTATTAAAAAAAATGATTTATCATTACCTTTGAATAGATCATTTGTTTCATTTGGAATTTCTTAAATAATGCCAATCCTGCCTTCCATTATTGCCTGGCTGAATGCAAAGCGGAGACACCGGATCGATCGGTTCAGAAAATACCCGTTTGAAGTACAGAAGCAAGTATTGTTTAAATTACTGGACCGGGCCAAGGATACCGAATGGGGGCGAAAATATGATTTCCCTACCATTAAGACACTTCAGGATTTCCGGGGACGACTTCCACTCCAAACATACGATGATATAAAACCATATGTCCGACGCTTGCGGGATGGAGAGAAGGATATCCTATGGCCCGGAGAAATAAAATGGTTTGCAAAATCTTCCGGTACTACCAGTGATAAAAGTAAATTCATTCCTGTTAGCAAAGAAGCATTAGAGGATTGTCACTACCGGGGAGGTAAGGATGTTCTGGTAATCTATACTTCCAGTCATCCTGAAACGAAAATTTATGAGGGTAAAGGATTGACACTGGGAGGAAGCTGCACCATTAATAATTACAGCAACAATTCGTATTACGGAGATCTTTCGGCCATTCTTCTGACAAATATTCCCTTCTGGGCTGATTTCATCCGTACACCTCCCCAAAAGATTGCCCTCCTGGATGAATGGGAAAATAAACTGGAAAAGATTACTGAAACAACCATAAAGGAGAATGTTACCAATCTTGCAGGAGTACCGTCATGGAACCTGGTTATGATCAAATACATCCTTAAAAAAACAGGGAAAAACCATTTGCTTGAACTTTGGCCCAATCTCGAATTGTTTATCCATGGCGGTGTGAGTTTCGTTCCTTATCGTAAACAATTTAAAAAGGTAATCCCTTCCGAATCGATGAACTATATGGAAACCTATAATGCCTCGGAAGGATTCTTCAGTATCCAGGACGATCTGAAAAGGGATGATATGCTGCTAATGCTGGATTACGGGGTTTTTTATGAGTTTATCCCTGTTGAGGAGCTGGCAAAGGAAGCCCCCAGTGCATACACCGTGGCAGATGTAGAGCTGGATAAAAATTATGCCATGATTATATCAACAAACGGTGGTTTATGGAGATATATCATAGGAGATACCGTTGTATTTACATCTCTTTTTCCTCATAAGATAAAGATATCCGGTCGGACGAAACATTTTATAAACGCTTTCGGTGAAGAGATTATCATTGATAATGCAACCAGGGCACTGAAGATTGCCTGCGATAAAACGGGTGCTGTGATAAATGAATATACCGCCGGCCCCGTTTACATGGATGATGATAAGAAGGGACACCATGAATGGCTGGTTGAATTTGATATCGAGCCGGAAGATCCGGATTTTTTTGCCAACTCCCTCGACCAGGCATTAATATCCATTAATTCCGATTATGAAGCCAAGCGCTACAAAAGCATCACCCTTGATAAGCCGGTGGTCCGAAGTATGCGGAAAGGTGTATTTTACCAATGGTTTGCCAAGAAGAATAAGCTGGGAGGCCAAAACAAAATTCCAAACCTCTCAAATGACCGTAAATACCTGGAAGAGATACTGAAGATCAATGCAGAAATGAAATAGTATATGTCCTTATACCAAAACCGGCATCCCATTCCCGGTAACCAGCGTTTATTCATCCTCCATTATTGAAACAATAAAAATAATTCTTACTTTTAATTCCAAGTTGAATTCAATTAATGTAAGACCATGCACATCGCCATTGCAGGAAATATTGGTTCAGGAAAAACGACCCTTGCCGGTCTTTTAGCAAAACATTTTGGATGGGAAGCCCATTACGAAGATGTGGATGATAATCCCTACCTGAATGATTTTTACGAGGATATGCAACGATGGTCTTTCAACCTGCAGATCTATTTCCTGAACAGCCGGTTCAATCAAATCCTTGAACTTCGAAAAAAAGGTAAAACCGTTATCCAGGACAGGACAATCTACGAAGATGCTTATATTTTTGCACCCAACCTGCATTCAATGGGCTTAATGTCTACCAGGGATTTTGAAAATTATTTTACTCTTTTCAATCTGATGAGTTCCCTGATCCAGCCACCGGATCTTCTACTTTACCTTCGGGCATCCGTTCCTACCCTTGTAAACCAGATCCAAAAACGTGGGAGAAAATATGAAAACGCTATCCGTCTGGATTACCTGAAAAGACTAAATGAAAGGTACGAAGCATGGATCGAGGCATATAACCTTGGGAAATTGCTTATCGTTGAAGCCGATGACTACAATTTTCCGGATAATACGGAGGACCTGGGCAAGATAATTGATCAGATCAATGCTGAACTTCACGGATTGTTCTAATCAGAACCGGTTTGCAAAGTACATAATACACGCTTGCAATTAGATTCTATAACAGATCCCGGATCAATTTCCACTGACTTTCATCCACTTTGGAACCGATCACCTCGATTACCCTTCCCGAAAGTAACGCACCCATCTCACCACACCGGTTAAGTGGAAGGTTTTTGGTCAGTCCATATAGGAACCCGGCGGCATAGAGATCTCCTGCACCTGTTGTATCAACACTTTCGGCGGGAATGATACCAATCTTATGAAACTCCTCTCCCCTCTTTACCAGGGATCCTGACTTACCCGTTTTAACAACTGCAATATCACACATTTCGGCAAAATGATGCAGTGCTTCTTCCGGCGCTTTTCCCGTAAAACTCCTGGCTTCCTCTTCGTTGGCAAAAACAATATCCACGTAGTTTTTTACCATTTCTTCAAGAAAATCTATGTTTTCTTCAACGACATTGTAACTGGCCATATCCAGGGAGATTTTAAGATTCTCCCGTCTTGCAAGAATAAAAGCCTGGCGGACAAGATCATGGTTTTGAACAAGGTATCCTTCCATATGGAAGAGATTATACCCCTTGAATTGTTCCTGTGTGATATGGTCAGGTTCAAGTTCTATTGCAGCTCCGAGATACGTGGCAAAAGTCCTTTCCGAATCCGGGGATATCAGGGAAATTGCCCTTCCGGATTCCGTACTGCTCTGAAATAATTCCGTATGTATATTGTGACGCTTCATATCGTTTCTGAAGAAATCTCCATACCGATCCCTTCCAACTGTACCAATAAATCCGGTTCTTATTCCTAACTCTGCCAAGCCGTGGATGGTATTGGCTGCTGAACCTCCTGAAGTTATTGTTTTATCAAGGTTGTCAATACCGGCCAGTATTCTCCGTGAAGTGTTCCTATCAACCAGTTGCATACTTCCTTTGGGCAATGAAAATACTTCAAGTGTCCGGTCGCTTTCCAACCGCACCAAAATATCCACCAGGGCATTGCCCATCCCCAGAATATTATTCATAAGCAAAAAAGGTTAATGTATTACCTGTCAGCCGCATTGGAGTGGTCAAACAGGTTAACTATTGTATTGAATAGTCTTCCTTCCG
>CP070687.1:2337032-2341628 GCA_020353115.1 Bacteroidales bacterium
CATTGTTTGAAGCCCGGGTATTTCAAAATAATCAGAAAGTTGAAGGATTTATCGTAGCCTACAAGGATGGTGAGAAAGTTCCCGTTCAGGAAGCGGTGGAGTTAATAAAGAACAGATAAGTTTTATAGGTTGGACCCGTCGGTTCGGGATTTATTCGTGTAAAGCTTCTGCACCACCAACAATATCCAGAATCTCTTTTGTAATGGCTGATTGTCTTGCCTTGTTATAATGAAGGGTTAATTCTCGGAGCAATTCTGTAGCGTTGTCGGTTGCCATATGCATGGCGGTCATCCTGGCACCCTGTTCTGCCACGTAGGAATCGAGGATTGCTTTATAGAGCTGAATTCTCAGGGACCTGGGAATCAGTTTTTCCAGTATCAGAGCCCGGTCCGGTTCAAGAATAAAGTCCGTTTGCATAGGTCTATTCTCATCATCTTCATCAAAAGTGATCGGCAGAAACTGTTCACGGGTAACGATCTGGACAGCTGCATTCTTAAAATGATTGTAAACAAATTCGATTTTATCGTATTCCCCGTTGATGAAATGGTGAATCAACCGATCTGCTAATGGAGCCACCGTATTAAATTGTAAATCATCATAAATTTCATAATTCGAATCTATGATTGGGAATTTCCGTGACCTGAGCAGTTCAGTACCTTTTTTGCCGATGGTCAGATAATGGAGATCTTCTTCCCGGGGGATCGTACGATTCGTATCTTCTGAAATTACCTCTTTAATTACATTGGAATTAAAAGCACCGCATAACCCTCTGTTTGAGGTAATCACCACGACCAGCAAATTCTTTAATTCGCGTTCCCTTGTATAGATATTATCTGTTCTGTCTTCAGGATCATTGGTAAGGCATTCAAGAATCCCCTCCAATTTAGCTGCATAAGGCCGAAGCTGGATGATTTTATCCTGTGCTTTTCTGAGTTTGGCTGCTGCCACCATTTTCATAGCAGAAGTTATCTGCATGGTGGATTTAACCGAGACAATCCTGGTTCTTATTTCCTTTAAACCTGCCATTGTTGTTTACCTATATAGAAGAACACAATATGGCATCATTCCTCTTTGTATTTGGCAGCAATCTCGCTTGCCACTTTTGTAAGGGTCTCCGTTACCTTATCGTTGATCTTCCCTTCCTTCAAAACGTTCAGAACATCGGGATGTTTCATTTCCATATATTCAATATACTCCTTTTCGAAATTCCGTACTTCTTCAACGGGCACCTCTTTCAGGAGTCCCCTGGTACCACAAAATATGATGGCGATTTGTTTTTCAACCGGTACTGGTGCGTACTGTCCCTGTTTTAATATTTCCACATTTTTTGCACCCTTATCAAGAACGGCAAGTGTTGCTGCATCCAGATCAGAGCCAAATTTTGCAAAGGCTTCAAGTTCACGGTACTGAGACTGATAAAGCTTAAGGGTACCTGCAATTTTTTTCATTGCTATTATCTGGGCATTTCCGCCGACACGGGAAACAGAAATGCCGACATTCACAGCAGGCCGGATGCCGGCATTAAAAAGGTCTGCTTCAAGAAAGATTTGTCCGTCTGTAATTGAAATGACATTCGTCGGAATGTATGCAGACACATCTCCTGCCTGTGTTTCAATAATAGGCAGGGCCGTCAGGGAACCGCCTCCCTTCACAAGATGTTTTATCGATTTTGGTATATCGTTCATCTGGGCAGCGATTTCGTCCGATTCTATGATTTTAGCAGCCCTTTCAAGTAATCTCGAATGAAGATAGAAAACATCACCGGGGTATGCTTCCCTCCCGGGTGGACGCCTCAACAGGAGGGATACTTCACGGTATGAAACGGCCTGTTTTGACAGATCGTCGTAAATGATAAGTGCAGGTCTTCCGGTATCCCTGAAAAATTCTCCGATAGCTGCCCCTGCAAAGGGTGCATAAAACTGGGCTGCAGCCGGATCCGAAGCCGTTGCGGAAACGATTACCGTATAATCCATGGCACCGAATTCTTCAAGTGTCTTTGCAATTCCTGCAACCGTTGAACCCTTTTGTCCGATAGAAACATAGATACAAAAGACCGGTTCCCCCATATCATAACACTCCTTCTGATTGATTATCGTATCAATTGCGATAGCCGTTTTTCCCGTTTGCCGGTCACCAATAATTAATTCCCTCTGTCCTCTCCCGATGGGAATCATGGCATCAATGGGTTTAATCCCGGTTTGCAACGGTTCATTTACCGGTTGTCTGAAAATTACACCGGGAGCTTTCCGCTCAAGAGGCATTTCATAGGTTTTACCCTCGATCGGACCTTTACCGTCAACCGGATCTCCGGTTGTTTTTACTACCCTGCCCAAGAGTCCGTCACCAACTTTTATTGAAGCGATCCTTCGGGTTCTTTTGACAATATCCCCCTCTTTAATCTCTTCAGAGCGTCCGAGTAAAACCGCTCCGACATTATCTTCTTCCAGGTTAAAAACGATACCTTCGAGTCCGTTTTCGAATTCGATTAATTCGTTTGCCTGAACATTTGATAATCCGTAAATTCGTGCTATTCCGTCTCCAACCTGGAGTACCGTTCCAACTTCCTCCAGTTCAACTGCAGTCTGAATGCCTTTCAGCTGTTTTTTCAGGATTTCCGAAACTTCTGCGGGTTTTATATTCGCCATATCTTCTAACTATATTGTTAATTCATTTCCATTCAATTATTACCGGTTTTCCAGTCCTGTACGGGTCAATTCCTGTCGTACTCTCCTGAGTCCTCTCAGGACACTGGCATCCATCATCCGGTCCTCAATAATGAGTACAAAACCGCCTATCAGGTCTTTGTTCAGTTTCTCCTCGAGTTCCACTTCGGTATGATAGGTGTTTTTAATCAGAGAAATGACTTTCCCTTTCAACTCCCTGTCCAAAGGGCTAACGGTTGATAATAATACAGATGTTATACCCCTATGTTGTTTATAATCATCAAGAAATCTTCTGCTTATATCGGGAATAAATGACTCGCGCTTATTGTGTACTAACAGATCAAGCAATGACATGGTAAGTGCGGATAGTTGCGTGCCGAATAGTGAATGGATCACATTTTTTTTATCCGAGGGTTTAATGACAGGGCTGTGGAGCAGATCCAGGAATTCCTTCACCTCCTGGCATATCTGGTAAACCAGCCTGATATCTTCATATACCCTTTCAAGCTGGTTTTCCTCTCCGGCTGCCAGAAGCAAAGCTTTGGAATAACGTACCGAGATCTTGCTTTGGTTCATCGGGTTTTCAATTTAATTCAATTTCATCCAGCAATTTTGAAATCAGTTCTTTCTGTTCCCTTGTATCTTTCAGTTTCTGTTTCAGGATCTTTTCTGCCACATCGACAGACAGATTTGCAACCTGATTTCTGATCTCTTCAATGGCAGCAGCTTTCTCATTCCTGATCTTAATCCTTGCTGAATCCACTATTTTCTTCGCCTCTTTTCCTGCCTGCTCCTTGGCTTCCAGAATAATTTTATCTTTAACCTCTCTTGCATCCTGAAGGATAAAATCCCGCTCCTCACGTGCTTCCCTCATGATGGCTTCGTTATCGGCTTTGAGCTGTTCCATCTTTTGCCGTTCAAGTTCGGCTGAATCGAGGGCATTCTGGATCGATTTTTCCCTGTCTTTCAGGGCTTTAAGGATTGGTTTCCAGGCAAACCTCTTAAGAATGTAAAGGACTATCGAAAAGGAAAGTAACATCCAAAACAGTAAGCCTAAACCGGGGGTTACAAGTTCCATAGTAGGGTATTTTATTTATTAAATAATTACTGATAAAACCCCTGCATTTAAGCCAATCGCCCAAATGCAGAGGTATCGTTTCCTATCCGTTTATTGAATAAACAGGATCAGCAGACATACTACCACTGCAAAAAACGCAACGCCTTCAATCAATGCGGCTGCAACAATCATATTGGCACGAATATCTCCTGCTGCTTCAGGTTGACGTGCGATTGATTCAAGAGCTGTTCCGCCTATACGACCAATACCGATACCTGCAGCAAGGGCAGCAATACCTGCACCCATAGCAGCACCAAGTTTTCCCAACGCAGCTCCTGCAGTGGCTTGTAGTAAAATAGACAATGTTAGCATAGCGATATGGTTTTGGTTAACAAATATTAATGATGTTCAGCTGTAGCCATGCCGAAGTAGAGGGCTGACAACAACGTGAAAACGTATGCTTGTATCAACGCTACCAGAAGTTCAAGAACCGTCATGAACATAGTAAACAGAATGGCGACGGGTGAAACACCGTATCCCAGGCCAGCCTGCATGTTCCCAAAAATAAAGATCAGGCTGAAAAAACCAAGGGCAATTATGTGACCTGCCGTGATATTGGCAAAAAGACGAACCATCAGGACGAATGGCTTGGTCAACATACCCAGAATCTCAATTATTGGCATTAAAGGAACAGGAAGCTTCAGCCACCACGGGACACCGGGTGCATTGAAGATCTCCAGCCAGTAGTGTTTATTCCCGCTGAAGGTTGTTATTAGAAAGGTAAATAGTGCCAGAGCCATGGTTACGGCAATATTACCCGTTACATTGGCTCCTCCCGGGAAGATCGGAATCAGCCCCATCATATTATTGATCCAG
>CP070687.1:2341728-2352156 GCA_020353115.1 Bacteroidales bacterium
TACTGCACCAATAAAACCTAAAGGGATATTCCTATTTTCTCTTTCACAAACATAACCCACTCTGGCTGCCGCGGTTTGTGCAATATTTTCTACGATTCCCGGTTCCCTGAAATACCCATTATGATAAAAGATATTTTCCGGATGTATCAGGAATTTAGTGGTGATACCCGATTCGGTAACATCCACAATTTGATCGATCATAATCATCGGATGCCTCTGGGGTATATAATTCAATATATCTTTTACAGGTTCCATATTTAATTCCGTCATACTTTAAATCCGCAATAGTCGTTGTTCATTAATTCTGCCGTTATCAGAAACAAGGCAATTCCCTCGTACAGGACGATCCGGTTTTAATCTGTATTCATCTGCCTGGTTATTAGGCATCTATTTGCCAGAAATCATAATAATTAAACCATTGTACCGGATACTTTTTGAGCATTTTTTCCGTTTCACGGGCATATTTATTTACCAGATCGGTTATTGTTTTTTCCCTTTCCGGTTTGGAAACCACGGATGGTAAAATATACAACGGTGTTGCATAAAAATGATAATGATATTTCGATTCCTTCATAGCGTAAGTAAATGATACCGGAACATTAAACTTTGATGCCAGATAAAAAGGCCCATATGGGAAGGAGGCCTCTTTCCCAAGGAAACAACAAGTTATGATTTTGCTTTTCTCAAGAAACCGATCCCCATGCATAGCGATCAATTCGTTTCGGGCAAGGGCATTTTTTATTTCATAAAGATGGGAAAGATCCTCTTTGATAATAATTATACTGACATTCCTGTGAACCAGTATCTGGTCGAGATACTGTTTAATCCTCTCGTGTTCAGCATCGAACATAAGAAGGTTTATTTTTGTATTCAAACGTTTCAGGAGTTGGCCGGCTATCTCCCAATTACCTACGTGTGCACTAATAATTATTCCGCCCGATTTCATTTCCCTTAAAAACCGTTCACCTTCAAAATCAAATGTGAATTTCGAATCAAATCCTGCCAGCAACGCGGTTTTATCCAGCAAAGTCTGACCAAATACATAATAATTCCGGTATATTGAAACGATGGATTTCAACACACTGTAATGCAAGATCTTGCGAAAGAAGAAATAGATGTATTTTTTTTTTGAAAAGATCAGGAAGTAGAATGCAACGAACCGGAGGGTAAAATAGGCAAATGAAAGACCCAGGTGTTTAAGGAGGAAGACAAAGATCCTGTATCCAAGAACTCCACCTCTTGTCCTGCCCTGCCATGTCACCATAGATTTATCCTCATCCTGATTAATATGACAGTAGTCCGGTTATTATCCTCTGATTCGGTGGTAGATGAAATCGTAAAAATCCTGTAAGGTTTTTACATTTGTCATCTCCTCCCCTTTTATCTTTAATCCGAAATTTTTTTCAATAACTACTGCAACATCTACAAAGTCAAGGCTATCAATACCCAGGTCCTTTTTTAAGAGAGCGGTTGGTTTGATACGGTTTTTCTCTATCTCAATTTCATCGATAAGGAAATCGTTTATCGTTTTTATCATTTTTTCTCTTTGCATCTCTCGTACGTTTAACAACATCATCAAGCCCCGAAGATATTTAAAAACAATTTTTTCGAACTATAATGGTTGAATTTGTGCCACCAAATCCAAATGAATTTGACAGAAAGATATTAATTTTTTTTTGAATTGTTTCATTAATTATATTGAGTTTGGCAGAAGCTTCATCTGGAGTCTCAAAATTTATGTTTGGGGCGACAAATGAATCCTGCATCATGAGGGTTGAATAGATCACTTCGCTTGCTCCTCCCATCCACATTTCATGACCGGTCATTGATTTTGTGGAACTGACCGGGGTTTTTAATCCATTGAATATCCTATCTATGGCAATGGCTTCATTCAAATCTCCGATGGGAGTAGATGTTGCATGCGCATTGATATAATCAATCTCCCTTGCTTTTAGTCCTGAATCCCTGAGTGCCATCTCCAAAGACCTTGAAGGGCCCTCGATATTGGGTTGTGAAATATGTTCTCCATTGGAAGAGAATCCATATCCTATTACTTCTGCAATGATCGGAGCTCCCCTTCTTCTTGCCGATTCGTATTCTACAAGAATTACGGTTGCAGCTCCTCCACTCGGGACAAGTCCATCTCTCTCCTTATCAAAAGGCCTGGAAGCTTTTGTCGGTTCATTTTCACGGATTGAGAATGCACTGAGACCATCGAAACTACCCATTGAATGCAGGCTAATTTCCTGACCCCCGCCACAAATTATACTATTCTGTAATCCATGCTTTATGAAAAAATAACCCAACCCAATTGCATGAGATCCGCTTGCACATGCACCGCTTACTGTAAAATTTATTCCTTTCAGCTTAAATATAACGGAAAGGTTCATACTTATAGTTGAATTCATGGACTGGAAAATGGATCCGGATCCGATTAGGGTAGTATCCTTTTTCTCTCTCAGCATGTCGAAAGAATTAACAACGGATCTTGCTGTACTATCATTTCCATACAGAATACCGGTTTCATTTTTTTCAAGGAAATTAATATCAATCCTGGCATTGGCCAGAGCCTCAATGGTTGCAATATAGGCATATTCACCTTCCTCCCCAAGACCGACTCGGAATCTTCTGTGCAATTTCCCCTTAAGATCCGGTCTCTCAATTCGACCAGTTAAACCTGACCTGAATCCCATATTTTTCCTTTCAGGGTCTAACCCGATTCCGGATCTTCCATGATATAGTGAATCCCGGACTTCACTGAGGTTTTTACCGATTGTAGAGTAAATTCCCATTCCAGTAATTACTACCCTTCGCATCTGTTAATTTCTTTTTAAAAAGTACACATCCGGTATTGACCTCAAGTGTAGAGTCCGCCATTCACCGATATCACTTCTCCGTTAATATAGGATGAACTCTCCGATGCCAGGAAGCCAACCACTTCCGCTACTTCCCCGGGTGTGCCAAAGCGATTCAGCGGAATTATGGATTTAAAATCCTTTTCATCCAGATCCTTTGTCATATCCGTAACTATATATCCCGGAGCAACTGCATTCACCGTCACATTCTTTTTCCCTACCTCCTGAGCCAGGGCTTTGGTTGCTGCGATAACCCCTGCTTTTGAAGCGGAGTAATTTGTCTGCCCGGGTAACCCCTTGATACCCGAGAGGGAAACGACATTTACTATCCTGCCGTATTTTCTGACCATCATATCCTTTATGAGTTTCCTGGTTACATAAAAAAATCCGCTCAGATTCGTGTTTATCACATCTTTCCATTCATCATCCGTCATCCATACCAGAACGGCATCTTTTCTTATACCTGCATTATTAACAAGCACCTCAATATACGAATCGCTATTTTCTTCAATCCACTTGTCAAGAACTGCATTAACCTCATCAGGATTGGAAACATCAAATTTTATAAGTTCACCCTTCCCTCCGTTTCTCAGGATCATTTCAAGGGTTTCTCCAGCCCCGGTTTCACTCCGATTATAATTAACAAGAACATAATATTCCATGGAAGCCAGCTTTAAACAAATATCCCTGCCTATCCCCTTTGAGCCCCCGGTTACTAATGCGTATCTCATTACACTGTGAAATTTAAAAAAGAACGGAATCATTTCAACCTGTCTTTAAGGTATATCCCGTTCCGGAAAATTAATATCAGCTCAAATCCTTTCTGGTATTTAATAGATGATCTTTCACCTTCCGGATCTCCTCACTCATCACCTGATCATCAACAAATTTTGGAATGATTTTCCTTACCTCGGAGAAGATCCTCTTATTGTATCCCGATAATTTCCCGCTAATATTCAGGTAATCGATCGCCTGAAGAACAGCGATAATTTCAATGGCAAGTACCTCATAGGTATTTTCGATAACTTTCCTTGTAATAAGGGCTGCATTGGTCCCCATACTTACAATATCCTGGTTGTCATTATTACAGGAAATGCTATGTACATATGCCGGAAAGGACAAGGTTTGGTTCTCAGCTACCGTTGAAGTTGCCGTAAACTGAATACCCTGCATACCGAAGTTTAATCCAAGTTTGCCAAGATTTACGAAAGGCTGCAATTTACCGTTCAGTTTGCTGTTCAAAAGAAAATTCAATTGTCTTTCGGATAACATGGAGAGTTTACTTATCCCGATTTTCAACTTATCCATTTCGAAAGCAACATAATCTCCATGGAAATTCCCTCCATGATATACATTCTTATTTTCACTGTCGACAACGGGGTTATCATCCACCGAATTTATTTCATCCAGAACAACCTTCTCTGCATAATCAACTGTATCCAATACAGGTCCTATGATCTGGGGTACACATCGTACTGAATAATATTCCTGCACTTTTTCATTAAGTACTCCGGGACCGATATGGTTATTGTAGAGATGTTCTGATCTTCTTCTTATCAACCTGCTATCTTTCAGTATGTTTCTCATCCAATCCGCGACTGCTTTCTGGCCTTCATGCAGTTTAACCCGATTCAGTTCCAGTGAAAAATGATCATCATAAGATTCTACAATCTCATTAACCAGTGTTGAAACAATGATTGTCCAGTTCAGCAGGTTACGTGCCCTGATGATATTTATAATGCCAATACCCGACATGGCCGATGTACCGTTAATTATTCCAAGGCCTTCACGGATATGCATTTTGAGAGGTGTAAGGTTATATTTTTCGAAAACCGATCTGGTTGGCTGGACCTTGCCTTTATGATTAACTTCGCCTTCCCCGATCAGGGTAAGTCCGAGATGGGATAGCTGAACGAGATCCCCGCTTGCTCCTACTCCTCCATGTTCATATATTACCGGATATATCTCATTATTAATCAGTTCTTTCAACAAATGGATTATTTCAGGGTGTACACCGGAATTCCCCTGCAGGAAAGTTACCAGCCTTGAAACCATCAAAGCTTTAATATAGATTTCCGGTACCGGTTCACCTGTTCCCGAAGAGTGACTTCGGATAAGATTATACTGCAACTCCACCTGATCCTGTTCATCGATCCTGTACTGAGCCATTGGTCCCAGACCTGTGTTTATTCCATAGATAATCTTGTCTTTTGAAAAACCCTTGAGGAACTCAAAACTCTCCTTAACTTTCCCGATAAGCTTATTACTAATTTCTATTTTCTCACCACCGAAAATTACTCGGTAGATATCATCGGTTGATATTTTATGCTTATCAAAATTTACCATAATCAATATATACCTTTACTGCTAAAGTGCATCTTCCCCTCTATTGATCCGCAAGGCAGATCAAATGCACGAATTCAACTAAAAAGCACAGCTTCACTGGCAAAAAAACATGTTTGGTTTGTCTCCTGATCTCCCCTGTTTACATTTCATCAGTCACAAAACCTGCTATTTTTCAGGATAACAAATTTAAAAAATATCTAAATAAAAATAGGAAAGCATTATGCTTTTATAAACCGATTTATATACGCAGGCAACTTATTTATATGAACAATTTTGAATTCTCCTTCTATGAATCTGCCTATTTTATACAGACTTTTTCCGGCTCCACATTCCATGAATGTTCCAACACCAAGATGGATTAGTTTCAACATGGTTTGATACCAGTTGATTTTTGTATCAAGATTTCTGGCTAACTCATTTACAATCTGTTCCTGGGATGTAATCATGGATTGATCAATGACAGAAACAATGGGAATAGATGAATCGTTAATTTCATGATTTTTCAAATAGGTCTGAAACGCCAAAGCAATTTCATGCATATAATCCGTATGATAGGGACAAGTTACATCCATTAACCCGGAATGGAATGCACCTTCCGAATGAGCTTTGAAGGCGGCTGTTTCAACCTCCGAAATAACTCCTGATATCACAAAAGAGTGAATGCCATTTGTATTTACAATCCTGACATTATCACCAGTTTCACGGATGATGGCTTCCAGTTCTTCCTGTGTCAGACCTATTACTGCCGCCATCCCGAAACTATAATCCTTCAAGCCGTTTATTGAAAGATCGTAAGCCTTTTTCACACATTGCAAACCAACCTCGAAAGAAACCGATCCCCCGGCATAAAGTGCAGCATAGATTCCCATGCTTAATCCGGAGAGATAATCCGCTGAATGATTGTGTCTCTTCAGAAGATCGGTGATCGCACAGCTAAAAACATAGGAAACACACTGATTTTCAAATTCCTTGTCCAGGAAATTACAATCGCGGATTTCGAAATCCGTCAGGTTTTTGCCGGCTATTTCCGAGGCTATTACCAATAGATCCCTAAAGTCAGAAGACAGGAAGTCCAAAATCCTGACTTCTGTACCAATATACTCAGTAACAAATGCGGGAAACAGCCACCCTTTCTTCATCGGTACTTATTTTAGAACGACTACCTGGAACATTACATATGTATCATTATATTCCAGGTAAGAATCAATATGTTTTATTCCTTTTTTATCGAATAATTCTCTGGCATAACCTCCCAAACGGATTTCAAATTCTGTCAAACTATCACCTTTGAAAATCAATTCAATATCCTTCCATGATATGGGACTATTGGTCCAGCTAATACCGAATGCTTTAAACACAGATTCCTTACATGTAAATCCAATAGGAAAACGAAGTTCTTTCCGGAAAGCAGCGTTTATCTTAATTTCCCGGTCAGTAAATACTTCGTATATAAATGCAGGGGGCTTTTTATCCAGGTCAAGATGCTTGGCGAATCTGTCAATCTCTTCAATATCAACGCCACAACCTAATACCATATCGGGAATTTAATCAATTTTTGGAAATCATCAATCCAACTCCAGAATCGCATTCTCATGTTCGATGATCAGCAGCTGTGTTTTGATCAATTCCCCAATCGTATTCACCGGATGCTTCACATTATATTTTCCGATCGTTTTCAGATCTATATTTAAATCGTATTTCTTCTTAAAAATTTCAATTAATTCAAGAAACATTAACGAATCACCACCCAGATCCTGAAAAATATCCGTATCATCGTTTATTTCTTCTATACCTACCTCGCATTCCTCGGCAAAAAAGCCATATACAACCTCGCTTACTTCCGCCCTTGTTTCATCAGTTATTTTTTTCATTTTTAACAATTTACTCTTAATGCACAATTTCGGTTCCCAATTCAGGAAATAGTGCCGTAAATATAGGAAATTTCTCAGTTAATTTATTTCCTTAAGATCTAATTCCGGAAATATTGATCATTTTTCTTATCAAGAAGACTAACCGATCGGGTAAAGGATTTCAAATGGTTTGATTTTCGGAATTATATTTTATGATCCGGAATAATCACCCACTATACCTTTTCAGCACAATGGATGCATTATGGCCACCGAAGGCAAATGAATTTGATAATGCATGTGTGATTTCATGTTCTTTTGCCTTGTCAGGCACAAAATCCAGATCAAGTTCCGGATCTTTCTGGTAATTGATTGTAGGAGTAACTTTTTTGTTTATTATGCTAAGGATTGTAATTGCAGCTTCAATTACACCGGCAGCACCAATGGTATGACCAATCATCGATTTAAGTGAAGTTACGGGAATGCGATATGCATGATCCTGAAAGACCTTTTTAATGGCCAATGTTTCATAACGGTCATTCAGAATGGTGGATGTTCCGTGGGCATTTATATATTGAATATCTTCCGGTTTCAACTTTGTATTTTTAAGTGCCAGTTCCATAGTGCTTGCCATACCGATACCTTCTTTCATCGGCGCCATTATATTGAATGCTTCACTGGTTAGAGCATAACCGAGAACTTCAGCATATATTCTGGCATTTCTGGCCAATGCCGATTTTTCCGACTCCAGAACTAATATCCCTGCACCTTCCCCGATAACGAATCCATCCCTGTTGATTGAAAAGGGTCTGCTCGCTTTCTCCGGCGGGTCATTCGAGACAGAGAGAGCATATAGTTCATTAAAGCCCCTTATTTCCTCGGGATTAATAATCGAATCTGCTCCTCCGACAATCACGATATCTGCCCTGTCCGAACTGATCAGATCATATCCGAACCCGATGGCATAGGCAGATGATGCACAGGCGGTGGCAACGGTATAATTTGGCCCCATCAACCGATATTCCATTGATATCCAAGCTGACATGGAATTGTTCATGCTCTTAAGTATCGCATTCTGTATTGTAGTACCTTTCTCAACACTGGAATTACCGGTGTTCACAACACCAACGATAACGGCACATCTGGTCTTGTCAAACCGTTCAAAGTCGATCTGACTTTTTTCCACAGCCTCCCGGGCGCAGACGAAACACATTTGGGTCACCCGGGTCATCTGTCGGGCCGATCTTTTTCTGATATTTTGATTGACCAGATATTCAAATTCAGATGGTACCTCTGCAGCAATCTGGGTTTGAAGACCTCCAGGATCAAACAGGGATATTCTTTTCACACCGCTTATCCCCCGAACTGCATTTTCCCAATTTGTAACAATATCCAGCCCCAACGAAGAGATAATATTTATTCCGGTAACAACTACTTTCCGATTCATTATATTCCTGTTTATTAAGTCTCAGTCAATCTCTATAATACTTCGTCAGGAAAACTCGAAAGGACCTTTTTCACAATTCATATACTCTTTTACAGCATAATTCATTTCATTCCGGGTACAATATCCTTTAGAAACAAAAAGTGTGGCCGAATCAAGATACCATTTCCTTAATCGTCCGATTATTGATCTTTTATCCCCCGGACTCAGTGTCGCCTTGCGTGAGTCCGTCACCTCATTCATGGAACGGCCGGAATAGGAGTAGAAACCACATTTCGTTTTTATACCTAATTTTTTTTCTCGAACAAGTTCTTTCAACTGTTTAAGCAAAGGTTTATAAAACTCCGGATTCTTCACCCGGCTGCAATATCCGGTAATTGAGTTATACATTATATCATTACCGACATGATCAAAAAACTCAAATACACCAACCGGGAAGAATTCCTCCTTGACGATTTCATCCAATTCTGCATACGACAGGTCGTATTCGAGCAGTATCCTGTATGCCCCCGCCTGGAAATCCAGGAATAACCGATTCAGTAAAAATGCACTTTCTTCTGTTAAAATAAAACTCTTTCGGTTTATAATGGAAAGAAAATATTGAATTGTATCAATGACTTTTCTAGCGGTCCGATCGGTTGTTATTATTTCAACGATATTCTTAACCGTTACCGGAAAGAAAAAATGCAATCCTGCAATCCGGTCAGGGTTTTTTCCTCCTTTGTACCATTCGGTCGGCAGAAATGACGAGGAGTTTGATGTCAGGACACAATTCTCCCTCACCTTATCATCCAGTTTTTTGAATAACACCTGTTTCTTCTGAAGTTCCTCGCTAATGGTTTCAATCACAAGGTCACAGTTACTCAGCTCATCCAGCCGGTTACTTACCTGGACTTGCTCCAGTCGTTTTTGATACAATTCATTGTCAATCAATTCCAGCCTTACGGATCTTGACAGTTTTTTTTGAACCTGATCGGTAAGGTACGTAACCTCATCTTTGTTTCTGCAGATCCATTTGAGAGGAAAATCAAAATCCAGAAAATAGAAAAACAGGTTGGTTCCCATCTTGCCTTTTCCGACAATCCCTACCTCAAATTCTTCAACATTTTTCATTTTGTTAGCATTGACCCTTTCCAGGGGCCTTTATCAATATTCTTGATTTCGGCACGGAATTCCGGGAGGTGTTTTTTAAGGATCCGCAGGTGCCACCTGAATCCTTCCATGGTAACAAGAAAAATTGCAGCGGATTCGATTGCAATCTTTCCCCGTTTTATTAGACCTATTATTTCCAGAAATAGTTTTCGTTTCGCTTTGCCGGGTTTAAGTAAATAAATCCATAGTAGGATAAAGGTCATTCTCAGTTTGAAGAAGAATCCACTCTGGTCGGAACGATACTTTCGGGTGAAAAAACCTTTTTCGAACAGTCTTACTGCTCTCTCCCTGATTGATTCCCACTGAAATAATTTGTCGAGAGTCTGATAATACCTGTCAAAAAGATCCAGCTGTGACATTTGCATATAGTGGACAACAGGAAACATCCCTCCCAGATATTTTCTGTTGCCCCGTAAAATTCTTCCCTCCTTTTTTATTCGTTCGTGCAAATCCGTTCCTTTATGTGTTCCCAGTAAACTGACCATGACATAAACCAGCTCTGCTTCATAGGAAAAGCGGTAAATATTGTCAAACTCAACCAATGTATCATGGTCGAATCCAACAATAAATGATGAATATACCTGTATCCCTGCTCTGTTAATTCTCCGAATGGCATCAATATATTCATTTGCTTTGTTCTGAAGTTTTCTGGTTTCCTTTATACTTTCCGGATTCACCGATTCCAGTCCCAAAACGATGAAACGGCATCCCGCTTCAGCCATCTCGTTGAGTAATTCCTCATCCCTGGCAACATCAAAACTGGACTGACAGGTCCATGTAATTC
>CP070687.1:2352256-2360647 GCA_020353115.1 Bacteroidales bacterium
AATAGGGTTTACGTCTTACCGACTCGGTAAGTTGTGCTCCTTCATCGTATCCCACATAACCTGGGGGTGCACCAATCAGACGGGAGACGGAGTGTCGTTCCTGATATTCAGACATATCAATCCGTGTCATCAGGTTTTCATCATTGAAAAGGAATTCGGCCAGTGCGCGAGCCAGTTCAGTTTTTCCCACACCGGTTGTTCCGAGGAAAATAAACGATCCGACAGGTCTTTTAATATCTTGAAGGCCGGCCCTGCTCCTGCGCACTGCATCGGATACTGCCCGGATTGCCTCATCCTGACCCACCACTCGTCTGTGCAACTCCACTTCAAGTTTAAGAAGCTTTTCCCGTTCACTGGCGAGCATCCTGGCGACAGGAATACCTGTCCACTTTGCGACAATTTCCGCAATATCGGCCGAACCGATCTCTTCCCTTATAAGAGCTCCTTCAGACTGATTTTCATTGAGTTCTCTTTGTAGTTGTTCAATTACATTCTCCTCCTCTTTTATTTTTCCGTATCGGATTTCGGCAACCTTTCCATAATCTCCTTGATTTTCAGCCTGTTCAGCATCATGTTTCAACTCTTCAATCAGCGCTTTCTTTTTCTGAATCTCATTAATTATGTCCTTTTCCGTTTGCCATTTTGCTTTCAGTTTGGTTCTTTCCTGATCCAGGTTTGCAATCTCTTCCGTCAGGGATTCAAGTTTTTCATTAGCACCTTCCCTCTTTATGGCTTCCCTTTCAATTTCCATTTGTTTTATCTTCCGTTCAATCTCATCTATCTCCTCGGGAAGGGAGTTCATTTCCAGCCTGAGTTTGGAGGCCGCTTCATCAACCAGATCAATGGCCTTATCAGGAAGGTATCTGTCTGTAATATAGCGTTGTGAAAGTTCCACTGCAGTTATGATAGCTTCATCCTTGATCCTGACCTTATGATGGGTTTCATACCTCTCTTTCAATCCCCTTAAAATTGAAATTGCAGCCAGTTGGTCCGGTTCATCGACCATAACAATCTGAAATCTCCGTTCAAGTGCTTTATCCTTTTCAAAATATTTCTGGTATTCATTTAGGGTTGTTGCGCCGATTGAACGAAGATCGCCTTTAGCGAGAGCAGGTTTGAGGATGTTTGCTGCATCCATTGCTCCCTCGCTTTTACCTGCACCCACGAGGGTATGTATTTCGTCGATAAAGAGGACAATGTCGCCGTTAGATGAAACGACTTCTTTTACAACTCCTTTGAGCCTTTCCTCAAATTCCCCCTTATATTTGGCACCGGCAATAAGAGCACCCATATCGAGAGAGAAAATCTGCTGTGATTTCAGGTTGTCGGGTACATCTCCTTTCACAATACGCTGTGCCAATCCTTCTGCTATTGCAGTCTTACCAACTCCAGGTTCTCCGATTAGGATCGGATTGTTTTTAGTCCTTCTTGAAAGTATCTGTAATATTCTCCTGATCTCATCATCCCTTCCGATAACAGGATCAAGTTTTCCTGAACGGGCCTGATCATTGAGATCGATTGCAAAACGGGTAAGCGAGTTGTAGCTGTTTTCAGCGGTTTGGCTCTCAACCTTTGAACCTTTCCGGAGCTCTTTTATTGCTTGCTTCAGATCCCTTTCTGTGACACCACTATCGATCATCATTTTCGAAACGGCATCTCCCGAAAGAAGGAGCCCCAGTAAAATATGTTCAACGGAAACAAACCGATCCCCCATGTCCCTTGAAAAATCAAGCGCCTTTTGTAAACTCTTACTGGCAGCAGCCGACAGGTATTGTTCGCCTCCGGACACCTTTGGGTATGAAGCGATAATGCGGTCAAGAACCGATTCAAATCCGGTTATATCAATACCAAGTTTCTTCAGCAGATATTCAGTAATATTCTCTCCTTCGGTCATAACGCCTTTAAGTAAATGACCATTCTCTACAGCCTGATGTTGATTACCCTGGGCAATATAAAAAGCCTGTTGAACTGCTTCCTGGGATTTTATAGTATAATTATCCAGATTCATATCAAATGAATTAAAGTTATTCTTCGTTTCCAGGCACAGGCCTGCTATCAAATTTACTGCCAATCCGGCATGGGTGATTTTTTAATGAAATTTTGGCATCGGCAACCGTATATTTCGTCAACTTGGCATGAATAGAGGGTATTTTCTGTACCTTTGATAAGCAAAACGAACAGAGATTGTTCATTTCCGGACAAACGATGTAACGAAACCGCGCAATTATTTACATTGAGAGGATTTCAGAAAAAGAGTAGCAGTTTGAAAAATAAGGTAATGAACAATTTGGCATAAAATATGTTTACTTTTGCATATAGACCTTTATAAATCCGTACGTTTGAAGAAAGTAACCGTCATGTATCCGGTTTCCGTTATCAAACAAAGCATCTGGCAGATATGATAGGGAAATTCAGACAGTTGATGCTCATAACTTTCTTATTTACGGGGATGATGGCTCCGGAATTCACCTGTACCGTTAGATCACAGAACCTGCTGAAAGACCTTTCCTTTATTGATCTGAATCAGAAAAAAGTATCGTTTTCTTTCAAGTTCATCAATAATCTGATCATTGTACCTGTTATTATTAATGATTCCGATACATTACACTTCATTCTTGACACAGGTCTGAACACCTCCATTATGACCGAACTTTCCATGGGAGACAGTATATCACTGAATTATACCCGCCAGGTAAAACTAAAAGGTCTCGGTCAGGGTGAACCTGTGGATGCACTTCACTCATACGGTAATAACTTCTATATCTCCGGAATCAGGGGATCGAACCAGGACCTATTTGTATTGCTCCAGAATGTTTTTAACCTTTCATCCATTTTTGGCACAAGGGTTCATGGACTTATCGGCTACAATATGTTTAAAAATTTCATTGTGGAAATCAACTACGAAAGGGAATACATAACCTTCTATAATCCGCAAAAGTATAAACCCAGCCGTTACAGAAAGAAAGGGATTACCATCCCCCTCGAAATTCACAACACCAAACCATATGTGTATGGCACAATTATCCTGGAGGATAATACAGAGGTGCCTGTTAAACTGCTACTTGATACAGGAGCAAGTCATGCCCTGTGGATTGATGTGAACTCCGATACCAGGTTAATCCTCCCGGATAATGCCGTGGATGTTTTTCTCGGAAAGGGTTTGAACGGTGACATTTACGGTAAGATAGGGAAAATGCACCGGTTTAACATAGGGAAATTTTCATTTGATAATCCCATAGTAGCTTTCCCCGATTCTCTTTCAGCCGGAGATGCTCTCGGCAGAGATAATAGAAATGGCAGCCTTGGTTCTGAAATTCTGAGAAGATTCCATGTGGTGATTGATTATCCCAACCACCAGATAACCCTATATCCAAACAGTAAGTTTCGGTCCCAGTTCAGACTGAATCGTACCGGTATAGACATAGAGGCACCAATGCCTGAATTTCCATATTACGTAATCTCCAATATACGAAAAAACTCTCCTGCCGACAGGGCCGGATTACGGAAGGGGGATGAAATAAAATATCTTAATGGGAAGAACACCGTTGGGATGAATATTAACGATATTTATGCAATATTTCAGCAGCATGCCGGGCGCCGGACCAAACTGACAATATCCAGGGATGGATATGTTTTTAAGGTGGTCCTTCGTCTTGAGGATTTCCTATAAATCACGGCCTGTACCATACGTTCCGGCACCCTCCGGACCGAATTCCATTTTGAAGGGATATCCCAAATTAGAACACATAGCGGTCTGACCATGTATACCCGGTAAAACAGGAAGATTATATTTATAATCCGTCAGATTCCGGGAAAGTGCTATCCAATCCTGTACGATAGTCCACTTGGTGTGGCATGTACAATTATCGTTTCATTTTCAGAAATTTGGGATTATTTTCCAATAATTATTATCTTCATCAGGTATTTAGGTGAATGGAACCATATGATATTGAAGCATAGCTGAAAAGCCGGGAGATGGAACATTATCTAATTGTAAAGATCTAATATCCCAGATTATGAGTGAACAGATTTTAAAGGCTCTGATGCAACTGTTTGCTATTATTGCCAGACCCGAAAGCAATGAGAGTGACAGGAGAATCGTGGTTGAATCGTTTCTTGACAAACAGCTCAATAAGGAACTGGTTTCAGAATATCTTACCGTTTTTGATGAGTACTATAAGATGCATCAGGAGAAACAGAAGGAAAAAGATAAAAGAGTCCGAAGGATATCATCCAGTTCTGTCAGGGTGCTGAAGATATGCACCCAGATAAACGAAGAACTGACCCAAACCCAGAAAATCATTGTTCTCGTCCAGCTGCTTGAGTTCTCAAAATCGGGTGGTGGTGAAGTAACTTTTCAGGAACTGGAATTTATAAAAACCGTTTCAGATACGTTCAATATTCCCGAAGATGAATACAAGTGGATCGAAGCTTTTGTATTGAATTCCTTTGATGATATTCCTGAATACGAAGAGATTCTGGTAATTGACAACGACAAGGATTATTCTCACCCTTTAACCAAACACATCTATGTTGAAACCCTTGAAGGTCAGATTTGGGTGTTCAATGTAACGACGGCTAATATGTATCTTGTCAGGTACATCGGGAATAAGGAATTGTATATGAACAGTCAGCTCCTTCATCAGGATAAAGTATATGTATTCAACGTTGGTGCATCAATCAGGGATCCGAAAACAAAGCCAATTTACTACAGCGACGTAATAAGTAAATTCAGACCGGAGCTCCTTGAATCCCGGATTGTATACGAAGTGAAAGATGTTGAATTCAAATTCAAGGGAGGTAAAATCGGACTACACGACATCTCATTTGAAGAGGAATCCGGACGTATGGTGGGTATTATGGGCGCCAGTGGAGCGGGAAAATCAACCTTACTCAATGTTCTTAACGGGTCAAACGCCCCCTCAAAAGGGGCGGTTTTGATCAATGGTGTCAATATCCATACACAGAAAGAACAGATAGAAGGGGTGATCGGCCATGTTTCACAGGACGACCTGCTGATTGAAGAGCTGACGGTGTTCCAGAATCTATATTACAATGCGAAGCTTTGTTTCGACAATTATACGGAGGAGAAGATTGTCGAGACGGTTAATAAGACGCTGCAGAATCTTGGCCTGTTTGAGATAAAAGACATGAAAGTAGGGAGCCCCCTGAACAAGAAAATAAGCGGAGGGCAGCGAAAGAGATTGAATATTGCCCTTGAACTGATAAGAGAACCCGCCGTTCTGTTTCTGGACGAACCGACTTCCGGACTTTCATCCAGGGATTCAGAAAATATCCTGGACCTGCTGAAAGAACTTGCATTGAAGGGGAAGCTGGTTTTTGTGGTAATCCATCAGCCTTCTTCAGATATATTTAAAATGTTTGACAAGCTGATTATTCTGGATACCGGGGGATGGCTTATTTATAACGGCGATCCGATCGAATCGATCATTTACTTTAAATCCCGGATGCAACATGCAAACTGGAACGAAAGCGAATGTCATGTCTGCGGGAATGTTACACCGGAACAGATCTTTAATATTGTCGAATCGAATGTGCTTGATGAATACGGGAAGATTACAAAAACCAGGAAAATCTCCCCGAAAGAATGGAATAACCACTATAATGAATTTACAAAAGAGGAAGTAAAGGAACTGGAGTCCTCCATGGGAATTCCTGAAATCTCATTTAAAATACCAAACCGGTTAAAACAGTTCCTGGTTTTCGTAAAACGGGATGTGCTTTCCAAACTTGCCAATACTCAATATATGATATTCAACCTGGTTGAAGCACCTTTGCTGGCTGCCATTCTTGCGTTTCTCATCAAATATTTTAATGTGAGCACAACCAACCAATACGGATATTCATTGTATGAGAACAGCAATCTGCCAATCTATCTGTTTATGGCAGTTATAGTTGCCATATTTATGGGATTAACAGTCAGTGCGGAAGAGATTATCAGCGACAGGAAAATTCTGAAAAGGGAAGCTTTCCTGAATTTGAGCTGGGCAAGCTACCTTTTGTCGAAAGTAGCCGTCCAGTTCGTTATAGCTGCTATCCAGGCATTGACTTTTGTCCTTGTTGGCAACTCCATTATTGAGATCAAGGGAATGTACTGGCAGTACTGGCTGGTACTCTTTAGTGCGTGGACCATGTCCAACATGATGGGACTGGTAATTTCAGATAGTTTCAAAACCGTGGTAACTATTTATATCCTTATACCATTCCTCGTTATCCCGCAGATCTTATTGAGCGGGGTTATGGTCAAATTTGAAAAGCTTAATCCCAAGATTTCTTCTCCAAGTAAAATCCATTGGTATGGTGAGATCATGTCTGCCCGGTGGGCATATGAAGCCCTTGCCGTATACCAGTTCATAGAAAATAAGTATGAAAAACTATTCTATCCTTATGAAAAAGTAATGAGTAATGCACAGTACAGACGAGATTACTGGCACGATGAACTGAAGAAGAAAATCGATTATGTGGAAAGGCATTACCAGGAAGCAGATCTGCAGGATGAGGTGGCAGAGGCCCTTTCACTGCTCCGCTATGAAATTTCGAATGAAATGGAAAAAAATCCTTTCATCTCACTGGATGTGGTGAATGATCTTTCACCGGAAGGAATTTCCCAGGAGGTAATTAACCAAACCGATAATTATCTTGCATTGGTTGAAAACTATAATAAGAAACTCTGGAATATGTATTATAATAAGAAGGATTCCATCATCGTGAGTTTAACCAGCTCGAATAAAGAAGCATTTGAGAAGTTGAAACGGGATCACGCCAATGAAAAGCTGGAAGAGTTCGTTAAAAATTCGAATGAAACGGACCGGATTATTGAATACAAAGGACAGTTACATCAGAAAATCGACCCGATCTATCTTGATCCGGAATCCAAATTTATTAAAGCGCATTTCTATGCACCGAGAAAGCAATTTTTAGGGAACTATGTTCATACCTTCTGGGTAAATATCCTGTTTATATGGTTCATGACCATTATTCTTTATATAGCACTCTATTACAGGTTGCTGAAAAGACTCCTCGATTCATTCGAGCAGATCAGCAGCCGGTTTACCAAATCGGATTAGAAATTCGCATTTGTGAGGATGCTACAGGAAATTTGTCCCTAATCGCTTCATAGCTCGGATCAATCCTGTAGGAGTGTTTGCCAGGTGTATGGCTATGCTGCCAGTGTGGGATATTCAGAACTGTTAAAAAGATTCATGGCATTTTGCATATTAAAAAAAGCTGTGAGAACAGCTTTTTTGTTCTTATACCTTGATTCACGACGGGTATCAGTCCGTGATTTCAATCATTTTAAACGGGATCCTTATAATAGATTCATAATCTTCACCGGCTTCCAGCATATCTTCATCATCCTCTTCGTAATACCAATTGATCTCAACATCATTTTTTGCCTTGTGAATCGCTTCCAGCTTCTTGAAAACATCCAGGATACATTTGGATGAACTGGTATTAAAGTATTCTAACTGAATATTTACTTTCGTCTTTGGCAAAGGATCTGACTTATAATCTTCAAGCCAATCTACCAAAGGCTTGTAAAACTCGATTGAATTTTCAGGGATTGATCTTCCCTTGATCTCAATGATACCCTGTTCAGCATCAAATTTTACGGTTGGAGTTTTAGGGGTTCCTTCAATTGAAATAGGTTCCATATGCAATGAATTAAAACTTGAACATTAAGTACTTGCTTCCGTAATCAGTATATCAAGATTGAAAAAATAATAATCATTATTAAAATTCTGAAACATATAGTTCAGCTTGTTTCCTGTCTTTCGTGCGATATCAACCAGTCCCAGTCCTCCTCCTCCTTTTGCTGAAAGCTTCTGATGATTCAGGATAAATTTATACATATCCTTTAATTCTTCCTTTGAAAGGGAATTGATCTTATCTATTTTATCCTTCAGGTATTTTATTTTTTCCGATTTGATAAAATTTCCGACCGATATCTTATAGGATGCATCCTCTTTCGAAACGACCAGTATTCCAAACTTGCTGTTAAATTCATTTTTATACTTATCTGGCAATTCATCAATATGGTGGTAAAGGTTCTGCAAACTTTCTACCAATACGTTATATATCTTTTTTCTAATCTTAGATTCCTCATCAGCTTCCTGCAACTTCGTTTCAACCGTATCCAGGACATTATTGATCAGATCAGTCGTGATACTTCCCTTGTAGGAAAGTATAACATTACCACCACTCAGTTCCTCATAATACTCCTGTACATTAAAGCTCATAGGAGATTTACTGTTTTTCCTTAGTCTGTTGAATGGAGACTAAATCGGTGATTATACCAAACAAATATAAAAAAAATATCTCTTTTATAAAGATACCCAAAATTTGTTAATTACAAATATAAACCCCCAT
>CP070687.1:2360747-2366850 GCA_020353115.1 Bacteroidales bacterium
TAAAGGTTCGAAAGGAAGATATAAAAGCCATCGATACCGCATGACCCTTCTCAACCATACGACTGGTAGCCTCTTCTTCGCCGTTTGACGGATACAGCGAAGGAACACAGTGAGTTTTCAAAATAACAGGGTAAGCCTTTGATTGGTAACCGAAAAGGCAATTCTGATGAGCCATTCCCCTGGAAAACCACCCATTTTCGTACACTCCGTTTAAGGATAATGGCAACGGTTGTGTGTAATACATACTCCCTAAACGGGATTTAAGTTTTTTTAACAATAATTTGCCCCATAAACAGTTAATAATTTGTCCGGGAGAGCTATTTTTAAGAATTTATTACTTTTGTAAAAAATATCAGCCTCAGATTATGAAAAGAATTCTTTTTCTCGTATTGGCTATATCAGTAATCACAAGCGTAACGTTAAGAGCCCAGGCCTGGAAAATTAGGAGATATGAAGGGATTGTGGGAATCGGCACTTCCAACTACTTCGGTGATATCGGGGGATATTCGAAGGGCGAAAATATCCTGGGGATTAAGGATTTATCTATTTCGAGAACAAGGCCTTCATTTTATCTGGGAGCCAGATATAAGCTATATGAAGTATTGGCTCTGAAATTGAATTTTACCTTTGGTTTTCTTTCCGGATCGGATGCAAATAAACAGAATGATGCAAGAAACCTTGAGTTTTCTGCTACCATCTTTGAGCCGTCAATTCAGGTGGAATATTCATTTCTGAAGGAAAAGGCAAGTCAGAGTTATCTGATGATGAAAGGAAGCGGTGTGAGACCATTCAATTCAAACATTTCGGTCTATGTTTTCCTGGGACTCGGAGGGGGATTCTTCAGCCCGAAGGCCAAGGAAAATCTTGAAAATTTTGAATTTGATTATAGTAAAGCAACACTGGTGGTACCAATGGGCTTGGGACTGAAATATGGACTTTCACCCAAGTGGTCCATCGGATTTGATCTGGGAGGCCGGTTAACTACAACGGATTATCTGGATGGTTACACATCATCTTATTCCAAATCAAACGATGTTTATTATTTCGGAGTGATCAATTTCGTTTATAAGATGAGGACCACCAGGTCAGGATGGCCTGCATTTCGATAATACTCCTCGTATTTAAAGTGAATGAAAAAAGCAATTTTTTTTGTCTGTTCCATGCTTATGTTCACTGTGGGGCATGCACAGAGAAACGTGGATATTGGAGTTTTTGCCGGTACGAACTATTACCTTGGTGATATAAATCCTTCAAAACAATTTTATTCACCGTCCTTTTCTGTAGGAGGTTTATGCCGGTACAACCTGAATCCCCGTTATTCAATACGAGGAAGTGTATTTTATGGCGGACTCAGTGGAGATGACCGTGATTTTGACAACCTTTTCCAGAGTAGGAGAGATGCGAGTTTTGATGCGAACGTACTGGACGCAACCCTGCAGTTTGAATTTAATTTTCTCCCGTATAGTACATGGGGAAAGAGAAGGGAATTTTCAACATATGTGGCTGGCGGCATAGGTTTTGCATTTTTTAACAGCTCCGGTGGCTATACATATGAACTGGTCCTGCCCTTTGGGGTCGGTTTTAAAATTAACCTTGCCAAACGGTTGAGCGCCGGAGTTGAATGGGGCTTCCGGAAAACGTTTTACGATGAACTGGATGGCCTGGAGAATTGGAGCGATCCTGAATATAAAGGCCTTTTTCATAATTATGACTGGTATTCAGTTGCAGGGATCTTTGTGACCTATAAAATATTCGATGCCAGGGACGATTGCCCTGCATACTGGGATTATCAGCCGAAGAAAAGATAGCAGAAATGTCACTCAGGGATAAAATAAATAAGGAGAAACTTCCCGGGCATGTGGCCATCATAATGGATGGAAACGGCAGATGGGCCAAGCTTAAGGGGAAAAAGAGAATATACGGACATAAGAACGGAGTGACAGCCGTGCGTGAAACAACAGAAGCTGCAGCCGAACTGGGAATCAAATACCTTACCCTGTATGCATTCTCAACAGAGAACTGGAACAGACCAAAAGATGAGATCAGCGCTCTGATGTCACTGCTGGTCTCAACCCTGAATACGGAAACAAAAACACTAACGGATAATAATATCCGTTTATTGGCTATAGGAGATCTCGACAGGATCCCGGAAAAAGTGTGCAGGAAAGTAACTGAGACAATTGAAAAAACCGCTGGTAATACCGGAATGTCACTAATTCTGGCACTGAGTTATAGCTCAAGATGGGAAATTCTTAATGCTGTAAAAAAAATTACCGAGAATGCCCTTGATAATAAGCTGTCGGTGAACGATATAAATAATGAATTGTTTACTAAATACCTGACAACATGCGGGATACCGGATCCTGAACTGGTAATAAGAACAAGCGGTGAGTACAGAATAAGTAATTTCCTGCTTTGGCAGATAGCCTATGCTGAACTCTATTTCTCAGATAAACTCTGGCCGGATTATACAAAGGAAGATCTGTATGAAGCCGTTTTAAGCTTTCAGCATCGTGAGAGAAGATTTGGGAAAATCAGTGAGCAATTGGTGCAACCAGAAATAATTTGTGGAGAAGATGATTAGAAAGTTAATCCTGTTAACAACAATACTTACACTTTTTGTCTCATATCCGGATAACGCACAGGAGACTGGAGATGAAAAGTTACCGGTGATGGATTATTCCTTTCCAAAAGAATACGAAATCGGCGGAATTACAGTTTCCGGAGTGGAATTTCTTGACGAAAATACTCTGATCCAGCACTCCGGACTGGTGGTCGGGGAAACCATCCTTGTCCCGGGCGAGAGAATTACCATGGCAATAGAGAGATTGTGGTCCCTGGGACTGTTTTCTGATGTAAAGATTACCAAAATAAAAACGGAAGGAGAAAAGATATTCCTGGATATCTTTCTTGGCGAACGTTTCAGATTATCAAGATTCACCTTTTCGGGAGTTAACCGGAGTGAGACACAGGACCTTCTTGAAAAAATTAACATAATGAGTGGCAACCAGGTCACCGAAAATATGATCAATAACGCCACCACCATCATAAAAAACCACTTCATCGAAAAAAGTTTCTATAACGTGCGGGTGGATATTACACAAAAGGATGATCCGAATTTACCCAATAGCCTTATTCTTAATGCACATGTAACGAAAAATAAAAAGGTCAGGATAAAAGATATCCGGTTTGAAGGAAATTCAGTTTTCTCCGATAACCGGCTTCGCCGCGTAATGAAAAATACAAAAAAACGAAACCTGAACTTCTTTAAAGCCTCAAAGTATATTGAGGATAGCTATGATGAGGATAAGGTAAGCCTGTCCGACTTCTATAATGAAAACGGGTACCGTGATTTTAAAATTCTCGGTGACACACTATATCCTTACGAGACAGACAGGTTGATGTTAATTATTTATATACAGGAAGGAAACAAATATTATCACCGGAATATTACATGGGTGGGAAATACAAAATTTCCGTCGGAGTTGCTTGGTGCTTCACTTGGAATAGAAAAGGGAGATGCCTACGATCAGAAAGCTCTTGAAGACCGCTTGTTCTACGACCCGAATGCCGTAAGTTCTATATATATGGATAACGGTTACCTCTTTTCAAGCATCAATCCGGTGGAAGTGTGGGTGGAGAATGACTCGATCGATCTTGAAATGAGAGTTTATGAAGGCGAACAGGCTACCATAAATAAAGTGATCATCCGGGGTAATACAAAAACCAACGAACATGTCGTTCGCAGGGAAATCAGGACACTACCCGGTCAGCTGTTCAGTAAAACGGATATAATCCGTTCGGTGCAGGAAGTGGCACAACTTGGCCATTTCGATCCGGAAAAGATCAATCCGAATCCGCTGCCCGATCCCGCCAATGGAACGGTAGATCTTGAATATAACCTGGAAGAAAGAGCCAATGACCAGTTCGAGATTTCCGGAGGCTGGGGAGCAGGAATGCTGATCGGAACCGTCGGGCTCCGTTTTAATAATTTCTCCATCAGGAATGTACTGAAACTGAATCAATGGAGACCCGTACCTTCAGGCGATGGACAAACACTCAGCCTGCGTGCCCAGTCGAACGGCAGATACTACCAGGCCTATAATATTACATTCGTTGAACCATGGTTCGGGGGGAAAAAACCCAACTCCTTTTCGGTATCGGGGTTCAGATCCGTTCAATCAAATGGCCAGAAGAAGGGAGAAAGTGGCAGACAATCACTTTCTATTACCGGAGCGTCTGTCGGTTCCGGACGCAGACTTAGCTGGCCGGATGATTTTTTCACCCTTTATAACCAGGTGAGCTATCAGCTATATGACCTGAACAACTGGGGGCGTTATTTCCTTTTTTCAGAAGGTACATCAAATAACCTGAGCTTTACCACTTCACTTACGAGGCATTCGGCAGGCCCCAATCCGATTTTCCCGGTCAGGGGCTCCACGTTTTCGCTATCGCTCCAGATTACACCACCTTATTCATTGTTTAGCGATAAAGATTTTACAAACCCGGAAATGCTTGATAGTGAGAAATATAGATGGATCGAGTACCATAAATGGTCATTTAAGGCAGACTATTATTTTGAATTGGCAAAGAATTTGGTGTTGAATACTAAGGCAGGGTTCGGATACCTCGGCCATTACAATGACGATATCGGTCCATCACCCTTCGAAGGATTCGACCTCGGAGGAGACGGGATGACAGGATACAGTCTGTATGGGCGGGAAACAATTGCCCTGAGAGGATATGAGAATTTTTCCCTGACACCCATCGTGGACGGGAATAAGGCAGGTAACCTGTATAGTAAGATTACCATGGAGCTAAGGTATCCGATTTCCATGAATCCGCAAGCTACGATATTTGGCCTGGTGTTCTTTGAAGCGGGAAATGCATGGTACCGGTTCCAGGATTTCAATCCCTTTGGAATGAAAAGATCCGTCGGAGTCGGTTTACGTGCCAACCTGCCGATGTTCGGATTACTTGGTATCGACTGGGGCTATGGATTTGATGAAGTCCCGGGTAACCCGGATGCCGACGGTGGCCATTTCCATTTTGTTATAGGCCAGCAATTCTAAATTATTTAAACTTAAATTAAGAGTCATGAAAAAGATCATTACATCATTATTGGCACTCAGCATTTCGCTGGGAGCCGGATTTGCTCAGAAATACGCATTCGTGGATACAGAATATATATTGAGCAATATACCATCCTATAAGGCAGCACAGGATCAGCTTGACCAGTTCTCAACAGATTGGGAAACCGAGATCTCTGCAATGTATGCCGACGTGGAACAAATGTACAGGGACTACCAGGCTGAGGAAGTCCTTCTTACACAGGAAATGAAAAGAAAACGGGAAGACGACATCATTAATAAGGAAAAGGAAGTAAAGGATATTCAAAATAAATATTTCGGACGTGAAGGTGAATTATATAAAAAACGGCAGGAATTGATCAAACCGATCCAGGATGAAGTGTACAATGCGGTAAAGGAAATCGCCGTGGAAGGTAATTATGCCGTGATTTTTGATACATCCAGCGGTCCGAGCCTTCTGTATACCAATCCCAGATACGATTTGAGTGATGACGTTCTGGAAAAATTAGGTTATAAGAATTAATTATTTACATTTGTAAAAATTTTAACCAATACAAACTGAATGATGAAAAACCATTTGAGATACAGTATTATAGCAACTATATTACTGATCGGAACAACTGCAATTGCCCAGAATTTTAAATTCGGGCATATTAACAGCCAGGAGTTGCTTTCATTGATGCCGGAAAGAGATAGTGCACAAGCTATTCTTGAAGAGTATGCAGGGCAACTGGAAGGCCAGCTGGAAGCTATGCAGGTTGAATACAACAATAAGGTACAGGTGTATCTGGCAGAACAGGAAAGTTATACGGAGCTTATCAGATCAACAAAGGAACAGGAACTGGCTGATATTAATGAAAGGATGCAGGGATTCCAGGCTACGGCACAACAGGACCTTCGGCAAAAAGAGGCTGAACTTATTCAACCTATTATCACGAAAGCGCAAAATGCAGTAAAAGAGGTTGGTAAAGAAAATGGTTTCACTTATGTTTTTGATATAGCCACCGGATCTG
>CP070687.1:2366950-2379195 GCA_020353115.1 Bacteroidales bacterium
ATCCATTTTGCAGTTATTAGATTATGTTTGTCAAATTTAATTATTTTTATCTAACTCCTTCAACAACAGAAAAAGTATACGCAGTACATGAGGCCTGTCGCATATCCGGACAATAGGAAGTTCAACCTCATTACTATTTTGGGGCCGACGGCCAGCGGCAAAACCAGGCTGGCAGCAGTTCTTGCTTTCAGGATTGGCGGTGAGATCTTAAGTGCCGATTCGCGTCAGGTATACCGTGGTATGGATCTTGGGACAGGAAAGGACTATGAGGATTACAAAATAGAGGGGGAACAGATTGCCGTCCATCTGGTCGATATTGTTGATGCAGGCTATAAATACAACATTTATGAATATCAACGTGATTTTGTTTCCTCTTTCCAACAGGTGGTAAACAGGAATAAAATTCCTATTCTCTGCGGTGGTTCCGGTATGTATATCGAAGGTATTCTTAAGGGATATAAGCTGATTCATGTACCGGTAAACCGTGAATTGAGGCGGAAGCTGGAAAACAGATCCATGGAAGATCTGACGGATATGCTGTCCTCCTTCAGAAAATTACATAATGTGACCGATACGGATACAAGAAAGAGGTTGATCAGGGCTATTGAGATAGCTACCTATTATTCCACCCACCCGGAGATTGATCCGGCATTTCCCGAAATAAAACCGGTGGTGTTTGGTATAAACGTGGCAAGGGATATCCGGAGAAAGAGGATTTCCGAACGACTTGAGCGAAGACTAAAGGAGGGAATGATCGATGAAGTAAAAGGGCTCATCAGGTCAGGGATTCATTCCGACAGGTTAATTTATTATGGGCTTGAATATAAGTTTATTACAAAATATTTGCAGGGCGTCTATACCCGGGAGGAAATGCATCAGAAACTCGAAACGGCCATTCACCGGTTTGCCAAGAGGCAGATGACCTGGTTTCGTGGAATGGAAAAAAGAGAGATTACCATACACTGGCTGGATGGAAATTCTCCTGTTGAAGAGAACGTTGATCGGATCATTTCTGTACTTGACAAGCTTTGAACCGTTTAAAACCGGCTGGATGATCCTGCATTACCGGGATTACTAAAATACCGGCCCGGCCAGGTTACCGTCGGATTTCGGAATTGTCCTGGCCGGTGTTCTTTTCCCTGAGGGTCAGGCACTGGAGATTAACCAAACCGAAACAGAGGAACCTCCCGGGATATTCATTCTTTACCCTTTATTCTTCCCACACATGCCAGGTATATCACAAATCGGTTTATCCCATCCAGATTGAGTGTATCATTCAGTTCATCATCGGAAAAAGCGCCTATCGCACATACCCCTGACCCGACTGCCTGGGCACAGAGGTAAAGGTTTTGGCAAACATGACCTGCATCAAGAAACAGGTATCTGAATCCCCTTTCTCCATATCTCCAGCTCATTCTCTCCACCACAGCGACCCAGATAAAACATACGGCACATGATTTTACCATTAGCTGGTCAAGGCAGTCACTTACAATCCTACCGGCCAGTCCCGGTTCCTCAGAAATCTGGACCAGACCTTGTTCGATGGCCATATACCGGTATAAACCGTTTGATAAACCGGTAACCTTATTTATAAGAAGGTAGGTATCCAGGGCATGCCTGGCGCCTGCAGAAGGAACTGTGCGGAATGTAGCCTGCCCCGGTATATAGGTTTTCACTCCTTGTGTGCACCATAACAGGTAACTTAATTCTTCTTGGGTTAATGCGTGCCCGGAGTATTCCCGGATGCTTCTTCTTTCATTAATTGCCTCTGCAAGTCCGATCGGTTTTGCGAAGCGTGAATCCGGTTCTGGCAGTTTGATCAACTCCTGGCCGGGAGCTTTTTCTGTTTCAAAAGGGGGTTGGGCATTTCCCATTTGCTGGGGGGGAGGAAGCATATTCCTGTACTTCGTATTTTCGATAAATAATCTGCCGGTATCCTGTTTCATTTTTATTTGTTTTCAGGTTAATTTATTTACCACTTAATGCCATTCGTTATAACAACCGAATGACAATCGTATGACTATTGTATTACTATACTCTTACTGTAGTATTACAACTGATTTACTATCGTATTACAATTGAATTACTACTGTAATGCTGCTGTATTGCAATTATAATAGCCTTTGAAACAGTAACAGAGCCACACCTCCAGGGCAGGAATTCATATTGAATTACCTTAATGAAGGATGTTTTCATTTCAGATATTCATCCAGCCAGGCAAAGAATTCACGTTGCCACAGGATACTGTTCTGAGGTTTGGTCACAAAATGGGTTTCATCAGGAAAGAAGAGCAGTTTACTTGGGATACCAAGCAGTTGTGCAGCATTGAATGCCTGCAGGCTCTCGGTGTAGGGAATCCTGAAATCATTGGCCCCGGTAATGATCAGAATAGGCGTATCCCAGTTTTGAACAAATTTATGTGGTGATGTGGCATATGATTTTTGAGCTGTTTTATTATCCTTTTCCCAGTAGGCCCCGCCATAATCATGATTTACGAAAAACATCTCTTCGGTTGATGCATACATGCTTTCAAAGTTAAAGATGCCGCAGTGAGCAATAAAAACTTTAAAGCGTTTGTTATGGTTTCCTGCGAGCCAGAAAACGGAAAAGCCTCCATAGCTGGCTCCGACGGCTCCCAGGCTGTTCTCATCGATGAACGGTTCTTTTTTCAGGGCATCTGCAGCACTGAGATAATCCTTCATATTTTGTCCTCCGTAGTCTCCGGAGATCTGCTCATTCCATTCGATTCCGAATGTGGGCAGTCCCCTGCGGTTTGGAGCAATGATCACGTAATCGTTTGCTGCCATAATCTGGAAATTCCACCGGAAAGAAAAGAACTGGCTTACGGCGCTTTGCGGTCCACCCTGGCAGTACAATAATGCAGGATATACCTTTTCGGGATCGAATCCCGGGGGGTAAATTACCCATACAAGCATTTCCTTGCCATCCGTGGTTTCTATCCATCGTTCTTCCACGTTACCCATTTCTATATAATCGTATATGTTCTGGTTTGTATGGGTAAGCTGTTTTTCCTCTCCGGTTTCCGGGTTTATTTTAAAGATCTCGGTTGCCATGGACATGGACATTTTTGTCCCGATAAGTGATTCGCCGGCAAGAAGCAGCGAGGTATAATTGTGTTTTCCCTCGGTTATCTGTAAAATTTCTTTGGTATCCGGTTCAATGGAGTAGATCTGGTATGTAGCTTTTATACCGCTGATAAAAAAGAGTCTGGTACCGTCCGGGTTCCAGGTCAGGGATTTCACATTCTGGTCAAAATCCCTGGTTAAATAATCCATTCTTCCGCTTTCAATGTCATACAGGAACAGGCGATCCTTATCGGCCTCGTAGCCGGGAGTTTCCATGCTCTGATAGGCGATCTTCTTGCCGTCGGGGGAGAAAACGGGGTATTTGTCATATCCCGGCATACCCTCCGTCAGGTTTCGGGTTTCTCCCGATTCGATATCGTACAGGTAAATATCCGAGTTGGTGCTGATGGTATATTCTCTCCCCCTGAGTTTTTTGCATGTATAAGCAATCTTTTTCGAATCGGGACTCCAGGTTATTTCAGACGGATCGAAATAGGGTGAAAGCGGGGTATCGTAAGGTTCATTGAATAGAATATCCTCACCTTCGACCAGGGTATCTGCATCATATCCGGTTACGAATATGTGGCTGTAGGCATAATCATGCCAGCTGTTCCAGTGACGGTACATCAGGTCATCAATGATCCGTACGTTAACAAGCGGAAGGTCTTCAAACTTTTCGGTCGGGGTTTCATCCAGTTTTACATCCTGGGTATAAAATAAATTCTTTCCATCCGGTGAATATTCAAACCTGTTAATACCCCCGGGGAAGTTTGAGATTCTTCTGGGATTGCTTCCGTCCGTATTGATTTCCCAGAACTGAAGGCCTGTACTATCGTTATGCAGGAACCCGATTTTCTGTCCCTGCGGATGCCAGCGCTGGTTAAATTCACTTCCCTTCATGGATGTGATCAGCGATGCCTCTCCTCCATCGGCACTGACCGACAGAATATTGGTATTACTCGTGTTGGTTTTGACATCATAACGGGTTACTGTGTAAATAATGGTCTTTTCATCAGGGGATAGCTGCGGGTCACTTACCCTTCCGAACTTCCATAGTATTTCCGGAGTCAGCACCCCTCCTTCTTTTTCAAGTGTGGTCAGCTCGGTAACGAATTCGGTTTCACCCGGAATGTCCGGCCGGGGCTTTTCAAACGTGCAGGAAAAGAATAAAATCAGGAATCCCAGGATTGAGATCAGATAAATTCGGCTCATAATTAACGATTTTAAAAGGTATATACAATGGTTTTATCTTCAGAATCTTCACTCAGAATCTGTAAGCGGGATCCGGGACCGGTATTTGCATTCAGTATCTGCCTAGTTCGGGGAGGGCGAAGCAATGGCAGAAATAATCTTCTCCTTCAGTTCTTCTGTTAATTCCGGATTGTCAGCAAGGATTTGTTTTACCCCGTCACGTCCCTGGCCCAGCTTCGTATCGCCATAGCTGAACCACGACCCGCTCTTTTTTATGATTTCATGATCTACACCCAGATCGATAATTTCTCCTATACGTGAGATCCCTTCTCCGTAAAGGATATCAAACTCGGCTTTTTTGAATGGAGGTGCCAGCTTGTTTTTTACTATTTTCACCCGGGTGCGGTTTCCGACAATTTCCTCACCTTCCTTCAGTTGACCGATCTTCCTTATATCGACACGGACGGATGAATAAAATTTCAGGGCATTTCCTCCTGTAGTAGTTTCCGGGTTGCCGAACATAACGCCAATTTTTTCCCTCAACTGGTTAATGAAAATACAACAGGTATTGGTTTTGTTTATGTTGGCTGTAAGTTTCCGCAGGGCCTGGGACATAAGGCGAGCCTGCAGTCCCATTTTGGAATCTCCCATTTCTCCCTCTATCTCTGCTTTTGGAGTCAGTGCGGCGACGGAATCAATAACGACAACATCAATGGCACCGGAACGGATTAGATGATCAACAATCTCCAGAGCCTGTTCTCCGTTATCGGGTTGGGAGATAAGCAGGTTTTCAATATCCACCCCCAGTTTTTCAGCATAAAACCGGTCAAATGCATGCTCTGCATCAATCACGGCTGCAATTCCGCCTCTTTTCTGGGCTTCGGCAATGGCATGTATGGCAAGCGTTGTTTTTCCGGATGCTTCGGGCCCGTATATCTCTATTACCCTTCCTTTGGGATATCCGCCAATACCAAGCGCCAGATCCAGTGAAATTGATCCGGAGGGAATGGAAGGAACATCTGCAATCGCTTTATCACCCATCTTCATGATGGTCCCTTTACCATATCCTTTTTCAATTTTATCAAGCGTAAGCTGCAATGCTTTCAACTTCTCCTTGCTTGTGGTATCGTTGTTTTCGTTATCCATGATATCGTTCGTGTTAATTTTGTTTGCGGATAGTAATATTTTAAGGGATGCTGCAATGTACCATACGGATGATTATCCTCTTGGATATTAACCGGACGATTCCTCAAGGATCTGTTGTGCATGATCCCCCGTTCTTACCTTTTCGATTATTCTTTCAATCTTCCCTTTCTCACCGATGATGAAAGTTGTACGAAGCACACCCATATAGGATTTCCCGTACATTTTCTTTTCTCCCCATACACCATAATCCTGCAGGATCTTCTTTTCCTGGTCAGGAATTAACGGAAAGGGCAGGCTGAATTTACTGCTGAAATTCCGGTGTGACTTTTCACTGTCGGGACTGATACCTATAAGGGTAAAACCACGGTTAATGAGCTCTGTATAATTGTCACGAAGACTGCAGGCTTCAGCCGTGCAACCCGGAGTATTGTCTTTCGGGTAGAAAAACAGAATGACCTTTTGCCCCTTCAACGACCCGAGATGGACGGGATTCCCGTTATGATCTTTTGCACTGAAAACCGGAGCAGGATCACCCACTTTCAAATGTGTCATTTTACCGTTATCTTTTGTTAATTTTGGTAAAATTACGAAGTTTACATGAATTAAGGACACCTTGAACCTGATCTTTTTTGGAAACTTTATTAACAGATTTTACCGAAGCAAAGGATTGGCAGGGTTCATACCGGAAACGAAAGATGAAAAATCGTTTTAGCAAAGAGAACAGGACCAGACTGTGTCTAATAACCTGAACTTAGGACGTATTGTACGACTTAATATGGATTCAATAAATGATATAAAAATGCCAGAACAATTTCAGAAAATATTTTTTATTTCCCTTCTTCTCCTGTTCCCTTTATTTTGTTCGTCCTATGCACAGGACCTTTCAGGTACAGATAAAGAAATATTTGACCGCGGAGTTTTTCATTTCGAAAAAATGGATTACAGGAACGGGCTGTCTTATTTCCGGGAACTGATAAACAAATATCCCAGGGATCCTGTTTTCAATTACTATTCCGGTGTAAGTATGGTTGAGTTAATGATCGATCTTGAAACGGCAATCCGGCAGCTGCAGCTTGCCTCTTTAAAAAACGTACCCCGGAATGTCTATTACTATCTTGGGAAAGCTTTTCATATTCAGCAAAATTTCAATGAAGCCATTCGGTATTATGAAAGATTCAGCGATTATGGAGATAAAAATGAGATCCGGGACAGGGAAACGGTAAGGATGATTGATCTATGCAGGAAAAAGGCCATCCCCGGGGAGTGGAAGGTATCGGCCGAAGGTGAAATCAGCCAGCGTGAAGATATTCCTGAATCATCATATGACATTCTGGTTGGTGAGGCATTGAAATTCCAGGCGGGTGCGGATTCGGTTCGAAGGATTGCCAATCAGAAACGGAACACTATGCAGGATCTGGCTGATGATGAAGAAAGAGAATCGGTTGAAGAGGAAATCCGGGATCTGGAAAGAGTTGCATCCTCACTCCAGGACGAGGCCAATGAAAAATATGAGATTATCAGGCAGATGGAAGAGGAGCAGCCGGTATTTATGAACCGTTCATATTTCGGGGAGGAGCTTGAACCGGATGAAATAAGCTCCCTGCTGGCGGAAGAATTTAACCTTGCTCCCGGAGCAATGCTCGGTCGTCAGGTATATGATGAAACCTACTTTCAGACTCATCTCAGCATCCTTTTGACCGGTGATGATACCTTTATTTTGGATGACCTTGACAGAACAAACAGAAGTGCCATTCAAAACATGAGGGATGCTGCCAGACTCCAGGGGGAGCTTGACCAGCAGAAATTGAAGGTAAGCGGAGCCAGGAATAAAAGGGAACGTAACCGGGCAATGGCAAATATTCGCGAATTGGAAAACCGTATTCTTGCAACGAAATATGATGCAATAATAAAATACCAGGAAGTAAATAGCGGAATATTCAGGATTTTCGAAGACAAGATTCTTGCCCTGAGTACTATTGCAATTGAAGATGAACGGAAGTCCATTGCAGAAGAATACCACAGGCAGGCTTTGAGAAGTTATGACCAGGCGCTTAGGCTTCAGGATGAGGCGAAAGACATTTCAGGAAAAGAGAATAAATACGACAAACTGGCTGAAGCGAATGCCTATGAACTGATTGCTGTGGAAAATCAGAAAAGAGGTTATGCAACACTGGCAGGAATATTACCTGTCCCCGAGCAGGAGATGCTTACGGTTACCGGCGGGAAAACCGGGATGGATGAAGAGCCTGTTAGTGGAAAGTTACAGAAAGAAGTAAATCAGGAAGATACGGATACCGCCGGTGAAAAGGTGAAGGAGAAGGAAAAAACGATTATTACCGAAGAATTGATCAGGGAGAAGCTCTCAGCGGATCGTAAGGAGCCGGTTTTAGCGGAAGGCAATACCGTAGCAGCACCCGATCCCAGGTATCAGAGTATTCCTTTGGAGTACGGCATGAACAGGCAATCCTTTTATCCCTACTCGGAATGGGATCCTATACCATTGGACAGGATGCTTCCGGGCGGTGTCGTGTACCGTATCCAGATAGGTGCATTCCGTAATCCGGTTTCACCCGATTTTTTCGGTAAACTGTTCCCCGTTTCTGCTGAAACCGATCCTGAAAAAGGATTCATTCGCTATTATGCAGGATTATTCAGAAATTCAGATGATGCTGAAAAAGCCTTACCTGAGGTAAAAAGTGTCGGGTTTAATGATGCCTTCATTGTTGCCCATTTCCAGGAACGGAAGATTACTCTATTGAGGGCAAAAGAGCTTGAGGAGATATACGGAACAGGAGAAGGGACGAGGGGGGCAATCCAGGGCGGAAATGAAAAGTCCCGGAACCGGGAAAATCCGGTTTACAGGATCCTGCTGGGGTTTTTTCCCGACCGCCTCTCCAGGGAAAGATTAAATACCTACCAGGAAATAACAGGTAACCTGAGGATACAATATTTGAAGAATATAGAGGGAGAGTATATCTTTACAATTGGAAATTTTCTTACTTTTGAGGAAGCAGAAACACAAAAACGAATACTGGGTTCGAAAGGCCTTGAAGGTTTGGTAACACTGGCTTTTATAGGCAACCGGATAATCCGTGATTCCAATCGGTGAACCCAACAGTGAAAATCAGCAGAAGGGGAATGAAAGAGAAATCCAAAACCGACCCAAGAATTGAAGACAGTAAGGAAAGGATCCGTTTCCTTACATTATACAATGATGATATCCATAGCTTTGATTACGTAATTGAATCGTTAATGGATGCTTGTATGATGGATACTATCCAGGCAGAACAATGTACATATATTACCCATTATAAAGGGAGTTGCCGGGTTAGGAAAGGGAGCTTTTCCGATTTGAAGCAAATGAAAGATCGTCTGACTGAAAGGGAACTGATTGCCCGTATCGAATGAATCGAACACCGGTATATAAACCGGAGCATAATAGTAATTTTGTTAACTTATCTGCCCGTTTTATGTCAATAACGCTGATCATATTTTTGATACTCCTGGGTATCATCTTGTTTCTCATAGAGTTTCTATTGGTTCCGGGAATAACCATTGCCGGTATCGGGGGTGCGATCCTGATGATCGGGGGTGTGATAATGGCTTACCACTACCATGGAACGGCGGTTGGCAACTATGTGCTGATCGGAACGGCTGTGGTTGCTTTTTTAACCGTCTATTTTGTTTTGAAAACAAAGACATGGAACAGGATAATGCTGAAGACCCAAATTGACAGCAAGGTGAATATCGTGAAGGAAGAGGTCCCGAAGGTAAAAGAAGGAGATGTTGGCGAAGCGGTTACCCGTCTTAATCCGATGGGGAAAGTGATCGTTAACGGAGAGTATTACGAGGCAAAATCAGAAGACAAATTTATAGATCAGAAATCAACGGTGGAAGTTGTAAAAGTATTGAGTAATAAAATTATTGTTAAACTAAAAACCTAATTGAACATGACAGGAATCGGATTATATATTGTAATAATTGTCGGAGCGTTGATCCTCCTTTGGATCATCCTATATTTTATTCCGATCGGATTGTGGTTTCAGGCACTGGTTTCGGGAGTAAAGATCTCCCTGTTGCAATTGATTTTTATGAGGTGGAGAAAAGTTCCCCCGTCCATTGTTGTGGGTGCACTGATTGAAGGTACAAAGGCCGGATTGATCCTTCAGAGGGATGACCTTGAGGCTCATTATCTTGCCGGAGGGAGGGTCCCTCAGGTTGTCCATGCACTGGTTTCCGCTTCCAAAGCGAATATCGATTTGCCCTTTCAGATGGCAACGGCCATTGACCTGGCAGGCCGTGACGTGTTTGAGGCGGTGCAGATGTCTGTAAATCCGAAGGTTATAGATACACCTCCGGTCACTGCTGTTGCCAAAGACGGTATCCAGCTGATTTCCAAAGCGAGGGTAACGGTAAGAGCCAATATCAAGCAGCTGGTTGGTGGAGCAGGGGAGGAGACCGTTCTGGCCCGGGTTGGTGAAGGGATCGTTTCATCCATCGGCTCATCCAATTCACACAAGGCCGTACTTGAGAATCCCGATTCTATTTCAAAACTGGTCCTTGAAAAAGGGCTGGACGCTGGTACCGCATTCGAAATTCTATCCATTGATATTGCTGATATCGATATTGGAAAGAACATAGGGGCCGTTCTTCAAATGGACCAGGCAAATGCGGATAAAAATATTGCACAGGCGAAGGCGGAAGAAAGAAGGGCTATGGCTGTTGCCCTTGAACAGGAGATGAAAGCCAAAGCACAGGAAGCCAGGGCCAAGGTGATTGAAGCGGAAGTCCAGGTCCCGCTGGCAATGGCAGAAGCATTCCGCCAGGGGAATCTGGGTATCATGGATTATCTGAGAATGAAAAATATCGAAGCGGATACCGGAATGAGGGATTCGATCGGCAAACCGGGCAGCACCGGTCCGAAAAGAGACTAACGCTCCCTCCGGCTGATCGTTGCCATCAGACAGATTTCGAAAAGGAAAAACATTCAGATATCCTTCTTATAAACAATGGTTCGGTAAGGAAATGGGATCTCGATCCCCTCTTTATCGAACCGTTCTTTTACGGATTTATAAAGATCGCATTTCATGGCAAACCCGCTGTTATGATCTTTTGACCATACATAGGAGCGTAAGTTTACCGATGAATCCCCGAAACCAATCACCCTTACAAGTACAGGTGGAACATTCTTCTTCTTTTCTTCTTGCGTCCGGTTATCGATAAAACCAGGATGCTTCTGGGCTTCTTCCTGGATGATGCGGAATGCCTTATTTATATCCGAATCATAGCTGATACCGAACTCGACAAAATTCCGTATCAACTGATCGGTGATATTTGAGTTGATGATGATGTCGGAACCGATCTGGGAATTGGGAACAACAACGCGCCTGTTTTCAAAATCCCGGATAACCGTATGGCGAAGGGTAACATCTTCAACCGTTCCGTTACTAAGTTCTCCGATCTTAATAATATCTCCGACCCGGAATGGTTTGAAGATAACGATGAAAATTCCATTGATGATATTTGAGAAAGCCTGCTGGGAAGCAAAAAGTATCAGAGCGGTTGCAATACTGGCCCCGGCAAAAAGGGTTACCCCCAGGGATCTGAGTTGTGGAATAGAGAAGAAAATTACGATTAAAGCCCCAATGTAGAACAGAAAGCTGATGGCATTGCTGATAAAACTTGTGGTGGTCTGGTCAACATCCAGTTTGCGGGAAGTGATCCTGATAGCCCTTTTGGTAAGTTTGGAGAGAATGAATGCCAGTAAGAATGAAATGATAACTACAATACCATATTTGACGAACGGATACTGATCCAGGAATTCCGTAAGGGCAGATAAAAAGTTGAGTGATCCCATGGTCATGTTATTTTATACTGGTGAATTTAGATATTTTTCATCACAGTCTCACGGTACGGTTATTTCTCCGGATAAAAGCCCCGGTACTGCCGGGGATCGACAGGGTGACACAGCCGGATCTAGAACCACTTTTTTCTTTTGAAATAGAGCAACATAATTATGGCTACGATTACTATAACTCCCCACATGATAAAATAGGCATACCGGAATCCGAGTTCGGGTATATAATCGAAGTTGGTTCCGTATATACCTGCAATAAAAGTCAGCGGGATAAAAATGGCAGCAAAGATCGTCAGAACCTTCATTACCTCATTGATCCTGTTGCTGAGACCCGTATGGTAAATGTTCAGATAGTCTGACAGGATCTCCCTGTAAGTATCGATGGTTTCCGTGGAATGTGTGATCAGGTCATACAAATCTTTAATAAAGGGCATAGTTTTCCTGTGTAAGAGGTCCGATTCCGTCCTGGCTAACCTGCTTACCAGCTCCCTGACGGGCCGGATCACCTTGCCGAGGAAACTGATCTCCTGTTTGAATGTGTTTATCTGTTGCAGGATTTCCGGTTTAGGATTCTCAAGGATTTTCTCTTCCAAGTCTTCGATCTTTACACCGATGTGTTCGATAAGGTAGATATAGTTATCGATCACGGTATCGATCAGGGCATATGCGAGATAATCATTTCCGACCGACCTGATCCGTCCCTTATATTTTCGGATTCTTTCCCGTACCGGTTCGAACACATCGCCCGGCCGCTCCTGGAATGTAACGACAAAATCCTGTCCGATGACAATGCTTAACTGTTCTGCCTGCACCATTTCCTCCTTTTCGTTGTAATGGAGCATTTTCATGGCAATGAACTGGCAATTGTCGAATTCCTCCAGTTTCGGACGTTGGGCAGTATTCACAACATCTTCCAGGAGTAGCGGATGGAGTTCATAAATTTCTCCCAATTCCCGGATAAGATC
>CP070687.1:2379295-2396620 GCA_020353115.1 Bacteroidales bacterium
GATGGGAAATACAGGTTGAGGCTAACGGTTAGTGGGGATAAGCTTACCGCGGTAAATCATTACGTCAAGATCCCCGAGGAGTTTTACCTGAGATATTCCGAAATGCGTTCCAGAAATGATACGATTGCTTCATTCGGATCAATAGGTCTGATCGTAATTTACGGAATCGGAGGAGTAACAGGATTATTTTTCCTTTTACGTCGACGGCGGATTATCTGGAAAAAGGCAGTTATATGGGGGTTCCTGATTGCGCTGGGTTCAGTCTTCCTGGTTCCGCTTAACGACCTCCCGTTATCATGGTTTGGTTATAATACCTCCACTTCGGCCAGCACTTTCATCGGCAATCTAGTTTTAGCCGGCTTATTGGGAGCCGTCGGTTTGGGAGCGGTTTTTTCCATCACATTTATTGCGGCGGAAGGCATGGATCGCGAAGCATTTCCAAATCATGTTCAATTGTGGAAAGCCTGGGGTAACCGGTCGGGAGGTTCCCTGTCGCTGCTCGGTCAGACATCCGCCGGCTATCTGTTCGCAGCGGTTATCGTAGGAATTGATGTACTTTTTTACGTTGTAACCAAACGGTTCGGATGGTGGAGTCCTGCCGGAAATCTATCGGATCCCAATATTCTGGCGAGTCATGTACCCTGGTTCAATTCAATCTCAATTTCCCTCCAGGCAGGATTCTGGGAAGAAGCCCTATGCCGGGCCATTCCACTGGCAGGGATAGTAATTATTACACGTAAATCGAAGTATAGAAATTTCTGGATTATACTGGTTCTCCTGCTCCAGACCGTCATATTCGGAGCAGGACATGCCAACTATCCACAACAACCTTCCTATGCCCGGGTACTGGAAATGATTATCCCTTTTGCTGTTATCGGATTGATATATTTAGGTTACGGGCTGATCCCGGTGATAATTGCTCATTTTGCCGTTGATGTCTTCTGGTTTTCACTTCCCTTATGGGCTGCCGGTTCTCCCGGGATCTGGATCGACCGGATAATGGTGCTTTTGTTCCTTTTTATTCCTCTCTGGCTGGTACTTTATTACCTGGTGAAAAACAAAAAGTGGACGAATTTACCCGATGAGCTCAGAAACGGGGCATGGAGGCCGAAACTGGCGGGAAAAGAGAAAGCCCCGGCAAAAATTCCTATTAAACCGGAAAGCAGAACCTTTATACAAGCCTTGATCCCTGCCGGAATTGCAGGTATTGCTTTATGGATAATTTTTACACCATTTACCAGTGATGCACCTGATCTCCGGGTTTCAAGAGAAGATGCAATTGAAATTGCCGTTACAGCCCTGGAGGAAGAATTCGAAATAAATCCGGAAGAATGGAGAATTCTGACCGGCATAACCGACCAGGTAAGTCTTCAACACAGGTTTATATGGCTTGAAGGTGGACGGGATAATTATGAAGAATATCTGGGGACTTTCCTCAATCCACCGAGTTGGCTTGTCAGGCTGGTAAAAACAACAGGCGAGGTTGAGGAACGTACGGAAGAGTACAGCTCGGTTGTCGATGTCGAGGGTAATGTACTTAATGTTTACCACCGGATTCCCGAAAAACGGGAAGGCGCTGTGCTGGAGCAGGAAGAGGCACAGTCTCTGACAGATTCGGTATTGCTTGATATTTTCAAAATGGAAAGGAACGATCTGAAAGAGATTTCCGTTACTCCGGAGCAGCTTGAAAACAGGAGAAACTGGACCTTTGTCTATGCCGATACATTGAACTATACACTTGACCAGGGCCAGGGCAGGTACAGGGTTTCAATTCACGGGGATGAGGTTGTTTCATACGCATCGTTCGTGCATATACCTGAAGAATGGGAACGAAATTATAATGACCTTCAGAGCAGGAGAAATATTATACGAACGGTCGGAACTGTTTTTCCGATTGCAGTGGTAATTCTGGGTATTATACTGGGTATTATCCGGTGGACCCGCAAAAGATTTTCAATCAGGCTGTTTCTATTTTTCAGTATCGGCCTCTTTCTCCTGTTTATCCTTAACAGTTACCTGAGCTGGCATACCCTGATGTACGATTACCAGACCAGCTTACCACTCCGGAACTTTATTACCATGCTGATCATCTCTCTTTTTATCGGAGCTATTTTCTCCTCTGCCGGACTCGGTATAATTGGGGGTATGTCGGCAAATCTGGTACAACCGCTAGTTACCGATAAATATAATAGGCTCAGGGCAATCGGTTTAGGAATTTTATTGATGGGGCTTCTTGCGATTTTCTCACGATTTGAAGTTAAATCGGCTCCTTTTTGGGGCAGTTATCAGGCTGCAAATTCAATCATACCCATCCTGGACACAGGGATAGGTGACATCCAAAAATTAATAGCCATAACCGGGTTCTTATACGTCATATGCTTCGGACTCCACACATTTACCAAAGGCTGGTCGGAATCAAGAATACCGTTTGGAATCCTGACCGTTCTCACGGGAATAGTTTTACAGGCCAGTTCACTTGAAAATTATCTATTCTGGCTGGTTTCGGGTCTTTTTCTGGGTTTGATGATGCTGGGAATATATATCCTGTATATCCGGTACCATTTTGAGTGGATCCCTGTTATTGCTGCTGTTTTTATAATATTTGGGATCCTTGAAGACATAATCATATCATCTGTTCCGTCAGCTACAGGCGGTGGAATACTGGGAATCCTGTTTGCCGGACTCCTGAGTTGGTGGTGGTATTCGGGTATTGTAACACAACCCAGAACTGAATAGGTTCCGGATCTTCTTTTTAATTTCAGTCCAGAATACATTTACGATTGCAAGCCGGCAGATCGTTTAATGTTATTTCATTTTTCTACAGCTTGTTATATGGTTTTTATGCCACCGTAAAGCGTATGAATCGTTCCGGATAGGCGTTTGCCTCCCGATCGGCTGAACCGGCTGTTCGACGGGTTATTTGATGTTTATACTCATGTTAAAAACAAGTCACTCCTTACGTGGCTATACTTATCAGATCCCGACAGGCAACGGGAAAGCAAGTCTTCTCTTACGAATCGGGCAATGCAATCCTATATGTACGACCCGATGTCGACCTGCCCACATTATGTATGAACTCGATTTTAGCTAAACGATTTAGTAGTAAAGCAGTACCCGGGAAGCTATGGAATCAATAGATTGGTATTAAAACCCAGAATAAATTCAGGATTCTTATTTCCGCAGCATGCTTAGGGGAACCAGCCTGCCGGCCTGGCAGGTTAAACCACACATCTCGTCCCCTGACTTCGTCGGACAAGGCCGACTATGCATGGGAAGTCCGAATCCGCAGGCTGACGGAGAAGCCTGTCTGCCCGTTTACCAGCCTGTGGCTGGCAGGCAGGGAGGATCATAAGACTTCAAAAATCACATCGTCGGGATTACTTAACTGGAAGATCCATCAGCAGGAATCTGGAATCACTCAGGGCAGTTATTTTTATTATTTCCGCTTCCCGGATGCCGTAACCGTCCCTTTTAGTTAACTCCCTGCCATTGACTACCATATCCCCTTCTATAACAAATAAATATGCACCATTTTCAGGTCTTTTGATTTGGTATTCGGTATACTTCCCTGAATCAAAATCACCCAGATGGAACCAGGCATCCTGGTGTATCCATACACCGTACTCCCCGGGGTTCGGAGACAGGACCTGCTGCAATTTGTTTTTCCTGTCCTCCGGATTTAAGGTTACCTGGTCATACCGCGGCTCTACATTCTTCTCCCGCGGAAATATCCAAATTTGCAGCAAACTAACATGCTTTTCTTTGCTGTTATTATATTCCGAATGAGAGATACCGGTTCCAGCAGACATTACCTGGATATCGTTGGTTCTGATCACAGAACTGTTACCCATACTGTCTTTATGCTCCAGGGCACCTTCAAGTGGTATGGTAATGATCTCCATATTATCGTGCGGATGGGTTCCAAAGCCCATTCCCGGAGCAACCATATCATCATTCAGCACCCGTAAAACACCAAACCGGATCCGTTCAGGGTCATAGTAATTCGCAAAACTGAATGTATGGTATGTATCCAGCCAGCCATGACTGGCATGTCCCCTTGACTCTGCTTTATGCAACACTGTCTTCATGATCATTATTTTACATTAAATAACGGTTTCGCACCATTTTTGTTCACCATCCGGGTTTGACAGATCCTTTCATTACTCTGTAACAGTCGATGTCTCCTTTGGTATTTAGAACAAATTGAATAACTTTAAAGTAGTCTCATTCATCCAGGTCACAGCCGTGGCCTTCTATTTATAACTTAATGATATACAGATATTTAATAATTGCATTCCGCAGCCTGGTTAAAAACAAACTGTTTTCGGTAATCCATTTTGCGGGTCTGGCTATCGGTATGTCCACTGGTTTGATTCTTCTGAGTTACGTACATAGCGAAAGGAGCTATGACCGGTTTTATCCCGCATATGAACGAATTTACCGGCTGCGGTATGAACGCACCAGTGCAGATGGAGAGTCTGTCCGGTTTGCATCTTGTTGCCCTCCTGCAGGACTGAGGATCAGGGAGAGATATCCTGATGTGGAGCAGGTAGCCAGGATATACCGTTTCCCGGTACTGATCACCTATGAGCAGAATCGATTCCTGGAGGAAAGGGTATTTTTTGCGGAGCCTGAAATTTTTGAGATTTTCAAATGGCCTTTCACTGAAGGTGATCCGGTGAACGGGATCCGTGAACCGAACACAGCATTTCTGTCACAATCGGCGGCACACAAATACTTCGGCGACGAGAATCCGGTTGGAAAGTCCATACGTGTTGATCAGAAAACAGAATATATGGTTACCGGGATATATGAAGATATGCCTGAGAACTCTCACCTTAAATGTGACATATTCCTCTCCTACCCGAATCTTGTTTCAATGTTTGGTGACTGGATTGAGGAGGCATGGGGATATACAGGATTCTTTACCTATCTCCGGCTCAGAGAGGGTGCAGATCCTGGTGTCTTCGCCGGGAGACTGCCGGCACTTGTCGATGCAGAATTCGGAGAGACACTGAAGAGCTACAACCTGACCTGTGAACTCCCGTTACAACCCCTTGCCGATATTCACCTTACCTCACATTTCATGCAGGAATACGAGGTGAATGGGAACCGTGATACTGTTAATTTCTTGTTAATCATAGCTTTGCTCGTACTCCTTATTGCATGGATTAACTACATCAACCTGACCACAGCGCGGTCATTAACCAAGGTAAAAGAGGTGAGTATGCATAAGGTTGCAGGTTCAAGCCGTCTTGCTTTGATAACCCGGTTTTACATAGAAACCATTATACTGAATTTCTTTGCCCTGGTTGCATCTCTGATTTTGATAAAGTACCTGTTACCGGTATTCTCAGAACTTACCATGACCCCGTTTGAGGAACAGATCATGCATCAGACCTGGTTCTGGATTATCCTCGGCGTACTGTTCGTATCCGGCATCCTGCTTTCAGGATTATATCCGGCCATCATTCTGACATCATTTAAACCCATTGTTTTCCTGCGTGGAATAAAAGGAAGTTATACCCGGGGTATCAACCTGCGCAGATCACTGGTTGTTTTTCAGTTTCTCCTGTCCATTATTCTTATCACCTGGACACTTGCCATATTCGGACAGATCCGTTTCATGAGAAACCAGGAACTGAACATAAATATCAAAAGGATAGCCGTGCTGAGAGCCCCCAGGGTTTTCGATAAGCTATATCCTGCCAGGGTAGTTACCTTTAAGGAGGAAATGAGAAAAATTCCGGGAATTGAGCAGGCATGTTTTATTACCGAAGTACCGGGCAAACAAATTTTCTGGGATAACGGCGGGATATACCGGGTTGGTTCCGATGAAAGCAAAAACTACCAGATTGTCGGGATTGACTATGAATTTCCGGAAGTCTTTGAGGTTGAATTTGTTGCAGGCAGGAGTTATTCACGGGATTTTCCTTCCGATTCTGCTGCCCTGGTATTAAACGAAACAGCCGTACGCTGGATGGGATTTCCGGATCCGGAATCTGCATTGTCCGGCAGGGTTGATTACTGGGGGGTTATATACAATATTATCGGGGTAATGAAAGACTATCATCAGCAGTCACCGAAACAAGCTTTCGAGCCCCATATTTACCGGCTGATGCCTGACGGCTGGGGGCAAAGAGGACATTTTGCCATGAAAATCAAGGAAGAGAATCCCGGAAGGACACTGGAAGAAGTCCGGGATCTCTTCGATTCGTTTTTCCCGGATAATTCGTTCGATTATTTCATGCTGGAAACCTATTATAATCAGCAATATAAAGGGGATAAACTGCTTGGTAACATTGTTGCCATTTTTGCTATCCTTGCCATACTGGTTACTGTTCTGGGAATCCTTGGATTGACAACGTTCATGATTATCCAGCGAACCAGGGAGTTCAGTATACGAATAATCCTGGGTGCACGACCCGGGCAGATTTTTGCTCTTTTTACCAGAGAGTTCCTGCAAATGATTTTCATCGCCATGCTGATTTCAGTACCGGTTTGCCTCTTCGGATTAAGATATTGGCTGGAATCATTTACCGAACGGATGGATCTGACTGTCTGGATCTTTATTATCCCGTTTCTTATTGCATTCCTGACAACAGGAATCACTATCACCGGGCTGGTGGTAAAAGCATCCATGACTAATGCAGCAGAGAACCTCCGGTATGAATAGTCACAAATTCCTTCGTTTCATAAACAAATAGTTAATAAAAAAAGTTGCCATGAAGAAACAGCATTATCAATTTTCAAAGATGTTTATAGCCTCCCTGATAATTTTGCATGCAGCAGGTTGTGTAACCCCGTCAGATGAGGGGCAAGTAACTGAAAAACAGGCTGAGACGGATATTCCGGAACCTCAATTTACACTTTCCGGGGACCAGACCCACAATAAATTCAGCAATACCATTACCCCTGTACTTACTGTTCCGGATGGTTCCGTTATTGAAGTATACACGGAAGAAGCCAGTGATGGCCAGGTAACATCGGATACGGAGGTGGAGGATCTTGCGGATCTGGATTTTGATCAGATTCATCCCCTTACAGGGCCTGTATTTGTTGAAGGCGCCGAACCGGGTGATATCCTTGCGGTCAAGTTGCATAAGATAGAGGTTCTGGATTATGGATGGAATTCAATTATACCCGGATTCGGCTTCCTGAGCGAGGAATTCACCGAACCATACCTGAAACTTTTCCGGTTTGAAAAAGGGGATTCATTCGCCCTTTTCGATGAAAACATCAAAATTCCTCTCAGGCCTTTTCCCGGGGTAATGGGTGTGGCACCTGCCGGTGAAGAGATGCTGAGCACTATCCCGCCCCGGGCAAACGGAGGAAACATGGATAACCCATATTTGACTGAAGGTACAACCGTTTACTTCCCGGTTTTTGTAGAGGGAGCTCTTTTTTCAATCGGAGATCTTCATGCGGTCCAGGGCCTGGGGGAGGTATGCGGAACAGCCATTGAGGCACCCTCCCGGATCATTTATGAAGTAAAAGTTGTAAAAAACAGAAAGATTACCGAACCGGAGTACGAAACGGATGATTATTATGCCGTAACGGCTTTCGGTGAAACACTGGATATTGCAGCAAAAAAAGCGGTAAGGTACATGGTTGACTACCTGGCTGACGTACGCGGACTGGACCGAACCGATGCCTATGCTTTATGCTCCCTTGCCGGAGACCTTCATATTGCCGAAGTCGTCGATGTCCCGCATATGCTGGTATGTATGCATATTCCCAAGGGAATTTTTACAAATCCTTAACGGAACTGTTATCCATTCCACAATCCTTGTAAATGAACCTTTTTGGCAAACCCAAAGGGTTAATGACCGCTTTGGAATTCATTGCCTGCAACGATCCCCCTGCGAAATCCGCATTGTTGATTATAATCGGGATTACGCTTTAAGACCAACGAACAAAGATGTTCGTTTTACGAGATCGATTTTTCCTGCAGGCTTCCATGCAGGACTTGTCGTTCATTCAGGTAAATCGTTGAAATATCCCTGTGTCTAAAAACGATTGATAATAACCCGGATATACCTTTCGACAAATATCCTCTCAGGAATTGCAGGCAGGCAAAATCCGGCCTAACTCTTCCATCGTTCCAGCTGTGAAATATGGGATGTATAGAACCAGCGTTTCAGGGGTCCATGTCCCTGTTCCTTCAGCTTCCCTTTCACGAATTTCACCATCTCTTTTGACGTCTTGAAATCGTCGTGGAACGCACCGTTCTCAAAACAGTAACTGCAATATTTTTCTGATTTGGAACCGTCCTGGTTTGTGCCGCCTTTATCCGGATCCTGGTCCATCGGCATGCCACAACTCTGGCAGAATCTGTCATATTTTCCCATAAGTTTTAATCTTGATTAGGATTTAATCATTTTTCATGATAATAAACTAAGCTATTCAACACAAAAAAGCAAGGAAAAAGGGAAGAAATTCGTATTTTCCCTGTTTGGATTTTTCCTGTTATTTTTAACAATTCAAACCAAAACATAAACAGATCGCATGAAATATCCAGCCCTAACCATTCTGTTAATGTCCCTGCCTGGGTTCTTGTCTCCGGTTGCGGTTGCCCAGGACGAATTCGGGGATGCGCTGATGAAGCAATTTCATCTGATAACCAGTAAGGATGCCCTTGACTGGGTAACCGAACTATCCTCCCCCAAATACAACGGACGGCTTTCCGGTTCTCCGGAGTATATTGCTGCTTCAGAGTGGGTTGCAAGAAACCTTCGTGAATGGGGAATCAAACCCGGTGGCGATAATGGCAGTTATTTTCAATGGTTTGACAAGGGTTACAACGAGGTTCATGAAACGGGGAGCCTGTACATGCATATTCCCGCCGGTGAAGGAAACGTCATAAAGAAATACTATACATTCCCGGACCAGTTTTTCCCGGGAATGACATCAGCGAATGGGGAAATCACGGCAGAGGTAGTTTATATCGGTTATGGAGTCTCTGCTCCTGAACATAACTATGATGATTATAAAGGGATTGATGTAAGTGGAAAGATCGTACTGATGAACAGGGATGTTCCGTACAAGGATGCTGGAAACCCGGAATACGCACGATGGGTTCAATATTGTTATCACCAGTATAAGCTTGAAAATGCGGTAAAGCATGGAGCAGCGGGTATGCTGTATATTGACGGAACACATGCCAATCCGAATATTTCCTATGATCCGGACTTTATCTGGTGTGGTATTGGCAGGGAACCCCTGAACGATATTTTTGCCGGTTCGGGAACATCCAATGAAGAGATATTAGAAAAGATCAATGAGTCGATGAAGCCGCGTTCATTTGGTACCGGAGTCATTTTTACAATTCAGGCGGAAACGACCTGGCATCCAGAGGGCCGGGTATGTAATGTTATAGGTATTATTGAAGGAACGGATCCCCAACTGAAAGATGAGGTAATAATAATAGGAGGACACCTTGACGGTGTTGGCAATTGCGGTGTACTCCTTCCCGGAGCTCTTGACAATGCCAGTGGTATAGCCGATATACTTGGTACTGCAAAAGCCATGGCACTATCGGGAATACCATTGAAGAGATCTGTTATGTTCCTGTTCATCGGTGGTGAAGAGGTGGGCCTTCTCGGCAGTCAGTTTTATATCGATCATCCCAGGTTTGCCTGGGAAAAGACCCTCTGTTATATTAACCTCGATATGGTTGGAAACGGTACGGGATTCTTCATCGGTTCCGGGAAGAATTATCCGGGGATCTATCGGTTTTTTGAGGAGGCGAATCGGGAATACCTCCACAGGGATATGCGAACATCGGAGGCAAGTGATAATTACGGGAGACCCAGAAGCGATGGTATCATTTTCAGCAGAGCCGGCATACCGACCCTTGGAATAGGGATCACCGGAAGGCTGAAACCCGTATACTACCATCAGCCCGGGGATACACCCGAAATGGTTACTCCTGAAGTGATGGAGGATGTTTCAAAACTTCTTTATGTGGCAATAACGAAAATGGCACGGGAGGATGAACCGGTTATAAAGTGATGAATTCACCGGAAAGGTATAGTCATCATGAAAAACCGGAACCATCCTGTGCTTACCTTCAGGATGGATTCTATAATATAAAATATTGGTGTGACGTTTTATAACTAATTCTATACTTATGACATTCATTAATTTTAATACCAGGAAAAGTGTTCAGATATGGGAAGGTATTAGCGGACCTGTATTTCATTCAGAACAAGCTACCTTTGGTCATTTCATTCTGGAAGCAGGATGTGACTTGCCTCCACACAATCATCCACATGAACAGTGGACCAATCTGATTGAAGGTGAAATGGAATTTACCATCGGTGAGGAAAAACAAGTGATGAAAGCCGGAATGACTGCTTATGTACCCTCTGATACTGTTCATTCAGGAAAGGCAATTACCAGATGTAAAGTAATTGATTGTTTTATCCCCGTACGTGAAGACTTTAAAGAGCTGGAAAACAAAACTTAATAAATACCCGGCCTGATTGTCTGGCAACGACAGTTTTTTATCTTCATCCTATTGTCAAATATCCTGCAAGATCAAATAGGCCGAATATAACGCCTTGTTTTTCAAGGCTCATAATCCGGCTCATCTGCCCGGTCCTAATCCTTCCATTTTACCCTTATGATCGTATAAGGTATCCCTTTTTCCGAAAAAAAGCGGATCCACCGTTTCTGGTTCGGACGCAACTGATCTCCCGGTCCCTTTACTTCCACCAGTTTGTATTGTCCCGACGGGGGATCAAAAACCACCAGATCCGGGAATCCTGACCTGAAGTCCTTTAGCCTTCCGGTCATTCTCTGAAGAATTTCCAGTATATGTTTCCTGGGGATCCATTCCATTATCTGAATAACCTGTTCCCTTCCTACCCTTTTCCAGGGTACCAGCAGATTGGCGGTATTGAATTTTTCATCGTAACGATCCAGGATTCCAGTTTTCCACTCCGGATCGTGATCAAGTTCTTCCATACACGAAACAATGGCGGCTTCTCTCCTTTCCTTAAACTCAGGACCAAACAGATCTGTGGGTCCACGCTGGAAAGGATTGAAAAATACCTCCGGGACCGGCATGAAAATCACATTCCAGAATACCAGCCCGAAAAGGGCTGTCCAGATCCCGTTCTCGGTATAGAATCCTTCCGTACCTATACCTGTGAAATAATCCAGGACGATTTCTTCGATCTTTTTACCTGGAACCGGTTCGAGGGGAATAATCTCTGTTACGAACTTCTCCCTGGTTATCCTGGTATACGGACGACCAAGCTTTCTTTTCAGTTTCTCCCTGAAGGTCCTGCCAAATTCCTCTTCTTCATCATCTGCCGGACAACCGATTATTCCTTCAATACAAGACAATGCCTCCTCCGTTCGTCCGATCTTGTCCAGTACCCTGATCATCCTTTCCCTTGCAGGAGGAACGGATGACAATTTATAATATCCGATTGCTTCCTCGTACATCCCGAATTTTTCAAGGAATCGGCCAATACCCGTAAAGATTCTTTCGAATTTTCTTTTTATGGAATCGGCAGGTGCAGATTCCTTCAGAAGAGTTCCGAGCCACGTAACCATTTCTACATCATTATCTTCCATGGCAATCAGGAGCTTTGTCCTGATTTCGGAGATGAACATAAACCCATCAATAACCTCCCTGTCATTAAACAGCCTGTCCTCTTTCCTGATTGTATAGGGCTCATAGCGCAATACGCCTATCTCCTCCAGAATGAAATCCGACAGACTTTGATCCGTATTACCGAAAAAAAGGAGGAAAAACAGGAATATTATCCTGCCGTGTTGAGGATATATAAAATTCCATTCCTTTTCCAGCTCATCCCATATCTGCCGATCATCGAATTCAAGTAACCTTAAAACGACAGACTGCTTCCCGCCGTATACGATTTCATCTGGCAATTCGATTCGATCCGATCTGCTAACCATTCCGGCCAGTTCCGGTTTGGTTATGGTGTGCAGTGCAGCCTCCAGATCCTCCCGGGGATTTAATAAAATAAAATTCCGGTTCCGGAGCTCCGTAAGGCTCTCTTCAAGGTTGTCTATTTCACGGTAGACTATTTTGTCCTTCCTGAAACAAGGTCCTTTACGGGTTATTAACCTGACATAGAGCCTCCGGGCATCCTGATCCAGCGATTTGAAATCATCTGTAAAAGCAAGCTCTTCCGGATGCAAAAGATCCTTATAGTGTGATTTAACATAATCGATCAGGGTCATGAAATTATCCAGGTAGTAACCCGGGGAAAGGACAGGGCGGTTGTTGTTCGAAGATTCTGAATACACGGAAAAGCTAACGGTTTTAATACGAATGTAATACGAATGTAATACGAATGTAATACGAATATATTTCAGCAGTCACCCGGATATAATCAGTGGACTGGCATTCTATTTTTAACTTTTACCTTTTCCCGAAGCGATGCCTGCCTGTCCGTCCAGGCGGATCTTCGGCTGTACTTTTTACCTTACGGGTAATACAATAAAATCCCATGTTCATCCCGGTTTATGATGAGATGCTTTGCCTTGTTGCACGGGGCAAACAGGATTGTTATATGGTTGCATTTCAAAATTAAATCCAATTCTCCATGAAAATGTATTTTATTATACCGCATCATTTTCGAAGTGCCGCAACGGCGTTATTTCCATTATTTCACATTGCCAGGTGGTTATATCAGAGCACTTTCTGTTCCTGAATCCTTGACATAGATACAGGATGATTTAATCCGTTCTGCTGATTCACGCATAAAGTTGAAATCAGGATCTTCCGGCATTCCGAATATATTTATATCGGATCGTGGAGCTTTGATCAGATTATCCTCAAAATCGCCCGTTAATACCAGGAATTCTGTCAGTGATGGCAACCGGGCCTGGTCACTTATATTTTCCAGGAACCGGTATAATCTTCCTATATCCGATTCATTTGTCGTAGATGTTATCAGGTGCAATCTTCCGTCCCAGTTCTGGATAAGCTGCAGGGCTATAAGCATTGCCAGGTGCCAGTTCGGGCTCTTATCCCTCAACCAGAGATTCACATTTTTCTGACGGCCAAAACCAAGATCCTGGTGCTTACGCAGAATAATCGTACCCATATTGAATTTTCCCGAATGATTCAGAAGCTCCTTAATTATATAGTCTTTCCCATCACTTTTCCCAATGGTCAGGAACAAGGTATTCGGTCGCAGTGCTCCGGCATTCAGGGTTTGGATAACCAGTTTGGCTCCATGAAGAAATGTATTATCCTCGATGATGGTGGAATTCACAAGGATGTTTTGATTTTGGATGGGTTCGAGCAATTCATTAAGAGCCTTTTCCGTTTCGGTGGTATTTTTATCTGTAACGGTAAAGGCAAAAATACTTCCCGAAGGGTATATTATATTCCGAATAAACACAAGGGAACCTGTCCATACTTTCGGATCGTCAACCGGCAGCAGCAGGTCCGGCTTCCATGAAATTTGATGCCGCGGAAACCTGGCTGCCAGTTTTGATGCACGTTCAGCCAGGACCAAAAACATCCCGCCACGAATATCTCCCCAGTCTGCTTTCAATCCGCGGCGGCCCAGCCAGATATATAATACGACGATGGTGGTGATGGCTACTATACTGAAAACCGGGTTTATAAGGAACATGATAATAATGGAACCGGCAGCGCCTGTAAATGATATGAAAGGAGGTATTTTAAATGTTGGCCTGAAGCTGATGATTTTCATACTCTGCTGAATAAATACGACAAGATTGGTCATTCCGTAGGTTATCAGGAAGAACATGGTTATCAATGTTGCAAGGGCATTCAGATCTCCGGCCAGTAGAGCAACGGCTAAACAGGCAGCCGTAAAAACAATGGCATTTCTGGGTTCATGGTTTCTTGTTCTCCTTGAGAAGAAACGGTGAGCCGGGACTGTTTTCTGTTCTGCCAGGGCCTGCAGAACCCTGGGTGCCCCGACCATGCTTGCCAGCGCAGAGGAAAAGGTTGCGGCCAGTATCCCTATTATAACAATGGGTCGTACCAGGGCATTATCCGTTAATGCCATCTGGTTGTCTCTCAGTTCACCGGGTGAAATATACCTCCAGGCAAACAATGCCAGGATAATATAAACCAGGAGTGTAGTGCCTATAGCTGTCAGGGTACCCAGTGGTATAGCCCTTCGCGGATCCCTGAGATCCCCCGACATATTTGCCCCGGCCATAATACCTGTAACAGCCGGAAAAAATACGGCAAAAACTTCCCAGAAACCTGCATTTTCGAATGTGCCGATTAGCTGATTGTTTTCCACCGGATCATTTGGTGTCAGCAAAAAAGAAAGGACAGAGAGTGCAATAATACCCATGATCAGGTATTGAATACGAATGGCAAAATGGGCACTGATATAAGATATAACAAGCAGGATTCCCAGGGTAATAAAGGAGACCACAATAGGCGGATGATCGGGAAATATCCAGAGCCAGCCCTGTGTAAAACCCACAATATAAAGTGCAGCAGAAAGCATAAGGGAGATATAGAAGGGAATGCCGATGCTTCCTCCTGCTTCCAGACCCAGCGATTTGGATATGATAGAATAGGCACCTCCTGCCCCGATTTTTATGTTCGTTGTAATCGAGGACATGGATAAACCGGTACAGATCGAAATTGATTTCGACAGAAAGATTATTGCCAAAGCACCCAGTATACCAGCATTTCCAACAACCCATCCGAGCCGGAGATACATGATAACACCGAGAATGGTAAGAACGTCCGGAGTGAACACTCCTCCAAAAGTTCCGAATTTACGGACACCGCCGGAAGGTGAAGATCTGCTGCCCTTACGTCTATAGAATGCTTTCATTCTCTGTTCCGGAATTTCCTTTTGTCTTCAAATACCTGTAAATCGGCATTAAATCCCAGAGCAAGCTCCGGACTCATATTTCCGCAGCAAGCTGCGGGGATCCAGCCTGCCGCATTACCAGCCTGTGGCTGGCAGGCAGGGAGGATTAAAAAACGGATATCCGGTAAGCATCGTTCCCCGGATTCGATCGATTCGTAATATCATTTTCCCAAATCCTCCGATCGGGTTGAGTCATTACAATCATTACCTTTTACGGTCCGGAATCCAGTGCTGATTCAACCTGTACCGGGAACAGCCAATCCGGAATTATTTCAGTAATTCATCCGGGACCGGCCTTTCAGGTGTAGGAATTTCGTTGGTGATTGCAGCAACCTTCCAGCTCCCCTCCTTACGGATCAACAGAAAACTGTCGACACCCTGTTGCGGAGGTCTTCCGGAACCGGGAATACTTGCTTCGTATAAAACCAGAACATGTGCCATATCACCAAATACCCAGGGTTTTATGGAAATGATCTTTTCCGTAAAACCGGTTTCCTTGATATTGTAATTTGCAACAAAGTTTACAAAGTCATCAATGAAACCATCCAAGGAGAAAACGGTTGTACCTTCCCTGCTCGTTCTGAGAACAATTACCGCCTCATCGATAAATAATTTCCTGACACTTTCCCAGTCGCCTGTCGAACCTTTACGAATCGTAACCAGATCATACAATTCATAAATGACCTGTTCCGGATTCAAGCTGTCCTTTTCCATTGCACGCCCGTTGGCCAACGGAAAAATATTAAAGAGGCTTGCAAAAAAAAGTAACCTGATAACAATTCTCATCATAGTGTGATTATTATATATATTTTACGAGTGCATTCCGATTTAATTATCGTTACCGGGGATTTTCAATCCATTATAACCGGCAGCGATAATTCCAGGCTTTCCCCGGGTGCAACGACCAGGTTATGTATTACCAGGTCGAGTTCAAATTCCGGCAGGTTCTTATTTACCTTAACCCCTAAAATAGTTGTGGAATGAGCTTTTATGGTGAAAAAATGGGTGCTATTGTAAAAAAGAAAGGGGCTTCTGTTCCCGCAATAGAAATTAATATCGGAATTATTGGTTATGGAAACATATGCGATAGTGGTACCTTCCCTGTATGTTGCCTCTAGTTCAAGGGATTCAAAAAACAGGGGCTTCAGAAATTCTACCGGACCAATAAGGTGGTCTCCCTGGTATATTGCCGTTCTTTTATCCAGCAATGCATCACGTATCCCTTCCGCCGACTTTTCTTTTGCAAATACAAGTGTAACCGTTCTGTGTTTTCCTGGCTCGAACCGGTTATAGCTTACCCCATGAATATCTGAATTACCCAGGAGGGCAAGATCGTATTCCAAAGCCAGCTTTAACGCACCCTCCCAGTATCCGTTCCCATTACACACCTCAATTCCCTGTACACTCTCATCCCGTAAAAGGTTTTTAAACTCTTCCGTAACCGGTGTGTTTCCATTTTTATACTTTGCTGTCCATCCCGGGTGGTTCCAGAAGACGAATCCTCCATGGGCATTTGCTGCCGCAATTCTCCTGGCAGGTATTGTATCTTTAAGCTTTCTATCATTAGGATCTTCTAAAAACAATGCATTAAAGTGATCAGGGCTGGCAGAGATCTCTCCGCCAGGTATTATAACCAGATCGCTTCCCTCAGCCCTATCTCTGGCGATTTCGTACGAAATTCGGTTATCGTCAATAACTTCAACCCTGTGCCATTCAACATGTTCGGTTATTGCAATGGCATCCAGGCCTTCGGCCAGTGCTTCATCAACCCGGACAGTAGGCCAAACCACACCATCTGAAAATACCGTGTGGACGTGAAAGTCACATTTCATGGTTAAGTATCCTGGAATATCAGGCAATTGGATTTCCGGTGTGCCGGTGTTGTTCAGGATAACTGTTTGACTAAATATATTACTTGTAATCAAACATATAGCAACAGAAAACAATGTTTGTTTTTTCATGTTTTAAAAATTATTTCTAATTTATTAATACTACACATATACATTATCCTGTGATGATAATTGTACGTATAGCGTTGAACTTTTTAAATATAAAATCAATAATTGTAAACAGGAAATAATTTGCTACATTTAAGATCAACCCTAATAAAAACTGTTTAGCAATGATAAAAAAATTTCCAAATCCTTTTATCGTTCTCATCCCGTTCCTGCTTCTCATTTCCTGCAGTGAAGTCAGGCATGATACCTTTCCCGGAGAAACCTGGGAAAAAGCCGGTAAACCGGAGGATCTGAACTACTCGGCGGAAAAACTGGCTGAAGCAAAAAGATATTGTGAAGGAATCAATACGGCTGCAGTGGTCATAGTAGCCGGGGGCAGGATAGTTGATGAGTGGGGCGAAGTAGAAAGAAAGTTTATGACCCATTCCATTCGCAAAAGCTTTTTAAGTGCCCTTTACGGTAATTATATCGATAAAGGAATTATAAATCCTGACCTGACACTGGAA
>CP070687.1:2396720-2404801 GCA_020353115.1 Bacteroidales bacterium
CAAATTATTTTTAAAAGTCGAATATTACCAAACAGGTGTTTAAAATGATCGGTTATATGATCAACAAAACTCCTGAAATATTGACCGCTATCCAAATTTTGTATTATCTTTATTCAATTTAGAATGATTAAGAGAGGGAAAAATCTGCATTTCCGGATTTATCTAGTCGGTTCTAATAACAAATAAAATATGGCGGGAGGTATTTCTAAAGCTTTAAATATTGAACCCGACGAAAGAACCAGTGTCCTGCTCTTTTTGACACAATCCGTTTTCATCGGGATTTTTTTCGGAGCATTTGAAATCGGTGCTACGGCTCTATTCCTGGATGAGTTTGATGAAAGCATGATCGGTAACGCATATGCAGTTTCCGGTGTGGTTGGTATTCTTCTTACATCCATTTACACAAAACTTCAGTCAATCATTACATTCAGAAGACTGGCAATACTGAATTTATTTACTATTGCAGTTTTTACCGGATTGCTGAGATACGGATTTGAAATAATCCAGATCCACTGGCTTGTTTTTGCTGTTTTTGTTTTAATGGGCCCCCTGAACATTATAGCAATGTTGGGTTTCTGGGGATCAGTCGGACGTCTGTATACACTTAGGCAGGGCAAAAGGCTTTTTGGTTTGATTGATACCGGAGGAATTGTCGGAATTATCATCAGTAGTTATGCTATCCCGGTAATTCTTACTTTAAAGTTTGAAACGAAAGATCTCCTATTGATCAGTGCAATCAGCATCCTGATTGCCGTGATATTTCAGGTTATTATCGGCAGAAAATTCAATCTTGATATCGGTGCAGAATCATCATCTGGTGAAAAGATTAAGAAGCCTTCATTTCTCTCCCTTTTCAGGGACAGGTATGTTACCATGATGGCCATCTTTGTGGTTCTTTCGATGATAATGCTGTTTTTCATCATGTATTCTTTCCTTGCTGTCACCAATGAACAGTACCCTGATGCCCGGGATATGGCATCTTTCCTCGGTTTGTTTATGGGTACACTGATGATCTTCACATTAATAATAAAAACCTTTGTATTCGGCTGGTTGATGAAAACATACGGTTTGAAGATCGCCCTGGCCATTTCAGCCTTTCTTATGGCATTTTTTACTATTGTTGCATCTCTGGTAGGAACCTTCTTTGGTTATACTGTCGCTTCTGAAAACTTCCTGCTGTTTTTCATGATTATCGCCTTAAGCCGACTGTTTTCCAAAGCATTGAAGGATTCCATTGAGGCGCCTTCATTCAAAATATTGTATCAGTCGCTGGATGAACGGATCCGATATGATGTTCAGGCAAGGATTGACGGGACGATAAATGAATTTGCCGCCCTTGCATCCGGATTGTTCCTGGCCGGACTGGGAGCCCTTACATTCTTCCAACTAATCCATTTTTCCTATGTTCTTGTCGTAATATTGCTTATCTGGATAGTTATATCGCTAAGGCTCTATAAAGAATACCGGGGTTCCCTTCAAAGAGCATTGGCATCATTCAAAGCGAAAAGGGAGGATGCTGTCCGGACAGGAGTTGATTATTCGAAGTACCTCGAATCAACCTTCGAACAAAAAACACCGGGAGCTATGATCCAGGGGATGAAAGTAATCAGAGAGATCAATCCCTATCTGTATGAAGAATTATTGCCTCAGGCATTTCATCACAGATCTGAAAAAGGACGCGAATATATTTTCAAATGGCTGAGGGAGGAGAATGATGGCAACCTGTGGCGAAAGGCCGATGAACTGGCATCCGAATACGATCTGCAGCTGGTTGAAGAACAGCTTAAAGAGATTTCCGGAAATACAAAGATCTTTTTGAAGGAAGCCGATTCAGGAGATAAGATCGGCAAATTGCTGCATTCAAAAATTCCTGAAGAACGTATCAGGGGAGCCAAACTGCTCAGAAGCCTTCCCGAAGGCCCTGATATTCCAACCCTGGTGGCTTTGCTGAGAGATTTTGAACCCAGGGTTAAAACGGAAGCGATAAAACTTGTCGAAGAGTTTAAAAAGGTTGAATTGGCTCCTGCTCTTGTCGAACTTCTCTCCAGCGAACTTCATTTAAATCATACTTACCATGCCCTGATCAGTCTGGGTGAAGAAGCGTTAGACTCTTTGGATCTCTACTTTTACAAAACCGGTGTCGAGGTGCCAATCATGGTTCGGATCGTCAGGATCTTTGGTAAGGTTGGGGGCGATAAGGCTATCGGTTATCTGCTGACCAAACTAAACTACCATAAGAAGGAAGTGGTTCTTGAAACGGTCCGATCCCTGAGATTATGCAACTACAGAGCTGTTGAAGAAGACCAGGTAAAACTGAACCAGGCTATCGAAAACGTAATACAGACAACTGCCTGGAACCTGTCTGCATCTGCAAGCATTATGGAAGAAGAGATCGGCATCTATCTTACGGGAGCAATACAGGAAGAAATTAAATCCAATTTCGATCTTATTTTTGAATTATTGAGTCTTTCCTATGATCCCCAGTCAATTATACAAATAAGACAAAATCTGGAGAGCGGAACCTCTGAAGGTGTCAATTTTGCACTTGAACTGCTGGACCTCGTTGTTGCCGAGGAGCTTAAACCCAGATTGTTCCCCCTCCTGGATGATATCTCACTCGATGAGAAAATGAAACAGCTTCAGAATTTCTTTCCGCTGAAAAAAATGGAGTCGGAAGAATTGCTGTATACTATTGTCAACCGGGATTATAATAAGGTGAACAACTGGACAAAGGCCTGTGCCATCTCCGCACTCAGTGAATTTAACGTAAAGAAAGTAAAAGATGACCTGGTAGCACAGTTGTTTAATCCGGATCCTATGTTGCGGGAAATAGCTGCCCGGTGCGTTTACAAGACAGACCCTGAAAGATACATGGATGCCGTATCCAGACTTACCGACGAAATCCGACTGGAACTGAAAAAAATTATCGAACAGGAATCCGATGACTATGATCAGCTTTTTTCCGGAATCCGGTTCCTCCGAAATCTGGATATCTTCAGGAATATACCGGGTATGGAACTCTATTCCCTTGCCAGCCGGTTGAAAATTAAGAGATATGGGGCGGATATTGAAGTGCCGGCAGGGGAAACATTGTCCGAAGATACTTACATCTGGATAGTCAGTGGAAAGATAGAAGTGGAAGCGAAAGGAGAAATAGCAGGTGAATATGCCGGGAAGGATTTGATTAGCAACCATTCCATTGATGATTATGATATAAACGAATGCTTTTTACGAATCAAGGAAGAAACCATCTGCTATTTCCTTGAAGGCCATCAATTAAAACTTCTTCTGTTTGACTATCCCCAGATAGCCCAGGTATTTCTGGAACTTAAGACGGTTCCCGCATAGGAGACTGGGAATAAATGAAAATAAATTCGGATGATATATAGACCAAACAAGTATTAACCAGCATTAAATCTATGACAGATAAGAGAACAACAATTTTCAGACAACTAATATTTAATGTAATTCTTCCGGTCATAGCTGCATTACTGGGACTAGGTATTATAAATTATTTAAATACAAAACGAATACTGGAGGAATCCAATATCAATAAGAATAATATCATCTCGGACGGGATCCAGAAAGTCCTTGAATTCCAGGATAATGCTTTTGAAATTATGGAAGTAAACCTTACAGGAATGATGGAGGATTATAGTTCCCGGCTGGTAAATGAGATCTTCAAAAATACGAGCGGGATTGAAACCGCTGACCTGGACAAGATCCGGGATGATCTTGGTATGGATCCGCTTTATATCGATATATATATCATTAATCAGAACGGTATTATTACAAATACGACCTTTGAACAGGATCAGGGCCTGGATATGTTCGGATTCGGAGAGGAACATAAGGAATTCCTGATCCATGTAATGGAGGGAGCAGTATTTGTAAATGAACGATTTGCGATTGAAGACAAAACCAAAAGACCAAAAAAATACACATACCAGCCAACCCTGGATGGCAGATATATCGTTCAGATAGGACTCTATTCGGAACAGGCCGATGATATAGTCAGTTTTATTGAAACGGCGAAATCGGAAATCATCAATACACAGGAAAGTGTTGTGGATGTAGAACTTTTCTACCAGGCAGATGTGCCTTTTTCCCTTAACATGAATGCTGAAATGGTATTTCCCGATTTACTTATGGAATTGTTCCAGCAACAGGATGTTAGAAGCTGGGTGGTCAAGGAAGATGAAGAAGGTTTGTTTTATGAATACCTGTATATGGACAGGGCGAATTCGGACCTATATAAGGGATCCGTAATACGGATAATATCAGACCGGTCAGGGGAAAGAGCCATGCTTCGCAGGGAACTGGTGAAATTCCTGATCATTTTCGGACTGACACTGCTGGTAGTATTGTTGTTGATTTACCGCAAAACAAAAGTAGTTGTTGCTCCTGTTAAAAAACTGGCAGAAAATGTGATCAGGATAACGCACGGACACCTGAACGAGAGAGCTGAAGTAGTAGGGAATAATGAAATAACAAGCCTTTCCATTGAATTCAATAAAATGATAGAACAGCTGGAGAGCTATACGAATGAACTGGAAGAAAAGGTCAGGGAGCGAACGGCAGAGATCCAGCAGCAGAAAGAAGAAATTGAAGCACAGAGGGATTCTATTGAGGAGCAGGCAAAAATATTGGCGGAAAGAAATGAGGAATTGAAAGAGGCTTACCATGAAATTGAGGAACAAAAAGAGCATATTATGGATAGTATCCATTATGCCAAGAGGATACAAACGGCCATCCTGCCTCCGGATACCTATGTACACAGCCTGATAAAAGATATGTTCATTCTCTATAAACCCAAGGATATCGTGAGTGGTGATTTTTACTGGATGATCGAAAAAGATGGACTTATTATGGTTTCAGCCGTTGATTGCACAGGCCATGGCGTACCCGGGGCATTCATGTCAATCGTGGGTTATAACCAGCTGAATTATGCCGTAAATGTGAAGAAAGCACGGGGAGCAGCTGAAATCCTGGAAGAATTGAACAACGGTGTTACCGAAACACTCAGGGAAAAAAAGGGCCCCGATTCGGTAAAAGACGGTATGGACATGGCATTGTGTGTACTTAACCTTACTGAAATGACCCTGGATTTTGCCGGTGCATACAATCCGTTGATCCTGATCCGTGATAAGGAAATGATTCAATATAAAGGCGATAAATTCCCGATCGGATCATATGAGGGAGATCAACCGCCTCGGTTTACCAATCATCAGATCGAAGTAGCCGAAGGAGATCACCTCTATATGTTCTCCGATGGGTATGCCGACCAATTCGGGGGAGCGGAAAATAAAAAATTTATGATAAAAAATTTCAGGGAGCTTCTGATGGAGATCCATTTTAAACCTGTTGACGAACAGAAAGAGATTCTGGATAAAACCATAATGGACTGGATGGGTGAGCATGAACAGGTGGATGATATCCTGGTGATGGGTATTAAATTGTAATGGTTCTCCGGTTTTGTAATTCTCTTTGAATTGTTTATGTAACAAAATCCGAATATCCAGTTTTGTAAAGATTATAACTCTCATAAAGAACCATTCATGGAAGAAAATACTATACATATCCTGATCCCCGAGCCTTTCGAAAATTTACCGGATAATATTAAAAACTGGCTCAGTGGATTTTCGGAATACCTCGGTATCCTGTTGGACAAAATACTCCCTTTTAAACCATTAATCACAATCGATTCAACCATATCAGGATCCGCGGACAACCAGGTCGTGATATTTATGATCTCTCCGGATTTTTTATCGGATGGGAAATTTGTCGAAACAATGAATGGAATTACACAAAAGGTCAGTAAAAAGGAGAAGAATCTTCCGGGTGGCTTTTTGGTTTTCAAAGTATGTATCCTTCCGGTACCGTCAGAGCAGCAACCTGAGTTTCTGAGAACATATAGCGATTACAGATTGTGTCATGAAACCGCCGATGAAGAGGATGAATTCACATTACTTGGTGTCGAAACGAAAAGTCCTGTCTGGTCGGTCCTGGTGGATCTGGCGTACGATATTTCAAGGACATTGGAACATTTTACCGCCAAGGCCGGGGATAGTAAACCGGCAGAAACAGGAGCTTCCATTTACCTGGCTGAAACTACACAGGACCAGACCGAAAACAGGGAAACAATCAAACGTGAACTGATCCATTTCGGATACCAGGTAGTACCCCGGAAACATCTTCTTGCAGGAGAAGGACAGATCGAAGAGATTATTACCGGCCTGCTGAATAACAGTTCTGTTGCCATTCATCTGGTAGGGAGCCAGTATGGTGAAGCGGTACCGGGTTCGGAATTATCCATCGTCGATTTGCAGTTGAAGCTTTCTGCGAAAACCGGCGAATCGGAAGATGCCGGTGAGGAATTCGAAAGGATAATCTGGTTCCCACCTGATCTGAAACCGGAAGATGAAAAACAACGCCTGTTTATTGAAAACCTGATACGGGAGGAAGAGACAGAAAAAACGACCGAAATTGTTCAGACACCGCTGGAAGCTCTGAAATCGATTATAAGGAAAAAAGTCTTACAAGGGAAGAGGGAGATGACGGAAGAACAGGAGATCCTCCCGGATCAACCGTTTGTCTACCTCATACATGAAGAACGATTTAATAGTGAAATAGAACCTCTGTTATCCTTGTTCAGGGAAAAGAAAACGGAAGTAGTATGGTCGGGAAAGACAAGTTCAATGTCAAATGTAGTTACCCAGCACAGGCACTGCCTCGCAAATTGTACCGGAGTGCTGATTTACTATTCGGGCGATAATTTACCCTGGATGACCAGTAAAATTAAAGATTTGTTAAAAGCTCCCGGATATGGGAGAATTAAACCCATAAAGGCGAAAGCGGTAATTCTTCGTGATGGTGGTGAATTTGCTTCACCGCTGTCTGATGTTGATATTATTCCTCTGGAGAAAGATATACCAGAAGGTACATTTAATAATTTCCTTGAAAAAATCAATTAATAAAAAATGAGCGAACAAAGTGATACGATGAACAAGGAAGTAAAACGGGAAATGGTTGATAATCCCTTTCCCGGTCTGAGACCTTTCACTACGGATGAGAGCCATCTGTTTTTCGGAAGGGAAGGTCAGAGTGAAGAAGTACTTAAGAAATTATCGGAAAACCGGTTTGTAGCTGTTATCGGCGCATCGGGGAGCGGAAAATCATCCCTGATCTATTGCGGCCTGGTACCGATTTTATACGGAGGATTCATAACACATGCGGGATCACGGTGGAAGATTATTACCACCAGGCCGGGAAATGATCCAATTCATAACCTGGCTGAATCGCTCGTAAAAGCTCATCCGGAAGAACAGCAAAATACGGACGTTCAGGTACAGATGACCAAGGCAATCCTTCACCGGAGTTCCAGGGGACTGGTTGAGTGCATTAAACAGCTAAAGATTTCACCTTATGAAAACATCCTGGTTCTGGTTGACCAGTTTGAGGAGCTTTTCAGGTTTAAGGCAAGCCGGGAGGATCATCTGACCTTCAATGAGTCGGAGGGATTTGTAAAACTGCTGGTAGAAGCGGTTAACCAGGCAGAGGTGCCGATCTACATTGTTCTCACCATGAGATCGGATTTTATCGGAGATTGTTCACAATTCCAGGAACTTACGGAGGCGATTAACAACAGCAATTACCTGATACCACAGATGACACGTGATGACTTCCGCGAGGCAATTGAAGGACCTGTTGCCGTGGGAGGGGCTAAAATTGAGAAATCCCTTGTTCAACAGCTCCTGAATGAAGTGGGTGACGATCCCGACCAGCTGCCCATACTTCAGCATGCGCTGATGAGAACCTGGGAGTACTGGAAACAGCTGGATGATCCGGAGAAATCTATCAGCCTGAGCGATTATGAGGCGATCGGTAAAATGGAAAAAGCGCTGTCGGAACATGCGAACGAAGCATTTGATGAACTGAATGCCTCCGGGAAAAAGGTTTGTGAGAGTATGTTCAAAACACTTACCGAAAAGGGAACAGACAATCGCGGTATACGGCATCCGACACGGGTGGAAGTGCTTGCTTCCATAGCCAGGGCATCGAACGAAGAGGTAATCGATGTG
>CP070687.1:2404901-2408722 GCA_020353115.1 Bacteroidales bacterium
GTATCAAGATCAACAGACCAAATCCTACTATTACACCCGCAACAATGAATATAGAAACAAATTTACGCATGATCATTCGGTTATTTCAACTGCCGGACTTAGCTCCGGTTCCTGAGTCCCCTCAACAGGGATAGAAACCGGTTGTTTTTTCACTGCTAAAGGTACAAAATTTTCCGGTACCAATTCAGGATCTGCATGGCATCCTACACAGCCACGTCGTTCAAACGGGCGTAGCCATAGCCAGCCTGAAGGGCCGTTCAGAACCCGGCCATTATCATCAAGGGTTTGAATCCGGAACGGGGTATCGGCTATTACTTTAAGATAAAAAGACCCATCCTCCTCTACCGGAACAATTCCCAGGCTTTTATCTATGCCAAGAATCTCTAACCTTGTGGCTCGTGTCGTATAAGAAACTGTAGTATCAAGTGGCATCGATGTGACATTGATATCCTGGCAAAGAAGCTGTCCCGTTGATTGCATTTTATCAACTTCATCCGGAAGATTCCTGGGTCTTGTATATGCCTCAACCAGAACAGGTTCGACAATATGGTAATCCGGATACTCTACTATTGATTCGCCAAGGGATCTCTCGTTTACTGAAAAACGGTAGAGTCCTGCCGCAGGTTTATTGACCGGCCGGTATGAAACAAACATATCGCCCGAAGGCAAAGGAAAAGCCGAATAGAAGCTCCCGGTAATTTCCGAAGTATGGTTTACAAGTGTGAACAGGGGTCTGTTCTGGTTGACGGAGACCAGATCACCTTTATATTCATTACCCTCTTCCCACCGGATAAAATAAACATATCCATCCATAGTTTCATATGCCCGGGTATTCAGGATACTTTTTCCGGTTCCTTTATGGAACAACTCAGCCTTGGTACCGTTGGGTCGTATTGCCATATACATCCAAGAACCGATATCCGGATACAATTGCCTGGTAAGCATTAATATCCGTCCATCACGGAGTATTCCGGCAGGATAATCGCTATGAGGCTGAAACGTGATCCGGCTTAAATTCGAACCATCCAGGTTCATTGTATACAGGGCATATCCTGATTCCGTAACGGCATCGGGTATCTGTCTGGTGAATACCAATCGACCACCCGGAAGATATGCAGGGCCTGTACACGATTCCTCAAAACCGGTAATTTTCTTACTGGTCCCTTTTCCAAAATCCATTTCCCAAACCTGCCAGGTATCATCCTCATTTTGTTGTGCTGCAAACAGCATCTTTTCAGCATCATATGATATTTCGGGGGAACATGCCGAGTAAAAACCAGCCGTCAGTATTATTTCAGACTGCTCCGGTTTATCCGGATCAATTGCCACAATCTGTGATCCCGGGTAATGGTGGATGACCGATTCCTTGTCCGACTCATGATAGTCAGCCGGTGCACGGGTAAAGATGATCATACCTTCAATCCCTCCCTTACTGCATGAAGTCAGATAAATGCCGCTCAGGCAAAAACCGATTGCGGTACCTGCCAGTATTATTGCTTTTCCAAAACTCATAAAGTTGCCGCCTCAGATTCGTTAATGGTAAGAAATTGTCCAGCTTCGATATTTTCCAGCACATTGATTCTACCCGATGGCCAAACCACCTCAATACGGTCCACAATTTTCTTATCGCCGAAGCCGAAGTATAATCTGGGGTCGTTTTGAGACAGGTAGCCGCTTGAACTTTTCTTGTGGGTAACCTGTACCAGGTCTCCGGAAGTGATGGTCACCCTGGCTCCGATACCATCTCTGTTGCTGATCTCACCGATAAGAAGGAGTGATATCCAGTTGTTTTTATTTCCCTTATTGTTCCGGAGCAGGACACCATGATCATTCAGGTTCACAATGTAGGCATCGATATCTCCATCGTTGTCATAATCGCCAAAGCATCCTCCTCTGCCAACAAGCTCTTCCTGAAAATAGTCACCACGTTCCGTGGAAACATCCAGGAAATTACCATTTCCGTCATTTTCAAATAACTGGTCCTCCTGTCCATATAAATGTTTCAATTCTCCGTTTACTTTAAACAGGTCAAGATCACCATCATTGTCATAATCAAGAAACGATGAGGCCCATCCTACAAATTGTCCGCATGCCACAGCGATTCCCGCATTGTATGACATTTCGGTAAAAACACCGTTACCTTCGTTTCGGTAAAGAGAACAGTAGACATCATCCGAAACAAAAAGATCGATCAGGCCATCGTTGTTGTAATCGGCAAAATCAACGGACATGCTGATCGTGGCTTCCCCAACCTGGTTAAAGGCCACACCTGACATGATCCCACGGTCCTCAAACCCTTCACCTCCATTATTGTGATAAAGGTAATTCACCATATGATCATTCGATACGTAAATATCCACAAAACCATCGTTGTCGTAATCTGCAGCTCCAACACCCATTGCCCTTCCATCTTTGTTGAAAACACCCATATCCCGGGTCACATCTTCAAAAGTTCCGTCGCCGCGGTTGTGATAAAGCACGTCCGACTGACCTTCATAAGCCATTGGACCAGGAAATCCGTCCGGGGCATAATAATAATTATACTGCGGATCAAACTCGATATAGTTTCCGACGTACAGGTCAAGGAATCCATCGTTGTCATAATCCAGCCATACAGCACCTACGCTACACTCATTTCCGCCCACGCCAGCCCTTCCGGTCACATCGGTAAACGATCCGTCTCCGTTATTATGATAAAGCACATTGGGACCATGATTGCTGATATAGATATCCGTGGAGCCGTCATTGTCATAATCGGCGACAGTCACACCCATACCGTAACCCCTGTCACCAACCCCTGCTTTCTCTGTTACATCTTCGAAAGTTCCGTTCTGCAGGTTCCTGTAAAGTCGGTTCTCTGAAGTAGTTACTGGTGGGTGATCCTCATTCATGCTTAAATTCTCCGTGAAATTACCATTTGTCATATAAAGGTCAAGAAAACCATCCTGGTCGTAATCAAAGAATGCAGCTCCACCACCCACCGATTCAACAAGGTTACTCAAATGATCGTCGCCGATAGTGTGGACAAAATCGATTCCTGAATAGTTTATGATATCCTGATAATAGTCATCCGTTTCCGGAGGGAGTTCAAATTCTGAGGTGTTTCCCGTTGAAGAGGATGATTCGTTTTTTGACTGACAGGAATTTAAGAAGATTACTCCCGGAACAAAAACAACTATACTTAAAACGAGTCTGGCTCTAAATAAAAGGTGTTTTGTTTGTTTTATCATAGACAATCTTGTGAGAAAGAATTCAAATAAATTTGTATTAAACCCCAGAACAAGCTCTGTACTCTTATTTACACAGCAAACTGTGGGTAACCAGCGTGCCGGCTGGCAGGTTAAACCACGTTTCCCGTCCCCCCGACTTCGTCAGACGGAACCGACTATGTCGGGAGAAGTCCGAATCCGCCGGCTGGCGGAGAAGCCTGCCTGTCGCCTGCCTGACGGACAGGCAGGGTTTACCAGCCTGTGGCTGGCAGGCAGGGAGAATTAAATTAAATTAATCTAAATTAAGCTTAATTAGTTTACCAAAAATAACCAAAAAATTATTTATGCAAAATGTTTAGCAGCAATTTTTTCCCCGGGTTGCATTCCTGTTTGAAGGATTCAAATCGAACACGAACATGCTACCTGAGGATATATTTTTTGCTCCAGATTCATCTGCTGCAGCCGTTCTCTTCTCGCCTCCAGGCATTTATTGCATGATGAAAAGCGATCGATATCCCACAGGTCTGAAAATACATTCCCTTCATTCAGTTTAATTCCGTATTCGATTACCTCTTCCAATGACCGAATATCAGGTTGCTTAAAATACTTTTC
>CP070687.1:2408822-2422005 GCA_020353115.1 Bacteroidales bacterium
CTAAGAGAGAGCTTACCATACCAAAATTTTATCTATTGAAACTGGATCAGCAAAATTTTATCACTTTATTGATCAATCCGGGTGAAAAAATAACTGTTACAGCCGATGCGGATAGCCTTGCTGAAAGTTATGAAGTTGCAGGCTCGCCTGATTCGAAATTAATACAGGAGTATAACAATTACCTCTATGAAAATATCCTCAAACTAAATGAGTTGAACAAGATCTACACTGACAGTCTGGATAGTCCGAATATTGCGGATATCATTTCCAGCCTGGATGAAAGGTCATCACAAATTCTTGAAGATCAGAAAAACTATACCATCCGGTATATTACGGAGAATAATCGATCCATGGTCAGCCTGCTGGCCTTGTACCAGCAGATTAGCCCCAGGAATTATATTCTTACACCACTGGAAGATATCAAATACTTTGAAATGGTCGATTCAACTCTGTATGGGCTCTATCCTGAATCGGAACCGGTTCAGGCGCTGCATGCTCAGGTGATTGAACTGAAAAAACGGATAGAAGTTGAAAGGATAAAAGAGATGCAATTCGCAATTGGAGCTTTTCCTCCTGAGATTGCTCTTCCAGGTCCAGATGGGGATACGATAACCTTGTCATCCACTCTTGGGAATGTTGTTTTACTGGATTTCTGGGCTGCCTGGTGTAATCCATGCCGGCAGGAAAACCCGAACCTCGTTGAAAGTTACAAAACATACCATTCGAAAGGATTTGAAATATTCCAGGTCTCTCTTGACAGGAACCGTGATGCCTGGCTGGGAGCTATCGAAAGCGATAATCTTGGCCAATGGATCCACGTGAGCGACCTCAAGTTCTGGAATTCCATAGTAGTAGAATTATATAAACTTGAACAGATCCCTGCCAATTTTCTTCTCGACAGGGAAGGTAAAATAATTGCCAGGGATCTGCGCGGTGAAAATCTTGGTAAAAAATTATCAGAACTGTTCGATTGATTCATACCTGTCATGAGAAGATCGATTTTAATTCTATCTGTAATCCTGACGGCGGCTTGTACCAGGAGCGGGAAAATTCTAATCCATGGGAAACTCACCGGAGTGACAAATAAGTTTGTCTACCTGGAAGAAGTGAATATTAATGAGAATATTCTTCAGGATTCAGCAAAAATTAACAAAAACGGAACCTTCAGAATTACCATACGATCCGGAGAACCAAATTTCTATCAGCTGAAACTCAGTGAGAATAATTTCATAACCCTACTTGCAAAACCGGGAGAACGTATTGACCTGTATTCGGATGAATCTTTCCTTCCCAACGGCTATACCGTTTCCGGTTCAGAGAGTTCATCTCTGATAAAGATTCTGGATGATAAACTTTTTGATACCCAGAAAAAGCTCGATTCGATTGTTTCGGTATACAAAGCCAGTATGAATCTGTCCGGTTTTGATACTCTTCAGGTTCAGCTGGATCAGGCATATTCCAAGGTGGTCAATGACCAGCGCCGGTTCAGTATCAGCTTCATAATTGAACACCTCAGCTCACTGGCCAGTATCAAGGCGCTCTACCAGAAATTCGATACGGCTACATATGTACTCTACGAAATGACAGATCTCCAATATTTAAAGATAGTAGCCGATTCCCTGAAGGTCTATTATCCGGATTCGAAACATACAAAAACGCTGGTGGCTGATCTGGAAAAAGAGTTAGCCGAATTCAATGCACAACGAATCAGCACTTTGATGGACAGTGCACCGAGTTTTATAGATCTGGCACTTCCAAATCCGCAAGGAGACACCATTTATCTGTCATCTCTTCGCGGGAAATATGTTCTACTCAGTTTTTGGGCTTCATGGAATGAAGAAAGCATAAAAGAGAATATTGAACTAAAAACCATTTATGATCAGTACCATTTAAAAGGATTTGAGATCTACCAGGTATCATTCGATAACGACAGGGAATCCTGGGAGAAAGCGGTCCGGTTTGATGAAATCCCTTGGATTAACGTCAGCGATCTTGAATATCCTAATTCCAATGTCCCGGTAATATTTAACATTCAAAATCTCCCTGCAAATTATTTACTCGACAGGGAGGGTAGTATCATTGGAAAGGATTTTACTATCCGGGCCCTGAAAATCAAACTTGGACAGTTATTTGATTGAAATATATGATTTTCTCAATATCAAAAATTGACATCTGAGCCTTGCCGGATAATAAGAAAATATATTTTGCTTCCGATATCCATTTGGGATATCCCAACCATGAGCAGAGTCTTTTAAGGGAAAAACGGTTTGTAAAATGGCTGGAAGAAGTCCGGAGTACTGCCAGAGAAATTTATCTGCTGGGGGATATATTCGACTACTGGTACGAATATAAGAAAGTAGTTCCCAGAGGATTTACCAGGCTGCTCGGAAAAATAGCAGAAATTACAGACGAGGGAATTCCTATACATTTCTTCACCGGCAATCATGATATCTGGATCTTTGATTATTTGCCTATGGAAACGGGTGTTACAGTTCATCATCAACCGGTTCAAAAGACCTATCACGGGCTGAAATACTATATTGCTCACGGAGACGGGTTGGGCCCCTGTGATAAAGGTTACAAATTGTTAAAGAAAATTTATACCAGTCGTACTCTACAATTGATGTTCTCACGCCTCCATCCGAATTTTACAATTTGGTTCGCCCATAAATGGTCTCATAAGAGCAGATCGTTAAAGGAGCTGGCATCTAAATTTGAGGGAGAAGAAAAGGAATGCCTTATACAGTACGCACGGGATCTGTTGACAAGGGATCATTTCGATTTTTTTATATTCGGGCACAGGCATATTCCGCTTGACATTCATCTTGACAAAAATTGCCGGTTCATCTATCTGGGTGACTGGCTGACCCATTTCACCTATGCAATAATCGATGGTGAAAAAGTGGAATTAAAAAAGTATGACGAATAAAAACAGGGATCCAACTTAAATGAGATCTGTTTTACATCGTTTTAGAATGGTCTGAAAAAATAATGTCTTATCTTCCTACAACAGATTTATTGCAACAGTAACACCGGCCATTACAATAGATACCATACTCATCAGCTTGATCAGAATGTTAAGGCTTGGTCCTGATGTATCCTTGAACGGATCTCCCACGGTATCTCCTATAACTGCTGCTTTATGTGGCTCCGATCCTTTGCCTCCCAGATTTCCGGCCTCTATATATTTCTTCGCATTATCCCATGCTCCTCCGGCATTCGCCATGAATATGGCAAGGACAAATCCTGCGCCCAGGCCACCTATCAGCAGACCGATGGTACCGGCAACTCCAAAGATCAATCCTACCGATATGGGGACGATAATCGCAAGGAATGAAGGAGCGATCATCTCTACCTGAGCGCCTCTTGTCGATATCTCCACACATCGTGCATAATCCGGTTCTGCTTTCCCTTCAAGGATTCCTTTTATTTCCCTGAACTGGCGTCTGACCTCATCAACCATTCTGGCAGCAGCCCTGCCGACAGCATTCATGGTCAATCCTGAAAACATAAATGCCATCATGGATCCGATAAAAATCCCCGTGAGGACTTTGGGATTCATCAGGTGAACCTCAAAATGGTTCATATATTCACCCAGAGTTATATGTTCGAGTTGCTCGACCGAAGTGATGGTGGTATTATCCGGAAAGACAAATTCGGTCCAGCCGGCTCTCTCGAATAAACGTATGATACCTATTTTCAATTCTTCAATATAGGAAGCCAGCAAGGCAAGTGCAGTAAGTGCGGCCGATCCGATTGCAAATCCCTTACCTGTTGCAGCGGTGGTGTTACCCAACGAATCCAGTGCATCCGTTCTCTTTCTAACTTCCGGTCCCAATTCGCTCATTTCGGCATTTCCACCGGCATTATCTGCTATTGGTCCGTAGGCATCCGTGGCAAGTGTAATTCCCAAAGTGGACAGCATTCCGACCGCAGCAATTCCAATACCATAGAGTCCAACGCCCATATTTGAAAAATCAAATCCTGATGCAAACAGGAACGCCAGAACAATACCGGTAACTATTGCAATGACAGGGATTACAGTCGAGATCATACCGACACCGATACCGGATATTATCACTGTAGCAGGGCCTGTACTGGTGCTTCTGGCTATTTTCCTGGTAGGATTATACTCTTCTGAGGTATAGAATTCCGTTGATTTCCCGATTACGATTCCCACGATCAAACCAATAACAATCGCACCGAAAACACCCAGAGAGTAAAGGTTCATGCCAAATATTACAAAAGGTTCTCCAACTTTCAGTAACTGAAGAACGATAAATGCAAAAATCACGATCAGTATGGAACTGGAATTTACTCCTCTACCAAGCGATTTCAGCAGATTTTTCTGGGTAGCACCTTCCTTTGTTCTCACAAGATAGATTCCGAATATTGAAAGCACAATACCGACAGCGGCAATCAACATCGGTGCCAGCACCGCTTTAAACTGTTCCACCTCGCTGCTCATATATGCGGCTGAACCCAGGGCGGCAGTTGCCAGAATTGAGCCACAATAGGATTCATAAAGATCCGCTCCCATTCCTGCAACATCCCCAACATTATCACCCACATTATCAGCGATGGTTGCAGGATTTCTCGGATCATCCTCAGGTATCCCGGCCTCTACCTTGCCAACAAGATCAGCTCCCACATCGGCGGCTTTGGTAAAGATCCCTCCTCCGACCCTGGCAAACAGAGCCTGGGTGGATGCACCCATACCAAACGTAAGCATAGTGGTAGTTATTACCATCATTTTATGCGTCGCTTCCATATCAATGGCCAGGTTCAGGATAATAAACCACAGTGAGATATCCAGAAGTCCCAGTCCTACGACTACCAATCCCATGACTGCACCACTGCGGAATGCTACCTTTAAACCACGATTCAGAGATTCTTTGGCAGCATTTGCCGTTCGGGCAGATGCATATGTAGCTGTTTTCATTCCAAAAAATCCTGCCAAACCTGAAAAGAAACCACCGGTAAGAAATGCAAATGGCACCCACGTATTCTGTAAATTGAAGACATACGCTAAAATGGCAAAGAGAAGGGTGAGAACTAGAAAAAAAATCCCAACAACTTTATATTGCTGCTTCAAATAGGCCATAGCCCCCTTTCTAACATGGGAGGCAATCTTTTTCATGAGATCCGTTCCTTCACTCTCTTTCATTACCTGCTTAAAGAAATACCAGGCAAAAAAAAGTGCCAGGATTGAAGCAACTGGAACAACCCAAAATAAATTACTTTGCATATTTTCTTCTCCTTTCGTTTATACTTTAGATCATTTTCATTGGTATTCATATGAACATCCCCTGTCGTAATTAACGTATAAAATTCTCATTTTCGACAGGTTCCGGCAAGTATTCGCCAAAAATAGATAATTTTTAGATAGAGAAAAAATATTAAAAATTAAATTGAGACGTTCAATGGAAAGACCGGAGGTTTCAAATGCTCTTAGGAATGGTCAATCCTTTTCCATCCGGGATTACGATGGAGGACATTTCACCCTTAAATAAGTAACAAAATACCATCAGCTACGTATATGGCACTGTGATTATCACCTGGAAGTTAAATTAAATTCGATAAGCAATGGAAAAAAAGAACAATGTATGGATAAAATACATTACTGTATTTATTTTCATCTTCCCTTTTGTTTTTACCGGATGTGAAAAAGATGAAGATCCGAAAGCCCCTGATCTTCCGCCGGAGGCAACTTTTATTATGGATTTCACGGATTTCGGAGGGGGTCAGCCAAAACATATGGTCTTACCATTAGATGCAAAAGATAATGATTTACAAACAGCCCTGAACTGGGGTTGGGCTGCATCCAATGTCCTTGTCTGGAATACGGTTCTTTTTGTACACCTGGCCATACCGGTTGCCTCTTTTTATGAGGCATTCAACCATGAAGGGGTATATCAGGGAAATAATGAATGGATCTGGGCATATAATTTCTCGGGAGGGACATATAAAGCGGAACTCCATGCAACGCTGACAACAACCCAGGTTGAATGGGAAATGTACATTACCCGGGAGGATGTATATACTGATTTCCTTTGGTATTCAGGCACATCAAACCTTACCCTGACCGAAGGTCAATGGCTTTTAAACGGAAATCCTGATGATCCGTTTCTATATCTACAGATTGACTGGACGCGATCGGCTAATGATGATTCGGCAGATATTAAATACACGAATGTCCTTACCGGAAACGATTACTACGGTTCATATATTTCTTACGGACGGACCGAGGAAACTACATTTGATGTATTTTACGATATTTACAATTCCTTAACTCAAAATCTGATTAACATCGAGTGGAATAAAACCACCAAAGAGGGAAGAATAAAGGATAGCGTTCATTTCGGAAATGATTTATGGCATTGCTGGGACAATAGTCTCCAGGATACAACCTGCCAGTAGAGTTGCCATTTGTACCGGATATACATCATTGTTTCGAAATCCGGGAAGCATTAAACCCTAAATTCCGGACATACTGCCGGAAGCCTGGTGCTGCATACAGGATAAGGCATCAGGGCTTACCGTGCATGTACATAGAAAGAGAAGAGTAACATAGCTTTTTCCCATTTCGCAATTTTTTCGTAATTTTAATTACACGCTCATAATTTCAATCCTTTACTTACGAGCAATATATTGTTAAACCAACAGGGAGCAGCTATGCAAAACTACTTCTATTTATCTGCGATACCAGAATCCCTGGTCGCATCCCATTTACCACCCGAGGAGTTCGGAAATTATCTGGCTGTTGGAACAAAAAAGAGAACCAGAGGACAGGCTATCTTCTTTCAGCTGGATCCTGACAAGATGGAAAACATTCCTCATGACTACCTAAAGGAAAAACTTGTTCCCTATGAAAATGGAGAACCAAAGAGATCTGTTTTTCTTTCAATTTATCGTGTGCTTGAAAACGTGCCTCTGGATGCAATTCTTGAGCTTTACCTTGTAACAGACGATGGTAAGGTTTTGCAACTTGAAAGCAGAGTGTATACCATAAAAGAACGCGCTATGGTTCACCTGTACCAGCAATTTAATCCCATTACTACAAGGGTTGCAAGCAGACTTTCACCACCGGAGTTTATTAAGTTCCTTACGGATGATTCCAAACCGGTATATACTCCAAAGGTATTTTTTGTCGATCTGACACTGAACAAGCTGGCATTTGATCCGACAGCGCCTATCGAGAACCTGCCATATCCTAATCCTGACCATCTCAGGGATTGTCTTTTAAGACTCAAACAGTTTCCGGAGAGACCAACGAAGACGGTTTTACGTTATTTCAGGGGGGAAATGTCATTCAGAACAGTTAAGGACGGATTTTTTATTGGTGATAAGAATGATTTCCTCCATTTCCCGTTCCCTTCACGCGAAGATCTGGAGGATAAATATTACTCCTGGTGGAGATCCGCACTGGTTCAATGCTTCTGATTATACATACCAGACCTTCCCTGAAGCTATAGATTCTGAATATAGATAAAAAATCACGTTATGAAACCAACTGTTCTAAAAACAACGATCCGGTTTTTATTATTTGTCATTCCTGTTGCCGGATGTACATCATATGATACCGGTTTACCGGAATACCGGATTGTTGAAGTTGACAATGCTTCCGCTGTCTTCAATATGTCTACTACATACATCTATTTTGGCTCATTGTCCCGTGAAGATCTGAATCCTTCCGTTGTAGTTGCTGACGGTGATTTGCTGCTAATTTCAATGAACGACGAATCCCTTTTTTTCCGCTACAGGGAAAGCGACGGAAATTTGCTGGAATTTTCAGTTGATACAAGCAATAACCAACGATACTTTCTTGGGGGCAAGTTTGTATCAATTGCTTTGACAGAGGATACGGTTAACTGGGAATGGCTTTCATCATGTGATGAAAACCTGCTCATGGACCTAAGATCCTTGCATCTTGAATTCCCAATACCCGGAAAATATATGCCTGCCCTCCAGAGAATAGCACAAAATAACCCCGGAACCGGTTTTGTTCTCGAAAGTATAGGAGAAGAATCCTATCCATTTTCTTTCATCCGTGATTTCAAACCGGAATGGTTGTATATTACGGATATGGATCCCGGGAAAATGAGTGATGAGTTAATAGCCTCACTGGAGAATATCGAATTGTTCGGGGTTGAAGCAGAAAATCTCGAATTTATACCACGGGAAAACCAACTGCCGAAACTTAAAAATTTAATCATCAAGGGATGGGATCCGGTTGCTTCCGGCAACTATGCTCTTCCGGAAGTTAAATCCCTTCAATCATTGACCCTTGTGGAATCATCCGTCCTGAACCTGGATTTTATCGAGCAGTTCCCGGAATTGACGAACCTGCATATCATCGCCTGTGACACGCTGTCCGATATCTCAGGCCTGGAGAAATTAGACCGGTTGTATGGTTTGGGACTGCCGTTCTGCAACAGTATCGAAGATCTCTCCGGCATCGGTCAGTTTAAAGATCTGCGGTGGTTCACCCCTCCTCCTTTTATAGAACAGGAAGATCTTCTGACAATCGTATCCGATCACATCTTTCTGGAATTCATTTCATTTATTGATTGCAGGAATATACAGGATCTTTCCCCGATAAGCCGGTTGAGTATGCTTAAAGGAATTGTCCTTGATGCACCGGTTTCCGATCTTTCATCTCTGGTTGAACTGAACGACCTGGAACTGGTTATCATAAAAGAGGAACAGTATGATGATCTTGAGGAGGCTATAATTCCATTTCAGCAGAAAAGACCAGATGTTAAGATAATCCCGGGCGGAGGATTATGTCTGGGATCAGGCTGGATTCTTCTCGTAGTTCCTTTCGTTTTGATGGTTGTACTGGTATTCAGGAGAAAAAACCCGGACAATCAGAATGCTATCTGATGAAGTTATTGTCTGCAATCTTTTCAAGGTCAGCAAAATATCCCGATGTTCTTCTTGTTATGACGGGGATCTTTATATTTGCCCTATACATCCATGAGGGTTCCTGGTTAATTGTTGTTTCCTTTGCAGGCTTGTTTCTGTCGGCTCTTATTATCGGGAACTTTATTATAACACGGCATAACCTATACATTATATTCGGATCATTTTATTTTTCGTGGAGACTTGCAGGATACATTGCAGCGGGACTGGTAGCGGGAAGTGCTCTTGCTCTGGTTTTCAGGCACTTCTTTTCAAATTCCTTATTTCCAGGCACATTTGCAAAATTTACAATTATCGCTCCTCTTATCGGGATTTCCGAAGAACTTATTTTCAGGGGATATGTTCAGGGAAGGATCCGGGAATCCTCAAGAGTGATATCCGTTGCCGTCGCAGCCGGCGGACATACCCTGTATAAATTTATCCTGTTGAAAACATTGACCGATTCTTCCGGAATAGATTTCCCGTTTCTTATCACATGGACCCTTATCGGAGGGGTGATTTTTGGAACACTCCGTGATCTTTCAGACAACATTCTCCCTCCATCCCTGGCACATGCATGTTTTGACATCCTGGTCTATGGCGGCCTTGCCACCGCACCGTTTTGGGTATGGGCATAAACAGGATAAATGATTTAAGAAATAAGATATCCGGAATTTGAAACGGTTTGCTATCGGTCGTAAACCCGATCCGGTTCTTCCGCAACATATGGTTCATGAAAGAATTGATTCACTGATTTCAGGAATTTGAAACATCTTTTTATCTATCACATTTAAATAATTTTCTATCTTGAATACGTAAAATAATTTAATACTATGGCTGTAATAGGACTTGATCTGGGAGGAACAAAACTGTCCGGAGCGGTTTTCGATACAACCGGGGAAATGGTATCGAAAGAGGTCAGAAAACTGGAAAAAAGAAAGGGGAAAGAGGTTGGAAAATTGTTCCGTTCAATCATCAGGTATCTGAATAAAATCGCGATGGATAATAACTCAATAGTTACCTCATTAGGGGTATCGGTTCCCGGTATAAGTCATATAAAGCAAGGAACGGTTTGGGCTCCAAACATCCCGGGTTGGGATAATTACCCGTTGCGCGAAGAACTCGAGTCCTTTTGTAATACACCGGACATCCATATCACAATCGATAGCGATCGTGCATGTTCCATATTGGGGGAGATCTGGAAAGGAGCAGCCAAAGGTTGCAGAAATGCTATCTTTCTGGCCGTAGGGACCGGCATTGGTGCAGGAATATATGTGGACGGAAAAGTTTTAAGAGGTACGGATGATATTGCCGGAGCCATAGGATGGTTTGCACTGGAAAGACCATACAAGGAAAAATTCAGGAAATTCGGATGTTTCGAATATTTTGCCTCCGGTAATGGCCTGGTAAGATCGGCCACTGAATTCCTGAAAAAGGACGAGAAGTATAATGGCCCATTAAGGCTTATTAAAAATCAAGGTATTTCATCAGAGGATATTTTTGAAGCCTTCAATCATGATGACCCGATTGCAACTAAAGCAATCCGACAGGCAATTGAATTTTGGGGTATGGCAATCGCCAATCTCATAAGTCTTTTTAATCCGGAAAAAATTATACTGGGAGGAGGGATTTTTGGTCCCGGAGCAAGATTACGGGATCAAATCGTAAAGGAGGCATCCAAATGGGCTCAACCTGTAAGTATTCACCAGGTATCCGTTGAATGTTCTGCCTTGCAAAGTGATGCGGCACTGTATGGGGCAGGGTATCTCGCACTAAACAAATGAGATATGAACACTACTTCAACTTATAAAAAGAACCTTGTATTCACAGCCGCATGTACAGGAATGCTGCTGTTCGGGGTATCACTGATTTCCCTGGGAACCATCCTGCCCGGAATTATCAACCAATTCGGTATGGATGAAAAAACAGCAGGTACACTTGTTGCACTTCTTCCAATCGGGCTCTTAACAGGATCATTCCTATTTGGCCCTGTAACCGATAAATACGGTTACAAATACTTGATGGTCATTTGCACTTTGATGATCCTCCTGGGTTTGGAAGGAATCGCTTTCAGCAAAAAGCTTTATGTTATCCAGATATCGGTTTTCATTATCGGATCCGGCGGAGGAGTTCTTAATGGAGCCACCAACGCACTTGTAAATGATATCAGCAAAGAAAAACGTGGTGCAAATCTTAGTTTTCTCGGAGTATTTTTCGGGATCGGTGCTCTTGGCATGCCAGCCATTATTGGAGCATTTTCCGGACATTTCACTGAGAATAGCATTATTGCAGTCATCGGTTTGATCATAATAATACCCATTCTGTTTTTTCTTTTTATCCGCTTTCCCTTACCCGAACAGGTACAAAAAATTCCATTAAGAAAAGGTATTAAACTGTTAAAAAATCCCATATTGATAATTCTGGGATTAATTCTTTTTTTCGAAAGCGGGATCGAGGGAGTAATTAATAACTGGACCACAACATTCCTGCAGAATGAAAATGGGTTCAGCAATCGGGAAAGTTTGTTTGCTCTCTCTGCATTTGTTTTCAGCCTTACCATATCACGGCTGATCCTTGGATTTCTGCTGAAAAAAATCTCATCTGCCGTAATACTCTTTACCGGTGCAAGCCTGTCACTGCTGGGGATTTTTGTTCTATTTCATAGCTCCGGGTATCTCTGTTCTCTGGCCGGACTTTTCATACTCGGAACGGGGTGTGCAGCAGTATTTCCTGTTATCCTGGGTTATACGGGTGAGATTTTCCCGGCAGTTTCCGGAACAGCATTCAGCACCGTCATGGTTATAGCAATGACCGGAAATATCCTGATTAACTATTCCATGGGATTAACTGCAAGCAGGTTCGGTATCAGCCACTATACTTCTGTACTGGCCATTTCCCTTATCATCATGCTATTACTACTTATATTTGCTATTCGCAGAATTCGTCATCAAATAAAAATTTAAAATTCCCTGTATAATGAAACTTGCAAAACAATGGATTGATAATGCCCGGAAGGTTATGGAAGAAATTGAACGGACCCAGATGGAGCGGATTAAATCAGCTGCAGAAATCATGGCTGGCTCAATAGAAGCAAAACGATGGGTACACACCTTCGGATGTGGTCATGCAACCTTGCCTGTAGAGGAAATGTATCCGAGAATCGGTGGATTTGTGGGCTTTCATCCTTTGATTGAACTGCCGCTAACTTTCTTTACACGGATTATCGGTGACATGGGGATCCATCAGTTCCTGTTTCTCGAAAGAGCAGAAGGATTCGGGAAAGAGATTATGAAAGGTTATTCCTTTGATCCCCGTGATACCGTATGGATCTTTTCTCATTCCGGTATCAATAACGTGAATATTGATGTTGCCCTGCAAGCGATGGAGACCGGAATGAAGGTAATTGTTTACGGATCGGCCAAAGCCGCCGGAGGAAAACAATCCCGTCATTCCTGTGGCAAGACGCTATTTGAACTGGCGGATGTGGTAGTCGACAGTTGTGTCCCGATCGAAGATGCATCAGTTCAGCTAATAAACCATGTGGATAAGATCGGACCCGTATCGACAATGGCATTTGTAACGACTGTCTGGATGACCATAACGACCGTTGCTGAGATTCTGGCAGATCGTGGCATTAAATTATTTATACATCCTTCCCATAATCTGCAGGGAGCAGAAGGTGTCATGGACCGGCTTAATGAAGCCCTCGCGGAATATAAAAACAGGGTGGCCGGTGTTTAACTGTATTATCCTAAAGAATATGTTTTCCCGTACTTCCGGATATTAGTTTCTGTTGTGTACTTTTGGATCGGATAACCTAAATCTTCTCATTATTAAAATAAGATAGGATTCGCTGACAGGATCTCACTACTTAATTGGCATCGGTTACGTCCCCAACTCCATTAATGGTGAAATCGACTGTAGGATTTCCCCGGTAATAAACATATCCTACTCCATTAATCGTTACATTAAGTCCGGTTACTACTCTTACCCAACAATTACAGACTCCGTTTATTGTAATTTCGCAGTCATCAACCTGCATTTCATATGCTTCGATATTTGCCGTACCATTGACCAGGATACTCAGGTCATCCTGCGTTTCCCCGTTCAGTTCAATTTCACCGGCACCATCAACCTGCAGGCTGTTAAATTCCCGAACAGTGATTTCAACAATTATCTCCTCATCCGTATGAATATTCACATCTTTTTTAAAACTCACGGTAAGTTTCTGGTTTTTAACTTCCGTTGTCATCACATCGAGAATCTCCTGCTGAGCCTT
>CP070687.1:2422105-2443839 GCA_020353115.1 Bacteroidales bacterium
AAGGTACTTATAATGGATCATGAATTTTTTACTGGCCTCCTTAATCTCCTTCTCCATCGTCTCACTCAGTTTTTCGGCTTGTGTATTAATGATATTTGTCAGTATTTCCTTGGCTTTCTGCCAGTTGCTTTCAAAAGTGATCCTTACCGGGATCTCATTCCAGATGTAGTTAAATCCGGCATGGTAATTAGCCAGTGCGCTTATAAAGATTTTACCGTTCGGAATATGAACCACTCTCCCTGTAGTCTGGTCGGCATCTACCCAGTTTCCCATTTCCAGCAGTGTGAATCGGAATACGTGGATATCGATTACATCTCCGGCATAGTTTTCTATCTCTATCCGGTCACCTATTTTAAAGGGTTTTCGGACAAGGATGAATATCCAGCCGGCTAAGTTGGCCAGCAAATCTTTAAGGGCGATGGCAATACCGGCGGAGAGCAGTCCGAGAAACGTCCCGATTCTTTGAAACCGTTCAATCCAGACGAATCCCAAAACAAAGATCATTATAAATACCAGTGTATAGGTCGTATTTCTCCGCCAGTGATATCGGGTACGTACATTATCCGATTTTCTCCACAGGATCTTGATTATGATAAACCGGACTATCCAGAAAATAATAAATATAATCAGTGACGCAATTATTTTATCAAGTACCTGCAATTGCAGGCCTGTTATTCTTTGCAGAGCTTCACTTAAACTTTTCATTTTCGGAAGTTGTTTATTCCTGTTTTTCTTTCAGTTAACATCAAATGTATGGATTTTTTCAAACAGTTGATACCCCATAGTTCGTAATCGGTTTCCATTTTTTTCACCACAGGAGGAAATATTAATATAGCAGGACCGGTGTATGCTCCTTTCAGACAGATGATTTGGAAATTATAAGGGATTATTCAATAAACATACCGAGTAATTCCCTTACCTGGTCGACGGATTCTATATAGTACTGTGCTTTCGTAGTTTTGGTCCCCACTTTTATGGTACAGGCCCTTTCGGGAAGGGCATCGAATGTATATTCATCGGTCCAGTCATCTCCTATGGCAAGAATAAATTCAGTGTCTGAGTCTCCCAGTTTACTCAAGGCAGCCTTTCCTTTGTTGATCCCGGAATACTTAATTTCCAAAACTTTATCCCCGTCCATAATTTCCAGGTTGAGATTGGATGTAAATATATGAAGTGCATCTTTCAGTTCCCAGGCACGCTGGATCCCCAGGTCGGGATCTGCATTCCGGTAATGCCATACCAGGGAAAAATTTTTATTTTCAATGAAGGAGCGGGGAGTTTGATCGACATAAAATTCAAGTAGTGGACGTATCGATTCCTTCCACTCATTATCGATTTGTTCCATCATGTGCCAATCGGAGCCGGGGTCCCTTAACCAGACACCATGTTCTGCAATAAAATGGATTTTCCAGGCCGGATCAAACCACCTGCCAAGGGTTTCTTTATCGCGTCCGCTTATGATCACCAGGGTGTTCCTCTTGTCAGTCGACAGCTTTTTCAGGAGCCGGTAAAGTACTTTATCCGGTTTTGCATCTTCGGGATCTTTTTTAAACCAGGTCAGGGTTCCGTCATAATCGAGAAAGAGTATCCTGTTTGCGGCCTTTATGAATGTGCGGGAGATCTGTTCCATATGGTTTCCGGTGATCTTCTTTGTTAGCGTTGTTTGCTGGATCTCCTTTACACCTTCCAGACCTTTGATAAATTCTCTTGCCCACCGGTCAACATTATACCTTTTAAGCCGTTCCTGCATTATCCTGTTCCTCCTGATCTGTTCTTCTTCAGGCATTTCCATTGCTTGCCCAAGACCGTTAACCACCTCTTCCAGGTTATTGGGATTTACGATTATGGATTCATGAAGCTCTTTGGAGGCACCGGCCATTTCACTCAGTATAAGTACTCCCTTACCATCCGGGCGGGATGCAATATACCGTTTGGCAATCAGGTTCATTCCATCTCTTAAAGGAATGATCAGCGCTATATCCGATAAGGCATACAGTTCATTTAGTTCTTGAATGGTGAATGAACGGTTAAGGTACCAGACGGGCATCCAGTTAATGGTCCCGAAGTTGCCGTTGATCCGTCCGACAAGCTCGTCGACCTGCCTTTTCAGTTCGTCGTATATTCCTCCTGTTTCACCGGTTGGAACGGCAATTAGTATCATAAGTACTTTCTCAAGGTACATGGGAAATTTCTGCAAAAGCATTTCATATGCCATCAGTTGCTGTACCATACCCTTTGTATAATCGAGCCTCCCTTCGGAAAAGATCAGTTTTTTGCCTTCATTCTGTTTCAGGTAACTATCCGCTTCTCTGCTTATCCCGGATTTGGATTCTTCCGGTTTTTCCTGACATTCCCTGGCGCCATTCATGAATTTGTCAAAATCAATACCTCTCGGGAATGCATCCACTTTCAGGATCCTGTCACCTATGCGGATCTGGTTAAAGATCGTATCATGGCCTAATATACGCCTGACACAGCTTAGAAAGTGCCGGACATCATCATAGGTTTGAAATCCGATCAGGTCAGCACCTACCAATCCCTCCAGCACTTCAGCACGCCATGGCAATAATCTGAAGATTTCAAATGACGGGAAAGGTATGTGTACAAATATTCCAACCGATACACCGGGCTTTTGTGCCCGTATCATTTTTGGCAAAAGAGTCAGGTGATAATCATGGATCCAAAGAATCTCATCCTCCGAGACAAATTTGCATATCTTACTGGCATACAGGCTGTTAACATTTTTATAAGATTTCCAGTGGTCGTTTTGATAGGAGGCATTCTGTGTGAAATAGTGAAAGAGCGGCCACAGGGTTTGTTTGGCAAATCCATGAAAGTACTTATTGCAGTCGGAGGGATCCGGGAAGACAGGAATACACCTGAAATTACTCCATAAATGTTCTTTCAGGTGTTGCATCTCCTTCCTGGCGAACTGGTAATTTTCCACACCAGTCAGTCCGATCCAGCAGGTATTAAAACTTCTGTAGAATTCCTTAAGTCCGGATCTTTCCATTTCATCACCGGGTTCAACATGAAATCCGTTCCTGGTTTTTTTGATTCCAACAGGTAGTTGATGTGATGCAATATACAGCCGTTTCATGATTGTTGCCCTCCTGGTCGTATTTTTCTTATCAGGAAACCCCGGTCATTCCTGTACCATTAATTTGAATGGTTCCATAAAATTAAATACCTTCCCGGTTTAAACAAGTTTTAATCGATTAAAAGTAGAAAATGACGGATTTTGATGCTGTAATCTTTGATCTGGACGGGGTGATTACCCAAACTGCGCTGGTTCATAGTTCTGCCTGGAAAAAAATGTTTGATGATTACCTGAGATACCGGGAAAAAGAATTTGGAGAACCATTCAGGGAATTCTCCCATACCGGCGATTATCTGCGGTTTGTGGATGGGAAACCGCGATATAAGGGAGTGGCATCCTTCCTGGAGTCCAGGGATATTAAAATCCCTTATGGTAATCCTGAAGATCTGGTCGAATCGGAAACTGTTTGTGGCCTTGGGAACCGGAAAAACGAGTTTTTTAATAAGGTGCTGAATTCAGAAGGTGTCAGGGTTTATGAAACAACCGTTGATTTAATCATGAAGTTGAAACAGGAAGGGATCCGAATCGGAGTAGCATCATCCAGTAAAAATTGCAAACCGGTACTGGAAGCTGCAGGACTCCTGGATTTATTTGAGACACGTATTGATGGTGTTGTTTCAGCCGAAAGAGGATTACAGGGGAAACCTGAACCCGATATTTTTACTACCGCTTGTGATGAACTGGGTATTAAGTACCACCGGGCAGTGGTGGTTGAAGATGCAGTTTCAGGAGTTCAGGCAGGATCCAGGGGTAATTTCGGACTGGTCATTGGAGTGGCCAGGGAAAATAATATTCGGGAATTGTTCGTTGGCGGAGCAGATATTGTTGTTACCGACCTGGGCGAAATAACCGTGGAAAAAATTAATGCCTGGTTTAAGGATGGACTGGATGATAGTTGCTGGTCTCTTACTTACCATGATTATGATCCGGAGAAGGAGCGGTCCAGGGAAGCACTTATGACCGTGGGAAACGGATATTTTGGTACCCGGGGCGCCCTGGAGGAGAGTGCGGCCAACAGGGTGAATTACCCGGCCACATATATTGCGGGGCTATATAACCGGCTGGTATCAAGGCTTGGGGAAAGAGATGTTGAGAACGAAGATTTTGTGAATATACCCAACTGGCTGCCTGTGACATTCAGGATCGGTGATAGTGAATGGTTTGGTTTTACACCCGATCCGTCCTCTTCAATTGAACGGATATACAGATTTTTAAATTTCAGAAACGGCGAACTGCATCGGGAAATCATAGTAACGGATGACAAGGGGCGCAGAACTCTTATCCGTTCCTCCCGGTTTGCAAGCATGAGCGATCCTCACAGGGCTGGTATCAGGTATACTGTGAAACCCCTGAATTATTCGAGCCAGATCACACTTTCGTCTGAACTGAATGGAGATCATATAAATGCCGGGGTGGAACGGTATAGTCAATTAAACCAGAAGCATATTGAACCGCTGTCAGAACGTACCGAAGGGAATACGGGTTTCCTGGTGGTAAAGACTACCCGGTCCGATGTAAAAATTGCCCTGGCAACGAGGTATTCACTCCTTGCTCCCGATGGCCTGACGGTTGAAAAACCTTTGGCTGAAACAGGGAAAGGTTGGGTAAGATCTTCATATACACTGGACCTGGAAGAGGGCAGGGAGGTGACGATTGAAAAGCTGGTAACCCTCTTTACCTCAAAGGATAAGGATGTGGATGATCCGCTGAATGAAGCCAGACAGTCCCTTAATTTGTTTGCAGGGTATTCCGATGAACTGGCAAAATCAAGGAAGACCTGGGAAGATATCTGGAATACGATAGATATTCGTATTGAGGGTGACCGGTTAGCCCAAAAATTAGTCAGACTTCACTTGTTTCATTCCATGGTTACCGCTTCGCCCCATCACATTCATCTTGATGCGGGAATCCCGCCGCGCGGTCTGCATGGAGAAGCATACAGAGGCCATATATTTTGGGATGAGTTGTATATATTACCGTTGTATAATATCCATTTTCCTGAAGTAGTGCGATCCGTTCTGCTATACAGATACAGGCGTCTTGATAAGGCCAGGGAATATGCCCGGGAATACGGTTACTCCGGAGCCATGTTCCCCTGGCAAAGTGGTAGCGACGGAAGAGAGGAGACACAGGTCATGCACCTGAACCCGGTTTCAGGAGAGTGGGGAGACGATTACAGCTCCCTCCAAAGACATGTTTCACTGGCTATTGCATTTAATATCTGGAACTATTTCAACAGTACAGGGGATAAGGAATTCATGATATTTTACGGTGCTGAAATGTTCCTGGAAATCTGCCGGTTCTGGGTCAGCAAGGCTGAGTGGGATGAGAAAGAAAAACGGTTCCATATCGGTAAGGTTATGGGTCCCGACGAGTTTCATGAAAAATACCCCGGATCAGCGGAAGGAGGACTGAAAGACAATGCATATACCAATATCATGGTTTGCTGGGCTATAAATAAAGCTTTCCGCATTGTCGAAAGCTTTTGTCCAGATGAACGACAGATTATTTTTAATAAGATCCGCCTGACCAACTCTGAGATTATCCGGTGGAAGAAGATCGTCAAATCCCTCGCCCTGGAAATATCCGCCGGGGGAATTATCGCACAGTTCAGAGGATATTTTGATCTTCCGGAACTGGACTGGGAGCATTACCAAAAAAAATACCAGGACATTCACCGCATGGATCGCATTCTGAAATCCGAAGGCAAATTACCGGATGATTATAAGGTGGCAAAACAGGCCGATATGTTAATGTGTTTTTATCTTCTCCAACCCCGGGAAGTTGCAGATATTGTGAAAAACCTGGGATATGAAATTCCACAGGATTTCCAGGAAAGGAACTTCAGTTACTATATCGAAAGAACCTCCCATGGTTCAACACTAAGCCGCCTTGTTCATGCCAGCCTGGCATATAAGATGGGTAACTACTCCCTTGGATGGGATCTTTATATGCAAGCCTTGCAGAGTGACCTGGTTGATATCCAGGGAGGAACAACCGGTGAGGGAATCCACTGCGGAGTCATGACAGGTACCGTGTACTCTGTGTTGAACACTTTTTGCGGATTGAACCTGTCGAATGAAATACCTGAGATTTGTCCTGATCTGCCAGATCACTGGGAACGGGTACATTTCAGGTTTTATTTCAGGAATACCGGATTTAATGTGGTTATAACACGGGATAAAATAGAATTATCGGCTCAAAAAGATGGAGATGAAAAAATAATGATTCATATTTGCGGGCAGGAATACGAGCTGAAAAAAGACCGGCAGATCGTGTTGAACCGTATCAAGAAAAATTAGACGAATATGCTTGGAGATATCCTCCTGATCAATGAAATGCATAAGAATGCTGCAATCAGCATCAGGGAATATGTACAGAAAGATTTGAAGAAGAAAGGGAGAAGATGCAGGTATATTGTCGGGATTTCCGGAGAATCGGGTTCCGGTAAATCCGAACTGGCACATGCGCTTGGCAAGCTTTTAAAAGGGGACAAGATCCGCGTGAAGGTTATCCATACGGATAATTATTATAAGATTCAGCCATTGCTTCGCGAGGAATGGCGAAGGAACAAAGGATTCGATAAGATCGGTCTGGATGAATACGATTGGGTGAAGATCCGGAAAACAATCCGGGATTTTAAAGAGGCACAGGAATGTATGATACCATGTATTGACCTTATTCCTGAACAGGTAGATAAACTTATCACCGATTTCAGCAAGATAGACCTGCTGATTATTGACGGGTTATACGCGATCAATGCCGAGAATATTGATCTTCGCATTTTCATTGACCTGACATACAGGGAGACAAAAATAAATCAGATTGTCCGGATGAAAGAGGCAATGACCGACTTCCGACTCCAGATCCTTGAGAGGGAGCACCGGAGTGTTTCATCCCTGAAACCCCTTGCAGACCTTATCGTGGATAAAACGTACCAGGTTGTTAAAGTTGAAAATAAGCAGATGAAATAGGTTTTACCGGGTGCCTCTGTGATTCCCTTTAAATCAGCCACGGAATACGTAACGGATCATGTTTGCCAGCTTTGGTTTGGTCCCCTGCATGAGAATGCATGTTCTGAAGATCCTTCCTCCTGCCCATACAGAAAATATAGTATATAGAATTACCCCGGCCAGGCCGGCAATCGGCTGCCATAATGGGATGGTTACGGGAGTTGCCAGGCGAATGATCATAAGTGTCGGTGTAAACGGCGGAATAAGTGAGAGTGTTGTTGCAAAACCGCTTATCGGATTCTGAATTATAGGTATCATAATGAATAGCGGTAACAGGACCGGTATCATAGCTGGAAACTGCAGAGACTGGGCATCTTTATTGTCATTGCATGCCGATCCGAGGGCAGCCATTGTGGATCCGACCATGATAACAAACAGTACCAGGAAAGTGAAGAACCATGGAAGAACATGGAAGGGGATCATATCTCCGACATCCATCTGGGATGCGGTTACTATACCACCGATTATGTATACCGCAGAAATGGTTAACGATACGCTGATACTTCCGATAATTTTGCCCATCATAAACTGGAACGGGGTAACCGAACCGAGCAAAACTTCCGCTATCCTTTCAATTTTTTCCTCCATGACTGCCGTAAGCAAGGGAATGGCACTCATCATTACCATCATGAACATAAGCAATACCATAATATAAGGAATCAGGAAGGTTTCCAGTTCATTGGTTCGTTCGGCATCCTGCAGATCTCCTGTTTTTTTATCAACATTGATCAGGCCCATGCTCTCTATATTGTTCCAGTAGAAAAGGTCACCGACTGCCTCCTCGTTCAAATTCAGCTCGGCAATCCTGATCTGTCTGATCCGGTTATTAATCGGCCAGGAGAACCAGTTAATTACATCATCCATGAATGCATGCTCTGAATAATATTTGATCCTTGATTTTTCATAGTTTTCCGAGGGGTGAATAATCTCCGAGCCGATCTCGAGAAAGGCATGCAATTCCCTGGATCTTACCCTGTCAGATAATTCCAGCCGTACGTTGAAAAGGTCGGAACTGTCTGCTTGTACAACCTCTATTAGATATGCCGGTCTGATCTTCTCACCGGTCTCTTCGTCAAAGATTTCATTCTCATTCCGGTATTCTGCTGTTTTTACCAGGGTGTCTGCCATTAATTCCGAATGATCAATAACCGCAATCGTTTTATCACGGATATCCACCTTATCTTTCAGAAGCATGAAAGCAACCATACTTCCTCCCATCAGAACAGGTGCCAGGAGTATTCCGATAACGAAGCTTTTGGTCCGGACCGAAGTTCTGTACTCCCTTGAAGCCAGTATAAGTATTTTACGCATTTTCTTCCTCCCTTGCCTCCGGACCGGCAATCCGGATAAATATGTCGTTTAACGAAGGTTTGGTAATTTCAAATTTTATCACACGTGTTTTTCCCATGATGTTAGCAAGGATTTCTTGTGTATCTGTTCCGGGTGATATGCGAATCTCCTGCATCTGTCCGAAATCATTTATCTTTTCGATACCGGATAAGCCTTTCAGGACAGATATTCCGTTCTCCGTCTGTATTCGTATGGTATCGGTTCCATACTTATCCTGTATCGATGCCAGTGTCCCGTCCAAAACTTTCTTTCCCTTGAAGATCATGAAGATGTAGTCACACATTTTTTCGGCTACATTCATATCGTGTGTACTGAATATGATAGTTGCCCCGCTGGACTGTAATTCAAGGATGGCAATCCTGAGAATATCTGCGTTTACGGGATCAAGTCCGCTGAAGGGTTCGTCCAGTATTATGATTTCCGGCCTGTCGATAATGGTCGCGATAAACTGCAATTTCTGGCTCATTCCCTTACTAAGCGTTTCAACCTTTTTATTTGCCCAATCGCTTAAATCCAGTTTATCCAGCCAGAAACTTATCTCCCGGTTGATGTTCTTTCCCTTCTTCAGTTCCGCATGAAAATGGAGTATCTCCCTGACCTTCATCTTTTTATACAAACCTCGCTCCTCCGGAAGGTAGCCAACCCGGTCAAGACGAGTACCAAGATGTTCACTGCCCAGCAGTTTGATTTTCCCTCTGTCAGGATAGAGGATATTCATGATCATACGGATCGTGGTGGTTTTTCCAGCACCGTTGGGCCCGATGAAACCATAAATGCTTCCTTCAGGAACAGCAAGGGATAGGTTATCAACGGCTACATGCTTGTCAAAGGTTTTAGTAACATCCTGAAGTTCAATTGAATACATACGAAAGGAAAGAAAATAAAGGTTGCAGTTACCGGTTAGAAGAAATACAATACATTAATCTGAAAAACCCTGTTCTTCATTGGGAAATCAGAACGATCATAATAATAATCGTCATACCAGTAATCAAGGTAATAGCTATTCGTGTTAAATAATCCAAGATCATAATGCAGTACCATAGCCAAACCGAATTTGAACTGGTAACCGAGACCAAATCCCAGGTTAATATCAATCGGGATAAAGCCATCCTCCTCGATAAAATCGACAGGATCCTGTTCTCCGACAGTGAATTTTGCGGAAGTTAGAATTCCGATCGTAGGTCCAAGCTCAATGTTCAGTTCGTCATACAGATAAAATTTAAATTGAAGGGGTATGCAGAAGTAGAACATATCCATGCTTGTGTCATCACCCACTGTATAACCTTTTGAGGAATATTGAAGCCCGGGCTGGAAGGCGAATACTTTTGAAGCCCTGAGTTTTAAATATACTCCGAAATTGATTCCTGTATGGGATCCGACCTCGTCTCCATCTGTAAAGTAATCTTCCCAGTCCGCCACGACCGATGCAACATTCAATCCCAATCCCAGTCCAAACTGGACTTTTCTGAATCCCTGGTCAGATGCGGACCGGTCATCGGGAATGACAACTCTTTTCTGTGCATGAACACTTGCAGAAACCGCCAGAAGACAGAATAAAAGGTAAAATACAATTGTTTTTTTCATCTTATAAAGATTGATTCAGGTTCAATGAAATATTTCAATCCGCTACTCGATTCAAATCCCGCTCAATTTACGAAATTATTGAATGTTCTGCAATTTGTCGGGGTAAGGCATTTAACTGGTTTATCATACTAAATTGGTTCAATGGAGTTTTCGATCCTCACAGTACACCGGATATTTGTTCACAGGAGGGATGGAAATGTTGTAATAAAGTAAACTTACTTCTCAATTTTCCGTATAAATTCGTGAAATGATTTATTAATATGTATCCGGTTTGGAAGAAATCCCCAAACATGGTAAATTCGTTTGTAAAATATTGATTGTCCAAATCCTAATCGTTATGAAAACTTTAAGGGTAATTCTTATATTGCTTGCGTGTATATTAGTATTTGCTACTGCCAGAGCACAAAGCCAGATTGACTACACAGATGAGAACCGAAGTGCTCTTGTAATCGGAAATTCAGGTTACAAAATGGGAAGACTGGCAAATCCTGTTAACGATGCCAGGGCGATGGCTGCTATACTCGAACAGCTCGGATTTAACGTGATCCTCCGTACAGAAATTCCTAATAAAGATGAGATGAAGAGGGTGATAAGGGAATTCAGACGTTTGCTGGAGAAAGGCGGCGTAGGATTATTCTATTATGCCGGTCATGGTTTACAGGTTGACGGGATTAATTACCTGATACCGGTTGAGGCTCAGATTTTTAATGAGGAAGAGGTGGAGTATGAATGTGTGGAAGCCGGTTTTGTTCTCGCCCAAATGGAGATTGCCCGAAACAGGATGAATGTGGTTATCATGGATGCCTGTCGTGATAATCCGTTTGCCCGGAGTTTCCGTTCGTACAGAGGGGGGCTGGCAACCATTAATGCACCCACCGGAACGCTTATTGCCTATGCTACCGCCCCGGGATCCGTTGCATCGGATGGAACGGGTAAGAACGGATTGTATACCGAAATACTCCTGAACGAGATCCAGGTGAAAGGACAGAAGATAGAAGAAACATTTAAAAATGTCAGAAGGGGTGTGCTGGATATGAGTGATGGGAGACAGATTCCATGGGAATCTTCTTCACTGATAGGAGATTTCTATTTTGTCCCCCCGGCAACCACTACAGAGCCTGCCGAAGAAACCACCGCACTGAAGCCCCAGCCAATCAGAACGGAAGATCCTGCTGTACCGGCAACTACTGAAACCATAACCGCTGAATTGACATGGAAAGCCGATAATACGGGTGCATATCTCTTCAGGAATAATAATCCGTACAATGAAAATACGGAGATGTCATGGGCTGGCAACGATATGATCGTATATGATAAGGAAATCGGGAAAACCTATGTGCTTAGGAATTGTTCAGGCGTGCAGGATAACCAGTTAAGAGCCGCTGAACCTCTCGAATATAGCGGCAACCTGTTCTGGAAAAAAAACGGTGCCGGATACTACCTGTTCGAAAAAGGAATACCAATCCAGAATAAAACCGTATCAGACTGGTTCGGGGATCACCTGTGGGTTGTGAACGAGGATGGAGAATCCGGTTACATCCTTAGAGACTATAGAAATACTCCTTCCAGTGATTATAAACCTGCAGAAGTTATCAATATCACATCTCCCATGATGTGGGGAAAGGTTATGTCATCGGAAATATTTATGTTCGAGAACGGAAAAAGACTGGTAACCGAGGCTAATAAACAAATCGTAAACAAAGATATCCTGGTTTATAGTACCATCACACAGAACAGTTACCTGCTTGAAGGATATACCACAGTTGAACAAGGATCTCTGCAGGCGGCCCGAACGCTTGGTGCCGGAAGCAATGCATACTGGAAGGCCAACCGTGAAGGATACTGGTTTTATGTCAAGGGTACAGAAGTTACCAATAATACGGATTTTGAATGGACCGGGAAGGATTTACAAGTGTTGTATGGGGATAACACCTATCTTCTGACCAGTTATACATCCAACCAGGATAATAAGATCAGGCCGGCCGAGTTGATAGCAGCAGACAGAACTGCTGTGGAAGAGACAACAGAACCGCAACAAGCGGAAATTCAGACCGAAACAAAGGTGGCAAAAGCGGAATGGAAAGCCAACAGGGACTATTATTGGCTTTATCTGGATGGGAAAGAAGTCTCCTCCGAAACCGATTTTACATGGACCAATAACAGGAAGGATATGATCGTTACTCATATTCCGACAGGGAGGAAGTTTATTTTTCGAAACTACCTTAACTCCAGGGATAATAAAATGAGGGCAGCTGAGGAGATCAAATAGAAGGATTTTGTTCCTTATTAATCATTCGGCTGGTTTGTCGGACCGAACAAGGATAATGGAATCAACAGGAATCAGATCCTTTCATCCCTGAAAATACCCGATGTTATTCTTTTTTTGCGCTCCTGAGCAAAAACTTATCGTACAGGAATAACGCTATTGCAGCTCCGACGGCAATACCTGAAAAAAGCATCCAGATCCTTGTGGGATTATATGTTTCCCATAAAAAATGTGTGAGTTCCTTACTGTCCATCTGCATAAGTTCACCCGCCTGCATTATATAATCATTCTGAGTGAAGGTTTCCGATACTTCGGGTATTTGAAGCCCCCTGACGGATACTTCTTTCTGAACGAGCGTATACTTTTCTGAGATATTGGCATACAGATCTCCCGACAACATGCCTGCAAACCAGTGGCCGGCTGCAATAGGCAAAAATGACGTTCCCATATAGAGCGCTTTCCTGTCGGGTGGTGCAATTCTACCGATATATTCTGTAAACTTGGGAGAACTGGCCATTTCTCCAATGGCGAAAATCAGGACTCCGAAAATGATAAGCCATGGGTTACGGTTAAAGAACATCATACCCACGCCGAATGCCAGAATAAATATTCCGGTCATCATAGCATGCAATGGTTTATACTTCATGGCAATTGTGGAGATGACCAGTTGCAATACGATGATAAAGAAAGCATCAAGGCTTGTGATCGTTACGGCTGTAATTTTCCCCTCTGCAATTCCGAATGATGCTGCAAATGAATCCAGATCCACCCAATCCTCCAGAAAAACGGGGAATGTATAATAAAGCTGGTTGAATGCCGTCCAGAATGCTGCCATTATCACCAGGAATAGTACGTATTTGTAATCGGCAAGCGTTATAACAATATTCTTGAACGCCTGTGAAATATTTCTTCCCAGGGAAACACTGCTTTTCTCCCTTCCCGGTTCTTTAAAAAAGAAAAAGACGAAAAAATAGTTAATACCGATCGTGATTATCGACATAAGGAACACATAGTTCCAGTTTACCTTGTATAGCATTCCTGCAATAAAAGGCCCGATAAAACCTCCGATGTTGATCATCATATAGAAGATTCCAAATCCGATGGATGAAGTCTCTTCATCCGTTGTTTTGGCGATCATGGCGGAAATTATGGGTTTGAACAGGGCTCCTGCAAAAGCAAGGAAGATGTATGCGGCGAAAATTGCTCCGTATGTCTCCAGGCTTCCCATCATGAAATAGCCTGCTATATAAGCGGTGAATGAGAGCACCAGGACTTTCTTATAACCAATACGGTCCGAAATGGCACCGGTGATCAGGGGAAGGAAATAAAGCATCATGGTACCCGTACCCATGATAAGGGCTTTTTGAGCCTGGCTGAATCCGAGGGCTCCCGTATCCTTTGAAAGAGTAAGGTAAAGTGCGAGGGAATTATAAAATCCGTACCAGGCCCACCTCTCAAATAATTCCATTATGTTGGAAAACCAGAATACTCGGGGGAATTTGCGGATCACTCGTGTGAAATTGCTCATGATAAAAACGATATTTTAAAGGTGAAAAATGCAATTGAAAGGTTTAAATATAGGATTATGAAATGACATGAAATGCTTCATGGCCGGAAAATTAAAACCTGAGGGATAGACAGCTCAGGCCACCATCCATTTTCCGGAATTCGGATACATCTATCTCCAGGATATTATACCCGTTTTCCAGTAGTTTTTCCCTTGTTTCCGGGAAGCCCGATGGCAGCAAAAGATGTCCATTTACAAGTATACAATTGGCGGCATAACGTTCTTGTGACGGAACAGGAATCTTTCGGAAGGAGTGGAATTCTTTCCTTTCAGCCAGCTCTTCTGTCAGGATCAGGGTCTCATCCCCGATATAATTCACCCCGGATTTAAGGTGAAGAATATGGGTGACGGGTACGATCGTTGACGTGAATCCATAGGAGGATAATATGGATCGGGTCTGGTCTGCCCCTTCCCGGTTGGTGCGGCCTGACTGACCGATAAAAAAATGGGATCCTGCCTGGAGAATATCACCTCCGTCGACACAACCCGGTGCCGCGATTCTTTCAATTTTGCGCCATGCAGATAAAACCGGCTCTATCTGCTTTTCTTCACCACGCCTTCTCTGATCTCCCGGCCTGGTTATAATTGCCATGGAGTCGGTGACGATAGCTGTATCTTCGACAAAAGTTGAGTCCGGGAAAGCAAGATCAGCCTTCAGAATTATTATCTCAAGCCCACATCTCCCGAGGGCTTCACAATACGAAGCATGTTGTACCAGGGATTCGGTGTAATCCGGGATTCCCAGACCGGAAGTTGAAATTCCGTTACTGAAATTTTTCCCGGGTGGTATGACTATTGCTTTTGCAAACATGGCTTTTGAATATAATCAGAAGATTGGTAATTCAAGACTGGCTTATACAATAATCATGGTGAAGCATGCTCCTTAATATCTTTTTTGTAGAAATAAGATATACCCGTTTCCATATCATCAAAGGTATAAATCTCATTCTCTCTGAATTTCATTAAAAATCCGGCGAGTGCAAAATCTCCGATGCACATAGTTGTATGGACAAACAGGCAAATAACGAAACTCCACATCAGTGGAGGATTGAAAAAGATTATGCACCATACCAGCAGACCACTGATTAATAAGAAGGGTCCGAATGCAACCAGCAGGAACTGATTCCTGCCAATAACAAATTTGTCTGCAGTAACATAGAACATGTAATATTCGGGACGTACGCCGAACTTGATTTTCGGAGCCCCGTTTAACTTGTATATCACTGCATGAATTAACTCATGAAGAGGTATTAAGAGTAAAGGCCACAGAACAAAACCATTGAAACATTGGAATAGAACAATCCCCCAGCCCCACGGTCCCTGGATCACTGAATGAAGGAAAACATGAACCATATATACAAAAGAGAATATCGTAGCAGAGTAGAAGACAGACGTGGCGGGATTCAAAATCCTTATCTGTTTCAAAACGAAAGAAACGATATCATCCATCCCAAGTGACAACAGAAGGCTGAATCTTTTTTCATCCGAGAGATCCTCCACTTTGTAATGCTTGCTTTTCATCAGCCTGACATTGTATTGGCAAACTGCTCCAAATATACGGGAATTTTACACAATTATTCCGGAAGAAATATCAACTTGCCGGGAATATAGGACGGTTTAATTCAGATCGATTTGTTTTTCTCATTCGTTAAAATCGGTTTACTTTGCAAATGGTACAATCTTTGAAACGGTTTATCGTTAAATGCCATGGTGGTGCGGCAAATAATCATAGTACTCTTCTTTGTGTTTCCTGCAGTAATCCTGAAGGGACAAAGCAAAGGTGAAAAGGTGGTAGATACCTTGAAACTGGAGGATTTTGAAATCATTACCAGCACCTATATCGATGGGGATACGATACCTCATATGACAATCGAAGAGGTTCTGGTTTATCCCCGGCCTAAGTTCAACAGCCGAAGACAGATCCGGAGATACAGCAGACTTATTGCCAACATTAAGAAAGTATATCCTTTTGCCAGGCTTGCCAGGGAAAAGCTGGCTGAAATGGATCGGCATATTTCCACGCTCCCCTCCGATCTGGAAAAACGAAGGTATGTTAAACAGATGGAAGATGAATTATTCTCTGACTATGAAGATGATCTCAAAAAACTCACTATTGCCCAGGGCAGGTTATTGATAAAGCTAATTGATCGTGAGACCGGTGATACAACATATGAATGGGTCAAGGAATTGAAGGGATCCATTTCGGCTTTTTTCTGGCAGGCTCTTGCACGTATTTTCGGTTCAAATCTGAAAACGGAATTTGATGCAGCAGGCCGGGACAGGCTCATCAATGATATTATTATCATGATTGAGGCCGGTATGATCTAACCTCTGATGCCGGTATTTTGAAACCTGAATGTATAGAAGATGTAACTGCGGGTGATAAACTGTCACCCGGGTTGGATCCATTTTTTCATACACATCCCTGCGATCCGTTCGGGGTATGTGACGGGAGGTTGAAGTAACTAACCGGTTAAGGACAGGATTGCTTTCACAACATTTTCAGCACCATCGCCAATCTGAACAATATCAGCATCCAGCATGTAGCATGGTGTAGTTACCACTTTATATTTTTTGTCTACAACCACTTCGCCATGGGTGGTTTGTTTATGCATTGCCCCCAGGCTTTCCACCGCACGAGCAGTATCGAGATCCTTTCCGATGGTTATTTCAACATCACCAAGAAGTTTTGCAAGGATTACCGGGGATATGCAAAGTGCTCCGACCGGTTTCCCTGCATGGATGGTTTCCATGATGGCATTTTTCACATCATTGTTTACCGAACAGCCCGGTCCGTCAAAGGCAAAAGAACAAAGGTTTTTTGCTGCACCAAATCCACCGGGTAAAATAAGGGCGTCCACATTTCCTGCTTCGAACTCTGATAAGGGTTTAATCTTGCCCCGTGCTATTCTGGCAGCCTCCACAAGAACGTTCCTGGTCTCGTTCATCTCTTCGCCGGTAATATGATTGATCACATGGTGCTGCGGAATATCAGGAGCAAATATTTCATACGTGCCGCCGTGTTTAACAATGGCATAAAGGGTCAGTGTGGCTTCATGTATTTCAGCACCGTCGAAAACCCCGCATCCTGCAAGTATAACCGCAAAATTTTTCTTATTACCCATCTTTTTATATTTTTAGGTTAATCATACCAAGTTATTGAATTTTTGCCTAAATCAATAACGTTCGCCCTATTTTTAGATAATTACAATGAGAACATTTACAGCTCTGAAGATACCCGCCGGCAATAAGTTAATGGAAACAATTTTCACCCTTCAGAAGCAGTTAAGAGAGGAAAAGATAAAGTGGGTCGAACCCGGAAATCTTCATCTTACTCTTTTCTTCCTGGGTGAAACACCAGAATCCCTGATCCAGACGATTACTTCGGGGCTCGAAAAGGAAGCTGCCAAAAATCTGCAGATGAAGATACGCCTCTCCGGTATGGGGGTATTCAGGGATTTCAGGAATCCAAGGGTTATCTGGATAGGAATTGAGCCTGAACCGGCTTTATCGGTATTACAGTCCCGCATTGATTCATTATTAACGGATCTGGGTTTCAAACCGGATAACAGGCCTTTCAATCCTCATTTAACGGTTGGCAGACCCAAATGGATCCGGGATAAGATGAAATTCAGGGAATCGATCGAAACATATAAAACCTGTTTCTTTCAGGAATCGGTGGTTCGTGAAATAATCCTTTTCGAAAGCAAATTAACGGGAAGCGGCCCGATCTATAAACCGGTTTCTGTTTGCAGTCTGAAGGCCGTATGACGGGTCAAATGCCACGGCCTTTGAAAATGGTGATTAGTGTATAGATCAAGATCTTGAAATCAACATAAAGGGTCATGTTCTCGATATAGATGATATCGTATTTAAGTCTTTCAACCATTTCGTCAACATTCTCGGCATAACCATATTTCACCTGCCCCCATGATGTAATACCGGGTTTTACTTTTTGCAGATGCAGGTATTGCGGCGCTTTTTCCATAATCTGGTCAATATAAAATTTCCGTTCGGGTCTTGGACCCACAAGAGACATTTCACCCTTTAAAACATTGATGAAATTCGGTATTTCATCAAGCCTGTGTTTTCTCATAAACCGTCCGAACGGAGTAATTCTGCTATCGTTTTTGCTTGAAAGTTCGGGCCCGTTCTTCTCCGCATCCACAACCATTGTCCTGAACTTGTAAAGTTTGAACGGCTCCCCGTACCGGCCAACTCTTTCATGACTGTATATCACAGGTCCTTTGGAGGTCATCTTGATCCCGATTGCCAGAAAAGGTATTAGAGGGGAAAGCAGAATCAGGGCAATAATCGAAATGGTTATGTCAAAGACGTGTTTCAGTGCGAACTGCCAGGTAGGAATAAGATCGTGTGTAATTTCCAGCAGTGGAGTTCCATACAAAGAGGATATTCTTACCCTGCCGGTCAGAATATCATATATGCTTGGTACAGCTTTTATACTGACGACCGTTTGATTAAGTTTATTAATAATGTTCCCTATGGTATCCTGTTCGGAGGATTCAATGGCAATGATAACTTCCTCCACTTTGTTCCTGAGAATGATTTCAACGATATCCTCAATCGTTCCCAGATTTTCAACATATTGACTTGCAAGGTGATCCGAGTTCCTGTTTACTGTTACAAACCCGATAATCCGGCTTCCGGCAAGCTTCTTCTGTGCCTTTAACTCTTTAATTATATTAACCGCCCTGCTATTCCCGCCAACCAGTAAGGTATTGAATCCGATGGCCCCGTTATGGATCCTTCTGATTGTGATGCTGGTCAGAATAAGACGAGGAATGTATGTGAGGAAGAAATGAAGTAAAAACAAGACCAGAACGGACTTGTAATAATCCTTATAGGACTGTACCGTGTCATCGAGCAGTAATGAAAAGAAAATGATAATGACCCCTACAATGCAGATGAATAATGTCTGACCAAGCTCTATAAGCCTGGATTTCCTGAATATATCCCTGTAATATCCGTTCAGATAGTATAACGTGATCCAGAATACAGGAATTATTATCAGGCTGAGGAAATATTTGGTGCCGAAAATTATAGGAATATCAAAACCGTACATTTGGGATTCCAGATACACTTTCCTGAATATGTAGAAAAGGGTCCATGATAAAATAGCGGCCAGGATATCAAAAATCAAATACTTTGTTACCTGTTGCTTTTTATTCATTTAAATATACTGATTTACGAATCTGATCAAATAGCGGTTTGAAAAATGATCGAAGTGGTAAAAATCCTGCCTGTAAAGATTATAACTTAAAAAAGGCCGGATTATTATTGTTCAGGCAGTTTTTTTAACATGAAACGTAGTTCCTGAATCGAAACTCAGGATTGTGCGTTTTTCAATAATTTCCCGAGTATTTCCCTGGTAATTTTTGCTGCATAGAATGCATGGTCAATTCCAACCGGCGGAGCCTGGAGGCGGACAATGGAATCCCTGAAAACCTTTAGTTCATGCAGTGGATCATACGGTGGGGTAGGCAGGGCTTCCGTTTTTAAAATGGTCTCATCGCGTAAGCATTCTTCCGATAATGACTCCGGCTGCTTATGATCCTTTAGTATATGCCGCATGACGGCATTCTGACCGAGATCAATCCGGAACCATTCGCTTTTCTGAAAAACCTGGCATACCAGGTTATCGGTTCCGCAGTACATGTTAACCGTAATGTTTGCAACACAACCGTTATCAAATTCCAGGCGGGTATTGACAAGGTCTGTGAGGTCGCTTCGCAAAGGTACACCAATAGCACTTACTCTTTGAACGTTTGATTTATTCAGATAAAAAACCATATCAATATCCCGGATCAAAAATTCCTCAAACAATACCTCTCCTTCCCGGTGCCGGTCAGGCCCCACGTTTCTCACGATTTCAATGAATACCGGTTTTTTCAGAGTTGAAATAACCGGCTGGAGGGCGGGATGAAACCGCTCGTGATTTCCAACCTGGAGGATAATATTTGCTTCATTAGCAAGTTTACTCATGTGAGATAATTTTTCAAGGGAAAAGCAAACTGGATAATTGATAAATAGGTGTTTTGAACTGGTTAAAATGGGTATCAGGATCTCATAATGAAGCTCAACCGGGAGTTCGAAAACAATGGCATCAGAACGTTGAATCAGGGAACCGGGAGATGTAAAGGGAGGGATATCTAAGTCACGGGATGCTTTTCCGGCAATGCCGGGATCAGGATCATATATCCCGGCTATTGTAAATCCCGGTATCTGTTTCAGATTTTCAATGTGCCGTTTGCTTCTGGGATTTGCACCGAAGATCCCGGTTCTAATCATTATCTGCTGGTGTTTTTGCAAACTTATTAGTTTTTGTAACAAAGAATCTCTTTTTAATTCGAACTTATTAACGTTTTTCTGTTGATAACATTATTTTTGTGATCAGTGAATTAGAATAATGGAGGATACCTTCCGACATAAAGGATTGCGAAAGAAGCTCGTTCAGGAGGTGCGAAGCAAAGGCATTAGGAATGAGCATGTTCTTGAAGCGCTAGGTAAGGTGCCACGTCATTTTTTCATGGATTCAGGATTCATAAATTTCGCTTATAAGGACCAGGCTTTCCCGATAGGGGCAGGCCAGACCATCTCTCAACCCTATACGGTGGCCTTTCAAACGGAGCTCTTGCAGGTCAATCCGTTTGATAAGGTACTTGAGATCGGCACCGGTTCAGGATACCAGGCAGCAATCCTTCTGGAAATGGGAGCAAAAGTCTATACTATAGAAAGACAAAAAGAGCTCTACCTGAAAGCCCAGGATTTCTTGCCAAAAATTGGCTATAAACCTCATTTTTTCTACGGTGATGGTTACGAAGGACAACCCGCATACGGTCCCTATGACAGGATTCTGATTACGGCTGCTGCACCGGATATTCCGGGAAAACTTATGGAACAGCTCAAAGTCGGTGGACGGCTGGTCCTTCCGCTTGGTGATTCCAGAACACAGATTATGACCCTGGTTATAAAGGAGAGTGATGATAAATATCAAAAGACATCCCATGGATATTTTGTTTTTGTCCCACTCTTGAAAGGAACGGAAAATGGCTTATGATATCAATTAAAACTTTCTTGTTCAATCCTTTTCAGGAAAATACCTATGTATTATACGATCAGAGTGGAGAGTGTGTGGTGATCGATGCCGGAAACTACCATCCGGAGGAGAACGATCAGTTATATCGCTTTTTTCTTGAGAATTCACTGGAACCGGTCAGGGTGATCAATACTCATTGCCATATAGACCATATTTTTGGTAATGGCTGGTTTCATAAAGAGTACAAGATTAAAACCGAAGCTCACAAGCTGGACGAACCTTTGCTGCAAGGATCGAGTGAGCATGCACAGATTTTCGGTGTTACAATGAAACCTCCGCCGGCAATCGGGAAATACCTGAATGAGGGAGACCGGGTGGTGTTTGGCAATTCCACTCTTCATTGCATACATGTACCAGGTCACTCTCCGGGGAGTCTCGCATACTATAATGAAGAAGAACAATTTATCCTGGTAGGCGATGTGCTTTTCCAGGGGAGTATCGGACGGACCGACCTGCCGGGCGGGGATTATACAACGCTGATCCGGAGTATTACGGACAAACTTTTCACACTTGATGACGAAGTTGTTGTATATAGCGGCCATGGACCCGCAACAACCATTGGCAACGAAAGACAATTTAATCCCTTTTTTAGTTAAACCCGCCGGGTTTTGAAACATTTGGACATACCCCAAAATTTAACCAAAACCAAAGCTAAGCTGAGCATCAAATATTTCAGAGGATTTCAATAATTTACCAGGGTATTGTGAGAATATATTACTAAACTAGAGTTGTCACGT
>CP070687.1:2443939-2448314 GCA_020353115.1 Bacteroidales bacterium
GAAATACAATGTATTGGAGCCACAACCCTGGATGAATACCGCCAGCATATTGAAAAAGACGGAGCACTCGAAAGGCGGTTCCAGAAAGTGATGATCGAACCCACTACCGTGGATGAAACCATCAACATACTGATGAATATTAAGGAGCGGTATGAGGAGCATCATAACGTATTCTACACGGAAGATGCAATCGATGCATGCGTGAAGCTGACATCAAGATATATCTCCGACCGGCACCTTCCCGATAAGGCGATCGATGCCATGGATGAATCCGGATCAAGAGTGCATATCTCAAATATAATTGTTCCTGAAAAGATCCTTGAACTGGAAAAACAGCTGGAAGAAACGAAGAATGAAAAAATTAAGGCGGTAAAGAACCAGAACTTTGAAAAAGCAGCCAGCTTCAGGGACAGGGAGAAAGAGTTTATAGAACTTTTGGAGATCGAAAAACAGAAGTGGGAAAAAGAGCTCTCCCTGAACAGGGAAACGGTTGATGAGGAAAAAGTTGCCGAAGTGGTGGCTATGATGACTGGTGTGCCCGTCCAGCGGATTGCACAGGCCGAAGGGGTTCGCCTGCTGAAAATGAACGATGAACTGACCGAAAGCGTTATCGGACAGGATGAGGCAATCCAGAAAGTGGTGAAATCCATACAGAGAAACCGTGCCGGACTGAAGGATCCCAACAAACCCATCGGTACATTTATTTTCCTTGGCCCGACAGGAGTCGGCAAGACACAACTGGCAAAAGTCCTTGCCAATTACCTGTTCGAAACGGTGGAAAACCTGATCCGGATCGATATGAGCGAATATATGGAGAAGTTCTCCGTATCGAGGCTGGTGGGTGCTCCTCCGGGTTATGTCGGTTACGAGGAAGGCGGACAACTGACGGAAAAGGTACGGAGGAAACCCTATGCCGTTGTCCTTCTGGATGAAATTGAAAAAGCCCATCCCGAAGTTTTCCATATCCTGCTCCAGGTGCTTGATGAAGGACAACTGACCGATAGCCTCGGCCGAAGAGTTGACTTCAGGAATACCATTGTAATCATGACATCCAATATCGGTACCAGGCAACTGAAAGATTTTGGCCAGGGAATAGGATTTGATACACAGGCCAAGGACCAGACCCGGGATGCCCATGCCAAAAGTGTGATTCAGAAAGCATTGAAACAAACCTTTGCCCCGGAATTCCTGAACCGGATAGACGATGTGGTAATTTTCAATTCACTTAGCCGTGCGCATATCCATAAAATTATCGATATCGAACTGAGAGGATTATACGAGAGAATTAATACCCTGGGGTACCAGATTAAACTTTCCCCTGCCGCTAAAGACTTTATTGCAGAGAAGGGGTATGATATTCAGTTCGGAGCACGACCCCTGAAGAGAGCGATCCAGAAATACCTCGAAGATCCGATGGCGGAAGTAATCATTAAATCATCCCTTAAAGAAGGCGATACCATTTCCGTAGGCTTCAATAAGAAGAAAGAGGAAATCACGATCAAAACCGGGAAATCTGAGGGTAAGGAACTTCCGGAAAATACTTCAGAAAAGAAAAAATAAGCGGCCTCCAAATCCTTTCTGTCCCCTGAACGGAGATTATCCTGCCTGTTGAAAATAGTAATGGCAAATTGTGTCATCAGTATCCCTTCACGAACGGCTTTATATTGCAAATAAGGCACACTGATTCTGTTCCCGCTAAAGTAACTGCTCCAGGCCGGAGATTCGTTAATCCGAATCTATGGGTACCCGTAAAATTCATCCCTGAAAAACTTGCTCCAAATGAAGAATTCGTTATATTTACCAATTCTCAGAAGAGAATTATTCTTATTTAGATACAGTAATATGAATATGCAACAGCTTCGGGATATTCTAACGGATAACAACCTGAAAATCACCCCGCAACGTATGGCAGTCATGCAGGCAGTCATCCGGTTGAAAGACCATCCTACGGTTGATAATGTCCTGGAATTTCTTAAAAAGGATCATCCGAATATAGCGATAGGAACGGTATATAAAATCCTGGAGACACTCGTGGCAAAGGGAATCATACGGAAGGTTAAAACGGACAAGGATATCATGAGATATGATGCTATAACGGAAAGACATCATCATCTGTACTGTAACGAATCAGAACGTATCGAAGATTATTACGATGAGGATTTGAATGGAATAATTGAAGAACATTTTACAAAAAAAGGAATCCCCGGCTTTGAAATTAAAGATATAAGGCTTCAAATAATCGGGAAATTCACGAAACCGGGTAAAATATGCTGAAACCATTGTTCATTATCCTGGGCACTGTCTCACTGACTTTCGGAATCATCGGGATCCTGGTACCGGGAATACCAACCACCCCGTTCCTCCTGCTGACGGCCGGACTCTATGTCAGAAGTTCAGAACGATTGTACAATTCATTATTGAATAATCGGTATTTAGGCAGGTATATCCATGATTACAGAAGAAATAAGGGGCTTAGTTACCGAACCAAACTATTTAGCATTACCATAATGTGGACTATGATTTTCATATCTGCATTTGTTTTTATCAGGGATCCGTTCATAAATACGATCCTGTGCTTTGCAGGTGTTATTGGAACTCTTGTTATGGGATTCCTGATCCCTACCGTAAAGAAATGATCTGAAATAAAACCTTTTATAAACATTAAAACATCAGAAAATGAAGAAAAAGAGCAAAAAACTGACGACCGCATCAGGCAGGCCTTATTATGAGAATGAGAACAGCCTGACTGTCGGTCCGCGAGGGCCAATTCTGTTGCAGGATTATTTTCTCCACGAAAAAATGGCTCATTTCAATCGCGAAAGAATTCCGGAACGAGTGGTACATGCCAAAGGAACAGGAGCATTCGGAAAGTTTACGGTTACCGGTGATATCACGCGGTATTCGAAAGCCGCAATATTCAGCAAGGTTGGAAATGAATGCCGGATTTTTATCCGTTTCTCAACCGTAGGCGGGGAAAAAGGAAGTGCGGATACAGAAAGAGATCCGCGTGGATTCGCCATTAAGTTTTATACGGAAGAGGGTAACTGGGACCTGGTAGGTAACAATACACCGGTATTCTTCATAAAGGATCCCAAGAAGTTCAGTGATTTCATACATACACAGAAAAGAGATCCGAAAACCAACCTGAAAAGTCCGACGATGATGTGGGATTTCTGGAGTCTAAATCCGGAAAGTCTCCACCAGGTGATGATCCTTTTCAGCGACAGGGGCACACCCTATGGCTACCGGCATATAAACGGTTACGGGAGTCATACCTTTTCATTGATCAATTCAAGGAACGAGCGTTTCTGGGTTAAATTCCATGTAAAAACGCTTCAGGGAATCAGGAATTTTACCGGCCCCGAAGCGGAAGAAATGAAGGGCAGGGATCCCGACTGGGCACAACGGGATCTGGTTGAAGCCATCGGCAAAGGAGATTTTCCAAAATGGACCTTGAAAATACAGGTTATGACGGAGGAGCAGGCAAAATCATTCCGGTGGAATCCTTTTGACCTGACAAAAGTATGGCCACATTCCGATTATCCTTTGATTGATGTCGGAATACTGGAACTGAACGAGATCCCGTCCAACTACTTCAGAGATGTCGAGCAATCGGCTTTTGCACCTGCACATGTAATAGACGGAATCGGATATTCATACGACAAAATGCTCCAGGGACGCCTCCTCTCCTATCCCGATGCCCACCGTTACCGCCTGGGAGCCAATTATGAACAGATTCCTGTAAACCGTCCTGTAAATGAAGTGAAAAATTATGAAAGGGATGGATATATGCGTGTCGACAGCAATGGTGATGACAACCCGAACTACTGGCCAAACCGCTTTGATGATGTGGAGGCGGATGAAAAATATAAGGAACCACCCATGAAACTGGATTCGGATGTTGCCAATTGGTATGACCGTAACGAGAATGATGATGATCATTATACCCAACCCGGACTACTATTCAGGAAAGTCATGACCGAAGAGGAGCGGCAGAATACCGTCAGTAATATCGTCGGAGCAATGAAGGGTATAACGGGCCCGAAACGAGAGGAAATAATTCTGAAACAGCTGGATCATTTTCACAAAGCTGACGGTGAACTGGCTCAGAATGTTGCCCGGGGATTGGGAGTTGACTTCAAACCATAAAAATAAACCAATTACGTTAAGACAATGAAAGAAAAGAGTATCGAATTATTAAACAAAGCTGTGGCTGATGAACTATCCGCAGTTCATCAGTACATGTATTTTCATTTTCACTGCGACGACCAGGGGTATGACCTGCTGGCAGGTTTGTTCAGAAGAACGGCCATTGAAGAGATGCAGCACATTGAGCTGCTTGCCGAAAGAATCCTGTTCCTGGGTGGCGAAGTTG
>CP070687.1:2448414-2453419 GCA_020353115.1 Bacteroidales bacterium
GAACCCGGAACCACGGCGAATGCAGTTACTCTTTTCAGGTACGTATAGATTCCATTATACCACAAAAGGGCAATGAGCCCCAGGATCAGGGCAGATAAGGAGGAGAGTAATAATACGATACTCCCGGGCATTATGAAAAGAATGGCAATAATAAGAGCATGTTTCGACTGTATTGCACCGACTGGTAGCGGACGGCCACTGGTGCGATCCATCCTGGAATCAACATTCTTTTCCTGGATATGATTCAGTGCCGAGGCACCGGATGCCAGGAGAAATACACCGGCAACCGGAAAAATCAGGTCCGGGATAAACGACTGGCTGTAAATGATAAATCCTGTAAGGGCCGTCAACGATACGGCAAGCGATATCCTAACCTTTGTCAGTTCGAAAAGCGTGGGGAAAGGGATCGGGAAATTCCTCTTAATCATTCAGGGATTTGATATAAAGAATAATATCTTCAATTTCTTCTTCGGAAATCAGATCTTTGTACGACAACATCAGGCCACTACTGTAACCCTCCACAATATCGGAATTCGGTTCATAAATGGATCTTCTGATGTATTCCTCATCCACGATAATCTCTCTCTTTTCACCATCCGTTTCCACAATCCTGGTTGCACCGAAAGATCCCCTGTATGAAGGTCCTAAAAGTTTCGATCCGTCGGTTGAGTGGCATGCATTGCAGCCATTGATCCGCAGAATTTGCAGTCCTTTCATTTCAGGTGCTGCCCCGGCAGTGGAAACAACCCGGGATGTATCGGAATACCATTTGTCGAATTCTTCCCGGGGCAGAACCCTGACACCGGAATACATGTATGAATGCTGTAACCCGCAGTATTCAGCACAGAAAAGATCATAATCCCCCAGTGAGCGCGGTGTGAACCACATAAATTGATTTTCTTTTCCCGGAACCATATCCTGTTTCACACGGAAGGCAGGTATGTAAAGTGAATGGATTACATCAAGTGAAAAAAGGTTCAGTTTGACAGGCTGGTCCTGGGGAACATATAGGGTATCGGTTATCCTGCCGTTCGGATATTTGAAGTTGAAACTCCACATCCGGGCCGTTGTTTCAATTTCCAGGGCGTTTTCCGGTGGATTTTGCATCGGACGCCAGCCAGCCCATCCGAAGTAGAACATGACCATAACAAGAATGGTTGGAATAATGGTCCAGATTATCTCCAGTTTAGTGCTTCCTTTGATCTGTTTTGCAATGGGATTGCGCTTTTTATTATAACGGATTATAAAATAGATCATGGTGGCCGTAATGGAAATAAGGAAAAAAAACGCGATCCCAAGAATTACCATAAAAGCGGTATCTACCCCCGATACAAAATTTGAAGCATCTATGCCTGTTGAAGAATACATACCTGATATTATCTAAAGAAATAATCCAAAAATGTTATGAGTATGACTATTATAATCAGAATGATCACTCCTCCTGTCATTATACCATAGACCGGCTGATCGAATTTCAGATGCATAAAAATGGCAAAAACCAATATCGATTTCAGGGAAGCCAGTACCAGAGCCGTTGTTACTGTCAATGTCCCCAATTCAATATTCGTTACAATGACCGATGTTGCTGTAAGAAAAAGCAATATCAGCAGGACATAAACATAGGTTCTGTATGGGACAATATGATTATTTTTATTCGCCATGATATGCTTCATGTTATAAGGTAAAACAGGGGGAACAAAAAAATCCAGATCACATCGACCAGGTGCCAGTATAATCCCCCGTTTTCAAGAAAGACAAAATTATCCGAAGTAATCCTTCCCTTTCTGACGAAATGCAAAACAACGGACAGGATAATGATACCTATAATAATATGAAAAGCGTGAAGTCCGGTCATGAAAAAATACAGTCCGAAAAAAAGTGTATCTCCATGCCCTAGTTCCTTAAGTGTTTCGCTGCCGGGAACCAGTCCATGCTCTATTTTAGCTCCCCATTCAAAATATTTGTTTACAAGAAATGCCAGGGCAAGAAGAATGGTTATACCAAGAAGCAACATGGTATGTTTGTTATCCCCTTTCCGAATGGCGGTGAGAGACATGGCTACGGTCATACTGCTTATCAGAAGGATTACCGTATTCAGGGTTCCGAAAAAAGTGCTCAGTTCTTCGGCGGCCAGGTGGAAAGCAACAGGATTTCTGTAACGGTAGACCGAATACACGATAAACAGACCGGCAAACAGCAGCATCTCGGTGAAGATAAATAGCCACATTCCGATTTTGGAAGCGGTATCATCCCGGTGTCCATTTGCATGCATAACCTGTTCCATTATTTCATCAGATCAATTAAAATCATATGGTCCCCTGGTTATAACGGGAGTTTCCTCAAAATTCTCAGGCGGGGGAGGAGAAGGGATCTTCCATTCAAGGGTGTTCCCCTTCCAGGGATTACCGGAAGCCTTTTCCCCCTTCCGTGCCGAAACGATAAGATTTGACAGGATCATAAACAGACCCGCAATCAGGACCACGGCTCCGATGGTGGAAATGATGTTCGGTCCGTGAAATTCTTCGAGGTAATCAAAATATCTGCGGGGCATTCCCCGGATTCCCAGGTAAAACATGGGAAGATACAGGGTATTGAACCCGATGAAAAAAATCAGCCATCCGGTCTTTGCCATCCCTTTATCATACATTCGTCCATAGATTTTCGGGAACCAGTAGTGAATCGCAGCCATAAAGGCAAAACCGACACCTCCGAACATAACGTAATGGAAATGAGCCACTACAAATTGGGTGTCATGGACATGTACATTGGTAGCCAGAGAACCGAGCACAAGGCCGGTCAGCCCACCTATCATAAAGACAAAAATGAAAGATGCGGCCCAGTAAAACGGAGGTTCTGCATGGATTGACCCGGCATGCATCGTTGATACCCAGTTAAATACCTTAATTGCACTGGGTATGGCAACAAAGAAGGTAAGAATGGAAAAGGTATATAAAGCCGTTCCACTCATACCGGAGGTAAACATATGATGCCCCCAGACAAAATACCCGACAAATGCAATCGCCAGTGTTGAAAGGACTATTGCCCTGTATCCGAAAATGCTCTTTCTGGCAAAAGTTGGAATAATCTCCGAAATGGCACCCATTGCCGGAAGGATCATTATATAGACGGCCGGATGGGAATAGATCCAGAACAGATGCTGGTATAATATCGGATCGCCACCCATCGAAGGGTCAAAGAATCCTATGTTCAAGATCCGTTCGGCTGCAACCATCAGCAGGGTGATTCCCACTACGGGAGTGGCAAGAAGCTGAATCCAGCCGGTTCCGTAAAGTGTCCATGGAAACAGGGGCATTTTTAACCATGTCATACCCGGTGCTCTCATCCGGTGAATGGTAACGATAAAGTTGAGGCCTGTAAGGATCGAGGAAAAGCCAAGAACAAAGGCTCCCATAACTGCCGGCAACATATTGGTGGTGGTCTTGAAGCTGTAGGGAGCGTAGAATGTCCATCCCGTATCGGGTGGCCCGTCACCCATAAATTGGCTGGATAATGCAAGCAAGGCACCAAAAACATAGATCCACCAGGATAATAAGTTTAATCTCGGAAAAGCCACATCCTTTGCTCCGATCATAATAGGAAGAAGAAAATTACCGAAGGTGGCAGGTAATCCGGGAATAATGATCAGAAAAATCATGATAACACCATGAAAGGTAAAAAAACCGTTGTAGGTCTGGGCCTCCATCACCGTTTTACCGGGTGCAATCAATTCCAGCTTCATCAGTAAACCCAGTGTTGCTCCGACAAGGAAGAATGTCATGATCGAATAGAGGTATAATAATCCTATCCGCTTATGATCGGTAGAAAATATCCAGGCAAAAATACCCCTGTACCTCCCCTGTACCCTGAGATAACTGATCTCATCGTGTTGGTTTCCTTCTCGGGTCATATGCTATACGTCTTTTACCGCCTTTTTCTTACGGAATAACGGCTTGATGGCTAAGATAAAAAAGAATACAAGTGCGATAAAAAGTATCAGTGTTCCGGTTACCCGGGTTATATTCAAAACGTACTGTTGTGCGGCCGGATCGTAAGAATAACAGAACTGCAGAATCCGGTTAATGGTTGGACCGGATTTCCCTTCTGAAGCATCAATTATACTCATTTTGAACTCGAAGGGCAGGAAATAGGTTCCATTCATATACCTTGTTATTTTTCCTTCAGGGCTCAGAATAATAAGCGTTGCGGGATGAAGAAAATCCAGGCCTGTCCGCTTATATTTAAACCCGACACTCCCGGTGAGCCTGGCAATATTCAGACTATCGGAAATGAAAAATTTCCAGCCGGCGACGGCAGCATCCTGTTTCTGCATCAGGTTGAGGTAATTTGTTTTCTTACGACGCCCAAGGTCAATATGCTCGGAGGGATCAAAGCTTATGGTAAAAACCTGGTAATCTCTAACCAAAGAAAGATCTGTATTGTCAATTACATCAGCAATCCCTTCCATCAGGGGACTGCAGATCCCCGGACACCGGAAGTATACCAATGCAATCACGGTAGGCTTGTCAATAAGATCCCTCAGAATTACCTTCTGGTCGCTCTCATTTATAAGCTCAACATCAAGGTCAATAAGCTCATCGAGGTGTTCGACAATTCCGACCTCGGGTTCCGAAGGAGCAATTTGTGGCTGCTGTCCTAAGATAGAGAAGGTTAACAGGAAGAATGCGAAAGATATAATCTTGGCAGTAAATTTCATTTATCCGGGTGTGTTTTTGCTACAGAATCCATTCAGCTTGAAGCGGTCAACAGGCGTATAAATATACGTAAAATGAACTTAAATATGAATATATGTCTCTAATTTATTTTTTTAAAAAATGAACATAAGATCCTGTATTTCTTGCAGGTACCTGTTAATCTGGAATGGGTATAAATAAGACGCCAAAAGCCGGATTTCCGTGTAAATATCCGGCTAATATTCAGTCCTTAACCTGGCCGGTCATGCGCTTCAAATCCGCACCTGCTAAGCAACACATATATATTCTTAAAT
>CP070687.1:2453519-2456855 GCA_020353115.1 Bacteroidales bacterium
GAATATACCGATCTGGTAGAACCCCTCTCACTGGATGAGGCTTTTCTTGATGTAACATCCAATAAGAAGAATATACTTTCGGCAACCCTTATTGCCGGGGAACTTAAAGAACGGATAAAGAAAGAGACACAGCTGACCGCTTCGGCAGGTGTATCGGTCAATAAGTTCCTTGCAAAGATCGCTTCCGATATAAAAAAACCGGACGGGCTGTTTGTCATACCCCCGGAAAAAGCAGTCCGTTTTGTCGAGGAGCTGGAGATTGAAAAGTTTTATGGTATAGGAAGGGTTACGGCCGGGAGGATGCATGAATTGGGCATAAAAAAAGGAGCTGACCTGAAAAAATGGGAGAAAGCAGACCTAATACGGCTGTTTGGGAAAGCCGGTTCGTATTATTACGACATTGCAAGGGCAATAGATAACCGGCCTGTCAATCCGGAAAGAATCAGGAAATCCATCGGGACGGAATATACATTTGAGAAAGATCTTGAAACGGATGATGAAATCAGCAGGGAATTGTATGCGATTGAAAAGGAACTGATGAGAAGGATAAGAAAGAGCGGCAGATCAGGAAGAACACTTACCCTGAAAGTAAAATTTTCCGATTTCCGGCAAATTACCAGGAGTTTGACCGTCCCGTATGAAATCAGGAAATTCGAGGATTTGCACCATGTTTCCAGGAAGATCCTCCACAAAACTAACCTCACCGGTAAAAAGATAAGGCTTATTGGTCTGACGGTTTCCAACCTGCAGGAAGAGGATAACATGGAAGATACACAACTTACCTTGAACCTTTAAAACCTGTCAGGTTTGTAGTAGACTAAACAAACAATGAAATCTATTTCCAATCCACCAGCTGTCCGTCTTTAATAAAGAGAACCCTGGTGCGGTAGAACCACTCTTCCTTGACGCTTGTCTTACCGATGTAGCGGTCTATTTTCCTGGGTCTGCCCCAGCTGTCGAGAACCATTTTTTTCGTCATACCTTTCCAGACCTTATGCGCATGGATCAGCTCGCCATTTTTCTGTCCATATGTATTTATCAGCGTGGTATACCTGTCCTCAGCCTGGCCGGCCTCTGTTGATTGTTGTCCTGGCGCTTCCGGTGTGGCCTGGAAAATCTGCGGATCAAAATTCACCGGATCAACTTTTGAAATAAACAAAAAACCGTATGCGCCGTCGTAGTAAGCAGAATAGTAGTCTCCTACAGGTTCGAAAACCTGAACCTCCATATTTTCCGGAATCATCTGGATAACCGAACTCATGTTGTCAAGATCGCTGAAAAACCTTGTTGATGACGTGGTTTTGACATAATAATATTGTGTTGTATCCTGCCGGATTGACGGTTCCGGAATCATCCTGCTTTTGAATTTTTCCCCATCCCCGGCCGGGAATGCCCTGGTTTGTGTGATTGAGCAAACCATTAATAGACATAAGATAATATACTTTATGTTTGCCATGACTGTAGTATTGTGTTTCAGATTTAATACCGTGTCTTGCCTTTGCAGGCAGGTAATGAAAAACAAAAATTATACCATAATCGCATAATATTTCCACCTGCCAGGTTGAAGGATTCCGGACAGGCGGTATCAATAACGGCTGTCCGCCTTAAAGATACTACCGTGAAGGGATAGCAGGAAATGGCTGGATGGGAATATTTGGAAGCATACGGGTGATTATTAAATCTTTGCATGACAATATAATTTGGCATGAAAGGATGTTTTTTTATACCTTTGTTCACTTTTTAACGATACAGGCATATACAGAATAGAAAAAACAGAAATAAAATGGAAAATAAACCACCCAAAGATTTCGAAACAAGTGAGAACCTGCAGAAATCGGTACTGAATATTATGTATGTAATGCGGGAGAAATACAGCAAGTATCCCGAATACAAAACGATCATGATGAGTTTGACAACGGTCTCGAAAGAGATCAATGCCATCCGTATAAAAGAGATTACCGGTGAGATGGAGGACCAGACAAATAAGAAGGAGGAGTAATCTTTCAGAAATTATCAGGATCTTGAGGTTCGGAGGCATTATGGCTTCCGGACCTTTTTTTATTCTTTTTTCCTCAAAATCATTAATCCATCCCGTACAGGAAGGATAAGATTCTGCACCCGCGTATCCTGGTGTACATAATTGTTGAAATCTGCAATTCCTGAAGTCGATTTATCCATCCGTGCGGCAGTTCCTGTTATTTTACCCCCCCAAAGGGCATTATCTGCAAGGATATATCCTCCCCGTTTAACCTTGTCAAATACCACCTTGTAATAGGACAGGTATTCTTCCTTTTCACCATCAATGAAAACAAGGTCGAACTGCTCTTTCAATCCGGGGATAATGTCTAATGCATCTCCCTGGTATGATTCGATCAGATGATCTGCACCGGCTTTTATGAAATAGTTACGGCTTATATCCGAGAGTTCATCATTACAGTCAATGGTGGTCAGTTTACCGCCTTTTCGCAGGCCCTTTGCCAGGCAGATTGCGGAATACCCGGTATATGTTCCGATCTCAAGGATATTCGACGGTGAGATCATACGGCTAATCATCTCCAGTATCTTTCCCTGCAGGTGACCTGCAAGCATATTGGGATTAAGGATATTCGCATGTGTATACCGGTTCAGTTCTTCCAGGACCTCTCCTTCCGGGTCGGTGTGGTTGAGTATGTATTTTTCCAGATTTGGATTCAGATTATGCATTGCTAAGTAGTTAAGTCAAGTTCTACAGTAGATAAGCTAAGGAGCTAATAATACGGAAATAGTTTGATATTTTGCTTAAATTATAAAGTTATTTAACTGGAGAGCGACTCTCTGAGTCGCTCATGATCCGAAGGATCAGAAACAGATCAATCCGCCAGGCGAATCGGAAACAGTCCGTCAACTGATGGATGGTTCTCCAATAGTATATTCATTTTCCGGATATATTCAGAATATCAGGATAAATCTTTCAAAACCGGCAACTTGAGCCAGTGGTTCTGTTAAGTCATACGATGAGTATTAATCAGGTATAGATCAGCGTTGACAGCTTATCGAAATCAAGGACATCGTTTGCAATTTCGAGTAACTCACCGGAGGTCAATGCATTTACTTTTTTGGATAGTTCGGTGAGCCCGTCGACTTTATTATAAATCAGGTAGCTCTTGGCCATACTCAGCATCAGGATTTCGTGGCTTTCGGCGGAACGGGCCAGTTGTCCGATCATTTGGCGTTTCGCCTTGTACAGTTGAAGAGATCCAAGCCTGGTTTTCTTCAGCTTATCGAATTCTTTATATGCAAGTTGTATACTCTTTTCCAGGTTTTTCTTGTCGGTACCGAAATAGATGCTGATCACCC
>CP070687.1:2456955-2466343 GCA_020353115.1 Bacteroidales bacterium
CATCAGGATGAGAAGAAGAGAATGGAATCTTATTCTTTCAGGTGCCGGATTGGGAATTTCTCTTACTCTTATGATTGAGCGATTCCCCGTATAGAAGAAATAATCTGTAATTGCATATTCAGGCCACCATTATTCGCCGTGTGAATTTTCAGCGAAAGCCAATCGTCCGGTAATCAATCTGGTCCACGAATAAAGGCAGTGATAAATCTCACAACCTACATTTACGAAGCTATCTCCAAAATGGCTTCGATACCAAGACGATAGGAATCCAATCCAAATCCCATGATACTACCCAGGCAGGCATTTGCAATAAAAGAGACATGCCTGTACTCATCCCTTCCCAGTATATTGGTAATATGAACTTCCGCTACCGGAACTTCAACGGCCGATATTGCATCCGCAATGGAAACAGAAGTATGAGTATATCCACCGGCATTAATAACAATACCATCGTATGAAAATCCTACTTCATGTATCTTATTAATGATCTCGCCTTCAACGTTTGACTGAAAATAATCAATCTGAATATCAGAATATTTGGTTTTGAGTTTTTCAAGAAATTCATCGAAGGAAGTTACACCGTATAAATCGGTCTGTCTTTTTCCTATCAGGTTAAGACTCGGACCATTAATTATTTGGATTTTCATCTCGCTTGATTTATCTTGTATGATATGTACAAAATTACATTCTTTACCAACATAATTTCCCAAAATTGTTTTATAACATGATAGAGGTAAGCTGGTACAATCTAATCACAGAATACGGGGTTTTCCTGAAACTCGAAAAATCATTGTCGGAAAACACCATTGATGCATATATCAATGACGTAAAAAAGCTGGCAAATTTTTTGGAAATGACCGGGAATCCTGCCAATCCGGAAGAGATTAAACTATCTGATCTTGAACTGTTTCTAGAATGGGTTAACAAATTGGGTATGAGTCCACGTACTCAGGCAAGAGTTGTTTCCGGGATAAGAGGTTTTTATAAATTCCTGTTGCTTGAAGATGTTATTCAACAGGATCCTACTGCTTTGCTTGAATCTCCCAAAATCGGAAGAAAGCTTCCGGATGTTTTATCCGTGAATGAAATCGACCGGCTTCTCGCATCCATAGATTTGAGCAAACCGGAAGGACAGCGGAATAAGGCAATGTTAGAAACCCTTTACAGCTGCGGACTAAGGGTTTCTGAACTGATTAATCTGAAAATATCCAATATTTACAAAGAGCTGGGATTTGTAAAGATCGTAGGGAAAGGAAACAAAGAGCGTCTTGTTCCCATTAGTCCGAAAGCGCTTAAAGAGATTGATCTATATTTCCAGGACCGGCGGAAAATATCACATATTGAAAGGGATTCCGAAAATATTTTATTCCTGAACCGGAGAGGAAAGAAGCTTTCCAGGATAATGATATTTACGATTATCAAGGATCTCGCTCGTAAAATAAACCTTAAGAAGAATATTAGCCCGCATACTTTCCGGCATTCCTTTGCAACTCACCTTATCGACGGAGGTGCAGACCTCAGGGCAGTGCAGGAAATGCTGGGACACGAATCCATTATAACTACCGAGATCTACACCCACCTCGACCGGGAGTATCTGCGTGATACCATTATCCAGTTCCATCCGAGATCCTGAACCGACTTTAATCAGGAAGCCAACATTTAAATAATATTTCTCCCCAGGGCTCTTTAATGATTTCATATTCAATGATATTCAGGGATATACCTTTTGCCATTCTTTTGACAGGTAAAGATTAGGAAGAAGTATATTACCCGGATATCCTTATCTTTGACGCCGAAAAACAAGACTGATCATTGGGGAACCTTTTTGTGAAGTGATATGAATTATCTGTTTGATTTCTTATCTGACCTGGTTGATATTGTCAACGAAATGTCTCCCTATTTGATGCTTGGATTCCTTTTCGCAGGGATTCTTCATGTTTTTTTTCCAAAGAGAAAAGTGAACAAATATATGGGTGGCAATAATGCCTCGGCAGTAATCAATTCAGCAATGATAGGAATACCCCTGCCACTATGCTCTTGCGGGGTTATTCCGGCAGGTATCTCCTTTTACAAACATGGGGCATCCAAAGGATCAACCGTTTCTTTTCTTATTTCAACACCGCAAACAGGTATCGATTCCATTATGGTAACCTATTCATTGCTTGGCTTACCTTTTGCACTCATACGGCCGGTTATAGCTCTTATAACCGGATTTTTCGGGGGGTTTCTGACCAACATATCCAATTCGAGAAGCGGTGCAATTTCCAGGGATGAAATTCTTTCCAATGATGCATCCGACGAAAATGGATATGAAGGGGAAAAAATCAGGGAGGTTTTCCGGTATGCGTATATTGAATTTCTTCAGGATATTTCAAAGTATCTTGTCATCGGGCTAATTTTAGCCACAGTGATCTCCGTTCTTATTCCGGATGACTTTTTCACCGAATTTCTGGGTAATGATTTTTGGAGTATGCTGATTATACTTATCGCAGCTGTTCCGGTTTATCTTTGTGCCACGGCTTCCGTACCGGTTGCCGCGATCCTGATGCTGAAAGGTCTTTCACCCGGAGCGGCATTAGTATTACTTATGGCGGGTCCGGCAACCAATGCAGCTACCATTACACTCATAAAAAATGAACTGGGACTACGGCCGCTTCTTGCATACCTTTCAACCATAATTACCGGTGCCCTGATTTTCGGTACATTAATCAATTCCCTTTTACCCGCCTCATGGTTTACCATACCGGATATTGTTTCCCCTGGCATGGATCATGAACATGGGATCTTACCAAACTGGTTGAAGGCCGGATCAAGCATTGTTCTGGTTTTATTGATCCTGTTCGGTTACCTTCAGAAATATCTTAAATCAAGGAAGATCCCGGGTATGATTCCAGCAAATCCCATTTCACCAAACCTCAAAAAAATGATATCAAAAAAGATAATGGTTAAAGGAATGACTTGCAATCATTGCAGGCAAAATGTCGAAAACAACATCAAGTCTGTTGAGGGGATAAAAGAGGTCCGGGCGGATATCTCTTCCGGAACGGTATTGATTCAAGGAGACCGGATTGATCTGGATAAGATCCGGAATGCCGTTGAACAAAGTGGTTACGAGTTTGCAGGAGAAACCAAGTAATCCATATTTCTCCCCGGGATCATCCTTTGCCTCCGTCAGATTCTCTCAGCCATTCCAGAATTAAAAAGCACCAGGCATGAACAAGGAACGATTGAATTCATCCCCCAGTTAAACGATAAAGCCGGCTCTTTCCTTCCCGCCGCTTTTTATCATCGAAACAATATTTTAAAGCCATTTACGGGTATTTAGTAATGACCTGATCTTCAGGAACTGATTTAACTGTGACCATGTCCGGTAACATATTCATTTCAAAAAAAAAATTACTACTTTTGGCTCAATTTTGCTGTAACTTTATAATCACCTCAAAATCCATGTACAAATGACGAATCAAATGAAAAGAGTATACCTGTTTGGAGACAAAAAGGCAGAAGGCCAGGCAGATATGAAAAATCTGCTCGGCGGAAAGGGGGCAAATCTTGCCGAAATGAACCGGATTGGAATTCCGGTGCCTCCCGGATTTACAATTACCACTGAAGTATGTTCGGAATATTTTGAGCTTGGCAGAGACAAAGTGATCGAATTGTTAAGTAAGGATGTTAAGGAGGCGGTTACCCATGTGGAAGAAATCATGGGTGCAAAATTTGGCAGTAAGGAAAATCCTCTTCTATTCTCAGTACGTTCAGGAGCCAGGGCATCCATGCCCGGGATGATGGACACGGTCCTTAACCTGGGAATGAATGAAGATACCGTTGCCGGCCTGGCGGTAAAAACAGGAAACGAACGGTTCGTATGGGATTCGTATAGGCGTTTTGTCCAGATGTATGGCGATGTCGTGCTTGGCATGAAACCTGAAAGCAAGGAGGACATCGATCCGTTTGAAGAGATTATGGAACAGTTGAAGGAAGAGAAAAGAATAACAGACGATACCGATCTTTCAGTTGATGACCTTAAAGAACTTGTCCGGAAGTTTATGAAAGCTGTAAATGACAAAACCGGGAATGATTTTCCGACCGATCCCTGGGATCAGCTGTGGGGAGGGATTATGGCCGTATTTAACAGCTGGAATACACCACGTGCTATTGTATACCGCCGTCTGAACAAGATACCAGATGACTGGGGAACAGCAGTAAATGTTCAGGCTATGGTATTTGGCAACATGGGTAACAGTTCAGCAACCGGTGTAGCTTTCACACGTGATGCCGCAACTGGAGAAGATCTGTTTAACGGCGAATACCTGATAAATGCGCAGGGGGAAGATGTGGTAGCAGGAATCCGTACTCCACAGCAAATCACCAAAGAAGGATCTGTCCGATGGGCACACCTTGCCGGTGTTTCAGAAGAAGAAAGGATAAAGACCTACCCTTCACTGGAAGAGACGATGCCTGAAATCTATAAGGAATTGGACGAAATTCAGCAGAAACTGGAGAATCATTACAAGGATATGCAGGATCTTGAATTCACCATCCAGGAAGGTAAATTATGGTTGCTGCAGACAAGAAACGGAAAACGTACGGGAGCGGCAATGGTTAAGATTGCCATGGATCTCCTCCGGGAACGAATTATCGATGAAAAAACAACCCTTCTTCGTCAGGAGCCAAACAAGCTCGATGAACTGTTACACCCGGTATTTGACAAGGCTGCCATCAAGGAAGCCAATGTCCTGGCCAACGGATTGCCGGCATCTCCCGGGGCAGCCACCGGACAAATCGTATTTTTTGCCGATGAGGCCGGGAAATACCCCACATCCATTCTGGTGAGAATGGAAACATCACCTGAGGACCTGGAAGGCATGAATATTGCCAAGGGAATATTGACTGCAAGGGGTGGAATGACTTCTCATGCCGCCGTGGTAGCACGTGGAATGGGTAAATGCTGTGTTTCCGGAGCCGGCAGTATCAAGATCGACTATAAATCAAGAACATTGAAAGTCGACGGACGCATATTCAATGAAGGAGACTGGATATCTCTTAACGGAACATCAGGAGAAGTATATGAAGGCAGGTTAAAGACGATTGATCCGGAATTAAGCGGTGATTTCGGAGAGATTATGGATCTGGCTGACAAACACACAAGGATGTATGTACGGACAAACGCAGACACGCCGAAGGATTCAATAATTGCAAGGGACTTCGGAGCACGTGGAATCGGTCTCACCCGAACCGAACATATGTTTTTTGAAGGTGACAGAATTAAAGCCATGAGGGAGATGATTCTGGCTGATGATGAAGCAGGCAGAAGAAAAGCACTCAACAAACTTTTACCGATTCAAAGGGAGGATTTTGAAGGTATTTTTGAGGCCATGCACGACCTCCCGGTTACAGTAAGGTTGCTTGATCCCCCGCTTCATGAATTCGTGCCTCAGGAAGAGGAAAACCAGCAGGAAATGGCTGATGAAATGGGCATTACCCTGGAAGAGATTAAAGCAAAGGTGGAATCTCTCCATGAAATCAATCCTATGCTGGGACACAGAGGTTGCCGTCTGGGTAATACCTATCCCGAAATAACCGAAATGCAGGCAAGAGCTATTATTGAAGCAGCCCTTAATCTGAAAGCAAAAGGAGTAAAAGCAATTCCTGAAATCATGGTTCCGCTTACCGGCGCACTGGAGGAGATGAAGATGCAGGAGGATGTTATCCGGAAAACGGCTGAAATAGTATTCAAAGAAAGAAATGATTCCATTGAGTATATGGTTGGAACTATGATCGAAATACCAAGAGCGGCCCTTTTGGCAGACGAAATAGCCAAATCTGCCGAATTCTTTTCCTTCGGAACAAATGACCTTACACAAATGGGATTTGGTTATTCACGTGATGATGCGGGTAAATTCCTGCCTGTGTATATTGACAAGGGAATATTGAAAAACGATCCTTTCCAGATTATCGACCAGGAAGGTATCGGTCAGCTGGTTGAAATGGGTACAAGAAAAGGAAGGTCAACAAATCCCAATCTAAAGGTTGGTATTTGCGGAGAACATGGCGGAGAACCGAATTCCGTCGAATTTTGTCACAGGGTGGGTATGGACTATGTCAGCTGTTCCCCGTATCGTGTACCAATTGCCAGGCTTGCGGCTGCACAAGCAGCAATAAAGGACCGTATGTGAGTCTCAATCTGAATATGGGTGAACAAACCAAAAGGCTGTCATAATTAGATAACAAAAAATAAATAATAGATATGACGGAATCCTCCCCGGTGAGGATGATAATATAACGCTTCTTTACAAACCTGTAATTGCCCGGCCATTCCATCGGCAAGATACCAGGTGAGATTGTTTTTATCTGAAGATACCATATCGTGTATGCGGAGCACTTGTATTTTCCCTTCTCCCCGGTTTCCGGAGGTTTTTGTGTAGCCTGGAATAGAAAATCACGGGAAATCCGATTTATTTGCACATCCTGATATGTGACCCGGATTTGAGGATCACCTCAGTAATAACCCGTTTGCTTTACCTGTCCCTTACATAAGACCACGGGGGGACTTTTGTCTGACAAAAAAATTTCATACCTTGGTGATAAATCTTCCGGTAAATGCAACTTTTCTATTTCGGATTAATGTTACTCGCAGCATACCTGCTGGGATCTGTACCGGCATCCGTATGGATCGGGAAAAAGTTTTACAATATCGATATACGGGAACACGGAAGCGGAAATCCCGGTGCCACCAATACAATCAGGGTACTGGGTTGGAAAGCCGGACTACCTGTTCTTCTGTTTGACATACTGAAAGGATGGATCGCTGTTAAATCAATTATTTTGTCAGATTTTGATTTACCGGGATCCGATGATTACGTGATTTTTCAACTGATGCTTGGTGCGGCAGCGCTTATCGGTCATATTTTCCCTGTTTTTGCAGGATTCCGGGGAGGAAAAGGAGTTGCCACCCTGTTTGGAATTGTTCTGGCTATTGACCCGTTTTCCACACTGATATGCATAAGTATATTTATTGTTACCCTGCTGATATCCCGATATGTATCTTTGAGTTCCATGATAGCCGGCCTCTCATTCCCGTTTGTTAAGATTTTCATTATCCGGACGGACACGATTTCCCTGGTAATATTCTCTATCGCAGTTGCCGGACTTCTTCTGATAACACATCAGAAAAATATAAAACGTCTCATCAGGGGAGAAGAATCAAAAGCGGATTTCCTCCGGATTCGGAGGCAGAAATAGTATTAAAAACTGGGTGCCACGATAACAAGGAATAGGCCGGGATGTCCATGTTGAGCAGGGAAAACCCGGTTTGTCCCCTCCCCGGTGATTCAGATTTCCGATTCCAGGAATTCCTTCAACTCGGATGGTTTCAGTGCGGACTTAATGTTACCTGATTTTGCTATGGATATTGCTCCGGTTTCTTCCGAAACAACGATGACAAGTGCATCTGTTTTTTCCGAAACACCCAGTGCTGCCCTATGCCTGGTACCAAACTTTGCAGGTAGATAGATGTTCTCTGTTGTCGGAAGAACACATCTTGCAGCATGGATCCTGTCTCCGATTATTATTACGGCACCATCATGTAACGGACTATCTTTTAAGAAGATAGATTCGAGCAGACGGCTGGTTGTCTCTGCGTTGAGAATATCTCCTCCTTCGGCAATTGTAGAAAGTTCCGATTTCCTGGCTATAACAATCAACGCACCGGTTTTCGATCCCGCCATATTTTCACATGCTTTTACAATATCATCTATCTTAACTCCGGAATCCGTCTTTATATTCAAGGAGAACAAATTCTCAAGAGTAAAGCTGCTTCTGCTGAGGTATCTTGTACCTATAATAAGCAGGAACCTTCTTATTTCCTGCTGAAACACGATGATAAGTGCAATAACACCCACTCCTATTACCTGGCCTAGAATTGAACTGAGCATTTCCATATTCAGAGCTTTAACAACAAGCCAGAAAAGATATACGGCAAAGATCCCCGCAAAAATATTTATTGCAACCGTTCCTTTTATCAGACGGTATACCTGATAAAGCAGAACGGCAACCAGCAATATATCGATGATGTCAAGAATCCGGATTGTTATAAAGACGGATATCATTATTTCAGAGTTGACGCATCCATTTCAACATTATACGGTATTCCGGCAAGGATTTTTCAGGGTGCCGGAGTGATTCCTTAAACACCGGGTGAATTAAAAAAATCCATGATGTAGCAAATGTAACAAATTATTAAGCATCTACCATTGGATACCTCACTCCATTTCCTTTAATTTTTCAATAATGGTAATGGCCTCAACCGCTTCCCTGATATCATGGGTTCGTAGAATATCCGCACCTTTCAGCAATGCGACAGTATGTAAAACAGTTGTGCCATTCAGTGCATCCGAGGGTGTCGCTTTCAGTAATTTGTAAATCATTGATTTTCTTGACAAACCAACCATTACCGGTAATTCAAGGATTTTGAAAGTCTCCAGCTGGTTCATCAATTCGTAATTATGATCAAGGGTTTTTCCAAAACCAAATCCTGGATCTACTATAATATCGTTCACTCCGAGAAGCTTCAACTCCCGTACTCTTTCTGAAAAAAAAGTAAGAATTTCCCTCGTAACATTTTGATAGTGAGGTTTTTTTTGCATATCCCGGGGGGTTCCCTGCATATGCATTATAATATACGGGACACCCAGACTGGCCACCGTTTCGTACATTTCGTGATCCATCCTGCCTGCAGATATATCATTTATCATATCTACGCCAAATTCTTCAACCATGCGTTTCGCTATTCCTGATCTGAAAGTGTCTATTGATAATACGGCTTCGGGATACCTCTTCCGGATTAGGGCAATGACCGGTTTCAACCTGGTATATTCCTCATCTTCAGGGATATGAGCTGCACCAGGGCGTGAGGAATAGGCCCCGATATCAATAAACGAAGCTCCTTCGGAAAGCAATTGTTCAACCCTGGTAATTATTGTGGCTGTTTCCATGTATTTCCCACCGTCGTAAAAGGAATCGGGAGTAATGTTCAATACACCCATTACTTTTGGCGGACTGAGTTCGAATAATGAACCTCGGATATTGAGTGTAAGCTTTTTTGAAAAAAATGTATCTTTAAACTTCATATAATTGTCCGGTTTTAGAGCAAAAATAATAAAAGAAGTGAATATCCTTTCCGGCTCGGGTAAGGATATAATATCTTAACGCGATGAGCTTTATCGTTATTGAAGGTCTAGATGGTGCCGGTAAATCCACACAAATCAACTTATTGCAGGATTATCTGAAATCGAATCGTTGGAGGTATAAATACCTGCATTTTCCCAGAACCGAAGCTCCCTATTACGGAGACCTGATAGCCAGATTCCTCAGGGGAGAATTTGGAGAT
>CP070687.1:2466443-2473908 GCA_020353115.1 Bacteroidales bacterium
TCATTGTGCTTGCAGCCACTTTATAAAGTGTTCTGCTATTTTAATAGACTGCGGTCTCACACCCTTTTGTTCTGAAACAGGAATTTGCAGCTTACGCAAGGGTAATTCTGCTGGTAGAAGGTTGATCATAAGAGGAGAAAAATATTGAAATATTGATAACTTTGTTAGTTAACAACAGTATCTTACTAATATAAGGGAGGTAAAAATGAACATTTGTAAAATATATCTTTTTTCTATCATCTGTATTGGTCTATTATCATGTTCGAAAGTAGATACGGCAGATGATGTTATCAATGAATATATTAAAATTTTAGGGGGGCAATCTGTAATCGACAGTATTAAAACGCTATTTATTAAAGCATCCTATTTTTATCCGAATACAAATGATGAATTTAAGGCTTTATATTATTGGAAATACCCGAATTTTTCACGTTTTGAACTAAATCGGGAACAAAAGCAAATCATAGCCTATAACGGGAAGAAGGCGTGGACAGCGTCTATCGAATTAACTACAGGAATTTTAACAAGTTCCACTGAATTGCCTGATTCAAATCCTGTGGCATTGAATTTTAAGCGCACTCCCGGTATCGAATCTTTCATAGGGGGGCCTCCCCAGGATTATAAAAACATGGGAATTAATGCTGTTCTTCTCGGAAAAGATACTATTGACGGAGTAACAGCCCATCATTTGAAGTTAACATGGGATGACGGATTTGAAAAAGAATATTTTTTCAATGTTAAGAATGGCTATTTCATATTTGAAAAAGTCAAGGATCAAAGAGGATTAATACATACTTCTACTTTTATGGATTATGAAGAAATTGGCGGTCTCTATTTATCGTGTTTCAGATTAAATAAAGGTCCTTCGATAAATAATAATCAAATAATTGTACATCAGAGAATTGTTGACTTAAATATTAATATGCGATTACCAGATTCCTTGTTTGTGAGGCCAGAAAATCAATAACTTTTGTTGTCGGCTTCCCTGGAATTCCAGAGATATCGAGCAATCAATTTCGGAGCAAATTAAACATCCATACCGGAGTGCAATTATCTTATTACTGGAGAAAAGAGCCAATACTCGTAAACCACAAACAGAGTGCCCGGCAGGTCTGGAATTTGCGGGGAGTTACCATAACAACACAAAGGTTCTATTCATTTGAAATTTAGATAAATAGCTGTTCTACTTTTGCTTAGAAATATACATAATGTTATATTTATATATAAAAAAGGTAGCTGTCCCTATTTAATAAGAAGGTAGCTATCCCTATTTAATAACCAACATACTTTTCTGTCATGAACTCACCCGATTACTTTCCCGATTTTCATAACTTACGGTCACTACTGATCGTATTGTTCTTCTGTGTATTTTTAACAGAAAGTTATACTCAGCAAAAGGATTACAAGGAAGCCGAAGTATATGTTACGGCCGAGTCGCCGGAACGGTTGCTAAACTATCAGGGATTCAGGGCTTTCGAACCGCTCGAACAGCCGGATGAGAATTATCCTACAATCATGGTTGACGACGATAAAACGTTTCAGACTATAGAAGGCTTCGGAGGATCCTTTACCGATGCCGCCGCCATTACCTTCGGCAAGCTTCCCCAAGATGTACAAAAGCAATTCCTTATGGCATGTTTCGACCCGGTTGGAGGAAACGGTTACACCCTTTGTCGTACCACCATCCACAGTTGTGATTATTCGGATGAAATGTACACCTACGACGATATCTATGGAGATAAGGATCTGAAACATTTTTCTATTGAGCATGATCAGCAATACCGTATACCGATGATAAAGGGAGCCATGGAAGCATCAAGCGGGAACCTGCGTTTTTTTGCCTCACCCTGGAGTCCCCCGGCCTGGATGAAAACCAACAATGAGATGAAGCATGGCGGCAAGCTCAAGCCGGAATACAACCAGACCTGGGCCGATTATTTTGTAAAATACATCAAAGCATACGAGGCTGCCGGTATTCCCATGTGGGGCTTAACTGTTCAGAATGAACCCATGGCCACCCAGGTATGGGAATCATGTATTTTCACTGCTGCGGAAGAAAAAAACTTTGTGAAGAACCACCTCGGTCCCACCCTGCATAAAAACGGGCTGGCCGATGTTAAGCTCATGATCTGGGACCACAACCGCGGCATCATTTACCAGCGTGCAGAGGTAGCTTACGAAGATCCTGAGGCTTCAAAATATATCTGGGGAACTGCTTTTCACTGGTACGTGGGAGATCATTTCGCCAATGTACGTATGGTGCATGATGCTTTTCCCGACAAGAAAATATTGTATACGGAAGCCGGTATGGGTGGATCCTGGCGCTCGGCAACCAACCTTGCACGAAACATTATAATGGACCTGAACAACTGGGCCAACGGATGGATTTTCTGGAACCTGATACTCGATCAGGATAACGGCCCACGTCACGCAGGGGGCCTTTTTGGCACCAATATCGTGAATGCAGACCTTCCAACCGGGGAAGTTACCTATAATCCTCCCCACTATATATTCGGCCATTTTTCAAGATTTATTAAACCCGGGGCTAAGCGGATTCCCTGTACATCGAACAACGACGACTTTATTGCAACCGCATTTATTAATCCCGATGGAAAAATCGCCGTGGTCATCCTGAACCTGAGAAACAAGGAACAGCTGGGCCAAATGTGGATTGAAGAAAAAGTCATTAAATTCACTTCACCGCCTAATGGACTGATAACAATGATTTTTTAAGTATCAGGTTTTATATCGATAGAATGAATCCGAACCTGTCGGGATCCAAAACACAGGGGATGTAATAAAAATACACCCTACACGTACTGTTCTTGAACCATACATGGTGATTGGTACCGATAAATAATTTAAACCTCCTCCCCCGGAGATTAACCGTTTTATTATTTATCCATATGTTCCCATGGTGGTTATAAGTGATTTTCCCGTACGATTGTGCGGAGCAGGATTATTTTATTACATTTGGATCGAAAGTTCCGGATATACCCGAGACTGAATTTAATGAGTACAGGCAACCTCTCGTTGGAATTACTAAATATGAGTTTTGAAAGAGTGCATTTTTTGTCCCTCCTGCAAATTTCCAATTAACAAAATATGTTTTATTAATGGGTAGTAACAATAATGTAGTCATAATAGGTGCAGGATTAGGAGGCATTACCGCAGGAATCCATTTAGCCCGGCAAGGATATAATGTATCAATATATGAAAAAAACACCTTCCCCGGTGGAAGGTGTGGAAATTTTTTCAAAGATGGACACCGGTTTGATATTGGAGCCACCTTTTTGATGATGCCTGAAATTTATGAAAAAACATACGCTTCTTTTGGCAGAATCTTTACCGAAGAACTGAAATTGTACCGTATGGATCCGGTATATAAAGTCAAATTCAAAGAGAGGGAAGAAATATTTTTTACATCAGATCTGGCTATTTTGAAGAAGCAATTCGAAGGAATTGAAAATGGGAGCTATAACAAATTCCTCAGATTAATGCCAAAGGGATATGATGCATACAAGAAATCGTTGAGATATATAATAGACCATAATTACAACTCTCTTCTTGATTTTTCGCTTATTAAATACTGTTTCCTTCTGCTTAAACTAAACGCATTAACCAGACACTATAATTTTATCAAGCGCTATTTTAAAAGCGAAGTATTACGCACCATTCTTACGTTCCAGAATCTGTACATGGGCAAAGATCCCTCGAGAGCTTCAAGTTTATTCTTCTTCATCCCATTTATGGAACTCACCAGCGGAGTATTTTTCCCCAGGGGAGGCATGCATCAGGTTGTTGAAAATTTTGTATCCATTGCCAGGGAACATGATGTAAAGATTCACCTGAATTCGCCGGTGAAAGAAATCAAAGTGAACAACGGTACAGCAACAGGCATTTTAATGGAGGACGGTTCTTTTCACGAGGCAGATATCATAATTTCAAATGCCGACCTGCCCTGGGTATACAATAACCTGCTGCCGAAGAATAAATTAGCGGGTAAACTTAATAAACTGAAGTATACCAGTTCGGCTTTTGTCTTTTTCTGGGGTTTGGATACCGTATATCCCCAGTTCGAACAGCACAATGTCTATGTTTCCGGTAGACATAATGAAAACTTCAGCACCATTTTTACCGATAAATCAATTCCTGATGAACCCACGATATACGTTCATTCCCCGGTTAAATCGGATAAATCGGCAGCACCCGAAGGACAGGATTCGATAATGGCTATAGTTCACACAGGGCATATCGATAATCGGAAGGAACAGAACTGGGAAACGTTGAAAACACTTGCCCGTCAGGCCATACTTAAAAGACTGGCTGAAGAAGGAATGACGGATTTCAAAAGTCATATAAAATTTGAAGTGTGCTATACCCCTAAAACCTGGCAGTCGCTTTTTAATCTGACGAACGGATCTGCCTTTGGCAGCCTGGGCCATGAAATACTGCAAATGGGTTACTTCCGTCCCCGGAACCAACATAAAACCTATAAGAATTTATATTTTGTCGGTGGGAGCACACATCCCGGCAGCGGAACGCCTCTGGCATTGATTTCGGCCAAACTGGTAACCGAAAGAATAATTAAGAAAAGAATGTTTAGTATGTAAAAGTATGATGAAAAAGGAAATTCATGATATAATAAACCGTATCGATTTCAATGTTGTCAGGGATCATCCCAACATACTGATAGCAGCAAGGTTTTGGGAAGATGACAGATACCATGCGGCGAAAGTATGCTACAGGTTCATGCGTATGATTGATGATATGATTGACAACCGAAAAAAAGATAACAACAATCTCACCTGCCTGGAAAAACAACATTTTGCCGAAAAAGTAAATGGATTGATTGAATGTCTCGAATTTTCCAATGCCGATGATTCGTTTATAAACGAGACGGTTCAAACCATCACCACCTATAAAATCCCGCTTCCGCTTTTCCATAACTTTTCCAGGTCGATGATACATGATATTAACCATAACGGATTCCAGACGTTCGAACAGTTTATTTCGTACGCGGAAGGGGCATGTGTAGCTCCCGCTTCGGTTTTTGTTCATTTATGTTGCCTGGAAAAGAAAAACGGTGAATATATTCCACCGGCTTTCAATATTGTTGAAATGGCCAGACCATGTGCCATATTCAGTTACCTGGTTCATATTATAAGGGATTTTCAGAAAGATCAGCATCACAACCTCAATTATTTCCCGATGGATATTCTGAAGAAAAACAGTCTGCTTCCGGAGGATCTTAAAGGTATTGCACACGGTGCACCCATACCGGAATCGTTTCGTAATGTAGTAAGAGAATATTGCATGCATGCCGAATACTATAAAGTTCAGACCCTTGAACAAATTGAAAAACTGACCTCTGTTATTGCTCCAAGGTATCTGTTAAGCTTACATATCATCTTTAACTTATACCTGCAGGTATTTGAACGAATCGACATTATTAAAGGAACTTTCACAACCGAAGAGCTCAATCCCTCTTTCCACGAAATACTGGAACGTGTAAAAGCAGTGATAAATGAAAATCACTCTTTATTAGACGAAAATTAAATCCAGCTCTCAATTTTCAATTAACAGCCGTTTGCTATCCCGGAAAACAGGTACATCCATATATGGATTCAAAAACCATATGGAATACATGGATGTACCGACGGCTCTTCATATTCAGGCCGTTTGCCGTTACCTGTTGATCTTTTTCCTGAGATATTCTGGTACGATCTGATCATAATCCAAATATTTCTCCCACGTACAAAAAGGTATCCTCACCTCCTCTCGGTCGGTAATCCGTCAAATAGACGCTTTTCAGCATTCCATGCTTTGATTCTTTCTCGAAAAAGCCTGGATTTAACGAACGACAACACATGTAAATTCCGTAAGACCGAACTATCCATTCCGGACAAAACTGAGACAGCTTCCGGGGGAACGTGAATACCTGAAACCGGAGAGCAATGATTCTTATTATCAGAGAAAAAAATCAACATAATCTAATCATAAACGGAATGTGAAGCTGAATCCGGACAAAGGCATTCAGCAGGTCCGGAATTTACACTTGACATACAACTGATAATTCAGTAAATTTATTTAACCGAAAATGGATAAACTATGATATTCAAAAGTCAATTAAAACCTGGTGAAAGCAGGCCTGTTTTCATGGAATCGGAAAAGGATTACTATGAAAGTTTAGAAAGTGCAGAATTGGATGAAAAAAAAATCCTGACGAATAATGTTAAATATCTCAAAGCGAAAAGAGAAAAAAATTTGAGACGTCTCTTTGCACTCTTCCTAATTTTAGGTATTCCAGTCTCATTACTATTTATCAATTTCTTTTTTTGGGGGAATGCTCTCGAATGGTTGAGTGCAATATCTTGGACAGTTATCGGGTTTATTCTCGTTTTAGTAATTAGTATTTCAATAAATCTAAGATTAAATCTGAAAGATATTAAGAAAGTTGAGCTAAAAATAGATAATCTAATCGGATTTAGTAATGTAAAAAAAGCGCAAGAATATTTCAATAAACTTGTCCGAGTAAATGTATCTTTTCTTGAAGAATATTATGCACAGGTAAAAAGACATACTGCATTGAGTTTTTCGTTTTCTCTTTTAGTGGGACTTTTGGGATTTGCATTGATTGTAATAGGTCTTGTTACTGGATTTATGAAGGGGGATAATCAAATTAATGATTCAGATATTATTTCTTACATTTCATCAGCATCCGGAGTACTAATTGAATTTATAGCTGGTGTATTTTTCTACTTATACAACAAAACGGTCAGACAACTCAAGGAATATCATGAAAAACTAGTAAATGTTCAAAATATTCTTGTGGCAAATCAATTGCTTGAAGTAGTTGAGGATTGTGGGAAAAAAGATAGTATTATTTCAAAGATGATCGAGCATCTTGTAAGGAAGGATAGTCCACCTTCAACTACCGATAATCATTCACCGTCAGACAATAAATAATAGAATGAATCCGGTGAAATTATTGAATGAGCAATGAAAATAATCCATCACTTGCACATCCTCAAATGAATTTGGACAAAACTAAGATCAATAATAAAATGTGGACCGGTTAGAGATGGTCAATTCCTTATAAATACCATAATACTTTAACGGCTATCAACTGGCAGATCATTTCTTGTACTGCATCGGACAGGATATTGAGCTATCTTCAACGGAATGTCATAAAAAGAGATCGATAAGCGATCTGATTTTTCTGAAAAAATTTATGAATAATTTGTAATTAATTCATTTTTAAATCATAAGTAACTCCGTGCCTGCTCCAAATATATCGTATAACTCATAGATTCAACGATCAGGGACTCGCCGGACCAGGGATCGTTGCATGCAAATCTCCTAAAACGAGCCCGTACAGCCCGGCCGGGGGCGCCCGGCCGGGGGCATCCAGCCTGGGCAATCCACTTCAGTCTGTTTAATCCAGCAACTTGAGTTAATCAAT
>CP070687.1:2474008-2501123 GCA_020353115.1 Bacteroidales bacterium
AAGTACCTTGGCGATTATTCCTACCTGAAATCCAAGACCGAAGAATTGGATGAAAAACATCATAAAGTTAATGAGCTGACCTGGATTGAAACACGGGGAAACGAAAAATTCAGGGTAGAGCTGGAAAAGGGAGAATGGTTCTTCACTGTAACAACCCGCATAACGGACAATTAAGGTCCCGGTGTTCAAAGGACAGTGATTCGCTATTGAAAATGTCAAATATCTGTTTAATATTACGGAAACCGGCAAGTGGAAGCAGTTGAAATTCTAAAGAGAGTCAGGAAAATAGAGATTAAAACCCGTGGTCTGTCCCACCAGATATTCGCGGGTGAATACCACAGTACCTTCAGGGGAAGAGGAATTGCTTTCAGCGAGGTCCGTGAATACCAGTATGGTGACGATATCCGGTCAATTGACTGGAATGTGACAGCCAGATTTAACCATCCGTATGTCAAGGTATTTGAAGAAGAGAGGGAATTGACCGTTATGCTGCTGATCGATGTAAGCGGATCACGGGAATTCGGCAGCGGAAACCTGCTTAAAAAGAATGTTATCACTGAAATAGCTGCCGTCCTTTCCTTTTCTGCCATTCAGAACAACGATAAGATAGGGGTGATCTTGTTTACCGATAAGGTGGAGAAATTTATTCCGCCTCAAAAAGGACGAAAACATATACTGAGAATTATTCGTGAATTGATCGATTTTTATCCGGATAACCGAAGCACGGACCTGACCGAACCGCTGCGGTACCTTACCAATGCAATGAAAAAAAGGTGCATTGCTTTCATCCTGTCCGATTTCATTGCTCCCGACTTTGAAGAAGCAATACGGATTGCTAATAACAAGCACGATGTCGTAGCCGTTAAAATTTTTGATAAGAGAGAAACGGATATGCCGTCAATCGGTCTGGTGAAACTGAAAGACAGCGAAACAGGGCAGGATATCTGGATTGACAGTTCAAACAGGAATACCCGGGAATACTTCCGGCAATGGTGGGATGAAAATGAGATCAGGACAAGAGAAATCTTCTCCAAATCTGGTGTGGATTTTACATCTATCCGTACGGATGAAGACTATGTTAAACCACTCATGCGACTATTTAAGCGGAGGTAAAACCGGACGAAACAGGTGTGATTTATTCCCTCATGAATGCGGATTACAAATATACTGTAGTACAACCGGCCTCAATTACCGGAAGGTTATTCTATGGAATATTACTTTTCATATGGCTGATATTCGGGATTTCAACTGTAGCCCAGGATATCGAGATGATTGCATCGATTGACTCATCAGAAATACTCATCGGGGACCAGACCATCCTTCATCTTGAGGTCATTCAACCAGAAGGTATCGATCTCTCGTTTCAGGAATACCGCGATACCATCACGGAAAAGATAGAAATCCTTGCACAGAGTGAAATGGATACGGTTATGCTGGGAGAAAACCGGTATTTGTTAAAACGGGATTTCCTTATTACCTGCTTTGACAGTGGACGTTACCATATACCACCGTTCAGAGCTGCTTACAAAGATGGTGACCTCCTGACAACAATCGGTTCCAATCCGCTTTCCCTGACGGTTATAAGAGTCGATATCCAGCCCACTGATACAACCGATGTAATATTTGACATCAAACTTCCATATGGTGCTCCTCTGCGATTTCGTGATGTTGCACCCTATGTCCTCGGAGGGATCTTGCTGATTGGAGCAGTGGTATTTGTGATCTACTACCTGAAGAAACGAAAAATGGATGAACCCGTTCTGAGAAGAATTAAGCCGCGGGAACCTGCACACGTTATAGCCCTCAGGGAACTCGATAAACTGAAAGCAGGGAAAATATGGCAACAGGGCAGGATCAAGCTTTATTATACCCGGCTTACAGAAATACTCCGAATCTATATTGAAGACAGATACAATATACTGGCAATGGAACAGACGAGTGCCGAGACGCTCAATTCATTACTTGATATCGGTTTTAATGATAACCGGCTGTATGATATGCTGAAGGAGATTTTTGTTCATGCAGACCTGGCAAAATTTGCCAGGGTAAAGCCTTTGCCAAATGAAAATGAAACATGCCTCCTTTCGGCCTATGTTTTTGTGAATGAAACAAAAAAAACATGGCAGAAAGAAGAACCAGGTGGAGAGTTAGAGACTGTGCCGGAAGAAAGTATGATAAATCAGGCTGACGTTACTGTCAACAGAAACCGAGACGGCCAAAAACAGGAGGTATGATAATGCGTGAATTAACATTTGCCAATCCGTCGTTCCTGTACCTTTTTATCCTTCTGGTACCGGTTATTGCCTGGTATCTGCTTAGACAAAAGAATACCCAGTCTACGCTTCAGATATCCTCCATCCGTGGATTTTCTGATGCTCCCAGGACCTATAAGCATCTGTTAAGACACCTGATGTTTGCCATAAGGATACTCTGCATATCGTTGCTGATCCTTGTCCTGGCACGACCGCAGTCCACCGACCGCTGGCAGAACGTAAGTACCGAAGGGATTGATATCATCCTGTCGCTCGATATCTCAAGCAGTATGCTTGCACAGGATTTTCAGCCAAACCGTTTGGAAGCTTCCAAAGATGTTGCAATCGAGTTTATATCCGGTCGTCCAAACGACCGGATCGGCCTGGTAATATTCAGCGGTGAAAGTTTCACACAATGTCCGCTTACAACCGATCATGCCGTTGTCATCAATCTTTTCAAGGATATTGAGAGCGGAATGATAGAGGACGGGACGGCAATCGGGATGGGATTGGCAACCAGCATTAACCGGATGAAAGATAGCGATGCGAAAAGCAAAGTTGTTATTTTGCTTACCGATGGGGTGAACAACAGGGGAGCAATTGCTCCGGTAACGGCTGCGGAAATTGCCAGGACTTTTGGAATCCGGGTCTATACCATCGGTGTCGGTTCAGTTGGAACGGCACCCTATCCAGTCCAAACACCTTACGGCATCCAATACCAGAACATGGAAGTTCAGATTGATGAAAAGATCCTTGAGGAGATAGCCGTTCTGACCGATGGAAAATACTTCCGTGCTACGAATAACCAGAAACTGGTTGAAATATATCATGAGATCGACCAGCTGGAAAAAACAAAAATCGATGTTACTGAATTTAGCAGAAAACAGGAGGAGTATCTGTTGTTTGCACTGGTTGCTTCCGTTTTGATTCTGACGGAACTGGTCATTAGAAACACCCTCTTGAGGAGTATACCTTAATATTAAATACCAGGATATTATGTTTCGTTTTGCACATACGGAATTTTTTTGGGGATTGTTACTGATTCCGGTTCTCTTCATAATGTTTTGGACCAGCCGGGTAATCAGACGGCGATTGATCAGAAGGTATGGAAATCCGGAAATACTGGCTTTTTTAATGCCGGACCTCTCTAACGGAAGAATGGTGATCAAGTTCATATTTCTGGTTATTGCCCTCGGAGCGATCATATTCGGACTGGCACGACCCCAGTTCGGATCCAAACTGACTGAAATAAAACGGGAGGGAGTAGAAATTGTAATCGCCCTGGATGTCTCCAATTCGATGATGACCGAAGATATTCAACCGAACCGGCTTGAACGGGCAAAACAATCCATATCGAAACTGGTGGAGAGACTGGCAGATGACAAAATAGGGTTAATCGTTTTTGCCGGAGATGCATATACACAGGTTCCGATCACAATGGATTATATATCGGCGAAAATGTTCCTGTCTGCAATTAACCCTGAAATGGTGCCAAAACAGGGCACTGCTATCGGATCTGCAATAAACCTGGGCATGAAATCATTCAGCCCTGACAATGAGGCAAGTAAAGTGCTGATCATCATAACCGATGGGGAAAACCACGAAGACGATGCAGTAGCCATGGCCAAACAGGCAAGGGAGAAAGGTATAACCATTCATTCAATCGGTCTCGGACTTCCTCAGGGCGCACCCATTCCCGTCTACAGAACATCCGGCCAGAAATCCTTTCTGAAAGACGAAGACGGGAATACAGTCATCAGTAAACTCAATGAAGTTATGCTTAACCAGATATCATCTGCCGGAGGCGGGCTCTATATTAGGGCAACCAATACAAGACTGGGACTAAATGCATTGTTTGACGAGATAAACCGGATGGAAAAGGAAGAACTTGAAGCCAGAATATATTCCGAGTATGAAGAACGGTTCCAGTACCTGATAGGAACAGGACTTATCCTCCTTATACTGGAATTTTTTATAATGGAGAGAAAAAACAGATACCTCAAAAATATACGGTTGTTTAATATTAAAATCTGAAATCATGGGCAGTACAAAGACACTGGTATTTCTTCTGCTATGTGTTGTTCCTGTATCAGCCTTTGCACAGGCCGAAAGAAAATATATCAGGGAGGGTAACAGATATTTCGAGAATAAGGAGTACGACAATTCTGAAATTTCATACCGGAAAGCACTTGGGGAAAAAGATAATTCCTTTGAAGCGCTGTTTAACCTTGGTGATGCTTTATACAAACAGGCAAAATTTGGTGAAGCAGCCACAGAATTCAACGGATTGTCCCAAACAGGCAATGACGCATTGAACAGGGCACGTTCTTTTCATAATATGGGGAACTCCTTATTGAAGGCAAACAAGATAGAAGAGAGTATAAATGCATACAAAAATGCATTGCGAAATAATCCGGCTGATAAAGAGACAAAATATAACCTGTCATATGCTCAGGATCTTCTTCGACAGCAACAACAACAAAAAGAACAGGATAAGAACAGGGAATCCGATCAGGATAAGCAGGATCAGCAAAGCCAGCAAAACGAGGAAGAACAGGACCGGGAACAACAGCAACAACAATCCGGGGAAGAAGAGAAGCAGGGGCAGGAACAGGAACCCCAACCGCAGCAAATATCAAAGGAAGATGCCGAACGTTTGCTGGAAGCACTGGCTAATGATGAAAAACTCCTGCAGGAGAAACTGAAAAAAGCTCAGGCCAGAAAAAAGAGAGTTGTGGCCAGGAAAAATTGGTAGTATATTTATAATACTATGCTGTTACGAACCGGGGATATTTAACGAATCATGAATAACAAATTACGGTTGTCTTTACTGTTAATTGCACTCAGTACTCAACTGTTTGCGCAGGATGTGGAAGTCACGGCTTCTGCACCTGATGTCGTTTCTATTGGTGAACAATTCCGGCTTACCATCTCCGTCAATACGAAAGTAAGCAGCTTTAATCCCCCCGATCTCAGCAACTTTTATATCCTCATGGGGCCCAGTACATCCTTCAACCAGAGCACCCAAATCATTAACAATAAAATGACAAGATCCGTCTCGTATACCTATACATATGTACTTCAGGCAACCAGAGAAGGGGAATTTGAAATTGGTCCTGCACAGGTTACGGTGAAAAACAATACATACAAATCGAATTCCCTGAAAATTGAGGTTGTGAAGGGGGACATACCGGCAGCCGGGGGAGAACAACCTGCCGATCAGTCCGGACAACCCGGAGCTCAGGCAGGGGAAGAGGATCTTTATCTCAGGGTACTGGTTGATAGGAATACAGTTTACCAGGGAGAACATATCGTCGCTACGGTCAAGATTTATTCACGAATCAATCTGTCAGGACTGGATAATGCCAAATTCCCCTCTTTTAACGGATTCCTGAGAGAGGATATAGAAACGCCGCCGTTACGATCTCTCGAAAGAGAAAATGTAAACGGGGTGATATACGGAACCGGGGTTTTGCAGCGGGTTGTACTTTATCCGCAAAAAACCGGGGAACTCGAAATAGATCCGATGGAGCTGGAGTGCCTTATCCAGCAAAGAGTTCAGAGAGATACCCGTAGTTTCTTCGACGATTTTTTCGATTCGTTTCAGACATTGAAACAAACCATAAAAAGCCCGCCTGTAACAATAACCGTTAAACCATTACCTCCCGGTTCGCCCGATTCATTCAATGGAGGGGTCGGACAGCTGAAAATGAATGCCACAATCGATAAAACGGAAGTAAAGGAAAACGACGCTGTTACGTTGAAAATCATTTTCTCCGGGAATGGAAATCTTAAATTGCTTGAATCACCAGGGATAGATTTCCCTCCGGATTTCGAGACCTATGATCCCAAAATTACGACAAACCTTTCGCATGCCGTATCCGGAACATCCGGCAATAAGACTTTTGAATATCTTGTTGTCCCAAGGCATGCGGGAAATTTCAGAATTCCACCGGTTGAATTTACCTATTTTGATCCCCGACAAAATGATTACCTTACGTTGAACAGCAATGAATTCAACATTACAGTGGTACCAAGTGGCGAAAGTGAAGGAATTACGGTTATTTCAGGACTTTCCAAAGAAGATATCCGATATATCGGTAGCGATATCCGTTTTATTAAAAATGAAAAGATCAAGCTACATCCCCTTGATAAAACGATTTTCGGATCTGCTTTCTTTTACCTCTCTTATATTGTATCACTGGGTCTCTTTTCGATTCTTATTATATGGCGGCGCAACCATATCAGAAGAAATGCCGACAGGGCGCTGGTCAGGAACAGGAAGGCGAAAAAAATAGCGCGCCGTAGATTGAAAGTGGCATCGGCAGCTTTGAAGCTTGGAAACAGCAGCTTGTTTTACGAAGAACTTCTTAAAGCCCTGTGGGGTTATCTGAGCGATAAACTCGGAATTCCCCTCTCGGAATTATCACAGGAAAAATCCCTTGAAACACTGGGTAAATACTCCGTTCCTCATGAAATTATAGAGGATTTCATTGCAGTCATCGATAGCTGTGAGTTTGCCAGGTTCGCACCGGCAGACAGCACTGCAGAAACGGAATCCATTTACAAAAAAGCATCAAATGTCATCAGCAGATTTGAGCAAAAACTTAAATGAACAACCAGGAATAACGGAACAGAAATGAAAAACCTTGTCATACTTCCTATCACCCTGATTTTTACCTGCACAACTGTCGCACAGGATATTCCATCCCTGGTCCTCCAGGGAAACCGCCAGTATGTGGAGGGAGAGTATGAGAAGGCCATCATGACCTATGAAAGTATTATTGACTCCGGATATGAAGCTGCTGACCTGTATTATAACCTTGGAAATTCCTATTTCAAATCACACAAAATAACTTCCGCCATAATTAATTATGAAAGAGCTATCCTGCTGTCTCCAAACGATGCGGATATCAAATATAACCTTGAAATGGCAAGAACCTTTGTTACCGATAAGATTGAAGTACTGCCACTGCCCTTTTTCACCCAATGGCATAACAGAATTGTCAGACTTTTCAGTTCCGATTTGTGGGCAATCATGAGTATGAGCGGATTTATCCTTTTCCTTATCTTTTTTTCCTTATATTTGTTTGTCAGTGAATACAGGGTAAAAAGGTACTCTTTCTGGCTTGGCCTGTTGTTTTTTTTCTTATCCGTTTCATCGTTTGTTTTTTCTTTTCATCACAAAAAGATAATTACAGGCCATAATACAGCCATTGTTTTTGCCCCTTCGGTGACGGTGAAAAGTTCGCCCGACGATAGCGGAACGGATCTTTTTCTTATTCACGAAGGGACCAGGGTACGCATAGAAGATACACTGGGAATCTGGACGGAAATTAAGCTGGATGACGGTAATAAAGGTTGGCTCCTTACATCTGAAATAGTGAAAATTTAATTTTTTAACCTATGAGAAAAGTTTATTCACGTATTATGTGCCTGGCAGGAACAATATTTCTTGCTGTTTTGTTTGCCTGCAGTGATGATGAATATGACAGGGATCCTGGCCCGACAGATATCAGGATTCGAAACCTGAGCACAAAAATCTACGATAGTATTGAAGTGAATACATCCGGGGGAATAAATATGTACGGAATCGTAAATCCCGATGCTGAAAGCAATTATAAACGCTTTGACGAGGCTTATCCCAAGGCTGATATCAGCGTGTATATCGATGGAGTGGAATATACATACGGTCCGGTTGATTATACATATGCCGTCTGGCTTGGAAAGGGGAAATTTTCCTATGAGGTATGGATCACTGACACCATTAATCATGTTCTGGATATGAGGGTGGGAGACGACATTTATCCGCTTGACGACCTCTAAAGCGAATACCCGTTATTTATATTGAAAAACAGAACCGCAGCCCGATCTTCTTTTCCTTTATGTTGTCGGTCTGAAGTACATGTGCCACCATGATACTGATTTTTTTCATCATGGGTTTACTTGAGTAATCCGCATCCTTACTAGCATACATTTCCGGAGTCCGTTAATCGATTATGAAGGCAATATACCTAACCAAATATGGAAAATCATCGGATGCATTTGAGATCCGGGAATGTTCCAAACCGGAACCGGGTCCGAACAGTGTCCTGATTAAAGTGGAGACATTCGGACTTAATTTTGCAGATGTCATGGCCCGTAACGGATTGTACAGGGCTGCTCCTCCGTTACCTTGTATATTGGGCTATGAAGTGGTCGGTGTTATCGAACGGCGGGGAGAAGGGGTGGAACAATTTGAAAACGGACAAAAAGTAGTGGCATTTACACGTTTTGGCGGCTATGCCGAGTATGCAGTAACCGATTACCGTGCCGTCGCCCCGCTACCTGAAGATTATGATATATGTGAAGCTGCGGCACTGCCCACACAATACGGCACAGCCTATCATTGTGCCTGCGATCTGGCAAATATCAGGCAGGGTGAACATGTACTGATCCATGCCGCAGCCGGAGGTGTAGGTATCGCCCTGACACAACTTGCAAAATTGAAAGGTTGTATAGTATACGGTACCGTAAGTTCCGATGAAAAGATGCAGTTGCTTGAAAAACAGGGAGTCGACTACCCGATAAATTATTCCGAAACCGATTATGCCAAAGCCATATTGAAAATCAGAGGCAATAAAAAGATGGATGCCATTTTCAACCCGATCGGCGGAAAATTTTTTAAGACCGACCGGAAAATCCTCGGTTATGGTGGAAGACTTATCGGATTCGGAGCTTCAGACAGACTTGGCCGGAGAAAGAATATTTTTAGCAAATACAAATTACTTCTTGATTTCGGCTTTATCCATCCGGTAGGATTGCTTGTGTCTTCAACAACCGTTGGCGGAGCTAATATGCTGAAATTAGCCGATCATAAACCTGAAATACTCCGGCGTTGCCTGGAGAACGTAACCGACCTGGCAATAAAGGGCAAAATCAAACCTTATGTCGGTGGAAGGTTCGGCCCGGAAGAGCTTTCGAAAGCACATGAATTACTTGAAAACAGAAAGTCCCTTGGCAAACTGGTGATCAGGTGGTAAGCAATCGTAATTATATCCTGTAAGAAAATACCACCAGTCTTTACTGAAAGTATCCATTCAATATTCTCTAATGTTCTGGTATAAACTAACGGATCTATTCTTCCTTTGTTTCCATTCCATCCTCGTTATCTTTAATTTGTTCGGATGGATATGGAAAAGAACCCGAAGGCTCAACCTGATTACCCTTTCTCTGACAGGTGGATCATGGTTCATTCTTGGAATTTTCTACGGTCTGGGCTATTGTCCACTTACGGACTGGCACTTTCAAGCCCTTCGGCAGCTCGGGAAAACAAATCTGCCTAATTCTTATATGAAGTATATAGCCGACCGGATTACCGGGCTGGACTTTAATGATCGCTTTGTGGATACACTTACAGTTATACTCTTCTTCCTCGCACTTTTTATTTCTTTAGTTCTCAACATCAGAACCAGCCTTGCGAAAAGGAAAAATAAAGACCGGAAATAGAATCTTTTTCGGACCATAATTGCCGTACCTGAAAATTTACCAGCCAAATGTTTCAGGTCACCCTGTAACTGTTTCTTAATTCAAATTCGGCGATCAAATAATTCCTGGCAGCCTCACAATCACCCTGAGTCTGAATAATCCTGTCAGTTGAACTAAGGGTGTAGTGAACAATTTTATACTTAACATGTTATTATATTTAATTATTTAGAATTGATCTAAATATTGTTATCTTTGAAAATTCACTAAACACGTTCACCGATGAAAATATCAATCGTTCTGTTAATATTTCTAAGTACATCTTTTATGGTTAATGCACAGAAGAATAAAACATTACACGATTTTACGGTTGAAACCCTGGAGGGAGAGGAATTTGATTTGTCTCAGCTCAAGGGGAAAAAGGTATTGGTGGTCAATACCGCTTCCAAATGCGGTTATACTCCCCAGTATGCGGATCTCCAAAAGCTTTATGAAATGTATGGCGGTGAGAAATTTGAGATCATAGGTTTTCCGGCCAATAATTTCCTGTCTCAGGAACCCGGAACAAATACTGAAATCAGGGAATTCTGTACAAGGAATTATGGTGTTACGTTCCCGATGATGGCCAAGATCTCCGTGAAAGGGAAGGATATGCATCCCGTTTATCGTTGGTTGACCAGCAAGGAAGAAAACGGGGTAATGGATTCCTCGGTCAGATGGAACTTCCAGAAATACCTTGTTGATGAGAATGGGAAGCTGGTTGATGTTGCCTATTCAAAGGTTAATCCCCTGTCAGATACGATCGTTGATTGGATCGGTGAGGAGTAGGTTTTGATTCCGGACTTGCCAAGATTAACGGTTTGTTGTAATCTGATAAAGCCCGAATTCCTTCCGATAAATGATATTATATCAGACCGATAATCATTCCTAAGTGTACGTATTTGAGGATTATTTGCTCTACAAATGATTATTTTTGTAAAATAATCGTATGGGCATCTAAATTTTATAAATACTATGGAAACAATATTCTTCGATACCAATCTTTTCACCTTTGTCATCCTTCCGTTACTGATTTTTATAGCCAGGATCATGGATGTAACTATAGGCACACTCCGGATCGTTTTCATCGCAAAGGGACATAAAATTATTGCTCCGTTGCTCGGCTTTTTCGAAGTTCTTATATGGATCTTTGCCGTTGGTAAGATAATGCAAAACCTGGATAACCCGGTATGCTATTTATCATATGCAGGAGGGTTTGCAATGGGAAATTACGTAGGATTGAAGCTGGAGGAAAAACTGGCAATCGGATTTGAAGTGGTGCGAATCATCACACAGAAAGGAGCAGATGAACTGATAAATGTCCTGCAGAGTGAGGGCTACGGTATTACAAGTGTGAAAGCCCGGGGGAAATCAGGTACCGTGCATCTGATTTTTATGATTATTCGGCGTAGCCATATCAAGGATATTATTGCCAGAATACAAAGCTATAATCCAAACGCTTTTTACACTATTGAAGATGCGAGAATGGTACACAGCGGTGTTTTCCCGGTGCAGGTAACAAAGACCTCTAAATACAGGAGGTGGAGAAGGGGGAAATAGGACCTGCTACAACCGGACAATATGTTTAATATCAGCAGGAAGGTCAAAGGATATTTCAATTATACCCATATATTCACCGCTTTCAATCCATGGCCCCTGGTATATGAATTTTTTCCTGCCTATTTTCTCTGTAGTATACATATTCTCCCCTTTATTGTCAATCAATCGTTTCAATTTTGTTTTTGACGGTTCCGGATGGCAATCCAGGACATTGGTGCCCTGTAAAGTCTCACCACCTTCATCTTTGAATTGTTCTTTTGATGCATCGTTCATATAAAGAATGCTGCCGTCTTTATCACAAATTGTAATCGCTGCAGCAAACTCTGTATACCAGTTATGAGGGAATTCTTGTTTCATAAAAGTTTAATATAAATTTTGTTCCAAATTCAGAGCCTGAATTTAGCGATTTATAATTTTTACACATTTTAAATTATTCCCGGGAAAAAATAAAATAACGTATCGATCTGATAGAATATACCCGGAATCCATACCTTTAGATGATTCTTTTGGTATTTATGATGAAAGTCTATTCCACAGCGTGTCCCCGCAATTGTTACAGTACGTGTTCGCTTAAGGTACATGTGGATAATGGGATCATAACTTCAATAGAACCTCATCCTCACAACCTTGCCACACCGGAGGGCCCCTGCCTGAAGGGATTGAGTTATGTGGAAAGGGTGCGTTCCCCTGACCGGATTCTATATCCGTTGCTCAGGAATCCGGTCGATAATGAATTCAAACGAATTACCTGGAATGATACATTCTCTCTCCTTTCAGAGAAGCTAACTTTTTTTAAAGAAGAGTATGGATCCCACAGCATTCTCTTTTATAAAGCGAGCGGAACCTCAGGTTTGTTGAATTCAGTTTCGCTTAATTTCTGGGAAATGTTCGGCGGGTGCACCCTTACCTATGGTGACCTATGCTGGCCGGCTGGTTTGGAAGCTACAAGGCTTATGCTTGGGGAGAACAAACATAATGTCCCCTGGGATCTGGAGAATGCTAAGCTTATTATCATGTGGGGGAAAAATGCAGTGGAAAGCAATGTCCAGGAAATGATCCCTGTAGAAAATGCAATTGAAAAAGGAGCCATGCTCATCGTGATTGATCCGAGACGTACAGGCACAGCGGATAAGGCCGATCTGCTTCTTCAGCCAAAACCGGGAACAGACGCAGCACTTGCCCTTGGTGTTGCCCGTATATTAATATCTGAAGACAGGATTGATCATGACTTTATAACCAGGTATGTCCTGGGATTCTCCAGGTTCAGGGAATCTGTGGAAAAATATACACCGGACCTTGTAGAACAGATAACCGGAATCCCTGTTGAATATATTCATAAACTCGCTCAATCAATTGGAGAGATAAAACCCATGACCATAATCCCGGGGTACGGTTTCCAGAGGTATTCCAACGGAGGACAAACCGTTCGCAGCGTACTGTCTCTGCAAGTGATAACAGGGAACATAGGTAAGAAAGGAGCATGCTGGCACTATGCAAGCATGCAAAGCTATATATTTGATGCTGTACATGAACCACTGTCGCTTTATCCGGACAAAAAGCATGATGGAATTTTCCGGAGAACTATTTCAACTGCAAAACTGGGGATTGATATGCTTGAAACCGGGGATCCTGAATTGAAAATGGTATGGGTGGAGCGCGGGAATCCGGTAACCCAGAATCCCGATACACACAACGTGCTGAAGGCTTTCAGAAAACTGGATTTCAGGGTAGTAATCGAACAATTCATGACCGACACCGCACGGGAAGCTGACCTGATCCTTCCGGCCAAAACCATGTTCGAACAGTCTGACCTTATTGGCTCATACTGGAACCCATATGTTCAACTCAAACAAAAAGTTATTGATCCTCCCGGGGAGGTTAAACCGGAATCGGAAATCTACTACCATCTTGCGAAAAAGCTAGGATTCAGGAATGAAGAGGTTGAGAGAAAAATTCCAGCACCGGGTGATACGCCCATTGAGAACTGGCTGATTCGTAAATTGGAACCGTTTCCCGGCCTGACATTGGAAAAATTGAAGGAAGGTCCCTTACTCGCTCCTAACCTGGAAGAAATTGCATACAGTAACCTTACGTTTAATACCCCCTCCGGCAAGATCGAAATTTATTCAGAACAAGCCAGTGATATGTGGCAGGTTGATCCGTTACCCTCATATAATGAACCCGTCGAGGCCGGTAGCCCGGCGGAAGAGAAGCATGACTACCCGTTTGTTTTGCTCACTCCAACAACAAAGAACCGGATTCATTCCCAGTTTGGTAACCTTAAAATCATCAACCATTTCAATTCAAATCCGTATGTCGAGATTGCGTTTTCGGATTCCCGGGAGAGGAAAATCAGGGAGGATGAAATGGTCAGGATTTATAACAAAAGAGGGGAGATCATTTTACCGGTAAAAATAAATCACAGCCTCCTGGCCGGTTGCCTTGTCATTTATAACGGGTGGTGGATAACGGAAGGAGGAGGAGTGAACTTTCTGTCCGCCCCACGTGAAACGGATATGGGGTATGGTGCTGCATTTCATGAAAACAGGGTGGATATCGAACCGGTAAAGAAAAAGAAGGATAATTACGAACCATAAAGATAAAAAACCGTGAGGGTTTTGTACCATAGACATCCCTTTTGGTAAACCTTCAGGATTTGAACGGCATAGAATGGAAAAGGGATTTATCTTCCGAATGAACAGGTGTGTGGGTTGTCATGCATGCATCGTGGCATGTGCCATTCAAAACAATACCCTTCCAGGTATGAATTGGAGGTCCGTATATGAATTTAATAACAGGAAACACCCTTTCATTCCTGTACTCTTTCATTCTATGGCATGCAATCATTGTGAGGAAGCTCCCTGCATGACAAATTGCCCATCGAAAGCATTTTTAAGGGATGAACATACAAATGCAGTTCTTGTCAACCCGGATAAATGCATCGGATGTAAATATTGTGCCTGGGCATGTCCATACGATGCGCCGAAGTATAATCCGAAATCCGGGATAATTGAAAAATGTAATCTCTGTATTGAGCGGATCCGGGGTGACGGTATACCAGCATGTGCAAGATGTTGTCCTACCGGTTCTTTGGATTACGGATTACCGGATGAATTTACTGTCAGACAGACAATAACCGGGTTCGGGGATTACGGGCTGGGCCCGAAAGTATATTTTGCGGATAAAGATATGGATAGGAGAATGCCTGAGATGGTTGTGGATGACCAATTTAAGTATGATCCTGCCGGACTGTCTGATAGCGTGGAAATGCCAACCAGCCGTATTGACCTGAAATCGGAATGGAGCCTTGCAGTATTCACCTTTCTTGTTCCGTTCCTGACCGGATTGTTCGCAGGTATCAGCCTGGCGTCCATAATCTTTCCATGGGAATTATTCGTTGCATTTGGCATTATGGCGATTTTCGTGGGTTCACTTCACACCGGAAAGAAATTCCGTTCATTCCGGTCGGTTGTCAACTTTCGAAATTCATGGCTTAGCAGGGAGACCTTGTCTTTTATCCTTTTCTTTGCAACTGCAGTTTATACCCTTATTTCCGGTTCTGTATACCTGTGGCTCGTAATAACGACCCTGGTTTTCGGGTTACTCGCGTCATTTTCAATCGATATGGTATATAATCTGAAATCAAGAACAGAGACCGGATTGTTCCATAGCTCAAATGCGATGCTTTCCGTTTTATTGTTTACCGGCATTTTCCTTAAAGCCGGGTATCCTGTTGTTTTTATTTTAGCTCTGAAATTATTCCTTTATACATACCGTAAAATAAGATTTTATCATGAAGGAAAAGATCCCCGCTGGTTGTTAAGCATATTCCGGTTGGTACCAGGAATGATTTTTCCGGCTCTGCACTGGTTGACAGATCCTTCGGTGAGCTGGATATTAATTCTTACTTCTGTTATAGCCGGAGAAATAACGGACCGATGTGAATTCTACCTGGAATTGGAATTCAAAAACCCGGAGAATGAGCTATATAGTTATTTTAAGAAAATACGTGAAACTGCCTAGCATAGATTAAATTTCACTCAAACTGAACCTAATCAATTCATTGTGATGAAAAATCGAAAAGTAAATACAACGAACACCCCGGTTTACAGGGATGCCGGTTTTTATCTCAAGGATGCTGCAACAACAAAGGATGCTTTTGAAAAGGAGAAAGATCATGCACGTTCTCCCTCGACATATATCTATTCGAGATACAGAAATCCAACGGTTGTTGCAGCAGAAGAACGGATCATGGACCTTGAAAAATGCGAATGGGCCTTGTTAACTCAATCCGGTATGTCCGCCATTGATACAGCCCTTTCCATATTCCAGAGAGGAAAAGATACGGGCAGATGGCTTTTTTTCAGCGAAATCTATGGCGGGACCAATTCGTTTATCGATAATGTCCTGATAGAAAGAAGAGGTCTTGACATACATCGCTTTTATTCTTCGGACGGAGTTTATGATATTGCACACCTTGATACCGTTTTGAATGATTTACGTCCTGGAATAATCTATCTGGAGATTATATCAAATCCGATGCTGATTGTAGCTGACGTGGATAAAATAATTGAACTGGCAAAAAATTATGGATGTGTAATTATTATCGACAATACATTTGCCACTCCATACTTATGGAATCCTCTCCGGAACGGGGCCGATCTGGTTATCCACAGTGCTACCAAATACCTGGCAGGTCATGGAAACCTGACTGGAGGGGTTGTTTGTGGAAACGATCATGATCTGGAAAAAGCTGCAATTGAATACAGGAAACTGATCGGACATATGCTCTCTCCCGACGATGCATACCGCCTGACCACCTTGCTTAAATCTTTTGAAGTCAGGTTCATCCGGCATTGCGAAAATGCATCCAGGCTGGCAGGAATAATGGAGAATCACCCGGCAATTGAATCCGTTTTGTACCCGGGCCTGAATAGCCATCCGTCACATAACATCGCGAAGAAATATTTTGGCGGTAAAGGATATGGGGCAATGATCACATTTGATGTGATCGGCTACAACCGGCCTGAAAAGGAGAGCAACAGGGACAGATTTATGGAACGGGTCTCGGAGAAGATAAAGCTTATACCTACACTGGGCGATGCCGATACAATTCTGCTACCCATTGAAGCCGTATGGGGAGATAAATATCCATATCCGGGAATGATCCGGCTTTCTGTCGGAATTGAAAACGGTAACGAACTGGAAGAAGTTTTGATCCGGGCACTGGATGAAATAATGAAATAGCTGTTTTGGTTCATCAGGCATGTCCGGTAATACATAAAGCCGGGTTTTCATATTATCACGATAATCATCCCCTACCCAGGAGTTAATTTGTTGAATCATTTACCCGTTTTCACTCGAATGGTATTTAAGAAATTCAATCGTCTGACACTTAGCAGCAGGGAAAAGAAAACATTCAGACTCCACCTGACCTATTCAATCATTGAAGGATTCATTGCAGGGATACTGGTACTAAATGAATTTGTATTTCTGAAAAGCCTGCAGGGTTCGGATTATCAAATTGGGTTTCTTTTTCAGTTCAGTGTGATTGCGATGGCATTGCTTCTCCTGTTTAATGAGTTTATACGAAGGGTCGGAAACAAAAGGAAACTATTGCGAATCACCGGTATAGTTACCCGTATTCCGCTCATTTCAATGCTTTTCTTTCCTTCGGGTGTTGCCGGTATTACCGGCAACGATTGGTATCACACCCTGTTTCTCGCTGTTTTTCTGATCTATTTTCTTGCAAACCTTGTCATTTATCCTACAATAAATCTTCTACTGAAAACCAACTATGATCATCCGAACTTTGGAGAATTGTACGGTTATGCCACATCTGCAAATAAAGTTCTGATGCTGGTATCCACGCTTCTTTTCGGGATTCTTTTGGATTTCAACAACTTCGCTTTTGTTTACGTCTACCCTGGCCTCGCAATGTTGTCGATTACATCGCTCTTTCTGTTATCGAATATCGATTATGAAGAACCTGATAATAGTGAGAAAAAGGAAAGCTTTCTTAAGGCAGTTCGTCATTCTTCAGTCAGGATGGTCCACATTCTGCGGTTCAATAAGCCTTATCTTCATTTTGAGATCGGATTCATGTTATACGGGTTTGCATTTATGAGCACCGTGGCGGTTATTACCATTTTTTTTGAACGGGCGCTTCATTTGAATTATTCAAGCGTGGGTTTCTACAAAAATATTTACAATATTATTGCCATCCTGCTCTTGCCCCTCCTCGGTAGGATTATCGGTAAAACAGATCCCAGAAGGTTTGCCATTTATACTTTTACGGCTTTTCTACTCTATTTTTTCTTTATGGGACTTACCGAATATCTTCCGTTTAACATAACATGGATAGGGATCAAAATATATCCGGTATTGCTGGTTGCAATTTTCTGTAATGGAATTTTTGCAGCTACAATGGCCTTGTTATGGTATATCGGGTCAGCGTACTTCTGCAGGAAGGAAGAAGCCGCCGATTATCAATCTGTCCATTTGTCATTAACAGGTATCCGGGCTATTTTTGCTCCTATACTGGGTGTATTCTTCTATGAGATGATTGATTTTTCAGGAACATTCCTGATCGCCATTTTTTTCCTCTTGTCGGCAATTGTTCTAATGGTCTGGTCATTGAGAAAATATCCTGTCCGGAAAGAAAATACCGGTAATAACCGTACAACTTAAAAGAGATCAATTATGATGCGTTTATTCCCGTTAAATTCAAATGAATCTCCTTTCTTAAGTCCTTCCATCGCTTTATACAACGGGACTAGAGGAGAAATGGTAAAATAATCCCTGTTTTCCAGGTTGATCTTTCCCAGGCTGATGGAAACGAACAAATTCTGATCTTCCATAACAATTACAGCTCCGAAAGCCACTTTATCACTCTCCTCAATAAGTTCTATTCTGTCGAGTACATTCCGGTCATCTATGGCTTTACATAATTGTTTTGCAAACATGTCCCGTTTACCGAGCATTTGTGTCCGGTAAGAATCGAACCTGTCCTGCGGCTGACCGTATTCATTGGCACTCTGTTGTGCCTCATCCATCCTCGCTTTCGCATGATGAACAATTTTATCCTGTTCTTCAATACATAATTCAATCAACCTTCGTTTCAACTTCAATTTATCCATTTCCAGTAATCTTAACGAAATAGAGAAGTTACGGAATTTAGCTCCCTTAGAATGTAGCAGAGGAATGTATAACCAACAAAAGGTAATTTTGTTACGGGAACTTAATAAGTTTTAACCTGTGAATTCTATTTTATGATTATTTTATATTTTTGGCTTCTCAACATTCACTAAATTACAAAATTTTATTTTAATATGAAAGTCTCCTTCCTGTCTTTTCTCAACCTTTCAATTTTTGTTTTATTTCTCACATATGCAAATTCTTATTCTCAGATTCGATATGACCTTACAGAAGGATTTCCTGAAGGATGCACCAGTATCACCGTGGGAAAGATGGCTTCTGCCGACGGATCCGTGATTACATCACATACGGACGATTCTCACCGGACCAGGTCGTGGATGGATATCTCACCGGCAAAAAATCATAAAAACGGCAGCATGGCAATTGTGTACCGAAGGGTTGCGGACGATTCCATGGCAATGCCGGCATACCGCCATGATCCGGTAGGTGAAATACCACAGGCAGAACATACATATGCCTTTATCAACACGGCTTATCCATGTATGAATGAACATCAGCTTGGAATCGGTGAATCAACATTCGGCGGCAGAAATGAACTTCAGTCTGATGAAGGACTAATCGACTGCCAGCAACTTTGCAAATTAATGGTGGAAAGATGTACCACTGCAAGAGCAGCTATCAGGATGGCTGATGAACTTACAGAGCGGTATGGATGGAGCGACTTCGGTGAAGTGCTCACTATTGCCGATCCGGAGGAGGTCTGGCATTTCGAAATTGTCGGTCCGGGAAAAGGGAAGGTGGGAGCGGTCTGGGTTGCACAGCGTGTTCCTGATGATCATGTTGCCGCGTGCGCAAATGCAAGTACAATAAAAGAAATAGATCTTGACAATCCGGAATATTTCATGGCCTCATCCAATATATTTGCTGTTGCAAAAGAAAACGGTTGGTGGAACGAAACGGATGGACCATTCCGGTTTTGTTATGCCTATGCACCGGAAAGCCGGAGGTCGCTTGCCGCCAGGAGGAGGGAATGGCGGGTGTTTGACCTGGTTGCTCCATCCCTTAACCTGGATCCCTGGGCGGAGAATTACCCGTTTTCAGTGAAACCCGATGAACCTGTATCTCTTGAAATGCTTGTGTCAATATTCAAGGACTATTATGAAGGGACACCATTTGACATGACAAGTAATCTGACGGTTGCCGACGAGGATGGTAAAATGATTATCTCCCCGCTGGCAAATCCCTATATGCCATATGATATGAATAAACTCTTCCGGATAAACGGAGGATGGGGATGGAGGGGTGAAAGAACAATCGCCCGGTGGTATACCATGTATGCTACCATTATCCAGTGTCGGGACTGGTTGCCTGATGAGATTGGCGGAGTAGTCTGGCTTGCCCAGGATAACGTTGCTACTTCCATTTATATCCCCGTCTATTGCTCCGTCACCGATCTTCCTGAACCCTATAAAACTCCAGGCAGAATAAACGGATATACAACCGGCTCTGCCTGGTGGGCATTTAACAGACTGGGAACCCTTGCTGCCCAGCGCTGGGGTGATATGAGGCACGATGTGGATAAAGTATGGAGTGAATGGCAAAAAGAGCTGTTCGGGATGCAGAAGGAAGTTGAAGAAACCGCACTGAAGTATTATGACAGGAACAAACCTGAAAAGACGATAGATTTCCTTACAAAATATACCCTGGATTGGGGTGAAAAAGTAGTGAAAAAAGCATGGGAACTTGGTGATTTTCTTTGGACCAGGTACGATGAGTTGTTTTGAGCAACGGCTCTAAGGTTCTCCGTTGGATATATTTAGGATCCGGAGGGCTCCGAATGAATACTTCTTTTAAGTGATTAAAAAGAATTACCTTTGGGAGAATAAGTCAACAAATATCACCGGTAAAATCAAATTACAAGACACTGCAGCTCAGCCCGGCTGAATATGTCGGATCCGAAACAGGCGAAAATACAAAAGTTTTAAATCCGAAAATTCAGTCTTATTTTATCCGGTTTGTCACGACGTCAGAAGAAATACAAATCGGCCGAACTGAATACGAACCGGCAGGATAATATCCTCGTTAAAACAGGATACTCCTCCGTAATTAATAATTTTAAGATTCATACTATGAATACAGTTAACAAATTCTTCGGTATCGTGGGTGAACCCGTTGCATGGCTAAGCCTTTTATATTGTTTGCTGGCTTTTCCACTTGGGATATTCTACTTCACCTTCCTTTTAACAGGTACACTTTTGGGAATCTCTCTTATTATAGTCTGGGTAGGCATACCGATCATTTTGCTTGTGATGGGTGCCTGGTGGGGATTTGCGATATTTGAACGTCTTCTTGCAAACGGCCTTCTTCAGGTAAGGATCCCTCCTATGAGCTATCCGGGAAAAGAAGAAAACCTTTGGAAAAGATTCCTCAATCATCTAAAAAATCCGATTACATGGAAGAGCTTCGGCTTTCTGTTTCTGAAATTCCCAATGGGTATCGTTCTCTTCGTTGTGTCCATAACATTGCTCTCCGTTACATTTGCCTTGATTGCTGCTCCTTTTATTTACCAGTATCACTGGATTGGTATTGGTAATTCTTATGTCGGATCACTGTGGTTTTCCCTGATCCTGGCTCTTGCAGGCATACTGATTGGTTTTGCTTCTCTTTACATTTTCCGGTTTTTAGGCAAGGTCAGTGGAATACTGGCGAATGCTATGCTTGGAGATCCAAAACATGAACCGGCTGGGAATGGTATGAAAAGATAATCAGGTACTGAGTTCAACACGTACTATATGAAAAATAAAAGAGGATTTGCAAGCGATAACAATGCAGGAGTGCATCCCGATATACTTAATGCAATTATTGGTGCAAATAAGGGGCATACCATTGCATATGGTGACGATGAATACACAAGGCGGGCAGTAAAGATCATAAAAAATCTTCTTGGGGATGATATTGATGTCTATTTTGTTTTTATCGGTACCGCAGCAAACGTTTTGGGTCTCACAGCTGTAACACGATCCTACAATTCCATTATCTGTGCCGAATCTTCTCATATGCACCAGGATGAATGCGGGGCACCTGAGAACTACTCCGGCTGCAAATTGCTTTCCGTACCTACTGAAAACGGCAAACTGTACCTCGACGGGATTAAACACCATATGTATGGAATTGATTTTGAGCATCATTCACAACCGAAGGTGTTATCCGTCACCCAGGCAACGGAAATGGGTACCGTTTATTCGAAGGAAGAAATGGACGAGATTGCCGGTTTTGCACATGATAATGGAATGATTGTTCATATGGATGGTGCCAGGATTGCGAATGCGGCAATTACAATGAATTCAGGTCTCCGAGAGATAACAAGAGACGTTGGCGTGGATGTGCTTTCATTCGGAGGAACAAAAAATGGTATGATGTACGGTGAGGCTATTGTATTCTTCAGGAAAGATTTGGCACCCGATTTCAAATATATCCGGAAACAGGGAATGCAGCTGGCATCAAAAATGCGGTTCATTGCTGCACAATTCGAAGCCTACCTGTCCAATGATCTCTGGATGAAGAATGCCAGCCATGCAAACGAAATGGCCCAACTGCTGGCTGCTGAAGTTGAAAATATCCCTGAAGTGAAGATTACCCAGAATGTTGAGGCAAACGGAGTTTTTGCTATCATACCAAAGGAAAGCATTCCTGTTCTTCAGGAAAAATTCTTCTTTTATGTATGGAACGAAGAAACGTCAGAGGTACGCTGGATGACATCTTATGATACCACTCCGGAAGATATTGCCAGATTTGTGCAGCTATTGAAAAAAACACTCAGACAGAAAAAAGATACCTGAATGATGTTCCTGACAAACCGTAAAGCTCAGATCTTACATCTTACCGGCTACTTCATTGTTCAGGGAGATTGAAAGGCTTGGCTAACCAACAATTCCGGCTGCGAATGCCATGTTCCATTGAGATAATCATTCCTCTTCTTACTCTCGGAAGAGAAGTGAACTATCACCATAACTCAGTAACCGGAAGTTGTTTTCGACTGCATACCGGTAAACTCTTTTCCATCCGGGTCCGATAAATGCGGCAACCAGCAATAACAGGGAACTTCTTGGCATATGAAAGTTCGTAAGAAGTGCCTGTGTGGTATTGAATTTATAACCCGGTATAATCATTAGCCGGGTCATGGAACCGAGTCGCTCGGTTCGCCCACGATGCATATAATCCAGCAGCAGTTCAAGAGCCTCAGGAAATGAAAGAACCGGTTTATTGATCATACCATCCCACTGATTGATTCTCAATTCATCCGGACCAGGGTTTTTCTTCCGGTAAATCGTATGTGCCATCCAGTAGATACTCTCCAGTGTCCTGAGTGAAGTCGTGCCGACTGATATTACAGGATGCCTCTTCTCAAGAAGTTTTTCCAATGTGTTCCTTGATATAAAAAAGCATTCTGTGTGCATTTTATGGTCTGATAATGAATCGGATTGGATAGGTCTGAAGGTGCCGATGCCAGTATGTAATGTAATTTCAGTAAAGCATAATCCCCGTTTTTTTAACCGGGATAATACTTCTTCTGAAAAGTGAAGACCTGCAGTCGGTGCCGCCACGGAACCATTCTCTTTCGAATATATGGTCTGATACCGGATCCGGTCAACAGGTTGAGCTTTCCTTTTGAGATAGGGTGGGACGGGGGTGATACCTGTACTTTCAAGTATTTCACCAAAGGTCAGCCCGGATCCTCTCCAGTCAAACTTCACAATCGCACCTTCCGGGATTTCTCCTTTCAGGGAAGCGCTAAGTGTGAATTCATGATTCCCGATCCTGCCTTTTATCGACAGGTCTCCTTTTTTCCATTTTTTCCGGTTTCCTATCAGGCATTTCCATAGTACACTCTGCCTGGATTGAAAAGCAATTTCCAAATCAGGCGGATCATATGGCTCAAGGCAAAAAACCTCGATCTTAGCACCCGAATCCTTATAAAACTCAAGCCTGGCCTGGATCACCCTGGAATTGTTGAAAACAAGTGTACTGCCTGACCCGGTATAACGTTCCAGGTTCATGAATCGATCCTGTTCAATCTCACCGTTCCTGTATATTAACAGTTTTGACCGGTCCCTCCGCTCAAGCGGAAATTTGGCTATCATTCCGGGAGATAAAATATATTCATAATCTGAAATATCCAGGTTGACAAGGATGGATTCAAATATCAGCTTGTTGTCTTCCTCGGCCATAAGTAAGAATGTTGTAAACAGAATTGTAGTAAAATTAACTAATTTTGATATGAAAATTAATATGCCTGACGATCATGGAAATAGGAGACAAGGTCAGATTCCTCAATGAGACAGGCGGAGGTATAATAACCGGTTTCGTTGACGAACACCTGGTAAAAGTACTGACGGAAGATGGATTTGAATTCCCTGTTTTGAAAAAAGAGGTGATTGTGGTTTCAACCGGGCCTGAGGATTTTAATCATACCTATAATCAGAAGGTGAGAAATGAAGACACAAGCGCTAACGGAGATGCCGAACCGGAAAATAAGAATCTAACGCTTGCCGATTACCTGGATGAAAAAAAAGTCAAAAAAAGTATAACCCGGAAGAGGGATAAAAAAGAAAACGGCCGCATCGGTTCTGAGATTGAAGAAGTTGATTTACATATTCATAACATTCTGCCGGAAATTGAAGATCTTGGTCCGGGTGAGATTCTTGAGGCACAGATGGACAGGTTTACAACCGCCCTGGAGGGAGCGGTACGAAATAAACAAAAGAAGATAGTTTTCATTCATGGAAAAGGGGCCGGTAAATTGAAGTATGAAATTCAAAAGAAGCTTAAAACGGACTATCCGGGGCTCCGATATCAGGATGCTTCCTTCAAGGAGTATGGATACGGAGCAACGTTGGTTATCATACCGTAGATCATTATTCTTCGAGCACAAAATAATACCCGGCCTGTGAAATATTAGCTTCTCCATTTATACGTGGAATTACTTCACACGATCCTTCTGAATGATGCATTCGGGAGCAGTCATCGTTTCAGAACCGGCTACGTTTGGTTCCCGTTAAACAATAAAAAGAGTTGACGATTGACGGATGGTGCATTGCAACCCGACTTCATTATCTATTAGGGTTATCCTACTATTTATTATCTTTGCCCTGAGAGCAGGCCGTTCTATCGCTCTCCAGCAAAGGCTGGGGGGAGGAAAGTCCGGGCAACACAGGGCGCCGGGCTTCCTAACGGGAAGATATCCGTGAGGGTATAGTCATGGAACAGAAAATAACCGTCCCGCTTCTTGCGGGATAAGGGTGAAAAGGTGAGGTAAGAGCTCACCGGTGTTCCGGGTGACCGGAGCAGCCGTCCATCTCCCGGGTTGAAAGACCACGTATACCGGCAACTGAGGGTGGCCCGCCCGATGCCGGGGGGTAGGTCGTTCGATCCCGCAAGCAATTGCGGGACAAGATAAATGATAGAAAGACAGCCAGCCGTCTCGCGAAGACACTGCGGCTGTTTACAGAATCCGGCTTACAGGTCTGCTCTCTTTCAATTTTAACTCACGGAGAATCCAATCCCTGCTTCATGTTATACATGATTATGGAAATCAGAGCCAGATGTAATGATCTGGCCAAAATCCATAAATACAGGATGATTCGTGACCAGCGTTACCGGTCTCGTCAATCAGACAAATACCTGCAGAGTCCTATTGTGACGGTTTGATGAACAGGGAGTCAGCTATTTCTGGATTTAGCTCCACACTATCCATTGTGATTTCCATGTAGGTTTGTCCTGCATAGGATTGGTTTATACTGAACGGGAAAGCTATGTCATCGATTATCTTATAATTTCCCGGGTATTGTTCAACGAGTGTTTTCACTCCCTGAACATCCATCTCGGTTTCAGTTTTGATTATGAAATAGGATTCGCTGTCCATATAGAAGATCGATGAATCACCCTCTTCCCTGGTAAGTTTCAATTTGAAACATTCTGTATCATCAATAGATTCAGTACCAAGAAGTTCAAGGCTTGATCCTTTCTTTTTGTAATCATATAACTCTCCGTCAATATCTCCCATTATTTTCATTTCTTTGACCTGTGCCGGTTCCAAATCCTGTGGCTCTGACCATCCCATCATCGGGTTGATCGTCCATCCGTTTTTGCCATCATAGGCAGTAACCATCAACTGCCCCTGAACATCTACCTCCGTACGTACAGATGCAGGTCGTTTTAATACCAGGGTCAGAGGGAATTCCATACCCTGGGTGTAAACACTGCCTTTCATTATTATGGAGTTCACTTTAACAAGATTCTCCTGACCTACCATCTTAAAATGATTTTTCAAGACCTTATTCAGCTTTTGTGCGGATAGTGTACCTGTGGCCAGAATCGCAATTGAAATAAACAGAATGCCAACTTTCTTTTTCATAATAGTAACTTTTGTCATTAAGTGATTGATAATAATTTATTTATTCTCCATTTTCTTTTCCGAAGGGGATTAGAAGTCGTTTATAACAGATTTCAATGCCACCAGTTTCTTCAACAGACCGGGTAGTTCATCTAATTTCAGCATATTGGCGCCGTCGGATTTTGCATTTGCCGGATCCGGATGAGTTTCCAGGAAAATTCCATCTGCTCCGACAGCAATACCTGCCCTGCCAATGGTTTCGACCAGTTCAGGTCTGCCTCCCGAAACGCCCGATAACTGGTTCGGTTGCTGAAGTGAGTGTGTAATATCCAATACAACCGGTAAGCCAGTCTTTTGCATTTCCTTAATTCCCCTGAAATCCACAACAAGGTCCTGGTAGCCGAACATGGTACCGCGTTCGGTAAGCATCACCCGTTTGTTCCCGGAGGCTATTACTTTTTCTGCAGCAAATTTCATGGCAGAGGCTGCCAGGAACTGTCCCTTTTTAATATTAATGGCTTTCCCCGTCTTTGCCGCGGCAATAAGCAGTTCGGTTTGCCTGCAAAGGAAAGCCGGGATCTGAAGCACATCAACATAATTGGCAGCAATGGCTGCCTCATCCACGGAATGTATATCGGTTATAACGGGGATCTCAATCTCTGACCGTACCTTTCTCAAAATCTCCAGGGCTTTTTCATCACCAAGACCGGTAAAGGAATCAATACGTGATCGATTCGCTTTCTTGTATGAGGATTTGAAAATAAAAGGGATCTTTAACCGGTCTGTTATTTCTTTTATCTGCGATGCAACTGCGAAAACGATCTCTTCACTTTCAACAACACACGGCCCGGCAAGGAGAAAAAAATTGTTCTCATCCGTATGCTTAATATTTGTAATGGATTCAATCATGGTCATTTGAGATTCAAATGTAGGGATTTAATGTTAAAAGTTAATGGTTAAATATTAAAAGTTGAAAGACTCACCGGCCGACCCGTCTCTTCCACCTTCTGCCTGTGCCAGACCCGGTTGGGTACATGGCGAAAGTATGAAGACGGTTGATTTGAATAAGGTTTATACGAACTTAGTGATAAATGAAGCAGGTGTTTCACATATCAAACAGACTGGTCAGACTGATTTATTACAGGCAGTAGGCATGAAGGCCTAGACGGCAGGTAAGTTCACCCCATTCTTTTCTTCTAAAAATAAAATAGGATACCATAAATCTAAAGGTCGGCAGACATGCCTTCGG
>CP070687.1:2501223-2508982 GCA_020353115.1 Bacteroidales bacterium
CCGAATATCCCTTGGCAATCAAGCATCTGTATATTGCACTGGACCAGGCAAGGAAATTCGGTCTGCTGGGAATGAACATTCTTGGAACGGATTTTTCATTTGATATAAGGCTGATTGAAGGGGCAGGAGCCTTCGTATGCGGAGAGGAAACCGCCATGATCCAGAGTATCGAAGGCAGAAGAAGTGTTCCGGTTGCAAGACCACCTTACCCGGTTGAAAAGGGAATTAACGGTAGCCCGACTGCTATCAACAACGTCGAAACCTGGGCGAACATACCCATTATTATCAGGGAGGGTGCAAAGAAATTTGCCAAAGTAGGAACAAAAAAGAGTACAGGCACAAAAATTTTCAGTCTTGTTGGCAAAATCAAGAATACCGGTCTCGTGGAAGTCCCTATGGGAATCACGTTAAAAGAGATTGTTGAGGTCATAGGTGGCGGTCCGTCAGGAAGGGCGAATATCAAAGCCATACAGACCGGTGGTCCATCCGGCGGATGTATCCCGGTCGACAAGTTTGATCTTACCATAGATTACGAAAGTTTGTCAGAAGCCGGGTCCATGATGGGATCAGGCGGATTGATTGTTATGGATGATCATACCTGTATGGTTGATGTGGTAAGATTCTTCCTTTTATTTACCAGTCAGGAAAGCTGTGGCAAATGCACACCATGCCGGATAGGCACCCGGCAAATGCTGGAAATACTCAATAAGATTATAAAAGGTAATGGGGAACCGGATGATCTCCGGAAACTTGAGGAACTGGCTCATACGGTTAAGAAAGGATCGCTGTGCGGACTTGGTCAGACGGCTCCCAATCCGGTCCTGACCGCCCTCAGATATTTCAGGGAAGAATTTGAAAATCATGTAATCGAAAAGCGGTGTCCTGCTACAGTTTGTCGTGATTTGGTAGAGTACCGTGTAATTCCTGTAAAATGTACAGGTTGCCAGAGGTGCGTTAGTGTTTGCCCAACAGGAGCAATTGAAGGACCACGTGCCAAACCGCATAACCTTGATCCGGAGAAATGTATCAAGTGCCGTGCTTGTTATGAAATATGCCGGTTTGATGCAATTGCCGGAGATGCAATTGTAATCGAATGATTTGAATTATTCACGTTATCCTCAGCATTCAATGAATAACTCTCAAGAGAACAATATCAATATTACCGTTGATGGCAACGAAGTCCGGGTTCCGGAAAATTTCACCGTGCTTGAAGCAGTTCAGAAATCCGGTTTGTATATACCAAGGTTGTGTTATCTGGAGAACCTTAAACCATACGGAGGTTGCAGGCTTTGTATGGTTGAAATAGAGAATATGCGAGGCTATCCCACTGCCTGTACAACCCCTGTAGTTCCGGATATGAAAATAAAAACCAAAACCAGGGAACTTCAAAGCATGCGAAAAGAGATATTTAAACTTATACTTTCAGAACATCCGTTTACCTGTCTGGTGTGTAAAGAGAATCAGGAATGCCCGGAATATATGTTCTCAACCAGGAAAGTCAGCACTACAACCGGATGTAATTTTTGTACAAGTAACGGAGATTGTGAGCTGCAGGATCTGGTAGATTATCTGGAAATTAAAGAGGTCGACTATCCGATCGAATACAGAGGAGTTCCGGTTATCCATGATAATCCTTTCTATGAGATTGACTATAACCTGTGTGTCTTGTGTGGCCGATGTGTCAGGATTTGTAACGAGGAGAGGAACAGCGGTGTTCTTGCATTTGTTCAAAGGGGAAATGCTACACTTGTCGGTACCGCTTTTAATGAAACCCAGTTTGAAGCAGGTTGTGAATATTGTGGGGCATGTGTTGATGTTTGTCCGACAGGTTCATTATCGGAAAAAATGGGAAGATGGGTTGGCCATCCGGATAAATCAACAATTACCAGTTGTCCTTTTTGTGGCGTTGGCTGTACCATGAATATCAATACCAGAGTAGATCGTATTACGAGTGTCGGACCTGAGCCTGGTGGCAGAACTCATCCGCTACAACTTTGTCTCCGGGGAAAATTTGTGCCGGGAGATATCGTTCACCATCCGGATCGAATACAAACTCCTCTAATTCGTAAAGGGAACAATTGGATTGAGGTCGGTTGGGAAGAAGCCATTGAATTTGCTGCATCAAACCTTGAACGTTACAGGGGAAACCAGTTTGGAATGATCGCCTCAGCCCAAAACACGATGGAAGAGAATTATATCCTCCAGAAGTTTGCCAGGAAAGTGATGAGATCAAACAATGTCGACCTGTTCGCCTCATACCCCGACCGGACAATACTTAATACAATTCATAATTACTATTTAAACAATCCTCCTCCCGTAATCGAAAGTATCCCCTCAATGGATACCATTTTGCTGTTGGGTACGGATGCCTCCGTAACCCACCCGATGGTTGAAAACAGGATAAGAAAAGCCTATCATAATGGCTCCGACATCATTTTGGCAAATACACATTTCAACAGATCAACGGCATTTACTGCACATCAGGTAAATTACAAACCCGGAACAATCGTACCCCTGCTGGAATTTCTATCGCATAAAACGGGGCAATTCAAGCCATCCCGCTCCTCCCGGAAGGGGAATGCAAACAAAAGATATTACTCTGAAATAAGCGCGGTTGTTAAAACAACCGGGATACCGGAAAAGGATATAAAAGATATCCTGTCGGTGCTTAAAAATCCGGGAAAACTGATGATTATTGCCGGAGACGGTATCTTACGAAGCCCGGATTCCAGTTACGCGATCCATATTCTGTTCAGTCTCGATAAAATTAGTTCTGATAAAAACGGATCTTCTCTTCTTTTTTTACTGGATGAGGGAAACCGGTATGGAGGCACCTTTGCAGGTATGCATCCGGATTTTTTGCCAGGCTTTAAAAACTTGAATGATAGTGATCTACGAGACATATGGTCGGAAAATTGGGGGACGATACTCAGCGATATAAGCGGATTAGGCTGTAACAATATGATCAATAATATCAGGGAAGACGGAATTACCGCACTCTTTATAACAGGGGATCTCCCGGCACATCAAAACCTGGCAAACCTTAAATTCCTTATTCAGCAAAATCTGTTTCTAACCGAGACCTCAACCTTTGCAGATGTTTTTTTCCCGATTACAGTCTTTCCTGAAACAGCCGGTCATATCATTACACTCGATCGGAAACTGAAAGAAATTGTTCCTGTAATATCCCGGGCGGAAGAACTGAATACTGTTTCGGATACACTCTCCGGGATCTCAACGAAAATGATGGATCAGGGATTTGAATTCAAGCATCCCCGGGATATTTTCGGAGAGATCGTGTCCTTTACGGATATTACCTTCTCCGAACCAGGAACCAGCCTCTCGGAATATGAGTATCCGAAAGAACAGCCTGTCACCAGGAAAAATGGCCTTGCGGCAAAACTTGTTCTTGATACTAACGGTTATCATATACTGGGCAATAACCTTTCACAACATATTCCGGATATGAAATCGATTCGTAGTGAAGGTATTCTGAATATATCTCCAGATATGATTAAGAAATTAAAATTAAATGATGGAGACTTTATCAGGGTTCACACCGAATTTGGTGAGAGTAAGCTAAAGGTAAAATGTATGACGGAATTGAATGGCGAGGTGGCTTTTTTTACTCCAGGCTGGGAGCACCTTAAGCTTGTTTCAACCGGATTAAGTCCTGAAAATACAGTGATAAATGCCAAATTTGAAAAAGTCTGATATGACAGAAATAATCGAACGAATACAACTGGTTCCGAATATTCATACCTGTACGGTGAAGGCTCCGGAGATTGCCAGGAAGGCTCTGCCCGGCCAGTTTGTAATTGTAATCCCTGATGAATACAGCGAACGAATACCCATTACTATTGCCGACTGGGATAAAAAAGCCGGTACCGTAACCTTTGTCTTTGTTGAGATTGGTTCATCAACACAACGGCTTGCCGAACTGAATACGGGGGATAAAGTCTATTCCTTTACCGGACCTTTGGGAAAGCCTTTTGAATTGAACAAATTTGGCACCGTTGCCCTGATTGGGGGATGTTATGGGATTGGCGGGATCTATTCGGCAGCTAAAGCCCTGAAGAAGAAAGGAAACAAAGTGATCTCCTATTCCGAAGCCCGGAGTAAGTTTCTCCTGTACTGGAACGATAAACTCGAGGAAGCATCCGACGAAGTCCGGTATGCAACGACAGATGGATCAGAAGGTATGAAGGGACATGCCTGGGATAGTTTACGGCACAATCTTGAAGAAGGGGAAAAGATCGATTATATTATCGCTGTCGGCTGCACATTCATGATGTACAAGATCGCTGAGGTAACGGGAATCTTTAATGTACCTACCATTGTTAGTATGAACCCTGTTATGATTGACGGAACGGGAATGTGCGGGGCTTGCCGGATTGTTGTGGATGATCAGACAAAATTTGCATGTGTGGACGGACCTCATTTCGACGCACACAAAATAGACTGGGATATTGTTATGTCCCGTCGTAAGGCATACTTCGAGGAAGAGATCATTTCAAAAGAAAGGTAATCCTATGGCAAAGATAAGTCCCAAGAAAACACCTATGCGGGAGCAACCTCCGAAGGAGAGGATCCATAATTACGATGAGGTGCCTTTTGGTTATTCTCCGGAAGAAGCTGTTATCGAAGCCCAGCGGTGTATACAATGCAAAAAACCCGGGTGTATTGCAGGCTGTCCGGTTGAAATTGATATTCCCGGATTTATACGGTATATAACCGAAAAGAATTTCAAGGATGGGATAACCCTGTTAAAAGGAAAAAACATATTACCGGCAATTTGTGGCAGGGTATGTCCCCAGGAAGAACAGTGCGAGAAGGTATGTGTCGTTGGGGTAAAGAATGAGCCGGTTGCAATCGGCCGGCTGGAACGGTTTCTTGCCGACTGGGAAAGAGAGCAGGGAGAGATTGACATCCCGTCGAAGCCGAAATCGTCAGGAAAGAAAGTTGCCATCGTAGGTGCAGGACCTGCCGGGATAACCGCCGCAGCCGACCTTGTCCGGTGGGGACACAAAGTGGATATGTTCGAGGCTCTTCATGAACCGGGAGGTGTTCTCGTATATGGTATCCCCGAATTCAGGCTACCCAAAGAAATTGTCTTCAGGGAAATTGATTTTTTAAAACAACTCGGTGTCCGGTTATTCACCGATTCCGTTATCGGAATGGTACGTAGCATAGACGAATTACTCGAAAAATACAATGCCGTCTTTTTAGGTACTGGAGCCGGATTACCATGGTTCCTGCAGGTCCCGGGAGAAAACCTGAATGGAATTTACTCTGCAAATGAGTACCTTACCCGTGCCAACTTGATGAAAGCCTATCTTTTCCCACAATATAAGACTCCCATCATAAAAGGAAAACGCATCGCCACTGTGGGAGGAGGTAATGTGGCGATGGATTGTGCCAGAACCGCATTACGGCTTGGAGCTGAAAAATCCGTCATCATCTACCGGAGAACCAGAAAAGAAATGCCGGCTCGTGATGAAGAGATTCATCATGCCGAAGAGGAAGGAGTTATTTTTCAGTTCCTCTCCAATCCCGCTGCTTTCCACGGTGACGACAGAAACTGGGTCAGCGAAGTTGAATGCATCCGGATGAAACTGGGAGAACCGGATGACTCCGGCCGCCGCAGACCGGTTCCGATTCCCGATGCCAACTTCAGAATGCCTATTGATGTAGCTATTATCGCAATCGGGAACAGTCCCAATCCCCTCATCCCTTCAACAACCCCGGATATTGAAACGGGTAAATGGGGGAATATCGTGGCCGATCCCGAATCAGGGAAAACATCGAAAAAGGGTGTGTTCGCAGGTGGTGATGTGGCAACAGGAGCCGCTACCGTTATCCTGGCTATGGGTGCCGGAAAAAAATCAGCCCGCGGAATAGACGAATACCTCCGGACAGGAGTGTGGTAAATAAAGGAAAAAGTAGAAAGTAAAAACTATGTAATACTTCTTACTTTCACTTTAAACTGTAAACTTTGCAACTTTTCCCAGGGGATGTCTATCCGTCCGGCAGGTGGGCCTTCAATAGTGTTATTACTCTGAACTCTGAACTCTGAACTCTGAACTCTGAACTCTGAACTCTGAACTCTGAACTCTGAACTCTGAACTTTTATCCTGATCTACCACTCCTTACTATCCTCCAGCCTTATCTCATTCAAATCTTCCCTGCTTAGTCCATGCCACCGGCATCCCTTCCTGGAACAGATATAAAAGTCTATAAGTTTCTTTCTTGCACTGATCTCGATTTGGAAAATTTCACTTGCACACTCCCCGCATTTTTGATCTTTCAGCACCAGGCTTTTGTTACATTTCGGACACGATATATCTTCTATAATCTGATCCTCGGGTAACAATATGGTAGATCTTGAGGTAAATATGTTCAGGTAAGGGCTAAGCATAATAAAACCTTTTTCCTTACCCCTTTTGACTTTGAATTTTATTGATCCCTCTTCAATTAATGATTTCTTACAATGAGGACAATAGGATTGAAGGAAGGTACCCGAACGTATAATCTCCAGTTTTTCTACTTCGAAATCCTCGAGATGGTGATGCAGACGGTCCGTATCTTCAAACAGGTTTTTCAAAGCAAATGAAAAATCGACGAACTTTAAAAAATGATTTTTACAGCCAATTCTCGAGCAGATGGAAACATCGCCACCCAGTTTAAGGTCAAAGGGAACCATGGGGGCCTTACAAACGTCACAATCAATCCTGGATTTAAGATCCGAATTGCATAAAGGGCAACGCAGGGTTGCTATCTCATCTTTCGTAAGTTCAATATCAACCAGGTAATTATAGCTATCCCAAACCGAGCTGAGGTTGATTGTCCCATTCGCCTCTCCAATTTCTATCTTAAGTTTGATGCTTGGGCAGTTATCAACAAGGTGCTCCTCATCCATGAGGGATTTTCCGCAGACAGGGCATTTCACCTTCAGGGATATGAGGTTGAACATTGCATTGTCTTCCATGATCTTAACAATTGGATTTAAGTAAAAATATCAAAATTGTTCATCAAATGCTAATTATTTTTTCCATAAAAAGGGAAATGAATTAATCAAATTATAGCATTTTTTCAGAAAATCAGCCATTTTTACACAAAAATCCCAACCAGTCAGCAAACCATGAATAAACGATCCCTACCCTTCGAAATCCATTATTCGTCTGCCATCCTTTATCGCATTGTACTTATTTTCTGGATGAGTATATTACTTACCCTGCCTTCCCTGTCCCCGGCTCAAACCGGATCCTTCACCATGGAGGAGGTGAAGTCCTATCCCTTTCCAACCGGACTTGCAGCGGCAGGATCGGGTACCCATATTGCTTGGACATTTAATGAGGAAGGGTTACGTAATATTTACATCGCAGAAGGTCCGGACTTTCAGCCGCGGAAGATTACAAACTATCCGTATGACGACGGACAGGAGTTGTCCAATATATCTCTCTCAGCTGACGGTCAGTGGATCGTCTACATCCGTGGAGGAGATTTCGGATCGAATTGGGATGATGCCCTTCCGGTAAATCCAACTTTTGATCCTGTCCCTCCAGAAGTATCCATTTGGAGTATTGCTTTTAACGGTGGGAAGCCCAATCTTCTTGGAGAAGGTGTGGATCCGGTCATTTCACCAAACAGTGACCGGGTAGCTTTCGTAAGGGAAGGCCAGATCTGGACAGCACCCATCGATGGAAGCAGGGAATCGGAAAAACTGTTCACTGCCCGGGGAAGGAATGGTTCCCCACGG
>CP070687.1:2509082-2511413 GCA_020353115.1 Bacteroidales bacterium
ATACGGTTGTCGACACGGTGATCCATCGCCACACTGACAGCCGAACCAATAGCTATACCCAGATCCCCGGTGTTAAAGGCACAGGGTATTTCAGGATGTTCATCCTTGGCCTCGCAATTGGTGAACCCGCAATTCCCGCAATTGATCAGTCCCAGTGAAGATATTCTGGTTCCGATCAGAACCAGAACAGAAGCATTCAGGATACCTCCCGCATCCCGGGTAAAATAATTTGCACCGCTTCTTCTGCCAATTTCCGTCATTTTTTCTGCAATAGCCTCGATATCTTTATTTTCGGCAATGGCCATAACCAGATGATCCCGGCCTCTTCCTTTGGGTGCAGTTCTTGCTGCTATGAGCATTTTTTCGGCAATACGCCGCAAGGTTTTTTCCTTTATTTTATCTTCTCCGACAAGTGCCATGATTTTTATTGTTTATAGGTCAATATAATTTACGAAATAATCCGGTGATATTCGAGGGGAATTCTCTTCATTAAAATACATATTGTTCCGGGTGATACCGTTCATAAATGGATCTGTCCGTCCTTTCTGATCGCAGGATCTGAAAGTGTGGTACAGTGATGCACGCCCGGTCATTGATCATAGCCCGACTGTTGTTGACCGCTTGAATCTTCCGTAAACCGGGAGGGATTGGTACCGGTATCTCAGTTCAGGTCAACCCTGAATGCTGCCTTATATCCCCTGATATTGCCTTTCCGGTCAAATACCTCATAGGCAAGCATAATGGAGTTTACCTTTTTCTCCAGTTTAAACGCATTCGGATCAAAATACCACTCTTCAATAAACTGTACCTTCGCGATCCTGGACCGGTCAAATTCGTCCTCTCTTTCCAGGGCTCTGATATCACGCCAGCTCATTTCTTCATCCGTATGATAGTTAAACGCTTTTACCCTTCCTTCCTTCAATGCGTTAAAAATCAGATCAACCAGGATTTCCCTTTTCAGATTCTCAAGGCAGGTCGTTGTCCAGATATCCAGTGAATCCGGATTTTTAATAACCACATCATACGTAATTGGAACTGCAAGAGGGGTAAAATTTCCTGTTACTGAATCGCTCACCGAAACGGATGATGATTGAATTTTGGTTCCTTCCGTTTGCTTCACATCGGATTTGCATCCTGATAACCCGGGAAGAAGGGTGACAACCATAGCAAATAAGAGGCTGATATTTTTAGTTTTCATGGTTCTGGAACAATTACTTGATGCACTCCTAAATCCAAATATTATTGATTGAAAGCTGCTCCGATCGACAGTGTTACCGGTTGAACTCAAGTCTCATACCTCTGGGATTCTCATCAATTTCCCCTTTTTGGTAAACGGGATTTCCATTGACAAACGTATGGGTTACCTTTGAATGAAATTCAAGACCTGTAAACGGGGACCAGCCGCATTTATAGAGTATGTTTTCTGAACTCACCTTCCAGGGAGAGGCAAGGTCTGCCAGGCAGAGATCGGCCCAATAACCTTCTCTCAGATAACCCCGCTTATCAATTTTGAATATATCGGCAGGGATATGACACATTTTATCCACAATTTTCTCAAGCCCTATTTTACCCTGGTGATAAAATTCCAGCATTGCAACAAGTGAATGCTGAACCATCGGACCACCTGAAGGAGCTTTGAAATATGTATTTTCTTTCTCCTCCATTGTATGCGGGGCATGATCCGTGGCAATTATATCTATCGAATTGTCCAAAACACCTTCAAATAGTGCTTCTTTATCCCTGCTGGTTTTTATTGCGGGATTCCATTTTATGTAATTTCCCCTTTCATCATAATCCTTTTCATCAAACCACAAATGGTGTATACAGACTTCAGATGTGATTCGTTTTTCAGTATGCGGTATGTGAGAATCAAATAATTCCAATTCCTTACCGGTTGAAATATGAAGAATGTGCAGACGGGTATCATATTTCTTTGCCAGTTCGACAGCGAAAGAGGAGGAGATGAAACATGCCTCCTCGTTTCGGATCATGGGATGGTATTTTACGGGAAGATCCTCGCCGTATTGTTTCCGGAAAAAGGCTGTATTCCGCCTGATGATTGATTCATCTTCGCAGTGAACGGCAACTAGGCAGGGAGCATTTTTAAAAATTCCGATCAGTGTATTTTCCTTGTCTACCAGCATATTCCCGGTTGAACTTCCCATAAAAACCTTTATACCGCATACTTCCGACGGATTAATCTCCAATAATTCAGAAAGGTTGTCATTCGTTGCCCCGATATAAAAAGAATAATTACATAACGATTTTTCAGATGCTGTCTTAAACTTTTCACCGAGCAGGCTCCGGGTAGTGGTCTTTGGAATGGTATTG
>CP070687.1:2511513-2515242 GCA_020353115.1 Bacteroidales bacterium
AATTCGGACCATTGATTGTCGCTCATTGCACCCGTACCCGAATCGGTAAGAAGATCGATGAATACCTGTTCGCTTTTCAGATTGAAGAGGTTATATTTTGCCTCCCTGATCCATTTTTCGCGATCCGGACGGTTGCTTGGATGAAGTTTCTCCACCATCTTTATCCGGTAGGGTTCAGCATATGGTAGTTGCATGATTTGTTGGTTTGGATTTTTAAAATATTATCTGTTTTTCAGGCACTTCCCGACAAATACTTTATTGGTGATATAAAACACATATGATTTTGTACCTGGCGGTCCTATATTTGCAGGAAAAAAAATTCTACTAAGAATTATTTGCTATAGTGGTAGGTGTCTCTATTTTTGATGTTCAAATAGAGATCTTTGGCAATGTAAGAAAGTTCAAGAATACATTTCATTACATATGCAATTTGAAATACAAATATACAGATTTTAAACAATAAGAAGAAGCTAAGAAAGTTAATAATCAATTCATTCCTGATTGGTTTGTAAATCAGTAAATCATGAAAAAGGTTATATTATTGCTATTATTTTGTGGAAATATCCTTATTCTTACGGGACAGGCAGATACGCTGGGGATTGAGTCGAAAGATACCGTTTCCCTCCTTTTTCCAACCGATACTCTCCCGGGGCAGGGAAAAATATCATACCCGGATACCATTGATTATTTTTTACAATATCTTAAAGCGGTTTACGAGGATACCGGACGGTGGATCAACCCGGCCGACTCACTACGTTACGCCATCGGGCGTCTGCTTGACCATATTGAGAATGAACCTGTTGAATGGACTATATCCTACCTCAGGGCATATCCTTTTGAAAGCATTGAAGAGCCGCCTTCTGTTGATGTTATGGAAAAAGATACGATGGTTCGAATTAGCGATGATGCAATCCCCGGCATCATTTCAAGGGCCGATTCTGCTGGATTGGATTCTCTTGCAATCGTAATTGACTCCCTGGCCGTACCGCTTCAGGATACAACCATTTCCCGGAAGACCGATTCCATTTTTTTCTTAACCCCGGATTCTATCCCCTCATTGAGTCTTACCCTCCCGGAAACGGATACGGTAAAGATTATCGTTGCGGATAGGGAGGATCATATTTTTAACGATACGATTAAACTCGCTACAGGTGATAGGATCAGAATTCCCTTTACAGATTTTTCGGTTATCGGTTCGATGGATTCACTGGCGTATGCAGTTGACCTGCTGATTGATTATATCGAAAAGGATTCGATACAGGTGTGGCTGAAAAACCTGGGTAACGATTCCACAAGCGTATGGATGAAAAACAAAAGGAATTATATCCGGTTCTGGCTTAAGAATGAGGTTATGGATTCGATTGGAGTCTGGGTTGAAAATGAGTCGAAGAATTCACTTAAATTCATACTCGATGATGGTGTCTATTTCAGGAAACTGGGCAGAAGTGAATATACGGAAGAATACCTGAATACTCTCACTGAGGTGAAAGGTGATTTGCAGCAGATGGTACCACTTAAAATCAAGCCGCAGGCCTGGAAGTATGGTGGACTGGCTACTGTTAATTTTGCACAGGGATATCTTTCCAATTGGGCTAAAGGTGGTGAAAGTACAATATCAACTCTTACTGAAATTGAACTGTTTTCCAACTACTCAAGAAACAATACCAAGTGGGATAATAATATAAGGTTCAAATACGGATTGATTAAATCAGGGGAAAAACGTCTGAGGAAGAACGAAGATCTATTTGAGATCAGTTCGAAATTCGGACAAAAGGCGTTTGGAAAGCTTGGGCAGCATGCCATTGAACGGTACGGGACGGAAGGAATTAAAAACTGGTACTACAGTTTGCTGGTTAGTTTCAAAAGCCAGGTTGCGAAAGGGTATAACTACCCTAATGATTCGGTGGTAGCTTCAAAATTTATGGCTCCCGGATACCTGATATTTTCTCTCGGGCTGGACTATAAACCGAACAAGGAAACCTCTATACTTATTTCTCCTGTAACTTCCAAATCAACTTATGTTCTGGATACTGTATTGATCGATCAGACGAAGTATGGTATCGCCGGTAATAAGCGCGTCTACCATGAAATGGGTGCATATGTTAAAACCCGGTTCCTTTATAATTTCAATGATGACATATCGGCAGAGAATAAACTGGACCTTTTTACAAACTATACACACAATCCACAGAACATTGATATCGACTGGGAAATCGTATTGAGGATGAAAATTACCTATTATCTGACTGCTACCATATCGACGCATTTGATATATGATGATGACATAAATGTTCCGATCTATGATAAGGAAGGGATAAAAATTGGTGCCGGGCCCCGGCTGCAGTTCAAGGAAATGCTGACTATTGGTTTTGCATTTAAGTTTTAGCAGGGTCTATAACGCTTTTTCATAGATCCGGAACCGCTTATGGATCGTACCACCGATTTTGGTTATTTCACCGATCATTTTGTGGTTATGTTCCAGGACCAGGTGGCTTTCAATAGATTCCATATTTCTTGATGCTGCCGTTTCCAGCAGTTTCACTGCCATCATTACATCCATACCTGAACCATGGAATTTTTGTTTAATTGCCCCCAGAAGCAAGACAAGATGTTTTGATTTTTTGATTGAGGCCAGTATTTTAAATATGCCAAACGGAAATAGCCTCCCTTTTGCCTTCTGCAATCCATCGCTCAGATCAGGCATACTGATAACAAATCCGACAACTTCACCGTCTGCAACGGTAACTTTTACAAAATTAGGATCCAGTACCGGCAGATAGCGGGCGGCATATTCCACCATTTCCTGGTCTGTAAGGGGGACGAATCCATAAATATCACTGTAACATTCGTTCATTAACCGCAGAACAGGGATTATATAGGGTTTCAACTCTTTTTTCCTGGTAAAATCGATTACCCGGAAGTTACTCTTGTGCGATACCCTTTGGTATATTCTTCGATAAATTTCCGGGATTTCTTCGGGGATCCTGATTAAATAATCGTTCAGATCAACTTTCTTTTGATAACCCTCGGCAGTTATCAACCTGTTCATGTACTCCTGATTCCAGACAGTGGCAAGGATAGCCCGGTGTTCAAATCCTTCCAGAAGGAATCCCTGCGGATCTTTATCTGAAAAACCAAGAGGGCCTACAATTTTTTTCATTCCCTTTTCACGTGCCCAGTTCTCGACGCGGTTTACCAGGGAATGGACGATTTCCTGATCATCATAGCAATCCAGGAATTCAAACCTGGCATGATCCTCTTTGTGGATCTCATTATACCGTTTATTGATCAACCCCATTATCCTGCCGGCAAGTTTGCCGTTTTTATATGCGAACAGAAGTATAGTATCAGAATAGGAAAAACTTCTGTTTTTCTTTGGATTGAAGAAGAGAAATTCATCCTGATAAATTGGAGGAACCCAATTGCTGCATTCTTTATTTATAGTGGCAGGCAGGTAAATGAATCTTCGTAAATCTTTTTTGGTTTTAACTTCTTTTGTTTCGACTGGCATCTGTTTTTTTTGTATGTTAAGGCTGAAGATAAAAAATAAAAAAATTACCATATTATTATCTTCAATAGAGGATTGACTTTGGAAATATAGTAAAATTTACCGTGAGTTTTAAGAAATGTACTATTCTATCCGGTCATTTTTTGACCGAAGGAAGCAAATACAATAAGGGATGGAAGAATAAAAACCAAACCCTGCAACAGAGAATAATATATTATGGT
>CP070687.1:2515342-2530158 GCA_020353115.1 Bacteroidales bacterium
CAGGCAGTTAACAAAGTACTTTTCATGTTACTCATATGTTTCCATGGATTAACCCTCCCGATAAACCGGACTATAGCCGGCAAGGTCAGGGAAACATGGATCGCCAATCCTGAGAGTACCACAAGCATATACAGTCCCATACTTTGGATCAGCGCTATTAAATTATCCTGTTCCGCAACCTTTTCGGCAACCAGGCCGAATATACCAAATGGTGTAAACCGGATAATGAACAGTGTGATTTTCATCATTACATTGAAAACCCCGTTAAAAAAATCTGTAAGAAGCGTTCTTGGCTTTTGACTGGCCTGGGTAATAAAGAATCCAAATAAGATCGCAAAAAATATAACGGATAACATCTTTGTATTATCTCCGAAAACGGCGAAAATGTTATCCGGAATAATATGTATCAGCGTTTCTCCCAGGGTTTCCTTACTTGGAATATTCTGAACCTCCTGAGTTAAATTCAGGTCTGCACCTATTCCGGGACGAACTATATTGACAAGGAATAACCCTGTAATGATAGCAAGAGTGCTCGTGCATACATAATATGTGATTGTTTTTAATCCCAGCCTTCCCAGGTTTTCAGCACTGCCAAGGTTTGCAACACCAGAAACGAGTGAACTGAGAATTAACGGAACAATAATCATTTTCAACGCCCGAAGAAAAACTTCTCCCATCCAGGCAACATAATGAATCTGATCTTTCAGGAATATCCCGTATAGAATGGAAAGTATTAACGCTATTAAAATCTGCCAGTGTAATTTGATTCTTGGAAAACTCATAAAACGAAGTTTAAAACAGTGCTAAAGATGCGTAAAAATAACAAAATAATATTATGGTGGAACAGAACGGATTGCCGGAAATAGCTAAAGCACATAACAATGAGCTGATTTATTATGTATCTAAAGATTTTTTTTCCAAATTTGATGCGTTTATGTTATACCAACCCTAGACAATGATGAAGAAGATACCATTAATGTGGAAAATCTTAACAGGTCTGGTGCTTGGTATTCTATGGGGATTGATTGCATTGTCAATCGGGCTTGAAAAGTTTACCTATGACTGGATTAAACCATGGGGTACGATTTTTATCAACCTTTTAAAACTTATTGCTGTCCCTCTGGTATTCGTTTCACTTGTTGTGGGTATTAGCACTATTTCTGAAATTTCGAGACTCACAAGGATCGGCCTCAGAACAATAGCACTATTCCTGACTACCTCATTGATTGCGGTTTTAATCGGGTTGTTCCTCGTACATATTATTAATCCCGGATCCGCATTTTCTGAAGAGAAACAAACTGAGTTGAAACAGAAGTATTATCAGGATACGAATCCAAAAGAGAAACCGGCCGGGACACAACAGGAAAAATCACCGCTTCAACTCCTTGTGGATATGGTTCCCGATAACATCATACAGGCTGCTTCCGATAACACAAGGATGCTGCAGGTAATATTTTTTGCCATAATTTTCGCCGTCTCTCTCGTTCTGTTGCCCCATGGGAAAGTATCCGTTGTAAAGTACTTTTTTGCCGGTCTCAACGAAGTGATAATGAAACTTATTGATATCATAATGGTTACTGCTCCATTCGGGGTTTTTGCCCTTATAAGTTCGCTTGTTGTTGACTTTTCAGGTGATGTCGATCTGTTTGCTGCACTTGGCCTTTATTCCATAACATACATCACGGGAATGTTTTTGCTGATTCTTTTATTTTATCCGCTCGTGACCGGATTATTTGCCGGAACAGGAATATTAGGATTTATGAGGGCAATTCTGCCCGCCCAAATGGTCGCATTTACAACCAGTTCGAGTGCTGCGACGCTACCGGTAACCAAGGAACAGGTGGAAAATGAACTTGGCGTTTCACAGAAGATATCCGGCTTTGTCCTTCCGATTGGAGTTACTATTAATATGGATGGGACAAGCTGTTATCTGGCCATCGCCGTGGTTTTCGTTGCACAGGTATTTGGCATACCACTGGATCTGGTAGACCAGCTGACCATACTGCTGATGGCTCTCCTTGTTTCCATTGGTGCTCCGGGAATTCCAAGCGGAAGTATCATAATGTTAACTGCAATCATGGCTTCGGTTGATCTGCCTGCAGCAGGCCTTGCCCTGATTATCGGAGTTGACCGCCCTCTTGATATGTTACGCACCGTTGTGAATATTACCGGGGATTCAACGGTCGCGGTTCTGGTCGCAAAAGCAGAGGGTGAATTGAAGCCTCAATCAACGAATGCTTTTGTTTCCACCAGGAAAAAGGATTAGCAAGACGGACTGAAATACCTGAAATACTTTATCCCTTAGTAATCCCTGTACAATATCTGTATGAAATCATCTACTGAACACCTTCACTTGTTCGATTATCGTAAAAATCATTTTATGTGAGAATGGTAAACTTCCTGCATGCAGGTTTCTGATGATTGTCATTTTACCGCATTTTAAAAATACAGTGCCCTTGAAATGATTTAAGATCAGCACTTTCGTAAAAAATCGAACCATTTATTTTAACTATTATTTATTTTTTATACATTTATATAAAATATGACTATGAGTCATAATTAACAAACAGTATAGTACATATGGGAATCATTGAACGTAAGGAAAGAGAAAAGGAGCAAAGACGCAAGGATATAATCCTTGCTGCGGAAAAGGTGTTTCATTCGAAAGGGTTTGACCGTTCGACCATGGATGACGTGGCTGAAGAGGCTGAGTTGAGTAAAGGTACGCTCTATCTCTATTTTAAAAGTAAGGTTGAAATCCATTGGGCAATTACCGAGAAAGGCTTGTCACTTCTTTCTGACCGGATGACGGAAACAATATCATCCGACCGCACAGGCATTGAGAACCTGTTCGAATTGGGGGATGTATTTTACAGGTTTTCGGAGGAACAACCGGTCTATTTCAATTCAATACTTTTTTTCGAAGGGAAAGATCTGGAGAAACTGGAGTTTGGAGATATAATTATGGAAAACTGGTTTAAGGGGTCACCTATTGAAAAACTTTATGAAGTGGTCGAAGCTGGCATGAAGGATGGTACGGTCAGGGATGATTTGCCGGTCTCGACCATGGCCAATACGCTTTGGGCACAAATGCTGGGTGTTTTGCAGGTAATCCGGAACAAGAGAGAAGTTTTTGAAATGCTTAACATTACTCCCGGTGAGTTGATCCGGTGTCATTATGAATTGTTAATGAACGGAATAAAGACTAAAGGATTTGTATCATGAAGATAAGGATCTGTCTGGTTCTATGCTTTTTTCTTATTTACTTTCCGGTTATCGGGCAAAACCGGATCCTGGATGATTATATCCGGGAAGGGCTGACAAACAATCTGGCGCTCAGGCAAAAGCTGGCCTCATATGATAAAAGTCTTGAGGCTGTGAAGGAGGCACGGCGCATGTTCTATCCGAATGTATCATTTAATGCCAGATATTCGAGGGCAGAAGGGGGCAGGATAATAGAATTCCCGGTGGGAGATCTTCTTAACCCTGTATATTCAACCCTGAATGCACTGACCATGTCGAATATTTTCCCCCAGATTGAAAACGAAGAATTTTCTTTTCTCCGGCCCAGGGAACATGAGACCAAGGTCCAGGTGATTCAACCGATATTCAATACGGGACTCTATTTCAATCAAAAGATAAAAAACGAGATGAACCGGATCCAGCAGATTGATGTGGAAATGTATAAGCGATTCCTGGTCTCCGAGGTTAAAAAAGCATACTATAACTATTTACAAACTCTTCAGGTGAGGGATCTGGGATTTGAAACGATGAAGCTCCTCGAGGAGAATATCCGGGTAAGTAAAAAGCTGTTTGAGAATCAAATGGTAACCCAGGATGTTGTATACAGATCCGAGGCTGAATTAAGCAAAAATGAACTCTTCATTGCCGATGCAGAAAAGAATATTCAGGTTGCACGGTCCTATTTCAATTTTTTACTGAACAGATCCCTGGATGAAGACATAAACGGGATCGAAAGCTTTCCGGGGGTGGCACCACAAGACGACTTGGAACAGGCTGAATTTCTGGCTGTTAATAACCGAGAGGAGCTGGACCTGCTGGAGCACTATATTACGGCGTCTGAATATAACCTGAAAATAAAACGTGCCCAGAATCATCCCATGTTGCTTGCGGCGGTTGACTATGGGTTTCAGGGGGAAAAATACCGTTTCACTTCGCAGTATGATTTTGTTATCGCTTCTTTCGTCCTGAAATGGGACATCTTTTCCGGATTTCAAAACCAGGCGAGGATCAAACAGGCTAAAATAGACAAGGAAATACTTACACGACAAAAGGAAGAACTGGAACAAAAAATCAAACTCGAAGTTACACAGACATTCTATGATCTGAAAGCTTCCTTTCAATCGGTCCGTTCGGCCGAGAAAGAGCTTCTGCACGCCAGAAATGCCTTTAAACTGGTGGACCGCAAATACCGGGAGGGGATGGCTTCACTTATCGAATTCATTGATTCCCGAACCACCATGACTCAGGCGGAATGGAGCTGGATTATAACCCGGTTTGACCTCCAGGTTAAACTGGCGGAATTTGAAAGGATAACCGCATCATATAATGTGAAGGTACCGGAAACCAATCAATGATTATTGTAATTTTTGATTCAAATAACATATCAAAAAACCTTGTAAAACAATAGTATGCATATAAATAATAAAAAGTATCCTATCCTATTGGGTTTCGTGATCCTGTTGTCGGGTTGTATGAATCCAAAAGGAGAGGTAAAAAAAGCTCGTGAACCTATACATGTTAAAGTCTCTGCCGCAATCGTAAGAGATTTTGCTTTCCCGGTACATGCCAGCGGTAAGTTGTCCTCAAAATCCGAGGTAAAACTGAGTTTTAAAACCGGAGGGATCATTTCGAATATTTATGTGGAAGAAGGCCAGAATGTCCTGGAAGGCAAGAGGATGGCTCAATTGGATCTTTCGGAAATCCAGGCAACTGCAAATCAGGCAAACCTTGGGCTGAATAAGGCGGAGAGGGATCTGGAAAGGATTGAGAATCTTTATCGTGATAGTGTCGCCACACTGGAACAATATGAAAATGCAAGAACCGCCTTCGAGGTGGCGGCCAACCAGGCACGTATCGCAGAATTTAACCTGAAATATTCCACCATTACCGCTCCTTCGAATGGCAAGGTGCTGAAGAGGATTGTGGAAGAGAATGAAATTATCGCACCCGGTTATCCGGTATTTATGTTTGCCGCATCAGAAAATGACTGGGTTTTAAAGGCGAACCTAACTGATAAGGACTTGGTGAGGGTTAACCTTCGTGATTCTGCATACATTTCATTTGATCCCTTTCCAGATACACGTTTTACTGCATGCGTATCTGAGATCGGGAGTGTATCGGATCCATTTACAGGAACATATGAAGTGGAACTTACACTGGATAAAACGGGAGTGTCTTTCGCATCCGGTTTTATCGGCAAAGCGGATATCATTCCTTCGGGGAGACAATTTTACATTTCCATTCCTGTCGATGCCATGGTTGAAGCTGACGAGTTGAACGGATATGTCTATGTCGTTGAAAATGAAAAACCTGTCAGAAAAAGAATCGAGATCGGCGGATTCTGGGAGCATGAAATTTTAGTAAAAAGCGGGCTTGATTCCGGAATGATGGTTATTACGGAGGGAGCCGGCTTCGTACGACCTGATTCGGAGATCAGGATTGTGGAGGGAGAGGTGAGAAGTGATCAGTGAGAAGTGAACAGTGAACAGTGAAGAGTGATCAGTGAACAGTGAGAAGTGAGAAGTGAGTAGTGGCGAGCAGGAACCGGGAACAGTGAAGAGTGGACCGTAACGGGTGACGAAGAACAGGAACCGGGAGAGAACGGAGAATTGTTAATTGAGAAATGGTTCGTTCGGCGGTCCAGACGGGAAAGAAATGTCTTCCCGCATCAGGCTGGCATTCGGTAAAAAACGATTATCTATATCTACAAACACCCATGAAACTACCACGTTTTGCCATACGGAACCACCAGTTTACAATCCTGGCATTTACATTGCTGTTGATAATGGGGATTAAATCATTTCTTACGATGCCACGTTCAGAAAATCCCACCATATATGTCCCGGGAGGGACGGTATACGTGGTCTATCCAGGTGCAAATCCCCAGGATCTGGAACAATTGGTGGCGTTTCCACTGGAGGGAGCCCTGAACGAACTGGAAGATATAGAACAGATTCAGACCGATCTGAAGGATGGTCTTGCTGTTATAAGCGTTGAGTTCAGCTATGATACGGATGCAGAGAAGAAATTTGAGGAAGTGATCCGGCAGGTAAACAGTGTGAAAAACGATCTGCCCTCCGAAATTATCTACCTGGATGTGATGGAATGGTCCAGCAGCGATCTCGCAATGATCCAACTTGCCTTTATAGCAGACACGGTATCCTTTGCAAGGCTGGAATACCAGGCAGATCAGCTGAAAAGAAGGATCGAGAAAACCGCCGGAGTGAAAAGGGTTGAGATATTGGCTGTACCGGCACAGGAGATTAGAATTTCTCTTGATATAGAAAAAATGGCCGGGATGAACATTTCCATTACACAGGTTGCCCAGGCAATCCAGAGCAATAATGCAAATATTCCTGGTGGTTCCGTAAAGCTGGATGGCAAGAGTTTTGGAATAAAAACAAGCGGTTCCTACAAAAACCTGGAGGAATTGAGAAATACCGTTGTCCACTCCTACCTTGGGAAGCTGATTCATCTGAAACATATCGCCACGGTAGAATACGATTACGAAGACAATAACTATTACGCCAGGTTTAATGGTCAAAGATGTATTTTCCTTACAATTCATCAGAAGGAGGATCTGGATGTGATTGATCTGGCCGGACAGATCAAACCTTTAATTGCCAATTTTCAGCGATATATGCCGGAAGAGATCCGGCTGGAATATGTGTTTGACCAGTCTGAGGTCATCAAAACACGAATCAGTGGTTTCATGAGCAACCTGATCCAGGGAATTGCACTTGTTGGAATCATAGTTCTTTTATCCCTGGGCCTGAGGTCTTCCCTTATCGTAATCCTGGCCATTCCGATGTCAATCCTTGTCGGGCTTTCTTTTGTCGATATGGCAGGGTTCGGATTACAACAGATTTCGATTGCCGCTCTGGTTGTGGCACTCGGGCTACTGGTGGATAATTCAATCGTGGTGGTGGAAAATATCCGGCGGTTTATCCGGTTGGGATACAATCCGGGGGAAGCTGCCGGGAAAGGGGCTTCCCAGATCGGATGGCCTATCTTTAGCGCAACACTTACAACTTTGCTGGCTTTCGTTCCGATTATCATGATGCCCGATAAAGCCGGGGATTTTATAAAGAGTCTTCCCGTCACCCTAATAGCAACCCTCTCTGTTTCTTTGTTTCTGGCATTATCCCTGACTCCTCTTGCCGGAAGCCTGATGTTCCGGGATTTAAAAGGAACTCTTAACGGAAGATCGGATTTTTTCCAGCGGTTTCTGAAACGGATTATTGAAGGACCATACAGGAAAGTACTCGATTTCTCTATTCGAAGAAAAGCGGTCGTACTGAGCCTTGCTTTTCTTATTCTTGCCGGTTCTGTTGTCATGTTCCCACTGGTTGGTATCAGCTTTTTTCCGCCGGCTGAAACGCCGGAATTCATGATACGTGCCCTACTGCCTGAAGGATCGAATATAGACAGAACCGACCGGGTTGCCCGGGATGTCGAAGCAGTTCTGGCCTCCATGACCCAGGTCGACCATTTTGCCACCAATGTAGGACACGGAAACCCTAGAATCTACTACAATATTTTCTCAAAGAACTATGCCCTGAATTTTGCCGAAATATATGTTAAACTGAAAGAATACAATTCGGAAGACTACCGACGCACGGTTGAAGAATTGCGGCAACAGTTCGTGAATTATCCCGGGGCAAAGATAACCGTCAAGGAATACATGCAGGGCGTGCCGAGCGATGCACCCATAATGGTATATGTTCACGGAGAAGATGTGGATGTACTGACCGGCCTGGCAAGAGAAGTACAGGAAATCCTGGAAACGATTCCGGGTCCTATTAACATTGATAACCAGCTCGATATTTCAAGAACAGATATCCATTTCAATATTAACAAAGAGAAAGCCGGGATTTTCGGTGTTCCGGTTGTTGAAATTGACAGGGCTATACGGACGGCCATTAGCGGGATGGAAATAGGCAGTTTCAGAAACGAGGAAGGTGAGGAATTCAAGATCGTTATTCGGCTCCCGGTTAACGAAAGAGTACAACTGCAGGATTTCCAAAAGATATTTGTCCGATCCCTTTCCGGAAGATTTATCCCGCTGTACCAGCTTGCAACCATGGAATTCAGGGAAGCTCCGGGTATAGTAAGCCGGTATAACCTTGAAAGATCCGGCCTGATAAAGGCTGATCTGACACCGGATGCCAGCCTGGATGAGGTTCTTGATGAGCTGATCAGCCAACTTGAAATGATCCGTTTTCCGGATAATTATGACTACTGGATCGGCGGCGAACTGGAAAACCGTACGGAATCATTCGGCGGCATGAAACATGCCGTGCTGCTTGCACTTATAGCCATCTTTGCCGTCCTCGTTCTTCAGTTTAAATCTTTTGTACAACCAATTATTATCTTCGTGGCAATACCACTTGCCATGATCGGTTCGATCTGGGCTCTGTTTATTACCGGATATACCTTCTCATTTACTGCCTTTATCGGAGCTGCCAGCCTTGTAGGAATTGTGGTGAACAACTCTATTATCCTGGTCGACTACACCAACATCCTCAGAAAGGAAGGATTAATACTGGAAGAAGCTCTGAAAAAAGCGGGTGAAACCAGATTTACACCTATTCTGCTTACCACACTTACAACAATCGGTGGCCTTCTTCCCCTGACCCTGAGAGGTGGTGAACTGTGGGCCCCCATGGGATGGACCATCATCGGCGGATTATTGGTCTCTACTTTGTTAACCCTGATCGTTGTACCGGTGTTTTACAGGATCTTAACAAGAGGATGAGAAGTGAACAGTGAGTAGTGGCGAGCGGGAACCGGGAACTGAGAAGCGTCCCGCTCCATAGGAGTCCCTTCGAGAAAGGGATGCCTGCCTGCCCGCAGCAGGCGGGCCTTCGGCAAAAACCGGGAACCGAAAATTCTGCGTCCCCGTCCTCGATAAAACTGTTGCCATTTTACGATAAACCTCCTGAATTTTATAACTTTAATTTAAATATTAAACTGTTTATGAAACGATCGTTATTCTCACGCTGGTGTATTATCCTGGTTCTCCTGGTATCTGCATCCGGATTTTCAAGGTATGGCCCCGGTAATCCTGTTCCAGGCAATCAGGAATATCCTGCAGCCGGACTATTGCGACAAATGATATCGAATATCAGGAGTATCAATAGCCTGGAATTCAGCATGAAGGTGATATACCGGATTGAAGGAGAACAAATAGAGAAAAGAGGGAGGTTCAAACTGGTAAACGAACCGTTCAGGATTTATTATAAACAGGAATACCCCAGGAGAGACCTCGAAATCTTATACGTTGACGGTAAGCATAACAACAGGATCCTGGTTAATCCAAATTCATTCCCCTGGATAAATTTCACACTGGATCCATATGGAAGACTGATGAGTGAGAACAGGCACCAGACCATCTTTGAAGCAGGATTCCGTCTGATCGCAGATATTCTGGAATCTTTTTTAGTGGATTACAGTGAGGATCTGGATAAGATTGTCCGGTATAGTGGAAAGAAAGTGGCAAATGAAATACCATGCCATCACATAATTATTGAAATTCCCGATTTCAGGTATATAAACTACACCACCAGGGAAGGAGAAACGGTCGCGTCAATTGCTCAGCAAAAAGGGATAAACAGCTATATGATCATGGAAAACAACCCGGGCATCGGTAGTAGCAGGAAAAGTCTGGGTGCAAAAGACATATTAATACCGAATTGCTATGCAAAACGGATTGAATTTTGCGTTGACAGGGAGAAACTGATTCTTACTTCATTAGAAGTCTACGATGACAAGGGGCTGTTCGAATCGTTTGACTTCGGGGATATAAAATTGAATGTGTCATTTCATCCTGAAGAGTTTAACCGTGATTTCCCGGAGTATGGTTTTAAATAGACGTTGATTAAAGTCGTTCGACTGTTGATGAAAGTCCGTTAACATTCCTTAACCTGATTTCCGTACACTATTCCGTGATAGGGCTGGAGATCGTTCCGAATATTCCATTCTGAATGAATTTTTCCATTTTTCCATAGAAAATATCCTGGGAATACGATTCATCTTATTTAATCGTGACTTTTTGCATTATGAAGATGAATTGATGGGTTAATAATCATATTCCCATGGAAACAGAGAGTGTGGTTACATATGTAATACAATCATGACAAAATAACCGGAATATCATATACATATGTCAACCGCAAACAAAGAATCCAATCAAATAGATATACAAATGTAATAATTTAAGGAGTAACTTTCCGGTAAAGAAAAAAAACTAGTAAACTATTGAAAACCAAAGCTTTAATTTAACTATATAAAGTGTTTATCCAATATTATTATAACGATTCATACAAAAACGTACTGAGAATTTAGTTTATTCAACTATTAAATCTTGAATACCAGCAAATTAAATAATATAATTAAAGTAATACATAAAGTATGTAAAAAACCTTTGAAAAAAAGGTACAATTTATTTAAAATATTAATAAACAGTAATATATTACGTATATAAATAAAACAATAGGATATTAAATAACCTGAGTAATACACGTTATGGGACAGATAAAATACAAAATACTGAAAAACAAGCAATTAATAATAATTATTGACATATATAACCTAGTTGTAGACAAATGTAATAAATAAATTTACATATGTTAAATATAAATTGATTACATTTGTGAATGCAAAAAAATCGTTAATGAGAGACAGGATTTTACATTTCTTACAATCTGAGCAGCTTAGCTCAACTCAATTTGCAGATAAAATTGGGGTACAGAGGTCGAGTGTATCACATATACTATCCGGGAGGAATAATCCGAGCTATGATTTTCTGAGAAAGATTTTGGAGAACTTTTCAACTCTGAATCCTGAATGGCTTATGCTTGGGACTGGAGAGATGTATAGAACAGGGAAGGATACGGAATTGTTTAAAAATACAGGGGAAGAGCATGGTGGTGAGGATAACGTTCCATTGGAGGGGAAAGTTGTTGAAAAAAGGAAGCCCGGTGAAAATATGGAAAACGAGATGAAAGCAGGTACCATTCGATCGTCTGAAATAGAGCGTGTTGTTATTTTTTACCGGGACAGTACCTTTTCAGAATATCATCCTTCAGGTTAATACGATCATAGGACGTTTGAGGGTTTTTCCTGTTTTTTTGAACAATTCTTCTCTGGCTGCTTCAAAAGCGATCGAAAAAATGTATTTTTGTGCCGGGAAACATCCCGGTAGATCCAGGAAAAAAGCAATAATCCTGGCTTATGGCCGGATCAGGTTTTAAAATATCTTTCGGATTAATGAAAAAGTGGATCCAGGATTTTACGGTGATTGAGAACATAACACTGAATTCCGAATATTTTGAACTGATCGTTTCCCCTTCAGATCCCCTTCCCGAAGTACTACCCGGACAGTTTGCAGCAATTCGTGTCGATCACTCCCCCGGCACTTTTCTCCGCCGGCCAATATCAATTTATGATACTGATTATCAAAAAAATACATTAAGTTTTCTGATCCAGGTCGTGGGTGAAGGTACGAAGAAGCTGTCCGGACTCCGGAAATCTGATACGCTGAATCTCATATATCCGTTGGGAAACACCTTTGATACGGCAGGTGTGAGAAAACCCCTTCTTATTGGTGGCGGTATTGGTATTGCCCCGTTACTCTTTCTGGGCAACCATCTGAAGGACAAGGGTCTGAAACCTGTATTTATACTCGGATTCAGGCATGCCGGTTTGTTGGTAGATCTATCTCCCTTCAGGAAATACGGGGAGGTATATCTGACGACGGATGACGGTTCGGCCGGTGAGAGGGGACTTGTGCTTGACCATTCGATACTGCGCCGGCATAAGTTTGATTTCGATATGATTTACACATGCGGACCCGAAGTGATGATGAAAGCGGTGGCTGAATTTGCCCTGGATCGGGGGATTCAGTCGCAGGTATCCCTGGAAAATACCATGGCCTGTGGATTCGGGGCATGCCTCTGTTGTGTTCAGAAGACTAGGCAAGGAAACAAAATCGTTTGTACGGAAGGACCCGTTTTTAATTCAAGAGAACTGGTATGGCAGATCTGACGGTAAATATAGGGCAAATGCAATGGAAAAATCCGGTCGGCACGGCTTCGGGCTGTTTTGGTTACGGACCTGAATTTGACGATTTTATCGATGTAAACCGGCTTGGTGCTGTTTTTGTAAAGGGAACCACCGGATCGAAAAGGGAAGGGAATCCCTATCCGAGAATGGTGGAAACCGCTTCCGGAATGCTTAATTCCGTCGGCCTTCAAAACAAGGGGATTGATTACTTCATTTCCGATATCTATCCCGTTATCCGGAAATACAATACCCACATGATTGTCAATGTCTCCGGATCTACCGTGGAGGAATATGTGGAAGTCTCGGAAAAGCTTAACGACCTGGACGGGATACCGGCTATCGAGTTGAATATCTCCTGCCCCAATGTGAAGGATGGAGGCATGGTATTCGGAATCCATTGTCCATCCGCAATCAAGGTAACCGATGCCGTTCGGAAAGTATATCATAAAACCCTGATTGTCAAATTATCCCCGAATGTAACATCCATACCGGAATTTGCCAGGGGGGTGGAAGGAGCCGGAGCAGATGCTGTCTCCCTTATCAATACCCTTCTGGGAATGGCTATTGATGCCGGGATACGAAAACCTGTGCTTGCAACCGTTACCGGAGGATTATCCGGACCGGCTGTAAAACCGGTCGCCCTCCGAATGGTATGGGAGGCCTTCCGTGCCGTGAAGATTCCCGTAATAGGAATGGGAGGGATTATGAATGCCACGGATGCCGTTGAATTTATGCTTGCTGGAGCCACAGCAATCCAGGTTGGAACTGCTAATTTCATTGATCCTCAGGTATCCCTGAAAATACTGGAAGGAATCGGGGAATACCTTGAAAACCATAATATTCCTGCTGTAAAAAACCTCACAGGGGCACTGGAACTCCCGGATGACTACGAAAGATACCGGCCGGATACCCTCTAATACCCGTTTTTTTCGATATAAGCGATCCGAATTCACATTTGTGTTATTGGTCCTCTTGGCGGATATCGTTACTCAGAGAGGTTTAAAATGGTCTTATATCGGATTTCTGACCGAATGTTTACTTATGTATATACCCTGCTGGAATATTTTGTAAACTTCAACCGGTTGAACATAGCAATGGAAAAGAAGTCAGATACTTGAAGGATTTTCAGCCGAATGAAGGCAAGTATCACTGAGCTGTTTTTTCCAACCTGGCCGCCCAGCCTCCACCGGTTGATAGCTGTAATTCCAGTCTGTCAACGGCTGAAATTTCAATCACTTCCTTTTTGTAATCTGTGGCATCGCGGTCTGCATTGATACCGTCTTTGAAAACAACGGCTTTATAAACGTCGTCGTCCAGGAAGGAAAAGTCAAGGATTAATGTGCGTGGATTCCAGTTGGTCATAACTCCGACATACCAGGTATCTCCTTTTCTCCTGGCGAGTGCGACGTATTCTCCTACCTTCCCGTCCAGCGCCATTGTTTCGTCAAATGTAGTCGGTACTTTTGTAATAAAATCTGTACTTTCCTGCTCTATCATGTATATGGTGGGGTTATCAGACAGCATTTGAAGCGGCACTTCGAAAATAATATACATAGCCAGCTGATGGCAGCGGGTTCCCTGGCTCATCGGTGAGGAATTGATAGGCCTGAAGTTTCTCCGGGTGGCATTTCTCATGGCACCGGGTGTATAATCCATCGGACCTGCCATCATCCGTATATAGGGTATGCTTACATCATAACGCGGTACATCCTCATTAGCCCATTTTACATTTTCCATACCTTTGACCCCTTCAAAACCTACGACATTTGGGTATGTCCGCTGTAAACCGGCCGGTTTGAAAATCCCGTGGTAATCAACCAGTAGCCGGTTCTCTGCTGCTTTTTCTGCTATTTTATAGGTAGAGGCAACTGCCTTTTGATCGTCCCGGTCAATAAAATCGATTTTAAAACCTTTTATACCCATCCTGGAGTAGAAGGGAAAAACTTCATCCATCTGCTGCATAATGGCATACCATGTAGCCCAGAGAATCAAACCGACACCTTTTACCTTTCCATATTCCGCCAGTTCCGGAAGATTGATCGCGGGTATTGCTTTTGTCAGGTCACCTCTCTCGGACCAGCCTGCATCCAGAATTATATATTTGATGTTATTGGCAGCGGCAAAATCGATGTAATATTTATAGGTTGCCGTATTCTGCCCGGCCATGAAATCAACACGGGAAATATTCATGGCATTCCACCAGTCCCATGCAACCTGGCCCGGTTCGATCCAGGCAACATCATCCACCCTGGGTGGAGAGGCCAGCTTCTGGACAATATCATTGTTTAACAGTTCTTTGTCCTGTTCGCTGATAACAATTGCCCGCCACGGAAAATTACGGGTTCCAGTGGTTCTGGCAATATAATTAGCCCTTTTCGTGGGAATATAGTTAATTCCGATCAACTCTTCTTCCAGGGGATAGGGTGCAAAAACTCCCTTAAACCCCTTACCGGTTTGATTGATGTTCAGGAACATGCCCGGATAATCCTCCAGGTCCGCTTCCAGGA
>CP070687.1:2530258-2537610 GCA_020353115.1 Bacteroidales bacterium
AGAAAAGTAGATCTGAAATCGGATAAAGTCCTTGAACAAAGACAGGTACGACATTATTTCCTGCATGGCGGTTATATTTTTGATATCAATGAACAATTTTCACTTGAACCATCGGCACTTATGAAATTGATCGAAGCAGGTGTTTTCCAGGCCGATATCAATGTCCGGGTAACTTACCAGGACATAGTTTCATTTGGATTATCTTACAGAACAAGTGATGCCATAGTGGTCCAGCTTGGTTATCAATATGAGGACCTGCTGATTGGATATGCATATGATATTACACTATCCGATGTCAGGACCTCCAGCAGCGGATCCCATGAGATCATGCTCATCTATAAATTTAATAATTTCCTCAGGGGAGAATCCACGGAAGAATAACTTCTAACAAAATAAGAGGCTGTCTTTAAAGGCAGCTTTTTTTTTGAAAATCCCCGACATTTCCCTTTGGTAGTTCCTGGCCGCAAGGCAAGCGATGCTTTGGCACAAAAACATCAGAGATTTAAGATATCGAAAGATCAGAATTATAAAAAATCACTAGCTAAAATAGTACAAATTTGTACCTTAATTTATAAGTTTACTCCTTCGGAAAATTTACAAGTACTGTTATGAATGTACTAATTATCGGATCGGGTGGCAGGGAACATACCCTTGCATGGAAACTTTCTCAAAGCCGCCAACTGGACAATCTCCATATTGCACCGGGAAATGCCGGAACAGTTATGGTGGGCAATAATGTAAACATTGGTGTGGATGATTTTGAAAAAATCGGGAACTTCGTCATGGACCAGGAGATCTCGCTCGTCGTGGTAGGACCTGAAGCGCCGTTGGTAAACGGGATACATGATTACTTTCTTGAACAATCCAACCTGAAGAGTATTCCTGTGATCGGGCCCGTAAAGTCCGGAGCGATGCTGGAAGGGAGCAAGAAATTTGCAAATGAATTCATGGAGAGATATGGAATTCCAACGGCAGGATATAAGAGTATTGCGCAAAATACCCTTGAGGAAGGATTTGAATTTCTTCAGAAATGTGAACCTCCATATGTTTTAAAAGCTGATGGATTGGCTGCAGGCAAAGGAGTACTAATCCTCGATTCTCTCGGGATGGCCAGGGCGGAACTAAAGAGCATGCTTGATGGCAAATTTGGAGTTGCAAGCCAAACCGTTGTAATTGAAGAATTCCTTAACGGCATCGAGGCTTCCGTGTTTGTCCTGACCGACGGGGAAAGTTATCTTGTTTTTCCGGAAGCCAAGGATTACAAAAGAATTGGAGAAGGGGATACCGGTGTTAATACAGGCGGGATGGGAGCCGTATCACCGGTTCCGTTTGCGGACAAAACCTTTCTTTCCAAAGTTGAGGAAAGGATTATAAAACCCACTATTTCCGGACTCATGAGTGAGGGGATTGACTACATCGGATTTCTTTATTTTGGATTGATGAATGTATTGGGTGATCCCTTTGTAGTGGAATATAATGTCCGAATGGGAGACCCTGAAGCACAAGTCGTTATTCCACGGATAAAGAATGATCTTCTGGTACTTCTCAAAGCAGCAGGTGAGCGCAGACTAAGCTCGTATGAACTGGATATCGATCCTCGTTCGGTCTGTACTGTTGTACTTGCATCTGGTGGATATCCCGGCAGCTATGAAAAGGGGAAAGAGATAATGAACCTGAACCAGGTGAAAAACAGTATTATATTTCATGCAGGGACCAGGGTAGATAATGATGCAATCTTGACATCAGGGGGGAGAGTAATGGCCGTTAGTTCGTATGGCGAATCTATGGATAAAGCCCTCCAAAGATCATATGAAAGTGCCGGGATCATAAAGTTTGATAAGATGTTTTACCGCAGAGATATTGGATTCGACCTGAAGGATTTCTAGTATACCAAATAGGCAGGAAATGATTCTCAGACTATATAAGAGTATAACTCCATCCGTATTATTCCTGATTCTGATCACCGGGATTGCATACTGGTTAAAGGCCATGTTATACCCGGAAGAAATCAGTTTTGCTTATGATTCATACAGTATGCCGGCCTACAGGATTTTGGCAGATTTTTTCCGGAACCAGAATTTAATATCTGTATTCACGGGTTTTACCGCTACATTGCTAATAGCAATATTAATGGTCAGATTGAATACGACCTATTTCTTTATTGAACGGCGATCCTATCTTCCGGCATTGTTTTTTGTTCTGGGTACAGGAATCTTTGTTCCCTTACAACGTGTAAATCCTGTCCTGCCAGCAATTCTTTTTTTTGTAATTGCTTTAGACAGGGTTTTCCTGACGTATAAATGTTCGGGTACATCCTTCCGGTTTTTTGATGCCGGATTACTTATCGGCCTGGGCAGCTTTTTTTATATTCATCTTATATTTTACCTGCCCATTTTGTGGATCGGATTAATTATCCTGAGACCTTTCAATTGGAGAGAGTGGCTCGTCACCCTATTAGGATTTTTTACCCCCCTGGCCCTCATGATAACAATTTATTTTCTGTCGGGAGCGGAAATTATCCGGTTTTTTGAAAATGTAAAAATCAATATCATATTTCCGTTTTATTACGAGAATTTCGATTTATATGACCTTGTCTTTCTCTCTTATCTAGGATTACTTATCCTGATTTTCAGCATTTACATGATAAGGAATTTTTCCAGTATTAAGATCAGTTCCAGAAAATACCTTGATATAATGCTCTGGATATTTATACTTACATTGATTATTTACTTTTTTGTGCCTTCTGCGTCCGTAGAATTAATCCTTATTTTGTTTATACCGCTATCATATTTATTCACCTATTTTTTCGTTTCCGTAAAATCGGCCTGGATCGGGAATATTTTGCTTGGTCTTTTCATGGCAGGAATAGCTATTGTTCAGATCTTTTGAATCATTCATATTCTGAGGGGAAGGGATATCCGAATCAGACTTCAGGCTTATAAAGGATCCTGTGTGGAGGGGATATTCAAATGGGCCCAGCCGCCCTGAGTATTATGTGAGTATAGCTCTTTATTTGAATTTCACAAGGGAGACAATTCCGACAGCCATACCTTTTTTTCCGTCTATAAATGAATACCAGAGACTGTACTGGCCTGTTTTAGTGCAAGGGAAGTCGAATTTGTCATACATTTTCCCGGATTTCTCATCATATGAACTGATCAGTCTGCGTTGATGATCGAATAACTGGAGAATACCTTCTCCTTCCGAATCCGGAGCATTGCAAATGGAAAACCGGTATCTTGTATTCTTGACAAGAATAATTGAAGTTTTAAAAGTAGGAATATCCCTGGCAGATTTTGCTTCCGGGAGTTTAATAATGTAATCTTTAAGGTATGTAGTATTTTCACCGGCATTCATTGCACAGTTATTCACGAGATTATCTTCGGATTGGGCATTCAGAATTACAGGTATGAAAAGTAAAGTGAAGATCAATATCAGGTATTTATTTTTCATATTCAGTTTATTGTCTTGTTGCGAATTTCTTCCACCTTTCTGGTTATACTTTTCAATTGCTCCTCTTTTATATCGACAAGGCTTGTTTCGTTCTGTACGATAACGAGCATCCCGTCTTCTTCAATTGTTTCCGGTTCTCCTATCTCATAGGTTATAGTTACCTCTTCAAATTCATCCCTGATACTCTCCATATCACGAATCAGTTCAGCAAATTTCGGATCCTGCTGGTAAAAATTAAGCAAGAGCAATAGGTCATTAAGGACAATCTTTTGTTCACCAATCCTTTCTGTTATTTCCGGATGGGGATGTTCCTTGGCGATCTGAGTAGCCAGATATAATCCCTCTATCCATAATCCCGAGATAATCAATGTACTGAGATTGTTTCGGTCATTCTCACGAAGGTATTGATCCATTTGATTGAAACTTCTGACGGAAAGGAATCGTAATGAATCCAACTCATTACCGGATGTGGCGATTCTTTTCAGTTTCTGAAAATCAAAGAATTGGCCTACATTAATCTCATCAGCGAGGTTCTTTATGGTAGAAATATAGTCAATGGCTGAAGAGGTCTTGTTGTAAATATTCAGATATCCCAGATCTGCTCCATAAATTCCAAGTTTATAGGCTTGCTTGAAGCTGGTTTCGAGGTTATCTGTTGAACGTATTGAAGAGAGATATTTTCTTGAGAATGGAACACCGAGTCGGTTTACCAGAGTAGCTATCTCAACGGGAGAAGCGATGTTATGGATAATCTCTTCCATTGCATCTTCGGAAATTTCCGAAGGACCCAGTGAAACGACAGTAGTATCAGAATCGTTTGCCGCTTCATCAAAGGATGAATCGGGTTTGTTCCTGCAGGAAAAAATAGGAAGAATCACGAAAAAAAATACTAACCACCTTTTTATCATAATTCAATATATTGATATTAAACGTTTTGTAAAAGTAATAAAATAAAGACACGATTTGCTTTCAGGGAATGAGAAAAAATTAGAAATTAAATCGGACTTTCTCAATTAATTTGACAGTTTTTTTCAGGAGGTCAAAATATAAGGCCAGATAGAGTAGAAAGGTCATAAACCAAACAACCATGATATTAAAATTGAATGTATCGTACAACTTTCCCAGGAAGTGTTTTTTTGGGGCAAAAAAGTGGGTTCGAAAACTCAGTATGCTTGAAGGATTTGGATCAAGATAGATAGGATGATAATGTTGTATTAATTCATCATTATATTCGAGTATTTGATGCTTCTCGAATGTTTTTTTTACAATATCACCAAGACTTAAATTATCGTAGTTTCTGCCAAGTGTAAAATATTCTTCACGATCAATTTCCATCATTCTCCTGCGTTGCCTTTCACGTGTATCCAGGGCCTGGTTTAACTTTTGTCTGTAATAATCGTTCAATTGAGTAAAATAATTTCTGACCGCCTGTATTACTTCTGCATTGATCTCATCTGCATATAACCTATCAAAATATTGAAAATCAATATCATGAATTAATCTCAATTCCTTGCTGATCTCATTTCTCAGTAGCGGGAGCTTACTTTCATACTCCAAAGATAATCTATTATCATTGTAATCATTTACAACCAGGTTGAGTGACTCGTTTAGCTTGGGCAATGTAAATTGCAGCTTAAAATCAGCTATACTTCTTTGTTTATCGATGTCGTAAAAGAACTTCTCAAATTTGTTATCCTTAAACTGGTGGACCATAAGTGCTTCGTACGTCCATTTGGTTGCCATGATTTCTGCTATCCAGGGAACTTTATCCACACTGCTTATCCTCCGGTTTAGTTTGTCAAAACTGAACATAGCACCGCTTAGTACCATCATTGGAATGATAAGTAATGGTACGACGATATAGATGGTAATGGCCGAATTAAAGGAGGAAGAAATATTCAGTCCCAGGATATTGGCAAATGCTGCTGTGGTAAAAAAAGCAAGCCAGTACGCAAAATACATTTCTTTAATACCTAAGATGGAATTCCCGATTGCTACAAATAACAGAGCTTGTAAAGCCGAGATAAGAAACAGGATTACCATTTTTGCAGCCAGGTAACCTGATCGGCTAAGATCGAGGAATCGCTCTCTTCTCAAAATCTTTCGGTCTTTGAAGATTTCTTCTGCACTTAAGATTAGGCCCAGGAAAAGCGCAACGATCAGGCTCATAAAGATGTAGATCGGGATATTTTCGTTTTCCATGAAAATATAGGTAGAAGAGTTGGGGTCCGCAATATACCGGATAATATACGAAAGGATAAAGGCAAGAATAGGGGCTTCCAGAAGTGTAAGTGACAGATATTGAGTATTTGCCAGCTTCGACAGCGTATCCCTGAAAAAATAGATAAGGAATTGTTTCAACTTTGCAGGGATCTTTAAATTTGATGGGGGGGCTTCCGTTTCTTCCTTGATCATATGCATTTTATATCCCTGGAGAAATTTATCCTCCCATTTATCAGGAGATACCTTTCGTTTATTGGTGTATCGTCCAAATTCATCAACCACCTGTGCATCCAGAATGTTAAATATGACCTCGGGATTTACGGTACCGCATTCAGTGCACTCACCGACTTCACGGTTAATCTGTGCGTCCTGAGTTTTGAAGTAGATTACCGCTTCGACAGGGTTTCCGTAGTAAACCATATAGCCTCCCTGATCCAGAATCATCATTGTATCAAACATCTTGTAAATTTCAGATGAAGGCTGGTGAATAACTGCGAAAATCAACTTTCCCTTTAGCGTCATTTCACGCAATAAATCCATAACATTCTCCGAATCCCTTGATGATAATCCGGAGGTGGGTTCATCCACAAACAGAATGGATGGTTCTCTTATCAACTCAAGGGCAATATTCAGTCGTTTCCGCTGCCCCCCACTGATAACCTTATTTATTGGTGACCCCACCTTGAGATCTTTTTTATCAAATAATCCGAGATTTTTCAGTGTTTTGTTAACCAGATCAACTATATCCGTATTCTTACGGTCTCCAAAACAGAGTTTCGCACTGTAATACAAATTCTGGAATACGGTGAGATCTTCAATCAGGAGATCATCCTGAGGGATGTACCCAAGGACACCTTTAAGTTTTTCATCTTCAGAATAAAGATCGATACTGTTGATCCTGATTCTTCCTTCAGTAGGTTTCTGGATTCCACTCAGAATATTCAGCATGGTTGTTTTACCTGTTCCACTGGCACCCATGATTCCAATCATCTTTCCTTGTCCCTCAGTAAAGCTTATATTCCGGATACCAAATGATCCGGATGGGAACCGATAGCTGACTCTCTCTACATTGAATGATATTCTTGTTTTTGTGGAATCAACCAGGTAGTGTGACAGTATATCACTGTAATATATTGGCTTACCTTTCTGTAACCGTACTGAACTGCCCGGTGGAAATAAATAGACTCTTTCTTTATGGACCGGTAAACCGTTAAGAAGTATATCTTCATTGGCATTATGCTTGAGAAAGTAGAGATCAACACTCCGTATCCGAAGGATAAAGATTATATGATCGAGTGAATCGAGCCGGATGTTTTTACATTCACTGCATTTGTAATCTGATGCCGTTATTATTAGGATATTTGACCTGTCCAGTGTTTCAGGTTCATTCCATTTGATGAAACATTCTATATCTTCGAATTCCTCTTTTGATACTTTGAAAACTTCAGCGACTGTGTTGATAATATTCATCCGCTGATCCGTGAACTTTTTGTCGGCATTCACCAGTTCAAATAATCGTACCAGAACGATAAGTTTCTGTTTCTGGGTTAGTGTCTTATTGATTTTTTTACATATTCCGAAGATCCGAACGGAATCTTTAACTGATGTTGGCCTTGAGGGATTGGTGCTGGTCGATACATCCTTCAGATCCGCAAACTCTTCAAACAATGCAATAT
>CP070687.1:2537710-2554363 GCA_020353115.1 Bacteroidales bacterium
AATAATTGATAATACGATAAGGAACATCGGTCCGATTAACTATATATCCGAACTGGAGAACTTCTATGGCAGAAATCAAAAGTCCTATAACATTGTACTGGTTTCTCTTTATAATCATGTAGGCTTTGGAAATTCACTTATATATTCAGGGGACCGGAGAGAAATTTATAACACTCTGGGACCTCAAAATGTAATTAATACCACACCCTTCTGGGGGGATGAAAATTACCTGAAAAATATGATACGGCATGAATTCAGCCACCCGTATGTCAATCCATTGACGGAAAAATACTGGGATTACATTAAAGATTATTCGAAGAATTATAATTCAATTCCCGAAACAGCCCGAAAAAATGTATGTGGTGACTGGCAGGAATGTATCAACGAGTTTGTTATCAGGGCAATTACAACACATCTTGCATACATTGAAGGAAACGATACCGGATTGCAATCGTATGAAAAAGAAAAATCGAGGGGAGTTTCATACCTGGACAGCTTGCTGAAAGCAATAAAACATTATCAGTCAAACAGAGAAACATACCCGACTCTTGAATCATACTATCTGAATATCCTGGATCTGTTTAAAAATGAATCACAATAGCATAACAACATTCAGATGTGTTATTTCGTTTTGCTATTAACCAATTAAAGAATTTATTGATTGGCAAGATTTCTGTCCCTGCCATTTAATCACCTGATATTTTGCATGTTAATTGGATTACCTGGCAGTATCCCTGGCCATTGTCATGAGCCTGAAATTTTATACATCCAAACATGATCATCCTTAGGATGAAATATTAAAATAGGTTTGCTTTTCTACGCAGAAGCACAATGGTATAGGATAATAATATATAGTGAAATAAAAAAGATACAACTATACATAATATCTATTCTTTGCTTTATTGCATTCTCTTCATGCAATAAAACACCTGAACAGATTCTCGTGAGGACTCTGAAAAGAATCAAAAAAATAAATACCGTCGAGCAAATACTTGTTACCGAATACTTTGATTCTGCAACCCATTTATTCAATATCTGATTTGGTCACCGGCTGAAATCCGGTATCAACCCGGGATTATATTCGCATTCCTATAGGGTATCGATAAAAAGTCCCGGAGGATAACCAGAATTATATTCCCCCGGGACAGTTTTTTTTTCGAAGAAAATATCAGGCCTGTGCGGTCGGTCCACCGAAATTCATGGGGATAACGGGTGTCCCGGCACTTTTCACATCTTTTATGGTTCCATGAACGGATTCAAATTTGGATATATTATCCTGGAGAGCCAGGAGCAGCCGTTTAGCATGTTCGGGTGTAAGTATTACCCTTGACTTAACCTGGGCTTTGGGTATTCCCGGCATAACACGCACGAAATCCACAACAAATTCAGAAGATGAATGAGTGATTACAGCCAGGTTTGAATAGATACCCTGTGCAATTTCTTCATTCAGTTCAATGTTGATCTGGCTTTTACTTTTCTTCTCATCCATAGCTTATTCATTTTGTTCTTCTTCAACGGCTGTTGGTTCATCTTCCTTTGCACCGATCAGGCTTTCATACTCTTCCATTGATCCGACAACGATCCGGCTGTATTCACGGGAACCGGTCCCGGCCGGTATCAGGTGTCCGACAATAACATTTTCCTTCAGGCCTTCCAGTTCGTCCACCCTTCCGAAAATTGCCGCTTCATTAAGCACTTTGGTTGTTTCCTGGAATGATGCTGCAGAAATAAAGCTCTTTGTCTGAAGGGCTGCTTTGGTAATTCCCTGGAGGATCTGGCTTGAGGTGGCCGGAACGGCCTCCCTGGCTTCCACCAGCTTCAGATCTTTCCGTTTCAGAACGGAATTTTCATCCCGCAGTTTTCTCGCCGTAATTATCTGTCCTGATTTGATATTAGGGGAATCTCCCGGATCGATAACAACCTTTTTGCCATAGATCCAGTCGTTCTCATCCATGAATTCCCATTTATCAACGACTTGTTTTTCAAGGAATTTCGTATCGCCCGGATCCACAATCTCGACTTTCCTCATCATCTGCCTGACAATAATCTCGAAATGCTTGTCATTAATCTTAACACCCTGCAGCCTGTAGACCTCCTGAACTTCATTCACAATATACTCCTGGACTTTTGTGGGGCCTTTTATGGCCAGAATATCAGCAGGTGTTATAGCCCCGTCCGAGAGGGGTGTTCCGGCACGTACATAATCGCTCTCCTGAACCAGTATCTGTTTGGAAAGGGGAACCAGGTATTTCTTTACTTCGCCGGCCCGGGATTTGATCATGATTTCACGGTTACCCCTCTTTATTTTTCCAAAGTTCACCTCTCCGTCAATTTCGGAAACGACCGCCGGATTTGAAGGATTTCGTGCTTCAAACAGTTCCGTAACCCTTGGTAATCCACCGGTGATATCCCCGGATTTACCAACAGCTCTTGGTATTTTGACAAGAATATCACCCATGCTAACCTTGTCTCCTTCATTAACGGCAATATGGGCTCCGACCGGAAGGTTATAGGATTTGAGAAGTTCCTTTTTCTTTCCAAGGATCTTAACGACAGGATTTTTGGTTTTATCTCTGGTTTCGATAATCACCTTCTCCCTGAATCCGGTCTGTTCATCAGATTCCTCTCTATAGGTAACGTTATCGACAACATGTTCAAAACCGATGGTCCCGGTTGATTCGGATATAATAACAGCATTATAGGGATCCCATTCGCATAAAAGATCATCCTTACCGATATCGTCTCCATTTTTGGCAAACAGTTTTGATCCGTAAGGAATATTATGAGTAGTAAGAGTAATATTTGTATTTTTATCGATGATCCGCATTTCGGCGAGGCGTCCAATGACGATATCTACTTTTTGCCCCATTTCGGTGGTTTTTTCCACCACCCTGAGTTCTTCCATATCCACTTTCCCATCGTATTTTGCAATAATACTGGAATCCGTGGTAATATTGGATGCAGTTCCTCCGACATGGAAAGTTCGAAGGGTAAGCTGGGTTCCCGGTTCTCCGATAGACTGGGCTGCAATTACGCCAACTGCTTCTCCTTTCTGGACCATTCTTCCCGTTGCCAGGCTCCGGCCATAGCATTTTGCACATACTCCCCTGGGTGACTCACATGTCAATACCGAGCGTATTTCAACCTGTTCAAGAGGAGAATCTTCAATGATACCTGAGATCTCTTCTGTCAGCTCTTCACCGGAGGAGATAATCAGGTCTCCGATCAAGGGATGGTAGATATCATGGACTGTCGTTCTACCGAGTATTCTTTCATACAGGGATTCAACAACTTCCTCGTTATTTTTTATTGCCGTTGCAACTAGTCCGCGGAGTGTACCACAATCTTCTTCTGTAATGATAACATCCTGCGATACATCCACGAGTCTTCGCGTAAGATACCCTGCATCTGCTGTTTTAAGGGCCGTATCGGCCAGTCCTTTCCTTGCTCCGTGTGTTGAAATAAAGTACTCGAGAACAGATAGTCCCTCCTTGAAATTTGACAGGATCGGGTTTTCAATGATTTCCGAACCAGAAGAACCTGATTTCTGTGGTTTTGCCATAAGTCCTCTCATCCCCGACAGCTGACGTATCTGTTCTTTGGAACCTCTTGCTCCTGAATCAAGCATCATATAAACCGGATTAAATCCCTGCTTATCCGAAGAAAGCTGATGCATCAGGGTTTGAGTCAACCTGGCATTCGTATGGGTCCAGATATCGATAATCTGGTTATAACGTTCATTATTTGTTATGAACCCCAGGTTGTAATTATTCAGAACCTCTTCAACCTGCTCGTAGCCTTCATCAACTAATTCAACTTTCTCATTCGGTACAATCACATCATCCAGATTGAAAGACAATCCGCCTTTGAAAGCGGTTTCATAACCCAGGTTCTTTATATCATCCAGGAATCTGGCGGTAATGGCGGTACCTGTTCTTTTCAGGACTTCACCTATAATATCCCTTAGTGATTTCTTTGTAAGGAGGGCATTGATATAGCCTACCTCCGGCGGTACAAACTGGTTAAAGATCACTCTTCCCACCGTGGTTTCAATCATTTTATTAACGATTTCGCCGTCTTTCATGTCCTTCACCTTCACATTGACAATTGCATGCAGGTCAACCTTTCCCTCATTATATGCTATGGTTACTTCATCAGGTGAGAAGAATGTCAGGCCTTCACCTGTCACCGGGTTCTCTTCAGTACTTTTACGTGCTTTGGTTATATAATATAAACCGAGAACCATATCCTGTGAAGGAACGGTTATGGGTGCACCATTTGCCGGATTCAAAATATTATGTGATGCAAGCATCAACATTTGAGATTCCAGGATTGCTGCATTTCCCAGCGGGAGGTGAACAGCCATCTGGTCTCCATCAAAGTCGGCATTAAAGGCGGTACAAACCAGCGGATGCAACTGGATTGCTTTCCCTTCGATAAGTTTCGGCTGGAAAGCCTGAATCCCGAGGCGGTGAAGTGTCGGTGCCCTGTTAAGCAGAACAGGATGTCCTTTCAGGACATTTTCAAGGATATCCCAGACAACCGGATCTTTCCGGTCAACAATCTTTTTTGCCGATTTAACCGTTTTCACTATACCGCGTTCGATGAGTTTCCGGATAATGAATGGTTTATATAATTCAGCCGCCATGTCCTTGGGCAAGCCACATTCATGTAGTTGTAATTCGGGTCCGACCACGATTACCGATCGTGCTGAATAATCAACTCGTTTACCAAGAAGATTCTGGCGGAATCTCCCCTGTTTTCCTTTAAGGCTGTCACTCAGTGATTTAAGCGGCCTGTTTGCATCGGTCTTTACCGCATTTGCCTTCCTGGAATTGTCAAACAGGGAATCGACTGCTTCCTGGAGCATACGTTTTTCGTTCCGTAAGATGACTTCAGGTGCTTTGATCTCAATCAGTCTTTTCAGTCGGTTATTTCGGATAATAACCCTTCTGTAGAGATCATTCAGGTCGGATGTTGCAAACCTCCCTCCATCAAGTGGTACAAGGGGACGCAGTTCAGGAGGAATAACAGGGACTACCTTAACGATCATCCATTCCGGACGATTCACTTTTTTCGAAACCCTGAATGCTTCTACTACCTGTAAGCGCTTCAACGCTTCATTTTTCCGTTGTTGAGAAGTCTCATTGCTGGCTTTATGCCTCAACGAATAAGATAACTCATCCAGGTCCAAACGTGAGAGCAACTGGAACAGGGCCTCTGCTCCCATATCGGCAATGAATTTTTCCGGATCCGAATCGTCAAGGTACTGGTTTTCCTTTGGTAATGATTCGAGAATATCAAGGTATTCCTCTTCCGTAAGGAAATCGAGGTATTTGATCCCGTCGGATTGTTTGACTCCGGGATTAATCACAACATACCTTTCATAATAAATAATCGAATCAAGTTTTTTCGTAGGCAATCCTAACAAATACCCGATTTTATTTGGTAATGATTTAAAGTACCAGATATGGGCAACAGGGACAACCAGTGATATATGACCCATTCTTTCCCTTCGGACCTTTTTTTCCGTAACTTCGACTCCGCACCGGTCACAAACGATCCCTTTATAACGAATCCTTTTGTACTTCCCGCAATGGCATTCGTAATCTTTCACCGGGCCGAAGATCCGTTCGCAGAATAAACCGTCTCTTTCCGGTTTGTAGGTCCTGTAGTTGATGGTTTCAGGTTTCAGCACCTCGCCACTTGATCTTTCAAGGATCTCTTCCGGCGAGGCGAGTCCGATGGAGATTTTGGTAAAGCTGCTTTTTACCTTCTGATCTCTTCTGAATGACATATAGTTGATAATTTAAGTTTATTTCAAAAATCGATTCCTGCTCCGGGGAATCCCGGCCAGAATATAAAATCCTTACTCCAGATTCAGGCTTAATCCAAGTCCTCTCAATTCATGGAGGAGAACATTAAGCGATTCCGGTATACCGGGTACTGGCATGGGTTCTCCTTTCACGATCGATTCATACGCCTTGGCACGGCCGACCACATCATCGGATTTCACGGTAAGTATTTCCTGAAGAATATGGGATGCACCAAATGCCTCGATTGCCCAAACCTCCATTTCACCAAAACGCTGTCCTCCAAACTGGGCCTTGCCACCAAGCGGTTGTTGTGTTATAAGAGAATAGGGGCCAATGGAACGTGCGTGCATTTTATCATCAACCATATGACCCAGCTTCAACATATAGATCACACCGACCGTTGCGGGTTGATCGAACTTTTCACCAGTTCCTCCATCATACAGGTAAGTCTTCCCGAAGGGTGGCAGAGCAGCCTTGTCCGTATATTTCGTAATCTGATCAAGGGTAGCGCCATCAAAAATCGGGGTGGAAAACGTTAATCCAAGCTCTTTCCCCGCCCAACCGAGAACGGTTTCATAAATCTGTCCAAGGTTCATCCTGGAGGGTACACCGAGAGGATTCAGAACAATGTCCACGGGTGTCCCGTCTTTAAGGAATGGCATATCCTCCTGTCGTACAATTTTGGCAACGATCCCTTTGTTCCCGTGGCGTCCGGCGAGTTTATCTCCGACTTTAATCTTGCGTTTTTTCGCAACATATACCTTGGCGAGTCGTATGATCCCTGCCGGCAGTTCATCACCGATGGAAATATTGTATTTTCTCCTTTTATACTCTCCGTCAATCGCCTTATACTTTATCAAATAGTTATGCAACAATAACTTGATGGAGTCATTCTTTTTCTTATCGGTGGTCCATTTATTGGGATTCACCTGTAGGTAATCGATACCCTGGAGCAACTTCAATGTGAATTTGGTTCCTTTGGGAATAAGGTCTGCATTCAAATAATCCTTAACACCCTGTGAAGTCTTTCCGTTTACAAGAATAAACAGCTTATCAACAAGCTTATTATTCAATTCTTCGATATTTTTCTGAAATTCAGATTCTATTTTCTCAATGATTGGTTTCTCTGCCGATTTGGATTTTCTATCCTTGATAGACCGTGAGAATAATTTCTTATCAATAATCACTCCTTCAAGGGATGGGCCTGCTTTCAAAGAAGCATCCTTTACATCTCCCGCCTTATCACCAAAAATAGCACGGAGCAATTTTTCTTCCGGTGAAGGATCCGATTCTCCTTTGGGGGTTATCTTACCGATAAGAATATCTCCCGGCAGTATATGGGCACCGATTCTTATGAGACCATTTTCATCAAGGTTCCTGGTAGCCTCCTCACTGACATTCGGAATATCCGAGGTCAGTTCCTCCAGTCCTCTTTTCGTATCCCGGACTTCAAGAAGATACTCATCAATATGAATGGAAGTAAAGACATCATCCCGTACGACCCGATCAGAGATGACAATGGCATCCTCGAAGTTATACCCCTTCCAGGGCATGAAAGCGACCATCAGGTTTCTCCCCAGGGCAAGTTCGCCATTCTGGGTTCCATATCCCTCGGTAAGAATCTGACCTCTGGTAACTTTCTGGCCTTTGGAGACAATCGGAACCAGGTTAATGCAGGTATTCTGGTTCGTCTTTTTATATTTGGGCAGATGGTATGTTTTGATATCTTCATCAAAACTCACAAATTTTTCCTCGTCAGAACGTGAATACCGGACCACGATTTCATTGGCATCCACATACTCGACGACGCCATTTCCTTCTGCAGATATCAGGATTCTTGAATCACGGACCATTGTACTTTCAAGGCCTGTTCCAACGATCGGGGCTTCGGGTTTAACAAGTGGAACGGCCTGGCGCATCATGTTTGAACCCATAAGCGCACGGTTCGCATCATCGTGTTCAAGAAAGGGGATGAGGGATGCGGCGATCGATGCTATTTGATTGGGAGCCACGTCCATAAGGTCAACCCGTTCGGTTTCAGTATGAGGGAAGTCGCCTTCATACCGGGCTTTCACTCTTGGATTTACAAAGGATCCTGTTTCATCCAATGGGGCATTCGCCTGGGCAATAACTTTCGCCTCTTCCTCCTCGGCGCTAAGAAATACCACTCCCTCGCGGGTCATATCCACTTTACCGCTTCCAACCATTCTGTATGGTGTCTCAATGAATCCGAGGTCATTGATCTTTGCATATACACATAGTGAAGAAATCAGTCCGATATTGGGACCCTCGGGAGTTTCGATCGGACACAAACGGCCATAATGGGTATAATGGACGTCCCTGACCTCAAAGCCGGCTCTCTCCCTGGATAATCCTCCGGGCCCGAGTGCTGACATCCTTCGCTTATGTGTCATTTCTGCCAGAGGATTTGTCTGATCCATGAACTGAGAAAGCTGGTTGGTACCAAAGAATGAGTTTATCACCGAGGAGAGGGTCTTTGAGTTAATCAGGTCGATAGGTGTAAAAACCTCATTGTCACGTACATTCATTCGTTCCCTGATGGTTCTGGCCATTCGGGCCAGGCCTACTCCGAACTGATTATAAAGTTGTTCACCGACCGTTCTTACTCGTCTGTTGCTCAGGTGGTCAATATCGTCCACATCGGTTTTCGAATTGATAAGCTCTATAAGGTATTTGATAATTTCTATAATATCCTCTTTCGTAAGAACTTTAATATCCATGGTTGTTTCCAGGCCTAGTTTCTTGTTGATCCTGTAGCGGCCTACCTCCCCCAGGTCATATCGTTTATCGGAGAAGAACAGTTTTTCAATGACATCACGGGCCGTTGCATCATCAGGAGGTTCGGAATTCCTGAGTTGACGGTAAATATGCAGTACGGCTTCCTTCTCTGAATTACAGGGATCTTTCTGCAGGGTATTCAGAATGATGGCATAATCTGCCAGGCTAAGATCTTCCTTGTGAAGTAAAATGGATTTGGTCCCGGAATCGATAATTTCATCGATATGTTCAGCTTCGATAACCGTTTCCCTGTCGATAATTACCTCGTTCCTCTCAATCGAGACCACTTCCCCCGTATCCTCATCGACGAAATCTTCAACCCAGGTCTTTAATACCCGTGCAGCCAGTTTTCTGCCGATAGCCTTTTTCAAACCGGTTTTTGTAACTTTCCATTCATCGGCCAGGTTAAAAATTTCGAGTATTTCCTTATCGCTTTCATATCCAATTGCACGCAGGAGAGTTGTTACGGGCAGCTTTTTCTTCCTGTCGATATAAGCATACATGACATTGTTGATGTCCGTGGCAAATTCTATCCAGGAACCCTTAAACGGGATGATCCTGGCGGAATAGAGCTTGGTGCCATTGGCATGCAAACTTTGCCCGAAGAACACCCCTGGAGACCTGTGTAACTGGCTGACGACGACCCGCTCAGCTCCGTTTATTACAAACGTTCCCCTTTCGGTCATATAGGGTATTGTCCCAAGGTAAACATCCTGAATGACCGTATCGAAATCCTCATGATCGGGATCTGTACAGTATAATTTCAATTTGGCTTTCAGGGGTACACTATAGGTCAATCCCCGTTCGATACATTCGTCAATCGTATATCGCGGGGGATCAATGGAATAGTCCAGAAATTCCAGAACAAAATTGTTTCTTGTGTCTGAAATGGGGAAATTTTCACTGAACACCCTGAACAGTTTTTCCTTTTTCCTGTTTTCAGCGGTGGTTTCCAGCTGAAAGAATTCTCCGAATGATTTCAATTGAACCTCCAGAAAATCCGGATATTCCAATTGATTAATTGTGGATGAAAAACTTATTCTACCTGTTTTCTTTGAAGCCATTTTGTATTGGTTACGTGACCTTATATGTATAACGACAAAAAGGCCTAGAATCCCTCAATAGAGATCCTAAACCTGAACTACCTGCTATTTTTAGGCTGGAATTATTTAAGTTCAACTTCTGCTCCTGCTTCTTCTAATTGTGTTTTTATAGATTCCGCTTCTTCTTTTGAGACACCTTCTCTGACCGGACCGGGGGCCGAATCAACAACAGCCTTGGCTTCTTTCAGGCCCAGGCCAGTAAGCTCTTTTACCAATTTGACAATCTGCAATTTTGCACCACCGGGAGCTTTCAGTATTACATTGAATTCTGTTTTTTCAGCTGCGGCAGCAGCTTCTCCGGCACCTGCAGCCGGACCTGCAACTGCCACCGCTGCAGCAGACGGTTCGATACCGTATTCCTCTTTCAGAATATCCGTTAATTCATTAACTTCCTTTACAGTCAAGTTAACCAATTCCTCTGCTAACTTTTTTAAATCTGCCATTTTTGTCTGTTTTACATTTATTATTATTCCTATTTTTCCTTTACATTTTCAGCAAGTGTTTTCAAAACACCCGTAAGATTATTACCACCCGATTGCAAGGCTGAGAGTACATTTTTCATCGGTGATTGAAGTAACAGTATTAGTTCACCTATCAATTGATTCTTGGACTTGATTTCAGACAGGGTATCCAGGTACTGTTCACCGATATAGATTGACTCTTCAACAAATGCAGCCTTGAGGAGGGGTTTATCATGGTCTTTCCTGAACTCTTTTATCAGTTTTGCCGGCAAATTACCGGTATCTGAAAACATGATGGATGTAGAGTTCTTCAGGACAGGATAAAGATCCCCAAACTCACCCTCTGAATTTTCCAGAGCTCTTTTCAGCAGGGTATTCTTAACAACAATAAGTTTGATATCCTTCTCAAAGCATTTCCTGCGTAAATTACTGGTATCAGTGGCATTAAGTTCGGATATGTCCGTCAGATAAAAATGATTTGAATTATTTATCTGTTTGGTCAAATCGTCAATAATTATATTCTTATCTTCCCTTTTCATACGTCAATGTTCTAGATCATTTACTCGTCGAAGGTTTTTGTATCGATCTTCAAACCCGGGCTCATTGTACTGGAAAGATAAAGACTTTTGATATAGGTTCCCTTTGCTGCAGCCGGCTTTAATTTTATAATGGTATTTATAAATTCGCGAGCATTTTCTGTCAGTTTCAGGGGGTCAAAAGAGGTTTTACCTATAGTCGAGTGAATGATACCGTATTTATCTACCTTGAAATCGATCTTTCCCTGTTTAACTTCTTCCACTGCTTTTCCTATGTCCATCGTTACGGTTCCACTCTTCGGATTCGGCATCAGTCCTCTGGGTCCTAATATCTTACCCAACTGGCCTATTTTTGACATAACGGGAGGCATGGTAATTATAACATCCACATCGGTCCATCCCTTTTTTATTTTCTCAATATAATCGTCCAGTCCTACATGATCGGCGCCGGCTTTTTTCGCTTCATCCTCTTTATCGGGAGTGCATAAAACCAGTACTTTTGTATCTTTTCCCGTTCCATGAGGTAAAGTTACCGTACCGCGAACCATTTGGTTGGACTTCCTGGGATCGATACCCAGTCTTACATCCATATCGACCGAAGCATCAAACTTGGTAAAAGTGACCTCTTTTAATAATGCAGCGGCTTCGGATAATTTATAGAGTTTTCCTTCCTCGATCTTCCCGGAAGCCATCTTCCTGTTTTTCGTCAGTTTCGTCATTTTTCAATCCTGGTATTACGTTGTTCGACACCCGGGAATCTCCCTTTTACAGTGATTCCCATACTTCTTGCAGTACCTGCAACCATCTTCATTGCGGATTCTATTGTAAATGCATTTAAATCCGTCATCTTGTCCTGTGCGATGGTTTTGACCTGCTCCCAGGAAACAGAGCCAACTTTTTCACGGTTAGGCTCCGGTGATCCGGATTTAAGTTTTGCAGCCTCCAGCAATTGAACGGCAACAGGAGGTGTTTTCGTAACAAAATCGAAGGATTTATCCGCATAGACCGTAATGATCACCGGTATCAATTTGCCTGCCTTATCCTGGGTTCTGGAATTGAACTGTTTGCAAAATTCCATGATATTGACTCCTTTAGCACCCAGTGCAGGACCAACCGGAGGAGACGGATTTGCAGCACCGCCACGGATTTGTAACTTTATCAGTCCAGCAACTTCTTTAGCCATAATCCAAACCTTTCGCTTTGCAAATAATTAAATAAATGGATAGTTACTCAGGAAGCATTATTATTTATTGTAACTATCGGGTTTAACTATATTTATTACGCAACCAATAAATATTTCGTTGGTATATCAAATTATTCTTTCTCAACCTGCATGAAACTAAGTTCAAGCGGGGTTTTTCTGCCAAAGATTTTCACCATAACCTTCAGCTTTTTCTTTTCTTCATTAACTTCTTCAATTATTCCGGAGAAGCTGTTGAACGGTCCGTCAATCACCTTGACTGACTCACCGACATAAAACGGGACGTTAATTTCCTCATCGCTGGCAGCCAGTTCATCAACTTTTCCGAGGATACGGTTTACCTCACTGGTACGTAGCGGTACGGGATCTCCTCCCTGCGAACCCCCTAAAAATCCAATCACATTTGGTATATTTCTGAGGATATGTTCAATTTCTCCGACCAGGGAAGCTTCAACCAGCACATAACCCGGGAAATAATTTCTTTCCTTACTGATTTTTTTCCCGCTCCGTATCTGGTAGACTTTTTCAGTTGGGATCAGGACCTGAGAGATATGCTCCTGCAGATGGAGACGGGAAATTTCACTGTCAATATATTCCTTAACTTTCTTCTCTTTCCCGCCGATTGCCCTTAGTACATACCACTTCTTAACATTCTCACCCATTTTGTCGCCTTATTCTTATTTATAAAACAGACCGTATATCAGCCCCATCAAATTTTCAAACGTATAATCCATAGCAAACACAATGAGGGCAATAATCAGTGAAGCCACCATCACAACAATAGCGCTGCTCTGTAGTTCATTCCATGTTGGCCAGGAAACTTTATGCATCAACTCACTATATGCTTCCTGGAAGTAGGATTTGATCTTCATATTTTCAGTAATCTTTGCACGGGAGGAGAGACTCGAACTCCCGACACCTGGTTTTGGAGACCAGTGCTCTACCAACTGAGCTACACCCGTGTACCTGTTTTAGAGTTATGCAATCCGGCTTTAGGATTCATACCTTATAGAATAAAAATCCTTAATCCTGATGTTTGAAGTATCGGATTTTGGAAATCCCTATTCAATAATTTCTGTAACCTGCCCTGCTCCAACGGTTCTGCCGCCCTCACGGATGGCGAAACGTAATCCTTGTGCCATTGCAACGGGAGTGATCAGCTTAACGGTTATGGTAACATTATCTCCTGGCATTACCATTTCCCTGCCCTCGGCCAGGGTGATTTCACCAGTTACGTCGAGTGTTCTGAGATAGAACTGCGGACGATAATTATTATGGAACGGTGTATGTCGGCCACCCTCTTCCTTTTTCAATACATAAACCTCGGCTTTGAATAAAGTATGAGGAGTGATGGAACCCGGTTTTGCAAGGACCATACCTCTTTTGATCTCTTTTTTGTCAACTCCTCTCAGCAACAGCCCTACATTATCCCCGGCTTCTCCTCTGTCGAGTATTTTACGGAACATTTCAACACCGGTACAGACTGTTTTTCTCCTGTTTGCACCCAGCCCAATCATTTCCAGATCATCTCCTGTATGTACGATTCCAGTCTCAATTCTTCCGGTTGCCACCGTACCGCGACCGGTTATGGAGAAAATATCTTCGACCGGCATAAGGAAATCCTTTTCGATATCACGGGGAGGAATGGGGATATAGGTATCAACAGACTCCATCAATTCAACGACTTTCTCTTCCCACTTGGCTTCACCATTCATCGCACCTAATGCCGAACCCAATATTACCGGCGTATTTTCCCCATCAAATTCATAGAAATCGAGCAATTCTCTCACTTCCATCTCCACCAGCTCAAGCATCTCTTCATCATCGACCATATCCACTTTATTCAGAAAAACAACGATTTTTGGTACGTTAACCTGACGGGCAAGCAAAATATGTTCACGTGTCTGAGGCATGGGGCCATCGGTAGCAGCAACAACCAGAATGGCACCATCCATCTGAGCTGCGCCGGTAACCATATTCTTCACATAGTCGGCATGACCGGGGCAATCCACATGAGCATAATGTCTGTTTGCCGTCTGATACTCAACGTGTGCTGTATTAATGGTTATACCTCTCTCCTTTTCTTCCGGTGCATTATCAATGGAATCAAAATCCTTTATATCCGCCAGCCCCTGCTTATTCAATACCATTGTAATGGCAGAAGTTAAGGTTGTTTTGCCATGGTCTACGTGCCCAATGGTCCCAATGTTAACATGAGGTTTCGATCTATCAAATTTTTCTTTTGCCATAACTCCAAAATATTTATTAATAATAAAATTTAATGAATGCTACTAATAATTAAATTTAATGTAAACCATCCAAGTCATCTACAAAACTAGAGCCAATGATGGGAATTGAACCCATGACCTCATCCTTACCAAGGATGCGCTCTACCCCTGAGCTACATCGGCCTGTAAATATCCGAGCGGGAGACGGAATTCGAATCCGCGACCCTCAGCTTGGAAGGCTGATGCTCTACCAACTGAGCTACTCCCGCTTTTGTGGGGAGAGCAGGATTCGAACCTACGAAGGCATCAGCCAGCAGATTTACAGTCTGCCCCAGTTGACCGCTTTGGTATCTCCCCTCTGATTCCTTTTGTCTATAATGGAATAAAACTAGTTTCAACCAAAATTTTGGCTCAGATTATGCAGTTCGCGAGCCGATGGAGGGATTCGAACCCACGACCTGCTGATTACAAATCAGCTGCTCTGACCAACTGAGCTACATCGGCAATATAAAAGAACCCCGACTCCGGAAGACCCCCTCCAAAATCGGTTTGCAAATGTATGAATTATTTATTTATATCACAAAAAAATAATTGGGTTATTTTTCACTGATTTTCAAACACCTCTCATCTTTCCCTTCCGCTTTGTAATTTGCTTTTTGAGAGCATCTATGGCAGTGTCCGTTGCTTCCTCAAATGTTTTGCTCTGTTTCTTGGCAAACAATGGATTACGGGGAATATCCAGCTTAATTTCCGCGATCTTGTTTTCAGTATCCTGGGATTTATCCAGCCGAAGGAACACTTCTGCTCCGATTAGGTCGTCATTATACTGGAGCAACTTCTTTATCTTCGTGTTAATGAACTCCAATAATTTGGCATCAGCATCAAACCTGACGGAATGAATTTGAATATTCATAGAATTACCTCCATCATTTTTATGCTCTTGGGTGAGCTTGTTTATATATCTGCTTTAGTTTTTCAAATGTGTTATGTGTATAAACCTGTGTGGCCGACAGGTTACTGTGTCCCAGCAATTCCTTGATTGCATTCAGATCGGCTCCACGGTTCAACATATGGGTGGCAAAGGTGTGCCTCAGGATATGTGGGCTCTTCTTTTCGAGGGTTGTTACCAGGTCAAGATGCTTGCGTACGATCCTGTATACAAGCTTCTCATAAATCTTCTGTCCCCGGTTGGTAACAAAAAAATAATCCCCTGATTCTGTACCGGTAAATTCCTTTCTGCTTTCAATATACATTTCAATATTTTTCCCCAACCCGGTACTGAAAGGTATAATCCTTTCCTTGTTCCTTTTACCGATAACCCGGATCGTTTGTTTCTTTAAATCAACATCGCGATCAGCAAGGTTTACCAACTCGGATCTTCTCATCCCTGTAGCATATAAGAGCTCGATGATCAACCGGTTTCTTATTCCGGAAAAGTCATCTCCGAATTCATACATATCCAGCAGTTCATTCATCTTTTCCAGGTCGACAAATTCCGGAAGTTTCTTTTCCTGCTTTGGTGTAAGGACCTTTTCCACAGGATTTATTTGCACAATACCCTCGCGCATCAGGAATTTGTAAAAGGACTTGAGTGTAGTGATCTTACGATTAACGGAACGGGCTGAAATATTGTTCTCCATCATATAAACAATCCAGTTCCGGATTCCCTTGTGATCGATCCTGTGAATATCCTGATGACCAAACTCATCTTCAGTAAACTGAAAAAACTGAGACAGATCATTCCGGTAGGAACGGATGGTATTTATCGAATATCGCTTTTCGAACTGCAAATATTTAAGAAAGGATTCCTTATTTTTCATCCGTTTAATTTTAGCGATCACCCTGTCGGATATAATACATATCGGAAGAAATTGACATTGGATTTAGTCCGTTTCTGCCATGTAACACTCTGATGGTATCCTCATGTAGATTAGATTGATAAGGGATCCTGATTATGGAAATTGAAGAAGAATATAAATTCCGAACGGTGTTTCATGAATGGAGATCCCGCCGAAATTATTCATCATCTTGCTGTAATTTCTGGACATAGATAGCCCGTTTTACTACATTTCTCCTGGCCACAGAGGGTTTTGTATAGGCCTGCCTTTCACGCAATTCTTTAATTACGCCGGTTTTTTCGAATTTTCTCTTAAATTTTTTAAGAGCCCTTTCTATATTTTCGCCTTCTTTAAGCGGAATTACGATCATAGTATTGCTGTTAATTGAGGCGCAAATTTATAAATTGGATTCTTTTTTACAAAAAATTTTTTATTCTTTTGAATCGACCCGAAGAGAATATGTTTCCTATATCCATCTGCCGTAAAGAACATTATCACAATCCGGACCACCACCTTCAACATCTAATAAATTTAATAAATCCTGTTCAAAAAATCAAGATTCAGGAGGGTTTTCCATGAAACCTGCATCTGTTTCAGCTGGTACCAGCCGGATATAGGGCTTGATTCGCAAATATATTTCGCCTGACAATATTTCTGTTTCCAGCAGGTCC
>CP070687.1:2554463-2563193 GCA_020353115.1 Bacteroidales bacterium
GTGCGTCACTCACCGTGCGTCACTCACCGTGCGTCACTCACCGTGCGTCACTCACCGTGCGTCACTCACCGGGGAAGCATCAGATCCAGCCATAAAAGCCATACGGATTGAGTTGCCGACCCGTTTCCAAATTCCACATTCACGGTTGCCTGTTTTTCGGGCACCTTTCAAACGCTTTTCTGGCAGCCCGGGGATTATCCAAGGTTTCATAGAACTCATCATAATACTTCAATATATCCCTTTTCTGTTTCTCTTCGAGGTAAGGGAAGTCAAGGTACAGATTATAGATTTGGTCTTTCTTTTCCCTGAATATTTCAAAAGTTGATTCCAGTTCCTCCAGTTTCCGGCAATTGCTTCTGAATAAACGGTTACGAACTGATCTGATATTAAGAACGGGATCCGGTGCAGCATAATAGGTGTTAATTGCGCCGCAAAAATCGAAATCATAAGGGACGGGGAAAGCCATGGGTTCGGTCAACAATGAAACAAGCTTTATATTGTGCAGGACTCTGACAGACCAGTCGGTATTTGCAATGAAATACTGAAATACCGTGAATAAATTGATCATGGGATGATTTATATGGTTCAGGGCCAGACCTTTCAGTTCTAATTCCCTGCCCCCGTTGCGCTTTGCCATTTTACCGGTTGGTTCGATAAAAAATCCAAACTTGGTATCCGTTTTTAATCTTCCGGAGGTGTCGACGTATGTAATCCGGGCCAGTCTGACCCGGAAGCTCAAATCTGTTAACAGGTTGTATATCTTGTAGATCAGGTATTCCTGCAAAACATAATTTTCATATAAATTCCTTTTTTGACAATGGGTTACCAGTTTTACATCATTCATCTTATCAAAAATGGTATTATTACCGGTAGAATCAAAATCTATCCGGAAAGGCGGGAAAGTGCATGATGTCCTGTCCCGCCTGAAATGACCCCTTGTCATTAACATTACATTCATTTCAATGGTATCGGAATCACTCAGGTAATATAATTTCCCGGGATGGTAACTTCTCTCTTCAGCGACATCAAAAACAAGTGTTCTCAGATCGGTGGCAATAATTACCTCTATTAATTCATCATTATTGAACAGCTGAATAGTTGACTTGGTCAGACCCGGCGGGAAGTCTTCAGGAGTCAGATTCTTAGTCTGGGTAAACCCGGACAAAGACACACTCAGAAATATCCCGGCGAATAAAATATGTCTTGTCTTTATTCTGATTAATCCCATAAAAGGCATGGTAATCAAATAGTTAAATTACCCGGGATTATTAAAATCGAGATGCTCCTCAATGATCCGGATGAATTTTGTAATTAATAAAATCTCCCGGTCATATGAGCGATAATTTTTTTTAAAATTTTTAATAAATCCTGGTTGTTGGTAGTACATTCTGAATGTCGGTTATAATTATATGTTTTTGTGCTCAAAGGGGTAATGAAAAGGGATAGTGATTATCAGGATCAGTATTGCAAACCATTTTTTGCCCGCAAGTAAAAATATGCCAGATTTATTTATTCTAACAATACCCGTCTGCCATCACCGAAGAGTCGGTAATACTTGCCATCTTCAATCAGCAGGGCTTGAAAGTTAACAAAAGGGAGGTAAAATGGAATGTCAGTGGCATAAACCTTATTGCTGTAGTATCCGCTAATTTCCTTAACATTGGTATGGCCGACTATTATTTTGGATACATCGAAATGATCAAGAATCAGATCCAGTTCAGGTTCCCTGATCTTCCGGTATGTTTCCCCTTTACTGATATAACCCCTGTACCAGAACGGGCCTAATTCACCAAGAAGGAATCTTATTTGCTCCACGTTAAATGAATCGATTCTGTTTTCAACAAAATCTTCCATATACCGGTTCATATCGGCCAGAGTAATATTCATATCGGTGAATTCAGGAGAGATGCCACCATGTACAAACAATTTATCGTCAATTTTTATACCAATATTCTTCGTTCTTAACCATCTGCCAAATTCAGTATCATTTGAATAGAAATCGGTATAATTAATTTCCAGATAATCCGTCATATAGTTGTATTTTTCAGCTAATTCTTCCGTCATTTCCGCAATAGCCATTAACTCGTGATTTCCAAGGAGCAGGTGGATTCTGCCTCCAGCATTCTTTGCCTGTTCTTCAAGCTTATAGATCAGCCAAAGGCTTTCTGTGACTTTTTCACCCCTGTCAAAAATATCCCCCAGAAAAACCACGTGTCCATCTCCCCATTTCCATCTAAGATCCTGGTCTATTACCTGGTTATTACGGAGAAATTGGATCAGGGTGTCGTAGCCGCCATGGATATCGCCAATTGCTATGATACGATCAACATTTTCAACCTGGAATTGCGGGCGGGTCTTTTCTTTTCTGATAAAATATTCGCAGGTATCATCATCCAGACCATAGAAATAGAATGGTGAATCGTTAATTGTTAGTGTAGATGTGACGGGTTCCGTACTGTCTTCGGCACTGTCCCTTTTCATATAAAACTGAACAGCTTCATCCTGTCCGATCCATACAATATGTGGTCCATCCAGGTAATCGGGGTAGTAGGTTGCCTCACTTCTTGCCCCAAGTGATCTCAGATAACTGGCTACCGATTTGTTTTCAAATTCCCTCGCATAATCGAGTGCCGTCTTTTCCGCAGCATTTAAATGATTCATGTCTGCCCCAAGATCAACGAGATATTTCGTCATATCTGACTGCCCCCAAAATGCAGTATAAATAAGAGCCGTATTCCCTCTGGGAGTGGTATCATTTACATTTGCACCATTCTTAATAAGGTACTTGGCTATCTTTATACTATTGGTTTTCGTGGCATATATCAGCGGGGATTTATCCTGGCAGAGATGACTGACATTGGCACCTATTTTTACCAGAAGTTTTACCATTTTGTATTTATTTTCCTGGATGGCAAAAGTCAATGGTGTCAGTTTCTCCGTACCGTATATGCCATTTATATTATTTTCCCTGAAAAAAATTTTCACTGCTGTCTGATTTCCGCTTTTTATTTCTGAAAAAATCATGGTATCGCTGCCGGATGATAATAAATCATTCGGCATACCATATAATCCAAGCAAAAAAACAAATATCCGGATTGTAAATTTCATCCTTTCAGGGTCCTTTCCTGCAAACCACATTGCCGGGGCATTGTGCAAACCTGCTCTCTGAAACAGGAGTTCAATATAGAAATAAATTTCCTATTACGAAAACATTTCATTCAACCAATATCAATAACCATACCTTAATTCAGGTGCTAAAAATGGTAATATCTTTCTGTATAAGAAACAGGAAAAAAGGGAATGATAAAAAAATATATAATTTCTTTACCGGCAGGAATCATTATCCGCACTTCGAACCACTATCCGAAATGTAAAACAGGCAGGTTTTAAATTTTTACCCTGGGGAAGTTTCAACAACAATTATATCTTCCCATATCCTCCACCTCCCGGGGTTTTGATAATGAACCGATCGCCCTTTTTCAATTCCAACCCATCAATACTTTCCAGGATTTTCTCTGACCTGTCGGACCGGACAACCATCTGACTTCCACGTTTACCGGCCTCACCTCCCAGCATTCCATAGGGTTGTTCAATCCTGTGCTGTGTAAGAACGGATAATGAGACATCTTCCAGAAATAAAATCTTCCTTATAACACCGTCCCCCCCTGAAAACCGGCCTTTACCACCGGATCCTTTCCTTATCTTAAACTGTTCGAGGATTACCGGGTATCTCAATTCCAGAATCTCAGGATCCGTGATTCTGGTATTGGTCATATGATGATGAACGGCAGAGGTACCGTTGAAATCTTTTCCCGCACCGCAACCGCCGCAAATGGTTTCATAGTAGCTGAAACGGTCGTTACCGAACAGTACGTTGTTCATGGTTCCCTGGCTGCATCCCATGATCCCGAATGCTTTAAGCAGAGTATCCGTAAGCCTTTGGCTAAGTTCGACATTACCACCAACAATGGCCGGGCTCATTAAGGGGTCATCGGGAAAACCGGGATCCAGCAAGCCTTTGGGGATGATTAGGTCAACGGGTTCAAGTATCCCATCGTTGAGCGGAATGTTTTCATCGATCAGTAACCGTAAAACATATATTACCACCCCATTAACAATAGCTCTTGTGGCATTCATATTACCCTTATGGACACCCCCTGTACCGGTGAAATCGATACTGCATCGATGGTCATCCACATTAACCTTTACCATTAAGGATGTACCATCATCGAGTCGTTCTTCTGCCTGATAAATTCCATTTGGTATTTTGGCCAGGGTTTTGCTCATTTTATCTGCTGCGTGATTCCGGAGGGCTTCCATAAAGTTCCTTATTTTCTCCAGTCCATGTTCATTAACCAATTCAACCAGGGCATTGGATCCAAACCGGTTTGCTGCCAAAGCTGCATTCAGATCGGCCAGATTTTCCTCAACGGACCGGCTGGGGAACCGTGCATTTTGAAGGATAGCCCGTATACCCTCAAAATCGGGAATATGATTCCATACCAGGTAATATGGCTTGATTATAACTCCTTCCTCAACAAGATTTGCCGCATCCGGGGGCATGGAACCCGGTCTTTTACCTCCTATTTCAGCGTGATGAGCCCGGTTCACGACATATCCGATTAACTGTTCGGTTTGTGTAAAAACAGGTGTTACCAGTGTAATATCCGGCAAATGAGATCCTCCATATTTGGGATGGTTTGTCACCAGTGTGTCACCCGGATTCAATTCATACTGTTTACTAAGGGTTCGTACGCACAAACCAAGGCTGCCCAGGTGTACAGGAATATGGGGAGCATTCGTGACCAGTCTGCCCTGCGCATCGAGGAGTGCACAGGAGAAATCCAGCCTTTCTTTCACATTAACAGAAAGTGATGTTCGTTGAAGCATCGATCCCATATTTTCGGCAATGGTACGGAAGCGGTTGGTAAATAGTTCGAGCTCTGTCTCGTAGATATATTCAGGTTGTTCCTCCATTTTCAAACCGCCTTTTTCACTCCTCTGCAATACAGCGGATCCATAAACGTCAATCTGCATTTCCCAGTCCTCCTGGATAACAGATGTACTGTGCCTCCCCAGCAACAAGGCAAAACCGTTAATCGTTGCTCCCGGGCTCATCTCTTCCCGGATATAAACCGGGATTTCAACCCGGTCTCCCTGCACGTATGCCCTGATCATGTGGGATGGTTCAGGGCTGTAAATCATCAACTCTTCCCTGGAAAATGTCCGTTCAGGTTTTCCGGCCGATGCAATAACCCGTACTGATTCAAGTTCAATCCGGCGATTTTCCGACCAGTGACCAAAGATCTCTTCATATCTCATGCGAAAATCCTGCAGAACCTGTAATTTATTGATGAATGGGATTTCGATGCTTGAGTCCTGGCCTTCAAACCGTAGGTAAACCGTTTTCAACCTTACCGCTATCTGTTGCATGTCAATTCCTTCCTTTGCCACCAATTCGATTGCTTCTATTTCCAATTCCCTGAAAATAGCGTTCAGTTTTCCGGAAATTTTTTCATAAGGTATCAGCAACTGTTTTACTGCAAATCGTTCGATTACAGCATTTCCCAATCCAAACGCACTTAATAAACCTGCATCTACAGGGATTAGGATCTTTCTCATATGAAGCAGTTCTGCTATTGCACATGCATGCAGGCCACCCGCACCTCCAAATGCCACCAGGGTGTAATCGGCAGGATCATAACCACTGGCTACCGAGATTTTTCTTATGGCTGAAGCCATAATCTCGTTTGCAATTTGAAGGAATCCCTGCAGGATATCTTCTTTATCCGGTTTCTTCCCGCTTGTTTCTTCGATCGAAGTAATCAGATCGGCGAGACAGGATTCTGCTTTTTCAGGAAACACCGGTATGCCAAACTGTCCGGTATCAAGTCTTCCTGCAAGAAGGTTTACATCCGTCAGAGTCAATGGGCCACCCACCCCATAGCAGGCTGGTCCGGGAACAGCTCCAGCACTTTCGGGTCCGACACATAGTTTGAAACCGTCATAAAAACAGATGGATCCGCCACCTGCCGCTACGGTTTCCAGGCAAAGGGCCGGGCTGAAAATATGCGCATCTCCGATTTCCAGTTCAAACCGGTATTCAAACTCCTTATCATACCGGGCCACATCGGTACTGGTTCCGCCCATATCAAATGTGATCAGGCGATTATAGCCTGAATTACGTGCAACAGCAGACGCTCCAACCACCCCTCCTGCAGGACCGCTGAGCAGGCTGTCCTTGGACCGGAACTCCGCCGAACCGACCAACCCGCCCGCACTTGTCATTACATACAAAGACTCTTTATTTACCTTCTGTACCACATTCTCCAGATAATCGGATATCACGGGTTGTAAATAGGCATTCACTACGGTAGTCTCTGCCCGGGGAAGAAACTTAATCAGTGAGGTAAGTTCACTTGAAACAGAAATACTCCTGAACCCGGCACGAAACAGGAACTCCTTAAACGTCTGTTCATGGACCGGATTCCGGTAAGAATTCATAAATACTACTGCCGCTGTATATATACCCTTTTCAATCAGTTCTCTGGCCTTCCTGAGCAGATTTGCAGTCTGCAGGGGTTTCAGAATTTCACCCTCGGCGCTAATCCTTTCATCAACTTCAACTACAGTCTCATACAGGGGAATTCTTTTCCGTACATTCCGTGCAAAAATATCCGGCCGTTGCTGGGTGCCAATCTCGATGATATCCCTGAACCCCCTGGTCACAAAGAAGGCAATTCTTGCACCCTTTTTTTCGAGAAGTGCATTTGTCCCTTTGGTAGATCCCAGCTTGATCCTGATGTCGGGAAGGGGATCATTCAAACCGGTACCCGTAAGTAGCCGAATTCCCAGTACAGGTGCCTCTTCCTGAGAGATCAATTCGAAACTGATGTTTGAACCAATAAGATCTTCTGGCAATTCACTGGTAAGATGCAATATCCTTTCTTCGGGACAAAACCGTTCGATCCAGATATCCGGATGTTTCCCCTGCAATAATTTAAACTGGAAACCGGCAAGAATATCCTTGTCCAGATCCCAGTTTTCTTTAATCCGCAATGTTTTACGGTTTACCCAACTCAGGATAGTCCCTCGCAGAGCACTGCTGCTTAAGACTTTACATCTGAGGATCCTGGCATTGGAATCGTAGGCAAGACAATCCGTAAAGGTGCCACCGGTATCAATATATATGTCATAGGTTAGATTATTCATTCGGATTTCTATTCATTCGTATCCTGTATATTTTTAAAAAAACCAGTATACTGAACATTAATGAAACGACAGATACAGGTAGGATCGTTTTACTTTGATCCATAGCCATCATACCTGGTATATTCTGAATTGCCCTCATAATATTTGTCAGTCCGATAACCAGCGTTACCCAAACCACCAGCCCTAGCAAAATATTCGTAAACCAACCGTTTACACCTTCCCTACCCATTAAACCGGAATCATTAACCACGAACAATAAAAAGATACTGATAACGGGCAGAACAAGTCCATTCAATGCTTGTGCCAGGATAATTGCCGGTATGGGTTCGATATTCGTCAGGCCAAGAACAATCCCGGTCATAAGCACAAAACCCCAGACCATTTTAAAGTTCCGGCCGGTAATTCGCCAGGTCTCCCTTTGTGGTGAAAAAAAAAGGCTTTTTGCAGTTATGGCAGATGCCAGCGGTGCAGTAATGGCCGAAGTGAATCCGGCCGAGAACATGCCCAATCCGAAAATCAGAATTGCCCACTTCCCCAACTTACCCGAGAGTGTATTTACAAGGTTGTCATAATTGAATTCACCGGTTACAGCCGTTCCAACGACAAGAACAGCCATGGAAATGATCCCGCCCAGTAAAACAGCTACCGATAATCCAATACGCATTTCCTTAATATCCTGATTTTTATCCGTAATTCCCGATCCGAGAAAAAGGTTATACGGAACGACGGTAGTTCCTATCAGTCCAAGAACCAGCCAACCTGCACCGGCAGGTTCCGGTAACGAGGGAATAAAGCCACCTTTCAGGATCATTACCAGTTGTGGTTTCAGAGCTATGGCAGTTGCGAGAAATGAGAATCCCATAACCACAACGATATAACCCATTAATTTTGCAATTATACGCAAAGAGGGTATGCTAAGTGCCACTGCCGCAAGCAATCCGATGATAAGAACGAGGAAAAATCTGGGAACAGGCAGTATCAGCTGAACGCCAGCCATCGCCCCGAGAATATTTCCTGTTTCGTATGCAGCTGACCCGGCAATAATTGCCCCGACGATCAAAATCAATATTCCAATTCTTGAAGATCTGTTTCTGAACCGGCTTGAAATAGCTTCTCCCAGGTTTCTGCCTGAGAAGATGGTTATTCGTGCACTGGCTTCCTGAAGGAGAAGGCATGCAATAGTTGAGAATACGAGAGCCCAGAGAAGGTCAAACCGGTACCCGGCACCGGCTTTGGCAGCCGTAGTAATCGTTCCCGGTCCGATAAACGCGGCCGAAATCACAGACCAGAATAAGATATTGATTATTCTTCTCCGTAGCACCCCACTGAAGTTAATCAAGTTTTATGTATGACAGAAAAAATGCGCTATTCTTCCATAAACTGATATCCATCATTCTTTCCTTTATCAATGGCCGGGATTCCTTTAACCATCCATTCCGGGGCAGGTTTATCCTTCAGGTAATAATCATAAAACTGATACATTCGAACAGATAGGTCCTTCCTGTTCGGCCATTTGGT
>CP070687.1:2563293-2571441 GCA_020353115.1 Bacteroidales bacterium
CTTCTTTATATTTATGTGATCGAATTTGGTAAACCGATCACTGAATGGTCCAAGAATGGTTTCATGTTCACCAAGGACTAATATACCTCGTTCAGAAAGATTTTCGTAAAAAAGACTAAAAACCTTGTTTTGAAGGGGAAAATTGAAATAGATAATAACATTCCGGCAAAGTATAAGGTCAAACCTCTCAAGGTAGAATGATTCAGGATTGACAAGATCGTGCCATATGAATTTCGGTTTCTTTACCAGAAAGTCTGCAACAGTAATGCTATCACGGATCTTATCTATTTTAAAGTATTTTGAGTATGGAACATCACATAGTTCTTTTGTACGGGGATTCTCTCGTACCACCTTATCAAAGTTGTCCAGGTAATTCAGGTTGAACCGGTATCTGTATATTCCCTTTCTGGCTATTCCCAGGGCTTCCGAGTTTATGTCAGATCCAAAGATCTCGGTCTTTTCAAGCAACTTGAGTTCGTTTAATAAAATCATCATGGAATATACTTCCTGCCCTGAGGAACAGCCTGCATGCCAGATCCTGATAGTATCGGCCTGTATGAATTTCGGAAGAATAGTGTACCGAAGAGTTTGCCAAACCTGGGGATCCCGGAACAATTCAGTAGTGTTTACCGTTATTTCCCGTACGACGAGTTCCAGAAAATCCCCATCCTTTTTTATGCCATCGATCAGGGCAGGCATGTCCATGTCATTATCAGTCAGTACTTTCAGAAGCCTCCGGTTCAGGGATTTAAAAGAATAATCAGTGAAGTTATACCGGGATGAACTACCCAGTGCTGAAACGAAATTTGAAATATCCTGATCTGTTAAGGTCATGAACAGATGCGCGGCACCAATTGAGTGATACGCTATTAAAAATAAATTTATCCAAATATATACACTTCTTCAATAAATATTGGTATGATCCAATGTTCGATAAAGATTCAGGTCTTAAATTCCCTGACTAAATTATATCCAGATTAACTTATTGGAAAGTGTATTTGCGGTCTTTATTGATTACCTTAACCTGACTAATATTAATCAATCTATTCGATTGATGAAGCATTATCAATTATCTCCAGATCCAACAAGACAGGCTGATGATCCGAATATTCAAATTGAAGATTTAAGGTTTTGACCCGTAACTTCCGAAGATTAGGAGACAGCAGAAAGAAATCAAGAATAGTCAGGCTTGAAGAATCCTGATCATAAGGTGTTTTAAGATTTCGGTTCGATGGAATTGATGGATAATATATCCATTTCCAGTCTTCCGGCATAAAATCATTGTCAATCGAATGTAAAAGAAACCGTTCGTATTTTAATTCTGAAGAGGAAGTTTTCGAAGTAAAATCCGGGGGATTCTGATTCCAGTCGGCTCCGACCAGGATGTAATTTCCCTTTCCATACTCCTCCATCATGAAGTCTTTCAAATACTGCATCTCCTGGATTTTAAGACTTCCGTCATCAAAGGCTGAGTTGTGTGAATTAATAACAAGAAATTCTTTTCCATTGGGAAGCGGATACCGGTTGACCATGAAGCAACGATCAAGCATAAAAAGATTTGTAGGCCATGAATAATCTCCAGGGTAATTGTGCCTGACACATTTACCCGGCAGATACTTTGCCAGAGTTAGTAAACCTGAATTTACCTTCCCTAGGGGGGATAGTGGCGGGACGGGTACAAACTTGACCTTGTAATTCAAGGCAAAAAAAGCATGGTGATTGGGAAGAGCTCTGTCGAAACTATCTGCTTCATTGATTCTATATGTTCTTTTGGATTTTATGTCGACTTCCTGTAACAAAATAAAGTGACAGGAATCATTTTCGGCTAAAAACCGTTTAATATAGCTGAAGTTGCGAAGTGTATTTTCATAAGAAGTCCGGACTTGTGACCCTCCGTCATAAAAGAAGTCCATTTCCCTGCCAAGCCCGCAATATCCAATATTCCATAAAAGGCAGGAAATTTTCTCCCCGGTCCTTATGGTATCCGGTTTTGCGGATTCAGAAATGATCTCCTTGACCGCAGGTTTATAATCTGAAAATGTTGCAAATAATAAAAATAAGATAAACAGAGTGAGAATTGAGATTAAAATCCAGCCTGTAATTTTTATAAGTCTCATCGGGAAAAAAAATTAGAAGATTTTTACTAAATATAGTTATTTCAACTTGCATATCATAAGGTAAAAAGAAACATGAATCTTTTTGGGGTATTGGGAATAATAAATATCTTTGAGATCCACCTAATAGCGTTCCTGAATGAAATTTGGAGTAATCATATTCCCTGGTTCAAATTGTGATCATGATATGATTTATGTTCTGCGTGAAATCATGGAACAGGAAGTTACGGAGTTGTGGCATAAAGATACGGATTTGCAGGGTGTTGAAGTTGTAGTTTTACCCGGAGGATTTTCATACGGCGATTATCTCAGGTCCGGAGCTATCGCAAGGTATTCGCCGATTATGGAACGTGTCATTGACTTTGCAGGGAGGGGTGGGTTTGTGTTTGGTGTTTGCAATGGATTTCAGATCCTGTGTGAAGCAGGTCTTTTGCCGGGGGCATTACTGCATAATGCCAACCAGAAGTTTATCTCGAAGAATATTTATATTATTCCGGACAACAATTCATGTGCGATTAATTCAGCCCTTGATAAAGAAAGGCCATTAAAGATACCGATAGCACATGCTGAAGGACGATATTATGCTCCCAATGCTGATCTGATTGAAATGCGTCAGAATGACCAGATTCTTTTTCGTTATTGTAATGAACAGAGAATAGTTACTGAAGAAGCCAATCCGAATGGATCGGTTGAAAACATTGCCGGGGTTTGTAATGCCACAAAGAATGTTTTTGGAATGATGCCACATCCTGAGAGGGCAGCCGATGATGAATTGGGAAATACAGATGGAAGGATCATTTTTGAATCCCTGATCCGTATGATAAAAGAAAAGAAGATCAGCGTTTATAACTAGCTATAAGACAGCTATTTCGACACAGCTTTATCGGCAACCGGGGTTTAATATCGACCATCACAAAAAGTTGCATTCCATCCATTCTCTTTCGCTTTTTCCTTACCTTTATTCAGAAATAAGCATTACCGATGAAAAAACCCGGCTTCCTGTTAAAAATGATAGGTTTTTCTATCATGATCCCCGTGATTTTTCTTTCCTGGAATTTTACTCAATATAAAGAGCGGAACGAGTATCCGAATTCAAGAATTGATACTATCAATGTTGTACACTATACCATTAATCTGGAAAGTCTGGATTTTGATTCCCACAGCATAACAGGATTTACCGATATTCAAATTGTCTTAATGCAGGATTATCTTGATACGATAATACTTGATCTGGCAGAATTAGTGGTTGATTCTGTCTGGATTGATGAAGTACCGATAGTGCCATTTACCTATAATGGCAGATGGATCAGGATTCCTTTGCCCTATAAATTCGACAGGGGCACTTCTATCCAGGTTACGGTTTTTTACCATGGAATGCCGGTAAAGGATCCTCGCTGGGGCGGATTTTATTTTTCGGACAAAACAGCATTCAATATGGGTGTAGGCATGCAATCCTTCCCTCATAACTTCGGAAGGGTTTGGTATCCTTGTGTGGATAATTTCATTGACCGTGCAACATACGATTATTTCATTACGGTTGATAGCGATCTGACTGTTGTTTGTTCAGGGGTTCATGAAGAGACCTTTATCAATAGCGATGGTACGATAACATACCATTGGAGCATGAAACATGAGATACCAACGTATCTTTCCTCTTTGGCAGTTTCGGAATATGCCGTGATCAGGGATACACTGTATGGATATTATCAATGGGTGCCTTCATCACTGTATCTTAAGCCAGCCGATAGCCTGAAGGGTGTTAAAACATTCCAAAACCTGCAAAAATACCTTTCCCATTTCGAGAATATGTTTGGCCGGTATGCCTGGGACCGGGTGGGGTTTGTGACAGTCCCTTTCAGAGGAGGAGCAATGGAACATGCAACGAATATTTCTATTAATGAGCGATCAGTTGACGGGACCCTGGACTCTGAATTATTATTAATACATGAATTTGCCCATAACTGGTTTGGAAATCTTGTTACATGCCAGAGAGCTGAAGACATGTGGTTAAACGAAGGTTGGGCGAGTTATTCAGTAGCCCTGTTTCTTGAGAAGGAATATGGAGAGGAACGATTTAAAAATTATGTAAGGGAAAACCATCGGGATGTGTTGCGTATTACTCATATCCGCGATAACGGTTATTTCCCGGTTTATGGTATTCCTACCAACCTTACGTATGGAAGTACAGTATATGATAAGGGAGCTGATATTGCCCATACATTGAGAGGATATTTAGGAGATGAAAAATTCTTTAATTGGCTGAAAGAGTATTTCAGGGTTTTCAGATACAATGATATTTCTACTTTGGAATTCAGAGATTTCCTGAGCAAAACAACCGAGACCGATCTCACTGATTTTTTCAATTCATGGGTCTTTTCAGGTGGATTTCCTCATTATTCCATTGATTCATTTAAAGTTACTGAAACACCTGCAGGATTTATTATTCTCGTGTATTTTCACCAGCAGTTGAAAGGGACGGATGACTTTTTCTATTCCAACAAAATCGAAGTTACCTTTATGGATGAACAGTGGCATGCTCATACTGAATTCGCGGAGTTCTCAGGAGAATCATCAGAGCAAACATTTTTGATCCCTTTCAAACCTGTGACTATTATGATTGATCTGGATGAACAGGTTTCCGATGCTACAACTGATTACCACAGGATCCTTAAGACAAAAGGGGAATATGAATTTGATGCAACCTACTGCAAGGTGAACGTCAGGGAAATCACCGATTCGGCATTTTTCAGGGTAGTTCACAACTGGATTGCTCCTGACGATTTCAGGATACCACGGGAAGACCTGTCCATTTCAAAGTCAAGATATTGGAAAATTGAAGGGATAATGCCGGATTCTTTTTCAGCAAGTGGTTCATTTTTTTATAACAGCGGGAAATCATTACGGAATGGATGGCTTGATCCCGATTTGGCCGGAAAAACAAAGGATACTTTTGTAATGCTTTACCGGAAAGGACCTTCCATGGATTGGGAAATCTGCAGTTCCATTATTAGGGGGAGTGATGAATCCGGAGTGATTATTGTTGATTGTCTGGTTCCGGGTGAATATGCAGTAGGTTATCGTTGAAGCAACAAGTATAATAGGACTACTACTTCAACTTCAATTTTCAGGTTTAAGAACTACCTGGATATAATTATCCAGATTAAAGTATTCCCTGGCAGCTTGTCGTATTTTTTTACCAGTCAGACTGTCAATTAGTTGTGGATATTTCATTATGTTCACTGGATCCTGGTCGGTAAAATATATTGACAGCAGCGATTGCACCCAGAAGTTGTTTTCCTTCAGATTGATTTCAAATTCACGGTGTTGAGCTTCTCGTACTTTTGTTAAATAAACTTCATCCGGACCTTTTGCTTTCAGTTTATTAATCTGCCTGAAAAGAGACTGCAGAAGTTCATCTACCCGGTCAGGGGAACAGCCAAAAGCGATAGAAATACTATATTCTTCTCTTGGATACAGGGAACTGGCAGCCCATACTCTTACACCATATGTTCCACTTAACTTTTCTCTCATTGTCTCGCGTAGTCTGATTCGGAGTATGCTTGCCAAGGATTTTAATGTATGTGAATTTTCATAAGACCATTCCATGGGACCGGAAAAAATCAATCGGACAAGACTTTTCGGTTCAATACCTTTTTCTACGGATTTGCTGATAACACCATCAGGTGGAGATATGCCGGGATCTTTCCAGGTTTCATTCCGGTTTGTGGAAGTTAAACCACCAAGGTATATCTCGATTAGAGGTTTTATATTTTCCAGTTCGAAATTGCCGACAAAGAAGAACGTAAAATCACTGGCATCTGAAAATCGGTCTTTATAGAAGTTATATAGAATTTCAAGATCCACTTCATCCATCAATGCTTCTGACCATGGACGTTCCCGGAAGTGATATTGTCCCAAAGTTACCTGAATGGTATCATAAAATGCACTCTCAGGACTTCCGTTGCGGTTTTCAAAAAAACCTTTCATTCTGTTCCGGTAAGATAAAAATGATTCCGGGTCCATCCGGGGAGCTGACATATACAGGTAGATCAGTTGAAACATGGTCTCCACATCTTCTGGTGAACTGCTTCCCAGTAAACCTTCCGACAGGGTATTGATGTAAGGGAACACACTAACTAATTTACCGGTAAGTTTCTTGTTGAGTTCGGGTAGCGAAAACGAGCCGAGACCGCTTTCACGAATGATATCTGTTGCAACATTGGCTGACATGAAATTCCTGTCGTTAATGAGGGAATTACCACCAGGACTAAAGGCCTGGAATTTGATTTCATCATTCTTGAAGCTGGTTGGCTTTAGAACAACTTTTACACCGTTCGACAGGGTCCATTCTGTAACATTAATTTGTGGAATGATTTTGGTATGCACTATTTCACCTGGATTTGGCAGGTTACGGATCAGAGGTTCCTCGGATACATGGTCGTAATATGGTTCGATAGGACGGGCCCTTACCTTCTCGAATACGGCGATTAGTTCCTGGTTGGAAGGAATTTCAACATCTTCATTTTCCGGTGCATTGAGCAGAATAACCCTGTTAATATCGGTCATCAATTCATGTGCGAGTTTATTTATTTCTTCATTTTTAATTTCTGGCATAAGAAGGCTGGCCATCTCATATTCGTAGCGGAGGCCAGGTAGAGGATCATTTTTCAGAAAATGGGCAACGCACTTTCTGGCAAATAGCAGTGAGCGTGTTTTATCACTCTCTTTATACGCTTTTTCAATTTGTCGCAGGACTTTATTCTTGGTCCGTTCCAGTTCGGATGATGTAAATCCATGTAATTTTATCCGTTCAGCTTCAGTTACCAATGTTTCAAGACCCTGTATGATTCCATCTTCCTTGATTCCGGCGGTGAGTGAGTAGATACTTTTAAGGCGTACAAATCTGCTCTTACCAGAGTAACCGAAAAGATATGGTGGATTGACCTGATTAATCTGCTCATATAGACGACTGTTTAGCATTGTGGTAAATATTCGTTCCATCAGAATCCTTTTGAAATCGCCAATGGTCTTTATTGGCATAGGATCATATTTATAATATACCGCAACTCCCGTGCTGGTTGCTTCAGGATCGGTGGCTATGGCTATCAGGGTTTCTTCGTGATCAGGCATAAGATAATTCTCTCTTGGCCTGGGATTTTTTGGTCCCGAAAACCATCCGAAATATTTCTTTATCAGGCTTTCCATCCATAACTTGTCGAAATCCCCCACGGCAATTATACACATGAGATCCGGCCTGTACCATTCTTTATAGAAGCGTTTTAAGGCTTCAGGATGGAAAGATTCTAAAACCTCCTTTTTCCCGATAGGTAATCGGGATGCGTAGCGTGAGTCTTTGAAGATTACCGGTAATTGCTTATTAAACATCCTGATATCTGCGCCTCTGCCAAGTCTCCATTCTTCAATAACAATCCCCCGTTCCCTTTCAATCTCCTCATCTGCAAAATTTACCCAGTGCGCCCAATCTTCCAGTATCTGGATCCCTTTTTCAATAACCGTGGGATTCATTGTCGGTACCTGAAGCATATAGACCGTTTCGTCGAAACTTGTATAAGCATTCACCTCCGGGCCAAATTTCATTCCAACCGATTCAAGAAAATTTATTATTTCATGTTTCTTGAAGTGTCTCGTCCCGTTAAAGGCCATGTGTTCTGTAAAGTGCGCAAGCCCTATTTGATCATCATCCTCAAGTATCGATCCTGCATTTACAACAAGCCATAATTGTGCACGGTTTTCAGGCTTTGAATTTTCGCGAATATAATATGTCAGCCCGTTCTTAAGCTGACCAATGGTGATTTCGGAATCAACCGGAATTGTTGAATCCGGATCAAAAAGTGTTTGCCGGGAATAGTTGTTTGTTTGAGAATGAAACGGTTGAACGAATAAGAATATAGTCAGAAAGACCGCACCCCTCAAAACAAGTTGTCCGATTTTACCCATCACAGATCCCGTTGTTTAAACGAATGGTTAAAATAAGAAATAATTTGAAATAATGAAATTTTAATATTATACATGA
>CP070687.1:2571541-2576747 GCA_020353115.1 Bacteroidales bacterium
AAAAAACGGGAAGCTTTGGATTATCAGCCTGCCGAACGAATGTATTGGCATAACGGGATAAACGATACGCATTTAGAACATCAGACCTGATATTAATCTGACTTATCAGGCACAATATCATAACCGGTTAAATCTTATTTGTCTTGTCGGATAAAATTCAAATAAAGCTGGTACCTCTGGGAATCGAAAAAGCAGTAGGAAGAGGAACACCCCTCACCGATATTTTGTTCGAGCACGGGGTAGAATTTCCTTGCGGCGGTAAAGGGACCTGTGGCAGATGCAGTGTAAAGGTCCTGAAAGGAAAGCTTGAAACCTCACAATCCCACGAAAGGTATGCTGAAAAATTGAATCTTACTGAAAATGTCCGGCTTGCATGTATGTGCCGGGTGGAACAGGATGTTGAACTGGAAATAGAACAATATGAAACGTTCGTTCTGGCAGATAATACCGATTTCAACTTTACTCCGCGTGACGGTTATGGAATTGCCATTGACCTGGGTACCACTACCATTGTAGGTCAGCTGGTTAATTTATCGGACGGGAAGATACTTAATGTAAAATCAATCCTGAATCCGCAGGCAAGGTATGGTGCAGATATCATGTCCCGAATTGAATATGCAGTTCACCGGAACGGCCAGGAATCATTAATGAATATCATCAGGAACGCGATTACAGGACTTATCCGGGATCTTATTGTAAACCGGAGATATATTCCCTGCAAAATCGTAATCGTTGGCAACGCGGTAATGCAACACATATTCTGTGGTATTGATCTGACTCCACTATCCATGTATCCTTTTGAATCAATGCAACATGTATTCTTCGGAATCGACCCGGCAGAATTGGAATTCCAGCTACTAACCGGGACGGAAATCATTTTCTATCCTGCCATAGGGAGTTTCGTAGGTAGTGATATACTTGCCGGGATCATGGCAACAGGTATTCAATCCAGGGATGAAATATATGCCCTAATCGACCTGGGCACAAACGGAGAAATTGTCGCAGGAAACAAGGATGAAATCTTTTGTGCATCAACAGCGGCCGGACCTGCATTCGAAGGAACAAATATCAGCATGGGTATGACGGCTTCAGCAGGTGCTGTTTCCAGTGTAAATATCGTAAACGGAGAAATCTCCTGTCATACGATCGGGAACATAAAACCAAGGGGAATATGCGGCAGCGGACTGATGGATGCCATAGCCGTTTTACTGCAAAAGGGAATGATAAATCCAACAGGGGAAATAACAAGCGGAGCTGAAAAAGTGGAGTTGACAAATGGTGTTGTTCTGACCCAAAAAGATATACGTGAATTCCAGCTGGCTAAAGGGGCCGTTGCTGCCGGCATGGAAATCCTTGCAGGTGAAATCGGTTTGAATAAATCCCATATTGAACGCATTTTTATTGCCGGTGCTTTCGGAAATTTCATCAATCCTGAAAATGCCAGCCGCCTGGGATTACTTGAGTTCCCGGTCGAAAAAATCACCAGGATCGGAAATACCGCCCTGATCGGAGCGAAAATGGCACTTTTCCAGGATAAGGAAGAATGGGAAGACATTCTTCAAATCTGCCGACATAAATCCCTGGAATCGTCCCGGGATTTTCAGGATATCTTTGCATCAAAAATGTCCTTTTAATGATAATTGCCATAATCAACTGAAAACTAAACATTGAAAAATCTTCAATGACCTCCCGTAACAGGATACTGAAAGCGATGAATCTGGAACATCCCGACCGGGTCCCACTTATGTGTCAGTTCTCTGTTGGTTTTATGATACGGCAGGTAAAAGAAATCGGAATAAGACCCATGGAACTTTGGTTCGATGCGGAAAAATATGCTGAAACGCTTCTTACTCTAAGGAATAAATTCAAGTTTGATGGTATACTTGTTTCATTATATGGCCATTCAGAAGACTGGCGGTCGAAGATAAGAAAAGTTGAAACGAAGGAGAGGATGGAAATAGCTGTATTACACGACCGCACTGAATATTATCCCGGTGATGACTTACCCTATGCCGATTTCAGGGAATCACGGCGGAGAGATATTGCAGAGTTTTCCGCAGCTGAAATCCCGGATGAACCGGATTACATCCCGGTATCAAAAAATTGCTGTTTCTTTATTGATCCGGGTGATCCTTTCCGCATATTTGATATTCTTGACAAAGAAGTAAGGGGGGAATACTCCATTCACGGAGAAGTGACCTCACCTTTTGATTACCTGCTTGATCTGTTGGGATATGAAAATGCCCTGATTTCCCTGGTTACGGAACCTTATAAATGTCAGAACATCCTTCAGAAATTCACAGACGGTATTCTGAAATTAGCTGAAGGCATCTGTTCAAAGAACGTCGATGCGATAAAAGTATCCTCACCGTTTACCGGGATGGGATTCATATCGCCGGAGTTTTACAGGTCATTTGAATTGCCTTACATAAAGCAATTGACAAACTTTATTAAAACGAAAGGTAAGTTTGCCTATCTTCATACCTGTGGTCACATTAACGACCGGCTTGAGTTGATGAGAGAAAGCGGTATTTGTGGATTGGAGTGCCTGGATCCGCCTCCTATCGGCAATGTCGAACTGGAGGATGCATTCAGAAGAATTGGCCAGGATATGTTCATTAAAGGCAACATAGATCCTGTAAATACCTTGTTAAACGGATCGGATAAATACATCAGGGAAGATGTTCGGCGACGATTATCGGTCGGAAAGAAATATCCAGGTTTCATTCTGAGCACAGCATGCTCTATCGCACCGAAAACAGAAGCAAACAATGTCAGATTGTTGTCCCATCTGGTTGAACAATTTGGCTACTATTAACATGAGCAAATAACTTATCTCAGAATATAAAAACAAGTCAATCATGTTTACCAGAAAAAGTTTTATCATTATGCTTTTTTCGGTCTCCGGAATTTCTCTGGCTCTTTTAAATTCATGTAATAATAAACAACAAAGTAAGAATCCTCCCAACGTCATCCTAATCATAGCTGATGATCTGGGTTATAATGAACTGGGGTGCTATGGACAGGAAATCATTAAAACGCCATTTATCGATCGGTTGGCAGAGGAGGGAATCCGTTTTACCTGTCACTATTCAGGCAGTCCTGTTTGTGCTCCTTCAAGGTGTGTTTTATTGACCGGTAAACATACCGGCCACTCATATATACGAAATAATTTTGAAGTGAAGGGAGGGGATGGATTCCAGGGACAGAAGCCGATTCCGGATAGTGTTCTGACCATTGCTGAAATTTTGAAAGATAGAGGTTATGCAACCGGAGCCGTGGGCAAATGGGGTTTGGGAAAGGTAGGTTCAGAAGGGGATCCCAACAAACAGGGTTTTGATCTTTTTTTCGGATTTAACTGCCAGCGGCATGCCCATAATCATTACCCCAGGTTCCTGCTCAGAAACCAGGATACTATCCGGCTTGAAGGGAACAACCGGGAACTTTATGGGGAGCAATATTCACAGGACCTCTTCATCGACGAAGCACTTCAGTTTATTTCAGGGAACAAGAACACCCCGTTTTTCCTTTATCTGCCTTTTACTATCCCTCATCTTTCCATCCAGGTTCCCGAAGAATCGCTGAAAGAATATATCGGTGTGATTCCGGAAGAGCAATATATTCACAGGAGCTATCTTCAGCATCCCAACCCGAGGGCTGGGTATGCCGCCATGATTACCCATATGGATAAAGGGATTGGCCGGATACTGGATCATCTGAAGGAACTGGGAATAGATAAAAATACCCTGGTAATCTTTACCTCCGATAACGGACCTGCATATGACAGGTTGGGGGGATCTGATTCCGAGTTTTTCAAAAGCGCCGGTGAATTCAAAGGACTGAAAGGGAGTGTTTATGAGGGAGGTATCCGGGTTCCGTTTATCGCAAGATGGCCTGGAATGATAAATCCCGGTATGGTAAGCGATCATATAAGTGCATTCCAGGATATTCTGCCTACACTTGCTGAAATTACCGGTGCTATACCACCTCAAGATACCGATGGGATAAGTTTCTTACCAACCTTGTCAGGACAGGAAAACCAGGAACAACATGATTACCTGTACATGGAATTCCCATCCTACGGAGGCCAGCAAATGGTGAGAATGGGAGAATGGAAGGGAGTTAGGCAATATATTTTCAGAGACAGCATGAATGTCGAATTGTATCATTTGACGGATGATATCGGGGAGGAACGTGATGTTTCGGCAGAATACCCGGACATCGTAAAACGGATGGAGGAATTCATGAAAACAGCCCGAACACCATCTGTTGAATTTCCGTTTAACCGGCTTGACAGTTTGACATTAAATAAATAATCAACAAAGATCTCAAAGGTTTTACAAATCTTTGGAATCATAACAACAACAAATCATGACATCACATGAACGCATCCATTCAACCATCAATCACAAGACACCCGATCGTATCCCGGTCGATTTCGGAAGTACGGGTGTAACCGGTATCCATGTCAGGATCATTGAAGGACTTAGAAGATATTACGGGATGGAATGGAAACCGGTAAAAGTGATTGAACCGTACCAAATGCTGGGTGATATCGACGACCAGCTTGGTGAGTTAATCGGTATCGATGTAGTTGGATTGTATGGTAAGAAGAACATGTTCGGTATAGCCAACGAGGGCTGGAAAGAATTCAAGACATGGTGGGGCCAGGAGGTATTGCTTCCAGGGATGTTTAACACCAGTACAGACACCAAGGGAGATCTGTATGTTTATCCCGAAGGAGATCTTTCTGTTGATCCGACTGCCGTTATGCCGGATGGCTCCTATTTCTTCAATGCCATAATACGACAGGAACCTTTCGCAGAAGAAGACATGGATCCTGAAAATAACCTTCAGGAATTTGGCCCGATTTCGGGAGAGGACCTGGAATGGATTGCAACAGAAACAGACAGACTTACAAATACAGGGAAGGGTATTATTGCCTCGTTCGGAGGAACAGCACTGGGAGATATTGCGCTTGTACCCGGTCTGCAACTGAAACATCCGAAGGGAATCCGGGATGTACAGGAATGGTACATGTCAACCCTGACGCGCCAGGATTATATTCACCAGGTATTTGAAAAACAGACAGAAATTGCCTTACCAAACCTGGATAAGATTTCCCGGGAAACAGGCAACAGGATCGATGCCGTATTCACATGCGGAACAGATTTCGGAACACAGACCGGCCAGTTCTGTTCACCCG
>CP070687.1:2576847-2604825 GCA_020353115.1 Bacteroidales bacterium
GACATGTTATCCGCTAGGCCCGACGCTCAAATCCGATCTCCCTGAAGTACTTGATTTCGTTCGTTTTGAAAAATGGGGAGAAACGATCGTAAAGCATGAAAGAAAAAGTTATGTGGAAGATGGTATAATGCTTGCTGACTCCACTTTCTTTAACATTTTTTCAATACCGCTAATTACCGGTGATCCGAAAACTGTCCTGTCGGCACGAAGAAACATTGTGCTTACCCGATCTTCAGTTGAAAAGTACTTTGGGAATGAAGATCCGATCGGTAAGATGATGAAGGTGGGGACGGATTCTGTATTATACTCTGTTACCGGTGTAATGGAGGATGTGCCGGGAAATGCACATTTTGAGTTCAACATGCTGATTTCTTTTGTAACGAGCAGCCGGGCTAATAATGGATTTTGGGTTTCCAATAATCCCGATACATATATCCTGGTTAATAAAGGAGTTAATTCTGCTGAATTACAGGAAAAAATCAGTGAGGTAGTATTGAACAACGTGGGCCCCCAGGTTGAAAGCCTCCTTGGAATAACCATGGAAGATTTTGCCAGAGCGGGAAATAGTTATGGATACTTCATGCAACCTCTCCTGAATATACACCTCGATCCTTCCATTGAGCATTCCCATAAACCGGCCAGCGATAAAAAAACCATATTTATATTCACCATAATCGCTGTTCTGATACTGGTTATCGCAGGAATCAACTATATGAATCTTTCGACAGCCAGATCAGCCGGTCGTGCAAAAGAAGTCGGGATAAGAAAAGTTGTCGGTTCAACAAGAAAAAGACTTATTATACAGTTTCTTTTTGAGTCAATGGTCTTGACTTTTATTTCTCTTATTCTGGGAGTTCTGATCGTTGAACTGTTAATGAACTATTTTAATAATTTAATTCATATCCAGTTACGTATTGATTATCTGGTATGGTATACAATTCCCGGTTTAATCATCCTGGCAATTGTTATGGGGTTTATCTCGGGGACGTATCCCTCGTTCTACCTGGCTTCTTTCCGGCCTGTAGCCGTATTAACGGGATCTCTTCAACGGGGAGTAAAGAGTGGAATTCTGAGGAGCATCCTGGTTGTGTTCCAGATGACCGTATCGATCTTCATTATCCTCAGTACGTTGATTGTTTACAGACAGGTTCGTTATATGACCAATAAGGATCTTGGATTCGATAAAGAAAACCTCTTGGTTGTCAGAAGAGTATCTGCTCTGGGCGAACAACGAAAGACATTCATTGATGAGGTCAGAAAGCTGCCCGGTGTAATGAATGTTACTCATTCCACAGCCACACCCGGCCATACGAACAACTATAACGCCTATTGGATTGAGGGTGAGCCCACAGAGAATTCCTACCTGATGCAGACCTTCCGGGTGGATGATCGGTTTGCTGATACATATGGAATTGAAGTAATTGAGGGTCGTTTTTTTTCCGAAGATTTCGCTTCGGACAGTATGGCATGCCTGGTTAATGAGAGTGCGGTAAATCAATTCGGACTTGAGGCTCCATATGAGTTTAGATTTATCGTACCTGCTGATGAGGAGGGAAATGTTAACTACATGAATGTTTTGGGGATTGTGAAAAATTTCCATTTCCATTCATTGCACGACCGTATCCTGCCTGCTATTCTTATTATAAAACAGGAAGATGTCAGTTGGGGTTATATATCCATCCGGTTATTCCCTGAAAATATCAAGCAGACGGTTGCCCGGATTGAACAGGTGTGGCGGGAATTCTCTGATAACGATCCGATGCTTTCCTTCTTTATGGATGAGGACTTCAGCTCAAAATACCAGGAAGACAGGAGAACCGGTATTTTAGCCATGATATTTTCATTTCTTGCCATACTGATAGCAAGTCTTGGATTGTATGGACTGGCTTCGTTTACAGCGGAACAGAGAACCAAAGAAATAGGGATCAGGAAAGTGAACGGAGCTTCACCAACCACAATCCTGAGACTGCAGTCCAAGGAAATTATTTTTCTCGTAATGATTTCTACTCTTATTGCCTGGCCGGTGGGTTATTTTGTTATGAAAGCCTGGCTGCAAAATTTCTATTTCAGAATCCCCTGGTCACCGCTTCCCTACCTGTTTTCCCTAGTAATAGTCCTGGTTATTGCCTGGTTATCGATCAGTTATCAGGCAATAAAAGCGGCACGGACTAATCCTGCGGAAGCACTGAGGTATCAGTAGTAATGTCTTGAATATTTCAAATCTACAGGATGTCTCTTCCGACATTCCAGGTGAGGCCCAATTGCATAATGCCTGGTCGGCAGAAACGGGAATTCCTGTGAAGAACAACTTTGGTTAGTCGTTTTTCATTTTGTAGATTTAACCTCTATAAATTCAAAACAATGGAAGATAAAATCAAGGCCCTGGAGGAGGTGCTTGAAGAACTTACTAAAGAAATAATCAGGTTAAATGAATTCAAGGCAGAAGCATTGAAGTTCATTCAGGAAAGCCTAACATTCAGCAAGCAGACCAGCAATACACTGGTGAAGCATGCAGAATCAATGGAGCAGCTGAGGACTGCCAATGGCAAGATAATCAGGACGATATCTGAAATATCGACCATCATCAGGAAATAGATACATGATCACGGGAACGCAGGTCCGTTTTCAGGGAATGTTGGAATTCAGCTTTTGGGAGTTATTATAAGCGTGCGGATGTCATGGATCGGGTTTTAGCATGAGGACAGCAGTGCCTAATGCTTGACATAAAGCATTTTTTTCCGCTTCTCTTCCAGCTCCTTCAATTCACTATTGAGAGAACTGCCTTTCTTGCGAAGATTTTTATACTGCTTTCTGGCCTCAATCAACTCAGAGAAAGGATTCAGCTTTTGCCATATGCTCTTTCCTTTCTTTTCCATGTACATATTAACGTTCTATTTTTCACAAGGTTACTAATAAACAACTGGTTTTGCAAATTGGAGCAATCGAAAACAGAATCCAGATAAAGGTTCTGAATGATATAAAAAATCGGTATCATCTTCCCAACCCGCTGGTTATCAGATATTATATTCTATATGAGCTCTTCCGGCTCTGGCTTGTCCGCGGTTTTCCGGAATGTATGCCCGGTTTGATAAAAACCACAATATTCAATTAATTCAACATATCCCGACTCCGGTTATAATGTAATATGAATTATAATGGTTGCTTTAAGAAATACAAAGTTACAAATCATTAACATATATTGAAAAATAACAAGTCGGCATCAGGTTCGGGTATGATTTAATTGATTTTAAGCAAATCAGAATTTGGATTTATTCATGAGATCTTTTGAAACGATATTCTTTTTGAGTATTTTAATCACCACAATTCTTAATCCATAGTTATGAAACTACCAAGATCTTTTTACAGCTGGCCAACCATGATCGGAGCAGTTGTTGCTTTATTCAGTTTGTTTATGATCGTTTTCCTGTTTATTATTTCCACCATTCTCGACCAGGGCAGTTCATATCTAGGTATCTTCATTTACATGGTTTTGCCTGTTTTTCTAATAGTCGGATTGATACTGATACCGATTGGTATGTGGAGAAAGGTACGGAGAGACAGGAAAAGAGAAACGGTTCCCGAACCTAAATGGCCCCGTGTTGATTTCAATGATCCGAAACACAGGAATGCGTTCGTTATTTTCATTACCGGGACAATCCTCTTCCTATTCCTTTCTGCAATAGGAAGTTACGAGGCATTTCATTATACTGAATCCGTTGAATTTTGCGGTAAGTTATGTCATAAAGTAATGAAACCGGAATATACTGCATATCAGAACTCCCCACATGCCAGGGTGGCTTGTGTCGAATGTCATGTCGGACCCGGAGCGGACTGGTATGTACGTTCCAAGCTCTCGGGTTTATACCAGGTTTATTCCGTAACATTTGATAAATACCCGAGACCGATCCCGACACCAATCACGAATTTAAGGCCGGCCAGGGAAACCTGTGAAAGATGTCACTGGCCTGAACAGTTTTATGCCAGGCAGCACCGGTTGCACAGGTATTACCTTATGGATGAGGAGAACACCGAATGGGATATCAGTACCCAGATGAAAACCGGACCCAGTTATAGTGCGTTCGGTTTACAGGAAGGAATACACTGGCATATCAATCCTGACGTGAAGATTGAATATATAGCCGAGGATGAACTCAGGGAATATCTTCCATGGGTAAGGTATACAAATATCAGTACTGGGAAAAGTACAGTGTACCAGGACCAGGATTATCCTCTGGATCAGGCACAAATAGATTCGCTGGAAAAGCGTGTAATGGACTGTATGGATTGCCACAACCGGCCATCACACGATTACCAGACTCCCGGTTTTTTCATTAATAATGCACTGACCGCCGGTATTATACCCAAGTTGCCCCGCATAAAAGATCTTGCTATGGAGATCGTGAATGAAATATTCAAAGATTCGGATACTGCCATGTTGTTTATCGAGGAGCGAATTAAAGATTTCTATGCAGAGAACTATTCTGAACTTTCTGCGGAATCCCCGGATCTGATAAACCAGGCTATTTCAGGATTGCAGAATGAATTTATGAATAACATATTTCCGGAAATGCAGGTGAGATGGGATGTATATCCCAACCACATCGGGCATATAGAATATAACGGGTGCTTCAGGTGTCATAATGATAACCATGCAAATGAAGAAGGGAATGTAATATCCAAGGATTGTAATCTATGTCATACAATTAATGCCCAGGGGAAACCGGATTCCCTTGAAGTAGGTACCGTTTTCGAATCCCTTGAATTCAGGCATCCTGTTGATATTGATGAAGCATGGAAAGAATATCTTTGTGTGGATTGTCATATGGCCCTGTAGAACGGGTGGCCGGAACTACATAATCCCAAAAGCCGTCCGGATTGCATTTCACAAGACCCATATCAGACTTTATCCGTAAATCCGGCCAGTTCGGCATAAGGAATGGCTGACTCAGGAACTCCACAATAGGCAACACCACTTGACGAATTGAACATTATCGCTTAGATACCAAATTCAGTAATTGACAAAGCAGGATATGTTTTCCAACCGGGATATAGCCGATTACTATGACCAGACGGAAGTACATTACCGACGCTTTTGGAAATTGAACGAAGAGTTCTCTATCCACTACGGAATCTGGGAGAAAGGTGTCAGGAATCTCGGACAGGCACTTCGGCATACCAGTGAAGTACTGGCCGTTCATGCCGGCATCAAACCTTCGGATTTTGTACTAGATGCCGGATGTGGGGTAGGGGGACCGGCAATATACCTTGCCTCTGAATACAGGTGTCATGTTCTGGGTATTACGCTCAGCAGTAAACAGGCCCAGGCTGCAGGTGAATATGCTTCCCGGAAAAACCTTGGGCACCTGACGAAATTTGAAGTCGCCGATTATAAACGGACGGGCTACGAACCCGACCGGTTTGATGTAATATGGGCACTGGAAAGTACCGGTACAGCAACAGATAAACAGGCATTCCTGAATGAAGCTTACCGGATACTTAAACCCGGCGGAAGACTTGTACTGGCCGATTATTTCAAAACTACTGACCTCCCCTCTGAAAAGCAACCCCTGTTGAAGTCCTGGTTGAGCTTATGGGCCATACACGATTTGGAAACCCTGAATCGCTTCGAAACCCTGCTGGTTATATCCGGTTTTACAGATGTTGCAGTCCATGATTATACAAATGAGATTATTCCGACTGCCAGACGAATGTGGTTGTATTCGCTCTTCGGGGCGATCGGCTCAGTTGGTTACAATATGTTTCATAATACCACCCGGTTTGCAAAGCATCATTACAGGAGTGGTTTTTTACAGTACAAAACCCTTAAGAAGGGACTCTGGGAATATAAAGTCATTCTGGCGAAGAAGCCTGTAATTAGTACCAAATGAAGTAACAGGTGACCAGATTTACTACTTTGTTGTTCATTATTCACCCTTCCTCAATCTATCATTCTTCAGCACACCCTTTCTTTATTCCGTCTCCCGGCCTGAAGGTCTGACTCTTTCCGAAGGAATGCCTGCCTGTCGGCTGACAGGCCTGCGGCAGAACTCTGAACTGTATACTCTGGGCCGTGTACTCTGAATACAATCCTTTATCTGTCTTTATTTCCTTACCCTGACCGGATACGGTGGTCTTTCCGGTTTTTTTGGCGGATTTTTTCCCAGCTCTTCCAGAATCACCTCAATTGCTTTTTCCAGTTGCGGATCATGGCCATTGATCACGTCAGCGGGCCATTGTTCAACTTCGATATCGGGTGGCACACCCACATTTTCGACCACAAATCCATCTTCTGTCCAGATACCCAAATTGGGTGCTGAAACGTAACCGCCATCCATCAGTATGGGATAACCAAGTGTTCCGACCAGACCGCCCCATGTCCTCTTGCCGATTAATTTTCCCATTTTGAATTTACGGAACATCCATGGGAGCATATCACCACCTGATCCTGCCGTTTCATCAATGATCATAACCTTTGGTCCCTGGATGGATGCACTGGGAGTTTTCAGATCTGCTCCATACCGCATGTTCCAGTAGCTCTGGTATGGCCGGTTGAGTATATCGATGTAATAGTCAGCGATCAGGCCGCCACCGTTAAACCGTTCATCAACTATGGCTGCATCTTTATGCGATTGCGGAAAGAAATAGCGTTTGAAATAGGTATGTCCGGCGCGGGCCGTATTCGGAACGTATACATATGCAACCTTTCCACCGGTTGCTTCATCCACCTTTTTCAGATTACCCTCAACCCAGTCGCGGTTACGAAGTCGCCCCTCGTTCGAAACAGGGACTACTTTAGTTTTTCTGGATCCTGCCATATTTGGATTTGGTCCAATGGTCAACTCAACGATCTTGCCTGAAGTATTTTCGAACAGGCTGTAGATATTTATTGAACCGGACAGTTCATTCCCGTTAACGGCAAGCAGGTACTCACCAGTTGAGACATTTACACCTGGTTCAGTCAGCGGTGATCTCAGGTCAGGATTCCAGTTCAGTCCGCCGTATATTTTTTTTATCCTGTATCTGCCATTCTCAATTGCATAATCGGCGCCCAGCAATCCACCTCCGACACGGTCGGGGTCCTGAAGGTAATCGCCTCCTCCTACACGGTGATGACCGACGGACACTTCGCTGCACATCCAACGGATGACTCTGTTCAGATCACTCCGGCATGATAAATGGGGGAGAAAGGTGGCATATTTTTCTTTCATGGCGTTCCAGTCTGCACCATGCATCCCGGGATCGTAGAAATAATCCCTGTTTATTCTCCATGCTTCATCAAAGATCTGCTGCCATTCCGCAACAGGATCGATCCGTACTTCTACGGCCTCGGTATCAATTCTTCCATCCCCGGTTTTATGTGAACCGGAGGAACTGATGATTCCCCATGTAGAGCCTGATCGATAAAGGATTTTCTTATGATCGCCGGAGATTATGTAGTCGTTTAATCCGGTTAGAATGACTTCATTTTTACGTTCCTTCAGATCATACATATTCAGTTTTGTATCCGAGCCGGACCGACCTCCGGATGTCAGGGGCGCCTCAAGAAAATAGATCTTTCCTTCATCCCCGATCTGGAGATTGGAATAGTTACCCGAACGAACGGGCAAGTCAATGATGCGTTCGTTGATCCCTTCAAAATCAATCGTAAATGCTGTCTCTTCCCCTTCCGTATTTGTATCCTTATCCTTCTTGCCTTTGCTATTGTTTTCTTCCTCCTGTCCGGAATTCTCTTCATCCGGTTTTTCCTCATCGCTCTCCCTGAACAGGGGAGATTCTATATCTTTTCGCAATGTGGCAAGGTATATATTACTTGTCATTCTCATATCTGCAGTAGACTGGTCGAACCAGTGTTTAACAGGACCTGCATCGGTAGAGGAGAAGAAGTAAATATATTTACCGCTGGGATCAATTACCGGATTACTTACATCGCTTAATCCATCGGTAATAGGATACGATTTATTCTGTTCCAGTGAATAGATGAAAACCTGCTCGAAATAGGCTTTTGTATTCAGGGTATAGGTGATCCATTTCGAGTCGGGGGACCAGGTTCCAAACATATTCCCGAAGGCTCCCGGAGAATATAAATATTCACTGCCGATTTTTGTTATTTGTCCGGTTTCGATATTAATCCAGTACAGGTTACGCCCGTTGTCACTGAATGTAATCTTTTTACTGTCGGGTGACCAGTACCCCATGGTATAAAATCCGGTTCCGTTGAGCTTGAATTTTTTGGGTGTACCTTCACCATCCTGTGATTTCACATAAAGTTCATATTCACCCGATACATCGGAAAAGAATGCAATGTTTTTTCCATCCGGAGACCATAACGGCGACCGTTCATGAGCATTTGTTGTCAGGGTAAGATTGCGGGGATCTCCTTTCTTTTCAGGAACCGTGATAATCTCACCCCTGAATTCAAATACAGCCCGTGCTCCGGAGGGAGATATATCGGCATTCCGGATATATCGTGTCCCTTTGACATATCTTGGTCTCAATTCCAGCAGATCTGCAGCAACACCGATCTGAAGTCTTTGTGACCGGTTATCCGAAAGATCAAGAAGATGAAGATAACCTGCCTGTTCATAAATGATCCTTCCCGAACCGGCTGATACATTGAGAACAGGGAAATCTTCATGGGTGGTTATCTGACGGATATTTTGGGACATTGGATCAAATGAGAAAATATTAAATTCACCGTTCCTGTCGGACCGGAAGTATATTTTGTCACCGATCCACATCGGATCGGTATCGTTGCACCTTCCTTCAGGCTGCGGTATTATCTCAACTGCAAAGTCAGAAAAGCGAATGATCCGGATGGTTGCAACCGATCCTCCGCGATAGTTCTTCCACTGCAGAAAAACTTCCCTCAGAGGAGTATATGCCATCTGTGTCCCGTCTGGTGAATAACTGGCCTTATAGGCATTCGGTATCTTCAATTGAACGGGAAATCCTCCTTCCAGAGATATGGTAAACAACTGGGTATAGCGGCCTGAATAATCGTGCCGGGAAGAAATAAACAAGACGGATTTCCCGTCGGGTGTAAAACCTCTTACAAGGTCGGTCCCGGGATGCCACGTAAGCCTTTTGGGAATTCCTCCTGTTACAGGTACTATAAATACATCGGTATTCCCGTCATATTGGGCGCTGAATGCGACCAATTGGCCATCGGGAGAGAAGAACGGTTCCGATTCTACTCCTTCATCGGAGGTTAACCGGTGCGGATTCTTGCCAGACTGATCTGCAATCCACAGGTCTCCAGCATATACAAAAGCAATATGGTTTTGACTGACAGCCGGCTGGCTTAATAATTTGGTGTCTTCCGTGTTTATTCCACCTGCAAAAAGTTCAGGTGTACTACTGCCAAGGAAAACAAGCATTAACAATAGGATTCGGTTTTTCATCGATAGATAATTTAAGAGTTATACTGTAACTGTTGTTTTGTTGATTCGAAGACTGAAAAAGAAGAATATCGTAAAGGTAGAAAAAAGAAATCTCGTGATGATGATCTCATGAAATTCCCGGCAATCCTGCTATCCATTATATCAATTGAACAATATTCCATTTCATTCGGGATGAACACTTTAATAAATATCATTTCCTTTATAACAGGAGTAATTGCTGTCACAATATAATATTTCAGAATTTTGAATTGAAAAGAATGATTTAAATAACAAAAAAAATCAATCTGTTATCCGGTTAATTTCTTTTTTTTTGGATTACAGTCAGGTAAAGGCATGTCAAAGATACAACTATTGAGGAGACAACCCAGGACGGGATTATTATATTAAAAAATACTTGCCTTTCGGCTCATAAAATCGTATATTTAGTATATGATAAGAAATCTTATCGCGTTCTTTAAAATAGAAGGAAGTTGCATTCCTTTTGGCGTTATCAAAACATTAAATACACCTGGCTTATGGAAAAAAATGTAGGAATCTGGCTTGATAATGAAAAAGCCTACATCATTACATTAGTTAACGGTAATGAACATGTTGAAAAAATCGAATCAAATGTTGAAACAAGAGTGCGCTTTAAAGGTGAAACCAAATCCTATTCCCGACTGGGCGGAATGTTTATAAATCCACAAAAGAAAAAAACAAAACGAAAGAACCACCAGCTAAAAGAATATTTTAATTCCATACTTAAAAGAACAAGAGACGCAAACGGCATATATATTTTCGGACCTGCGGATGCCAAAAAAAATCTCAAAAAGGTATACCAGAGAGAAAAATCATTTACAAATAAACTGAAGGGTGTTGAGTCATCAGACCGGCTAACGGAAAATCAAATGGTTGCAAGAGTGAAGAAAGTTTTTAAGGTGGCATGAGATTCACTCATCGCAACCGGGCGGATCATATAATGCTTTCGCTGCCGCTAGTGAAATTTGCTCACTTAGTTGGTAGAATCTCACTAGTAATCCCAGAGCGGTTTTCGGATCATTCTTTGCGAAGAGCCCGAAAGTCATAAGATGTTCATTCGTTTCCCTGCGGTCGTTTCACTACGATCACTCCGATATCCTACAATTGTATGACAATCGTTTAACCATCATCTCATTTCATCAACCTTTTTCTCATCTGTCTGCTGATGGCAAACTACTGCCCAACTAGGTGCTACCAACAGTCTACAGCATACTTCCTCCCAGCATCCCGCCACTTCCTCCGGTCACAGTCCCTTAATCCCAATCGTAGCTCGACTTTCCTATAGGGATCGCTTCGTGAAAGTTCGGGCTGCGAATATGTTTTGGCTGCAAAGTAGTACCCTGAACTGAAATCGAGGCACGACTTTCAAAGTTTAAAGACAAAAAAGCCTCAATTGTATGATTGATGCAAATTTGAATATGGAAAACGGAATAAAGAATGTCGAATTTCGAAGAGAAAAGAGAAACCTGATTCAAAAATCTCGCACTGGAGACTGCCGACTGGAGACTATAGACTGCATTCCTCTTTAACAGCTCCTCGTCACTCGTCACTGTTCGCTATTCACTTAATGCTGCCAACTGACTACAATACGTTTACTCCCATCAATATCCCTTCACCCAAAGCACTTTATCTTCCGTACAACAGCGATTGACAAGGGATATGAATTTTTGGCATACATCTGTTATTTCCTGCCGGTATTTCTTCCAGTTCACCTTCCAATTCGGATCATCTTTCTCAACGTGTTCAAGAAATTGCAAACCCATACTTTTTTTCTTTAGAAAATCCGTGAAGGAATCCTGACTTTTAAGGCTTTCTATTTCCTTTTCAAAAGACTTTAACTCATTTAGCAGCGGAAAGATTTTTCGAGTATTGTATTTTGTTGGTTCGTTGTAGTCAAAAAGCTTGTTGCTTTTTTCAAAACAGGAGAGGAAGAGATCAAACACTGGTTCATCCAGGAACAGCGATTCGGAACTGCATGTTATAAAAGGTTCATTGGATCTCGTGATACTGAATTCAACCAGGTTCTGAAGTTCCATACGAAATAATCCAATCCTCATAATCGGGGCAGTGCTTGATTTTTAGTATAAAATACTAAAGTTAAAATTATTTTCCGGAACCATTTTCCCCGTTCTGTTTCATTCTTCTATCGCATCATAGAGTGCCTGTTGTATGGAGGTCCTTATATTCAGGTCATAGATTTTCTCGTTATACCGGGTAGGATAAACACGGTTTGAAAAGAAGATGTACAACAATTCTTCGGAAGGATCGACCCAGGTAAAGGTTCCGGTATATCCGGAATGTCCGAAGCTTTCCGAAGAAGCACTTACAGCAGGGTAGGCTTCATCCGGTGGCAAACTGGTATTGTCAATTAACGGTTTGTCAAAGCCCAGGCCACGCCGGTTCTTATTATCCGGGAACTGGCAAGAGGTGAATTCTTTCATGGTTTGACGGGAAATGTATTCTTCACCTCCATAGGTCCCCATCTGTAGGTACATCTGCATTAGTTTAGCAAGATCATTGATCGTTGCAAACAGGCCTGCATTGCCGGACACACCACCCATCATAGCAGCGCCTTCATCGTGAACCCATCCATGAATTTGTCTCATCCTGAAGAAATCGTCATTTTCCGTTGGAATAATACGGTGTACCGGATACTCAAGGTATGGATTAAAGATAATGGTATACGCTCCGAGCGGTTGATAGAAATTCTTTTTAAGATACGTTTCATATCCAACACCTGTAAGGTTTTGAATTATTTCCGGAAAGAGATAGAAGCACAATCCCGAATAGAGATAATCGCTGGTATCCCTCATGGATGATTTTCTGATTGCCCTGTAGATTTTCTGTTTGTAGTTTTTATGCAAATAAAGATCTTCTGATATTCTCACATTGTATCTAGAAGAAGAATCCCTCTTTATTGTATGCCACCTGTAAGATCCGTTTTGTCTGACGGTCTTTTGCCAGTATGGGATCCAGGCTATTAATCCTGCCTGGTGAGCCAGGATATCACGGATAATAATATTTGATTTATCTCCTTTTTTGAAATCAGGCCACATGGATGAAAACGGATCATCCAGCGTATACTTACCCTCATCGTACAATTTCATCATGGCGGGCAATGGTCCGGTGATTTTCGTTACTGAGGCGAAATCGTAAAGATCGTTCTTCTGGACAGGAATCAGGTTATTGTAGGTATGGTATCCATAGGTCTTATGGAAAACCACCACACCTTTTCTTGCCACCAGTACCTGGCATCCAGGGAATGCTTTCTTTCTGATTCCGAATTCTGCGACAGAATCGATGGCACGGTTCATGTATGTAGAGTTCATCCCGACTGCTTCAGGAATGGCATATTGCAAACGGATACCATCCTCTGTGTTCAGGCCATCTCCTGCAAGGAAATGCCGGTTTACTTTGACCGGCAATTTTCCTGTTGCACCGAAACCGCCAAAAATCAGTTGGGCTGCCAGTTCCTGAAAAAGTCGGTTATCCTGGTATGTAACTATTAAGCCATCCGATTCCTCTATCCCACTTAAGGAATTTAATGAATATGCATTACCAAACACGACCGTAATTGTGCGATCCAGATTGCCTACCCGCTTCATTAATTCCTTTATTCTTTCAGTAATACCGTATTGTTTATCACTTCTCTGATTTAGGTTTACAACTCCACTTATAATCAAATCAAACCTTTTAAGGTTGCTGATCAGTTCTTCAGTATAGAGCGAATCTGAATTTTCGTGCCAGCAGAAGTGGGTCATTTTCGTATAATTATCGAGCATTAGCTGGAAGGGTGTAAGAGCCTTAGCTCCCACAGCTAAAGTTGCGATATTTGTCTTTTCTAGGTTTTTCAGCGGTACCAGATCCTGCTTATTCCTTAATACGGTAATGGAAGTTTTGACAAGTTTGTGGTTGAGCAACTCAGAGGATACCGGATTTAAATCATGGATCAATCCGTCCGTTTCGATATCAGAATAGTTGTCGAGTCCTGCCCAGTATTTCAGCGTAAGGATCTTTCTGCACCGGTTGTCGATTTCCTGCATGGTAATCTGTCCCGATTCGATCAGGGATTCAATTTCCTTAATAGCCTGGGCCACATCCTCTGTATATTCAAGGATATCATTACCAGCCAGGAGGGCTTTCGCATCAGCCACGCCAGGAGGAAAATAATCTGTTATCGCCTTCATATTCAAGGCGTCTGTAAATATCAACCCTTCGAAGCCCAGTTCCTGCCTAAGGAGTCCGGTTATTACAGGTTTGGATAATGTTGAGGCAAGATTTCTGGTGGAATCCAGCGCCGGAATGTTCAGATGGGCAGTCATTATCCCCCCAAGTCCCATCTCAATTAATCTTTTGTAAGGATATAATTCCAGGCTGTCAATACGTTCAACACTATGATCCAGTACAGGCAGGATAAAATGGGAATCTTCGTTTGTATCCCCGTGTCCGGGAAAATGCTTGGCGACTGCAAGAATTCCATTATCCTGCAGACCCTTCATATACATTTCTGCCTTACCGGCGACATTGAATTTATCTTCCCCGAAAGACCGGAAATTTATCACGGGATTTTCGGGATTATTGTTTATATCAACCACAGGAGCAAGGTTTACATGAACTCCCAGCCTTTTGCACTGTGCTGCTATAGCACTTCCCATCTCATAAATCAGTGAATCATCCTGTATTGCCCCCAGGCTCATCTGGTACGGAAAATCCGCAATATCAGAAAGTCTCATACCCAGTCCCCATTCACCATCCATTGCTATCAGCAGAGGGACCTTGGATTGGGACTGGTAGAAATTGGTCAGTTCAGCTTGTTTTAAAGGATCACCCTGAAAAAATATCAGTCCCCCGATCTTATAATCCCTTATTAGATCGGTAATGGCGACTTCGTGCGAAACCATATGATCAGAATAAGCGGCTACAAAGATGAGTTGTGCGATCCTTTCCTCAGGGGAGAGGATACTGAAAACAGAGTCGACCCATTCTTTCCCGCATCCTGCATACGGAGGTGGTTCCTTCTGTCTCAGGTCCCGGGAGTGTGAAACCGATTGAATCGATTGGAAAGAAAGGATTAGAAACAGAACGATAAAATATTTCATGTGTTTAATTAATTTTTGTTAGTTATTTGCCTGATTCCAGATCAATACTACTCCAGTAAGACTAATCAATTCGGCTGGTATATCAATCAACGCATACTGAAAGGTATATTCATTTATAACAACCGATATGATATCAAAAATTATTGCCAGGCAATTTGCGAACGCTATGACATATAAGGCCCATTTCTTGCCAAAAGGTTTAACAGCCAGTATAAGGTACAGCAGTGAATAGGGAATAATAGATCCCCCTGCGCCCCGGAGTATACCGATCATAGTCGGATTGACATTATTACCGGCAAATCCTTCGATGAGTTTATATGGGATCAGAGCCAATCCTGCACCCATTAAGAGAAAATATGCTGAGCAAAAAATAAAGAATATCCTGAATAATCCTAATCGGATAACAGATGTTGAAATTCCGGTTTTTTTCATAAATTGTACTATCTGCAAATGTATTCCGGACCGGGAAAATGGGATTTTGATTTTTTCCCGAATCCACACAGAACATAATTGCTCCAGAGAATAATAAGGTATATCAACCTGAACTTGTATTTTTTATACAAGTCATGGTCTATTCTTTTTTTATACCGAATGACGGATCGATTCTAACAAAAATCATAACCAGGAAGCCGGGGATTGTGCAGAACATCACCCATATAAAAAAGCTGGAGTAACCGATGATTTCCTGCAGCCAGCCACTTATCATGCCAGGGATCATCATCCCGAGGGCCATAAAACCGGTTGCAATTGCATAATGTGCTGTTTTATGTATTCCTTCGGATATATAGATCATAAACAACATGTATGCGGTAAATCCGAATCCATATCCGAACTGTTCCAGTGCAACGGATATATAGATTATGGTAATTGATTCGGGTTGGGCCTGTGACAGGTATACGTACACCAGGTTGGGAAGGTTCATGGCTATTATCATCCACCAGATCCAGTACCTTAATCCGTTACGGGCTGCGAGAAATCCTCCCAAAAGTCCCCCGACCGTTAAGGCTATCATGCCGACCGTACCGTATACCAGTCCCAGTTCTCCGGTGGTCAGCCCCAGTCCTCCAAATTCCTGTGCGTCGAGCATGAAAGGCGAGGCCAGTTTAACCAGTTGCGATTCACCCAGCCGGTAAAGCAGTAAAAATGCAAGTATGATTCCTATTTCCCTTTTTCTGAAAAACGAGGTGAATGTCCTGCCAAATTCCCTGAAGAAGTCCGATCTGCTTTTTTCCCCGCTTATGGCCGGTCCGTCTGAAGGGGGATAGGGCAGGATAAACCTGTGATATGCAAAGAAAAGTAAAAACAGGCCGGCCAAGATAATGAAGGTGACCGACCAGGCCAGCGGGATGTTACCGGAGCGGGCTTTGAAGAACGCAGATGTCTCTGTATCCAGTTTGGGGTCCAATTGAATGACAAAAAATGCCGGGATATTCCAGTTCATTTCATTGAAAACGAACCGGTAACCTTCAACCAGCGCTATGCTTTTATCTCCCTTCTCCCTGCCAAGATTTACGATTATTTCTTTTCCATTATCCGGTGCTTTGGAAAGGTGAAAATATCCGATGGCAACATTCCCCGTAGTTTCTTCCCTTCCGGTTACAGACTTGGATCCGAAATGCTTTTTCAGGAATGATTCCAGTTTTCCGGCGATGTTTCGGCTCCACCAGGTCTCTTCCCCTCCTGCTTCGATAGCCCGGCTTTTTTCTTCATGATAAAAGCCCTGTTCAATGTTCCACTCTTTTACCAGGTTGGTAAGAGAATCGGCTTCATTCCTTTGCATCGGGAAGGTGCCGATATTAATTACTTTGTTTTGAAAAGCAACAGATTGGTATTCCATTTCCAAAGGTACAGGAATTGAATCGGGTTCGAATCGGGTTGCAGTTTTTGTTTCCGTTTTTGAATAAACTTCTATATCAACAGGAGGAAGGCCTGTGGATGTTTCGAGATAACCGGCAAGAATGACCAGTAGCCCCTGGCCGGTCAGCATGGCAAACCGGTAGAACGTACTTCGGATCCCGACATGGAATGCCTGTTCGTGTTTGGTAAGTCCTAACATATAGAATCCATCGGCAGCGATATCATGTGTTGCGGAACTGAAAGCAAGAAGCCAGAAAAAGGCAAGAGTATAGCGGAAAAACATAGAAACAGGAATCGTCAGTGCCACACCTGCAAGACCGGCACCCACAATCAATTGCATTATGACAATCCAGTATCTTTTTGTTTTCAGTATATCAACGACCGGGCTCCATACCGGTTTAATAACCCAGGGCAGGTATAGCCAGCTTGTATACAATGCAATTTTTGTATTTGATATCCCTAGTTTTTTGTACATGATAACGGAGACAGTCATTACGATGACATAGGGAATACCTTCGGCAAAATACAGTGAAGGAACCCAGGCCCAGGGATTTCTTCTTTCTTTCTTTTGTAAGCTTATTCTTGTGGTCATATCTCTTTTAGTAATAGCAGGAAATCCTTGCACCGGTGAAATAATGCTTCAGGATTTCATCGTAACTGTACCCTTTATCTCCCATTACTGCCGCACCGATCTGGCAAAGTCCCACACCATGGCCCCATCCGGCACCGGTAAGTACAAACCCCATAGGAATCCCGTCGACAGGTTGCATTCGGTCGACCGTAAAAGCTGCACTGTAGAGATGGGAATGTGAAAGAAGCTTTCGTATCTCAAGTTCTTTCCCGACAATCATCTCTCTTTCGGCACCGGTAATTTTCAGTCTAATCAATCTTCCCGAACAACCTCTCTCTACCGGTACAAGGTCAATTATTTTACCGAAGTCCATACCTGATTTTTGCTTTATGATCTCGCTAATCTCCTCCTGGCTGTATTCAACCTTCCACCTGTAAAAGTCGGTTGTTTCCCTATCATAATCCAACAATACCTGGGAAAGGATCCGTTCATCAGTTGTATTGCAGAAAGCAGGAGGACTGCTTCTTATCCATTGATCTGCTGCTTCTTCCCTTGTAAGATCAAGATCAAAATTCTTGATTTTTCTGTTATAATCAATTACTTTGGTCAGATAAGGATGCCTGACCGACTCCCATACATTCTCAAATGATTCACTGATGCCACCGCAAGATTTTGAGAAGCGTGTATCACAGACACGATTATTATACAGTAATACCAAACCCCTGGTTCTCTTGACAGCTTCTCCGACAGTTTTAGTGGTCGCTCTTGTAATTCCCTGATACCTCTGACAATGGTCATCAGCACATACATCGAATAACTTATGATCTTCCCTGCCATACCATTTTATTATTTCATTATCGGCTCCTTTTTCCGGAAAATAATCTCCGGGACGGTCGTCTGTTTTTAAACTCCTGTTCATCTGTGCAATCAGCCAGCTTCTTGATATAACCGAATGAGCTTTCAGAAATTCAAGGGAACCGGTTGCTTTCATTTCCGAGGAAATAACACTAAGCAGATAATCTTCCACAGGCAATGTGTTAATAGCGATAATCGAGGTATCATCCTTGAGTAGCTTCAACGATCCCCTGAATCGTTGCTCTTCCTTCTGTTCCCAATGAAAATCTATCCCTATGGTTACGTTTTGCAGTACAAAAAAGGAGTTACCGTAATCGACGGGTTTGAATTCAATTTCACCCTCTATGCGGAAGTCATTCCCGATACCTGCTATCTCAATGGTTCCTGAATTGATTCGGGCATGAAAACTGCCGCTGAAAGACTGCCGGTATCCTGAAACCAAAAAATTGCCTCGCAGAACAAAAGAAATCTCATGGTCATTCATAATACCAACCTGTACAGAAGGTTCCTTCATGATATCGTTGGTTGAATGGTTACTCCTCACCTCTGTTTTCCATTTTTCTCAGAACGGCTGATCGTAGTTCATGAAAATGACGGTCACTGACGGAGACCTGGTTAAAGATATTAATAATATCTTCTTTTGATATTTTACTGAAGTCTTCTTCCCGGGGAAGAATCAACAAGCCACCGAAATCCACTGCAGCAGGGCTGATAAGCATATTGTTATTACCCTTTTCATAATAATGCGACGGCCTGTGTTTGTCGCGGGGGAATATAATTATCCTCCAGGATTGGTTGTCATAAATAGACAGAATATTCATCAGGGGTTCATGTTCTTTCCGGGTATGGTTTTTCAGACCTGAATATACGGAATCAAACGCTTTTAACAGGGATGCAATATGACCCGATTCAAATGAGACAAATTTTCCAGGGTATGTGTTTATTCCCCATATGGTGATTTCCCCATCGCTGTACCATGGCTTTACCGTTTCATCTTTCATATGGTTATAGTCCCTTTCGATCGGCAGGAATGATTTATTACCGGCCTGGAAATGAAAATGATCGGGAGCTGAAGCTCCGCACTGAGGGCCGTTATAAAAAAGGGTATAATCAGAGAGTTTTTTAGTAAGAACCAACATATTTCTAAAATGATCTTTTATCTCCTGGGGGACATGAATTTTTGTTGGAATTGTAAAATGTTCCCTGAAAATCGGGTACGGATTGCATAGCAGGAAGAAATCCGTGCCAAGATCCAGCTTTTTCTGTTCTCCGGGCAGGTTCTCATTACACAAAAAACATGTGCGTGCGGCAATGGATTCCGGATCGATCCTTGCTGATGAGGAGATTATCCTTGAAGGATTGAATTGTGCTTTAATGTTAAAATGACCGAAATGAAATTCCCTGGTTCTGACTTTATCCAGCAGTCCATAGTTTATCCTTAGCAGTTCCCATGTCTTTTCCTGGTCAGAAAGGAAATTCTTTATATTATCAGATAATGAATCACACCTTTTCCCGGAGTGTGGAGATTGATAATCATGAAAAAAATCAGGCATACGAATAGCTGGGAATTATCTGGTTCGGATCTGAAAATATTATTCGACTAATCTTCCGATCATAATACCATCCTGTGAATCATTTTTTTCAAGATATTCAGCAAGAGGGCTCTCGGAAATTACAACTTTATCCAATGAACTTGAAGCATGGATGATATGTAACCTGTTGTTCTGATGCAGAGCAATTGTAACATGTGCAATATCCAGTCCGTCGACGGTGGATGTAATGGCAATCAGATCTCCGTTGTGTATTTGTTTTTCTATTTGTTCCACTTCAGATTCAGGCACAAAGAAAAATTTGTGGGTTTCATTTTCCTGTTCAATCTTCTGAATTCGAATAAAGAACTCATCAGAGGCCAGTTGTTTGTACTTATCCCTGTTCCGTGTCATGAAATTTATTTCCTTTTCAAATGGTTGACCGCCGATCTCCTTTGTAATATCGGTCACAACACCCTTCTTCACATTATTATGTAACCAGTCGGAAAAATAATGAAGCCTGGAGGTATAGGTATCGAGTATTCCGTCTCTGTACCTGACCAGTATCAGTTCCCTGGCATAATCTTCGAAAGAGGTTTTATTTTGTTTGATAAGCCTGGACAGTACAACTATATTTTCAAGATAGGTAGTACAGTCGAGGCCTCTCAAATTGATTACCAGTTTTTCATTCCCTGCCGTTTCGAGTGTATGGCCGACATATTCCGTTCCGAGAAAACTTCTGGCAACATCGATGGCAATTTCATTAAGGGGCTTATCCGCCAGTCCTTTATTAGCCGCATTCTTCAAAATGGAAGTGCAAATCTGTTTATCCATTTTATGATAGAGAACCTGGCTGGCCTGGTCATTATTTGTATAAACGGTCATTTCTGAAAGATCCTTCTCCTGGATATTCAGGGATCCGTAACCGGCCTTATGTTTCTGCCAGCCTGTGTACGTGATACATTCGTTACAAATCAAAGTTAAAATCAACAGGAGTGTCGGGATCCACCATGTGAATCCCAGGCTTTTTTTCTTCTTTGACTGATTCATCTGTTGTCGGGTTTTTATTTCAAATGTTCTGATCCGGTCTTTATACATATTAAAGGCGTTTTGTTTTTCAACATCCAGACCAGCATCCGTATTTTCTTCCCATCGCCGGCACAGATAAATGGACTCGTAAATTCTGCCTATCTGATACTTTCGTGAGATATTCAAACCAACTGCATAGTCCTCACCATAACTGACATTGGGAAATCGAATCTTCCGGATAACGGGTGTGTAAAAAGCCCTTGGTGCGCCTAAACCATTTATTCTTAAGGCATTATTTTTTCCATTCTCTGCTGTCCACTCTTTATGGTCGATGATTCCGGGGGGTATTAATTCGAAATTAAAATTTGTCACTGTATAGGTGCCGATAACCATTGCACATCTTTCCCTGTAAAACGTTTCAACGATTTTTTCCAATGTCGAATCGCATTCATAAACATCATCACTATCCAGCTGAACAGCGAATTTACCACAATTATCATTAAAAATTCCTTCGTTCCAGCAACCCCCGATCCCGAGATCTTTTCTGTCCGGAATAATGTGAACGACCTTTTCGTTTTTTTGTGCCCAGGATCTTATTTTTTCCGTTGTCCCGTCCGATGAATGGTTGTCGATAATGATGAGGTTGAAGCTGAAATCGGTTTTCTGTTTCAGTACCGAATGAATTGCATCCTCAATAGTCCGGACCCGGTTTTTTACCGGGATAATAACAGAGGCTTCTATATTGAATTTCTCTTCGTTCAGATTAACATCCGTAAATTCCGGTTTGAGGTAAGCATTAATATCCCTGAGATAGGAAGAGACTGCTGATTCCATCTCTTCCTGTATTTCCCTGTTCCCCGGATCCACATAATCAAATAGCTTTTCACGTGCGGCAGTGATATCAACGCTTTCCACACTATATAAAAATTCTGGAATTCGGATTACAGGATACTTTTCAGCTGTTTTAAGTCGGAGATCATAAAAACCTGCAAACCTGTATTCATCCTCAAATCGTTTTACTGCTTCACTTATTATATGAGTGGGGTATACCATGACCGGCCCGAAATTAAAATCATCCCTTAAGCTGCCTGACTGGTAATCAATGGTAGGATGGGCATACCTGTTTTTATTTTTTATTTCATAGTAATCGGAGTAGATCATTCCTGCCTGATAATTTTCCAGAACCGTAGAAAACCTTTCCAGGGCATGCTGTCCCAGCTCGACGGTTTGACCGGTCAGACAAATCAAAACATAAGGTGTACGGGTTACTTCGGCAATCATTCGTACGGTCCGGGAGCCCAGTAGATGTTCGGTTGTGAGTATTCCTGTTTCCCGGTTTAAGGTATCTTGTTCTGCGGTAATGGTATAGACCGCATCAACCAGGTCGGAGTTTCTGAAATGTTCAGCTGTTTTTGATACCGGTAAATTCCGGTTCAGGATAAAACATGTAATACTATTTTTCATTCAGCGAAGTTTTGGTATCCGGATTACGGTCATTTTTTGTGAAGAACAGTATCAGCAGAATGGAAACGGATATTTTTTTGGTTGGATCTGCATTCATTTATTGTCCTTCTCCTTTTTCTTTCTGGCCGAATAAATCACCCTTCGTACCGATCCATACTGTAAAAGCAATTTCCTGGCCGTTTTAGCATCATATCCTAATTCTTCCATGATCATTCTCGTACCGCGGTTAATGAGTTTCTGGTTTGTAAGCTGCATATCCACCATTTTATTGCCCTTTACATGACCGAGTTTTATCATGGTAGATGTTGTGATCATATTCAGGATCAGTTTCTGGGCTGTCCCGGATTTCATTCTGGTACTTCCGGTAACAAATTCCGGCCCGACGATAGCCTCGATAGGGATATCCACCTCTTTAGCCACATCGCTGTCCGGATTGCATGTTATACATGCGGTAAGTATGCCTTCACTGCGTGCCTTTCGAACACCGCCAACTACGTAAGGTGTTCTTCCCGAAGCAGCAATACCGACAACCACATCTCCACGATCAATATCATAGTTTTTCAGGTCTTCCCATGCCTGCTCGTAGTTGTCTTCCGCCGATTCAACGGCTTTCCGGATGGCTGCATCTCCTCCGGCAATCAATCCGATAACAAGGTTATATGGTACTCCGAAAGTGGGAGGGATTTCCGAAGCATCAAGTATCCCCAGCCTGCCACTGGTCCCGGCACCGATATAGAACAAACGGCCTCCCTTTCTCATTTTTTCAATTATCCTGATGACCAGATTTTCAATCTGGGGAATTACTTTTTTGACGGCTGTATAAATCGTCTGATCCTCCTTATTTATATTGTCGAGGAGTTCTCTGACCGTCATTTTCTCAAGGTCATCGAAAAAGGATGGAGATTCGGTTATGCTCATTTGACCAGTTATGTTAGAAAATTCCTTTACCTGTGACTGCCTTCATTGTTTGATCCTCCCTGCCTGGCAGCCACAGGCTGGTAAACCGGCAGCTCGCTTCGGAAAGAAGAGTCCGGAGCCAGTTCTGGAATTTAATACCATTTTTTTTGCCAAAAGTACAAAAATTTTATTGTGACATATCAGGGTTGAAGAGTTGGAATGCCAATCAAATACCCACAGACCCGAAAACCGTAGTAAATTATAACACTCTTTGATAATTGAATTTATTTCGTAAAATTTACCTTCTTAAACATAAAAGCGATCAAACTTAATGCTTAACAGAAGCGAAGAACTATTAATACAGCTGTTTGAAAATTGGGCAGGAGAATCCGGATCAACGATTCATCCTTTACCGTTATCGGGATCCAACCGAACGTATTACAGGATTAAGGGAAAAAAAATAAGTGCAATCGGAGTCCACAATCCGGACAGGAAAGAGAATAATGCATTTGTAAGTTTCTCTAAACATTTCAGGTCATCCGGTTTGCCGGTTCCGGAAATTTATGCATATGATGAAAACCAATATATCTATCTTGAACAGGATCTGGGTGATATTACTCTCTTTTCCTACCTGACCGAACAACGAAGCGGGGAAGAATTCCCTTCCGAAGTGACCGGTATTTACAAACAGGTACTGGAAGAACTGGTTCGCTTCCAGATTGAAGGAGGGAAAAGGATCGATTACAGTATGTGCTATCCCAGGGGGAAATTTGATAAACAGTCCATGCTCTGGGATATGCACTATTTCAAATATTATTTCCTTAAACTGGCGCAGATCCCTTTCGATGAACAGACCCTGGAAGATGACTTCGATACTTTTTCGGATTACCTCCTTCAGGCCGACAAAGATTTTTTTCTTTACAGGGATTTCCAGTCACGCAATGTTATGCTCATGGATAAGAGACCTTTCTTTATCGATTACCAGGGGGGAAGGAAAGGTGCTTTGCAGTACGATCTGGCATCTCTGCTATACGATGCCAAGGCAGATATCCCGGAAGAGATCCGGAACGAACTGCTGGGCCATTATCTTGAAATTCTTGACAAACAGATCTCTTTCGATCCGAAGGAATTTACCAGCCATTATCACGGATACGTTGTTATCAGGATCATGCAGGCTCTGGGAGCTTATGGTTTCAGGGGGTTTTATGAACGAAAGGAGCACTTCCTGCAGAGCATTCCCTTTGCTATTGAGAACCTTAAAAATCTTTTGCAAAAAGTAACTTTTCCTGTTGAAGTACCGTCGCTGATGAATGCATTTGAGGAACTGACGAAATCGGAGAAATTGAAAAAAATCAGCGGAAGGAAAAAAGAACTGGTGGTTACGGTGAACAGTTTTTCATACCGTGAAGGGATCCCGCCGGACTATTCGGGTAATGGCGGGGGATTCGTTTTTGACTGCCGGGCGCTGCCGAATCCCGGCAGACTTACCGAATTCCAGGATCTGTCCGGTAAGGACAGGGCCGTCCGTGATTTTCTGAGCAGTAAACCAGCTGTCGAAGATTTCCTCCGCCATTCTTTCTCCCTTGTTGACCAGGCTGTAACAAACTATATTGAACGTAATTTCACACGTCTGTCGGTTAGCTTTGGTTGTACCGGTGGGAGACACAGATCTGTCTATGCTGCAGAAGAACTGGCTGAATATTTACGGGATAAATATAAAATCCGTGTTGAGGTTCATCATACTGAAGAGGAGTAATTATCTATGTGTAATAGAGAAAGAGGGAGATGGGAAAGAAGAAATGCAAAGAGAAAAAAGAGTTGGTATCGGTGAAACCAGGGATGAAGCCAATATACAGCTGTACAAAATGCAACGAACTGGCGGGGAAAGAAAAACATGTTTGTGAACCAAGGAAAATAAAAAACAAAGAAAGAAACAAGATGTAGGGTTTGTTATGTTAAAGATCCATGATATGCACAAAACGAACCGGGACTTTTAAAATTCTTCCAAAACATAATGAAAGCCATCATTTTTGCTGCAGGTTTGGGATCAAGGCTTGGACAGATTACCAGGGATAAACCCAAGGCATTGATCGAGATCGGAGGTAAGCCACTGCTTGAACTGGCTATCCGGAAGCTCATGAAATATGGAGTTGATGAGATCATTATCAACATCCACCATATGGGTGAAATGATTATCGATTTTCTTAAGGTAAAGAAGAATTTTGGAATACGAATTGAGATTTCAGATGAACGGGAACAATTAATGGATACTGGGGGTGGACTGATGAAAGCCTCCTGGTTCTTCGATGATAAAAATCCGTTTCTAACCTATAACGTTGATGTTCTTTCTACACTCGATCTTTCTGCATTTGTTCAGTATCATAATAATTCCGGATCCCTCGTTTCCCTTGCATGTAAGGCTAGAAATACGGAAAGGTACTTTTTAACCGATCAGAATAACCGCCTGACCGGCTGGGAAAACAGGCAAACAGGTGAAAGAATTGATTCGGCAAGGGTTAGCGGTGAAGTGTTCAGGGTAGGCTATTCCGGCATTTCCGTTATTGAACCTGAACTTTTAAACCTGGTTACTGAGAGAGGACCCTTTTCTCTTACCTCACTTTACCTGAGGCTGGCAAGAAAAAAGACAATCCTGGTTTACAGACATGATGAGGATTTCTGGATGGATATCGGTAAAACAGAACAATTAAAAGCAGCACTGAATTACTTTAAAAACAGAGATGTTGCTCTTCTGTAGAGAACGGGAAATGAACAAATAATTGAGATCGGGTGTTTTTGCCTGCTTTTTATTATTCCTGAAAATTCCGGTTTACTTAAAACAATACAGGGCGACTTTGTAAGTCGCCAAATCTACTGTAACCCAGAACAGATAAGGTCGACCAGCAGCGTTTTTAATAATAATTTTTCAATTCTCAATTACTCCCGATCCGATCAGTTCATCGCCATCATACCAGACGGCAAACTGTCCGGGTGCAATTCCCCGTTGCAATTGGTTAAAAACGATATACAACCCTGATTTTCTAGCAAACATCCTGGCTTTCTGCAGTGGCTGGCGATAGCGGATCCGTACGTTCATATCCCTTGATTCCCCGGGATTCATTTTCAGGTCGTCGCGTAACCAGTGAATTTCATCGTTTTCCAACTTGAGCCCTTTCCGGTTGAGTCCCGGGTGATCGTGCCCCTGGCCCGCGAAAATAAGATTCTTTTTCACATTCAGGGCAATCACGAAGAGGGGTTTCTTTTTACCCCCGACATTCAATCCCTTACGCTGACCGATGGTAAAGAAAACGGCCCCATCGTGTTTGCCGACAACCTCCCCATCATCTGAATTATAGCTGAACGCTCTAGTCAGGATATCCAGTTTCTGGTCCGAAATAGTGTTCTCCGGGAGGCCCCCTGGAAAATTCATCCAGGTTTTCGATGAGGCACTGATCTCGACGATATCTCCCGGTTTCCTTTTGAGTTTCTGCTGAAGGAATGCAGGCAGGTCCACTTTACCCACAAAACAGATTCCCTGTGAATCTTTTCTGGTTGCCGTAGCGAGCCGGAGATTCGCTGCTATTTTCCTGACTTCAGGTTTTGTCATTTCCCCAAGAGGAAATTGTGCCATTTTAAGCTGATCCTGTGAAACCTGGCAAAGAAAATAGCTCTGATCCTTATTTTTATCTTTTCCGGATAATAGGCGGTATACTATTTTACCGTTTATCTTGATTTCACCTTTTTTGCAATAGTGACCGGTTGCCACGTAATCTGCTCCGAGTTTAAGAGCTTCCTTCACAAAGAGGTCAAATTTTATCTCCCTGTTACACAGGACATCCGGGTTAGGTGTACGCCCCTTTTCGTATTCCGAAAAAAGATATTCCACCACCCTCTCCCTGTATTCCATGCTCAGGTCAACGGTATGAAACGGAATACCGATCTTTTTCGCCACCATTTCCGCAAACACCACATCTTCATCCCACGGGCAGTCTCCTTTGAGTACACCGGTTGTATCGTGCCAGTTCTTCATAAAAAGTGCTTTCACATCATGTCCGTCTGATTTAAGGAGATGTGCTGCCACACTGGAATCTACTCCTCCGGATAACCCGATTACAATCCGGCTCATAAATGATAACTGATTTTCAGAATTAGAAAATGGCTCTATTCAAAATATTCAAATGCATCGATAATATCCAGATATACCCCGTCGAACCCGGCATCCATAATTTTTTTCAGGTATGAACTGTCGTTTCCAAAGATGATTTGTTGCCATAAAGGATCCCAGTATTCGACTTTGAAATTCCCCGGCCAGTCTGGATTTTCCTCCTTCATCCACGAAGGCGGATTCTCATTCCATTCGGTCTGCCAGTAATACCTGTAGTTCTCCGCTTCTCCTATACTCATATACGCAATAACCAGCCTCTTTCCCCCATTCTGTTTGTCCCTCAACTCACTGACTTCACCGGCTGAATAGGGTACTTCATCAAAAAAGAGATCGGTGATTAGTATATCATAATTGGTCCCTGTAATTGCATTGATGAAATTCGCCTTTGTATCAAAGCCGGAGGGATCAAGGATATATAGAAAGTTTTTCGCATTCTCAAGATCGTTTATAATACCCGAATTCTCATTATATGGAGCAGAGGGATAGACCGGAATGTTATCCAGATCCCTGTGATCCGCAGCGAAAGAGATATATCCGGAATCCGCACATGTCTGATACGAGTCGTCAATATAGGCAGGAGTACTGCAATAATCGGTTACCAGGATGCGAACACCGTTAAGTAACGCTTTTTCAAGGTAAAAGGAGGTTTCACTGCTAAAATCATAGGGCGATGGTTCGTCGTCATTATAGTAGCCGTAAAAAAGATCTTCCCTTCCCAGACCATCAACGGACTGGATATATTGAAGATCGGGATCACCCTGTAATTTGCCATCCTGTGTAATGAGTTCATGTCCGTTCTGGGGGATGATCAGGAAAGAAGCATTAATCCCTTTGGCCCATGCACTTATGCTTTTAATAAAAACTTTCATCGAATCCTTGTATTCCGTAGATGTCGGTTCGGGCTGCGGATCATCACTGCAGCGGAGGTAAAGTAAACAGGTTGCAAAAAGAACCGGTAATAGTGGTATGGCATCAATCCTTTTCATAAGCAATGTATTAGAAATAAATAAATGGATGTCGGGCGAAGCAAAAATAATAAAATTATAGGTATGATCCGGGAATGAGATTCAAACCGGGCGCTGGATTACGAATAGTC
>CP070687.1:2604925-2614432 GCA_020353115.1 Bacteroidales bacterium
ATAGATCTTACCGTGAAGCAGGTATTTGGCCCATCGCTGGGGCACAATAAAACTGTGTTCAATTATTCCGTCTTCACTTGCATGAACAAAAGAAGTAACTTCTTCCTTAATCTCGCGATAATATTCCTTATATGCATACCTCCCTCCTTCTGCGATATCGTAGAAACCTGATTCAATAGATTTTCCATCCATTGTGTAGCATTCATAATGATCTTCCGTCCATATGATTGCGATATCGAGGTTTTCAGGTTCTTCTTCAAGGTTATCCATAAACACGTCTCCATGGTAGTGCGATTGAACAGTGGTAAGTTCCCAGATTCCTTCAAGGGGCCTTAAACGCTCAAGTCTCCCGTTAAAGAAATTTTCGAACTCCGTCCTGTCAGCATATTCCAATGAATCCGGCTCCGGACGGAGATCACTCTTGTCCAGCCAGACACCGAAGAAGTTGAACCCGGACACCGGTTTTTCAATTACATCAATTTTTCGAAGCGAAGTATCTATTGCAGGGAAATACAATTGGAATTCAAAATCCTCATCATCTGCATTCAGTTTGATCCTGTCAGGACACAGTGTAATCTCTTTAGCCATAATCATGTATTTCCGCTCATTGGAATTAGATGGCTGAATATAAAAATTCTTGTCTGCACAGATCCAGACATCTTCTTCCAGATTAACATAGACGAAATCAATAATCGTAAATATGTCGTCAATTTCAATCTTTATTATCTGCACCGATTCATCGGTTCTCCTTTCCATTTCAGGGAAAATGGTGATTTGTGCCAGGGAAACCTGGTAAATGCAGAAGAAAAGTATCAATCCGAACAAACAGTACCCTTTTCGCATGGCCGGTTAAATTTCACATCCAAAATAGTCAATTTCGGTGAAATGGTCAACAGGTGTTTCTGACCGGATATGAATTATCGAGGCATAGTACTAATGGTCAATATCCATTATCCTTTTATTCCACTCTCAGGCTTACTGCAGGATTAGCCATAGCTGCCTTAAATGCCTGGTAACTGACCGACAGGATTGCGATGGTTAAAACTATGACAGCAACAAGGATCAGGTAGGTAAAATACAGGGCAGGATTGAAATTAATATGGTATGCGAAATTCTGAAGCCATTGATTAACTGCAAAATAGAATGGCACAGACAGAACCGTGGCGATACCAAGAAGGACGATTGTTTCTTTTGACAGGAGGTAAAAAATAATGTTAACCGAAGCGCCCATGGCTTTCCGGATACCAACCTCTCTGGTCCGTTGTGCGGCTGCAAAAGAAATTAAGCCGAGCAATCCCAGGCAGGAAACAAACACAGAGAGTATGGAAAAAACAGCCAGGATCTGGCCGGTTCGTCTTTCCGGTTCAAATAATTTCCCGAATTCATCATCAAGCCAGAAGTATTCGAACGGATACCATGAATTGAACTCCTCCCAGGTTTGTTTCACGAATGAAACGGTTTCCGGTATATTCTCCGGCTGGATTCGCACCATAATATATCCCTCCCAGTTTCCCGGCATAAAATGAAAGGCCATGGGATGAATGTCTTCGTGCATCGATTCATAATGAAAATCTTTCACGACACCGATAACCGGTCTGAACTGATCCTCTTCCGGTATCTGGCCGGGTTCATAAAATCGGGTAGTAAGGGGATCTTCCAGGTTCAACGCTTTTACGGCAGCCTCATTGATCACAATCGCGAATGAATCCGTGGGCATTTCCCTGCTGAAGAACCTTCCCTCTACTATCTCCAGATCAAGGGCATCGGCCACTTCCCGGCTAACATAAGAAGTCATCAACAGAAGAATATCGCTCCGGCTCTGTCCCTCAAGCCAGTGTGCATTGTTCCAGAAAGATCTTGATGGAATGTGGGTGGAATTTCCTGCACTGACAATGCTGGAATTGTTTACAAGTACTTGCTTGAATGCATCGATCTGTTCCCGGAGGGCATCCGATCTGCGAATAACCAGTACATTTTCCTTGTCAAAACCAAGATCCTTTTTCTGCATAAACCTTAACTGGCTGTAAACGATAAAAGTACCCATCAGGATGATAATGGCTATCGTAAACTGTATGACGACCAACAAACTTCTGAGTCTCCCCTTCCCGGCTCCTTTCACCAACTCACCCTTCAAAACAGCTGCCGGCCGGAATGATGCAAGTACAAACGCCGGATAGGTCCCTGCAAGAAGACCTACCAGGATTGCCAACACAAGAAGCAATGGAATGAAATAATAACTACCAAACAGATCGAACCGAAGTTCCATCCTGATCATGTTGTTATAATAGGGCATTACCAGGTTTACCAGCAGAACCGCAAGTACCAGGGCAACCAGACTCAAGAAAACAGATTCCGTCAGGAACTGGCTTACCAGCAGGGATTTGTTCGATCCGACAACCTTTCGTATCCCCACTTCCCTGGATCTTCCGGTTGATCTTGCCGTGGCCAGGTTCATGAAATTGATACATGCAATAACCAGTATCAAAACTGCGATTACCGAGAATATATAAACATATGCAGGATTCCCGTTTGGTTCGATCTCCACCTGGAGATTAGAATAGAGGTGGATATCCTGTAAGGGCTGAAGAAAGTAGCCAAAAGCATTTCCTGCAGCAAAAAATTCCTCCACCCCAATGCCTAAAAATTCCTGTATCAGAGGCCCGACATATTTCTCAATAATTCCATTTATATTTTCAGTCGACCGTTCAACATCAGTACCCGGGAACATGGTGACATAGGTATAATAATTATGATTCAACCAGTTGGTACTTCGGCTTCCGCCAATCGTAACCATTGAACCAAGCAATTCAAAATGAAAATGAGAATTGACGGGAATATCCTCCAGTATTCCTGTGACGGTATACAAGGTCGTATCATTTTCCACCTGCACCGTTTTGCCCATCGGGTTGTCATTACCAAAATACCTGTTGGCCGCTTTCTGCGTCATAATAAGACTTTGCGGTTCGTCCAGAGCCGTTTCGGGATTACCCTGAATGAAAGGGAAAGTGAATACATCAAAGAAAGTGGAATCGGCAAACTTAAAGGTCTCATCGGTTTCCATAAATTTCCTCTCACCTTGTTTCACCAGCCAGCCACCGAACTTTGCTATCCTTGTAACATGTTCAATTTCGGGATATTCCGTTGCCAGAACCTGGTACATTGGTGCTGCCGTAACGGCCTGGTTCAATTCATTTCCAAGCATTTTCCCCCTGACACCGATACGATATATCCTTTCGGCATCTTCATGAAACCGGTCATAGGTTATTTCATTGATGACATACAGGGAAATTAATATGCTGCAAGCTAATCCAATGGCCAGGCCTGCAATATTGATCGATGCATAACCGAACTGTCTGAACAGGTTTCGGAAAGCCACTTTCAAAAAGTTTATAATCATTTTGGTTTGTCTTTGGTTTATCCTTGATATCTGGCAATATGACGCTTCCGATGATGTTTTGTTACATTGTCATAGATGGCGCAGGTTTACTACCGGCACCGGGAAAAACATTACTCCTCATGATCCTGCATTTCCCAAAGTACGTTGATAATCCTCCATCCATCCCGTGTTTTTACTAGGTGAAGATAATCAACATAATCATAGGATAAGGCCACAGCTGTTGCAATTCCCTTATATATATGCAGGATTTTCACTTTATTGTTTATTTTATCCTTTGGTGTTCTTGTTCCTGCCCCTGCTTTCGTATATTCCAGCATGGTATTTTTTGTCAACGAATTGATCAGCTCGATTTCCGTATTTGGAATCTTCTGCTGATTTCTCTTTGCCAGTTCCGGGTGAAGAGCCTGATCCATTCTTTCCACATTACCGCTGTACCAGCCTTCGAGGTAGTTCAGGGCAGCTTTCTGAATCGCCAGTGTATCGTTGTCAACCTGCGCTTTGACGAAGCTTGAGATTGCCAGCATCGTCAGGATAATCATCATTTTTTTCATAACTGTAAAATTAAGGTTTCTATAACTTAAATTAAAAAAAATAATCCGTTTTGCTTTCCTGCAACTCCAAATTTTCAGGTTCTGCCGATCCTTTTGCCAGGGAGGGATTCAGTAAAAGAATAAGCGCGATATATTTCATCATACATTTCATACTCTCTGCTCGTTCATTTTTTATTTTTCCCCAGAACGGCGTTGAAATCGGGTATACCATATCCATGAACATATGTTGTATCCCATACTCCATATTCCCTGTAATAACTGCCGGTATGAGACAGGTTTTTCCTGATTTCATCTACGGTCCAGTCCGGGTGAGCCTTGACGAGGCAAGCGATCCCTCCGGCAATCAGAGGTGTTGCAATGGAGGTACCGGCAGCCGCAAGGTACAGTTCATTCTCACTTGCAGATACCGTGTACGTTCCACTACCTCTTCCCAGTATTTCGGGCTTTAGGCGGCCATCTGCGGAAGGTCCGTCCGAGCTGAAAAGCGTGATTTCATTAAATTCATCGACCGCTCCGACGGTAATAACCCGGATGGCATCAGCCGGTGTTTCCAGGTGGCTGGTTTCCGGATTATCATCGTGGCCTGCATTGCCGGCTCCCTGGACACCAATCATTCCATTGCCGGTTGCAATATTCCATCCCTGAGCCATTAGCGATGTTTTTCCATCCATCTGATCTTTACTGTAATGATCGTAAATCACGAGGGAAGATGTGGCAATATCTGCCCCGTTCGATTCAGCAAATTCCAATGCACTAACAAACCATCTCTCTTCAAGTGGATATTCTTCTACCACATCCTCAGGTTTGCAAAGAATATACGTTGCATCATAGGCTGATCCGACCAGTTCCTGCGGAGAGTATGCCGCCATAACCCCAAGGGAATGCGTTCCGTGGTAATGCTGATCCTGGGGGTCTCCAGCTTCAGGTGAAGTGACGGTATCATTGTTCACCAGATCCCATTCTTTCAAAACCCTTATCCGGTGACCGGGATTATTAAATGCCTTATGTTCAAGGTCAAACCCCGTGTCCAGAACGGCAATGACTATTCCCTCACCTGTCCATCCTTCTTCATGAACCCTTATGAGATTAATCTGACCATTCTGGGAGGCTGACAAACCGTAAAAATTGCTTTCATAGCCAGGCAGATCACTGGCCTTTTTCCCATTGAAATAGGAACTCTGTGCATAGATCGGATCCCGGTAATCCCCCCTCTTCAGGTTTTTTTCATGAACATCAAGTACATCCCTTACACAATTCAGCATTTTGATACGATCCAGTTGATCCTGTGTCGCCAAAACAGATACTCCGTTCATCCAGCGGCTCTTGATTAATACTTTCGCCCCGGTCTTGCCTACTTTCCTCAGGTATGCATCATTGAGCGGGAAATCCCTTTCATCAAACAGGCCCGGAAAGATGCGTTTCGCTTCTCTTCTTTTGAGAGCCCTGGGGTTATACCTCTTTTCCAGATCAGAAATGATCCGTTTCCGTTGTTTTTCCGACCGTACTCCCTTATCCCGAAACTCAACCCATGCATCATAGTATTGAATTTCCGGGATTGCAATAACAGGATCAGATCCCGATGTAGCTTTGGTGCAACCTGTAAAAACCAGGGCAATCAGTGATAATATCAGAAGCTGTACCATATCATACTCCTTTTTCACAGGTTGCAGTAACTTTATGTTTCAATTTATGAATTTGATCTGTTGCATAACCACCGACGTATACGGTTTCTCATCCCATCGGTCACTTGACTGTCTGACGGTTAGGGTTTCACGCCCTGATAAATCCGTCAGGTTTGTGAAACCTGCCAGGCTTTCAAAGAATATAATTTCCCGTTCAACCAGTCAGCCATTATTTGCATCACGAGTATCCAACAGAACAAATTTCCTTTCCGGGTACTGTACCAGAGCATTAGCCTTGGACAGGGAATTCCCGGTTTATTAAATTCCATCAAATTTAAAGATTATAAACGAACAAGGATGTCCGTTTTACTTTCATTTTCGTACAACGATCATCCCTGATCCTTTCATGAATGAACAGATGTTCTTATCACTGGCTTGCTTCCCTGGCTTGTCAACACGGCTGGGGTTGAGAATACCTCATTTCTCTGATTCCTTTTCCAACTCTTCCAGCATTCTTCTGGCTATTGCCACATCCGGATAGAGATCGATCAATTTCTTTAAATATTCAATTGCCAGCTCCTTGTTTCCCATTTCCCTGTAATAAAGAGCAAGTCGCCAGTATGCATCTCCCGACCGTGGATAATTGTCTCTCATATATTCCCATATCTCCAGCGCCTCTTCTCTTTTACCTCTCTCCGACAGCTTATCACTCTGGGTGGAAAGAACATGTTCAGGCATATCCACTTCAAAACCAAACTCATTGGAAAGTTGTTTATAATAGTCTGCAATTTCCTGCAGGTTATTCACCTCTTTATCGTCAGGAAAGGGATAATTCTCAAACAACCGTTTAATTCCTTCTCTCAAGCCCAGCGGTTGGAGGAATTCATCATGATCCTCCCTGAAATCAAGTTCGAGGATAAATCCACCGGGATTTGTTGTGTTTACAAGCTCCCTGAAATCCACCAGGAATTTGATTCCTTCCTTATCAAACTCATCATCAGAAACATACGTGATGTAAACAAACTTCCTTATAATGTCAAGTTTTCTGAAGTATTCTTCGGTCTTTTGCACAAGCAAATCTCTTCCTCCTCTCCATCTGAAAGGTTGGTTAAGGATAAATGCATCGAACATATCCGGTTCATCAACCAAAGTATACAATCCAAAGTTTGCCCCGGCCTGCGGGCCAACAATAACCCGGTAGGTCTTGGTTCTGTAATTCCGTTCCACCCAGGGGATTAGTTCCTCACGAAAGAAATCCTGAAAATCATCTATCCCGGTTGGTGAACCATCGGATGCACGGGGGAGCAGGTCACGATAACGATCCGTATTCATAACAGATACCAGTATCATCGGGGGAATTCTCCCGGTCGATCCAAGCCTGTCCAGAATGGCCACTGTTTCTGCAAAGTATGTAGTTACATGATCTCCATATAACAGATATAGAACAGGATAGGCCATTTCTGTCTCATCGTATCCCCGTGGAAGGTGTATGAGTAATGTTCTCTTTTCATTCAGGATTTTTGAATCGATCAGTTTATAGGTTCCGATTACGATCTCATCACCGTCCTCCTGGGCTATTAGGTTGCTAGGTATAAAAACAATGACTGAGATCAGGATCAATATGGATAGCAGGTTTTTTAGAAATCTCATTTTTCCGGATATTTTAGGGTTATTGATTTTTGATATATTTCACAAACTATTGTTATTTCGCTGATTCCGATAGCCGGTATGCCATAACCCTGTTTTCGAAGAAAGCCGGCATAATCAGGAGGTTTTTTTCGGGGATATACTCAAAATCAGCGGTAAAGTATCCGGGAATTGTCGTATCCATAAGAAGGGTAACTGTCCCTTCAGGTGTCACACGGTACAATCTGCCCCTCCAGTGAGATACCAGGTAGTTCCCTTGCTTATCCATCCTTATTCCATCCAGGAATCCTTCCCCCATATCTGCCAATACCTCTATATTACCGGTTATCAAATCGGCTTTTTTCAGTTTTCCATCCCCGCTGTTTCCAATGATCAGATTCCTGTCGTATATATATAGTACATTCGGGCCGTTAATCTCTTCTCCTGAAAGCCATTCCTTCACCTGTGCCCCGTCAAATTTCCAGATTACATTCTTCCTGGAATCCGACAGGTACAGGTTACCCGATTCATCGGCAACGATATCGTTCAAAAAGATCGAACCCGGTACAGGGTAGTGTTTTACTATCTTCCCGGTTTCAATGTCTGCTTCAGCAATGGATCTTCTTTCAGAAATCCATAATTTGTCGTTATAAATCGTCATCCCCAGAGGATTATTCAATCCTTCAATCCATTTGAGATTTACCACCTTCCCGTCAGGGCTTATCTTGGAGATAAACTGACTGATTGCTGGATTCCCCTGGTTATATTGATCGTAATTGGTGACATACAACATGTTTCTCGCGGAGTCATAGACGACGGATTCCGGGATTGAGAACACCTTCTCTGTTTTCCATGCAGGTTTGATAGATTCATCCAGGATAACCGTATTGCCATCCCTAACGCTGAAACCCCATCCGCCAAATGCTTCGCCCACCAACAGAAGTAACTCATTCTCCCCTTTTCTCAGGGGCAGGTAAACTGCATCATTCAATCCGATGATTCCTAGGAAAGAGGGATCTCTTGACTGGTAAGCACTGTTCCCGACAAAATGGAGCTTTTTGTTCATAAATACAGCAATAAGGTCACTGTATCCCAGCTGGAAGTGTCTGGTATCTTCCTTTTCCGAGAGGATAGTGGACCTTGCAATCACACAGTCGGGTTCATTACCGCTCCGGCCATAGTATTTTCCAATATTGACAAGCCCGGTATAATCTGCTTTGGCTTCCTGCCAGGAAAGTCTGGCTAAAAATTCCTCCGTGGGATATGTTTCAAGATCAAGTTGTCCGAACCGGAACGGATCGGATAATTTCCAATCGGTTATGAAACCCGGTAAGGGCTCGGGTTGGCCGGGAGGTTCGACGACAGGATCATTTACGGATGTATAAGAAAAATTAGAGAAATAGGCCGATCCGTCAAGCGGGCCATTGATCCCGATACTTCCACTTGAGATACCGTGTTGAAGCCTGTTAATCATCAACCCGGGTTGTTCTGATTCACCGATGAATACCAGGGCCCGGGAGCCGGAAACCACCAGTTTAACATGAATCCATTCATTTTCCGGAAGGATAGTTGGAGCGGTATAACCTTCCCCGTTAAAAAGTTGCCAGCTCCCGATCCCGTTAAAGGAGGGTGCGTATTGAAGTGCATCCGGATAGAGCCCGGCCCGGTGGGGCCGTATGTAGAAATGTTCAAAGTTGCCCTGTCCCCGGTTACGAAAAATAATTCCCGGATAAGAACGGCCACCGGTGATTGCAATATCGACTTCTATAATACCGTTCTCAAATTCCACATCTTTCAGGAAAGCTGTTCCTTTCAGACATTGCCTGCCAAGCTGTTCAACCACTTCGGCATTTTCCATTTGCCATCGGCCTGAATCGAAGCCGATGATTTCCGGCTGGGCTTCCAATTCTGCCACTGGTATGAAAATAAAGAAACTCAGACAGAAGGTCTTAATACGGATTTTTTTCATACTGTAATTCTTTTTTCTTTTTTTTCAATCTTTTCACCTTTTAGTGGAGCTGATCGATGATTTTTGTTGAAACCCAGAAAAACTCCTTTTCGATATCCGAATAGAAGAAAAGATATTTACCGTCCGGTGATATTGACGGATTCAACGGTGAATAGGCATTAATTTCTTCACCCAGATTCCTTGCAGGAGTCCAGGAACCGTCATTATTCTTAAATGATATATAGAGTTCGAAATCATATTGATGGCGCTGAAAAAATCCTCCCTCCCTGGCAGATGAGAATATCAGGTAACGCTCATCCGGAGCGATAGCCGGGAACACATCAGAGGAGGAACTATTGACAT
>CP070687.1:2614532-2619023 GCA_020353115.1 Bacteroidales bacterium
AAACCATAGGCTACAGGTACACAGCCCACCGGACGTTCCTGAAGGAAGGTATTTTACATTAATTCAATACTTCTCTTGACAAATCTGGTCAGGTCTTCTCCCTTCAGCATATTATTGGAAAGAAGAGCAAGATCAATCAATTGCTTTACCAATTTGTTCTTTTTTCCGAATTCCTTAAGAATATTGATTTTCTTATCTTCCAGCTCTTTTATTTTTGATTCCAGATCGGCAATCCTGTCTTTATCTTCCTGTTTGATCTCTTCCTCCTTCTTTCCTTCATTTGCCTTTTCCAGTTCGGATTTATTATCCTGAATCGGTTTGATCTTCACCTTCAGTTTTTCAAGGTTGGTGCTTACCTTTTTATCTTTCTCTTCGGCAAGTCTCAGGATAAGCGGATGGTTAGAGTTCACAACCAGATTAAAGCTATCGGGCAGGGTGCCGTAAAAATCCATTCCCCCTCCCAGGGCTGACATATCCTTCATTCGGCGCATATATTCCGACTGAGTTATCATCATCGGATTATCATCCTCCTTCAGACTTTCGAACAACACCATAAAATTCTTACTTTCCGGTAATGGTCCGCTGATAACAGATTTAAGATCATTTTGCTGGTCAGCGTCCAGTTTTGATTCGAGGCTTTCCTCTTTCTGGATCAATTTATCGATAATATCGGAATCGACCCTGGTAAACCTCGAATTGCTGAATTTCTGTTCTATATGGTTGATAAAATGCGTATCGAGCTGACCATCCATCAAGAGTACGTCATATCCTTTTGCCCTGGCACTTTCAATGAAACTGTATTGTTCTTCAAGATTATTTGCATAGAGGTAAACAAGGGTATTATTCTTATCTGTCTGATTTGTTTTAATAATTTTCTCATATTCCTCAAATGTAAAATATTTGCCATCCGTATTCTTAAACAATGCAAATTTCGAGGCTTTCTCATAGAACTTCTCTTCTGTGATCATCCCGTAGAATATGAACAGTTTCAGGTCGTCCCATTTCTTTTCGAACTCAACCTTGTCCTTCTTGTAAATTTCGTTCAGCCTGTCCGCGACTTTTTTTGTTATGTGACTGGATATCTTCTTCACGTTGGAATCACTCTGCAAATAGCTTCTGGATACATTGAGAGGTATATCCGGAGAATCGATCACCCCGTGTAACAACGTCAGAAATTCGGGTACGATTCCTTCGACTGAATCCGTCACATATACCTGGTTGCAGTAAAGCTGGATTTTGTTCTTCTGTATCTCTATATTCTTCTTTATCCTTGGAAAGTAAAGTATCCCGGTCAGTTTGAATGGATAGTCGACGTTCAGGTGTATATTAAACAGGGGTTCATCGCTTACCGGGTACAGGTCGTGGTAGAATTTCTTATAATCCTCCTCTTTCAGTTCTGCGGGTTTTCTTGTCCAGGCCGGTTTCGTATCATTGATGATGTTATCTTTGTCTGTCTCAATTTCCTTCCCGTCTTTCCATTCCTTAACTTTACCGAATGCAATTTCTATTGGTAGGAATTTGCAGTATTTTTTAAGCATCTCCTCGATCCTTGCTTCCTCCAGGAACTCTTTCGAATCTTTATCCAGGTGGAGAATGACATCGGTTCCCACAGCTCTCTTCTCTGTCTCTTCAAGTGAATATTCAGGAGTCCCCTCACAGGTCCATTTCATTGTTTTAGCTCCCCTTTTATAGGATCTGGTTATGATCTCAACCTTGTCGGAAACCATGAATGACGAATAAAATCCGAGTCCGAAATAGCCGATAATGACATTCGCCTGATCTTTGTATTTCTCAAGAAACTCTTCGGCACTGGAAAAGGCGATCTGGTTTATGAATTTTTCGATTTCCTTGGCGGTCATTCCTATCCCGGAATCAGAAACGGTAATGGTTTTTTTCTTTTTATCCACTGAAACCCGGATGGTCGGATCTCCTAGTTTCCCTTTAAAATCTCCGACAGAAGCAAGAGTTTTCAACTTTTGTGTAGCGTCGACCGCATTTGAAACCAGCTCCCGAAGGAATATTTCATGTTCAGAGTAAAGGAATTTTTTAATGATTGGAAAGATATTCTCGCTTGTTACACCAATAGTACCCTTTTGCATTTTGATCTGTTTTTTGTTAGACATACATAATCATCCACCCCGACCATTTCAAAGTGCATGCCAAGGTATTTTACCTGACAATTAGTCACTCCGCTAAGCTTCAAACAAGAAATCTTTCAGGGAATATCAGGTATAAAATGACAGTCATTAAAGCAACCGCAAGGATAAACAGTATAAGGACTTTGATGGATAAAAGGCTGGATCTGCGTTTTTTTTCCAGATTTTTCTCACTTATTATACCCTTAATATTGTTGGTGATTCTAAGAACGGCATTCTCATTTTTCTGGATTAATGCCCTGGCCCCGTAATTCAGGCCCTTTTTTCCCTTTTCCTCATCCATTTTAAAAGAAAGGATAAATACCTCCGAATTGCTTCCCATATTTTTTATTCTGGGGATAGATTCAAGATATTTATTCACATGTTCATCATCTTTCTCAAATTCAATCGTTAAAAATACCAGGTTCAGGTTTTTTCTCGGGTGTTGCACCGATTCAAAATCTTCAAAAAACTTGGATAAGGTGGTATATGATATAACCGAATATTTGAAAGGATTCTGAAACCGTTCCGTTATTTCAGGAAGGTATGTCCTCTGTTCATCAATAAGGTAAATATTGGTAAGTTTCTTTGTCTTTTCTGTCATATCCGGATTCTTTATGATTCATTTGATTGTCAACCATCACTTTCTGTCGCTATAATCAATATCGGCTACATATAACCAGCGGTTATTCCTGAATTTAAATCCGTCCACAGATGCATCCGGACCGTAAAAAGCATACTGTCCTGTATGTTCCGGATTGGAAGGAGATAAATGGTCAAAAACAATCATTTTACTCGACTTGTCATATTTTAGATTCATTGTCAACCTGGCCGAATATTCGAATATTACCCTGTGCCGGACAAGGTTCCCATCGGTGAAGAGAGGAAAACCAAACCGGATACCCTCATCGGTAAAATAGATAATGTCGATGATTCTTTTTCTGGTAAAGATATTATTCATATCGACTCCCAGTACAGTATAAAATATTGACTTCCCTGATCTGACAGGTATAATCTGGTAATACAACGCTCCATACCAGTTGTTTCCGGTAACAGGTATTTCATTCAGCGAATTGTCAAGATCGGATTCATCAGACAGAAAGTATATTTTGTATTTCTTCTCCGATTTCAGGTAATGCTGAACAAAACCACAGTAGCGATGTGTTCCGTCGGTAAAGGCGATATTCCATGTATAGATCCTGACTTTCTTGTCTCCGGAAGTAATATTTCCAATATTCACCAGAGAATCAAAAGGATATTTAAAAGAATTCTCTTCCTCCAGTACTTCCTTAAAAAGATCTATTATCTTCTTATTGATGGCAACCTTTTCAGCATCATCCCTGCTTTGTGCCAGTCTTTCAAAGTGGGATTTCAGGATCATCTCCTTTTCAGGGAGATTATCCGGATTCCCGATTGAATAAAGGTATACATCCGATAAGGATACAGGAAGCATAATCAGGACAATCCACCGGATTCGAATCCATGGCTCAGGTATTATAAACCGTAGTATCTTCATCAGAATCAAGAGGCCAGTAAATGAAAGGAGCTTTACAACAGGCTTGTCCTTTCACAAATACCTTCCGTAGCTGGCATTGTTACACAAATGTAACAACATTATCCTGAATTCCTGCCGGGTTGATCGGGATTTTTAACCGGGGGAGGACAGTCATGGAGTAAAATCCTTGTTTACACACACCGGGTGATTCGTTTGCATCGGGTACAGTATGACTTAAATCACCGGGAAACGGTCATCCTGTCCCTGTTTTATTCATTGTTCCTTTCTTTTTTAGGATCCCTGATAGTCCGGCGGGTATTTATAGGTCCTCCGGTTTCAGGCCTGATGGAGAGTGAAAATGTTTCAATTTGTATCAATCTTATAAAGATTCCCGTATAGAATCGATAATAATGGTAACAGCATCGGTTATTTGTTTTTCCGTTATTATCAATGGTGGGGTGATCCGGATGGCATGATCGCAAAACAGGAATCCATCCAGGACAACTCCTCTGGAGATGGCTTCGGAGATTATTTTTTTAACATGAGTATTCCTATCCATTTCAAGAGCAAGAAACAATCCCATACCCCTGACCGATTTTATTGCCGGATGAACCAGAAGTGACCGGAACAGTTTCTCTTTGGTATTGACTGTATCCACGATGTTAGTATCAAGCAGGATTTTCAATGAAGCCAGTCCAGCGGCACAGGAAACGGGGTGCCCCCCAAAGGTGGTTATATGTCCCAGATGGGGTTCACTTTTAAAAGCGGACATGATTTCCGGTGAAGAGACAAAGGCTCCGAGAGGCATACCTGCTCCTAATCCTTTGGCAAGTATCAGAATGTCAGGTATCACGTTGAACG
>CP070687.1:2619123-2627701 GCA_020353115.1 Bacteroidales bacterium
AATTATTTTATCACCATAATAAATATGCCCGGATAAATCTCAGATGCTGAGATTCGGTATCGGTGCCTGACCGGGTGTAAAAAGGGATATCGTAAACCGAATTCCCCTGAAATATTCACGCTTTCGAAAGATACAAAATAATAATGATGGGGCTGCATTATGTGTATAATATTTTTGTACACTGTATGACAATTCTATAACAAAATGACCGGTAAAATTATGTTGGAATGGCCCGCAGCGTCAGTTATAATGGATTGATAAAGAGAGGAATAGAGGTTTCTCTTGATTGCACTGCCGGTTAATGGCATACTAATTGACTTTCAGTAAACGGAAAAACGGCAATTGTTAAACAATTAAAATTTATAAAAATGAATCCGGAACCCTATCTTTTAGTAATTGACGATGAAAATCATATCTGTGAAAGCTGTGACCGGATTTTTTCTAATGCCGGGTATAAGGTTGACACAAATATCAATGCGACAAATGGTTTTCGTCAGGCATTAATGAATGCGTATGATGCCATTATTCTGGATCTTAATCTGGTTGAATCAGACGGTATGCAAATTTTATGTGGAATCCGTAAACGGAAACCGGATGTTCCGGTTGTGATCATTACGGGATATCCTTCAGAAGAAAGCCGGAGGCAATCAACCACGTTGGGAGTGACAGATTATATTACAAAACCTTTTGAACCGTCAGAAATATTGGAATCCGTTCAAAAGGTCATGTCCACGAAAATCAAATTTGTGCCGGAAGACAAAACCGTTGTGGAGGAGGTAATGGCAGAACCGGCTTATCACTATCATCTTTCCTCCTGGTTTTACAAGCAGCCGAACGGTTTACTCCGTGTTGGTGGATATTTGACCAATTTATCCGATAATTCCATCGAATCGGTTAAGCTTCCCGATACAGGAGGTTTAATTTACAGGGGTTTGCCGCTTGCCGAGGTTACTCTTTCAAACGGAACGAAACAAAATATCCCGTCCTCCGTCAGCGGCACAATCACATTGGTTAATAACCAGCTCCGGGAACATCCAATAATTCTTGAGAGAAATCTTCATAAAAAAAGCTGGATAGCGGTTGTTGAACCAAATCGGCTGGAAGAAGATCTTGGCATTGGTAATACGAGGAGTATTCTTGTCCTTTCGGATACGGACAACGAAGAAAATGAATTCTTCAAGCAATTTGTGCATAAAGGATGCATTACAAAAATTACAGGTAAAATTGATAAAGTGTCGGAAATTCTTGCTGAAGGATCAACACAGGTACTTGCATTGGATGCAAGGAATCTTGCAGTCAAGGGACCGGAATATGTGCAGAGAATAAACCTGGAATTTCCGGATGTTAAAATAATTGTTTTCAATGAACCGAATGTTAAAAATGAAAAACAGTATCGTGAAAACAATATTTTCTATTACGGTGTAAACCCGATTGCGAACAATGAAATGGTTGATCTTCTGCATTGTGCATTCTCTGGTGATAAGAAAAAAACGATATTGAAAAATCCGCATGTAAACAGGTTCCTGCCCGATACCATCAGTAAAATTTCCATTACCAACAGGTTCGGTACGAAGGTTACTCTATTTGCCTACAATGATGTTCTGAAAAACAATAGTGGTTTGGGATATCTGCTTACCAAAGATCTTCTTGATATGGCATTTCCGCTGGAAATAAGCCATAGCAGATATCGCAAGTCTGTTGATGATGCAACGGAAATCCAGGATATTACGAAAGAAAAAGAGAAAAATGACCGTATTATCATTCTTCAGACCAGAGACACCGACAGAATTCCGGGAAGTATATCCAAAGAGATCCAGGAATATAAAAACAGAAACACATCGGTTAATTTATTGATAAACATTTTCATACAACCAGCTTCCGGAGAGGACAAGGAGGTTGAATTTGATGAAAATACTACCATTGCCCTTAGGGATATTGTAAAGAGTGAAATGATTTCAAAGTAACCAGTAATAGATGAAAAAATCCAAAAGACGGAATACAGAACGGGCATATGAGGATTCTGGCTTCATCAGGGATATTATATCTTCCCGTGAAGGAGCCAGAGTTCTTTCCTGTATTCAATGCGGAACATGCAGCGCATCCTGCCCGGTTTTCGAGGTAATGGATTATCCACCCCGCAAGATATTTGCCATGATACGTGAGGGCATGAAAGACAAAGTTCTATTGAGTGTTACGCCATGGATATGTGCTTCATGCTATAGATGTACGGTCAACTGTCCGGCTCAGATAAAAATTACCGAGGTAATGTACGAGCTAAAACGAATTTGCCTGAAAGAGCAAGTCATATCCGAAAGAACGGATGCAAACCGGTTTTATTCCATTTTTTTGAACCAGATAATAAAATACGGACGGTCGCATGAACTGGGTCTTATGATCAAATTCATGATGTTACATCATCCGGTTAATTTATTACAGCAGGTCCCTCGTGGTGTACGAATGATGTTATCCGGCTCCCTCTCCTTGTTCCCTCACCGTATTAAAAACGCCAAAACGCTTCAGAAAATAACAGACCATGCATTAAAGCTCCAAAAAGTATAACATAATGAAGTATTTATATTATCCGGGATGCTCCCAAAAGTCCAGTGCAATTTCTTATGAGAGATCATTCCTGGCCATATGTGATGTGCTTGGAATTGAGCTTATCGAACTAGATGATTGGAATTGTTGCGGAGCCACCATAGCCATTTCTGTAAACAAAATGGTTTCATTTCTTCTGGCAGCACGGAACCTGGGTCTGGCAAATAAATATAACCTGCCTCTTGTAACTCCCTGTCCAAGCTGTTATGTTTCTCTTAATCGTATATTAAAGGTATGTAAGGAAAGCAAATCTCAATCTGACCAGATAAATACATTACTGGCCGAAGAAGATCTTACCTTTTCAACCGATACGCAAGTATACCATTCGTTGGAATTCCTGGTACATATAATTGGACTGGATACCATCAGGGAAAGGATCCGGAATCCTCTCCGTGGATTCAAGATAGCTCCCTACTATGGATGTCAGCTGGTTGGCTCCTATGTGAATCCGGATAACAACGGGAATCCTCAGAGTCTGGAAGAACTGATTGAGGTTCTGGGGGCGGAGCCTGTAAAATTTCCTTTTCGCACCCAATGCTGTGGTGGAAGTCTGATGTTTACATTAAGCAAGCAGGCTGAGAAACTGAGCGGTATGATTCTGCAGAGTATCTGCAGAACAGATGCTGATTTAATCGTAACACCATGCGGTTTATGCCAGATGAATCTGGAGATTGCCCAGAAAAAAAATCATGGAAAAATACCACGTCAAAGGCCGCTGCCTGTAATCACCTTTGGTCAGATGATGGGCCTGGCTTTTGATTTGGATTCGGGAACGATCGGAATAAATAAAAAGAAGATCCTTGCAAAACAGAATATCATTTCATTAACAAATTAACTTCAGGAGGAAAGCAAATGTCGGCTAGAGTTGGTGTATATATTTGTCATTGTGGTTCTAATATTGCCGGGAAAGTTAATGTCAAGGCGGTATCAGAATATGCAAAACAATTGCCTGATGTAGTCATCAGCAGAGAATATCAATACATGTGTTCTGAACCCGGACAGGAATTCATTGTCAGGGATATTCGGGAGAACCAGTTAGACCGTATTGTTGTTGCATCCTGTTCACCCCTGATGCATGAAAAAACGTTCCGTGCCACCCTGCAAACAGCCGGGCTGAATCCTTTTTTGTTGCAGATGGCCAATATACGCGAACAATGTTCATGGGTGACAGAAGACGGCGAAGCAGCAACCCTGAAAGCCAAAGCACTTGTTTCGGGTGCGGTGGGTAAAGTCCGGGTGCTTGCACCTTTAAAGCAAAGTTATGTTACAGTTAGTAAATCAATACTGGTAATTGGGGGAGGAATAGCAGGAATACAGGCGGCACTTCAATGTGCAGAAACGGGATATAAAGTCTACCTGGTTGAGAGAGAACAATCAATCGGTGGACACATGGCTATGCTGGACAAGACATTCCCGACACTGGATTGCTCGGCATGCATCCTGACGCCAAAAATGGTTTCCGTATCACAACATCCCAATATTACCCTTATGGCATATTCTGACGTTGAGAAGATAGGGGGATATGCAGGAAACATTTCCGTTACAGTACGCCGAAAAGCAGCATATGTGGATCATGATAAGTGCAATGGGTGTGGACTCTGCCAGGAAAAATGTCCTTCCAAAACCGATAACAAGTTCGAACAGGGTAAATCAAAACGTAAATCAATATATACATTATTTCCCCAGGCAATTCCGAATAAACCTGTGATCGATAAATCAAACTGCATCTATTTCTTAAAAGGGAAATGCGGCGTTTGCCAGAAATTATGCACCAGGGAAGCTATAGACTTTACTCAGGAAGACAAAATTGAGGAAATAACCGTGGGAGCTATAATTGTTGCAACCGGGTATGAGATTTTCAATGGACACAAAATGACCAATTATGGGTATGGAAGTCTTCCCGATGTTTACAGCGCACTCGAATTTGAAAGAATGGTAAATTCCGGAGGATTTACAAACGGACAAATTCGGACACAAAATGGAAAAATCCCTTCAAGGGTGGGTATTATACATTGTGTTGGAAGCAGGGACGAAAGGCATCTGCCCTATTGTTCCCAGATATGCTGTATGTTTGCCGTTAAATTTGCTCATCTGATAAGGGACCATACCAATGCAACGGTGTACAATTTTTTCATCGACATGAGGTGTGTGGGAAAAGCATATGAAGAATTCTATCACCGTGTTTTGGAGGAAGGAGTTCGTTTTATCCGCGGAAAAGCGGCAGAAGTAATTGAAAGTCAGGATAATACTTCAAAAAACGGACAATATATTGTAAAAGTGGAAGATACACTTGCCGGTTCTGTCCGTGATATTTCACTGGATATGATTATCCTGGCAAATGGAATGGAAGCCCGTAATGATTCCAGGGATATGGCCAGGAAAATTGGTATAGCGGTTAACGAATACGGGTTTTTTCTTGAAACGCATCCGAAGCTGGATCCAATCGGTACCCAGGATCCTTGTGTATTTATTGCAGGAACCTGCGCCGGTCCGAAAGATATACCACATACAGTTGTCCAGGCATCGGCAGCAGCGGCAGGCGCTATTTCGCTGCTGGAAAAGAATACCATTGCCCTTGAACCCATTGCAGCATTCGTGAATGAAGAGAGATGTACAGGATGCCAGTTCTGTGTAAATGTCTGCCCATATCAGGCTACAAAGTTTGATACAGAGAGGAAAACCTCAATGGTTGATGAGACACTATGCAGAGGCTGCGGTACATGTGTATCAACCTGCCCGTCCGGGGCAATGGAGGGGAACCATTTTACGGATAAGCAGATCCTTAGCGAAATAAAATCATTACTTGTACCGGTTTGATGACGTATGCCATTTTGTAAACCGTGACCGGTTCCCGCTATCCTCCGTTTCTGTTCATCCCTTCTTCCAGATATTTTTACTATTGAAAACCGGCAGATGTAATGTAGAGGTATGTATAAAATGGATTTTTATATACGAACCTGAAGAATAAATTCCGGAAACTCTGGTTTCACTATAACACCATTTATTCTTCATTTAACATTTTCAGGTTCATTTTTATTTCACTGTTTCTTAATTTAACATATCCTTCGATTCCAACCTGTTCCTGCCCATCGGTTAATACCCATTTTAAGAATTCGGTTTCCAGGTCATTCAGTGGCTTTTCTTTTGATACGAAGTACAAAGTCCGGAATAAATGGCAAGGATATTTTCCTAACCACATGGCTCTTTGGATAAGATCCAGACTATCATAAAACCTTTCATTCTTCTCTATAATTCCGTTGCTGTTATGGTCGATTGGGACTACCTTGATACCGGAAATTTCCTTACGGGTTGTTTTGTTATATGCAAAAACAGAATTGCAGAAACCCAGACCTAAAGGTTGATCCAATATAGCCTGAATCATATTTTCATCCCCTTCAACCTCTTTTCCCCTGAGATCTTTTTGCTCTTTCCACAGGAACCTTGCCCATAAATCAGCAGCTCCTGATATGTCGGATCGTGTAAATACAATTATGGAATCATCGTTTTTAATTTTCAGGATATCACCCCATTGTTGGCCCTTTTCACTGGTAAAGATATCGGTAAAATCGGCAATCGTCATACCTTCTGAAAGGATATTGGTCAGATAGGGATTTGCCGCATTGGTGATAGCAACCACACCATCCTTGGCAACACCTATCTTCCAGAAGCCTATCTCCTCCTCTTCATCGGAAAACTCCCGTGATACCATAGCCAACTCAATTTCCCCTGAAATAAGATCTTCCAGCCCCCTTCCCGTACCCGCCTTCCTGATCTCAAATACCGTCTTTGGATGTGTTTTTTTAAATTCTTCCGCCCATCGAGTGACTAAAGGATCAAGGGCGTACGCCCCGGAAATTCGCAGGGTTCCTTCCAGCTCTTTGATATTTGTATTTTTTACCTGACGATTTTCATCAGGAAGTCTATCCTGATTACAGTCGGAAAAAATGACAAGGTTAATTATTAAAATAAAATACCATTTTTTCATAGCAGTAGGTTTAAGGAATTTTTTCATATTTTGTCGTAATCAGGTCAGCATGACCTGTAGAACTTATGTTTATTTAAGGCAACTATATTTCTGTAATCTTCTTGTAAGCCATTGAATTCATTATGTGTAATTTATATACCCTTTGATCCTTATATGACTTCAGCATTCCTGAATCGTAACGGTATATTTCAAAAGTTCTGTTCATTTGATGTACCTGAATTATATGCAGGATTTAATTTTCATATCCCGGTTATGATTGTTTCCCATTTGAAAATTAGTCGGCAACAATACCTGAGACCGGAAAATCAATATCGATATCATTCATGTTCCAATGAAAATGTAGAAATCCCCAAAGAATGGTAAGGCCCATTAAATAATCGATGATTCCGGAGACTAATATTATCCACGCTCTTTCAACAAACAGGTAGAACGAAAAAAGGAATAGTGTTGCCAGAAATTTTGTTATGATGGCCAGTATGAGCAATCCCTGATAACGGTTATAACCTGTTGCTGCCATAAAATACGCAATGGCTAAAATATAATGTAAAATACCTCCCTGAATCTGGAAGAAGTTTTCAGCGGGAACAGTAAGGCCCCAAAATGGCATCAACTTTCCTGGCATGAAAATTAATCCGCTGCCGATAGCAAAAGAATGAACAGATACCAGGATTAAAATTGGTTTAAGCCAATCCTTTCTGAATATGAATTTCACAATTTTTGACATTTAAAAAAGCTGCCGAATTATCTAAGCCGGTCTGATTCCGACAGGATCTGATCATATGGCATTGCAGGTATAAAATTACAATGTAAAGTATTGGTAGTCAATTGGGGAAGATCGCACTTTTAGTACGTGTATTCCCCCATTTGAGATGAGGAGATTTCCGTATAAAACCAAAATGCACTATAAGGATTTGAGGAGAGGTAGTATGTAATTGGCAAATTAACAGCAGCTTACATGCTATAGCTCAACCAGGTTGTTCTTAAAGGCATAAATTACCAGGTTTAGTGTATTTTTAGTCCCTGTCTTATTTATAAGGTTCGTTTTGTGACGCTCGACGGTCCTGCTGCTGATACAAAGGCATTCGGCTATTTTTTCGTTGGTAAATCCTTTACAAATCAGTTTAAGCACCTCATTTTCCCTGTTGGATAATTTCGGCAGCTTCTCTTCATCTATTTCCCTGATCTTTTCCTCCACGATCTTCCTGGTTATTCTGGCCAACATTTCTTCGGAAAAGAAATTTCCACTGTCGGCAACTTTTCTAATAGCTCTTTCAAAATCCTCAAGTGTGGAATTTTTAAGCATAAATCCCTGAACCCCTGCATAGATCATCTTGTCAAAATATTCTGTATCTCCAAATGTGGTTAAGGCAATGATTTTCAAATCCGGATGTTTCTCTAAAACAGTCATGGAGGCCTGAATACCATCCATTACAGGCATACTAATATCCATGAAAACGATATCAACCTTCATATTTTCAATGATGTCCAGAAACTCCTTGCCATTGGATGCTTCTCCCACCACTTCAACACAATCGATCTTGTTTAAAAGTTGCTTTAATCCAATTCTGAATATTTCATGATCATCAACAATAATTACTTTTTGGATTTTCATTTCACAAATATCTCATTCAGTTATTATTCCGTAGTAAATTCAATCTCAACCCTGGTTCCTTCACTTTTGTTACTTGTAATCAGACATCTGCCGTTTGCTGCTCTCACCCTGCTTATTATATTTGACAATCCCATACCTTTATGCTTCCTTTTTTGCAGAGCATGCTCGACATCAAATCCAACACCGTTATCACAATAGTTCAGCATTACGGCTTTTTCTTCGCTTCTGAAATTAATATCAATTCTGTCTGCAGAAGCATGCTTCAGGGTGTTGTTGATTAATTCCTTAACAATTCTGTATATCGTTACTTCCAGGTCTTGATTAAGCTTTTCATATTGCGAGGGTGTGTTAAAATTAATACGCACCAGCCCCGTTGTATTTAT
>CP070687.1:2627801-2647067 GCA_020353115.1 Bacteroidales bacterium
GGAATGGATATCTGGAATGGTTCGCAATCCGCCTTTTATCCTGAATGTACCGGTTTTTATCTTAAGATCGCTGAAATCGGATATGTTGAACTATTCTTTATTTTTTGTATCAATCAGAATTGTAACCGGTCCGTCATTTGTGAGACCGATTTGCATATAGGCACCGAATTCCCCGGTTTTTACCGGTTTCCCCAATAATTCCCCGAGTTTTTTCACAAATGCATCGTATAATGGAATGGCGACTTCCGGTTTGGCTGAATGTATGTAGGAAGGCCGGTTCCCCTTCCTGGTTTTACCATGCAGGGTGAACTGACTGACCGCCAGAATATCTCCGTCAACTTCTGTAATGGGAATATTCATAATACCCTCGTCGTCGTTGAAAATGCGGAGCTGTACGATCTTTTTGCACAGCCAGTCCACATCGTCCAGAGTGTCTCTGATTTCAATTCCCACCAGAATCATGAATCCCGGGCCTATTTCGGATATCAGTTGTCCGTCAATTCGAACGGATGCTTCCGTAACCCGTTGAATTACTGCTCGCATAGATATTTTTTAATAGTGAATGGATTTTATCACAATACTTTATATGGATGTATAATAAATCTTTACTGGCTACTTGTTTTGAATAAGGGCGGATGGCTATCTTCAAAGTTTGTCTCCAACTGATAGAGGCGGGCAAAGGCAAGAATTGTAGCTTCATCATAGAGATTCCCGATAAAGGATATACTTGTTGGTTCCCCGTTATCGTTAAATCCGTTGGGGATAACCACAACCGGATGCCCCGTCAGGTTTGTTATCAGTAGCTGGTTGCCACCATAACTTGGTGTTACAATTACATCGTATTCTTTCATCATTTGGTACATTTCCTGTACAAGTACATACCTTAACCTGTTGGCCTGAATATATTCTACCGCAGGAATAAATCTTGCCTGCCGGAACAGATTAGGCCATGCCCACCTGTTTTGTCTGACCAGTAATGAATCGCGGCTGGACCGGGTAAGATCGTCGAATGCTGCTGCTGCTTCTGCGTTTAAAATGATTCTCATAGAAGAGAGGGGTAATGAATCCGGAAATGTTACTGGAATAAGTTTTATGCCCATTTTTTTCAATACACGAAGAGTCCGCTGATCGTTATCTTTGTTTTGATAGTCGTTCTCAAAGGCCTCCTTGTAATATCCGACTCTGAGGCGGGATAGGTCAGGAGAAGGATCATAGTTAAACGGAAGATCGACAAGGGTTTGATCCACTCCGTCGGGCCCCAGTATGGCTTGAAAAACCAGGGCGCAATCTTCAGCAGTTCTGCAGATAGGTCCGATTTTATCCATAGTCCAGCTCAAGGCCATTGCACCGGATCTGCTTACCCGGCCGAACGTGGGACGGAGCCCGGATGTTCCGCATCGTGTTGATGGAGATACGATGGATCCAAGGGTCTCTGTACCGATAGAAAAAGCGACAAGGCCTGCCGCCGTTGCAGAGGCTGATCCTGCCGAAGACCCGCTGGATCCCTGCTCCAGGTTCCATGGATTTCGTGTTGTGTCTTCATACCAGACGTCACCCATTGCCAGGGCACCCATAGATAGTTTTGCAACGAGTACAGCTCCGGCTTCCTCCAGTTTCTTAACGACAGTTGCGGTTTCACCAATGATCTGGTCTTTATAGGGAGTTGCACCCCAGGTGGTTTTATAACCCTCAACGGAGAAGAGATCTTTTACACCATATGGGATTCCATGTAAAGGCCCCCTGTACTTACCCTGTGAGATTTCTTCATCGGCTCTGGCCGCTTGCTGAATTGCCAATTCTTCCGTAAGGGTAATAACACAATGTAAAGTATCACCATAAAGGTGCAAACGATCAAGATAAAACCGGGTGAGTTCCATGGAGGTGATCCTTTGATTCCGGATAAGCTGAGACAATTCTGCTACGGTATAGAAAGCTAGATCGTCCCGGTTCTCAGGGAGCTGAACATCGTCGGGTAACATCCAATCGATCTGATTCTGCGTTTTGTCAAAAACAGGACCTACAGGTGCCGGATCAAACCGGAACGCGGGGGGGGTATTATTATCAAGGGTATAGGACCGAAGCTGTTCGTATCTTCGGGTATTATTGGCCAGATCCTGGGCCATCAGCTCTTTCTCTTTTTCATCAAAATAGAGTCCCATATGGTTCTCTGCATCCGAAATAACCGTATCCCGGAGTAAAACAACCGGTTCGTTATCCTCACCGGATTCTCCTTTTTTCGCCTTACAGGAAGGAAAGGTAATGAGAGGAATAAGAGTCATAATAACCACATACACAAGGGTGGAAAAACATTCTGAAGCGGAATAACTTGGCAGTTTCATTGCGATTTGATTTTAACGGTTTATTATAAAAGGGTATATAATAGTTAAAATATAGAAAAGGACTCGGAACCAATTGGTCCGAGTCCTGATGATATTTGAAAATACCATGTTGTTGAATGACCTATCCTTCGCTTGCCATAAGAAAGAAGGGTTTCATTTCGAAACTATGATAAAACGGTCTTAAGCGTTCCGTGTTATAATTTTTTCCGACATTCACCACCTTTTTTGTACTGGTCACGACATCAAGAGGCACATCATCGTACCGTCCGTTTTTCAGCACGACAAGCCGTCCGTGAATTCCTTTTAAGATTAGATCCAGTGCCAGATTGCCATAAGCCATCGGGACTATGGAATCAACGGCATCGGGGTCACCCCCTCGTACCAGGTAGCCCAGTTTCTGGTTGATGATATTAATGCTTTTATTATTGTTAAACATTGGTGATAAATCTTTGATTTTAGCTGAGACGAGATCTCCAATTCCACCCAGTTTTGCGTGTCCGTAGGCATCTTTTTCCTGATCCTGGAAAATCATTTCTCCACCCTTAAACATGGCCCCTTCCGAGACTAGTACGACCGAATATTTACTCGGATTTTGGTTCCGGTCTTCCACAAGAAGTTTTGTCAGAAGTTCAATATCAAATTTATATTCGGGGATAACACAACGGTTGGCCGCACCGGCCATTGTCGGAAGCATAGCAGTAAATCCTGCATACCTTCCGAAAACTTCCATAACCAGGATCCGTTCGTGCGATCCTGCTGAGGTACGGAGGCTGTTGGTCATCATTATGGTCCTGGTAACACAGGTGCTGAATCCAATACAATAGTCTGTCCCCGGGACGTCGTTATCCATTGTTTTGGGGATGGCTACCACCTTAACACCTTCCTTATAAAGCCGGACACCATAGCTTAATGTATCATCTCCTCCCACGGGAATCAGATAATCGATACCCAGCCATTCCAGGTTTTTGATTATTTCCGGTGTAAGGTCGTTCATCTCGGCATTGTATTTATCCTGAAGATGTTTAGGTACATCCTCTTTCTTAATATGGCTTGGTCGTGTTCGGGATGAATGCAGGAATGTTCCTCCAGTCCTTCCTGCTTTATTGACAATGTCATCTGTCAGGATCATATAACTGGCGTTATTATCCGCTTTTTTATCCCTGACCAGTTCGGTAATCCCGGCCCAGCCTCGCCTGAGTCCGATCACCCTATATCCTTCCCGGTTGGCCCGGATGGTAACTGCACGTATAGCTGGATTTAACCCGGGAACATCTCCTCCGCCAGTTAGAATTCCAATTACACCTTTTCTTTTTTTTACCTGTGTCATGATGTTTTCATTTTATATTCTCAGTGAGCTCCCTGGTTTGAAATTGTACCCGGAAGAGATAGAAGCTGGAATAATAGAAATAACCCTGAAGCTCTTCTTCGTTAATACCTGTCCAGCATATCTTTTGGATCTTCCTGTATTTCCCTTATCTGTCGGATAGAAATTTTTTCTGCCACAATAGTCGCCTTTACTCCGTTAAGCGGAGAAAGAATGCATATTATTACACCCTGTTTCTTTTCAAAACGGATGCTTTCAAGCTTGTTGATATTATTAAAATGAATTATTTCATTTTCGAGCACCCCGGAAAAGTCAATGTCGATAAGACAATGTTGTTTATCTTTTGGATGGCCGTCATTATTTACTTTTGACTTCCCGGCGAAAGCATAAAATCGAATCAATATCTTCGGGATCAGCGGGTAATTGCGATCCAGGAAAATTGATATTATCTCGGCAGAGTGAAAATCAGGCCAGGTGCCAAAAAAACGTGTAACCAGCCTGGCATTTTCAATATACGTTTCAGGTTTATTCATAATTCCATTTCCCTGTGGCGGTTATCCGCAGATACTTTCTGCCATTTTCTTATACCCCTGATGAATAGATACAATCCGGATACAAATGTAAGAATAAAAATACCCAGGTGAGCAGGGATTAGTACAGATAAGTACCCGGACCGAACACTTTTTTCCTTCATAACTGCATGCAGGATTTTCAAATCCCTGTCTTTCCGGTTGTATAATCTGATCTGTTCGATCAGAGCATTCGATTTATCCCGGAAGATGGTATTAAGGGAGTCAATCTGAATTTCATCGCTCATGATCCCATCATTATAAATCTGCTCAATGGTATCCAGCAAATACGGTTCATTCACGGCTCTCTCCATTAACCGGTTGATAGAATCGTTCAGTTGAGCTGTATGGCTGATCCGTTCACTAATCTGGTTACTTGTATTGCTGACTTCAAGGTTCAGTTCTTCCATCTGGTCTTTAAGGAGATCATGATCCATGGTTTGAAGTTCCGCTTCGGCTTCCTGCTCTTCTCTCAGACGGATCAATTCTGCATTTTTGTTCAACAACGATTCAATCCGGAGTGGCATAAAGGAAATGCTAAACATAAAGAACAGGAAACCGGTTAAAGCAATAAACCGGTATAGAACAGGACCATTATTCATATCAGATATTTTTAAATTGTTAATGAATCCGTGGTATTCAAATCAAGAGTACCCGTTTATCGAATTATCTACAAACAGGACATTTTAAAAGAACCGCAAATTCAGGTTTTCAGTCCACTGAAAGATCAAATACTTGTTCTTTGACCAGAATACCGCCGCGGGTTGAAGAAACACCGGCTTTCGCTTTTATTTTTCCGCTTTTATAAACCCTGAATTTGAAAGATACTTCTGTTTTTTCCCCACCCTTGGTGAAACCGCACTTCTCTGTTACCGATCTCCGGATGGAGGAACTGCGATCATCCGACCCGTACCTTCTGCGTTCTGCCCTATCGTTTTCCTCCTCTAATAAAAATTTAAGGATTGGAGGATCCCCCTTGACGACTTCCTCATCAAATTCGAGAGTGACCTGATCTTCCCGGACAATTTTAACCAGGTGAGCCTGTTTGAGAGCAGTAGGCAGCATTCCGGTATTGGAAAAGGAGACGATGATCTCATAATCGGCAGAGTCCTTGTCGTACGATTCGGTTTTTTGGATTTCGATTCCATCCCAGTCCAGGGAGGGTAAATGTTTAACCATGGCCAGGTTAAAGAGAGCCTGGTTTTTTACCCAGGGGAGCAAGTGTTCAGCAGGGGGATTCTGGGAGAAGAATTTAGGATGGAAACCCCCTATTTCAATATCCCCGTAAACCGGATGTATGGCGGATTTCCATTCAATGAATCCCCTTCCCTGGTTTTCCTCTTCGTCCCAGCGTAGCAAATCGATCTGGTCGATATCGTCATCTTCATCGTAATCTTTGTATCTTGCCCCGTTCCAAAGTTCATCGCCATACCAGATGGCTCCATAGTACCAGTATCCGAAATCAGGGCCATGTCCGAATAAAGGATTTCCCCTGCCATAGTCATTGTATACATCACCCGTCCTTTCATAACCGGTAATACCTTTTCCGATGCTATCGAAGTAGGTATACCATGCAAGGTCCTCGTCGTACATCCTGTCCCCGGAGGGAGAGGTTGAAGGAGGCCTCAGGTGCATAGGGACTCTCGTATCCATCGAATTAACCACATAGATATTAGGATGAGAAAGTAAGAAAAGGACCACGGAACGGGTTTCGATTTCACTCAGTGGATATTCACCCGCACCCCGCTGTGTAAATCCACGACCGGTGGCTTCCACATGGCGCTCAGGCCTCCAGTTTTCAGGGTAATTCCTGTGAAGATCAAGACCACCAATTCCGTCTTCATTTATCCTGCCATCACCGTCATTGTCAATTCCTTCAGATGAAGTTAGGTATACCCCTTTGCCTGCAGGCACTCTCATCAGGATTCTTCCGGAAGGATCATCGGGATCGGCTTTCATATTGCCCTTTTTCTTATCTTTCCATCTCATGGTAAGAATAACTCCGTCACCATCGATATCATCGGGGGAATCTTCATCAATGAGCCCGTCCCGATCATTATCTGTCGGCCGGACAGTACTTCGGTTGCTTTGAGCCGTATGCATATAAAGGTTGTGGCCGTCCGGATTATTGATAGGCCGTACATAGATCGTGTTCCGATCCAGAATCCGGGTTATTTCCGGGTCTTTTCCGTAATTTTCAAGCAGATACTGTATCAGCCACAGAACCGATTCGGCACTGGTTACTTCACCGCTATGACGGTTTCCTTCAAAAAATGCCGCCGGTTTATCCGTGTCCTTTCCGGTCTCTTTATTGGTTAGGGTCATCTGGAGAATTGGCCTGCCTTCGTAACTCTCGGCAACCTGATACAGGTCTGTCAGATGCGGATATTCTTCAGCCCATCTCTGCAGCCAGGTATAGAAAACATCGGCTGTATGAAATGTATCGAATGTCAATGTATCCATTGCTTTGTATTCAACGCCGGGGTGGATTACGTGCGGGAAAAAACTGATTCCATGTCGTTCCCCTTTTACGGTATACCAGATGCTGTCCGCGTCCGATTCCGGCCACCTCTCTTCTGCCAGTGGCCGATAACCCTGTCCTGTAACCGGCATAAAAATAACAAGTGCAAGTGAAATTGAAAGGAAGACTTCATGCATAATGGAGTGAAAGTCCGGTTTCATGATTCAATGGTTTAAAGAAGGGTTGAATTTAATCAATTTTAATCAAGTGTTTTTATCCTTTTGGGATTATTTCATTTTTAAAATATAATACAAGTAGGATAAAGAGAATATTCGATTTTTTTTAATTTTAGCTCGTATTTCCGATCCTGCCTGTTTTAATTCATGCAATGAAAAAGTTTTGCATTCTTTTCCATCTCATTCTTTTCCAGGCGACCCTTGTGGCACAGGAAAGATTCACGTTGAGCGGTATTATTACCGATGCAGCCAGCGGAGAGGAGCTGATCGGTGCCACGGTTTATATCCCGGCTCATGGAACGGGTGCAGCATCAAATTCCTATGGATTTTATTCGATTAGTTTACCTCAAGGGAGATATCAGCTGGATTTCAGCTACATGGGCTATGAGGTTTTTTCGGCACAAATAATCCTGAATGAAGATCAGACCAGAAATATCGAACTGGCTCCGGAAGTAAGTTTACTGGAGGAAGTTGTGGTCCATGGCACAGGAGCAGATGAAAATATCCGTTCAACGGAAATCAGTATCACCAAGCTGGACGTAAAGGAGGTAAAGTCGATTCCGGTTATATTCGGGGAACAGGATGTATTGAAGACCATTCAGCTATTACCAGGCGTCAGTACTACCGGTGAAGGAGGTAGCGGATATCTTGTCCGGGGTGGCGGCCCAGGACAAAACCTCATTTTACTGGACGAAGCTCCGGTATACAATGCTTCTCATCTCCTCGGATTCTTTTCAGTCTTTAATTCGGACGCGATTAAAGATGTTAAACTTTTCAAGGGAGGTATGCCGCCGGAGTACGGCGGCAGATTATCATCTGTTCTGGATGTGAAGATGAAAGAAGGGAATATACATAAATATGGAGTTTCCGGAGGTCTCGGTTTAATATCATCGCGCCTGACCGTGGAAGGACCTCTAAAAAAGGAGAAAGGCTCGTTCATTCTGTCCGGAAGACGAACGTATGCCGATCTTTTCCTGAGGTTATCCAAAGATACCCTCGTAAGCAACAATATCCTTTATTTCTATGATCTGAATATCAAAGGAAATTACAAGCTGGGTGAAAAAGACAGGATTTACCTCTCCGGATACTTTGGAAGAGATGTATTTAAATACAGTGATGTCTTTGGATTCGACTGGGGTAATGCAACTGCAACCATACGGTGGAATCATTTGTTCAGCAACAAACTTTTTTCAAATAGTTCTCTCATCTTCAGCAATTACAACTATGTGTTTTTTGTGGATGAAGGTGGCATGGAATTTAAGATTCGTTCGGCAATCCGCGACTGGAATCTGAAAGAGGATTTCCAGTATTTTCTGAGGCCAGAAAACACTCTCAGATTCGGCATGAAATTGAATTACCATAATTTCATTCCAGGTGTTGTGGATGCAGGTGAAGAATCCGGGGTTAACCAGCTTGAACTTACGGAAAAATATGCCCTTGAATCGGCGCTATATTTATCCCATGAGCTCAAGCTGTCTGACTGGCTGATAGTCAATTACGGGATACGGTATTCCATGTTTCACGTCCTTGGTCCGGATAATGTATATACATATGATGAAAACGGAAATGTCCTGGATACCGTTACGTACACCAGGGGTGACCTGGTAAAGGATTATTACGGACTGGAACCCAGAATTACCGGTACGTTCAGGATAAGTACCATGAGTTCTGTCAAGGCATCTTATGTCCGGACCAACCAGTATGTACATCTTTTATCCAATACCACATCCACAACGCCAATGGATGCATGGATCCCGAGCAGCAAGATCGTAAGACCTCAACGGGGGGATCAGGTGGCGCTGGGATATTTCCGGAATTTCAGGGAAAACCAGTGGGAAGCTTCTCTTGAAACCTATTACAAGTGGATGCAGAATCAAATAGACTATAAGAACGGGGCTGATATATATCTAAATGAACTGGTTGAATCACAGCTTGTTTTTGGCAAAGGGTGGTCCTATGGTGCCGAACTGTATGTGAAGAAGAAAACAGGGAAATTACATGGCTGGCTTAGCTATACCCTGTCGAAGACCGAACGCAAATTCGACGCAATTGAGGAAGGCAGATCCTTTCCCGCAAAACAGGATAGAAGACATGATGTTTCGATCGTTACCATACTGCATTTGGGTAAACGATGGGTCCTGTCGGGAACATGGGTGTATTACACAGGCAATGCCGTTACCTTCCCGGCGGGAAAATATGAAATCGACGGGCAAACCGTCAATATGTATACGAACAGAAACGAACACAGAATGCCATCATATCACAGAATGGATTTGGGTGTTACCCTAAAAGGCAAGGAAAGGAAAAGATTTGAATCGAGTCTTGATCTTTCTGTTTACAATGTCTATTCACGGAAAAATGCTTATTCCATCAGGTTTGAAGAGGATGAGGACGATGCGACAAAAACCGTTGCGAAAAAGTTATCGCTTTTCCCGATCGTCCCATCAATAACCTATAATTTCAGATTCTAAATGAAAAAATACCACATAGTAAGCTATATATTGACCATGATCCTGTTTGTCGGATGTGAAGAGATCATTAAAATTGACCTGGAAGGTACAGATGCAAGACTGGTTATAGAAGGAAAGATAACCGACGGACCAGGACCTCATACAGTGAGAATTTCAAGGTCGACGGATTACTTTGATCCGGAAGAATATCCTATGGTATCAGGGGCCCTCGTCGTTATTTCAGATGATACGGGACTCAGGGATACATTACAGGAAGTAGCCGCCGGGATATATCAGACCACCTTTCTGACGGGAGAAACCGGGAGGAACTATACACTGGAAACGATAGTCGAAGGTGAGCAATACATTGGTACAGCAACCATGCAGGATCGAATTGAAATTGATTCGATCGAACTCGAATATTATCCTGCTACCCCATATTACGAAGAAGGATACTGGCTTCACTGCCATTTTACAGATCCTGCCGGAGAGGGCAACTATTACAGGACAAAAGTTTTTAAGAACGGTACCACGGATAAGAATCTATATATTATTGACGATAAATTCATTGACGGAAATCCGGTTGATCTTTTCGTCTGGGGGGATTTTTATATACCCAACGATACTGCCTGGTTTGAATTGTGGACTATGGACGAGTATGTTTATGATTATTTTTACACCCTTGCAAATCTTCTATACAGTGGGGGCGATGGTTCCTACGCCACACCAGCCAATCCCAATACAAACCTGTCCGACGGAGCACTGGGGTATTTCGGTGCGTTTACCATTGCACGGGATACAATTATCGTACCCGATTATCCGGAACAGTCAAGATAAAATGTCTGCATCCCGGATCAGCCGGCTTCGGAATGCACCAACAGATGTTCGGTGGCAACTTTTCAAAAACTCAATATTAGTTTTGGGAATAAAACATTCGGTAAAATCATTTCCTGGTTTTCCGGATTAAATATCACAATGGCACACCCATGCTTTATAGGATCTGTTATGAATTTGATTCTTTTAAGAACGGGCTTTAACCATATCCTGTTGCAGAAATACTTCCTTTTCTTCCGGTTTCCATAAAAAGATTGTAGGTTTACCTCTATTAATCCGAACCTATCATAAATCCAAAAAAGTATAAAAAATGAAAAAGATTGTATTTAGTGCATTCATCATGGTATGCATCAGCATGGGGACTGTTCCGGGACAGCAAACAGAAATAAAAAAAGAGAACTATGCTCTTGCCGCCCGGTTCTCTCCAAAAAAAATTGAGAAAATGGTTTTTACTACCTCAGTTGATCCTCACTGGTTAAAGCTTTCAGACCGGTTTTGGTATTCATATGAAACAACGGAGGGCAAGTCGTTTTATCTGGTTGATCCGGGCAGGAAATCAAAGATTTCAATCTTTGATAACGTTAAGATGGCTGCCGATCTCACCAGATTTACGAAAGATCCGTATGACGCCAAACATCTGCCGATTGAAGAGATAAAATTTATTGATGGAGAGAAGGCAATACGGTTCGAAGTGGAAAGCACCCAGGAAGAAGAAGTGAAAGAGGAGGCCGATACGATTAAAATAACAACGGAGAAAAAGGAAGATACAAGGGAAAGTAAGAAGGCGGAAAAGAAAAAGTTCTATTTCCGGTATGATCTTGAAACCGGGAAATTGACACTGCTGGAAGATTACAGGAAACCGAAAGAGAGACCCAGATGGGCTTCTATTTCGCCGGATGGAGAAAGGGTGGTATTTGCCAGATATCATAATCTGTTTTGGATGGATAAGAAGAACTATCAGAAGGCACTGGAAGATGAGGACGATTCAACCATTGTGGAACAGCAGATTACTACAGATGGAGAGGAATACTATTCGTATGGATCAGGGAGGGGCGAAACCAATGTGGATAAAGAAAAGAATAAAGATAAACGGAAAATGGCAAATATTGTTTGGTCACCGGATTCCAAAAAGTTTGCAATGACCAGATCGGACAGCCGGCAGGTAAATGATCTCTGGGTGATTAATTCGATTGCGGAACCTCGTCCAACCCTGGAAACCTATAAATACCACATGCCCGGTGAAAAAGAAGCCCCGCAGGTTGAACTGCTTCTTTTTGATTGCGCAACGAATGAAAAACTGGTTATCGAAGCCGGAAGGTTTAAGGACCAGACAATCTCAATACACACAGCACCCCGATTGGCAAAGAACAGGGATGATGACTACAGGCCACGCATATGGTTATCAAAAACTTCCGATAAGCTATACTTTACAAGGACCAGCAGGGATCTGAAACGTATTGATGTATGTGTGGCAAATACATCGAACGGCGATATAGGAATATTGATCGAAGAGAGGCTGAACACGTATGTTGAAACACGACCGATTGGTTTGGTGAATAATGGAAAGGAACTCATCCACTGGTCGGAAAGAGACGGATGGGCTCATTTCTACCTTTATGATGAAAACGGCAATATGAAAAATCAGATAACAAGCGGTCCGTTTCATTGTGAACGGATAATAGGGATCGATGAAACCAACAGAATCCTGTATTTCAATGCTAATGCAAGGGAAACGGATGAAGATCCTTATTACCTGCATCTGTACCGGATTAATTTTGATGGATCCGGATTAAAATTATTGAATAAGGGGAATTTTAACCATGAGGTAATTATTAGCGATTCACATAAATACTTTGTGAATAACTATTCCAGGGTAAATACCATTCCTGAATCCGAAATAAGGGATAACCAGGGGAATATGTTGCTTAAACTTGAAACATCAGATCTCTCACTGCTGTTTGAAGCAGGTTATAAATTCCCCGAAACATTCAAGGTAAAGGCCGATGACGGGTTGACAGATCTCTATGGTGTCATGTACAAACCTTTTGATTTTGACTCAACAAAAAAGTATCCGGTTATTGCCTATGTCTATCCGGGACCACAAACGGAATCCGTAAACAAATCATTCTCCTCAAGGATGGATCGTACGGACAGACAGGCCCAATTTGGATTCATAGTAATCACAGTCGGAAATCGCGGCGGTCATCCGAGCAGGTCGAAATGGTATCATAACTATGGTTACGGGAATCTCCGGGATTATGGTTTAGCCGATAAAAAGGCAGCAATTGAACAACTGGCCGACCGCCACCCTTATATTGACATCGATAAAGTTGGCATATTCGGGCATTCGGGAGGTGGATTTATGTCTACCGCGGCTTTACTGGTATACCCCGATTTCTTTAAAGTGGCCGTCTCATCTTCCGGCAACCATGAGAATAATATATACAACCGGTGGTGGAGCGAAAAGCACCACGGGGTGAAGGAAGTAACAGATGATGAGGGTAACATCTCCTTTGAATATGATATCGAAAAAAATTCTGAAATTGCCGGCAACCTGAAAGGCCGTCTTCTCATTTGTTCCGGTGATATTGATAACAATGTCCATCCGGCAAATACCATTCGATTGGCCAATGCTCTGATTAAGGCAAACAAACGATTCGATTTCTTTATTTTCCCAGGCCAGAGGCATGGATTCGGTGATATGAACGAGTATTTTTTCTGGCTTCGGGGAGATTATTTTTGCAAACACCTGATCGGAGATTGGGCAGACGATGTTGATATCATCGAGATGAACAGGGAAAAGGAGATGACAGAGTGAATATAACACCATAAAAAATATGCCGAAAGTCAGCCTGCAGGATGGGCATTCGGGCATCCCTGCAGGCATCGTGAGATGTATAAAACGTTAAATACTTTGGAGCTGCAATTGGGAATGAATAATTTGTTCCTGTCTTGATGTATTTTAAAATCAAAGACGCTTGATACATTTCCCATTAGATTTCCACCTCTTTGATCTTCAACTTCGACAGATCCATTTCACCCAGTCCGTGTTCATAGGCTTTTCTTATGGCAATTACGTTTTCCGGTTTCAATCCGAAAAATGAAGCGCAAAAGGAATCAATCGCCACACGGTCCGTTCCGGCAATAACCTTCATGGGGGTTTTTAGTCTTCCGGGCCCCATAGGACCGTTTGTGATTACAAATTCGGTGGAATCAGCTATGCACAGGTGTGGTCGGATTATTGTATTCAGGTCGGCAATACATTGTTCCAGATGTGGAATGCTATCCTGCCCGGTTGACGGATCCGTCCTGTGGAATGTCTGATCTGATGCGGGAGAGTTCATCCCCATCAGGTTTTTCATTACACCTGAAAAACAGACCCCTGAATGTTCTTTTGTTATATTAATGTTAACCAGTATATCATAATTAAAATAAGTTCTTACTATTCTGGCTTCTTTCAGAATTGCACCTTTTGGTACATGAACCTTTCTGAACTGACCGGGAAACCTTGTATTGGTAATAACCAGATCGGCGCCTTCCGAATCGATAACTTTTTTAATGCCCGTGTTTTCCCACATGTATTTTGGCAACCAGCCGATACAACCGATATCCCGTGCGCCCGCGTATTTGCACATCCGGATAACGGCCTGTACAATTTCGGGTTTGGTGTAGGTTCCAGGGTTATTGCTTTGGGGATTGGCAAGGATGGCCACACGTGAGTTTTCCGGGATAAATTTCTGCATTCCGCCCAAAAATTCAACCGCTTTAATCGTTGCCTCATAGTAATTTTGACTTTTTACCACAGAAATATCAACAGGTTCATCAGGCAGGGAGTTACTTTTGGACATCTTCCCGGATATGGCTGATCCTATTCCGATAGCGGCACTTTGTTTCAAAAAGGATCTGCGCGTAATTTTTTTGAACATGGGCATATATTTTTAAGAATATATATTAATAATGGAATATTTGCGGCAGCCGAAGGATGATTTATTGCCTATCCTATGGAACCAGTCATTGGAGGTGTGTTATTCCTGCCTCTGACCAGCCATATATTTTTCCGTTCCCCTGATTGACAGGATCTCACCAAAAAACATCCGGTGGTAATCTTTTTGTGGATAATTTCTATCGATGGATTTGTTTAGGAAATTTTCCGGCTTGAAATCATGCTGGTATGATTTTCGACATTCGATTATCAATTCTGCTTCCCTGAATACAGGAGCTTCAATTTTTGAAGATTTTCCGGGAGTTAAGGCGGTCTCTGATATTTTATCTCCGTCGCGTCCCGATTTTGAACCAAGCAGGTTAAGATCTTTATGGTAGGATTTATCGAATGAACAGAGTGAAAATGTATCATACCGGTTTATGAATTCATATGTATAGCGGGTAGGCCGTACAACTACAACGGCAGTTGGTTTATTCCACATGATGCCGAAATATCCCCACGCAACCGTCATTGTATTGTAGTGATTAGAAGCATAGTCCCCGCTTGTCAGCAAAAACCACTGATTTAACCACAAATGATGAATACGTGGTTGAAAATCCACGAAGGGTATCTCTATTAACTCTTTCATACAACACTTGAATTGATCATTATTAAAACAAATATAATGAGTTATTTATGTTTAATATATATGTATATTCTTTACGGATGCAATCAGGCATGTATAGGATTAATCCGTTCTCCACGATCATATCAAACCTGCTGCCCTGTTGTACTCTTTGGATTTAATCCGGCTATACATAGATACTACTATTCAATCACGACGGGGAAGTCATGTCCCCGGGAAAATGTATACGGATATTGAGCCTGACCCTTGTAAACTTTTGAAAGAACGGGAACCTGATCATCCAGGAAAGATTTCAGTTCATAAATGGTTACTTTCCCATCTCTCGGAGCTCCGTCTGCTTCGCCTTTTAGTGCTTCCAGGATCACATGGGTGAACAACCCGTGGCCTAGACTTCCCACCTCGGTTGCGAACTGTTCACTTCCGGCTGCGGCCAGTACATGGACACCGGAGCTGCGTGACATCTGTGCCAGAGCTTTCTCTTCCATTGCTCCCCGCTGTGCCAGAAGTTCGGTTGATCCTCCCGACTGGCATGCATCCAGCACGACCAGCTGTTTAAGGGCTTTAATATTTTTAAATTTCTCCTGCATATCTCCGGCGTAAATCGAGCCTTTAATAAGTTTATCCAGTTGATAAAGGCTTACACTCTCGCTTGGGATAAAAAAGAACTTGTTATCAACCATACTGCCATGGCCTGCGTAGTAGAAGAAAAAAACATCTTCCGGTTTTATTTGTTGTGCAAGCCGGTCCAGTTCGGCCAGAATGTTCTCTCTGGTAGCTTCTTTATCATACAATTCGATCAGTTTAATCTCCCTGAAAAGTTTTTGTGCACGTTCCTGAACCAGTTTTGCAAAAGCACGGGCATCTGCCCTGGCATAGTTAAGTTCCAGTTGCGGATTTTCATACTTATTAATTCCAATGGCAATAACATAGCATGTGGCAGTGCGAACCAGTCCTTTATAATGGAGGATTATTTCTTCGGATTTTGATTCGATTCTACCATTGCTGAAAGCAGAGAGCATGATGGTGTTGTCGCCGGGGATCAGGCTTACTGAATAATTTTTCAATACCGATTGGCCGGCCCTTCCTGCCTTTCCAAGGCCGCTGTTATCCACCGGCAGGCTTTTACCGTTATGGGTAAGTCTGGCTTCATTAATACCTCCGCCCTGGTTGGTTATCTTAACAAAGATTTTAACGTCACTGTTTTCAACCTCCGATCCGGTTTTAGGAGTAATGATGGTAACGGAAGGTGGAGGAGATTCTTCCAGTTTGTTCAGCAGGTTCAGTTCCTTTTCGATAACTCCTCGCGTCCGGTAAACTTCCTGCAAGAGTCCCGGTCTGTAAAACTCTTCAAAGAACTGGTCAATATTATACGTTTGTGTCCCCTTTACGAAGAATATAGAATTCCTGGCACCGTCTGAAGCGTCGAAAAATCCTTCCTTTGTTTTGACCAGCCAGTCCGATTCACCAATGAAAATATAGGTTAGCAGCTCATTACCGGTTTCAATGTCCCAGGTTTTAATACTGCCGTCATGACTTCCTGTTATAAGGAATTTGCCATCCGGGCTGATTTGAACGGAACTTACGGTTCCATGATGACCGGTGAAAGTGCGGATGATCCTGCCGGTTTCAGCATTCCATAGTTTTGCCGTATTGTCATCGCTCCCGGTGATAATATATTTCCCGGATGAATCGAAGTTTACAGAATGAATCCGTGCTGAATGACCACGGAATTTCTGAACCTGGAGACCGGTGGCGATATCCCATAATTTAACCATTCCGTCGAAACTTCCGGATAACATATATTTTCCGTCAGGGCTCATCCGGATTGAAGTCACTATTTGTGTATGTCCTACAAATTCCCGGATCTCTTCTCCTGTGTCTATTTCAAACAACCTGAGTTTTTTCGGATTTTCCCGGGTAGGAAGAACGGCAGAAACGACATAGAGTCCGTTTTGTGTAAAACGGACAGCATATGGGGTTAAGCTGGGGATTGATTGCACAAGTTTGCCCGTTTCAAGATCCCAGATCCTGGTTCTGCCATCCCAGCTGCCGGTTGCCAGAGATTTTCCATCCGTACTAAATGCAACGGTAAATACAGGTATATCGGAGGTACGGTCGGGAAGGGTATATAATAGTTCACCCGTTAAAACATTCCAGATACGGGCAGTTCCATCGACACTTCCCGTAGCCAGGTACTTGCCGTCGGAACTGAAATCCAAAGAGATAACCATTGCTTCATGTCCACGGTATGTCTGGATGACCCTGCCGGTTGAAAAATCCATAAGTTTTGCATTATTCCCGGCCTTACCGATTGCGATGTATTGCCCGTCAGGGCTCAGGCGAACCTCGTTAATAAAAGCAATCCAATACATATACCCGTCACTCAGGACGGCTTCATCCACATCATTCAGGAATCCCTTTAGTGAAAGCACTTCTTTTCCTGAGGGAATTTCCCATATCCTGGCAGTCCTGTCCGCACTTCCGGTAAGAAGATAATTTCCGGCAGGACTAATTTTCAGATCGTTAATATCCCGGGGATGACCTTCAATATTCGTAACCAGTTTTCCCGTCCTGGCGTTATAAATATTCGCATTCCGGTAGTAAGATGATATGATGTATTCATCATTGTCCGAAAAAACTGCAGCACCATCCCTGTTACTCCTTCCATCCATGACAACAATTCTTTCACCGGTTTCAACCTTCCATACATGAACAGAATCATACAGGGTAACAAACTGCTCACCATCGAAACTGAAGCTTGCGGATATCAGACAACTTGTGCAGGATCCTCTATCCCCTTTGAATTTCATCAGCTCCTCTCCTGAATGGAAATCGAAAAGAATAACTGTCCTGTCATTACTGCCTGTTAATAACAATGTTCCGTCTGGGCTGATCTCTGCCGATCGGGCAGATGGGTACCTGAAATTCTTTTGCATGGGAATATCCCGTGGCAAAGGATTGAACCGTCTTATCTCCTTTCCTGTATTAATGTCCCATAGAACGGCATGGTTTTCTTCTGATCCGGTAAGGATATTGTCATCGGGTGTAAACGTTGCACAAAGGATATCGTCCTCTGGAATAACAATGGTCCGGATCAGTTCACTGGTTGCCACTTTCCATATTTTCAGGGAGAAATCCTGGTCAACTGAGGCAATCAATGTTCCATTCAAACTGAAAGTCAGGTGCCTTGATTCACCATTGTTTCCGTGATATGTGCGAATCTCTCTTCCTGTTAAGGCATCCCAGAGTTTTATGGTTTTATCGTTGCTGCCTGTAGCTGCAAATTTGCCGTCGGGGCTGTAGGCAACTGCCGTAACGGAAGCATAATGTCCGGTCTGAATAACCGTTTCGATATTCTGTTCCTGGCCGAACATTATCTCCGGTGAGCAAACCCTAATTCCTGCTAAAAACAGAAAAGAACCGGCGTATATTGATGTCTTAATTTTCATTTTCGGATTTAGGGGAAATGAGTTAATCTGAAAATTAAGAAAATTTATTTAAAAGTATCTCAAATGTTTTGATTGTCTGTATGCCGAGAATGCTTCACATACAATAAAACCTTCAGATTCGGACTGGTAAAAGAAGGAAGCCGGAAGATAAAAAAGAAATTTGACCTTATCGGAATGGTTGTATGCCAATTATTTGGGGCCCTGTAGCTATATTTGACAATTTCTCTTACGCTCAGCTTAATGACGTTTCACCATTTTTTAGGTTATCAAACATATATTCATGAAGATAAACCGGATGATTTATCATGTAAATAACTTAACTTTAAAATCGGAACCCATGTTAAATCCTTATACTTACAAAATGAAAATCAAAGATCGTATTTTGAAAGAAATTCCAAGGAGAAGATTTCTGGATCTTACGTTGAAGGGGGGAATTACCTTAGTGTCTGCACCGGCAATCGTTTCAAATCTCTGGTCTTGCCAGTCGCTGGCTACTGAGGGATCTGCCGTTGAGCCGGATCAGGGACTATTGAATCGGGTATTACAGAAGGCATTGGAAAAGGGGGGAGAGTTCGGCGAGATCTATATTGAGAACAGGATTTCCAGGAACATTACCATGGAAGAGTCGAAATTTAAAAGCGGGACATTTGGCATAACAAAGGGTGCTGGTGTCCGGGTGATTTCTGGTGATAAAACCGGATATGCCTATACGGATGATTTATCTGAAGAGAGCCTGATAAGGGCGGCTGAAGTGGCTTCATATGTGGCACAGGGAGCCAAAATAACTCCTCCGGTTGATATTCAGGAAGGCAGCCGTGAATCATTCATTACCGTCGAAATTCCGCTAAAGGAACTGGCAGATGGGAATCGGCTGGATGTAATTCAACGGGCCAACCAGGCAGCACTTGATTATGATCCTAAGATTAAAATGGCAATCATAGACTACTATGATGAGGTGAGGGGGAGGAGAATAGCAAATAGTGAAGGTTTGTACCTGAGTGATGAACTGCCCCAGTTGTTTTTTATTGTCCAGGCG
>CP070687.1:2647167-2653125 GCA_020353115.1 Bacteroidales bacterium
CTCACTACTCACTTCTCACTTCTCACTGTTCACTATTCAATTCCCTCCAGATCATATCCTTCAGTTCTTCCAATCCCGTATGGGTTATGGATGATATGAAAATATTTGGGATTAATGGAAGATCCTTTTGAATTTCCGCTACCAGTTCCTCATCAAGCATATCAGATTTGGTAACAGCAAGGAGTCTTTTTTTATCCAGCAATTCGGGATTATACTTCTTCAGTTCATTCAACAGGATTGTATACTCTCCGTGGATATCATTGCTATCGGCCGGAACCATAAACAGCAAAACTGAATTCCTTTCAATATGTCTTAGGAATCGCAATCCCAGTCCTTTTCCTTCATGTGCACCCTCAATTATTCCCGGTATATCTGCAACAACAAAGGAAGTATCATCTCTGTAGCCAACAATACCCAGGTTAGGGACAAGTGTTGTAAAGGGATAATCGGCGATTTTCGGTTTTGCGGCCGATATGACAGACAGAAGGGTTGATTTTCCTGCATTGGGGAATCCCACCAGCCCGACATCGGCAAGGATCTTCAATTCCAGGATAAACCATCCCTCTTCACCCTGTTCTCCAGGTTGCGCATACCGGGGTGTCTGGTTGGTAGCCGATTTGAAATTAGCATTACCGAGCCCCCCCTGGCCTCCCCTAACCAGGATTGTACGGTCCCCGTGCCCGGTAATTTCAAAAAGAATCTCATTCGTTTCCGCTTTTTTTGCGACCGTACCCAGCGGTACATCCACTACAACATCTTCTCCGTCGGCTCCTGTTTTTAAGGCTGCTGAACCTTTGTTTCCGTGGAGGGCATAGATATGTTTCCTGTATTTAAGGTGAAGAAGGGTCCACAGCTGGCTGTTACCCTCCAGGAAAATGTGTCCTCCCCTTCCGCCATCTCCCCCGTCCGGTCCTCCCTTAGGGGTAAACCTGTCCCTGTGAAGATGTACCGAACCGGCTCCGCCATTGCCTGACCGGCAGAAAATCTTGACATAATCTATGAAATTCGATCCTGTCATTCATCCGGGAGTTATTGATTACGATTGGTTTTGTGTTGAAATAATGCTACTTCAATTCCCCGATTACACCGACAATCCTGTCAAATATCTCTTCAATGGATCCCAATCCGTCAACGGGACGGTACTTACGCATATTCCGGTAAAAATCAATTACGGGGGCGGTATCCCTCTCATACACTTCAATTCGGTTCATGATAACCGACAGCTCATCATCCGATCTGCCGGTCTGCTGCCCCCTCTTCAATAATCTCCTGATCAACTCGTCCCGGTTAACCTGAAGTGCAATCATTACACTGATCCTTGTATCACGTTCGGTCAACAAAGTCCTGAGGAATCTTGCCTGGCCGCAGGTACGCGGGAAACCATCAAAAATGAATCCGTTCGGATTCTTCTCACGGTCCAGACGTTTTACCACCATGTTAATTACATCCTCATCCGGAACCAGCTCTCCCTTTTCCATATACTCTTTTGCTTTTATTCCCAGCGGAGTCCTCTCCGAGATGGCTTCCCTCAGGATATCACCTGTCGACAAATGAATTAAACCATATTTATCAATCATTTTTTCCGACTGGGTACCTTTCCCGGACCCGGGAGGACCAAATAGTACAATATTCAACATTCTAAATGATATTAATTATCCTTTATCCTTAAATTTTGTGAACCATAAACCATGAATATCCGGGGCATCTGAACCGGTAAAATTAATAATACTTCATATATCGGATCCGAAACTTCCGGAATATGTTATACCTCTTTCAAACCCGGAAAAAGCCCGGGCAGCAATCCTCAATCAGAATCATTCCGGATCGGCTATGACATAGATATCCTCAAGGTTTCTCCCAAATCCGTTATAATCCAGTCCGTAACCGATGATATAATCGTTAGGGACTTCAATTCCAATGTAATCCAGCTTTATAGTATGCCGATACGCTTCCGGTTTAAAAAGCAATGTTGCAATCCTGATTTCATCGGGTTCGAATTCTTTCAGCTGGTTAACAATAGTACACAGTGTTTGTCCCGTATCGACAATATCCTCAAGAATAACTGCCGTTGTATTCCTCAGCTCCTCATTTATTCCTATCAGGTTCTTAACGATGCCGGATGATGAAGTACCTTTGTATGAGGCTAATTTTACAAAAGAGATCCGGCAATCAAAATTGATTTGCCTGATAAGATCGGAAGCAAACATAAAAGATCCATTCAGTATTCCCAGGAAAATTACATTCTTATCTTTAAGATCCCTGTTCATGCTGACTGCAATCTCAGCAACCGCTTGCCTGATCCTGGTTGAGGGAATAGCCAGTTTGAATCTTCTGCCGGAAACTTTTACCTCTTTCACGGATCCGCTTTTTGATGGAATTTAGTTAACTTGCGAAAATACAAATATTGTGAAATCAATACAAAACTATCAGATGAAACCAATTGTCAGCATAATCATGGGTAGCACATCCGATTTGCCTGTAATGGAGGATACGGCTAAAATCCTGGATGATTTCCAGATACCATTTGAGATCAATGCATTGTCTGCCCACAGGACTCCTGAAGAGGTTGAGAAGTTTGCCCGTTCTGCCGGGGACAGGGGGATCCGGGTGATAATTGCTGCAGCGGGAATGGCCGCTCACTTACCTGGAGTTATTGCTGCCATGACAACCTTACCGGTTATCGGGGTTCCCATCAAGGCATCTCTGGAGGGATGGGATTCCATCCTGTCGATCCTGCAAATGCCTCCTGGTATACCTGTTGCTACGGTGGGAGTAAATGCTGCCCGGAATGCAGGGATCCTTGCTGCACAGATCATCGCAGTCGGCGATCCTGAACTCAGGAAAAAGATATCCGATTTCAAGAAGGGTCTGAAGGAAAAGATCGTGAAAGCCAATAAGGAACTGGCCGGTATAAAATTCAAATACAAGACAAACTAAGGATTTACCTTATCGGGGAAAAGAAAATTTCTCATGAAAATCTATAAGCACCGGCTCTTTTTTCTAATACTGGGTTATTTGGTCTCTATTCCAGGGGCGGATATTTTTGGTGCCAATGACAATTATCCGCTGGGATCCCGTTCAGCAGGTATGCGAAATGCGACGGTTATGCTGCCTGACTTCTGGTCCGTTTCCCATAATCAGGCAGGCCTGGGATGGATCCGGAATATCGGTATCGGGTTCCACCACGAAAATAAATTTATCGTCCCCGAATATGGCCTTCAAAGTCTGGCAGTTGTGATTCCGACCAAACCGGGGACACTTGGCTTCAACTACAGCTATTTCGGTTACTCAAAGTACCATGAATCCAAAGTGGGATTATCCTTCGGGCGTGCATTCGGAAATTCAGTTGCTGCGGGGATCCAGATGAACTACATGAGCACCTTCATTACCGAAGAATACGGAAGCCAGGGAAATCTTACGGTTGAGGGAGGGATCATTGCCAAACCGTTTGACTTCCTCTATATCGGGGCACATGTTTTTAATCCTACCCGGACGAAAATCTCCTCCTATGACGAAGAGCCTGTTCCCACGATCTTTCGGGTAGGCCTGGGAGTTCAGCTGCTGGAAAAGGTGTTTATCGGCCTGGAAACGGAGAAGGAACTGGATCATAAACCGATCAACAAGGCCGGGATTGAATTCGAACCCTTAACCAACCTGTTCCTCAGGGCAGGCATTTCAACTAACCCGACACAAACCTCTTTCGGAATGGGATATGAATTTAAGGGATTCAGAGCTGATATCGCATTTACCGTACACCAGCAACTTGGCTTAACACCCCATTTTACACTAATGTATTCATTTAATTAACGTAAATTGTACAGGGCGGTTCTGTTCATATACGCTATTGCCTTCCTTTTATCACCGGCAGAAGGCCAGCAGTTAACCGGAGACCCTCAGAAAATTATCGAAGACCTGATTGAGGAACTGGCAACAATGACCGACCTTGAAACAGATTACTCCATTTTGTACGATGATCTGCTGCTTTTGCAGGATAATCCTTTGAATATCAACAAGGCTGATTATTCCGACCTTAAAAGATTGCAGTTCCTCAATGATCTCCAGATCCTGAATCTGATAATGTATATCAGGCAGAATGGTCCTTTACTCACCATTTATGAGCTGCAACTGGTCGATGGATTTAATGCCGAACTGGTAAGGATGTTACTCCCTTTTATTACCATTGGTGAACCTGTTGAAGAGGGAAAAGATAAAATCATTCCTTCGATCCGTTACGGAAGGCACCAGCTGATCATACGCGCCGATCAGATTCTTGAAGAACAGAAAGGATATAAACCAATATCCGATTCAGCCTACCTGGCTAATCCCAATTCTCGTTACCTGGGAAGTCCGGTCAAGCTGGTTACACGGTACCGATACCATTACAAAGACCGGATTTACTGGGGATTAACAGCCGAAAAAGATGCCGGTGAAGAGTTTTTTTCGGGAAGCAACAATTATGGATTCGATTTTTATTCCGGACACCTGGTTATCAATGATATAGGATTTATACGTACGTTTGCTGCAGGCGATTACCACCTGAGGTTTGGCCAGGGATTGACTCTCTGGTCCGGGATTTCCTACGGAAAAACACCCTATGCCCTGAATATAAAAAAGAGGCAATATGGCATCACCAGATATGGTTCAACGGATGAGAACAGGTTTTTCAGGGGAGCAGGTACAACCCTCAGGATTAGGGATTTTGACCTGACTGCATTTTACTCCGGAAAAAAAATCGATGCCAATATCGGTCTGGTTGATACGATTACCAATGATATCGAAAATATCACCAGTTTCCAGTTCACCGGATACCATTCCATTCCTTCCGAAGTGGAAGATGAAGATGCGGTCTCCGAATCCGTCTTCGGCGGGAACATCAGCTACAACAGGGATAAATTCCATATCGGGATGACTGCCGTAAATTATCATTTCAGTGAAGAACTCATTCACGATGACACACCTTACCGTTCTTTTGACTTTAGCGGAAACAGCAATACAAATATAGGGATGGATTACCAGGTCGGACTGAACAACTTCAACCTGTTCGGTGAGATCTCACATTCATGGAACCACGGAATCGCCTATCTGAACGGGATGTTGCTTAAAATGCATTCCCGGATATCCCTTTCACTGCTGTACCGTAATTATGAGAGAGATTATTTCCCCTTCTATAGCCAGGCGATAAGTGAAAACAGCAGCAATAAAAATGAACAGGGAATCTACATCGGTACGGAAATTCGTCCGGCAAGACACTTCAAAATATCCGCATACTTTGATTCATTCCGGTTCCCCTGGCTGAAGTATAATGTGGATGCACCATCCGACGGAACAGATTACATGGTCCGGATCGATTACAATCCCCTGGAAACTGTCGAGATGTATTTAAGTATGAAAGAAGAATCAAAACCGGAGAACGAGACGACCGATTCCCCTGCACTGAATGAAATTGTGGATACGGATCTTATGAAAATCAGATACAATCTATCCTATTGGGTGTCCAAAAATTTACGTCTGGTCAGCCGGTTTGAGCTGTCCCGGTTTAAAAAAGGATTGCATCCTGTCCGGAAGGGTTACCTTATTTACCAGGATCTGTTGTTCAGACCATCAGATATACCGCTTTCGGTTTCATTCCGCTATTGTATGTTTGACACGGATTCATACGATGCCAGGATTTACACCTATGAGCATGATCTGTTATACGCCTTTTCAATACCGGCATTTCATTCCAGGGGGATACGCTCATATCTGCTTGTCAAATACTCACCCCTTGAATACCTTGATCTCTGGTTTAGACTGGCACAGACTTACTATTCGGATAAAGAAACCATTGGGACAGGTCTTAACGAAATTAACGGCAATAAAAAAACCGGACTGAAGGTACAGATGCAATTGAAATTTTAAGTTTGCGGGAAAATCATTGCAAGAGGAAGGATTATACAGTACGACCGTTGAGAGGTTTCA
>CP070687.1:2653225-2655343 GCA_020353115.1 Bacteroidales bacterium
CATTCTTTGCTGTGATGCCAAGCTTGGCATTATCAATAATAACGATAGGCATCTCAACATTATTTTTTCTTATCCCTGCCTATATATTAGGGAGTGTTGAGAAATTCAGTCAAGATATTGGTGATTTAATTGGCTGTCTCAGTTATGTTATTATAACTGTCATTGCCTGTTTTTTCATATGTAGGGGGCATCCCAAAAGCGTTTGGTATGTGCCATTCATTTGCAATATAGTGAGTATAGCGGGTGCATTTGGTCCGGAATTTTGGGTAGCACCAACGTGGATGATAGTTTGTGGTGGTTGGGTATTATCGCTGATAGGAGCAATTAGCGGGGCATTAATAGGACGACATGCAGCTCGACGAGCAATAACATAAAGATAGGGGATTATAGCGTATTATTTACGCCACCGTTCTTTATCAGGGATTAAATGTTTAGTGAATGTTAATGAAGAATGTTCATGGCTTCGGATAAACTGTAATAATTTATTGAATACTTTAAAACTACGTGGCATAACAAGCCAGCAAATACAATTCCCGCCCGAGCGTACCGTTCGGTACGGGCGGGGAAACTGTATTTGCCGTGAAACGTTAGCAACCAGGCGGTAATAAAGCTAAAATATCACGAATTGTAATACAGTGAAGTTCAGAGCATCTTGTTGTTAGGTTTTTGTTAATGTGATACATATTTTCTCTGCTCATCATATTATATGGTTTGAGAGGTGACTTTTATATACTAATATTAAAAATAATCTAAGCTGACCTTTTTATATGATTAAATAATAGATGACTAAATGATTAGCATATCAAATAAAACACGCATCCAAATAACTTGATAAAAATGTTCAAGCATTATCTTTTACTTGTTTTCAGAAACATCAAACGAAATAAAACGTCGTTCTTCATAAATCTGATTGGCCTCTCCGTCGGTTTAGCTTGTGCATTACTTATATACCTGTGGGTGTATGATGAATTGAATGTTGACAGGTTTCACGAAAAGGACAAGCAGCTTTTTATGGTGATGCAGAACATTGAAATGACCAAAGAAATTGTCACATTGGAGGTTGGACCAAATCCTATAGCGGAGACTCTGGTTGAAGAGATGCCCGAAGTTGAATCTGCGGTAAGTGTTTTTGAAGTCCCCATATTTGGAAAGCCAAATCTTTCATTTAAGGATAACAAGATCAAAGCAAACTGTTTATACGCCGACAAGGATTTTTTTAATATTTTTTCCTATAATCTTATCGAGGGGGAACCAAGCCAAATACTTACGAACATAAACTCTATTGTAATTTCAGATGAAGTGGCGGTGAAATTATTCAGCACGACCCAAAATGTCACTGGTCAAGTGATAAAGTTTCAAAACGAGTCACAGTTCATTGTCTCTGGTATTTTTGAAAGTGTTCCTTCCAATTCATCCTTGCAATTTGATATCGTATTGTCAGATAATGTGCTCAAAAGGAAATATCCATCAATGGATCGTTGGGAAAACAACGACCATAACACTTATGTAGTATTAAAGCAGGGTACGAATATCGCACAATTCAATAATAAAATTGCCTCGTTAATTGAACGTAAATGTGGACAATCTAACCGTAAGTTGTTTCTGAAACCATATTCGGACAGATACTTATATGGTACTTATAAGGATGGTGTACAGGTGGGAGGCAGAATTGAGTATGTAAGGATGTTTTCTGCTATTGCCATTTTTATACTGGTAATGGGCTGTATTAATTTTATAAACTTATCCACTGCAAAGGCTTCGGGAAGAACCAGGGAAATTGGGGTGAAAAAAGTATTTGGGGCTTGCCGAGGATCGCTTATTTTTCAATATCTCGCGGAATCGATAATTATGGCTTTCTTGTCCCTGTTAACAGCCATAATACTGATTGCGTTATTCCTTCCCAGGTTCAATGAAATTACTGGAAAGCATATGATATTTAACTTCAATTCATTCCATATCCTGTTTTTTCTTGGTATCACCTTGATTACAGGTGTCATGGCCGGAAGTTATCCTGCGATCTATTTTTCGGCATTTAATCCATTAGCCATATTGAAAAGAAAATTCCAGGGTTCTAAAGGAGAACTATGGACACGAAAAGGATTAGTGGTATTTCAATTC
>CP070687.1:2655443-2662038 GCA_020353115.1 Bacteroidales bacterium
GGATGAATGAGTATCAAGCTTCAATTATAGTTACTCCATAGAACCGATCATTTTCGAAGGATCAACCCACTCATTGAATTGTTCATCTGTTACCAGACCCAACTCAAGAGCAGCTTCGCGTAATGTCTTCCCTTCGCTATGTGCCTTTTTTGCAATTTTTGCAGCATTTTCGTATCCTATATGAGTATTTAGGGCAGTAACGAGCATGAGTGAATTTTCGAGGTTCTTTTTTATATTCTTAAGATTTGGTTCTATTCCTGCAGCACAATTATCATTGAAAGACACACATGCGTCACCCAGTAATCTTGCTGATTCGAGTAAATTAAAGATCATAACGGGTTTAAATACATTAAGCTGGAAATGGCCTTGCATTCCTCCGACTGAGATGGCGACATCGTTACCAATAACCTGTGCACAAACCATGGTAATCGCTTCGCACTGAGTCGGATTAACTTTCCCCGGCATGATGGAAGAGCCGGGTTCATTGGCCGGCAGGTTCAATTCACCAATTCCACACCGGGGACCGGATCCGAGGAGGCGGATGTCATTTGCAATTTTCATCAGGCTCACTGCCACGGTTTTTAGAGCTCCGGATGATTCTACCATGGCATCGTGAGCTGCCAGTGATTCAAATTTATTCGGAGCGGTGATAAAGGGAAAACCACTGATCTCCGAAATCTTCCTGGCGACCAGAACATCATACCCCTTGGGAGTGTTCAGTCCTGTTCCGACAGCGGTTCCACCAAGAGCCAGTTCACTTAAATGTGGGAGAGTATTCTTTAACGCCTTTATTCCATGATCCAGCATGGAAGTATATCCTGAGAATTCCTGACCCAGGGTAAGAGGTGTAGCATCCATCAGGTGTGTCCTGCCGGTTTTTACTATATCCTTGTATTCTTCGGATTTCCTTTCAAAGGTCTTTTTCAGTTTTTCAATCCCCGGCAACGTTGTTTCAGTAATCATTTTATATGCAGCAATATGCATGGCTGTTGGGAATGTGTCATTAGATGATTGTGATTTGTTCACATCATCATTTGGATGTATGAATCGGGTTCCTTCACCAAGCTTTCCACCCTTCAAAACGTGTGCTCTGTTGGCGATAACCTCGTTTACATTCATATTGGATTGAGTACCTGAGCCGGTTTGCCAAACCACCAGAGGAAACTGGTCATCCAGTTTTCCTTCAAGAATTTCATCGCATACGCTCGCAATCAGGTCGCTTTTTTCTTTTGATAAAACATCCAGTTCGGTGTTAGCCAGAGCTGCAGCTTTCTTAAGAACAGCGAAAGCCCGAATGATTTCAACCGGCATTGTGCCCGTTCCAATCTTAAAATTTTCCTTTGAACGTTGTGTCTGTGCTCCCCAATACTTGTCTGCAGGTACTTCTACCTGACCCATAGTGTCTTTTTCAATTCGGATTTCCATAATGCAGGATTTTTAATTTTATTCTTTATGAATGATCATTAATTTCAAGAATAAAATTACAACAATTGATTTATATTTTCGGGAGGTTGGTCAATAACTGCTTTATGTTTTTAAACAACTATTGACCGCCATATGTCATAAGATATTCTTTTATGAATTGGTTCAGATCTCCGTCGAGAACGGCCTGAACATTCGAGGTTTCGTAAGATGTGCGTAAATCCTTTACCATTTTATAGGGATGAAGAACATAACTGCGGATCTGGGATCCCCATTCAATCTTTTTCTTTTCGCCTTCGATTTTTGCCTTTTCTTCCTGTTTTTTCCTCAGTTCCAATTCATAGAGGTGAGATTTTAATATTCGGAGTGCATTTTCCTTATTTCTGAGTTGTGACCGGGTTTCCTGATTCTCAATTACGATCCCTGTCGGCTGATGTCTTACCCTGACAGCAGTTTCCACTTTATTCACATTCTGACCTCCGGCTCCGCTGGAACGAAAAGTTTCCCATGTTATTTCAGACGGATTTACTTCGATTTCGATATTTTCATCAACAACGGGAGCTACGAATACAGAGGCAAATGTAGTATGCCTGCGGTTACCGGCATCAAATGGAGAAATCCTGACCAGCCTATGGACACCATTCTCACTTTTCAGATAACCATATGCGAGGTCACCGGTAAACTCGAGTGTCACGGTTTTTATTCCAGCCTCATCGCCGGGCAGAAGATCCACTTCCTTCACCTGATAATTATTCCTTTCACCCCATCGGATATACATTCTCATAAGCATCTCGACCCAGTCCAGGCTTTCTGTACCTCCTGCACCGGCATTTATCTTCAGGATTGCACCAAAAAGATCTTCCGGTTTGCCCAACATATTCCTGAGTTCAAGATTTTCTATTAATTTGAGGGTTTTCCGGTATTGCTCGTCAACTTCGGATTCACTGGATTCACCCTCCTTAAGGAAGTCATACAAAACTGTCAGATCTTCAAGATGATTTTTAACCTCTTCAAAAGCCGAAGTCCAGGTTTTCAGATCGGATATATGCTTAAGCTTTTGTTCTGCCTCCTTGGGATCATCCCAGAAACCCGGTTCCTGGGTTTTCACTTCTTCTTCCCGTATTTGAACAATCTTACCTTCTATGTCAAAGATGCCTCCTTAGCGCATCCTGGCGCCGGGCAAGATCCTTTATCTGGTCGTTTGTGATCATGGTATAATGCGGAAGGTTGAATGATCTTGCAAAAGTAGGAATTATTCTTTAATTATTTTGTCAATGATGCGGTATATCAAGTTGCTTTCAAATCCTTTGTTGTATGCATACCTGTAAAGCTTTCCCTTCAGATCAAACAAGTTCTTTGCTTTTATGGTTTCTCGTTTTCTTTTAATTTCCAGTTGTAATGTCTCAGCATATTGGTCATTGTCTATTTCATCCAATGCTTCTTCAATTAGATTTGCAGGGATTTTTTTTTGTTTCAATGAATATTCAATTTTCAATTTACCCCATCGGTAGATTCGGAATTTTTCACGGACAAAAGATTTGCTATAACGTGAATCGTCAATAAAATTCTCTTTCTTAAGCTGTTGTAAAATTAGCTCCGCATCCTCTGGTGTGATTTTCCAGTGATCCAGTTTGGTACGAATGTCATATGAACACTTCTCCTGCTGACTGCATATTTTTTTCATTCTTTCCAGCGCTTCCGATGCATTCATCTTTTTCATATTTAGAATTATTTATCACACTAACTGTGCTTTAACCATTCTGTCTTTACCATTAATATCTTTCCGCAAAATGATATTACTGAAGCCATTTCTTTCTAGTAACGTGTGTATTTTCCCGAACATATTTTCATTAATTTCAAGGTAGAGCGAACCTTTTTCCTTGAGTTTCAGCCGTGCGGTCGTAAGTATTCCGTGGTAATAAATCAGCGGATTGTTATCCGGCACAAAGAGAGCTTCGGGAGGTTCGTATTTTATCACATTGCTGCGCATTGCATTTTTTTCACTCTCAGTTATATACGGCGGATTACTGGCAAGGATGTCTAATTTAGGGATTCCTGGTATTATGTTTTCTGATAAAACATCGTGTTGAATCAGGTTAATATGAATGCTATTGAGAGCGGCATTCTTACCGGCTGTTTCAAGACAAATATCGGAATGGTCTGTCGCGTAAATGGTACTTCCCTTCAGATTCTTTGCCAGTGCAATGGCAATACAACCGGATCCTGTACCAACATCAAGAATCGTGATCTCTTTTCCTTTGTAGTCATTGATGATCCATTGTACCAATTCTTCTGTTTCGGGTCTGGGAATTAGAACTCCGGGTCTAACCCTTATCGTACAGCCATAGAATTGTGTTTTCCCGAGAATATACTGGATTGGTTTTTCCTTTTTCAATTCAGAAACAATATATTTAATTTTACTTCCAGTTGATTTATCAATTGTTTGATGGGAGATTGAGAAAAGTACTGGCTTTGAGACGGACAATAGTTCTTCAAGAATGTACTGACTTAAACTGCTGCCCTCTTTCTCAGGGTAGAATCCGGTCAGTTCATTCCTGATGTATTTAAGCCAGTTTTTTACGGTTGGAGGTTCCGAAGGCATAGGATCAAAGGTAAGATATTATTAATTATTATTGTAGGGTAATGCAAAGGAGAAAAGAGATTGATGAAATGTACATGGCAAGATGCCTTGATCTTGCTTCTATGGGTAGAGGCTATACCTATCCAAATCCACTCGTGGGATCCGTAATAATTTACAGGGATTCGATTATTGGCGAGGGATACCACAGGGAATTTGGCAAACCTCATTCGGAAGTTAATGCCATTGAAATGGTAAAGGACAAGTCTGTTTTGGGTGAATCGACAATGTATGTGAATCTTGAACCCTGCTGTCATTCAGGGAAAACGCCTCCCTGCACAGATCTGATCATCCGATCCGGCATAAGGAATATTGTTATTGGTTCAGTTGATCCGAATCCCAGTGTATCCGGATCGGGTATTAGGCAATTGGAAAACTCGGGTTGCAATGTTACGACGGGAGTCCTTGAGCAGGAGGGAAAAAACCTGAATCGCAGTTTCTTCACATATTTTGAAAAAAAAAGGCCGTATATTATACTTAAGTGGGCTGAATCGGCCGATGGTTATCTGGATAGGATAAGAACAGAAGATGCACCCATCGGGCCAAACTGGATAACAGGTGAATTGGAAAAGACACTGGTTCATATATGGAGGGCACACGAACAAGCGGTAATGGTTGGCGGCGGAACCGTTATAATAGATAATCCACGATTAACCGTCAGACACTGGACAGGCAGGCAACCTCTCAGAATATCCATCAGCCGGGAAGCCAATTTTCCCGGAGGAACAAATCTGTTGGATAATCAGTATAAAACCCTTATATATACGGAGAAAATTCTTCCGGCGTCAGAGGCTTTAGAATACGTACAGCTTGATTACAATAAGGATACAATAGTTCAGGTCCTGAAAGATTTATACAGCAGGGAGATAAATTCATTGATAGTTGAAGGGGGTAAAAAATTATTGGAAAGCTTTTTAAATTCAGGGATATGGGATGAAGCAAGAGTTTTTAAGGGTGATCGTGAATTCCTCACAGGCATTAAAGCTCCGACAATTAATTCATCTCCAGTTAACCGGATTTTTTTATTTCAATCGGAACTGAAAATTTACCGGAACTGGAATCACAAAAGGTAAAAAAACAGATTTGGTAAGGCAACATTTAAGGCCGGGCACCGTATAAATTAAGATGCAGATTTGAGATTTTATTATCATTTCGCTATTTTTGAGTGAACATAGATTAAGTCAGCTGGTTAATACACTTAAATAACAGAAAAGATGTTCAGAAAGAAATTACCTGTTCTCCTTTTTCTCGGAATTTGCTTGCTAACCACAACAGTTTCTGCCCAGAATCCCAGGAAATTCTTCAAAGCAGGAGAAGAATTCGTAAATTCAAAAAATTATGAAGATGCTATTGACCAGTTTACAAAGGCAATAGAACTGAATCCAGAGTATACGGATGCATATCTGGCAAGGGCACAAGCTTTTGAGAACTTAGACAAGCTGCAGGAGGCTTACGAGGATTATAAACGCGCTTTTGTTTTTCTTCCCAAAGAGGAGTTTGTTGCATATTCTTTGGGTAAAATAAGCAATGAACTTGGTGAATACGAACAAGCACTGGGTTATCTGAATACTGCGACTACACTTTCCAGGAAATATCTGCCCGCATACCAGGAGAAGGTCATTTCCCTTCTCGAGCTCGAAGATTATAAATTTGCTATAAAAGTATCCGATACAGCTCTTGCCCTGGAAGATAATGCCATCAACTATTATTATCACGGGGTTGTTAATGAACGATTAAACAAACCGGAAGCTGCCGAATCCGATTATACAAAAGCCATATCGGAGAACCGAAATTTTATCGATGGCCTTCTTGCATTGGCAAAATTGCGACTTCAGATGAACAAACTGGATCTTGCCATGGGGCACTGCAATTCTATTCTCAGGATCGACAACAGAAATACAGATGCCTATATGATACGCAGTAAAATATATGTTCAGAATCTGGATTATCCAAGTGCGATTAATGATATGTCAAAGAACATTCTTATCGAACCGGATAATCCGGATATGTATTTTCAAAGAGGGATTTATTATCAGGATTTCAACCAGCATACCAATGCAATTAGTGATTTTACAAAAGTTATTACTATGAATGACAGGGATCCGGAAGCCTATTTCAAAAGAGCCAGATCCTATGAAGAGATTCTAAACTATGTTGCCGCTGTTAAGGATTATGAAACAATAGCCAGTTTATCGGAATTTGACATGCAGGCAAGGAAGCTCTTAAAAGAAGCGAATGAACGATTATATGAACTGAATCGTGAAGAAGATAAACCTGAAATAAGCCTAGATGAGCCTATATTAAAAGATGAGATAATCATCGAAATCCCGGGGGATAAGGAAGAAATCGTATTTAAAGGAATAGTTGCAGATCAAAGTAGCCTTGAATTTTTAAGAATAAACGGGAAAGATATCTCCTTCGAAAGCAAGCGAAACGGATTTTCATTCCTTACCAATGTAGAGGTTTCGGGTATCGATACGATAACGATTGAAGCAAGCGATATTTACCATAACCAGGAAACCTTTGCCTATCTGA
>CP070687.1:2662138-2674587 GCA_020353115.1 Bacteroidales bacterium
AGAATACCTTTGAAATATTCAATGATCCGGTATTCAGATGGCGGTGAAGAAAGAAATATACCTGCTGTCGTCGATCAGCGGACCCTGAATTTACGTTTCGGTCTTAACATTGTCTTCGGTTGTAAGCAAAAGATGCTTAAAGACAGACCACTGGTCCAATGAGATTTTGCTCGTTCTTCATTGAGGATTGGCCCGTTCTCGGGGAAGGAGTGAATAATTACCCGGGCTGAACCGGACCTTGTTACCGCGTTCGATCCGGTAAATTCCCGGTACCTTCGTAAAATTTAAGTATCTTCGCATTGTTAAAAGGATTCCACGCCATGCTTGTTGGACTTTTAAGAACAATCCTGATTATTGTTGCCGTCTACTACCTGGTAAAATTTGTGATATGGTTATTCCGGGAACCGGCCGGTACGAATAGATCCGCCGGCCAGTACAATCAGGAACATAAAAAAAAGAAAGAGGGTGAAATAACCATTGATTTCATTCCTGAGAATAAAAAACATATCCAGAAAGATAGCGGGGATTATATTGACTTTGAAGAGATAAAAGAAGAATAATACTTCCCTGTCTTTTCCATTTCAGCACGTCATTTAGGATAATCTTATACAAACCGGATATAATGAATAGCCAAGAATAATCAATTGGAATAACCTGTCATCAATCAGGTTACCCCTTTTGAGTTTTCAAGGTCTTCCGGAGAGTTTATATTGATGAAGAGATTGGAATTAAAGATTTCCGGCCTTTTGTATATGGGAATGATCTTTACCAAAGCGGTTTCGATATAATTCATAAGCTTATAATTGCCTGTTTTTATGAAAGGCAGAAGCCCTGTTGTATTGTTCTTATTGTAGTAACCGATCAACGGTTCCGGTAGCCCGGGCTTTGAGCTCGAAATTACAACCTGAAAGCCGTCTGATTCATTCAATAGCATCTCCAGAAATTCTGATGTAATCCCTGGTGTGTCACAGGGTAAGACCAGGTTATGATCTGTTTCGGAACGAAGCAGACAGGAATAAATACCACCCATTGGGCCGCTGGATGGGAAGATATCTCTTTGTACCGGATAGCCAAGTAAATCATAATGAGATGAGTTGGCGCTGATTATTATTTGACCACAAAGACCTTCCAGAGCTTCAAGAGCATAACGGATAAGACTCTTCCCGGCATATTCCATGAATCCTTTCTCTTTACCCATCCTGGAGCTGCTTCCTCCAGCCAATACAATACCAGTCACATTGTGTTTAAGCATACCAATTCAAATTAGGAAAGGCGTTAGAAGGATAATCAGTGTGCAAAAAAAATCCCTGTAAAAATACAGGGATTAATTTGAATGACCTATAAATTTTCAGGTGAAAATTATCTGGGTATTTTCGCCGCCTGCCATCGCATAAAAATCACCGACAGTAATAATATCGATTACATGTTCAGAAAGATCTTCCTTTTTCAGTTTGAACATATCAGTGGCTAGTTTGCATGCATAAATCTCTCCTCCCCCTGCAGTGATCATATCCAGGAATTCATCCACCGGAGGAATATCCAGTTTTTCCATCTGGCTTTTCATCATGGCTGACACACCAGCTTCAACCCCGGGAAGGATACCAAGTAGTGTCGGGAATGGAAGTCCGCCAGGCATTCTCATGGCTGGATTACCAACTACCCCGGTATGCAATTTCTTCATTTGCTTTTTAGTGATCGCATCCAGCCCGAAAAAGGTAAAGAATACCTTTGCTTCGATGCCTTCCATAACAGCTCCGTTTGCCATTATCAGCGTTGCATATACATCTTCAATGCTCCCTTTTGCACAGATGATACAGACCTTCTTTAACGGTTTTTCTTCCTTAGCACTCATAATTTCTGAATTAATTAATTAAACACAGCTGGCAGGTTTTGGAATGCCAGCAATTTTGGATGACTTTTTTAGCGGACCGCCCGGAAAAAGCTCATACAAACCCTTGATATCAACAATTCCTGATTTCCCGACCTTACGAATGGTTAACTGTACACCCGATTCGTATTCTTTCCGGATGAACTCCAATATCTCAAAGTGTTTTTCCGTAAGTTCAATGTTCTCTTCCTTTGCTAACTCAACAGCAATTTCCCTGGACCATTGGGAAGGATCACTCATATAACCTTCCTCATTAACTTCTACCGGTATTCCGGCGATATTTTTTGTTGCCATAATTAAAAGTTTTTAGTTGATTACTATTTCTTTTTGATTTCTTTCTTATCCTCCGACAGGTTTTTAAGAAATGCGATTATAAATCCGATACCGCGCTTCATCTCAGGTGATCTCATTTCCCTTAATGCTCTGAACAAAGAGTATTCTTCAATGTTTTCCATACCCAGGTTTTTATAAATAGTAATTGCATTGTTCATAGCCAGAAGCATTTCGGGTTGAGTAAGGTTTTTAACCGTATCCAGTATGGTTACGATATTATCGGCAAGTAACCTGACGTCTTCTTCTGAGTAATTGACGATAATGTTGTCCATTACCCGATATAACTCTTTGAAAAATTCAAAATAACCTTTCTGCTCAAACTCATGCAGTTTATTTATCAGATCGATTATTACCTCTCGTGCTACAGGTCCGGCATCCTTTAAAAAATCCGTTACATTTTCGAACATTTCGAGGACCTTTGTAAAGTTACCTGCATTCTTTATCAGTTTGAATACCAGAATCTTCATCTCTTCGATGTCCAATTCAATACCCTGATTATCAAGTTCATGTACAGTAGTATTAAAGAGATCCTTCCCAATAATGGATACATCCGTTACCAGGTCTTCCATCCGTTCGCTTTTCAACCTCTGCTCATTTACGTAGTGTAAGACCAGATCAAGCTTTTGATTAACTTCATCAATTTGCACCTGTATATTTTTATTTGTCATCATATTGGTATTTGTTGCTACAATTTTTTTCCAGCCATTGACATCTCTGATTCGATTGGAAGTTCTTTACCACGTAATAGAATGTGCCAGTAAATCCAACGGAATAGCACTTTCCCGTAATGATTCATCTTGGTATTTTGCAATAATCCGAACGGACCGATCCCCGGTAAGGGGAAGGTACCGGGTAAAGGTTCTGTTTCATAGTTAAAATCGATTATGGATCCTTTACCAAATCCGGTTTCAATATAGCAGTTGGAATGTCCGTCGAATTTTGCCAGGAGAGGCCTCCCCTCAATTGCACTCATAAGATTTTCATATAGTACATCCGCTGCAAAATGTACCACCGAGCCTGCCTTTGATGTGGGTATATTCGATGCGTCCCCGAGAACAAATACATTTTCAAATTTTTCGGAACGCAATGTGTATTTGTCGGTTGGCACAAAGTTCAGATCATCACCCAGCCCGCTTCTCCCGATCATATCACTGCCCATGTTTACGGGAACAATGGTCAGAACATCAAACGGTACCTCCTGCTGATCGTATGAAATAATCTTCTTTGATTTGTTGTCAACGCGCTCAATGTAAAATTCGGAGATGACATTTATGTTCTTTTCTTCCAATAACTGTCCCAGCATTTTTGTTGCACGCGGTTTGGTAAATGCCCCGGGAAGTGGGGTCACGAAAGTTATATCTACTTTATCACGCATTCCAATTTCATGAAAATAGGCATCGGCAAGAAATGCAAATTCAAGCGGTGCCACAGGACATTTAAACGGCAGTTCGGCAATGCTAACGACAAGCCGGCCGCCTTGCCACGTCTTGAAAAATTCACGCAAGGCGATCGAACCTTCAATCGTATAAAAATCGAAAATCTCCTTATACCACAACTCTTCTTTCAGACCCGGGGTCTCTTCCGGCTGAATCTGTGTTCCTGTGGCAATGATAAGGAAATCATAGGGCAGTACTTTTCCACCCTCAAGAAGTACTTTATTGCTTTCTCCATCAATCCTTACAATGTGGGAGTAAATTGTGTTTATTCCTGCAGGGAAGAAATCACTTTTTGGTTTCATGACATCATATTTGGTATAAATTCCAAAGGGGATGAAAAGAAAACCGGGCTGGTAATAGTGTGTTTTGTCCTGATCAACAAGGGTGATATCCCATTCATCCCGTTCCAGGGTTTTCCTGAGTTTGTTGGCCATAATGGTCCCACCTGTACCTCCACCTAGTATTAGAATCTTTTTCATTGTGAATGTTTTTTAATATATACTTTCCGGTATTTTTTTATAAACTTTGATATCAATGACAAAGTTACCTCGAATTTAAGTATCGGGGGAATAATCGAACATGATATATATCAATAATGTTATATAGCATAATATCTAGATATAAAGATATCATTCCGGGTTATGAGTGAAGATATTAATACAGGAAATTGTGATTCGTGCATCTATAAATCTATTCTTTTTGAAGGATTATCTTCTGAAGAGTTGCGGATAATCAACCATAATAAAACAGTGAGGATATTCAGTAAAGGTGAATATATATGTCATGAGGGTGATGAGATTAAACGGTTCATCTGCCTGAAGGAAGGTCTTGTCAAACTATACCGGGAGGGGAAATCCAGGCACGAACATATCATCAGTATTGCCAGACCGATGGATTTCATAGGTTTGTTGGGTATCTTTTCAAATTCAAATTATCTTTATTCAATTGTAGCGATTGAAGATTCCGATCTCTGTTTAATTGATCTGGAATCAATAAAGTCAATCATCAAAAGCAATGGAACATTTGCCTTGAATATTCTTGAAAAAATGAGTAGTGTATCCGATCAGGTTTTACAGATCCAGATCGATCTGGCGGGGAAACAATTAAGGGGTAGGATTGCCTATATTATACTATTATTTGCCAACCAGATTTATAAGACGAACAGGTTTGATTTACCCATATCCCGGAAGGAGATAGGTGATCTGATTGAGATGAGAACTGAGAATGTGATTAGGATCCTTTCTGAATTCCGGAAAGACAAGCTACTTAAGATAGAAGGCAAGACAATAGAAGTCCTGGATATGGAATTAATGAAAAAGATCAGTGAACTGGGATAATTGCTTTTTTATCGCTGTTCCAGGTATTGTTGGATACTATCTCTCGCCTGGCAGGGATCTTCTTCTGTTATATCGATGGTTTCCGGTTCGGGCAGATGCCAGTATTCTGTAACTTTCTTTACCAGATTTTGCCGTACACTAAGGATCAGAATACCTCTAAATTTTTCGGTTATCCTGGTTAAACCTCGTGCCCACAACTCTCCGTTTATTTCGAGCGGACCGATCTCATCCAGTATAATAACCTCGTTTTTAAGGATTTCATTTCCCTGAAGCAGAATATTACCATAAGATACCGAGTCCGGGTTGAAATAGAATTTACCCAATTTTTTCCAGGATTTCTTTTTCATAACGGTAGCCAGAGGCATTGTTTTACCTGTAGAGAGATCTTCCAGATTGAATCCTGATCTTTCACCATTTTTCCATTCTCCTCTTTCAAGCAGGCCACCGACAGCTATATTACCCCTCTTCAGAAGGGTAGCCAGTTCCGAAAGAAACGTGGTTTTGCCCTTACCAGGAATTGAAGTTATGATATATACTTTACGCAGGTTCACTTGTTACACTTTATCGAGAGCCTGTTTAAGGTCGTTTATCAGGTCCTCGGCATTCTCAATACCTGTCGAATACCTTACCAGTCCGTCTGTAATTCCGGCTTGCAATCGTTTTTTCTTGGGCAACCCGGAGTGTGTCATGGAAGCGGGATGTTGAATAAGGGTTTCTACTCCACCAAGGGATACGGCAAGAAGGGCAACACGAACGTTGTTCATGAGTGTCTCACCGGCAGCGATACCACCTTTCATTTCAAAGCTGATCATCGTACCAAATCCGCGCATTTGTTTCCTGGCAAGATCATATTGAGGATGTGATTTCAGTCCGGGATATTTCACCCATTCGACTTTGGGGTGTTTTTCAAGCCAACCGGCGATTTCTATTGCAGTTTTTTCTGCTTTTTCGATTCGTAAGGCCAATGTCTTAACGCCCCGAAGAACCATATACGCCTGGTGAGGATCCATATTGCAGCCAAGACTTATCATAGTATGTCTCAATTTATCATAATGTTCTTTGGTTTTGGGAACGATAATTCCTCCAACGATATCGGCATGCCCGTTGATAAATTTCGTAACGGAATGCAAAACCACATCGGCTCCAAGGTTAAGGGGATTTTGCAGGTATGGACTTGAAAAGGTATTGTCAACTACCAGGATGATGCCATGTTTATGGGCCAGTTCCGCACATTCTTTAATATCTGATAATTGAATCGTTGGATTGGAAGGAGTTTCCAGGTAGAGAAGCCTGGTATTTGGCCTGATGGAATCCCGTATTGTCCGGAGATCTGAAGTATCGGTATAGCTTGATTCTACACCATATCTTGACCAATAGTTTTCCATTACTCCTCTTGACGGGCCGTAGACCGAAGCGGTACTTATCATGTGAGCCCCGTCTTCAAGAAAACACATGTATACAGTATTGGTCGCACCCATCCCCGAACTGGTAGCTATTCCGCCATATCCGTTCTCAAGTTCGGCAATATTATCTTCCAGGGCATTGATGGTTGGATTTCCAATCCGAGTATAGATATATCCTTTTTCTTTACCTGAAAAGAGATCTGCTCCGTGCTTTGCATTCCGGAAAGCAAAAGTTGAAGATTGATAGATAGGTACTGTCGCACTTCCGAACATGTCTTCGTATCTGCCAGCATGAATAAGTTTGGTGTTAAAGCCTTTTCCTTTGGTTTTCATATATATCAGTTTAAGAATTCATAACGATAAAAGTAAGTATCGGTGGTGAAATTAAAGGTACGATAAGTTGTTTTGGTTTTAAAATATAATCACATTTATAAAGAATGTTCATCCGGATCCGGATTGTTTAAGAAATTGAAAATGAACTCCTGATCTGTATGATTTTCGGATTCCAACAGGCATCTTCCCCAACGTAGTATTTGGATCATTTTTTCAGAGGAAATGGTTATTTCATGTTCCTGACCTGTTGTGCCAGATTATTGGCAAACACGAAATCGTTAAGAATTTTATTATCCGACTGAAGTACATCATTATTGGTACCTTCCCAGCATTTTTCTCCTTCATGGATAAAAACAACTTTGGAACCGATTTCCATGACAGAATTCATATCATGTGTATTGACGATGGTGGTGGTTTGATACTCTTCCGTTATCTCTTTAATCAGGTTATCAATTAGGATGGCTGTTTTCGGATCAAGGCCGGAATTGGGTTCATCACAGAAAAGATATTTCGGATTCAATGCGATTGCCCTGGCAATACCGACTCTTTTTTTCATACCTCCGCTTAATTCGGAAGGAAAAAGATGATTTGCATTCAATATATTGACTCGCTTAAGACAGAAGTTTGCTCGTTCGATTTTTTCTTCCCGGTTCATATTGGTGAACATATCCAGGGGGTATATCACATTTTCTTCAACCGTGGCAGAATCGAATAGAGCACTTCCCTGAAACAGCATACCTATATCTTTCCGGATTTCCTTCTTTTCTTTAAAATTCAATCGGTTAAATACGATGTCACCGTACAGGATTTCACCGCTGTCCACATCATGCAGACCAATAATAGCTTTGAGGAGGACGGTTTTACCGGATCCGCTTTGTCCGATAATCAGATTGGTTTTTCCTTGTTCAAAACTAACAGAAATATCTTTCAGAACAGGAACACGGTTGAATTCCTTATATATATTCCTTACTACAATCATGAAAGGAGTAATTGAGTCAGGATAACATTAAATAGCAGAATTACAATACTGCTGTAGACTACTGCCCGGGTGCTTGACCGTCCGACTTCCAGTGATCCTCCTTCAACATAATATCCGTGGTAGGATGAAACAGAAGTAATGATAAAGGCAAAAAATACCGTCTTAATTAACGTATAGGTTACATAATAGGGTATAAATGCATATTGGATACCGTAGATAAAATCCTGGGATGATACAACTCCGGTGACTGTTCCGGCCAGCCATCCGCCGGATATACCTACGACAATACTGATAAGGGTCAGCAGAGGATTGAACACTACAGCTGCAATAATCTTTGGAAGAATAAGATAACTGGCTGAATTTATCCCCATCATTTCAAGGGCATCAATCTGCTCCGTAACTCGCATAGTGCCCAGTTCAGATGCGATATTGGAGCCAACTTTTCCGGCCAGAATTAAAGCAACCATTGTTGATGAAAACTCGAGGATGATGGAATCACGACATCCAAGTCCGATCAGGTAACTGGGATATAATGGATTTTCCGTGTTGTATGCAGTTTGGAGGGTAATAACGGCTCCCATAAAGGTAGAGATAATGACCACAATTCCAACGGAATTAATCCCCAGGTTCATAATCTCTCTGACGGTTTGCCTGTAATAGATATTTCCCTTTTCCGGTCTGGCAAAAACCTTTGCCATCAGGATAAAATATTTACCCACATGATACAACATATTCATACCTGGAATTTTCAACATCTTAAATTTACGAATTTTATAATAAAACGGATTGATGCCCGGATTATTTGAGAACATTATGATTATACCTGAGGTTGAAGTTTAAATTTTTATACCTTTGGGCTACCAATTGAACAGCGTTAACTTCTTATCTATGAACAGGGATTATTACTGCATTATAATGGCAGGAGGGGTAGGCAGCAGGTTCTGGCCCCTTAGCCGAACAAACAAGCCAAAACAGTTTCTGGATATTCTTGGTACAGGGAAGACCTTGCTGCAGACAACGCATGACAGGTTTAAGGCTATTTGTCCTTCAGAAAACATATATGTTGTAACAAACGCCACATACGGTGATATTGTGAAGGAGCAATTACCCGGATTATCCGATGAACAGATATTACTGGAACCGATGCGTAAAAATACTGCTCCATGTATTGCGTATGCTGCATTCAAAATTCAAAAGAAGAATCCTGATGCTATTCTGGTTGTTGCCCCCTCGGATCATTTTATATTGAAGGAAGAGGAATTCCAACGGACTATTCTTGAAGGTCTGGAGTTTGTGAAAGACAGGGATGCCCTGCTAACCCTGGGAATTCAGCCGGACCGTCCTGAAACGGGATACGGATATATTCAGATTAATAATGGGAATCTGGTAACAAAAAATCCTGATCTGAAAAAGGTAAAGACTTTTACGGAAAAGCCGGATTACGAGCTGGCAAAGGTGTTTTTTGAGAGCGGCGAATTTTACTGGAATTCGGGATTATTCATCGGGTCACTGGAATCATTCATGAAAGCATTTAAAATCTATCTGCCGGAAATGTACAGTTTATTCGTTGAAGGCAATGATATTTATAATACGAAAAGTGAAAAGGAATTCATTTTCAATACCTATTCCAATGCTAAAAGTATATCCATTGATTATGGCATTATGGAAAAGGCAGAAAATGTTTATGTTTTATGTTCCGATTTCGGATGGTCCGATCTTGGTACATGGAGTTCCTTGTTTGAACATTCCGGTAAGGATGAAAACAACAATGTGAGACCGGGAGAAAATATATTGGATTATGATGTCAAGAACTCGATCATAAAGGTCCCTGGTGATAAGTTGGTAGTATTGCAGGGATTGGAGGATTATATTGTAGTAGAATCGGATGATATTCTTCTCATATGCAGGCGAAAGGATGAACAGAAAATAAAACAGTTTGTTCACGATGTACAGATTAGAAAAGGAGAGGATTATATATAAAAAAACCCCCGGAATCACCGGGGGTTTTTATATGAAATATATGAATTAGTACTCCCACATATCGTGCTCCATCTCCATTAGCCAGACTTTTATTTTTTCGGCTTCAAGCAATGCCTCCCTGCCGGTTTTATACTGTGAAACCTCTCTGTTGTTATATACATTTGATTCGGCAATGATGTAACTGTCGAAGCGGCGCTGCATAAAGAAATCATCATATGAAATCCTGTTGGCATCATTGTACCGGTTAAAAATTTCATGCTGTGCAAAAGTGTTTCTGAAATCGGGGAAGTATATCCAGCAAACTTTCCGTTTGGTAAGCGCTCCATTTTCAACCGTATGTCTTATGGGACAAATACCAATGATTCTTACCTGCATAGAGGAATGTTTTTTATCAAAGTACCATTCTTCCTTCACCAGGTATTGCTTTACATCAGAAGATACGATTGGATCTTTATAGGTTGTATCTCTCAGCAGGTTAGGATTATTGGGGTCAGGAACCTGTGTTGTACGTTCGACGGCATCAAACTTAATGTCAATTGCTTCCTGTGTTGCAGGTACAGTCATTGCTTCCGCATCAGGGACATCTGCATCCCACGCATTAAGATTACCTGCTTCAACTTCACCCAGAATAATATCGATCAGGCTCTTTCTGTCTCCAAGAGGTATTTCAGGATAAAACAGCACGTGATTCTTTTTCTGTCTCAGATCTACCATTCTCCAGATCTGCTTTGACCACATTACGTCGGCCTCCCTGAGATGGGCATAGGGTACAGGTTTCTTGTTATAAATTTGCTTTTCGTATATTGTCCGGTCCTGTCCTTTCGCTGTATTGTTTTGCAACGCAATCAATGCCGTGCACAAAACGAACAAAACAACAATTCTTTTCATTATTTCCTGTATTTATTTAATTAATCTTAAATACCATTGATGGAATATTACGTGTTCTACCATCGGGTCCTACGGCGGTAATATTGGTAATTGTAATCTGGTCTCCTCTTCTGAGCCTGTCGAACAAAGCTTTTTGCTCTGCCGTTATTATATGGCTATTGGCGTCTTTGTCGATGGCATATCCTCTGTCAATTATGGTGACCCGGAAACCGGTAACTCTGAATTCGAGGTCAAAATCAAAATCTTCGATTTCAGCAAATACGGCAGCCTGTACTTTAAGTTCACCCAGAGCAATATCCCCGCTTTTTTTCCTGGCCAGTTTAGCCACAGGGTCAGGTACTGTTTTGACCCTGAATTTGACAGGGGAGAAGGTTCTTCTCGATCCACCCATATTTGCACTTACGGTAACCAGGGCATCTCTTCCCGGCGTGGATGGTTCAGCAATCCATGAACCCCCGAATTTTGGAGTGGATCCCCTTCGGATACGTCCGTTTGTCATGGAGGCATTGATCTGGTCTGAGCCTACTCCCGGGACGGAAATGTCAACCGGATTCTGAACACCGACGTAAAAAACATTCATCGCAATTGGAGAAACAACCACATTTGGAACAGCAACATTATACTCAGACTCGAATGGATAGCTTACCGTCGATCCGTCTCTTGGAGAAATCATCTGGATCAGACCACCCCATCTCTTATCACCCAGAGAGGATGGTTTGACAGAATATATTCCACGTCCACGTTCATCAATCGGTAATGTAACGTAATCTTCTCCTTTCATGCGATATTCCCAGACACCTTCGGCAGTTTGAAGGGAATCAAAATCTCCAACCAGGATTTCCGGTTTTTGGGTCGTATCGGTTGCAGCTATGAAAACCTCTGCATTGTAATCACTACCCTGCATAACGTAAGTTGAGTTTGCAATGACGGTCGGAACCAGTTTATTGAATTTAAAGGATCCTGCATCGATCTGACTATAGAGATAATTGATTACTTCTGCTTCGGCATTCTTAACATCATTTTGTAACTTGGATAAAACGGCAACCACGGCGACCAGAGGAAGGGTATGAAAATTATGGTATTCCCATTCATGGACCGTTCCGTCTTTTTCTCTAAACTCATCGGTATTCAGGCTATTCATTACTGATTCTTCTGCTGTGGCGCTGTTGCCCTGTATGGCATTGTTGATAAGAAAATCCCTGAATTCTTCAATAGCCGCTTTCAACGAATATGCTTTGCCGTTATTATCAGGTCCGATAAGGATTTCAGAAGGTATATTATTTTCATCGATCTTCTTTATTTCCCTTGTATGGATCACATTTCCTTCAATTACCTCTTCATTTCCCTTTTCGGCAGTTGAAACAATTTCAATTTTAAGATCCTGGATCAGGGCAAACAACTCATTTGAGCGGTCTCTTACCTCGTAGGCAAGATTTCTCCACGGCCCGGCTTTTACAGGGAATTCTGCAGCAGCACGATCAAACTCTTCGTAGGTCAGGTTGTTTTTTACGTTAAAATTTGAAATGGTTTTATTGAGACTTTCATCAATCAGTTTGAAAGCTTCGACAGCTTCTTTAGATACATTCAGTGCCAGTAGTGCGGTCAGCACCAAATACATCATTCCGATCATTTTTTGTCTCGGTGTTTCTTTTCCGTGAGCCATAATTTTGTAAAAGGTTTAATATTTACATTTCTATTTGCCCATTACGTTCATGGCGGCTAGCATGTTGCCATAAATAGTATTCAGAGCGGAGAGATTTTCACTGAGTTTGGCCACCTCCTCACGGTATCTCTTGGAATCTTCAGCTGAACTTTTCAGATCCTCCATCATTTGATCAAGGCCGGAATATAATGTTTCAGTTGCTTTAAGAT
>CP070687.1:2674687-2679126 GCA_020353115.1 Bacteroidales bacterium
CTCTAAGGCTTCCTCAATTTCCCGGTGGGTTTCAATATTCTTCAGTATGCTGGCTTCAGTCTGATATTTAGGGAATCTGGCCCGTATCCATTTGGCCAGGATATCATTCGTGATGATTAATGAATTTCCTTCCTCATGATATTTCTCAAGAAGGGGAATATTCCTTTCCATTTCCTCATCACTTACGAAATGGTTGGAGAATGGGATACGGAGACCAATATTGCTTTTTCGTAAAAATATATAATCCTCGTCTGAGATCTGTCTTCTCAGAAATGGCCGTCCGCTATAAAGGGTTGACGGTTCAACAAACCCGAAAACGCTGTCAATCCGGGCAAATGGAACGAGAGGAAAATTGTTCCTGAGAAAAACTTCAATCGGATAGTTCTCCTTTTTGCCCCTTGCCGAGATCGTATAGCGGATATCTGTTTTCAAATAATCCTATTTTGATGCTAAAAATACGAATGAATTTCAGTTCTCCAAGAATAACATGGTAAAAACAGGCACTGCTTAAGTTACATTTAAGGAAGTCCTTCAGATAACCTGCTCTCCCTTTTGCCGGAAAGTGAAAGAGAGAAAATAGTCATTCGATTTCAGCTAAACAGGTCTGAGCCCGGGTATGCTTCCCAGATGGTAATTCCATCTTCAAAAAGTGTGTATTCTCAGCTTTAACAAATCGGGGTACTAATTGACTTGAATCGGATAATAGCGTAAATTTACTCAGTGAACGGATCATTAAATCTGATTGTCAACGATGAAAACCATGCAAAGAATTTTATGTCCCACACTGCTGTTGACATTCATGCTGGGTGGCTGTGAAAAAGATGAACCTTGCGATTGCCAGGGAGATTCAGAATGGTACCTGATCTTTGAAGATGACTTTGAAGCCTATGCCACGGGAACTCATCCGGCAGTAACCTGGACCACTCGGTTTACCGGAGAATCAGCTGAGATCAGCGAGGAAGTGGCATATGCCGGAAGTAAATCATTCAGGTTAACTTCCGAGGCCAACTGGGCAAGAGTGGAAGCGGTTCCCATGGGCATTTTACCGGATAGTCTTCTGGTTGAAGGAGCCATTTACCTGACCCAGCCGGACAGAGGATACGTACTTGGATTCGGATTCAAGGAATCATCTAATACCTACAGATACCGTAATAGTATTGCATTTACTAATGAGAATAAAATTGCTTTTCAATATGACCTTTGTACCTGGAACCCTGACACCTGGTATCATATCAAAATGGAATATGATTTTGCCAGAATGAAAAGCAAAGTCTGGATCAACAACCAGGTTGTAGGGGAAAATCTGGATCTTTCAGATAAAAGTGAAATGCATGATTTTATTCTCGGAGGATTGAATTTTACATCAGGGACCAGTACGGCCTATTACGACAATATCCGGATCTATGCAAAATGTTCGTGTGTTTATTAATATACAGTTTCGAACTTGTCGTACAAGGCACATCTGAAAATAAGGAAGCGGAACCCGGAAAAGGCTCAACTCCAGATACGATCCCAACTCTGGTCTTTGTTCCATTCATCGGTTGGGGCAAAGTATTCTTCTCCCGGTCTGAGTTGCTCTTTTATGACTTCTTCATTCAGATCAATGCCGAGTCCCGGCGTATCAGGAACCATAACATGTCCATCCTGTACCAGCGGTTTTGGTAAGCCGGTAACCATATCTTCCCACCAGGGTGTATCTACATCATGATGTTCCAGTGCCACGAAATTTTCAGTTGCCGCAGCAGCATGAACATTGGCTAAAAATGATATGGGTGTTCCGGCACAATGGAGGGCCATGGCAATTCCATGTTCTTCTGCATAATCGCCTATTTTCTTGGTTTCCAGTATACCTCCTGCCGATGCCAGGTCAGGGTGTATCATATCTACGGCACGTACATCACAAAGTTTTTTAAACGATTCTTTAAGGTACATATCTTCACCCGTAAGCGTGGGTGTGTTAAGGGATCGGGTTATTTCTTTCCACTGGTCGGTGTAAAACCACGGCACAAGGTCTTCGAGCCATGCCAACTGGTATTTTTCAACTGCATTGCCCAAACGAATGGCCGTATTCATATCGAAATGACCGAAATGGTCCGCCGCCAGGGGGATTTCATAACCAATGATTTCACGTACACGGGAAACATATTCGACCATCTTTACCAATCCCTGGTCTGTAATCTGAACACTGGTAAAGGGATGTTTTGTCATACCGTATGATCCCGGTTCTTCGGTCCATGCCCTGGCGATATCCCAGGGTTGTGTGCCGATCAGTGCTCCCGGAATGTCTTTTACCATATGAATTCCAAAATCCATTTTCAGGAATGTAAACCCTTTCTTGATACGGTTGTTCATACGGTTGGCATAGACTTCCGGATCTATAGAGGAAGGTGTATCTGCATATAGCCGGATCTCATCACGGTATTTACCTCCCAACATCTGGTAAACGGGCACACCGTATGCTTTGCCTGCCAGATCCCATAAAGCCATTTCTACCCCTGAGACTCCCCCGCCTAATCGGCCGTGACCTCCAAACTGCCTGGTGAGTTTGAACAACTGTTCTACATTGCATGGGTTTTTTCCCAGTAACCTGCTTTTCAGGAACAGGGCATATCTCGGACTTCCCTGGTCGCGTACTTCCCCAAGTCCGTAAATGCCCTGGTTCGTATCGATCTTGATTATCGGGGCCTTCCGGGTATTGGCAATCCTGAGGTCGGTAATTTCCAGCTTACCCGGACTGGAATTCCTGCCGGTATTTTGTGTGATATATTCCACCTCTTTCGAAATGTTTCCGTCGAACAGGAAGCCAAGGGCAAGACCCCCTAGCCCCGCCTTTTGTATAAATTCTCTTCTGTTCGACAGTTTCCCGTGCCGGGTTATCGTATTGTCTGTTATCCGGTCAGTGATTTTTACTTTTTTCATGATAATCATATTTAGTGGTTGTTTTGGATTCAATAAAGGAAATTACCATACCTAAAGTTAAAGGGTATTTGATGATTATCAAAAATCAGGTTGGTTTTCATCTGATACCGGACCGGGGAACAATAAGCTGGAATTGAAATAAGTTAAACCGTACCGGTAAACCTGATGAATGGGCAGTATGAAAAATTACCGTTAGAAATATCCCGTTATGCACCCGGCTATGTCAAATAGAAGATAGTACCTGGCTAGAAAGCAATACCAGCTTTGATTGAAAGGATATATAGTGCAAATAAATTCATGTCCCAACTTGGATCACCATATTTTTCCCCTCGATTTTTCCAGAGGAAAAAAGCCATATTATAGGATGGTTCAAGACTAAATCCGTTTTCCCAGATCCACTTATATCCTGTACCAAGACCAAATACCATGATATCATTCACTTCCTTTTCCTCTATTGTCTCACCACCGAAATCAAATTCGTTTTCATACCTTGATCTGCCATAGTCAAATTGTGGTCCGATATAAAATCCTTTCAGCTTTCCCTTTGGTTTAATGTAAAATTTAGCGTCAAGATTTACCGTCCATGATGTTTTCATATCCGGAAAGAAATCTTCCGTTTCATTCAGAATATTGTGTGTGCATAATCCCAGATTCAGAATCCGGAAGCCGGTTTGGAATCCGGCTGATTTCCCTAAAGCAAATTCTGCATTAATTGAGGGGCCAAAAGTTACAAAGCCTAACGGATCGATGGAAATGAAAATGTTGTGTTCTTTTTCATCCGGTTGAGAAAACGTATTTTGAGGACAGCAGTACATGATCAGAAAAATCATTAATACAATTATCCTCGTAAAATAAAAGGGATTCCTGGGGGTGTATTTTCGATTACTCATATTGGTATGTATTTTTGGTTTACCGGTGTGTTATGTCCGTTTGCATAACAAGTTACAATAAATTGAAAACTAAACCAATATGTGGATGAGGAATAGTCAGGCATTAAACAAACCGTCAAAACTCAACTTCTTATGAGCCCTGGCCAGGAGCAGCCGGGTTAGGTCATCATATTGACATAACATTTCATTTATTCCTTCACAGTAAATGCAAAAGACAGGTTTGCCTCAGGTGAACTGCCGGTATTGCTGCACGGCCTGTTTTTCCCTTCCTTTCGAGGGGACATAGTAACTTGTGTATCATATTGGTATATATCGGCCCATGGTGAAGAAATTTCAATTCACAGACATTGTAAACTATTCTGTAGTTTAGTCAGCCGTGTGTTTTTCTGAACCGATAAAACTTACATGTTGCAAGATGATATCCGGAGACTGACCGGAATACAGACAGGTGGAATCTTCAGACCGGGATCCTGGTTTCCCAGACTTTTAGTCAATTTTTCTCCCTTCTGGAACGAATCACATACCCTGTAATGACAAACAGAACAAAAACCAGGGTAATAATCCATGTCCAGTAATTATTAATCCTTGATTCAGACCACATTACATACTCCTCTGCCAAAAAATAATCCC
>CP070687.1:2679226-2682666 GCA_020353115.1 Bacteroidales bacterium
CTTGAAAACTACAAGGCAATGGAAGAGTCGGTAACCTCAAACCAGGAGGCTTTCAGTTATACCGAGGAAAGATTCAATGTGGGATTGGTAAATTCCGTTGACTATAACCTGGCAAAGAATAACCTGACACGTGCCCAGTCAGATCTGCTGCAGGCCAAATATGATTTTATTTTTAAAACCAAAATCCTGGATTTCTTCCAGGGTAAGGAGTTGTCGCTTTAAGAAAAGCTTTATTTCTTCCGGATAAGTTTATTCTTCAAACAACTACAGGTTTATTGGTTACTATTTGAGACCCGGGATTACCCGGGTTTTAATTTTAACAAAAATATTTTACCATGTGACAATAAATGTACTGATAACCGGTAGGGTTGATTTAACCTGTCTCCTGTAAAGCAACCTCCTACGGAGTGGCTCCAGAAACTTTTACTCTCGAATCGGATCCGGCACATAACAAATAATCCGGAATGGTTTTTATGTATGCTGGTTGGTTCAGAGAATACGGAATCGTAATATATAACCACCTATAAAGCGAAGCCTATGCAGCCCACATAGGTTCGTTTATTTACCAATACAGCGCCAGTTGTTATCAACCATCAATATTCGCCAGAACAGGGAATCGTTGAATAATTCATTCCCAGTACCTTACTATGCCTCTTCAAATAAAAACAGGGAAGTTGCGTTCTTTACCTTAGAATGGGTGATTTTCACTATTTTTACAGGTTGTCTTGGGCCATGAACAGGTATTTCCTTCTCATATCAGGTGTTCTAATTCTATCTGTTTTATCCTCTTGTGAGGACAGTTACTTCAATACCGATCCTGATGTTAAGCTTTCTTTTTCAGTTGATACTGTTTTTTTCGATACCGTATTCACTACCGTTGGTTCGACAACCGAACAGTTTACCGTAATAAATCGTAATAAACAAGCGGTCAGGATATCTGAAATCCGTCTGGCAGGCGGTATGGATTCCAACTTCAGGCTTAATATCAACGGTCTGGTCCAAAACCTCGCCAATGACGTAGAAATCAGGGGTAAAGACAGTATGTATGTATTTGTTGAAGTAACCGTTGATCCTGTCGGACAAAATTCTCCCATGGTAATTCAGGATTCCATTGTATTTGTTACTAACGGGAATGTACAGGATATTGACCTGATCGCATGGGGACAGGATGTGCATCTGATTAATGGTGAAATAATACAATCAGCAACCTGGACAAACGATAAACCTTACCTTGTCTATAATTCGATGATGGTGGATACACTGCAGATACTTACGATAGAAGCAGGTACACAGATCCATTTTCATAACAGATCAACCATGTATATCAGCGGGACACTTATAGTAAACGGAACACTGGATGATCCTGTTATTTTTGAAGGAGACCGGCTTGAGGAACTTTATGAGGATATTCCGGGTCAGTGGGGAGGACTCTATTTTGTTAACGGAAGTATCGGCAACTCAATCAATTACGCTGAAATAAAAAATGCAATTAATGGACTTCATCTCGGGAATTTCTATGCAACCTCACCTCCTCCTGACCTGATCCTGTCCAATACAAAGATCGAACATATGAATTATGCCGGAATATCTTCAATCGGGGCAGACATCTCCGCATTTAATTGTGTGATTTCGGATTGTGGCTTTTATGCATTGGCTTTGACAACAGGTGGTAGTTATCAGTTCACTCATTCGACAATTGCTAACTTCTGGAATTATGCCAACCGGATCACACCTTCACTGGTTATGACCAACTACTATAATTTCAATGACACAGCACTTTTTACAGGTGATCTCGTAAAAGCGGAATTTGGTAATTGTATTATCTATGGTGACAGGGACACGGAAATCGGAATTGATAAGCTGGAGGGGATTGGTGAATTCAGCTATCTTTTCGATCACTGTCTCATTAGAGCCGATACAGCGGAATTCAACCTGTCTGACACACTGTTGTTTAAAAATATTATTGTAAATAAAGATCCCCGGTTTGCTTCCATTACTGATTATGATTATCAGTTGGATACTCTGTCTTTTGCGAAAGACAAAGGATCTCCGGGTATTGGAATCCAATTCCCGTTGGATATCCTGATGCAGGACAGAACCATTGATGCTGGCCCTGATCTGGGAGCTTATGAAAGAATTGAAGAAAAATAAGGTACAAAAGAGACTGCCAGAATATTACCGGCTAAATAACAGATGACAAAGAATTTTCTGACTGAAAATTTCACAGGACATTAATTCAATGAATTTCAATACTTAGACGAGTAATGAAAACAGTTCCCCCAATATTCAGCCTGATATTGGTATTGATGGTATTTACAATTCTTAGCCGGGAGGTTGTGGCGCAGAACCCGGGTAAGGGAAGGGGAGATTTGAGGATCATGTTCTACAATGTCGAAAATCTTTTTGATACGCTTGACGATCCGGAAACAAGGGATGAAGAATTCCTGCCGGATAGCGAAAGGTATTGGACGAAGAATAGGTATCTCACCAAACTGAATAACCTGTGTAAGGTCATAATTGCAATAGGAGGTTGGGAGCCGCCGGAAATAGTGGGATTATGTGAGGTTGAAAACCGGGATATACTGAATGATCTGGTTAACCATACACCGCTTTCCAAATATCAATATCGCATTATTCACAGGGATTCACCTGATGAAAGAGGGATTGATGTGGCAATGATTTACCTGGATAAATATTTCAAGGTACAGAATATCAAATATATACCGGTCGAAAATCCGGGGGATCCAACATTTAAAACACGGGATATCTTATACGTCAAAGGATTTTTTCCGGACGGGGATACATTACACCTTTTTATTAATCACTGGCCTTCCAGGTCTGGAGGGCAGTTGGAAACTGAACCGTTAAGGGTGCTGGCAGCTTCAATATTGAGAAGAGAAATCTCGGCTGTTTCTGCAAATGAGCCGCATGCGAAGGTCATCCTAATGGGTGATTTCAATGATACACCGGAAGACCGAAGCATCAAAGATGTTCTGGATGCAGCCATGGAATTCGATAACGTGGAACCAGACAGGTTATATAACCTGTCCTCTGCCGATAATACATGGCAGGTAAAGGGAAGCCATAAATATCAAATGAGCTGGGATATGCTCGATCAATTCATCGTTTCAGGTAGCCTCATTATGAACCAGGATACTATGTATGTTCGTGAAGATAATTTTAATGTATTTGCACCAGACTTCCTGCTGGAAAAAGATGAATCCAACCTGGGGCTGAAACCGTTCAGAACATACGTTGGATTCAGGTATCAGAATGGTTTTAGTGACCACCTTCCGGTTTATCTGGATATCTGGAAGGCCGCTGATCATACTCCTCGTTGAGTTGTAAGTTTATTTCCTTTTTCGTAAAATGAAGCCGTAGTGCCCGGCCGGCGGCACCTAGCCGGCGGCACCTAGCCGGCGGCACCTAGCCGGCGGCAC
>CP070687.1:2682766-2692779 GCA_020353115.1 Bacteroidales bacterium
CAGCTTACCCGAAGGGTAAAAGTATACAGGTGAAATATTTCCTTTTTCACAAGGGAGTCCCTGAATATTGTGGATTTTCCTGAGGAAACAACAGTTGATATTTCCATTATCATAAAAGACAATCGTCACATTCTTAAATCCACCGATCAGTGGCAGGTCTTCCAGGTCGGTTTTTTTTCCGAACCAGCATTTTTCAAGAGTGCCATCCTGTTTCAGGAAAAGGGTTGATTTTTCAGGGAAAGCTATTCCGGCAAACGTATCGGGTTCGGCAATGGTAAACCTCCTTAATGATCCGTCTTCATAATAATGAATCCATTTGGTGCATGTATATCCTTCAACTACTGCGTTTTCCTTGAGATAACACTTTTCGAGCTGCCCCTGGATGTAATAGGAATCCGATCCCTTGCGGATCACGAATTCATCCTGGCCAAAAACGCGGAAAGGAATCAGAATGGTAAGTATACAAATCGGTTTTAGTAGATTATGGATCATATTATCTGATATTGAAAATTCAAAATTAAACAATTCCGGCAAATCCCATGAATGCCAGAGCCAGTAATCCGGCAACTATAAATGCTATGGGAACACCTTTCATCTGTTCGGGTACTTCAACCAGTTCGAGATGTTGCCGGATTCCTGAAAAAGTTACAAGAGCCAGCCCGAATCCAAGGGCACTGGCAACTGAGAAAACAACACTTTCAAGCAGGTTATAGTTATTCTGAACGGAAAGAATAGCTACTCCCAGTATAGCGCAGTTGGTGGTAATCAACGGGAGGAATATACCAAGTGCCTGATAGAGGGCAAGACTTACTTTTTTCAGTATGATCTCAACCAGCTGGACAAGTGAAGCTATTACCAGAATGAATGTTATTGTTTGCATAAAAGTGATCTTGAACACCTCCAAAACATAATGTTGGAGCAGGTATGTCACAATCGTAGCCACTACCATTACAAATGTCACGGCACCTGTCATTCCAACCGCCGTGTGAATACGGTTTGACACACCGATAAAGGGACATATTCCAAGGAATTTTGTCAGGACGATATTGTTGACAAAAATTGCAGATATAATGATTAGTATATATTCCATTTTATCTCGGTTATGCCGGTTTTCTGTTTATTCTATTAATAATTACAATCATGTAACCCAGTGCGAGAAATGCACCAGGAGCCAGGACGAATACAAGTATTCCGTCCCCTTCGATAAACTTTATTCCGAAAAGGGATCCGCTTCCCAGGATCTCCCTGACTCCCCCTAACAGGACCAGTGCCATTGTAAATCCGAGACCCATTCCGAGTCCATCCACTACAGCCGGAACAAACCTGTTCCTGGAAGCATAGGCTTCGGCTCTTCCAAGGATCAGGCAATTCACAACTATCAATGGGATGAAGAGCCCTAGTTCATCAAAAAGATCGGGCAGATAGGCCTGCATGACAAGCTCTACTATCGTAACGAATGAAGCAATAATCACTATAAATGCTGGTATTCTTACTTTATCGGGAATTAAATTTTTTACCAGTGAAACCACTATATTGGAACTTACCAGTACGAATGTGGTAGCGAGGCCCATGCCCATTCCATTTATGGCAGAGTTGGTAACACCCAGTGTGGGGCAGAGACCCAGGAACAAGACAAAAACCGCATTTTCCCTAAAAAATCCTTTCGTAAAATTTTGCCAATGTTTCATTTTTCTCCTCCCTTCTTATATGCATTGCAAGCCCTGGTAACGGCATCGCAAAAAGCCCTTGATGATATAGTCGAAGCCGTAATGGCTTCAACGTCACCACCATCTTTCCTGACACTGATCCGGAAGCTATCCGGGTTTCTGCCCTGGAACTGAAGGCTGAAACCTGATTTTTCCTTTTCCATTTTATCCCCCAGGCCAGGTGTTTCCTTATGTTCAAGTACGGTAACATCATTAATGGTTCCATCCGGTAAAAGTCCGACCATCAGCTTAATCTCTCCACTGAATCCTTGTAACGTAAATGTTTCGACGGCAGTTCCTACCAGTGTATCGTTCATTTTACCGGGATAGAAATAAAGGGTATCGCCATCTGAAGGAATTTTAAAAACATCCGAATAGGGATTGTTGTTGAAATCAGGCAATACTTCCGTTATTGCACGCAGCCGTTTTGCCTGTTTTGCAGCTTCAATTGGACTTTTGGTGATGGCGTATACAAAACCAAGAGCGGATGATGCTACCAGGGTAACAAGAAAGAGTGCTAGAACCATGTTCATGAAGGTTGATTCAATCCTTGCCATACCTGCCCTCCTTTCCGAAAAGTCTTGGTTTGATATACCTGTTGATTAGCGGAACAAATGCATTCATTATCAGGATGGCATATGAAATTCCTTCCGGATAAGCTCCCCATATCCGGATCAGGACGGTAATGATTCCTATCCCTATACCGTATATCCACATTCCTTTCCTGGTCATCGGAGAAGTCACGTAGTCCGTTGCCATGAAAATTGCACCAAGCAGGACTCCTCCGGTAAGGATATGAAACAGGGGATCTGCATTCTGTTGCGGATTTATCAGCCAGAGAATACCTGTGAACAGGGAAATGGTCATAATTATTGAAACGGGTATGTGCCAGGTGATGATTTTTTTTATCAGCATATATGCCAGTCCAAGGAGTAACGCTATGGCTGCAGTTTCTCCAAGCGAACCTCCCGAGTGACCATAGAAAAGTTGTAAATATCCAGGAACCCGATCCATTAATTCGGATACCTGTTCTCCGTTCCTGAGTCCTTCCTTTACTATTTCCAGAGGAGTGGCCCCGGTTACGGCGTCTGTATAACTGGTCATGAAGCCCTGAGGAACTGGCCAGCTTGTCATTTGAACGGGAAATGAAACAAGCAGGAATACGCGACCGATAAGAGCCGGATTAAAAGGATTTCTGCCCAATCCTCCAAAGGTCATCTTCCCGATACCAATTGAAACGACCGATCCGATAATAACAATCCCAACGGGCAGGTTCCCGGGTAAATTGAATGCGAGCAGAAGACCGGTAATTATTGCTGAACCATCCGTGATGCTCAATTCACCCTTCAGGAGGAATTTCTGGATAAGATACTCGGTTATTATACAGGTAGTAACCGCTACAACGGAAATTATTACCGCTCCCCATCCAAAAAAATATACCGAACAGAAAAGGGCAGGCAGGAGCGCTATGATCACTCCAAGCATTAATTTCCGAATGGATTCCTCTCCATAAATATGCGGTGAGGGTGCAACTGTGAGCAGCTTATCCATGGTTAACTACAAGTATTACAATTAAAACCGGTACAACAAATATTCAAGGAAAACTGCCGGAAACCGTATCAGGTCATCCCGTCAGTTTTTCCTGGTTCTTATAATTTGTCCCACTTTTGCTTTTCCGAGCCGTATATAATCCAGTAGCGGTCTGCCTGAGGGGCAGATGTATGAGCATGCCCCGCATTCAATACAATCCATAACTTTATTCATTTCGAGCTCATCCGGATATTCGTTTTGAGCCAGAGACATCAGCAAATATGGTTCCAGCCCCTGGGGACAGACAGCGACACATTTTGTACAGCGGATACAAACCTTAACGTGCCTTCTTTTGGATTCGCTTTCCGGCAATATCACAATACCTGATGTCCCTTTTACAACCGGAACATCGAAGGTACTCAGGGCTTTACCCATCATTGGCCCGCCGGAAATCACCTTCCCTGTATCCGCCGGCAGGCCCCCTGCTGCTTCTATAAGATTTATTACAGGAGTACCTATCCTGACCAGGAAATTTGAAGGATTTTTCAGGGATTTTCCTGTAACCGTCACAACTCTTTCAATCAGGGGTTTGTTCTTTTGTAAAGCTTCATAAACGGCGAAAGCAGTCCCGACATTATGTACAACCACCCCGATATCAATAGGCAATCCGCCTGAGGGGACTTCCATTTTCGTCAACGCTTTGATCAATTGTTTTTCGCCTCCCTGGGGATATTTTACTTTCAACGGATAGACAGAAATTCCCTCTTCTTTTCCGGCCAGTTCCTCCAGGTGCCGAATGGCATCCTGTTTGTTGTTTTCAATACCGATCATGGCTGTTTCAGCCCTTAATGCCCTCATCAGAAGTTTGATGCCTATGATCAGTTCTTTTCCCTTTTCCAGCATCAGGCGGTGGTCCGATGTGAGGTATGGCTCACATTCAGCTCCGTTTATAATCAAAGCACGGGCATGCTTGCCCCTCGGTATGGATAATTTAACATGGGAGGGAAATGCGGCTCCTCCCAGACCGACAATACCAGCATACAGTGTTTTTCGAATGATCTCTTCCGGTGAATATTGAATATCGGTATTAATATCAGGTGACAGATCAATACCAGGTTGCCACTCATCTTCACAGGTTTCGATAAGAATAGCCGTTCGCTTGTAACCGCTGCCATCCTGTACCTGATCAATTTTCCTGACGGTTCCGGATACGGATGAATGTATATTGACCGAAACAAATCCGGTGCTTTTCGCAACCAGTTGTCCGGTTTTCACCTTTTCCCCCCTGTCAATAATTAGTTTAGCGGGAGCACCAAGATGTTGTGAAAGGGGGATATATACTACTTCCGGAGGAGGTAGAACCCTGATTTCCCGGCCTGCAGAAAATTTGTTCTCAACAGGATGAATACCCCCTTTATGAAACGTTTTTAACAACTCCTGACGGTTGAATTTAGTGAAACAATCTAATTATTGCCGTTGCCTTCTTTCGGTACGGATTTCCCGTTATGCACCTCTTCATCATCCTGTTTGACTTCACGGGCAGCTTCCTTTGGTTTTGCCTGCGGGAAGTTAATTTCAAGGATGGCATTTGTAGGACATTCGGGAGCACATTTCCGGCAAAGCTTACATTTTTCAGAATCGATAAAGGCCAGGTTATTATCCATGGTAATCGCATCAAAAGGGCATACCTTGAAACACCTGCTGCATCCGATGCATGCTACATTGCAGTATTTACGGGCGATACCACCTTTCTCTTCATTTATGCATGCGACAAATATTTTCCTGTCCTTTTTTGCCTTTTTCCTGAGTTCGATAATATTCCTGGGACATGCATTTACACAAGCGCCACACGCAACGCAACGGTCATCCAGTATTACCGGCAAACCGGTTTGTTCATCCATATACATTGCTTCATAGTCACATGCCCAAACGCAGTCACCAAGGCCGAGACAACCATAGGGGCAACCGGTTTCTCCCGTATATAACGCAGAAGAAATGCTGCATGTCGGCGCACCATCATAGCGATTTGTCCTTGGCCTCTGATCAAATGATCCGGCGCATCTGACAACGGCAACCAAAGGATCACCCATAACGGCATCCTTCCCCAGGAATGAAGCGACTTTTACCATTACCTCATTTCCCCCGACAGGACAGTGCAGGCCTTCGAATGATTCGGCACTTACCAGGGCTTCTGCAAAATTCCTGCACCCAGGGAATCCGCACCCTCCACAATTTGCAGCCGGCAGGATCTCTTCAACCTGGTCTATCCTGGGATCTTCAAATACTCTGAATCTCCGGGCAACAATATAAAGGATAACGGCTGCAACCACACCGATCGTACTAAGGGAAATAATGGTATAAAGTACAGTATCAACCATCTGTCATATCTTTCTGACAATAAAGGAAAACTCCCTCCTGATACGATCCCTTAGAAAATAGATTATCAGGTAGTACGGGATTAACAAAAAAAGTGAAACGAGGGCACTGAAAACTTCATTTCCGGAAATTATGGTAAGCGTAATTAGAGCAGTAATAACAATTATCAGCGGAAGCAAATAGCCAAGAAATAATGCTTTGTACCCAAGAGTTTGCTCCAGGATTATCATTACACTCTCCCCCACACTGTATCTCCCTTGTACAGCTACATCAACCGATTTATCATCCATTTCTGCTACCGAACAGATCCCTTTGGCATGACATGCATTACAGGCTGAGTATGCTGTGAAACTAACCTTTGCACGACCTCCATTAATTTCCTTTATGATTCCCTTATGCTGGATTGGTTTACCGGGCTGCATGAATCATCCAGTTTTATTCCAGTGTCCAAATTTAAGCATGTTGAGGTATAAATGACCTCATTTGTACCAGATTTTAAAATGTGTCCATTAATTTATTATGAATTTAAATAAATATATATGGATAAATAGAAGTAACAGGAATTCAGATAGTTATCTGATTTTTGAGGAGAGTTGATGTCGCAGGCCTTTGTATTCTTTAAGGCGTGCCCTAACGGAACCGACCAGTATCGGAGAAGTGATTTTCAATGGTATCCTGTTCTTATCATCGGTTACCCAGATGAACATATCCTCCCCTCCCTTGAACAGCGTTCCTTCCACGAGATAAACACTGAACTTGATGCAGTTGAATTTTCCTTTACGGGGAACCCGGATCGATTCCTTTCCGATATACCGGAAGTAAACCGGAGTGATCTCATTATCCAGCAAAATGATAACCGGGATGGTATCACCGGGTTGATATACGGAGTAATCCAAATTCCTTGCATAGTATACGATGGAAAGGACGTCATAGGTGCAATCGGGAATCGAGAGGGTATCCCTGGTTAGGGGTTTCCTTGTTTTTTCCAAGGTAGTGTAGGCCATCTTCTTCTCCCGGTCAAAAAGGTAGCTGATATCGATTTCCCATCCTCCCTCATATACATCCCTTTTATACGCATAGGGGAGAAGTGTGGTAGGATCTGTCCAGGTTTGATAGGTATCCCTGACCTTAAAAAACCAGTCCCAGAATGTATACGTGCTGCCTGATGCGATAATATGCAGAGATGGTTTGCCGTCATAACTAACCTGTTCTACCCGGAAGGTAACTTCGCCAACTTCTGTCCAGAACAGCAACAAACTATATGAAACCACATAGGTTACGGATTCTCCCGGTCCGGTTGCTTCATTAACAATCTGACAATACTTTTCCTGTCCGTATCCGGATAACCCATTGAAAAGGAACATGACAAGAAGAACCGATATAACAGATTTCATGGGATGAAGTTTACGAATACGAACGAAATTTGTTCAGCATTATTTTATTATTGGTCCACTACATCCGTTTAAGGGGATGGTCTGAAAATTTTCAAAGGGTTTGCAATCCTTCAATAGTCAAAATTTGTTTATCCGGTTTTGGATTTATGATTGTTTCTCCGGATCAGCTAATGGCACTCCAGTCAAATTTTCTTCCTGTCAGTTTACGGATTTGTTTTACAAGGAGCAGATTCTTCTTATCGGTGAGTAATGGATCATCATCAAGTATTTGTTCCGCAACATTTCTGGCATATTGTAATATTTGTCCATCCTGTCCAAGGTTAGCAATTTTCAGGTCGAAAGGGATCCCGCTTTGTTGTGTTCCTTCGATATCACCAGGGCCCCTCAGTTTCAGATCCATTTCCGCGATTTCGAAACCATCATTTGTCCTGACCATTACCGATAGTCTTTTCTTTGCCTCGGCCGTAAGTTTTACAGAACTCATCAGGATACAATAGGACTGGTCTGTACCTCTGCCGACACGCCCACGCAGCTGATGTAGCTGCGACAGACCGAATCTTTCAGCACTTTCAATAACCATAACGGTAGCATTGCGTATATCCACACCTACTTCAATCACGGTGGTTGCAACCATAATATGTGTTTTCCCTGAGATGAAATATCGCATGGCGATATCTCTCTCTTCAGGTTTCATTCTTCCGTGAACAATACTGACTGCATAATCTGGTGGGGGGAAATCCCTTGATATGCTTTCATATCCGTCTTCCAGATCTTTATAATCCATTTTTTCCGATTCTTTGATTAACGGATAAACAATATATATTTGTCGCCCCTCTTCGATCTGTTTCCGGAGGAATCCGAACAGGCGCAGTCTTTTTGAATCGTAGTAGTGAACGGTTTTTATGGGTTTCCTGCCCGGGGGAAGCTCATTAATAACGGATACTTCGAGATCACCGTAGAGTGTCATGGCAAGCGTTCTTGGTATGGGAGTGGCAGTCATAACCAGAATGTGAGGTGGCCGGGGATTCTTTTTCCACAATTTTGCACGCTGGGCAACACCAAACCGGTGCTGTTCGTCGATAATCACTATTCCCAGGTTGTTGAAGATAACTGTCTCCTCGATAAGGGCGTGTGTTCCGATTAATATTTGCAACTGACCGGACTGCAGATCTTTATGGATCTCTTTACGCTCTGTCTGTTTTGTGGAACCGGTCAACAATGCAATATGAATATCCATATTTTCCAGGAAACCTTGTATTGTCTGAAAATGCTGGTTTGCAAGAACTTCTGTCGGTGCCATCAAACACCCCTGATAACCGTTGTCAAGGGCTATCAGGATTGACATCAAGGCAACCAGTGTTTTTCCGCTCCCGACATCTCCCTGCAGCAATCTGTTCATCTGTTTCCCGGATCCCAGGTCCTTCCGGATCTCTTTTAATACCCTTTTCTGTGCTTCTGTAAGTTCAAATGTCAGATTGTTCCTGTAGAAATTGTTAAAGTATTCACCAACTTTAACGCAGGGGTGTCCATGGAACCGTTCTTTTCTGAAATTTTTCTGTTTCAAAAGATTAAGCTGGATAAAAAACAATTCCTCGAATTTCAGACGCATCCTGGATTTCTTCAGGAGTCCTGGATTTTCAGGGAAATGGATATTCAGAAGTGCCTCCGGCAGTGATATCAGGTTAAGTTTTTTGACCAGGTAATCGGGAAGCGTTTCTGACAGTTTTCCCCTAACCTGCTTCAACAAGTTACTTTGAAGTTTCTGTATAACCCTTGAATTTATATAGCTGCTTTTCAGCTTCTCCGTGGTATTATAAAATGCCTGAAGGGAAGAGACAAGTCTTGTCTCCTGCTTCTCAGCTTCTTCAATTTCCGGATGAACCAGATTCACCTTGTTGTTATACAAACTGGGTTTGCCGAAAAGAATATACTCTTTACCGGGCTTCAGGTTCTGCCTGATCCACTTTAATCCCTTAAACCATACCAGCTCAAGAACACCTGTTTCATCCGTAAAATCAGCAACCAGTCTTTTTGACGGACCTCCTCCTGCCAGGCGGAATTCCGTAATTTTTCCACGAATCTGAATGTATGGCAGATTGCCATGGACTTCCTGAACTTTATAAAATTTTGTTCGATCGATATACTTATACGGGAAATAGTATAACAGGTCTTCCATGGTAAAAATATTCAGCTCCTTACCAAGCAACTCTGCACGTTTGGGTCCTACACCAGGCAGAAATTTGATTTCCTGACTCAACAGATTATCCATCTTTTCTGAATCCTGCTCATCAGGTAAATAGAGGGACTCATTTTCATTACCGGTTGAATAAAATCCATTTTACCATGACAAGTCTTATAAATGTATAAAAAAAATCGAGACAACATGTGGCATAATCTGATCGGATCTCCGTACCAAATGCATTCGGTTTTCTGACGGGATCCGGTACGTCAGGTAATATGCGGTTTGTGAATAAGTTCCGGCGGCATGACTTAATTAGGCAAAAAGAAAATGCCCTCGCACAGAATCAGTAAATTGAAGAAATAGTAAATTTAAGATGAAATCCTGCAGATAATCTCTTTTGGACAATTGGAGAACGGGAACATAATGAAATGAGGAGGATGTATAGAATTCACATTGAATTAAGCAGGTCGGTTTATCGTGCGGTTACCTACCTGTGTTATTTTTTGTTCGGAAGACACAGGAAGGGCTACGGGATCCATTCACCGCTGGTTTTTGAATTTATTACATCTGTATTGCGGGACAGGCAGCATTATGTTGCTTACACAGAAATTGAATCCGTCCGTAAAGGGCTTCGTAAATCGAACAGGCTCATCCGGTCAGTGGATTACGGTGCGGGAAATATCAGATACCAGATTGGCGAAAGGAAGATATCCGATATAGCCAAAACTTCTGCTACCCGGATCAAGTACGGGAAGTTATTGTTTCGAATGGTGAAATATTTTAAACCACTCAAAATAGTTGAGCTGGGCACCTCTCTCGGTATAG
>CP070687.1:2692879-2700204 GCA_020353115.1 Bacteroidales bacterium
ATTCAGGAGACGGAACCCTCACCATGACACGTACTTCATATCCCCTGCTAATAAGTTCAGGTACAAGCCGTCCACCTATATAGCCTGTTGCTCCGGTTACAAGGATTTTGCCAATTTCGGGTCGTGGCCGGGAAGGGAGATCCGTAACAAGGCTGTCCTCTTTACTCCAGGCTGTATTACCATAAGGTTGGTCCATCATTTGCCAATAGAAAATACCGGTGCAAAATAGTCAAAAAAATGGGATGTATAAGGATTTCAACAGAACCTGTATTGACCTCACGGATAATTAATACGTTAATCCGTACTCATTCCACAGTAAGCGATCTGATCCGTAGTTCTTTACCACGGATTATTTCCTGCCGGTATGATTGACACTTCGGACACGGAGTGAACAAATTATCTGTTTCAAACTCATAGGTGCAATCCCTGCATCTTGAAAGTCCGTCAATCCGGATATATTTGCATGAAGCATTTTCCAAAATAGTATCTTTGGTTGCAACATCCATGGCAAACTTCAATGCATCCATGATCACTCCGGAAAGTTGACCCACCTCAATCTCAATCTCATTCACAACGGTAGCACTTGCATTAGAAGCATATTCATCTGCAATATCCACAATACTCATTGCAACCGATAGTTCATGCATACATTCTTAAATTTTCTAATAAAAATCCGTTTCAGGTTTCACAATGATAAACGACCCTGAAAATCATGTATACCCGGAAAATCCGGAAAAGTTAAGAATTTTTCGTCAAGATTGTACCATTTGAAATTATGATCTACATCATTGTAGTTCCAAAGAATACATTTTAATTTTACAAACGGTATTTCGGTAAGGTATTAATTTATACAATTGTTCTTAACCTGTTAACATATTATGGAACATCTGTTTTCTTTCAGCGTGAAATGTCCATACTGCGGCAAAGTTCTGAATGATGATCATCATATGGTCAACAATAAACCCGGCATCAGGCTGAAGGTCCAATCCAGCCGGGAAGAAGGCATGTTGTGGTTATGCTCTGTTTACGGTTCATATGACCATGAGACAGAACTGGAAATTGCGGATAAAGCGGTAACCCTGTTTTTTTGTCCGCACTGTGAAAAACCACTGGCCGGAAAAGATGAGTGTGAGGAATGCGGTGCTCCCCTTGTTCATCTAAAGGTGATTGAAGGCGGAAAAGTGATCTTCTGTTCAAGACGTGGATGCAGGAAGCATTACATTGCCTTTGAAAACCTCTCCTCTACACTTAAGCAGTTTTATGATGAGTACGGGTATGAACATCAGTAGTTCCCATCCCGCGGAACAGGGTTAGCATATTCTGGGCAGCTGTTCACCGGCAAGCATATCGACGATCCGTTTTCCTCCGATTTCTGTTTTAAGGACCACCTGTCCCGGATGATCCTCCACAATTTCCCCGATAACGGAACAGTTTTTGCCAATAGGATCTTTCCTCAGTAAGGAAACAACATCACCTGCCGCTTCGACGGCAACAACAATAACAGCTTTCCCTTCATTTGCCATATAGAGGGGGTCGAATCCGAATATTTCACACATACCCTTCACTCCTTCTTTTACCGGGATCCCTACTTCATCAAGTTCAATACCAAAGCTTTTATCAGCGGCCAGCTCACATAATACCGTTGCCAGTCCGCCGCGTGTGGCATCCCTCATAAACCGGATTTTATCCGTTTTTTTCAGCACGTCCGCGATCAGATGGTTAAGGCATGCACAGTCGGTTTCAAGTTTTGACTCGAAGCTCAGTGATTCCCTTGCAGATAAAATGGCCACACCATGATCCCCTACAGTTCCGTTAACTATTATTTTATCCCCGTATCTGATATTTGCCCCCGTACTGATATGAATCCTTTCCGGATCAATAACCCCGATACCGGTAGTATTAATAAAGAGTTTATCGCACTGGCCATGGTCGACCACTTTCGTATCCCCGGCAACGATCTTTATTCCAGCCATTCGGGATTCTTCCGCCATGGATTTCACGATGGTTTCCAGTTGATCCATTCCGAATCCCTCTTCAATAATAAATGAGGCGCTCATGAATAACGGAATTGCCCCGGAAACCGCCAGGTCATTTACCGTACCGCAAACCGCCAGTTTACCTATATCACCGCCGGGAAAGAAGAGCGGGTCAACAACAAACGAATCCGTTGTAAACGCCAGGTTTTCCCTGTTCACTTTCACGATGGCCGAATCGGTCTGCGGTGCAAGAATTTCGTTATTAAAATACCGCACAAAAAGATTCCCTGTTAGTTCATGGGACAATTTCCCTCCGCTCCCATGGCCAAGGGATATGGTTTTACCGAGTTGGTTTCTCATTCTTTCGTATTTTGAATTCCCGGCATTCAGTCTCCCGATCCACCAAGGTAAATATTATCCTAATCCCTGATACTGAACCCTGAACTCTGAACTCTGAACCCTGAACTCTGAACTCTACCTATTATACCTGTACCATGCATTGCAGGCTCCTTCATTAGAGACCATACAAGCACCTACCGGTAATGATGGATTACAGACGGCTGAAAAAAGTTTGCAATCTTTCGGGTTTTTCAGACCCTTCAGGATCTCACCGCATATACACCCTTTCGGTTCTTTTGTTTCCTCCACGTCAACGTCGATCATAGTGAATGCATTAAACTGCTCATATGTTTCACGAAGCTGCAGACCGCTGTTTTTCAAGACACCCAGGCCCCTCCACCAATCATCAGCCAGGACAAACACCTCCTGGAGAAGCTGCAGGGCTTTCCGGTTTCCGTCCTCTTTTACCGCACGTTTATACTGGATTTCGACTTTCGGGTTGTTTTCCTCACATTGCTTTACAAGCATATAAATGGACTGCAGCAGGTCGACCGGTTCAAAACCTGAAATAACACATCCAAGACCGTATTTCTCGGGAATATTTTTGTAGATTCCTGTCCCTGTTATTGTACTCACATGCCCTGGTGCGATATACCCGTTAAGCTTTACACCTTCATCCGCCAGTGCTTCCATTGCCGGGGGCATAATCTTGTGAGCACTCAGCAGGAAGAAATTATTCATTTTCTGTTCAAAGGCTTTTCGAATTGCCGCTGCGCTTGTAGGGGCTGTGGTTTCAAAACCGATACCCAGGAAAACAATTCGTTTCAGCGGATTATCCTTTGCAACACGTAAGGCATCAAGCACGGAATATACAACCCGTATATCGGCCCCTTTTGCTTTCTCTTTCTCCAGTGAAGATGAAGAACCGGGTACCCTGATCAGGTCTCCGAAGCTAGTAATTATGACGTCATCACGCCGGCTGAGGGCAACCGACCGATCGATAAACCTGTTACTTGAAACGCAAACGGGGCAGCCAGGTCCGGAGAGCAATCTTATCCTGTCCGGCAACAGTGAGGGAATCCCGAATTTCCGGACAGCCATGGTATGACCGCCACACACTTCCATGAAGGAAAGTGGCCCGGTTGATGATCTATCAATTTCCCGGGCAATTTTTTCCGCTAAAGCCTTGTCCCTGTATTCATCAATATACTTCATACCCCTGGCCTGCCTTCTTCCTGATCCATTCGTTTGTCAAGATCCTCCAGTTCTTTGAAAAGCCGTAATGTTTCCATGGCTTCTTCCTCACTGATCTTCTGAAGCGCAAATCCGGTATGGAGGAGTATATAATCGCCAACCCGAATATCATCAACGATCTGAAGGCTCGCATTGCAGATAGTTTCTCCTACGGCAACCCTGGCCATATCTCCATCAATGGATAATACTTTCGCCGGTACACTTAAACACATGATATTTCTTTTCTTTTTGCGGCAACTATTAGTTGCCCGAGGGCAATACCTCCGTCGTTGGCCGGAACCTGGTGAGGGATGAAAACTTCAAGACCTTCTTTTTTCAGCCTGTTCTCGATCCTTTCAAGTATATATTTATTCTGGAAAGTCCCCCCGGATAATACTACTTTCCGGATGGTGGATTTCCCGGCCAGATCCGATACGGCAGCAAATATAAGCGAAATTATCGTATTGTGAAATCTGGCAGATATGACCGAACGGGGAACATTGGAAACCACATCGGCCACCACCCCGCGGATTGTCTCTTCAAAGGAGATCTTTTCCTGCAGTCTGAAACCATATTCCTCATCATATCCCTGTTCAATTATGGATTCAAGTCTCATAGGTGCCTCGGCATGAAAATCCGAATGGGTACAAAGGCTGGTTATCGCCGCAATGGCATCAAATAATCTTCCTGCGCTCGAAGTGAGGGGGCAGTTTATCTTTTTCCTGATGGCTTCCAAAATAAGTTGAATATCATGCCCACGGATTTTTTGAATAAATGGAAGGTTCAGGGAAAGGAATTCCTCCCCGAAAAAACGGTAAAGGTATGAAATAGCCATACGCCAGGGTTCTTCCGTAGCTTTATCACCTCCCGGCATAGGGATGTATTCAAAATGACAGGGCCTGGTATAATCCGCCAATCCGCAAATGAGAAATTCTCCTCCCCAAATATTCTGATCATCCCCATACCCGATACCGTCAAAGCTGACACCAATTACCTTCTCATCAAGGCCATATTCTGCCATGCATGATGCAATATGCGCATGGTGATGCTGCACTCTTATAGTTTCAAGGCCGGATTCAAGGGCATATTTTGTCGACAGGTAATCCGGATGCATGTCGCATACCACCGTATGGGGTTCTACCCTGAAGATCTTCATGAATTGTTTGATAGATTCGGTATAAAACCGGTATGTTTCCAGGTTTTTGAGATCACCGATATGCTGGCTCATTATTGCCTGTCTCCCTTTCCCGATACAGAAGCAATTAACAAGTTCAGCTCCGGTGGCCAGAATGCGGTCAACCTCATGCCGAACCCGGATGGGAGTAGGGACATAGCCCCTTGACCGGCGTATTTTCCTGACCCGATCGTTTACGACCATTACTACCGAGTCATCCGTTCGGTTATAAATATTCCTGTCATAATCCAGAAGGGCATCGACCCTGCCTGATAGTTTTTCCATTGCTTTCTCATTGTCGATCAGAATCGGTTGTTCAGAAATATTTCCACTGGTAAGAACTATTGCGGGAATATCCAGGAGGCTAAAAAGCATGTAATGAGCCGGCATATACGGAAGCATGGCACCGATGGTCTTAAATCCGACACTTACATCGGGGGCAAGATGCTTTTTTGCCTGAACAAGAACGATGGGGCGTCTCCAGGAGGTAATGACAGACTCTTCCGTCTTATTTATGATAGCATACGATTTCAGCTGTGTAAGGTCGCTGAACATAACGGCAAAGGGTTTCCCGTCGCGGTCCTTTGCAATCCGTAATCGTCTAACTGCTTCCTCGTTTGTGGCATCGCACGCAATGAAAAATCCTCCCAATCCTTTTATAGCTAAAATTTCCCCGTCATGAATTAACCGGGCCACATGAGGAATAATGGTTCCCAGATCTGCATATTCCTCCCCATTATGGATCAGACGGTATTGCGGGCCGCAATTGAGACATGCCACAGGTTGTGCATGGAATCTGCGGTCGAGTATATTTTTATATTCCGATTCACATACACTACACATTTTGAATACCGACATGGTTGTCCTGTTCCGGTCATAGGGAAGATCTTCAATTATTGTAAACCTCGGTCCGCAGTTGGTACAATTTATAAATGGATAATCAATGCGATGTTCCTGGTGTTCCATATCCTCAAGACAGTCGGAACAAACAGCGATATCCGGACTGACCTCGGTTATCTCCTCAGAGATATCGGAACTCCCGAGGATCTCGAATCCCTGAATCAGCTCTGGTTCAACCAGGCTACGTGTAACCGAAAGAATCCGCGATGCCAGGGGAGCATCCGTTTCAAGATCCCTCATGAATCCTTCAAGGTCCGGGAATTCACCTTCTGCCCGTATTATAACACCATCGTTCCTGTTCTCAACCCATCCGTTGAGTTTGTGCTTCCGGGCAATCCGGTAAATAAAAGGCCTGAATCCTACTCCCTGGACAAGCCCTTTAACCTGAATTCTATATGATAAATGCTTTAGTAATGCCATTCGGTTTTACCGTGCCGGTCTTTATTGAATCCACTAAAATACAAACTAAATATGACATAGAGTCCCGGGGTGAGAAACGGGATCCTGCAAGATCAAAACGTGTGGAAAAACATGATCCCTTGAATCCTGAAAAGCAGCCCGGGACAGATCCCGCATCTGTTTGACGTTAAGAAGGATCCCGTTGGGTTTTTGATTCATTTTATAGTACCTTTAAAATAAAAAACAAGGTTATGGATTTTACCACAACGTACATGGGACTGGGATTACGCACTCCGATAATTGCCGGCAGCTCAGGACTGACAAAATCGATCGGTCTCATTAAGCGTATGGCAGACAGCGGGGCAGGGGCAGTAATCCTTAAATCCCTTTTTGAAGAACAACTTGTTCAAGATCCTAAGGCTTTATCGGAACAGGATGAAATGTATTTCCGGTATCCCGAGGTTTTCGAATACCTCGACAAATTCCCCGTCGAGGATGGTGTGGAAGCATATCTGAACCTCATCCAGGAGGCAAAAGAAGCCGTTAACATACCTGTTATTGCAAGCATAAACTGCATTTCGGCTACGGAGTGGACCTCATTTGCCAGGGAAATAACGAAAGCCGGAGCAGACGGACTGGAACTGAACATCGCCATTTATCCCTTTAATAAGAACGTCGATAGCCAGACCATTGAAGATACCTATATTAAGATATTGAAAGGTGTTAAAGAAAATACAGGTATCCCGGTATCCGTCAAAATAGGGAATAATTTTACGAACATTTACCGGATCACTAACCGGCTTGATGAAGCCGGAGCTGATGCCCTTGTATTATTCAACCGTTTTTCCCGCCCGGATATTGACATTCAAACATTAAAACCGGTATCAGGCAGCACAATGAGCTCACCGCAGGAAATCACGGAATCGCTTAAATGGATCAGCATATTATCACCGGAATTGAAATGCAGTCTTGCAGGAGCAACAGGTATCCATAATGCCGGAGGCATAATCAAACAGCTCCTGGCGGGTGCCGACGCCGTACAAGTTACAAGTACACTTTATCAACATGGCATTGAATATATCGGGAAGATGATCGACGACCTGGTAGCCTGGATGAAAAAATTCGGCTACAGCTCCATTGGTGATTTTAAGAATCTGATGGTCCGGAATGAAGACGCTGCAGCTTTAGAAAGGGTAGAGTTCATGAAAAAAACTGTCGGCGAAGTCGAATAGGCAAATCCTTCCGCTTTTATTCAATCAAGCGGTTTCTATAAGCTAAAAAACTGAATGCCGATACCACTTAAT
>CP070687.1:2700304-2709909 GCA_020353115.1 Bacteroidales bacterium
AACGGACTTCGATGTGTTTTTCCTGGTTGACACGATTGATTTCACTGCTTCCTGTAGCATAAACTATATCCCCCAGGCTTTCGAGTTCATATGTACTTCCACTGGCTGCCCGTACAGAAAGTTGCTTCAGGTCATCCATGGTTTTTTCCCTGTTCTCCCCGTCTTCCCGGTTCTTTATAATAATATCGTACTCCTCAGTCCCCTGCTTGAACTTTATCCCGGAAGAGAATTCGTTCTGGAATGAGTTCAGTTCGTTTACTATTGATGCCAGGGGTATTCCGTATTGACTCAGGATTTGCTGATCAAAAGAGATATGGATTTCCGGTCGGTTATCTGAAATACTCATAGAAGCGGAGTTAACCGAAGACATACCTTCCAGGAAGTACCTGACATCTTCAGCCACGTTTCGCATGCGTTCGAAATCCTGTCCTTTTACTACCACTTTCTCCTCCTCTGAACCTATCCCAAGCATTCGTTCGAATCCTCCTCCCGGACCGCCTCCAGGCATACCGGCGCCACCATATCCTGAAGTGGGCCGGTCCATACTTATTTCAGCGGGCTGTATATCCTCTATACGTTCCTGGATATCTCGCTTTATCTGGGCGAGTGTCCGTTCATTGATTTTCTTATAACCCTCCTGTAAATTGATGGTTACCACAGCTTCATCCTCGTATACCTTGCTGATCACATCCCCCTTCTCCTCCAGGGTTTCAACATTGGATTCAATTTGTTCCACAACATGGTTGGTGGTTTCCAGGGTTGCGCCTCCCGGCATCGTCACATACAAATTGAATTCCGGTGTATCCACTTCCTGAAGCGAACTGATGCTGATTGCCAGACTAATGAAGACTGCAATAAAAAACAGGAATACGGCTCCGATGATGGTCCTTGCCGGATATCTCATACAGGCTTTAAGCAGGACAATATAGATCCTTACCAACCGGTTATCGGAAGAAAAGGTCCTGAACCGCAATTTTCCTATCTGCAATCTTTTTCTGATAAAAAAATGTGTTGTCATAGGGATCAGCATCAGGGCTACCAGAAGGGAGACTCCCAGGGTTGAGATAATTGAAACACCAACGTTCTTTCCCAAAAGGCTTATAAGAAAATCCGACGCAAAAAGGAAGGGTAGAAAAACGGCCATGGTGGTAAGGGTGGCGGCAAATATCGAACGCCATACCTCCCTGGTTCCCTGGATGACAGCCTTATCAACATCGCTTTTCCCGGTAACAATGCGATAGATGTTTTCCAACACAACGACACTATTATCCAGAAGCATTCCAATGGCTAGCGCCATACCAACCAGTGTCAGGCTGTTTATCGAAATGTTGAATGCATAAAAGAAGTTGAATGCCGTGAATACGGAGATGGGAATGGCCAGGGCAACGGTAATAACCAGTCGAAGGTTCTTCAGGAATATCCATAGCAAACATATGGCCAGCAATCCTCCTATCACAGCAAGCCGTATGATGAGGTCAATGTTCTTCTCCATTGTCTCCGCCATGTTGTTCTGGATGACAATTTCAACATCTTTTGATCGAAGGTTACGGTTTAGCTGGTCAATGACCGCTTTGGTTCTGTGAGACAAATCGATCATGTTTTCCTGAAGGTCCCGTACGAGCTGAACGGTTACAGCCTCCTTCCCGTTTACCCTGCTATATGAAGTTTCCTCTTTAACCCCAAAAAAGATATCGGCAATATCTTTAAGAAGGATCGGCCCTCTGCCATCCACAACAAGGTTCTGAATGTCTTCTATATCAAAATATTCCGCCGTAACATTGACGAAATACCTGCGGCTGTTTTCAATCACATCCCCAACAAATGTTTTGGTTTTGGTGCTTTGTGAAAGCAGGCTTCGTACCTGTGAGGGATAGATACCGTGGGCCTTGCATGCTTCCTCATCCAGAATGATCTCGATCGACTTCTGCCGCCCGCCAAATACTTCAACACCGGCGATTCCATCCACATTCTCCAGCTCAGGTTTAATGTCCTGGTCCACCACATTCCTGACCCTGTCGGTACCTCCGCTGCCGCGGACCTGTAATCCCATGAACTGATTTGACAGTTGCTCCAAATCGATCTTTACCACCTGGACGTAAAATTCTTCCGGAAGGGTTGGTTTTATTGTCTCAACCCTTTCCTGGAGTCTTAAGTATGCGTATTTGATGTTCGTTTTTTGTGTAAACGAAATATAGATAACTCCCCTTCTTGAGGTGGCTGTTGATTCGATTTCTTCTATTCCCTCCAGGGAGCCGACGACTCCTTCCAAAGGAATAATGGCCTCGTTTTCCATGTACTTCGGATCAACCTCAAGCGGACTAGCCACATTTACAATTAACACAGGAAGTTCTGCATTGGGAATCAGTTCAACTGGAAGGTTCTTATAGGAAATATAACCCAGCAATGTTAATCCGATGAACAACATGCTGATCAGGGTCTTCCTATGTATGATGAATTTCATGATTCCTCTATCTTCGCCTTTGCGGCTTTGCGCCTTTGCGGTTTTACGTGATAATGACCTCTCGCAAAGACGCCAGGACGCATAAGGTAATTATCGCGCCGTGCTTCTGTATTACAATTTCAATCCTTTCCTCTTTACGACCTCACGGCTTCGTGTGAGATAAACTTCTCACCAGTACGCGTATCCTACGTTTTGCCAAAGCGTAATTTTTCTTTCAATTGGTCCAAAACATAATAGACACATGGTATTACGATCAGCGTAAGGATGGTTGAAGTTACCAGTCCCCCGATCACGGCAATAGCCAACGGAGACCGAAGGGAGGCACTCTCACCAAATCCAAACGTTAGGGGTAACAGCGCAAGTATAGTCGTTATACTCGTCATTACGATAGGCCGGATACGAACCCGGCCGGCTTCGATTATGGCCTCTTTCCTTGACATTCCATCCCGAATACGCTGGTTAATGACATCTACCAGTATAATGGAATCATTCACTGCAATGCCCGCCAGCATAATGATACCGATATAGGCCATGATATTAAGTGTCAGTCCAAGAATAAAAAAGATCAGAACTGCTCCGACACCTGCCAGCGGAATGGTAAGCAGTATTGTAAAGGGATGAACCAGGGATTCAAACTGGGAAGCAAGGACCATATAAACCAGGATAATGGAAAGCAGCAGTGCGAATGTCAGGCTGCTCATCGATTCCTTCCTTTTAAGTTCCTCTCCAACCAGCTGAATCCTGTAATCCGGTGGTACGTCAATTTGGGAGATCTGTTCTTCAAGCTGATGCACAAGATGGTCAAACGGAATGTTCTTTCGATACTGTGTCGTGATTTTCCCGATACGGCTCTGGTTCCGCCGGTGTATCTCTTTGGGAGCTACGGTGGTTCTGATGGTTGCCAAATCGGAAAGGTGAAACGTTTCCGTACCGCTCCGGATCTGTGTATTATACAATTGAGACAAACTGATATCCGGCAGTTTAATAGTTATATCCTTCATTTCCCCTTCATTTTCAAACTGTCCGGCTTTTTTCCCCATCAACTGATCCGTCAATTGATTACTGATGCCATTCACATCCACATTATACAATCCAGCCCTGAGGCGATCGATGACTACTTCAATTTCCGGGTAGCCTTCTTGGATGGACGTTTTGATATTATATAACTCATCCATGTCCCGGATCAGATCCAGCACCTGTTCGGTAAGCCCTTCAATTTGTCCAAAATCCTCTCCCTGTATCTCTATTTCCACCGGAGCATCACTGGTTCCCAGGATTTCCTGTAATGCAGTTTCATCCTTGATGAACCGTACTTCCAGATCCGGTATATCCTTTACAACCCTTCCCAGCGAAGATATGATAGCATCACTGGAGAGTTCACCATCCTTATCCAGAATGATTTTAATGGAAGCGGTGTTTTCGTCCTCAAAAATGGTCCGTTCATCGGACCCGGTCTCGGCAGAGGGACCAATCTGACTGTAAACTACATCCAGTTCATCCCCGAGGATATCCACTATTATCTCCTCGATGGACTGAACGGTACCGGCTGTCCGTTCCAGCTGGGTTCCTTCCGGTAATTCCAGCTCCAGAGAAAATTCTCTTGTGTCCGTGCCGGGCATAAACTCACTTCCAACAATGTGGATAAGAAAGACAGATGTTGCAACCAGCAGTATTGCAACCGGAATTATGATCCATCGATGATCTATGATCCTGTTCAGTACTGCCGGATACCATTTGAACTGCACCGATCCTTTTCTGTAAGATGCCGGGGGTTTTTTAAAGAACCGGTGAACCAGTACAGGGATAACCAGAATGGCAATAAACAGCGAGGAGATGAGGGAAAAAGCAACGGTCCATGCCTGATCCTTGAACAACTCACCCGATGCTCCATGAAGATACACGATAGGCAAAAAGACCACGATGGTGGTGATGGTTGAGGCAGTGATGGCACCACCTACTTCTGCGGTACCTTTAATTGCTGCATCTCTGACCGTCATTCCGGATTCCAGATTCCTGAAGATATTTTCCATGACAACAACGGCATTGTCGACCAGCATTCCAGCACCCAGTGCAAGTCCTCCAAGGGTCATGACATTAATAGTAAGGCCGTTGAAATACATCAGGTTGAAGGTGGCAATGATCGAAACCGGGATAGCAACACTGATGATAAACGTTGTTCCAATACGCCTGAGAAATACATAAAGAATAACGATCGCCAGCAGGATACCGATCAATCCTGTTTGTTCCACTTCATTAATGGCCGAAGTGATGAAATTTCCCTGGTCACGGATAACGATAAATTCATATCCGGGAAGTGCTTTTTCAATATCCTCAAATGCATCCCTGAGGTCTTTTACGGCTTTCACGGTATTGAATTTTGTCTCCTTAAAGATCGACAGCCCAATGCACCGTTCCTGATTGATCCGTACGATATTCACCGGATCTTTATTTTGATATTTAATGGTAGCCACATCGTTCAGGAAAACCGGTACTTTATCCGTATTCACTTCCCCCTCTTCCTGTTGTGATACGTTTGCCTGGTCGATTCCCAATGTTTCCGGGGATTTATAACCGACAATGATATTTCCGATGTCGTCCAGATCCTCAAGCAGGCTAACTCCCTTGATAATGTACTGACGACCCATCTCGACAATGGATCCACCCGATACGTTGCGGTTAAAGCGCTGAATCCTTTCCATGATATCATTGGTAGTCAGGTTATGCGCTTCAAGAATATAACTATTCGTCTCAATCAACACTTCACTCTCCTCCTGTCCGGATAGTTTTACCTCCGCTATTCCTTCAAGCCGGATCAGTTCATTCCTCAGGTAGTTTTCTGCCGACTTACGAAGTTCATTCATATCTCCTATGGTACTGTGGGTAACGGCTACAATCATTACCGGAACTGCATTCGGATCGTGTTGTGTAATATTAAATTCATCTATTTCAGAGTTCTGGCTATAGCTTGTAAGGGTTTTTTGAAGCTCAAGAAAGGCTTCATCCATATCCGTATCCCAGGAATATTCAACGGTAATCTGGGCCGATCCAACCCGGCATATTGAAGAAACCTGTACGGCTCCTTTCTGGCGGATGGAAAGCGATTCAATATTCTCTACATACTGTTTTTCAATCTCCTCCGGTGGCTTTTCTCCGGTTTTGATTTCAATAAATATTCTCGGGTTATTCAGATCAGGAAACAGATCGATTCCCAGTTTACCAAACGAAATTATGCCAAGCAGAATGACTGCAAGAACAATCATATAAATGGTAATGGGATAATTAACAGAAAATTCGGTTATTTTTCTCACCCGTTGGAGTATATGTTTAGTACAAAATCAATTAATATATTTTATCACCGGATAATTCTTACTTTTGACTGGTTTCTGAGTGTCTCAAACCCACTAATCACAAGCCTTTCATTCAGTTCAAGTCCCCCAACCACCTCTATGTGTGTCGGGTTCTCAAGTCCGGTCACCAGGATTCGTTCTTCTGCTGCCCCCTTATCGACAACGTAGACGGTTTTTCCTCGCTGTTTTACCAGTACAATGTCCTTGGGTATTACAATGGTACTATCCTCACTGGCCACTATGATTTCCGACCTGACAAACATTCCCGGTCTGAGGATGAGGTCAGGATTTGCGATCATGACCGATCCCTTAAATGTTCTTGTTTGAGAATCAATAGCCGGAGATAGTTGGGTAATGGTACCCGACAGGGTATCGTCTGCAAGGGTATAATTCATGATCCGGACTGCCTGGTTAACCTTTACTTTCCCCAGTTCCTTTTCCGGTAATTGGATCTCCAGGTATAGCCGACTGTAATCCATGATCTTCACCATGGGGAGCGAGGCTTCTACCCTTATGCCTTCCGTATAGTAAGGCAGATCAACTATAACCCCGGTAAACGATGCTTTTATAGCCATTTTCTCCAATTGCAGGAGGGCATTCTCATAGGCATACTTGGCATTGATAAAGCTGATCTCTGCATTCTTTAATTCTCTCAGGGTCACCCCTCCTTTATCGTACAAGGATTGCTGTTTGGTGAACTCTCTTTCAGAAATATCCAGGTTGAGCTTCTGTGATTCAATCTTTATTTCATTTTCAAATGCAGGATCTTCCAGACGAATCACGGTCTGCCCCTCTCTTACAAGATCACCCAACGCATACCTGCGTCCGGTGGCAGGATTCTCCGCCAGCCTGTAATAACCGGGAATCTGGGATTTGAGCAGCACTTCCTTGGTGGGAAGAACCGTTCCGGTTGACGTAACGTATTGCTCGATCGATCGGGATTTTACCTCCTCCACCGTCACCGGGACTGCAATTTCTGTATCCAGGTCATCCTGCCGGTTACGGCAGGATAACAGCAGGAGGACTATTGATGCGATAACAATAAACGAGCTTTTGAAATTGGTTTTTCTTGTACTCATTACCTCAGTTTTTAAGATATCTGTACTGCTTTTGTTCATTTGATTCTCATTAGTTCAACCCGACCGGTCGAACTCCTCCGGGACGATCGACTTGTTTTCGACAAAATCCCATAAGGACTGTATTTTCAGATTCAACAATTCAATTTTATAACTGATGAGCGCCCTGGAATAGGCCATTTTCTTCTCAGATAGCTGATTCTGAAAAAGACTGAGATCCATACTGGTCAGGTCTCCATTCCTGTACCGTTCAAGATTAATTTCGTAGGTGAGTTCGGCATTTTTCCGGTTCTGATCGGCTATCTCAATCTGAGTCAGGAGGTTCTGCAAATTACGGTATATGGATCTGATATTAATAATAATGTTGTTGTTTTCATCTTCCAGGTAAAGCTCCTGGGATTGCATTGCGGCTTCTACAGCTTTTAGTCTGGCTTTCTTCTCACCCCAGTCCCAGATGGGTATCTGGAAGGATACACTCACCTGCTGGTTATCGGTTGGGGAGGAATAGATGTTTTGCAGCTTTTTATCATCTCCGAAAAGGCCGAGAGCAACGGAAACATTTCCTTTGAATTCATTCATTGCATCTGTTCTGATCAGTTCAAATTGTGAATTTTCAATGGTTATTTCCCTCTGCCTCAGTTCCATCCGGTTTTTAAGGGCATGATCAATAGCTTTTTGCATATCAACGGTAACCTCCGGGACGGATACATCGGCGAGAACAGCAATTTCTTCGTAAAGAGACACACCGATAAGCTGTTTAAATGCATCTTTGGCATTCTCCAGGGCAACTTGCTGGTTTTGAAGATTCGATTTACTGGTCATCAGGTTCAATTCAGCCTGATACAGCTCTTCCATAGCCGATAGTCCTCCATCAACCTTATTCTTTATTATATCATAACTGATCTGTTGATTCACATATTCCTCTTCAGCGATCTGAAGGCTCATTTGATAATCAAAGACATTGTAGAAACTCTGGGTTACATTTCTTTCAATGGCCATTTTTTGAATGGCATAACTTAACGCAGCGTTCTCATAATCCAGCTCCAGTTCGTCAAGCTGCATTTTTGCCCTGTTATATGTAAAGAGCGGTTGATCGAACTGGATATAAAGGTTGTTACTGAAAGCCCGGTTGGTTTCATCACTGAATTCGCTGTAGGAATTCTGAAAAGAGAACCGGTCGGAAATTGTCAAAATACCATCCGTGAGCTTTATGGGTTGTGAAATGGTAAACGCCCCGGACGAACGAAAGGTTTCGCTGGTATTCCAGGTGGAATAAAATTCGTAGAATTCACGATCGTGACTATAATAAAGAGGTGTTATCGAAAGAGCCAGTTTCGATTTATAGGAGGCATACTGGGCATTCAATGTCTCTTCGTACCGTTCAAGGTTCAGCCTGGAATGCCGGATATCCGGGCTATTCAATTCGGCTATCTCAAGAGCCTTTTCAAGTGTAAGCAGTGTTTGTGAATAGCCAGATGGCTGTTGCCATACTAACAACAGGACCGGTGCTATAATCTTAAGGATTCGTAAACAGGTTCGATTCATTTTTACTATCAATTTTATTATTTTACTGTTTCACCCACTTGACGGCATCGGCAACGACCAGCCTCCCTTCGGAATCGTTTGACATCTCCACTTTTGCCGTATCGGATGAGATGAAATAGGTTCCCATGAAATTCCACCCTTTTTCCCTGTTTTGAAGTTCCATAACGGTTTCTTCAATTCCATCATCATGGTACACCTTAAAATAGTATTTTGCATTCTGCTGGTTCCTGTCCCGGTACAACACTCCAGTTTCATCTCCAATGTAACAATAAAGATCGTAGAATCCTTTCTCCTGTATTGGTGCTTTCCACAGGGCAATGTTTTCACCTGATCCTGATTTAGTATACTCTGCTGACCGGATGTATTTACCATAGAATCCCGATTGAGTTATGGTCTGCCAATCCACCGGTGGTCTCCACCAGCGAACTCCAACATATTTTTGTTCTTCAATTTTGGAGTACTTCTTAACCAGTTTTCTCAAATAACTTTCTGTGTATGCTTCAACCAGTTCAAAGGTAGGGTCTTCATTATCAACAATAATCTCATCCGGCTCCTTAAACGAGTAATCTGAAGCTAGTATTCTTTCCCCGTCAAATGCCGATGCCCTGCGATTCACTTCCTGTTCACCAAAGTTAAAATCAACAATGGATGGAATGTTTTTTGAAATAACAGAGTTGATGGTCAATGATCGGGGTGGAGCATCCAGTACTGCTCCTATCTCTTTTGTTTGTCCCGGTTCAAGATAAATGACTCTTCTCCCTGTTTCATCCGACCCGCTCAATCCTTTAACATAATCTTTTTGATCCTCTCCGGTCCGGAAATCGACCATGAACAATCCTTCAACCGGCTCCGGGTTTGATGCTTTGAACCGGACCTGGTAACGGGTTCGGTCACCGTCAATGAACTCATAACTTTCCAGTCCACCAATCAGGAATCCGGGCAATTGATCGTTTGTAAACCAATGCTCCACCTGTGTTTGGACATCCAGAAGATATTCATCCTGCAGGGCCTGGTCAAGTTTCTCCAGATCCAGGGGTTTGAATGCATGCTCTTCCAGTAAAGACAACAATGATCCTTTAAATTGCTCAGCTTTAATTTTGCTTTCCAGCAGGGTAAAGAGATATAGACCTTTAAGCCGGATTACATGGTAAATGACTTCGTTTTCTTCCGGATCAA
>CP070687.1:2710009-2724724 GCA_020353115.1 Bacteroidales bacterium
AAGGAAATCAGGAAAGATCATTAATATCTGTTCCATGATGAGCAAATTTGGCAGAAATTCAGTCGGAGCATATGCTGCAGCTAAAGGGGGTTTGAAAATGCTGACCCTAAATATGGCCACCGAATGGGCGAAATGGAATATCCAGGTAAATGGTATCGGTCCCGGCTATTTCGTGACAGATATAACGGAACCTCTGAGAGCGGAAGGCCATCCATTCAATGAATTCATTATCAACAGAACACCTGCCGGTCGCTGGGGTGTGCCTTCAGACTTGATAGGTCCGGTTATTTTCCTTGCCTCCCGAGCAAGTGACTTTGTTAATGGTCATATTCTCTATGTAGACGGCGGAATTAATGCAACAATAGGCAAACCTGCTAACGAATAATAAAATTTTGTAATCATGTCGAAGTATAACCTGCTATTCTGGGTCCTGGTTACCATGATAATATCATGCAGTCCCGTAGAAGAAAAAAAACTGATTATCGATAACTCTGAAGGTCCGAAACGTACTGATGAACCGGTTGTTGTTGACCGAAGTATTCTGTCAGAGATATTGGTTGACATCTCCAGTAATCATTTACCGGTATTTGTTTCACATACCGGTGATACAATCCCGGCACAGTTTGATGACATGAACCAGGACGGGGAATGGGATGAAATAGTCCTGTTATGTGACCTGGAAGAAAAAAGTCAGACTGTCGTTACAATAAAATCCGTAGTAGCCGAAGAGTACCCGGTCTTCAAAACCAGAACCAATATCCGGATGGGATACAGTGAAATAAAAGATGATCAGTTTACGGATGTTCAGGCAATCCAACTCGACCCGGATCATATTCCTCAGGAAGAACCAAGGCCATACCAGTTTGAAGGGCCGGGCTGGGAAAATGATATGGTTGCTTTTCGTCTTTACTTTGATACACGAAACGGGAAAGATATATTCGGGAAAACCACCCGGGAAATGGTTCTTGATAATCTTATTACAGACTACCACGAACTGCAGGACTGGGGAATGGATATTCTTAAAGTGGGAACATCACTTGGTGCCGGATCCCTGGCAATTCAAATAAGTGATTCCCTCATTCGCCTGGGCAACCTTAAAGATGTGAGCTTTCGTATTATTACCGAAGGCCCGCTGCGGTCAACATTCGACCTTATATACAAAAACTGGGATGTTAATGGAATATCCCTTGATTTAACCGAACGAATTACCATCTGGGCAGGAAAGTACTGGTACCAATCAGAAATTTTCCTTGCAAAAGGTGAAGGAATATGGGATATTGTCGCCGGGATTGTAAACATGCAAAGCGAGGAGGTTCATCAAATGACCTTTGAAGGATTTTCATCCATTTACACATTCGACAACCAGAGTTATATTGAAGACAACCTTGGCCTGGCTATTGTAGTCAAAAACAGCGATTTTAACGGAACTGGTGAAGCGGGGAGTGATGGAGAGATTACGGATACCTATTTTATCAAACTGAAAACATCCATTGAAAAATCATCGATGTTCTGGTTTCTAGCAGGATGGGAACAATCGGATGAAAAGTTTGTAACCAAGGAAGGATTTGAAAACTACATGGCCCGGGAGATGGAGAATCTGTCGGTGAAAGTGAACAGTCGCGTTTCAAATTAACCATCCGGCTGCTGCTAAACCGGGGTAACCATATTTTAAAAAAGATTCATGAAGAGGCTGGGAAAATACTCTTTTGGCATTGGAGACCGATTCGCACGTGAGGCAGAAGCGCAGTTAAAAGCCATTATTAAAGCAAAAGAGTCAGGTATTGATGTAACTCCGGTATGGAATAAATCGTTCCGGGAACACGATATAATTAAATCACATCCTTCAGAAACCCGACAGAAAGCAAATCAGGCCGTTGAAAATCTCAACTGGAATTCATCCTATTTTATCGATGCCGACCACGTCAACCTTACGTCGGTAGATTTCTTTATGGGTCATTCTGATTTTTTTACGATTGACGTGGCGGACTATATAAATAAGCCGGTTTCATCCCGGGAGATTCAGTCATTTATAGGCAGGAACAGGAATCTGCCAGGCCGGATTGAAATTCCGGGTATCCGGGAACCTTATCATGTTACAGATGATGACTTCGAAGAAATCCTCCGTAAATATATGGCAGCTGCACGGGAAGCCTCCGGTATTTATCAACATATCGTTGCCGCAAAAGGAAAGGGTCAGTTTATTACGGAGATTTCAATGGATGAAGTGGATGAACCGCAAAAACCCATTGAATTGTATTTTATCCTCTACCTGCTGAAAGATATTCCCCTGCAGACCATCGCTCCGAAATTTACAGGACAGTTTTTCAAAGGGATTGATTATGCTGGTGATCTTTTGTTGTTCGAAAAGGAATTCGAAGAGATTCTCCTGATCCTGAATTTTGCAAAACGGCAGTTTAATCTGCCCGGAGATCTTAAGTTGAGCATTCATTCGGGCAGTGATAAATTTTCGCTCTACCCGGTTATAAAAAGACTGACAACCAAATATAACCAGGGGATTCACCTGAAAACTGCCGGGACCACATGGCTTGAAGAAATAACCGGTCTTGCACTCTCAGGAGGTAAAGCCCTTACACTGGTAAAAAAGATCTACACCATTGCTTACTCAAGAATGGATGAATTATGCGGGCCGTATCGCGCCGTCATAGACATTGATCCTGAAGCACTGCCAAAGCCTCAAGTGGTAGATGGGTGGGACGAGCGGAAGTATGCAAATACCCTTCGACATGTAAAGAATCACCCGGATTACAATCCTCATTTCAGACAGTTATTGCATGTCGGTTACAAGGTTGCTGCCGAGATGGGCGATCCATTTCTGGATGCCCTTGAGAATAATAACCCGGTAATATCCGGACATGTGATGGATAATTTATTAAAACGTCACATAATACCCTTATTTTCATGACACAAAAAATAAAGCCCTTTCTAGATGACGATTTTCTTTTGCATACGGGTACGGCCCGAAAACTGTACCATGAATATGCTGCCATAATGCCGGTAATCGATTATCATTGCCATCTTAATCCCAAGGATATTGCGGACGACCGGAAATTCAAAACCCTTACGGAAGCGTGGCTGGAGGGCGATCATTATAAGTGGAGAGCCATGAGGGCCAATGGTATCCCTGAAAAATTCTGTACCGGGGATGCGGATGATTATGAAAAATTTGAAAAATGGGCGGAAACGGTTCCATTTACCCTCAGGAATCCCCTGTATCACTGGACTCACCTGGAACTGAAGCGCTATTTTAATCTTTCCTCCCTCCTGAATCCGGAAACATCGAAAGAGATCTACAATTCTGCCGGTGAAATGCTGCAAACGAAAAAATATTCCTGCAAAAACCTGCTCCGGAAAATGAATGTCGAAGTTGTTTGCACTTCGGATGATCCGTTGGATTCCCTCGACCATCACAGGAAAATTAAAAAAGACGGTTTTGAGATTAAAATAGTACCCACATTTCGTCCCGATAAAAGCATTGCTGTTGAGAACGCAGAATCGTATAACAAGTATATCAGTCAGCTTGAAAAAGTAACCGATCATACCATAGTAAATTTCCATGACCTTATATATGCCTTACAGAAAAGGCATGATTTTTTTCATAACGCCGGTTGCCGCCTTTCGGATCACGGTATCGAAACCTTCTACGCAGAAGATTATTCAGCAAATGAGATCCTGAATATTTTTGAAAAAATCCGGAGAGGGAATGATTTGACTACCGGGGAGATCCTGAAGTTCAAATCTGCAATGCTGATTGAATTTGCGGTAATGAACCATACCAGGGGCTGGGCCCAGCAATTTCACTACGGAGCCCTCAGGAATACCAACACACGTATGATGGAAAAGCTTGGTCCTGATACCGGTTTTGATTCCATCGGTGACACTCTTGTAGCCAGGTCATTGAACCGATTTCTGGACCGTCTTGCCAGCCAGGGAAAACTTACAAAAACCATCCTCTATAACCTTAACCCGGCAGATAATGAAATCCTGGCAACCACGACAGGAAATTTCCAGGATGGTTCAGTTCCCGGAAAAATCCAGTTCGGATCTGGATGGTGGTTTCTGGACCAGAAGGATGGTATGGAAAAACAGCTGAACGCCTTATCAAATATGGGCCTCCTGAGCCGGTTTGTAGGTATGTTGACCGATTCCAGAAGCTTTCTTTCCTATCCCAGGCACGAATATTTCAGAAGGGTATTATGTAACCTGATCGGAACCGATGTGGAAAATGGAGAGTTACCCCGGGAGATGGATCTTCTGGGTAAAATGATTCAGAATATATGTTATTTTAACGCAAAGAATTATTTTAATCTGAATCCCTGATCAAAAGGTTCAGGTATGTAAAAAGAGCAAGATAATATATCAGCAGGAAATACCATGTCGACGTATAAGAACATACTAATAGTCCTGTTCATTCTTCTAATCTCCTGTCATACAGGATCAAAACACAGGATCCTTAAGTTGGCTCACAGTTTGGATACCAATCATCCGGTCCATAAAGGAATGGTTTATATGGCCGACCGTCTGAAACAAATTTCGGACGGCCAGATGGAGATCCAGATTTATCCCAGTGGCCAGCTGGGACCCGAAAGAACCTGTGTTGAATTATTGCAGATCGGAAGCCTGGCCATTACCAAAGTATCGGCAGCAGTAATGGAAGGATTTGCACCAAACTACAGAGTCCTGGGGCTTCCATATATTTTTCGCAGCAGCGAACATGCGTATGATGTACTTGATGGTGAAATAGGGAAAGAATTACTGATTGAAGGAGAAAAATTCTGGTTGCGTGGATTGTGCTTCTATGATGCCGGTAGCAGAAGCTTTTATACGATTGATAAACCGGTATTGACTCCTGAGGATTTGAGAGGTCTTAAAATAAGGGTTATGAAAAGCAACACCGCAGTAAACATGGTCCGAAGTCTGGGAGGGTCACCCACACCGATCTCATGGGGAGAATTGTATACTGCACTCCAGGGAGGAGTTGTCGATGGAGCCGAAAATAATCCTCCGAGCTTCTACACATCTCACCATTACGAGGTTTGCAAACACTATTCAATCAATGAACACACATCTGTACCTGATGTTCTGCTCATCAGTACGCATGTTTGGAGCAAGTTGAGTGTACGGGAAAAGGAATGGCTCCAACAGGCTGTCGACGAGTCTGTACCGGTTCAGCGTAAATACTGGCAAGAATCTGTGGAAGAAGCCCTCCGTGAGGTAGAAAAAGCAGGCGTCACTATTTATTATCCTGATAAACAGCCTTTTGCCCGGAAAGTCGAGGAAATGTACAAAGAGTATGAAACAGACCAGGAACTGTATTCCTATATAAAAAGGATAAGAGCCACGCAATGAAAAAGAGGAAACAGACCGTTTCAGGTTTCATAAATGTTAAGCTGGAATAGTAAACCGATTTATCCGGAAGAGATGCAACCGCCTTTCATTTGCCTGATAACTTCGTAATTCCTGTAACCATCTATGATTAAAATACTTCATTTAACTAATTGCCGAAAATATTCATTGTATGATCGTTCGCAAATATGTTGACAAAATTCTGGAGATCCTGGTAATTACCATTATGTCAGTTCTGGTTATTGATGTCCTCTGGCAGGTTGCCAGCCGTTATCTTTTAAGAAATCCAAGCTCATTCACGGATGAACTCGCCGGATTTCTCCTGATCTGGGTCGGTTTATTCGGTGCAGCTTATGGAACGGGAGCCGGACTGCATCTGGCCATTGATCTTCTTCCGTCGAGGTTACCCCCCGATAAAAGAAAATACCTGGAACTGGCAATTAATATCCTCATTGGCCTTTTTTCATTAACCGTAATGGTTGTTGGCGGGACCTGGCTTGTTTATACCCGGTTTTACCTTGGACAGATAACCGCAGCTTTGCAAATGCCTCTTGGGTATGTTTACCTGGTTATTCCATTGAGCGGAGTTTTTATAATCTATTATTGTATTAGCAACACGATTATTGCTTTTAAGACATATCAAAATATGAAGTAATTGAAACACCAATGATTTAAATGCCATCAGGATCAGATTTGAATACCTGGACCAATATATTACAGAATATGAATTAATTACGTATCAATATGGAACTACTTGGGATCATCGTTCTGATTGTCAGCTTTGTTGGGCTTCTTGCTTTGGGTGTCCCCATAGCATATAGTATCGGTCTGTCAGGAATCCTTACAATGATTGTTAGTATGGCTGTTATACCGGCATTTACAACCATGTCACAAAGGATTGCTACCGCTCTTGACAGTTTTGCCCTGCTGGCTATACCCTTCTTCATCCTTGCAGGTCAATTGATGAACCGTGGGGGGATTGCGGTGCGGCTGATCGATTTTGCAAAAGTGCTGGTCGGAAGGTTACCCGGTGGTTTGGCATTTGTTAACATAATGGCCAACATGCTTTTTGGGGCAATATCGGGCTCTGCCGCAGCTTCAGCTTCAGCCATCGGCGGATTTATGCACAACAGGATGGTGGAGGAAGGGTACGATAAATCTTTCAGCGCTGCTGTAAACGTTTCCTCGGCTACAACAGGATTACTTATCCCCCCGAGCAATATCCTTATCGTATATTCACTTGCAAGTGGCGGGGTGTCAATTGCCGCACTCTTTATTGCAGGTTATGTTCCCGGTATCCTGATGGGATTGGCACTTATGGGTGTAGCGGCAGCATATGCTTACAGAAATAACTATCCCACGGGTGAAAAAATCGGACTTAAAACAAGCATCCTGAAATTCCTCGACGCAATACCCAGTCTGCTGTTACTTATCATTGTTATCGGGGGAATCATAGCCGGAATTTTTACTGCAACGGAAGCTTCTGCCGTAGCTGTACTCTACACATTAATTCTGGCAATGATCTACAAGGAAATCAAAATAAAGGAATTACCGGAAATAATTCTTAAAACCGTCGGAACAACCTCAATCGTGTTGCTTCTTGTCGGGACATCCATGGGATTGTCATGGGTATTATCATATGAGAATATCCCACAGGGCGTAAGTGCCGGATTGCTATCTTTAAGCGATAATCCGTTAATCATTTTGCTTGTTATAAATATAATACTGTTGCTGGTTGGCATATTTATGGATATGACCCCTGCCGTATTGATTTTCACACCGATTTTCCTTCCTGTTGTCACTACCCAGCTGGGCCTGGATCCCATTCATTTTGGAATTATTATGATCATGAACCTGTGTGTGGGTCTTTGTACTCCCCCCGTCGGATCCTTGTTATTTATCGGTTGCAGTGTGGCAGACGTAAAGATTGGGGAGATCATTAAACCCCTCCTGCGGTTATTTATAGTTATGATCGTTGTCCTTATGATTATTACATACGTGCCAAAGTTGAGTTTGTGGCTTCCGGAGGTGTTTGGTTTTTAGTAAAAATGTGGATTCCATATGTCAGGTACTGCAGGAAGACAAATTAAAATTACACACGACGGATCACATACCGTATATATCCCTGCCCTGAAGGAGCATTACCATTCCATATACGGAGCCTGGCAGGAATCGGAATACGTTTTCATAAAAAAGGGTTTCAGACATTTCCGTAAAGCATCACTCCGGATCTTTGAAATGGGATTTGGAACAGGATTGAATGCATTCCTGACCTGTATCGAAGCTGTAAAGACAAAAACAGAAGTCTATTATTCCGGTATCGATTTATACCCCCTTGAAACATCCATCTCAGGAAAACTGAATTACGGATCGCTGGCAGAACCTGAGTACCGGGAATTTTACCGGGAAATGAATGCCTGCGATTGGGATAAACCGGTACCTGTCAATGACTATTTTACACTTCTGAAGATTTATGCCGATATCCGGGAGTATCCTCTGAAAGAGAAATATGACCTGGTATACTTCGATGCATTTGCGCCTGATAAACAGCCAGAACTATGGCAACCATTGATATTCCGGAAGCTTTTTATTGCCTTGATACCTCAGGGCATTTTGGTAACCTACTCGGCAAAGGGGAGTGTGAGAAGAAATCTTGAAAAATCGGGCTTCATTGTTACAAATATCCCCGGTCCTCCGGGGAAGAGAGAAATTATAAAAGCCCAGAAAGGGAAAGGATGACAGGAGGGTGAGGCTCAATGTTAAATGGTAATCAACCGTCTGCAGTCAACAGACAACTTCCGCTTACGGTATTCCCGTAGAGCTAAATTATTTTCCTGTATTACACATTCGATTTTCAACCGTATACATATTACCAGACAATTTAACAGGCGAATAGCTATTCCATTGATTCTCGATTCCATTATTCCCTTTTTTATTTTATCTTCGCAGTTCACTTTTTTTATTCACCCCTAATTATGAAAACCAGGACTTCACTTCTTACAATTGCTATTGCGATTTTTATTTCCTCATCCTGTAGCCGGACAGCTACCGATACAGAGTTGAGAACTGAAAACGATTCCATCAGTTACCTGACAGGAATGGTACTTGCCAGTAACATGAAGGAAGACGGATTTGAAACCATGAATCCCGTAATTGTTGCGAAGGCATTCGATGATGTGTTCAATGAAAGGGAACTGTTATTCGATCCGTATGATGCACAGACATTATTGAGAGAGTTTTACCAGAAGCTGAACGAACGAAAACTTTTGGAAGAATATGAGCCAAATAAGCAGGCCGGCGAATTGTTTCTTGAACAGAATAAAGCAAAAGAAGGTGTCGTCACACTGCCAAGCGGGTTACAGTATAAAGTCCTGGATGAAGGAAACGGTCCTAAACCTCAGCTTACAGACAGGGTTCAGGTTCATTATAGAGGATCTCTTGTTGACGGGACGGTATTCGAAAGCTCATTTGACGGTGATCCGGCGGTCTTCGGGGTAAATGGCTTGATTCCCGGATGGACTGAAGCATTACAGCTGATGAATGTCGGTTCAACATGGGAGATTTATATTCCCCAGGATTTAGCCTATGGAACAAATGTAAGGCCCGGTGGTGCAATTCTGCCTTTCTCAGCCCTGATATTTGAAATCAGGCTGATTGCTATCGAAGAAAATTAAAATCCTCAGCCTATGCCTTTCGAACTAAACGGTAAAATTGTCGAAATCTTCGACACCGTCCAGGTAAGTGATACCTTCAGGAAAAGAGAGTTCATAGTTGAAAAAAGGGAAAGTACTCCGGGTTCCGAATTTACCGATTATATTAAATTTCAGTTAACGCAGGACAGGTGCGGGCTGATCGATAATATAAGGTTGGATGAAGAGGTCAGGATAAGTTTCAATATAAGGGGAAACCGTTGGGAAAGAGAAGGGAAAGTCAGTTATTTCACAAATCTGGATGTCTGGAGAATTGAAAAACTGCAGGATGAACAGGCAGTCCATGATCCTCCTCCCCCGGCAGAGAATGACATTCCCCCTCCCCCGGAAGAGTTCGATGATCTGCCTTTCTGATCGATATTATGGTCCTTCAGTGGGAAACGGGATTTAGCTTCAGGTTCAGTAAACTGCTCTTCGGATTGGGATTGCCCGTATTTATTCTTTGTTAGGAAGGTAGTTAAATCCTGAGAGATTTGAACGTACAAGGAGGGTGCAACGGTATGTAAAAAATCAGCCTCAGTAATTTGCCCCCAAATTCCTCTCATAAACATAACGGAAAGGTTCTATGATGCGCAGCAGGAGCGGCCTTGCTTCGGTTATTATCTCCGCTTTTCCAATCATCTCCTGATTGAAATCAAGTTCCTTATTGTAGTTGGTGATTAAGCCATCCGGAAGTTCAATTTCAGCAGTTAATTTGTTATTATTCGGGACCAGGGAAACATTCCTGACAAACCCCTTTACAATGCCAAATTCCATATAGGGATAGTTTTCAAGTTTGATATTTACTTGCAGTCCGGCTTTCACTTTACCAGCTCTTTTCTGACCAAGATCCACTCTTCCTATGATTTCTCCCTGGTCCTCCGGAATTACGGAGATCACCAAATCTCCAACCGTGACATTTTGATCTTCTATCCAATACCTTGTAAAGCTGACAACACCATTCTTTGAAGATCTCAGGAGAAAATTCTGTTTCCATGTAGCAATTGAGGCAATCAGATTATTATACGATTCGATCAGGTCATTTTCAAGTTGTTTTCGGGTCTCCTTTTCCTGCAGTTGAAGATCAAGAATTTCCTTTTCGAGTTCAGAAATTTTTATGGAAGTTTCGGAAAGGTTGATTTTCGATTGCTCAAAATCATGTTCCTTCTGGATTTTCTGACCTTCGGCCTTTTCGAATTCGGCCAAAGGAATCACATTACGGATAAACAGGGTCGAGTCGCGCGAGAACTGTTTATTGGCCAGTTCAACTTCTCTCTGAAGCAGACCCCGTTGCCGGTCCAGCCTGCTATAATATACATTGTATTTCTCGACTTCTTTCCGGGTAGATTCAATTTTCCTGGGATGATAAGCCAGGCGGAGAAAATTCAGGTAGCTCTGATAATTCTTATAAAACAGGGTGAAATCGGGTTGAATGGCACCCAGGGAATAATCACTTCGTAAAGGGAAGGCTAGCGCCGTATCAAAATGTTGAAAAAAAGGAGCCAGTCGTGCGAGATTGCTGTCCAGTGAAAAAACACTGCTATAGTCGGCCGGATTTTCAATTATTGCAAGATGCTGGCCTGCCATAACAACCTGGTTATTTGTAACGAACAATTCATCAATTTTTCCCGTGGATTTTGCAACGACTCCGGCAGGAGGATTTTCTGTGGTAATGATAATATCGGAGGCAATAATATCGGGATACCTGAAATACCAGCTGCCGATAAGCAACCCGATCAATATAACCACCAACAGGGTTATGCCCCAGCGGACGATCCATGAAGGAGTTTTCCCCAGGATCTCCTGTACCTCCTCACTCCGTAAATCCACCCTCTGAAAATCTTGATTTGTGTTTGCCATATCCTGTTTAATTGTGTACTGAATTGCCGGAATTCCGGATTGTAAAATTGTTAAGGTTTATTCTGCCGGTTTTATATATGTCAACCTTTTCAGGCGGACGGTTCGTTTGTAACCGGAACCATTCAGGGCTCCGGATATTCACCAATGATCCTCAATTCCCCAGTTCCAGTTGATTCCTGACAAGGTTAAAGTAATGTCCCTGTTTTTTTGTGAGTTCTTCATGAGTTCCTTTTTCAACAATTTGTCCTTTATCGAGAACAACGATCTGATGGGCATTTTTCACGGTACTTAGCCTGTGAGCAACAACAATGACCGTTTTACCGGCAAATATTTCTTTGAGATTATTCATGATAACCATTTCATTATTGGCATCCAGTGCATTGGTTGCTTCGTCAAAAAACAGGTATTCCGGATCTTTGTAAACGGCTCTTGCTATGAGTATCCGCTGCTTTTGTCCCTCGCTCAACCCATGACCGTTCGATCCGATCCTTGTATTATAACCCATAGGCAGGGATTCTATCATTTCCCTGATATTTGCTGTCTGCACGGCTAGTCTTAACTTATCCTTATCAACATACTCATCACCCATAACGATATTCCTTGTAATGGAATCGGAAAAAATAAAGCCATCCTGCATAACAACTCCGCAGGTTTCCCTCCAGAATTTTGAACTGTAATTTTTCAACTGTATATCTCCAATTTTCACTTCTCCATTCACAGGTTGATAGAATCCGAGAATCAGCTTAATAAGTGTTGTTTTGCCACTTCCGCTAACACCTACGATTGCTGTTTGTTTCTCCTCCGGGATATTTAGATTAATATCCTTCAATACAAAAGGTGAATGAGGCCCCTCATATTGAAAAGAGAGATTAGTCAGTGAAATATCTTTCTTGTCTGGAAGTGTGGAAATCTTCTCTTCTTCGGATATTTCTTCGTCCTCCATCTGATGTATTTCCGCCAGTCGTTCCAGGCTGATCCTTGCATCCTGTGTTTTGTGAAAAAATCCGATCATCTGATCGAGTGGTGAATTGAGTTGACCCAGAATGTACTGAACGGCAAGCATCATTCCGAGGGTCATATCCCCTGTAATAACAGCGGTTGCCGCCATTATGGTTATTACGATATTTTTGGTTTCGTTAATAAACGTTGCTCCTGCCTGCTGGTATTGATTCAGTGTAAGGGATCTGACATTTACCCTGAATAGTTTCGTCTGGATCGTCTCCCACTCCCATCTCTTCTGTTTTTCAATATTGTTCAGTTTAATTTCCTGCATTCCGGTGATTAGCTGTATAAGGTTGCTCTGGTTGTCCGAAAGCTGTTTGAATTTTCTGAAATCCAGTTCCCTTCTCCTCTTCATAAAGAGGTAGACCCAGAATGTATACAAGGCACTTCCGATGAGGTAGATCCAGAATATTTTTAAACTGTAAATGGCAAGAACTATCCCGAAAATCACCAGGTTCAGAAACGAAAACAGGATATTCAGGGTTGATGAGGTTAAGAACAATTCGATACGGCGGTGATCGCCAATTCTCTGTAAAAGGTCACCTATCAATTTCGAATCAAAAAAAGCAATGGGTAATCTCATCATTTTGATCAGAAAATCCGAGATTAATGAAATATTAACCCTTGTACCCAGATGTAACAATATCCATCCGCGAATAAAATCTACCGACATTCTGCTGATAAACAATACGAGTTGAGCAATCAGTATCAAATAGATGAATCCAACATCCTGGTTGTTGATTCCGAAATCCACCACCTGCTGGGTAAGGAAAGGAAATATGAGCTGTAGCAGGCTTCCGAAGAGCAAACCAAGGATCAGCTGGATTACAAACTTCTTTTGTGGTTTGAGATAGGAAAACAGAAACCGGAAGTTCCCTTTCTCGATTTTCTCATCTTCCTGATTATAAAAATCAGGAGTGGGTTCAAGCAGCAAACACAAACCCTGATCTGTTCCCTGATCGCTTGAACTGATCCAGCCGTCCAAAAACTCTTTCCTGGTTAGGGAGATCTTACCAAGTGCCGGATCAGCTACTAGGATTTTTTCTTTTTTTATGCGGTAAACGACGATAAAGTGTTTTTGTTTCCAGTGAACAATGCAGGGTAAAGGGACTTCCCTGCTTAACTGGTCATAGCTGATTCGAACCCCCTTTGTCCTTATACCGATTGATTCGGCAGCGTCACTAACACCAAGCATGGAAACACCCTCACGGGTTATATAACTCCTTTCACGCAGTGTCTGGATGGAGAAGCTCTTTCCATAATATGCAGCGATCATACGGAGACAGGCAGGACCACAGTCCATGGCATCGAATTGCCTGAAAAAGGGGAATGAAGGCATAGAACTTCACATTACCGGAATAAATCTCCTAATAAAATTGGTACTAAACCCCAGAACAAACTCTGGACTCTCATTTCCGCAGCAAGCTGCTGGGAACCAGCCTGCCTGCCGCCAGCCTGCCGCCTGCCTGTCGGCAGACAGGGACTGGCAGGCAGGAAGGATTAAAAGGCTGATAATTACCCTTCAATGTTCGATAAAAATAACAATAATTTGGCAATTACTATTACGGAAAGATTTCAGATCGGCAACCTCTCTCCCAAAAGAAAAATCCTGACAGGTCCGCGCCGGGCCGGTTTGATTGGCTCCGCCGGTAGACCTGTCAGGTTTTAAACGCTTGTAAAAATTGCCACCGAAAGAAATCAAGCTTCATAAAATAGGAGTTGTCCAGGGAACAGGGTTATAACCAAGCTATAACTTGAGTTGAGGTTGGACGGAAGGTAATGTAAAGCAGACTGATGAGTACAACTCTGAATCTTATTCCCTGGAAAACCCGTTGAAATGGACTGAGAACATTTCACGGTATGTAAAGAACGACTCCTATTTTATATCTTTAAAACGACTGAATTTCGTATGAATATTGTTTTTCAAATAGCTACTTCCTGATCCGATATAAAAAAGTTTTTCATCGATTCATCCTCTTTAAGGAAATGAACCGGTTTAAATCTGTTTTTTGAAACCTTTTTTGGCAATTGAAATGCAAATACAGAACCCTTTTTAATATTTGGTTCAACCCAGATCTCTCCTCCCATAAGCTCTACCAAACCTTTGCAGATGGACAAGCCGATTCCGATGCCCCTTGCCTCTTCCTGATGCAAAGAATATTTCCTGTTAAAGGATCCGAAAACATCACGTCCATCCTCCTGATCCACTCCCCGTCCCGTATCCTTTACAAAGAATTTGATGAAATTTTTCTGAGACAGATCATACCCCAAGACGATAATGCCCTTTTCCGTGAATTTCAATGCATTTGCAATGAGATTTGACATTATTTGCTTCAGTCGTAACGGATCTGTACGAAACAAAAGGTCCGTATTCTGAACCTGTTTATCCATTAACAGGGCTACACTATGCTTTTCTTTCCGGTGTTTTTCCCTGTTGTAAAATGTATACAGTGCATTAAACAGATCATTAATACAGCAGTCATCTTCATGAATCTCCAGTTGCCCTGATTCGATCATGGCCATGTCGATCAGATTTTCAATGAAACTCAAAAGATTTTCACTGCTGTTGTTAATGTATTCAAGATAAAGATCTTTCTGGTCGGTACTTAGATCATCACTCGCCAGAAGATTTGAAAATCCGATAATGGAATTCATTGGAGTCCTTATCTCATGAGAGATATTGGAAAGGAATACCGTCCTGATTTTCTCGATTTCGACCTCTTTGCTTCTCACCAAAGCTTCAAGTTCCTTTATCCGCTTCTCCAGATCTTTTATTTTCTGTTCATCTTTCATATTTATC
>CP070687.1:2724824-2735321 GCA_020353115.1 Bacteroidales bacterium
GAAGCTTTTTATATACAATTTAAGGATAACTTTGAATTAAAATGCACAGATATAGATGTGAATGAACCATGGCTTTCCTATTTGGATTTCAGAGATTATGATGCCTACTGGAAAGATGTATCAGGATTCAAACCCGATTATTTATTTCATATGGGAGCGTATACTGATCTTGAATACTGCGAAGAGTATCCTGAGGATTCTTATGATACAAATACATTATCTGTTGAAAATGCGGTGTATATTGCCAACAAATTGAACATCCCCGTTTTATACATTAGTTCAGCCGGTATATTCGATGGGTCAAAGAAATTTTATGATGATTGGGATCAACCGAATCCACTTGGTATATATGCACGTACGAAATATTTAGGAGAACGCTTTGTGATAGAGCATGCAAACAGATACCTGATTTGCAGGGCAGGGTGGATGATGGGAGCCGGGCCTTCCAAGGATAAAAAATTCATTCAGAAAATAATGAAGCAACTTAAAGATGGGAAAAAAGTTCTTCATATCGTGGATGATAAGGATGGTACTCCAACCTATTCTCATGATTTTGCGAAGAATGTAAAGCTGCTGTTGCAAAAAGAATATTGGGGATTGTATAATATGGTTTGTGGTGGGCAAACCAGCAGATTGGAGGTGACCAGAGAAATGCTTGAATTATTAGGATTGTCAGTTGATGTAACCATCCAGCCTGTATCTTCTGATTTTTTCAGTAATGAGTATTATGCCGTTCGTCCTCCTTCTGAAAGACTGGTTAACCGGAAGCTGGATTTGAGAAAGATAAACATTATGAGAAATTGGCGAATAACCCTGAAAGAATATTTAGGGTCTTATTATAAGGGATATTTAGACTGAAACCGGAATTTCGGATGATTTAACCCTGAGAAAACCTACCAGACTGTACCACATAATCACAACTATTTTAGTTTTTGTTGGTTCTGCCTTTAACAGGAATCCGATACTTAACACAATAGCAGCACAAATTTTAAAGACATAATCTAAGAATTTTATAACCCTTGAATAAAAGGGTTTATTCCGGAGGAAGATGCGGTGAGAAGCTCCCAGGTTCATAGATAATTTCTTTATACCCTCCTTATCCATCCTTTCCGGTGGAATATTATGATACACGACAACATCCGGGGAATAGAGTGCCACTTTATTTATAGCTTTGAGTTTGCCAAAGATATACAGGTCATCACACCGGTGCGACAAATCGGTATCGAAATCTCCGATGATGCTGAAAACCTTTTTACGAAATGCCATATTACAACCTGCTGGGACTTTCCTTTTAAATGAACTGTATTGATCTCCTTTATCGACTTTTGCTACCACACCCCAAATGTAACTGGATAACCATGGCGGCTCCTTATTCTCCGGGAAAACCGGTATTACTTTTCCTCCAACAGCTTCATATTCAGTATATTTTTCAAAAACACGAATCAGGTTTGCAGCATAATCCTTTCGGGCTTCAGCATCGTCATCAATGAATGCTATATAGGAACCCGATGATTCCTTTATGCCCCTGTTTCTTGCAAATGGCAATCCCCGATTCTTTTCCAGAATATATTTAACAATCATCCCCGGATGATGTTCAATAAATGTATGGCAGTAGGACGATGTTTTATCCGTACTGTTATTATCCACAATAATCACTTCAAACCTATTTTTATCCAGGGATTGGGTGGCAAGACTTTCCAGTGTCAGAGGTAAATAATCCTCGCGATTATATGTACAGATAATTATGGATAATTCGATTTCCATTCGGAAAATTTTCCTGGATAATCCGATAAAAGTAAATCAAAATCTCCGGTTTTCATAGTTTCTGAATATGACAATGCAAAGGGTTCGTTTTCCTTATCCATACCCCTGCGAAAATGTTGCAAAGTATTCTGGTATGGACTATTAAAATCTTTGCCAATTCGTATCTTTGTCTATTCCATTTGGAAATAACTGTATTCAACACCCCGGAATAATATATGAAAAGGACTGAAAGGAGTATTTTCTGTCATGAAAAAAAAGGTTGATTTTTTAATTATCGGTTCCGGGATTGCCGGATTAAGTTTTGCGCTGAAAGCTGCACCGTTTGGCAGCATATGCCTTATTACCAAAAATAGCCTGGAAGAGACCAACACAAAATATGCTCAGGGAGGAATTGCGGCTGTAACTTATCCCCCGGATTCTTTTAACAAGCATATTCGTGATACAATTCTTTGCGGTGATGGCTTTTGTAATAAGCAGATAGTTGAGACGGTTGTAAAGGAAGCGCCTGACCGTATAAAGGAATTGCTGAAGTGGGGTGTGGATTTTGACAGGCAACCTGATGGCAATTTTGAGCTTGGCCGTGAAGGAGGTCATACGGAACATCGCATTCTCCATCATAAGGATAATACCGGACTGGCTATTCAGGAAGCGTTAACCAGGCAGGTTAAAGCGACTCCGAACATTGAAATACTGGAAAACTGTTTTGCAATCGATCTGATTACCCAGCATCATTTGGGAGAACTGGTTAAAAGATCGAGAAAAGATATCGTGTGTTATGGTGCCTATACATTAAACCTTGGTTCCAGGGAAGTAGATACCATCTTGGCAAAAACGACGGTTATTGCAACCGGAGGTACAGGAAACCTTTATGATACCACTACTAATCCTTCAATTGCAACTGGTGATGGTATTGCCATGGTTTACAGGGCAAAAGGAATAATTGAGAACATGGAATTTGTCCAGTTCCATCCGACGTCCCTTTATCATCCGGGAGAAAGGCCATCGTTTCTTATTACGGAAGCCTTACGGGGATTCGGGGCTGTTCTGAGGACCGCGGATGGTGAAAAGTTCATGTCAAAGTATGATAAAAGAGGCTCACTGGCTCCCAGGGATGTTGTTGCACGGGCCATTGATAACGAAATGAAGATCCGTGGAGATGATTTTGTTTATCTTGATTGTACACATCTGGATCCGGAAGAACTGGTAAACCACTTTCCTAATATCAATAAAAAATGCCGTAGTATTGATATTGATATAACAAAAGATGTGATACCGGTCGTCCCGGCAGCTCACTATTTATGTGGCGGGATAAAAGTTGATGAAAACGGCCGGAGCAGCATTAACAGGTTATATGCCATAGGTGAAGCTGCATCCACCGGTCTGCATGGTGCTAACCGGCTCGCTTCAAACTCTTTAATTGAAGCATTGGTCTTTGCTGACAGGGCAGTAAATGAGAGTATAAAAGAAATCCTGAAGATTCCTTTTAACGATAAAATACCCGAATGGAATATTGAGGGTACCTCCCATCCCGAAGAAATGGTCCTTATAACCCAGAACTATAAAGAGATGCAGCAGATTATGAGTAATTATGTCGGAATTATGAGGTCGGATCTCCGGTTACAACGTGCTTTGGCCAGACTGGAAATAATATATAAAGAGACGGAAGAACTCTATAAGAAATCTACTCTTTCCAGAAAATTATGTGAACTAAGGAACCTGATCAATGTGGGATATCTGACTATTATTATGGCACAAAACCTGCATGAAAGCCGCGGGTTGCACTATACTATCGACTATCCGCAGAAAAAAGCTGGTGCGGAGTTCTAGATGCGACTGGCTTTCCTTAAGTTGAAATTCCTACTTCAGGTTATCTTCGAACAGTTTGAAAATTCTTTTGTATTCATCCGTCCAGCTTGTGGGTTCGACAAAACTGTGTCTCTCCAACGGGTATACGGCTAACTCCCAATTCTCTTTTCCAAGTTCGATAAGCCGCTGAGCTAGTCGTACCACATCCTGAAAGTGCACATTATCATCAATCATACCGTGGCAAATCAGCAAAGCCCCCTTCAATCCTTCGGCATAATAAATCGGAGAGCTGTTGACATATGCAAGGCTATCTTCGACAGGTGTATTTAAAATATTTGAGGTGTACCCATGGTTGTAGTGTGCCCAGTCGGTGACTGCTCTTAGAGCAGCTCCGGCGGCAAAAGCATCGGACTGGGTAAACATGGCCATAAGGGTTATGAATCCCCCGTAAGATCCACCGTAAATACCGATTTTATCCGGATCAGCCTGATATTCCTCGACAAGAAATGCTGCCCCGTCCACCTGATCGGATAAATCTTTACCACCCATATGGCGATAGATTGCTGTTCTCCAGTCCCTTCCGTATCCTGCACTGCCCCTGTAGTCTATATCCAGAACGGTGTAACCATGATCGGCCAGAAAATTGTGAAACATATATTCTCTAAAGTAGCTGCTCCACCATTTGTGGGCGTTTTGCAAATATCCTGCTCCATGAACGAAAATCACTGCAGGTCCGTTTGGGACCGGATCAATCGGCTGATACACCCTGGCATATACAGTAGCACCATCAGATGCCTTAAATGTAACAACTTCCGGTTTGCGCCAGGGATAGGATTTAAATTCATCCTTTACCGATTCTGTGATTTTAACGGGTACTGAACCTGAAGAATTTTCTAATACATACAATTCTCCCGGGTGGTTGGATGTCGAATACATAATGGCAAACCACTTTTCATCCGGAGAAATCGTTACATCGGTTCTCCCCGTAAGATTAGTAAGCTGTTCCGGATTGCCTCCATCCAAAGGCATTCTGTAAAAATGTCTCTCCCCAGGGTGAACCTCATTTGAAGAAAAGTACCAGTATTTTTTATCAAGGGAAATCGCAGGATTATAAATCTCAAATTTCCCACTGGTCAACGCTTTCTTCTTCCCTGAGTTTGTGTTCACGGTATACAAATGAGAATACCCTGATTCTTCCGACTGAAACCAGATATGAATGTTGTCGGGCATCCATCCTATCCCAGAACCCCACCATCCAATACCCGGTCCGCCAATCCATGCTTCATCTCTTTGGCGATCAAGCAATTTAAGATTACCGGTTATAATATCAAGAAGCATGATCCACCTGTCTTTATTATCGAGTGAACTTATAACCAGTGCGGCATACTTTCCATCATCTGACCAAACAGGAGATCCGAAAATAACGTTTCTGGATTTGGGAATGCTTATTTTCCTATCCGGATAATTCTTGACAAAATCCGGTTGATCTTTTATTCCTGGGATATCTCTTGAAAAAACCTGGTAAACGGTGTCTCTTTCGATGTCGTAAATAAACATTTCTGCGGATGTATATGAGGGTGTTCCTACTTTTGTCCTTGCACTATTGCTTTTTGTATAACCAGTTTCAGTTACATAATCAGGAATCTCCGTTCTTTTCTGACCTGGAGGGGATTTGTATATCAACCAGGTGACGTATTTCCCATCGGGGCTTAGTTGAAGAGAGCGAGGCCTGTCGTTTCCTGTATAGATTGTTTTTGGTCTTAAGGGCTCATAGAATTCACGTTCTTTCCCTGATTTTTCCCGTCTCTCCTTTCTTGAGCTTAAAACCTCGAAAAGCCGTAATTGATCTCGATACAACCATTCCTCCTGGTTATTTGAGAAGGGTTTGGATTCGGGTTTATCCTGTCCCGTAACAAAATTAGTTATCTGTTCTGTCTGACCGGATGTAATATCCCAAGCAAACAGGTTATAATTCGAATTATAGATTATCCTCTTTTGATCGTAGCTGAAAACCGGTGAGTTTTCACGTACTGTTGTATTGGTTATTTGAAAGATATCACCGGAGGAGACTGTCAACAGAAACAGGTCTCCGTTTTTTTCATATACCATTTGTGTATTGTCCCTGTTATAATCGCCACGAAAAGACGGTAATGCATTAATTTCTTCCCTGTCTACTTTCGTGGGAGAAGGATTATCTGTGGTAATTTTGTAAAGCGATGATTCCTCTTTATCTTCCGGGTTCCAGTTAAAAAACAGGGATTTTCCGTCAGCAGACCATTGTATATTCTCCGGAGAAGTCCCTATCCATTTCGGATCCTGCATGATTTTCCCGATGGATAGCTGGGAGGTATTCTGTGCTTCATTTTGGCAAAGTGCCATTATTGCCAGGCTAAGAAATACGATAAGTAAGAGGATTTTTATTTTCATAACAATCAGGTTTTGAATTATTTTAATTATTGCTTTATAAAAAAGTCAATTAACTGTAAATCTCATTGAAATAGATTGATTCAATCTCATCCAGAATACCGATGATCTCTTCCCTATCAATGGAAGTCAATAGCCGCAAGCGAATTTCCCGAAAATCCGGTAAGCCCTTAAAGTATTTTGAAAAATGTCTTCTCATTTCAAAAATACCACGCGGGATACCTTTCCTTTCAACCGATTTGGTGAAATGAAGTTTTGCCAGTTCAACCCTTTCTTTTGTGGTGGGAGGAGGCAGAATCTCACCCTTTTCAAGATATCTTTTTATATCCCTGAATATCCAGGGCATTCCTATTGCTGCTCGGCCTATCATAATACCGTCAGTCCCGTATCGGTTGATCATTGATTTAGCCACCTCAGGACCTGTTACATCACCGTTTCCAAAAACAGGGATCTTTATTCTTGGATTATTCTTGACTTTACCGATAAGTGTCCAGTCTGCTTTTCCCCTGTAAAGTTGATTGCGTGTTCTGCCATGGATGGTTATGGCTTGTATTCCAGCATCCTGTAATCTTTCTGCAACATTGTAAATATTTTTATTATCCTCATCCCATCCCAGTCTTGTTTTAACAGTAACAGGCAGACGAGTTGTTTTAACAATTTCGGATGTCATTTTTACCATAAGGTCAACATTCCTAAGCATACCTGCTCCTGCTCCCCGGTTTGCAATCTTCTTTACAGGACATCCGAAATTAAGATCGATAAAATCAGGATCAGCGGATTCTGCAATTTTAACCGCTTCGACCATGGATTCGATAATATGCCCGTAGAGCTGAATACCTATAGGTCTTTCATAATCGAAAATGTCCAGTTTTTGAAGACTCTTCTTCCCTTTCCGGATCAGGCCGTCGGAAGATATAAATTCCGAATACAGAATATCAGCTCCATATTGTTTGCAGATATACCTAAATGAAGGATCCGTAATATCCTCCATTGGAGCAAGCGAGAGTGGAAATTCGCCAAGTTCAATATTTCCAATTCGGACCAAAACAAAAAATAGTAGTACATTTGAGCCCAAAATTATTAATTTTCAGGGAATGACAGCCGGGCTTATTCAAAATGCGACTCCTTTCACAAAACTCCTGTTTTCGGTTGTCATTATTATCGGATCATTCCTTGCATTCCTGTTTCTGGCAGGTCTTCTTGCGATTCCGGTGTTTGGGCTGGGGACAGAAGAACTGATTTCAGTTCTTGAAAACTTGAACCAGGCAGAGGATGTAAGAATTATGAAGTATTTCCAGATCTGGTTATCTGTTGGTTCATTTCTTGTTCCTTCATTTATCATTGCCTATTTTATTAGCAGTAGCAGTATTAAATATCTCAAGTTAAACAAGCTGGCCAAAACCACTTCTTTCTTTTTTGTTGTTCTTGTAATGCTGGTTGCTTTGCCAGTTATCAATTTACTTGCGAGGTGGAACGCAGAATTGGATCTGCCCGGCTTTCTTGATGGGATGGAAAGTAAGATGAGGGAAATGGAAGAGGCAGCAAAACATCTGACAGATACCTTTCTTGCAGCCAGTTCCGGATGGCAGTTTATGGCGAATGTATTTGTGGTCGCTATTATTCCTGCATTTGGTGAAGAATTCCTTTTCCGTGGGATAATTCAGAGGCTTTTTTCAGAATGGACTAAAAACGTTCATGTCGGGGTTGTAATTGCAGCCATTATCTTCAGTACTTTCCATCTCCAGTTCTTTGGTTTTTTGCCCAGGTTGCTGATGGGTGTATTCTTCGGGTACCTCCTGGTATGGAGTGGATCAATGTGGCTTCCTGTACTTGCCCATTTCATTAACAATGGACTGGCGGTTATCGTATATTTTTTCTATGGAAAGGAATTTGTTGAGAGAGATCTGGATACCTTGGGTACCGGTAGTGAAGGGTTTATGATCATGCTGGCATGTTCATTATTCACAGCAGTACTAATATGGTTTATTTACAGAACCGAAAAGGCCTCACTGGAGTGAAGTCGGTTGAGTAGAAGAGTGAACAACTTAAAATATCGATAGAAGTAAAGCCAGAAAACCGGATCTGGACATTATCCAATCTCTTTTTTACCTGTTTCAAACAAATTGATATTGTCCAACTCATTTTTACGGAAAACATAAATCAAGCCGTAATCAACCGCTTTATTCCTTCTCAATTCCTCCGGTAAATCTTTATATGTTTCTTCCACATCGTTCCATACCTGTAGAATGATCCTGTCTGCCTTCTTCCTCATATCAGCAAGTTTTTCCAGGGTCAAATGATTTCTCTTTTGAAGGGTTTTCTGGAAATTGTATGCATCGAGGAATTGCTCATATCTGACCTTTACGACAGCAATGGTTGGGTTTGTAATGGGAGCGAGCCCCTTTGTTATCCTTTTTGCTTCGCCTTCAATTAAATTCTGACCAATCCGGATCACTTGTGATTCTGTTTGTAATCGAGGCAGGTTTTTGTCCGTTTCCTCCAAGTTATAGAATTTCCTGGTTGAGGGAGGTATTTCACCCCGTATAATGGCCAGATTCACTACCTGAATGAAATGTGAAATATACAGCCGGATCTTTTTCAACGTTTTGTGGTATTCCTTGTTGTTTTGGACCTGTTTCCGGTATGCTTGTTTTTTGAGTATCAATGTTTGTTCAAAACTGGGAAGAAATGATTGGATCATCTGGAGACTTCTTTGACTGAAGGCCAGTTTGAAGGGTGGTAATTCTTTGCCTTTTTCGAGCGCAGTTATCAGGGCCTTTAAACGGGAACTGTCAGTGTTAGGTAGTCTTCGGTATGGCATTGTGTGTATAAACTTGTTGAATAAATGTTAATAACTTGACCGTTAATTGCGAAGGTAAGAAAAAATATTAAGAATCCAAGTATATTCGCAATTTTAGTTAATGTTTGCCATGCGGCTGTAAATCAGTTCTATAGATCATGTACAGGAAAGTATTTTCGGAATGACATATTCTTTTGTTTGAAATAGGATCGAACGAATTTCAAATTTACGATTTTTGGTATTTTTATTAACATTGATATTCTACATAAGGCACAACTCTGGCCTGTTTCCGTTTGTCTTCTTCGGTATGAATTTGAAAAAACCCGATATGATATTAATTTTAACTGTTCACATTTTGCAATCCAATACATTGAGATATGTTTCATAGAGATAGTTATATAAACAGGAGAGAAGCATTGAAGAAAATGCTTCGTTCAGGATTGGTTCTTCTTCCGGGCAATATGGAAGCCTCATTTAACTATCCAGCCAATACATACCATTTCAGACAGGATAGCAATTTCCTGTATTTTTTTGGTCTGGATCATCCGGATCTTGCAGGAATTATAGATCTGGAATCAAAACGTGACTATATTTTTGGCAATGATGTAGATATGGAGGACATTATTTGGATGGGAGCCCAGCCATCCATAAAAGAGAAAGCCCTGGCTGTGGGAGTAGAGAAAACCTATCCATTAACCAAACTTCAGGATGTTATCAATGATGCACTTACCAGGGGTAGGACTATTAATATTCTTCCCCCTTATCGTGGTAAAAACATTTTGCAAATGCAAAAGTGGTTGAATAGAAGTGAAAATGAAATTCGTAATCTGGTATCGGAGGATCTCATAAGGGCTGTGGTGAAGCTGAGGTCAGTAAAGGATGAAAATGAAATAAGGCAAATTGAACAGGCTATGGATACGGCATATGACATGCATACCATGGCAATGAAGATGGCAAAGCCTGGTGTCGTGGAACGTGAAATAGCAGGGAGAATAGAAGGAATTGCCCTGGCAAACGGTACCGGTGTTTCATTCCCGATCATACTCACTACCAACGGCCAGACTTTGCATAACCATTACCATGGGAACAATCTTGTTGAAGGAAGAATGATGGTTACGGATGCAGGAGCCGAATCATTGTTACATTATGCAAGTGATATTACAAGAACAGTTCCTGTTGGAGGGAAATTCGAGCAGCGACAGAGAGAGATATATGAGGTTGTATTGAAAGCAAATGTGGATTCTGTCAGGGCAATAAGGCCGGGAATACCTTACATGAAAGTTCATTTGATGGCTGCTGAAATCATCGCACAAGGGCTGAAAGATCTTGGTCTGATGAAGGGAGATATAAAAGAGGCGGTAGAGCAAGGAGCTCACGCGCTATTCTTCCCGCACGGACTCGGTCATATGATGGGGTTGGATGTACATGATATGGAAGGATTGGGAGAAGATAATGTTGGTTACGACGATGAAGTTAAACGGAGCGATCAATTCGGCCTTGCTTTTTTAAGGTTGGGAAGGAAACTGCAGGAAGGATTTGTACTTACCGTGGAACCCGGAATTTATTTCATCCCGGAATTGATCGATCTATGGAGGAAGGAAAAGAAGTTTCCTGATTACATTAATTATGATAAAGTGGAGAACTATAAGGATTTCGGTGGAATACGGATTGAGGATGATGTCCTGGTCACAAGAGATGGTTAT
>CP070687.1:2735421-2738287 GCA_020353115.1 Bacteroidales bacterium
TGGTTTTCATAGTATAACCGAGCTCGTACCATATAGAGGTCAAGGCGGTCCTGGTTTACATATATTGCTCTGCTTAAGGCGGTTATTGCCTCCTTGTGTCTTTTCAGTTTTTGTAACACATCGGCCTTTCCGGTAAGATAATCCGGATGATCCTTAGCGTATTTTAAAGCAAGGTCATATTGGGAAAGCGCCTGTTTAAACTCCTTCCTTGCCATATGGATCCTGGCTTTCTGGTAATAAAATTCATCCTTCTCCGGATACATTTGAATCGATTTTTCGAGTATTCCGGATGCTTCTGCATATTGTTCATTCCCAATGAGATACTCCAGATCACGAAGGATATGTTCGCTATCGGTATACCAGTCGTTATGCCAGAGCCCTCTCCACTCCCGGCTGTTTTCAATATTCTCAAATGCCTTATCCAGTAAGATTACCTTTTCCGGCACTCTGTATCCGGACCTCAGGTGGCTTTCGAGGTATTGAATGGCCAAAGCTGCATTCCCCTTACTGGCATAGGTCCTTGCCAGTCCCAGGTTACCGCTTCCCGGCTTTATTGATTCGGCGGTAATGAAATCCGACAAGGCTTTATCCCATTCTTTCAGGTTAAAGTATGCCTCTGCCCTGAAAAGGTAAGCCATATGATTCATATTGTCACTTTCCAGGTATATGGTCAGATTTTCAATCGCCGATTCGTTTTTCTGCATCTGAAGATCTGCCATTCCCTTCAAAAAATATTCCCGGTTATCCTGACAATTCCCAGGCGGTAATGCCATCCCGAAGAGGAGTGATATGAAGATCCATTTTTTCATAAACAAAATCTATTTTTCGTCCGGAATCCTGGCTCCTTTATCCGTTATCACGTGAATAAAACCTGTAATGTTCCGAACCTCCTCGTGTCCTGTGGACCTGTATTCATATACATCACAAATGTAATAATAAACACCTGGGGTTACATATTTCCCGTTATACATTCCGTCCCAGTTTATTTCAGGTTCCTGGGTTTCAAAAACCAGGTTCCCGGTCCGGTCGTAAATTTTCATATCAATCCGTGAAACAAACTGAAAAACATTTGATTTTAAAATATCATTTATGTTATCTCCATTCGGAGTAAACACATTCGGAATTTCAAAATAGGTACAAGTGTCTACCCGAAGTCTCAATAATGAATAACCGCTTTCGTTTGCAAAGGAATCTACGGCTGTTACAGCATAATGACCCGATAATGTCAATTCAGGCCGATGGATATAGGTTGTATCATCGGGAGATGAGAATACATCCAGCAATGCCATTTCGGCCGTATCAAAAGGGTGATAATATAAATTGTATCCAACAACATCTTCACCGCATGATAATTCCGGTCTTGTCCAGGAAAGTTCATTATAAAGGCTGTCACAGTTTGAAACAACAGTCAGAAACGGGGGACAGGGTGGATCTGCATCATCTGGTATGGCACAATTTTCCTGGGAAAAATTAATTATGGGATCAATGATATTACTTCTCGAATATGTACCGATCGTCTTGATCTTATAACAATAGGTAATTCCATTGACAAGGTCCGAATCGGTAGAGATAGAATCTACTGTTGCAGCAAGAGAATCAAAATCAAGGGTGACCGGATTCTGTTTATATATTACAAACTGATAATTAATCCAAGGAACATTTTTTTGTGCGTGCAGGATAAGTTTATTATCTCCCGGGTCAATTTTCAGAAATACGGAAGATGCCTCATCGGGTGATCCAATCCTGAACCGTGCTACACCATCATTAATGAGTTCAATCCGGTAGATATAACCGCGGGCCGCCGTATTCCCTACATACGTGTCTATATAAATGGTGTCTTCGAGGTCAGGAGATGATACGGAATCAAGCTGGACGAAGTTATTGCCCCAGATTCCATCCGCACGATAAATGAGATACTTAAAAGGACCGGAAGCACCATACTTTATCTGAAGGGTATCCGGATCGGGCTTTGCCCATGCAACATATATTGAACCATTTTCCGTATCCGTATCGATTACACTTACATTGGTGATAACAGGAAGACCTTCAATAAGGATTGAACAAACTTCATCTGAAGCAAAGCTTTCGGTACCATCCTCGTACAGGGCAACAACCATATAACAGTATTCGGTTCCCTTCATAAGACCTTCTCCTCCCCCGTTGTCAATAAATATCGTATCATTCCAACCGTCTGTTTCTCCAATAACCTTGTAACCGGTATATTCCGGCACTCCGTTTTCACATGTGTCGGGCGTAAAACCAACATTCCCAATCCGCCTGTAAATTCTATATCCTTTTATATTATCACACACATTGGGTGACCAATGAAGCCGGATATAATCGCTGGTTGGAATCGGTGTTACATTTTCAGGTGCCGGACCCAATACCGTAATATTGAAATGATCGATGTCAACAAGGCTAAGTTCAGAATTGTTGTCCTCCACTTTAATTACAATGGAATAGGGTTGGTCGCGGACGTGACTGCATTCTGTCTGCCAGCGGAAAGTTGAGGTAACAGAACCTGAATCCGAGTCTATTTCAAAAAACTCTGCAGGAGATTCACCGAGCACAAATGCGCCACCGGAAGCTTCATGGGTTACAGGATCATTGTCGATATCGGTGCTGGTAATATTGAATTCGATCAGGCTGCCTGCTTCAACACAAAAATCGCCAAAAAGGGGATTAGTAGGGGGACGGTTATCGGAGTGGTATACCTCAATCTGCATATCCCGTACAATGTTGCCAATCTTTATACCATTTCTCCACTCTTCAATATTCATGGCGATATTGTATATCAACTTGAATTCATCTGCAGTTATATCCTCATCACCAGTATAAACCGGGCTATCCCAGACCAGATTCCCGG
>CP070687.1:2738387-2758688 GCA_020353115.1 Bacteroidales bacterium
AAACATTACGTGAGACCAGGGATATGGTGCAAGGGACAAAAATAGTCAGATTAAGCAAGGCAGCCAGAGAATTTAATGTCGGTATTTCGACGATTATTGATTTTCTGCATAAGAAAGGTGTGGAGGTAGATACCAATCCCAATACCAAACTGCCTCCCGAGGCCTATGATCTTCTTGCTGAAGAATTCAGCTCGGAAATTAGTGTGAAGAAGGAATCCGAAAAGCTGAGTATGAAGCACTTCAGAGAAGCCCAGGAAGCTCTTGCCGCTTCCGAGGTGGAGGAAAAGATCATTGGTGAACCTGCAGAACCGGAGGAGGAAGTCCTTATTAAAGATTCAAGTGGTGCAACCGGCCTGATCGAAACAAAACAACCCGACGAAACCGTGACTGAAGAACCTCCTGAAAAAGTGGCGGAAGAGGAAAAATTACCCGCTGAAACGGATCAGGAGAAAGAGGTTTCTGAAATTGCTCCAATTGATCCCAGTGAAAGTAAGGAAGAGGATACGGATGTTACGGTTGTTGCGAAAGAAGACCTTGAAACCAAACCTGAAAAACCCAAGGCAGCCCGTAAAAAGAAGAAGGAAAAATCAAAATCCCCTGCCATTGAACCGGTTGAGGAAGAAAAAGAAGCCGTAGCCGAAGCCCCTGGAGAAGAAACCGGGATCAGCGATATAAAAGATGCCCAAAAGGAAGTTTTCAAATCGGAAATAGAAAAACTCAGCGGTCCGACCGTTGTAGGAAAGATAGACTTACCCAAACCCGAAGAGAAGAAAAAACCCGTCGCATCCTCCAGTGATACGGAAACCAAAAAGAAAAGAAGAAAACGGATCAAAAAAGATAAAGAAAGGGTAAGCATTGAAGATGATCCTGAAAAGATTCTCGCCGAGGAAGTATCTAAAGAAGCCAAAAGAACTGCTCAGAAAAAGAAGAAAAGACCCGTTCATCTCGAGGTAGATGAGGAAGAAGTGCAGAAACAGATCAAGGAAACCCTGGCCCGGTTGACCTCGAAAGGAAAGTCGAAGGGAGCAAAATACAGAAGGGAGAAGAGAGAAGCCGTGAGCCTCAAACAAAAAGAGGAAGTTGAAAAACTCGCTCAGGAGATGAATGTCCTGAAAGTGACCGAATTTGTTTCAGTAAGCGAATTGGCATCCATGATGAATGTTTCTCCGAACGAGGTCATTTCAACATGTATGAGCCTGGGGCTTTTTGTTTCCATAAATCAACGTATGGATGCTGAAACGATGGCACTTATTGCCGATGAATTTGGCTATAAGGTCGAATTTATAAGTGTGGATGTCCAGGAAGCGATCCGGGTGGAAGAGGATAAGGAAGAAGACCTTCAGTTCCGCCCGCCGATCGTGACAGTAATGGGACATGTCGATCATGGCAAAACCCTCCTCCTCGATTATATCCGCAAAACCAATGTCATCGCAGGAGAAGCAGGAGGTATTACACAACACATCGGAGCCTACAATGTTACTCTGGAGGACGGACGAAAAATAACCTTCCTTGATACCCCCGGTCATGAAGCATTTACAGCCATGCGTGCACGTGGTGCGCAAATAACCGATATTGCCATCATCGTAATCGCTGCAGACGACAGTGTTATGCCTCAGACCGTCGAAGCTATTAACCATGCTCATGCAGCAGGAGTACCTATCGTATTCGCCATTAATAAGATTGATAAAACCGGAGCAAATCCCGAAAAGATAAAGGAAGAGCTCGCCAACATGAAATTCATGACCGAAGACTGGGGCGGAAAATACCAGTCGCAGGAAATATCAGCCAAACTGGGTACGAATGTGGATGATCTTCTGGAAAAAGTCCTGCTGGAAGCAGAAATGCTGGATCTGAAAGCCAATCCCAATCGAAATGCCCTGGGATCCGTAATTGAATCCTCACTGGATAAAGGCCGTGGTTATGTAGCCACTATCCTTGTACAGACCGGGACACTTCATATCGGGGATGTACTTCTTGCCGGCAGCCATTTTGGCCATATAAAGGCAATGTATAACGAAAGAGGCAATAAGGTCGAAGTAGCCGAACCCGCAACTCCGGTCCTTATCCTGGGTCTAAACGGAGCACCCCAGGCCGGCGATAAGTTTAACGTTATGGAGGGCGATCGTGAAGCCAGAGAGATCGCCAACAGAAGGGAACAACTTCAAAGAGAACAGGGGATCCGTACTCAAAAACATATTACTCTGGAAGAGATCGGAAGACGAATAGCAATTGGCAACTTCCAGGAGCTGAATATCATTATTAAAGGGGATGTGGACGGCTCGGTGGAAGCCATCTCAGATTCCCTTATCAAATTATCCACCGAACAGATCCAGGTTAATCTAAAACACAAAGCGGTAGGCCAGATCTCAGAATCGGACGTTCTGCTTGCAGCCGCTTCCAATGCCATTATCCTGGGATTTCAGGTACGTCCTTCCCTTAGTGCACGCAAACTTGCCGAAAAAGAAGAAATTGATATACGCCTCTACTCCATTATTTACGATGCTATCGAAGAGATAAAATCCGCAATGGAAGGAATGTTGTCCCCGGAAGTCAAAGAAGAGATTGTAGCAACCCTTGAAGTACGGGATTTATTCAAAATCACAAAAGTAGGTACTATAGCCGGATGTATCGTTAAAGAAGGGAAAATTACCAGAAATACCCTTGTAAGGGTAATCCGTGAAGGAATAGTAGTATATACCGGAGAACTCGGATCACTGAAACGATTCAAGGAAGATGTGAAAGAAGTGGCATCCGGATATGAATGCGGCCTGAATGTCGCCAACTTTAACGATATAAAAGTAGGGGATATTATCGAAGGCTACCAGGAATTTGAAGTGAAGAAAACCCTGTAATCATTCCAGTCTGAACCTCCGTCCGTCCCGGTTACATTATTCCCCTTTCATCCCCTTTATCTCAAATAAATAATACACACCGGTAAAGGTCGAAACCGAATCAACAGCAACATGTGTGTAACGCCTGAAAAACTCTTCGTCCATACCCCGATCCAGCATGGTTGCCCGTGAGATGATTGCCGGCCGGTTAATACAATCCGTAAAGACTCTGTTCCCGGAGGTCAGGTTTTTTTCAATCCGCTCCTCAAGAATCGCTAACGGCAATTTCCTCCGCAATAAGTTTTCCGGTGCCTTCTGAATATTCCTGTGATCCTCTCTCCCTGTCTCATAATAAATCTTGCTCAGAACATGCTGATCCGATTTCAGGATAAACAGATCCTGTTCATTGGAAAGGATACGGGGAACCAGGACTGTATGGTGTGTAAAATCGACCTGCCAGGCCGGAAGTATGCCGAAAGATAAATTCCAGATAAACAACCCGGCACCGAAACAAACTAAAGCGATGGTTTTTATTTCAAACAACCCGGCCAGGATTATCAGGCTCAGAACAGGTAGCATTACCATGAATTCAGCATTTCCCACGGAATAAAATGCGAAAATAAGTTGCAGAACGAAAATGAGAATATGACTGTTGATGAATATCCGGTCCGTTATCCGCCTTTCCCTGGGCGTAATTTCACTTTTAATTATTCCGGTTACCAGGAGAACGAATACCATAATACCGGGAAGTATGAACAGGATATTTTTCCGTATCATGATAAACATGATCCCGTGTACCTGGAAAAAGCTACGGATAAAATTTATTACCGTGAGATAGAAATTAGGCCACCCGATACCGGTCTCAACTCCTCCCAGGTAGTATTCCCTGAAAACAAATCGCGTAAAAGAACCTTCGGAATATCCTGATGGGAGGGAATAAAATACCACCAGGTAAATTAACGGGATGAACAATGCTGTAAACCCATATGACAATATTACCCCCGGTTTCCTGGTGTAATATGCCGTCCCGAACAGCAGGCCGAGCCACCAGAAGATATGAATCTGGTGATAAAGGACTGCAAGTGCACAGAAACTTCCGCTCAATACTAAATTTACATTCCGCTTGCCATCCTGAAAGTCAATGAACTTGAGGGAACCGGCAAGGGACAGGACCAGGGGAAACAGGTATGTTTCATTCTCCGTTGCAAATCTCCAGATCGCAAATGCACTGCCTGCAATAAGAAGCAAACCGGTTATTTCTCCCTTTGTCCTGTTCATCCTGCGCAATATTTTCGACAGGATCACCAGGGACAAACCGGCTAAAAGTGAATTTAACACCTTCATTAAAGCCAGTACATCCGGATGAAGCCCTATTCCCCTGACGGCTTTCAACACCATGTACCCGGTAATATTGTAGAGTAAATGATGTGGGTGGAAAAGTTCTCCCTGGTATTTTATGGAGGCGGCATAATAATATGCATCCGTTGAGGAATTCCGGGTCGGGAAGGCCAGGTAAACAATCACAAAGAGAACGATAGTAATGAGATTAATATTGGAGGATAAAAACCTGCCTGAGGTATTCTTTATGCCGTAAGGTGGTCCATCCTCCCCGGTCCGCTTCCGGGATTGACTGTTTTGTACTTTGAAGCCGGATGATCCGCTCCGTCGGGGAGTTCCCCTGCCGGATGTTTCCCGTTCGATGAAGTCGTTGAATGATGTCTGCATAACGGCAAATGTATTCAGCCTTCGGGTTGTTTCAGAATGATTGAGAAATGTCAGATATTATATTAACGTTAAAAACAATTATACCATTTGATATGTTCCATCGAGCTGTCAGGGCTGTAGTGATAAAGGGATTCAAATTTCTTCAAACAGCCCGTAAAGCCTGTTGTTGCCCCGGTATAGCTTCACCTCGAAATTATCAATATATACCGGTGTTTTATCCCGGTTCCAGATATAGGTTTTGAAGATCATATTTTTTCGACGAAGCATCTTCCCGGGAAATTGAAAAGTCACACTGGCCTTCCCCCATCCATCCGGATCCGTCAGAAACTGCCTTACAGGCAATCCTCTCCATTCCACTCCATTCCCCTTCCCTTCAACTGTTGCAACCAGTACCGGATCATTCTCCTTATCATCGATAAGGATGGTTACTCCAACCGACATATAATCGTTTCTTCCCGGATCCAAATCGTTAAGCGAAACCGTGTATACCGGTCCAAACTCCTCGGCTGCATCGATCCGGTAGGAATAGTCCCCTTCAAAACTCCTGTCGCCGGTAATCTTATCCGGGTGAAATCCTTTCGGTTCCTCCCCGGCTTCAAAACCAATCCGGTCTTCCCATTTTATATCCCCTACTCCTTTCCGCCCGCTCCTCTTTGTAAACAGATGAAACCCGCTTAAAAAGTAATCCTCTCTCTCGAGTTGAACGGGAAAATACTCAGATATGATATTCATCATTTCCAGCTTTGGCAGCGCCGTCCATGCAAAAATAAGGTATTCGGCTTGACTGCATCTTACATAATTCCTGAAACTCCTGAATGTGGTGGTATCGGAAACGTACCAAATATCCTCCCGCTTCACCCGTTCATTAGGAGGCAGGATATAACGGATCACTCTTTCATCTGCATGGAATATGACGGAAGTATTCTCAATTCCATACTTCTGAAGACGTTCCCGGGTCTCCAACAGGATCCTGTCAGGACCGGAATTATAGAATATTTCGTAATGATGCCTGTTCAAAAGGAGCGTTGCGATACCGGCAGCAAGTACAACAACCACCGCAAATGTTTTATACAACGGGGAGAAATCTTTCAAATATGAAAACAGGAACATCAGCAGGAACGGAAATGCAAATATCAGAACAGAATATTGCAGGACGGCATTGACAAACAATGAATAGATGTAACCGGTTACAAGCAGGATCATGAACCAGGTGATGGCAATAATTCTGAATGGTGCCACGGGATGTACGTTTCGCTTTATGAATAATCCCGTCGCCAATAAAACGAGAGCAATGCCGCCAAAAACGGGAGAAAAATGAAAAACATATTTCAAATAATCGATAATGAATGAAGCACCGGGTCTGGATAACCAACCCTCTACTCCTTTCATTCCCAACTGATGAATAGTAACGGGCAGATGCGGCAGATATGCTGCAATCATTAGTATTCCCGTGAAAATATATTTTCTGAAATATACTGGCTTTACAAGGAACAGTCCCGTGATCCAGACGATTACCGCGAATAACAAGCTGAAATGATGGTTATAGGAGCATAGTATTCCGGCCAGGATAAATCCTGCAAGGTTCTTCTTCAAATTCCTGTCAGGGTGAAACAGTATGGCAGTCCAGTGCCACACCATCCAGAGGGAGAAGAACAATCCGCTTGCGTACGGCCTGGCTACCTGGCTATAGTAAACCGTATACTGAAGGACACTCATAAAGGAGGCGGTAATCAGTCCTGTTGTGTGGTTGAACCATTTACTGCCAATCATGAAAGAGAGCCAGACTGCCAGTACACCGGATACCAGGAAAGGCAATTTCAGGAAAAATCCCGACAAACCAAGAATCTGTATCATGAAATAAAGGAGCATCTGGATACCTGCCGGGTGACCGTCGGGTTTTATTCCATGCTCAATCAGGTCCCTCAAACTCCCGGATCCTGTTCTGAAAATTGCACTGTATTCATCCTGCGTAAAAGGGATTTCTGTAAGGCGAAAGAACCGAAGAAAGATAGCCGTTGCCAGTATCAGTGCAAGAAGGAGAATATTACTACTCAGGTCTTTGATAACAGGTTTCATGGTTCAGACCCTGTCCGGTATCAATCTGCCGGTATGAAAAAACTCACCGGGTGAAGAAGAGTCAGGCAGACCGCTTCACCCGGTGAGTATAGTCGAACAGTAAATTGTTTTCATAGGTTCATGATTCTCCCCTTCCGGTCAGGAACCAATTAATTCCTTATACTGGTCTGCCGTCAGGAGATCATCCAGTTCCGAAGGATTCTTTACGGATATTTTGATCATCCAGCCTTCCCCGTATGGATCCTTGTTGACGATTTCAGGTGAATCCTGAAGAACCGGATTTACTTCAAGAACTGTTCCGGAGACGGGCATAAACATGTCGGATACCGTCTTTACAGCTTCGATGGTTCCGTATATCGCCTCCTTTTCAAGTTCCTCACCTTCCGTTTCAATTTCAAGAAACACGATGTCGCTCAATTCACTCTGTGCAAAATCTGTAATTCCCACATAGGCTTCATTACCTTCAATCCGTATCCATTCATGATCTTTTGTATACTTAAGTGTTTCGGGTACGTTCATAGTATTCAGGTTTTTTCAGATGAGACAGAATTCAAATTTAATATATTATTCCAAAGAACGGATATAAAAAGACATGTTCCAGGAATACCGGTTCTTACTTATTGGGCCAGTGTAAACCGGACACTAAAACCAAAGTTGGTATTGGCGGTAGGAAATGTAAGAGCTACGAAAGGTTTGTTCACCACCCGGTCAAAGAACAATCTCAGGTTAAACCGGTCGCTCAGGACATAATCGGCCGTTACTTTGATGGTAAGAATCCTTTGCCCTGCCGTTGGCTGGTCAACTTCTTCGACCAGTTTTCGGATTACGGTTTTATTATCCCGGATGGAAAAATCGGCCCTCAGGTTAAGATCACTTCTCATTTCTCTCTGGATTCCTCCGGCCCGGATAGAGAATTGTACATCTTCAAACCGGTAACCTGATCCGATAACAAATTCATCGCTGTTTACTTCCGTGATCTGATTATTGGCCAGGCTCAGGGCAAGCGTCCTGGATTTCTTAATTTCAAACCGGGAGGTAAGGTTATTTTTCCAGGTCAGGTCAAGATTGATTAACGGGCTGAACTGTTCATTGATTGAAGCATTAAACACCTCATATTCAGGAAGAAAGTTATACTGAATATCCCGGACATAGTTCAATCCGTCCAGTTCCTGATAATAAAGATTGGTCGTGTAGGAACCGATATCAAATGAAGACCTGTATGCATGTGTTATGGAGACCGTATTTAAATACCGTTTGATAAAATCGATTTTTGTCAATCCTTCGAAGACAATTCGCCAGTTGGGCAGGATGTTCAGGATGGAAGGAAAGGTGGAGAGGGTTATTTTTTCCGGATCGCGGTTGGAGTATGCAGCCAGAAATGCCGGGATCAGCACCTCCTGCGAAGTGATGCCATACCCGTTTTTATATTCACCTGCTATCGGAAGGCCGGTTTCCGGATCAATATCCGGATCATAGAACGGATCGGAAGCCTGACGTTCTTCAGCAAGCCGTCTGGAAATAATTACCGTATACTTCTTAAACCGTTCGAAGTTTGCAGACCGGTAGTTATCGGAAGCAGAAACATCCTCAAATGCGGTAAATCCTGTAAAATAGGTCATGCTGAAATTCCCGGTAACCATTCTGTTCCGTGTACTGTCGGGGAAATTGCCATTCACATCGGCAACATAATAGGCGCTCATATTCCTGGAAAAACGCCGGTTTGCCGTAAGTTCGATCCGTAACCCGAAAAACGGTTCAATGGAACTTCTGATGTTGAAATTCTCATTGTGGGTCATTGTAAAGGGATTGTTGACCAGGGAATCCAGGGTGAGCCAGTTGTTCCTTACGGCCTTATCCGCAAATCCCTCATTCTGGAAGCCCGCGATAAAAGCCCAGCCTGGTGCAAACGCTCCGTTTATTTCATCCATTCCCAGGTATCTGGTACCCGGTTTATACCCCGGCAGGATGGTTCCCTCATTCTGTGAATAGGAGATGCTGATATTCTTAACAGCCATCAGGAGACGTGCCGTCTGTTCACCGATAATGATGAGCGGATTTTCCCTTCGCTCAATCCTGCCTTCCACCTCCACGGCGGTGTTTTCATAATCCTCGTTTACCGTTATTACTGCCTTATTGCTGTTTTCCACCACCAATCTTCCCTGAATCTCATTACCATCCTGGTCAAAAATATTCACGGTAATATCTTCCGTTCCCAGCCGGTGGTATATGGATTGTGGATTACCGGCTCTCAGATCCAGATTTTTTCTCTCATAACGGACTGTCCTGTAACGCTTTTCTTCCGAAGGTTGCCGCGTACCCCCCCTGTACCTTTGATTGATTTTCTCCAAAAATCCCACTTTATTATAAAGATTCATCATATTCAACTGGCCGTTCAGCTGTGCAGTATTTGAATTGACAATGGTATTACCCAGGTCGATATTAAGACTGTCGGGAAAGACCGGCCCTATGTTCCAGTCGTAAGTGGCGCTGTATCTGGCCGAGGCGGATATCCAGTTGAAGATCGGTATTTTATTGATCGGTACGGTGTAACTCGCATTGAGTACATGATGGTATTGGGTTGTTCTGCCCAGATTTTTCAAATTGGTTAAAACGGAATCTTTCCAGGCCTGGTATTCGTCTTTGTACCTGTTCTTGTCAACTCCGCCATCCGGTTCGTCAATCCGTGCGACATTATTGGATGAAAAATCAAATTTCAGCGCCTTGGTAATATCGTATTTGAAATCGAAGAAACGGTTCCATTCAAAATCCTTTCTGAATGTAGGATCAATTTTCAGATAGGGATTGTTAATATTCCTTGTTTTCACCTCGTTATAATGCCTGTAAAGATCGGTCCTGAAAGAGAGATAATTCGGAGCAGGATAGAAATTCATATCCTTGATCAGCCTGAAAACTGGTGAATTGAAGAAGTTTACCTTTTTCAGCGGTGTGATGTTCGGAGGACGTGAATTATAAACGTAGCTCAAACCTCCGCGGTAGTTTTTGGTAAGGTTTATTTCGGTATTGATATTCCTTGAATAATTTTCATTGTAGGAATAATCTATCGACCAGTTGGCAAGGTTCCACGGTCTGGGCTTTTCGCCTCTCCTTTCAACGGTAACATTGGTGAAGTTGAGACTTTTCATCTGCGTGTAGTCCTGGGAAAGGTTTTTAATGGAATCCCTTTCCGATTCCCCCGCGGCGCTTTTCAATGCTTCCTTCAGTGGGATATCCGGATCGAGAGGATTATATTCCGGGTTTATGATTCCTTCCGAATACCCGATATATACCGGGACTCTCATTTTCAGTTTTTCCGGCAGCAGACGTCCCAGTTCCATGGTTGATGCAATATCGTATTGAATAACCTGTTCCTTACTTCTGTCGCTGACTTTCTTTTCAATACTGCCCCATCCCGGTTGGCTGGTCATCCCGGCGACATCAAGCGTTCCGAAGTCTGCCAGCCGGGCCTGCAGCCTGGCATTGGCCGCCCAGCCTCCCTCCTCATTGAAATCCGTCAGGCGGAGTTCATTAATCCATACTTCACCTGATTTGGGAAGACCGTCGTCCGTTACAGAGCCCTGTTGCTGGACCGGGTTTCGCACACCGATCATGATCGTTCGGATATTGCTCAGATTCGGATTCCCGGAAACACTGATTCTGTTATTGCCTTCATATCGTGAATAGATGTCGGTTACGGATATTCCCGAAGCAGGATCCCGCATTTCATCATTCCTGGCCTGTTTCGTTTTGTGAAAAACATCAAGATCAATAATAAACTGGTTCTCCTCCGGCCAAACGATTCTTCTGTCGCCATCGCTGTCTTTGTCATACCTGCCGGGGGGAGTTAATTTCAGGGGCACCTCATACTCGTAGAAATTATCCTTATAATCGGATCCCAGGCGAATAAAAACCGTCAGCTGATCGTCAGCAAGGGGCTCGTTCGGTAATGCCTCCCCATGTACCTCCATCCGGATCTTTTTATATTGTCTGACATCGAGATTGACATTCTTGAATGCAGCCCTGCCATCTCCATCCTCCAGCTCACGTACCTTCAGTACGATGGATTGTTCATTCAACTGCTGCAGCTGGGGGTTTGTCGGGTCAATTTCCCTGGTAAAACCGGGGGGGAGAACATAATTCACAGGTTCCTTGCTCGCATTTTCCTCGATATTAACCGAGGATATTTCAAATGATCCGCCGGAAGGTTCCGGGATTGTGATCCTTTCCCCTCCTTCCATAAACGATAAATTATACTTGCGCCATTCACTTCTTACCAGGTCAAATCTGGCAAACCGGAGGACTATCTCCTCCTCAAATCCACGAAGGAACAACCGGACAAAACGGATGGATTTAAAATCCTGGATCGGACCGATCACATTCTGGTAGTCGGTCAACGGTATCCTGAACTGATACCAGTTTACCGAGGATTGCTGCCCGTTGGCAAACTTAACGGTCGAGGTGACCATATCGGTTATATAGTTCTGGCCTATCTGGAGGGCTCCCGGATTCAGGGTAACCCTGTATTGATAATAACTTTCCGACTCACTCAGGGTATTATCGCGGTTAATATCCTCGATGTTAGGCAGGGTAGAACCGGTTGTGGGATAATCTTCCACGGATTGTTCGGATGTCGGGGAATTCCCTTCCAGTCCGTTATATTTCTTATACCGGGAGAGAATATCAAGTCCCTGTGCATCGTAGTCGCTGCCGCGGAAATAGTGGAAATTATCACTCGAAGGATCCTGGCTCATTTCCGTATATACGGTTGGATCCACAACCCCCTGAAGCTGTGTAAGGTAAGATCCGAAGAAGGTGGACTCATCTTCATCTCCCAGACCATCCAGTCCGACATCCTGATATCTTCTCGAATTCAAATCGTTGTCAAAAGCATTTACCAGTGACTGAATAAGCGGGATTCTTCCCCAGCTTGTTGTATCGACAAGTGTAATCTCGGGTGAGGTAGGAAGCCCGTTTTCAAAGCTTTTGCGTGAATCTTTCAACACATCCTCGGAGATATTACCCAGGTTAAAGTAAAGTTCACCTCCGGTATGGTCCGGCTTTTCGACAAACGGATCCATCAACCAGAATTCAATAAACTGAATATTCGCCGCTTCAAAGTCATTGGTCTGCACCTCCCTCATCATTCCCCCCCATCGTGAAGTAGGATTTTGCAGTCGACCCGCGGCATTGATACCTGCAGAATAGGCGGTGGGAAGGAGATCATAATTGTAGGGGCCTTTCTCTTCCGGATAGAAAGCCACGTTCAGTACGGCAAGATTCGTGGGGATACCGCTCGGACTCTCTTTATTTGGAAAAATCTCCCTCTCGAATACCTCACGTACAAAATGACTGGACTGCAAATCCGGATTGTCCTTTATATGTCCAGGTGTATTTGAATTATTTCGGAGAAACAGTGGATCGATTACATACCACGCCAGTTTTGCCCTGTTAAATCCGTATCTCAGGTCATTGTTTAAACTTGCCTCCGGGAAATAGGCATTCTGCCCTTGGGGAGTACTTGAAACGGACCATGCAGCAAGCGATTTCAGGTCAATCGGCGTTTCACTGGCTTCGAAATCATCAATATACGACACCCCGACTTTCTTGATTGCCTTGTTATGACCGGGAATAAGATGGGCGAATTCCCCGGTAAAGGTAATGGTTGAAGGAGTCTTGGTATCCAGGAAGGGAAGCTTATCCAGAATATTGGTCAGAAGCTGCGACTCCGTGGTATAGGTTGTGTTTAAACCCCAGATGGTGTTGGATATGGGTTCATTCCCGATATTTACTTTCTGGGTAAGCGGGCGTTCCGTCAGATTCAATACCGTACCGCCAATGACAAAATCATCCGATATCTGGTAGTCGAGATGGGTGCCCAGCAGAGTTTTGGTCTGAAGATTAAACAATTGATTGGATTCGAGAGAAACCCGGATGGGTGTCTGGGATTCCAGTAATCCGGTATTAATGATCCTGACCCGCCCAAGGTTATAATCCACCGTGTAATCAACGTTTTCGGTCAGCTTTATTCCCCCTGCGGTCACAACAACCGATCCCTGGGGGACATTCAGTGCATTGAGTGATATTTCCGAACCGAACGAAGAGGAGTATGTACCAGCCAGCTTGAATTTATTCTTTTCCGCAATCTGCTGGGCTTTTACTTTTGTAGAATCGTAAAGCTCTTCAAACACATACTTGTCGGCAATGACATCATCGCCGATCTTTGCCCTCAGATAGCTTCCGAAAGGTTCAAGAACAGGGAATATAACCCTCCCGTTCCTGGGGTTGATGGTCAATCCCTCAATAAAATCAAATCTCCCGTCGGGGGATGGTTCCAGTTGTGAGTTCAGGTTATCCATGTTCAATACCTGAAGCAGTATCTTCTCACGGATTTGGCCTTCCGAAAGGTAATTTACCGCATTCCCGGTCTGATCATCCTGATAGAGTACATGGAGGTCAAAATCACGCCTGTCAACCTGGTAGGCTCCTATGGCATAGATATTTTTCATCATCAGATCCCAGGTAGGTAACTTCGGCGTAAGGTTCGTACCTTTCAGCAGTTTGACGATCAGCGCTTCGGGAGCGCTAACCCCGTCGGATGAAAATTCACCCACTTTGTAGACTTTACCGTCAACCGTATATTCATATGCGACTGCCAGAACCTCGTCCGCATTCAGGGCGGAATTCAGGGAGATATAACCCAGTTTCCTGTTGATCGTATATTCCCTTTCCGTGAGCTTACGGGCATTTTCAACTTTCTCATAATCCTGGCCGATGATAAAACCGGGAGTCAGCGGACTGAGAACACTCGTTACCTGGTTGATGTTTCGTACCTGGCTGTAGGTGGTTATCATCTCCCGGTAAAGACCGTTCATATCATTATAAGGATATTCTCCCGTACCGGTCATACCAAATTGCGGAATGGTATTGAAAATATTCGAACCCGATTCGGCAATATCCATAAACGCCACTATGTTCCGCGAATTCTCAAAACTGCTGGTTTTGTTCGTAACCCATATCTCGATCCTTTCAATATTGATCCCCGAATTGATAATGGGCAGGTTTTGCATAGCACGGTCATAGGTGTCACGAAAATACTGAGAGAGGAAAAAGTGCTTATTTGCATCGTAGTCATCCGCATAGATTTCAAATTCGCTGAACTGTGCTCCGCCTTTAACATCTATTACAGATGTTTCCCCTTTCTGCTGTGAAAAGACACTTGTAATGGTTAATTTCCCGAACTGCAATGCCGTCTTGAGTCCGAAAAGGCTCTGGCTGCCTGTTATAAGGGATCCGGTTAACGGAAGTGTGACATCCCCGGCCTCGATCTTCTTTATTATTTCATCTTCCTTGCCTGCATACTCAAGCTTTGTCTTGTTCTCAAAATCAAACGTAGCTTCCGTGTTATAGTTAACACCAAGCCTCATCTTATCACCAATACTCCCTGTAACATTCATCTGTATTTTCTCCTGGAAATCGAAGGTGGTTACCTTCCTTAGTTTCTCCGAAAGGGCAGGGTTATCAATTCTGGATATATTCGCACCGAAGATCAGCTCCGCCGAGCCCTGGGGAATAATATCTATGGTATTGCTGCCAAACACCTTATCGAATGCTTCCACACCGATACGAAGCTGGGGAATGAGAGACGAACGGTAATCCACTCCGCCGCCTGATGCCTTTTCCTTCCAGTATTGCCTCATGGACTGTTGAAACTCATAATCCCGGTACTCCTCAAGGCTCATTCTTGTCGGAAGACGGTAATCGAAATTTCCAACCTTTTCGGAGAAAACATACTCGTTTGTTTCCGGATCATATGTGACGGTGGAAACAACATTGGAGGGAAGGCCGAGGTATAATCCCGATTGAGGTTCCTGCATGAAGGGATTGCCCGTATGATCATCGAACTTGTACCTCAGGTTGGGCCGGTTTTCCAGGATCGTTGTATCTTGCTGATAAACAGAATAATATAAATAGCCGGAAGGGAGACTATGCAGGGATGCAGAGGAGATACCTGCCGACAGAATCAATCCTATTAGTACAAAACAAATCCATACCAAAAAATATGTATGCTCTCTCTTCAAAAGTCCGACAGGATTGATTTATACCATTACAATTTTTTCAGTGCTTTTTTAATCACCTCTTCTACCGAGAGTTCTTTCTCCTGCTGTAGTATTTGATCGAGTACTTTTTGAACCGATGTTTTTGGAAATCCCAGCATCACTAATGCAGATAACGATTCTTCTTTGAGAGTATTGCTCTCAACTGCAAATATTTCAACTGCTTCCGCGGATTTTCCTACCTTGTCTTTCAGATCGACAATCAGCCGTTGGGCTGTTTTTGTTCCGATTCCTTTTATGCCCTTTAACAGGGCAACATTTCCCTCGAAAATCGCCTGTTCGATTTCGGACGGAGAAAGGGAGGAGAGAATCATCCTGGCCGTATTGGCTCCTATACCCGAAACGGAGATCAACATACGGAAGATTTCACGTTCATGGACATCGAAAAAACCGTAAAGCAGATGAGAATCTTCCCTGATCACCTGGTGAATATAGAGCCTGGATCCGGGTTCCCTGGAAAGTTGTGAATAGGTATTCAGGGAAATATGTATGAAATAGCCGATGTTTGCGGTTTCAATAACCGCATATGTCGGTTTCAGGTCTACCAGGTTCCCTTTGATGAAGTCGAACATACCGTTATGTTAGTAATTAGACGGGACGAAAATAACTAAAAATTCGGGTATGATAAAACTTGATTCCATTATTCAGGAGGGAGCACGAATGTATTCAGCCCGGTTAAGGTAACCCGGGCAGGGACACCGGTAAACCGGTAATGTCGACCTGGTCGCGCAGGATTCTATCCGCATCAGGTATACGGGTTTATGAGCGAATCAACATCTGACTTCTGTATGGCCTAAGGTGCAACGGCAAAAGTGCCCGTGGCCGGGTTTCCCTTCTACATGGTTTGTGCATCTACAACGGCTATGGAAGCCATATTCGTAATTTCCCTGACGGAGCTTTCAAGCTGTAATATATGAATTGGTTTGGCAATCCCGAGCAAAATGGGGCCTACCACTTCTGCATTTCCGATTTCCTGCATCATCTTATATGCGATATTCCCTGAACTCAGGTTGGGAAAAATTATGGTATTAACATTCTGGTCGGTAAGCTTGCTGAAAGGAAATTTTTCCATGCGCAATTCGCGGTTGAAGGCAAAATTTGCCTGCATCTCACCATCGACAATCAAGTCAGGATGCTCTTTGTGTAAGATTTCCACTGCTTCCTGGACAATCTTGGGGTTACCTACCCGTTGTGAACCAAAATTCGAATAGGACACCATTGCAATTTTGGGTTCAATATTAAATTTTCGTACTCCATTTGCGGTCAGTAACGTCGTATCAACGAGTGTCTGAACAGATGGCTGTATATTAACCGTTGTATCCGAGAAAAAGTAGGGGCCTTTTTTGGTGATGACAATATACATTCCCGCAATATGCCTCTGGGGATTATTCGTACCGATGATCTCCAGCGAAGGGCGGATCACATCTGCATATTTGTGTAAGAATCCCGAAATGAATGCATCGGCATCTCCGGCTTCGACCATCATTACACCGAAATAGACGCGGCGGTACATTCGTTCCAGGGCTTCATTATAGGTAATACCTTTTCTGTGTCTCTTCTCAAAATAGATTTTGGCGAATTTCTCCCTGCGTTTCTCTTCCTCGATGCTCCCGGGATCAATAATCGGAACATTTTCAAGTTCGAGCCCATATTCCTTAATGATTTGTTTGATCCCTTCCTTGTTCCCGAGGAGGACGGGTTTGGCAATACCTTCCATAAGGAGGCTCTGTGCTGCTTTCAATATTTTGAAATGGTTGGCTTCGGCAAATACAACACGTTTCGGCTTCTCTTTGGCCTTCTCACGAATACTGCGCAATAGCTTTATTTCATAGCCAAGCCGTTTATTCAATTCCTCTCTGTAGGTATCCCAGTCGGTAATTTTTCTTCTGGCCACATTCGTTTCCATCGCTGCCCTGGCCACGGCAGGTGCAACATGGGTAATCAGGCGGTGATCGAGTGGTTTCGGGATAATATAATCCTTGCCAAATATCAGATTGGTAACATTATATGCCGTATTTACGTGCTCCGGCACGGGTTCCTTGGCAAGGTTTGCCAATGCTTTCACGGCAGCGATTTTCATCTCTTCATTAATCGTTGTAGCTCTTACATCGAGTGCACCCCTGAAAATAAAGGGGAAGCCCAAAACATTATTAACCTGGTTCGGATAATCGGACCGCCCTGTGGCCATAATTATATCATCTCTGGCCTCGACAGCATCTTCATAGGTTATTTCCGGGTAAGGATTGGCCATGGCAAAAACGATAGGTTTATGAGCCATTGTTTTTACCATCTCTTTCGATAATACTCCACCGACCGACAGGCCAAGAAAAACATCCGCTCCCTTGATGGCCTGTTCCAGCGTATCAACATCCCGTTTGGTAATGAATTGCTTCTTTATTTCATTCAGATCCTTCCGTTTTGAGTTTATCACACCCTTGCTGTCACACATCACCACATTCTCCGGGTTCACTCCAAGACTGATGTAGAGTCTTGTACACGAAACGGCAGAGGCTCCTGCTCCGTTAACTGTGATTTTTATATCCCCGATCTTCTTACCTGTCAGCTCCAGTGCATTGAGCAGGCCTGCACCGGAAATAATGGCGGTTCCATGCTGGTCATCATGGAATACCGGGATATCCAGCTCCTTCTTGAGCCTGTCTTCTATCTCAAAGCACTCCGGGGCTTTAATATCTTCGAGGTTAATGCCGCCAAATGTTGGTGAAATAGCTTTTACCACTTCGACAAACCGGTCAATATCTTTCTCATCAACTTCAATATCAAATACATCTACATCTGCAAATACTTTAAAGAGAAGTCCTTTCCCTTCCATGACCGGTTTCCCGGCCAATGCACCGATGCTGCCCAGTCCCAGGACAGCAGTCCCGTTTGAAATAACGGCTACCAGATTGCCCTTGGCCGTATACTTGTATGCATCTTCCAGATTTTTCTGTATTTCCAGGCATGGTTCAGCCACTCCGGGAGTATAGGCGAGTGACAGATCAAATTGTGTACTGTAAGGAGTTGTCGGTATCACTTCAACTTTCCCCGGACGTCCCTGTGAATGATAATCGAGGGCATCCTGCCGTGTAATTTTAGCCATAGCTTATATGTTTAGGTTCGATTATTTCCCCGGTTACTTTGTGATATTAAAATTAAGAATTATTCATGGTTGCAGCTAATGATATCTCTCATTCGACAGGTATTTGCATATGTTCTTAAGCACCATACATCATCTTCTTCCGGATACATCCTCTATGCCATGTTATTCAGGTCGTATGATGGCAGAGGATCCCGGTTCATCTCCTGGTAGAATTTCCTGTTCCGGTAAATATCACACGCCAGGAAAAGTGCGTTCCGGAATGAATCGGGGGATGCTTCATCCTTTCCGGCAAGTTCGAAAGCGGTACCATGGGCAGGTGAAGTTCGTATTACGGGCAGACCGGCAGTAAAATTCACACCATGTTCAAATACCAGGGCTTTAAAAGGTGCCAGACCCTGATCATGATACATGGCCATTACCCCGTCGAAGTGTGTGAACTGGCTTGATCCGAAAAACCCGTCAGCCGGATACGGTCCAAAAGCCAGTATGTCTTCACTTTTTGCCTGCTGGATTGCCGGGATGATTATCTCCTTTTCCTCCGTTCCCATCACCCCCTGGTCGCTGGCATGAGGATTCAGGCCAAGAACGGCAATCCGGGGTTTGCCAAGGGTAAAATCCTCTATCAGGGATCGGTTCATGATCCTCAGCTTTCTTACGATAAGTTCCTTGTCAAGGGTCGTTGAGACTTTCGACAACGGTATATGGCCGGTGACCACACCTACCCTCACGAGATCGCTCACCATGATCATCAGTACCTCCTCAGCATTAAACTGAGCTTTCAGATATTCGGTATGACCGGGATATTCAAACGAACCGGACTGAATAGTCTTTTTATCAACCGGGGCGGTTACCAGGATATCGATCTTCCCTTCCTTAAGATCTTTCACCGCAGCCTGGAGAGAGTGCAAAGAGGCTTCTCCCGCCGATTTGGTCGATTTGCCCAGCTCAACCCGAACGTTTTCATCAACACAATTGATGATGTTTGCCCTTTTCAGATTGGCTTCTTCTGGAATTTTTATATTATTGAAACTGAAATTGGTAATATTAAGCGCCTTACGGTGGTAGGCTGCAACTTTCGGAGAACCATATACAATTGTTGTACATATCTCGTTTACCCGGTTATCCAACAATGTTTTGATTATTATTTCATAACCGATCCCATTGATATCCCCATGGGTTATTCCGATTTTCAAATGCAGATCAGACATTTATTTGGTTTTTTTAGGTATTCGGACAGCATCCCTGTTCCAGGTAATTGAATTCATGCTAAACGGGATAGCTCAAATTTAACAGATTTTCAAAACACCGGGATGGTTACCCGGTGTAATTTTTTATGAAATCGAAAAATAGCCGTACCCCGATTCCTGTTCCGCCCTTACCCCGGTAGGAATCCTCCCGGACCAGGAAAGCAGGACCTGCGATATCCAGGTGAATAAAAGGATAATCCGTGAAATACTCCAGGAATTTTCCGGCAGTAATGGCACCACCTTCCCGCCCTCCGATGTTTTTAATATCTGCAATATCGGATTTCAACAGCTCAACATATTCATCCCAGAAAGGGAATTCAACGATCCTTTCATAGACATTATTTCCGCTTTCGGCCAGTTGAATGAAATATTTTTTATCCGCATTGCCCATTCCAACAATACCATATTTGCCGATCGCAATGGCAGCCGACCCGGTCAGGGTTGCCAGGTTTATTACCAGGGAAGGATCATAGCGCTTTGCATAGCTCAACGCATCGGCGAGTATCATCCGTCCTTCGGCATCCGTATTCATTACTTCAACGTTCAGGCCGCTATACATTTTTACAACATCTCCGGGAACGTACGCATTCCCGTCCGGACGGTTATCCGTAGCCGGTATAAGGCCTATAACGTGAACCGGCAGTTTGGAAATGGAGACGGCATACATTGTTCCTGCCACGGCAGCGGCTCCTGCCATATCGCTCTTCATCTGGTCCATACTCTCCTTGGTTGGCTTCAGGCTGAGTCCGCCCGTATCGAAAACAATACCTTTACCAACCAGTACAAGAGGTTTCCCGTTAACCGGTTTTTCAGGTTTCCATTCGAGAACGGAAAAAGTCGGTGGATCAATACTGCCCCTGTTCACCGCAAGCAACCCCCCCATTTTTAACGCCTCAATCTTCTTCTTGTTGAACACCTCAACCGTAAAACCGGCCTTCTTACCCATCTCCCGGATCTCCCGGGAAAGCTGCAGTGCGGTTAAATAGGATAACGGCTCGTTTATCAGGTCCCTTGTCATATAAACAGCCTCCGTAACCGTCTGCAGATGCCTAAGCTTCTCGTCCTTAAGTTTCTTGCTGAAAAGAACGATCTTTTTCAGGGAATTTTTCTTCTTCCTGCTTTCCCTGAGATACTTCAGGAACTGGTAATTACTCAAGGCCAGACCCTCGGCAAAAGCAAGGATGGCATCCGGTATATTACAGTCATCAACA
>CP070687.1:2758788-2761852 GCA_020353115.1 Bacteroidales bacterium
CCGCACAGGGTTGCACTAGGAGTCCACCTTTTTGCGAGCCTCCAAGTCATCCGGTGTGTGTGATTTACGAATTATTGAAAGGATCTTTGACGGAACGGTCTATCCATCCGTACTAGATAATCATCCCGGCTCCAACGGTATTATTGGTAGCTTCGTCGACAAGTATAACACTCCCTGTAATGCGGTTGATCCGGTAGGAATCATAAAAGAGGGGGCGGGTTGTTTTCACAATGATCCTGCCGATTTCGTTTAGCCCGATGTTTTTATCCTCGTAATTTTTATCCAGGGTATTGATATCGACTTTGTATTTCACATCGGCAATAACGCATTTCATGTCATTGGTTGTATGACGGAATGCATACTTGCCACGGTTTATCATCGGTTTTTCACTAAGCCAACAGATCATCATATCAATTTCCCGGCCCATTTCAGGTGCTTTGTGTTCACCCACAATCATGTCGCCGCGGCTGATATCCAAATCATCATTTAACTGGACAGTGACAGACTGAGGAGCAAATGCTATATCAAGTTCTGCCTTATATGTATCGATAGATCTGATCGAGGTAGTAATTCCGGATGGCAGCACTTTTACCCTGTCGCCCGGTCTGAACACTCCGCTTGCTATCCGGCCGGCATATCCCCGGTAATCAGGCAGCTTATCCGATTGTGGACGAATGACATACTGGACAGGTAACCGCTGATGTGTATGATTGAGGTCGCTGCTGATATGAATATTCTCCAGCAGGTACATAAGTGTCGGTCCGTCATACCAGCCGGTGTTCTCTGATCGTTTCACAACATTATCACCGTATTTGGCGCTGATCGGGACAAACCGTACATCCTTCACCTCAAGCTTTGCCGAATATTTTTTGAATTGACGCTGAATATTTTCGAACACCTCTTCGCTAAAATGAACAAGATCCATCTTATTAACACAAACAATAATATGAGGGATTTGCAGTAAAGAGGCGATATATGCATGCCTGACGGTTTGTTCAATGACACCGTTCCTGGCATCAACCAGGATCACGGCAACATTCGCAGTCGATGCACCGGTAACCATGTTACGGGTATACTGGATATGACCGGGAGTATCAGCAATAATAAATTTCCGCTTTGGAGTGGCAAAATACCGGTAGGCAACATCAATTGTTATACCTTGTTCTCTTTCGGCTCGTAATCCGTCGGTTAGCAACGCAAGATTCACTTCCTCATCGCCCGTTCGTTCACTGGCACGTTCAATGGCTTCCATCTGATCTTCAAAGATTGCCTTGCTGTCATAAAGCAGCCTGCCAATCAACGTACTCTTCCCGTCATCCACACTTCCGGCTGTTGTAAATCTCAACAGCTCCATGTTCAGGTATCCGGCGTTTGAAATGCTCATCGATTTTTCTTCTAGTTCAGTCCACTACCTTCTTAAAACTGTATATCTGGCTATCACTCGATTCCCCTCTGTTCACTGTTCACTCGTTACTGATTACTTTTCACTTTAAAAATATCCTTCTTTCTTCCTGTCTTCCATAGCTGCTTCCGAGCGTTTGTCATCCCAACGACCTCCTCGTTCTGTAATCCGTGTGGTTGCGACCTCCTGGATTATCTCCTCAAGGGTAATAGCCTTTGATAATGTCAAACCGGTACAGGTAATATCTCCGATTGTCCGGCATCTGACATCTTCAACGATAACCTCTTCGTTTTCTTTCAATTGCATGAATGGTGCCCATGCAAGCCATACGCCATCCCTGTTGAAAACTTTTCTTTTATGTGTAAAATAGATGCATGGCATAGGAATATCCTCCATATAAATATATTGCCAGACATCCATTTCAGTCCAGTTACTGATCGGGAAAACCCGGAAATGTTCACCCATATGCTTTTTCCCGTTAAAGATATTCCAGAGTTCAGGTCTTTGGTTCTTTGGGTCCCACTGACCAAACTCATCACGGTGTGAAAAGAACCGTTCTTTGGCACGTGCTTTCTCTTCATCCCTCCGGCCTCCACCCATGGCTACATCAATCTTCATTTCCTCCAGGGCATCCAGGAGTGTTACGGTCTGCAAGACATTACGGCTGGCATTAACACCTGTCTCCTCAACTACCCTCCCGTTATCGATTGAATCCTGGACATACGCCACAATAAGTTTGGTCCCGCTTTCATTCATAAGATTGTCACGATAATCCAGTGTTTCCTGGAAATTATGACCCGTGTCAATATGCAACATAGGGAATGGGATTTTTGCAGGCCAGAACGCTTTCCTGGAGAGGTGAAACATCACTATTGAATCTTTCCCCCCCGAGAATAACATCACAGGCTTCTCAAACTGGGCAACCACTTCCCTGATGACATAAATAGATTCTGCCTCGAGTTCCCGTAAATGGTTGATCGTATTTTCTCTCATTGCATAATGGAAATAGAGCAGGCCTTAGCAAAATTAAGATTTTAATTTGGGAATAATAATTTCAAGCACTTTTTTCACGGATTCTTCAACGGAGAGCCGATCGGAATGGATCACAATATCAGGATTTTCAGGGGCCTCATACGGAGCGTCAATACCTGTAAAATCAGGGATCTCACCCTTTCTGGCCTTTTTATAAAGGTTTTTCGGGTCCCGGTTTTCACAAATTTCCAATGGTGCATCCATAAATACCTCCACGAAGTGTTCTGCTCCTATAATTTCTTTGGCGAGCTCCCGGATACTGCGTGTCGGACTTATAAAACAACATACGGGGATCAATTCGCTGTTCATAAACATTTTTGCCACCTCTGCAATCCGGCGGATATTCTCTTTCCTGTCCGCTTCCGAGAAACCGAGGTCTCTGCAAAGTCCCTTTCTTATTTCATCACCGTCAATAAGACGCGAGCGGTATCCTAGCTTTTTTAACTCCCGGTCCACATTTGTGCCAAGGGTGGTTTTTCCCGATGCTGAAAGCCCTGTAATCCATATTACCATTATCTGTAAAAATATTTGTAATCAAGGTCACAAAGATAGTAAAGCACAAAAAAAATAAAAATAATGTAGGTCGACTCCCTGCCCGGGCCCTGTGAAATACTCCAATGGAGTAAAAGC
>CP070687.1:2761952-2785183 GCA_020353115.1 Bacteroidales bacterium
TATCTTTACAGGAGAAGAAACGATTCGGAGTTAAACTGGATTCCATTGCTCTTCCGGAAGATCCGATTTTTATAATTGGTCACTGGAGAACCGGCAGTACATTCCTGCATCAGCTCCTCAACCTCGACGACCGGCTGACTTCCCCGACTGTTTTTCAGGTTTCCGCACCAGACAGTTTTTTAATTTCACGCCGTTACTACAAACCCATTATGACCCGCATGCTCAAAACGGTCCGTCCTATGGATAGAGTGAAACTCGGATTTGATGAGCCCCAGGAGGATGAGTATGCCATTCTTAAAATGGGCATAACAACACCCCTTGAAAAGCTGATTTTCCCAGCTGACAACAATTACTTTCTCTCCGATTTCACCTCTTTCCTGCCAAATGAAAATGAGAAGGAACATTGGAAGGAATCCTTTTACAGGTTTACCAGGAAACTTACTCTTCAGACGGGGAAAAGAATCGTCTTTAAAAACCCTTTTCATTCCCTCCGTATAGAACTGTTGAACGAAATGTTCCCTAAAGCATATTTCATTCATATTTACCGGAATCCTTTTATTGTCATCCCTTCGACCATCAGGATGTGGAGTATCGTGGGAAAACAAAACTGCCTTACCAGATACCGATCCGATCCCTCATTGGCAGAGGTAACCGGAACCTATAAAAAGTTCACCGAAAGAATCAGGACCTCACTGGAAAATATACCGCCATACAGGTTCAGTGAAGTTAAGTTTGAAACGTTTGAAGCGGATCCTCTATCAATGCTCAAAACCATTTATAAGCACATGAATCTCCCATTCTCCTCGGCTAATGAACAGAAAGTAACCTCTTTCCTAAAAGAGGTGAAAGATTATAAAAAGAACATATATGTCTTGTCCCCTGAAGAGGAAGATCTCATTTCCGGGGAATTGCAGGATGATCTGGCTTTCTATGGTTATTCCGGGAGTAAAATAGAGGATGCTCCGGAAGAAACTCTTACGAATTGATACGAACTACTTAGTAGAATGAAGTTTAAATTGATATATCCGAGATGGGAAAAGCTTGAAGGGCAAACCACATTTAATCTTCCTCCTCATGGGCCGGTTGTCTTTGCAGCGGCATTACCTGAATTTGTAGATATCGATTTTGTTGATGAAAATGTACAACCCCTGAATTACGACGATCCGACCGACTTTGTAGGTATTTCCATGATGCTAACCCTGCAGGTTAAACGAGGATGGCAGATTGCACAGGAATACAGGAGGAGGGGTGTGAAAGTCATTTTTGGAGGTATTGCTACAATGCTTCACGCAGAAGAAACCCTCAAATATGCCGACTCTGTATTCCTTGGCGAAGTGGAAGGCCGTATGGAAGAGGTTATTAAGGATTTCCGGAATGACCGGTTGAAAAAGGTATATAATTTCATGAACAAGGAACCACTGGATGTCTCGATTATCGGACCTGCACGAAGGGACATCTTATCCCGTGAACTTTATTACCATAAAGGTGTTCAGATGGTTGACCTTTTTCATGCCTCACGCGGATGCCGGTTCAGCTGTTATCCTTGTGCCGTCTCTTTCCTCGGAGGTCGTGTCTTCCGACCCAGACCTATCGAGAAATCCATCGAAGAACTTGAAACCATTGACAATAACCGCCTGTTTATTGTGGATAATTCACTGGCCCAGGATATTCGTTGGGAGAAGGATCTTTTCAGGGCAATGATCCCATTGAAAAAGAAATGGTGCAGCCATACTATCGAAGATAAACCGGAGGTCCTGGACCTGGCGGCCCAGGCTGGAGCCTGGTATGTGTATCAGGCCGTTTTCGATACTTCAGATTATATCAAACAGAGAATACAAAAATATCATGACTATGGTATTGCAGTTGAAGGTACCGTTTTGCTTGGGATGGATAACCAAACGGAAGATGATATCAAAAAACTGATTGATTTTCTTCTTGAAATAAAACTGGACCTTGCTGAATTTACCGTCCTTACACCATTCCCACATACCAAAGCTCACGATGATCTGAAAAAAGAAAACAGGATTATCAGCTATGACTGGAATGATTATAATGCGGGGAAAGTGGTATTCAAACCAAAGCATATGAGACCGGAACGGTTGCAGGAACTGTACCACTATGCATGGGATTCCTTTTACGAAAATGAAACACAGGAACAGAAAATGTTTAAACTGATTTTGAAAGTCATCGAAAAGGAAATGGACGACGGCACTTACCAGTCCCGCCGTAGAGATCTGGCGGACAAAAGTTTCGGAAAAGTAATCGACAGGTGATCATTATCTCTCATTTGTACAACCATTTTATGTTCTCAAAGCAATGGCTAAAAAGAATATTTTTGTCGATGAGATATACTTTTTCAAAGGAAAATGGGATATCCCTTCCAAATGCGGATTGAAAATTGTTGATAAAAAAGATAAAACCATCATCCTGGTCACCGAATTCTATGAAAGTAATCCAGGCACTTCGGTAACAAACTGGAATACTCATCTTGCAACTGAATTGTGCTTGAAATTCAACATCAATCCGGAGAATATGATTTTTATTGAACACTCTCCGGAAATGAGCTCCCGGTTCTCATTCTACAAGGAAACCTTTGACCTTGTTTCGTTTGACTGGGATGGAAGTTCGTTTTCGAATCCCCGGTGGAAAAGAATTTCAAGAGAGGAAGTTTTTGAACTGATAAATAACTCCTGAAGGAGAAAACACCTTTTAATATGAATATTGATGAATTGATATCGGCACCCCTGGGTAAAAATTTTATCCCGGAAATAGAAAAACAGCCACATGCCGTTATTGAAAAGTATCAGGTCGGTCAATTACAAAAACTCCTGGACTATCTGTTACAACATTCCGGTTTTTATTCCAGTCGCCTGAAGCAGGCTGGTATTCAAACTTCCGAAATCAGGTCTCTTGGTGATCTCAACCTGATTCCTCCGACAATCAAAAACGATCTCCAGCTAAACAATGAAGATTTCATTTGTGTCGGTAAAGAAAAAATTATCGATTATATTACTACCTCCGGTACGCTGGGAGATCCAGTTACCCTGGCAATGACCGATATAGATCTGAATCGCCTGGCATATAATGAAGCCATCTCTTTTGCATGCGCTGACGGCTCTCCTGAGGATATCTACCAGTTAGCACTGACCCTTGACAAGCGTTTTATGGCAGGACTGGCTTATTTCCTCGGAGCGCGGATGCTGGGTGCAGGTGTGGTGAGAGTGGGAGGAGGAATACCTGAATTACAATGGGACACGGTACAACGAATCTCTCCGACAACTATCGTGGTAGTACCTTCTTTCCTCCTGAAATTAGTTGAATATGCCGAACAGAACCATATTGATTACCGGAATTCTTCCATCCGAAAGGCAGTTTGTATCGGTGAGCCGATTCGAAATCCGGACTTCACACTGGGCCCGATTGGAACAAAAATTATGGAAAAATGGGACCTGACACTCTATTCAACCTATGCATCCACTGAAATGGCTACAGCATTTACCGAATGCGGACAGGGAAAAGGCGGTCATCATCACCCGGAACTCATTATTGTAGAATTCCTTGACGAAAAAGACCAACCTGTTGGTAAGGATGAACCTGGTGAAGTTACCATAACAACCCTTGGTGTTGAAGGTATGCCGCTGTTACGTTATAAAACCGGTGATATTTGTTACCACTATTGCGATCCTTGTCCCTGTGGCAGGCAAACCATCAGGCTCGGTCCTGTAATTGGGAGAAAAAACCAAATGATCAAGTTTAAAGGTACAACCCTCTATCCTTATGCTTTATATAATATTCTGGATAACATAGATGCGATTGACAATTATGTTGTTGAAGTTTATACGAATAACCTGGGCATGGATGAAATTCTGATCAGGATTGGATGTGATAAGATCCCGCAGGGATTTGAAAAAGATATTAAGGATCATTTTCGTGCCAGACTTCGTGTGGCACCTTCTATCCGGTTCGAATCCAGTGATTATGTCAGCAAAATACAAAATCCCAGGGAAGGAAGAAAAGCGGTCAAGTTTATTGATCATCGGAATAACCGGGAGGGGTTGACAAAATAAAAGGCTCTCATCCGACCTTACCATGGCATGAAACTGGATATGAATTCGCCGGATTTCATATAATCACCGATGAATGAAATGTCCTCCTACCTCCCTGAAGCATTGCCAAAAATACCAGGCCAATTCTTACCGGTACTGAAAAGTAAAACCCGCTTGCATGAACTTGCTTACTTCTGTAACAAAGCTTAAAACGATATCATTTTTCTCCATTTTTTCCTCACGAAGAATTCTGTCCATACAAATAAATACCATTGGCGGCCCGACATAACCCATAGTTGCCATTTTTGAATATAAACGATCCCTGTTGATTCCAAGCTTCTCACACTCGTCCATAACAAGTTCAGAGATATGCCTGGAAGGAAAGTTGACCTGAAAAAACCGTATATTATTCAGGTCAACAGGATACAGTTTTAACATTCGTTTCAATCCTTTAAAAAATACCGATCCATCCTCTTCATGAAAATGCGTTCGGATCTGTTCATTGAACATCTGCGCCAGATGGTGATATCCCTTATGGTACTCATCCTTCGGGTTCATCCAGTAGGCTGGGCGCTGGTTGAACATGGAGGCTGGTTTTTTCCCCCCGATGGATTCCATATATGCATTTTCCAGAAAGAATCCTTCTCCCGGATCCGGGTCGGACTGCAACAATAATGCTCCGGCTCCGTCGCTCAGGAAATACCGCAGGAAAACCTCCTCCTTCCTTACCAATTCCTGATTATAATACTCTGCCCTCATTTCCGATGATGACATACTGGAAGAAATAACAAGGGCATTTTTATACCTTCCGGATTTAAGAAGGTCATAAGCCAGAAGAACTCCTTTGTAAGCGGATGTACAATTCGCATGAACGGAAAGCTCACCACACTTTTCTATACCTAGGGCTTCCTGGATTCTGACAGAAGTAGTGGGCATCTGATCCTGATGGGCACTTCCATAGATGATCAGGTCAATATCCTCCGGGGATAAGGATGCCATCTCCAGGGCGTGCATGGCTGATTTTACGGACATCGTTATATTATCATCAGTGAATTCCCTTGTATCGGGATCAATTGCAAAATGATAATACTCGACCTCCAGCATCTCCTTCATAAGGATTTTCATTCTCCCTAACCATTTTTGTATCCTGACAGGTGCGTCCGTAAGTTCCCCCAGGTAGTGGTCAACTTCATCAATGGAAATCCGGTTGCCCGGAAGATAGGAACCTGTACCTGTAAGTCTAATATTTATCTCGGAATCCATTCCCTTTGGTTGATTCGTTTGATGTAATACATATTGTCCATTTCAGAGTCTAATTTTTATAAACCAGATTCCTGATTCCGGTTTTCAGGTTGACCGGGACTATTCAGGAAATCCCTGTTTTGTTTCATCCATTGTCAGAATCATGCAAATAGTAATTCTCGTCAAATTCTTCCAGAAGTTCTTTAACCCGTATCCTGGAATATTTCCCGCGGACAAATTTTGCAAAATCGATGGCATAACCGAACGCTATTTTTTTATCTGTAACTCTATCCACTACATTCCATTCCAGGGCTTCCTGTGGGGTGAAGCTGTTTCCTCCAAGAACAACTTCAAGTGTTTTTAAAGGATTTGTAAGGTTAATAAAGTTTTGTACACCACCTAATCCCGGTAACAGATTAAATGAAGTTTCCGGCAATCCCAGAACCGCACCTTCAGCGCATATTCGTATATGGCAAAAAAGAGTAAGTTCCAGTGCTGCTCCGAGACATACTCCCCTGATTACTGAAATAACAGGTACATTCATTTTGCCAAATGATTGAAAAGTTTCAAGATTATCCCTGAGAAATTCCGGTACTTCCTTCTTCCGGTTGCCTGCATATGGCTTGTAATATGAAAGAACATTTTGAAACAGATCGTCCAGAAATGCTCCGGAGGAAAAGTGTCTTCCCCGCCCATATATCAGTATGCCATCCAAATCCTCACCTGGGATCGTACCGTTAACCAGGTCTTTCAATTCCACAAAAAACCGGTTATCCATAGAGTTGGCCGGAGGTTGATCCAGGACCAGGTGTCCTATCTTCTCCTCCACTTTCCATTCTATGGTATCATACTGATACATTTGCCTATTCAACTGGTAAAATTCAATACTCAATAACGATCATACCGGTAACCCGTTTCCTTGAATGAGAAATGGAACAGCTGATGGTTTTAATTTTTGATTTCCTGCATAATTCTTTAATACCCTCTGATAAGAAGAGGAGCGGTTTCCCATATTCATCATTCATAATTTCTATTTCAAGAAAACTTCCTTTGTATTTGAGGTAATCGAATATGAGCTTTTTTATTATGTACCGGCCGGCCAGGCTGCCTGAATCTTTCTCGGCCGGGAACTGTTGCTGCTCCTTCTTTGTAAATAACCTGAACATGGAATCATTACCTGTGTAATTCTTTTTGAAATCATCAATCAGGATTATCTCATGCATTCTTTTATATCCGATTCTATCATTCAAAACAAAAAGATAAAAAATCAGTGCCAATAAATTGGTATTAAACCCCAGATCAAGTTCTGGACTCTTATTTCCGCAGTAAGCTGCGAGTAACCAGCCTGCCAGCCACAGGCTAGGAGGATTAACCCGGCATCGGTATTATTATATAAAATCCTGTCATTCAGATTATTCCTCTTTCCTTCTGAGGGCTTCCTTAAAAGCCAGATCACAAAACATCCGTGTCTCTTCCACCATGGCATCATTGAAGTTTAATTGTTTATTAACCTTGATGGCTCTGACCACTGCATTTATTACCTCCAGGGGTTTATCCTTAACCAGCTTCTTCAACAATCCTACCGAGTATTCCAGTGTATTCCCCTTTGGAACTATATGATCAATGATCCTTAATTCGTATGCTGTTGCTGCATCAAACATATCCCCACCCAGAACCATTTCATATCCCATCCCTCCTTTCAGGATTCTGGTTGCTCTCCCTATACCACCCAAGCCCGGAATCAGGTTATGGTTAACCTCCGGAAACGCAAACAGTGCATTTTCACTGCAAATACGAATATGGCAAGCCAGTGCAATTTCCAATCCGCCACCAAAACAAACGCCCTCTATCGCAGCTATAACTGGAATTTCAAGTCCTTCAATAAAATCCAGTAATAGCCTGCCCTTACGAATAGTTTCTTCCAGAAGGGTTTTATTCTCAGCAGTTTGCAATAATTTCTGGAGGTTTGCACCGGACGAAAAATGCCTCCCCTTTCCAGAAATTACGATCGATTTAATGCTTTCCGTAGAGATAAAATCCTGCAGTCTATCAATTCTTAAAAATTCCGGTTCATCGAGAACGTTGCCGGCATTATTATCAATGATAACCAGTCCTACCGGTCCCTCCCTGCTTAGTTTCGATTTTACTGACCTACTCATATCACACTTCAAAATCTTCCGGTAAATCAATTGGAATTCGCTCATTATCCAGGAGCAGGGTTTTTACCTCGGCCTTTGATACTTTGACTCTGCTACCTGATTTATACATTTCCTGATAAAAATATAAATAGGGTTCCTTTTTACTGCATGAAGTTTCAATAACCAGTTCATCAAAAAGTGTGATCTCTTTCATGTATTTTATATGAATGTCAACCACAACCAGAAAGTACCCTGTATCCTTAAAAAAGTTAATAAGTCCGGTTTCCCTGATCATTTGCCATCTGGCATGTTCGAAATAATTGAGATATACTGCATTGTTCACATGATTGAAAGAATCCAGCTCATATCCCCTTACCTCAAGCGTACAACGATACATGATACAATAATGTTTTATTTCGGTTTCCGGTTTCATACCCGGAAAGACCCGCATTCCCGGAATATTCTACCTGCGATTCTCCCGGAATTACAAATGTAGAAATAATTTGATTATAGCTTCCAGGATCAAACCTCCCCTGTACGATTCACCGTAGGGAAAAATATTGCTAGTTTTACAATTATATTATGTTTTTATACAAATTAAAATGATAACAGACCAGAAGCTCCATATGGATTATCAGACAATGACTGAACTTGAGATCATGCCCGGGGAGGGATCCGGAATGAGTATACTGGAGATACTCAATAAGACAATAACACCCGGAGGTGGAGATATGATTCGCAAGGTATTCCGGACTCCTTTTTCTCAGAAGGATGAAATCATTCAGAGACAGGAAAGTCTGAAATATATCATGAAAAATCATGGAAATCTTGATCTGCATGAATTCAGGAAAATTATGGACCGCGTCGAATATTACTACTATTCGAAAGCAGAATCGGCAACCACCAATCACCCATTAGGTATATTTATCGAAGGTTTGTTCTATATGATAAAATTCAAGGAGTACAGGAGAACAATTAACAAGGGAACCCGTATTACAATTCATTTCATTTCACGGCTTTCCAGCTATTTGAAAAGGAATATTTCATCCGATATGCCATACTATCTGTCATTAAAATTCAATGAGATATCAGCAATCTTAAGATCAGCCGGAATTTCAAAATTAACGAAAAAGGATCCGTCAGGAGTTTGGACCCTCGGAGAATTGTTCCTCTATGATAAAACATTCAGGGATACCAATAAAAAAGAGATGATTAAAATGATCCATTTCATTTACGAATTGGATGTTCTGGTGGCAATGGCCAAAGCTGTTGAGGAATATGGGCTGGTCTTTCCTGAGATCATTGATTCAGCAAAACCCGAAATAAAGGTGAAAGGACTTTATCATCTCTTCCTTAGCAATCCTGTTGGCAATTCAACAGAATTCAGGAATGGAAAGAATTTCCTGTTTCTTACGGGTCCGAATATGTCCGGTAAGACAACCTTTCTGAAATCATGCGGGATTGCTGTTTTCCTTGCCCATCTTGGAATGGGAGTCCCTGCAAAATCAATGCGTCTTACAACATTTCAAAGCCTGTTTAGCAGTTTGAATACTTCGGACAATCTCACCCTGGGATATAGCTATTTCTACAGTGAGGTGATTCGTATCAGGAAGGCTGCAGAAAACCTGAGGAAACACCACAGATCATTTATGATCTTTGATGAGTTATTCAAGGGAACAAACATCAAGGATGCATTTGACGGTTCTCTCCTGGTTATTGAAGGTCTGATGAAATGGAAAACCGGGCTCTTTATCCTATCCTCGCACCTGCTTGAATTGGAAAGTGAGATAAGGAAATATCCAAACGTGTTCTTTCAGCACTTTGATTCGGATGTAATCAATGGGAAGCCGGACTTCAAATTCGGTTTACACGACGGAATTTCAAAAGAGAGACTGGGACTTTTGATATTGAAAAATGAGAAGATCGATGAATTACTGGAACCGGACAATCCTGAACAATAATTATTCCTCCTGTTCCTCAACCTCGATGAAGTTAAACGGAGAAAGCACCAGTTTTTTCAAAACATGCCCCAGTTCATACATATCATCGTCACCTGTCTCATAATGCCAGTTAATCACTATTTTCTTCTGGTGCCCCTCTATTTCACCAAGAATTTTCAGAATATTATAGATCCATTTCGTCGAAGCAGTATTGATATACTCAAATTTCAGGTTAATTGTGGTTTGATCGGCCAGTGCTTTGGCATATTCCTTAATCCATTGAATGATGGGTTTGAAGAATTCTGCCGGATCTTCTGGAATTGATCTGCCGCTGAATTCAATATGGCCCTGTTTAAGGCTTACCAATGGAGATTTTCTTGTAGGTTCGATCAGTAAATCCTTCATTATATTAATTTTCGGTTTGCCGGGAATAAATTTAAAACAATAAATTTAAAAGATAAAAGCGAATCGGATATTCTTATCTCCGAACCGGTTACTTTCAAGTATGAAATATGAACATGGGAACTTTGCTTTCCAGGATCATCCTTTTCAGGTTATTGGGGCTAAGCAAGCGATATATCATGCTTCGTCTTGGATTTGTAAATGATATGATATGAATGTTCTCTTTTTCCACAAATTCCATGATCCCATTGATCATATCTTCATTTTTAATTAGCCGGAGTTTGATTGAATAGTTACCGTAATCTCTGTCAATTACCTCCTGTAGTTCATGCATCTTCTGTACTTTCAGTGTATTATCATCTTCATTTTCAACATGTATACATGAGAATTCCACATTAAAAGGGGCCATAAGCCCGAGTAGTTTTCTGAAGGATGTGAAGTCCGAATCCAGAAAATCAGTTGCATAAAGGACCTTGATATGATCCACCCTCCAGATTTCAGTTTCTTCCGGCACAACCAGCAGGGGTATTTTAACATGACCTGCAACCTTTACCGCCAGGTTTTCCGTCAAGTGATTTATTCTCCCATCTCCTCTGCCAATACCCAGCACGATTACCTCAGGTTTATATCGATCACAAACATGTATTATCTCACTCTCCATTAACCCTATAGACATTGAAAAGTGTATCTTTGCCCGGGTGAACCGCTCCGGATCAATTTTCTCTTTAAGCTGTTTTGTAAAAACAACGATCCTTTGTTGGCATTCATCTTCGATCTGCAAAAGCTTTTCTTCCTGATATTTTTCGAATGTACTTGTCTTCTTTATTCTATGATCCTTAATCAGCGGATCATCGTAAACATGAAGAAGCCGGATTTCACCATGTAGGTTTTCGGCGAGGCCGATAGCAAGTTGAGAGGCTTTGACTGCCGTATCCGTGAAATCGACCGGTACCAAAATCCTCCTGAAATAATGGGCTTGCTGGTCCTCAAGTTTCCCGTACTTACCTGTAATTTCAAGGATAATACGGATTGCCTCTTCAACATCATTCTCCCGGACTTTTACTTTGATCCCCTGCTTTTTCTTCATAACCTCTGATGTAGTGCCTTCAACAAAGGAAAGGAAAGATTCAATTCCGCTGGAATCCAGATGACCTTTAAGAAAATAAGCTGCTTGCGAGTTTTCTAATGTAAGTAATGTGATTATTTCACTGTCCATAGCAAGAATCCGGTTTCATTTTTACCACTAAAATTTACGAAATTTTTGTATGATTTCATAGCTCGTACTTCACACAAAATGTAATGAAATAATAAAATGAACTAACGGATAATCGCTAATAAAGAGGAAAGAATAGCTGGAATCAGTCATTTAGTTGAAAAACAACTGGAAAGATGTACCGAACCTTTACTTTTTTACCATCCTGTTTTCCGGGTTTCCACCGGGGGGATGAACCGATGACCCTAAGCGCCTCCATATCCAGCAATGAATCAACACCAGATACAATACCTGCATCCACTACCCTACCATATTCATTGATTACGAATTGGACATAAACCTCCCCTGTTACCTTTTGTTCTTTGGATTCATCAGGATAGACCAGATTTTTACGGATGAAATCTTCAAAATCCTTATATCCCCTTTTTGAAAATTCAGGCATTTCTTCAACTTCCGAATAGGAAACTTCATCGACACGGGTAATTTCTCCAATTTCCTCCAGTACTTTTCCTTCATCTTCTTTTGTGGCCGTGACTGATTTTGCAGGTGCGGCACGTACCCTGCGATCCTCCCCATCTTCTGATAAGGAGACAAATTCGACTTGTTTCCCGGGGCTAACCTTTTCAATGATCAACGTATCTTCCGGAATTTCATTCATTTCCGCCTCGAATTCATCATCCAATATTACAACCTCTTCCAAATCGGCCGCCTTTGTGTCGCCGGTAACTATACCTCCTGTCCCTTTCACACCATTCATCTGTAAAGCAGGTTTATCCTCATCCTCTTTTTCGGGTTCAGCCGTAGGATGGGATTCCGGTTTTGATGTTTCTCTTTCAACCGGGCTCTTTAGGGGTTCAGTTTCGGAAAACGACTGTTCCACTCTGCTAATTATCTCCTTCTTTTCAGGTTCCTGTACTCCCATATTCTCCGATACCAGTTTTTCCTGTTGAAAAATCCCTGAATTCAAAATACCATATAATCCAAATATAATCAGAATGGTAGCAGCAGCAGAAATATAAGCGAGTACCGGATTTAATCTTCTTTTACGTCCGGAAAAAATTTTCTCTCTGCTGAAGATGTATTTACTGCTGATCCTCCTGCCTAATGTGAATAACACATCCCTCTGTTTCCCGGGATCTTTTAAGAGATTGTAACCCTCCAGGGCATCCCTGCAGATCGCGCACTCCTCCAGATGATGGTTAACATGTGTAATTTCCTGATTATTCAGTTTTCCGGATTGAAACTTCTGTATTGTTCCAAGAGTTAGACACCCGGATGGACTGAACAAGTCAGACCTGTCTTTATTTTCATTAAATATTTTCACTTAAATATTTTTTCAGGTTACGCTTACCGTTCTGGATATAGCTTTTTACCTGTTTGAGATTATATCCGGTAAGACTGGCAATCTCCTTGTAGGATTTTTCCCTAATGTACATTAATTCAATACATTTCGATTGTGCTTCAGATAACCGGGTTATTCCGATCGATAGTTTCTCCAGCATTTGGTCTGTGTTATTTTCATTAATAAGATGCATATCGAATAAAGATTCCACAACGGAATGATTCACTCTTTTCAACTCCTCCTCCCGGTATTTATTAATGGTTACTGCTTTTCTCAACTGCATCAGGCAGTGGTTTTTTGTAATCGTATATAACCATGTTTTAAAATTTGTAACCCGGTGTTTAAACAGGCCGTTCAATAAATTTTCAAAGATCTGCATGACAGCATCTTTTGAATCATCTTCGTCTTTTAGGTACTTCATGCACACTCCAAAAACAAGATGTATATAGCGGTCAAATAGGATTCCAACCCATTCGGAATCCCGGTCAGTCCTGTATCTGGAAATGATATCCAGGTCGGATAACTGTTCCGCAGATCTGTTTTTGCCTCTCCTATTTAATCGTATGAACAAGACAGTTTATTTACCTGAATCTTTAAAACAATACTGGAATTCCATCTTTTCACCGCAAAAAACAGACCAGAAATCCAAATAAACAAGTGAACCGACCGGACGACTGATGTACCGGCATTATCCGAAAATCCCTGGAAAAATCACCAAATTTTTTATGGAATTTTAAGGATACATACATCCTAATTATGAAACCGCAAAACCGAAATAAGATGAAACCAAAGAAATCGAAACAGGCAAACCTTGAAAGCAGGCGGGGAATTTATTTACAGGCAGGATTTGTAATCGTACTATCCTTTATATTGATTGCATTCGAGTGGACCAGTTCCGAAATAAATATACATGGTTGGAATCAACCGGACACTGAAAATGTTCCGGAACCGAATATTCTTCTTACGTACCGTAAGCAAGAAGTCGTCCGGCCCCCGGCTCCCAAATTACCGGTGGATTTCTTCACCATAAAACATGATTCTACGGAAATCCCGAATGAGTTCGAAGCCAATAGCACAGAAATCACCATGGAAACCATCATCTGGGATTTTCCAGAGGTCCTTGAAAAGGAAGCAGCCGAAACAGAACCCTTCGTGGCTGTTGAATTCATGCCCTTATTCCAGGGAGGGGACCTTATTACGTTCTGTAAATATGTTCAATCAAATATCACCTATCCGGAAGAAGCCAGGAATCTGGGTATTGAAGGTACGGTTATTGTGCAATTTATTGTTAATAGTAAAGGAAACGTTGTGAACGTAACTGTAGTACGAAGCATCAATACCTATCTGGATACAGAAGCGGTGAGGGTGATCAGCTCATCACCGGTATGGAAACCAGGTATACAGGCAGGGAAACCTGTTCCTGTAATTTTTACCATACCCATCAAATTTGAGCTGCAATAAGTAATAATTTATTTAAACTGAATCGTCATGAAAAAATCAGATAAAATCAAAACGTTATTTCGCAGGTGGCTTATCTTATTGTCAGCTTTTGCTGCGGTTTCCCTTGCGGACTCACAGATAGGTCCTTCTTCAGATCGCTTTCAGGCCAATGAAGAAGAGAACAAGGATAAGACACTGTCACCTTACTTCTTTATTCAGAGCGATGATCCCGATACGGATCAGTTGCCTCTTAAAGAAACCAGGGCCGATGTAAACATCGCCGGAGTGATTGCGGATGTGAAGATAACCCAGGTTTACAAAAACGAGGGTAAAAATGTCCTGGAGGCCATTTATGTTTTCCCTGCTTCAACAAGAGCTGCAGTTTACGAAATGAAAATGACTATCGGAGAACGGGAAATCATTGCAATCATACAGGAAAAAGGGAAGGCACGGCAAAATTATGAGCAGGCGAAAGCCGATGGAAAATCCGCATCCCTTCTGGAACAGATGAGGCCAAATGTATTCCAGATGAACGTCGCCAATATCCTGCCAGGGGATATTATTACGGTCGAGATGCATTATACCGAACTTCTGGTCCCTGAAAACAGCGTATATGAATTCATCTATCCAACCGTAGTAGGACCACGATATTCCAATATGCCGGCTGAAAACGCCGCATCCGGGGAAGGCTGGATAGCGAATCCCTATACCAGGGAAGGGGAAGAACCTTTTTATTCGTTTGATATTTCAGTTGGAATCGCTGCCGGTATGCCCATCCAGGATGTACGGTGCACCTCCCATAACGTGAACATCAACTATATTGATCCGGGAACGGCAAAGATCGGTTTAAAACAGAATGAAAAATCAGGAGGAAACAGGGATTTTATTGTTCAATATCGCTTGGCCGGCAACAAAATTCAGACTGGATTACTGCTTTATGAAGGAACCGATGAGAATTTCTTCCTTGCAATGATCCAACCACCTGAATCCGTTACCAGGGATATTATACCTCCCAGAGAATATGTCTTTATTGTTGATGTATCCGGTTCCATGTTTGGGTTTCCCCTTGATATTTCAAAATCACTGCTTCGAAACCTTATCGTAAACCTGAAACCGAATGACAGATTTAATGTTCTTCTCTTTGCGGGTGGCTCGGAACTTTTATCCGATCAATCATTGGCTGCAAATAAAGAAAATATCAACAGGGCATTGCAATTCATTGATAACCAGCGTGGCGGTGGCGGGACAGAGTTGTTACCCGCATTAAAGAAGGCGCTGGCACTCAAAGGAACGGAAGAATATTCCAGAAGTTTTATCATTGCCACCGACGGATATGTCGCCATTGAAAAAGAGGCGTTTGATCTTATCAGGAATAACCTTGGTAATGCGAATTTCTTTACGTTCGGGATTGGAACGTCAGTCAATCGCTTTCTCCTTGAAGGTATGGCGCACGTTGGTATGGGTGAATCCTTTGTAATTACAAATCAGAGTGAAGCATCACCCGAAGCAACGAAGTTCAGGAAATATATTCAGAATCCCGTACTTACAAACATTGATATGAAATTCGAGGGATTCGAAACGTTTGATACAGAACCGATCACAATTCCTGATGTACTCGCTGAACGGCCGGTAATCGTTTATGGAAAATGGAAAGGCAAGCCGAATGGGAAAATAACGCTTACCGGTTTAAGTGGAAAAGGCCAGTACCAGGTAAGCCTTGATGTCGGCAGGAGCAAACCGATGCAAACCAACAAAGGATTAAAATACCTCTGGGCACGTGAAAGGATAAGAATACTTGATGACTACAATTCAATTGGCCGCTATTCAGAAGAACATGCCGAGCAAATTACCGCTCTCGGATTAAAGTATAACCTGCTTACCAATTATACCTCCTTTATCGCTATTGATTCGGAAATCCGAAATGAGGGAGGGAATCTAACAACGGTCAAACAACCACTTCCCTTACCTGAAGGTGTAAGTAACTATGCTGTAGGCGGTAATAATTACGCTATCCGGGGAGTAGCTGCAGCGCCTCTCTCGGGCAGGAAATCAAAAACAGGCAGTGGTATATTGAAAGAACAGGCTGCCTATGATGTGGAAGTTTTTATCTCCGATGAGGAGGCAATTGAAGTTGAGAAAGAAGAAAAACTATACACAAGCGTTGAGACAATGCCGGAATTCCCGGGTAATGCAGAAGGCTTGAAAAAATTCATTCAGCAACACCTGAAATATCCTGAAAGCCTGAAAGGTTCAGGTATAAAAGGAAATGTATTTGTGGAATTCCTGGTAGACATTGATGGATCAGTGAAGGAGGTGAAAGTTATCCGGGGAATACATCCTTTGCTTGACAAAGAAGCAATCAGATTAATCAGACTTACAAGTAAAAAATGGAAGCCTGGTAAACAGAATGGTAAACCGGTTATCGTGCAGATGGTTATCCCGGTGAAATTTGCCTGATTTGCCTTTTAAGTCGAAAAATTCTGAGGATTTCTTACTACAGGTATTCCGATTTAGAAAATCCTCAGGGTTTTTTTCTGCAAACATGCGACCCTGATTCTCAGTTCAAATTCTTACTGAACAGGTTTGGCTCCTTCTCTTCCCACAGGGTCGGATAATCCTCATCAAATTTCTTCAGAATTGCAGTAATAATAGCCTCCCTCATATATCTGGACCTGTTACTTATCTTATATCTCTCGAAAAATGCATTCAGGGCATTCAGTTCCCTGTCATTGAACATGATCGTATACCTGTTGGTCCGCTTTAAATAATCCTCTTTGGTTTTTCTTCGTCTCAAAATCAGTTATTTACATGAAGAAGAAATTGTAAACCATGTAAATATATGAAAATATGGAAGAAAAAAAACGTTCTTAAACAGCCACCAATTAACAAAGTATTAACAATTTACTCGTATTCTTTTGGTACACCACATATCATAACCAGTGGCTGATTTTCCGATTTGTTCCTGTACTGGTGTTTCTCATTGGGCATTACGAGTGCAAAATCACCCCGTTTGATCTCCTTTTCTTCACCCCTCTCATTTACAAGAACACCATGACCCTCAATAATGTAGTTCATATGTTCATAATCATGCCGGTGATATGGTGTATAACCACCCGGTTCAATGGAAAACACACGGTATGAATATACCGGAGCACCATCTTTACCGGAAAGCGGTACCTGCTTAAAGGCTTTATGTGCACCTTCCATTTCAACCCTGGCTTTCGTTACGTTATCAATAGATATGATCTTCATTTAAGTAACTGATTAAATATATTAAAATTGGATAATCAAAGATATAGAAGCTAATAACCTTTTCTCTTGTACAGGTATAAAAATTCAATCTAAATTACAGCAGGCAAGTTAACTGGCAGAGGAGGCTTTTTGTACCCGTCTGGTTTGTATAATCCTGGTAACGGAGGAATAATCTTCATTTCTTTCAAGACGGTTGATCATTCCCCGGCAGCTTCTTTATCAACATCATTTTCATGTCCCTTCACAGAGCCCGGATAGTGATATGTATACGGCTAGCATACAGTATGTTATATTAGGTTACTTCATTCAGTAATTCATCCCGAATCGGTGGGTTTTACCATTATCCGGACGGACATTGCGGTGATATGTTAATAAAGGGCAAATTTTTTGTTTCCACAATTTTCGGGGGGTCGTTTAATTTTTCAAGATTAAGACTATTGGGCCTTTCCCCTGGCCATGCTGAAACAATATCACCGGCCAGGCTACCTGCTCCTCTTTCCCCCAACCATTGAGAAGGTAGAGAAGATATCCGGTTTGAATACCCGGTTTCGTTTTACTATCATATATATGACGGGGCTGTTTATGGAGTGGTTTCATTCTTTCCCGAGGATAACCTGAGAAAATCATTATCAAAGGAAATAAAATAGAAAACAATACGTGGATTGTTTTCGTTTTGCGGAGTATTTGATATAATGAAAACTTCAAAACCCGGATATCCGGCAAAAGGATAATTTACCCCGGGCTTGAATGTCAGATTGTAAAATCTTAAGGATTTCTGTTCAGTGCATTCAGGTCCTTAAAAGCTTCTTTAAGTCTGGCAATAAAACTTTGCTCTCCATATCTCAACCAGGTGCGGGGATCATAGTATTTCTTATTCGGTTTGTCCTCACCTTCCGGGTTGCCGATTTGTCCCTGTAAATAATCTCTTTTCTCCTTATAATAGGTATGAATTCCATCCCAGAATGCCCATTGCATATCCGTATCGATATTCATTTTTACGGCTCCGTATTCAATTGCTTCCTTTATCAGATGTTTCTCCGAACCGGAACCTCCATGGAATACAAAATTCACGGGATTCGGACCTGTTCCGTATTTTCCTTGAATATACTCCTGTGAGTTTTTAAGGATAATTGGTTTTAACTCAACATTACCCGGTTTATAAACTCCATGTACATTTCCGAATGCGGCCGCGATGGTAAAATTATCACTCACCTTTTTTAATTCCCCGTAAGCATAAGCAACCTCTTCGGGCTGAGTATACAAACGCGAACTGTCCACATCGGAATGATCAACTCCATCTTCTTCACCGCCGGTAACTCCCAGCTCAATCTCCAGAGTCATCCCGAGTTTATTCATCCTTTCAAGGTATTTTTTACTGATAGCAATATTTTCTTCAATCGGTTCTTCGGAAAGATCAAGCATATGAGAACTGTAAAGCGGTCTGCCGTGTTGTTTATAGTACAACTCTCCAGCATCAAGTAGTCCGTCAATCCATGGAAGAAGTTTCTTTGCCGCATGGTCGGTATGCAGTACGACAGGCACACCATAGTATTCAGAAAGTGTATGAACATGCTGTGCACCTGAAATAGCACCGACAATTGCAGCCTGCTGGTTTTCATTCGAAAGACCTTTCCCTCCGAAAAAAACCGCACCTCCGTTCGAGAATTGAATGATTACTGGTGAATTCACCTCTCTGGCCGTCTCCAGTACGGAATTGACCGAATTCGTTCCCACAACATTTACAGCAGGAATGGCAAAATCGTATTCATTGGCATAATCGAAAAGATTCTTTACATCTTTACCAAATAATACTCCGGGTTTGAACTTAATATTATTCATACTCAATTGTGATATTTCATTTGACAATTCATTTACTTTAACCTTTCGATTGAGGGAATATAAAGATACTATTAATTGTCATTACCATTACCCGGAGGATTAATAATTTCTTTCTGCAACAAGATTTTCTCCCTTGTAAAACATATTTTCCTTTTCAAATAGATGACAGGAATGTTTTTCCCTGATCGGTTCTTAATTTCAATTTGATTCTGCTCAACTTTTACTTGGATGAAATTCTTTTCAAATATTTATTGCGAATTTCATAATCCAGAGTATCCCCGCTGCAATTCATAAAAAGGTGAATTAGGCATATTATGCAAAGCAATGGATGCAAGGATAGATCCCTTCAGAAAACAGGGACACTTCCTTCCCAACCGGTCCAGGAATTATCATCCATGTGCCTTATGATCGGCTGTACGATCAATCCGGTAACCGGCGCCGCTATCCATAAAATCGTAGTACTCTCCAATCCTGCTCCAAGGGTTTTAAAAATGCGACTTATCGGCATTCTGTAGTACAATGCCGAATTGGATCCCAAAGAATCCAAAACTCATATCCCGGATCTGTCAAAATGAAATTTGGGGGGGCGTTTTTATTTCCGATAAACGGAAAGAATATGCCCAATAGGGAGCAACCAACTTTTAAAAAGTAAGGATTATAACCGAACCCGGAACCTTGTTATTCTTTTTATTTCCAGATAGATGAGTAAATACCATGACCAGAATTTATGCAGCTGTTGTTTCAAACACTTGCGACAAAATCAAAAAAAATTCAAAAAGATTTTAAACATTTTGTAAATTGTCATTGGAAAACATACTTTTCAGGACAATATTTAAGAAAGATGCAAGAGAAGATAGAGGAGTATAGATTACAAATCAAACATTTTCTGAACAAATCCGATAATGTGACTCCATTTGCGGCAGATGCTTTTTTCCCTGTCGATATAAAATTATCCTACAACAGCAAAACCATAAATATTCGCAGTAAGATTGCGGAGTATTGCCAGATGTACCGGGGAGATCTGAAACAAATTACCAGTAACCATCACGAGCTGATCAAGTATATCCTGCAGGGTTATTTCACAGAAACATTTTTTAAGAAGGTCTTCAGCCAGAAGCTTTTCCCGATTTATGACCTGTTCCTCGACGAAATTAACCTTTTGACCAGGATCATTCATCTGAATCAGCCTTTCGATAATAAGAATTTTTCAGCCCTTAACTTTACCATTGAGTATTCAAAGCATACAACGGATGTGGCACACATCCTGGATGATAACATTAAGGAACTCTATCTTAATGAAATCAAAGGGCTCTTCGTAAAAAGCATTGAACCCAAAAAAAGCAAGGAAGTATTTAAGATATCTAACTATTTTATCCATTTTATCAACTGGGAAAAATCATTCAATAATTTTTATGAAATTACCTATGAGATTATGCCGAGTGAGATACGGTTACTCGAGAATTTCTTCTCCCCAGAATTCAAAACCTTGATAAAAGCCTACATGGCATTTCAAACACAGGTCAATATCATTAAACGGACCTTTGAAAAAAAGAGTCCTGGAAAGATTTCCACCCTTTCCTATTTTGAATGGGAGAGTGATATCCGGGAATTTCTGCTTCAGAAATTTGAAAAGATATTCGGTCAGACAAAAGCAAAAGAATATGTTGACCTGCTGAATAAGGTAATATCAGATTACATCAGCCGGTCAGCGCTGAGAAGTTAATCTCCAGACTTTGTGATAAATCGTTCCAAACCCCCTGTTTCCTACTTAACAATCACCTTTCGAATAACTATACCTTCTCTACTGGTAAGCCTGAAAAAGTAAACTCCCTTGTTCCAGTTACCAACATAAATGGACAGGGAATTATCCTGCAGATATGAATATTTTATAGTACATTTCCCTGTGAGATCGTATACACTCAGGTCCCATAGGACCGGACCACTGAATCTGGTGTTAATGGTAATAAATTGTTCTGCCGGATTTGGAGTAATTTGAAAGAGTGGAATTTCATTATCAATTATCCCGGTAGGTGAGATGGAAATATATGCACTGACTGCGTCTCCCGAACACCCATTAGCAGCCGTTTCAACCACAGTTACGATACCCTGGCCGGACTGATTCCAGATAACTATTATGCTGTCAACCCCCTCGTTATAGTATATTGTTCCATTGGTGATTTCCCATGAATAGGTTGATAACGGATCCGACTCAACCCGGTATGTTACGGTATCATACTGATCAACCTGGATGTCTCCGTAAACCGGACCTGTTATGATCTCAAGTGGTTGTGTAAGAATGATGCTGTCGGATTTCCAGCATAGATGACTGTCAGTAACAAGAATGTGATACCATATATTGGCCGATAACCCGTATACAACGGAATCGGTGGTGTTCAACTCATCATCCCACAGGTAGGTGAACGGAGGCGTACCACCGGATACCGTAATAACTGTCCATCCATCGGAATAACCATAACAGGATACATTACCCGTGTCAGAGAAGTTGGTATTCAAAGGTTCCGGTTGGGAAAGAATGATGCTGTCCTCCTTTTCACACTGGTGGTTATCTGTAACCAGAACACGATACCAGGTATCTGCAATAAGCCCGAATACAACCGAATCGGTACTTGATCCTTCATCATCCCAAAGGTATGAATAGGGTGGTGTACCTCCCGATACAGAAATGACTGCACTCCCGTCGGAATATCCATAGCAGGATATATTGGTGCTGTCTGAGAAATACGTATGCAGGGAATCCGGTTCTGAAAGAATCACGCTGTCTTTTACCGAATTCAAATCGGCATCCGTAACCGTTACCGTATAATATTGTCCGGCCGATAATCCATAAATCGTTGAATCGGTCGTTCCTGACGGATCATCCCACAGATAGGTATAAGGCGGTGTGCCACCGGAGGGTGTTACTGTTGCACTTCCATCCTGATATCCATGGCAGGAAATATTTGTACTATCTGTAATATCGGCCTCAAGTGGATAATAAAATCTTGAAGAGTAATACTCCCATTTATAATCGTTTTCCCAATTCCCTTTAGTGGTTATCCATTTCTGATCCGTTTCCCTGGTCAGGATACCAGCCACATCATATTCATAGAGGTATCTGTAATTTACAATCCAGCTTTCCCCATCCCAAATAAAATAATCAATCTCTTTTTCCTTGCCGGGAAATTCATATTGATAGGTATACCTGACGGTATTTTCCCATGCTCCTGTAATCCAGGTCTGATAGATTTTTTCAGTTACCTGGTTTTCCTGATCCCGGATGAATGTTATTCTGGTAGTTTCAACCCATGTTGAACTTTCTGATTGCCAAACAAACTGAATTTCCTCAATCAGATTTCCTGAAGTATCATAATTATATACGTGTTTGTTATTATTCACCCAGGCTGAATCGAGTGTGTTATAGTTTTGGCGGAGCATTGATGTTTTCAGACCATTCTCATACGTATAAATGAAACGGTAATTCAGTTCCCATCTCAGACTATCCGGATTCCAATCTTGCCGTTCATAGTAAATCCAGTTCTGCTCTTCATCATAATCATAGATATAACGCGCATAATTATTCCATACCTCAAAGGTACTGTTCCATTTCAGATATATGTACTGGGTGAGATTGTTAAAATCGTTATATGAGAAAAGATATCGTTTATAATTGAGCCATTCCTGCAGTGATTCATTCCATGCTTTTACCAATTCTGTTTCCCTGTTTCCATTTCCATCATAGGTAAAATACTGAGCCAAATAATTCAACCAGGAGTCCGCATCCCTTGTCCGGTATATAGAATAGTCACGCGTGTGATCAATATTATAGGTATGAAGACTGCTGAAAACCAGGATCCATTCATTGATTCCGGTACTCCAGTCAAATTCATATATTGAATCCAGTTTGAATTCCTCCCCTTTTTTTAAAACCTCCTTTTTAAGGGAAAAAGGATCAATAATGGTATCACTTTTATCGTTCAATCGATACGGATAATGGAGTATTTCTTCACGTTGTGCAACGGTCCTGAACACCAGAGAAAAAAATGTCAATATAAGCAGTATCTTTTTCATATAAAGTGAAACCTCATTCACTGTTTAGACCAGTTCGATGCTATGTTTTTTTAATTCCTTTTCAAAAAGTCTGGCCTCTCCTGTAATACAGTCGAGTAATGCCCAGTACTCCTGTCCATGATTTTTATGAACGGTATGAACCAGTTCATGGAGAATAACATAATCTCTCAGATGTGTCGGAATACGCATAAGATGAAGATTCAGGTTGATGTTATTCTTTGCTGAGCAACTCCCCCAGCGTGTCTTTGCATTTTTAACATAAACACTACCATACCTGAAACCGTATTTGGTTGCCAGTTCATCGACTCT
>CP070687.1:2785283-2795523 GCA_020353115.1 Bacteroidales bacterium
TATTTCTACAGTGAACGAACCAAAAGTGGAAACTGGTCCCTGCCTGTTAACCTGGGGTATCCGGTCAGTACAACCGATGATGATAAGTTTATCTCCCCGCTCGGAAAGGGGGATACGGTATATTATGCACACTATGAACGGGAAAATCCAGGAGAAAAATCCATTTACCGGCTGATCCTCCGTTCGGAAAAACCTCCGCAAGGAATTTCATTGCGCGGAACGGCCCGTCTGAAGGATTCGAATATTGAGCTGGATTCTACCATTATGGTCAGCCTGATAGACACGGTTAGCGGTGAAACTATTGGAACGGTACAACCGGATCGCGAAACCGGCAAATATGAATTTTTGGTACCCCCGGGGAATTATCAGCTGGTATATACATCCCCGGGTTACGAAACCCAGATACATCACCTCTCAGTCAACAAGGACTTTCATTCCAGGGATGTTGCCGTAAATACAAGACTGGTTCCGGAAGAGATTGCCAAAGGCAGGTACCTCTTTATACAAAACATCTATTTTGAATTTGATGATTTCTCCCTTTCGAGGGATGAACGGCTGAAACTGGAAAGAATCTCTTCGTTCATGCATGAATACCCCGAACTTGATTTTGAAGTGATCGGGTATACGGACACGGTTGGAAGTAAAGCCTATAATTACCAGTTATCCGGGAGGAGGGCAAATTCGGTTGCTGCCTACCTTTTCAATAAAGGGATAACAAAAGAACGTCTCCTAACCAAAGGGATTGGTGAAATTATGGCCATTTCCAGGGATCAATACCGGGAAATTGAGGATCTGAATGATCCCAGATACTATCGACGGGTAGAAATCAAGATTCTTAAATCGGATTTGCTTACGGAAATTCGCGAAGAGATAGAAATTCCGGAATATTTGAGGCCCAGGAATGCCCTGAATTATTCCGTTATCGTTATTAAAGTTGAGGAAAAACTGCCGGAAGACTTCTTTGACCGTTATGATATGGAAGAGTTACGTTACATTCGTGAACAACCGGTCAGTGATGGCTTTATCTATACGCTCGGGAGTTTTGCACAAAAACAACGGGCCGTAGGGTTGCTGGGAGAATTACGTGAGGTGGGATTCGATGAAGCCCGCGTTGTTGATCAACACGAACTTTCTGATATAGTTGTTGGCCAGGACCCGGATCCGGGATTCTTCAACCGCCCGGAAAAAATTACAGAGATCCCTTTTTATACCATACAGATCTTCGCGTTAAAAAATCCCCCGAATCCTAGCATATTCAGAGGAAGGAACGATATTCTCTCCTTTGAATGTCTCGATGGCTTTATCCGGTATTGTATCGGCAAATATCAGGGATATTCCAAAGCACTGACTGCCCTGCCTGTTATCAGGGAGGAATGGTACCGCGACGCCTTTATCCAGGAACTTTCACGCCTTGAAAAGGGATTACCCCCGGGATGGGAGGAAGATCAATAAGGCTGCAAAAAGTATGTTGGCTACCGTTTACCACAGAATTCAGACTTTCTGATTTACATCCTCTCTGCCTGCCAGCCACAGGCTGGCGGCTGGCAAGGTTCACCGTAGCTTGTTGCGGAATGAAAGTCCAAAGATCGATCAGGATTAAATACCAATTCATTGCATTTTTATTGTTCATTAACGAAATCCGTTGCGATAATCAAATTCGTTAAAGGGATAATAAGAACTGTTCCTCAAAGGGAATTTCGAATCGGACAGCAATACTTTAACAGAGATTGATTAAAACAAATGATCCATGGATGCCAATTCCCGGAGTCGGCCAGAAGCTCCGAAACCAAACCCCAAATATTTTTTTAGTTGGAATTTCAATGGCAGATAACTTTTAGGGCTTAATACTGAGATTCATACTCCGTTATACGGTTTATGCTGTTGATAATTCATTGTTAATTATAAATCTTCGGCAACAGGGGATTCATCCCGATCAGGATCTTGTACACCGATGTACCTGCCCGGGAGGCAACCTCTTCCACGGTGATCTCCCGATTGCCCTGTTGACCAAACATAACCACTTCATCATACATATCAACCCTTTCCAGACCCGATACATCAACGGTAAAATGGTTGGCAGTGACCAGTCCGATAACCGGACATCGTTTGCCACGTATCAATACATCACCTTTATCCCCCGCCTGGTAGGGATAACCATCCGAATACCCGGTGGGAATTGTGGCGACAAGGGTTTCTTTTAATGCCGTATATGAGCGGTGGTATGAAATCGAATCGCCCTTTCGAAGCATTTTCAAATAAACAATTCGTGATTTTAACGACATGGCGGGCTTCAGGTCGATTTCCCGTTCTTCAAATGCCCGGGTGGAGGGATACTGGCCGTAAATGGCAATGCCTGGCCGCACCATGTCCAGGTAACTTTCGGGAAAGGAGATCATACCTGCACTGCTGGCTGCATGCCGGATACCTGTCTCTATCCCTTTGTTCTTAGCCGATTCACAAACTTCAAGAAAACGGGAAAGCTGAACCCGGTCGAATTCCTGGTCTTCCGTGAAGGGGGTGAAGATACCGTCGATCCGGATCCCTTTTGTATCGGCGATCTTTTCAATCAATGGTAAAGCCCTGTAATACGGAACGCCTACCCTCCCCAGTCCGGTATCGATCTTTATATGTACCGGCGCCGTCTTGTCCTCTGTTTGAGCAGCCTCTGCAAGCCATATGAAATTATCGTTATAAACCGATTGAATGATTTTTAATGCCACTATCCGTTTTGCTTCTTCCCGGGAATACGGACCGAAATTCAGCAGCGGAATCCGGATGCCATTCTCTCTGAGAATAAGTGCTTCCGCGGTTTTTCCAACGGCCAGGGCATCCACATTCTGTTTTTCAAGGTACCTTGCCATTTCCAGCAAACCGTGTCCGTAAGCATTAGCTTTAATAACAGCCATAACCGGTCGGTTACCGACCCGTTGTTTTATTTGAGCAGTATTCCAGGCAATATTATCCATATTGACCTCCAGCCAGGGATCGGCTGTTTGGCCGCGACCTGTTATATGCTCTTTTACAGGCTTATTGGCAACCGACAATGAATTTAATGATTTCATTACCAGAGGTGATGCTGCCATGGCTCTGAAAAAATTCCTTCTGTTCATGATTTATATTATAATTTCCTGATTCAGAACTTGAGTTAATTGGTTTTTTGCTTCCGGATCAAACTTTTAATAATAAAATCGGCCCACCTGACAGGTATTAATTCAAGGATCACCCGGAATTTGTCCGGTTTCACGGAATAGCGGATCTTCGGTTTTTTTCTGGTTATCGCTTTATGGATAGTCCTGGCCAGTATACCGGGATCAGCGGCTTTCTCATATTCCCGGGTCGACAGTTGCAGGGCAATGGAAAGGTTTTCCTTAAAGAATATGGAATTTTGCCGGGCATTGGCAAACAGGTTTCCAATCTCTTGTGTAAAGCCTGTTTTAAAAGGTCCCGGCCGGATTTTGATTACGGGAATATTCAGAAGGCTTAATTCACGGCGCAGTGCATCCGAGTAAGCTTCCAGTGCATGCTTGCTGAGGGCATAGGGTCCGTTGAAAGGAGCGGCAGTCTGCCAGCCCGTCTCGGATGAAATATTGATGATACGTCCGCTGTGTTTTACCAGTAACGGAAGAAATTTCCGGTTTGTCCTGTACGCACCGAGAAGGTTGATGTCCAATATCCGTTCGATCTCCTTTGCCGGCAGTTCGGCCACGGAACCCAGGATCAGTATCCCGGCAAGGTTTACTATTGCATCGAGTCCGTCCGTCATACCGGATACCTTGTTAAAAGCCATATTTACCGAATTTTCATCGGTGATATCCATGAAAACAGGTGTAATGCCCGGTTGTTTTTCCAGTTTGTGCAGTCCTGCCTGATCGTTATCCGCAGCATATATGTGCCAGCCTTTATTTGCCAGGTAGAGGGCGGTATGCTTTCCCAGTCCCCCGGCTCCACCGGTAATCAGTACCTGTTTCACAGATATGGATATATTATCCGGGACAGGTATGGCCATACCATCGTATTGCATTGAGAGGTATATGAGTTATCCCGAAACGCCCCGGGTCAATGAATAAAAAACATGGAATATCGTGTCTCGGCAAGGTCAGAATGCCCAGCCTTCACGGTATGTATGGTTTATCCATTCGTTTGCTGAATCCAGTGCACTTACCTCCTGCCATCCTCGTCTTGATCCGGCGGAACTTCCTGCCTGGCTTCGGTACCTGAGCTTATCTTCCGCACCGATGTTTGTAATTTTCATATTCCCACCGTCCCATTTCAGTTTCCGGTTCAGTTGTTGCAGGCGTATGGCCAGGTTTCCCATAAGCACCATTTCGGATAGCGGTCCGGAGTAATCAAAACTGGCGCAGGGATCACTTCGGTTTTCCGGGCTCTCCTTACATGCTCTTACCCAGTCCATTTCGTGTCTTCCGCCACCAAGCGGATGATCGGGGATCCGATCGACCGTCTCTTCGGGTTCGGGGAATTCACGATCCTGAGGAAGCAGTTTATAATCACCGCCATAATTGCTGCAAATGATCTTTCCTTTTGTACCGATGAAAAGGTTTCCTCCTCCGGGGCTTCCCAAGGATTCTCCGTCGGGAAGTTCTTCAGGACGCGGAGGCAGCAATCCGCCGTCGGACCATGTTACTTTAACTTCCGGCATGGCAAGTTTCGGAAGGTCTTTCCGTGCCGGGAAGGTATATTCAATCTGTGATGCTATAGGCGGGCTTTCATTGTTGACGGGACTTGAGCTGGCCTCAACGGCTACCGGATAGCCTAATTTCAGTGAATAGAATACGAGATCCAGTACGTGGCATCCCATATCTCCCAAGGCTCCCGTACCGAAATCCCACCATCCTCTCCAATTCCAGGGTGTATATGCGGGATGGTACGGACGCCATGGAGCCGGGCCCAGGAAGAGATCCCACTCCAGGGTTTCCGGGATTTCCGCTTTTTCGGCAGGTCGGTCAAGCCCCTGTGGCCATATAGGACGGTTTGTCCAGGTATGGACCTTCCGGATCTCCCCGATGGTACCGTTCCAGATGTACTCGGCAACTTTCCGGACATTGTCGTTCGAATGACCTTCGATCCCCATCTGGGTTGCCAGGTTGTACTTCTTTGCGGCAAGAGTAAGCTGTCGGGATTCCCAGACCGAGTGGGTTAATGGCTTCTGCACATATACATGTTTACCTGCCTGCATGGCCAGCATTGCCGGAATCGTATGAGTATGATCGGGTGTGGCAATCATACAGGCATCAATATCCTTCTGCTCTTCAATCATCCGCCGATAATCTTTCCATTTTCCGGCTTTAGGATACTCCTTGAACACAGGTGCTGCATAATCCCAATCCACATCACAAAGAGCGACGATATTCTGTCCTTTCATGTTCCTGAGGTTAACTGCTCCTTTACCGCCTATCCCTATACCTGCAATATTCAGTTTGTCACTGGGAGGGATATGCCCGAACCCGCTAACCACATGACCGGGAAGGATGGTAAGTCCAACAGCCGTAGCAGCCGAACGGCCTATAAAGGCTCTTCGGGAAAGGTGATTCATTTGTGATCGCTTTGATTTCATAGTATGAGAATTTAGGTTATTCTTAAAATGGGAAATTCATTACTTTATATCGTATGTACAGCTTTCGAAGCAAACAGGTATCAAATCCTAAATCCGATTATGACGATATCGTCAACCTGTTCATATTCAGCTTTCCATTCCATGTGGGTCTTTAGCAGAATCTCCCTCTGTTCATCCATGGTTTTATCCCTGATCCTGAAAAGGAGCTCTCTCAGCCGTTTGTATTTGAACTTCTTGCCCTCCGGTCCTCCAAACTGGTCCGCATACCCATCGGAAAAAATATAAAAAGAATCCCCGGGCATAACAGGAATGTCATGGTGGGTAAACCGGTTCATTTTTGCATGAATGGCGACAGGCATCCTGTTTCCCTTGATCTCCTTTACTTCTTTCTTGTTTACCAGATACAGCGGATTGTTGGCACCGGCAAATGAAAGCTTTTTGGATTTGGTGTCAAGGGTGCAGATTGCCATATCCATTCCGTCTTTCGATCCCGATTCGATTCTCCTTTGTTTCAAATGTTTAATAACGTTTTCACGGAGGGTATTCAGAATTTTGTCGGGTGATACGACCTGATCTCTTTCAACGATTTCATTCAGAAAGGTTATGCCCAGCAGGCTCATAAATGCTCCCGGAACTCCATGCCCGGTGCAGTCGGCCGCGACAATAATCAGTGATCCGTCTTTTTGTTTTATCCAGTAAAAATCACCACTGACAATATCTTTTGGGAGGTTGAGGATAAACGAATCAACCATGAAATCCTGCAATATTTTTTCCGATGGCAATACCGCTTCCTGTATTCTCTTTGCATACCTTATGCTGTCGGTGATGTCAATATTCTTCTTTTCAATGATCTCCTTCTGCAAGGTAATCTCTTCATTTGCCTCCTCCAGAAACCTGTTTTTTTGTTCAATCTCGGATTTTTGACGCCTGATTTCAACCGTCCGTTCCTCGACTTTCTGTTCAAGGATATGCTTTTCCCGTATGAGTTTTCTTTCACGATACTTGATATACGCGATGATGCCAATGATGATTATTAGTACCATTAATGTAATGAACCAAAACGTCTGATAGAAGGGTGGCTTAATGGTAAACCGGAACTCAAAGGATTCTTCATTCCAGATGCCTTCTTCGCTCATGGCAATTGCCATGAAGGTATAGTCGCCCGGAGAGATTCCTGAAAAGGTTTGTATTGGTAATTGCCATGCCGGTGACCACTCTTTATCCTGGGGATCAAGCCTGTATTTGTATCTGACAGCATCCGGATTGCTCAGGGAAATGCCTGACAATTTGAACGTGAGATGGTTTTTGTGATACGGAAGTTTCAGGTCGATTGGTAAGAAAAACCAGGGAGAGATACTATCCGCTTCAGAAGACCAATCGATATTCATGTAGGACAAGCTAAGTTCGCCAAGGTGAATAACGGGCGGCCTCGGATTAATCTTTTCTACCGACGGATCATACCGCGTAAGGCCTTTAACGGTGCCAAACCAGATACATCCATCCCTGTCCCTGTAAATGGAGTTCATATTATTTTCAATACCGAAAAACCCGTTTGATTTATTGTAACTCTTAACGTTTACAATATTCAGATCCGTATCCAGAGTCAGTTTATCGAATCCCTTGTTTGTTCCGACCAAAAGCGTTCTGTCATCCTGAAAAACCAGAGAGAGAATGTCATTCGAACTCAACAATGTATCTCTGGCAATTTCATGTATCGGTTTTTCTTCCGACGTGGAAGCGTCATACCTGTAAAGTCCTCCGCCATATGTTCCTATCCAGATATTCCCCTGACCATCTTCCGAGAGAGCATAAACCTGTTTATGATTCAGTCCTTCCACTTCATCGAAGGTTTGCATCTGGCTCTCCCGGAACCGTACAAGACCGTCATAGGTGCCGATCCAGATATTTCCGTCTCCGTCTTCAATAATGGTTTGTATATCGTTATGTGGAAGTATCTCAAAATTATCTCCTGTTATAGCAAAGAACCCTGTTCCGTCAAAACGGCTGATCCCGTATTTGGTGCCACACCATACAATGCCCTGTTTATCAGCTAAAATGAAATTAATCTGGTTATTCGTCAAACCGTCATCGGTCGTGTAGCTGGTAAATACTTCTCCGTTGAATACAGAAATTCCATGTTCCATTGTTCCGATCCACAGGTTACCGTTACGGTCAAATGAGAGGGAATTCAGATAATTGTCCGGCAATCCGTCTTCCGTTGTATAGGTTTTAAAATCCAATTTGTTGCCGGTATAGGTCATTTTAACTAATCCGCTTCCCCTGGTGGCCAGCCAGAAATCCCCGTTGCTGTCCTGTTCAATGTCGAAAACCAGGTCTGCGGGGAGGCCTTCTTCTTCCGTGAAATGGGAAAAGTGATCGCCGATCAGCCTGGCAAGTCCCTTATTAATGGTCCCCGCCCATATATTTTTTTCCATATCTTCCAGCAAACAAAAAACCTGGTTATCGGGAAAGCCCTCCTTATCCGAGTATTCTTTGAATCCGGTTTCATCCAGCCTGAGAATTCCGGATTTATCCGTAGCAAACCAGAGACGCTCTTTTGTGTCGCGCATAATATCCCAGACAATATCGTCTGCAAGTCCGCCGGACGTGTTATACACAGTTATGGACCCGGGATCGGATTCTGTAAATCCTTCAAGCCTGAAAGTTCCTGTACCCCAGGTTCCGAACCAGAGATTTCCTTCATTGTCTTCTTCAATGCTGGTGATATTATCACCCGGAATAATCCCGCCGAATAAATGAATGACATCCAGGATCTCTTCATTATCAAACGATACGATATATATACCTTCAGTGAAGGTGGCCAGCCAGAGACGGTTATACCGGTCTTCATAAATATCAAATATCAGATATGCATTTAAACCTTCGCGATAGGAATAGGTCTTAACACGGACGGAATCATTCATGCCGAAGACCTCGATTCTGTTCAGACCCTGGTCTGTTCCTGCCCATATATGATTTTCAGAGTCCTCAAGTAAACTAAGTACCTGGTTCCCCAGCAAACCGGTCGTGTCACAAATCGTTTTAAAATGATAACCGTTATAGTAACTGAGACCGCCAAATGTTCCGAACCAGAGGTTCCCTCTGCTGTCTTCCAGGATCTTCCTGATTTCATTATTGGCCAGTCCATCGTCTTTATCGTAAATGGAGAAGGCAAATCCGTCAAACCGGCAGGCACCGCTTCCCTGCGTTCCCAGCCAGAGATATCCACGTGAATCCTGAGCCAGCGAAAGGACCGTGGATTTGGGAAGACCTTCTTCAACGGAATAGACTTTGTAATTGTTAACCTGTGGAAACAATAAAAGGGGGGTAATAAAGCCCAGAAGCAGGGGAAAAACAAAGGATTTATTCATTCCTGAAAATTCGAAAAAATTAATAAAGCCGGAAAGCGACCCTGTAATACCAGGGGATCTGGTTTAATTTCTCCTGTTGTTCCCGATTTTCTCCTGCATCTCCTATTATGCGGGTATGCCATCCCGGATGCCAGTTGAAGAATAAACCGGTCTTGTTTGCATCAGGGCTTTATTTCCCGGGTAATCTGTTTAAAGATCAACGTATTGCAAGTTACATTATTTCGCAGTTCAAATCAACGATTAACCTGAAAAATTGATGAGGATATAACTATGGACACTCCGTACCAGATCCGGTCGGAAAACTCACGGATGATTCCGGTTAGTTCACCTTACCGGGCATTGCCGGGAGAGCCTGTCAAAGTCATCCGGTGAATGAAAGCCATGATTGGCGGTAAATGTGATAGGCAATACTACTAGCCCGGGAGATTTTCGGATATTGATAGGCGGGGGTGCAAAGAATAAGAATAAGGAATCTCGCTCCCTTACAAATCTCCATTGGTGGGTGAATAACGAACTTTATACACCCTCCTTTTGGAGGGGTGATGTTTGGAAAAGGGAATACGGGAATCCCGGAGGACTAATTCTTCCTGCCTTCCAAAGCTAATTTTTCACCCTAATTGTCCCGGTCACTGTTCTCATTTTAATTTCTGGGAAATCAGAGGTGACCCGGCATCTCTTTTTGATATAATCAGCCTGTTTGCCAAAATCTTCTTCACCCCTGTAGGTATTCAAATCATCCTGGAAGACTAGTTCCTCATCAAAAGTGAAAGGACAAATGATTTTTCCTTTATCGGCTCGTGCTATGAATTCAAAACTGCCGGCAATATCCTGACCGTTAAAATCCAGTACGGCATTTCCACTGCCGGTTTTGAGCTCCAGATCATACATCAGCGTTTCTTTAAGTGAGATGTTAATATCTCCCGAATTGCTGCTGAAATTACTTGCATCGGTGATCATAATATCTTCAGCATTAATGTTTTCACTGGTTGAACTTATACTGAACGAGCCTGCGACATGAGTAAAATCGATTTTTGCCGAGGCAGAAGAGAAATTGAGTGTACCCTCGGAATTGGTTACGCTGAAATTCCCTGAGGCTGTTGATACCCGAAAATTCCCAATGCAATCCATAACCAACAATTCCAGTTCAGCAGCATCCAGGTTAGCGGATCCCCGAAAATTATTTATTTCAATATTCCCTGTGGCACCATCGCATCGCAGGATTGTTCCTGAGGGGATCCTTATGGTCCATACATAAGTGCTTTTGGGTGTCGGTGAATCCGGATCATAATGAATCGCT
>CP070687.1:2795623-2798168 GCA_020353115.1 Bacteroidales bacterium
AGGGAGTTGTGGTTGCCTGTATGCGGGTTGGTATTCCCAGTTTGAGTGCCCAGATCGGTGCGTCAAATGTATGTGCCCCCATATCTCCCATGGCTCCCGTACCGTAATCCCATAAACCCCTCCAGGCAAAATGGGTGGTATCCGGGTGGTAGGGTTTTTCGGGAGCCGGTCCTAACCAGATGTCGTAGTTCAGGCTCTCAGGTACGGGTATGCCCTCTGGACGGTCAAAGTAGCCCTGTTTCCAGACAGGACGGTTTGACCACATATGTACCTCCCTTACCTGGCCAATGGCTCCTGATTGGATCCACTCTACCGTCTGCATGGTACCTTCGATGTTATGTCCCTGGTTTCCCATCTGGGTAACCAGGCCGGTTTTTTTTGCAAGATCCTTTAGGAACCGCACTTCATGGATCGTTTTTGCCATCGGTTTTTCAACAAAAACATGTTTCCCGGCCTTCATGGCATAGGCAGCAATTACGGCATGGGTATGGTCAGGCGTTCCTATCACCACGGCATCGATCTCCTTTTCCTTATCGATCATTTCACGGAAATCAGCATATTTTCTGGCTTTCGGGTATCCGGCAAAAATATGCCCGGCATATTCGGAATCCACATCGCACAATGCATAGATGTTGGCATGTTTGAATGTTTGTTCGCTTCCTGCAGCACCCATCTGGACCGGGGCATCCGTATCTTCCACGCCTTCACGCCTGGGTGGCCTGCCCTCTCCCGGTCTGGTAAATCCGCTCCTCTGCGGTTGAATTCCGGCATACCGTTGCATTAACATCCCGGGGAAGCCCCTCCTCCTCTCAATGGGTACGTCCGGAGTAGCAATATTCTGAATATCGCTGCCGCCCTGGTTTCCTAACCCGATGCCGGCTACGTTAACCATATCACTGGGAGCGGTATATCCCTTCCCTCCCAGTACCTGGCGGGGAACAATCGTAAAAGCAGCTGCCGCTGCCGTTGTTTTTCCAATAAAGTCTCTCCTTGAAAGACCTTTTGGGATCTTTTTGTGTGATTTGCTGTGGCTCATAATTTATGATTGGTTTTAACAGAAAGTATTTAATGTCGGTAATTAAGTTCGTATTTGAACATTTGAACTAACCATAAAGATTAAAAGTAAAGAAAAAATTGCCTTTCACCAATACCGGATTAAAGGAAAGTATGAAAGATAGATTGAAAATATCGTGTTTGAGAATACCGGATTCCGGTTTAAGAAAGACGCCTTTTAGAAGTTCAATTATTTATGTAATCAATACGACTCTAAATTATGGTATTTATTTTCAGATTACAGTGATCACAGATTTTCAAAACCGAATACGCGGTCTGCCCTGGATTTAATGGCTCAATAACAACAAAGTCCAAACCAGGAGAGATTAGAATATTTTGTCATTTTTTTGAATTAAGAAATTTCGAACAGATGAAAAAACAATTTTGCCAGAATTTTCAAAAGTTTTACTTTACAACTTATTTACCTAAAAATTGGAAAGTATGATTGAAAAGATTTTAAGGATTGGCATTATCATCCTTCTTATTCCCGGATTGGCATGTGAAAAGGATGACGAGAAAACGTACAAATTCGAAGAATTGGAAGAAGAGGTCCTTTCTGCGATTAATGCATACAGGATTTCCCAAGGTCTCAGTAGTTTAAACATGAATTCCTTCATTCGGAATGAATGCAGAACACATTCAGAGAATATGGCAGATGGTACAGTAAGTTTTGGGCATGAAGGCTTTCTTGAACGCTCAGACCGGATTATCGCCGAACTTGGATCAGGTAATATTTCTGAAAATGTGGCCGTAGGATCCGAAACGGCTGAGGCGGTGGTTAATTCCTGGATAAATAGCAGTGCACATAAGACGAATATTGAAGGTGATTATAATTTAACCGGAGTAGGAATTGCTGAGAATTCAGACGGAGTTCTCTACTTTACCCAGATTTTTTTCAAATCATCAAAATGATTGAATGAAAAATATTTTCCCTGAAACGGTACTATTATCGTACTGATTATAGGATAAATAATCTTTGAGTTATTTTGAATATACAGTTACTGCTTTAGAGAACAATAATAAACCACCCTGTTGTTTCAATTAAAACAAAAGTTTCCAGACAGGTGGTATCCTGATACGAAAGAATTGAGACAAAAAAAGGCCCCGCAGGGCCTTTTTTAGAATATGATTTCTATTTCTGTCTGACAATCTTTCCTGTAATTACTTCTGATTCTGTAGAAAGTTTGTAAATGAACATATTATCTCGCCTGTCACTGGCATCAAATTTAACTTTCACCAATTCATCTGCTTCAGCAACATCGTCATACAGTGTAGCAACCTTGACTCCAGTAGTAGTAAAGATCTCCAGTCTTACTTGTGATGTATTAACCATCCGGATATCAAAGTCGACATAGTTCTCAAACGGATTTGGGTAGACATAAACTTCCGGTTTAATTTCAGGATCTTCCTGGTAATCAATAGACAAGTTAGACATCCTGCCAAGATTAACATTCTCCGGACTGCTATCGTAATCTCTGAAACCAATCAGGAT
>CP070687.1:2798268-2801593 GCA_020353115.1 Bacteroidales bacterium
CCTGGATAGAGTACAGGCAAGCAAACGGTCCAACTACAATTGTTCATCAAGGTAAAGCTCTCCATGGACCGGGATGCAAAGGCTCAAAATTTTGCACCAACCCCTATTGCCAAAAAGTCCAAGGAACAAGTTAAAGAACGTGGAGTAAAAGCCAGGGCACGAAAAATTTTGGTATATGATTTCACTGTTCGGACGGCTGAAAGCCGTCGGACCGGTGAATAATAATCATGAAAGATTTAGAGAGGCTCGCTATGAGAGGCTCGCTCAGAGAGGCTCGCTATGAGAGGCTCGCTATGAGAGGCTCGCTATGAGAGGCTCGCTCAGAGAGGCTCGCTCGGAGAGGCATGCTCGGAGAGGCATGCTCGGAGAGGCATGCCTGGCCTGCCACATCAGTGTCACCCCGTGAGTCAGAGAGTCATTCAGCAAACATAAATACTGCCATTTTGACACCGCTTATTTCCATTTTACTGCCATTTTTGCAGTCCTGACGAAATGGTATCCGTTTTGTTACTTCTTCACCAAACGAGAAAACAATGTTAAACTAAAAATAAATGGAGGACAAAACAATGTTACCTATTATCAGAAAAAGGATGTTATGGCCGGATTTTACGAATGAATTAATGAGGGATGATTTCTTCCCGGTATTCAGGACCAACGGCTATATGAATCAGAATCCTGCTGTCAACATTATTGAAGAAGACAAGCAGTACAAGGTTGAGCTGGCAGCTCCCGGACTGGAAAAAAAGGATCTTCATCTGGATCTGAAAGATGATATTCTTACCATTTCAACGGAAAAAAAGGTTGAAAATGAAGAAAAGAACGAGAACTTTACAAGACATGAGTTCAATTATTCTTCCTTCTGCAGGTCATTCACTTTGCCTGACACGGTTGACAAAGACAAGATCAAGGCATCTCATAAGAATGGTATATTGACGGTTTACATTCCGAAGAAAGAGGAAGAACAGACCAGCCTCAACAGGGAAATAAAGATTGCCTAGGCTAACGTAACCTTTGATCTATTATTAAATGCCGTACTGACCAAATTGGTTCCGTACGGCATTTTTTCGTAATTCGAGAACCAGCTATTCCTATTCTGCAGTTTCCTGCTTGAGCAGTTTTTCTCCGAATTGCCTGCCGAAATTTTCCAGTTCTTCGGCTTTTTCCCCATGGGGGTAGAATTTAAAGCTCACCGCATCCTGTGCAATGGTTAGTTTCAGATTCCTCAGGTTATCTTCGATCAGTTTTACGGCCTCTCCGCTCCATCCGTATGATCCGAATGCTGCAGCAAGTTTCCCCCTGTCTCTTAAGGGATTGATTAAACCGAAGAGTTTATAAACCGGTATCAGGGTATTCTGGTTTATGGTGGGGGAACCTACAAGGAGGGCATCATTCCGTACGATCATTTCTTCCAGCGAGCCGGATGATATATCCTCAATATCCACCAGTTCCACATCAATCTCCCCGCTTTTTCCAATCCCTTCTGAAATAACTTTTGCCATATCTCCGGTATAGCCATAGGCAGATACATATGCTATCAGTACGGATTTCCTTTCACGGTCCCTGATCCCAAGATACTCCCTTGAATATTGTTCGGACAGATCGACATATTTTTTCCAGTTTGTACGAAGGATTGGTCCGTGTCCGGGACATATCGCCTTGATCTCAAGAGGTTTTATTTTGTCAATTGCCTTAAGCATGAATTTACTGAACGGTTTAAGGATAACATCGAAATAATACTTGAATGCATCATCGAAATCACCCACCATGTCATCAAACATCTCTTCCCTGCAATAATGGCTGCCAAATGAATCACAGGTAAAGAGCAATTTATCCTCAGGAAGATAGGTATAAATGCTGTCTGGCCAATGCAGGTTTGGAGCACCGATAAACCGGAGTGTTTTGTTGCCCAGATCCAGTGTATCCCCGTCTTTTACCTGGAGGGATCTGAAATCCTTTCCTACCATTTCCCGGAGATAACGGATGGCATTTCCGCTTCCGACAACGGTAGCACCAGGAGCCAACCCGAGCAAATGTTTTAAATTACCCGAATGATCCGGTTCAGTGTGATCCAGGATTATGAATTCTATTTCCGATGGATCGACCACTCTCCTTAGTTTCTCAAGATATACATCATGAAACTTTTCTTTGCTGGTTTCAATAAGTGCCTTTTTATCCGCATTTATAAAATAGGAATTATAGGTTGTCCCATACCGGGTTTCCATCACGATATCAAATGTCACAATATCATAATCCAAAATTCCAACCCAGTGAACATCGGGGGTGATTTGTAAAACCTGATTATTTTCCATGCCTGAGGATTTCATTTTGTTCAACATGCGCCAAAATTAAGAATTATTGGCAATCATTGTTCTGTCACATAACATTGATTTCCTGATTCAATTTCGTGGAGGGCAAAAAAAAAGAGCCTCAGTGTTGAGGCCCTTCCCCGGAACAAGATTCATCTACTTTTTCTTCTCTTTCTCCTGCTCCTTTTCGGAAGCTGAGGTAGTTTTCCCTTCAGTTGAGCATTCGGTCTTCTTCATTGAGCAACATGATGTCGTTGCTTCCTTTTCGCTTTCCGCAGCTTTCCTCTCTTTATTGTCTGTCACCTTCTTTACGGTAACATCGCATTTCCCGTCACAATTTTCCTTCCCGCATTTTGGACATTTCTCCTTTTCCAGTTCAATAACCGTATTGGCAGAATCAACTGCAACAACCGGAATGGCAGAAATTCCAACAAAAATTACAAAACTTAAAAGTGCAATAATTTTTTTCATCATTCTTATTTTTATAATTACAAAACAAATATAATTTAATATTATAAGATATTAAAATCTATTTATATTTTTTTACAATTATTTTTACGATCGGAATATTCTGCGGGATTTAATAGTAAGGCATTTTTAAATCTCGGCAATCACCGTTTTATTGCCTTTCACGTTTTGATGCAGGTTGACAACAACACGGGAATGAAGTGGTAACAGGAGGTCGACTCTTGATCCGAACTTTATGAATCCCAGTTGATCTCCCTGTGTAACGGCATCATTCAGAACAGGATAGCATATGATTCGCCTGGCCATAATACCGGCAATCTGTCTGATCATAAGCTCAAATCCTTCACCATTGCTAATCACAATGGTTGATCTTTCATTGGCAGTGGATGATTTGGGATGCCATGCCACAAGGTTTTTCCCGGGTTTGTAATTTGTATATTTAATAGTTCCTCCGATAGAACAATGGTTTATATGGACATTAAAGGCGGACATAAAAATGGATACCTGGATTCTCCTGTCACGAAAATATTCATTTTCTTCTATCTCTTCGA
>CP070687.1:2801693-2815418 GCA_020353115.1 Bacteroidales bacterium
CAATCTGTCAATCCACCTCCTCCGTCAAAATCAGATCCTATACCGACATGATCCACACCAATAAGTTCCACTACATGATCGATATGGTCAACCAGGTCGGCAACCGTTGCATATATCCTGGGGTACTTCCCCCTGATTTCATTATATGCCTCTCTGAAGTTTTCAAGTCTTGCCGGATCTAATGTGTCGGGATCTCCATATTTGATGATAAGCGAATCATATGCGGCTGCTATTTCATCAGCATCCTTCCTCGTTTTTACAAAACTGCTGACCAGCGTGATCTGAACGACACCCTCATTTTCCTTCAGCTTCAGCAACATATCATCGGATAAGTTTCTCGGATGACCGCATAGTTCACGTGTACAGCTATGGGAAGCAATTACGGGTGCCTTGGAGGCTTCGATAACATCGTTGAATGCCTCATCGGAGATATGTGAAACATCGATTATAATACCCAACCGGTTCATCTCTTTTATTACCTGCTTTCCGAAATCACTCAACCCATTATGTTCCGGTCCATTATTATCCGTTGAACTGTCACAAATATCATTATTGCCTGAATGACAAAGGGTAATATACCTTGCACCCAGGTCGTAATAGGTTTTGAGCAGGGTAAGATCTATCCCGATAGCATAACCGTTTTCAATACCAATATAAACAGCACGCTTTCCAAGCTTTTCAATTCTTCCCGCATCGGATGAAGTTAATGCAAGCTCTGCAAGATCTGTATTTCTTTCCAGAGCAAAATGGATTTCCCTGAATATTCCCAATACTTTTTCCCTCGCCAGTTCGTATTCCTTCTTATTTCTCGGGCCCTGGGAAATATACACGGCAAAGAATACGGCATCCAATCCTCCTTTCTTCATCCTCGGGAAGTCCACATTTCCAATCCTTTCATCCGATACATTGCCTCCCCGCAAATCGATTTGATCAAGTTCCAGAGGGGTGTCGGCATGGGTGTCGAGGGTAAGTATTCTTTCATGGATCTTTCCGGCTTTTCGATCCACTCCGGTTAACCGTTCTCCTTCCCTGCAGGAGATTACCACTACCAGAGAAAACATTAAACCGATCTTTACTACAAAGCTGCAGTATCTCATAACAATTGATTTTAAAGATTCTTTCAAAAATAATTATATATCCTGTTGATACAAGAATACCGAACATAAAAGGATCAGGTTATTGAAGAATATTTCCATATATTTAAATATCATTAACAACAAAGAATGAAAGGTAAATCCTTATGAATCTTGAATCCTCACAGAAATCAAATCTTTCAGACCTTTCAACATGAGTTCATGTAAATCGGTTGTCAATGAAAACACAGTACATTATTCTATTGTTATTTTTCATTTTAGCGCCGGTTATCATTATTTACCTGGAAAAGAAATTCTTAATTATAAAAAAAGCAGGAGCAGTTCTGGTTTGCTATGGTGTGGGATTAATCATAGGAAATTTGAGCATCCTGCCGCCGGGAATTGAGAACTACCAGAATTTACTGACAAACCTTTCCATTCCAATTGCACTTCCGCTAATCCTCTTTTCCCTGAATGTGAAGAAATGGCTGAAAATAGCCGGCCCCGCATTACTGTCTCCGGTTATAGGATTATTTACTGTCATTGGAATGATCGTTTTGGGATACTTCATTTTTACCGATGAAGTTGATGAAAGCTGGAAAGTCGCAGGAATGCTTATAGGAGTCTATACAGGCGGCACACCAAACATGGCTTCCATAAAAACTGCCCTTGAGGTAAACCAGGAATTATACCTCAAGACCCACACCTACGATCTTTTTCTGGGAGCTATTTAATTTATTTTTATCCTTTCCATCGGGCAGAGGGTTTTCTTGCTTTTCCTCCCACCTTTCAGATCTTATGACATTAGTTCATCATCTTCAATCCATGATACAGTAAATGAATTTGAGTCTTATGACGGGATGTTCAGAAAAAGGACCTTCATACCACTAATGGTGGGATTGGGCTTATCCCTTGCCATTGTTGCTGCAAGCTACGGTTTAAGTTTTATTTTCCGCGAAGATATCAGGACTTCAGCCATCATCCTTTTAATCACCACCTTCGGGATAGGATTGTCATTTATTCCTAAAGTAAACCAGATTGAAAAATCATTCCAGTTGGGGATGTATTTCATCCTGATTTTCTGTATTGTAATTGCATCCATGGCAGATATCAGGCAACTGGTAAATATTTCCTTCTCGCTTTTCTGGTACGTGGCGCTGGCAATGTTCGGATCACATATCCTTCATGCTTTCATAGCCAGATTATTCAGGATTGATGCCGATACGGTTATTATTTCCGGAAGTGCACTAATATGTGCACCGCCTTTTGTTCCCGTTGTTGCCGGTGCATTAAGAAACCGGGAAGTGATCCTGACCGGTTTATTTGTCGGAATAGCCGGATATGCCCTGGGAAACTATCTTTGTGTTTTTGTAGCTTATATGCTCAAATAAAAGATTTATAAATTCTCCAGGCTGAATCGGAATCGGTATGCATCGGTTTGATACCAGGTGATTATAAAATCATATTATTTGGATCTCCCTTACCGATCTCACGAAGCGGTATAATAGCAATTTGATGCACCTTAATATTGCGGAGGGAGTAAACCAATGATCTATTCCTTCGTAATGACTCCTATCATCTCCTTCAGATCCTTCTGGGCCATAACCATAACCTCCCTGACCGTTCCTCCAATCGCACCGGCCATCAGGGAGGGGGTCATAAACGAAGTATAAACCTTCCCGTCCTCTTTTTCATAAACCGCTATCCTGCAGGGCATCATTGAGGAAACAACACGTTCTTCATTCCCCTGGAGAATTTTCGACGCATATTCCGGGTTGCATATTTCCATAATTTTTACCCTGCGAACATCATAACCGAACGCCGACAGCGATTGCTGCAGGTCATGAATCTTGGGAATAGTCCAGCTGTGCTCCAGCACAGATGATTCGAGCTGAGCTACCGATTCATCAAAAGCATATCTGCACTCCTTTTCCTTAAGCATTAATCCCGGAGAAACCCGGTAGAGCAGGATTCCCATTACCAGGGCACCCGAAATAATTCCAATGATAACTCCAATCCAGTAGTTTTTCATGATTTTGTTTTTTATGTTTACAGGATTTCGTTTCAGATCTTAATTCCATCGGTTTATTACGGATTTAATAATCTGTTCACTGATTTTCCAGAGTTCTTCCTGAACCTCGATATTATAGGAAACAGGTGCGGAACGGACAGCTTTCCTGTTCCTGTAGTACTTTCCCGATTCAAAACTTACTTCATTTGAGAGTGCCAGATAAACCGATGTTTCAGCCCCTTTTTCGACAGGGGCACCAATCCTTCCCCAGGTACCGATAAGCATTTTTGTATTAACAACACCCGGATGCAGACAGTTAGCGGTAATACCATACTCCTTGAGGTCGCGGGCTAACTTATAGGTAAACAAAACATTACAAAGTTTAGAAATGGAATATTCCCTCATACCATCGAATTCCTCCGTTCGTGGAAGACTTTTTAGATCCAGGCTCCTTGAATGAACTTCAGAAGCAACATTAACTATTCTTGGTTGTTGACCTTTCTTCAGGATACCAAGCAACAGGTTGGTAAGGAAAAAGGGAGCAAGATGATTCACTGCAAAGGTAAGTTCGAATCCGTCTTTTGACATTCCGAAGGATTTTCTCAATACGCCTGCATTATTTACCAGTACATCCAGCCGGTTTTTGTGCCCGATAATATCTTTGGCAAGCTTTCGAACCTCTTCCAGTGAAGAAAAATCTCCAGTAAATCCTTCGATTTTGGTATTACCTGTCCTACTCTTTATTTCATCAATAACCTTGTATACAAGCTGCCTTTTTCTTCCATGTACGTAAACATAATGTCCGAATTCTGCTATCTCAAGGGCCGTTTGTTTACCGATCCCGTCCGTTGAGCCTGTTATTAAAACTATTTTTTCAGAATCTTGCTTTACCATAAAGGGTTATTTCGGATATCTTCCGAACAGCTTATTGAAAAACCTGTGAAATTTATGCGGTCCTTTCACCGGATCAGCAAACATCAGGATGCATTCCCTGGTGATCAGCTCAACTCCGTTCTCCTCAGCCAGTTGGACTGCTTCCTCCTCCTGCGACATTTGTTGAATCCAGATCTTCTTTATTCCCTTCTTAATGGCTTGTTCAATGACCGGTTTTGTCTCTTTCCTGGAAGTCACGATAAACAACCTGTCAATCTTTTCAGGAAGTGAAAGCACATCGGGATAACATTTTGTCTCCCCGATCTTGTCTGCGTTAGGATTTACAGGATAAACCGTAAAACCATTCTCTGATAAATGTTTGAATACTGCTCCACCGAATTTTTTCGGGCTTCTGGAAACACCGGCGATAGCCAGTTCCTTTGTTGACAGAAAATCTGTGATTGTTTGTAAACGATTCATAATAAAAATTTTATAGAAAAACTAATCAATAAACCAAACAGGATTGCTGGAAATTCCCATAACTTTAAATGTGTAACTAAACTATGAATTAAATGCTAGCTTTCAAAATTTCTGTTATGTATTCATTTTGCTGCTGTAAAATTAAAATCCGGCAGTTTACAATGGGATAGAATATCCCGAATCAGTGTTAAATCGTTTACCTGTAACTATCCTGATCCAGGATGCATTTGTTTTGATTCGTCGGTCCGTTCAGGAAGCCTGCCTGTAATACCTTAATAAGTACTTTATACTGAGGGAAAATAAGTATTCCGGATAGTCTTTAAAGGAATGGCAATACCGGTTACGGGATAGTGGATCTTTGAAAGGCGTTGTTCGTATTTTTAATCCTCCCTGCCTGCCATCCACAGGCTGGTAAACCCTGCCTGTCCCTGCCTGACAGGCATGCGTCAGGGAGGCGGCAGGCAGACTGGTTCCCATCAGCATGCTGCGGAAATTAGAGCCCGGAACTTGCTCCGGGGTTTCATACCAATATATTGGCTTTGTAATAAAAAAAACCCGGTATATAATTTACCGGGCTCTTTTCACATTTAACGAATATCTATGAAAAGATAAACATTGTTAATACATCTTATTTATTAATTCACCAAAGGCATTTCTTTTTTTCAGTATAAACTTTAGCTGCTGACCTGCCTTTAATATCAGGTTCAGCCCGTTGGGGAATATTTTATTTGTATTGTAAAATATCACCTCTTTTATCTGATCCGGCAGTATTTCCAGATTGAAATTACTTGCATTCGGATTTTTTGTATAAAAATAGATTCTTTGATTCGTGACAATCAATTTGCCTGGTATCCGGTCATTTTCACAACAGTGATTCGTATCTCCTGCTTTCAGAACGATTTCGTTAGCTTTCAAATTTACTACCATCAGATTTCGGTTTTATAGCGTTTAACGGTCAATTACTTTTAACAGCTAACCCACAATTCCTATACATAACTTGCACATAAATAATGCCAGGCATACTATTTGGCTGGTATTCTGCGGATTAGCTAAAGACATCTATTTTATCCTGTTTGGTTTTTGTTCGAAAATGATACAATCTGCGTCCGGTTTCAGACAATTTTATTCATTCTTTAAGGTAAAGACGATCGAGTTGCTGAAAAGTTGCAGAATAATGAATCTTTCTTCTAATTTTGATCTAAATAATACTTTGTCATGCTCAGGATAGTTCTGTTTGTTTCGGGTTGTGTCATTTTTCTGATCATTTTTTCAGTATCTGTCATCTCTCTGCTTGAAAATGAAAAAAGTGCTTCCCTGAAATACTTCATCACAGGATGTGTACTTGCATTACCCTTTTTCTTTCTGGCCGGTACAGGTTTTCATGGGAATGGCTTGACCGGATGGATATTAGCCGGTACGTTTCTGTTCGTATTAATATTGATTCTAATCCCGTTAAAGCCTGCAAATTTCAATAAAAGATCGATACCTGAATCCGGTTACGACGAAAGGGATACAATGTTTTCACGAAATGACCTTGTCCCAGGCAGTCAGCAATTTATCGACTATTATAAAATGAGACCTGAAAACAGAGTACCGGATGACTTGTTCAGGGCAAATCCGGGTTTGTTAAGGGGAGGTACCGTCTTCTATAATAAAGCCGCATTTGCTGCAGCCGAATCAACCTTTGAAACGGTTGAACGGTTACATTTCCTTGTTTCCGGAATGAAATCTAATAACAGGATTAATACAGACCGGGAAACAATAACCACCTTTATAAAGAACTGGGGCAAGAAACTCGGCGCGTTGGATGTAGGGATCACAAAATCAAAGGATTACCATTTTTATGTTGTTGGGGGAAGAAGAGAAAGATATGGTCATCCCATCGGAAATAATCATGAATTTGCCATTGTAATAACTGTTGAGATGGATCGGCAAATGATGGCTTCGGCACCAGCCTCGCCAACTGTAATGGAATCCGCTCTTCAGTACCTGTCATCCGCGAGTATAGCGGTGCAGCTGGCACGACTGATCCGGTATCTGGGTTATTCTGCAAGGGCCCATATAGACGCCAATTACGAACTTCTCTGCCCGGTTATTGCGAGGGATGCCGGAATGGGTGAAATCGGCAGGATGGGATTATTGATGACCCCACGGAACGGACCACGAGTAAGAATTTCAGCGGTTACAACGGACATACCCCTGGATACCGACTCTTCTACCCACAACCCGGCAATGCTGTACTTCTGTACACACTGTAAGAAATGTGCTTCGGCTTGTCCGGCACAGGCTATTCCATTTGAGGACCGTTCGAACATTGACGGCGTATTACGCTGGCAGATAGATTCTGAAGCTTGCTTTACCTACTGGACAAAAGCCGGAACAGATTGCGGACGTTGTGTAACCGTTTGTCCTTTCTCTCATCCCAATACATTACTACATAACCTGGTCAGAAAAGGTATTGAAAATTCAATTTTGTTCAGCAGGCTTGCCCTTAAACTGGATGATTTCTTTTATGGGAAAAGGCCGTCACCAAAGAAGATACCCGGTTGGCTCCCCGGAAATTGATCTTGTGTATGGATTTTTACCTTAAGAAATCCATAACCACTGAGTAATAATTTTTATACTGAATTCCCCGGTCAGCCCCGTTCTTTACAAAAAAAATTTGCAAACAAATCTACGATCATGTATCTTGGTCTGATAATCATCGTATTATTTCTTAAATGTTTCCTGTAAAATGTCGATAGTTGCAAGAACCTCCAACTTTTTCGTCTCTCTCGTCACCTCCGAAAGATTTTACAGGATGATGAACCTCTTTTATATAAGATTCCATAATGAGTATTATATGCTGCATTATCCCTTCTTTGAAAATGAGGAAGATGATTTAATCCAAAGCCAGAAAAATCTTACCAATCATTGTCTTTCAAAAATTTCACCGGTTAAAGGGAAGGTTGTACTGGACGTTGGTTGTGGAAATGGAATCCAGGGTCTCCATATTACGGAGGATCATGGTCCTGAGAAGTATATTGGAATTGATATCTTACCTGAAAATATCCGGATTGCCAACCAATTAATCGGGGAAAATGATAATGACAATATGGTATTCCATATTGATAATGCTCAAGACCTGGTTAATATCAGAGATAATTCGGTCGATGTGGTGATCAATATAGAAAGTGCATTGCATTACCCGAACAAGATGCGGTTTCTGAAAGAGATCTATCGGGTTCTGAAACCGGGCGGGGAATTTTTAATAGCCGATGTACTGACTACCAAAAAGCCCTCTGGAAAGAAGAACAACAAACAGAATAGGTGGGGTATCTTTCATCACTGGACACTTGAAGAATATCTGAATTCTTTTCCTTTTGCTGATCTGAAACTTATATCAACCCACGACATTTCGCAATCGGTACTCCAGGGATTCAGGAATTATAAAAACTGGTTCAGAAAGAAAAAATCTAAAAATCTGCTGTATCACCTGATATCTCACTTCCTGGTATTTATCAATGCCAAAGTTTATTCGCATATGTATGTAAGAACCCGGTCTTATTATGTATTTACGGGTGTAAAGCCGATTCCGGGACCAAAATTTCTTACCTGAAAATATATTTTTTGGAACGGTTGAGCGGAACGGTTCTAAATCATTTGGAAATTTGTTATTAAAAGGACCGGATCCCGGATATTTTGTAAAGCATAACAAAAAATGTATATTTATTTGCAGATGCTATTAGATTTGCAGAGAGGTTTGATGTAATCCTGACCCGGCTCATCTGAATTTATACCTATTACTCATGGAAGAGACCCGAAGAGTTGTAATAACCGGAATAGGGCCAATTACCTCCATTGGTATCGGTAGAGATGAATTCTGGGAAAACCTTCTGAATAAAAAGATTTCTGTTTCCGAAATTCCGCAAAGATTCGAGCGCAACCATAAATTCCGGTCCAGATTTTATGTCCCTTTTCCTGAATTCTCAATCGAAGATTACGGAATCCCTTCCAAGTACAATAGCCTGATGGAAGAAACAAGTAAATTATCTCTTGTCGGATCGATTCTGGCATTGCATGATGCAGGATTTAATGGGGACGACTTGAAAAGTATGATACCGGAAAACCTCCAAAATTCAATGGTTATTCTGGGGATTGGCATCGGTGCTCTCAGAACCGCCCTCTATCAGTATGCAATCCAGGCATTATCACACAGACCGGAGATCCTGGAGGAGCTGGATGTCTATCCCAGATATAACAGAATGGCCATTCCATCCATTATGCCGAATTCGGCAACAAGCTGGGTGACGATCCTTTTTGGTATTACCGGACCTAATTTCACGATCAACACATCATGCTCCTCCGGAACGTATGCCATTGGGGAAGCGTATCAAAAAATTTCGAGGGGATCTGCAGATATGATTATTTCAGGAGGAATTGAGTGTTTGAAAGACAATGTCGGAGCAACGATGAGGGGATTTGATACACTGGGAACACTAACCAAATCGGATGACGGGAAACCGCTTCCCTTCTCAAAACAGCGAAGCGGATTTCTCTTTTCAGAAGGGGGTGGCTGTATACTTATCCTGGAAGAGCTGGAAAGTGCCCGAAAAAGAAATGCGCCCATTTATTGCGAAATTGTCGGATATGCCTCCAACAGCGACGCCTATAACGTGGTTCAGATGCAGCCATCGGGAGATCAGGTAAAAAAGCTTATCACCGGAGTTATCGGCGAAAATAAAATCGACTATCTCAACACTCACGGAACAGCTACTCTGCTGAATGACGAGATCGAAGCAATGATAATACAGGATCTGTTCGGCAATAAAGAAACCCAACCCTTGATAAATTCAACAAAAGGGAATCTTGGACATAGTATCGGTGCCGCCGGAGCCATCGAAATTGCCGTTACTGCTCTTTCAGTGAAAGAAAACAGGATACATGCCAATTTATCCGAAGATCTGATTGACAATCTGAATATAGCCAACAAGACAATAAACCACGAAGTAAATTTTGCCCTCTCTGCTTCATATGGATTTGGCGGACATAACTCCGTTATCCTGCTGAAAAAATATACGGAAAGATAACCGCCAGCCCCCCCTACTGTATCCGTACTCAGGATCCGGATAATCCGTTGATTTCTATCGCTCAAACCGGATAAATTCGGTAATACGGTTCTCATAGTTGAAAAGTACGGATTTCATACCTTTTTAAACCTGCTCTATTCCTTAGTTAACTATTATTAATCACTAATCAAATGCTCTTTCTGATTTTTATTTTAATTTTGTATATTACACCATGGATTTCGCATACTAAAAATGACAGACAATGGAATCGCTGTTTATTAGTGCGACCAGTAAAACGCCTTCAATTGTTTTTGATCGTGAAAAAAAGGTGATTGAAATAAAAGGAAAATCAACACCTGAGGATCATGTGGCATTCTATTCTCCCATTCTTGATTGGTTCGACAGTTTTATTCTTGATCCGCCCGATTATACGCAGGTAAATGTTCACCTGGATTACTTTAATACCAGCTCCTCCAAGGTGCTTCTTAAAATATTCAAAAAACTGGAACTGATTAATGAAGTTGAAAAGAAAGTGGAAGTCAACTGGTATTATGAAATAGGGGACTGGGATATGAAAGATTGTGGACTCGATTACGAAGCAATAGTAAACGTACCTTTCAGGCTTATTGAGGTTCCTGAATGAATTTCTCCTTTTCTTTTTCTGTTCCCTGCATCATTAAACCATGAAAATCTTTTACAACAAAGTTTTCCTTTCTCATAATACTGCCGAACAAGTCGCAGAAGGACCCTATAGAATCCGGGACTTCTCGGGACATTTCCCCGATACGGACTTTAATGGAGAAGAATATATAAAGCTCATACATGATCTTGATTATCAAAATTATATCAGGGAATCATGTATTGCCGGGGGATATCTGGCCGAAGTAGCTGTAACCAGGGAGAGTTATGAAGCAGCATGCCTGGCTGTCGGCTGCAGCATCGTGGCTTCTGAACAGAGTGGATTTGCTGTCGTTCGTCCACCCGGACACCACGCCAAACGCAACAGGGCAGACGGATTCTGCCTTTTCAACAACTTAGCCATTGCTTCCATGAAGCATGTACAGGAAGGGAAGAAAGTATTTATCCTGGATATTGACGGTCACCATGGTGACGGTACGCAATCCATATTTTACGAGAGCGACCGGGTATTCTTCTGTTCCATTCACCAGGAATACGCTTACCCATGGACTGGTCATACCTATGAGACGGGAGAAAAAAAAGGTAAGGGATTTACGCTGAACTTCCCTCTTCCGCCAGGCAGCGGCGATAAGGAACTTCTCGATTCGGTGGATAAAGCTATCGAAAAGGCAATGAAATTCAAACCGGATATGGTTGGTGTTTCAGCCGGATTTGACGGGTATGAAAAAGACAGGTTGCTGAACCTGAATTATACACTGAATGGTTACCGTGAATGCGGCTTTCGCCTGGGTAAAGCCTTTTCAAATGTTTTTGCTGTTCTCGAAGGAGGATACCATAACGATATTAAAGAATGTGTGGATTCCCTCCGTGAAGGCATAATGAAAGGATGGGAAAATACATCTTCATCAGATCCGCAATAGAAAACTTTTCATCTCACCCTAAAACTGGACGAGGGTGTCGTCCCGAATTTATATGCCACCAATACCCCGACCTTCAGAAATTTGTCATTCCTTCCGGACGTGTCAGGTGAATACCCTTCCAGATAATCACTCCCTGTGAAACTGATTCCGACTTCGGCTCCAACAGAAAATGATCTGCTGAAATTGTATTTAAATCCGGCTCCGAAAGGCAATATCCAGGTGTATTTCTTAATTTCCTCCTCAGGAAGGTCATCTCCGGGTTGCGGATCAAAATAAATCATGCCTATCCCTCCGAACAGATAAACCCAGTATTTTCTTAAATCCATATCCAGGCCCCTGGAATTATATCCCGGAAGATCTTTTTCTGACCTGTATAATTCATATTCGAACCGGAGAGAAGGAGCAATAAGAATGGTGGAATAACTGTAAATGACTGTATCCCGGTCATCAATACCGGAAATCTGACCTGCAGCAACCTGCAGCTTTGCAGAAGTGAATTTATGAAACTTGTAACGTGCAGCAATACTGCCAGAAGGACTTATCTGCCATCGGTTCAGATCGGTGAAAACAACATCCATTACTCCACCAAGCTCACCTTCCCACCAGAAATATCTCCAGCTTTGAGAATTAATTGTATTTACAGAAAAAAGGATACCAAAAAAAACAACACAAAATTTCTTCATTGTATAACCGTATGTTTGCATAACGATTTATGGGAAATTTATATTTCGTTGAATCGCCGCTTTCTTTAAGCATGAACTTATCAATCCCGACTATCACGCTCCATTATTTTTCCCGCTGTACCTCTTTGTCCGCCGGTTCCGACAGCTGCCGGAGAAGAAGGACGAACCCTGTACTTCTTTGTCCGCCGTATTATATGACCAGCGATTTTGGTGGTAGTTTGTTGGCTTAAAAGTTGGAGGTATCCCTTACATACCCGAAGAACCTTCTGAATTGCGCAGAACTTCATTAATCAACCAGGCTATACAAAAACCGGATCTCTTCCTTCCACATACTCTCATCCGGTGTTTCCAGAATAATGGGTAGGCCATCGAACCTTGGATCATTCATAATTCTCCTGAAAACCTCCCTCCCCAGAATACCTTTCCCTATCAATTCATGCCGGTCAACCCTTGATCCGAACTCCTTTTTCGTGTCGTTCAGATGGATCCCTCTTAAAAAATCGAATCCGATTTTTTCCTCTAATTTACTCATGGTTTCATCATATCCCTCCTTCGATTTCAGATCATAACCGGCACTGTAGGCATGGCATGTATCTATACAGACACCAACCCTGCTCCTGTCATCCACATAATCAATAATAAACCGGATCTGTTCAAAGGTATGTCCAAGATTACTCCCCTGTCCTGCCGTATTTTCTATAACAGCGGTTACTCCATTTGTCTTTTCAAGTGCAATATTAATCGATTCGGCAATGGTTTTCAAACAACTCTCTTCATCCGTCTTGGTTAAGTGACTGCCCGGGTGAAAGTTCAAACGGTTAAGTCCCAATTGTTCACATCTCCGCATTTCATCCAGGAAGGCAGCTCTTGATTTTTCAAGCCCTTCTTTCTCCGGATGTCCCAGATTGATCAGATAACTGTCATGAGGCAGAATATGTTGCGGGAGATAGCCAAATTTCTCACAGTTGGACCGGAAAGCATTTATGCTTTCGGAAGTCAGGTCTTTCGCTACCCACTGCCTCTGGTTTTTTGTAAACAGTCCGAAGGCTTTAGCACCAATTTCATGAGCATTCAGGGGAGCATTTTCCACTCCACCCGAGGCACTTACATGAGCCCCTATGTACTTCATAAATCCGAGATTACATTTGAGCAGCAAATGTAACGGTTTTATTCTATGAATTTAGTATCTTCCGAAGGATAATTAATGTGATACAATCCAAATCATTGAATTATAAAATAAGTCATTCAGGTAATAGGGGGATGACGGTAGAATAGTATTCTGAACTCAGGTATGAACGTCAATACCGCATTGTAATTGTATAATTGAGACACAACCTCAGACAGGTAAAGATTCGCTGCAAGGAAAGATTACATCTGAATTAAAGGTAGATACCGTGTGACCTGAAAAATTTGCAACACCATACATGATTTGGTTATCCAATCACAACTTGCTACGACCATTTTTTACCTTTTTAAAATGACCGGTTCCGATTATAATGATCAACTGTCTTTCCGCTAATCGCACATAAGAAAATATCTTCCGCATGAAAAACATTATTCTAATCTTGATTATTTCGGCAATAAGCTGTCGTTATGACAGGCCTTATACCAGACTCACTCCCGGCGGAGAACCTGAAGATCATGGTGTTGTCAGTTCCGCTCATCCTCTTGCTACAGAAGCCGGAATACAAATCCTCAAGTCAGGAGGGAATGCTTTTGACGCTGCTGTGGCTATCGGTGCTGTCCTGAATGTCGTTGAACCAGCCATGTCGGGTATGGGAGGATACGGTACGATACTAATCTACGATGCTGCCTCAAAAAAGATCCGCTTCCTGGATTCAAGCGGAAAAATACCCGTTAAGACAAATTCCGATATGATGCGTCCACCTGCGGGAAATTATCTGCAGAACAGGAGGGGGGCAAAATCCGTTTCAACACCGGGAACGGTAAATGCCTGGTATGCACTCTCTGCTGAATATGGCAAACTGGAATGGAAAG
>CP070687.1:2815518-2827136 GCA_020353115.1 Bacteroidales bacterium
TCAATGCTAAAAACTTTAAATCCCTTGTGATTATTCCGTTTATATTTAGTAATGAGAGGATAGGACTTTTACAGCTAAAGAATAGTAAAAAGGACCTGTTCTCAGAAGGTGAAATTGAAGCAGTTGAAGAGTTTGCACAGACACTGGGTTCCATCATGTTGAACCAGTATTCACAGGCAGCCTTACAGGAACGTGTAAAAGAACTGACATGTTTATATGGGATGTCACAGATTGCCAAGCAAATTGATATTTCGCTTGAGGATCTTCTTTATCGTATAATTGAATTGATCCCTCCCGCCTTGCAGTATCCTGAAATAACCCAGACAAGAATCATCCTGGATGATTTTGATTTTTCCGGACCTGAATTTGAGGAGGGTAAGCACAAGCTTTCTTCAGAAATTATTGTTGATGGCCATACCCGTGGGGTCGTCGAGGTTGTATATATTGAAAAGTGTCCTGAATTGGATGAAGGTCCTTTTTTAAAGGAGGAACGTATACTCATCGATACCATTGCAGATGAATTGGCCATTATTATTAAACGGAGGGAGGTAGAGGAAGAAAAAATGAATCTCAAAAATCAGCTCCATCATACCGACAGGCTGGCAACTGTTGGAGAACTTGCGGCCGGAGTAGCACACGAACTGAATGAGCCGCTGGGAAGCATTATGGGGTTTGCCCAGCTTGCGGCCAAATGCCCGGGATTACCACAACAGGCGGGAAAGGATTTGGAGAAAATTGTAAAATCCTCCTTGCATGCAAGGGAGGTAGTTAAAAAACTAATGTCTTTTTCCAGAGAGGCACGCTCAGGGGAAAAGAAGACCGATATCAATCAACTGGTTGAAGAATCAATATATCTTTACAGATCCCAGTGCAAAAAAGAAGGAATCATATTACGCCTGTATCTTGAACCCGGTTTGCCGGTTATTACAGTTGATTCCGTGCAAATTGAGCAAGTCCTGATCAATCTCATTGTGAACGCTATGCATGCAATGCCGGAGGGAGGGGAGCTTGACATTATAACACGCTCCGATGTAAGAAATCTTACCATCGTTGTAAAAGATACAGGCCACGGTATGAGCAAAGAGGTAATGGAGAAAATATTCACTCCATTCTTTACAACCAAAAAAATCGGCAAAGGAATCGGACTGGGTTTATCGGTCGTAAAGGGGATTATTGATTCCCATAACGGAAGCATTAAAGTTGAAAGTGAACCTGGTAAAGGGACATATTTTGAAATTAATTTACCCATTACCGAAAACTAATATGACAAAGACTAAAACCATACAAGATTCAAAAAATAATAAAACCATTCTTCTGGTCGACGATTCGGAAGACATGTTGGAAGTACTGCGAAGGAATCTTTCCCTGAAAGGGTATAAAACCTATTCCACTCAAAATGTTCAGGCGGCTATTGAAATCCTGAATACGACCGAGATTGACCTGGTCATTACAGATCTCAAAATGCCAGATGTCAGTGGAATGGAATTAATCAAGCATATACGAGCCAATTTTAAGGATGTTGAAGTTCTGGTGATAACCGGTTATCCCTCTATATAGGGAGCCGTTGATGCGGTTAAAACCGGAGCTGAGGAATACCTTGTGAAATCTTTTACTGACGAGGAACTTTTTGCCGCTGTTCAGAGAGCATTTAACAAGCTGAATGCAAGAAAAGCTAACAAATTCGAATCCTATCTGAAAAGAGAACCTCTTCAGGGAATTATCGGTGAGTCACAGGTAATGAAAGAAGTATTCAATGCAATTAGAAAAGTATCCTCGACTTCAGTAACCGTACTGATAAAGGGAGAAAGTGGAACAGGAAAAGAACTTGTCGCAAGGGCAATTCATTATAGTAGTCCGATTGCTTCATCCCAGTTTGTCCCTGTTAATTGCGGGGGGATACCAGAAGAACTAATTGAGAGTGAGCTGTTTGGATATCTTAAAGGTACGTTTACCGGAGCGAATGAAACACGAGGAGGATTTTTCCATACCGCTGATGGTGGTACTATTTTTTTAGACGAAATCAGTAATACCAGCCATTCCATGCAAATAAAACTTCTTCGTGTACTTCAGGATAAAGAAGTATATATGATTGGATCAAAAAAACCCCAGAAAATCGACGTAAGGGTTATAGCCGCTACAAATGTGGACTTGTCCAACTTGGTTAAAAAGAATGAATTCCGGGAAGATCTTTATTATCGCCTGAATGTTATTAATATTAATATGCCGCCACTGCGGCAAAGAGGAGAAGATATCTTTCTTTTAATACAATACTTCGCCGACAGATTCTCGAGGGAGACCGGAAGACCTACTCCCCAGTTTTCAGATAAAGCATTACAGGTTCTGCAAGATTACCACTGGCCCGGCAATGTAAGAGAATTACAGAACTTAGTTCAAACCCTCATTATCATGACGGAGGAAAATATTATTGATGTTCCTGACCTGCCATCCATTATGCGTTTTTCAGCTCTGCAGGATAAAGGAACCACCCGAACCCTTGCCGAAGTGGAAACGGAATACATCCGTAATGTTCTTGACAGCGTAAACGGTAATAAATCCAGAGCCGCTGAAATACTCGGAATTGACCGGAAAACATTGCGTGAGAAATTAAAGAAATCACTGCCTCCCGAACAAAAATAAAGTGGCGGGGAGTTTTGTACCAGTGATTCAAAATTCCCCGTTATTTTTTTCCTTCTCTTTCTAGTCAGACTTCTTTCATAAAGAGATTTCAACATCGGGAAATCTTTATTAGCACTCTGATATATAATTCTTTATAAGGATTAAATTCCCCCGTTTATCCCTTTCCGAAAGGGATAAAATGAAAGGACCTTTGGATGGCATAAAAATTGTCATTGAATAGGATTGCAGATTCATTACAATTATTTTAGAAAGAAAATAGGATAGAAAAACTGAGCCAAATGGAAAACTTCACAGACCTGTGTGTAACATGTAAGAACAAATCCTCCTGCATGTATATTAAAAGTGGGAACCGACCTGTACAACGGTGTGAAGAATTTGAAGTTTATTCCTACCGTCCGGTAAGAAAGCGTAAACCCAGGGTAAAGCAGAAGGTTAAGGAGGAAAATCCGGTCTTTGCCGGAATTTGCAGAAATTGTGCCAATCATGGAACCTGTATGAATGCCAGGCCGGAAAGGGTTATCTGGCACTGCGAGGAATATTTGTAGAACTTCGTTGTATAAAGAAAAATATCGTAATAGTATGTATTTATCAAAAGGTCAGATTGAACACGAATCATATGATTCAATTGTAGACGAGTGTATTGAGAAACATGGCGAATTTCTTATAGCCATATTACAGGATATACAGAAACGTTACAATTATATTCCTGAAGATGCAATGAGAAAGCTTGCAAAAAAATTGGGTATAACACTTCGTGATGTTTACGGGGTTGCCAGTTTTTATAAAGCGTTTAGCTTTACTCCTAAAGGGAAACATGTGGTTACCACTTGCACTGGTACAGCATGTCATGTTCGTGGGAGTTCAAAAATCGTGGACGCTTTCTCAAATGAATTGGGTATAAAACCCGGAGAGACTACCAAAGACCTTATGTTTACACATGAAACGGCAGCTTGCCTGGGTTGTTGTGCCATCGGACCGGTTGTTGTTGTTGATGGTGATTATCTGCCTAAAGTAAAAACCACCGCGATAAGAAAAATCATTGACGGAACCAAACGAGGTGCTGCTATCCTGGAAGAGGAGGATCAGAGAATTTTTCCAATTCAGGTGGTTTGTCCGCAATGCAACCACAGTCTGATGAAACCGGAACATCTGGTTGATAATTACCCATGCATCCATGTAACCATTTCATTTAAACGCAAGCACGGATGGCTCAGACTGTCTTCTTTATATGGTAGTTTTAATATTGAATCCGAGCACGATATACCGGTTGATACTGAAGTAAATTTCTTTTGCCCACATTGCCATGCGGAACTGGTAGGAAGTTCTACCTGTCCCGAATGTAGTGCTCCGATGATCCTTATGCTGGTAACAAATGGCGGTAATATTCAGATTTGCTCCCGCAGGGGATGTAAAGGACATATTCTGGATATTTAAGAATATATTAAATCAATGAGAAGAATTATATCTATCGATGAGTTTATAAGTTTTCGAAAAACAATTACCGATATGCCTGAAGACAAAACGCCTTGTTTAGTCTTTAGTGCAGGAACCTGTGGTCAGGCCAGTGGTGCAAATGATATCATACGGCTGGCAAAAAGATATATCCTTGAAAAAAAATTACACGACCAGATTCATCTGAGAATAACAGGTTGTCTGGGATTTTGTGAAATTGAACCGCTCATCCTTATTGAACCGGATAATTATATTTATCCAGGAATAAATGCCGGGGATGTGGCTGATATAATTGATGCAACAATTAAAGGTGAGGTAATTGAAGAGTTGTTTTACAGGGAGGATGGTAGCAATATGAAATATCCTACTGCAAAAGATATACCTTTTATCAGGAATCAGACACAGTTATTGCTGGAAAACAATCAGAAACTCGATCCGATTAGAATCTTCAATTATATAAGTACTGGAGGTTATGCCGGGTTTGAGAAAGTAATATCGAATCCAGATCCTGACGGGATTATCAACGAAATTAAAGAAGCTGAATTGAGGGGGCGTGGGGGAGCAGGTTTCCCAACCGGCCTGAAATGGGAAATTGCAAAAAAGGCAGGTGGCAATTCACTGCAAAAATATCTGGTTTGCAATGCCGATGAAGGGGATCCGGGAGCATACATGGACAGAAATCTTCTTGAAGGCAATCCGCATTCAATCATTGAAGGGATGATTATTGCCGGTATTGCAATCGGTGCCGATAAAGGATTTATCTATGTCAGAGCTGAATATCCCTTGGCGATTAAGCATGCATCAATAGCACGCAGACAAGCATACGACTTGGGAATACTTGGTAAGAACATATTGGAATCACAAATAGATTTTGATCTTGAAATTATCCGGGGAGCCGGAGCATTTGTCTGCGGAGAGGAGACCGCACTGATTAAGTCCATTGAAGGGGAAATGGCCCATCCGAAACAACGTCCTCCATATCCGGTAAATCAGGGTATCTGGGGATATCCTACATGCATTAACAACGTGGAAACCCTGGCAAATGTACCGGTGATCATCGGTAAAGGTGCCAGAGAGTACAAGAAAGTAGGAATACCAGGTAGCCGGGGCACCAAGATATTTTCTTTGGTTGGGAAGATAAAAAATACTGGTCTGGTGGAAGTTCCGTTTGGAACCACCCTTCGTGAAATTGTCTATAAAATAGGAGGGGGACCACAAGGAGATGCCCGGTTGAAAGCCATACAAACCGGAGGGCCCTCGGGAGGCTGTATCCCGGAAAAGATGTTCGACCTGCCCATTGATTACGACAGCCTGAACAAAGCAGGATCCATCATGGGTTCGGGAGGGATGATCGTAATGGATGAACATACCTGCATGGTGGATATTGCACGCTATTTTACAAAATTCCTTCAGGAAGAATCCTGCGGGAAGTGTTCTACCTGCAGGGAAGGCACGCAGCGGATAACCGATATAGTGACCAACATTACACAAGGACGCGGTAAATCTGAAGACCTCAAACTGCTTGAAGAGTTGGGTCAGGTGATGAAGGATGCATCCATGTGCGGACTGGGACAAACAGCAGCAAACCCGCTTTTGGCAACCCTGAAGTACTTCAAAGAGGAATATATCGAACATATTGAAAAGAAAACATGCCGGGCGGTTGTCTGTAAAGAGATCATTTCCTCGCCCTGTCAGTTCAGCTGCCCGATCGATACCGAAGTTTCTGTATACGTCGCATTGATTGCGCACAAACGATATGAGGAAGCCCTGGAAATCATTAAAAAGGAAAATCCATTCGCATCCGTCCTGGCACGGGTGTGTCACCATCCCTGTGAATCCTGGTGTAAAGCAGGAGAAGGAGGTGATCCCATTGCCATTCGGGATCTTAAACGGTTTGTTACCGATTATGGAATAAAACACAAGTTATGCCAGACAACCGAACCGGTAAAAAAGACGAACGGAATTAAAATAGCTATTGTTGGTTCAGGCCCCTCAGGATTAACCTGTGGATTTTATCTGGCAAAAAAAGGTTATGAGGTAACTGTTTTTGAAAAGGAAAAGGTGATCGGAGGGATGCTGGCTATGGGAATACCCGAATACCGATTGCCCAGAGAAATATTGGAATACGATCTGAATTATATCAGAAGTGCCGGTATAGAGATTAAAACAAATACTGCACTCGGCAAAGATTTCACGATAGACAGCCTGTTCGAGCAGGGATACAAAGCACTTTTCCTGGCAACAGGATCCCACAAGTCGCTGAACCTGGGCATTAAGGATGAACACGTTGAAGGGGTTTTGCCCGGAATGAAAGCCCTGGCATCCCTGAATCTTGGAGAAAAAATTGATCTTGGCAAAAGGGTTGGTATAATTGGCGGTGGTAATACAGCTGTAGATGCTGCCCGGCGCATATTACGGGCTGAAGCATCCGAAAGTGTTGCCATGGTTGACGCAGCCAGACGAGTTCTGCGTACTACTACACCCGAAAGCGTCACCATATTCTACCGCAGAACCATAGATGAAATACCAGCCTATGAAGAAGAGGTTGAAGGTGCTCAAGAGGAAGGAATCACCATTGAATTTCTTACCGCACCAAAACGAATTATCGCAGAAAACGGGAAGCTGAAAGCGTGTGAGTTCCTCAGAATGAAACTGGGCGAAGTGGATGAATCGGGCAGAAGAAGGCCGATACCCATTAGGGGATCTGAGTTTATCGTAGAACTGGATACCCTGATTGTATCCATTAGTGAAAGCCCCGATATATCATTCCTTCAGGATACAGGGCTTGAATTTTCAAAATGGGGTACCGTTGTAATTGATCCGGGAACCTGCCTGACTAAAAGAGAAGGAGTCTTTGCCGGGGGTGATCTGGTTACCGGTCCCAATACCGTTGTTAATGCGGTTGCATCCGGAAAAATTGCAGCAGAATCCATTGAACAGTATGTTTCCGGAAAAGAGATTAAACGGGAATACAAAATTACCAGACCATCACGGTATATTGAACCTGTTGAATTCTCGGAAGATCAAATGGCCGAATTGTTAACTGCCGGGAGATCACGAATGCCCACCCTATCACCCGAGAAGAGAAAATATAACCTGATTGAAGTCTGCCAGGGATTACCGGAAGAATTGGCAACCCAGGAAGCAAAACGGTGCCTCCGCTGTGAACTGGAAACGGAGGAGGGGAAATTGTTCCTGGATAAACTTCAGGAAAACAAACCATTAACGGAGGTGCAAAAATGAACATAAAAATTGATGGAATACGCGTCGATATCCCGGAGGGATTTACCTTGCTCGAAGCTGCAAAATTTCTTGGGATAGAGATACCTACACTTTGCTGGCATGAGGGATTGTCAGCCTGGGGAGGCTGCCGCCTCTGTGTCGTCGAAATAGGAGAGGGTGAAAGAAAAAAAATGGTAACATCCTGTACCTACCCCGTTGAAGAGGGCATTGTTGTACATACCGCTTCCGAAAAAGTGGTAAAATCCCGGAAAATGATCCTTGAGCTTCTGATTGCACAATGCCCGACATCAAGAACACTGCAGGATCTTGCATCGAAAATGGGCGTGATACAGGTCAGGTTTGATCCAAAATGGGAAAATTGTATCTATTGCGGATTGTGTGTTCGTATTTGTAATGAACAGATGATGGCACGGGCCATCGGGTTTGTTAACAGGGGGAATAAGCTCGAAATTTCAACACCGTTTGATAAAAATTCGGAAGATTGCAGAAAGTGTGGCGGATGTATATATATATGCCCTGCCTGTACACTTCGGTGCCAGGGGATAAATCAGGATAATGTGCTGTGTAATGCCTGTTATAACTCTCTCCAGCCCACGTGTATATCCAATGAAGACAATTATAACTGCTGGATGGGATTAAAAAATGAATGTGGAACATGTAGTAAAGAAGAATCAAAAAATATATAGTAAACAAACCTTAAATAATCGGAGATTCAAAAATGAAATACGGAAAAATTAATGCATCGGCGGCAACGCTGACAAAAAACAGAACGGAAGATTCTATTGTTCCAATGAGTGGAATGTGTGCAACATGCATTGACGGATGTATTGGAATGTGTGACATCGGGAAATCAGCCTACAGGGGCGCTGAAGTAATTTATCCGCAACCCTTTGGAATTATCTCTTCTGCATCTGAAAAGGAGTATCCAGTGGACTTGTCTCATTTTACCATCCTGGGTACGTGCAGGGGGGCTTACGGAATTGAAGCCGATTCCGATAAAGCGCTGTTTGAAAATGTAAATATCAAACAAACATTCGGGCATGATAATGGTATTAAAGTTAAAATGCCGGTTGTTATTCCTGGTCTCGGATCAACAAACATTGCAAGAAACAACTGGGATGGTCTTGCTGTTGGAGCTGCCATTTCAGGCATCTTGGTCACCGTTGGAGAAAATGTATGCGGAATGGATCCTGAATCCGTGATTAAAAACGGCAGGGTTGTTCACTCCCCCCAGCTGGAAGAAAGAGTCAGAACTTTTCAGAAATGGCAACAGGATGGTTACGGGGGAATTGTTTTACAGGCAAATGTGGAGGATACGAAACTAGGCGCACAGGAATATGCCATCGATAAATTGGGAATTAAAATCGTAGAACTCAAATGGGGACAGGGAGCCAAAGATATAGGCGGAGAGGTAAAAATCAAGGACCTGAAACGGGCCCAGATGTTAAAAGAAAGGGGGTACGTGGTGCTGCCGGATCCGAACGATTCCAATGTAATAGAAGCTTTTAACAAAAACGTATTTCACGAGTTTGAACGACATTCAAGATTGGGAATGGTTGATATTGAAAACTTTATTAAACGTGTGGAGGAACTGAGAGCCGCCGGGGCAAAGTATGTTTTCCTGAAGACAGGTGCATACAGGCCAACTGATCTGGCACTGGCTGTGAGATGTGCCTCGGAAGCAAAGATTGACCTGCTTACCGTTGATGCGGCAGGCGGAGGAACAGGAATGAGCCCCTGGAGGATGATGAATGAATGGGGAATACCGCCGATAGAACTTTGGTCACTATTTTATAGTTATCTGGATCAACTTTCAAATAAGGGAAAATATATACCAGCTGCTGCATTTGCAAGTGGAATCTCAATGGAGGACCAGATGTTCAAAGGTCTGGCACTTGGCGCTCCCTATTTTAAAATGGTCGGTATGGCCAGGGCACCCCTGGCAGCTGCTATGGTAGGCAAAAATCTGGGACTGGCAATTGAAGAAGGTGATATACCGGTGTATGTTTCACGGTTCGGGCGTACAAAAGATGAGATTTTTGAAACAGCACCTGAACTGAAGCAAGAATACGGAGAGATGTTTAACGAAATTCCAACCGGTGCAATAGGACTCTATACCTATATGAAACGGCTCCACCAGGGATTGAGGCAAATTATGTGCGGATCAAGAAAATTTGCGCTGGAGTATATCAGCAGAAATGATATATCGGCTTTAACCCGGGAAGCAAGTGAAATAAGCGGAATTGCATATATAATGGATTGTGACAAGGAGAATGCTGAAAAAATACTGGACTACTGATATAAATTACTAAATTAAAATTCCGAAAATTGTACTGTTGCACAAATCTCTAAACAGTTCTGCAGGAAGTACCTGGTGTAACTGAATTGCCATATGTAATTCGGCATTTCTAAAATCCTGATATAAAGCAATATGTAAACGGAAGCTCTGGTTTTCATAACTGATGGAAAAGGGGATTGTGAAAAGAATCGAAAATTCCTGAAAGGTTAAAAAAAAATAGTTCAATGAACATTCATTCATCGGCAGAAGTTCATCCGGATGCCAGAATCGGGAATAATGTTGAAGTGGGGCCGTTTTCATTCATAGCTAAAAATGTGGTAATAGGGGATAATACCTGGATAGGTCCAAATGTGACGATTATGGATGGATCGATAATAGGCAGCAACTGTCGCATTTTTCCCGGTACTGTAATTGCAGGCATACCACAGGATCCGAAATTTGCCGGGGAAATTACCACTGCTGAAATTGGCAATTATACAACACTACGTGAATACGTTACCGTAAATCGTGGATCCAGGGCGAAAGGTAAAACTACTATCGGTGATTATTGTCACCTGATGGCTTACGTCCATATCGCTCATGATTGCATTGTGGGAAATCATTGTGTAATTGCAAATTGTGTTAATATAGCCGGTGAAGTTGTTGTTTTTGACTGGGCTACCATAGGCGGCATGAGCGGGATTCACCAATTCAGCCGTGTGGGTGCTCATTCCATGATAAGTGGGTTAAGTAAAATGAACAAGGATGTACCTCCTTATGTCAAAGCCGGACGCGATCCCATTTCCTATCTAAGACTTAATATCGTTGGACTTAAGAGACGTGGATTTGCTCCGGAAAAGATTAATGAAATACAGGATATATACCGGATCATATTCCAGCAGGGTCGCAATACATCCAGGGCACTTGACTTTATTGAGAGAAATTTTCGTTCCACACCGGAAAGAGATGAAATACTTCGGTTCATACGAGATTCAAAACGCGGAATTATAAAAGGGTACAAAACAAATAGATGATGCAATCAAATTCGGTTTATTATCCTGTTTTATTCGAATGGTGCGGGAATTCTTATGACAACCGGGAAATTCTGTTCTATTCGTGTACCTCCGTCTGAATATTTTACCCTTCCCGGGAGCGTCTTACATTGATTTTGTATTTTTTTAAAAGAGAATGCAGATTTGTTCGCTGCATTCCAATTAGTTTTGCCGCCTTGCTGACATTTCCTCCGGCACGTTGCAGTGCATCCATAAGGAACTGTTCTTCCACCTGGTTCACCACTTCATTCTTTACATGTTGCTTATACTTTTTAAATTCTTCCCAACTCGTTGGAAAGTCATGTTCTGACGACTCTTTATGCTTTTCCTTAATTTCTTTTGGTAAATGTTTGGCTTCAATAATCTCGGCATCACAAAGTATGGCTACCCTTTCTATTACATTTTTTAATTCCCTTATGTTTCCCGGCCAATAATATCCTTCAAGAGCATCAATAACTTCAGGAGAGAAATATGCGGCCCGTACTTCACTTTGCTTCTTTGTGCTGTTTAAAAATAAAGTTGCCAATTTCATAATGTCCTCTTTTCGTTCACGTAATGGAGGGAGATGAATTGGTATGACATCGAGCCGGTAATAAAGATCTTTTCTGAAATCTCTGTCATCAACCATTTTTAGCAAATCCTGGTTTGATGCGGAAATTAGCCTTATGTTAATATTTCGTTCAGCCGTATCCCCGACTCTTCTTAGCTTTCTTGTTTCGAGAACCCTTAGCAATTTGCTTTGAATTTCAAGGTTGATATTGGAAATTTCGTCTAAAAACAGGGTTCCGTTGTTTGCAATTTCGAACAGTCCCTGTTTTGTTGAAATGGCACCGGAATAGGATCCTTTCAGATGGCCGAAAAGTTCGCTTTCCAGTAAGGTTGGGGTCAATGAACCGCAATCACATGCGACAAATGGATGTTCTTTTCGCAGACTTGACCTGTGGATTAACTGAGCT
>CP070687.1:2827236-2829914 GCA_020353115.1 Bacteroidales bacterium
TTGAAGGACTCCTGACGGCCCTTGACCACCTCGACGAGGTGATCGGCCTGATCCGTGCTTCAAAAACCCCGGAAGATGCAAAAAAAGGACTGATGTCCGAATTCGACCTTACCGAAATCCAGGCAAAGGCCATACTTGACCTGAGACTGCAGAAACTGACCGGGCTTGAAAGGGGAAAAGTCAAGGAAGAATATACCGGATTGATGACTCAGATTGAACGGTACAGGGAGATACTGGACAAAGAGGAGCTTCAGATGCAGCTCATTAAAGAGGAACTGGTTGAGATAAGAGAAAAATACGGGGATGAAAGGAGAACGCAGATTGAATTGAATGCCGAGGAATTCAACCCGGAGGATTTCTATGCGAATGAAGATATGGTGATCACAATTTCACATATGGGATATATAAAACGGACCCCTGTATCTGAATTCAGGCGCCAGAACAGGGGAGGGGTTGGTTCGAAAGGCAGTACTACACGGGAAGAGGATTTTATTGAACATATGTATGTCGCTTCCATGCACAATACCATGCTGTTCTTTACCGAACAGGGCAAATGTTTCTGGCTGAAAGTCTATGATATACCGGAAGGGACGAGAACATCAAAGGGGCGCGCTATCCAGAATGTAATAAACCTCGAGCCGGATGATAATGTGAAAGCCTATATCAATGTGGACCGGCTGGATGAGACAGAATATGTGGAAAACAACTTCATTGTCCTGTGCACCAAGAAGGGAACGATCAAGAAAACCTCCCTGGAAGCCTACTCCAGGCCCAGGCAAACGGGAATAAATGCCATCAATATCCGTGAAGGAGATCAGCTTCTTGAGGCCAAAATGACCAACGGAAATCATGAGATCATGCTTGCTGTCCGTTCCGGAAGGGCTATCCGTTTCCACGAAAGTACAGTCCGTCCTATGGGCAGAACAGCATCCGGTGTCCGCGGTATTACACTTGCAGACGAAAACGATGAGGTGATTGGTATGATCACGGTCGAAAACCAGAGTGAAGATATCCTGGTGGTTTCCGAAAAAGGGTATGGAAAGCGCTCATATATAGCTGATTACAGAATCACTAACCGTGGAGGGAAAGGCGTGAAAACGATAAATATTACGGAAAAAACCGGCGAACTGATTGCCCTGAAAGGAGTTGTCGATACCGATGACCTTATGATCATTAACAAATCCGGATTAACCCTGCGAATGGCCGTATCGGATATGCGTGTAATGGGCAGGGCAACACAGGGGGTTCGTGTAATCAATCTGAAAGAAAATGATTCCATTGCCGCGGTAGCTTATGTTGAAACAAGTGAAGAGGATGAGATGAACGGAGAGGTACCTTCGAATGAGAATGGCAAAGTTAAGAGTCAAAATGGCAAAGAATTTGAAGAATAAGTATATATATAGTACTTTTGAAAAACGACATAATACACTAAACTTTACAACATGAAACGAATTTTTATAGGATTATTACTTATTGTAAGTATAACCTTTACCTATGCGCAAAAGAGCAAGATAAGCAGTGCATTGAATTATGTAACGTCCGGGCAGCTGGATAAAGCCAAGGAAGCTATCGAAGCTGCCGCCGTACATGAGAAAAGCAAAGATCTGCCCAGAATGTTCTATGCCAAGGGAAAAGTGCTGCAGGCCGTCGGGGAAACAGATAACGAAGAATTCATGAACCTCTATGAAGACCCTCTTGTGCAGGCTTATAATTTCTATATGGAGGCGATTGAAAGGGATGAAAAAGGAAAGATGGAGAAGCTGATAAACCTTGCCATGCCACTGCTGGCCAATGATTTCATCAGCCTGGGGATAACTAAATTTCAGGAAGGAGACTTTGAGAAGGCACTTGAGGCATTCGAATATAACCTGGAGATTGGTAAAATGCCCTTTTATGGGGGTGCTATTGATACAAGTATTATTTTCAATGCAGGATTGTCCGCATATAACGCGAAGATAAACGACAAGGCGATTGAGCATTTTACAAAGGTGAAAGATCTTGAGTACGGTGATTTCACTCTTTACATTTTGTTAAAGAACACCTATATTGCGGAGGATGATTCGGCATCCGCACTGGTGGTTCTTCAGGAAGGATTCGAGAAGTATCCGGAAAATGAAAGTCTGCTAATCGAGCTGATTAATTTCTACCTGATGCAGGGCGGGGAGGATGCCGCCCAGCAGGCCCTGGATTATATAGCTATGGCCAAGGAGAAGGATTCCGATAACGCATCTTTTTATCATGCCGAAGGTATTTTGTACGATAAGATGGGAGATGTTGAAAAATCCATCGTATCGTATGAGGAAGCGCTCAAACTGAATCCGGATTATTTCGATTCCAATTACAACCTGGGCGCCCATTATTTCAACCGGGGTGTTAACAAGGTTAATGAGTGTAATGAGATCCTGGACAATGTTGAATATGATAAGTGCAAGACAGAGGCGGATGAGATTTTCAAGGTTGCATTGCCCTACATGGAGAAGGCGCATGAGCTCAATTCAACGGATAAATCCACAATGGAAACGCTTAAGCTGTTGTATTACCGGATGCAGATGATGGATAAGCATGATGCAATGGACCAAAAGCTGAGGGACGTGCAATAAGTCATATAGGGGAGGCCGACATTCTGCTTCCCCTGTGTTTTTATTTCTTCTATTTAACATAATATTAATTATAGGACA
>CP070687.1:2830014-2837006 GCA_020353115.1 Bacteroidales bacterium
AAGATGCTTTATTTCAAGCATTAACAGCAGGCCAGATCCATAGTGCAGGGATTGACGTATGGGAAGATGAGCCCCTTTCTCCAAGGCAGGAAAGAATTCTTGAACATCCCTCCGTCGTATCCACAGGACACTATGCCTGGTATTCTGATAAAGCTTTGGAAGAATTACAGCAGCGGACTGCAATGAATATGGTGCGCCTGCTGGAAGGGGAATCTTTTCCTGATTGCCTGAACTGCTAATTGTTTTTTTCTGTTATTGAAATGAATTTCAAACCGGATAGCAGGATTTTTTTCCATCCGTCAGGTGGCTCCGGTCGCTTCGGAAAAAGCATCTCATACTGATCGCAAAGACTTAAGAAATCAAATGACCCCGAAAGAAAGATTAATGCTTGCCCTGAACAATGAAACACCTGACAGGCTTCCTGTCACTGTTCATCAGTGGCAGCAGTATCACCTTGACAAATACATGGGCGGAATAAGTGACCTTGAAGCGTTTTGCAAGACAGGCCTGGATGCCCAGATCCAGTATTTTGAGGAAACGGAACCCTTCTGGCTGACGGATGCCGATTTCAGAAGAATGAATACGGATCATTGGAAAGATTATCCGGAGGTGATCAGTAATGATCCGGATAACCGTATAATACATCATACAGTTTACACATCAGGGGGAAAATTAACCTGCAAAACAGCAGGTAACAGGAAGACCACCTGGATAACGGAATACCTGGTAAAGAAAGATGAAGATATTCAGCTTATCAGAAAGTATATGCCGGTACCGAACCTTGATCTCAAACTGGTAGAAAAAAAATACGATGAGATCGGTGACAAGGGTATTTTACGCGGATATATCTGGGGGGACCAGGCCGGTTGCTGGCAACATGCAGCCTGCCTTTATGATATAACAGACCTTATTATCGCTGCCTTTGAAAAACCACAATGGGTTCACGAATTCCTTCAGATATTGCTGGAAAAGAAGCTGCAGTTTATAGAATCAATGAAAGGAGCAAAGTTCGACCTGGTTGAGACCGGCGGAGGCTCCTCATCCAGTACACTTATATCCCCGGAAATTCACAGGGAATTTTGTCTTCCTTATGACAGGCAGATTCACCGTGCTTTACACGACCTGGGTTTCAAAATCACTTACCATACCTGCGGGGGAACATTTGGAATTGAAGAATATATCGTACAGAATGAATGTGATGCCTCTGAAACACTTGCACCACCAGGAATCGGTGGGAACCAGGAACCCTGGGAATTCAAACGGAAAATCGGAAATCGTCTTGCATGCATCGGAGGAATGGACCAGTTCAATATTCTGACATTGGGATCCGGACAGGATATCCGGAACAAGGTGGCCGAACTGTTTGAAAAAATGGGACCCGGGGGAGGGTATATATGTTCCACATCGGATCACTTCTTTGAAACACCTCCGGAGAAATTAATTGAATTTGCTGATGCTGCAAGGGATTGTTCCTATTAAACGGAAATCGATCCCAAACCGGAAAAAGAATCAGGACGGTAATGATTGAACTTTGAAGTGCAATTGTGCGGATTGGGTGTTGAGTATCCGGCCCGGGCAATTATTCCTGGAGGAAAGAAGGAGGTGAAACATCCTCCTTTATTTTTTTATATTCGCCCGGACTCATCCCAAAATAGGATTTAAAACACCTCCTGAAGTATTTTACATCATTGAACCCGGTCATATAAGCTATCTCATTTATATTATAATCCGACGATACAAGAAACTGTGCAGCAATGTTTAATCTCATTTGTCTTAAAAATTCAACAGGGGTTAATCCGGTAAGGCCTTTGATTTTATTATAAAACACCGTCCGGCTTACATCCGATATATGAACCAGTTTTTCGACATTCAGGGATGAATCGGAATAGTTTTCCTCAATAAGTCTGATAATTTTCTTCAGGAATTTCTCATCCCGCGAGGTGATCTTTATTTCTCCGGGTTTTACACTTTCCTTCCTGCTATACTTTTCAAGTATTTTTATCCTCTGTTTTATAAGGTTTCTGACTACCGTTAACAAAAACTTTGCATTAAAAGGTTTCAGAATATATGCTTCCGCACCTGAATCGATTCCTTCGATCTGATCATCCAGGTTTGATTTTGCTGTCAGCATAACGACAGGAATATGACTTGTATCAAAGTTTTCCTTGATCTTCCTGGTCATTTCAATTCCGTCCATTACCGGCATCATAATATCCGTAATGATTATATCGGGATGAATGGCGCAGGTAATTGTCAGACCATCTTCACCGTTTTCCGCATCCACAACATTATAGAATGAACTCAGGGCATCAACTATATAACTTCTGACTTCAGGATTATCCTCAACAACAAGGATGGTTGGAGAATGCGCTGTAACATCTTTTGGAGCAATATCTGCCGGTTCGGAGTCCAGATCAATATCAATTTCATACCGGCCAGTATCGACCTGCTGAACCTCCCGGATCTCAATCTCTTCAGGTTTAAAGTGTTTATTCCCAAGAGGGAGTCTTAAAATAAATTCACTCCCCTCACCTATCTTGCTGTTAACTAAAATCTTACCAGAATGCATCTCAATAAGTTCCTTTGATAACGACAACCCTATCCCTGTACTTGAAAGATATTTACTGTCAGTGGATAAACTGGTATACCTGTCAAACAAAAGGTTGATTTTCTCATCGGGTATACCCGGGCCCTCATCTCCAACCGAGACATCAGCATATTCTAATTCCCGGTTCACGTTGAGAGAAACAGTAACGGACTTGCCGGAGGGAGTGAATTTGAATGCATTGGAAAGGATATTAAAAAGAACCGAATCAATTTTAGAGGTATCAATCCAAACCTCCTGTGCCACCTCTCCAACATCACAATTGAATTGTATGTTCTTTTGAAATGCGAGATATTCGAAATTGCTGCATATTGAACCGATAAATTCGGGGAGATCAACTTTCTTTACCCTGATCTTCATTTTATTATTCTGTATTTTCCTGAAATCAAGCAATTGATTTATCAACCGCAACATCCTGTTTCCGTTCCGGTACATGATATCCACCGATTTCCTGAACACACCGGGAAGATTTTCCCTGTTTCTTATGTCCTCCAATGGTCCAAGTATCAATGTTAAGGGGGTCCGTATCTCATGTGAGATATTTGTAAAAAATTTCAGTTTAATGTCACTTACTTTCCTCTCTACCCTCAGATCATTCCTGAGCCGGTGGTACTTCGTAAAAATTCTTCTGCCCGATTCACCGATCAGAACAAAAGTCATAAAATAAATAACATAGGCCAGTTTTGTTTTCCACCATGGAGGTAATATGTTAATATTCAGACTTTTGATAGTATCATCACTCCAAAGTCCTTCTGAATCCGTGGCCTTTACCTGGAAAACATAATGACCGGGAGGAAGATTCGTATAGGTAGCCTTTCTCTGGTTTTTAACGTTGTTCCACGATTCGTCAAAATTTTGTAAAATAAACGAATATTCATTCTTCCCGGGATCAAAGTAATTAAGTGCCGAATATTCAATGCTGAAACTTGATTGCCAGTATTTCAGTGTAATATTATCAGTTGTTTCAATGGTAGTTTTTATCGGAGAGTCCTCAGCATGTATATCAATATCCTTATTGAACAGTTGAAATTTTGTCAGGACTAACGGCGGGCTAAAGTGTGATTTATTACTTATCTTGCGGGGAGAAATCAGCAGTGCCCCGTTCATGGAACCGAAGATCAGCTGACCATTTTGGGTTTTAAAGCAGGTATTTTCATTGAAATTTGTTGAAATCAATCCGTCGTGTTCATTAAAAATTTCAAACTTCTCTTCGAGCGGATCAAACCTTGAAATTCCTTTTTCAGTGCTGAACCAAAGAAATTCATCATCATCTTCCAGAATTCCGAAAACGGCATCGTTGGATAGTCCGGACACCTGGTTAAAATGTTTAAAATGTACCTGTGTATCATCGATTTTTTGCAGCAGGTTTACTCCCCCTCCATACGTTCCGATCCAAAGTCTCTTTCCGGAATCTTCGAAAAGATGGATAACATCATTATAACTCAGTCCCGAGTTGTTTAGTGGATCATAATTGAAAACCCGGAATAAAGCTGAGTCGGAGGATGTTTCCATAAGCAGGTTAAGACCGAAATTGGAAGCAATCCAGATATCCCCATTTGAATCTTCAAAAATCTGCCTTACATCATCGCTGCTCAGATTACTGTTGGTTTTATTTATTCTTCTGCAAATCAATTCTGCCGGGTTTCTGGATGCCACCAGGTTTACACCTCCTCCATAGGTTCCGATCCATACCCTTTTATGCTGGTCCTGTATGACAGAATAGATCATGTCACTGCTTAAAGAATTACTGTTCAGAGGATTATGCCTGTAGGCATGGAACGTAAGCTTTTGATAATCATCCGGATGGCCACCGACTGGTTTGGTACTTACTGACAATCCCCCTCCCTTTGAACCAAGCCAGATGTATCCTTCCTGATCCTGCATTATACTATATACATTATACCCTGGCAGTTCTTTATCAACCAGAGGCAGGTTATCGAGAACGACAGCCAGTGTAAAAAAGGAATCGTAAATATAAATTTTGCCCGATTTGGTTGCCAGCCATACGTAACCGTTACGATCTTCAAAGGTACACCGTACCACATTATCGGAAATATCATGGATAACAGGAGCAGGTATTATCTGGCGGAATGATGGATTTCCCGGAATTATTTTATTTATGCCTCCGTTAAACTGTCCTGTGCCAACCCAAAGCATTCCTGATCTATCTTCGGCAATGCAATGAACGAAATTGGAACTGATCGTTTTGGGATCTTTGGGATCATTCCTGAAGAAAATAAAATCCTCTCTATCCCTGTCATAAAGAGCCAGCCCTCCACCATGCAATCCTATCCAGAGATTTTTCCGCCGGTCCTCATAAAAGAATTGTCGCTCGTCATCTACCAGCGGCTGAATCTCTTCCTGAGTCAGGACAAAATACTTTTCTGTCCCGCTTACAGGGTCAATTATAGTCACACCAAAGTTTTCGGTATTTACCCATATATTTCCCAGGTAATCCTCATACAGAAACTTAACCTGCTTGCCATGAAGATCAAAATGAACTATCTTCTGTTCGACCGGCTCATATATATACATGGCATCGGTTGCCGTACCAATTATTATATGACCATACCTGCCTGTGTGAAGTGCCGTTATTTCTTTTGCCCGGAAAACGGATAACGATTCCGGAGGTGAAATAAACTTTCTGTGGTCCGGATCATATATAATAATCCCGTTCTGGCGGGTACCCATCCAGACTTCCCGATTCGCAAATGTGTAACAGGAAAAGCCTACATCCACAAAGTAATGTTGAAACCCGGCTTCCGATGAAATCCATTCTTTATGAGATAACTGGTTCAAACCGTTTTGTGTCCCTATCCATATATTCTCCGAATTATCAGATAATATGAAATTTACATGATTATTAGTAATCGCACCGATACCTCTGGAAATGAATTGTCTGGACGTGTAGCGATTATGGAGGCTGTCGTAAGTGAGCAAATAAGCACCTGCCTTGTCGGATCCCAGCCAAATCTCATCCTTGCTGAACTGGTATTTGCAGGTAATAATGCTGTTCTTTTCTTCACTCGAATTCAAGTAATCCGGGAAGGTATAGAATTTATCATCTTTTCGGTTCAGGTAATGATAGTAACCATCATTTGTTTTGATCCACAGGAACAATCGTTCATCTTCCCATATCGAGATAATCCTGTTGTGTGAAAGTACATTACTCTTTCCCGGTTCCGATTTATATATTTCAAAATTATAACCGTCGTACCTGTTCAAACCATTAAACGTACCGAACCACATAAAACCCATATGATCACAATACATACTGAGGACAAAGTTCTGTGATAATCCGTCCCTTGTACCCAAATATTCAAATCGCTCAATATCAATATATTGCGCATGGACCGGCCCGGAAACCAGCATGGATATGATCAAAAAGAACCTGGCAAGAATTGTATCCGTCTGCCACATTGTTCCAGGTTATGAGTTGCGACAGTAAAGTTAATAATAAATAGTATTATCCCACAGGGCAATATCTGGATCATTTTCCAGGTGCAAAGTTCCCGGGTTGAAACTCTCACCCGTATCTGCCGAACAGGAAATTGGCATCGAGAGGGAAAAAATGTACAAGATGACAAAATGATAATTTGTCCCCCAAGTACCGATAATTTATCATCCCCTGAAATCTGCTTTTTTTCTTATTATTGGGTACGTCATTCTATCGTATGAAATCAACTGCCTGTTCACTTCTATTCTGGTTGCTTGCTTTCAGTTGCAGTTTCAGGACAGAACAGATTTCAGGAGGTCCCGAATCAAGCTGGTCTGTCCGGATGGCTGATGCTGTAATAGAGAGGTTTGACAGCCTGATCCATTATAATAATCCCTCCAAAGTCAAATGGCAGTACGACATTGCAATGCTGGGACAGGCAGTTGACAAACTCGGATATCTGGATATAGAATACTCCGAGTATCTTAGGGATTACCTGGATTATTTTATCGGAGAAGACGGTACAATAAAAATATATAAGCAGGAAGATTTCAACCTGGATCACATTAACCCTGCAAAAAATCTTTTAACACTTTACAAACGGACCGGCCAGGATAAATACTACCTGGCTATTAAGACCTTTGTCAGCCACCTGGAGAACCAGCCCAGGACAGAATCGGGCGGGTTCTGGCATAAAAAAATATATCCCTGGCAAATGTGGCTCGATGGAATCTACATGTCCTCGCCTTTCCTGGCTCAGTATTCTCAGGAATTCAATCAGTCAGCCTGGTTTGATACCGTGGCAGAACAAATAACCTTGATTTACAGCAGAACGGTCGATGAACAAACCGGTTTGCTTTACCATGCATGGGATGAAAGCAGGCAACAGAAATGGGCAAATCCTGAAACCGGCTGTTCTCCCAATTTCTGGGGCAGGGCTATGGGATGGTA
>CP070687.1:2837106-2841191 GCA_020353115.1 Bacteroidales bacterium
CACTCTATCTTGGATTACAGGTCAGCCGTCGGGACTGGCCCAATATATTTTCAAAAGAGATTTTAGACCAGGTTGATTTTATTTTGGCTGACGCTATGATATTCCATAATAAAGAAGGCAGAATGCTTTTTATATGGGTCCCAGGTATGCCATTGGGTGAACCTGAGGAATTTATGGACCTCTATGTTGCCCATAACCTCAGGATTTTATCTGAACCTGTCAATATCTGGGCAAATCCAACTTATCTTCCTGATACACTCATATCAAGATATGATGAATTATGGACAGATGCTCGTATGAAGAGTCTTATTGATGCAGCAGTAAAAAATAATGTTGCCATTGAAATTAACTCCCGGTTTAAGATACCAAATGCAAAATTTATTAAGATGGCCAAGGCTGCCGGAGCACGTTTTACTTTCGGGACTAACCAGCATGGACCAGGTGTAGGTGAAATAGGCTGGTCAATCAATATAGCCGGGGAATGCGGATTAACAAAGGAAGACTTTTTTATTCCTGATCGTGAATTATAAAGTAATATGTATTAATGCCATAAAATACAGTATTACAGCAGCCAACATGCAGTCATGTGCAATAGCCGCAGATTATAAACTGTAAGCATTTTGTAATTTAGTAATCGAATAATTATCTTGACTCATGACTACACCGAACACGGCAACTGCACATACCGCTGGAGCGTTGGTTGCTATTAGAACGCTATAAATTGAGGTTAAATTTGTAATAATTTGACAAACAGATTTCGAAATAATTATCTTGTTGAATCTTCACGTTTACAAAATTGGGATTATAGCTGGAATGCAGCGTACTATGTTACGGTTTGTACAAAAAAAAGGGAATGTTATTTAGGTGAGATTGTTAAAGGGCAAATGAATTTATCGGAAACAGGTCTGATCGTAGACAAATATTGGAATTCAATTCCAAAACATTTCCCATTTGTATTGTTGGATACGTATGCGATTATGCCAAACCATCTTCATGGGATAATGGTATTCAATAAAACCAATAAAGAATCGGGCAATGTATCCAACGTAGAGACGCCCAAATTGGGCGTCTTTATGTTGAAAACATCCTCCCGGGGCAGGGAAAATAACAAATGGAAATCCGGGAAATCTGGGGATTATAATCAATCAATACAAACGTATTTGTACGATCAATGCAAGAAAAATAAATCCCGATTTCGCATGGCAGTCACCGTTTTATGACCATGTTATCAGAAATGATGAATCAATAGTAAAGATTAGGTTTTATATTAAGGATAATCCTGAAAAATGGGCAAAGGACCAATTGAATCCTAATAATGATAGGATATATCCTGATTCTAATAACAAATGATTGAAGATAATAATTAACGGTCTGACGGCTAAAGTCCGTCTGACCGATAGGGAAAACCCAGAAACTAAAATCATACACCGATCAGCCTTCCGGTCCGTGAAGCGATTTCCCCTGATGAACGGTTTCAGACAGACCGTGATTGTGTCTGCCCAATTCCAAAGGATCCTGCCCAGTGCTGTTTGCTGATGCTCCTTCTGGGCTGATAATGAAACTACCTGTAACAACCCGGAATCAAACCTTCTAACCTGCCTTAAACGGATTATTTACCCTGCCCGGCAATGAGTTGTTCATTTATTCCGGATTTTGTAAAATAAAACAATACATTTGTAAAAATGTGTTCATATTAAGTAAAAGAACGACCAGTTAAATTCGGGAACTGGTCAAAACCACTCCGGCGGTTGGTGGTCAGTTTAAAATGGAGAAGATTATTCAATGGTAGCGTTTCTGAGATTCTATTTTCAAACCAATTAAAGAAAGGAGAAGGTTTATGAAATCATCCGGACTGGTAAATCGTTCATTATTTGTTCTGTTCCTGTTGATATTCACTTCTGCATTATTTGCGCAGCAGGTGAATGACCGCAATTATAAACCGCAGGTGGGTCAGGAGGGGAAAGATGTGGTTTGGGTGCCTACACCTCAGGAACTGGTCGATAAAATGCTTGAATTAGCAGGAGTCACATCCGAAGATTATGTGATTGATCTCGGATCAGGAGATGGACGTACTGTTATCTCTGCTGCCAAACTTGGTGCACGTGCACTTGGTATCGAGTATAATCCGGACATGGTCGAACTTTCAAAGAGAAATGCTGAAAAACAGGGTGTCGGTGATAAAGCACGGTTTATCTGTGCTGACCTGTTCGAAAGTGATTTTTCAGAAGCTACTGTAGTTACCATGTTTCTGTTAAAGGATATAAATATGCGACTAAGACCCAGGATTCTTGATTTAAAACCCGGTACACGTATTGTTTCAAATACATTTGATATGGGAGAATGGGAAGCTGACCAAAAAGTTAAACTGGATAAGAACCGTCATACCTGGAATACCGCTCTTCTGTGGATAGTTCCCGCTAAAATTGAAGGCACCTGGAAAATGAAAAACGGAGAATTAACTTTCAGACAGGAATTTCAGGTTGTTTACGGGAGCCTCACAATCGGTGATAATTCGTATGATATATCAGGTGGTAAGCTGAATGGTAACGAAATAATTTTCACCGTAAACGGTGAAATTTATAAAGGCCGTGTAAGTGGAAACAAAATGAAAGGTACAGTAACAACCGGTGTTAATGTAAGTAACTGGAACGCAAGCCGGGGAAAATCATAACAATACCCGGTAGAATTACAATTGGCGCGTTTCTATCACACCTTAATCCTGAGGTTGCATAGTATCCCTAAAAGACAACATTTCCCGGTAAAGTTTGCATTCCTTTTCGCAGAACGGGGAAGAAGTACCCGCCAGACAGAACTCCATACTGCTCAGATAAATGTTCATAGTGAATCCCGTTCCTTCCGGAGAGTGGGTTCAAACGGCTCGAACGGGTAGATATCCGGGGTAACCAGGGTACCGCTGGTAAAAGTGAGCGGGAATTCGGTTCCGGGATTAAAAATGATCTCAATCAGGGCTGCCCTGTATCCGCTATCCGGCTTTGCGATATGGATCACATAGTTCCCATCCTCCCGTATGCCAAGTTCTTCCTTCTGCCATGCCTCGCCAATGGTCCAAATGCGAAAGTCCCTGCCTTCCGGGTTGACAGCCTCCCACTTACCAATCAGGTAATCATTTGCAGGATCAACCTGCATGTAGATGGTATCGTTGCTGATGCTCCAGTCGAAATCGGGTATCGACTCACCGGTAATAACGGAATGATAAAACGATATAAGGCTTGTCGGTTGATATGTGCCCTGCAATCCATGGTTCCCGTTGGGAACGTACTGGAGGTAATTCTCCCCCTTCAGGTCATTCCAGTAGAATTTCCACGAATCGGTTACAAAGAATTCATCACAGGCAGCGTTGATCAGAAACTTCGGCATCACCAGCTGTTCAATTAAGGAGTAGGGGCCAACCATTTCCAGGAGGGTTTTGAATTCTTCCGTTTCCATCCAGTTCATGATCCCTTCCTCCTCATACTCATTTACAGCCTCAGACCATTCCCCGTAACAACGCCAGTGATGTTTGAACGAGGGTATGATATTCAACAGGTCAATGACTATGGGGGCAATTCCCATGACCCGGTCATCCACTGCTGCGGTGGTCCAGGTGGTCCATCCCCTTTTGGAAGCACCGGTAACGAAAAAGTTGTCAACAGGACGACCTTCCTGTCCGCTGATTTCCTGGACCACGTCCATGGCCCGGACAACCGCCCTGGTCATAGGGAACCGTGCCAGCCATTCCAGCTTATCTTCAGAGGCCCCGCTTTCCAGGTACTGTCTCCAGCCATAAGCGATCAGGTCGTCCTCGTATCGTTCATCTTTCTCATCGCCCTCAAAATTAATGGGTTGAAAAGGAATATTAGTTACACGCGATATGATGGATCCGGTTGCCACTGCAGCCTGGATAAGCCAATCATCGGTTGACGGTGCGATCGTATCGTGTGCCGAACTACCGCCAATGATCATCATGGATTCATATTCCCTCACCTCATTGGGTATGATGATATTCAGCCAGTGCCACCATGTGGTAGAATCCACCTCATTATCCGTCAGCCAGGTCCCCGACACCATCCTGATGTGATACTCTT
>CP070687.1:2841291-2845368 GCA_020353115.1 Bacteroidales bacterium
TAGCCAGCTCACCGCGGTATTCTTCGATCTCAATATCACCGCTTATGGTATTAACGGAAAGAGACACACCGGATGGCAGAAAAACCTCAAAAAACAGATCCATATCAACCGAACAATATTCAAATGTTTCTGTCGTACCATCTTCTCTGGTAACCGTTTTCAAAATTCTCCTTTGCAGTTTATCCATGTCTTGAATTTCGGATGTGAAAGTAACAGACGATGAATTTTCATCGACCATCATGCCAAATGAATCATTGTCCTGGTTATCATTAATATTTACGGTTGCTTTTACGAGAACCTCCTTTTGAGGCCAGATTTTTACGTCAATTTTATCTGCAAACTTGAATTCCAGCTTAACAGCCTGGTTGGCGTTCAAACTTGCATTTTTCTCAACACTGCGCTGTGCGTAAACAGTTAACGAAGTAAAAAGCCAGACGATAACTGCAACGGATGTTATGACTGTTTTGCCGGTAAGTCCGAGCTGGTTTTTTATTTTTATTCCGGTTGTCTTCATCTTAAATGACAGTTTATTGTTTCATATATGGTTAAAAAGGTATTTTGTATTAAGCGATGACATGGGGAACGGAAGCGATCCTTTCCGCGTGAGTGTTCTCACAAACTATTTCTTCCTGAGGTAAATCTCCCCGCTCACGGTTGTAAATGTAAGTGTCACTCCGTCATTTCCCAATGTTCCTTTGATGGTTTGTCCGCCAATACGTTTCAGATTCGACTCATTTCCTTTTTCAAATTGCAGGTCGAGGTCTGAATAGGCTTCACCTGTGGTTGTATTGATTTCAAGAGTCGCCGGTCCGCCTGCTGGTATAGCCATATCGATTATCCCGCTCACCGTTGATATGAATGAAGGATTCTCCTGGCTGATGGACGAAAATGATCCTTCAATGTCCCCGCTCACGGAATGGATAACGGCAGGACCGGTTATACCGAGTAGTTTGATGGTGGAATTTAAGGATGTGATATCCAGTTCTCCTTTAATATTCTCTATTTCGATACCACTGGCAAAAGGACTGGACAGATCAATGGCAAGATTTGCAGATTCCGGTACCTTCATTATATAGGTGGCATCCTGTGATTGTTTTAAAGCACCTGTTAGGGTTACCTTATTACCCTCTTCCATAAATGAAAGCCCGATACCTGTATTTTCCTCTCCACTGAAATAAAGAGGTTTCAATCCATCAGCCCTTGGAGGTGGCTTTTCATAATCTTCGGTGGTAATTATCAAATCATTTCCTGAAATCCCCTCAATGTATAAATTCCCGAATAGAGAATGAATCGTTATACTTGCTGAACTTCCAAGCGTTTGTTTAAATTCCTGGCCCCGTATTACACCTGTAACGGAAACAGCTACGATCATAATAAGTATGATCCTGCATCTTGTTTTCATTTTATTGAAGTTTTAGTGAATGTTATGAAATTATTTGCAGATTATATATTCATGGTAAATAACACCCGTTTTTGGAAGAGATCATAAAGCTATATTTCTACAATCTCAGTATATCGAGTCCTTTCCTGGCTTCCGTCCGGACGATCTCCTGAGTGCCCGGATTATATACCAATTGTTTCATTACATCTCCTGCCCTGATTTCACCTGATTGAACGAGAACATGTATCAGGGCGATCTGTATAAGAGGCTCATTTTGAATGGTTAATGATTCTATTAACCCTGCCCTGACGTATTCATGTTGAATATTTTGAGCCAGTGTCTGAGCAGCGGAAAATCGGACATTTACATTGTCATCCATATTTAATACAGAGAACAGAACGTCAATAACATCCGAGTCGGGTTCCGGTATGGATCGTAAGGAATCGATTGCCCTGATACGGACACTTGGGGATTCTTCATTGAGCAGGTTAAACGCCAGCAAACTTGTTCCGGCCGTTTTTTGATTCTCCAATCCCGGGTATGTATCGGCTGAAATGTTCTTCTGCCTGCTACCGGATAACAGCAGGTTGTCGATTAAGGCACCTGCAACCAGGAGAGCAACTGCTGCTGCGATCTGAAACCAGAAAGATCTGTTCCTTTTTGGGAGGATCCGGATTAACCCGGATTTCTCTTTATCCGATCCTTCAAACCGTATCCCCGATTTTGAAATTTCAGAATTCAGCATTTTATGAAATCCCTCTTTCAGGCTACCTGGCGGCACCTCGTTTTCAACCGTTCCCAGTTCCTCCAGCAATGCTTTGATTTCCTGAAGGTTCTGACTGCAGGCCTTGCAGCTTTCAAGATGTTCGTATACGTTGCGATACGTTTCCTTATCCAGAGTACCATCGGCAAAATCGACCAGCCAGATGCTTATCTGTTCACAATTTGTATTTCCCTTCATTTTAAACCTCCTGGAAATATATTTTCCTTAATTTTTGGATGATACGGAATATTTTTACCCTAATGGCACCAACAGAATTACCGGTAATCTCGGCGATCTCTTCGTACCTTAAACCCTGGAACCTGCTTAGTTCCAGTAATTCCCGTTGATCAGCAGACAGCCTGGAAAGGGCTGTATATAAAATCCTTTGGCGTTCCCTGTTTTCCATTTCGTCCTCAAAGGAACCGGCCGGATCTTCGAGATATTCACCTGGATACTGATCTTTCGGTCTGTTTTCTGCTTTGTCATAATGATCTGTAAGACTGTTCCTGGCTATCTGGTACATCCAGGACCGGAATTTATGTTCCTCCCGGTAGGTATGCCTGTACTTGAGGATCCTGTAAAATACATTCTGGGTCAGGTCCTTACTCAACTCCCGGTCAAATGTCAAACGCAGAAAAAAGTTAAATAGTTTGACATGGTATTTGTCGAACAAAACTCCAAGGGCCTCGAGTATACCCCGTCTTACGGAAATCATCAATAACTCGTCGTTATCCTTTTTCAAGACACCGTTTTTTAATGGTTACCGGGTAAAATACGTAAAGTTACACTGAGCAGGAATTTTTTCCTGAAAAAATGAAGAACAAATGCAGATCTATTATCTGTTTCAAAAAATGAGGGATAGGTTTTTCTCTCTAACCGGTACTATACCATTTCAGGTATCTCTTTGATCTTTTCAGTTACCCTTTCTCAGAGGCTGGGATGATTGGGAAAAATACCAATATAGGCACAGTCTTGTAACCCGGGTTTTTCGAATCAATCTATAATTCCGAACCTGTTAATACCTCTGTTTGAAACAACCGGCATATCATTTGATGGATAGCTGCATCCGAAACATTTTGTTCACAGGCTACTCCGGGCAAGGTGCGCAGACATTCCTGTTAATAGATGGAAAGGTTTTTCATGTGCGGTAAATCAATCTGTAAGTTTTTATCCATTTAAAGATAGGGTAAGGTGTAAGCCAAAAGAAAAATAAAACAGGTCGATATTTTTAAATAGTTATGTTAATCTAAAAAATTCTTTATCATGACCACGTAAAGAAACAGGTTAAATTTTTAAACCTGAAGAGACTGGTTTTTCGGATCATAGTGACGGTATTTGTCACTTCCTATTCAACATCGTAATTTTCAAGCAGTTCAATAACCAATCCTAATTTTTCCGTTGCATCGATGTAACTGTATTCTCCTCCCTCCCATCCGCCAGACTGCACCTCGGGTAAATCATTCTTCTTAAAAAGCGTAACATGCTCATCCATTCCCTTCACCCAGAATGCAATATGATGCAATCCTTCTCCTGAATTTTCCAGGTAATCATTCCATGTACTTGGTTCTCCGACCGGTTGTATCAGTTCAAACTGGAGGTTGTCCAGTTCGAAGAATGCAAGTTTTGCCCTGGCATTTGTTAATTCACCCTGGTATTTTGTTGGATTTTCCGGATGAGAAGAGGTTTCCACAATTTGTGGAACATCCATGTCAAACAATTCAGCATATGCGACAGCAGCTTTTTCTATGTCTTTTACAATTACAGCTACCTGGGCTACTTCTTTGTCATCCAGAAATTTCGCCGGACTCACTTTTTGTATTATTCCGGATGTGAATGCGCCTGTAAGAAAACTACAAGCAACAACTATTATTATCATAATTGAATTTTTCATAAGATCTGCTGTTTTGGTTTATTTATACAGTTTCGAATTTGA
>CP070687.1:2845468-2856963 GCA_020353115.1 Bacteroidales bacterium
ATCTCCACCGATAAAACGATAGTAGTGGAAGCAACCTTTTGATATGATTATGAATCTAACTTATATCCGGTTTACATTGGAATAAATGGCACAAAAGACGGTTTCCCCTGTTTGGTACAGGACGGTAAATCCTGTCAGGAAAGAATAGTACCGGCAGGTGCATCCAAACCCGGGAATGATTTGTAGTATGAATTTTGTGTTTATCCGGTGCAAACCTGATGTAAACAAATAAACCTTTCCAAACAATGAGACGAACGAAAAAGTATACGGTGATAATCACGCTGGTATTGGTGGTATGGTTTATAATACCGGCATGTGAAGAAATTCCCGGCGAACAGGAATCACCGAAAATAGAACTTACCCAGAAATCAAAGATGCTTATCGAAGCAGATAATGCATTCGGGCTTGAACTGTTCCGGGAAATCGTAAAAGACGAAGATGGTCCGTCGAATATTATGGTTTCTCCCTTAAGCGTTTCCCTGGCATTGGCTATGACCTATAACGGATCAGACGGAACCACGAAAGAAGCCATGGAAGAGACACTCCATCTCCGGGGATTGAGCGTTGAAGAGATAAATTCCTCCTATAAATACCTGATCGAAGCTCTTATAAGTCTGGATCCCAAGGTAAAGCTGGATATTGCCAATTCGATCTGGTACAGGAATGACTTCCCTGTTGAACAGGATTTTCTTGATATTAACAAGGAATATTTCAGTGCCGAGGTCAATCCGCTGGATTTTACGAATCCGGCCAGTGTGGATATTATCAATGACTGGGTTGCCAACAACACAAACGAAAAGATCACAAAGATTATAGAATTAATAAATCCGCTCGACATTATGTACCTTATTAATGCCATCTATTTTAAAGGCACCTGGACATATCAGTTTGAGGAGGAAAATACCACGGAGTTACCTTTTTACCCGCAGGAGGGGGTATCCATAGAAGTACCATTTATGGTTATGGAAGCGGATGTGCTCTTTTTCAGTAATGATATGATCGAAGCCATTGAATTAACCTATGGACGGGGAGATTACAGTATGATTATTATACTTCCGCAGAATGAAGAAACAACCTCCGGATTAATTGACCAGTTTTCACCCGAGAACCTGGAAACATGGATCAATGGATTCTATCTCCGTGAGGGATTGACCGTTCAACTGCCTAAATTCCGGTTTGAATATGAGAAGACGCTAAATGAAATTCTGAGTTCTATGGGTATGGCTGTTGCATTTTCTGAGTGGGAAGCTGATTTTTCGAAAATTAATCCGGATGTCCAACTCTATATCTCCTCTGTAAAACACAAAACGTATATCGATGTTAATGAAGAAGGAACGGAAGCAGCTGCCGTTACATCAGTTACTGTCGGTGCCACCAGTGTCGGACCTTCGAACATTTTTTCAGCAAACCGTCCATTCTTTTTCCTGATACGTGAGAGCCAATCGGGTTCGATTATTTTCTCAGGTAAAGTTGGTATTCCTGTAATTGAAAATTAAAAACCGTCATCTTCTGCCAGGGTAAATGACTAATCCTGTGTGGTTAATACAGATGGAATTTATGAAAAGTCACAACAAATGAAATTTATTGAAAAAAGAGTACCATCCAGATATCCGAAGGCCAATCCGGGTATTATCATTATCTTTGTGATCATTGTTCTTCTTTTCATACTTGCCTTGATCAGAGTTGTTGAAGCAGGAGGGATCTAGTGAGGGAACCATCGTAGAAAAAATCAGCCATCTACTCACCGGTCGATTTGAGTAGGTCACATGATATGTGATATGCTGCTGACCAGCAGAAAGGAGGTTGTTGTTTTACGGGATGGCAGGCCGGTTTTTTGGTTAACATCAATTATTCCTGTGCAAGGGGAGTCAGGAAGCGGATGAATTTCTCATGTGGTACGGAGACGCAGATCCTGGCATATTTCGCCGCCTTTTCCTTCTGTGTACGTGTAAAAAAAGCCAGAGATACGCTTCCGATACGGTTCCGTAAAAGCTCCTCTTCGGATTTATTTATAATCGCAAAAATACCCCTGGGTTCAGTATCCTTGTAAAACTCTTCTGCCAGGAGCCCCCGGCTTTTCATAAATTCTATATTCTTCCTTATGTCAGTTGTTGTTCTCTCTTTGAATTCACGAACTGCATTTTTACCTTCTTCTGATGTTAATAATTGGTATACAATATTTTGTGCAGCCGCATTCACCCCGTTGCAAACATAAAGAATCCGTAACCGGATCTCTTCGTTAAACTCATTATTCACCGAATGAATGAAACCAAGGCGTTGTCCGCTCAGTCCCACCGATTTACTGAAGCTCTCAACAATAATAACATCCTGGAGTTGCATCAGGTGCTGGTACATCCGGTCCGAATTATCGCAGAATACTCTCCTGTAAGGGCTGTCGAATATAACAACCGTCCCGTTATCATTAAGCACTTTCATCAGGTTAAGTAATGCCTCATCATTGTATTTATTCCCAAGTGGATTATTCGGATCACAAATAACAACAGCGGATTTATGAAGAGAGGAAAGATTCTTTTTAAGTTCGTCAAAGCAATCGTATGTTCTGTTCTCCTTTTTTCTGATGGTTGAGATATGTCCGTAGGGTCCCCAAAAATATGAGGGCAGGTAAATGTTTATGACGTCCAGGGTCTGGAAAATAAGATCCAGACCTCCCATACTTCCGGCAGTTATGGTAATATTTTCATTCTGAGTCCTGTTGCCGAAAAATTCCTTGTTTATGGCTTCTTTCAGAGCAGGCATTCCCGAATTGGGAGGATAAAACTGAATGGACGGGGAATTGAAATCAATCCTTTTTATAACGGGTTCAAGATTGATTTGGCAGACATCGTTTACTCCCCGGTTCAGGTAGAGATACTCCTGATTGTTTTCTTCACTGAGTTTTTTAATTTTTTCTCCAATACTTACGATGGCAGAAAAACGGGCTCCACAGTTGTTGATTTTCATGTAAAAGTTCTTAAAAAAAAATTCATCAGTTGATTATTCCTTAATTTAACGGTACAGGGTGATTGTATTTCCGGTTCGCGATTTTCATTATAAATGAATTACTTCATCAACAGCTGCAGCTGCTGCTTCCATGATTGCTTCCGACATGGTGGGATGCGGATGTACCGATTTGATCATTTCCTGACCGGTTGTTTCCAGTTTTCTGGCCACAACGATTTCAGAGATCATTTCGGTAACATGATCCCCGATCATATGGGCTCCAAGCAATTCACCATATTTTGCATCGAAGATCAGTTTTACGAAACCATCCCGATGACCTGCAGCATTTGCTTTCCCTGAAGCGGTAAATGGGAATTTCCCCACTTTGATTTCATAGCCTGCCTTCCTTGCCGCTTCTTCGCCGAAACCGACGGATGCAACTTCAGGTGTTGTATAGGTGCAGGCGGGTATGTTTCCATAATCCAACGGTTGTGGAAGTTTTCCGGCAATCTTCTCGGCACATAAAATTCCTTCCGCTGAAGCAACATGGGCCAATGCCGGTCCGTGTACGATATCTCCGATAGCATAAACTCCCTTGATATTCGTATTGTAAAACTCATCCACTTTGATCTTACCCTCCTCAAGTTCAATTCCGAGCTCTTCAATTCCGATATTTTCCAGATTGGGTGTAATGCCCACGGCCGAAAGTACAATTTCTGCTTCCCGTTCCTCCATACCCTTACCGGTTTTGATTTTAACCTTGCACACATCACCTTCAACGGAGACCGATTCTACTGTGGCATTCGTCATTACCTTCATTCCGGATTTTTTAAATGCCCGTCCAAGCGTTTTGGACACCTCGGGATCTTCCAGGGGAACGACATCCGGCAAAAACTCAACCAGGGTTACCCGGCAACCCAGTGCCTGATAGAAATACGCGAACTCGCTTCCGATAGCTCCTGAGCCTACAACGATCATGGATTCAGGCAATTTTGTCATGGTAAGCGCTTCACGGTAACCGATAATTCTTTTCCCATCCTGTTTTATCTCCGGCAGTTCTTTGGAACGTGCACCGGTAGCAAGGATTATATGATCTGCCGTAAAATTTTCTTTCTTCCCTTCCTCGTTTTCCACTTCGACCTGCTGCACGCCCGTCAGCTTTCCCCTGCCTTTTATATGGTCGATCTTGTTCTTTTTAAACAGGAACTGAACCCCTTTGCTCATGGCATTTGCTACGTCACGGCTACGGGAAACCATTTTTCCCAAATCCGGAACCGGACTACCCTTAATACCGATACCATATTCCTCCGCACGAAGAATTTCCCGATATACCGAAGCGCCTTTCAGTAAAGATTTGGTCGGTATACATCCCCAGTTAAGGCATACACCTCCCAATTCCGCTTTTTCAACAACTCCCACCTTCATCCCCAGTTGCGAAGCACGAATGGCAGCAACGTATCCCCCCGGACCGCTACCAATGACAAGTACATCATATTTCATCTCTTATGGTTTTTAGTTCTGAAATCGACCTGAAGTTAGTCTGAATTTCAACAATCTGAAAAATTTATTATGATAATTTCCTTATCGTGATTCTCTGGGCCAGCCTTTTATATACCCGTGCAAAAAGGAAAAGGATAACCAGGATAAATATAATTGATGCTCCGGAAGGTATATCAAACCGATATGAGACAAATAATCCTGCAATACATCCCGTCAGAGCCAAAACCACGGAAACGTAGATAATATTCCTGAAGCTTTTTGTAAAAAGGTTGGCAATTGTCTGTGGAATGGTTAAGAGGGAAATAATCAGGATTATTCCCATTACCCTTATGTTTATTACAATGGTTAATGCAACCAGACTTATAAGCAGGTAATTAATTAACTGAACCGGAGCCCTGTATGTGCTGGCATACTCGGCATCAAATGAAATAAAGAGTATAATCTTAAACAGCAGGGAAAAGAACAGTATAAGGACTACGTTCAGTCCAATCATCATATATATGTCAACATCCGTTATGGTAAGGATACTCCCGAAAAGATAACTGAGGAGGTTGGGAGCATATCCCGGGGTGATAAAAATGAAAATAATACCCAATGCCATACCGAATGACCACCAGATCCCTATAACCGAGTCTTCACGGATATCGGCTTTTTTTGAGATGAATTCAATACCCAGAGCAGATAAAACGGCAAATACGGCTGCGCCCAGAATAGGATTTATTCCAAGGAAATAACCAATTCCGATTCCTCCAAATGATGCATGAGTTATTCCACCGCTCAGGAAAACAATACGCTTTGAAACAATATATGTCCCCACTATACCGCAGGAAATACTTGTCAGCAAGGCAGCCAGGAGGGCTTTCAGAAAGAACTGGTACCGGAATATTTCTATCAGGGAATCATTCATTCTTCTGTTGGTGTTTTCTTAATACCGTATGTGGAACATCTCCATGAGTTATCATCTGGATCGGACAGTCATAAGCGGCAAGTTGTTTTTCCGTAATAATATTCGACGTGTGATAATGAAAATTCCTGTTAACACAGGCGATGGTCTTTATATAACATGAAATCATTCCTATATCGTGTGATACAACAATTATCGCCATTCTTTCATTCAGGTATTTCAGCTTTTCAAACAGTTCTCCTTCAAACTTGTTATCTACATAGGTACTCGGTTCATCCAGGATCAGCAGGCTTGGAGATGATATGATCGCCCTGCAAAGCAATGTTCGCTGGAGCTGACCGCCCGAGAGTTCACCAAGTGGCTTCTTCCAAATGTTCCGGATACCCATTTCATCGAGAAGAGAATATGCCAGTTCCTTTTCCTTCCTGGTATATCGTTGGTATAACTTCTTCTGGTTCATCAGGCCGGAAAGCACTACCTCCTGAACTGAAATCGGGAATTTACGGTCCAATTCAAATGACTGGGGCAGGTAACCGATGGTACTCATCTTATCCACTCCGACTTCAAAATACCGTGTTTCCCCTTTCACCGGTTTCAGCAATCCGAGAATAATTTTAAGCAGTGTTGTTTTTCCTCCCCCGTTCGGTCCTATGATACCGATGAAATCCCGTTCTTCAACCGACAGGTTTACATTCCGGAGGACAATATCTTCATCATATCCTGCGGAAACTTCTTTGAGTTCAAGTAATTTTTTCACCTCTTAATCAATTTTGTCTGTTTTCTCTTCAAAAACGCGAACCAGGGAATCGATAATCTTTATAATGGATATTTCCCAATCCTCCTCCAGGGGATTAATCCTGACGACCCTCCCTCCGAGTTCATCTGCTATTGCCCTGGCATTATCCATATCGAATTGTTCCTGGACAAGCACAGCTCTTATGTTTTCTGCCTCACCCCGGTCAATCAGATCTTTCAAATGACCCGGTGACGGCTCTTTTCCTTCCCATTCAATCGCAAACTGATGCAAGTTATAATCTCTTGCAATATAAGACAACGACGGATGGAAAATCAGGAACGAATACCCACTATATGGTTCCAGTCTCCGTTTCAACTTCCCGTCCAGTTCATCAACTTCCCGGATAAACTCCCTGTAGTTATCATAAAAAAATCCATTTCTGTCTTTATCTAATTGAGCCAAAGCTTTGTAAGCATTGCCGGCAATAATTTTAACCTCTTTAGGGGATAACCAGATATGCGGATCCGTTCCATGTTCATGGTCAAGATCACCATAAACCGTATCACCTGTTGTTATCAATTCAACGCCATGGGAGAGATCGAATACCGGCATGCGGGGATTAACCGACTGTATCCGTGCCATCCATGATTTTTCAAACCCTATATGACCGATCCGGAAGTATGCCGAGGCTTCCGTCAGACTATTCAGCTGCCGTGGCAGCGGTTCATATGTTGCCGGACTGGCACCCGGGGGAACCATAACCTTCACTTCGAATATATCCCCGGAAATCCGTTCAACAAAATATTTCTGTGGTACTATACTTACGAAAATAATATTACGCTTTTTGTCATTTTCATTCGCATTACAACCGACTACACAAAGAGCAATACATAGATAAAAAATGGATTTGCGCATTTCTAATTTAGAATAATTGTAAATAGCAAAATTACCAGAATTTCCCGGAATTTATAATCTCTGGCACAAGAAATCTTGCAAATGCCATTCTCATAAGAATTATACATAGCTGAACAGTTCTTTGGATTTCTTTTCCCAATGCTATAAATTTAAACTTTTCATCAAAAGGATAGCTTGTTAAGCCTGTCGGGGCGTTTTAGTATGTAATCTTTATGTCTTAGTAAAGGATCTTCGTGAAATGGGCCATTTATCAGAAGAGAAACTCAAAATCTTTCAGGCATTCATCGGCCTCGAGATGGATATCAGCAAGTTCATTCACACCACTCCAACACGTCAGTATGCAGAAGAGATTATTGAAAACGGATTTGAATTTGAGAATCATCTGATGCATACCACCGACCAGGTTTCCGGGTTTGATCTGGTAGAACTGAACTATTTCCTGATGATCCGGAGGAATTACGGGCATTTCACCCTGGTAATTGAAATAGCTGATATTCTGATCATCGATTATACGCGGCGTCTGCGAGCCTGTAATTGTCATTTTTCGGAGGCATTAAGTAAAAATCCACCCCGGTATAATGACGATGACAATCCGGTATATACCCTTCCGGAGCAGTTTATAAAAGGATTCTTTGACCAGGAAACATCGGAAAGAGTATATAATCCCCTTTTCGATCCATATTACCGGTCTGCCATTTTCGAGGAGAACATTTCCAGGCTTACCGGATAAAAGCATATCATGAATGAAAAAATCACCATCCGTCAGATCGGCAGTAATACAATCTTCACCCGTATTATTTGATAAAAAGTCGACCCTCGAGAAAGCGGTTGCACTTATCCGGAAAGCCGGGGAAGAAGAGGCAAGGCTCATCTTGTTCCCTGAAGCATTCATTCCGGCATATCCAAGGGGACTGACCTTCGGATCTGATGTCGGTAATCGTTCGGATGCCGGCAGGGAGGTCTGGCAGATCTATTTTGACAATGCCGTTGAAATTCCCGGACCGGAAACGGATGTGCTTTGCAAAGCAGCCATCGAATCCGGTGCTTATATATCCATGGGTATGATTGAAAAAGATCTTGGAACCTTGTTCTGTACTCAGTTATTCATCAGCCCCGAAGGGACTCTGGCAGGCAAACACAGGAAGATCAAGCCTACGGCTTCCGAACGGATTATCTGGGGAGAGGGAGACGGCACCACACTTACAACCTATAGTACGGGCATAGGAAAGATCGGGGGATTGATCTGCTGGGAAAACTATATGCCCCTGGCAAGGTTTGCCATGTACCGTAAAGGTGTCCAGATTTACCTTGCTCCTACAGCCGATCACAGGGAAATATGGCAGGTAACCATGCGACATATCGCTATCGAAGGGGGTTGTTTCGTTCTTGGATGCAATCAATATACTACTCCGGATATGTATCCAGAGGAGATCAAACTACTCGAAAACCTTGATGATCCTGAAAAATTGCTTTGCCGGGGAGGCAGTATTGTTGTGAATCCTTTTGGAGAGGTGATTTCCGGACCTCTATGGGACAAGGAAGGTATCTTGTACGCCGATTTGAATATGGACCAGATCACGAAAAGAAAAATGGATCTTGATGTGGCAGGACACTATTCACGGCCTGATATTTTTGAACTTCATGTCAGGGGACAACCGGATATCATTTCATGCAATCCGGAGGACATTTCCGGTACGAAATAAACCGTACAGGTAGGGTGATGTTTTATTGTATACGTTCCTCCTCCAATCCGTCAAACCAGATCTTGAACTGAGATACCTTTTCACGGCTTACAATTATTTCTTTATCGAATTCCTGGTTCAGCCGAACCTTCAACCGGCTGTTTGAATACATTATCACATCCGTTATGGCATTGATATTAACAATAAAGGAACGGCTGACACGATAAAAACGGCTGGGATTCAGGAGGCTTTCCAGTTCTTCCAGTTTATAGTCGATAATAAACCTTTTCCCGTGGCCCGTCAACATGAAAACTGTTCGTCCCTCGGCATAAAAAAGAGAAATATTATCGGTCGTTACAGACCGGATATGTTCACCTACCTTAACCATAAAACGGGTCTTGTAATTTTTCTGAAGCTGGGTCAGGGCCTGGCTCAACTCTTCAAACTGAATACGGTGTTTACTGGTGGGCAGGCTCTCCCTCAGTCGCTCCAGCTTGGTCATACTCCGGTAAAGATTATCATATGTAATCGGTTTCAATAAATAATCAATGCTGTTTACCTTGAATGCTTCAATGGCATATTCATTGTAAGCCGTGGTAAAGATAATGGGTTCATTGATCTGAACCTGGTTGAAGATTTCAAAGCTCAGCCCGTCAGCCAGCTGAATATCAAGAAATATCAGATCTGCCTTGTTATCCATATCTTTCAGCCAGTTAACCGTCTTTTCCACCGTATCAAACCGACCGGCAATTTCAATATCCGGATCATACTGTTTCAGTAACCTTTCCAGCTTTTCAGCGGCAGGCATTTCATCTTCGACAATAAGAACTTTCATATCGGATCGTAATTAGATTATAACTCTTCTTCCATAATTTCCAGTAGTGGAATTTTAATTTCGACCAACTCGTTTCTCTCAGAGATTACAACAGGCTTATCGGAATAGTATTCATATGCCCTGATTATTTTTTTATCCCGGGTATCGTGGAAGGAATCCGGAGCAAGACGATCATTGGGCTGGTATGAAAACAAAAGATACCTGTCTTCATCCGTCATGACTTGTATCTTCAGGGGCTGGATATCATTTACGATATTACGTCTCACAATTCCTTCGGTAAAAACCTGAAGGGTACATGGTACCATTTTATAATAGAGATCGGATATATTTCCAGTTTCAAGATGAATATTGTTCCCGTATTTTACATTCAGAATATCGATAAAATCCCTTGTTACTTCAATTTCATCCTTCAGGTTAACCAGCTCATTTTTTTTACTTTCCAGTTTATATCTGTAAACTCCCGACAGCTGGTCAATAAACTTTTCCGCCGGTATCGGATCTTCATGGATAAGGGAAATAAGGGATTCAAGACTGTCATAGAGAAATTCCGGATTGATTTCATTTTTAAACGATTCCAGTTCATATTCCAGGTTTTCCCTGAGTATATTCTCTTTTGAAAGCATTACCACATTCTGCTGGTTAAGGTAAAAAACACTGTAGTAAAGCATTGTATAAAGGATGGCCGAAAGAATAAAAATTATATTAAAAACCAGTAATTCCGTAAGAAAGGATCTGTATCCTACAAGAAAGTAGAAATAGGCCGACACGACAGCTGAAGTAATAAACGCCGCATACACAAAACTGACGGCAAACTGCATTATAACCCGCAAACGCGCTTTACTTTTCTCCTTGTAGAATTTATCGAGGAGGATGGTTTCTATTCTCAAACCCTCCATCAAAAGAAAAGTAAGGATTATTATCAGCAGTGCTTCATAACTGAAAAAATTCTCCTTCAGCTGATACAGACTATCAAAAATTGTGAGAATAAAAATATATACCATAATCCCGTAGAATGGCGGGGTTAATAACCGGAATAAAGGATTATGAATAAATAATTTACTCTGCATCTCCCGATGAAATTATGGGTAACCGTACCGTGAAATAGGTATCTTTTTCAATTTTAATCTCCCTGGATGTAAAAAACCTGTACCGGTTTTTGATATTATCCAACCCGATTTTCATGGATGATGTATCTGTCGGATTTCGTACAAGATTATCCTTAATATTTATGAAATATGGTTTCCCGGTGTAGTTGTTCCTGACGGTAATATACTCATCTTCATCCCGATAGATCTCAATGCACAACGGTACTTCTTCAGAAATGGTATTGTGTTTTACCGCATTTTCAATGAGCATTTGAAGGCTTAGTGGAGGTATGAAGCTATCCAGGATTTCAGGGTCGAGCTTCCGGTCAAAACGAAAAGCGTTTTCATACCGTACACGCAGCAAAAAATTATACGCTTCAAGAAATGAAAGTTCGTCAGCCAGTTTCACAAGTTGTGTACGGTTGTTGGAAAGGATGTACTGGTATGTCAGCGCCAATTTCCGTATAAACTTCTCAGTTAAACGAACATCCCTGAAAACAAGAGAGGATATGGTATTTAAGGAATTGAACAGATAGTGCGGGCTGAGCTGGCTTCGAAGGGCCTGAAACTGAAGCCTCAACTGATCCCTCTTTACCCGGACTGATTCAATCTGGACAACGGCAAACTGATAATATGAATAAAGGAGGAAATCACCAACGGTATACACAAAAGTCAGAACGAAGGCAATAATACTCAGCTTGATCGTTCCCCCCGGATAATTTTCATAAAGTTCCTGTATGGTGGGAGTGAGCCGTACAACAGAGCTGAAGCTATATATCATAAACAGACCCAGTGGAATAGTGATACAGTTGTTAAGGAACAGTCCGATCAGAAATCGTTTGATCAGGTTTTCCTTCCAGGGTAATATCCGGTGTAACCAGTTGCTGCATATAACCAG
>CP070687.1:2857063-2876350 GCA_020353115.1 Bacteroidales bacterium
ATCCCCGTCAAGTCGAAAATCTACGGGATAAATTCCCGGACGATATTGTTCAGGCCCCAAACCTTTATAAAAAACCTCCCCGAATATCGGGTGATAAATATACTCTTGGATACTACATTGACGAATGGGGTTGTGTTTTCAGGAATATTCATGACGGACTGATGGGTGTGGTTCAGGAACCTTTGATTTCAAGGCTCGAGGATGCCGGAAGGTACAAACCTCCGGAAGATGTAATTCACCTTGATAAAAAAAAGATAGGTAACTTTTGCAATGCCACAGACCAGTTTGTGGTTGCCGGGAGTTTTCAGCGTCCCTTTGAACGGTTGCAATTTTTAAGGACAATGGAACAGGCACTACTGGATCTGGAGACGGAAGCTGCAGGACTCAGTGACCTGCTGGAAATCATTCACAGGCACTATTGCAGGGAAATTGAATCATGGTCTCGTACCCCTGTTGATGCAATTGGCCTGATGGACGATTGGGGAACACAACATGGCCTCATGGTCTCTCCGGAACTATTCCGTAAGTATTTCAAACCCATGTACAGGGAATACGTCTCTATCGCAAAGCATTACGGGAAATATGTTTTCATGCATTCGGATGGTGCAATAGGTGAAATTATTGCCGACCTGATAGAAATCGGTATTGACGCCCTGAATGCACAACTTTTCTGTATGGATTTAGATGAACTGGCCAGGTTGTTTAGCGGAAAGATCACGTTCTGGGGTGAAATCGACCGTCAGCATATTCTCCCTGAAGGAAGCCCTGAAGAGGTTGAAAATGCGGTAATTAGGATTCATAGGTTGTTTTATAAAAAGGGGGGAGTGATTGCACAATGCGAATTTGGACCCGGTGCGAAACCGGAGAATATCCGGAAAGTTTTCGAAACCTGGAATGAAATTCAATCCCTCAGATAAGATCATGGGATGACGGTCTTTGAAATGCTGCAGGCTTGTCCTGGTTGAATGAAGACACCGCAAAAGGCTCAGAGATATGCATCGGACGATTTTTAAATGAACCGGGTCATGTCCGTTTCGACGGGAGTGGTGTAACCGGGCGAAATGTTATTTAAGGGAATGGCAAAAAGAAAATATGTCATTGGAGTAGATCTCGGAGGTACAAAAACGGAAGCCTGTCTCATGGATACTTCACGGAATGTGTCAGGGAGACTACGTTTCCCTTCCAAACCGCATCTGGGACTTGATCATGTTATCGGAAATATTGTCAAACTGGTCAACCGGGTTTCAGATAATAAACCTGTGGCAGCTATTGGAATAGGAACTGCCGGAACGTATAATCCTGCCGGGGATATTTTACATGGTGCACCCCATACTCCGGTTTACGAAACTCCCGGATTTATAAGGAAACTGAGGGAAGTTATGAAGGCCCCCCTGGTGGTGGAAAATGACGCCAACTGCCTGGCCCTGGCAGAGTATTTTGAAAGCTGCGAGGGGAAATATACTTGTGTGATGGCAGTAATTATGGGTACTGGTTTTGGATGCGGACTCGTGCTGAACGGTAAACTCTACAGGGGCGCAACGGGAGGAGCAGGTGAAATCGGTCATACTACCGTAAACTATATGGGAAGACAATGTGAATGCGGACGTTCAGGCTGTGCCGAATCATATCTTTCCGGACCAAGCCACAGCAGAAGATATTTTGAACTAACTGGAAAACAATTGAATATCAAGGAAATTTGGAAATTGTATGAGAGGGGGGATCGGTATGCTATACGGCTTTTTGACGAGAGTTGCCTGATCATGGGAGAGGTGTTTGCCAATGCCGTGAATGTTTTGGACCTTGAAGCAATCATTCTGGGAGGAGGAGTTTCTAACATCCCAATATGGTATGAAAAGGTACCACCAATAATGATAAAGTCCTTTTTTGGCCCTCCCCGCGATCATATACCAATTCTGAAAGCTCAGCTGGGAGACTCTGCCGGGGTGTTCGGCGCCGCATACCTGGCTTTACGGGAAATAGGGGCAATGGAATTTTGAAAAAATCGTTGATCGTTTGCCGCTGACATTAAATAGACGATGAGCAGATAACATATGACGGGAAGGATCCGGACTGGAAATCTTCGTTATCCGGTTACGATACCCTACAATCCGAACCTGCCGTGTAAGATCATTACGGGTCAGAATATGTAACAGGAATTTGAAATTATATGTCACTCCTACGGAGCTCGGAAAATATTTCAATCCGGATAGGGAACGACAGAATACCCCTGCGGGCCAAAAAATATCAATGATCCGGAGTATCAGGTCGAAATCAACGGTTGAATACCGGTTCCCATGTATCCCATGGTTACCGGTGCCGTCAGGACGATCTGTCTTTTGTATGTTACGGGTAACGAAAATAAATTCCATCAGAACGACCTGAACAATCTCTTCGGGGAAAAAGGTTGTAATGCAGAGGAGTACGGAATGGATAATCGATTATGGAAATAGAAATTAAAACCTCGGATCCGGTCTTCGACAACTTCTATCCGAAAATAAAGGCATTTCTCGAAAAGGATCTCCTCGATGTGGTGATCGACGGAAAAAAGATCAGGGGATACCGGTCCCCGGATACACGGTCGATATGGATCAGGGATTATTCCGATATACTGAGGGGAGTCCGGTATTTTGAAAAGGACCTCACCAGTACGATCCAGCATTTTGCTGAAACTCAGTCAAGGTATGGGAGGATCTTTGATTATTTTACCACATTCCCGGAAAAACAACCTTGTGAAAGAGAAAACTGGACAAAGTATGTCAGGGTACCGGTGGAAGCCGACGTTGAATACCGGTTCATAAAGGCTGTTTATCTGGCATGGCAGGCAACCGGTGATGACCGGTTTCTCAGGGAGCTCCTTCCGTCCATGGAGATGGCTCTGGATTACATACGGGTTCATTCCTATTACTGGGATAAGGAAGCAGGACTTATCAAAAGGCCCTATACAATCGATACCTGGGATTTTGCCTATACAGCAGGACAACATGACTGGTTGCAGTTTCAGATTAATGATGAGACCTATTGGGGTTATATGCATGGAGATAACAGCGGGTACTATGAGGCTTTCCTTATCATGTCGACCGTGTATGATTATCTGGGGGATGATGTGACGGCAATGAAATGGAGAGAGAAGGCGGTGACCATCAGAACAGTAATGAACCGCGTTTGCTGGAACGGTTCCTTTTACACACATTTTGTGAAAATCACACCTGTATCAATAAAGGGAGTTGATGAATCGGTTCAGCTCAGCCTTAGCAACCCGGTAAATATTAACCGGGGAGTTACCAGCCATAAAATGGCCGTCTCCATCCTGGGAGAATACAGGAAACGGGGAGCTGAAAAAAAAGCTTTCGCAGAATGGTACTCTATTGATCCTCCATTCCCTGGCGGGATCTTCGGAGATGAGAAACTGGTGGCCGGAGCCTATATCAATGGAGGGATTATGCCCCTGGTTGGTGGTGAACTTGCCAGGGCAGCATTTGAACATGGATTTGAAAATTATGCAGTTGAGATCCTGCAGAAGTATTATTCCATGATTTCGGAATCGGGTGAAACCTACCTCTGGTATTTCCCTGACGGAACTCCTTCCTCTGTGGAGACCAGCACAAGCCCCGATGCGGAACCATCGGATGGCTGGGGATCGAGTGCCATGCTATATGCCTTCGTTGAAGGATTGGCAGGAATAACAGATCAGCATAAGCAGTTTGAAAAAGTCCGGGTTTCCCCCAGATGGTACGCGGCCGGTATCCATGAAGCCGAAGTAAACGTCGGTTATAACGCTTCCGGCTGCCAGGTCGGGTATACCATGAAATTATCGGGGAATCATATGATCTTGCAAGTCAGAGCCGACTCAACCGAAATGGAATTCCATGTCCTTATCCCTGAACATTGTGCGGCAACCAGGGTTGAGGTGGATGGGAAACCGGTGTTTTTTAGAAACCTTATAATCGAAAACAGCAATTATGTTGATTTTTCAAACGAAATAAAAGGTAAAAAACGAATAGTTATCAAGCTGGATCGAAAAGATGAATAGAAATCAATTTCTTAAAACCCTGGGAGCGTTTGCCGGAAGTACCGTCTTGTCGAAACCCGTTTTCGCCGATTTTTCCGGTTTGGAAAAACAATTGAACCAACAAACGAATGACGATACATTCTGGAAACTTGTCAGGGATCAGTTCCTGTTTCCCGGAGATTATACCTATCTGAATACGGGTGGTATTGGAGCTATCCCTCTCCTTGTCCTCAATAAGGTTAAAGCCACAATGGATAAGGTTGAAATTTACCCACGGCCCGGACATGATCAGGAACAATGGCTCGAAATGAAGGAGAAATGCTCATACCTCCTTGGCCGGGGATGCAGGAAGGAAGAACTTGCTTTTACAAGTACAGCCACCGAGGGCATTAATATAGTAATAAACGGATTGGACCTGAAAGAGGGTGATGAGGTAATCACCTCAACTCATGAACATCCGGCCCTCCATATTCCGCTGCTGAACCAGGCATTGACCAGAAAAGTTCTGGTAAAAACTTTTCATCCTGACCTTGAATCCGGATTGGGGAATGTACAAATAATCCGGGATCTGATCACAAAAAAAACCAGGCTTATCTTCATAAGCCATGTTACCTGTACTACAGGTCAGGTTTTTCCTTTGAAAGAGATTGCACAGATGGCAAAATCAAAAGATATCATTTTTGCAGTGGATGGGGCACAGGCAGCAGGACAGATCTCACTGCAGCTGAAAGAATGGGGAGTGGACTGTTATGTTTTCAGCGGACATAAGTGGGTGCTCGGACCTAGACGAACCGGTGTACTGTATGTCTGCGAGGACAGAATGGAAATGATCAGGCCAACAACAGTAGGTGCCTATTCTGATAACGGGTATGATGTTGAGAAAAGGGACCTTTCCTTTCATCCAACCGCACAAAGATATGAATACGGAACTCAGAATGAAGCCCTGTTCTATGGCCTTGGAACCGGCGCTGATTTTATACAAACGATTGGTATCGAAAAGACGGAGGAACACAACCGGAAACTGGCCGAACAGTTTTATAAGGGATTAAAAAATATCCCTGTAATTCAGGTCCTGTCTCCGGAAGAAGAGCAATACCGTTCCGCCATAATCTCTTTCAGGAGTTCGGAACATGACCATACAGGGCTTGCAGCATACCTGTCGGAGAAACGAATCCGGGTGAGGGTTGTACCGGAAGCCGGACTGGATGGTATAAGGGTCTCTTTTCATATCTACAACAATGAAAAGGATGTCGATCGGATCCTGAATGAAATAATCGCTTTTATAAACAGTAACTGATTAACGGAGTATGAAGATTAAAAAGGCACTGGCAAATATAAACCGGATCTATTATCCTGCGAAGTCACCGGAAGCTGTCCGGACATCCGTATCCTGGCTGATCAGACAACTCGGCACATCCGGAATCCGGTCCGGCCATGTAAAGGTTACCTGGCCGGATGATGAGGCATTCCGGGTTGCGGTAGCATCCTATGATCGACTTAAATCTCTGGGAATAAAAAAACCGCTCAAACCCAAAGAGAGATATATCTATTTTCTGCTCAGAAAAAAAGGATCGGGATACCTTGTCAGTTCACATACCTGTTATTTATATTCCTTCATCCATCATTTATTTAATAACCTTGCTGAGCAGAATGTGGAGATGGTCCATTGTGGCAGGTGGTTTGTTCCTGCTTTCAAATGGCAAAGGATTACATACGACTATTTCCTTACACAGCAGGGAAGGATCCAGGAGGGATTCAACAGGGAGTCCTATATAAGCGAACTTGCAAGGTTGGGATATACCCATATTGAAATAAACGGACTGGCATTCCCAAAGGCGCTGGAAACAGGACCGGAAGGGGAGACCTATCCAATGTTTTATACTTACTGTCCCGCACTGGACCAGTTTGTATACAGCAGGCTAAACAAAAGATTATATCCGGGGCATTATCTTGATGCAAACCTTGCGTATTTAAAGGAGAATGCTGAAATAGCGATCCGTTTCGGACTGACTCCGGGACTTTTGTGTTTTGAACCAAGATCTGTCCCGGAACGCTTTTTCCGGAAATATCCGATGCTGCGGGGAGCAAGGGTTGACCATCCCTTCAGGAGCTTCAAACCCCGTTATAATATGACCATTACCCACCCTCTGGTGAGGGATCATTATGCGGAGATGATCCGGAAACTGATTAAGGAAGTTCCGGAGCTTGGATATATCAGTATTTGGACAAATGACAGCGGGGCAGGATTTGAACATACGAAATCATTGTATGTTGGAAGAAACGGAGGAGCATACCTGATCAGGGAATGGAAAGATGATGAGGAGATTGCAAGGCTGGCAGGGGAGAATGCCCTGAGGTTCTTCAGATTGATCAGAGATGAGGCAAGGAAGATTAATCCTGAGTTCAGGGTCATAACCCGGATGGAGTCCTTTTACGGAGAATATGATACCGTCTGGGAAGGATTGACCGAAGGAGTGGATATTGAAACCTCCTCCCTCATGGCAAGGGGATGGGAAATGCCATATACCCATCCGAGATACGAGGAGTCACATGATGTTAACGCAGGTACGGTATATCAAATGGATTTTGATGATCGGGAAAGAACCTTGACAGAAGATCTTAGCAGCAGAAATAGTGATCCTCATTTCTATTTTTCCGCCGGGCCGCATTCCATGTTTGATCCCTTGCTCGGCATCCCTTACCCTGTTCTTACATACAGGAGATTAAAAATTCTTTATGAAAACGGAGTAGGTTTCCTGGCCTGTACCGGAGGTATTTCACCTCCCGAAATGGCTCCTTTTGATATCAACCAGGAGATTATCCGCTCCTTCCAGTATAACCCGGATATGAATATTGATGCATTCCTGGAGAAAATTACCAAACGTTGGGCAGGAGACGAATATGATAAAGTATTATTGAAAGCCTGGAAACTTGCCGAAGAGGCAATACTGGCATTTCCCAATATCACTCCACTGTACTCAACCTTCGGATTTACCTGGTACAGGCTCTGGGCACGCCCTCTCGTACCGGATATTGAAAAGATCCCTCCTGGCCAGCGCAAATATTATGAAGATTTTATGTGTACCACGCCGCATAATCCAAACAATGTCGACCTGAGCCGGGATGTTCTGTTCAGATTAACCTCTCCGGATAAATGCACCCTGAATGTGAAACGAATTGATTCCAATGTCTGGAAACCCCTTGATAGCGCTATTGAAGAACTGAACAGAGGTTTAGATGATCATGCTAAAACTCCCGGGAAATACAAGGTTCTCACTGACCAGTTCATCCGTTTGAGAGCATTGCGTTGCTGGATAATGACTCAACGGAATGTGGCTGCATGGATTTCAGGAGTATATGGCTATATGACTTCGGAGAACGAAAAGGAAAAGAGTAATCACAGGGAAAATGTCAGTGAACTCATCCGGAAAGAGATCGAAAATACGAAAGTACTTTCGGAATTACTCGATTCCGGTGTTGAATTTATGGCAATGACCGGTCAGGAAGAGACCCAGCTTATGTATGGAAGAAACCTGAAGCGCCTCCTGGAAAAGCGGATTAACCTGATGGAACAACATATGGATGATGAACCCTTTATTGATCATGGCTACATGGAGAGGAAAGCAGGAGAGATTTTATCGAAATAATAAATTGTTGATTTCGGACAGTCTGATTGCTATGGGTGCAGGGATTTGGAAATAAGACTGCTTAGTAACAATTATGGAACAAATATTCCGGGTAGGAATTGATAATTATTCTCTTTTCCCTATGAACCTTGAACCGGTGAAGGTTATGAAATGGGCGAGACAGAACGGCGCTGAAGGTGTAGCCTTTTCAGGTTTACAACCCGGTGATACCTATCCGGACCGGGGGTATTTGCGTGCCCTTACCGAATACGCGAAGGAAAACAATCTATACCTGGAATGGGGAGGAGCCCGGCATATCCCGAGGGATATGAATTCCTGGAGCAGGAAAGATCTTTTTGAGCATAACCGCAGGTGTGCCAGGGAAGCGGAAACAATCGGAACAAGAATCGTAAGATCCTGTTCCGGAGGATTGATGCGGTGGAATCCGGCAAACCCCTCCACAAAAACGCTCCTTGGGGAAACGGCTGATGCATTGCGTGATCAGAAACAGATGTTGATGGATCATGATGTCATTCTTGCTATTGAAACCCATTTTGAATTTACAACATTTGAATTGCTCAGGATATTCGAAATGTGCGGTGCATCTCCGGGAGAATTCCTCGGAATATGCCTGGATACAATGAACCTTCTGATTATGCTTGAAGATCCGGTAAAGGCATCCGAAAGGATCCTTCCATGGGTTGTCAGTACGCATATAAAAGATGGTGGGATTATATGGAATGACAAGGGATTGACTGCTTTTCCGGTTGAAACGGGAACAGGTATCGTCGATCTGGGCAGGATTGTTGAATTGCTCCGCAACCTGGAGTACCCTGTAAACCTGTCGGTTGAAGATCATGGAGGAGAATTTCTTATGCCTGTATTCGATCCTGTTTTTCTGTCGGAATTTCCTGACCTTGGTACGTCGGAATTCATCAGACTGAGTGAACTGGCTGAAGCAACCCGGCAGAAAATAAATAATGGAGAGATCGCTCCGTTATCACGGGATATTTGGCCTGACATATGTGAGAATCGGGTGATTAAAGATATTGCCAATGTCAGGGAACTCGTTTCGGAAATTTATGGTAACCACGTTTGACAAAAAAAATCTGCCTTACCAGCAAGGATAATAAAATTCCATATCATTGGCTACGTCACTTCCTGATATATCCCGTTTCGGAGAATATACAAAGGTTATTCTTAGGAAGAGCGAAATCCTTATTACATGTCTCTCCTGCGAAACTCAGGATTAACTTCTACCCTCGTCTCTAAAGACGGGATGCTCCTCAGGGGCATTGAGATATCAATGATCCGGTAGATCAGATTGAAAACAACGGTTGAATACCGGTTCCCATGTATGTCATGTTTGCCAGGGCCGTCAGAATGGTCTGGGTTTCACCTGTTACCATTACCAGATAGTTTTCAATCCCACCGGATTTGGTTTTATATATTCACATTATTTAATGTTAAATTTATACAGCCCCGGAGGAGCGGTCTTTTATTAGCAAAGGAGATGTGGCAGATATGAGCTCCGCCGGTGTAATCTGAGTTGCAAATGGTACAGATTCACAAATTGATTAACTCAAGTTGTACCATATATACACTCCATAGCCCCGCAGGGATCCCTATTGGAGAATCCTACGGAGCTTTGGATCTGGATAAACGAACTGAAATGGGTCTCTGTGTTTGCATCAGACAAAATGAAAAACAATAACCTTGCATGAAGATTGAAGGCGAGCAACACCACGGACTCTGTGAAACACTGCCTGGCAGCAAAACTACATTTTTATTTCACAGGGCATGTCTCGTTTCAAAACACCGTTTAACGAATAAGTTAATAATATAAAAATGAAAAGAATTACTATTTTTTCCCTATTCGCACTTATCTTAACCTCCTCAACTCTATCCCAATCCCCTGATCAGGTCCCTGTAAACAGGTACCTGGAATTCGCGAGGAGGTCCGCCGACTGGACCTGGAAAAACATGGATTCGCTCCTTATGCGATGGAAGGAAACGTTGGATCCGAAAAGTGTTTTCGGATACAGACCCCCACCCAGAATCCTCGAAATGGCTACCATTTACGCAACATTGTATGAAATGGAAAAAAAGGATGAGTATGCAGAAAGAGCGAGGAAAGTATTACTGACATATGGAAATTACAGAAAAGAATATCCGGAAGAAGCAGCTGAATTACGCCCGGATTACAGCAGTGGAGTACCGGCCCTTCCGGATTTTTTTACGACAATGAGATATATCCGTCCGTATGAAATATTAAAAAAACACAATTATTTGAATGATGAGGAGCAGGGGAAAATAGAAGAAATCATTGAACACAGCATGGAATACCTTCTTCAGACTCAGGAGTGGGGGCCGATGAACAGGACGGCATTAAGGGCGGAAGCACTTGCATGGGCAATCCGGGCAATGCCCGATCATCCCAATACACGGAAATGGAAAACAATGGAAGAGGCATTGGGATTTGATAACTGGGGTAACTGGGAGATCGAAGATGCCACGATCTATCATGCAATATGGCTTTATGCCATGATGGGTTATGCCGATGCCAAAGGAAAAACCACGGAACTGTTTGGAACTCCGGAAATGTATTATTATGCACAGTATTTCCTTCAGCTGATATCTCCTGATGGTATGATCCCGGATTTTGGGGATGCCAACTGGCAGGCAAACTGGAACCGGTTTCTGGTGTTTTTTGAGGCTGCAGCAACCGTTTACAAAAATCCTGAAATGAAATGGGCTGCTTCCGTTATCGCAGGAAAATTTATCGATTTTGAACAGATAAGAAATACAGGGTTAGCCTATCTGTTGCTTGATTGTTACCGGTATGGGACGGATGAGGTCATTCCTCAAGAACCGGCTGGTCTCAGTACCGAGGTTATGGAAGATGTTCAGGGGAAAAAGATTGTATTCCGGAACGGTTGGTCCCCCGAATCCACCTTTATGTTATTGAATTACAGGGATGAAGGTGATGGAGGGGTGTTATTCAGAGATTATCTCCGGGATGTGATTCCCGTGGAGGAAGAGAAAATGACCCATGGTCATGCAGATGAAAACAGCATTGTTCTGCTGATGAATAAAGGATCCGTTCTGCTGCATGACGGAGGATACAGGGATTATATGCCTAGCGGACCCTACGGTGCGTATCGGCAGGATTATTTTCATAACCGGCTATGTGTACGACAGGAAAAAATCTGGATGGGACAGGAGGAGGGAGAGTGGCGCTATAGCCCTACAGACCATCCCGAAATACCCGGACAATCCGTTCTTGATTTCCTGCATAATGCTGGTTCATACAGGATCATCAGAACACAGAAAATTGATTTCCTTACATTCACGGATTTCGATTACAGCCGGACAAGGCTTATTGATGATAAACTGGGGTATGAATGGGACAGGATCATTGCTTATGTGAAGAATCCGGAAATGTTTGTCATTTTTGATGTGTTTAAATCCCGGATCGAAGAATTTTTTACAGCGGCCAATCTTTGGCATACCAGGGAGATCATTGCTCAGGGTAACCACTGGTATGATACCCGGTATGACTCGATTGGAAATCAGAAACTGAATACAAACACAAACCTGCTGATCCATTTTCCGAGATCACATTTCAGGCTGGAGCAGGTTGAGAGGGAAACGAGATATTACCAGACGGAGTGGGTATTATCCGAAACAACCGGCCAGCACTTTGAACTTGGACAGCATATCGGATTTGTAACCATCCTGGTTCCCCATCCGAAAAAAATAAATCCGGTATCTGTAGTTGAGAATATTCGTTTTATCGAATCCGATCCTGAGGGGAAGGGCCTGTCTGTGGAGATCAGAGATCATGACCGGACTATCCAGGTTGGCATAAAACAGGATCTGAGAATGGATATGGTACGTGACTACCGGAGACCCAAATATACTTATGAATCAGGTAAAATCCGTTACGGTAAAATTGAAACGAACGGGGATTTCTTTTATACACAAAAGCAGGGGGCAAACCTTAACTATACCGTGGTGAATCTTACGCGCGCTACCTACGACGGGAAACTGCTGTTCGATCAGAAACCGGGATATTTCGGATTGGCATTCGATGGCAGCTCTGATGTTTCCGGAGTCGGTAAGGCCAGGTATTGGAGAGATGAAGTGAAGATTGAGTGATGTGCAATATGGTGAACGAACAGTTAACAGTTAACAGTGAACAGTGAGCGGTGAGGAGTGTGACACGTGACACGTCCTGAAAAATGTACCTGAAAATGAACGTTCCTGAGGTGTGATAGATTGACAGAAACAAGATATTTGAACAAATTCCCGCTTCACAGTAGCGGAAAATGTCGAATAATATATAAACTGATTTTTATAAAATGAAAAGGCAATTTATTCTTCTAAGTATTTTAATTTTTATTTCACTGGCTGTAACCGGACAGGGGAAGGATAGCAATATGTCCTTTATCATATCAATGGAGAAACCAAATACCCATTATTTTCAGGTACTCTTCAAATGTGAAGGCATAAAGGCTGAAGCGCTTGATTTTAAACTTCCATCATGGGCACCGGGTTACTACAGGATCCTGGACTATGCAAGGAATATCCTGGATTTCAGGGCTGAGGACGGTTATGGAAATCCTTTGTCATGGGAGAAAATAACGAAAAACACCTGGCGCGTCGGCTCCGCAGGTGCGGAAACGGTTACTGTCAAATATAAAGTATTTGCATTCAGAATATCAGTGGCGGATCCCTTCCTGGATGATGGAAGAGGATTCATTCCTCCGACCGGAGTATTTATGCATGTTGCGGATAGGATCGGGCATCCTGTAACCGTTACCATCCATCCGTACCATAAATGGAGTGAAATTTCCACCGGACTGGATCCCGTCGCGGATATGCCAAACACCTATTTTGCCCGGGATTTTAATGTACTATACGACTGCCCTATATTGCTTGGCAACCATGAAATTTTATCGTTTGAATTCCAGGGTATCCCTCATTATATTGCCATTGAGGACCTGGGCAACTTTGACAGGGACAAATTTGTGGATGATTTCCGGCGAATCGTGGAAACGTCTGTCTCCATAATTGGAGAGATTCCTTATAATCACTACACTTTTATTATAATGAACATAGGAATGGGTGGGCTAGAACACCTGAATTCGATGGCCGTATACTATAATCCGGCAAGCCTGGATAATCCCCGCAGCTATATGCGCTGGCTGAGTTTTATTGCACATGAATATTTTCACCTGTACAATGTGAAAAGAATCCGTCCCATTGTCCTCGGGCCATTCGATTACGATAAGGAAAACTATACGAAAATGTTGTGGGTGGCGGAAGGTATTACCGTTTATTATGAAGATCTGATCCTTAACCGTGCCGGGTTTCAATCAAGGGACGAATGCCTCGAACAGATCCGCAGGAACATCATCAGTCATGAAAATATTCCCGGACATCTTTTTCAATCCGCCACGGAAGCCAGTTTTGACACCTGGATACAATTCTTTAACCGTGAGCCGGACAGATCCAACAGGACCATTTCCTATTATGATAAAGGAAGTACCCTGGGATTGCTTCTTGACCTGAAGATCCGTCATGAAAGCGAAAACCGATGGTCGCTTGATGATGTAATGAGGAAATTGTACTATGAATACCATAAGGAGAAAAACAGAGGATTTACAGATAATGAATTTCGTAATGCCTGTGAAGAGTTTGCTGGTTGCCCTCTCGAAGAAATTTTTGATGTTTATGCCGCAACAGCCAGGAAAATTGATTACCCGAAGCATTTTGAATATGCCGGACTTGTCATCGATACGGTTCAGGTGGTAAAGCCGGGTGCATATTTAGGTGCATCGGTCCGGGAGCAAAACGGAAACCTTCTTATTTCAGGTATCGAATGGAATTCACCGGCATGGAATGGTGGTCTTGGTTCAGGGGATGAAATACTTAGTGTGAACGGTAACCGGGTGAACAGAGAGAAACTCGATGAGATCCTGGTAACCGCAAAACCGGGAGATAAAATTAATTTCGTTATTACCCACCGAAATATCAAGCGTGAATTTGAGATCATCCTTGACAGAAAAGTTGAACGAACCTTTACTATTAAACCAGTTGATAATCCCGATCCGCTTCAGGTGAACATTCTCAACGACTGGCTCATGGAATATGAATAGCGCGGCATGGAAAAGTTGTTTTGAATAATGTTCTGTAGACAATGAATAAATCGGAACATCAGGATTGATAATCCGGAACGTTTACAGATTGGTCGCCGGTATATTAATTCTGTCAATAATGAGGAAGCGGTAAATTTGTCCACGCTAAGTGATAAAAAACCATACCCCACGGGCTGATTTTTTTGATAACATCTGAATAAAATTTTACTTTTGAAGAACACAATGTATAATACCTCTTCACTTAACACAGTATATACGTAATCATGAGCGAATTGATTGAAAGACTTGCCCATTGTATTGAATTCGGAAAAATCAATAAAGCATCGCCTTATCCTCCGGAAATGAAAGAGGAAGACGGAGCGGATGAACTTACAAGGCAAGCCCTGGATGAAGGAATTTCACCACAGGACTTGTTATCAAATGCTTTTGAGGTTGGTATGGAACGTGTCGGCAAAAAATTTGCTGAAAACAAGGTTTTTGTTCCCCAGTTGCTCATGTCGGCCAAGGCCATGAACACAGCCATGGAGCATATCAAGCCATTCTTCCGGGCAGGGAATGTCAGGCGCAAAGGTGTTTTTATTATCGGGACTATAAAAGGAGATCTGCATGATATTGGTAAAAATCTTGTTGCCATGATGGTGGAGGGAAGCGGCTGGGAAGTAATTGATCTTGGTGTGGATGTAAGTAAAGAGAAGATCATGGAGCAGCTTGACCAACACCCCGGTGCCGCCGTCGGGATGTCGGCCCTGCTTACTACAACCATGGTGAATATGGAGAATTCAGTGAAAGAGATAAAAGAAAAATATCCCGGTACCAGGATCCTCGTTGGTGGTGCCCCGCTTACAATGGATTATTGTAAGAAAATAGGGGCGGATTTTTACTCCCCCGATCCGCAGGGTGCCGTGGAATACCTGAATGCATGATATGTAATGCATGCCATTGATCCTTTTTCTTTTATAATTTCCACCATAAGTATAACTTAAACACTCTTGGGAATCTCAAATTCACTTCATGATTATATTACGAACTTCAACATTCTTGCCGGAAATCATGTATGACGGAAACCGGTATTAAACGGTTGAATATATGACTGAATACTATTCGGGATATGATAAGTATCTGGTAGCAGTCGATTGCATCATTTTCGGATTCGATGGCCAGGAATTGAAGTTGTTGTTAATTAAGCGTGGATTTCCCCCGGCTGAAGGGGAATGGTCCTTAATGGGAGGATTCCTGAAATCCGGGGAGAGCATAAATGAAGCTGCAGAAAGGGTTTTGAAGAAACTTACGGGATTGCATAATGTCTACCTGGAACAGTTACGTGCGTATGGGGAAGTTTTAAGAGATCCGGGACAGCGGGTCATTTCAATCGGATATTATGCTTTAATTAAGATCGATGAATATGATGAGGATTTGGTGAAAAAATATAATGCCCGGTGGTTCCCGATTGATAATTTCCCCGGTTTGATTTTTGACCACAATGAAATGGTGGATCATGCGTTAAAGCGTCTTCAGAGGAAAGCACAAAACCAGCCGATTGGATTTGAATTGTTGCCGGATAAATTTACCATACCCCAGTTACAGAAGTTATATGAAGAGATCTTCAGGAAAGAATTTGACAAGAGGAACTTTCGAAAAAAAATCCTTGGTTTTCAGATTCTCAGAAAACTGGATGAAAAGGAAAAAGAAGGTTCAAAGAAAGGCGCTTTTTTATACCGGTTCGATCAGAAGCAGTATACCAAGTTACTGGGAAGCGGCTACATATTTGAAATTAACGTCTGATTGCCGAAGACCAGTTTTATACCATAGCAGTATTTTGATAAATTTAAACCATTAACTCCAGTAAATATGGAAAGTTTTCACGCACTTGACTGGATTGTACTGGGACTCTTTGGTCTCGGTTTGCTGGCGATAGTTATCTGGGTAAGCCGGATGAAGGAAGATACATCATCCGATTATTTTCTTGCCGGCAGGGAGGCAACCTGGTTTGCAATCGGGGCATCCATTTTCGCTTCCAATATCGGTTCGGAACACCTTGTTGGCCTTGCAGGTGCAGGTGCATCAAGCGGTATGGCTATGGCACACTGGGAGATGCATGGATGGATCATTCTTCTTTTGGGATGGGTGTTTGTTCCTTTCTACTCAAGAAGTAAGGTGTTTACCATGCCCGAATTTCTGGAACGAAGGTACAACGCCGGTGCAAGGTCTTTGCTTTCAATCATTTCCCTTGTCAGCTATATTCTTACAAAGGTAGCGGTAACGGTCTATGCAGGGGGAATCGTATTTAAAGAGGTATTCGGAATAGATGAATTATGGGGAATCGATTTTTTCTGGATAGGTGCATTCAGCCTGGTCATTCTGACAGGAATCTATACCGTAATTGGAGGAATGAAATCTGTCCTGTGGACTTCCGTGTTGCAAACGCCGGTTTTACTTTTTGGTTCAATCGTTATTCTGGTCGTTGGACTGGCTAAAGTAGGAGGCTGGAATGAAATGATGGAGATCTGTCGATCAAATGTAACCGAGTTTGGAGATCCAATGACCAGCCTGATCCGCTCATCAAAGGATCAGGAATTTCCATGGACCGGGGTAATCCTTGGATCCGCTATTATAGGATTCTGGTATTGGTGTACGGATCAGTATATTGTTCAGCGGGTATTGTCCGGGAAAAATGAAACACAGGCACGGCGCGGTTCAATCTTCGGTGCCTACCTGAAATTGTTACCCGTATTTATTTTCCTCATACCCGGAATGATTGCATTTGCCCTAAACCAAAAAGGTATGCTCGATCTGTCGGAATCCGATGCCGCATTTCCTACATTGGTCTCAACCCTCCTCCCGATCGGATTGAAGGGAATTGTTGTTGGGGGATTGATCGCAGCCCTGATGAGTTCCCTTGCTTCCCTGTTCAATTCATCTGCAATATTGTTTACGGTAGATTTCTATAAAAAGTTCAAACCGGAATCAAGCGAGAAACACCTGGTGCTGGTCGGACGCATTGCTACCACGGTTATTGTAATTCTAGGTATGTTATGGATCCCGGTTATGAAAGGCATTGGTAAAGTTTTGTATGAATACCTGCAGGATGTACAATCAATCCTCTCTCCGGGAATTGCATCCGTATTCCTGCTGGGTGTTTTCTGGAAAAGAGCCACACCAGCCGCTGGGTTTACCGGGTTGGCCGTAGGTTTTGTTCTGGGAATCACCAGGCTGATGATGACCGTATTCGAGGGAAGTATTAATCCCGATAGTATGATCTATACGATATTTATTGATACAAACTGGCTTCATTACGAAATCTATCTGTTTGCATTATGCCTTCTGGTAATCATTGTGGTAACCTATTTCACCAAACCGGCATCCGAAGAAAAACTGGTTGGCCTTACCTATTCATCCGTAACTTCAGAACACAGAGTTGCAACCAGAGCAAGCTGGAATAAATGGGACCTTATCAACACGACGATTATTATTACTGTCATCGTTCTTTTCTATATCTATTTCCTTAACGGATAGGAATTGAAGTACCTTAATACAGGAAACCAAATGACAATTATTCATTTGGTTTCTTCATTTATAACTTCGTTGAAAAGGAAACTATTTTTGTCCATACGATGTAATCGAAGCTGGAATATGGAAGTTTCAGGTTATTTTATTGAATCCAATACTATTAAAAAAAAATGAATAATTTACCGGAGATCACAAAAGAGACTAAAATTGGCTGGATCGGCACAGGGGTGATGGGGGCCTCAATGTTCGGACATATTATAAAGGCCGGATACCCGGGGTATGTTTTTACCCGTACAAAATCAAAAGCACAAAGACTTATGGAATCCGGTGCAACATGGCTGGAAAATCCTTTACTTGTTGCTGAGAATTCAGATATAATTTTCACCATGGTTGGTTTCCCTAAGGATGTGGAAGAGGTCTATTTTGGAGAGAAAGGGATCATCAGCGGGGTAAAGCAGGGAGGCATTTTGATAGACATGACAACCAATAGTCCTTCAATGGCAGCTGATATTCAACGGGCTGCTCGTAACAGGAGTGCGTTTTCATTGGATGCCCCCGTATCCGGAGGGGATGTTGGCGCCAGGAATGCTACCCTTTCCATTATGGTCGGGGGTGATGAAAAAGTATTCCTTGCATGTAAACCCTTACTGGAACTAATGGGAGACAAGATCTGCTACCAGGGGAAAGCCGGATCGGGACAACATACAAAAATGAGCAACCAGATCGTTGTGGCCAGCTCTATGATCGGTGTCTGTGAAAGTCTGCTGTATGGGTGTAAGGCAGGATTGGATCCTCAAAAGATGCTTCAATCAATAAGCAAGGGAGCCGCTGCCTGCTGGACATTGGATAATCTTGCACCAAGGATCCTTAAACGGGATTTTGAACCGGGTTTTTTCGTGGAACATTTTATCAAAGATATGGGAATTATCCTGGATGAGGCGAAAAGAATGAATATTGTACTGCCCGGCCTGGCCCTGGTACACCAGCTTTATGTTTCGGTACTGGCAAAAGGGTATGGAAAGAAGGGTACACAGGCATTAATGCTGGCGCTGGAGGACCTGTCCGGATTGAAAAGAAAATCCTGACACCGGGGTGATAATAACCTGTTTTTATGAGAATCCTGATAACACCTGATTCCTTTAAAGATTCATTGCCTGCGAATGAAATCGCAGGTGCCCTAAAAAACGGCCTCGAAAAGGTGATGCCGGATGCATCCCTGATTCTGTTGCCTGTAGCCGACGGAGGTGAGGGTACCGTTCAGGCTGTGGTAAATGCTACCGGAGGGAAAATCAAGAGAATAAAAGTACATGATCCGTTAATGCGGGAAATCGACTCTTTTTTTGGTATTACAGGTGATGGGAATACGGCTGTTATTGAAATGGCGGCAGCTTCCGGTATCAGCTTGCTGAAGATAGAAGAAAGAAATCCATGGATCACAAACACTGCAGGTACGGGGGAACTGATTAAAGCCGCATTGGACACAGATTGTGAAGAGATAGTGGTGGGAATAGGGGGCAGTGCTACCAACGATGGCGGGGCAGGAATGGCTTCCGCCCTGGGAGTGAGATTTCTCAATAGAGCCGGTGAGGAAATCATACCGGCCGGTGGCAACCTTGACCAGATTGAGAGAATAGATACTTCATTACTCGACAAAAGAATCTCTGCAATCCGATTTTTCGTGGCATGTGATGTGGTCAATCCTCTGACAGGACCCGAAGGCGCATCATATACGTACGGACCGCAAAAGGGTGCGGATACGGAAATGACTTCAAAACTGGACAAAAACCTGAAACATTTTGGAACAAAAATAAACGAATACCTTTTTAAAGACGTGGATGGAATACCCGGGGCAGGAGCAGCAGGCGGACTGGGTGCTGGACTTATGGCTTTTCTGGATGCCAGATTGATGGGAGGTTTTGAAATGGTTGCCTCAATTATTGATCTTGAAAAAGAGATTGCTGAAGCTGACCTCATTATTACC
>CP070687.1:2876450-2878048 GCA_020353115.1 Bacteroidales bacterium
CCTGTGCTCAATGGTGAGATTAAGGGGATTTTTGCATCGAGAAATCCGAACCGGCCATCTGGCATCGGGATTACAACTGTCCGTTTGATTGAAATAATGGGAAATAAAATTCATGTGAAAGGCCTGGATGCACTGAATGGTTCACCTGTTCTGGATATAAAACCATATAATGCTTTTTTTACTGCTGATGAACTTGACGTTATTCGTTATAATAATCTGAAAGCTAATCCGAGGAAAGAAATAATTACATACATAGGAGAAGGTGAACTGGAAAAACTTTTAATTCTGGCTGCACAGCTTCATGGTCATTATTGCCCCGGTCTTGCTTTGGGTGTTATGGCCGGTACCTATGGTTTTAATACAATAAATGCTGAATCCGACGGACTTGAGGACCTGCTGGTCATCGTTGAAACGAACAATTGCTTTTCTGATGGGATTCAATTTGTAACCGGTTGCAGTTTCGGGAATAATTCTCTCATATTCAGAGATTTAGGCAAAATGGCATGTTCGCTTGTCGACCGTTCCGGAAGCGGTTTGAGAATGATAATGAGACCCGGTGCAAGGGATTACATGCGTAGTATATATCCTGAATTTACGGAGTCGTATGAAAAGGTTATCAGGAACCGGGATCACCGAACTGAATCCGCTGAAGAATTCAAGGCTCTTGGTATGAAGAAGGCATTCGCCACGCTGGATCTGGAATTTGACCGCTTATTCGAAGCGGAGCCATTGAAAAATACTGTTATCCCGGAGTATGCCCCTGTTCATGAAAGTACCATTTGTTCGGTTTGCGGAGAAAGCACAATGGTTACCAGAAGCGTTATGAAGGAGGATAAACCTTTCTGTCTGACCTGCGGTAAGGAAAGGATTCTGCAGCTTACGGGTTGGGGAATATCAACATTTGAATGATTAACCATATGATTTTTTAAGAAATGATCTCAAATGAAATTCAATTGCTGCTGTTCACGGCTGCTTCCATAGGTTTTTTTCATACCCTTTTCGGACCGGACCACTATCTGCCGTTTATTGTTCTGGCTAAAGCCAGGAGATGGTCATTACCAAAAACCACCTGGGTTACTGTTGCCTGTGGATTGGGTCATGTCGGAAGTTCTGTTTTTCTGGGGATATTGGGAATTGCATTGGGAGTGGGCGTTAATCGTCTGGTTGGAATTGAATCCGTTCGCGGAAGTATTGCCGGATGGCTGTTTATTGCATTCGGACTGGTTTATTTGGTTTGGGGTATACGAAAGGCATATCGCAATAAACCCCACAAACATATCCATGTTCATAATGACGGATCTTATCATACTCACCAGCATGTTCACCAGGAGAACCATGTTCATGTGCATGAGAACAGGAGGAAGCAGGTTACACCCTGGGTCCTGTTTGTTATTTTTATCCTTGGTCCCTGCGAACCACTAATACCCATACTCATGTACCCTGCAGCACAGAACAGCACTACTGGCCTGATCCTGGTTACTCTGGTTTTCGGACTGGCTACCCTTTTTACCATGCTTTCAATAGTACTGGTCAGTACATTTGGAATCAACTTCCTTCCGTTAGGGAAACTGGAAAGATACACACATGCCATCGCCGGC
>CP070687.1:2878148-2886317 GCA_020353115.1 Bacteroidales bacterium
AAGGCCGCCTACAGGGAAATTGTAATTGATAAATCACTTACAATCAAAGGTGAGGAGGGACAACCAAGACCCGTTGTCTATCTCAAGCGATTTGATCTGGCGGGTACGGATATTAACGTCCATCTTGAAGGTATCGAATTCTCCGGAGCAACCGTTGATTCCCTGACGTGGATTGAAGACACCGTTACTCTGAGGGGTGAATATCTGCTGAACCTGACGACTGACCTGAATTCTGCCAATGTTCTCTCTGTTAAGAACTGTATCATAAGGAACCTCACCAGATCAGCCCTCAGGGGAGACAGGAAAGCATACACCGTTGACACGATTATGTGGGACGACTGCATTTTTTACGATTACAGGGGTGGAGGCGATTATGGACCCTTCAGAACAAAATCACAGATTACCTTTAATACGTTCATCGTTCAAAATTCCACCTTTCACAAAATGCTGAATAAACTGATCGATTGCCAGGATATCGTAAGCTATCCCATGAAAATTTTCGTGGAAAATTGCACGTTTTATGAATGGGGAGGAGGGAAATCCGGACAATACCTTTTTGATATCCAGGACAACGACCAGGCAGAATTGTATATTCACAGCTGCATCTTTGGCAAAACCAACGATGATCCGAATGCAACACCCGACCCCATCACTGTAAATGGCTTCAGGTTTCTGCCGGAAGCCTATGCTGAAATTACAAACACAGCCATGACCGTTGACTTCGTATTGACCGACAGTACGTATGAAGAAGTCGGATGGGATAAGACAGAATACAACCTTGTGGATGTGGAACCGGGATTTGCCTACCCCGATACCGGTAACTTTACCTTACCCATGGGATCCGACCTGCTTATTATGAGTCCCTCGGGTGGTATAATAGGTGATCCCCGATGGGATCCTGCCCTGGTCTATATACCACAGATCCCTCCTGCCGGTACCGGTATGAAGGTCTATCCTAACCCGGCTTTCGGATTCATACACGTCGTTGTGGAAAAGCAGGATGTCCTTTCACTCTATTCCTCAATCGGAATAAAGATGAAAGAATACCAGGTGAATTCCGGGTTGAATACACTGGATCTTGAGAAATTACCACCCGGATTCTACTTTTTGAGAGCAGATTCCAATAAAGAAAAAATCAGTAAAATAATAATCAGATAAACGATTTTATCATCAGTAATCTGTAATCCGGTGGTATGTCCCGGATTGCAGATTATTTATACATTCTTACAATAACAGATGATTATTCCCCCGGCTTACGAGCTTTACCAATTCCGGATGGAAAATAATCCTGTATTGTCATAATGCGTACCTCTAGATTTATCATTCAAATGAAACATACCGGAACCCTTAATTTACTGGCATTTATACTTTCCCAGTTCCTTTCCCTTCCCGCCTGTTCCATGGTGACCAGGGATGTAGCCTGGGAAAAAGCGGATTCGATAGTCGAAAATATCACCGTACCCGTCTTCCCTGAAAAATATTACCCGATAACAGATTTCGGTGCGGTTCCTGAAAGAAATACACTTAATACTGAGGCAATAAATAAAGCGATCCGCACCTGTTCAGATAACGGTGGAGGAACCGTGTTGATTCCCCCAGGAACCTTCTTTTCTGGTCCGATACAGCTTCGAAGTAATGTCAACCTTCACCTGGAAGAGGGAGCTGTAATAAAATTCTCCACAAATCCCACCGATTACCTTCCGGTCGTGCTTACTAGATGGGAAGGAGTGGACTGCTATAATTATTCCCCCCTGATATATGCCTTGAAGGAAAAGAATATTGCTATTACAGGGAAAGGAGTGCTTGACGGCCAGGCTAATGACAAAAACTGGTGGATATGGAAGGGAAGAAAAGAATTCGGCTGGGAAGAAGGTGCCAACAGCCAGCTGGATGACTCCGGAAGATCCAGGCTGATGCAGTTTGAAGAAAAAAATATCCCCACAGAACAGCGAATTATGGGAGAAGGGGGCTACCTGAGACCACCCTTCATCCAGTTCTATAACTGCAATACCATACTGGTGGAAAATATCTTTGTGAAAAATGCCCCCTTCTGGATCATTCACCCTTTACTATCTGATAATATCATCATCAGGGGAATAACAATTACCAGCCATGGCCCGAACAATGACGGGTGCAATCCCGAATCCTGCCGCAACGTTCTTATAGAAAAATGCTTCTTTGACACTGGTGATGACTGCATTGCAATAAAGTCAGGGAGAAACAATGATGGAAGAAAATGGAATATTCCCTCTGAAAATATTGTCATCAGGGGATGCAAAATGCAGAATGGACATGGAGGTGTTGCAATTGGCAGTGAAATATCAGGAGGATGCAGATCGGTTTTTATCGAGAATTGCGAAATGAACAGTCCGGACCTGGAAAGAGCCCTGCGTATAAAAACAAACAGTTACAGGGGAGGAACAATCGAAGATATTTATGCCCGTTATTTAACTATCGGTGAAGTAAAAGAGGCCGTAATAAAGTTTAACTGTATGTATGAAATAAAAGATAATGAATCCGGCAATCATATTCCGGTTATACGGAATATCATCCTTGAAAATATCTTCAGCGAAAACAGCAAATATGCATTATATATCCAGGGTATAAAAAACGAAAACACCATCCAGAACATTCTGATTGTAAACAGTTCGTTTGATGGTGTCAGTAATGGGAACTTTCTGAAGGAAGTAACCGGATTGAAATTGGAAAATGTCAGGATTAACGGGGTACCCACCAAATTCTGATCCGTTTCCCAATGAAAAACCGGATGAGAGGAAAGTATGTCATTCATTGAACTGAAAAATTCACATCTCGCATATGCGTTATTTCATTATTTCACGGTTCTTTGCAGTCCTGTTTTTGCTGCTCTCCGTCAAATCCTTTGAGCAACCTTCCGGATGGGCATGTTACAATTTTAATCTTTCGGGAGGAGCGAGTGGTGATACAATTGTGGTCGAAAACAGGAATCAGTTTCTGAAAGCACTGGCTGTAAAAACTCCTAAAACCATTTTAATACGAGACACCATAGATTTATTCGCGGGTGAGAGCATAAGTATATATTCAAACGATATTACAATCCTGGGCTGCGGCTCTGAAGCAATGATAAGAAGTGGCGGATTAAGAATTTACGGGAATAATGTAATCATACAAAATCTAAGTATCGGTGATTCCTATATCGATGGACACTGGGATGGGAAAGGAGCTCCCAGGACCGATGCATTGACCCTGTATGGAAAGAATATCTGGATCGACCACTGTGACCTCTTCCACAGTTTTGATGGATTGCTGGATATCGGACAGCATGAATCTGAATCTGCAGATCTGATTACAATATCATGGACGAGATTCAGCAACCATAATAAAGTGATGTTGGTTGGCAGCAGCGACCAAGATACCGTTTGCCGGGGAAATTTGCGTGTAACCATCCATCACTGCTGGTTTGACGGAAGTTCGGAGTTTTATGATCAGGTAGATAATGAATACTACAGGATCACACAACGAATGCCAAGGGTTAGATTTGGAGATGTCCATGTCTATAATAACTATTATGAGAACGTAATGGATTACTGTGTCGCAGCACGGCTGGAATCCAACGTGGTGGTAGAAAATAACTATTTCCGTAATTTATCTAACCCCCATTTCAGGGATGACATAGGCAAAGGAATAAAGGATCCGAACATCATTATCCGGGGAAATGTTTATGACAATGTAAAGAAAGTCGATACCTCATCCTTCGGCACAGCATTTAACCCGGCAACCTTTTATAGATATGAGCTGGATGAAACACCTGCTATTCCAGGTCTGGTAATGAACGGAGCAGGGAAATTTAACCGTCGGGATAATACCGCACCGATAGCCATTAACGATACAGTATCAGTATACATGGATAAGACTATCAAGATTTTCCCGCTAAGTAACGATTGTGACAGCGATAATGACGGTATCCGAATTTCAGGAATCCTGAACTCCCCGGCAGGTGAAACCACTGTATATCCGGATTATATTAATTATATTCCCCCGGAAGAATATGTTGGTAAAGACATAATTGAATACCAAATTATTGATTATGAGGGAGGTTCAGATACTGCATTTGTTTTAATTGATATTGAATCTTTATTAACGGAGGATATCAGGCATTAACTACATTTGTAACGGAATGATGAAAGACTTTGCATACTTATTTGTATTATCTGCCCTTCTGTTTTCCCCCTTGAAAACGGCACGAGCCGTTCAAAATGTTTCCTCCGATTCGACAATCCGGATCGAAGCGGAACATTTTGACGATATTGGTGATTTTATTATTGAAGCACGTTCCGGTGCATCAAACGATACTGTTCTGAAAGCAGCTTCAAGCAATACCTTCAGCCGTGCAAGTTACCTGTTCCAGGGTGATACCGGAGTGTACGGAATTTCAATCGGTTACCTGGATGAGGGAGATGGTGCCAGTACGTTCAGGTGCCTGGTGGGTGATAGAATCATCGATTCATGGATTGCGGATAATGCTGATGGGGAGCAATATTTGAAAAGGGATATTCCTGGTATCAGACTTGAAAATGAGGTTCAGGTTCATCTTGAATCCATTAAGCAGAGTGGAGAAAATGGCCGGATCGATTTTCTGGAAATCAGAATCGATTCCTCAGAATTTGATACAAGCAGGCTATATCAGGCAGAAAAGACTCTTATTCACAACGGGAGCATCGAATCAGGGCTTTACGGTTACACAGGAACAGGTTATGTTTCGTTTACAAGATCGGATACTTCACAAATAGTTTTTAAAGTTTACGTCGATACATCTCAGTACTATTCCTTTTACTTCCGTTACTTGCTGCCCCTTCAGGAAAGCAGACCTGCAATCATCAGGTTTAACGATAACCCGGGGGATTCATTAATCCTTGATTTCTTTTATACCGGTAATGGTGAGGTGTGGAAAGAGCAGATACTGACACATCAGCTCGATTCGGGTTTTAACGATATACGTTTAACAGCCCGGTCCGATTCAGGAATGCCATATCTGGACCGCTTAAAGCTCAAACCTGCAAATATTACAGACAGTATACCCGAAGAACCGTATTTGTTATATCCTCCGCAAGGAGATTATATGGATTCCTCTTTTGTATTCCAATGGCTTGGGGCAGAAAGGGCTTTGAACTACGGAGTTTATATCAGCACCGATAATCCGCCTTCGGAAACGGATCTTATCACAGTTACCTCACAGACCTCATATCCGGTTTCCGGCCTCCAGGATGGCAGCTATTTCTGGAGTATCAAAGCTACGAATGATGCAGGTGGAAAAATGAGTTCCACTCATGAGTTGAACGTAAAATCCTACAGCAATATCTATTACGTTTCAGTTGACGGAAATGACCTGGATGACGGAAGTTACAACTATCCTTTCAGGACTCTTTCAAAAGCTCTCGCGATGGTGCTCCCCGGTGATACTATATTCATTCGTGGTGGCATTTACAACCAGAATGCAACACTTGAAATATCCAATAAGGGAACAAGCGATAAATTAATCGGGATATTTGCCTACGGGAATGAGATACCGGTATTTGAATGTCAGGCCGTTTCGGGAAGGGGTTTTAAGCTTAGCGGCCATTATTTACACCTGAAAGGTATTATTGTCCGCAATGCCGGTGACAATGGAATATTTATTTCCGGAAGTGATAACATTATTGACCGCTGTATCACAACAGGAAACAAAGATAGCGGAATACATCTTACCGATGGTGCATCAGAGAACATAATTGTTAATTGTGATTCATACAGAAATTATGATCCCCAGAACAATGGCGAAAATGCAGACGGATTTGCCGCCAAATTCGATGTGGGACCCGGCAACAAATTCATTGGCTGCAGGGCATATGAAAATTCCGATGACGGTTGGGATTTCTGGGAAGCAAATGAACCGATCGAACTGGAAAATTGCTGGGCATTCAGTAACGGTATAAACCAGTGGGGGGATCCTGCCTTTTCAGGAGACGGAAATGGATTCAAAATGGGGGGCAATTACAGTACCGGTCCGCGCGAATTAAGGTTCTGCTCATCATTCCTGAATGTTAAGAAAGGATTTGACCAGAACCACAATATAGGTCCCATAACGTTAATAAACAATACCGCCTATAAAAACGGGGACCGGAATGTCGTGGTTTATGAAGAGCCGGTTGAAGGAGTCCATGTTTTCATAAACAATATCTCCTATCAGGCTTCCAACAACTTTGAGGCCTCTTCCACTCAACTTACAAACAGCTGGAACGGTTTCACTATAAATGATTCTGACTTTGCCAGCCTGGATTCTTCAGGAGTAAGGGGAGCAAGACAAACGGATGGCAGCCTTCCCGATCTTCCGTTTCTGCACCTGGCATTCGGAAGTTCCATGATCGATGCCGGAACAGAGACAGGTTATCCGTTCCAGGGATCGGCACCGGATCTCGGAGCATTTGAAGGACCTAGAGAACCAGTCGGAAATAACATTGAAATATTTGCTGAAACCGCAAATCCGGAAATTCTTGCAATATATCCAAATCCTGTAAAAGACATAATGAATTTCAAGTTCATCTTATCAAAAGAGTCTGACGTCTTTGTTGAACTCCTTAGTGTTACAGGCAGTAGGATTGAAGTCCTTGCTGACACGGAAAGGGTGCCTGAAGGAGAACATACCCTGACCTGTTCATTCCAAACCCTGGCAAGCGGGATATATTTCATACATTTTATATCTGAAGATTATTCCGAAACAAAAATCGTAATAAAAGAATAATGGAATTTTACCTATACTTCCTGAAGGATGAAAGGGGGTATAGCAATTGATTTATCCGAATCCGGTTATACAAAAATTCAACAGGTTCAACATATACAAATGTTATATTTTTATCTTTGAAAATGATAGTTAAATTGAAATAGTCCTATATTAAATTCATGTGATGGCATTAAAATATGAGGTAAGGTATGCGACCCATCCGGCGGATGTAAAAAATTATGATACGGAAAAACTTCGTAAAGAATTCCTGATCGATAATCTTTTCAATCCCGATTGTATCACCCTGGTTTATTCTCATTACGACCGTTTTATTGTCGGAGGGGCGGCGCCGGTAAATGAAAGCCTCGAGCTCGGGCCTGTCGATCCGCTTAAATCGGAGTATTTTCTTGAACGCAGAGAACTCGGTCTGATAAATGTTGGCGGTACCGGTATTGTGACAGCTGACGGAGAACAGTTTGAAATTGGTTTTAAGGAATCTCTTTATTTAGGTAAGGGTATAAAATCCGTCATGCTCTCTACCAGTCGGAAGGAACAACCTCTGTTCTATCTTAATTCAGCCCCGGCTCACTCCTCATTTCCTTTAAAAAAAGTAACCAGGGAAGAAGCAGAAATCGTGGAAATGGGTTCACCGGAAGGATCGAATCATCGCATTATCAATAAGCTGATTGTCCATAGTATAGTGGATACATGTCAACTACAGATGGGAATGACCGAACTGAAGAAAGGCAGTATCTGGAATACAATGCCTCCTCACGTTCATGACAGGAGGACGGAAGCCTATTTTTATTTTGAAGTGCCTGACAAACAAGCGGTTTGTCATTTTATGGGACAACCCAGCGAAACCCGGCACATCTGGATGAAAAATAACGAAGCCGTTTTGTCACCTGACTGGTCCATTCATGCTGGTGCCGGAACCAGCAACTATTCATTTATCTGGGGAATGGCAGGAGAAAACCTTGATTATGGTGATATGGATACGTGTACACCGGATGATTTGAGGTGAACATACTGCCTGCCCGGATAATCATACAAACAATATAACCATATAAAGACCAAAACGATAATATGCCTAATGAACTATTTGATCTGAAAGGAAAAACCGCCCTCGTTACCGGAGGCACCAGGGGTCTTGGAATGACAATGGCCCGTGGCCTGGGAGAAGCCGGAGCATTTCTGGTTATAAACGGGACATCCGAAAGTTCGGTCAATAAGGGATTAAGACAATTTGAGGAATGGAAGTTAAATGCCAGGGGTTATGCATTCAACGTGGCTGACGAACCGGACGTGAAAAAGAATGTCTCCCTGGTTGAAAATGAAGTCGGACCAATCGATATACTGGTAAACAATGCGGGAATAATAAAGCGGAGCCCGCTGGAAGACATGGATACCGGGGATTTCAGGGATGTGGTCGA
>CP070687.1:2886417-2891415 GCA_020353115.1 Bacteroidales bacterium
CCTTATATATCCGGGCCGGAAAAAGAAATGATTGGCTGAAAATCCGAACCGTATCGTATTGCCGGGATTAGGATAGAAAGAAAAATCATACTTCAACCCGGTATTCGAAAGTTCTGAATTCCATTCCACTCCCGTAATATCAGTTGATTGTCCGAGCCTGTAACGGTATCTGCTGTATATCAATGATAAATTTGAAAACAAACGATTGGAAAAAAGATGGTTCCAACGGATGGTTTCTGTCAGATTACCCCAGGTCATATAGTAAATCTTTTGATAGGCAAATACATCGTTTCCCGTATAACTGGATAGGAAGATCCGGTTTTTATCATTTATCCTGTAGTTAGCCTTAAAATTCAGGTCATAGAAGTAGATCCGGTTGTCTTTAACTTCTTCATCGGAGGATAACGGAAGGAAAATATCGGCATAGGACCTCCTGCCTGAAAGGATAAATGATCCCCGTTTATTAAACAGAGGTCCTTCCAGGATAATTTTGCTGGATATGGTTCCGATCCCTGCAGACCCCCCGAACCTGGTCTGTTTACCTTCGCGTAGCCGGATATCGAACAGGGATGATAAACGGCCACCATAACGGGCAGGGATCGCTCCTTTATAAACATGGACATCCTTCACCACTTCATTGTTAAAGACGGAAAAGAAACCCATTAGATGGGAGGGATTATATACAGGTGCCTCATCCAGGAGGATAAGATTCTGGTCATAGTTGCCACCCCGTACCACAAAACCGGATAAACCTTCTCCCGGAGCCATGATCCCCGGCAACATCTGTATGGTTTTGACCAGATCGGATTCCCCCAGTAATGCCGGAATCTCATTTATTTTTCTGGCATGAAGCCTGAAAATACCCATTTCAGGCGGCTGACGACCAACATCTTCGGTTTTGGATCTTATTTCAACTTTATCCAGTCTTTGGGTCTCTTCTTCAAGAAGGATATTCAGGTGAATATTATCCTGCAGGGTAATGGTATCAAAATAAATTCCAAATCCGATGTATGAACATCTCAGATTATATATGCCCTGCGGAAGTGTAAGAGAATAAAAGCCATATATATTGGATATAGTACCTGCTCCGAGATTTTCAATGTATATATTTGCTCCCAAAAGCTCTTCACCCAGATTATCCCTGATAAACCCGCTAATCGTATATTTTTGCCCTTTAACCGGTAAAGGATCTTGTGAATATACCCCGACGGTAAAAAGCAGAAAGCATGATATGAACAAAATTGTTCTCATTGGTAATCCATGACCCAAAAATACGCTCTTATCCGATATAATCAATACACAACAAGCCGGACTTTACAGCTGTTCTTTCAAAAAAAAGGGGATCGAATCAGAATGACAGGTTGGGCCGCACAGGCTGGGCCGCACCGGCTGGGCCGCACAGGCCAGGTGCCAACGGCTGGGTGCCACCGGCTGGGTGCCACCGGCCAGGCTGCAGGTCGCGGGGCATATGGGCAGTTGCCTCCTTCAGGTTATGAAAGCTTTCGGTACGGGTGGTTGAAGATGTTCCTTAAGATAGAACCCTGGCAGATAATTCCCGTATTAAAACCTGCCAAGCTTCATGGTTATACCAAAGGATAATCCATTGAGAACGTTCGGGCCGACAATGGTTCCTCCGGGCGGATCAATATATTCCAGCTGGATATCCGAAGTAAATGCATAATAGGCACCGATGGCAATCCTGAAATGTCTGAGGATATTGAATTCCAGTTCAACACCTGGTTCTATTACCAGGAAGAAATCACTGTCTTCAACAAAACTGTTTTCCCAGTCAAACTCAAACTCTTCAAACGAATATGCTATACCTCCCATCCCAGCCAGAACAGGTATGGAAAGATGTACAGGAAATCTTGGCAAAATGATTGGTTCTACCAGTATACCGCCATAACCACCGATTAAATTTGCTTTATCTGTTATGTACAGCTGGTCGTAATCGGATTCGTTGAAGAATAATTTACCTCCCAGCCCTACGGCAAGACCATGTCCGGCAATCCATCCTCCCCGGAATCCGAACTGCATACCATTCCTCTGGTCAATTTCGGAATAATTAAATGAGAAACCTGCATAATGTCCGCCCGACCTTTGTTGAAAAATTGTCTGAATATCTTCACTTTTCTGTACTTCATCTTTCTTCTCTTCCTTTTCTCCGGTTTCCTCCTGTGCATAAACAAAAGGGATACATGCAATGAATAGAACAACAATAGATACGATTAGCTTTTTCATGATTATATGAGATTAATTTTTATTAGAACCAGTATTTTATTGTGAATGCTATATCAAACGGATTCAACTGGACAAGACCCTTGATATTTATTTCAAAAAAGGGTTTGCAATCCAGGCTGATAGCTACTGGGAATTCACGGAATATATATTCAATTGCGAAATATCCGTCTACTCCGATTAAAGGTAGAAATTTTTTATCAGGATAATAATAATCGTCAAACATGAATTTGTAATGATCGGTATACATAAATCCCACATGTCCTCCGAATCCGTACCCGAAAATCAGGTTGTCGGATAACTCAAGCAAAGTCGGAACATGTTTTTCCCGCAGAAGTGTCGCCTGGATACCGCCCTTTCTGAAACTCAGAATCGTTTCCAATCCGATCTCATCATCCAGAAATTGCCTCAATGCAATTCCGGAGGTGACACCGCCACGAATACCTATGGCTCCGGAATATTCCTGAGAATAGGTCAGTAAGCTGATTCCGGATAAAATTAATATTAGTACATGCTTTTTATTCATCTCTGCCGGATTATTTGTGGAATATATTAATCTTCCCCTTTACTGCGGTTACTTTAACTTTCGATGAGGTATCCTTTGTCCCTACTTTTCCATATGTGTTCAACTCACTGTCATTTGCATCAATCACTTTTTCTTCCATGACGGACAGTTCTTCCGGAAAACTGAATTCCGCATTGGTATGATTAACATCCACCAGGTAGGAAGATTCTTTTTCAAATGTAAGGTTCACATCGGTGTAATACGAATTGATATTCAGGAAAGAGAAATTCCCATGAATGTTTTCCATGTTCAGGCTACCATATTTCATGGTCAGGTTCAACTCTTTTGTAAAATTATAAATCCGGATATTAGAAAAATAGGTTTCGCCTGAAATTATACCTGTTTCATCAAGATATAACTTATCTCTTCGTGAATTCAGACTGAGATCGTTTATTATTCCTATATCAATTCTTGAAGAACGACAGTAAATATTCAACCGGTCCGCTTCTTTAATTTCGAACTCCGAATAAGCAATATCAAGCTTTCCGTTTTTTATATAATTAATTACTCCATTCCCGATTTCAATACCTATTGTTGCATCACCGGTCAGTTCATTTGCCTTGAAATCTCCGTTGGAAAGGTTCAGCCGGAATTTTCCGGAATGATTGTCAATATAAACATCACCGAATTTATTATTTACTTTCAGTTCAATATTATCCGGTATCTGTATAATATAATCTATTTCCACAACATTATCGGATGGAATAAATGTTTCAGCAAGGTTCTTAAGACTTTCGAAAAGACTGTTATACCGTTTCCCAAACTGGGTTTTGGCTATTATGTAATAGTCGGTGCTGGTAAAATCAAAGTCAATATTATCCATGATTTTATTCAGCTTTGACAGGTTATCTGATTTAACAGTCAGTTCTATTACAACAGATACAGAATCTTTTTCCCATGATAGAACATGGACTTTGCCGTATTTGTTGAATATCTCAATAGAAGTAGAGGAATTTACAGGGAAGGCTTTTTCAATCCGCTTGCTCTCTGAGAAAGACTGAGCCTGTATTATAACTGTAATGAATGCGGCCATCATACCGGCCAGGATCAACTTTTTATAATTCATGTCGGTCGTTTTCATCATTTTTCACTCCTTCTGTATTTTCAAGATGTTGCAAAAGATCCTCGAGGATGGTTAATTTGATCCTGTAGTTTTGAATCAATGCTTCCACGACTTCACGGTTTGAAATGTTATCTTTCAGATCCTCTTTCAATTCCGAATAAATGGAATCCAGAGTGGTAAAATCACGTATTAATTCATTCTCAAGCTCTGGATTTTCTTTCAGGTAATTGCTGACTTCCTGATATTTGGTTTTTAATTGAGAGGTATAATAGATTTCGGCTTCCTGAAGTTCCGGGATCCTGATTTCCTTTCCGCTGCCCCCTGTAAGCCTGTTAAAAAAACCGGTATCGCGCAATACCAATTCAGATATTATAACCGAAAGGATAAATATTATACCTACTGCTGCGGCTCTCCAGAGAATTGGACGCCAGATAGCCCGCCCGGGTTCGCTAATCTTAACCGGTGGTCTTATCTTTTTCCACAGAGCGGGATCCGGATCATAAACATCAAAATGATCACGGTTTTCATGTATAAATTTTCCCAGAGTATCTTCTTTCATCATGATTGAGTTAGAATTTCTTTCAGTTTTAGCTTTGCCCTGAATAATTGGGTCTTTGATGTTGACTCCGAAATACCCATTATTTGTGAGATTTCCTGATGATCATACCCCTCAAGAAAGTACAGGCTGAAGATAACCCGGTATCCGTCCGGCAATCTTTCCAGTGCCTGCCTGATGCGATGAACATCCAGATCGGTATCTTCAAAGATATCATCATCCGTCTCATAAATCTCTATGTTGTTTATTGTTATGAATTCCGAATTCCGTCGTCTTAATTCATTAATACACCGGTTAACAACGATCCGTTTCAGCCAGGCACCAAATGTTGCTTCATATCTGAAACTGTCCAGTTTCCTGAACGCCTCTGTAAACGAATCCTGGAGCATATCCTCAGCATCTTCCCTTGTATTCATCATTCTCATGCAAATATTATACATGGCTTTCGAATAAAGCTGGTAGAGCTTAAATTGGGCACGGGTATTTCCCCTTTTGCAAGCCTCGATCAGATCTTTATGTATGTCCAGCTGAACCTCAGTCAACCTGTTTCAGTTTTCGTTATTAATGACAAGAATT
>CP070687.1:2891515-2895554 GCA_020353115.1 Bacteroidales bacterium
ATGCCTTCATTGGCATACTGGTAGATCGTAGTCCAGTCGAGAGCATCACCTTCCGCCTGGGTTCTGCCCTCACCTGCCATGATCCTGGCGGCAAAAGATTTTGCAATTTTAATAAAATCACTGGAATCATAGGTTGTCTGTCCAACCATAAATATCCAGTCATCAAACGGATGTGCTGCCGCATATTCCCATGCCAGTTTCAGGTTGCTCACACCCGCGTCAATCAATGCATGATAATCGGCGAATTCAAGTGCAGTCAGATCGGTATCTGTATTAACGATGTACCCTTTATCATACATCATACCAAGGTAGCCCTGTGCGTACCCTTTCAGGAAATATGCAGACGCAACGGCTACATCGGTGTAATCGACATCTGTATCTTCATCGACAATTGACTTGCCTTCGTCTACAGCGAATTTTAAAATCTCGTTTGCAACACTTACACATTCATTGAAATTATTCCAGTGATTACGGATATTTGCCAGATCGGACCATGTTGTAGCATTGGGGATCCGGTTTCTTGGCTCCTGGCAAAAGAACCAGAAACCCGACCAGGCATTGGTTACAGAACCCTGGTCGGCCCAACCATCAATATGGAAGTTCCTGTAAGTGGTTATTGCCCAAAAACCGGTATTATATCCGCCATCAAGCAGACTCATAATGTCACTGCCACTTGCCAAAGCTTCTTCCCTGTCAGGGGCCATAAGGTTTTCCACCTCCAGGTCGGCACAACCATTTCCAATCCATAAAAACAGGGATAACAGGGCTGCAATACCTATATTTTTGTTAATTCTTTTCATCGTTATTTATTTTAGCAGTTAAATTAAAACTTAAGTGTTAAGGAACCCGTCCATGTGGCAAAATGCGGATAGGTATACTCATCCACCCTGAAGTTGGTTGCATTGCTGCCATACGATACTTCAGGATCAAATCCCGTATAATCAGTAAAAGTCAGAATATTTCTTGCCGTCACCCCGATTATAATATCCTTGATAAAATCAATACCCCAGTTGCTGACCGGAATACTATAACTTAGAGCCACTTCTCTTAACTTCACATACGTACCATCCTCAACGTAATAATCGTTCGGGTCTGCCCTGTTGTACATACGGCTTGATCCACTATGATAATCAACAGACTTGCCCTGAGCTGCATAATCCTCAAAATCACCATGACGGTCGTTAAAGTTCATCAACTGGCGGGTATAGTTATAAATATCACCTCCTACCTGTCCTTCAAAAAGCAGGTATAATTGTATGCCTTTATAGTTCAGAGTATTGAAGAATCCAAAGTTAAAGTCAGGGTTGGAATTTCCTATTTCTCCAACAACCGGGGTTCCTTCTTCATCCACAATATAGTGAACCTGTTCAGCCCTGGTATTCTCAGTACCTGCAACAATTATATAACCGTCACTGTTGACGACAAAATCGCTTGGTCTCAGGTTATTGTCAGGATTACTCGGATCGTAGTTATAATCGTTCATAACATAACCGTCGGCATCCAGGGTTAACTGGCTGATTGATGTTACCAGTTGATTCCCGTACATGGTTCCATATGGTTTGTCCTCCTCAACACGGAAAATGGCTGTGGCACCTGTACCAAAGGTCCAGGCCGGTCTGTTCAACTCGGTTATTTCCTGGGTAATCCGGTCCCATGTAATTCCGAAATCCCATGAGAAATTAGCTGAATGGAGCGGAGAGCCCTCAACTGAGAATTCCAGTGCTGTGGTATGCATGGTGCCGGCATTCTGCCACTGAGATGAATATCCAGCCACACCGGACAGAGGAACCTGCAGGAACTGGTCTTTTGCATTGGTATTCTCATAGGTTGCCCTGAAAATATAATTTCTCAGGAAATTAATTTCAATCCCTCCTTCCAGGGCTTCAACGGTTGAAGGCTTCAGATCTTTATTCCCGAGAACTCCCGGTGATATTCCTGAAGCACCGACACTATAGGTTTCATATTGTGCCGAGAAGCCCGGTCTCTGTCCCGATGTTCCGTAGGATAACCTGATCTTTGTAAAATCAATCCCGGGAATTGTTATATCCTCGGTAAGAATATAACTAAGGGCTGTCCGGTAATAGACTGCATAACGGCTATCCTCACCAAATCTTGATGAACCGTCTCTTCTGACCAATCCGTCAAAAATCAGCTTATCCCTGAAATCCATGACCAGGTTTGCAAAGACATTTTCTGCCTTGGTATCACGTATATATGATCCGACATCCCTTGAATCCGGGTCAACCGCATCAAGCGTTCTCACACCACGTGATGTGAAATGTGATCCGCTACCACTTAGACCCTCCTGATGCTGGCTTTCATACAGGTATTTAAGCGTCAACTGGGCTCGAAGATCTCCGAAAGTCTTTTCAGCCTGACCCTGTAATGCACCGACCTGTTTCCAGTTCACATTTCTCGAAACCGAAAATGAACCGAAATTCAATGTACTTTGTCCGGGAGTAACGTAACCGATCGGGTAGAAGGTCTGGTTATCATAATCCGTACGGTCCAGGGAGTACTGTGCGGTTAAAGATATCCAGTCCACAGGTTTGTATCGCAGATCCAGCCCTCCGAGGAAACGGTCCCTGTTCCTTTCAAGGCGCCTGTTGGCGGCCACATAAAGCGGGTTATGCCAGTTGTTGTCATAGTCCTCGAATTGGTTCACATACTCACCTGTTTCAGGATCTTTTGCCGTGAAATCGATATTGGGTTCAGCCATTAATGCCGAATAGAATATGTTCGATCCCTGGCCACGCTCAATGGCTGCATACCCATCAATGGTATTATATGAGGATGAAATGGAAAGGCGCCACTGATCGGTCGGATTGAAATCGACATTCAGACGGAAATTTCTTCTGACCCAAGGATCTTCACCTTCGACAATTCCTGTTACATACTTGTTCTCAAAGGATGTATGAAGCTGGAACATTTCCGTATTGTGTGAAAGGGAGATATAGTTGGTGTAATAGGGTTGTGGTACATAAATCTCCTTCACGTGATCATACAATACGGAGTAATCATTATCCGCCAGTAGTCTCTGGAATCTGTAATCTGCAGAGTCGGCAGCGTTTTGTGGATTATTGATGTATTCCACATCAAGCATGTCCTTATCACGCCGCCCCGTTGCAGGATCCATCTGCCAGTAATGATGGTTTGTCAGGGGATAATCGCTGTTCAGGAATGACTGTCCATATTCATTCTTGAGAGTTATATCCGTCCTGCCTCTCCCGGCAGCTGTCCCACCTCGCTTTGTGATAATCTGGATCACCCCGTTACCTGCCAGAGAACCATACAGGGAAGATCCTGCGGAACCCTTAATGATCTCAATAGACTTCACATCTTCCATATTGATATCATTCAGGCTTCCGGAAGTAATCACTCCGTCGACAATTATCAATGGAGACTGACCTCCCACAATGGATGTCGATCCCCTGAGACGGATTTGAGGAGCATCTGAAGGGTTCCCGGATGGTTGAACGATCCGGACTCCGGCAACTTTACCCCGGATTGCATTGGCAGCATCAATTGCCGGAACCTGAGCTAACTGTTCCTCATCGACCTTGCCAATGTCAAACCCCAGCTTCTTTGTGGCTGTTCCACTCGAAACACCGGTAACAATTACTTCATCCAGTCCGAAGACATCGGATTCAAGTACCACGTCGATCGTGGATCTGCCGTCGATGCGAATATCCTGCGTCTTCATCCCAACAAAGCTGAAGATCAGTGCGACCGCATCAGCAGGAGCATCAAGGGTATAGTTACCTTCGAAATCGGTAATTGTCCCGAATGTCGTCCCTTTGACTACGATCGAAGCACCGGGGATGCCTGAACCGTCCTCGGCACTCGTCACTCTACCTGAGATTTGCTGGGTTTGTGCCTGTGCGAATGGTGTACATAGATACACCACGACAGCAACAAAGATTGCTAATCTTTTCATAGATAAAAATTTAAGGTTTATAAAAAGTTAAATGTGAAAAAAGAAAAGTATAAATTCTACAGACGAATTACAAACAATTCAACGGAAAAGAGCTGTAAATCC
>CP070687.1:2895654-2901100 GCA_020353115.1 Bacteroidales bacterium
TTTTTAATGGATTGCAACATTACAGGAAGATTTGTCTTTCCCGGCAGACAAAGATACAAGGAAAAGGAAGTAATGTTCAGAAGAATAAGGCACAGGAAAAATTATTGGAATGGTTAAAAAGGGACAACCCGAAGTTCTGACTTCAGTGGGTCGTGAGAAGCGCATTAACTATCTTGAAATCGTAGCAAAGTTTGCCAACGAATTGTACAAACTTACCCGGGTTGAAGAGATCTTTACCCTGATAGGCAAACACCTTTCCGGGTTGATTAAGGATTCGGTCATTATGTCTGTATGGGTGGATATTGAAAAGGGAACGGTCTATCCCAAAAAGATTACAGGGCTTGGATCTTTTTCGGAAAAAGTGGTTGAAATACTTGGCGATCATCCGGAGAATCTGATCTTTACAACCCGGGGCCTGGATGAGGAAGGATTAAAGAGCGGTAAATTGTTGAAGGTTACGGGTGGGTTGTATGAACTAAGCATGCGCCAGACACCCGAAAAAGTATGCCGGGCTTTGGAAAAACTCATTAATGTAAGTGAGATATTTCAGATCGGATATACCTGGGAAGAGAAATTGTATGGCGGAGCAGTTCTTATTTTACGGAATAACAAAATGCTTGAGCACAAGGAGCTTATCGAGATGTATTTTAACCAGGCCTCCATAGCATTGCAGCGTATCCTTGCGCATGAAGCACTCAGGGAGAGTAAGAATCTTTATCAGGACTGGTTTGACCTGGCTCCGGATATGTATTTTTCTATCAATCCGGATGGTACAATTAAGTCGGTAAACCGGTTTGGAGCGAATTACCTTGGTTATAAGAAGGAAGAACTGATAGGACAACCTGTCTGGAATGTTGTATATGAGGAAGATATTGGAAAAGTCCGGGATCATATTCTTGAAATATTATCTGAAAAAACACAACAGAGCGAACTGGAATTCAGGAAAATAACCAAGGAAGGAACGATCCTTGTCGTTCAGGAAAGGGTAAAACTTATTTTAGACGACCAGGGGACTCCGCTGGAGGTAAGAATCATTTGCAGAGATATTACCGAGCACAGAAGATTTGAGAAGGAATTGATTGACAGGGAGTCTCAGATAAGAACTATCCTTAAATATTCACCTGTCCCCCAGATCATAGAGGATTTCCAGGAAGCAAGAATATTCCTGGAAAAATTAATGGAAGAAGGGATTACGGATATTCACCAGTATTTTGAAGACTATACCGAGCAACTCCTTTTCTGCAGGCAAAAAGTCAAAATAATAGAGGTTAACAATGCTTTTCTTGAACTTTTTAAAACAGGGAGTCTTGAGGAACTTGTTGAGAATGTGGACCAGATCATAACCTACCAGTCCACAAGGATTTTTGTGGAAGGATTGCTGCGGCTTATGGAAGGAGAAGATTCATTTCGCAGTGAAACGATCTATTTTGACCTCGACCGGAAGAAGGTGGAAGCAATTACCCGGTGGGCAGTAGTGCCCGGACATGAAGATACCCTGGACATGATCGTGGTATCAATGGAGGACATGACGGAGAGAAACCTGGCAAACAAACAACTGGAAATACTCTCAAGTGCAATTGATCAGTCTCCGATTTCCGTAATTATTTACGATTCCGAAGGTAAGATTGAATATGCAAATCCAAAATTTACCGAAATTTCAGGGTATACTTTCAATGAAGTGGTTGGGAGAAAAGCGGTAGAACTGCCTTCTGCTATGGTTCCGGATCTGGGCTTCGAAGACCTGATCAGTTCAGTTCAGGAGGCGAAGGAATGGGTCGGTGAGTTTCAGAACAGGAAGAAGGATGGTGAGTTATACTGGGAACTTGCATCCATTTCTGCCATTACCAACCAGAGTGGAGAGATTAATCATATTGTTGCGATAAAAGAGGACATCACGAAGAGAAAAGAGACTGAACAGGAGTTGATTGAAGCTAAAACCAGAGCCGAAGAATCGGACAGGCTTAAAACCTCCTTTCTCGCAAATATGTCTCACGAGATAAGAACCCCGATGAATGCCATTGTCGGATTTGCCGAACTATTAAAGGATCCGGACCTGGCTCAGGAACAGAGAACAGAATTTTCAAGTATTTTAACCAGCAGCTGTGAAACACTTTCTGCTCTGATTGATGATATCGTCGATATTGCCAGGATTGAAGCCGGGCAAACAAAAATCAAGTTTTCAGAATGCTCTGTTGATGAAATCCTTCATGAATTGTATACATTCTTTACGGAGGAAATAAAACGAAAGGGGAAAGATATTGAACTGAAGTTAAAATCAACATTAGGCAATATAACGGTTATTACAGATAAAGCAAGGCTAAGACAAGTTTTATCCAATTTACTCGGTAATGCCCTGAAATTTACAGATAGCGGACAGATTGAATTTGGATGTGTCCTCAAGTATGACAATACTATTGAATTCGTTGTAACAGATACCGGTATAGGCATTCCGGAAGAGATGCAGGAACTGGTATTCGACAGGTTCAGGCAACTGGATAGTTCAACATCCAGAAAACATGGAGGAACAGGTCTCGGTTTAACTATCTCCAAGAATCTGGTTGACCTATTGGGAGGAAGTATCTGGCTCGAATCTGTCCCGGGTAAAGGTTCATCCTTCTTTTTTACAATCCCGGTTGAGCCAAAGGAGAGAGAGGAAACGAAAAAATCACTCCATCTTAAGATAATAAAAGATGTACAAAAATGGCCATCCAAAAAAATATTGATCGTTGAAGATAATCTTGCCAATTTTGAATTCTTCAAAGCTGTACTTTCCAAAACCGGTGCGGGATTAATACGGGCATCAAACGGCATGGAAGCCATCGATCTCATCGAGTCGGGTAATCCTATTGATCTGGTTTTGATGGATATCCAGATGCCGGAAATGAATGGCTATGAAGCAACAAGGCAGATTAAAAAACGATGGAAGAATATTCCGGTTATCGCTCAAACGGCTTATGCCATGCCTCATGATAAGGAAAAATCACTTTCTGCAGGCTGCGATGACTATCTTTCCAAACCTATAAGACCGGATGACCTGATTGCCATGGTGGGTAAATATTTATAATCCTTTAATCAATATGGTGCTGATTGCTGATAGCGGTTCTTCCAAGACAGACTGGAGAGTAATGAAAGAGGGGGCTGGATATGGAAAATTTAAAACTCCGGGTTTAAATCCGTTTTACATGAACCAGCAGGAGATCGGGCTCGAACTGAAAAAGGGAATGCCTCCTGACTTTCCGTCGGATGAGATTCAGGAAATTTATTTTTATGGTGCCGGTTGTTCCACACAGGAGAAAAAACAGATCCTGTACGAAGGTATAAAGATGGTATTCCCAAATACGGGGATGGAAATATTTTCGGATATTATCGGAGCAGCTCGTGCCCTTTTTAAAAATACCGCCGGATTGGTAGTTATTTTAGGTACCGGAACCAATACGGCATCTTACGATGGAGAGAATATTATCCGGCAAATTCCTGCCCTCGGGTATATTTTAGGAGATGAGGGAAGCGGAGCCTACTTTGGAAAAGAACTTATCGTGGCATACCTGAACAATAAATTGCCACAATCCTTATATAAGAAATTCATAAACAGGTATGAATACTCCGTGGAGGAGATTAAACATTCCGTTTACAAACAACAAAGGCCAAACCGGTTCCTGGCTTCATTTGCAGGATTTCTTTCAGATAATATGGAGGATCCATTTGTTCACGGTTTGATATACAATGGATTTAAGAAGCTGTTTGAAAATCAGATCTGCAGGATCGATGGCTGGGATAAATTAAGAATCAGGTTTACCGGATCGGTAGCATTCTATTTCCAATCAATCCTGTCGGAGGTTGCCTCTGAATTCGGTACTTCGATAGATAAAATCCTGAAGTCACCTATTGAAGAATTATTGTCCTTCCATGCGGAACAGTTCCGGCAGGGTTGACAAGCAGAAACCTGAATCCTATGTGGAACTTATAAACTAGCCTTGATCTGACCCATTTCAGACAGCATTCAGAAAATATTTCAAAACCTGAAGGCACAACCGGGATTCAAATATGAATAGATTTCTTAATACCGGGAAATTACAAGATTAACCCTCTTTCATTTCGTCCAATATCTTTTCAACAGCCTGTTCTGTTGCATGTAACTTATCCCGGCACATTTTAATAAGCATGGCTACACGTTCGACCTTTTCAGTCAGATCGTCTACATCCAGATCCTCTGTCTCAATTTTCCCCAGAATATCTTCAATCTCTTCTATTGCCTTGTTATATCGAAATTGTTCTTTGGTCATATTTTGGGTTTTTGGTTTCCATACAGTTGGTTCCGTTGCAATCGAATGTTTGTCAGGGCTTTTTTGGAAGTGTAAAAACAAAGTTGCTGCCTTCTCCCACCTTGCTTTCAACATAAATATCACCACCATTCTTTTTGACCAGTTCTTTGACAATGATGAGTCCGAGTCCTGTACCCATCTCGTTGGCAGTCCCCCTTCGGGTTACATGAGTGTCTAACCTGAACAGTTTATCCATATCCTCGCGGGTTATTCCAATACCATTGTCTTTCACAGAAACCTCGATAAAATCATTTTTCTCTCTTGACGAAATCTTTATCAGGCCGTTAATTTGGGTGAATTTAATTGCATTGTTCAGCAGGTTCCTGATGATCGTATCTACATGGTTCTCATCTGCAAAGGCAATAATCGCTTTATGAAGATCCAGTGTTATTTCAATGTTTTTCCTGTGGGCGGCAATTTCCATAAAGGAAGTGAGGTTATTTATCATCCGGTTCAGATCAAAATATTCAGGATGATAATCAATCTTTCCTCTCTGGTTCCTGGACCATTGAAGAAGATTTTCAAGCATTTGATGGAGATTTCTGGAGGATTGGTATATTATCCCGCTATATTTCTTTACATCCCTGCGGTTAAATGAAGCGGATCGTTTTTCCAATTCTTCCGTAAACTCCAGCAGGGATGTGAATGGTGATATCAGATCGTTTGAGATAATGGCCAGAAACTTGTTCTTTGTAAGATTAATTTCCTGTTGCGTCTTTTTCGCATTAAGCAGCTGGAGGTTTGTTTCTTCCTGGAGTTGTTTTTGTTTTTCCAGAATTGAAGTGGATTTCTTTTTTTGCCACAGAGTATACATGCTCCCTAGTGTAGCAGCAACCAATATGGAAACGAAAATGAACATAAAGTTCCTGAAATACCTGTCTTTTTGAATCTGAAGCTCTTCTATTTCCTCGTTTTGCCTTAAATATTGAAGTTCCTGATCTTTATTCTCGATATCATACTGTACCTGAAGTTTGACTAACCTTTCCTCAAGAAGTGCGGAGGATAATGAATCCTGGAGCTGGGAGCATAATTTCCGGTAGGAATAGGCATTTTCCGGAATTCCAATTTGGAGATAATAATTGGACAATGAATTGTAGATGTTACTGATAATCATTTTTTCACCT
>CP070687.1:2901200-2906937 GCA_020353115.1 Bacteroidales bacterium
CGATCACAGATGCAAATCTTTGTGTAAAGGTTGACAGTGTTGAAGTTCCCTATGACGGTATAGGCTGTATTACGGTGAACGATATACCGACAGTGATAACACCGAACGGTGATGGATTTAACGATGAATGGACAATTCCTTTTATTGAATTGTATCCGAAGGCTTCAGTTGAGATCTTCACCAGGTGGGGTAAGCTCGTATTTAGTTCCAGGAACGGCTATGTTGTGAAATGGGATGGAACGCAGAATGGGAATGAGCTACCGATGGATTCTTATTACTTTATCATCGATCTGGGTAACGGTACGGAACCGATCGTTGGTAATGTCACCATAATCAGATAAAACTGAATTTTTATATTTACAGGTTCATGAACAAGCCCCGAAGATTATACATACTTGCAGTTATCCTGTTTATCAGTTTAGTGACCGGACATTCACAGCAGTTACCTCTGTTCAGCCAGTACATGATGAATGGATTTCTGATCAATCCGGCTTTGGCCGGGAATGATGGGTATACAGCGATTAATCTGACTGCAAGAGAACAATGGCTGGGATTGGGCCAAGCCCCCAAAACACACGGTATTAGTTTTCAAACACGGGTTCTGAAAACCAGCTATATTTCCAAATCGACTTCTGTCAGGAAGAAAGTAACAAGACCATCGAGGAGCGGTAGAATAGGACTTGGCGGTTATTTGTTCAATGACCGGAACGGTATTATCGACAGGACAGGTTTTCAGTTAACCTATGCGTACCACATTCCTCTGAGAACAACCAATAATGCACAGCTATCGTTCGGACTTACCGCCAACTTTTTTCAGTTTAAGATCAATGAGGATGAAATAAGGCCATACGATATTGATGATCCCTTACTATTGGAATACGACAGGGTTTTTTATATCCCGGATGCAAATTTCGGGGCATACTTTACTACACGTGACTACTATGTGGGTTTCTCCGTGACCGAGCTGTTTAAGGCCACTTTCAAGCTGGGAAAGGAGGGTATAGGCGATTACCGGGCAATGCGGCATTACTACCTTACTGGCGGATATATGTTTGATGTGGGTGTCGATTTCGCATTACAACCTACCTTCCTAATAAAAACCTCTGATTACCTTAAAAGCTTTCAGGTTGATATCAGCCTGAAAGCATTCTACCGGGAGGATTACTGGCTTGGCCTTTCCTACAGGACCAGTGATGCCATGATCATCATGGTCGGCGTAAAAGTTGACCAGTATTTTTTCGGTTATGCGTTTGACTATTCACTCACCAATATCCGGAAACACAGTTTCGGCTCACATGAGATCATGGTAGCGGTTAAATTTGGTTCCAATGCGAGGAGATACCGCTGGTTAAATCGATACTAGCCTGAGAGAAATTCTAAAACGTAAGAGTAAATATTGTCTCCTGATCAGGGATGGAGTGTGCAGTAATGGTTCCGCCATGAAGCCGTAAAATTTGCCGTGAGAGGCTGAGTCCAATTCCGGAGCCTTTCTGTTTGGTGGTAAAAAACGGGATAAAGATCTTATCCAGTACCTCTTTAATTATTCCCTGCCCGTTATCGACAACCTGTATAATAACACGTCCCCTTTTATTCATCATGGCCCGCAACTCGATTTTTGGTTTTTTCCTGTTCTCCAGGGCGTGAATGGAATTTTTTATAAGATTAATCAGGACTTGTTCAATAAGCTCTTCATCAGCAGAAACTTCCAGGTTGTCGGGCTCGACGGTTATCTGAAAATCAATCTTGGTTTTCTTTATCTCTTCTTCCATCAGAAGCAAAATGTTCTTGAAAAGTTCTTTTACTTTTGTGATCGTGAAATTGGGTTTGGGTATCCTGGTCAGATTTCTGTAAGTATTAACAAAGTGTAATAAACCTGTACTTCTTTTGTTGATTGTTTGAAGAGCCTGCTGGATTTCATCGACGGTAGCCATATCCATTTTAAGCGAGCTTTCACCTTTGTTATTCGAGATTCCTTTCAACATAATATCCAGTGTGGAAGAAAGAGAAGCAATGGGAGTAATTGAATTCATAATTTCATGTGTAAGAACCCGGATGAGTTTTTGCCATGCTTCTGTCTCCTGTTCTTCAAGAACGTTCTGGATATTCTTTATAGTAGCAAGGATGATCAGTTTGTCATGGATTTTAAATTCAGAGGCATTAATGGCAAGTTGAAGAATATCATCCTCATCCTGAACCTTTACCAGGGGATTTTCACCGGGTTTTATGTTGAGAAGGGTTTTAACTAACTCACCGCTAAGTGACTCGAGAGCCAGTATGTTTTTCAGGTTATGGATTTGAAAAAGCTTTTTTGCAGCTTTATTGATCATTTCAACCGTACCGTTTTTCTGGAAAGCAATAATACTTACATCGATATTCTGAACAATGCTTTGGAGATAGTGGTAGTGTTCTTCCTTTTCTGATCTGACGGTTTGAAAATCCTTTATTACAGCATTAAATGCCTTGTTCAATTCGTCAAATGAGGATCCCATACCTTCCACCTGGAATGATCGGGTGAATTCTGAAAACCGGATCGATTCAAGAAAACTGGCAAGATCCCTGTTTGTTTTATCGACAAAACGGATTAGCGCATATAACTGATAGATTATAAGAGCGCCTACCAGTACGGAGGTAATATGAAATCGCGTGGTGAGCGAATAGAAAAACAGAAATATCGTTGCTGTCAACAATAATATTCTGAAAATACTGATTAAGCGAAACTTTTTATAGACCATATTTTTCCATCCTTCTGTATAAAGAAGTCCGGGTTAATCCAAGATCAACGGCAGCCTGGGTAATGTTTCCCTGGTGGTGCTTCAGGACCTTTTCAATGATATTTTTTTCAATTTCATCGAGGTTGTAGGTATCTATTTCGATATCTGCCATTTTCCTGGGTTGGGTTGATAAAATAAAATCTTCAGGCTGAAGCGATTCTGAGTCACTCATAATGATGGCGCGTTCTATAGCATGCTGTAGTTCCCGGACATTACCCGGCCAGTGATACTGTGAGAGTATTTTCAAAGCCCCGGCACTAATGCCACGGATTGGTTTTTTGTATTTTTTTGTGTATGTTTTTAAAAAATGGTTGGTAAGCAGAGGTATATCACCAGTTCTCTCCCTCAGTGGTGGCAGATGGATCTCTACAGTATTAACACGGTATAGGAGGTCTTGTCTGAAAAGATTTTCTTCTACCATCTGATGAATATTGTTATTCGTAGCACAAATTAACCTTACATTGACTGAGATGGGATTATTGGAGCCAACGCGTATTACTTCCTTTCTCTCAATTACTGTTAGCAATTTTGTCTGAAGCGGGAGAGAAAGGTTTCCAATTTCATCCAGGAAAAGAGTACCCCCTGAAGCGATTTCAAACCGGCCTGATTTTTCTTTCTTAGCATCGGTAAATGCACCTTTTTCGTGACCGAATAATTCACTTTCAAATAATGTTTCACTGATCGATCCCAGATCCACACTTATGAAAATCTCATCCTTTCGTAAGGAATTCCTGTGTAATGCCCTGGCAACCAATTCCTTTCCTGTCCCATTCTCTCCGAGGATCAGAACGTTCGCATCCGTTTCTGCAACCTTCTTGATGGTGGAGAATACGGATTTCATTTCAGGTGAATTTCCGATGAACTCATGAAATGGCTGGTCAAGAACGGCGCTGATCTCCTTTTGTTTGTTCCTGAGACTCTCGGTCTCTTTTCTTGACCTTCTTAGTTTTATTGATGAAGAAACGGTAGCCAAAAGCTTTTCATTTTGCCAGGGTTTTAATACGAAATCAGTAGCACCCGCCTTTATTGCTTTCACTGCCTTTTCCGCATCACCATAAGCAGTGATAAATACTACGACTGAGGAAGGATCTATTTCCAGAATCTTCGCAAGCCAGTCAAAACCTTCCTGTCCACTGATGGCATCCTTTGTGAAATTCATATCAAGTAAAATAACATCATAGTTACCCGTACTGATATAATCCGGGATCTGCTGAGGATTGCTTATTGTATCAATGGCTTCAACGTGCGGTTTTAACAAAAGCTTTAACGCAAATAATATGTCTTCATTATCATCAATTGCCAGTATTCTTCCTTCTTGTTTACTCATGGTTATCACATAATTTAAAAACAATCCCTATTGTACAAATCAGAAATCCTTTTACTTCATGTAAATTTTAATGCGAATAAAAGGAATTTGATTTTTCAAAAATACATTTTATTTTTCAATTGTTCGAATTCGTACTATTTCTGTTTCGTATTCGAACACTTTTTTTGTGGGGGTGGATTAAGCAACCCGGCTAATATACTGATAAACAATGAAAAAGTTGGTTTGGCACAATAAATGCTTTTTAGAGTGCGATTAATAAAATGCTCCTGGGAATGGACCGACCTATTGAAAAAAAGCACAAAGTAACAAAGAGGGTTATCTGGATTTCTATACCCAGTATCGTTTTCCTTCTGCTTCTGTACAGCATCATCTTTGGTGATAAGAGTTCAAAACTGAACGTTGAAAAGGATAAAATAACCATTGAAGAGATCACAGAAGACCTGTATAAAAATTATATTGCCGTTACAGGGACAGTTGAGCCTATACAAACCATTTACCTGAGTTCGATGGAAGGAGGAAGCAGGGTAGAGGAGATCATTATTGAAGAGGGTAATATGGTGAAACAAGGAGATATAATAGTAGAACTGAGTAATACCAGTCTTATCCTGGAGATTTCCAACTATGAAGCACAGGTTTCGAGAATATCCAACGAATTACGCCAGGCGAGGTTGCTGATGGAGCAACAAACCCTGCAATCCCGAAGTCGCCTAATGGAACTGCAAACCAATATTTTGCAGCAATGCAGGGCGTATGATAATAACAAGATCCTCTTCAGCGAAAGCCATATCTCAAAGGAAGAATTTGAAATATCCAAGGAACAGTATGAACTGTCACTCCAGCAACTGGAATTGCTGAAAGAAAATCTGAAACAGGATTCCGTATTCCGTAGTGTCCAGGTCGAGGCTCTTGAGAGTTCAGTCAGACGGATGCAGCAAAACCTGGAAATTGTAACCAGAAGACTAGAAAGCCTGAATTACCGGGCACCTGTATCGGGTGAGTTGGCAAACCTGAATCTTGAAGTCGGACAGGTGATCAATATGGGGCAGCGGTTTGGACAGATAAATATCCTTGATTCCTATAAATTGAGGGTTGATATTGATGAATACTTTATTTCAAATGTTTCAAAAGGATTATTCGGTGAGTGCGATTTTTCCGGCACTTCCTTTATGGCAATTATTACAAAAGTATATCCCGAAGTGACCAACGGTCGTTTCTCGGTGGATATGGAATTTACAGATACGGTTCCGGAGCAGATACGCATTGGCCAGACCAGCCGTATCAGACTTGAACTTGGAAGACCGAAAACAGCCATCCTGATCCCACGTGGCGGATACTACCAGAGCACCGGTGGCCAATGGGTGTATGTCGTGGATCCTTCAGGTAGTTTTGCCGAGAAAAGGAGTATCACCCTCGGCAGTCAGAATCCAAGATATTATGAGGTCCTTGATGGTCTTCAACCGGGGGAAAAGGTTGTTGTCTCCAGCTATGATAACTTCGGTGATGTTGATAAACTGATATTTAAATAATCCAAATTCAGAATTTAAAAACTATTACTTAAATCCAAAATGTTATGATTAAAACAGTAGATCTGACCAAAATCTTCAGAACGGATGAAGTTGAAACTACTGCATTAAACAAG
>CP070687.1:2907037-2910724 GCA_020353115.1 Bacteroidales bacterium
CGAACAGGATCCTGTTCGCCGGAAACGATTTTTTAAGCCTGGAATGGTATTCGTTAAATATCTCACCCTGTGAAAAAACAATTAGGGTTGACCCGATACGGATTCCTCCTATTTCCATCTCTCTTTTTTTTGGTAGACTTCTATCCGTCAATTGCTTCAGCATCCTCTCCCCCCATTTTTCCACGTCTTCCTTCCATGTTACAAATTCCGTTTCTTCTGAAGATTTCCGTGTCACCTCCTCCATGATCCGATGTGAGGTAAGATTCTGATCGCGATAGGGGAGAGAAATCCGCCCCGAAGTAACTTTTAAACCAATCACTGAATCTTCCTGCAAAATAGCCCGGACAACTGCCTGACCCAATTCCCTTCCTTCCTGATCTGCTATTATCGTTGAGTTGCCTAATCCATTAACCGGATTGATATCACCGGCGGCACCATTTAGGAATATGGCAGTTCCTCCCCAGTGCTTCTCAATTATACTTCTTGCTGTTCCTACATAATCCGGTGAGACGGAAAGGTTTTCATAACCCAGTGTTACGGGGTGACATGCATAATTGAAGATGGTCACTACGGGTTTATTATTCATGCTTGTCAACTGAAGAATGCCGATCTCCGGATCGAAATGGCCTTCCAGGCTTTCGCCGATAATGCTTTTTCCTGTTTCCGGATCGGTAGCCCGCCGGCTAATACCGATATTGCAGTCCGAATGACCGGTTTTGATCCGGCAGGGAATGAATGCAGCAGAATCAATAATGGCCTGAATGGCGTTTGAGGAGATAATTTCAAGAACTTTATCGCGGTACCGTGCATTGGCCTCACTCCATGCAAGGCCCATTTCGTCCATAATTGGAGCTGAGTGTGTATGTGTTTGATGTACAAATATATTATCAGGCGAGAACCCGGTTGATGTGGTGATACTGTCTTTGATTTCCCGGATTGATACCGGTGAAACTTCCATTAAATCGTTAACGATAATACAAACCTGTTCCTGGCCTGATTTCAGAACGAGGCATTGCGTAACCAGCTGTTTGTGGATCCCTTCGGACAACCCGGTCCGGTTTGCAAAACCTGCCAGAAAAACAGGTTCTTCGGGAGTAATATCTGCAATCCTGACCTGACAATACAAGCGTTCTGTATTGTTATCATGTGACGGATTTGAACATGATGGGATGATAACAGTCAACAACAGGAGAAAAGCTACAGTCCGGGATCTGCCCCGCTTACATTTCATTATTCTGCTGAAATTGAATCTCTGATTTGAAATGATATGTACCCGATTGTACCTCAAATATTCCTTCGTTTTCACTGATTTCCAATAGTTTCACTCCGGGTGAATTTGCTGCTTCCATATCACCTTCCGTTATGGATTCCGGAAAATCGGAAGGGATATGTATTACAGCGGAGGTATTTACCGGTACGGAGACGGTGAAAATAAACTGGTCATTTTCAATCTTCCATTCACTCAGAATTTTACCATGGATCGAATTATATTCTCCAGCAGCCCAGGTCAGGCTTCCTCCGGGTTCGGGTTTCATGATGAATTTCTTAAATCCCGGGATCTGTTTGTCCGGGTTGATACCCAGTATAGTCCGGTACATCCATTCCGCAACCGAGCCAAAAGAATAATGATTGAAAGAATTCATCCCTATATCCTGGAATCCTCTTCCTTTGACATAGGCATCCCACCGTTCCCATATTGTGGTGGCTCCCTGATCAATGGAGTAAAGCCATGACGGGAACCGGTGACTCTCAAGCAAGTCATAGGCTACGGTTGTATATCCCCAGTCTGTAAGCTCTTTCATGAGCAGAATCGTTGAATGAAATCCGGTTGATATCCGGCCGTCGTAGTCCTCAAGAGCACGGAGCATATTTCTAACAGCCCTGGAGCGAAGGGTATCCGGTAATAGTCCGAAGTCAAGAGCGATTGCGTATGCAGCCTGGTTATCACCGGCAACAATCCCTTCCTCCGTAACGAATTCCGTGATAAAAACATTACGTATCGAATCAGCAAGGGCAGAATATATTCGGTGATCCGGTTCATTTCCGAGCAGCTTTGCCATTTGTGCAAGAATCCCGGTAGAATAAGCAAAATAGGCTGTGGCAAATGCATCTTTCGGCATTTCCGCACCCTTTTCCGGATAATCTTCCGATTTAATCCGGTCTCCATTCAACCAGTCACCATAGTTATTACCTGTTCCTTCAATCCATATCAGATCAGGATTTTCATTATGAACATAATCAATAAATCTTTTTGCCGCCGTGTACTGGTCTCTCAGGATATTGATATCCCCATAATTCTGGTAAACTCTCCAGGGGACCACCAGGCCTGCATCTGCCCATCCAGGTGCATTCAGATGCGGTTTATCCCAATTCGGGTGCGGGGCAAAATCTGCAAACCGGCCATCGTCCGACTGTGCATCACGAATATCCCTGCACCATTTGGTGTAGAAGGCAGCCATATTCATGTTAAAAATGGCAGTCTGGGAAAATACCAGTGCGTCTCCCATCCATCCCATACGTTCATCGCGCTGGGGACAATCCGTCGGGATACTATGCTGGTTGTCCCGTTGTGTCCATAGTATGTTTTTCCAGAGCCGGTTCAGTTCGGTGTTGGAACATTCAAAGCTGCCTGAAGGTTCAGCATCTGAAGAGAAAGCAATTCCGGTTAGCATATCCGTATCCGGTTTTCTGGTAAGACCTGTTACTTCTACATACTGAAATCCATGATATGTGAAACGCGGTTCAAATGTATCGCTCCCTTTACCTGACGTAATAAAGATATCTTCCTGTTTTGCCCGTCGCAGGTTCTCATGATAAAGCCGTCCTTCCTCATCGAGCATTTCGCCATGGCGTAAAGTTATAATTGTTCCCTCCGGTTCATCTGTAAGAAGGCGGCACCATCCTACCATATTCTGTCCTATATTGAAAATAAATACACCGGGATCAGGTTCGGTAACGGATACGGGTTTAAGGTTTTCAATGATTCGGATCGGTTCGTTCATCTGGGCGACAAGATCTATTCCCGGATCCGGGTAAACTTCCACCGCCGTCCATCCGCTCTCCGTAAAACCGGGCTGATCCCATCCCGGAACGGCTTTTCTGGCGTCCACAATTTCTCCAAGAAACATGTCAGCAGAACGAATGGGACCATCCGAAAATCCTTTCCAGGTTTCATCTGATAGGACAGATATCAGTTTGCCTTCATCTGTAATAATATCCATTCTGAGTAGGAATTTCCGGTCAAGACTACCATAGTTCTTGCCTCGCAGGGCATCATCTCCCCATTGCCCGAATGTTCCTATATACCAGCCGTCCGCGAGGATTACTCCAATGACATTTTCTCCCGTTTTCAACATATCCGTTACATCATAGGTCTGATACTGAACTCTTTTTGTATAATCTGTCCATTCCGGAGCCAGGATACGATTGCCTGCTTTATTTCCATTAATATACAATTCATAGAGACCTAAAGCTGTTGCATATACAAAAGCCCTTTCTATCTCATTATCCATCCGGAATGATTTTCTAAGCATTGGTGAGGGGGTGATCGGAGGATTTCCCCGTGATTCAATTTCCTGGACATCTGTATCTTCATTCTCAGGTCCGCTGGTTTTAATTCCAATCCATTTGGCTTTCCAATCCGATTTTTCAATGAGTCCCATTGACCATTTTGCAGGCTTGCTCCAT
>CP070687.1:2910824-2916321 GCA_020353115.1 Bacteroidales bacterium
ATTTACACGTAAAGCCAGATCGGCGATACTTAACTCCTGCAGAGTCATGTAGTAGTATACAGGACTTATTTCACCTTCTAAGATCTTGTTCCTCAAGGACATTTCGAGATTCTTCTGTTTAAACCAGTAATCATCCAGATAATTCTTTGCCAGAAAGGAACCTGATATAATTGGACCATATTTATTATCTTCTTTTTCAACATAATAAATATGCTGCTGTGGCTTATAATCAACATATAGATCTTTCTCTTTCATCGCATAATGTTTAGACAAGTATTAAAGTGAATAGTCTCGTATAACCTGGCTTCAGATAAACGATAAATTTCAAATTCAATAGCATTAATTTAAAAATTCTATTCCGGTACAAAGATATGTAAGAAACAATCAATTTACTATACGAACTTTATAATTTGAGCGATTCCAGGATACAAAATGGAGATACGGTTGGAATAATTCTTTTCAGTTTGAAACCGGATCTGGACAGAATATACTCAAATTCCTTTCTGGTTCTTTCCTTTCCTCCCGGAGCTCCTATCAACATCTGCAGATCGAATATTTTTCCAAAAGAGGGGGAATTATCTTCCGGTAGAACTACTTCCACTATCAGAAGTTTCCCTTTGTCTACCATAGCCTTATAAATATTTTGTAAAAGGGAAATACATTTTTCATCATCAAATGCATGGATAATACTTTTCAAAATATAGGTATCCCCTCCTTCCGGAACGGTTTCAAAAAAATTTCCCGGAACAATACTTACCCTGTTTTCAATCCCCATTTTTTTAATCGTCTCGTTAGCCCCTTTCACAACATGAGGAAGATCGAAAATAACTCCTTGGAGTTCAGGATATTTATGCATAATAATTGATAGCAGGAATCCATGACCACCTCCGATATCCACCAGTTTCTTCACACCGGAGAAATTATAGGCAGATAAAACTGTGGCACTTGAAATATTGGAGGTATCGGTCATGGCCAGGTTATATAACCTGTTCTTTTCCGGATATTTTTTCAGGTATTCGAAGATATCGGAACCAAGGATTTTTTCTGCTACATCCTTACCAGTCCGGACACAATAGGTCATTTCACCGATCATTTGCCAATTGGTCGGATTTAATTGATGGGCAATCATGTTTTTCATTGAACCTTTTCCTTCCTTCAAGCCGCTTGCCAATGGTGTCATTCGGAAGGTCCTGTTGCCCGTTTCCCTGAAGATTCCCTGACTGGCCAGAGCTCTCATCAGACGATATAAGTTGTCCGGATTGGATTTGGTTAAAACGGCCAGTTCGGAAACGGTTTTTGGCCCCCCGGAAAGTATATCGGCAATTTCCAGTTCAACGGCCACCCCGATAGCACGTATAATCCAGATATTCTGTGTCAGTTCGAAAACAGCCAAATTTGAGGGGCCCATTCTTCGGGCTGTTTTCACAAGAAAATTTTTAATACAATCGGTCAGCTTTACCAGCCTGGCCGGTGGAAAGCGCGGAACATCTATTCCATAATCCATACCGGATAAAGATTTCATCATGTGATTCTGTTTTGAGGAAGAAATTGGCATTCATGAATTCTTCTGTTTCTTCAGTTTAGTATGACACCGATTTAACTTTTCCCTGATCTCGTTCTCCTCTTTTACTGAAGTTACCTCTTTTGTCAGTGCAAGATCGTAATATTTTTTTGCTTCGGAGAATTCTTTTCTTGAATAGTGAAGATCACCCAACAGATCGTATACGAGATAGTATTCCCTGTTTGATTGTATGAAAAGTGCCGAATTATTCCTGCTCCAGCTGCCCTTGCCACCTGCATCGATAATTTCGGTAATCTGCTTATGTAACTTATTGAATAACAAAAAGTCTTGGTATTGAATGCTGGTTAAAAACGTATCTGCCGGAATGGTAAGCATGGTATCATACTGGATCATATTGGTACAGGTGCTTGAATTATCGCCAAAGATATCATCCAGGTCATATGATATATATTCGCCCAACTGATAAGGGTTTGTTGATATCCAGAACTGCTTCTCTTTCGGTTTGAAAACGATGGAGTGATGAGCAATCAGTTGATTTATGGCCTTTTCATTTCCCAGTCCGATATCTCTGTCCTCCATCCCTTTCCGGTCCCTTAATATATTTACCATACCCTGAACGGAGACGGTTTTGTTCCTTTTCAGCAATTCCTTTACCCGGAGTAACCGGTATAACGATGAACTTTCTTGAATGTTCTGACGATTAACGGTATCTGATATGAAATAGTCGCTTTGAAAATGATTCGTACAGACGATAAAATTTGTATCGGAACCATAAAGAACGTATTCTTCTGGTGTTTTTTCGATAATTGCAGTCTGATTATCCTTTGCTGAACTCACCATTATTGATTCGGAGACAAAAATCTCCCTGTTTCCGGCAATTTCAAAAGCTTCCTCAATTGTACCGGCGTATTGAAGGATTTCTCTGGTTAATAAGGTAATGGGTGTTTTGGCCACGGTCGGGACCGATGATTTGGCTGCATTTATTGTAATGGATAATCCCTGATCGTTCATACCGGATACGGCACCGATCATACCACCCCAGGTAACGATCATGAAATTAAAACCGCTATCCGGTCGTATAAAGGAGATAATTTTGTTTTTGGCAAAATCATCTCCCATATAAAAATCAAAGTTCCTGCCATGAATAAGGGTTGAATCTTCGGATTTGGAGTCCCATAGTGCAAAGGATGTACACCCTACAAGCCTGAAGTCCTGGAGGGCGTGACCGATATCATGGGCTGCGTGGTAATTCAGAATGCGTTGATAGGGTTTCGCGATATAGTTAAAATCGTCCGATGCGGAGAGGGAGATGCCATAAATCTCCAGAAGATACTCCATGCCGATATACTTATCCAGCTTCCGGTTAAACCAGCTGATAAAATATTTCAGAAAACGCAAATATATATCTGATGGGATTAATTCGCGGATTTGTCCGATGAAATATTCTTCCTGTTGGTGTATCAATTCCCGGGTAAGTTTACCGGTAATCACACCTCTTTCAAAAGGTTCCCCTTCAACATACAATTCATAGAGTCCCTGTCTGCTTTTCTTTAACCAGTTTCTTCCAATACTAAAATATTCATCGGATATTCTTTCTTTTTCCAAACGGGTTGGACTGAGATCGGGAACAGAAGGATTCGGCAGCTCAACAACCATTGTCAGAATAAGGGATCCAAGGAGTATTAGAATAGTCAGGATTCCCAGGACATAACCGATTCTCTTTAAAATCCTAAGCATCTGGTCTCAGGTGTTTAAAATCTTATTAATCAGGGCTGGCATTCCCAGCAGTTCGGAGGTGGCTAATACGGAACTTATTGTTACTCCCAGAAGTCCATGCAGATCCAGATTTTGTCCTGTTAAGAAAAGATTTTGGATCTTTGTGCGGGGAGAAATAAATGTCCTCAGAGGATTTCGGCAATCCTTCATAATTCCGTAGATAGCCCCGTTTTTTGTTCCCAGGTAATCACGCAGTGTCAATGGCGTGGAGGCAGAATAGGATATCGTGTGATTGCGCAAACCGGGAATAATTTCTTCGGCAGCATCGATTAGTTTTTCGGCTTTTCTTTTTTTGAATTCATGGTAATCCTTACCCCGGTCACCAGGTTTGGTAACCGTATTAAATGTATTTGCCCACCTGGCAACATCCGAAAAATTCATATACGACATAATGGTAATTCCTTCAGCATAACCGTCAGGCCCCCTGTTGGACGACATAAAGATAACCATTCCAAGGGGCCAGTTCTTTTCGTTATACCGGTGACAAACCCAGACATTCTCCTTTTTATAATGATACCGGTTATAATTCCAATAGTCCAGAAATCCTTTCTGCAATACGATGTTGACTAAAAATGCCGATACGGTATTTTCAAGAGAAAGTATACGGTTTCTATATGCTTTTCTTATCATTCCGGGATCGATCATTTCCATTGTAGCGGCCGGATGAACATTGGAAATCACTTTATCAACGTCTATTTGTTCCCCGTTATCCAGCACAACAGCTTCCACCATTCCTTTCCTGATTATTAGTCTTTTAACCTCCGAGTTCAAGAGAAAAGACCCGTTATATCTTTTGATCAGCTTCATCAGGTGATATGCAATCTGTGATCCTCCCCCTATACATCGCCAGGCACTTTCAATATAAGAGTTATTAATAAGTGCATGAAGATAAAACGGGGTTTTCTCAGGTTCTCCGGCGTATAACGGATTCGTTCCTGCCAGAACATTCTGAAGTTTTTTATCCGAGGTTATAGAAGCGATCAAATCCCTGGTATTCAACTCTTCGAACTTTGCACCAAGCACTTTCTTATTTCGGGTGGTTAAATTATATAGAGGGAAATTATTACACATTTCCTTTAAATAATCAATATAGGTTTGAAGAGCTTTTTTTTCTTTTGGGAAGTACTTGAGAAGATTTTGCTTGAAATTATCATATCCCTGGGATAATGGGTATTCATGTTTATCATGACTGAAAGTTATACGGTCAAAACCATTCATATCAAGTCGTTGGACGTTCAATTCCTTATGCAATCCGAAATATTTAAACAACTGATAAAGATTTTGTCCTTTATTAAAACCACCGAAATAATGTACGCCAACATCAAATTTTACTCCGTTGCGGCTGAATGTTTGAAGGGAGCCTCCTATCTTTTTGTTCTTTTCAATGATACATACACGATATCCTTCCTTACCGAGTATGGCACTGCATATCAGTCCTCCGAGGCCACCGCCGATAATGATAACATCATATTTGCCCATGCTGCAGGAAAATAACGTAAACTGAAAACTGTAATTCGAATCCGGGTGTGAACGGGCGGATCAAAACCAACCGGAATTATTTTTTCCGAAGATAACTATTTCGGAAAGAAAAGTACATACGTGTCTTACATGTTTGGGACCTTTGCTTATCCGGTTTAGTAAAAGCAGGTTTCTTACGAATCAATGATGAATGAACCTGAGATCCCAATTAATTTGGTTGGGTGACTTGAAAAACCGGTGATAAGATTATTTTTGCATTATGGAAGATAAAAAGCATTACAGGGATTTGTTCCAGAAATGGAAATGCTGTATTATTATTCCAACCTATAATAATTCCGGGACTATTCTAGATGTAATTAACGGAGTTTCCGATTTCACCCATCAGTTAATCGTTGTAAATGACGGTTCCACAGATAAAACAGGAAATTTACTGAAAGAGTACCTGGAAAATCAAGTTGATATAATAGATTACCGGAGTAATCGGGGTAAAGGTTTTGCTTTGAAACAAGGATTCAAACGTGCAATTGATCTGGGTTATGAGTATGCGATCACCATTGATTCCGATGGACAGCATATGCCTTCCGATCTTCCCCGGTTTATTGACCGTCTTGAACATGCAAGTGATTCAATAATTGTTGGGGAAAGAAAAATGCCCGAAGAGAATGTTCCTGCAAAGAACACATTTGCAAATAAATTCTCCAATTTCTGGTTCAGGCTCTA
>CP070687.1:2916421-2932724 GCA_020353115.1 Bacteroidales bacterium
GACTTCCGTTTGCGCCTCTCATCAATAGAACCAGACGGATTCGGAGCGGGATTCTATGACCTTCTGAAGCATCCGAAGTTTACTCCTCACCTCCACCTTTGCCTGCAAAGCGGATCGGAGAACATTTTACGCAAAATGAAAAGGATGTATACCGTTAAATCCTACCTGACCCTGGTGGAATCGATCCGGTCAGCCATTCCTGATTTCAATTTTACCACCGATATTATGGTAGGATTTCCCGGTGAAACGGAGGAGGATTTCCGGGATACCTGCCGTGTGATCGAACAGATTGGTTTCAGCCACATACACACTTTCAAATATTCCATCAGGGAAGGCACACGTGCCGGAAAAATGGAAGACCAGATCCCGTATAACATCAAATCAGCAAGAAGCAAGATTATCCGCAAATTATCCGATCAATATAATCTGGCTTATAGAAGTTCTTTTATAGGTAAAACCCAACGGGTCCTGATTGAAAAAGCTCTGGAATACGGTGGTACGGGATATGGACAACACTATATACCGGTATTTGTCGAAGGAGAAAATTTGGAAAGGAATACCTACCGTGATTGTTCAATAACCGGGATCCGGAAAGGCGAAGAACCCATACTGACCGGGACAGACTTGAATATCTCAAATGCCTCGAATGCCTGAAATGTTTGAATGGTAAGAACCGGGAATTTGAAGCATCCCCATCTTGACATCTCTGTTTTTGTCCACTACCTGTCTGCCGGCAAGGCAGTCATTCTCCCATAGGGACTCCCAGTGAGTTTCGGACGAGATACATCATACATTTTTCACCTGGTTCCCAACCGTTAATCGGTAATTCATTCCCCGGGACTATTCCAATCCCGATTCAAAAACTATTTTCCCGTCCACAATGGTCATAATCACATTCATCTTCAGGATCTCCGAGGGGTCAATTTTCATCAGGTTACGGTCGCATACGGTTATATCGGCCAGTTTACCCGGCCGGATTGATCCCCGGATGTTATCCTCAAATGCGGCATAAGCATTATTAATCGTATATGCTTTCAGGGCTTCATGAACGGATATTTTCTGTTCCGGGAACCACCCTCCTTCCGGTGTTCCGTTCAGGGTTGTCCGGTTTACAGCCGCATGGATCAGATACCTGGGATGAACAAAGTATTCGGCGGCGGATGTTCCGGGCCAGTCGGAACCAAACGAAAGGATTGCACCATTATCCAGCAGGGATTTAAATGCATAGGCACCTTTGCACCTTTCGGTACCAATCCTTTCTTCCATCCATCGCATATCATCCGAGATATGATAAGGATTCACCTCAGCAATAACATTTAGCTGGCGGAACCTTTCAAAATCTTCCTCTCTGATCACCTGCGCATGAATAACCCTGAATCCCGTCAGATCCTTCCCGATATCAATCATCAGTCTTTCATAGGTATCCAGCATAAGGGAAACGCCTCTGGTGCCAATGGCATGCACATTTGATACAAATCCTGCTTCATAACCGGTTTTGATCAGGCGGAACATCTTGTCCATATTTCCCGTTTTATAATCGGGATCATCACTTGTATGTCTCCTGTAGTGTCCGTAATTTTCCGGTTGGTCATCATATGGTTCGAAGAACAGTGCCCCGTGTGTCCCCATTATGCCGTCAATATATCCTTTCAACGCACCGTATCGTAACCATGGATCGGGTTCTTTGGTGCCGGGATGGATTTGCATGGTAAACCCGGCATCCTTCAGTTCTTTACCTCTCGACAGGTCCGGTCGGAGCCAGACCCTGCAGGTAAGTTCACCATTTTCCTGCAGTTCAATGAACCGTTCTGTCTGATCCGGCACTGCAATATCATGTATCTCCACTATACCTGATTCCCTGAGCTTTTTCATTGCGGCACGGTTTTCATTAAGAAGCCGTTCATGCGATTTGGGTTTTATTACTTTCCTTATCTCATCAAGTGCCGGAGAGCCTTTAACTATCAAACCTGTAGGAATCCCCCTTTCATCCAGGTGCATCCCCTCAAGTTGAGCCTGCTCCAGACCGGCTTCAGATAAAGCGAGTGAATTCACCAGGTACATTGTCCTGTCAAAATTATTGAGAAGACACGGATTTTTCCCGGTAAATTCGTCGATCATCCGCTGGTCAGGTACCCATCGTTCAAATTCTTTCCTTTCCGAACCGGCCGTTCCCAGGGCCCACTGTTCATAAGCGCCCCATAATCCGCCCGTTATCCATTCTCCGTCCTCAAGGATCTCAACCACCCGGCGGATCTCCTCTTTCAACCCCTCCTCATCCGAAACCGCAAGCAGGTTTGCATCATTGATCAGAGAACCGGCGCCTGTAAAGTGAACATGCCCGTCAATAAACCCGGGGACAACAAAACTACCCTCCAGATCTACCACACGGGTATTCCTGCCAATAAATGGTCTGATGGCTTTGCCATCAGAAAGGACGGCGGTTATTGTATTGCCGGTGATTACAATAGCAGAAGCCCATGGCTGTTCCTCCTCCATGGTATATACCTCCCCGTTGATCAATACAAGATCCGCAGCCTGCTTTTTACAAGATAACGTACCAATTGCAATAATTAAAAATAGTTCATAAAAATTCTTCATTGGATTCATGATTTGATGATTTCTGTTGACAGGTTAGCATCTGCCTTTCTGCCAGAGGTTCGAATCTAAAAGTATAGAAACCGGATGGTTTTTACAACATGGTCTCAGACTTTCTTGTATGGTCTTAAAAGCCTGATGCCCCGCTGTAATCCTGTTTTCTCTTAATATGACAACGAATTTCACAACAGGATTTTATTCCATTTCCAACAATATATTTAATATTGTAACTTTAATCAGATTAATCTTCATTTTGAAGAATGTTATCAAAAAAATCACAGTATTCGATCTATGCATTGGTCAAACTGGCTAAAGAAAGGGATAAAGGCCCGATCCTGATCAGAGATATAGCCGAAAGTGAAAAGATACCAAGAAAGTTTCTTGAAGCGATCCTGCTTGATTTAAGAAACCTTGGGATAATTGCCAGTAAAAAAGGAAAAGGAGGTGGATATTATCTGATAAAGGATCCCGCTGAAATTGATCTGGCAACCATAATCAGGAAATTTGACGGGGCTCTTGCCCTGATATCCTGCGCATCCAAGAACTACTACGAGCAGTGTAAACATTGCAAGGACGAAAGAACATGCGGAGTTAAAAATGTTTTTGACGATGTGAGAAATGAAACGGACCGAATGCTTAGATCCACCTCGATTGCCGATATTATTTCGCGGGATGAAGAACTGAAAAAACTTTTGTGATAATAATAAAAAACCGGCTGTTACGATCCGGTTCTGTATAAACAAAAACGGCTCCTGAAGATTGATTGTCATTCGATGGAATACATCCTTCAGGGAGCTTTAATCAACTTTAAACGTAAAACGATGATCAGATTAATCGCAGTCATTATCTCTGTCGCACTCATTCCTGGAGTAAATCTTTATCCCCAGAACCTGGCTATAGAGAAAAACCGGGAAATGATTCTGGAAACCATGCATTCCATATCGAGCCATACCCTTATGGAATATGTTGAAGAGCTCGTCTCGGATAAATATGCCGGCCGGTTAACCGGAACCGAAGAATATGATGAAGCTGCAAACTGGCTGGCAAACCAGTTCAGAGAAGCAAATATCCGGGCCCTTGGAGATAACCAGTCATACTTTCAGAAATTCGATATCCCTTACACTCTGGTATTCAGGGAATGTTTCGTCTCCCTTCATATTCCGGTAAACGGTGATACTATTCTAAAGAACTATGAATATGTAAAGGAATTTATTCCAGGTTCAACTTCAGGTTCCGGTGAAATTACGGCTGAGGTCATTTATGCCGGTTACGGTATTACAGCTCCTGAGTTGGATTACGATGACTATAAAGGTATAGATGTAAAGGGTAAAATCCTTGTCCTGGAGCGTGAGGCTCCGGTTTCCGACAGAAATAATCCGGAATTGTTTAAAAAATGGAGACCCTATTCTTTCCACCAGTATAAGTTAGATAATGCCGTGAAGCACGGTGCAAAAGGGATGCTATATAATTACGGACCGATTGGAAATCCCAACAATTCGTACCATCCCGGTTTTATATATTCACATATCGGGGATTCGGTTATTTCAGATTTGTTTTCAGGTACAGGAAAGCTGCACAGGGAAGTTGTAACCGCCATTCAGGAAAAACTTCAGCCACAATCCTTCAGAACCGGGAAAACAGTAACAATAAAGAATACAACCGAACATCATCCGGATGGAAAAGGCAGCAATGTGATCGGCTGGATCGGGGGGAATGATCCGGAATTGAAGAAAGAGACCGTTATGATCGGTGCTCATCTTGATCATCTTGGTGCCTGCTACGAAATCATGCCAGGAGCCAATGACAATGCTTCAGGGGTTGCTGTCATGCTTGGTATTGCAAAAGCCCTTGCGATGCTGGAAATGCCATTGAAACGATCGATCGTTTTTATCGCGTTTGGAGCTGAAGAACAAAGCATTATCGGTTCGAAATTCTACCTGGAGAATCCCGCTTTCCCAACCGATAAAACCGTATGCATGTTGAATCTGGACGGGGTCGGCAATGGTACAAAATTAACCGCAATAGCAGGAAAAAACTATACTGAGATCTGGAACGTGGTAGAGTGGGCAAACAATGAATATATACACCGGTCTATCCGGCCTACAGATTTTCCGAACCTCGCCAGGCCCAGGCTTGATGCGGCCAGGTTTATGTGGGCAGGAATTCCAAGTATAAGTTTTTCTGCCTATGGTACAAGATCGGCATATCATGTCCCCCAGGATAACATTGACCTGATCACTCCCGAGATCATGGAGGATCTCGCCCAGATGCTCTTCCTGGCTGTTATCGAAATGGCAAACCGGGAATAAATTGAACAACCTGCATGTTCTTTCCGGTCAAAAAGGATTCCTTCAGGTATTTGAAAAGAATTTACTACCTTCGTTGGTCGATTCAGCAAAATCTTATTGCTCCATCCTTTGGATGCATATGCTGTTCCATTCATTTTACGAATATAAAACCGATAAAATAAATATGTATCAATATGGGAAAAGGTGATAGAAAAACAAGAAGGGGTAAATTATTCCTGGGATCTTATGGGGTAAGAAGACGCAGAAAGAAAAACAAACCTGCAATCCATAAAAAATTCGTTGAACCCGAAGCCACCAAAAAAACAGCTCCAAAAGCCGCTGAAAAGAAACGGGAGGAGGAGAAGGAAGCAACCTCAGCAGCCGTTCCCGATAAGGAAGTTACGAAGGAGACGGTTTCTTCCGATACCATAATTGAAGAGGTGCCTGAAAAAACCGATAAAACTGCTGAAATAAAGAAGGAAGGCAAGGATAAACCTGCTACTGATGAGAGTGAGCCTTCTGCCAAAGATTCAGGGAAAGAAATAAGTGAAGAAAAACCTGCCGGAAAACCGGAAAAGCCCGTTCAAAAAACTACCGGTGTAGCCAGGAGCACAACCCCTTCCAAAACAGGTAAAAAAGAACCGGAGAAAACTGAGGAAAAACCAAAAAAGGAAGAAAAAACCAAGTCCGTCGCAAAAACAACCAGTAAATCCAAAACCGCAGCCAAATCAAAACCTGCTCCAAAAAAAACCGAATCTTCGCCGGCCGGGAAGAAACAAAAGAAGGAAAAAAAGGAAGAAAAGTAATAGCACCTGTCCGCAGATTCCTGAAACCGTATATACGGAACAAAGAAATACCGAAACAAACTCATCAGACGGAATTTCGACCGTGCAATGGGTCCATTTCTATTACCCCGAAAACAATTGCAGAAAATACCGTTACCTGGTGGGTTATTCTTTCGATCCGGATTTTCTTATGAAAACATATCCCACAACCAGAAGGATAATGATACCTGTAAAACCGATTAAAAGTTTGGGTGATTTACCCGATCCTTCATCCACCGGTTCTTCATCCTCTTCTGCCTCATAGAAAATAGGATCCATGTCGTCAATGGATACGCTATCTGCCGAAGGTATTAATTCCTCCGATTCATCCTGGAAAACAGGTTTTTCGGCTTTTAAGACTACTCCGGTATTCAACAGGAAGATTCCCGGAACAAAAAGCAGTAGTATTACTCTTTTCATATCTTCACCATTTCAGGTAAATTTTAACGCAGGAGAACGGGACAAAGATAATCAGTAAAGATCAATTACCGGCTGCCCGTTTGAAAAATTTCTGTGCTTCACCGGGTTTCCCTTGCTCCTCATAATATTGTCCAATCCGTACAAGCGCTTTTGTATAGTCAGGATTTAACTGCACGCATTTCTTAAGGTACCGGAATCCCAACGTATCGTTTCCCTCATCCAGGTAGATTTCTGCCAGTTTAAACCAGGAAGGATAATATTTCGGATTATTGTTTAAATTCCTGACGAGGATTTCCCTGGCTTTCAGTGTATCCCCCTCTTTCAAAAATAGAGTTGCGAGTAAATCCGCTGCCACATCGTAATCCGGATAAATTCCGTTCAGATTTTCCAATACATTTTTTGCCGAATCCGGTTCACCTTGTTCGACATAAACCCTTGCAAGATTAAGGTAAACGGATTCATTATCAGGATCAAGGGCCAGAGCCTTTTTGAGCGAGGAGAGTGCGCGTATAAAGTCACCCTTTTTAATATACCCAAATCCCTCAATGTCATTGCCAGATGCTCTTTTCAGTATGGCACACACTGGAACATCATCAACCATGACGGTATGAAGAGTATTTCCCGGAGGCCAGATTCCGTTTTTCAGTTGAAACGGGTTGATATAACTGGTATTGAAAATGGCATAATCCCATTCACTGTTTCCCCGTTCATAATACGGCAGGTACCTCACTCCGGAGGTTTTCCGGAAATCCCTGAAGAACCATGAGACCGGGAAATTGGCAGCAATGGTATATTCTTCATCCCCGTCCCTTTCATCTATATAATTCATCAGCCATTCGGACGCTTCACGCATACTATGAAAATAATAATCCGTTTCATAATTTCCGTATGCCCCTGAAATTCCACCGGTCCATTCATTAAAATAAAGGTACTGGTAAGGATGGTTTTTCAACATGAACCGAAGCGGGTGAATCGCCAATACCACGAATACGATGGCGGTACCGGCTAACAGATATGCTGACCTGAAGCGTTTTATGATATAATCGTATCCAAGGCCTGAAAGAATTACCAATGAGGGGAAGATAAATATCATATGGCGCCAGGCCCCGTAAACATTAGATCCTTTATAGATCACAAAAAAGAGGGGAAAAGCAAAGGTTATTATCAGGAAGAGGATATAAATCCATTTGCCGGATTTTAGAACTCCACTTATAAACATCAGAAACAGGATAAACCCGGTCCAAATTAATGTTGGAACGGTGATTAGCATATACTTTGGCAGATAATACCATGGCAGATGATCAGACCAGTAGACCTCTCCCTCGAATACCTGACGAAGGATCGTTGGAAATGAGGTCATTACCTTTAAGGCAGTTAATGGATTCCTGATCGGGTTTTCAAGGGCAAAGGGCCAGAAAACGAGTCCTGCTAAATATCCTCCAAGGGAAATCAGGAATACAACCAGCATCGACCGTGATACGGCATTCACTTTTATCCGTCTATTATTCCCCAGGTAATAGCTGAAGAGAAACATTACTGTGAAAAGGACCAGATACATGATAAGTACCATCCCATTTATACGAATGCTGATTGCAAATCCAATCCCAAGGATCAGGAATAATACATACCTGAACCTGGGTCTTGGTAAATATTCAATTACTTTGAAAATGAAGTAAATGGCAAAAATATAACCCAGGGCAAATGGGATATCCTTGAGATTATTAAATGAATGACCAATAAACCTGGGAGAAAGGTAAAATAATAAAATGGTAAGAACTCCCGCCCTGTATCCCGACAGAAATATTGCCACCACACCTGAAATCACGATAGCGATCCAACCGGCCATTGCACAGGTGATATGTCTGAACTGGTAGATATCCTCAATGTTAAACAACCGAATGAGCAAGGTAATAAAGTTATCAAACGACTGACCATAATATTTGAGATGGCTGTCCGGAGTGTCCAGCGCGGCCGTATCTTTTCCAAACGACCGGTAGTATTCAATGACTTTCTCCGAATGGAGGTAATGAACTTCTTCGTCACCCGAAATCCCGGCATCCAGGGATAAGATAGGCAGAACGATCATTCCGGTAATGCAGAGGATGAAGAATACCCTTTCCCAGGATAAAAAACCGGCAAGATTTTGGAATCTGAATACGGAATCAGAAGTACTCAATGATAGATTTTTCTTATGATATACAATGGTCTGTCCTGGGACTCCTTGTAAATCCTGAAAATATATTCACCAATTACTCCCATGAAGGTTAGCTGGATCGAGCCCAGAAAATAGATGCTTAATAATGTGGATGACCATCCAAGCGGTGCCAGTCCGAATATTTTTGCAAATATCACATAAATCCCTGCCAGCATAAAAACGGCTACTCCTATCAGGCCAAGGATCAGGCATATTTTCAGCGGTACCCGTGAGAACGAAAAGATGGCATCAGAACCAAGGCCAAGTAGTTTTTTCAATCCCATTTTTGATTTGCCGGCCTTGCGGTCTTCCCTGATGTAATCCACAAAATCGTGCCTGAATCCTATGAATGAACGCAAACCGGGGAGATACCTCGTTTTTTCTTTCATGGCAAGCATTGCATCCAGCGCACTCCTGTTCAACATTGAGAAATTGCCGGAATTCTCAATCTCCTTCAAACCCGACAATTTTACAAACAGTCTGTGAAAAAGGTAAATAACTAACCGCTTTTTCTGTTTTTCTTTCCTGCTTTTTCTCCGGCCGTTAATAACATCAATTTCACCCGATGACAATTTTCCGTACATATCTCTGATCAGTTCCGGAGGATCCTGCAGGTCCCCATCCATCATTGCAATAAATTCCCCTTTTGCATGTTCCAGGCCTGCCGTAATGGCAGCCGGATGTCCGAAATTCTTTGACAGGGAAATGATTTTTACCCTTTGGTCATCATTATGGAATCCGATTAGTTTTTCCAGGCTCCCGTCCCAGGATCCGTCATCTACAAAGATGATCTCATAATCGCCGGTGATTTCCGACAGCACTGATGATACCCTTTCGAACAGTTCATCCAGAACTTCTTTTTCGTTAAAGATGGGTATGATAACCGAGATCATCATATATCTGTCGGTTCCTTAGTTTTTTGAATATTACTTTTCCTCAAACGCCGCATCAAAATCCACATCCGATGGTTTGAAATCGATACGTCTTACAAATTCGCACGCTTCTGTAGCTCCTTCTTCCCGGTCCATTCCGCTATCTTCCCATTCAACCGATAGGGGGCCGTTATACCCGATACGGTTAAGGGCACGGATAATCTCCTCGAAATCTATATTACCCCTGCCGAGGCTTCTGAAATCCCAGAAGCGCCTCCGGTCACCGAAACTGGTATGTCCGCCGAAAACCCCTGCTTCAGTTGGGAAAGGCGACCATCCGGCGTCTTTCATATGTACGTGAAAGATCTTCTCTGCAAACCGGTAGATAAATTCAATATAATCGACCCCCTGGTATCCCAAATGACTCGGATCGTAGTTAAATCCGAAAGCAGGATGATTCTTTATTGCCTGCAGGGTCCTTTCCGCTGATGCTATATCGAAAGCAATTTCGGTGGGATGAACTTCCAGTCCGAACCTGATTCCTGCTTTCTGGAATTCATCCATAATAGGAGTCCATCTTCTGCTGAAATCCTCAAAACCTTCCTGTATCATCTCCTCCGAAACGGGTGGGAAGGAATAGTTCATGTGCCAGATGGAACTGCCAGTGAATCCGTTAACGATCTGAACACCGATTCTTTTAGCTGCGTGGGCTGTTTTTATTATTTCCTCAGCCGCTCTCTGCCTTACTCCTTCGGGATCCCCATCACCCCATACATAATCGGGAAGGATCCCTTTATGCCGCTCATCAATAATGTCACAAACGGCCTGGCCAACCAGGTGGGTTGAAACGGAATACACCTGAAGATTGTATTTTTTCAGGATTCCCCGTTTTTTTTCACAATAGGAGGTGTCCGCCTTATCTACCTCAAAATGATCGCCCCAGCACGCCAATTCAACGCCGTCATAACCAAACTCACTGGCTTTTTCGCATATGGATTCGAATGAAAGGTCAGCCCATTGGCCGGTGAATAATGTTACAGGTCTAGCCATAGGTAATCTATTTTTTAGTTAACACTTAAAAAGTCCAACCCGACTAAATCATCTCAAATTTCCGGAAGTTTATATGGTTCGCGATATACCGGTTTGACAAGCCGGTTGGCTGCATCATTGTTTATAAACGACTTCGTCTCTTTGTCCCAATAGAGTTTTTCGCCGGTACGGTACGCAAGGTTACCCATATGCGCAAACCGGGCAACATCCCCTGCCACTTTAACAGGACAATTGGGTTCCTTCCGGGTTTTTATCGATTCAATAAAGTTTTGGATATGTTCATAGAATCCCATCGGTCCGGTTTGAAACGGGACCTCCTCCATTTTAAATTCCTCATCTGATATCCTTTCCGGGAATACCTGCCAGCCTCCCCGGTCAACGAACAAAGTTCCGTTATTACCCTGAAACATTACACCGTGGCCTCTCTTTTCGGGTCCATTACCCAGGCAAACGGAATGTTCCCAGCTGATCACAAAATCTTCAAATTCATACAGTATTTGAAGGGTATCGGGTGTTTCCCTTGCGCCTTCCGGATACGAGAATTTACCTCCGGCAGCCACAGCACTAACCGGCTCAGGGACATCCATTCCATAAAGTGCATAATCCAGCATATGTACGCCCCAATCGGTCATCAATCCCCCAGCATAGTCCCAGAAATACCTGAAATTATAATGGAAACGGTTTTTATTGAACGGTCTTTCCCTTGCCGGTCCGAGCCAGAGATCATAATCAACCTCAGCAGGAGGATCTTCATCCGGTGCCACCGGAAGAATGTCTTTACTGGTGTAGGCCCATGCCTTGACCCGGCTGATTTTGCCAAGGTCGCCCGACCGGATGAAATTCACGGCATCCTGCCAATGCGGCCCGCTCCTCTGCCACTGTCCTACTGTAACGACCTTTCTTGATCGTTTTGCTGCGTCCTCCATGATCCTGCACTCTTCAATTGAATTGGCCAGAGGCTTTTCCACAAAAACATGCTTTCCGGCATCCAGCGCATCCACCATCATGAGACAATGCCAGTGGTCCGGTGTACTGATAATAACGGCATCGATATCCTTTCTATCAAGGACTTCCCTGTAATCTCTGTAGTGCACAGGTTTTTGTCCGTATTCTTCTTCAATTTGACTGGCTCTTGCATCCAGGATTCTGGTATCTATGTCGCACAGGGCGCCACATATGACATTGGGTTGCTCCAGAAATCCCCTCAGGTTGGCAAATCCCTGATTCCTGAGGCCAATGGAGCCGATTATAAACTGATCGTTTGCATTTGAACAACTCAGTTTTACAGGTATCATTGCTGCCATCCCGGTAGCTGCAGCAATCCGGGTTGAAGTCTTTATGAATTTTCGCCGTGAAGGATTCATTTTGATGTTTATAATAAGGTTAAAATTACGTGTAATATTATAGCTCCCTTATCCAGATATTCCTGTAACTCACAGGATTGCCATGATCCTGTAATGTAAGGGGAAGCTTTTCATCATGGAACTTGTAACTCGGTTGCCCGATATAAACCGTCGGACCTTTTAATTCCACATGATTCTGTATTAAAATACCATTATGTATCACCGTCAAATAACCCGGTGATTTCAATGTGCTGTCCTCATTAAACGTCGGGGAGGTAAAAATAATATCGTAGGTTTGCCATTCCCCTGGTTTAAAGCAGGCATTCACCAGTGGTATATGTTGCTTGTATATACTACCGGCCTGGCCGTTATAATACGTTTCATTATTGTAAGAATCCAGCACCTGCACTTCGTATAAATCCATAAGAAATATTCCGCTATTACCTCTTTCCTGCCCTTCTCCTATAACTTTTCTTGGAGCTCTCCACTCGATATGCAACTGAACATCTCCGAAACGCTGTTTGGTTTCGATGCTGCCAGTCCCCCCCACAACGGTCATTGATCTCCCAAATACCTTCCATTCCGGTTCTCCATTTTCACCGCTCCAGGCTGAGAGATCATTCCCGTCGAACAGAATAATGGCATCCGAAGGTGGATGGTTTCGTTTACCCGGTGTTACGATATCTGGTCTCCCGGACCAGTCTTCTGTTTCTTCAGGTTCCTGTGAAGCCAGGGGGCCGGTGAAAAGGAATAAAAGGATTATGGAGCAGATTAAAGAATTATTCTGTTTCATTTTTCAAAACGTTTAAACTTTACTTATATGAATCAACACTTATTGCCGTAGCCTCTCTAATGCGAAACCTGCCATTTCGGCCATCTCAGGATCTTTTGCCAGCTGCTGAAGAGCAGGAATACAATATTCGGATCCCATCCAACTCAATTCCCTGCATAAATATTTTTTGCAGTCTGCTGTTGCATCTGAATTACAAACTTTTACAATTTCTTTTTCAATGTTCAGAAGGGTTTCTGCCGTTCCGTCCGATTTCCTTATCCTGTTTGAAAGATCGGCCAGATATCTCCTGCTTTTCCCGATCTTGTAACCGGAAATTTTTTCCATCAACTCATCCATGGTCAGGGGCCGGAAATCCTCCCAGAAAAATGTACTTGCCGAATTTGGGAAATCGGGATTAAGAGGTAATGATACCTGACCTGTTGCAGCCCACTCTGCACCACGTTGAAACAATGTAATAAACCCTGCACAGTTAAGGGAAGAGAGTTCCCCTTCTTCACCGGGATGGCCAAGTGTGGTGTGGAAGATCCTGCCATCTCCATAAGAAATGGTGAACATTACCGGTTCATCCCTTCCTGTTCCTCCGATGGCTGTATCCGAATAAGCTGTTGCCAGGATGGTCAAGTTCCTTGCAGGGCCTCTCAAAGCGCCGTATAATTCGTCATTCCCATGAAGCCATCTTTCGGGCAGCCCTTTCAAAACGGGATGTTCCGGTTCCCTGTGAACGACAAGGAAATCCGCAATCTCTCCATGCGTACCTGCCGGACCTGGTGTATTGTCCATAACGATCTCACCATTTTCCCAGTAACATAACGGCCCGGAGTTTTCGTCACGTTCACCCCATCCCCCCAAGCCTGTTATCTCATTATATTCCTGCCAGTCCGGAAAGGCTATACTTGCACTGTGGTACACAATCACACCCCCGCCGGATCTGACATATTCAGCAAAATTTGCATTTGTTTCCCCGGACCACGGATCACCGTCATAATTCAATATCACCAGCTGATAACCTGAAAAATCAGGCCGAAACACACTCATATCCCCTCCTTCAGGGGGACTCTCTATAATATCAACTGTAAATATCCCCGAATTTTCAAGTATAACGGATATGGCTTCCGAACTTGCTTTCCAGTCATGGGTGTTCTGCCCGGTTAAAACCAACGCACGGTTTTCAGCCCCGGGTTTACACGAAATAAAAAGTATCAAACTTCCTATATATAAGTTAGTTAGCCACAAGATTCTATAATAATCAATTCTATTTTTTGTTCCCATTTAAATTATATTTTCGACTGTAAATGATTCATTCAGAGTGTCCATGGCGACCTGAATGGCCTGGATAATAATCGATTTGCCGTTTCATTACCTGTAAATCGCTCATTATCAGGATTCCATATTAACTTCTGGCCGGTTAGCATGGCAATTTCACCAATCAGGGCTACACTGATCGACCGGTGAGCTGTCTGAACCGGTGTAATGGTTTCTTCTCTCGTTTTGACGCAATCAAGGAAATTCTGGTGGTGGTCTCTGCTGTAATAGAGCCTGATACCCTCAGGTGGTATCTCATTTTCAAGAATTGAGGGATCACTCGCTGTCAATCTGTTACCACGTGCTACATGGATCCATCCGTTATCTCCATACCATGCTGTTCCCATTCCAAAAGGCATCCGGCTCTGGTTCGCGATCCTCATTTCAATACCATTCGCATATTTACAATTGATATCATATTCAAACGGCACATCATAAATACCCTCTCTCGGGTATACACCTGTTCCTTCCACTTCAACCGGACCGTCTCTGTCGAGATTCAGCCCCCAGTGCGCAATATCCACATGATGACCTGCCCAATCGGTAAGCTGTCCGCCAGAATAATCCATTATCCATCTCCAGTCCCAGTGACATATACCCCGGTAAGGTACTTCAGGTGCAGGGCCCAACCAGAAATCCCAGTCGAGATACTCAGGAACATCCTTTACAGGCGGAGTGCCGACCAGTGCGGCTGCATCAGGCAGACCCACTTCAACCCGTGTCACCTTTCCAATGAAACCGTTCCTTACCAGTTCACAAGCCCGGTGAAATTGCGGCCTTGATCGCTGCCAGCTGCCTGTCTGCCAGATAATATCATTCCTTTCAACGGCATCCACGATCGATCTTCCTTCCCTGACGGTTCTTGCAAGCGGCTTCTCACCATAGATATCAATTCCCTTATCCGCAACAGCAACCGAAATAATGGCATGCCAGTGATCCGGCAGGGCAATGCATACCGCATCTGGATTCTCGTTTTCAAGGAATTCCCGGAAATCCAGATAAGTCCTGCATTCCTTGTTATTATTGGCAGTATCCACAATGTCTTTGGCACGGTTTCTATGGTTCTCATCTACATCGCAAACGGCAATAAACTGAACTTCTTTTTTTGTAAGGAAATCCCTCATATTTCCTGTCCCCATACTTCCCACACCGATTGCCCCCATAACAATCCTGTCACTCGGAGGGATAACTCCTCCCCGGCCTAAAGAAGATGCAGGAATGATATGAGGAAAAACGGCGATTCCAACGGCCGAGGAAACGGTAGTTCTTATAAACCTTCTCCTGCTATTTTTAATCTGTTCCATGAATTTAAAAAATTAATAAGATTTTGGATTATACACAACATTTACCCCGGTAAATTGATAAACGATCGATACTCTGGCCCTTAAAGTCTTACCGGCGTACCAGGCACCGGAACCTCAAAGTTAATATCAACAGGACCCAGTTGCATAACTTCCGGGCCAAGTTTCATATCCGAAATGAATATTTCATCGTATGTGATTTTCTTCCCTGTATAGGCTGCTTCCCGGCCCATAATGGCGGTTAAGGTTGAATTGGCTGTTTGTTCAGTTTCATTGACATGTTGCCCCGAACGAATTGCAGTTACCAGGTCAATATGCTCCTGTATATATTCTGATATCCTGAGGGTTGTCATTGGTTCACCATTTTCATCCTTCGGGTATTCATATTCCCATTTCACCGACCCGTCAAGGCTATGAATCCTATTTCTGCAATTCGTATATCCTTTCGTACCGACGATCAATTCACCAACCCCGTTAGCACAATTATCAATCTGACGGCACATACTATGTGAACTCATACCGTTCCCATAATCGAAATCGACACTGAAAAAATCGAACTGATCACCGGTAATCCGTCGATGTCTTCCTCCATATCCGATTGCGCTCAAAGGCAGTTTTCCTGTAAACCAGTTAACCACATCGATATTGTGCACATGAGTATCCAAAATATGGTCCCCGCTCAGCCAGGTGAAATTGTTCCAGTTCCGTATCATATATTCCATGTCTGACCATCCTTCTTCCCTTAACCGGAACCATACATGCTCCTGGTTCCAGAATGCCTTGGCACCTGTAATTTGTCCGATCGCTCCATTGGCCACTCGTTTGAAGGTTTCAATATAATCTCTCTGATGTCTTCTCTGGGTTCCGGTAACGATGCACAGTCCGAATGCGGTGGCTTTCTGACCAGTACTGAGAACGGATCGTATTCCAACGGGATCAACCGCTACGGGTTTTTCCATAAACACATGCTTTTTGGCTTTAATGGCAGCGCTGAAATGTTCCGGTCTGAAAAATGGCGGTGTAGCAAGGATTACCACATCAACATCTGTTTCAAGAAGTTTCTGATATGCATCGAATCCTGTAAAACAATTCTCTTCAGGGATTTCAAGTTCATACTGCCGAAACCTGGCGCGGCATTCATCGATTCTTTCCTGGAAGAGATCGGCAAGAGCGGTTACTTCCAGGTCTCTTCCCGCACTGATAAAATTCAACGCTGCACCGGTCCCTCTGTGACCGGTTCCAATGAGTCCGGCTTTTAACCCTTGTCCGTCCGGTGCCATCTCGAGTAAAGGTGGCAAACCCAACTCCTCATGCGATTTCC
>CP070687.1:2932824-2935572 GCA_020353115.1 Bacteroidales bacterium
AGGCAACGCAAGTCATAACCTGCATTTTCATAAACTTCCTACCGGCCTGGTGGTGGAACATGCTCATCCTTACCAGTAGAATGACTCCGGAATACCTTTTCAGAGCCATCACCATAATTCCACCGAACTCTTTTTCCTCGGCCAGATCTCAATGGCCTTCTTTACATTTACTATTCTGATTTTCTTGATCTCAAACCTCTTCATTTCAACAAAATTAATTAAGGTTCCAATCCGGTTGTTTTTCAGGGAGACCGACTATTATTTTCTTCATAACTATCACGCTCCACCTTATTTTTCTCTTTAAAGTTCAATTGTTGATCATTCCGGCAAATACCTTACCGGGTATCCGAATTATCCGCATTATGAATTCGTTGAGGAAAATAAGATGAAAAAAAGCATATTAGTTTACACATTCCTTCCAATTTTTTGTTTCGGTCAGTTCATTACAGCCCAGGAGAGAACAGACGAATCCTTATCCCGAGATGATTCAATTGCCTTGTTAAGGAAAGAACTCCTTCTGTTAAAAGAGAGATATGATAAAGAGATTTTCCGGCTTGACAGCCTCCTGCAGGAGTTACATACGACCATGGAAAGCAAGGAAAAAGAGGCTGAGTTCCAGAAACTCCTGGATCAGGCTAATCAACTTGCCTCCAAAGAAAAAGAGGAGAAGGTTGATTTATCAAAGAAATTCCACAGCGGTACCCGCACACAGCAGGGACTAAATCCCAACATAAGTCTTGGCGGGGATTTCTTTGGTGCCTATAGCTCCTCCAATCATAAATATATATCCGAACCGGGTGATATGAGTTATGGAAACAACGGATTTTTCCTAAGGGAGGCCGAGGTGGCACTGGTAGCACCTCTCGATCCTTTCACACGTGGCAAAACCTTCTTCTCAATTACTAAAAACGATATAAGTATTGAAGAGGCTTATATGGAATGGCTTAACCTTCCCCTGAATATAAATCTGAAAACGGGGATATTCTATGCAGAATTCGGTCCGTTAAACAGATATCATGATCATGCCCTTCCACAGTTCGACCGTCCAAGAGCCCTGACTAATCTGTTCAGTAATTCAGGTCTCGGCGGATTTGGTATGGCGGCAAATTTCCTGCTTCCGAAAATTCTTTTTGCCGATGCGACTAGTTTTGATATATCCGTTATAAACGGAGGAAATGATGTAAGCTTCGACAGCAACAGGAAGGCAGGAATGCTCTTCATCTGCCAGTTTAAAAACTACTATGACCTATCAAGAAACAGTTATTTTGAATTCAGGCTGAGCGGCGTCACAGGCACAAATGATCTTTATACCAACAACCGTTCCTATATCGGAAGCCTGGGTTTAATATACAAATGGACACCCGTTGGTAGAGAAAAATACAGAACCTTTGACTGGAAAACTGAAATCGTTTATAGTTACAGGGAAGAGGCCTCAGGATACGTTCAAAGCAAAGGTTTTTATTCATCTTTTCAGAATAAACTGAGTGCCAGATTCTGGCTGGGTGGAAGAATCGGTTATTCGGAATTGCCTGATGACAATCAACAGTACGAATGGGATTATACATTCTGCTTTGATTTCTGGCAAAGCGAGTTTGTATTTACACGATTTCAATACCAGTACAACTGGCGGAATAGAGTCAACTGGGAGATAATCCCGACTGGAATGTTGCCCCATGATCATTCATTCATTATACAAGTTTGCTGGGCTATGGGGCCTCATAAGCATGAAGCATATTAAAAAATAAAATCCAACATTATGAGAGAAGTGATGAAAAGCGTTTTACCAGGGTACCAGTTCCTGGCTGTTCTACTGATGGTACTGTTGGGGTTTCAGTGCAACCTGGATGCTCAGCATCGAAAACAGCAGCGAACACGCACAAGATACCGGGCAGGCCAATCCGGTGGGAGACTGAATATTGTATGTTCCTTTTCCGATTATGCTGCCATTGTACAATATATTGCCAGGGATAATGCTGTTGTATCCTACATTGCCCAGGGAGAACAAGATCCTCATTTTGTGCCTCCCAAGCCCAGCTATGCCATGATGCTTAATGATGCAGATATGTGGATCACAACCGGTATGGATCTGGAAATGTGGGCACCCACACTGCTTGATAAGGCTCGAAACAGGAATATCATGGACGGAGAAATTGGATTCGTTTCCGTTTCGGATGGGATAAAAGTGTTGCAAAAAGTTTATACGGGAGACCGTACCGAAGGAGATGTACATCTTATGGGAAATCCACATATCAATACCGGACCTTTGAATTGGAAAATAATAGCTCATAATATAACTATCGGCCTTATCAAGATTGACCCTGTAAATTCAGCATTCTACGAAACCAACCGGGATGATTTTACGGACCTTGTAAACCGTGCTTTATTCGGGGATAAGCTGGTTGACCTGTTCGGCGGTGAAACCCTTACAAAAATGCTTGATAATAAGACATTGTTTGAATTCCTTGAAAATATACATGAAGGAGAAAAACTTATTAACCACCTTGGAGGCTGGCTGAAAGATGCGTTACCATTCAGGGGTAAAAAGGTGGTTGCTTATCATAAAAACTGGGCCTATTTTGCAGAGACGTTCGGGCTGGAAATTATCGGCTATATCGAGCCAAAACCCGGTATTCCACCTTCAGCCAAACATGTCCAACATATGATCCAACTTATCAAAGACCAGAATATTAAACTGATGCTTGTTGCCAGCTATTTTGAGAAAAAATCACCACAGATGATTGAAGATAA